>NZ_CM128808.1:1257500-4889910 GCF_052932325.1 Xanthobacter sp. ZOL 2024
AGGGGTGTCCGCACGGGCCGGAAACGGACACCCCGGCCGCGGCCAACGCCATGCTTTTGCCGCGACGGGCGGCTCTGTTGGCGCGCCGGTGGAGCGGATGCGACGGAACGGCGGGCCGGCGCGTTGACGGAAGCGGGCCGGAAAGGCATTTTCCAGTCGAACGTCTAGAAACGAATTCGCGATACCAACTGGTCTCGTGAAGTGCGGAAGGGACGGAAGTTGTATCAACGCAGATCAGCCGGGGCATGGCGCGACGGAACCAGCGCGGCCGGGCTCGGAGACGATCCCCCGCTGGGTGTCGACGGCGACGAGGAGGAAGTGGATCGGCGACGGGTTTCCGTCCGCTGGTTTGCGGCCACCCTGCTCACGGCCCTGTGCGGCTCCTTCCTGATGGGCGGCGCAGTCTATGCCGCGCTCGACGGCGAGCACCGGCTGGCGTTGATGCCGGAGAAGATCCGTACCGCCCTGCGCCAGACCCTGGCCAAGGGGGAACGGCCGAGCAACGTGCTGCGCAAGGGCGATCGCATGTCCCTGCTCGGCGATTCCAGCAACGCCCGGCAGACCTTCCGCGTCTCGACCGCCACCAAGGTCGGCGATCGCGAGATCATCAAGGTGCGCCCCTTCACCCGGGTGGCGGCCAATCTGGCCATGTCCACCACCTCGGTGTCGTCCAACGTCCCCCGCTTCAATCCCGCCCAGCTCACCGCCGATTCCGGCGCGCGGGAGGAAGCCGCACCCCAGGCGGAGCCCACCGGCGAGGTGACGGTGGTGATGCGCGACCTGGGAGCGCTCAGCGCCCAGACCAAGCTGGGCGCCACCGCCTCCATGGAAAGCGTGCTCGTGAAGGTGCGCGAGATCGCCGAGCTGGCGCGCAGCCAGCCGGGGGCGCTGCCGCCCGCCATCGTCGGCAGCAATTCACGCTTCGCACCCGGCGCCCCGGCCTATCTGGCCTATGCGACCCAAGGCACCAGCCTGGGCACGCCGGTGCCCAGCGGTGCCATGAATAATGTCAGCTTCATCCCCAAGAGCTCGGCGGAGACCTCTGGCGGCAATGACTGGTCCGACACCACGGTGGTGGTGAAGAAGGGCGAGACCATCATCTCCATCCTCACCGACGCCGGCGTTTCGAAGGAGGATGCCCGCGCCCTTTCGGTGGCTTTCAATCGTGGCAAGGATGGGCGGATCAAGGACGGGCTGCGCCTGCGCATGCTGCTGCAGCAGGAGGGCAGCCGCATTCTGCCCCTGCGCGTGTCGCTGTTCAGCGATTCCGGCCACGAGGGCACCATTGCGTTGTCGGACCGCAACGAGTTCGTGAACGTGCCCGAGCCTGCGGAAACGGAGATCGCCGGCGTCTCGGAGGATACCGATGACGACAGCGGCCCCGGCATCCGGCTTTATGAGAGCGTCTATGAAACGGCGCTGCGCAACGAGATTCCGCGCAACGTGATCGCCGATTTGATCCGGATCTATGCCTTCGACGTGGATTTCCAGCGGCGCGTGCGGTCCGGCGACAGCTTCGAGGTGCTCTATTCCGACGATGCTGGCGCCAACAACGAGATCCTGTATGCGGCGCTGACCACCGGCAGCGAAACCAAGCGCTACTATCGCTTCCAGACCTCGGACGACGGCCTCGTCGACTATTATGACGAGGATGGAAAGAGCGCGAAGAAGTTCCTGGTGCGCAAGCCCGTGGCCGGGGGTGTCATGCGCTCGCCCTTTGGGTACCGCCGCCATCCGATCCTCGGCTATTCCAAGCTCCACACCGGTGTGGACTGGGCGGATTCCATCGGCACGCCCATTTATGCGGCGGGCAACGGCACCATCATCTATGCCAACTGGAAATCGGGTTATGGCAAGCACACCGAGATCCAGCACGCCAATGGCTATGTCACCACCTATTCGCACCAGTCGGGCTTCGCCCGCGGCATCCGCGAAGGCATGAAGGTGCGCCAAGGGCAGTTGATCGGCTACATCGGCTCCACCGGCCTCTCCACGGGACCGCATCTGCACTATGAAGTGAAGATCAACGGCAACTTCGTGGACCCCATGCGCATCAAGTTGCCCCGCGGCCGTGCCCTCGCCGGGCGGTTCCTCACCGAATTCGGCAAGGAGCGCGAACGCGTGGACGCCCTGATGAACCACGCCCCCGTGCCGGCCAAGGTGGCCAGCGCCGGCGCGTCGGGCGCCAAGCCCGCGCGCTCCAGCGCCGACTGATCATCCGTCGCGCTCGGGCCGACGCCGGCAGCGCGGCCCGAGCGCCGCGGGTACCCCCGCCGCAGTTGACGGCCCCTTCCCCCATCCTCACTCTTCTCTCCCGCGCCAGGGCGGGAGCGCGACGCCGCGGTCCGCTCCCGCGAACCGCCACGGCTGAGACGAGGACACCACAGGATGGGACATCACCTTCTGCGTGACCGCCCGCGCCGCCCGCGACCGGCCCGTGCCGGCATCCGGGCGGCTGCCATGGCGATAGTGGTGGCCCTGTCCTGTTGGGGCAGCCACGACGTGGCCGCCGACACCCCCACCGAAAGCTACATCGCCACCCGCAATCAGCTGAGCGAGGCGGTGGCCGCCGCCGTCAAGGCCGGTGAGAACCAGGACGCGGTCGACACGCGCAGCGCCGCGGCGGTGCAGCAGCTGGAGCGCCTCATGACGGCGCTTATCGGCCCGGTCACCTTCGCGGACACCCGGCCGCCGCCGGTGTTCCTGCCCACCACCCTGGTGCCCGACTATCTGGAATCCCGGCAGCCCGATGGGCTGCTGTTTTCGAGCGCCGACTTCGTCACCCGTTTCTTCGTGGCGCCGGAGCCGGTGTTCGCAGACTGGCTCGCCCGGAGCGCCAAGGATGAGGACGCCCCCGAGGCGCTGCGCGGCGGGCTGGCGGCGGCCGTCGGCACACAGGCGCTCTATCAGGCGGTGATGGGATCGGACGCGATGTTCGTCAAATATATGGACCTGCCCGTCACCACCGCTCCGGGCGAGACGGTGAATGCGGCTTTGGGCCTGTTCACCCAGACCGGCGCCCAGAATGATGTGCCGGACAGCATCGTCTTCACCCGCATGGCCGGCGGACGGGTGGTGGTGGGGGCGGCGCCGGTCAAGGTCACCATCAGGCCCATGCCGGCCTGCGACAAGGTCTGGAAGGGGTTCGCCGCGAAATCCAAGGCCCTGATCGCCGCCGCCGAGAAATCGAGGAACGACCAGGACCCGCGCTGGGACCAGGCAACCGATGTGGAAGAAGAAGGCGCGGCGGCCTATCAGGCCTGCTTCGCGAAGGCGGCACCCGCCCTGCCCTTCTTCGCCGCCGCCACCCAGCGGGCCCAGGAGCTGCTGGCCGCCGCCCGCGGCGAATAAAGCCGCGCACCCGGTCCAGACGTCGATGGCTCTCACCAGATGAGTGCCGAGCAACGGCTTCTTGTCTCGTGGCGGACGCCACCCGCGCGCACAACAAAAAGGCCCTCCCCGAAGGGAGGGCCTCTTCTCTTCAGTCATACCCCTGCGACGCCAGGATCAGGCGGCCGCATCGACGGGTGCCGCGGTGGACTGGAAGGCGAGGTGATCGCCTTCGAGGGTGACCTGCACCGTCGCGCCATCCAGGATGTCGCCGGCGAGGATCTTCTCGGCGAGCGGGTCCTGCACCAGCTTCTGGATGGTCCGCTTCAGCGGACGCGCGCCATAGGCCGGGTCATACCCCTTCTCCGCCAGGAAGTGCCGCGCCTCGGGAGACAGCGTGATGGTGATCTTGCGATCCTCCAACAGCTTCTTCAGGCGGCCCATCTGGATATCGACGATGGAGTCCATCTGCTCCCGCTTCAGGCGATGGAACATAACGATCTCGTCGATCCGGTTGATGAACTCGGGGCGGAAGTGGTGCCGCACCGCCGTCATCACCAGGTCATAGGCCTCCTCGTCGGACACCACCTTGTCGCCCTCGTGGCCCGGCACCTTGAAGCCCATGGGCTGGCGGGGATCCGCCAGGAACTCGGCGCCGAGATTGGAGGTCATGACGATCAGCACGTTGCGGAAGTCCACCGTGCGCCCCTGCCCGTCCGTCAGGCGCCCGTCGTCGAGCACCTGCAGGAGGACGTTGAAGACGTCCGGATGGGCCTTCTCCACCTCGTCGAACAGCACCACCTGATAGGGCCGGCGCCGCACCGCTTCGGTGAGGGCGCCGCCCTCGTCATAGCCCACATAGCCGGGAGGGGCACCGATGAGGCGGCTCACGGAGTGCTTCTCCATGTATTCCGACATGTCGATGCGCACCATGGCGGTCTCGTCGTCGAACAGGAACTCCGCCAACGCCTTGGTCAGCTCGGTCTTGCCGACGCCGGTGGGGCCGAGGAACAGGAACGAGCCGATGGGCCGGTTCGGGTCCTGCAGGCCGGCACGGGCCCGGCGCACGGCGGTGGAGACGGCGGCCACCGCCTCCGACTGGCCCACCACGCGCTTGGCCAGCTCCAGCTCCATGCGCAGCAGCTTCTCGCGCTCGCCTTCCAGCATCTTGTCCACCGGCACGCCGGTCCAGCGGGAGACGACGCCGGCAATGTGGCTGGGCGTCACCGCCTCTTCCACCATGCCGCCGGTCGCTCCGGCCTTCTCCACCTCGGCAAGGCGCTTCTCCAGCTCCGGGATCACCGAATAGGTGAGCTCGCCGGCCTTCTGGTACTCGCCCTGGCGCTGCGCGGTCTGCAGATCGGCGCGGGCCTGGTCGAGCTTGGCCTTGACGGTGGTCGCCTCGTTCAACTTCTCCTTGTCCGCCTTCCACTTGGAGGTGAGGACGGAGGCCTTCTCCTCCAGCTCCGCCAGCTCCTTCTCGAGCTTCTTCAGCCGGTCCTTGGAGGCGGTGTCGGTCTCCTTCTTCAGCGCTTCCTGCTCGATGCGCAGACGGACGATCTCACGGTCGAGATTGTCCAGCTCCTCGGGCTTGGAATCCACCTGCATGCGCAGGCGCGAGGCCGCCTCGTCGACGAGGTCGATAGCCTTGTCGGGCAGGAAGCGGTCGGTGATGTAGCGGTTGGACAGCACCGCCGCCGACACCAAGGACGAATCCGTGATGCGCACGCCGTGGTGAAGCTCATACTTCTCCTTCAGGCCGCGCAGGATGGAGACGGTATCCTCCACCGTGGGCTCGGAGACGAAGACGGGCTGGAAACGACGGGCGAGGGCCGCGTCCTTCTCCACATGCTTGCGGTATTCATCCAGCGTGGTCGCGCCGACGCAGTGCAGCTCGCCGCGGGCCAAAGCCGGCTTCAGCAGGTTGGACGCATCCATGGCGCCATCGGTCTTGCCGGCGCCCACCAGCGTGTGCATCTCGTCGATGAACAGGATGATGCCGCCCTCGGCCGCCTCGACCTCGTTGAGCACGCTCTTGAGGCGCTCCTCGAACTCGCCGCGATATTTCGCGCCGGCGATGAGGGAGCCCATGTCGAGGGCGAGCAGGCTCTTGCCCTTCAGGCTCTCGGGCACGTCGCCATCGACGATGCGGCGGGCGAGGCCCTCCACGATCGCGGTCTTGCCGACGCCCGGCTCGCCGATGAGCACGGGGTTGTTCTTGGTGCGGCGGGCCAGCACCTGGATGGTGCGGCGGATCTCCTCGTCACGGCCGATCACCGGGTCGAGCTTGCCGTCGCGCACCGCCTGGGTCAGGTCGCGGGCATACTTCTTGAGCGCGTCATAGGCGTTTTCGGCGGTGGCGGTATCCGCGGTGCGGCCCTTGCGCAGCGCCTCGATGGCCGCGTTCAGATTCTGCGGGGTGACGCCCGCATGGGCCAGGATCTTGCCGGCCTCGGTTTCCTTCTCGATGACCAAAGCGAGCAGCATGCGCTCGACGGTGACATAGCCGTCACCCGCCTTCTTGGCCGCCTGCTCCGCCGCCTCGAAGACGCGGGCGAGCTGCTGGCTCAGATAGACCTGGCCGGAGCCCCCCGACACCTTCGGCAGCTTGGCCAGCGCGGCTTCCACATCGGCGCGCACCAGCGTGGGATTGCCGCCCGCACGCTGGATGAGACCCGAGCACAAGCCTTCCGGGTCGTCCATGAGCACCTTCAGGAGATGCTCAGGGGTAAACTGCTGATGACCTTCCCGCGTCGCCAGCGCCTGGGCCGACTGGACGAACCCGCGCGCGCGCTCGGTATAGATCTCGAAATTCATGTCTTTCCTCCTTCTCACGCCCGGCACCTTCATCTGAAGCATGCCAACGCGCTGGGGCACGGTCCCGGTATCCCCGGCGACCGTCGCGCACGGCCTTGCAACCTGCGCCGTGCCTCATGTGGGTGTGGCTTCCCGGCAACGGAAGGGGGTGCGCGACGAAAACAAGCTTATCGTTCCGCGGCCATGAAACCTTGACGAAGCCCAAGCCCGGACGCCGTTTTCGGCGCCGGCGCCAGCATCCCCGGGATGCCCAGAGCCGGCGTGGCGGCTTGACCGCGATGCCCTTCAGATGAGATCGCGGCACCCATGACCACCGTCGAGACCGTCGCCTCCCTTCCACCCGCCACCGTCACCGCCCTGTACCGTCATCCGGTGAAGGGGCTCTCCGCCGAGCCGCTGGCGGCGGTGCAGCTGGAAGCCGGCGCCTTCTTCCCCGGCGATCGCCTCTATGCGGTGGAGAACGGCCCGTGCGGATTTGACCCCGCCACCCCGGCCTATCGCCCCAAGACGGCGTTCCTGATGCTGATGCGGGATGCGCGCCTCGCCGGCCTGGACAGCCGCTACGACGACGCCTCCCGGGAACTGACCCTGTGCCTCGAAGGGGTGGAAGCCGCCAGGGGCAACCTCGCCACGGCGGAGGGGCGCGCCGAGATCGAGGCCTTCCTCACCTTTTATATGGGCGAGGAGGCCCGCGGCCGGCTGCAGCTGCTGACGGCGCCGGAGGGCTTCCGCTTCACCGATTCCCTGCGCTCGGGCTTCATCTCCCTGCTCAATCTCGCCAGCGTGCGGGATCTGGCAGGGCACATGGGTGAAGCGGTGGACCCGCGACGTTTCCGCATGAACCTTCATCTCGACGGCTGGGCGCCGGGCACGGAGCTCACCCTCGTCGGGCAGACGTTGGCCATCGGCGACGCCCGCCTCGCCATTCTCAAGCGCACCGAGCGCTGCGCCGCCGTCAATGTGAACCCGGACACCGCCGCCCGCGACATCAATGTGGTGAAGGGCCTCGCCCGCGCCTATGGGCACACGGATTGTGGCGTCTACGCCAGGGTGGTCCAGGCCGGCCGGGTGGCGGTGGGCGATGCCGTCCGCGTCGTCTGAGGCCGCCGCCGGCGGCCGGACTTGACCTTCCGACCCGCGCAGCGCACTAGAAGGCATGGAACCGGCTAGCCTCGCTCTTTTCGCGGCGGTCCTGACACTGGGGGCCGCGAGCCCTGGTCCGGCCGTTGTCGCCCTGGTGGCGCGCACGCTCGCCCGGGGTCGCCACGGCGCGTCCGCCTTCATCCTCGGCCTCGCCACCGGCGACATTCTGTGGCTCGCCGCCGCCGCGCTGGGCCTCGCCGCTTTGGCCGCCACCCTCGGCAGCCTGTTCATCGTGGTCCGCCTGGCCGGCGCCGCCTATCTGCTGCTGATGGCCTGGCGCATGTGGACAGCCCCCGCCGCGCCGCCCAGCGACGCGCCGGTGCCCACGGATCAATCGGCGCTCGGCCTCTATGGTGCCGGCGTGGCCCTGACCTTGAGCAACCCCAAGACCATGGCCTTCTACCTGGCGCTGCTGCCCACCCTGATGAACCTCGACCAGCTCTCCATGCTCGGCTTCGCCGAGATGAGCGGGGTCATCCTGGTGGTGCTGACAGCGGTGTTCGCCGGCTATGTGATCGTCGCCGACCGGGCCCGCCGGTTCATCGCCTCGCGGCGGGCCATGCGCACCCTCAACCGCATCTGCGGCGCCACCCTTGCCGGAGCCGCCGTGACCGTCGCCGCCCGTTAGCGGCCTCGCCCCAACGGCGCCACCAAATCACCGCGCGCGTGCGCTAAAGTCGCATGACGCTGACCACCGATTCGAGATCCGAGAACCGATATGGCAGAACCCGTGCCCGCTGCTTCCCCCGACGATTACGGCGCCCAGTCCATTCAGGTGCTGAAGGGTCTGGACGCGGTGCGCAAGCGCCCGGGCATGTATATCGGCGACACCGATGACGGCTCGGGCCTCCACCACATGGTCTATGAGGTGGTCGACAACGCCATCGACGAGGCCTTGGCGGGCTGGGCCCACGAGGTCACCGTCACCCTCAACGCCGACGGCTCGGTGACCGTGACCGACGATGGCCGCGGCATCCCCACCGACCTGCACCCGGAAGAAGGTGTTTCGGCGGCCGAGGTCATCATGACCCAGCTGCACGCGGGCGGGAAGTTCAACCAGAATTCCTACAAGGTCTCCGGTGGCCTGCACGGGGTGGGCGTCTCGGTGGTGAACGCCTTGTCCACCTGGCTCGACCTGACCATCTGGCGCGACGGCAAGGAGCATTTCATGCGCTTCCGCCACGGCGACGCGGAAGCGCCGCTGAAGGTGGTGCGCGAGGCCCCCGAGCATGCCCGTGGCACCAAGGTGACGTTCCTGCCGAGCCCGGAAACCTTCACCAAGGTGGAGTTCGATTACGCCACCCTGGAGCACCGCCTGCGCGAGCTCGCCTTCCTCAATTCCGGCGTGCTCATCACCCTCACCGATGCCCGCGGCCCCGAGCCCAAGCGCGAGGAGCTGCATTACGAAGGGGGCATCGAGGCGTTCGTGAAGTATCTCGACCGCTCCAAGACGGCGCTGGTGCCCAAGCCCATCGTCATCCGCGCGGAGCGAGACGGCATCACCGTGGAAGCCGCTCTTTCGTGGAACGATGGCTACCACGAAAACATTCTGTGCTTCACCAACAACATCCCCCAGCGGGATCGCGGCACCCATTTCACCGGCTTTGCCGCCGCCCTCACCCGCCAGGTGATCGGCTACGCCAATGCCTCCGGCATCGCCAAGAAGGAGAAGGTGGACCCCACCGGCGAGGATTGCCGCGAGGGGCTCACCGCGGTGCTCTCGGTGAAGGTGCCCGATCCGAAATTCTCCTCCCAGACCAAGGACAAGCTGGTCTCCTCCGAGGTCCGGCCGGTGGTCGAAAGCCTGGTGGGCGAGGCGCTGAGCACCTGGTTCGAGGAAAACCCCGCCGAGGCCAAATCGGTGATCGGCAAGGTGGTGGAAGCCGCCGCCGCCCGCGAGGCCGCCCGCAAGGCGCGCGACCTCACCCGCCGCAAGAGCCCGCTGGACATCGCCTCCCTGCCCGGCAAGCTGGCCGATTGCCAGGAGCGCGACCCCGCCAAGTCTGAGCTGTTCCTGGTGGAGGGTGACTCCGCCGGCGGCTCCGCCAAGCAGGGCCGCGACCGCGCCTTCCAGGCGGTGCTGCCCCTGCGCGGCAAGATCCTCAACGTGGAGCGCGCCCGCTTCGACAAGATGCTGTCCTCCGAGCAGATCGGCACCCTGATCACGGCGCTCGGCACCGGCATCGGCCGCGACGACTTCGATCTGTCGAAGCTGCGCTACCACAAGATCATCATCATGACCGACGCCGACGTGGACGGCGCCCACATCCGCACCCTGCTGCTCACCTTCTTCTTCCGGCAGATGCCGCAGATCGTCGAGGCCGGCCATCTCTTCATCGCCCAGCCGCCGCTCTACAAGGTGACGCGCGGCAAGTCCGAGACCTATCTCAAGGACGAGAAGGCGCTGGAAGACTATCTGGTGACCGCCGGCCTTGAGGATGCCTCCCTGCGGCTCGCCTCGGGCGAGGTGCGCGCCAGCGCCGACCTGACCCGGCTGGTGGAAGTGGCCCGCCACATGCGGGGCACCCTGCATGCGCTGCACCCCCGCTACAACCGCGCCGTGGCCGAGCAGGCCGCCCTCTCCGGGGCGCTCAGCGCCGCCGCGCTGTCCGATCCCGAGGCCGCCACCCGCAGCGCCGCCGCCATTGCCGGCCGCCTGGATGTGCTCGCCGAGGAAACCGAGCGCGGCTGGGTCGGCCTCGCCGACGAAGGCGGCTACACCTTCTCCCGCATGGTGCGCGGCGTGCAGGAAGTGGCGCGTCTCGATGCGGCCTTCCTCGCCTCGCCGGAGGCCCGGCGCCTCGACAGCCTCGCCCGCGAGCTGGACGGCGTGTTCACCGAAGCCGTCACCCTCAAGCGCAAGAGCGACGAGCAGACCCTGTTCGGCGCCGTGGACCTGTTCAACGCGGTCACCGATGCCGGCCGCAAGGGCCTCGCCCTGCAGCGCTACAAAGGCCTGGGCGAGATGAACCCCGAGCAGTTGTGGGAGACCACCCTCGACCGCAACGCCCGCTCGCTGCTGCAGGTGAGGGTCAAGGAAGTGGACGCCGCCGACGACCTCTTCAACCGGCTGATGGGCGACGTGGTGGAACCCCGTCGCGAGTTCATCCAGGAAAACGCTTTGCGCGCCAGCGTGGACGTGTAACCCCCTCAAGACGGGGGTGGACACCGCGTCGGCGATGTTGCCGCTGGACCGCGCCTTTGCCACAAAGGGGCGGCCAGAGGGACCATCATGACCACGCCTGCCCCGCTCGCGCTCCGCGCGCTTCCCGTCGAGGATCTCTCCGCCGATCAGGCCGCCCAGGAGCATCAGGCCCTGGCGGCGGAGATCGCCGGCCACGATGCCGCTTATTACCGCGAAGACGCCCCGGTCATCTCGGATGCAGACTATGACGCTCTGCGGCGCCGCTATGAGGCGATCGAGCAGCGCTTCCCCGGCCTCGTCGGCACCGACAGCCTGTCCAGAAAGGTCGGCGCGGCGCCGGTGGAGAAGTTCGGCAAGGTCACCCACCAGGTGCCCATGCTGTCGCTCGCCAACGCCTTCACCGATGAAGAGGTGGAGGAGTTCGTCGGCCGCGTGCGGCGCTTCCTGGCGCTGGGCGAGGCTGATCCGGTGGCGTTCACCGCCGAGCCTAAGATCGACGGCCTCTCCTGTTCCCTGCGCTACGAGCGCGGCCGGCTGACGGTGGCCGCCACCCGCGGCGACGGGTCCGAAGGCGAGGACGTGACCGCCAATGTGCGCACCATCGCCGAGATTCCCCACGAGATCCGCGGCCCCGACGTGCCGGACATCATCGACGTGCGCGGCGAGATCTATATGGCGGTGGCGGATTTCGAGGCCCTGAACGCCCGCCAGGAAGCCGCCGGCGAAAAAGTGTTCGCCAATCCGCGCAATGCCGCCGCCGGCTCCCTGCGCCAGCTCGATGCCAGCATCACCGCCGCCCGCCCGCTGAAATTCTTCGCTTATGCCTGGGGCGAGGCGACCACGCTGCCCGCCGACACCCAGATGGGCATGGTGGAGACCTTCGCGCGCTGGGGCTTTCCCACCAACCCGCTGACGGTGGTGGTGGAGTCGGCCCGCGCTTTGCTCGCCCATTACCACGGCATCGAGGAGCGCCGGGCGACGCTGGGCTATGACATCGACGGCGTGGTCTACAAGGTGAACCGGCTGGATCTGCAGCGCCGGCTGGGCTTCGTCTCCCGCTCGCCGCGCTGGGCCATCGCCCACAAATTCCCCGCCCAGCAGGCCATCACCATCCTGGAGGATATCGAGATCCAGGTGGGCCGCACCGGCGCCCTCACCCCGGTGGCCAGGCTCGCGCCCATCACGGTCGGCGGCGTGGTGGTCTCCTCCGCCACGTTGCACAATGAGGATGAGATCCAGCGCAAGGACATCCGCATCGGCGATACGGTGGTGGTGCAGCGCGCCGGCGATGTCATCCCCCAGGTGGTGCGGGTGATCGCCGACCAGCGCCCCGCCGGCGCCCGGCCCTATGTCTTCCCCACCGTGTGCCCCGCCTGCGGCTCCCACGCGGTGCGCGAGGTGGATCTCAAGAGCGGCAAGGTGGATGCGGTGCGTCGCTGCACCGGCGGCCTCATCTGCCCGGCGCAGATGGTGGAGCGGCTGCGCCACTTCGTCTCCCGCAACGCCTTCGACATCGAGGGGCTGGGCGAGAAGCAGGTGCATGCCCTTTATGAGTGGGAGCTGATCAAGTCCCCCGCCGACATCTTCACGCTCGAGGCTCGCAACGCCAATTCCCTGCAGCGGCTGGAAAATCGCGAGGGCTGGGGCAAGACCTCGGTGAAGAACCTGTTCGCGGCCATCGCCGCGCGACGCACGGTGGCTGTGGATCGCTTGGTGTTCGCGCTGGGCATCCGCCATGTGGGCGAAACCAACGCCAAGCGGCTGATGCGCCATTACGGCACCGTGGAGGCGCTGGAGCAGGCGGCCCTGGATGCGGTGATGCCGTGCGAGGCCGAGCCCAAGGGCAATGCCGCCTGGCAGGAGATGCTGGCCATCGACGGCATCGGCGACGTGGTGGCGGAAGCGGTGATCGACTTCTTCACCGAGCCCAACAATCGCGAAGTGGTGGCGGCCCTGCTCACCCATGTGACGCCGGCCCCCATGGAAGCGGTGGCGGCGGCAAGCCCGGTTTCCGGACAGACCGTGGTGTTCACCGGCAGCCTGGAAAAGATGACCCGGGACGAGGCGAAAGCCATGGCCGAACGGCTGGGAGCGAAGGTGGCAGGCTCGGTCTCCGCCAAGACCAACCTGGTGGTGGCCGGCCCCGGCGCCGGCTCCAAGCTCGACAAGGCCCGCGCCCTGGGGGTGAAGGTGATCACCGAGGACGACTGGTTCGAGCTGGTGGGCTGAGGCGGGGACAAGGACCCGCGCCGACGGGGCAGCGTCCCCACCCCCTTGACGCCCCGCGCGGGAGCGCTCATTGGTCCCGCACCAGCCGGCCGGGCGGCCGCGGCATTTCGGTGTCGAGGAAAGTCCGGGCTCCACGGAGACACGGTGCCGGATAACGTCCGGCGGGGGCGACCCCAGGGAAAGTGCCACAGAAATCAAACCACTCGCGAAGGTCCCTCGGGTCCGCGCGAGCCAGGGTGAAACGGTGGGGTAAGAGCCCACCGCGCGACCGGCAACGGAAGCGGCACGGCAAACCCCACCGGGAGCAAAGTCAAATAGGGACGACGCGGGAAACCACCCGGTCTTCGGGATGTCGTCCGGGTTGACTGCTAGAGGCGCCGGGCAACCGGCGTCCCAGATGAATGGTCGCCACGCGGGCCTCGTGCCCGCCGTACAGAACCCGGCTTACAGGCCGGCTGGTATTCCCCTATTTCGCCTGCACCTGCTTCAGGAGCGCCTCCACATCCGGCAGGATGCCGGACACCATCACCCGCACCCCGTCGGGATTGGGGTGCAGCCCGTCCTTCTGGATGAGCTCGGGATGGCCGGCCACCCCCTCCATGAAGAAGGGATAGAGCAGCACGCCCTGCTGGGCCGCCAGCTCCGGGAACACGGCGTTGAACTCGGCCTGGTATTCCGGCCCGAGGTTGGGCGCCGCCAGCATGCCGGCCACCAGCACCTTGATGCCTCGTGCCTTCAGGCGGCTGACGATCTCGGTCATGGCCTTACGCGTGGTGGCGGGGGGCAGCGCCCGCAGCATGTCGTTGGCGCCCAGCGCCACGATCACCCCATCGGTGCCCTCGGGCACCGACCAGTCGAGCCGGGCGAGGCCCTGGCTGGCGGTGTCGCCGGAGACGCCGGCATTCACGATCGCCACATCATAGCCCTTCGCCTTCAGCGCCGCCTGAAGCTGCACCGGAAACGCCTGCGATGACGGCACACCATAACCGGCGGTGAGGCTGTCGCCGAAGGCCACCAGCTTCACCGTGCGGGCGGCGGCGGGTGACGCGATCGTGATCAGGCAGGCGAGGGCCATCAGCCCCGGCAGTGCCTTAAATACCGTTTTCCATCCGTATGCGGTTGCCGGACGCGCGCCCGCGCCCGTTGCTGATGCCTTGAAGGTCTTGTCACGCATGAACGATGCTTCCCTTCCCCCGCCGGCCCTGAAGCTCTCCGGGGTCGATCTCTCTTTGGGGGCCGGCGCGGCCCGTGTCCATGTGCTGAAAGACATCTTCGTCCAAATCACGGCAGGGCAGACCGTGGGGCTGGTGGGTCCCTCCGGCTCGGGCAAGTCCACCCTGCTCATGGTGATGGCCGGCCTGGAGCGGCCGGACAAGGGACGGGTGGAGGTGGCGGGCACCGATCTCACCCCCCTGTCGGAAGATGCCCTCGCCCGCTTCCGGGGCCGGCATATCGGCATCGTCTTCCAGTCGTTCCACCTCATCCCCACCATGACGGCGCTGGAGAATGTGGCGGTGCCCCTGGAACTGGCCGGCCGGGCCGATGCCTTTGCCCGCGCCGCCCGGGAGCTGGAGGCGGTGGGCCTCGGCCATCGCGCCACCCATTATCCCGCCCAATTGTCCGGCGGCGAGCAGCAGCGGGTGGCGGTGGCCCGGGCGCTGGCGCCCGAGCCACCCATCCTGGTGGCCGACGAGCCCACCGGCAATCTGGACGAGGCCACCGGCCAGCAGATCATGGACCTGCTGTTCGCCGCCCATCGCGACCGCGGCACCACGCTGGTGCTCGTCACCCACGACACTGGCCTTGCCGCCCGCTGTGGCCGGGTGATCCAGGTGCGGTCCGGCGTCATCGCCCACGATTCGGCGGGCGAGGACCCGGCGGCGGATGCGGCGGCCCAGGCGGCCATCGGGGCCCTGGCATGAGCAGCCCGACCGAAACGCCCCCCCTTGCGCCCCTCCGATTCACGCCTCTCCGTTTCACGCCGCTCCGCTTTGCCTGGCGCGAGCTGCGCGGGGCGCGGCGGGGCTTTGGCATCTTCCTCGCTTGCCTGATCATCGGCGTCATGGCCATCGCCGGCATCGGCTCGTTCGCCCGCGCCCTCACCGAGGGGCTGGAGCGGGAGGGCCGCGCCATTCTCGGCGGCGATGCCGCCTTCACCTCCGCCCAACGCCAGGCGAGCCCGGACGAGCTGGCGCTGATGCGCGGGCCTCAAGGCTCCGCCACAGGTCCTGTCACCTTGGGTCGCGTCGCCTTGCTGCGGGCCATGGCCCGCGCCCCATCGGGCGATGCCACCCTGGTGGAGCTCAAGGCGGTGGATGCCACCTACCCCATGGTCGGCACCCTCGATATGTCTCCGCCGGCGCCCCTTTCAACGGTGCTCGGCCTGCATGACGGACGTTATGGCGCGGTGGCGGACGAGGCGCTGATGACGCGGCTCGACCTCGGTATCGGCAGCCGCATCAAGGTCGGCGAGGCGGAACTGGAAATCCGCGCCCGGCTGTTGTCGGAGCCGGACAAGCTCGCCTCCGGCGTCGGCTTCGGTGCCCGCCTCTTGGTCTCCGATGCCGGGCTCGAGGCCACCCGCCTGATCCAGCCGGGCAGCGTGGTGCGCTGGACCTATCGGGTCCGGCTCGCAGATCCCGCCGCATTACCGGCCTATCTGGAGCGCACCCACACGCCTTTGGCCGCCGCCGGCTATGAGATCCGCACCCGCGATGCCGCCACCCCGCAGCTGGAACGCAATGTGCGGCGCATCAGCCAGTTCCTCACCCTGGTGGCCCTCACGGCTCTGCTGGTGGGCGGGGTGGGCGTCGCCAATGCGGTGTCGAGCCACCTGGCTGCCAAGCGGGAGACCATCGCCACCCTGAAGGCGCTGGGGGCCACCCGCGCCACCATCTTCGCCACCTACGGGGCCGAGCTGGCGCTGATCGCCATGGTGGGCATCGGCATCGGCCTGGTGCTGGGCGCCGCGCTGCCATTCGTCGCCACCGCCGCCATCTCCGCGCTGGTGCCGTTCCCGCTGGCGCCGCGGCTCGATCCGGCGGCGCTGGCTCTGGCCGCCCTTTATGGGGTGCTGGTGACCGCCATCTTCACCCTCTGGCCCCTGGCCCGGGCCCAGGAGGCGCCGGTTTCGGTGCTGTTCCGCGACAGCCTGGGTGCCGACCGGCGCCGGCCGGCGCTGGCCTATGCCGCGCTGGTGGCCGTGCTTGCCCTGGTGCTGGTGGCGCTGGCACTCCTCACCTCCGACGACATGCGCACGGCGGCGGTGTTCCTGGTGGCGGCGGCCGGCGTGTTCGTGCTGCTGCGCGGCGTCGCCCTCGCCATCATGGCGCTGGCCCGCCGGCTGCCCCGGCCCCGCTCGGCTTTGGCGCGCCTCGCCCTCGGCAACATCCACCGGCCGGGCGCCCTCACCCCCACGGTGGTGCTCTCCCTCGGCCTCGGCCTGTCGCTGATGGTGGCGCTGGCATTGGTGGACCGCAGCCTCGGCACCCAGCTGTCCGGCCCCCTGCAGGAGAGCGCGCCGAGCTTCTTCTTTGTCGATGTGCCCTCTTCCCAGCAGGAGGAATTCGCCGCCTTCATCACCGCCAAGGCGCCGGATGGGGTGATGGACTCCGTGCCCATGCTGCGCGGCCGCATCACCGCTTTGAACGGCGTGCCGGCGGAGGAGGTGAAGCCCACCGCCGACGCCGCCTGGGTGCTGCAGAGCGATCGCGGCATCTCCATCGCCTCCGCCGTGCCCAAGGGCTCGCAGGTGGTGGCGGGGCAGTGGTGGGCGCCCGATGCCACCGAGCCGCTGGTGTCGTTCGAGGACAAGCTCGCCGCCGGGCTCGGGCTGAAGCTCGGAGACAGCGTCAGCGTCAATGTGCTGGGGCGCACCGTCACCGCCCGCATCGCCAATCTGCGGCGGGTGAATTGGGAGCGGCTCGGCATCAATTTCGTCATGGTGTTTTCCCCCGGCAGCTTCGCCGGCGCGCCCTATACGGTGCTCTCCACCCTCGCCTTCCCGGGCGGCGCCGACACCGCCCGCGAGGTGACGCTGATGAAGGAGGTGGCCGCCGCCTTTCCCGCCGTCACCACGGTGCGGGTGAAGGAGACCCTGGAAGAGGCCCGGCGCATGCTCGACAACCTCTCCCTCGGCATCCGCGCCGCCAGCCTCGTCACCTTGCTGACCTCGGTGCTGGTGCTGGCCGGCGCCCTGGCGGCCGGGCATCAGCACCGGGTGTATGACGCGGTGATCCTGAAGACGCTGGGGGCGACGCGCACCCGCCTCATCGGCGCCTATGCGCTGGAATATGCCGGGCTCGGCCTCATCACCGCGGTGTTCGCGCTCATCGCCGGCGGCATCGCCGCCGCCGTGGTGGTCACCCAGATCATGGAGATCCCCTTCACCTTCTCCATTCCCGCTGCCGCCGGGGCGGTGGCGGGGGCCCTGCTGCTCACCGTGGGCTTCGGCCTCATCGGCACCTACCGGGCCTTGAGCGCGCCGCCGGTTCGGGTATTGCGACACCTGTGAGCGCGCACCGGGTCAGCACGCCGCGTTGATCCGGCGCCCGCGCCGTGCCAGCACCACTCCAAACACAAAGGGGAGGATGGGGCATGGCACAGCGGGAGCCGGACCATGGCTGAGGCGGATCTGGTCATCGGCGAAGGGCGCACCCTGGCGGCGCATCCGCTGCGGGCGGCGGTGCTGAAGGAATTGCACGCGCGCCCGTTCATGCCGGCGGAGACGCCGCGCCGCATCCTCCACGCCGCCTTCCTCCTGGATGCTGGCGCCGCCGCCCGCGACCGGGCGGCGCTCAGCGCCCTGTGCAGCTCGCGCGGCCTGCCCACCCCGCCGGCCGGCGCCAAGCATCACCATGTCTCGTTCGGTGGTGCCGACCTGCGCTGGGAGAGCCACGCGGAATTCTGCACCTATACCTGGGATCTGCCCTCCCCCGGCGTGCTGCCCGGCATGCTGCCGTTCCAGCCGCCGGCGGTGACCCTGGCGAGCCCGTTCGGCGAGATGCCCCAGCCTGGCCCGCTGCTGGTGGCGGTGGACCTGCACCTGATCCAGGACACCGCCGAGGACCTGTTCCTCGACAAGGCCTTCAACCGGGCGAGCCTGGCCCGCGCCGACGTCAATGACGGCCTCGCCGAGATCGCCACCGATTTCATGGCCGATCCATCCGGCTTCGTGCGCATCCTGGTGCGCGATCGCGGCCTCGGGGCCGAGGCGGCGGGGGCGCTGGTGCAGCGCCTCCTGGAGATCGAGACCTATCGCACCCTGGCGCTGCTCGGCCTGCCGGAGGCGCAGCGGCTCGCCCCGGCCATCTCCAAGATCGAGGGGCGGCTGGCGGAGGTGGCCACCGCCATGACCCATTCGGAGGGGCTCTCCGCCAACAACAAGCTGCTCGACGAGCTGGTGGCGCTGGCGGCGGAGCTGGAGGCGGATGCCGCCGGCTCCCTGTTCCGCTTCGGCGCCAGCCGCGCCTATATGGAGATCGTGAAGCTGCGCCTCGCCACCATTCGCGAGGTGGCGGTGCCGGCCTTTCCCACCTGGCAGCAGTTTCTCGACCGCCGGATGGCCCCGGCCATGCGCACCTGCTTCGCCATCGAGGAGCGGCAGGACAAGATCGCCCGTAAGCTCGCCAATGCCGCCGACCTGCTGCGCACCCGGGTGGATGTGGAGCTGGAACAGCAGAACCGCGACCTGCTCACCTCCATGAACGAGCGCACCCGCCTGCAATTGCGCCTGCAGCGCACGGTGGAGGGACTTTCGGTCGCCGCCATTTCTTATTATGTGGTGAGCTTGGTCCACCACCTCGCCGAGGGGGTGCATCAGAGCGGCATGGCCGAGGCGCTGGGCCTCCACTTCGACGTGGGGCTCATCACCGCGGTGTCGGTGCCGGTGGTGGTGCTGGGGGTGTGGGGCGTGGTCCGCAAGATCCGCAACGCCCACGGCGACCATGACTGAATCTGGCGACCATGATTCGATTTGACAATCATGCCTGAGGCCGGCCGAATGCCCGGCGCGGAGGACACCTTGGATCTCGCGCTCGAATACGACAATCGGGCCCGTGTTCCCGACTATCCCGCCATTCTCGATGGCTGGATCCGCCGTTCGGCGACCCTGCGCGCCGAGGTGCCGGCGGCCGATCTCGGCGTGCCCTACGGCCCCTCGCCCCGGCAGACCCTCGACATCTTGTGGCCCGATGCCTCGCGGCAGGCTCCGGTGGTGCTGTTCTTCCACGGCGGCTACTGGCAGCACGGCCACCCGCGCAATTTCTCCTTCGTCGCCGAGGGCTGCCTCGGCCAATCGGTGGCCATGGCCATCGCCGGCTATGACCTCACCCCCGACGTGTCGCTGGCCACCATCGTCGCCCAGGCCCGCGCCGCGGCGCTCTGCCTCGCCCGGCTGGTGGGCCGCAAGGTGGTGGCCTGCGGGCATTCGGCCGGCGGCCATCTCACTGCCGCCCTGCTGTGCACCCCATGGCGGGAGCATTCCCCCGGCGCGCCGGCGGATCTGGTGCCGGCGGGGGTCGGCCTGTCCGGCGTCTATGACGTGGAGCCCTTGGTCGCCACCCCGCTCAACACCGCCCTGCGGCTGACGCCGGAAGAGGCGCGGCGGGTCTCCCCCTCCGCCTGGGCGGTGCCGCCGGGCCGGGTGTTCGATGCCGTGGTGGGCGGTGAGGAAAGCAGCGAGTTCCTGCGCCAAGGCCGCCACATCACCGATCTGTGGGCGACCCAGGGCGCCACCACCCGCTATGTGGAACTGCCCGCCACCAACCATTTCACCATTCTCGAGCCGTTGACCGATCCGCGATCGGCGCTGGTGCAACGGCTCACCAGCCTGGCCCGCGGCATCACCGACTGAGCCGCCGCCCCATGCCAGGCCCGCCCGGCCTGGCCCTGGAGTTCCCATGGAAACCGCCCCCGCCCAGCCCGTGCAGATCGCCATCGTCCCCGTCACCCCGTTCGCGCAGAATTGCTCGATCCTGTGGTGCACCAAGACCATGAAGGGGGCAGTGATCGATCCCGGCGGCGATGTCGACCGCATCCAGGCGGCCGTCGCCGAAACCGGCGTCACCATCGAGAAGATCCTGCTCACCCACGGCCATGTGGACCACGCGGCCGGCGCCGCCGCGCTCGCCGAGCAGCTGAAGGTGCCGGTGGAAGGGCCCCATGCCGCCGACCAGTTCCTGCTCGACGAGATCCCCGCCTCGGCCACCAAGTTCGGCTTCGAGGGCGGCGGCCGGGCGATGACGCCGGATCGCTACCTGAGCGAGGGCGATGCCTTGAGCGTGGGCGCGCTCGACATCGACATCCTCCACGTGCCCGGCCACACGCCCGGGCACCTGGTCTTCGTGCTGAAGGACGCCAACATCGCCATCGTCGGCGACACCCTGTTCCGCGGCTCGGTGGGGCGCACGGATTTTCCCTATGGCGACCATGAGCAGCTCATTGCCGGCATCGTCGAAAAGATGCTGCCGCTGGGAGATGGCGTGGTGTGCCTGCCCGGACATGGCCCTTTGACCAGCATCGGCGACGAGCGCGCCCGCAACCCCTTCCTGCCGCGCTGACGGCCGGCCATGACCCATCGCTACGCGCTCTATCTGGCTCCGCCGGCCGCCAGCGCCCTGTGGCGGTTCGGCTCCGCGGTGGTCGGCTACGACGCCGAGACCGGCGCCGAGCTGGCACCGCCCGAGGTGGCCGGGTTCGATGCCGAAACCTGGCGCACCCTCACCGGCGAGCCGCGCCGCTACGGCTTCCACGGCACGCTGAAGGCGCCGTTCCGGCTGGCGCCGGGGGTGAGCGAGAGTAATCTTCAGGCCCAGATCGCGATGGTCGCCGCCGGCCAGCACCCGTTCGAGCTGCCGCCGCTGGTGGTGCGGGCCATCGGCCCGTTCATCGCGCTCGTGCCGGCGGCCCCGGCGCCGGCCCTCGACGACCTGGCCCGCAGCATGGTCCTCGGCCTCGAACCGGCGCGCGCCCCGCTGAGCGCCGAGGAGATCGCCCGCCGCCGGCCCGAGCGGCTCACCACCCGCCAGCGCGCCCATCTCGAACGCTACGGCTATCCCTATGTGGGCGAGGACTTCCGCTTCCACATGACCCTCACCGGTCCGCTGGAGCCCGAGACCCAGGCCCACGCCCTCAATGCGCTGAACGACGCCTATGGCGCCTGCGGCGCGGAGACGCCCCTCGCCATCAGCGAGGTGGCGCTCTACACCCAGGCCAGCCCCGACAGCCGGTTCCGGATCAGCCGCCGCATGCCCCTCGGAGCGCCCTGAGCGCGGCCGGCCGCGTGTATTGATTCGGCCTGCAACCCACCAACACGTGGCCGCGCGCACCCACCGGCGCCCGGCTGCGTTCCGCGCAGGGCTGGATTGCCGAGCGGGCCAAAGCCTGTCGCACCAAGAACTTATACAAACTCTTGCACAAGCTCTTGCAAACGCTGCGTTCACCCTGCGTCACGCGGCGCGGATGCTCCCCCTGCGGCGCGAATGGTGCTAAGACAACTGGCATGATGCCCTCTTTGAAGATCCCTGTTCCAGGTGCCGACGAGCAACCGATGCGGCCCTCTTCCGTCACGTCCGCTCTGGCCACCCTCGACGCGGAGAGCAACGGCCTCAAAGCCCTGACGGCCGCCATCGCCGGCCCGCTCGGTGCCGCCTTCGAGACGGCGGTGGAGACCATCCGCAACGCCCGCGGCCGGGTGGTGGTGACCGGCATGGGCAAGAGCGGCCATGTGGCGCGCAAGATCGCCGCCACCCTCGCCTCCACCGGCACCCCCGCTTATTTCGTGCACCCGGGCGAGGCGAGCCACGGCGACCTCGGCATGATCACCGGCGATGACGTGATCATCGCCCTGTCGTGGTCCGGCGAGACGGCGGAGCTGCGCGATCTCGTGGACTATTCCAGCCGCTTCGGCGTGCCGCTGATCGCCTTCACCTCCAATCCGCAGAGCACGCTGGGGCGCACGGCACAGGTGCTGCTGAGCCTGCCGGTGGAGCCGGAAGCCTGCCCCCACGGCCTCGCCCCCACCACCTCCACGGTGATGCAGCTGGCGTTGGGTGACGCGCTGGCGGTGGCCCTGCTGGAGAGCCGCGGCTTCACCGCGCTGGACTTCCGGCAGTTCCACCCCGGCGGCAAGCTGGGTGCCAAGCTCAAGTTCGTGCGCGATGTGATGCGCGACCGCGACGCCCTGCCGGTGGTGCGCCGGGGCACGTTGATGGGCGAGACGCTGGTGGAGATGAGCGCCAAGGGCCTCGGCTGCGTCGCGGTGGTGGACGAGGACGCGCGGCTGATCGGCATCGTCACCGACGGCGACCTGCGCCGCCACATGACCCGCGACCTCACCGTGCAGACCGTGGAGACGGTGATGACCGCCGCGCCGAAGACCGTGCGCCCGGACCAGCTGGCGGTGGAAGCCCTCAAGATCATGAACGAGCGGCAGATCACCACCCTGCTGGTAGCCGAGGACCAGGCCCTGAAGGGCGCGCTGCACATCCACGACCTGCTGAGCACCGGCATCGCCTGAGCGCAGTCGAGGGCCTTCATCCCCGGTGCACGCCGCTCAGACCATGAGGGGCGCCGGCGCCGGGCGGCTGGTGACCAGGCGATGCAGGGTGGTGATGGTGGACGCATCGGCGATGCCATCCACCCGCGTCCGCCGGAAGTGGCGCTGGAACGCGGTCACCACTTGGGTGGTGGCCGGGTCGAACACACCTGTCACTTCAAGGCCATAGCCATAGAGCGCGAACAGCGCCTGGAGCGCCGACACCGGCTCGCCATAGTCGCCGGGCATCAGAAAACGGCCGCCGGTGAGCGGCGTTTCGGGCACCAGATGGCCGATGCCGGCGGCGTGGAGGGCCTCCCAGGGGAAGTTCTCGCCGGGATCTTGCTTCCGGTCCGGCGCCACATCCGAATGGGCGAGCACCCGATCGGCGCGGATGGCGTGCCGCGCCTGCAGATCCGCGCACAGCGCGATCACCGCCGCGATCTGCGCCCCGGGAAAGGCCGGCAGCCCGAAATCGTGGCCGCCATTGACGATCTCGATGCCGATGGAGCGGGAATTGGTATCGGTGATGCCTTCCCAGCTGGACCGGCCCGCATGCCAGGCCCGCTGCGCTTCCGGCACCATCTGGATGATGCCGCCATCCTCCAGCACCACATAATGGGCCGAGACTTCGGCGGCCGGATTGCGCAGCTGCTCCACCGCCGCCTCGGCGCTGGCCATGCCCGTATAGTGCAGCACCAGCATATCGACCGGCGCACGGCGCGCGCCGAAATTGGGCGAGGGCACCAACGTGGTGACCAGGCCGCAGTCGGCCCTCATCTCAACCGGCCCGCTCATCGCAACCCCCGCATCTGTGCAATCCGTCCATAGGCGACATTGAGGGCCGCCACCCGATCATTGGCGAGCTTCACCGCCGCCGGCGGCAGGCCGCGCCCGGCGATGCGATCGGGATGATGGCTCGCCACCAGCGCCCGCCAGCGGGCCTTCACCTGCGCATCGGAGGCCTCCGCATCGAGATCCAGCACCGCATAGGGATCATCGGGCCGGCGCACGTGGCGCGCCTCGATACGGGCATAGGCCGGGCCGCTGAAGCCGAGGATGCGGCCGACCTCCTCCAGAAAGGCCAGCTCGCGTGGGTGCAGGGCATGGTCGGCCTTGGCCACGTGGAACAATGCGTCGATGAGGTCTTCGCGGGTGTCGGGATCGTCGGCGAACATCTCCGCCACCTGGCGGGCATAGGCCTCGTAGCCCGCCACGTCCGCCTTGGCGAGATTATAGAGCCGCGAGACCGCCTCGAAATCCTCCGGCGGAATGTCGAACACCTCCTGGAAGGCGGCCACCTCAGCCGGCACCACCACCCCGTCGGCCTTGGCCATCTTGGCCGACAGGGCGATGAGCGCCACAGAGAAGGCGGCCGGCCGGGGCGCCGGCGCCAGCAGCAGCCGATCCAGCACCACCCCGGCCAACGCCCCGAGCAAGGCCCCGAGCGGCCCGCCCAGCACGAAGCCGACGCCGGTGCCGCCGATCAATCCTATGGTCAAATGTGTCTCCCTGGTCGGCGCCGGGCTAGCCGAGCAGTGCGGCATTCTCAAGGGCGCCGTGGGCCGACGCCGCCGGCAGCCACACCGTGAAGACGCTGCCCTGGCCAGGCGCGCTCTCCACCTCCATCACGCCGCCGGCCCGCTCCACCAGGGTGTAGCTGATGGAAAGACCGAGCCCGGTGCCGCCCTCGCCCTTGGTGGTGAAGAAGGGATCGAACACCCGAGCGAGCTGCGCCGGAGCGATGCCGACCCCGGTATCGCGCACCGCCACCGCCACCCCGGCCTGCCCGCCGCGCGCGCCGTCACGGGCGGTGAGGGTGAGCGTGCCGCCGGCCGGCATGGCATGGATGGCGTTGACCATCAGGTTGATCAGCACCTGCTGCAGCTCCACCCGGTTCATCAGCACCATGCCCGTGGCCTGCTCGTGCCGCACCACCTCGATCTCCGAGCGGGCCAGAAGGTGCTGCACCAGCAGCAGGCAGTCGCCCACCACATCCACCGGGCTCACCGGCTCGCGGGCGCCGGCGAACTCGTCCGGACGCGCGAACTGCAGCAACTTGGACACGATGATGTTGATGCGGTGCACCTGCTGGTCGATGAGGGCGAACTCGCCTTTCACCGGGCCCGCAGCGCCGCCCAGAAGCTCCCGCGCCACGTCCAGATTGCCCTGGATCACCGCCACCGGATTGTTGATCTCATGGGCGATGCCGGCGGTGATCTCACCGATGGCGGCGAGCTTGCCACTCATCACCAATTGCCGCTGGGCGGCGGCCAGCTCCGCATTGGCGGCCTCCAGCTCGCGGGTGCGGGCGGCCACCCGGGCATCCAATTCCTCCGCCCATTGGCGCAGCTGGGCATCGCGCTGCTGCAGCAGGTCCAGCATGGCATCGAGATGGTGGGCGAGGCGACCGATCTCGTCAGCCGGGCCGGTAAGGCCGGTGCGGGCATCGAGGGCGCCAGCCTCCACCTTGGAGATGGTGGCGTTCATCGCCTCCAGCGGCCGGAAGATGCCGGCGGCCCAGCGCAGCAGAATGGGAATGGTGACCAGCGCCACCAGCAGAAAGCCCACCCCCACCGAGGCCAGGATGGCCCGTTTCAAGGCCAGGAACGGAGCCTCCAGGAAGCCCACATAGAGCATGCCCACCCGCTGGCCGGCGGAATTGAGGATGGGTTCATAGGCCGAGATGTACCAGTCGTTCACCACGAAGGCGCGGTCGAGCCACACTCGCCCCTCGCCCAGCACCGCCGCGCGCACCTCCCGCGACACCCGGGTGCCCAGCGCTCGCTGGCCCTCGAACAGGCGCACATTGGTGGAAATGCGCACATCATCGAGGAACAGCGTGGCGGTGCCCTCGCTGCCCTCCGGCAAAGCGCCGCGGCCATAGACCAGATCGTTGATGGTGTCGATGAAATCGAGATTGCCATTGAGCAGCACCCCGCCCACCAGCACCCCGCGATGGTCGCCGGCCAGCAGCACCGGCGCCGCCGACTGCACCACCATGCCGCGCACCTCCTCGGTGCGGGTGGTGGGCACGGCGCCGGGGGTGGGCACCAGTTCCACCCGCGCCCGCTCGGCCAGCGCCGGCGAGAGCCGCGCCAGGGTGGCGGCGCCAAACACGTCGATGCCGGAACCGGCCTTGCCATCCAGCGCCCGCAGCACCACCGAGGACTGGGTGACGGCGGTGCCGTCTGGCCGCGCCCCCGGCGGCGCGGCGGCCACCAGCGCATCGCGGGCATCGAGCACGTAGAGGAAATCGAGGCCGAGGGCGGCGCGGCTGGTATTGAGGAAGGTGGCGAGCGCCGCCGGATCGCCGGCCTGCGCCACCTTCTCGAACGCCACCGAATCCCCCAGCGCATGCAGCGTCTCGTCGGAACGCTCCATCAGCCGGTCGAGATACTGGCGGGCGATGGTGAGATCGCCCTGCACCTTGGAAATGAGCAGCCGATCAAACTGCCGGGTCCACCAGCCCACCGCCACCAGCAGCACCACCGGCAGAATGATGAGCATGGGTAAAAGCGCGATGGCCAAGAGCCGCGCCCGCACGGTGCCCACGCGCCCGTATCCCAACCGCCCGTGGCTCACTCGCCAGTTCCCCAATCGCCCGCGGCCAAGGGCGGGCCGCGCCCCATCGGCGGGGGCCCCTTCAGCCATGCCAGGCCTTCAGCTTGCGATCCAGCGTCTTGCGCGACACGCCAAGGCGGCGCGACGCCTCGGCGCGATTGCCGCCGGCCTCCGCCAGCACCTTGAGCATGTGGTGTTTTTCCACCGCCTCCATGGCCTGGGAATAGGTCTCCTCGTCGTCCGCGCCATCGAGGGGCACCACATCGCGCGGGAAATCGCCGAGGATCAGCGCCCGCTCGATCACATTGCGCAGTTCGCGCACGTTGCCCGGCCAGGGATAGCGGGCGAGCTGGCGCAGCACCGCTTCGGTGAGCTCCAGCGGCGGCACCCCCAGCTGGGCGCTGAGCTCGTCCATGAACAGGCGCGCCAGCGGTGCCACGTCGGCCGCTCGCTCGCGCAGCGGCGCCAGGTGAATGTTCACCACGTTGAGCCGGTAATAGAGATCCTGCCGGAACCGGCCAGCCTCCACCATCTCCTTGAGGTCGCAATTGGTGGCCGCCACCAGGCGCACGTCCACCGGCACCTCCCGTTCGGCCCCCACCGGGCGCACCTTCTTATCCTCGATCACCCGCAGGAGCTTGGCCTGCAGACCGAGCGGCAGCTCGCCCACCTCGTCAAGGAACAAGGTGCCGCCCTGGGCATAAAAGAACAGCCCCTCGCGGGAGGAGGCGGCACCGGTGAACGCCCCCTTGAGGTGACCGAACAATTCGCTCTCGATGATGTCCGCCGGAATGGCGGCGCAGTTCAGCGGCACGAACGGCTTGTCGGCCCGGGGCGAGGAGGTGTGCAGGGCGCGGGCGGTCACCTCCTTGCCGGTGCCGCTCTCGCCGGTGACCAGCACCGTGGTGGGCATGGGCGCCACCCGCGCCACCATGGTGCGCACCGCGTGGATGGACAGGGAATCCCCCACCAGGGTGGACGGGCCGGCGCTGGCGCCCGGGGTCCGCAGCGCCCGGCGCAGCACGAAGTTCTCGCGGCTCAGCCGGGCCCGCTCCAGGCAGCGGGCCATGGCGTTGAGAATTTGGTTGGAGCGGAACGGCTTCAGCACGAAATCGGCGGCCCCGGCGCGCAGCGCCTCGATGGCGGTTTCGAGATCGGCGAAGGCGGTGATGAGGATCACCTCGCGGAAGAAGCCGGTGGCCCGCAGCTCCTTCAGCCAATCGAGGCCGGAGCGGCCAGCCATGATGTTGTCGAGAATGATGAGGTCGAACGGCGTCGCCTCCAGCAGCCGGGCGGCGGTGGCCACATCGGCCGCCTCCGCCACATGGCGGCAGCGCGGCGCCAGCATGCGGGTGAGGAAGTTGCGCATGCCCGGCTCGTCATCCACCACCAGCACGGCCGATTCCGCCAGGTGCGGGCTGAAGGTGACGTCGGAAGCGGGGTCCGCCGGAAGGGCGCGGGTCATGGTCATCAGATGCGTGCCGCAGTTGCTGGGCGCTCGCCCCTGGCGACACGACCCCACCTCGAAGCCCGGCGCCCGGCACCGGTCTTCCTCCTCGATGGCGGCGACACGTCTTCTGTCACGGGCTGCCCGCGCGGCGCGGCTCGTCATCAGCCCTATCAATCGCTCAAATTGATCCAGCGATCAAATACGCAGCACGAGGCCCCCTCTCCACCCCCGCGGGGGAGAGGGGGTTCTGCAATCCGGCCGGACCCCTGACGCCCGGCCGGGTGCCCGCGATCAGTGGAACAGGACCACCGCCTTCTGCAGGGTGATCCAGATGCCCCACACCAGGGGGATACCCACCGCCAGCCAGGCCAGCGCGACCAGCGCCACGGGGGTCGAGCCGGTGGCCACCGGGGTGCTGGAACGCACGGCGGACGTGGTGCCGTCCTTCGCCTCCTCCTCGAAGTCCTCGAAGTCGGCGTGGGTCTCCTCCTCGGCCTTCTGGACGGCGAGCTTGCCCGCCTTCTTGAGCTCCTCGTCGGTCATGTAGAGCTTCTCGGCGACCGGCCTGACCAGGAGGTTGCAGATGAAGCCCAGCACCAACAGACCGGCCAGGATGTACATGGTCTGGTCATAGGCGGCGAACCGCGGAATGCCGGCGGCGATCTGGTATTCGCGCAGATAGTTCACCAGCACCGGCCCCAGCACGCCGGCGGTGGCCCAGGCGGTGAGCAGCCGGCCGTGGATGGCCCCCACCATATGGGTCCCGAAAATGTCGGCGAGATAAGCGGGAATAGTGGCGAAGCCGCCGCCATACATGGACAGGATGATGCAGAACGCCAGCACGAACAGCACCACCGACCCCATGTGGGCGGTGGTGGGCACCAGGGCATACAGGCCAAAGCCCAGCACGAAGAAGACCGCATAGGTCATCTTCCGCCCCAGCTTGTCGGAGAAGGAGGCCCAGCCGAACCGGCCGCCGATGTTGCACAAGGACAGCAGGCCGGTGAAGCCGGCGGCGATTGCGGCGATCTGCGCCTTCTGGCCCGCATCCAGCTGGGAGAAGGTGAGGTCGAGGCCGATGAGCCGGCCGCCGAACACTTCCTGCAGCATGGGCGAGGCCATGCCGATGACGCCGATGCCGGCCGACACGTTGAGGCACAGCACTGCCCACAGCAGCCAGAACTGCGGGGTCTTCCACGCCACGTCCAGATGCACATGGCGATGGGTGACCATGGCGTTGGCGCTGGCGGCGGGGGGGGTCCAGCCGGCCGGCTTCCAGCCTTCGCGCGGCACCCGGTAGCCCAGCGCCCCAGCCACCATGAACACGAAATAGATGGCCGCCATGGCGAGGAAGGTCTGCGCCACGCCCACCGAGGTGGGGCTGGCGAAATGCTGCATCAGGATGTTGGCCAGCGGCGCGCCGATCATGGCACCACCGCCGAAGCCCATGATGGCCATGCCGGTGGCCATGCCGCGCTTGTCGGGGAACCATTTGATGAGGGTGGACACCGGCGAGATATAGCCGAGGCCGAGGCCGATGCCGCCGATGACGCCGGAGCCGAGCCACAGCATCCAGATCTGGTGCAAATAGACGCCGATGGCCGAAATCACCAGGCCGCCGCACCAGCAGAAGGCGGAGACGAGGCCGGCCTTGCGCGGCCCGGCATGCTCCAGCCAGCCGCCCCACACCGCCGCCGAGGAGCCCAGCAGCACGAAGAACAGGGTGTACATCCAGCCGAGCTGGGAGATCTGCCAATCACAAGAGGTGGCGAACAGGCCCGCGATGAAGCCCATGTCGGCCGGGCAGGCCACCGGCGCGGTGATGCCCACGGCGCGCGACAGCGGCAGCCAGAACACGCTGAAGCCATAGGCCATGCCGATGCACAGATGGATGGCGAGCGCTGCCGGCGGGACCAGCCAGCGATTGAAGCCGGCGCCGGCGATGGTGCGCTCCCGGCTGAGGAACGGGGGTGGGGCAAGGGTGGTGACTGACATCTTTCCTCCTGGCGGCTTCTTGCTTGGGCCTGGATCTTGATCCCGCGCACGTCCGGCGCAGGTGGTCTCGCCTAGCAAGCCGGGGGCCAGCACCGATCTGCCCGCAGAAGTGTGGAATTTGAGGCCCTCACGCAGCCGCGCGCCGCCAGCGACGACGGCAGGGTGGACATTTTGTCCCATCGGCGACGGAAGCGGCGCCCCGCCCGGGGCAAAATGACGAGGCGCTCAGCCGAGCTCCAGGCTGGTGATGCCGAAGATTTCGGCCAGGGGCAAAGCCGGCGCCGGGCCTTGATACATGCGCGCCGTCTCGAACACCGGCGCAAGCCCGGCGGTCTGCGCCAGGGCGGCCGCCGCGCCATTGGGCTCGGGCACGTCGAGGAAAACCGCCTCTCCGGTCCGCCCGGCCACGAGCGCGCGGAACAGAGCTTCCGCACACCCCGGGTCATCGGCGAACAGCGGCCCGATCCTGTAGCCGGTCCGGCACGCCCGGATCACCCCATAGCCCTTCACCGTTCCATCCTCCACCAGGGCCAGCGCGCTGCCATGGGTCGGCACCAGCCAGGAGGCCAGGAAGCGGGGCCGCTGAAAGCCGAAATGGCGCGCGTCATAGTCCATCACCGCGGCCCGCACCGCCGTGTCCACGGGCACGATGCGGGGGTCGACGGCACCGACGGCAGGGGCTGGCCCTCCATATCGGTTGTTGCGATGGGCGAGGACAAAGCCGGAGGTCGCATAATTGGCCTGCTGCGCCACCACCCCATCAAGGCCCATGCTGCGACCGGACAGGCCGGCAAGGGCCGCCTGCCACAGCTTGAGCCCCAGCCCACGCCCCCGCAGATCCGGCCGGCAGATGTAGAAGCCGACGAAGGCGAAGCCGCCGTCATAGCGCACGGTGGACAGGCTGACCGCCAGCGCCCCGTCCACAAACAGGCCCCAGAACCCCTGTGGGTCCTGGGCGTGGAAGATGGGAGCATCGGCGAGGCCCGGGTTCCAGCCCTCGGTGGCTGCCCATTCCACGACCGTGTCCAGCTCGGGGGCGGACAACAGACCGATACGAAGATCCTCAGCCATCACGCGCCTCCTCCGGCTCCGCCGCCCACATGACCATGCAGTTGCGCCCGCCCGCCTTGGCGGCATAGAGGCCGCGATCGGCCCGTTCGATGACGGTCGCAATGGTCCGGTCGTCCGCCGCGAGGGCGGCACAGCCGATGCTACAGCGCACCTCCAGCGCCATTTCGCCCACGGTGACCGGCACACCGGCCACGGCCTCCAGCAGGTTCTCGGCCACCAGACGCGCCCCGGCCGCGCCGGTGTTGGGCAGCAGCACGGCGAATTCCTCGCCCCCCATGCGGGCCACCAGATCGCGCGCCCGCAGCGCCGCCCGGCAGCGGCCGGCCACCTCGCGCAGCACCGCATCGCCGGCGGCGTGGCCATGGCTGTCGTTGATGCCCTTGAAGTGATCGAGGTCCATCATCAGCACCGACAGATCGGAGCTGGTGGCAACGGCGATCCGGAAGGCGCGGTCCGCCTCCTCGAAGAAGCGGCGGCGGTTGCACAGGCCGGTGAGCTCGTCGGTCACCGCGAGGTGACGCAGCTCCCGCTCCAGCCGTCGCGGCTCGGAGACATCCCAGAAGACCACCACATAGGTGTCACCCACGAAGCGGAAGCGGAACAGGATGGTGCGGGTTTGGCCATCACGGCACAGCACCTCCCATTCCGCATCCTGGACCGTGCGCGGATCGGCACGCACCGCATCCATGCAGGACCGCCACTCGCGGATCACCTCGGCCCGGATCGCATCGTCGGGAAAGGCCCGCTCCCACCAGCCGTCGAAATCACCATAGGCCGGCGTCTGATCGCCCGCGCCGAGGCCGAAGAGCTGATCCGACTGGGCATTGAAGAACAGCTCCCGCATGTTGACATCGTAGATCTCGACACCGACCGGCAGGGAGCGGACGATGTCTTCCAGCTTGGCGCCGAAATCGTCGACCGCAGGCAGCGGCCGCCCGCGCCGCGCCGCCGCGCTCTCCCGGTGGTCCCGCAGGGTCACCACCGTGCCGTCCCCTTCCGGCAGCCGCGCGACCTTGAAACCAAAGGTGGCGAGGCCGAAGGGCGTGCGGCAATAGAGCACCATCTCTTCGGTATCGAGACGCGGGCCCGCCAGCAGGCCATGCAGACGACCGGCGGCATAGGCGCCGAACAGGTCCGCAAGATCACGCCCGTCGAGCTGATCACCCACCAGACTCACTGCCGACGCGTTGGCCCTGATGACCCTGCGCCCCTCGCCCTCCACCACCAGCACGGGGGCGTGGACGAGATCGAGCCACGCGAAGCGACCAGCATCCTGCACTGCGAGAACCTCACGCGAGACAGTCGTCGACGGAGCCCGCTCCCGCCTCAAACGGGCCTGCCCCTTGAAGGTACTTTGGACATGGCGCGCGCACACCCGAAATCTCAGACGTCACCGCACGGACACGGCCACCACGCCGGATCCCCCATCGCGTGCCGGACCTGAACACCACTCCCGACCAGACATGGCCCTGCGTTACGGCGACCAAAGTGACCATATCACGCAGATATACAACCTCAAGATGTACTCGTTGTCAGGCCAGGGCCTTCAGGAAGCCTTCGAGGTCATCGGTCACATGGTCCACATGCGGCGCCTCGCGCCCCTCCAGCTCCCAACTCTCGCGGCCGGCGCCGGAATGGCCGGGGGTGACCACCAGCACGGTGGCCATGCCGAGCCGGGCAGGCACTTCCAGATTGCGCGCCAGATCCTCGAACATCACCGCCCGGGTGGGCACCACCCCATGCGCGGCAAGGAACCGCTGATAGGCCTCCGCGGTGGGCTTGGGGTGGAAATCGGCGGCGACGATGTCATGAATGGCGTCGAACTGGCCGGCGATGCCCAGCCGTTCCAGCACATTGCGCGCGTGGCGCTCTGAACCGTTGGTATAAACCATCTTGCGTCCCGGCAGAGCGGCGATGGCCGCGCCCAGGGCCGGTTCCGGCGCCAGGCCCGACAGGTCGATGTCGTGCACATGGGCGAGGAAGGCGGCGGGATCGATCTTGTGCTCGATCATCAGCCCGCGCAGGGAGGTGCCGTAGCGCCGGTAATACTCCTTCTGGAGCTTGAAGGCGTCGTCGGGCGTCATGTCCAGATGCTGCGCAATATAGGATTTCATGCGCGCATCGATCTGCGGCCACAGATCGTGGTCGGCGGGATACAGGGTGTTGTCGAGATCGAACACCCAGGTGTCGATGCCGGCAAAGCGGGGCGAAGAAACGGGAAGCGACATGCAGCTCTCGATGGGCGCGCCCAGGCGGCACGCCGGGTGATGGAGCGCCCGCGCAGTGGCCGGGCTCCGAAGTCAGAAGGGTCCGCGCGCGGAGATGGCGCCCAGGGCGGCCTCCAGCTCCGCGATCCGCGCGGTATAGGCGGTCTGCACGCAGGCCGCATCCGTGCCGCACAAGGCACGCCGCGACAGCCACGCGCGCTGGGCATCGACCATATCGCCGCGCTGGCCCATGGCGACCAGCTGGGTGAGCACCCCATAAAGGGTCGCCATCTTCACATCCAGCTGCTGCAGGTCGCAGCTGGCGCAGATGGTCTTCTCATCCGCCGCTTTCGCCGCCGCGCAGGAGAAGCTGGCGCCCTGCGCGACGGCGCCGGTGGCCAGAAGAACGGCGGTTGCGACGCCGGCGAGCCGGAACAGTGATGCGCCCATATGATCCTCCTTTCCTGCGCGCCGATGGCCGGCGCGGATCTAAGGGACGGCGGCGTAGCGGGCGAAGCCCTCGGCCCTGAGCCGGCAGGCCGGGCATTCGCCACAGCCATAGCCCCAGGCATGGCGGGCCCCCCGCGTGCCCAGGTAACAGGTGTGGGTCTGCTCCAGAATCAGCTCCACCAGCTCGCGCCCGCCGAGCTGCTCCGCCAGCCGCCAGGTCTCCGCCTTGTCGATCCACATCAAGGGGGTGTGCAGCACGAAACGGCTGTCCATGCCGAGGTTCAGGGCCACCTGCATGGCCTTGACCGTGTCGTCGCGACAATCGGGATAGCCCGAGAAATCCGTCTCGCACATGCCGCCGACCATATGGCGCAGGCCACGCCGGTAGGCGAGCGCCGCCGCGAAGGTGAGGAAGATGAGGTTGCGGCCCGGCACGAAGGTGTTGGGCAGGCCCCCCTGCTCCATCTCGATGGAGACGGCGCGGGTCAGCGCGGTATCGGAGATCTGGCCGAGGGCGTCGAGGTCGAGCAGATGGTCCGGCCCCAGCCGCTCCGCCCATTGCGGCCGCAGCCCGGCGATGCCCGCGCGCACGCCCGGCCGGCAATCGAGCTCGATGCGGTGCCGCTGGCCATAGGAAAAGCCGAGGGTCTCCACCCGCTCGAAGCGGTCAAGGGCATAGGCGAGGCAGGTGGTGGAGTCCTGCCCGCCGGAAAACAGCACCAGGGCACCTTCGCGGGCACCCGCGTCAGCGGTGGTCATGGGAGCCTTTCAATGACGAACGGGCCGCAGTGCCCGCTCCGTTCGTTCCGCGCAAATGGCGCTCAATTGCAGTGCGCTCACTCCCCGGGAGCCTTGGCCTCGATGGCCAGGGCGTGCAGCCCCTTGGCGATTTCACCCTGCAGCAGGGCATTCACCATGCGGTGGCGCTCCAGCCGGCTCTTGCCCGCGAAATCGGCGGCCACCACCCGCACGCGCAGATGGGTGATGCCCCCGTCATCGCGATGGGCCCCCTTATGATCATGCATCACGCCGGCGTGGCCGGCATGCTTGTGGCTTTCGTCCTCCAGATCGAGGGCCAGGGGACGAAGGCCGGCTTCGAGGCTGTCACGAATGGCGGAAAGAGAGGCATTGGACATGATGAAAACCGTGCTCTGAAAAGAGAAGCGTCACCGTGCAGGCCGCGCGCCATGGCCCGCTCACCAGAACAAGCTCAACCATGGCACCTGCCGGACCCTGCCATTATATAAGCGTTATTCCGGCGCGCCTATCCTGCCCCCTGCGGCGCGGAACGGCTGTCTGCCGGGGGGGACCCGTCGCGTTTCCGGTGCCGTACCTGCGGTATCGGGAGCCCTCGTCGCGTCGCCGCGTATCTGTGCCGTATCCTTGCCGCGCTGCCGCACGGCGCTCATAATTGCCCTGTCATGAAGCTCAACTCTCCGCTCTTCGACCGCATCCGCGTGAAGCCCGCCGCCACCCGCGCGCGCGAGCCGGAACAGACCTGCTGCCAGTGGCCGGGCTGCGGAGCGCCGGCGACTCACCGCGCGCCGAAGGGGCGTCAGCAGGAAGGGCAATACTGGCATTACTGCCTCGACCACGTGAAGCAGTACAACCAGTCGTACAACTATTTCGCGGGCATGACCGACGATGCGGTGTACGCCTATCAGAAGGATGCGCTGACCGGCCACCGCCCCACCTGGCGCATGGGCAGCAAGGGGGCCGGTGGCGCCGCGGCCGGCGACGAGGGGGCCACCCCGCGCGGCGATTTCCATGAGGGCGTGGGCGATCCGTTCGGCTTCGGCGCCGAGATGGGCCGCACCTTCCGGCCCGAGCGCGAGGAGGCCGAGGGCCGCGTGGTGCGCACCACCGAGCGCCGGGCGCTGGAGGTGATGGGCCTCGAAATGTCCGCCGGCGCGGACGAGATCAAGGCCCGCTACAAGGAGCTGGTGAAGAAGCACCACCCCGATGCCAATGGCGGTGACCGCTCCTCCGAGGACCGGCTGCGCAGCGTCATCCAGGCCTATACCAACCTCAAGCAGGCGGGATTTTGTTGACCTTCCGCCCGCATTGAGCCCACCAAGGGGCGTTTGATTTTTCTTGTGGCCGCGGCTTTGCTTGGGCGAATCCAGCGGCGAACCATTCAGGCACGAAGGGCGCGGGATGCGCCCACGGAGGAGTTATGAGCGGCACCGAAACCCTTGCCCCCACCCCGGACATGAAAGTCTCGGTGCGCCAGACCTTCGGCATAGACATCGACATGGACGTGCCGGCCTATTCCGAGCCCAACGAGCACGTGCCCGACCTCGACCCGGACTATCTGTTCGATCGCCCCACCACCCTCGCCATCCTGGCCGGCTTCGCCCACAACCGGCGGGTGATGGTCACCGGCTATCACGGCACCGGCAAGTCCACCCACGTGGAGCAGGTGGCGGCCCGCCTCAACTGGCCGTGCGTGCGCATCAACCTCGACAGCCACATCTCCCGCATCGACCTGATCGGCAAGGACGCCATCGTGGTGAAGGACGGGCTGCAGGTGACCGAGTTCCGCGATGGCATCCTGCCCTGGGCCTACCAGAACAACATCGCTCTGGTGTTCGACGAATATGACGCCGGCCGGCCGGACGTGATGTTCGTGATCCAGCGCGTGCTGGAATCCTCCGGCCGCCTCACCTTGCTCGACCAGAGCCGGGTCATCCGCCCCCACCCCGCCTTCCGGCTGTTCGCCACCGCCAACACCATCGGCCTCGGCGACACCACCGGCCTTTATCACGGCACCCAGCAGATCAACCAGGCGCAGATGGACCGCTGGTCCATCGTCACCACCCTGAACTACCTGGCCCATGACCACGAGGTGGCCATCGTGCTGGCCAAGGCCAAGCACTTCCAGACCGCCGAGGGCCGCGACACGGTCAACCGCATGGTGCGGCTCGCCGATCTCACCCGCCAGGCGTTCATCAACGGGGACCTCTCCACGGTGATGAGCCCCCGCACGGTCATCACCTGGGCCGAGAATGCGGACATCTTCAAGGATCTCGCCTTCGCGCTCCGGGTCACCTTCCTCAACAAGTGCGATGAGCTGGAGCGGCCGCTGGTGGCCGAGTTCTACCAGCGCTGCTTTGGTCAGGAACTGCTGGAAAGCACCGTCAACGTCGCCCTGTCCTGAGGGCGTTCCGGCGGCCGCCGCGGGTGGCCGCCTCCTTGTCCGCGGTGCCGGCCGTCCCGGCACCGTTCCTCGCGTCGCTTTGAGAGACCGGCACCATGGCCCCCACCAACCGCACGCCTGGAAAGGCGCCCCAGGAAGCGCCCGTCGAGCCGTTCAAGCGCGCGATCACCGGATGCTTCAAGGCCATCGCCGGGGTAGGCGAGTTCGAGGTGACCTTCACCGCCGAGCGCCCGTCCCTCGGTCCCGACAGGGTGCGCCTGCCGGAGCCGCCGCGGCGCTTCACCGTCCATGACGCAGCCGTCGTGCGCGGCCAGGCGGATTCCATGGCGCTGCGCCTTGCCTGTCACGACGCGGCGGTGCATCGCAAGATGCTGCCCACCGGCGACACCGCCCGCGCCATCTTCGAGGCCGTGGAGCAGGCGCGGGTGGAAGCGCTGGGCTCCAACCGCATGCCGGGCACCAAGACCAACATCTCCGCCATGCTGGCGGACCGCTACCACAAGGCCAATTACGCCGATATCACCGATCGCGCCCAGGCTCCCATCGAGGAGGCCATCGCGCTGATGGTGCGCGAGCGCCTGACCGGCGAGGCCCCGCCCCGCGAAGCGCGCAACCTGGTGGATGTCTGGCGATCCCATATCGAGGATCGGGCCGGTGATGATCTCGCCCGCCTGCTCGCCTCCATCGACAACCAGAAGCATTTTGGCGAGATCGCGCGCCACATCCTCTCGTCCCTCGACATGGGAGAGGATGCCGACTTCGACGCCGACACCGAGAGTGAGGACAACGAGAGCGACGGCGGCCCCGAAGAGGAAGCCGGCGAAGAGGGCGAATCCAAGCAGGACCAGAGCCAGCAGGGCAGCACCGAGGCCGACGCCCAGCTCTCGGAGGAAGAACTGCCGCTCGGCGAGGTGGATGCCGAGGCCGCCCCGCCCGACGACATGCCCGAGGGCACCGAGCCCGGTGATAGCGAGGAGGCGGCCGAACCCTGGCAGCCCCGGCCGCCGGCCACCCACGACAATCGCGGACCGGAATACCACGCCTTCACCACCAAGTTCGATGAGGAGGTGGCGGCCGAGGATCTGTGCGACCCGGAAGAGCTGACCCGCCTGCGGGCCTATCTGGACAAGCAGATCTCCCATCTGCAGGGGGTGGTGGCGCGGCTCGCCAACCGGCTGCAACGGCGGCTTCTGGCGCAGCAGAACCGGGCCTGGGAATTCGACCTGGAAGAAGGCGTGCTCGATCCCGCCCGCCTCTCCCGCGTGGTCACCGACCCCACCGCCGCTTTGTCGTTCAAGCGCGAGCGCGACACCGATTTCCGCGACACGGTGGTGACGCTGCTCATCGACAATTCCGGCTCCATGCGCGGGCGGCCCATCACGGTGGCCGCCACCTGCGCCGACATCCTGGCGCGGACGCTGGAGCGCTGCGGCGTGAAAGTGGAGGTGCTGGGCTTCACCACCCGCGCCTGGAAGGGCGGCCAATCCCGCGAGGCGTGGCTGGCCGCCGGCAAGCCGGCCCATCCCGGCCGGCTGAATGATCTGCGGCACATCATCTACAAGGCCGCCGACGCCCCCTGGCGGCGGGCCCGGCGCAATCTGGGCCTGATGATGCGCGAAGGCCTGCTGAAGGAGAATATCGACGGCGAGGCCCTCGACTGGGCCCACCAGCGCCTGCTGGTCCGCCCCGAGGCGCGGCGCATCCTGATGATGATCTCCGACGGCGCGCCGGTGGATGATTCCACTCTCTCGGTCAATGCCGGCAACTATCTGGAGCGGCACCTGCGCCACATCATCTCGGAGATCGAGACCCATTCCCCGGTGGAGCTGATCGCCATCGGCATCGGCCATGACGTCACCCGCTACTATCGCCGCGCGGTGACCATCGTCGACGCCGAGGAGCTGGGCGGTGTGATGACCGAGAAGCTGGCCGAGCTGTTCGAGGAGAAGGCCGCTCCCGCGCAGCCGGGCCGGCGGATGCATTGACCCGGCGCGACGCCCCTCGCCCCTCATTCCGACGGCTCATCAGCCTCATCGCCGCCGGAGTGCTGACGCTGGCGGTCGGCGCCGGGGTGGTGATCGAGACCGCGATCTCGAAGCCCACCACGCTGCCGGAGCGGCCGGAGCCGCTCACCGTCACCGCCAGCCCCATCACCCGCTTCAAGCTCGATGACGAGCGCACCCGTTTCGGCGCGCTCGCCTTTCGCGGCGGGCTGGTGCTGCACTCGACCTATCCCGCGTTCGGCGGCATTTCCGGCTTCCATCTTACTGCCGACAACCGCTTCCTGGCGGTCACCGATGCCGGCGTGTTCCTCTCCGGCCGGCTCGATGTCGACGGCGATCGCCCCACCGGCCTCTCCGATGTCACCGCCGCCGCCCTCCAGGATGACGCCGGCCGCCTGCAGGCGCAGCGCGGCCGCGGCGATTCTGAATCCCTCGCAGTGGCCCCGGATGCGGTCTATGTGGGCCTGGAAACCATCAACGAGGTGTGGCGCTATCCGCGCGATCCCCTCAGTGCCCACGGCACGCGGGTGCAGGCGCCCGCGGCGGTGCGCCGGCTGCGCACCAATGTGGGCCTGGAAAGCCTCGCCTATGTCCCCGCCGGCCCGCTCAAGGGCGCGCTCATCGGTATCGGCGAGGAGGGGTTCGAGAAGGGCGGCGACCTGCCCGGCTTCATCATCGGCGGGCCGCAGCCCGGCGCCTTCACCATCACCAAGAGCGGGCCGTTCAACGCCACCGACATGGCGCTGGCGCCCGATGGCAGCTTCTATCTGCTGGAACGGCACTTCTCCATCACCACCGGGGTGCTGATGCAGATCCGCCGGTTCGCGCTGAAGGATGTGACGCCCGGCGCGGTGCTCACCGGCACCGTGCTCGGCACCTTCGACGGCGGCTATGACATCGACAACATGGAAGGCCTCGCCGCCACCACCAACGCCGCCGGCGAGACCCTGCTGACGCTCATCTCCGACGACAATTTCAGCCCCCTGCAGCGCACCATCCTGCTGCGCTTCGCGGTGCTGCCGGACTGAGGACATGTCCCGATCCGGGACGCCCCGCAGACCGCATCGGGGCTGAACGGGAACAAAACGGGCGCGAATCGCGAGACATCGGCGGATCGCGCTTCGTTCCCTCCGGGTTGCAGCGGCACGACGCCCATGTCCTTATGCGCGGGCCGGCCCAGGCCGGCTGCGGGGGTCACGGGCAGCGGCCGAAGAACCGGCCGCAGGACTCATGTCAAGAGACGGACCAAAGGATAAGACCATGCTCGTCGTCGGCCCGAACCTCTTTGTGATCGTGCTTCTGGTGCTGGCCATCGCCATCGTCTTCGCCGGGGTGAAGACGGTGCCGCAGGGCTACGAATATACCGTCGAGCGCTTCCGCCGCTACACCAAGACCCTCTATCCCGGCCTCAACCTCATCGTTCCGTTCATCGACCGCATCGGCAACAAGGTGAACGTGATGGAGCAGGTGCTGGACGTGCCCACCCAGGAGGTCATCACCAAGGACAATGCCACGGTCTCGGTGGATGGGGTGGCCTTCTTCCAGGTGTTCGACGCGGCCAAGGCCTCCTATGAGGTGGCCCGGCTCGACACCGCCATCCTGGCCTTGACCATGACCAATATCCGCACGGTGATGGGTGGCATGGACCTCGACCAGCTTTTGTCCCACCGCGACGAGATCAACGTGCGGCTGCTGGCGGTGGTGGATGCCGCCGCCTCACCCTGGGGCATCAAGATCAACCGCATCGAGATCAAGGACATCGTGCCCCCCACCGATCTGGTGAATGCCATGGCGCGGCAGATGAAGGCGGAACGCGAGAAGCGCGCCGCCATCCTGGAGGCGGAGGGCCTCCGGCAATCGGAGATCCTCAAGGCGGAAGGCCAGAAGCAGGGCCAGATCCTGCAGGCGGAAGGCCGCCGCGAAGCCGCCTTCCGCGACGCCGAGGCGCGTGAGCGCCTGGCCGAGGCCGATGCCCGCGCCACCGAGATGCTCTCCGCCGCCGTGGCGAGCGGCGATCCGGCGGCGCTCAATTATTATATCGCCGAAAAATATGTGAAGGCGTTCGAGACCCTGGGCGCCGCCCCCAACCAGAAGGTGGTGCTGATGCCTTATGAAGGCACGGCGCTGCTCTCCTCCCTGGCCGGCATCGGCGAGCTGACCCGCAGCGCCTTCAGCGGCGAGCCGCCGCGCCCCACCGGCAACCGCCGCGCCACCGGCCCCCTCACGCCGCCGGCCGCGTGATGGGCCCTCTCTTCGATCTCGGGCCCTGGGCCTGGTTCGTGCTGGGCGGGGTGCTGCTGGTGGCGGAAATCCTCGCCCCCGGCACCTTCCTGGTCTGGCTGGGCCTCGCCGCCCTCCTCACCGGCGCTCTCACCTATCTGGTGGACCTGGCGTGGCAGAGCCCGGTGCTCGCCTTCTCCTGGCAGGCCCAGGTGCTGGTCTTCGCCGCTTTGGCGGTGGTGGCGGTGCTGGTGGGCCGCAAGGTCTCCCCCAGCCCCGACAAGGCCTCTGACCGGCCATTCCTGAACCGCCGGGCAGACGGCTACGTGGGCCGGGTGTTCACTTTGGACGAGCCCATCATCAGCGGCATCGGCCGGGTGCGCATCGACGACACCGTCTGGCGCGTCACCGGCCCCGACACCGCCGCCGGCCACGACGTGAAAGTGGTGGCCGCCGACGGCGCGGTGCTGAAGGTGGAGGCGGTCTAGGCTTCCCCCATCGCCGCCCTCACCAGTTCCTCCTCGGCTTCGGCAAGCAAGGCGTCCTCGGCGTCGCCGCCCACGCCTTCGCGGCCGATTTCCAGCAGCACCGGCACCGACAAAGGCGAGACGCGGTCCAGCGGCTGGTGGACGATGTGGCCCTTGATGCGGGCCAGCATCTCGGCGAGGCGCTTCACGTCAAGGAGGCCGGTGGCGGCATCCGCCCGCGCCGCGCGCAGCAGCAGGTGATCGGGCTGGTGGCGGCGCAGGACGTCGTAGACGAGGTCGGTGGACATGGTGACCTGCCGGGCGTTCTTCTCCTTGCCCGGAAAGCGCCGCTCGATCAGCCCGGCGATGACGGCGCAATAGCGGAAGGTGCGCTTCATCAGGCTGCTCTCGTCGAGCCAGGCTTCCAGATCATCCCCCAGCATGTCCTCGTCGAACAGCTCCGCCAGCGACAGCCGCCCCTGGCGCAAGGCGAGGCCCATGTCGCCCACCCCATAGATGCCGAGGGCATAATCGTTGGCGGTGAAGCCCAAAGGCCGCAGCCGGGCCCGCTCCAGACGCCGGGTCAACAGCATGCCGAGGGTCTGGTGGGCGAGGCGGCCCTCGAACGGATAGGTCACGAGATAATGCCGCCCGGCCCGCTCGAAGGTCTCCACCAGGAGATCGTCGCGGCCCGGCAGGCGGGAGCGCAGGCGCTGCAGCTCCAGCCATTCGCGCACCGGCGCCGGCAGATCCCCCCACCGCTGCGGGCTCGCCAGCAGCGCCCGCACCCCGGCGGCGAGGAAGGTGGAGAGGGGAAACTTGCCGCCCGCATAGGCCGGCACCTTGGGCTCGGTGGCACTGGCGCGGGCCACATAGGCCTCGTCCTCCACCATGGCCTCGTAGCGCAGGATTTCGCCGGCGAACACGAAGGTGTCGCCCGGCGTCAGGGTCTCGATGAAATATTCCTCCACCTCCCCCAACACCCGGCCGCCCCAGCGCACTCGCCCGGCCACCCCGCTCTTGGCGGCGCCGCGGGCCGAGACCAGGCGGATCTTGATCATCGGGCTTTCGACGATGGTACCCACATTCAGCCGGTAGGCCTGGGCAATCATGGGGTTGGCCACCCGCCACAGGCCATCCTTGGTGCGGCGGATCTTGGCGAAGCGCTCGTAGGCGCGCAGGGCGTAGCCGCCGGTGGCGACGAAATCGAGCACCGCATCGAAATCCGCCCGCGACAGGTCGCGATAGGGGGCGGCGCTCACCACCTCGGCGAACAGAGCGTCGGCATCGAACGGCGCCGCGCAGGCCATGCCAAGCACGTGCTGGGCTAGCACGTCGAGAGCGCCCACCCGCTCCGGTGGGGTATCCTGGGCGCCCGCCCGCACCGCCTCCAGCGCCGCCCGGCATTCCAGCACCTCGAACCGGTTGGCCGGCACCAGCACCGCGCGGGAGGGCTCATCCAGCCGATGATTGGCGCGGCCGATGCGCTGGAGCAGGCGCGAGGACCCCTTGGGCGCGCCCACATTAATGACGAGATCCACATCGCCCCAGTCGATGCCGAGATCAAGGGAGGAGGTGGCCACCACCGCCTTCAGCCGGCCCGCCGCCATGGCCGCCTCCACCTTGCGGCGCTGGTCCACCGCCAGTGAGCCGTGGTGCAAAGCGATGGGCAGATTGTCGTCATTGATGCGCCACAGCTCCTGGAACAGGAATTCCGCCTGCCGCCGCGTGTTCACAAACACCAACGAGAGGCCGCTCGCCTTGATGGCCGCATAGATGTCCGGCACCGCATGGTCGGCCATGTGGCTGGCCCAGGGAATGGGGCCGTCGGCTTCCAGCAGGGCCACGTCCGGCGCGGCGCCGCCCTTGGCCACCACCAGCTCGGCCAAAGGCACATCGGCCCTTTGGGGCACCAGATAGCGGCGCAGATCATCGGGTTCCGCCACGGTGGCGGAGAGGCCGACGCATTGCAGCCCCGGCGCGATGGCCCGCAGCCGCGCGAGGGCCAGAGCCAGAAGATCGCCGCGCTTGGAGGTGACGAGGGCGTGGAGCTCGTCCAGCACCACCCGCTTGAGGCCGGCGAACAGGGTTTCCGCATCCTTCGAGGCCAGCAGCAGCGAGATCTGCTCCGGCGTGGTGAGCAGGATGTCGGGGGGATCATGCCGCTGGCGCTGGCGGCGCGATGCTGGCGTATCACCGGTGCGGGTCTCCACCCGGATCGGCAGGCCCATCTCGGCGATGGGGGTTTCGAGATTGCGGGCGATATCCACCGCCAGCGCCTTCAGCGGCGAGATATAAAGCGTGTGCAGCGGCGACACCGGGGCGGCGCTGGCCCAGCGGGCGAACGGCACGGCCGCGCCATCGGCGGGAGGCGGCGCCTCATCCCCGGATCGGCGCGCCGCGCGGGCGGCACGGCCTTCGCGCCCATCGGCCAGCTCCAGCAGAGTGGGCAGGAAGCCGGCCAGGGTCTTGCCGGCGCCGGTGGGGGCGATCAGCAGCACCGAGCGGCCGGCCCGCGCCGCCGCCACCAGATCGAGCTGATGCACGCGGGGCGCCCAGCCGCGCGCCTTGAACCAGCGCCGGAAGGGTTCGGGAAGGGCGCCCACGCCCGCTCGTTTCGCCTGTGCCACCGGGGAAAGATAGGGGCGAGAGGCCGCTTCCGCGAGGCGGACCCCTGGCCTTAATCCGGCGTCAACCGTCTTCCCTCACTGTGCGGCCCATGTTCTCGCGTGGAGTATGCGTCCCATGATGTCGCGCGCCGATCGCACCGTGCTGAGCGAATGGTGGTGGACGGTGGACCGGGCCCTTCTGGCCGGCCTGTTCGCTTTGATGGTCATCGGCATCATCCTGTGCCTGGCGGCCAGCCCCGCCGTGGCGGCGCGCATCGGCATCGATGACCCGTTCCACTTCGTGAATCGGCAGGTGATGTTCCTCATCCCTGCCGCGTTCGTGATGCTCGCCACCTCCTTCCTCTCGCCGCGCTCCATCCGGCGGGTGTGCATGGTGGTGTTCGCCATCTTCTTCGTGCTGCTGCTTGCGACCTTGGTGATCGGCCCGGAGGTGAAAGGCGCCCGGCGCTGGCTCACCGTCGCCGGTATCACCGTGCAGCCGTCCGAATTCATCAAGCCGGCCTTCGTCATCCTCGCCGCCTGGCTGTTCTCGGAAAGCACCAAGCGGCCGGAGATGCCAGCGCAGTTGCTGGCCATCGGCCTGCTCGCCCTGGTGCTGGGCCCGCTGGTGAAGCAGCCGGATTTCGGCCAGAGCCTGCTCATCTCCCTGGTGTGGGGCTCGCTCTTCTTCATCTCCGGCCTGCGCTGGATCTGGATGTTCGGCTTGGTCGGGGTCGGCATCGGCGGCGGCACCATCGCCTATTTCACCGTCTCCCACGTGCACAAGCGCATCAGCCGCTTCCTCAATCCGGAATCCGGCGACACCTACCAGATCGACGCGGCGCTGAATTCCTTCCGCAACGGCGGCTGGTTCGGCCAGGGCCCGGGCGAGGGCACCATGAAGCGCCTGCTGCCGGACGGCCACACCGACTTCGTGTTCGCGGTGGCGGGCGAGGAGTTCGGCATCATCCTGTGCCTGATCATCCTGACGCTGTTCGCCTTCATCATCCTGCGCGCGCTCAACCGCGCCCAGCACGAGACCGATCCCTTCGCCCGCTTCGCCGTCACCGGCCTCGCCCTGCTGTTCGGCCTGCAGGCCTCCATCAACATGGCGGTCAACGTGCATATCGCGCCGGCCAAGGGCATGACGCTGCCCTTCATCTCCTATGGCGGCTCCTCGCTGATCTCGCTGGCGTTCGGCATGGGCATGCTCATCGCCCTCTCCCGCAAGCGCCCGGGGGCAGCGGCGCTGGCGGCGCTGAGCGAGCCGCGCCAGCTCACCGGCACGCCGCGCGCCACCCCCAAAACCGCCGCGCCCTATGGCGGCCCCGCCGAGGGCGCCCCTTCCCCGGCATGACCAGCGCCGCCTTATTGGCGTCGCGAACACGGAACAAGAGAGCGCCGTGACCAAGCTCGTTCTTCTCGCCGCCGGGGGCACCGGCGGCCATCTGTTCCCCGCCGAGGCGCTGGCCGCCGTGCTGACCGCCCGCGGCTGCATGGTGGATCTCGCCACCGACGAGCGGGCGGCGCGCTATGCCACGAGCTTCCCCGCCCGGCAGCTGCATGTGCTGCCTGCCGATACGGTGCGCGGGCGCTCGCCCGTGGCCCTGGCGAAGGCCGGCCTCACCCTCGCCTCGGGTCTCATTTCGGGGCTGGCGCTGATGCGGCGGCTGAAGCCGGCGGTGGTGGTGGGGTTCGGCGGCTACCCCTCATTGCCGCCGCTGCTTGCCGCCTCGCTCATGGGCATTCCCACCCTCATCCACGAAGCCAATGGGGTCATGGGCCGGGCCAACCGGCTGCTGGCGCGCCGCGTCACCGCCATCGCCACCGGCTTCCCCGGCCTCACCAAGACCGATCCGGTGCTCGCCGCCAAGGCGGTGTGGACCGGCAATCCGCTGCGCCCCGCCGCCATCGCCGCCGCCGCCGAGCCCTATGATGAACCGGCGGCCGACGGCCCGCTGAAGGTGCTGGTGTTCGGCGGCAGCCAGGGCGCCCGCGTCATGTCAGACGTGGTGCCCGACGCGCTGGCCCACCTACCCCGCGCGATCCGCGCCCGGCTGCAGCTGACCCAGCAGACCCGGGCCGAGGACATGGTCCGGGTGCGCGACGTTTATGGCGACCTCCATCTGAAGGCGGAGCTCGCCCCCTTCTTCGACGATCTGCCCGCCCGCATGGCGCACGCCCATCTGGTCATCTCCCGCTCCGGCGCCGGAACGGTGGCGGAGCTGGCGGCCATCGGCCGGCCGTCGATCCTGGTGCCGCTACCCCATGCGCTGGACCAGGACCAGGCCGCCAACGCCCGCAGCCTCGCCGAAATCGGTGCGGCGCTGGTGCTGCGGCAGCTGGAATTCACCCCCGAGCGGCTCAGCGAGGAGCTCACGCGGCTCGCCGCCGACCCGCAGACATTGACGCAGATGGCCGCGCGCGCCAGAAGCGCCGGCGTGCTGGACGCCGCCGAACGCCTCGGCGACCTCACCCAATATCTGGCCGACGGGGGCACGGCCGCAACTTTTCAAGGACCACGCTCATGAAGCTGCCGGCAGCGCTCGGCCCCATCCATTTCGTTGGCATCGGCGGCATCGGCATGAGCGGCATCGCCGAGGTGCTCCACAATCTCGGCTACACGGTGCAGGGCTCCGACGCGTCGGAGAACGCCAATGTGAAGCGCCTGCGCGAGCTGGGCATCACCGTCAGCATCGGCCATGACGCGGCCCATGTGGAGACCGCCGCCGTGGTGGTGGTTTCCTCCGCCATCAAGCGCGACAATCCCGAACTGGCGGCAGCGCGGGCCCGGCGCCTGCCGGTGGTGCGTCGCGCCGAGATGCTGGCCGAGCTGATGCGGCTGAAGAGCTGCGTCGCCGTTGCCGGCACCCACGGCAAGACCACCACCACCTCGCTGGTGGCCACCCTGCTGGACGCCGGCGACCTCGACCCCACGGTCATCAATGGTGGCATCATCAACGCCTACGGCACCAACGCCCGCTGGGGTGGTGGCGAATGGATGGTGGTGGAGGCCGACGAAAGCGACGGCACCTTCCTCAAGCTGCCCACCGAGGTGGCCATCGTCACCAATGTGGACCCCGAGCATCTCGACCACTTCAAGACCTTCGAGAAGGTGCAGGAAGCGTTCGAGACCTTCGTGGAGAACCTGCCCTTCTACGGCTTCGCGGTGATGTGCATCGACCATCCGGTGGTGCAGGCGCTGGTGGGCCGCATCGAGGACCGCCGCGTCATCACCTATGGCGAGAACCCCCAGGCCGACGTGCGGCTGGTGGACGTGGACCTCAAGGGCGGCATCACCAAGTTTGGCGTGGTGTTCCGCGACCGCTCCGGCGCGGTCACCCACGAGATCACCGGCCTGCGCCTGCCCATGCCCGGCAAGCACAATGCGCTGAACGCCACCGCCGCCATCGCGGTGGCCCGTGAGCTGGGCGTGTCCGATGCCCAGATCGTCGAGGCGCTGGCCGGGTTCGGTGGCGTGAAGCGCCGCTTCACCCATACCGGCGATTGGAACGGCGTCACCATCTTCGATGACTACGGCCACCACCCGGTGGAGATCGCCGCAGTGCTGCGCGCGGCCCGCGGCGCCAGCGAGGGTCAGGTGATCGCCGTGGTGCAGCCGCACCGCTATTCGCGCCTGCAGAGCCTGTTCGACGAATTCTGCACCTGCTTCAACGACGCCGACCACGTCATCGTCGCCCCGGTCTATGCCGCTGGCGAGGCGCCCATTCCCGGGGTGGATCGTGACCATCTGGTGGAGGGGCTCGTCGCCCACGGCCACCGCTCGGTCATCGCCCTGCCGGGACCGGAGGCGCTGGCGGGACTGGTGGCCGGCCTCGCCAAGCCGGGAGATTATGTGGTGTGCCTGGGTGCCGGCTCCATCAGCGGCTGGGCCTATGCCCTGCCCGGCGAGCTGGCGGCGCTGAAGCCCGCCGCCTGACGCGGCCGACCCGCGGCGGAAGGAGACGCGCCATGCTGCCGCTGCTGCCCTGGCTGCGCCGCATGCGCCACGGCCTCACCCTCGGCGTGCGCGTGCTCGCCACCGACGCCGACGACCGGCTGCTGCTGGTGCGGCACGGCTACACGCCCGGCTGGCACCTGCCCGGCGGCGGGGTCGATGTGGGTGAAAGCGCGGCCGCCGCCGCCCATCGCGAGCTGATGGAGGAAACCCACGCCGTGGTGGACGGGCCGCTGCTGCTGCACGGCGTGTTCTTCAATCCCCGGGTCGGCGGGCGCGATCATGTGGTGTGCTTTCGCGCCCGAGTGACCGCCGGCCCCCCGCCCGGCCCCAATCTCGAAATCCGCGAGATCGGCTATTTCCCCTTCGATGCCCTGCCGGATGGCACCACCCCCGGCACCCTGCGCCGCATTGGCGAGTGGCGTCGGCAGCTGCCCCTGCACGAGGCGTGGTAGCGCCACGCCATCGCCGCTGCGCCGGCAAAGAGCGCCGGATGCCTTGCCAACCTCCCCGCCAGAACCTTAAGTGCGCCGACGACCGCCCGGGGCGGTGACTCACGGAGGCTTTGATGTCCCTCGACGCCGACCAGATCGTCGAACGCCGCAGATTGCGGCGCAAAGTCACCTTCTGGCGCACGCTGGGCGTGCTGGCGGTGGTGGGGGCGATCGCGGCGGGGGTCGGCTACGCGGTCTCCGACAAGGTTTCCACCGGCGGGCCCCACGTGGCGCGGGTGGTGATCGGCGGCCTCATCCGCAACGATCGCGAGCGGGTGGAAATGCTCGACGAGATCGGCCGCTCGGGCGCGCGGGCGGTGATTCTCTCCATCGACAGCCCCGGCGGCACGGTGACCGGCTCCGAACAGCTTTATGACGCGCTGCGGCGCCTCGCCGCCAAGAAGCCGGTGGTGGCCATGGTGGAAGGCGTGGCCGCCTCGGGCGCGTATATCGCCGCCCTCGGCGCCGACCATATCGTTGCGCGGCGCAACGCCATCGTCGGCTCGGTGGGGGTGATCTACCAGTTTCCCAACGTCACCGAGCTCCTGAAGACGGTGGGCGTCACCATGGAGGACATCAAGTCCTCCCCGCTCAAGGCCTCGCCCAACCCTTATACCCCCACCACCCCGGAAGCCCGGGCCGCCATCGACGCCCTGGTGGTGGACAGCTACGACTGGTTCAAGGGCCTGGTGGGCGAACGCCGCAGGCTCTCCGACGCCAAGCTCGCCGCCGTTTCCGACGGCCGGATCTTCACCGGCCACATGGCCCTGCCGCTGCAGCTGGTGGACGAAATCGGCGACGACCGCACCGCCCGTGCCTGGCTCTCCCGCGAGAAGGGGGTTCCCGAGAACATGCGCGTGCGCACCTGGCGGACCCGGGAGCTCGATACCGAGTTCGGCTGGCTGCTCGGCATGGCCCGTGGCGCACTGGACGCTGTGGGATTACCACAACTTGGAATTGTGCTGTCAGCAGCGACCCAGGGGGCCCTTGAGCGTAGTCAACTTGACGGCTTGCTGGCCCTCTGGCACCCTCCGGCCGACAGATAACCGGGGACCCAACCCCCTCTCAGGGGTTGCGAATTTTCACAAGATCGAGGCTGGAGGCGACAACCGCCGCCGTCAGCCTGTCCACCGCTCCCGGCGGTTCGGTCGTGAGGGGAACCAGAGCCATCATGATCAAGTCGGAACTCGTCCAGAAAATTGCCGAAGCCAACCCGCACCTGTATCAGCGGGATGTTGAGAACATCGTCAACGCCATCCTGGAGCAGATCGTCTCGGCCCTCGAGCGGGGTGACCGCGTCGAGCTGCGCGGTTTCGGCGCCTTCTCCGTCAAGAAGCGCGACGCCCGCGTCGGCCGCAACCCGCGCACCGGCAAGCAGGTGGAAGTGAGCGAAAAGACGGTGCCTTATTTCAAGACTGGCAAGGAGATGCGCGAGCGTCTCAACACCGGAAAGTAAACAGCCGTGCGGCGGTTCGTGTCCCTTCTCATCGGCCTGCCCGTGTCGATCCTGGTCATCGCCCTGGCGGTGGCCAATCGCCGCGAAGTGCTGGTTTCGCTTGATCCCTTCTCGCCCAGCGCCCCCGTGCTCTCCATGACGGTGCCGCTCTATGCGGTGATCTTCGGGGCCCTCATTCTCGGCGTGGTGCTGGGGGGGTTGGTGACGTGGCTGCGGCAGGGCCGCTTCCGGCGCGAAGCCCGCCAGGCGCGGCGCGACCTCAAGAAGACCGGCGCCAGCCCCGCTGCCCCCGCGCCGGGCCTCACCCTGCCCGCGCCGCGCACCTGAGCGCGCCGGCCGAAAGGCCGAAGCCTCTATCCCCACCGGTGATCAGGCCGCAAGGTCTGTCGGGCGCTCGCCGCGTTTCTTCTCGGCGCGCTCGATCAGGTATTTCGCCACCAGGGTGAACAGCGCCACACCCACCAGCACCGTGGCTGCGGCAAAGGCGGCCACCACCTGGCTGTCCTGGTACAGCAGCTCGATCTGCAGCGGCAGGGTGGACGTCTGCCCCCGGATATTGCCCGACACCACCGAGACCGCGCCGAATTCCCCCATGACCCGGGCATTGCACAGCGCCGCGCCATAGAGCAGTGCCAGCCGCACATTGGGCAGGGTGACCAGCCGCAGGATCTGGAAGCCGGAGGCACCCAGGCTCGCCGCCGCCTCTTCCTCGTCTCGCCCCTGGGCCATCATCAGCGGCACCAGCTCGCGCACCACGAACGGCGCCGTCACGAACAGGCTGGCAAGGATGATGGCCGGCACGGCGAACATGATCTTGATGTCATGGGCGGCGAGGAACGGCCCCAGCAGGCCCTGGGCGCCATAGACGAACAGATAGGCGACGCCGGCGATGATGGGAGAGATGGAGAAGGGCAGCTCCACCAGCGCCAGCAGCAGGCTGCGCCCGGGAAAGGTGAACTTGGTGACCGCCCATGCGGCGGCAATGCCGAACCCCACATTGACGGGCACGCAGACCAGCGCCGCGAAGACGGTGAGCCCCATGGCGTGCAGCGTATCGGGACGCACCAGGGCTTCGCCATAAGGGGTAAGCCCGCGCCGGAACGCTTCCACGAAGATGACGCCCAGCGGCGCGATCAACACCAGAGCCGTCACCAGCAGCACCGCGCCGGTGAGGGTGAAAGCCACCGCCGGCTGATCGCCGACGCGCACCCGATAGCGATTGATGCGCCGCGCCATCTCAGGCCTCCCCGATGCTGTGGCGCTGGTGCCAGGCCTGGATCAGATTGACCAAGAGCAACATCAGGAAGGCCAACCCCAGAAGGGTCGCCGCGATGGCCGCCGCTGCCGGATAGTCATATTCCTCGAGCCGGATATAGGTGAGCAGCGCGACGATCTCGGTGCGAAACGGCTGGTTGCCGGCGATGAACACCACCGCCCCGAACTCCCCGAGCGAGCGGGCAAAGGCCAGTGACGCGCCGGCGAGAAACGCCGGAAACAGCGCCGGCAGGATCACCGTGCGCAGGATCCGCCCATCGGAGGCGCCAAGGGTGGCAGCGGCCTCCTCCAGCTCCGGCTCCAGATCCTCCAGCACCGGCTGCACCGTGCGCACCACGAACGGGATGGACGTGAATGCCATGGCGCAGGCGATGCCCGCGGGCGCATAGGCCACCTGGATGCCCCAGAGCGAGAGCGGCGCGCCATACCAGCCATTGCGGGCGAACAGCGTGGTGAGGGCGAGACCCGCCACCGCCGTGGGCAAGGCGAAGGGCACATCCACCAGCGCATCCAGCAGCCGCTTGCCGGGAAACTCATAGCGCACCAGCACCCAGGCGAGCGCCAAGCCATAGACACAATTGAACAGCGTGGCCGCCGCCGCCGTCGCGATGGTGACTTCGAACGAGGCGAGGGTCCGCGGCGAGGTCATGATCGCCACATAGCGCGCAAACCCCACGTCCGCCGCCTTCAGCAGCAGCGCCGCGATGGGCAGCAGCACGATGAGCGCCAGATAGGTGAGGGTCAGCCCCAGGGAGAGGCGCAGGCCGGGAATGACCGTGCGCCGCGGGCGGGAAGCAAGGCGGTGGAACATGTGCGCTCGAACATCTCCGGCCGGGGCCCCTCGCGAAGGCCCCCTCGGGGAAACGCTCCTCGTGAAAGCCCGCAGGCGTGACAGGAGCAGGAAGCAAGAGGAGCAGCCAGCCAAAGCGGCCACCGACGCACCGGAGGACCAAGGAGATCCGCGCCACCCCATGGGGTTATGGCGCGGCACACGCTATTTGTCATTCTTTTTCTGTGAAGAAAATATTCAACAATTTTTAATTGTATAAAATGCACAAAACAAAGGGCCGCTCTGGCTGGAGCGACCCTGCGACACGCGGAGCGGTACGCCTGAACTCAGTATCCCGGCAGATCGAACGGACCGGGCAGCGGCCAGCGGATGCCGGTGATGGGGCCCGGGCCGACGGCCGAGCCGCTGTAGTTCGGGAAATTGTAGTTCAGCGGCAGCGCGTAATCGAGATAGGGCTGCGAACCCGGCTTCACCATGGTGCCCGGATCAAGATACGAGCGCTGGGTGATGGTCAGCTTGGTGCGCTTCTGGGTCTGCTGCGTCTGCGCCTCGGCGCTGCTGGCGACCGCGACCGAACCCGCGAGCGCGACCATCAGCGCGGCGGCAAGGGTGTGAAGCGGCGCGATACGCATGGAACCCTCCTCAAACGGCTCATCTGCCGTCTCGCCATGAATTACGGCACTTGTCCGGCTGGCGCAAGGAAACGTCGGTGCGCGGCCAGGGTTCCCCGTGGGAGAAATCGCCCTCGTGGCGTCACGGCAACACCGCCATCGCGCCACAAAGCGCAGTAGCGGTGCCGGAAAACGCCGCGACCGCCGGCCTTTGCGCAGCCCCGCCCAGCCCCGCGCTGACGGCACCCGCGCATCGCCCGGCGCAGCGCCCGGCGCATCGCCCCCTTGCAGCGCGCTCCAGCGCTCCTAATTGATTCGGTAGATTTGCAACGCGCGCACGTTCGTCTTACAAGGCGCGTTCACCGGCCCCAAGGCCGGCAATCCCGAGGAAGATCATGGGTTACAAGGTCGCCGTCGTCGGCGCCACGGGCAACGTGGGCCGAGAGATTCTCTCGATCCTCGAAGAGCGGGGCTTCCCCGCGGACGAGGTGGTTGCACTCGCATCGCGCCGCTCGCAGGGCACCGAGGTTTCTTACGGCGACAAAACCCTGAAGGTGAAGGCCCTCGATACCTACGACTTCTCCGACACCGACATCTGCCTGATGTCGGCCGGCGGCTCCGTGGCGAAGGAATGGGCGCCCAAGATCGGTGCCCAGGGATGCGTCGTCATCGACAATTCCTCCCAGTGGCGCACCGACCCCGACGTGCCGCTGATCGTGCCGGAGGTGAATGCCGACGCCATCGTCGACTTCAAGAAGAAGAACATCATCGCCAATCCCAACTGCTCCACGGCGCAGCTGGTGGTGGCGCTGAAGCCGCTGCATGACGCGGCGACCATCAAGCGGGTGGTGGTGTCCACCTATCAATCCGTCTCCGGCGCCGGCAAGGACGCCATGGACGAATTGTTCAGCCAGACCCGGGCCATCTTCGTCTCCGATCCGGTGGAGCCGAAGAAGTTCCCCAAGCGCATCGCCTTCAACCTCATTCCGCAGATCGACGTCTTCATGGACGATGGGTCCACCAAGGAAGAGTGGAAGATGGTGGTCGAGACCAAGAAGATCCTCGACCCCAAGATCAAGCTCACGGCCACCTGTGTCCGCGTGCCGGTCTTCATCTCCCATTCGGAATCGGTGAATGTGGAGTTCGAGAAGGAGCTGTCCGCCGAGGACGCGCGCAAGATCCTGCGCGAGGCCCCGGGCATCCTGGTGGTCGATACCCGTGAGCCCGGTGGCTATGCCACCCCCCACGAGGCGGCCGGCGAGGACGCCACCTACATCTCGCGCCTGCGCGACGATCCGACGGTGGAGAACGCCATCAACTTCTGGTGCGTCTCCGACAATCTGCGCAAGGGTGCGGCCCTGAACGCGGTTCAGATCGCCGAGGTGCTGGTGAACCGCAAGCTCATCTCGCCCCGCCGCGCGGCGGCGTGACCGCATCGCGAACGGCCCTCCCCGGAGGGCCGTTTTCGCTTGCGGCCCGATGTCCTATGCTCGGGCCGCCTCTGGTCGGCAGCAGGCCGACGGCTCGATGGATCAGGTGAAGACCATGTCTCAATCCCAGCGCTCCGGCCAGGATGTGGACCCCAAGCTCCTGGAGATCCTCGTGTGCCCCCTCACCAAGGGGCCGCTGGAATATGATCGCGCGCGCCAGGAACTCATCTCCCGCGCCGCCCGCCTCGCCTATCCCATCCGCGACGGCATCCCGATCATGCTCGCCGACGACGCCCGCCCGCTGGACGAGGCCGAGCTCAAGAAATAAGCCGCTGCCGGCAAGCCGGACATTAGGATCGGTCAGCGGACCAGCGCGCCTGCATATAGGCGAGGGCAAAGGGCGCCATCTGCGGCGTAAAATCCCCCGGGCCGCGCACCAGCATCATGTCGGTGAGTTCCGGCAGCGCCTCGCGGGCCAAGAAGTCGCGCACCTGTGCCGCCGCGGCGGCGGCCGGGCGACGCAGCACCAGACGTCGCATGAGGGCGAGGCGCGGGCCGTCGAACACGGCGACAAAGCCAAGGTCCTGCGCCACATCCGCGGCGCCCAGCCCGGTTTCCTCCCGCAGTTCCTGCCAGGCTGACGCCTCCAGATCCACCTGCCCTGCGGGCGTGACATTGGAGAGGTCCGGCGTGCCGCCCGGGAAATAGACGCAGCCGGCGGACGCGGTGTGGGGACCCATCACCCCCATCAGGAAGGCGCCGTCCGCCCCCTCGATGGCGGCGAGGGAAAAAGCGTTGAGCGCCTGCATGTCCTGCGGCCAGCCACGATCGCGCCACCACAGGAAGGTGGCGAAATCGGTCTGGCGGAATCGGCCCCGCAGGTGACCGTCATCCATCTCGTAATCGCGCAACAGCAGAACGGCCCCGTTCCACAGGTGCGGATTGACGGCGCGCCGTTGGGCGAAATGGGCGTCGATCTCGCTGCGGAATGCCTCCGCCTCGGGCCAGCCGCCGGGCTCCAGAACGAGGTCGAGACCTCGGACCGGCACCACGCGCCGGCCCTCGGTCTCATTTCCCCATAACGGATCGGCGCTCACGCCACCGGGTCCAGGGTCGGATAGTCCGTATAGCCCTTGGCCCCACCGCCATAGAGGGTGTCGCGGTCGAGCTCATTCCAGGGCGCGTTGCGGCGCAGCCGCTCCACCAGATCGGGATTGGAGATGAAGGGGCGGCCGAACGCCACCAGATCAGCCTTGCCTTCCGCCACCACCCGGGTGGCGAGATCAAGGTCGTAGCCGTTGTTCACCATCCAGGGGCCGGCGAAGCGCTGGCGCAGCGCCTCGAAGGAGAAGTCCGGCGCCACATCCCGCGGGCCGCCGGTGGCGCCTTCCACCACATGGACATAGAGCGGGTGGCGCTTGTCCAGTTCCTCGATCACCGCATTGAACAGCGCCTGCGGGTCGCTGTCGGAGATGCCGTTGGCCGGGCTCACCGGCGACAGGCGCACACCGGTGCGAGCGGCGCCGATCTCGGCGATCACCGCATCCATCACCTCCAACAGGAAGCGGCAGCGGTTGGCGATGGAGCCGCCATAGGCATCGGTGCGGTGGTTGGCGCCATCCTTCAGGAACTGGTCGATGAGGTAGCCGTTGGCGGCATGCACCTCCACCCCGTCGAAGCCGGCTGTGATGGCATTGGCCGCCGCCCGGCGATAATCGGCAACGATGCCGGCGATCTCGCCAATCTCCAGCGCCCGCGGCATGGAGGTGTCGGTGAAGGTATTGTTCACAAAGGTTTTGGTGGCGGCCTGCAGCGCCGATGGCGCCACCGGAGCCGCCCCGCCCGGCTGCAGCGCCGTGTGGGAGACCCGGCCCACGTGCCACAGCTGGATGACGATGCGCCCGCCCTTCGCGTGCACCGCGTCGGTCACCTTGCGCCAGCCGGCGACCTGGGCATCCGTATAAATCCCGGGGGTGTCCTGATAGCCCTGGCCCTGCTGGCTGATCTGCGACGCCTCGGTGATGAGCAGGCCGGCGCTGGCGCGCTGGGCGTAATAGTCCGGCGCCAGATCGCTCGGCACGAAGCCCGGCGCGGCGCGGTTACGGGTGAGGGGCGCCATGACAATGCGGTTGGGAAGCATCATCTCGCCCAGGCGATAGCTGTCGAACAAGGAGGGCGTGCTTGCGCTCATAGACAATCCCTTTGCCAGGCCGCAGACGGCCGGATGGATGCGATTGAGCGAACATAGGTGCGACCGGCCGATCGCCAAGGGGCGCGCCGGGAAAGCCTGCGCCAAAACCCCCGGAAAGCGGCGTGATCACAAAAAATTCACGCCGCGGTACGCATTTTCCAGAGCTATCGCAAGGGAATACACCATTTCCCTTGTGAAATGCGGCGTCCCTGGCCATGCCCTGTTTCACGTGAATCCGCCGCATGGGCGCGCGGCACATGGTCAGATGTGCAGCACCCCCTCGGCCACCACCACCGCACCGCCGCCGATGGTGGTGGTGCCATCCACCAGTGCCCCGTCCTTCACCGAGAAGCCGATGTCGATGCGGCTCGGCCGGCCCATCTCGAAGCCCTGGTCGATGCGCACCTTATGGTGGCCATCCACCCGGTTTTCCGCATCCAGCAGCACCTTGGGGAATGCCGCTGCCGCCGCGCCGGTCGCCGGGTCCTCGACGAGGCCGAGGCCGGGAGAGAACATGCGGGCGCGGAAATCGGCGTCGCCGTCCTCATCCAAAGTGTAGAGATAGACCGCCTCGCCAAAGGCCCCGAGGGTGGCGATGGAGGCCGCCTCGTCAGGCCGTGCCCGGGCGAGGGCCGTGAGATTGGCCAGCGGAATGAACAGGAAGGGCACGCCCGCGGAGGCCACCACCGGCCGGTGGGCGTCAAAGCCGATATCTTCCGGATCAAGGTTCAGCGCCTCGGCACAGGCCTGGCGGGAGACATCCACCGTCTCCAGCGCGGCGCGGCGCGGCACGGTGAAGACCGCCGATCCCTTGCGGCTGCCTGCGCCATCGGTGGCCACGGTGCAGCTGACGGCGCCGATGGGCTCGTCCAGCTTCATCACCCCCTTGTCGATCTTGTCCTCCAGCGCCAGCAGCACCGCCGTGCCCACCGTGGGGTGGCCGGCAAACGGCATCTCATGGGCGACCGTGAAGATGCGGATGCGGGCGCGGTGCGCGGGATCCTTCGGCGGCAGGATGAACACCGTCTCGGAGAGATTGAACTCGCGGGTGATCTGCTGCATGGCCGCGTCGTCGAGCCCCGAGGCGTCGGTCACCACGGCCAGGGGATTGCCGCCGAACGGGCGGGTGGTGAACACGTCGAGCGTCACATAACGGCGCGGCATAACGGCTTTCCGGACAGGATGGCGAACAGAACGCACCGGCCCCGAAGGCCAGCGCCACAAAGTTGCCTTAAACCGCCATGGGCGTGAAGACCTTGGAGGGGCTCACGAACTCCTCCTGGGCCTCGACCAGCAGCAATTCCCGGGAGTGTGCTTTTTCGGTCCGCTCCAGGAGGCAGAAGATGGAGGAGGCGGCGGCCGACAGCGCCTCGGCGGTGGAGCCCGTGCGCTTCACGTGGAAGAAGAACAGGGCCGCGATGGCGTCGCCCGCCCCGTTCAGGGACACGTCCAGCCGCGGCGTGCGCACCAGGAAGCGGCCATCCGGCCCGCAGGCGAGGAGATCGATGGACTCCTTCGGCGTTTCCCGGGTGTGCAGGCTGGTCACCAGCACCGCCTTCGGCCCGCGCTTCTGCAGCACCGCGCAGGCCGCCAGCGCATCCTCCAGATCCACCACCTGACGGCCGGAGAGCAGCTCCAGCTCGAACTGGTTGGGTGTGATCACGTCAGCCGCCGGCACCGCCTGGTCGCGCATGAATTCGGGAATGCCCGGCAGCACGAACACGCCGCGTCCCACGTCGCCGATCACCGGATCACAGCAATAATCCGCATTGGGATTGGCGGCGCGCACCCGCTCCACGGCGCCGAGAATGCCGGCGCCAATCTCCGCCGAGCCCATGTAGCCGGACAGCACGCCATCACAGCGCGGCAGCACCCCGCGCTCGGCGATACCCTCAACCAGATCGGCGATCACCGAGGCATCGAACACTTGGCCGCGCCAGGCGCCATAGCCGGTGTGGTTGGAGAACTGGACGGTGTGGATGGGCCACACCTCCACCCCCAGCCGCTGCAGCGGGAAGACGGCGGAGGCGTTGCCCACGTGTCCATAGGCGACATGGGACTGGATCGACAGGAGATTCATCGGGCGTTTCCGGGTCGAGCCGAAGCAGGGGACAGGACATTAGACGCGGTTCGCCGGTTACTCCCCGCATCGGCGCGGCACAAATGGAAATTGCTCATCAATGCCGCACGCAACGGTGATGGGTCAGCCGCGCGACGCCAGCATGAAGCGGGTGGCCTCGCTCACCAGCCGGCGCGGTGCGAGCCGCGCCAAGAGGATCAGCACCCTGTTGAGCAGCCCCACCACCTCCACCCGCCGCCCGGCCATGAGCGCCTTGAGGCCGCGCTCGGCCACCATCTGCGCGCTGGTCATGGGCCCCTTGAACAGCCGCGTGCCATCCCAGCCGGCCCGGGCGAAGAAGCGGGTGGACGTCGGCCCCGGACACAGGGCCGTGACGGTGACGCCGGAGCCCTTCAGCTCTTCGGCGACCGCCTCCGAGAAGCTCAGCACATAGGCCTTGGTGGCACCGTAAACGGCGGAGAAGGGCAGCGGCGCGAAGGCGCCGGTGGACGCCACATTGAGGATGCGGCCCGAGCCGCGCGCCCGCATGCCCGGCAGCACCGCCGCCGTGAGGCGTGTCAGCGCCCCCACATTGGTGGTGATCATGGACAATGACAGCGCCGGGTCGATTTCGGCAAAGCGGCCATAGGCGCCAAAGCCCGCATTGTTCACCAGAATGTCGGGCACCCGCGCCGCCAGCTCCTGCGCCAGTCCCTCGAGGGCGGCCGGCGCGGCAAGATCCACCTGCCGCACCGTGACGGCGCGGCCGAGCGCCGCAATCTTCCGTTCCGCCGCCGCCAGCCTCTCCCCATCGCGCCCCACCAGCATGAGATCGAAGCCGGCCTGGGCAAGCTCCACGGCGAGCGCCAGACCGATGCCACTCGACGCCCCGGTGACCACCGCGAGCGGCGCGGCGGCCGTACCTTCCGCCGATCGAAGGCCAAGCTGTGCGGACATCCCCACCTCTCCGGTGCCGTGAACGATGTCGCAGTCTAGCCCAAATGATCGCCGGCCCGCGCCCCGCCGCTGCGACCAACGCAGCCCTGGCACCGGGGCCGCGAGGCGCCTATGGGTAGCGACGCGACGCCGCGCCCCCGGACCTTGGGGCCGGCCGCGTCGCTGCCTTGCCGAGACCGACCGTGCACCATCCTTCCTTTGCCTTCCGTGTCGCCGCCCTGCTGGGCGCGCTCCCGCTGCTCGCCGCCGCCCCCAGCCACGCCGCCGGGCCCGCCTGCTTCCCCCCGCAGAGCCTGGCTGCCCGCGCCGGCGAAGAAATCGTCCAGCCCCACCCGAAGTCCGAGCCCGTCACCTTGCCGGAGCTGGCGCTGGCCGCCGCCAAGCCAGTGCCCGCCGCTTTGCGCGGCTCCATCCGCCGGGTGGACCTGCCCGCCGGCCAGAAGCTCGTCGCCCTCACCTTCGATCTGTGCGAAGCCTCCGCAGAAACGTCCGGCTATGACGGGGCGCTGGTCGACTATCTGCGCGCCCAGGACATCCCGGCCACTTTCTTCGGCGGCGGCAAATGGCTGATGAGCCACCCGGAACGCGCCACCCAGCTGATCGCCGATCCGGACTTCGAGATGGGCAACCACACCTGGTCCCACGCCAATCTCACCGTGCGGACGGGCGAAGCCATGCGGCGGCAGGTGGATGACGCCGACATCGCCTTCTCCTTGCGCCGCAGAGACGCCGCCGCCCGTGCCTGCCCCCTCGCCAACGTGCCCCAGCGGCCAGACCTGTTCCGCTTTCCCTATGGCTCGTGCAGCGCCGAATCCCTCAATTATGTGAATGACACAGGCCACCTCGCCATCCAGTGGGACGTGGATTCCGGCGATCCCGCCTTTCTCGGCGCCAAGGTCATGGCCGAGGCCATGGGCCGGCAGATCAGGCCCGGCTCTATCGTGCTGATGCATGCCAATGGCCGCGGCAAGCACACGGCGGAGGCGTTGCGCCTGCTGATCCCGGCGCTGCGGGCCAAGGGCTACCGCTTTGTCACCGTCTCCGAACTGCTGGCCGCCGGCCGCCCGGTGATCGCCGACACCTGCTATTCGCTCAAGCCCGGTGACACCCGCGTCTATGACGAGGCGGCCCGAAGCGGCAAGCGCATCCTCGGCCCACGCTGACCCCGCGCCCCATAAACGCGGACGCCGAGGAGATCCCTCTCCCCGGCGCCGCGATCATCGATCCGACCTCAACTTTGTTGTGTTCTAGGGTCAGTGCGGGGGCTCCCCCGCGAGCCGGGGTCAAACCATGCCCAAAACGACCGCGCCAATGAAGGCGAAGGCGGCGCATGTCTCAAGCAAGGCGAACAGCTCCATGGGCATTGGGATCCCCCGCTGGATCGATACCGCAGCCGACCTTAACAAAGGTTAAGCCTTTGGAAAGATAAAAGTTGTGCTGCAGTGCAAGCCCCGCGACAGCATTGCAGCGCACGCTGAGACACAAAGAAAGACTTTTCATTCATTTGCGCTGGCGTTGCACTGCACCGCCGGCATTGAAGAAATATTTCGTCGCCCGGAGCGGAAGACGCGCCCCGGGTCTTTTCCGCGCCATCTCGGCTGCCGTCATACGCCTGTTGCGCACGCGGATTATCCGCACTGGAACGCAACGGAGCGAGCCGATGCTTGTGATCGAGGGCCTCAGTCGCCAGTTCGGCGACAAGGCGGCAGTCTCTGACGTCACCCTTCAGATCGGCCACGGCGCCTTCGTTGGAGTCATCGGCCGATCCGGAGCCGGCAAATCGACCCTGCTGCGCATGATCAACCGGCTGCAGGAGCCCTCCGCCGGCCGCATCAGCTTCGACGGGCGGGACGTGAGCGCCCTCAAGGGTGCGGCGCTGCGCCAGTGGCGCGCCCAGGCGGCCATGATCTTCCAGCAATTCAACCTGGTGGGCCGGCTCGATGTGCTCACGAACGTGCTCATGGGCCGGCTCGCCACCGCCCCTACCTGGCGGGCGCTGACCAAGATGTGGAGCGCGGACGACCGGGCTATCGCTTTGTCCGCCCTTGAGCAGTTCGACATCGCATCCCTGGCCGCCCAGCGCGCCGACAGCCTTTCCGGCGGCCAGCAGCAGCGGGTGGCCATCGCCCGTGCCCTGGCCCAGGAACCGGGCCTCATTCTCGCCGACGAGCCCATCGCCTCGCTCGATCCGCGCAACACCAAGATCGTCATGGACGCGCTTTTGCGCATCAACCGGCATTTCGGCATCACGGTGCTGTGCAATCTGCACTCCCTGGATCTTGCCCGCACCTATTGCGACCGGCTGGTGGGCATGGCCCAGGGCCGGGTGGTGTTCGACGGCGCGCCCGAGCAGCTCACCGACGCGGTGGCCCGCGACCTTTATGGGCTGGAAGCCGGCGAGGTGATGGAGCTCGCCCCCGCCCGCGCGCCGCAGGGCCTCGGCGTCACGCTACCCGGGGCCGTGCCCGCCTGACGTTCAGGAGCGCCGCCGCAACCTGCGCCACGGCCTGAAGCCGCGCGCCATGCCGACCGACGGGCTTCGACCGGCCGCGATGCCCGCCTTCGTGTGACGGCCGGATCCTGCCCGACATGGCCGCGCCAGACGCGGCCGACGGGTGTGCACGCGTTCTTTTTTCCGCGTTTTCAATGCTTCGTCCGACAGGAGCCCAAGCCATGTTGAACCGTCGTACCCTGATCGCGGCCGGCGCCGCGCTCGCCCTTTCCGTCGGCGCCGCCGGCGCGCAGGACTGGAAGGCGCAATATCCCGAGCTCACCTTCGCCATCATCCCGGCGGAGAACGCCACCGGCGTCACCGAGCGCTTCGCCCCGCTGATGGACTATCTCTCCAAGGAAATCGGCGTGCCGGTGAAGCTGCGCATCGCCAATGATTATGCGGCGGTGATCGAGGGCCAGCGGGCCGGCAACATCCACATTGCCTCCTATGGCCCGGCCTCGTTCGCCCGCGCGCTCAAGACCGGCGTGCCGGTGGAGGCCTTCGCCATCGAGGTGAATGGCGACGGCACCAAGGGCTATCATTCGGTGCTCTATGTGAAGGCCGACAGCCCCTACAAGTCCATCGAGGACCTCAAGGGCAAGAACCTGTGCCTGGTGGACCCCAACTCCACCTCCGGCAACAACGTGCCGCGCTTCGCCATGAACAAGATGGGCCTCAAGCCCGACGAATTCTTCGCCAAGGTGGTCTATGCCGGCTCGCATGAAAACGCGGTGATCGCCGTGCAGCAGGGCACCTGCGACGCCGCTTTCAACTGGTGGAACGACGAGAGCGAGTCGAACCTCAAGCGCATGGAGCGCAAGGGGATGGCGAAGTACGACGACTATCGGATCATCTACAAGTCCGACCTCATCGTGAACTCGCCTTACGCTTACATCACCACCATGCCGGCGGACCTGAAAGCCAAGATCCGCGACGCCTTCTTCTCCATCGGCAAGAACGACCCGGCCGCCTTCGAGAAGATCTATGAGGGCAAGTCCCAGCTCTGGCAGCCGGTGGACAACGAGGCCTACACCCCCATCATCGAGCTCATCACCTTCGTGGACGAGCTGCGCAAGAAGAAGTCCTGATCTCATCCGAAGGGCGGCCCCTCACGCGGGCCGCCCTTTTCTTTGCCCCTTGCCCCGCCCGTTTCGGAAAGGTCCGCCGTGCCCCATGCGGTCACCCTGCTGCCTGATGCGCAGATCGCCACGCTGACGCGGACCTACGAGGCCGCCGTGCAGGCGCGGCGCCGCGCCAGCCTCATGGTGGCGGCGGTGATCCTGGTCTGCACCGTGCTGGCCGGCTGGGTGGGGGAGGTGAAGCCTCTGGTCTTCATCGCCCATGCCGACCGGCTCACCGGTTATTTCTGGCAAATCCTGCCCACCCTGCACTGGCAGACGCTGGGGGCGGACCTTGCCGAATGGTATTGGAACCTCGACCACTGGCTGAAGCTGCTGGTGGACACCCTGCTCATCGCCTATCTCGGCACCCTCTTGGGCGCCATCGGCGCCTTTGCGTTGTGTTTTCTCGCCAGCGCAAATCTGGTGCGCAATCCGCTCATCCGCCTCAGCGCGCGCCGTTTCCTGGAATTCTGCCGCACGGTGCCGGAGCTGGTGTTCGCGCTGCTGTTCGTGGTGGCATTCGGGCTCGGCCCCATGCCCGGGGTGCTGGCGCTGGCCATCCACACCATGGGCTCGCTCGGCAAGCTGTTCGCCGAGGTGGTGGAGAATATCGACATGAAGCCGGTGGAGGGCGCCACCGCCGCCGGCGCCTCCTGGACCGAGACGGTGCGCTTCGCCGTGGTGCCGCAAGTGCTCTCCAATTTCGCCTCTTACGGCCTGCTGCGCTTCGAGATCAACGTGCGCGAAGCCTCCATCATGGGGTTCGTGGGGGCCGGCGGCATCGGCCAGGACCTCATCGAGGCCATCCGCAAATTCTATTATTCCGACGTCTCCGCCATCCTGCTCCTCATCATCGCGACGGTGATGCTGATCGACCTCGGCACCGAGAAGCTCAGGCACCGCCTCATCGGCTTTGGAGAGCCGCGATGAACCGCGCCCGCATCCAGCCCGCCGCCGCCGACCACGCGCGCCTCGCCGCCGCTTTTCCCGAGGCCATGGCGCCGGACCCCGCCAGCCGGGTGCGCCTCCTCGTCACCGCCGGCGCGGCGCTGGCCCTCGCACTGTTCGGCTTCTGGCACCTGGGCTTCAATTTCGATCGGCTGGGCACCGGCCTCGGCCAGCTCGCCCATTTCATCACCTTGATGATGCCGCCCGATCCCGGCGCCCAGCTGCCGCTCTACATCCACGCGCTGTGGGAAACCCTGGCCATCGCTTTCCTGGGCACCCTGCTGGGGGCGGTGATCGCCTTTCCGTTCGGCTTTCTCGCGGCCAAGAACGTCATTCCCAACATCTTCGCCCATTTCGCCGTGCGCCGGGTGCTCGACACCGTGCGCGGCGTGGATAAATTGATCTGGGCGCTGATCTACGTGACGGTGGTGGGCCTCGGCCCGTTCGCCGGCATCCTCGCCATCGCCACCGCCAGCATCGGCGAATTGGGCAAACTGTTCTCCGAAGCGGTGGAGGCCCTGGACCGGAAGCCGGTGGAAGGGGTCACCGCCAGCGGCGGCTCGCCCATGGCGGCGGTGCGGTTCGGCATGCTGCCCCAGGTGCTGCCGGTGCTGGCGAGCCAGTTGCTCTATTATTTCGAATCCAACGCCCGCCAATCCACCATCGTCGGCATTGTCGGCGCCGGCGGGCTCGGCCTGCACCTCGCCGAGCAGATCCGGGTGCTGGAATGGCAGAAGGTGTCGTTCCTGATCCTGATGATGCTGGTGATGGTGGGGGTGATCGACTTCATCTCCTCCCGCCTGCGCTTCGCCATCATCGGCCGCGCGCCGACCAGCGTCTGAGCCCGTTTAAGGCTTGAACACCAGCTGCACCCGGTCGGCGGCGAAGGCGGAGCGGCCCCATTGCAGCGGTCGCCCGTTCGGCTCCACATCCACCCGCTCCAGCACCATCACCGCGCGGCCGGGCGCAAGGCACAGCTGCTCCATCTCCCGTGCCGTGGCCGGGCGGGCGGTGAGCCGGGTTTCGCGGCGGCGATAATCCTCGATGCCCAGCGTGGCCAAGGCCCGGGTGAGGGAGCCGGTGGCGGCATAGACGAGATCGAGATCGGGGCAGCGGGCCGCCACGAAATAGGCGCAGCCCATGGAGATGGGCACCCCATCGGCCTCATGGACACTCTCGATGCGCAGCACCGGCGTGCCTTCCGCCACCGCCAGCTCTCGCGCCACTTCGGCATCGGCGGGCTCCACCCGGGCCTCCAGGAAGCGGCCGAACGGCTCGCGGCCGCCGGCCGCGACGATCTCCGAGAAGCGGGTGCGCGGGCCAATGGGATAGCGCAGCGGCGGCTCCTTCACGAAGGTTCCGCGCCCCGCCGTCGCCTCGATCAGGCCGGCCTCCGCCAAAGCGGCGAGGGCGCGCCGGAGCGTGTGACGATTGACGCCGAAGGCCCGCGCCAGATCCGCCTCCACCGGCAACCGCTCCCCCGGACGCCAGCGGCCGGACACAATGTCCGCCTCCAGCCGCTCGGCGATCTGCCGCCAAACGGTGACGCCCGTGCCGCGCGGCACGCTGCCGGCCGGCAGGTCCTCAACGCCACCCGTCCCAGCGCCGGAGGGCGCGTCCTCGTCGTCCGTCATCGGAATGTGACCATCCGCCCGCACACTGCGTCCCATTCCAGCCACTCTGCCCTCCCCGATGCCCTTTTGGCAATCTTTGAACATTTGTATAGACTATTAGACAAATAGGGTCTAGTGAAGCGTCCGTGATGCCGCCGCGGCTGGTGCCGCCCTGCGATCGAGACCGCCATGATCCCCGACACCCCACCTGAGGCTGCGGCGACACCGGCCGGCGCCCCCGGTTTTCCCCTTCCCCCCACCGATGGCGCGACTCCAGAGGTGGCCCAGCGCCAGGCGGTGATGGGCCTCCTCAACCGCGCCACCCTCGCCGAACTGCAGGCCGCCATCGAGCGCTTCCAGCCGCTGCCGAAGGTGCATGTGATGCGGCCGCCGGAGGTGGGGCTGGTGATGGTGCAGGGCCGCACCGGCGGCGATGGCGCTCCCTTCAATCTCGGCGAAGCCACCGTGACCCGCGCCGCCGTGCATCTGGATGGCGGCGCCACCGGCGTCTCCTATCTGCTCGGCCGCGCGCCGGAAAAAGCCAAGGCCGCCGCGCTGCTCGATGCCCTGTGGCAGGACCCGGCCCTGCGCATCGCGGTGGAGGATGCCCTGCGGCCACTGCGCCGGCGGCTCGCCGCAGAGGCCGCCCGCGCCCGGCAGGACACCGACGCGACGCGGGTGAACTTCTTCACCATGACCCGGGGAGAAGACTGATGGGCATCGCCGCCCCCGCCACCGGCTTCGCTGAACCCGTGCATGAGTCCCAGCGCACCTTCGTCGCCCTCATGTGGGCCATGGCAGAGCCCGCTTTGCCCCGCCCCCTCGCCAGCGCGCTCACCCCGCCGGCGCCGCTCTCCCCCGAGCTTGCCGCCGTGGCCCTGACGCTGCTCGATTATGAAACGCCCTTCTTCCTCGATGGGCCCCTCGCCATCGCCCCGGTGGCGGCGTTCCTGCGCTTTCACACCGGCGCCCCGCACACCCTGGTGGCCGCCGAAGCCCGTTTCGTGCTGTGTGCCGACGCCGGGGCGCTGCCGGACTTCGCCACCCTCGCCCAGGGCACGGCGGACTACCCGGACCGCTCGGCCACGGTGCTGGCGCAGGTGGACCGCTTCACCGCCGGCCCGCTGATCTTCTCCGGCCCCGGCATTCCCGACACCCGCCGCTTCGGTGCCGAACCGCTGCCGGCGGACCTCGCCGCCCGGCTCGCCGCCAATGCTGCCCTTTTCCCGCTCGGCATCGATCTGGTGCTGTGCGCGCCCGGCACCGTCGCCGCCTTGCCGCGCACCACCCGGCCGGTGACGCCGAACCCCTGACGTTCCCCCCATCAGCCTGCGGAGACTGACATCATGTATGTGGCCGTCAAAGGCGGTGAGGACGCCATCCGCAATGCCCATGACCTGCTGGCCCGCACCCGGCGGGGCGATCCCGGCGTGCCGGAGATCGGCCTCGACCAGATCGCCGAGCAGCTGGGCCTCGCCGTGGACCGGGTGATGGCCGAGGGCTCGCTCTATGATCGCGACCTCGCCGCCCTCGCCATCAAGCAGGCGCGGGGTGACCTCATCGAGGCGATCTTCCTCGCCCGCGCTTTCCGCACCACCTTGCCGCGGTTCGGCACCAGCGTGCCGGTGGACACCACCGCCATGGCCATCCGCCGGCGCATCTCCGCCACCTTCAAGGATCTGCCCGGCGGCCAAGTGCTGGGCCCCACCTTCGACTACACCCACCGCCTGCTCGACCAGGGCCTCGCCACCACCGCGCAGACCACCGTGAAGAAACCGGCAGCCTCGGCCTCCGAGCCCACCGGCGAGGAGGCTCCCGTCGCCTCACCTCCCATGCCCCGGGTGACCGATCTTCTGGGCGATGAAGGCCTGATCGAGCCCGCGCCGGCGGACGACGGGACGGCGCCCACCGACATCACCCGCACGCCGCTCAGCTTTCCCGCCGGCCGGCCGACACGGCTGCAGGCGCTGGCGCGGGGCGACGAGGGCTTTCTGCTGGCGCTCGGCTATTCCACCCAGCGCGGCTATGCCAGAAGCCACCCGTTCGTGGGGGAGATCCGCTTCGGCACGGTGGAGGTGAGCCTGCCGGTGGAGGAGCTGGGCTTTGCCGTGCCGCTCGGCGACATCACCCTCACCGAGTGCCAGAACATCAATCAGTTCAAGGGCTCGGCCACCACCCCGCCGCAGTTCACCCGGGGCTATGGGCTGGTGTTCGGCCAGTCGGAGCGCAAGGCCATGTCCATGGCGCTGGTGGACCGGGCGCTACGCTTCGCCGAATTGGGGGAGGAGAAGACCGCCCCCGCCCAGGACGAGGAATTCGTCCTCTCCCATTGCGACAATGTGCAGGCCACCGGCTTCGTGGAGCATCTGAAGCTGCCCCATTACGTGGACTTCCAGGCCGAGCTGGAGCTGGTGCGCCGCATGCGCGCCGCCCATGCCACGGACGAGGCCGCCGGCGCCCCCGTTCCCACTCAGGAGGCCGCGGAATGACACGCCCTGCCACCGCCATGCCGGCCATTTCCTACAATTTCGCCTATCTCGACGAGCAGACTAAACGGATGATCCGGCGGGCGATTTTGAAGGCCATCGCCATTCCCGGCTATCAGGTGCCGTTCGCCGGCCGCGAGATGCCCATGCCCTATGGCTGGGGCACCGGCGGGGTGCAGGTGACCGCCGCGCTGCTCGGCGCCGACGACGTTCTGAAGGTGATCGACCAGGGCTCGGACGACACCACCAATGCGGTGGCGCTCCGCACCTTTTTCGAGACCACGGCGGGGGTGAAGACCACCTCCCACACGGCGGAGGCAAACGTTATCCAGACCCGCCACCGCATTCCCGAAACTCCGCTCAAACCCGGGCAGGTGCTGGTTTATCAGGTGCCGATCCCGGAGCCGCTGCGGTTCCTGGAGCCGCGCGAGACCGAGACCCGCAAGCTCCATGCCTTGTCGGACTACGGGCTGATTCACGTGAAACTCTATGAGGACATCGCCCGCCACGGCCATATCGCCACCACCTATGCCTATCCGGCGACGGTGAACGGCCATTATGTGATGGACCCCTCCCCCATCCCCAAGTTCGACAACCCCAAAATGGACCACTCCCCGGCCCTGCAAGTGTTTGGCGCCGGCCGCGAAAAGCGCATTTACGCGGTGCCGCCCTACACCTCGGTGGTGCCCTTGGATTTCGCGGACCACCCCTTCACCGTCCAGCGCTTTTCCCAGCCCTGCGCCTTGTGTGGGGCCGAAGGGGTCTATCTCGACGAGGTGATCCTCGATGACCAAGGCGGGCGCATGTTCGTGTGCTCGGACACCGATTATTGCGCCGGCCGGCAGGCCGAGGGGCACACCGGCACCCTGAGCGCGCCTGATGCGCCGACGCGGGCCGACGAGGGGCCGAAGGAGGGCTGCTCATGACCTCATCCGCCATGCCTCGGCCGAAGGCCGACGACGAGGCACCGCTGCTCGTCGCGGAGAAGCTGACGCGCTTCTACGGCGCCCGCCTCGGCTGCCGCGAGGTGGATCTCACCCTCCATCCGGGGGAGGTGCTGGCCATCGTCGGCGAATCCGGCTCCGGCAAGTCGACCCTGCTCTCCCTCCTCTCCACCGAGCTCGCCGCCAGCTCCGGCCGGGTGCTCTACCGCCAGCGCGACGGGGTCACCCGGGATCTCGCCACCCTCTCGGAGGCGGAGCGGCGCCTGCTGCTGCGCACCGACTGGGGCTTCGTGCGCCAGCATGCGGAGCAGGGGCTGCGCATGGCGGTCTCGGCTGGCGGCAATGTAGGCGAGCGGCTGATGGCGGTGGGCGGGCGCCACTATGGCGCCATCCGCCAGGAGGCCGTGGACTGGCTCGGCCGGGTGGAGATCGAAGCCGACCGGGTGGACGACGACCCGCGCAGCTTTTCCGGCGGCATGCGCCAGCGGCTGCAAATCGCCCGCAACCTCGTGACCCGGCCGCGGCTCGTCTTCATGGACGAGCCCACCGGCGGGCTCGATGTGTCGGTGCAGGCGCGGCTTCTGGACCTCATCCGCTCCCTGGTGGCGCAGTTCGGCCTGGCGGTGGTGATCGTCACCCACGACCTCGCGGTGGCGCGGCTGCTCTCCCACCGCATCATGGTCATGAAATCCGGCCGGGTGATCGAGGAGGGCCTCACCGACCAGGTGCTGGACGATCCCCGCGAACCCTATACCCAGCTCCTCGTCTCCTCGGTGCTCGTGCCATGATGGACCACACGATGGATGCCGCCCCCCTGCTCAGCGTCGAGGCCATCGCCAAGAGCTTCACCCTGCATTTGCAGGAGGGGCTGCGGCTGCCGGTGGTGGCGGGGGTGTCCTTCACCCTCCAGCCGGGGGAATGCGTCGCCCTCGGCGGGCCATCGGGGGCCGGCAAGAGCTCCATTCTCAAGATGATCTACGGCAATTACCGCACCGATGCCGGCCATATCCGCGTGGCCGACGGCACGGAGCAGGTGGACGTGGCCACCGCCGCGCCGCGCCGCATGCTGCGGCTGCGGCAGCAGCGCATCGGCTATGTGAGCCAATTCCTGCGGGTGATCCCCCGCGTCGCCGCCCTCGACGTGGTGGCCGAGCCGCTGCTCGCCGAAGGGGTGGCGCCGGAGGCTGCCCGCGCCCGGGCCGGCGCTCTGCTCACCCGCCTCAACCTGCCGGAACGGCTGTGGCTTCTGCCGCCGGCCACCTTCTCCGGCGGCGAGCAGCAGCGGGTGAACGTGGCACGCGGCTTCATCGGCCGCCAGCCGCTGCTGCTTCTGGACGAGCCCACCGCCTCCCTCGATGCCGCCAACCGCGCCGTGGTCATCGACCTCATCGCCGAAAAGAAGGCGGCGGGCTGCGGCCTGCTCGGCATCTTCCATGATGCCGAGACCCGGGCGGCGGTGGCCGACCGGGTGGTGGACGTGACCCGCTTTTCCGCCTGAGCGACCCGCCTGGCATAAGGATGACACCATGACCGAACACGTGCTCACCAACGCCCGCCTGATCCTGGCGGAAGAGATGGTGCACGGCCATGTGCGCCTGGTGGATGGGCGCATCGCCGAGATCGGCACCGGCGCTGCGCCGGCGGGGGCGGAGGCGAGGGCGGAAGATTGCGGCGGGGATTATGTGCTGCCTGGCCTCATCGAGCTGCACACCGACCATGTGGAGGGCCATCTGGCGCCGCGGCCCAAGGTGAAATGGAACCCGCTCGCCGCCGTGCTCGCCCATGATGCGCAAATCGCCACCGCCGGCATCACCACCGTGTTTGATTCCCTGCGGGTGTGGCCGGACAAGAAGGCGGTGGGCATGGATGGGGATGCCCCGACCCTCATCGCGGCTCTGGAGGCCGCCCGCGCCGCCGATGCGCTCAGGGCCGACCACCGCATTCACCTGCGCTGCGAAGTGGCCACCGATACGGTGGTGGAGGATGCCGCCGCCCTCATGGCGAAAACCCCCATCCACCTCGTTTCCCTCATGGATCACACCCCGGGCCAGCGCCAGTTCGCCAGCGTCGAGCAGTTCCGCAGCTATTACATGAAGAAGAGCGGCATCTCCGCCGACGAGGCGGATGTCATCGTCGCCACCCGCATGGAATATCACAGCCTTTATGCCCGCAAGAACCGGGCGGGGCTGGTGGCCCTGGGCCACGCCCATGGCTGCATTCTGGCAAGCCATGATGACGCCACCCCCGAGCACGTGGCGGAGGCCATCGGCGATGGCGTCGCCATTGCCGAATTCCCCACCACCGAGGAGGCGGCGCGACTCTCCCACGAGGCCGGCATCCGGGTGCTCATGGGCGCGCCCAATCTGGTGCGCGGCGGCTCCCACACGGGCAACGCCTCCGCCGCGGCGCTGGCGCGGGCCGGCCTGCTCGACATCCTTTCCTCGGATTACGTGCCGGCGAGCCTGCTGTGGTCGGCCTTCGACCTCGCCCGCCGGGTGCCGCGCCTCTCCCTGCCGCACGCCGTGCAGCGGGTGACCAAGACCCCGGCCGAGGTGGTGGGCCTCACCGATCGCGGCGAGATCGCCCCCGGCAAGCGGGCCGATCTGCTGCGGGTGGCCCTGGCGGGGGAGATCCCGGTGGTGCGGGCCGTCTACCGGGAAGGGCGGCGGGTCGCCTGACCAGCCCGCCGTTCGGCGGCGCGTCTCGCACCCATCGACATTCAAGCGAGAACGGCCTGTTGAAGGGCGCATCCCCTCTCCCGCTTGCGGGGGAGGGCAAGGGAGGGGGCCGGGACGCGACCAATGGCACCGGCCTTTGATGTTCAATACATTTTCGATTCCCGGCGCTGCGCTTCACCTCACGGCCGGGCTGCCAGCTCCAGCGTTTTGCCCCCTCCCCACCCCTCCCCCGCACGCGGGAGAGGGAGCTCGACGGCGCCGTACACGGGGGACAGCGCAGGAACCGAGCCGCCGCTCCATCGCGATCGAACCTCACCAAAAATCAAAGGCCGACAGGCGAAGAGCCCATCGGCCTTTGGTGAACGCCGTGCGGCGCCTGCCCCCCTCTCGCCCCGGCGTGGAACCGGGCCGACCGCATCACTGCCGGTAATGCTGGATGCGCGTGGTGCGCAGCCCCGGCAGACCGTGGCGGTCGATGGAGGCCTGCCAGGAGAGGAATTCGTCCACGGTCAGAGTATAGCGCTTGCACGCCTCTTCCAGGGACAGAAGACCTCCCCGCACCGCTGCCACCACCTCCGCCTTGCGGCGGATGACCCAGCGCCGCGTGTCGGGCGGCGGCAGGTCGGCGATGGTCAACGGACCACCATCAGGGCCGATTACGTATTTTACCCTCGGCCGATAGGCATCGGTCATTGTTACGCCACCTGTTACTCAACTCAACACAGGGGTTAACCTCGCCGAAGGCCATGAAAAAATTGCTAAGAGGAAGAAGAAGATGTTGTTTACTTCGATTAATGACTCGTGAACGCGTGCAAATGAAGAAATATAGAGAAAGACGAAATAGTTTCTATTTCTGACTTTCGCGCTTCAACAAAGTGCTTTTGCCGCCTTTCCGCGACCGATGTCACAGCTTCGCCAGGTAAAAAAATCTGACGCTGCGCAAGCATGGTACCTTCGTAAGGAGGCCTCAAGCGTGCACGCAGCCCCCACCACACGCAAAAACGGCCCGGTCGCGGGGACCGGACTGCCATCACAACGGCCCCTTCGGGCTGCCGATCACTCAAAGAGGTCCGCGTGCGTTCCCGCGCGAACAAAATTGATCTGATGTCCGTCCACTTGATAGATCAGCAGGAAATCACCGCCGATGTGGCACTCGCGGTGATCGGCCCATACGCCCTTCAACGGATGATCCAGCCATTCGGGCTCGAGCGGCCCGTCATTGGCGACCAGCAGCAGCATGAGTTCTTTCAGGCGCACCATGTCATAGCGCCCGGAGCGGGAGAGGCGCTCCCAGTCCTTCACGAACGACTTCGTGAAATCGCAGGCTCTGAGAGGCTTCGCCCGCTTCCTGTCAGCGGGCTTTCTTGTCGAGGGCATCGATCAGGTCCTGCCCCGCGTGGAAGCGGGCCTGTCGCGCCGCCAGCATGGCGCGGGATTCGGCCATGGCAGCCTGTGTCTCGGCGTTCGGAATCTTCAATTCCAGCGGCAAAGCCTTGTCACGGGCAACGCGCGTCAGGGTGAGGCGCACCGCGTCCGAAATGGTCAGCCCGAAATAGCTCAGGACGGCCTCGGCCTCCGCCTTCACCTGCTCATCAACCCGGGCGCGTACAAATGCGGTCGTCGCCATGACGTGTCTCCCTCTCGCCCCTATGTAGCTCAATTGAGCAACACAAACAAGGACGGCGGCGACATCACCGACGGCTCATGTCCCTGATCGCCGACGCAAAAACGGCCCGGTCGCGGGGACCGGGCCGTTCAGATGGCAGCAGGGCCGGCAGATCAGCCGGCGATGCGGTCGAAATCGGCGATGGCGCGGGTGGCGGTGCGGATCTCGTCCAGGAGCTTCAGCCGGTTCTCGCGCAGGGCCGGGTCCTCGGCATTCACCGTCACCGCCTCGAAGAAGGCATCGACGGGGGCCCTGAGATCCGCGAGGGCGGTCATGGCGGTCTCGAAATCCTCCTTCAGGAGGGCGGCCTTCATGCGCTCCTTCACCGCGTCCATGGCGGCGGCGAGCTTTTCCTCGGCCTCTTCCTTCAGCAAGGTGGCGTCGGTGGGGCCCTGGTAGGTGCGGCCGTCCTTCTTCTCCTCGATGCGCAGGATGTTCACCGCGCGCCGATAGCCGGCCAGCAGGGTCTTGCCGTCCTCGGTCTCCAGGAAGCGGGCCAGCACCGTCATGCGGCTCACCAGCAGGAACAGGTCGTCCTGCCCCTCCAGAGCGAACACCGCATCCACCAGATCCACCCGCGCCCCATTCTCGCGCAGATGCACCTTCAGCCGATCGGCGAAGAAGGAGAGGAGATCGCCCTGCCAGGGGCCGGGGCTCGCCTGCGGCAGCACTTCGGCGGCAGCGGCGATGAGGCTCGAGAGCCGCAGCCGCAGCCCGTTCTCCAGCACCATGCGGATCACGCCCAGCGCGGCGCGGCGCAGCGCATAGGGGTCCTTCGATCCGGTGGGCTTTTCGTCGATGGCCCAGAAGCCCACCAGAGTGTCGAGCTTGTCGGCCAGGGCCACCGCCACGGAGACGGGGGCCTTGGGCACGCGGTCGCTCGGGCCCTGGGGCTTGTAATGCTCCTCGCAGGCGGCGGCGATCTCCGGGGCGAGGCCTTCGCCCTGCGCATAATAGCGGCCCATGAGGCCCTGCAATTCGGGGAACTCGCCCACCACCTCGGTGACGAGGTCCGCCTTGGCGAGCCGCGCCGCCTCCGCCGCCAGCGCCGGATCGGCCCCCACCTCGGGAGCGATGATCGCGGCGAGCTTCGCGATGCGGGCGATGCGGGCCGCCTGGGTGCCGAGCTTCTCGTGGAAGGTGATGTGCTCGAACTTCGGCAGCCGGCTCTCCAGGCTGTGGGCCCGGTCCGTATCCCAGAAGAATTTGGCGTCCGACAGCCGCGCCCGGATCACCCGCCCGTTGCCGGAGACGATGGCCGCACCGCCGTCGCTCGCCACCAGATTGGAGATCAGGATGAAGCGGTTGGCGAGGCGCCCGGTCTTGGGGTCCTTCAGCACGAAGCATTTCTGGTTGGCGCGGATGGTGGCGCGGATCACCTCATCGGGAATGTCGAGGAAACGCTCCTCGAACGACCCCATGAGCACCACCGGCCATTCCACCAGGCCGCAGACCTCCTCCAGAAGGCCCTCGTCCTCCACCAGATCGAGCCCGGCGGCCAACGCCAAATCCTTGGCATCGTTGAGGATGATGGCCTTGCGGCGGTCGCGGTCGGCCACCACCTTGGCGGCCTCCAGCTTCGCCATCCAATCGTCCAGCCGCTTCACGGTGAAGGGCGCGGGCGCCATGAAGCGATGGCCGCGGGTGACGTTGGAGGAGACGATGTCGTCCACCGCGAAGCGCACCACTTCCGGCTCGTCACCCTCGGAACCGAAGGTGCACAAAATGGTGTGCAGCGGCCGCACCCAGCGCAGGGAGCCCGAGCCCCAGCGCATGGATTTCGGCCAGGGGAAGGCGCGCACGATCTCCGGAATGATCTCGGCGATCACCTCCGGCGTGGTGCGGCCGGCCTTCTCGATGACCGCCACATAGAAGTCGCCCTTCTTGGGGTCCGACTGGATCTTCGCCTCGTCGATGGAGGCAAGGCCCGCGCTCTTGAGGAAGCCGGCGAGCGCCGCCTCGGGCGCGCCGACGCGGGGGCCCTTCTTCTCCTCCTTCTGGTCCGCCTGCTTGCCCGGCAGGCCGTGCACCGCCAGCGCCAGCCGGCGCGGCGTCACGAAGGCTTTCGCGCCTTCGTAGATCAGGCCGCGATCCACCAGCGCATCGGTGACGAGCTTGCGCAGGGTGTCGGCCGCCTGCGCCTGCATGCGGGCGGGGATTTCCTCGGAGAAGAGTTCAAGCAGAAGATCGGGCATGGGGCTGATTTTCAGGCAATCTCGGCCGTCGTGACGACGGTGGCGAAGCGATCGGCGAGCTCCGCGAGCGCGGTGCGATGAATGTCGGTGGCGGCGATGTCCGGCCCGCCCAGCGGATCCGGCAGCGTTCGGGTGGCGACGGCATCGGCCACCACGAAGGTGGTGAAGCCGAAGTCCAGCGCGTCCCGGGCCGTGGTGCTCACGCACATATGGGTCATGAAGCCGGCCAGGATCAGGTCGGGCCGGCCGGTGGCGGCGAGCCGCTCCTCAAGGTCGGTGCCGGCAAAAGAGCTGGGCAAGGTCTTTTCCACCACCGCCTCCCCCGCCACCGGCAGGGCCGGCGCGGCAAAGGCGAAGCCCGTCCGCTCGGGATCGAACGGACCGCCGGAGCCGGCACGGCCGCGGTGGGCCACATGGATCACCGGCGCGCCCGCCGCCCGGACCGCCGCCAGCAGCCGGCCGATGGCCGCGAGCGCCGGGCCGACGCCCTCCAGCGGCAGCATGCCGTCCACATATTCGCGCTGGGCGTCGATGATCACCACCGCGGCGCGGCCCAGCACCGGCTTGTGCTGCGGCGCGCCGGAAAGCTGAAACAGGGTCTTGGCGCCGCTCATGATCGCGCCCCGCTCACGTCGGCGCCGCCGCCGGCGGTCTTCAGCCAGGCGGCGCCGCAGGCCTTGGCCAGCTCGCGCACCCGCAGAATGTAGCTCTGCCGCTCGGTCACCGAGATGACGCCGCGGGCATCCAGCAGGTTGAACACGTGGGAGGCCTTGATGCACTGGTCATAGGCCGGCAGCGCCATCAGGTGCCGCTCGCCATCGGCGCCCGCCGCCAGGTATTTGGTGCAGGCGCCCTCCGCCATGCGGAACTGCTCCAAGAGCATGTCGGTATCGGCATATTCGAAATTGTGCCGGGAATATTCCTGCTCGGCCTGCAGGAACACGTCGCCATAGGTGGTCTTCTCCGACCCCTCGCGGCCGTTGAAATTGAGGTCGTAGACGTTCTCGACCCCCTGCACATACATGGCGAGGCGTTCGAGCCCATAGGTCAATTCGCCGGAAACCGGCGCGCACTCGAAGCCCGCCACCTGCTGGAAGTAGGTGAATTGCGAGACTTCCATGCCGTCGCACCAGCACTCCCAGCCGAGCCCCCAGGCGCCCAGGGTCGGGCTTTCCCAATCGTCCTCCACAAAGCGCACGTCGTGCAGCTTGAGATCGACGCCGATGGCCTCCAGGGACTTCAGATACAGCTCCTGCAGGTTTTCCGGCGAGGGCTTCAGGATCACCTGGAACTGGTAATAATGCTGCAGCCGGTTGGGGTTCTCGCCATAGCGCCCGTCCTTGGGGCGGCGCGAGGGCTGCACATAGGCCGCCTTCCAGTGCTTGGGGCCGAGCGCCCGCAAGGTGGTGGCGGGATGGAAGGTGCCGGCGCCCACCTCCATGTCGTAGGGCTGGAGGATGACGCAGCCCTGGTCCGCCCAGAAGCGCTGAAGGGTCAGCAGCAGGGCCTGGAAGGAACGGTCGGGCCGCATATGCGGCGGAAGGGCGGGGTCGATCATCTCAAGGCTCGCGACGAGGAAACCGGCGACGGCGCGGGCCCCGATGGCGGCGGCCAAGGCCGCGCCCGGCCGCTCGCGCCGAGGAAGCGGGCGCGAAGACTGCGCCGCCATGGGGCCGGACACTAGTTTTTCGCCCCGCCGATAGCAAGGGAAGCGGCGCGATGGGCCCTTCCCCCGCACGCGGGCTAAGGACAGGGGGCAAAGAAAAGCCCCGGCGCGCGGGCACGCCGGGGCAAAAGACTCAGGCGGAGCGCGATCAGCCGCGGGCGCGGGCGCGCACCATGAAGTCGTCATAGGTGAACTCGACGATCTGCCACCACAGATAGCCGTTGTTGCGGAACGCCTTCACGTCGTCCCAGATCTTCTTGAACTCGGGGTTCTTGGCGGAGATTTCGTCATAGAGGCTGTGCGCCGCCTTATAGGCCGCGTCCAGCACGTCGTTGGGATAGCGGCGCAGCTGGGTGCCGGACTTCACCAGGCTCTGGATGGCGATGGGGTTCTTGGCATCGTAGCTCGCCAGCATGCTCTCGTTGGCACGGGCGCAGGCGGATTCGAGGGCCGAGCGATAGGCCTTCGGCAGCTTCTCCAGCTCTTCGAGGTTGAAGAAGAAGTTCAGGGCCGCGCAGCCTTCCCACCAGCCGGGGTAATAATAATACTGCGCCACCTTATAGAGGCCGAGCCGCTCGTCGTCATAGGGGCCGACCCACTCGGCGGCGTCGATGGTGCCCTTCTCCAGCGCCGGGTAGATGTCGCCGCCGGCCAGCTGCTGCGGCACCACGCCGAGCTTGGCCATCACCTGGCCGCCCATGCCGGCGATGCGCATCTTGAGGCCCTGCAGGTCGGCGACCGACTTGATCTCCTTGCGGAACCAGCCGCCCATCTGGCCGCCGGTGTTGCCGCCGGGCAGCATGTAGACGCCGTACTTCTTGTAGAAGTCGTTAAGCAGATTGAGGCCGTTGCCGAACAGGAACCAGGCGTTGGTCTGACGGGTGTTCAGCGAGAACGGAATGGCGGTGCCGAGACCGAAGGTCGGGTCCTTGCCCACATAGTAATAGGACGCCGAGTGGCACATCTCGACGGTCTTGTTCTGGGTGGCGTCCAGCGCCTGCAGGCCGGGCACGATCTCGCCGGCGGCGAACACCTGGATCTGGAACTTGCCCTCGGTGGCCTCCGACACCGCCTTGGCCATCAGCTCGGCGGCGCCATAGATGGTGTCGAGGGACTTGGGGAAGGACGAGGTGCAGCGCCACTTCACTTCCGGCATCGTCTGGGCGATGGCCGGCATGGCGACGGCGGTGGAGGCGACGGCACCGGCGCCAGCGGCGGTGAGGAAATCACGGCGTTTCATGGAGCAGCTCCCTAGAACGTCTTTGGCGACGCGACCCGACCGCACGGGGTGAAGCGGCGTCTTGGCCCTATCTAGAGCCGGTCCGAGCCCAGGGGAAGCATGTTTGCATCGCAAAAATGGTGTTGGCGCACTGAAATGTGCGTCAACACCATACCGTACGACAGATTATTACGCGATTACTCCATAACGATGCGTGGCGCGGGCTTGGCGGCGGTCTCCAGCCGCTCCAGCGCCGCCTTCACGCCGGCCGCCACATGGCGATAGGCGGCGGCCTGCTCACCCTCGGGATCGGACACCAGCACCGGCGTTCCCGCGTCCGACATCTCGCGGATGCGCATATGCAGGGGAATCTCGCCGAGGAACGGCACACCCATCTTGTCCGCCTCCGCATGGGCACCCCCATGGCCGAAGATGTCGGACCGCCCGCCGCAATGGGGGCAGACGAAATAGGCCATGTTCTCCACCACGCCGAGGATCGGCACATTCACCTTCTCGAACATGGCGACGCCGCGCCGGGCGTCAATCAAGGCCATGTCCTGGGGGGTGGAAACGATCACCGCGCCGGCGAGGTTCACATTCTGCGCCATGGTCAGCTGGGCGTCGCCGGTGCCGGGGGGCATGTCCACCACCAGCACGTCGAGGGGGCCCCATTTCACGTCGCGCAGCATCTGGGTGATGGCGCTCATCACCATGGGGCCACGCCAGATCATCGGCGTCTCTTCATCCACCAGGAACCCGATGGACATCAGCTTCAGGCCGAAATTCTCCAGCGGGATGATGGTCTTGCCTTCCTCCATCTCGGGCTTTTCGCTGAGGCCGGAGAGGCGCGGCAAAGACGGGCCGTAGATGTCGGCGTCCAGCAGGCCGACCGTCATGCCCAGGTCCCGCAGGCCGAGCGCCAGGTTCATGGAGGTGGTGGACTTGCCCACGCCGCCCTTGCCCGAAGCGACGGCGATGATGGCCTTCACCCCCGGCACGGCGGTGCCGCGGGGGGGCGGCGGCGGGGCCGCCTTGGGCGCAGCCGGGGCTCCGGCGGGCGCGCCAGTCGAGGCCCCCATGGCCTTTTCGGCGGTCAGCGCCACCAGCGCCGAGGCGACGCCGGGCAGCGCCGCCACCGCCTTCTCGGCGGCGATGCGCACGCTCTCCCAGGCCCGCGCCTGGGCCGGCTCCACATTGATGGAGAGATAGACCTTGCCGGAGGTGACCACCACGCCGGACAGCGCCGGCGACTTGGAAAGGGCCACCCCATCCGGCGTGCGCACCTGCGACAGCGCCTCGCGCACCTGATCTTCGCTCACCGCAGGCACGGAGCCCGCGTTTTCGGTTCCGCCGGTCTCGGCCATCTCGTCTCTCCCCTGCCGCGGCGTCGCGCCCTTTGACAACAGGCTGCGCAGGGCATCGGAGGCGCTTGCGGCAGCACTCTGGAACCAATCGAATATGTTGCTTCGCACGATGCGCCCTTCCTGCAAAGCCTCACTAATGGGCGTGCCCATCGCTCAGGCAACAGGCATGCCCAGCTTTGAGGCCCGGCCTGCGCTGCCCAAACTGCAGTCAGATGCCGCCTCATGCATGCCAAATCGCACATGAGATGGGAAGGATCTCAACGCCGCGCACCTGCGACGAGGCGCAGCAGGCGGGCGATATCGGCCTTCAGCTCCGGCAACAGTTCCTCTTCAAAAAACGGGTTACGCTTCAGCCAGCCAGTGTTGCGCCAGGAAGGATGGGGCAGCGGATAAAGCACGGTGGGCCGTGGCAGCCGGGCGCCCGCGTCCCGCACCGCCCGCCAGTTCGCCACCGTCTCGGTGAGGCCGCGGCCCACGAGGTGGCCAAGACCGAGGCGGCGCAAATGATAGGCCTGCGCCGGCCGCCCCACCGCCAGCACCAGAGCGAACGGCGGCAAGGCGGCAAACACCGCATCGTGCCAGGTGGCCACGCACTCGCGCCGGGGCGGCAGGTCCGCGCCCTTGGCGTCCTGGCCGGGAAAGCAGAAGCCCATGGGGGCGATGGCGATGCGCGCGGCATCATAAAATTCGTCGGCGCTCACCCCCATCCAGGCCCTCAGGCGATCCCCCGAGGCATCGGTGAAGGGCCGGCCGCTGGCGTGCACCTTGGTGCCCGGCGCCTGGCTCGCCACCAGGATGCGGGCGGTGGCCGACACCTGCAGCACCGGACGCGGCGCATGGGGCAGCGGCGCGCCGCGCGGCGCTTCCACGCACACCCGGCAGGCGCGGATGCGGGCCACCAACGCGTCGAGAGCGGCTTCAGATGTCGAGGACGAGGCCATCCTCCGCCACCGTGAAATGGGCGCCATCCACGGCGCCGCGCCGTTCCCACATGGCATCGCCCATATGGGTCAACAGGATGCGGCGGGCACCGAGCGCGGCCCGCTGGGCGGCGATGGTGGTGTAGGCCATGTGCCCCACCGGCGCGCCGTCGAACATATAGCTCTCGCAGATGAAGAGATCGGCACCGTGGGCGATGGGCAGCAGCGCCTCGGTCCATTCGGTATCGCCGGAAAAGGCCAGGGTCCGCCCATGGAGGCCGAGCCGCAGGGCGGTGGCGGGGGGCCCGGCGAAATGGCGTACCTCGGCGGTGGTGAGGGTGAGCGGGCCGAGGGCGAGGGTGCCGCCCGGCGCCACCTCCTCCACCCGCCACTCGAACCGCCAGGTGTTGCGGCCCATGCCGGCGAACATGGCCTCCATGAGCAGGTCCAGGCGGGCACGGGTGCCGGTGGGGCCGACGATGGTGAGCGGCCGGCTGCGCCGGTGCACGAACTGGCCGTCCAGCAGCAGCATGGGCAGGCCACCGAAATGGTCGCCGTGCAGATGGCTCAGCACCACCATGTCGATGCGCGCCGGGTCGAGCCCCAGCCGGTTGAGGGCGACCGGGGCGCTGGCGCCGAAATCCAGCGTCAGCACCAGGTCTGCGCTCTCCACATGGTAGCAGGAATTGCCCCGCCCGCCGGAGCCGAAGGCATCGCCGCAGCCCACCACCGTCAGCCGCATGGCATCAGGCCTTCATGCTCGGGCGCTCCGACACCACATGGCGCCAGCGCCACACATGGGTGAGGTGCTCGGGCACCTCGGTGCGGATCGCCCGCATGAAATCCACGGCGACGATGGCGGTGATGTCGGCCACGGTGAAACGGGCACCGGCCACATAGGCCCGGTCCGCCAGCTCGCCGTTCAGAAATTCGAGGAAGGCGAGCACCTTGGGCTTGTTGGCCTCGCCCCACTGGGGCACCTGGGGCACCTCCATGGCGGCCATGGCGGGGTTGAGATGGCGCAGCACCGCCGCCACCGGCAGGAACAGCTCCAGCTCCACCCGGCGCTGCCACATCTCCACCTGCGCCTGCTCCAGCGGGGTCGCGCCGAACAGGTTGGGTTCCGGCTGCACCGCCTCGAAATAGCGGCAGATGGCCATGGTCTCGCTGATCACGGTGCCGTCGTCCAGCACCAGGGCCGGCACCGCCTGGCGCGGATTGATGCGGGTGAATTCGGCGCTCTTATGCTCCAGCTTGCCCAGGTCCACGGACACCAGCGGCACCGAAATGCCCTTTTCCGCCAGGAAGATGCGGACACGGCGCGGGTTCGGGGCGCGGGCCTGATCATAGAGCTTCATGGTGTGGCGTCTCCTCCATCTTTCACCAGCACAGACCACAGGGCGCCGGCGGGCGCAAGCGCGGCGGTTCAGCCGCCGCGGGGATGGGCGGCCCGGTAGTCCTGCGGCCGCTCGAAGCTTCCGCTCCACAGGCCCCGCCGGGCCGCGCGGGCCTCCTCCTCGGCGGCGGCGTAGCCGTGCCGGCCATAGGCGACGGCAAGGCCCTGCCGCACCATCTCCTCGCCGATATCGGTGCCGGACACGGTGCAGCGGGCCAGGCGCCGGTCATAACGATCCCGCGAGCCGGAGGTGCAGAACACCGGCCCGCGCAGCACCAGCTCCGCCAGGCCGAAGCGGGCCACCTCGCCGCAGGGCCAGCTGGTGCCGTCGCGCTGGCAGGTCTGGCGCAGTTCCGGCGCATCGATGCCTTCGAGGCGAATGCGCTGATGGTTGAGGGTGAAGCTGTCGCCATCGCTCACCGTGGCGGTGCCGCTCAGCACCTCCTTGCGCGTCAGCCACTCCGCGACAAGGCCCACGGCGAGCACGATGGCGAAGGCGACGATCACATCCAATATGCGCATGGCGGCGGTTGCGACCTTCCCAATACGGACCCGAAGTGGGCCCGATCGCAGAGCAACGGTTGACGACCCAGCCTGAACACAGGAGCGTTAACCCTTCGTTAACTGCCTTTCGGCGAGGAGTCGAAGGGTCAATCCCGGCACCCGGCGGTCTTCGGGCCGGCCAGCGCGAAGGGCTCGCATGCACGGTTCCGCTCACCCCCGGGTGAAGGACACGCCCCGCCCCGCCTCATCGCCGGGGCCGGAGCGCGCTCCCCTCGCAGTCCCCTCGCCGGTCCCGGCCGCCCTGCTGGTGGCCGCCACCGGCGTGCTCGGTCTCGCCGCAGCGGCCTTCGCCCTTGGCGGGGCAACCTTCGCCCTTGGCGGGGCAACCTTCGCCCTTGGCGGGGCCTGGGCCGCGGCCGCCGGTGCGGTGGTGGGCCTCGGCGCCGGCGCCCTCCTGCTGGCGCAGGCGCGGCGACTCGATCGCGACCGCGCTGCTCTCGAAGCCCGCGCCGCCGCCGCCGAGGCGGCCCGCGCCCAGGCGGAGGCGGACAATCTCGCCAAATCCCGCTTTCTCGCCGAGATGAGCCACGAGCTGCGCACCCCGCTCAACACGGTGATGGGGTTTTCGGAGATGATGGCCGACGAGGTGCTCGGCCCCCATCGCATTCCCGCTTATGCCGGATACGCCCGCGACATCCTCGCCTCCGGCCGCCATCTCCTGGCGCTGGCCGACGATCTTCTGGACCTCGCCCGCATCGAGAGCGGCCACCGGGTGCTGCTGGAAACACCGGTGCATCTGGAGCGGCTGGGCCAGGAGTGCCTGGCCATGATGGCTCCCGACGCCCGCGCCCACCAGCTCGCCCTCGGCCAGGACAGCCACGGCCCGGCGCATCTGTGGGGCGATGAACGGGCGGTGCGGCAGATGGCGCTGAACCTTCTGGCCAATGCGGTGAAATTCACCCCCGCCGGCGGCGAGGTGCGGCTTGTCACCGGCCGCGACGAGACCGGCGCGCCGTTCCTGGCGGTGGAAGATACGGGGCCCGGCGTTGCCGAGAGCGAGCTGCCCCTCGACGATGCCCGCCACCGGGAAAGCCGGCTCGATGTGAACAGCGGCCGTGGCGCCGGGCTGGGCCTCGCCATCGTGCGCGGGCTCGCCCAGCTGCATGGCGGCACGTTCCAGCTCACCCGCCGCGCCACCGGCGGCACCCGCGCCCTGGTGTGCTTCCCGGCGAGCCGGGCGCTGCGGGTCGCCGCCTGACGGCGGCTCGTGGTTCAGCTTTCCTCGGAAACGCCAGCCTCGGCGAAGGTGGCCATGCCGCGATGGCAGGCCACCGCCGCCTTCACCACGCCGATGGCCATGGCGGCGCCGGACCCCTCGCCGAGGCGCATGCCGAGATCGAGGATGGGGTTCAGTCCCAGCCGCTCCAGCACCGCGCCATGCGCCTTTTCCGCCGAGACGTGGCCGGCGAGGCAATGGTCGATGGCGGACGGGTCGATGGCATGGAGCACGGCGGCGGCGGCGGTCACCACATAGCCGTCCAGCACCACCGGCACCTTTTCGTGGCGGGCGGAGATGATCGCCCCCGCCATGGCGGCGATCTCGCGGCCGCCCAGGCGCCGCAACACTTCCAGCGGATCTTTGAGGTGCGGCCCATGCAGGGCCACCGCCTCGCGCACCACCGCGAGCTTGCGCTCCAGCACCGCGCCGGTGGAGCCGGTGCCGGCGCCCACCCAATCCTCGGCGGTGCCGCCATAGAGGCCATGGCAGATGGCGGCGGCGATGGTGGTGTTGCCGATGCCCATCTCGCCCAGGCACAGGAGGTCGGAGCCGCCGGCGATGGCCTCCATGCCGAACGCCATGGTGGCGGCGCACGCCTTCTCGTCGAGGGCCGCCTCGCGGCTGATGTCGGGGGTGGGATAGTCGAGGGCGAGGTCGAACACCCGGAGGCCGGCGTCGAAGGTGGCGCAGATCTGGTTCACCGCGGCCTTGCCGGCGGTGAAGGTGTCCATCATCTGCCGGGTCACCGCGCCGGGATAGGGCGAGACGCCGCGGTCCGCCACCCCGTGGGTGGCCGCGAACACCGCCACCATGGGCCGGTTGACCGTGGGCATGGAATTGCCCTGCCAGGCGGCGAGGTGAACGGCGATCTCCTCCAGCCGGCCGAGCGCGCCCGGCGGCTTCACCAGCTGGCCCTGGCGGCGCAGGGCCGCATTGCGCGCATCCTCATTGGCCGCCGGCATGGCGGCGATGAGGGCGCGGATGTCGTCGAAGGGAAGGCCACTTTCGGGAGCAAACATGGGACAGCTCGGGGGCAATGCGGGGCAACAGTTGGTCCGCTGCATAATCCGCCCGGCCCCACATCGCAAATGCGCCGGGGCGGGGAGCAGGTCCCCGTCCCGGCGCACAGCCAGCGCACAGGCGTTCGAGCGGGTGGCTCAGGCCTCGCGGATGTCGTTGGCGGCGCGGGCCAAAATCTCGACGATCCGGGTTTCGGCGGCGCGGCTCGCGTCCAGCTTCTCCTGGCTCACCTCGCGCAGGTTCTCCAGCGCCGCCTCCACCAGGCGCGGCAGCGCGGCCGCCTCGCCGGTGCCGCTGTCACCCCAGCCCATCCACTTGCGCACCCGGCTCATCTTGAGGCCGATCTCGGACAGGCGGCCGAGGATGGCATCGGCCAGATCCCGGTTCTGGCCGAGATAGGCGGTGCCCTCGTCGGTGATGGCATAGAGCTTCTTGGCGCCCTCGGTGGTGGCGGTCACATAGCCCGCCTCCTCGAGAAAGGTGAGGGTGGGATAGATGACGCCCGGGCTCGGCGAATACCAGCCGCCGGTCTTCTCCTCGATCACCTTGATCAGCTCGTAACCGTGGCGCGGCTGCTCGGCGATCAGCGTCAGGGCGAGCAGCTTGAGGTCGCCCTGGGCGAGCATGCGGCCGAGGCGGAACATGTCGCCGCCGCCACCGCCGCGGAACCGGCCGCCCCGGGGGCCCCGCGGGCCGCCCCGCTCACCTTCGCCGGCGAAATACCCAAGGCCCTCGCCCTCGCGGGGGCCACGATGCGGTCTGCATCCAAACATGGAACATCTCCTTAGATATATCTTTCGATATGATGTGGCCAATACATATCGTTCGATATATCGAGAGTCAACAGCTATATCTAAAGATAGTTCCGCACCTCCCCTGCGCCAGCGGCGGAACGCCGGCTGGAACGGCCCAGGGACATGCTGCGATGGGAGATCACGGGCGCGCCGAGAAAACGCACGAAGCAGGCGCACGAAGAGGGCGCGCAAAGAATGAGCGCGAAGCGACCCTCAAACGGGCGCTTCAGGCGCTCGCCGCGGCCTGACGACCCACGGTGGCGCGAGGGATGGCATCCCGGCGCAACGGCGCCGGAAGACGCGCAACCGGTTCCACTCCCAACCCGACGGGGCCAGGGTGCAGCGCGGCCACGGTGCGGAGGGCCCAAGGCCAGTGACGCAAGGCCAGGGACCCAAGACCCGGTGAACGAAGCCCCAGTGACCCGAGCGCCGCCGGGCGCTCACTCCGCGGAGGCGTTGGAGGATTTGGGCAATAGCCAGGACAAAAGCGACGGCGCCGGCTTCAGATGGCCCGGCAGGCGGTCCACCACCACGATCTTGGTGACCTCGCCGCGCTTGTAGGCGGCCATGAACTTGTCATGGTCCTTCACCGAGACGCAGCCGTTGGAGTCGCCGCGCGGCCCCATCATGAAGGGATGCACCAGGAAGCCGTCGCGGCCATACATCTTGCCACCGCCCACCGGGGTCATGCGCAGGGTGGCCACGCCGTGGAACAGGGCTTCCCGCGGCCGCAGGTTATAGATGTTGGGGGGCGTGGGGCCACGCATCTTCAGCGTCACCTTGCGGATGTCGTCCATGGAGTCGCCATAGCCTGAATGGGCCTCGTAGCGATCCCCATTGGGCATGTACACCATCTGCCCCTCGATATCGTAGAGGGCGTAGCCGCTGCCCGGCTTGGGAAGACCCACCGGCTCGCTCACCGATTTGGGCGCCGTCACCCCCAGCGCCAGACCGTCGGCCCCCTGGCCGGAGGGCTTCGGCGTGCTGGCGCGGGCCTCATCGGGCACCCGATCCGGCGCGCGGACCGCCGGCGTCTCGCTGGCGGGAAGATCCATGGGTGTCAGGGACGCCACCTGCCCGGCCGTCTGCCGACGTTGACGGGACAGAGGATTGCTGGGCGGCAGCGGCACCGCCGCCAGCTGCTGCATGGGTTCCGGCAGCCGACCGGCCATCAGCGGATTGCGCGACGGCGCCGGCGCGCTCTCGACGATGATCTGCGCCACCCGGGCGTCACGATCGAGATCACTGCCGCCCGCCAGCCGGGCACCGGAGAAGGTGCCGGCGGGCGCGGCGAGGCGCGGGCCCAGCAGCCAATAGGAATCGATTTCGATGGCGCCGGCCGCCGGCAGGCCATCGGCCCGGCTCACCGCATCGGCGGCACTGGCCAGACGATAGCTGCGACGCTCGGCGGCCACCGAGCGACGCAGGTCGAGATCGGTCACCTGCGGCGCCGTGGAGACCCAGGCCGCACCGGACGTGGCGGCGAAGGTGGCGGCGCCGGCAATGCCGACACCGAGCACGCTCAGCATCACCACATGCGACGTCCGCCAGCGGCGCTGAGGCCCGGCGTCGTCGAAATCCGGTTCCGTTCCCAAAGTGGTTCCCGCCATGACCCTCGTCACTCGAAGAGAAGGCCGCCCCGCCGTGGCGCGCGCCGGTCACTCGCCCGACGCGACACCTCGGCCGCTTTGCCGTTTCCGTTGCCGTCCACCGTGACCGTACCCGACACCGTCCTGGACCCGATCGGTCCATCCGGCGCGATCTTCGGATACGCGAGGTGCGACATCCCACCGACGTCCGCTGCGACACAGAGAAGGCGTCCGCTCCTCGTGGGCGGTCGCACCTGGCGCACCTTCGTCGGCACCCTAGCCGAGTTCCGTAACCATTCTCTTTACGTGCACCCGACCAGATTGGGAAGGCGAGAATAAGGAACCGCGCTTGCCCGAAGCTGCAGCCCGCCGCCCCCGGCGATGCCCCGGCGCCACGGACCCGCGCGGCACTGATACACGCCGATGCCAGCTTCGGCACCGACGGACAGGGCACCTGTCCCCCACCCGGACACCTGCCCGCGGTGCGGTGCTTCAACATGACCTTTCGTCATGCCGTCCCCCTTCAACCCGCTCCAACACGCTTGCCGGCGCGCAGGGCGCAGCGGCGGAGCTGCTGCTGCAGATGTGGGGATCGGGCGCGGCCGGAACAAGCGGGCGACCCCGCCCGCTCCCCTGCCGGCGCGCCGCCATCGGCGGCCGGAAAGTGGCCCCGGCGCGACATTTCCGTGGCGCCGGCCTGGCCCACCTGCGCGCTGTTGCCGCACCCTGGGAGCGGCGGCCCAGCCCCGCGCCCGTCAGTCCAGCTTGATGCCGATGCGATCGGCCTGCCGCTTGACGAAGGCCTCCATGCGCGCCCGCCCGGTATCGGTGAGGTGGACGATGACCCGCCGCCGGTCGCGCGGATCCGGCACGCGGTCGATCAGGCCGGCATCCTTCAGGTCGTCGATGCGGCGCAGGGCGGTGGTGGTGGGTGCGCCGGAGGCGATGCACAGGCTGGTGACGGAGATGGGCCGGCCACTGGCCTCGGCCACCGCCAGATCCAGCATCATGTCCCACGCCGGATCCGAGAACAGGCCGCTCTGGAAGATGGCATCGCGATCCGCCCGGGCCGCCACCAGGGCCCGCAGATAATTGGGGCGCGGCACCGCCGCCTTGCCGGGCTCGCCGGCCGCCGCCTCGGCCTCCTCATCGGCCACCAGCGCCAGGGCGCGGCGGATGGCGTGGGCCACCTCCTCCGCCGACAGCGGCTTCTGCAGGAAATCCACCGCATGCAGGCGCAGCGCGCCCACCGCCCGGTCGAGGGAGGCGTGGCCGGTGATGACGATGGCTGCCATGGGATGGCGCTGGCGCCGCACCGCAAGCTTCTGCAACAGCTCGATGCCGTCGATCCGCGGCATCTGCAGATCGGTGACGATCACCTTCAGCGCCGGATTCTGCTGCACCACGTCGAGCGCCTCCACGGCCGTCGAGGCGGTGAGGCAGGTCATTCCCAGACCTTCCAGGCCCTCGCAGAGCTCGGACAGCATGTCCACATCGTCATCCACCAGCAGAACACGGGGAATGGCGGTCTCCTCCATGGGCCTCTCCTGCGGCGGCCTTCACCGGACGCCTGCGACATTCTGTCCAGCATGATGCCAGTGATCGCCGGTTTTGGAAGCCGCGACCGGCCGGGGGCACGCTGTTTCTCGGCAATGCGTTGGGCACGCCATATGGTTTTCAACCATAGCCTGCATGCGCCCGCAATCCCGCGCTGGCGAAGAATGATCCTCTGCCCGGCTGCGTATTGCGCCGCACAGGGTCTATAAGGTCTCCATTCGACGGCCGAACCGGAACGCCTCAGTGACACCTTCCCTGCCCGACGCCACCTTTGCCGACAGCGCGCTCGATGCCGCTGACCTGCAGGGCGCCTTCACCCGCCTCGCCGATTACATGAACACCAGCATCCTGGGGCAGCCGGCGTTCGTGGACCTGTTGCTGGTGGCGGTGCTGGCCGACGGCCACCTTCTGGTGGAAGGGGCGCCGGGCCTTGCCAAGACCAAGGCCATCAAGGCGCTGGCCCGGGCCATCGACTGTGACGACCAGCGCATCCAGTTCACCCCGGACCTTCTGCCCTCCGACCTCACCGGCACCGACATCTTCCGGCCCGAGGACGGCTCGTTCCGCTTCCAGCCCGGCCCGGTGTTCCACAATTTCATCCTGGCCGACGAGATCAACCGCGCCCCCGCCAAGGTGCAGGCGGCGCTGCTGGAGGCCATGGCCGAACGGCAGGTGACCGTGGGCGGCGTCACCTATGCGCTGCCCAAGCTGTTCCTGGTCATGGCCACCCAGAACCCCATCGAGCAGGAGGGCACCTATCCGCTGCCCGAGGCCCAGCTCGACCGCTTCCTGCTGCATGTGAAGATCGGCTATCCCGACATCGCCGCCGAGCGGCAGATCCTGCGGCTGGTGCGCGGCGAGGCCCATGGCGAGGAGGTGCGGTTCGGCGCGCCGCTGCCGCAATCGGTGATCTTCGCCGCCCGCCAGGCGGCGCTCGCCACCTATATGTCGGAGGCGGTGGAGGAATATCTGCTGCAGTTCGTGTTCGCCACGCGCCAGCCCACCCTCTATGGCGACGACCTCGCCGGCCTCGTGTCGTTCGGCGCCAGCCCGCGCGGCTCCATCGCGCTCGATCGCTGCGCCCGCGCCCATGCCTGGCTGCGCGGCCGCGATTTCGTCACCCCGGAAGACGTGCAGGCGGTGGCCAAGCCGGTGCTGCGCCACCGCGTGCTGCTGACCTTCGAGGCCGAGGCCGACGGCATGGGCACCGACGATTTCCTCGATGCCCTCATCGCCCGCGTGCCGGTGAGCTGACCGGCCCATGGCGCAGATGCCCGGTGCCCCGCCTTCCTATGGTCTCGTCGCCAGCCTCGACGAGCTGCTGGCCATGCGGCCTGCCGAGGGTGTCGGCGGCTTCGCGCCGGGCGGCAAGGTGCGGACCCACCAGTTCGGCGGCCACCGCTCCGCCTTCCGCGGCCGCGGCATGGAATTCGACGAAGTGCGCGCCTATCAGCCCGGCGACGACATCCGCACCATCGACTGGCGGGTGACGGCCCGCACCGGGCGCACCCACACCAAATTGTTCCAAGAGGAGCGCGAACGGCCGGTGCTGCTGCTGGTGGATGCCCGCACCGGCATGCGCTTCGGCACCCGCGACTGCTTCAAATCGGTGCTGGCGGCGCGCGCCGCGGCGCTGCTCACCTGGGTGGCCATCGCCGGTGGCGATCGGGTGGGTGGGGTGGTGCTCACCCCGTTCGGCCTCACCGCCTACCGGCCCGAGCGCAGCCGCCGCCGCATCCTGCATTTCGTGAAGGCCGTGGCGGATGCCACCGCCGAGGGCTTCGGCCGCGAGGCGGCGGCGGGCGAGGCGCCGGCGCTGGCGAGCGCCCTCGCCCACCTGCGCAGCGCCGCGCGCCCCGGCACCCTGGTGTTCCTGCTGAGCGATTTCGAGGATTTCGACGGCGCCGCCGCCCGCGAGCTGAACCGCCTCGCCCAGTCGAGCCAGGTCACCGCGCTGTTCACCTATGACGATCTGGAGGCCCGGCTGCCGCCGCGCGGCGCCTACCGCATCAGCGACGGCGACGCGGTGGCCACCCTCGACACCACCCGCCCCGCGCTCACCGCCGCCTATGCCGAGCGGTTCGCCCTGCGGCGCGGACGCATCGAGCAGTTCTGCCGCCAGCACGGCATGGCCTTCCTGCCCCTGCGCACCGGGCAGAATGTCGGCGACATCCTCCATCCCGAACGGCTCGCGGCGCCGCGCGCCGGCCGTCCCGCGGTGGCGTGATGGCACAGGAGCAGATCCTTCTTCCCGAACGGGCCCCGCCGGTGACGTTCGATCCCGGGGCCGATCCGCTGGCGCGGCTGCGGGACATCCACCTGCCCGATCCGGTGCCGTTCTGGCCGCCGGCCCCGGGCTGGTTCCTGCTGGCCGGCGCCGTGGTGCTGGTGCTGCTGATCGCCGGCGTGCTGGAATGGCGCCGCCGGCAGACCCTCGCCTATCGGGTGCTACAGAGCTTTCAGGCGCTCAGCCGTGATCCCGAGGCCGACACCCTGGCCCTGGGGGCGGCCGCCGCCGTGCTCATGCGCCGGGTGCTGCTGAGCCGCCAGGCCCACGCGCCGGCGGCCGCCTACACCGGCGCCGCCTGGGCGGCCTTCCTCGCCGATGGCCCCAAGGGATTGCCGCCGGACATCAGCCGGTTCCTGGCCCTGGCCCCCTATCTGCCCCCAGGCGCGCCCGAGGCGGCGCAGATCGACCGCGCCGCCCTGGTGGCGGCGGTGCGCCACTGGATCCGGGGCCACGCATGATCACCTTCCAGTGGCTGTGGGCCTTCCTCTTCCTGCCGCTGCCGCTGGTGGCGCGCCTGCTGCTGCCGCCGGCGCCCACCCCCCGGGCGGGGGCGCTCAAGGTGCCGTTCTTCCAGGCACTGGCGGCGGCCGGCCTCGCCGGACGGCGCGCCGCCGGGGGGCGCCGCCTGCGGCTGGTGCTCGCCAGCCTCATCTGGGGGCTCATCGTCCTCGCCGCGGCGCGCCCCGCCTATGTGGGACCGCCGATCGCTGTGCCGGTGGAAGGCCGCGACCTGATGCTGGCGGTGGACCTTTCCGGCTCCATGGCGCGGCAGGATTTCGCCGTGGGCGGCCTGCCCATGGATCGGTTGTCGGTGGTCAAGAGCGTGGCCGACGACTTCATCGCCCGCCGGGTCGGCGACCGGGTCGGGCTGATCCTGTTCGGCACCCGCGCCTATATCCAGGCGCCCCTCACCTTCGACCGCACGGTGGTGCGCGAGCTGCTGGACCAGGCCAGCATCGGCATGACCGGACAGGAAACCGCCATCGGCGATGCCATCGGCCTCGCGGTGAAGACCCTGCGCAGCCGGCCGGCGGATCAGCGGGTGCTGATCCTGCTCACCGACGGCGCCAACACCGCCGGCATGCTCGATCCCCTGCAGGCGGCGGAGCTGGCCAAGCGCGAGCAGGTGAAGATCTACACCATCGGCGTCGGCGCCGATGCCCGGGCGATGAATCCCTTCCTCCTCAACATGCCGTCCGACCTCGACGAGGAGACCTTGCGGAAGATCGCCGGCATCACCGGCGGCCATTATTTCCGCGCCCGCGACGTGGCCGGGCTGTCGGCCATCTATGCCGACATCGACCGGCTGGAGCCGGTGGCCGGCGAGCCGCTCTATCTCAATGCCACGGTGGCCCTGTTCCAATGGCCGCTCGGCGCCGCCCTGGTGCTCAGCCTCGCCCTCGGCGCGCTGCTGCTGCCGCGCGGCCGGCGCCGGGTGGCGGCGGAGGGGAAGCCATGATCCCCGCCGATTTCCATTTCCTGCGCCCGCTCTGGCTGCTGGCGCTGCTGCCGGCGCTGGCCCTGGCCCTCGTCGCCTGGCGGGCACTGCGGTCCGGCCGGAAAGACTGGCAGGGCCTGGTGGATGCCCACCTGCTGCGGCACCTGGCGGTGCAGGGCGGGGGCGGACCGGGCCGCGGGCCGCTGCTGCTGTTGCTGGCCGCCTGGGTGATCGCCGCGCTGGCCATGGCCGGCCCCACCTGGCGCAAGCTGCCGACCCCGGCCCTCGACCGGCTGGACCCCACCGTGATGGTGCTGAACCTCGGCCGCTCCATGGACGCCACCGACCAGGCGCCGAGCCGCCTCACCGGCGCCCGCCACAAGCTCACCGACATCCTGGCCCGCCAGCGCGGCGCCCAGGTGGGGCTGATCGTATTCGCCGACGTGCCGTTCGTGGCGGCGCCGCTGACCGAGGATGCGCGCATCATCGGCCAGATGCTGCCGGAGCTCGCCACCGACCTGATGCCAGTGAGCGAGAACCGCCCCGACCTCGCCATTCGCCGGGCGGTGGAGCTGCTCCAGGGCGCCGGCGCCCGCGACGGCCGCATCGTGCTGGTGACCGACGGGGTGGGCGATGCGCCGGAGAAGACCCGCGCCGCCGCCCGGGCCGCCGCCCAGGCGGGCTATCGGCTCAGCGTCATCGGCGTCGGCACGGTGGGCGGCGCCCCGCTGCCGGGGGCCGATGGCGCGCCCGTGCTGACCCGCATGGACAAGGCCCGGCTCACCCAGTTGGCCGATGACGGCGGCGGCGCCTTCACCCCGCTCACCATCGACAGCCGCGACCTCGACACCGTCTTCACCCCCGGCGCCGGCGGGCGCTCGCGCAATCCGCTCCAGGACAGTGGCATGACCGCCGATCAATGGGCCGACATGGGGCCGTATCTGGTGCTGCTGCTGCTCGTGCTGGCGCCCTTCGCCTTCCGCCGCGGCCTCATCCTGCTGCTGCTGGCGGGCCTGCTGACCCACCTGCCGCTGGCGGTGCCGGGCGGCCAGGCCCTGGCGCAGACGCCATCGGTGGAGCCCACCGCACCAGCCCCGGACAGCGGCTGGGCGAACCTGTGGCAGCGGCCGGACCAGCAGGGCGCCCGCGCGTTCGCCGAGGGCGATTACGCCGGCGCCGCCAGCCGCTTCGAGACCCCCGCCTGGCGCGCCGGCAGCCTCTATCGGGCCGGCCGGTTCGAGGAAGCCGCCGCGGCCTATGGCCGGGTGCCCGGCGGCGACTACAATCGCGGCAACGCCCTGGCGCGCGCCGGCAAGCTGGAAGAGGCGCTCACCGCCTATGACGACGCCCTGAAGGCGGATCCGAACAACGCCGACGCCTTGTTCAACCGCGATCTGGTCCACCAGTTGCTGCAGAAGCAGAAGGAGGACGAGGAGAAGCAGAAGTCCGGCGGTGGTGGCGGCGCGGGGGGTGGCGCGGGGGGCGGCGGTGGCGGCTCCAGCGCCGGCGCGTCCCAATCCGGCCAGGGCAACACCGAGTCCTCCAAGGACCCCGGCAAGAACAAGGGTGACAACAAGGACCAGAACAAGGGGCAGGACCAGGGCAAAAACCAAGGCAAGAGCCAGGGTCAAGGCCAGAAGCAGGACAAGGGCCAGGACAAGGGCCAGGACAAGGGCCAGGACAAAGATCCCAAGGGCACGCCGGATTCCGGCACCGGCGCCGCGCAGCCGCGCACCGGCAGCGGCAACGCCCCGCAGCCCTCCCCCAAGCCGCAGCCCGCTCCCGACAAGCCGGGCCAAGACCAAGGTGGAAAAAACCAGGGCGAGAAAGACAAAGGCGACAAGGACAAGGACGGCCAAGACCAGAGTGGCCAAGACCCGAGTGGCAAGGACAAGGGCGACAAGGACAAGGGCGACAAGGACAAGGGCGACAAGGACAAGGACGGTAAGGACAAGGGTGCCAAAGATCAGGACGGCCAGGAGCCGGCGCAGAAGCCGGATCCCGCGAAGGATGGCCGGGACCAGCCCGATCCCGCCAAGGCCGGCAACACACCCGCACCGGCGCCGACCCCCGCCCCCGCACCGCCACCCGGACCCGGCGGCCAGCAGCCGGCGCGCCAGCCGGAGCCGGGCGAGGGGCCGAACGTGCAGCCGCGATCGGGCGCACGGCCCGTGCCGGTGCGTCCACAACCCGCCGGTGAGGCGGGCTCGGACACGGAATCGGCCAATCCCGGCGGCATGCTGCTGCGGCCCATGAGCGAACAGGACCAGACCAACGAGCAGGCCTTGCGGATGGTGCCGGACGACCCCGCCGGCCTGCTGCGGGCGCGCATCCGCGCCTATTACCGTGGTGGCGCGGTGACGGTGCCTCAGGAGCAGCCCGCCCCATGAGAGCAGCCGAAAACATGAGCGCAGCCGAGACCAAGAGCATCACCGAGGCCAGACGCGCAGGCGGTGCCCTGGGCGCGCCCCCGCAGACCGGCATGCTGCCGGCGCGCGATCTGGCCAAGGCGACGAGCGCGGGCATTGGCGACACGGCCGGCCCGCGGCCGCAGAAGCGGCCGGCGCGGCACCTTCTGCCGGCAACCCTCGCCCTGCTGCTGGCGCTGGCGGCGCCGACAGCGGCCTGGAGCGCCAGTGTCACCGCCGGGCCCGACCGCTTCGTGGTGCCCATGGGCGAAACCTTCGACTACATCCTGACCCTCACCGACGGCCTGGGGCGCGATCCACCGGACGTGAGCGCCCTGACCCGCGACTTCGAGATCGTCGATCGCCGCCGCACCAGTCAGGCGGAGATGCGGGACGGCAAGCCCGTGCACATCGACCAGTGGGTGATGACCCTGCGCCCCCGGCGGGCCGGAACCCTCACCCTGCCGTCCCTCACCGTGGACGGCCTCACCACCAGCCCGGCCCAGGTGCAGGTGCTGCCCGGCGGCGCGCGCCGGGACATCGTCCGCGCCGAAGACGCCGGCCCGCTGTTCGTGCGGGTGGAGGCGGCCGACACCCCCGCCTATGTGCAGAGCGACATTCCCGTCACCCTGCGGATCTACGACCGCATCGGCATGCGCGGCGGCGCCATGGACAAGCCGAGTGCCGAGGGCGCCACCTTCACCGCCGATGGCGGCCAGCGCACCTATGTCACCACCATCGGCAAGGCCCGCTACCGGGTGATCGAGCAGAGCTATCTCATGACGCCGCAGAAGAGCGGCACCATCGAGATCCCGCCGCTGACCCTCAAGGCCCGCGTGCCCGGCTTCAGAGGCAGCTCCGCCGGTTCCGACCTGGCGCAGATTCTCGGGCGCAACGGCATGGGCGAGGTGGGCGAGCGGGAGGAGACGATCCGCTCCCAGCCCGTGTCGGTGACCGTGCGGCCGCGGCCGGAAGGGGTCACCGGCTGGTTCCTGCCGGCGCGCGCGGTCAGCCTGGAGCAAAGCTGGTCGGCACCGGTGGACGCGGTGAAGGTGGGCGACACCCTCACCCGCACCATCCGGCTGAAGGCCCGGGGGGCGAGCCCCAACCAGTTGCCGCCCCTCGATCCGCCGCCGGTGGAGGGGCTGCGCCAATATGCCGAGGACAGCCGCACCGACGCCACCCTCTTGGATGGCGAGGGGGCGGCGGTGCTCACCAAGACCTTCTCGGTGGTGCCCTCCGCCTCCGGCAGCCTCACCCTGCCGGCGCTCACCGTGCCATGGTGGAACACCGCCACCAACCGCCAGGAAACCGCCACCCTGCCGGCGGTGACCCTCCAGGTGCGGCCGGCCGGCGGCAGCCCGGCACCGACCCCCACCGCCCTGGCCGCGCCACAGAGCCCGACGCAACCGGCGCCGCCGCCGGAACCGGTCGCCAGCCCCGCGACCGCATGGCTCGACCCGGCGACCCTGTTGGCGCAGTTGCGGGCGCATCGCCTGGGGCTCTCCATCCTCACCGGGCTCCTGGTGGCGCTGCTGGCCCTGCTGCTCTGGCGCCCCTGGCGCCGTCGCCGGCCAGTCGCGAATGCGACACCGATGCCGCGCACCGGACGTCGCCGGCCCGGCGCTGTGTCGGGTCTGCCCCGCGCCCGCCTGCTGGCGGACCTCATCGACGCTTGCCGGCGGCATGATGCGGTGGCCGCCCACACGGCCTATGCCGCCCTGGAGCGACAGGGCGCGTTCGCCGGCGCCGACCCTGCCCTTGCCGCCGCCGGCACCGACCTTGCCCGCCATCTGTATGGCGCCGACACCCGGCGCTGGAACGGCAAGGCCCTGCGCACGGCGGTGGAGCGGGCCGCACGGGCGAGCGCCAAGGCCCACCGCCCCGCCCGCGGCGCCCGGCTGGCGCCGCTTTATCCGGCCGGCCGCTGACGGGCGCAGGCCAGCGCTGGACTGGAATTTGCTTCGCCTGTCGGCAGATCATCGCCTGCGCCCCTCGCGCAGCTCGGAGAGCCCGCCATGGCACTGGACCTCAAGACCGACTGGACCGACGCCGACCTCGCCCAGCTCATCGCCTCGGTGGTGGATGACCGCGACTGGCGTCTGGAGGTGGCTGCCGACGGCGTCGCGCGCCTCGCCGACAAGACCGCCAACCCCACCGGCGCCGATTATGACGAAGGCCTGCACTGTTATTTCGAGACCTGGATGGCGGGCACGGATTTTGTCGGCCCCGGCGCCGCCGGCGACAAGACCCTGGTGGGCAAGCTCGCCACCGCGCTGCGGGCCAATTACCCCAGCCTGAAGGCCGACAAGTTGGTCTATGTCGACCTGTAGGGCGGCACGCCTTTAAATTGCATCTCTTGACAGGACACGCTCTGATGAGAGCAACTAAAAGTTGCCGGACTTCGGGGAGGTGTTGTCATGGATGCGGCTGCGCTGTCGGACTTTCGCGAGAAGCTGACCGAGTTCGCCAAGCGGGCGGTGACGGCTGCGCCGCGCTGCCTGAATGAGGAATCCACCAAGATGTTCCTGGTGGTGCCCATGATCTCGTTCCTGGGCTACGACCCCATGGACCCCAACGAGGTTTTCCCCGAGCACCATTGCGACTTTTCGGAGAAGTATAAGAACCGGGTGGATTTCGCCATTTTCAAGGGCGGCGAACCGGTGATCGCGCTGGAGACCAAGCCCGCCGGCGCCCCCAGCCTGCGCGACGACCGTGGCCAGCTGCGCAGCTATTTCAATGCCGCGCGCACGGTGAAGATGGGGGTGCTCACCGATGGGCTGGTGTGGGAATTCTATGCCGACAGCGACGAGCCCAACATGATGGACGCCAACCCCTTCCTGCGCTTCGACCTGAGGGACGTGGCGCGCGGCAAGGTGGATGAGTCCGCCCTGGAGGGCCTCTCCAGCCTGGGCAAGGCGGTGTTCGACCCCGACAACATCGGCGCCGAGGCCAAGCGCAAGCACATCTACAATTCGGTGCTGGGGCAGGTGGCGACCATCTTCGCCGATCCGCCGGAGGAGTTCGCCCGGCCGCTGCTCAAGAAGGCCGGCATCGGCCACATCTCGCAGAAGGCCCTCGACGAATACCGGCCCATCATCCAGGCCGCCCTGCGCGAATTCATCAGCCGCCAGATCCTGCACCGGCTGGACCTGCCCAAGCCCGATACGCCCGCCCCGGCCGCATCGACGGATGCCCCGCCGCCGGCGCCCATCGCCGATAACGTCATCACCACCGAGCGCGAGCTGGCGGTCTATCGCTGGGTCTTGCAGCGCCTCGCCTTCCTGGTGTCGGACGACGCCTTGTTCGGCGAGATCGCGGCGGTGGAGTATCGCGACTACCAGGGCAAGTTCGTGGTGTTCTACAAGATGGAGCGCAAGGGGCGCCTGTTCGAGTTCATCGAATCGAAGACCAACCCGGGCTACCGCTTCGTCTTCCCGGAGGAGGCCGGCCTGCCCGCCGGCGACGTCACCGTTCCCAACCTCCAGGACATCGACGCCCCGCTCCTGGCGGTGTTCACCGCCCGGGTGGCGGGCATCGGCAAAACTGCGGACAAGACCGCGGACAAAAGCACCGACAAGGCCGAGAAGGCGCCCGCGCCGGCGGGCGCCTGAGGGCTCAGCCGAGCACCATCTCCGGCACCTCGTCGGGCACGATGAGGCTGGCGGTGGTGGCGCCCAGCACCTCCTCCACCGACACGCCCGGGCCGCGCTCCAACAGCACCAGGCCCTCATCCGTGGGCTTGATCACGGCGAGCTCGGTGACGATCAAAGTCACCCGGCGCTCCGCCGTCAGCGGCAGGGTGCAGCGGGGGACGATCTTCGAATCCCCCTTGGCGGCGTGCTGCATGGCGACGATGACCGCCTTGGCCCCCGCCACCAGATCCATGGCGCCGCCCATGCCGGGCACCTTGTGCCCGGGCACCATCCAATTGGCGAGATAGCCGCGCTCGTCCACCTGCAGGCCGCCCAGCACGGTCAGGTCGAGATGGCCGCCGCGGATGAGGCCGAAGCTCATGGCGCTGTCGATGGAGGCCGCCCCCGGCACCGCCGAGACAAAGCCGCCGCCGGCGTCGGTGAGGTAGGGGTCCTCCATGCCTTCCGGCGGGTGGGCGCCGAGGCCGATCACCCCGTTCTCGGCCTGGAAGAACACGTCGGAGCTCGCCGGCAGGAAATTGGCCACGAGACTCGGCAGGCCGATGCCGAGGTTCACCAGCATGCCGGGCCGAAGCTCCTTGGCGACGCGGGCGGCGATGATGGACTTGGCGTCCCAGTCCTTGGGAGAAGCAGGGGTGTTCGTCATCACGCGGCCCTCGCCAGAAGATGGTCCACCAGCACGCCGGGGGTGCGCACCTCGTCGGGCGGAATGACGCCCACGGGCACGATCACATCCGGCTCGGCGATCACCGTCTTGCCGGCCAGTGCCATGATGGGATTGAAGTTCTGCGCAGTGAGCGAATATTCGAGATTGCCCACATAGTCCGCCTGGCGCGCGCCGATCAAAGCGAAATCCGCATGCAGCGGGGTCTCCACCAGATAGCGCTTGCCCTCCACCTCGATCACCTGCTTGCCCTCTTCCACCGGCGTGCCGAGGCCGGTGGCGGTGAGCACCCCGCCAAGGCCCATGCCGGCGGCGCGGATGCGCTCCACCAGCGTGCCCTGGGGCACCAGTTCCACGGCGATCTCCCCGTCGATCATCTTCTGCTGGATCTCGGGGTTGAGGCCGATGTGGCTCATGATGGCGCGGCTCACCGCCCCGGCATGCACCAGCCGGCCGATGCCCTTGTGCGGCAGGCCGGCATCATTGGCGATGACGGTGAGGCCGCGCACGCCGCGTTCCACCAGGGCATCGATGAGGCGCAGCGGGCTGCCGACAGCCATGAAGCCGCCGATGAGCACCCGCGCGCCGTCGGGAATGAGAGCCGCGGCCTCCTCGGCCCGGATCGCCTTCTTCATGGCGTTTCCTCTTGGTGTTGGGGGGGCGCGGGACACGCCGCGCCGGAGAGGGATGAGACAGATCAGGCCGCGCGCGGCGCCTGTTCGGCGAGGGCCCGCTTGCAGGCGCGGGCGATCACCAGCTCCTCATTGGTGGGGATCACCATGATGCGGGCGCGGGAGAATTCGGTGGAGATGACCTGGGCGCTGACGTCGTTCTGGTCGTGGTCGAGCTCCAGGCCGATCCAGCTCATGCCCTCGCAGATGCGGCGGCGGATCTTGCGCGAATTCTCGCCGATGCCGCCGCAGAAGATGAGGGCGTCGAGACCGCCCAGAGCGGCGGCCAGGCCGCCCAGCTCGCGGCGGATGCGGAACACGAAATAGTCGATGGCCTCGTGGGCCTCCGGCAGGTCCGCCGCCTCCAGGGTGCGCATGTCGTTGGAAATGCCCGACATGCCGAGGAGACCGGACTTGTAGTAGAACATGTCCCGGACTTCATCGATGGTCTTGCCCTCCTGCTGGACCATGTAAAAGATCACGCCCGGATCGATCTGGCCGCAGCGGGTGCCCATGGGCAGGCCGTCGAGGGCGGTGAAGCCCATAGTGGAGGCGATGGAGCGGCCGCCGAGAATGGCGCACATGGAGGCGCCATTGCCGAGATGGGCGACCACCACCCGGCCGTCATGCAGCAGCGGCGCCATGCGCTGCAATTCGCCGGTGATGTATTCGTAGGACAGGCCGTGGAAGCCATAGCGGCGCACGCCCTTGGCGTAATATTCGCGCGGCAAAGCGAAGGTGTCGTTCACCTTGGGATGGTGGCGGTGGAAGGCGGTGTCGAAGCACGCCACCTGCAGCGCCTCGGGAAACGCCATCTTGGCCGCCTCGATGCCGGCGAGGTTGTGCGGCTGGTGGATGGGCGCGAACGGCGACAGCGCCCGCATCTCCTCCATCACCTTGTCGGTCACCACCACCGGGGTGGAGAAATGCGGGCCGCCATGCACCACCCGGTGCCCCACCACCGAGGCTTTCGCCTCCGGATACTGGCTGCGCAGCACCGCCAAGGCGGTGGCGAGGGCGCTCGCATGATCGGAGGCCTCGGACTGGGCGAGATCGCGGGTGATGGCGGCGGTGCCGGGGGCGAGCTTGGCCTTCAGCCGCGGCGCCCCGCCGATGGCATCCACCGCCCCCACCGCCATCAGCTGCGGCTCGGCGAAGCCTTCGGAGATGTCGTAGAGGCTGAACTTCAGGGAGGACGAGCCGGCGTTCAGGGTCAGGGTGACGGGACGTTCCATGCTCACACCGCCTCGCTCGTGTTCTGGCCGCTGATGCGGGCCTGATGCACCACCGCCACCGCGCAGGAGGCGAGCCGCGCCTTCTCGCCATCGGCGCGGGAGGTGAGGATGATCGGCACCTTGGCGCCCATCACCAGGCCTGCGGCCTCGGCGTGGGAGATGAAGGTGAGCTGCTTGGCCAGCATGTTGCCGGCATCGAGATCCGGCACCACCAGCACCTCGGCCTTGCCCGCCACCGGCGAGCGGATGCCCTTGATGCGGGCGGCGGCAATGTCCACCGCATTGTCCATGGCCAGCGGCCCATCCACCAGCCCGCCGGTGATCTGGCCGCGCTCGGCCATCTTGGACAACAGCGCCGCATCCACCGAGGAAGCGATCTGCGGGTTCACCGTCTCCACCGCCGAGAGCACCCCCACCTTGGGCTGCGCGATGCCCAGCGAGATGGCGAGGTCGATGGCGTTCTGGCAGATGTCCACCTTGGTGAGCAGATCGGGGGCGATGTTGATGGCCGCGTCCGTCACCAGCAGCAGATGCGACAGCCCCGGCACATCCATGATGAAGATGTGGGTGAAGCGCCGGCCGATCCTGAGGCCGCGCTCCTTGCGCAGCGCCGCCTTCAAAAGCTCGTCGGTGTGCAGATGGCCCTTCATGAGCGCCTGCGCGCGGCCGTCGGCCACCACATCCACCGCCGCATTGGCCGCGGCGGCATTCTCCGGCTGGTCGATGATCTCGATGCCGTCGAGGCTCTGGCCGAGGCCCCTGGCCGCCGCCTCGATCTTGCGGGCCGAGCCCACCAGGATGGGGGTGATCAGCTTTTCCTTGGCCGCCAGCAGGGCGCCACCGAGGGAAGCCGGCTCCTCCGGCGCCACCACTGCCACCGACAAAGGCGGCAGCTTCTCCGCCCGCTCCAGCAGGGCGTCGAAATGGCGATGGCGCTGCACGATGAGGCCGGGCAGCTCCTGCTCCTCATAGGTGAACTTGACCTTCGGCGCCTCCACCTCCGCCTCGCCTTCCAGCAGGATGGTGTCGTCGGACAGGCGCCGCACCTCGGTCGCGAGGCGCACCACGCCATCCACCCGCTTCTCCAGCACCGTGACCTTCACCTGCAGTTCGTCGCCGGCCGACGCCCGGCCGTGGAACTGAAACAACTGCGTGCGATAGAGGGTACCCGGGCCGGGCAGCAGATTGCCCAGCACCGCCGAGATCAGCGAGCCCACCCACATGGAGGGCGCCACCACCACGTCTTCCTTGCCATCGTGGTCGATGTCCTGGTTGGGCAGGTGCATCGGGTTGTGGTTGCCGGAAACGTTGGCGAAGACGATCAGGTCGTCGGTGGTGCAGGCGCGGCGCAGCTCGGCGCTGTCGCCCGGCTTGAGCTCGTCGAAGGTCTTGTTTTCGCGCATCATGCGGGCACCTTACCTTGGGTGGGGTCAGGACGGAACGGCAGGCGGGAGCACCGGCTCCCGCCGCAACGCGGGCTAGCCGACGATGCTGTAGCCGCCGTCAATGAGATGGACGCCGCCGGTGACATTGGCGGCCTCGCGGCTGGCGAGGAAGGCGGCATAGGCGCCCACGTCCTCGATGGTGGCCAGCAGGTGGGTGGGGGCGCGGGCCGCCGCCTCCTCCAGCAGCTCGTCGAACTCGGCGATGCCGGAGGCGGCGCGGGTCTTCAGCGGCCCGGGCGACAAAGCGTGCACGGAGATGCCCTTTTCGCCCAGCTCCGCGGCCACATAGCGCACGGTGGCTTCCAGCGCCGCCTTCACCGGGCCCATCACATTGTAATGCTCGACCACCTTCTCGGAGCCGTAGAAAGAGACGGTCATGCAGGTGCCGCCCTGAGGCATCAGCGGCTCGGCCCGGCGCACCATGCGCAGGAAGGAATGCACCGACACATCCATGGCCATGGCAAAGCCAGCCTTGGAGCAATCCACCACCCGCCCGTGCAGGTCCTCGCGCGGGCAGAAGGCGATGGAATGCAGCACCGTGTCGAGCCGGCCCCATCTTTCCGTGATGGCGGCGAACACGGCGTCCATCTCCGCGTCCTCGGTGACGTCGAGGGGCAGGATCAGCTCGGCGCCGAGCGCCTCCGCCAGCGGCCGCACATGGCTTTCCGCCTTGGCGTTGAGATAGGTGATGGCGAGATCGGCGCCCTGCGCCCGCAGCGCCTTGGCGCAGCCCCAGGCAATGGATTGATCATTCGCCACGCCAACCACCAGCGCCTTCTGACCGGCCAGTGAAAACATGAGGGGTCCTCTCGTTCGCCGCACCTGGAGATGCCCGCCGCGACGGATAGGTCGTGAGGCTTGCGCCAGAATGGGCTCGTCACCCTGCCCCGGCGGCGTGCACCGCTGCGGCAGCCGGATCATGCTGCCGCACCGCACGCCTAACGGGAATCCACTGCAAATGGATGACGTCCCGCCCGCCGATGCAAGGGGGAAGTGTGCACCGCACACACCGGCCCCGGGTGCGGCACTTCGCCGTTGCCCCCGGCGCCATGGCGACCGCTGCGCCCTCCCACCGGGCCGCACCGCCGGCCGCCAAGGCCCGCCGGAAGGCGCCCCGCGCGCCGCCCGACGCCGCCCGCGCGACCCGATGACGGCCGCGGCCGGCCCGTCGCCGGCGGCGGTGCGCGTATGGACAGCCTCGGAGTGCGTCCCTAGACTTGACGCTAGGTCGTGGGGCCCGGTAGCGGGGTCATGATGGCCCGGCGCAGGGTGCCCGCCTGGGGTGCCGCGCTCCCGCAGCCCTTGTCCATCCGCCCTTGTGCATGGACGGGATGCGCCTTCTCGCGGTTCGCCCGGCGCGCGGACCACCCCCTTCACCGCCCGCCCGGCCGGGGCGGCGCAACCGGTCGCGAGCCATGAACGCCATCGCCATCCATTACGACCTGATTCTCTCCATCGTCGGCGAAGTGGTGCGGGTGGCGCTGCCGCCGCAGACCGCCGACGACCCGGAGGGCCCGCGCTATGGCGACCTCGCCATGGTGCGCGAGGGCAACGACACGCCCCGCCTCGCCCAGGTGGTGAAGCTGGAGGCGGGGGAAGCCTCACTGCAGGTGTTCGGCGGCACCCAGGGCCTGTCCACCCGCACCACCGCCCGCTTCCTCGGCCATCCGCCGCGGGTGATCTTCTCCGACAACATCCTCGGCCGCGTCTTCACCGGCGACGGCACGGTGGCGGATGGCGGCCCACCGCTCACCGACGAGCCACAGGTGGAGATCGGCGGCCCCTCCGCCAATCCGGCCCGGCGGGCGCTGGCCTCGCGCATGATCCGCACGAACGTGCCGATGATCGACGTGTTCAACTGCCTGGTGGAAAGCCAGAAGATCCCCATTTTCTCCACCGCCGGCGAGCCCCACGACGCGCTGCTGGCGCGTATCGGCGTGCAGGCGGAAGCCGATGTGGTGGTGTTCGGCGGGCTCGGCCTCACCTTCGATGACTATTGGCGCTTCCGCTCCGCCTTCGAGGATGCCGGCGTGTTCGCCCGCACCGTGATGTTCGTGAACCAGGCCGCCGACCCGCCCCTGGAGCGGCTTTTGGTGCCCGACATGGCGCTGGCGGTGGCCGAGCGCTTCGCCGTGGAGGAGAAGAAGCGCGTCCTGGTGCTGCTCACCGACATGACCGCCTTCGCCGACGCGCTGAAGGAGGTGGGGGTGGCCATGGAGCGGGTGCCCTCCAACCGTGGCTATCTGGGCGATCTCTATTCCCAGCTCGCCCGCCGCTATGAGAAGGCAGCGGTGTTCCACGGCGCCGGCTCGGTCACCATCCTCACCGTCACCACCATGCCCGGCGGCGACGTGACCCATCCGGTACCCGACAACACCGGCTACATCACCGAGGGCCAGTTCTATCTGCGCGACGGCATGATCGACCCGTTCGGCTCCCTCTCCCGGCTCAAGCAGCACGTGATCGGGAAGGAGACGCGGGAGGATCATTCCGCCGTCATGAACACCATGATCCGCCTCTATGCCGGCGCCCGGGATGCCGAGCGCAAGCAGGCCATGGCGTTCGACCTCTCCGAATACGACCAGCGGCTGCTGCGCTATGGCGCCCTGTTCAAGGCCCGCTTCATGGATGCGGCGGTGGCGCTGCCGCTGGAAGCCGCCCTCGATCTCGGCTGGCGCACCATGGCGGAGTGCTTCCCGCCCGAAGACCTGCTGGTGCGCCAGAGCCTGATCGAGAAATACTACCCAGCGGAGGCGTGAGCCCATGGCCGGCGTCACCTTGAGCAAATCCCAGCTCACCCGAGAGAAGGCGAACCTCGCCACCTATAAGCGCTACCTGCCGGCCCTCGACCTCAAGCGCCAGCAGCTGATGGCGGCGCGCAACCAGGCGCGGGCCGAGCTCGCCGCCGTCGAGGCCGCCCTCGCCACCGCCATCGCCGAGGCCGGCGCCGCCTTGCCCATGCTGGCCGATCGCCGCATCGACCTCGACGGCCTGGTGCGGTGCGGCGCGGTCACCTTCGCCACCCGCAACGTGGCGGGGGTGAAGCTGCCGGTGGTGGATCAGGTGGAGATCCGCGTCGCGCCCTACGGCGGCATGACGCGCCCCCATTGGGTGGATGCGGTGGTGACCCGGCTTGAGGCCGCCCTCCGCCTCAAACTGGAAACCGAGGTGGCGGTTGAGCGGGTGGCCCTGCTCGACCGGGCGGTGACGCGCATCACCCAGCGCACCAATCTGTTCGAGAAGATCCTCATTCCCCAGACCGAGCGCAATATCCGCCGCATCCTGGTGTTCATCGGCGACAGCGAGCGGGCGGCGGTGGTGGCCGCCAAGATCGCAAAGGGCAAAGGGGCGCGTCACGCCATGATCGAGACACGCACATGAGCATCGTGCCCATGCGCCGCCTCACGTTGTGCGGCCCCCTCGCCGACAAGGCGGATACCCTCAAGGCGCTGCAGAAGCTCGGGGTGATGCACCTCATCCCGCTCACCGAGGCGGCGCCTCTGGCACCGCGCGACGCCACCCGCATCAACCGCACCCAGGCCGCCTATCGCCACCTCACGGAGGCGCCAGACAAGCGCCTGCCCTACCGGCCCAAGACCCCCTTCGATCTCGACGTGGTGGTGGCAGAAGTGCTGGAGAACCGGTCCCTGCTGCGCACCCTGCGCGACCGGCGCGACGTCCTGCAGGCCCGCATCGAGGCCCTCGCCCCCTGGGGCGACATCCATTTCCCGCCGCTGGAGGCCCTGGCCGGCCAGCGGCTGTGGTTCTACGCCCTGCCCATCGGCCAGCGCGCCGCCCTCGACCTTGTGCGCCTGCCCTGGCACGTGGTGCGCAAGGGCACCACCAATCTCTATGTGGCCGTGATCGCGCCCGAGGAGCCGCCGGATGATCTGTTGCCGGTGCCGCGGGTGCATGTGGGCGCGGTGCCGCGCAGCGTGCTCAAGGTGGAGCTGGACGACAATGCCATTGCCATCGAGAAAGCGGAGAACACCCGCGCCGAGCTGAGCCGCTGGCGCCTGGCGCTGGGCACCCACCTCGCCGCCGCCGCCGACCAGGAGGACCTGCGCGAGGCCGCCGAGCACACGTTCGATGCCGATGCGGTGTTCGCGGTCCAGGGCTGGGTGCCGGCCCGCGCGGTGCCGGAGGTGGCGGCCCTGGCCGCCGACGGGCGCCTCGCCCTGGTGGACGAGGTGCCGGGACCGAGCGACGCGCCGCCCACCCTGCTGGACATTCCCAAGGGCCTGGAGAGCGGCGGCGACCTCACCAGCTTCTACACCAGCCCCGGCTATCGCAGCTGGGACCCGAGCCTCGTCGTGTTCTCCTCCTTCGCCTTGTTCTTCGCCATGATCGTGGCCGACGCCGGCTATGCGCTGCTGCTGGCGCTCGGCACCCTGGCGTTCTGGCGGCGGCTCGGGGCGCGCCCGGCCGGCCGGCGCGCCCGGGTGCTGCTCATCACCCTTGCCGGAGCCGCCCTTCTCTATGGGGTGCTGGCGGGCTCCTATTTCGGCCTGAAGCCCCCCGCCGGCTCCCTGCCCGCGGCCCTCGCCATCATCCATATCAACGACTTCGACCAGATGATGCAGCTCTCCCTCATCATCGGCGTGGTGCATCTCACGGTGGCGCTGGGGGCGGTGGCGTGGCTCAACCGGGACCGCGGCGCCGGCCTTTCCGCTTTGGGCTGGATCGTCACCCTGTGGTCGGGCCTTGCCGCCTTCCTCGCCCAGGGCAGCGGCGGGGAAGGCCTGGCCTACGGCGCCATCGCGCTCGGCCTCGCCCTGGTGTTCGTCGGCGCCGCCGCCGCGACCCCGGTGGAGGCGCCCCTCGACTGGCTGAAGCGGCTCGCCGCCGGGGTGCTCGCCCTCACCTCCGTGACCAAGCTGTTCGGCGACGTGCTGAGCTATCTGCGCCTGTTCGCCCTGGGCCTCGCCAGCGCCTCGCTGGCCGCCACCTTCAACGCGCTGGCGGTGGAGATGCGCGGCACCCATCCCGGCCTCGGGGTGGTGCTGATGATCGCCATCCTGGCGTTCGGCCATGTCACCAACATCGCCCTCGGCCTCATGAGCGGCGTGGTGCACGGGCTGCGCCTGAACTTCATCGAATTCTTCGGCTGGGGCCTGACCGAGGAGGGTTATCCCTTCCGCGCCTTCGCCCGCCGGGAGCTTCCCCAATGACCAGCGCCCCACCGTTGAGAGAGGCACGCTCATGAATGATCTCGTCATCGCCCTCGGCTGGCTCGGCATCTTCGCCCCCATGGGGCTCGGGGCGTTGGGCGCGGCCATCGGCGTGTCCATCGCCGGCCAGGCGGCCATCGGCGCCATGGTGGAGACCGACAGCGGCTATGGCCGCTATATCGGCATCTCGGTCATCCCCTCCTCGAACGTCATCTACGGCATCGTGGTGATGTTCTCCCTGCAGCAGCCAGTCACCGCGCACAGCGCCGGCGCCCTGTTCGGCATCGGCTTCATTGCCTCCCTGGTGCTGCTCTACACGGCGGTGTGGCAGGGCCGCGCCTGCGCCAGCGCCATCGCCGCCTCCAAGACCAAGCCGGAGATCTTCGGCCTGGCGCTGGCACCGGCCGCCATCGTCGAGGGCTTCGCCGTGTTCGCCTTCGTGTTTGCCCTGGTGCTGGCGCGCACCATCTGAAGCCGAAGGAGCGCGCCATGGTCCACAAATCCGACGCCGCCTTGTCCACCGCCTCGGGGGTGGAAACCCTCATCTCCCGCCTGCGTGACGAGGGAGTGGAAGCCGGCCGCCAGGAGGCCGAGCGCCTGGTCGGCGAGGCCCGCGCCCACGCCCGCGAGATCCTGGACAAGGCCGAGGCCCAGGCCACCGCCGTGCGCGAGACCGCGCGGGCGGAAGCCGAGGCGCTGCGGCGCGCCGGAGAGGATGCCCTGCGCATCGCCGTGCGCGACGCCATGCTGGACCTGAAGGCCCAGCTCGCCCAACGCTTCGCGGCGGATGTGGCCAAGACCGTCTCCCAGGTGATGCGCGACGAGGACCTGCTCAAGGCCATGATCCTGGCGGTGGCGGGCCGCGCCCGGGACGAGGCCGACCTCGACCGTGCCGAAACGCTGGTGGTGAGCCTGCCGCGCCAGGCGGTGGGCCTCGACGAGCTGCGGCGCAATCCCGAGGAGATGGTGGCCGGCTCCCTCACCCATTTCGCCGCCTGCTGCGCCGCCGAGATGCTGCGCGGCGGAGTGAGCTTCGATCGCCAGGAGGGGCCGGACGGGGGCATCCGCATAAAGCTCGTCGATCGCGGCGTCAGCGTCGACCTCACCGACGCCGCCGTGGCCGAGGTGCTGCTGGCCCACCTCCAGCCCCGCTTCCGCGCCCTTCTGGAAGGGGTGGTGCGATGATCGCCGGCCATGATCCCTATGTGATGGAGATGGCCAGCCTGCCGGCGCTGGGGCCGCTGCTCGGCACCACCACACCGGCCATCAGCACCACCCGGCTGGAGGAGCGGCTGCGCAACCTCGCCCCCGAGGACCGGGCCGATCTCGACGCGCTGGATGCCGCTCTGTCCTGGGACCGCATCGACCTCGGCGAGAGCGACGCCGCGTTCGTCGCCGCCGTCACCAAGGTGGTGGCGCGGGCCCGCAACGACACCCTGCGCGCCGCCCTCCGCGACCGGCTGGAAATCCGCACCCTGATCGCCGCCCTGCGCCGCCGCCACAGGGGTGGCGAGGCCCCCGCCCATGGCGAGGCCTGGGGCTATGGCCGCTTCACCGAGACCATCCGCACCCATTGGGCCGCCCCCGATTTCGGCGTCGGCCATTCCTTTCCCTGGGTGAACAAGGCCCGCGAGCGGCTGGAGGCGGGCGACACCGCCGGGCTCGAGCGGGTGATCCTGCAAGCGGCGTGGGATGCCGCCGGCCGCTATGGGGACGGCCATATCTTCGATTTCGAGGCGGTGGCGCTCTATGTGCTGCGCTGGCGCCTCGCCGACCGCTGGGCCCGCTATGACGTGGCCGCCGCCACCACCCGGTTCGCCGCGCTGCTCGACGCCGCGCGCGACGCCGGCCAGCCCTCCGGGATTGCCCCATGACCGTGGACGCCACCGCCACCATCGTCGCCGTGCAGGAAGACATCGTGCGCCTGCGCCTCACCGATCCGGCCCGCGGCCGGCTGATGAAGAATGAGGTGGTCTATATCCGCCCCGCCCGCGCCCCCGCGCAGCGCCTCAAGGCCGAAGTGCTGCGGGTGCTGGGGGATGAGGCGGACGCCCAGGTCTATGAGAGCACCGGCGGCATCGGCCTTGGCGATGGCGTCGAGCAGACCGGCCAATTGCTGTCGGTGCGGCTCGGCCCGGGCCTCCTCGGGCAGGTCTATGACGGCCTGCAGAATCCGCTGGAGGCGCTGGCCCACGGCCATGGCGTGTTCCTGCCCAAGGGCGTCGCCGCGCCGGGGCTCGACCCCCATGCCAAATGGGCCTTCTCCGCCACCCGCCGGGTGGGCGACAGGGTGAAGGCCGGCGACGTGCTGGGCACGGTGCCGGAAGGGGCCATCACCCATAAGATCATGGTGCCGTTCGCCCTCGACGAGGATTGGACGGTGAGCTGGATCCGCGACGGCTCGGTGAACGTGGACGAACCGGTGGCGCGCATCACCGCCCCCTCCGGCGCCGAGCGCACCCTGACGCTGGCCCAGGACTGGCCGGTGCGGCGCGCCCTGCCGCGGCTGCAGCTGCGCAACGGCAGCGCGACCCGGCTCTATCCTTCCGAGCCCATGATCACCACCCAGCGCATCATCGACACCTTCTTCCCGGTGGCGCAGGGGGGCGCGGCCTGCATTCCCGGGCCGTTCGGCGCCGGCAAGACGGTGCTGCTCAACCTCATCGCCCGCCATTCGGACGTGGACGTGGTGATCCTCGTGGCCTGCGGCGAACGGGCCGGCGAGGTGGTGGAGACCATCACCGATTTCCCCCGCCTCAAGGACCCGCGCACCGGCGGTTCGCTGATGGATCGCACGGTGATCGTCTGCAACACCTCGTCCATGCCGGTGGCCTCGCGGGAGGCCTCCATCTACACCGGCATCACCATCGGCGAATACTATCGCCAGATGGGGCTGAAGACGCTGATGATCGCCGATTCCACCTCGCGCTGGGCCCAAGCCATGCGCGAGACCTCGGGCCGGCTGGAGGAGATCCCCGGCGAGGAGGCGTTTCCCGCCTATCTCGACAGCGCCATCAAGGGCGTCTACGAGCGCGCCGGCGTCATCCGCGCCAATGACGGGGCCGAAGGCGCCTTCACCATCATCGGCGCGGTGTCCCCCGCCGGCGGCAATTTCGAGGAGCCGGTCACCCAGTCCACCCTGGCGGCGGTGAAGTGCTTCCTCGGCCTCTCCTATGACCGCGCCTACAAGCGCTTCTACCCGGCCATCGACCCGCTCACCTCCTGGTCGCGCTACCGGCGGCAGATGGAGCCGTGGTTCGTCGACCATCTCGGCGCCGACTGGACCCACCAGGTGGACGAGATGATCGCTTTGCTGCAGCGGGGTGACGAGATCCAGCGCATGGAGCAGGTGGCCGGCGAGGAGGGCATCAGCCTGGAGGATGCTTTGGCACTGGAGCAGGCGCGCTTCCTCGACATGGTGTTCCTGCAGCAGGACGCCTTCGACCCGGTGGACAGCTCGGTGGCCCCGGCCCGGCAGAAGGACCTGTTCGGCCGCGTCTACGCCATCGCCACCAGCCGCTACGAATTCGCCGACAAGGAGGCGCTGCGGCGCCATTTCACCAGGCTCACCGGCCTGTTCAAGAACCTCAATTATGCCGCCCCCTCGTCGCCGGATTTCACCCGCCTCAGCGCCGAGATCGACGCCCTGCACGAGTCCGTGCCGGTGACCTGAGCCCGCGCGGCCCGGCGCGGGGCCATCTGGCCCCTTGCCGGCGCCGCTCCGCTCCCATAAAAAAGCGAGCGCTCGCTCAAATTAGAAGAAGCGAGGCGAGACAGGGCAACGGGAAACACGGGAGGCATCCATGGGCTTTCAGGTCACGCTCGACGGCCAGGCGGTGCTGGTCACCGGCGCCTCGCAGGGGCTCGGCGCCTTCTTCGCCGAGCGGCTGGCCGCCGCCGGCGCCAAGGTGGCGCTGGGCGCCCGCAACGTGGCCGCCTGCGCGGCTTTGGCCGAGCGCATCACCGCGGCCGGCGGCACCGCTCTGCCCCTCGCCCTCGACGTCACCGATACCGCCTCGGCGGAGGCGGCGGTGACCGCCGTAGCCGAGGCCTTCGGCCGGCTCGACGTGCTGGTGAACAATGCCGGCACCACCGCCACCAAGCCGCTCATGGACATGGACGAGGCCAGCTGGGACCGGGTGGTGGACACCAATCTCAAGGGCGCCTTCCTCACGGCCCAGGCGGCGGCCCGCCAGATGGTGAAGGACAAGCAGGGCGGCGCTATCGTCAATGTGGCCTCCATCCTCGGCCACCGGGTGGCGGGGCAGGTGGCGGCCTATGCCGCCTCCAAGGCGGCGCTGGTGCAGCTCACCCGCTCCATGGCCCTCGAATGGGCACGCTACGGCATCCGCACCAATGCGCTGTGCCCCGGCTATGTGGAAACCGACCTCAACCGGGACTTCTTCGCCACCGAGGCGGGCCTGGCGCTGGTGAAGCGCATTCCCAACCGCCGCCTCGGCACCCTCGACGATCTCACCGGCCCGCTGCTGTTCCTGTGCTCGGACGCCTCCGCTTACATGAACGGCGCGAGCCTGGCAGTGGACGGCGGGCACCTCGTCTCCTCGCTCTGAGGGCGGCACCGGCCTTGTCCACAGCGCGCGCAAGGTGGCGCGAAAAATTCAAACCGCAGGCTTGTCAGTCCCCGGCCAGTTTGCTACACGAACGCCTCCTTCGGGGGCAACCTCGAGTGGGCGCATAGCTCAGTTGGTAGAGCAGCTGACTCTTAATCAGCGGGTCCAAGGTTCGAGCCCTTGTGCGCCCACCACCTGAAGACCTGATGGCACGGAAGCCCGACGTCGGACGCGCGTCGGGACCAGCCGTGGAGGGCGCCGCCCCATCCGGTCGAGACCTGGCCTTGCAGCCCGATGTCGACAGCCCTGCGGGAATGGCACACCGCCCCGGCGGTCAGCGCATGGGAGACGGTGGCATCTCGGCGACCATCCTATTAGGAAGACGTTCCAGACACCTTCCGACGGCTCCCCTTCGACGCCTGACGAGATTGCGAGATAGGCGGAACCAGCCGTGCCCTTCCTGACGTCCAACCCGGCCCTTGCCCGCTCCCTGGCCGAGCGCGAGTACAACGACCCCACCCCGGTGCAGCAGGCGGTGCTGGCGCCCGAGGCAGCCACCCGCGACCTTCTGGTCTCGGCCCAGACCGGCTCCGGCAAGACCGTCGCCTATGGCCTCGCCATGGCCGAGACCCTGCTGGGCACCGCCGAGCGCTTCGGCCCGGCCGGCGCGCCGCAGGCCCTGGTGGTGGCGCCCACCCGCGAGCTGGCCCTGCAGGTGCAGCGCGAGTTCAGCTGGCTCTATGCCGGCACCGGCGCGCGCATCGTCTCCTGCGTCGGCGGCATGGACCCGCGCCAGGAACAGCGCCAGCTCAACCACGGCGCCCATATGGTGGTCGGCACCCCCGGGCGGCTGCGCGACCATCTGGAGCGCGGCCGGCTCGATCTGTCGGCGCTGCAGGTGGCGGTGCTGGACGAAGCCGACGAGATGCTCGACCTGGGCTTCCGCGAGGATCTCGAATTCATTCTTGAAGCGACGCCGCCGGAGCGGCGCAGCCTGCTGTTCTCCGCCACCATGCCGCGCGGCATCATCGCCCTCGCCCGGCGCTACCAGCACGACGCCCTGCGCATCGAGGTGGCGAGCGCGGAAGGCGGCCACGCCGACATCGAATATCGCGCCATGCGGGTCGCCCCCACCGAGGTCGGCCATGCGGTGGTCAACGTGCTGCGCGCCCACGACACCCCCAGCGCCATCGTGTTCTGCAACACCCGCGACGCGGTGCGGCGGCTGCACGCCATGCTGCAGGAACGCCAGTTCGCCGCCGTCGCCCTCTCCGGTGAACTGAGCCAGAACGAGCGCAATCATGCCCTGCAGGCGCTGCGCGATGGCCGGGCGCGGGTCTGTGTCGCCACCGACGTCGCGGCCCGCGGCATCGACCTGCCGAACCTCGGCCTTGTCATCCACGCCGACCTGCCGAACGATGCCGAAAGCCTGCAGCACCGCAGCGGCCGCACCGGCCGGGCCGGCCGCAAGGGCGTCAGCGTTCTACTGGTGCCGCCGTTCCGCCGCCGCCGCACCGAGGACCTGCTGCGGGGCCTCGGCATCCAGCCGGCCTGGTCCGGCCCGCCCACCGCCGAGGACATCCGCAAGCTCGACCACGAGCGCATGCTGCGCGATCCCCTCATCACCGAGGAGCCGAGCGAGGACGATCTCGCCGCCGCCCAGACCCTGCTGGCGGCCCATGCGCCCGAGCATCTGGCCGCCGCCCTGGTGCGCCTTTACCGGGCCGGCCTGCCGGCCCCGGAAGAGGTCAGCGATCCGGGCCTGTCGCGCAGCCCCCGCGACCGCGCCGCCGACCGGGATTTCGGTGGCGCCTCGGGCGCCGGCAGCGTCTGGTTCCGGCTCAATGTGGGCCGTCGCAACAATGCCGATCCCAAATGGCTGCTGCCGCTGATCTGCCGGCACGGAAACGTCACCCGCAAGGAGATCGGCACCATCCGCATCTTCGATGACGAGACCGCGTTCGAGGTCAGCCTCGCCGCCGCCGATCGCTTCGGCAAGGCGGCCCGCAAGCCGGAGGGCGAGGATGTGATCATCGAGCCCCTGCCCGGCGCGCCCCCGGCCCGGCCGGAGCGCTCCGGCAAGCCCATGCGCGGCCGGCCGCAGCGGGATCACCGGTCGCACGAGACGCCGTATCGGGAGAAGCCCCACCGCGGCAAGCCGTTCCGCGATGGGGCGGGGCATGCCGGCGTCGGCGAGGACCGGGGCGGCGCCCCGGGAAAGCCGCGCGCCGCCAAACCGTCTACCGGCAAATCATCTGCTGGCGGCAAGCTCGACCGGCCGCCGAAGGGCCGGCACTCCTCCCCCTCCGAGGGCAAGCCCAAGGGCAAAGGTAAACGCTACTCGTGATCGGCGCCCATCCTGAGGGCGGCGCTCAGGCCCGGCCGGGCGCCGCCGCTGGCTCGGTGACGGCGGCGGCGTAGAGCTGCGCCGCGTCGCCCGCGAGCCGCATGGCCTCCCGCACCTGCGACGCCCGCAGCTGCCGGGCGATGCAGGCCAGGACGTTGAGATGGGCCCCGGTGCCCTCCTCCGGCAACAGCAGCACGAACACCATGTCCACCGGCACGTCGTCGATGGCCTCGAACGGGACCGGGCTGGCCAGCCGCGCCAGCAGCCCCACCGGCTGGCGCAGGCCGGGGACCCGCGCGTGGGGAATGGCGACACCCTCGCCGATGCCGGTGGAGCCGAGCCGCTCGCGGGCCGCCAACAGCTCCAGAATCTCGTCCCCTGGCCGGCCCAGCCGGCGGCCGGCGAGATCCGCCAGGCGCGCCAGCACCGCCGCCTTGGAGGCCGGCGCCAAATCGACGAAGACGTTCTCCGGCGAAAGAAAATCAGCAATCTGCATGGGTCTCGTTCGCTTCATGGGGCGGGCGCCGGCCGATGCCGTGGCGCCACCGCCCGCCCTCACCCGTCGGCCTCGCGCAGGCGGTAGCCCACGCCGGTCTCGGTCATGATGTAGTGTGGCTGGTCCGGCGAGGTTTCGATCTTCTGCCGGAGCTGGCGGACATAGACGCGCAGATACTGCACATCGGCCGCCCCCCCCCACACCTGCCCCAGCAGGTGCTGGTGGGTGATCACCTTGCCGGCGTGCTGCACCAGGATGCGCAGAATATCGTATTCCTTCGGCGACAGCTTCACCTCGCGGCCGTCCACCCTGACGATACGCTTCACCAGATCCACCGACAGGCCGCCGCTCTGGAACACCGGCCGCTCGCCCTGCTGCTGGAAGCGATGGCGCAGGGCGACCCGGATGCGCGCCACCAGCTCCTTCATGCCGAACGGCTTGCACACATAATCGTCGGCGCCGCGCTCCAGCGCCTGGACGATGCCGGTCTCGTCGGTGCGGCTCGAGAGGATGATGATGGGCACATCCACACGCGCCGCGCGCCAGGCTTCGAGCAGATCGTGGCCGGAGCGGTCCGGCAGGCCGAGATCCAGCAGGATCAGGTCGGGATGGGCGGCCTCCACCTGCGCCATGGCATCGCGGGCGTTGATGGCCTCGGCGATGGCGAAGCCCTCGGCGCCCAGGCCCACCCGCAGCAGCTTGCGAATGGGCGGCTCGTCATCCACCACCAGGATCCTGACCGTCGACGCCGTCATGCCTGCGCATCCAGATGGGGCGGCTCCGCCGCCAGCGGCAGGCGGAGGGTGAAGAGGGCGCCGCTGCGCTCGCGCCGGTTGGCCACCGTGATGGTGCCGCCCATGGCCTCGACGAAGCCGCGGCAGATGGACAGCCCGAGCCCGGTGCCGGCGCGCACGTGGTCGGTCTTGCGTACACGGTAGAAGGAATCGAACACCCGTTCCAGATCCGCCTCGGGAATGCCCGGCCCCTCGTCCATCACCCGGATGGCGAGGTCCGCCCCCTCCCGGCGGCCGGTGATCCGCACCAGGGAGCCCGCCGGCGCATATTTGGCGGCATTGTCCAGAAGGTTGAAGACCACCTGCTCAAACAGCACCGCGTCGGCCTTCACCATGGGCAGGTCGGAGGCGATGTCCACCTCCACCCGGTGGCCGGCCAGGATCTTCTCGGCCCGGCGCAGGGCCGCGCCGACCATATCGCCGGCGAACTGGAAGGAGGCGTTGGGCTGCATGGCGCCGGTCTCCAGCCGGGTCATGTCCAGCAGGTTGGCGATGAAGCGGTTGAGCCGCTCGGCCTCGTCGATGACGGTGGCCAGCAGATCGGCCCGGTCCGGCTCCGACATGGAGGCGGCATAGTCGCGCAGCGTGCCCGCCGCCCCCAGGATGGCGGCCAGCGGCGTCTTCAGGTCATGGGAAAGGGAGGTGAGCAGCGCCGAGCGCAGCCGGTCCGTTTCCGCCGCGCGCTTGGCCTGGTCGATGTCGGCGACCAGCTGAATGCGCTCGATGGCAAGGGCGGCCTGATCGGCCAGGGCATCGAACAGCCGCTGCTGCTCGGGCGTGAGCAGCGGCCCCTGCCGATCATTGTCGAGGCCGATGACGCCGAGGATGGTGCGGCTCGATTTGAGCGGCAGGTAGAGCCGGCGCGCGCCCGGCAGGGTATCGGCGCCGCGCCCGGCGGCATGGTCGTGGGCCCAGGCCCAGCGGGCGGCGGCCAGATCCGCCTCCACCAAGCTGTCGTCGGGCGGATAGCCGGCCTTCACCGCCAGGCCTTCCGCCTCTGGCATCAGGATCACCACCCGCACCTTGAGCATCAGGGCGAGCTGGTGGGCGCTCGCCCACAGCACGTCGTCGAGGGTGCCCGCCCCCGCCAGCTTCCTGGAGAAGAGATAGAGATCCTCGGTGACGCGGGCCCGCTGGCGCGCGGTTTCCGCCTGGCGCTGCACCCGCGCCATGAGATTGCTGGCGATCACCGCCACCACCAGGAAGAACGCCAGCGCGAGCACGCTCTCGGGGTCCTGAATGGTCAGGGTGTAGCGCGGCTCCAGGAAAAAATAGTTGAAGGCCAGCGCGCTGGCGAGGCAGGCATAGAGCGCCGGCCACAGGCCCGCCGTCACCGCCGTGCCCAGCACCCCCATGAGGAACACCAGGGCCAGGTTGCGCACATCGAGCACCCGGTCGAGCACCACGCTGGCGGCGAGGGCGCCCGCCACATAGAGGGTGCCGACGACATAGGGGCCGATGCGGAACGGCGGGCGCGCCGCGGCCGCCTTCACGCTCCAGCCCGGCGCGGCGGCCTCGCGCTCGGCGCCGGAGATCACATGCACGGCGATGTCGCCGGCACGGCGGATCAGGTCATGGGAGACCGAACCGGTCAGCAGCTCGCGCCAGCGCGGCTGGCCGGGGCTGCCCACCACCACATGGGTGAAATTGTTGGCGGCGGCATAGCGCAGGATGTCGCCCGCCACGTCCTGTCCGGGAAGGGTCACCGCCTCCGCCCCGAGCTGCTCGGCCAGGCGCAGGTGCGCGGCGATGCGATCCTTGTCCGCCTCGGCGAGCGCCGCATCGCGGGAGGTCTCCACGTGCAGCGCCGCCCAGGGCGCGCGCAGGCGGTCCGCCTGCCGGCGGGCATAGCGCACCAGCGCGCGGCCCCGCGCCTCCTCATTGACGCACACCAGCACCCGCTCGCCCGCCGCCCACGGGCCGGATATGGCATGCGCCTGCATGTGGCTGACCAATTGCTCGTCCACCCGCTGGGCGGTGCGCCGCAGGGCCAGCTCCCGCAGGGCGGTGAGGTTGCCGGGGGAGAAATAGTTCGCGATGGCGCGCCGGGCGGTGGTGGGCAGATAGACCTTGCCCGCGTTGAGACGCTTGATGAGATCATCGGGGGTGAGGTCGATCACCTCGATGTCGTCGGCCCGGTCGAGGATGGAATCCGGCACCGTCTCGCGCACGCGGATGCGGGTGATCTGCGCCACCACGTCGTTGAGGCTCTCCACATGCTGGATGTTGAGGGTGGTGTAGACATCGATGCCACGGGCCAGCAGCTCTTCCACATCCAGATAGCGCTTGGGATGGCGGCTGCCGTCCACATTGGTGTGGGCGAGCTCGTCCACCAGCACCAGCGCCGGCCGGCGGGCGAGGATGGCATCGAGGTCCATCTCCGCGAGCAGGCGCCCTTTGTAGGTGACAGGGCGGAGCGGAATGATCTCGAAGCCCTCCACCAGGGCCTCGGTCTCGGCGCGGCCGTGGGTCTCCACCACGCCGATCACCACATCCGCCCCATCGCCCCGCCGGGCACGGCCCGACAGCAGCATTTCATAGGTCTTGCCGACGCCGGGGGCGGCGCCGAGGAAGATCTTCAGGCGGCCGCGGCTCTCCCGCGCGGCGCTCTCCAACAGCGCGTCGGGCGAGGGACGCGCCGGTGCGTCGCGCATGTCGTCAGCCATGGTCCCTCCCCCGCTCGCCGCCCATCACCGCCCGAGCTGGTCCAAGGCCAGGTTGAGCGCCAGCACGTTCACCGTCGGCTCGCCGATGACGCCGAGCAGCCGATCCTTCACATGCGCCACCACCAGCGCCCGCACCGCGTCTTCACCGAGGCCCCGCGCCCGGGCCACCCGCGGCACCTGGAACAGGGCCGCCGCCGGCGACAGATCGGGATCGAGCCCGCTGCCGGAGGTGGTCACCAGGTCCACCGGCACCGGCGCCGCCGGGTTCTCCGCCCGCAGCCGCGTCGCCTCGGCCGTGATGCGGTCGATCAGCACCGCATTGCTGGGGCCGAGGTTGGAGCCCATGGAACTCGCCGCATTATAGGGCTGCGGCACGCTTTTGGCTGGATCGTTCGGATCAGCGCCGAGGGTGGCCGAGGGGCGCGGATGGAAGTAGCGCGCCGCGGTGAAATCCTGGCCGATCAAAGCGGAGCCGATCACCCGCCCCTCCCGTTCGATCAGGCTGCCGTTGGCCTGGGCGGGAAACACCGCCTGGGCGAGGCCGGTCATGGCCAGGGGATAGGCGAGGCCGGTGATGAGGGTCAACGCCACCAGCATCACCAGGGCGGGACGCAGCTGTTTCAGCATGCTTGTCTCCTTTCAGGAAGAAGCCGCCGTCAGGCGAGGCCGAGGGCGGTGACGGCCAGATCGATGGCCTTGATGCCGGCGAACGGGACGATGATGCCGCCGAGGCCGTAGACCACCAGATTGCGGGTGAGCAGCGCGCCGGCGCCGACCGCCCGGTAGCGCACCCCCTTCAACGCCAGCGGGATCAGCGCCACGATGATCAAGGCGTTGAAGATGATGGCGGAGAGAATGGCGCTCTGCGGTGTCGCCAGCCCCATGATGTTGAGGGCCCCCAGCTGCGGGTAGAAGGCCACGAACAGGGCGGGGATGATGGCGAAATACTTGGCCACGTCATTGGCGATGGAAAAGGTGGTGAGGGCGCCACGGGTCATCAGCAGCTGCTTGCCGATCTCGACGATCTCGATGAGCTTGGTGGGGTCGCTGTCCAGGTCCACCATGTTGCCGGCCTCGCGCGCCGCCACCGTGCCGGTGTTCATGGCGACACCCACATCGGCCTGCGCCAAAGCGGGCGCGTCGTTGGTGCCGTCGCCGCACATGGCGACGAGCTTGCCCTTGGCCTGCTCCTCGCGGATCAGGGCCAGCTTGTTCTCGGGGGTCGCCTGGGCGAGGAAGTCGTCCACGCCCGCCTCGGCGGCGATGGCGGCGGCGGTCATGGGGTTGTCGCCGGTGATCATCACCGTGCGGATGCCCATGCGACGCAGCTCGGCGAAACGCTCCTTGATGCCGCCCTTGACGATGTCCTTGAGGTGCACGACGCCCAGCAGGCGCGGGCCGCGCAGCACCGCCAGGGGGGTGCCGCCGGACCGCGCCACGTCCTCGGCGATGGCCTCGATCTCCCGCCGCGCCTCGGCGTCGATGCCGGCCGCCGGCTGGGCCTCCAGATGCTTCAGCACCGCATCCACCGCGCCCTTGCGGATGCCTTCTCCGTCCATGTCCACCCCGCTCATGCGGGTCTGCGCGGTGAACGGCACGAAGGTGGCGCGCAGGCTGGCCATGTCGCGGGCGCGAATGCCGTATTTCTCCTTCGCCAGCACCACGATGGAACGCCCCTCGGGGGTTTCGTCGGCCAGCGAGGCGAGCTGCGCGGCATCCGCCAATTCGCGATCGGTGACGCCCCGCACCGGCAGGAAGGCGGTGGCCTGGCGGTTGCCGAGGGTGATGGTGCCGGTCTTGTCCAGCAGCAGGGTGTCCACGTCCCCTGCCGCCTCCACCGCGCGGCCGGACATGGCCAGCACGTTGAAGCGCACCAGCCGATCCATGCCGGCGATGCCGATGGCCGACAGCAGGGCGCCGATGGTGGTGGGAATGAGGGTGACGAACAGCGCCACCAGCACGATCACCGGAATGGTGCCGCCGGCGTAGGCGGCAAAGCTCGGGATGGTGACCGTGGCCAGCACGAAGATCAGCGTCATGCCCGCCAGCAGGATGTTGAGGGCGATCTCGTTGGGGGTCTTCTGCCGCGCGGCGCCTTCCACCAAAGCGATCATGCGGTCGATGAAGGTGGCGCCGGCGGCCGCGGTGATGCGCACGCGGATCCAGTCGGACAGCACCTGCGTGCCGCCGGTGACCGCCGAGCGATCGCCGCCGCTCTCGCGGATCACCGGTGCGCTCTCGCCGGTGATGGCCGCTTCGTTCACCGAGGCCACGCCTTCGATCACCTCGCCATCGGAGGGGATGATGTCGCCGGCTTCCACCAGCACCACGTCGCCCACCTTGAGGCTGGTGCCGGGCACCAGGGTGAAGGTGTCGCGGTCCGCGCCGGAGAGCAGCTTGGCCTGGGTCTCGGTGCGGGTGCGGCGCAGGGCGTCGGCCTGCGCCTTGCCGCGCCCCTCCGCCACCGCCTCCGCGAAATTGGCGAACAGCACGGTGAACCACAGCCACAGCACGATCTGAAAGGAAAAGCCCAGGCCGGCGCCGCCGCTCAGCGCATCACGCACCAGCAGCACGGTGGTGAGCGCCGACACCAGCGCCACCACGAACATGACCGGGTTTTTGGCCAGGGTGCGCGGATCAAGCTTGCGGCCCGCATCACCGAGGGCCGGCAGAAGAATGCGGGCATCGAGAATGCGCGCGGACGGCGACTTGCTCATGATGAGCCTCCAGATGAGCCTCAAAGGCGGGGCGGCGCGTGATCAGCCGACCGCCGACACAAGGGTGAGCACAGCGGCAAAGCCCAGCCCGATCAGGGCGATGGCCAGCATGCCGAGCAGCAGGGTCGAGATCCTGGGCGGGGTAGGATCATCCCCGGCCCACCCCGCCCGGGCGGGCCGGCGGCGCGGGGTGGGGGTGGAAGACGGCGGGCGCGCCATGGGGATGCCGCCGGCTCAGAAGGTGGCGCCGCCGAGCAGCGCCAGATGCTCGACGATGGGCCCGAGGGCGATGGCCGGGAAGAAAGTGAGGCCGCCGACGATCACGATCACCCCCACCAGCAGGCCCACGAACAGGCCGCCATGGGTGGGAAAGGTGCCGGCGGAGGCCGGCGCCGCCTTCTTTTCCACCAGCGCCCCGGCCAGCGCCAGGGCCGGGATGATGACCAGGAACCGCCCCATCAGCATGGCAAGAGCCAGGGTCACATTGTACCAGGGCGTGTTGCCGGAAAGGCCGCCGAAGGCCGAGCCGTTGTTGGCGGCGCCGGAGGTGTAGGCATAGAGCATCTCGGAGAAGCCATGCGGGCCGGGATTGGCGATGGAGGCCACCGCGCCGGGCAGCACGCTCGCCGCCGCGGTGAAGCCGAGCATGGCGAGCGGCAGGCACAGCACCGCCAGCATGGCCATCTTGACCTCCCGGGCCTCGATCTTCTTGCCGAGATATTCCGGCGTGCGCCCCACCATGAGGCCGGCCACGAACACCGCCACCACCACGAACAGGATGATGCCATAGAAGCCGGCACCGACGCCGCCGATGATGATCTCGCCCAGCATCATGTTGATGAGCGGGACCATGCCGCCGAGCGCCATGAAGCTGTCGTGCATGGCATTCACCGCGCCGCAGGAAGCGGCGGTGGTGACGGCGGCGAACAGCGCCGACATGGCGATGCCGAAGCGCGCCTCCTTGCCCTCCATGTTGCCGCCCTCGATGCCCAGCGCATGCACCAGCGGATTGCCGGCGGCCTCGGCGCCGTAGCACACCGCCACCCCGGCGAGGAACAAGAGGCCCATGGCGATGAACAGCGCCCAGCCCTGGCGCTCATCGCCCACCATGCGGCCGAATACATTGGTCAGCCCGGCGCCCAGGGCGAAGATGGAGACCATTTGGATCAGGTTGGCGAGGGCACCGGGATTCTCGAAGGGGTGGGCGGAATTCACGTTGAAGAAGCCGCCGCCATTGGTGCCCAGCATCTTGATGGCGAGCTGGGAGGCGACCGGGCCCACCGCGATGGTCTGCCGCGCGCCCTCCAGGGTCTGCGCCTCCACAGAGGGACCGAGGGTCTGCGGCACGCCGAGCGCCACATAGGCCAGGGTGAGCACGATGCAGGCCGGCAGCAGCACATAGAGCGTGGACCGGGTGAGATCGATCCAGAAGCTGCCGAGGGTCCGCATGGACTTGCGGGAGAAGGCGCGGATCACCGCCACGGCCACGGCGATGCCGGTGGCGGCGGAGACGAAATTCTGCACCGCCAGGCCCGACATCTGCGTGAGATAGGACAGGGTGGTCTCGCCGCCGTAATTCTGCCAATTGGTGTTGGTGACGAAGCTCACGGCGGTGTTGAAGGCAAGGTCGGGCGGCACGTCGGCCATGGCCATCGGGTTGAACGGCGCCATGCCCTGCAGCCGCTGCAGCGCGAACAGCGCCACCACGCCGGCCAAGTTGAACACCAGCAGGCCCACCGCATAGGCGGTCCAATGCTGCTCCTCCCCCGGCGCGGTCCCCGCCAGCCGGTAGAGCCCCCGCTCCAGCGGCCCGAGCACCGGCGCGAGCACCGTGCGCTCGCCGCTGAACACCCGCGTCATGTACCCGCCAAGCGGCCGCACGAGCGCGACGATGATCGCGCAGAAAAGGAGGATCTGAAGCCATCCGTTCACAGTCATCGAACAGGCCTTCGCAAGAATGGGCGCCGGGTGGTCAGAACCACTCGGGACGGATGAGGGCGATGGTGAGATAGAACAGAATGCACAGCGCCACAGCGCCGCCGGCGATGAGATCGAAGAGCATCACGGCCTCCACCCTCGCCTAAAGACCATCACAGACGCGGACATAGGCCAGCGCGCCGGCAAAGCAGAGAAATGTGAGGCCGATGAGAAGCAGATCCATGGTCATGTCCCGTTCCAGATCCACGATCATGGCCCCCTCCATCTCGAGAATGGAGCAGATCAACTGTCGCGAACGTCACCAAAGCTGGTGAGATCCCCGGCGCGTGGAAGAGGACGGGACTATGGCGCCGATCCGCATAAAGGTTCGAGAGCGGACCAAAGGGAAAGACATAAAGACCGCATAAAGATCCGGCCGCCGTCCACGCCGCGACACAGGCATGGGACCAGCCGTGGAACGTCGCCCGCCGCTAGCGGGCGAGGGTGCGGAAGCCGGCGCTGACGAAGGCCACGAAATCCTCGAACACTGTGGGATCGCCGGCGATGGCACGGCCGCCGGAGAGGCGCTCGATGCGCTTGTCGGCCACGTACATCAGCAGCGCCCCCACCGCATATTCATAGGCCCACAGCAGCCGGGCCTCCGCGCAGCCGGGCAGCGCGATCCGCATCGCCTCCAGGAAGGCGTGCACCAGCGGGTCGTAGAAGCGCTCGATGATGGCGCTCGCCTCCGGGCCGGGGTCCCAGGCGGTGCGCGCCACCAGCAGCGAGAAGGAATCCCCGGAGGCCGAACCGTGCAGCCGCACCACCGGCTCCGCCCAGGCGGTGACGATCTCTTCCACCCGGCCCGGGCCTGGCCCCTTCGCCCCCACCGCCCGGATGCGGGCGATGCGCTCGTCGAGATTACCCTGCCGGTGCTCGAACACGGTGGAGAACAGCTCCGGCTTGCGGCCGAAATAATAGCCCACCAGGGCCACCGGCACGCTGGCGCGGGCGGCGATGTCGCGCACCGAGACCGCCGCATAGCCGCGTTCCGCGAACAGGGCCTCGGCGCTGTCGAGAATGTCCTGGCGCCGGTCCGGCCGATCCCGCTCGCTGGCCGGCACCGGTGAACGCCGCCCGCGCTTTTCCGCCACGGCGCCGGCGGGCTTGCCCGTTTTCTTGCTGGCCGTCCCGCTGCGTGGCTCGCGGGCCGTCTCGGTGTGTGTCTTGTGGACCATGGCGGCGGTGTCGGCGCGCTCGGGTCCCTGGCCGGATTTGGGCGTGGCGGTCTCCATCGGGCTGTCGGCTCAGGTCCTTTCTAGACCGAGCGGCACGCCGGCGCCAACGGTTCGGGGCCGGGAAGAATGGCGTATTGTACGATCGTACAAAAAGATGTACGTTTGTACAAAATAGCGGGTGCCACGGGCGCCCATCAGGATGGAAACGCCGTGCCCCGACTGATCGACATCTCCATTCCCCTGGAGAATGACGTTCCCGCAGACCCGCCGTTCCAGCGGGTGCGGATCGACTATGCCACTCACCGGGAAACGGCGCCGGCCCTGTGCGCCGCCTTTCCCGGGCTGCGCCCCGATCAATTGCCCGACGGCATGGGCTGGGCGGTGGAAACCGCGCACATCTCCACCCACAACGGCACCCATGTGGACGCCCCCTGGCACTACCACCCCACCATGGATGGCGGCGCCCGCGCGATCACCATCGACGAGGTGCCCCTCGACTGGTGCTTCCGGCCGGGTGTGAAGCTCGATTTCCGCCACCTGCCCGACGGCCATGTGGTGAGCCCCGACGAGATCGACGCCGAGCTCGCCCGCATCGGCCACACCCTGGCGCCCTTCGACATCGTGGTGGCCAACACCGCCGCCGGCACCGCCTATGGCGCGGCGGACTATGTGGATCGCGGCTGCGGCTTCGGCCGCGCGGCCACCCTCCATCTGGTGCAACAGGGCATCCGCGTGGTGGGCACCGACGGCTGGAGCTGGGACGCCCCCTTCAGCGCCACCGCCCGCCGCTTCGCCGAAACCGGCGATGCCGCGCTGATCTGGGAGGGGCACAAGGCGGGCCGCGAGAAGGGCTATTGCCAGATCGAGAAGCTCCACAATCTCGAAGCGCTGCCCGCCACCGGCTTCACCGTGTGCTGCTTCCCGGTGAAAGTCCGCGCCGCCTCGGCCGGCTGGACCCGCGCCGTCGCCATTCTTCCCGACTGATCCATCCCCTTCTTCCTGCGGAGCGAAGCCTTGAGCAAGGTCATCATCACCTGCGCGGTGACGGGCGGCATTCACACGCCCACCATGTCGGATGCGCTGCCCATCACCCCCAATGAGATCGCCGCTGAGGCCATCGCCGCCGCCGAGGCGGGCGCCGCCATCCTGCACCTGCACGCCCGCGACCCGATCGACGGCCGGCCGACGCCCGACCCGGCGGTGTTCATGCAGTTCCTGCCGCGCATCAAGCAGGCCACCGATGCGGTGATCAACATCACCACCGGCGGCGGTCTCAACATGAGCGTGGAAGAGCGCCTGGCCGCCCCGCTGAAAGCGGCGCCGGAGATGTGCTCGCTCAACATGGGCTCCATGAACTTCGCCCTCCATCCCCTCGCCAAGCGCTATTCCAACTGGAAGCACGCCTGGGAGGAGCCCTATCTCTCCGGCACCAAGGATTTTATCTTCCGCAATACGTTCGGCGACATCGAGCGGATCTATAAGATGCTGGGCGAGGAGCACGGCACCAAGTTCGAGCATGAATGCTACGACGTGGGCCACCTCTACAATCTCGCCCACTGCCTCGACCAGGGCTGGTTCCGGCCGCCGGTGTTCCTGCAGCTCATCTTCGGCATCCTCGGCGGCATCGGCGCCGACATGGACAATCTGATGTTCATGAAGCGCACCGCCGACAAGCTGTTCGGCTCCGATTACCAGTGGTCGGTGCTGGCCGCCGGCCGCCACCAGATGGCCTTCGCCACCCAGGCGGCGATGATGGGCGGCAACGTGCGGGTGGGGCTGGAGGACAGCCTGTTCATCGGCCGCGGCAAGCTCGCCACCTCCAATGCCGAGCAGGTGGCGAAGATCCGCCGCATCCTGGAGGAACTGGGCCATGAGATCGCCACCCCCGACGAGGCCCGCGCCAGCCTCGGCCTCAAGGGTGCCGACACGGTGAACTTCTGAGCCGCGCGGAGATCGCCATGGCCCGGCCCAATCCCCTCGACGGCTTTGTGGTGGACCCGGCGGCCATCACCTATGTGGGCGCCGACCTGCAGCGCCCCGAATGCATCCTCGCCGAGCGCGACGGCTCCTTGTGGAGCGCCGACGCCCGCGGCGGGGTGGTGCACATCCGCCCCGACGGCAGCCAGGAGCTGGTGGCCCAGCAGGAGGCCACCCAATTCGCCGCCGCCACCGACGAAGAAACCCGCTTTGTCTCCGGCACCCTGCCCAACGGCCTCGCCTTCGCCCGCAACGGCGACATCCTGATCTCCAATTTCGGCACCGATCGGCTGGAGATCATGAGCCGCGACGGGCGCAGCCGGGTGCTGGCCGACAGCATCGACGGCGCCCCCATCGGCAAGGTCAATTTCGTGCTGCGCGACAGCCGCGACCGCATCTGGCTCACCATCTCCACCCGCACCCGCAACTGGATGCGGGCCATGAGCCCGAACATCGCCGACGGCTTTCTCGCGCTTTACGACCAGGGCCGGCTGCGCATCGTCGCCGACGGCTTCCGCTTCACCAATGAGATCCGCCTCGATGCCCGTGAGGAATGGCTCTATGTGGCGGAAACCTGCGGCCGCTGCGTCACCCGCCTGCGGGTGCTGCCCGACGGCAGCCTGACCGATCGCGAGACCTTCGGCCCCGCCGACCATGGCGCCTTCATCGACGGCATCGCCTTCGACGCCCATGGCAATCTGTGGGGCACCCATGTGATGACCGACCGCCTGTTCGCCATCACCCCGGAGGGGGAACTGCGGATCCTGCTCGACGACGACAGGGGGAGCCCCGCCGGCGCCGCCCTCATGGCCGCTTTCGAGGCCGATGCGGCGACCCCCGAGCTGATGCTCGCGTGCGGCGGCACCCTCGCCCCCTGGTTCGCCAGCGTCACCTTCGGCGGGCCGGACCTCACCACCGTCTATATCGGCAGCCTGCGCGGCCGCCGCATTCCGTGTTTCCGCGCGCCGGTGGCCGGCCTGCCCATGGCCCATTGGTGAGCGGACCACCAACATAGAAAACACCGGGAGAAGCGACATGAGGACAGGATTGAACCGCGCCGGCCTCGTTCCAGCCCTGGCGCTGGCGGCGGGGCTCGCCACCGCGCCGGCCCATGCGGAGATCTCCGGCGGCAGGGTCAAGGTGGGCGTGCTCACCGACATGTCGGGGGTCTATTCGGACATCACCGGCAAGGGCTCCGTCACCGCCGCGCAGATGGCCATCGACGATTGCCTGAAGGCCGAATGCGCCGGCATGACCATCGAGATGATCTCGGCCGACCACCAGAACAAGGCCGACATCGCCTCCGCCACCGCCCGCAAATGGATCGACATCGACGGCGTGGACGTGCTGGCCGACATGTCCAATGCCTCCATACAGCTCGCCATCGCGCCGCTGGTGAAGGAAAAGAACCGCGTCGCCCTGTTCCCCGGCGGCACCGCCCGGCTCACCGGCGATGCCTGCCAGCCGGGCCATGTGGTGCAGTGGATGTGGGACACCTATGTCCAGGTGGCCGGCATCGCCAACCGCCTCACCCAGCCGGGCACCTCCTGGTATCTGGTGACGGCGGACTACGCCCTCGGCCATCAGCTGGAAGCCGATACCAAGGCGGTGGTGGGGGCCCGGGGCGGCAAGGTGCTCGGCTCGGTGCGCCATCCGTTCCCGGCGGTGGACCTGTCCTCGCCGCTGCTCACCGCCCAGGGCTCCGGCGCCGACATCATCGCCCTCGCCAATGCGGGCAACGATACGGTCTCCGGCATCAAGACGGCGCGTGAATTCGGCATCATGGGCTCGAAGCAGAAGCTGGTGGCCTTCTTCCTCACCGCCCTCGACGTGAAGAGCGTGGGCCTGCCCACCGCCCAGGGAACCCTGCTCTCCGAAGGCTTCTACTGGGACCTGGACGAGGGCACCCGCGCCTTTTCCGAGCGCTTCAAGGCGCAGAACGGCAAGATCCCCTCCGCCATCCACGCCGGCGTCTATTCCTCGGTCCTGCACTATCTGAAGGCGGTGGCGGCGGCCAAGAGCGATGATGCCACCACGGTGGTGAAGACCATGGCCGAGCTGCCCATCAAGGATGACGTGGTGCGCAACGCCCACCTGCGGGAGGACGGCCGCATGGTGCACGATTTCTACGTGTTCGAAGTGAAGGCGCCGGAGGCCTCCAAGGGCGAATGGGACCTTTACAAGCTGGTGGCCACCCTGCCCGGCGACACCGCCTTCCGCCCGCTGGCCGACAGCACCTGCCCGGCGGTGACTGCCGCTCGCGGGGCGCCGAAGCCGGCGAACTGAGGCGCCGCCACGCCGGGGCCCCGCGCCCCGGCGCCGGCTCAGAGCGTCGTGAGGCCCATGCCGGCGAGGGCCAGCAGCAGCACCACCATCCAGGGCGGCGCCTGCCACACGGTCAGCAACAGGAAGCCGGCCAGCGCCACGGTGAAGTCACGCGGGGTGAATACGGCGCTGGTCCAAACCGGGGTATAGAGCGCCGCGCCGAGCAGGCCCACCACCGCCGCATTGGCCCCGCGCATGGCCGCCTGGGCGGCCGGCAGCGGCCGAAGGGCACTCCAGAATGGCAGCATGCCATAGACCAGCAGCAGCCCCGGCAGGAAGATGGCGCCAAGGGCGATCAGCGCGCCGCACACCCCCGCCGCCGCGCCCGCCGCCGGCAGTGTGGCCGGCCCCATGGCGGCGCCGAGATAGGCGGCAAAGGTGAACAGCGGCCCGGGCACCGCCTGCGCCAGGCCGTAGCCGGCGAGAAAGGTGGTGGCGCTCAGCCCGTCCGGCCGCACCACCTCGGCTTCGAGCAGCGGCAGCACCACATGGCCGCCGCCGAACACCAGGGCCCCGGACCGGTAGAAGGACTCGAACAGCGCCACAGCGCCGGACCCGCCCGCCTGCACCAGCGCCAGCGGCCCGACGAACAGGGCGACGAACAGGCCGAGGGCGACCAGGCCCGCCCGCCGCGACACCGGAAAGTGCAGCGCCACGGCGGCGCGCACCGGGCCCTGCCGGCAGAGGGCGAGGCCGGCCAGGGCGCCGATGGCGATGGCCGCCACCTGCCCCAGGGCGCCACCGAGCAGAACCACCAGCGCCACAGCCATGAGGGCGATGGCCGCGCGCGGACCATCGGGCGTGAGGCTGCGGGCCATGCCCCATACCGCCTGCGCCACCACCGCCACCGCCACCAGCTTGAGACCATGCAACAGCCCCTCGGCCAGCGGCCCGGTGACCGCCGCGGCGCCCAGGGCGCAGGCCATCAGCAGCAGGGCGGAAGGGGCGGTGAACCCCAGCCATGCCAGCGCCCCACCCGCGAGGCCGCCGCCCCGCAGCAGGCCCAGGGCGAAGCCCACCTGGCTCGATGCCGGGCCGGGCAGGAACTGGCACAGGGCCACCAGCTCGCCGAAGGTGACATCGTCCAGCCAGCGGCGGCGCAGCACCAGTTCATCACGAAAATAACCGAGGTGCGCCACCGGCCCGCCGAACGAGGTGAGGCCCAGCTTGAGAAAGGCCACGAACACCTCGCGACGGCGCCCGCCGGTGACCGGCGCCGCGCGCTCCGACCGCTGATTTCCTGCCGCCATCACGCCTGTCGCCCCACGCCCGTCCCCGGCGCCGCCCCCGGCGCCAGCGGTCCATAAAGACCAGGCGTATGAAGACAGCATGTCGACGCGGCCGCGGCCCCGTCAAGCGGCGCGCACCCGCTGCCTGAAAGGCCATCGCGCCTTAAAGTTGTGCATGCTGGCACGACCAGCCTATTGCATTGCCCCACGATGCTCCGTCATCATGCCAAGCCGGCAGCGCGTTCCATCGCCGCGGCGCGTCGGCAGCGACGGCTCCGGCGGGACGGCGCGGGCGTTCGAGGAGGCGTGGCCCCACTCGGGAGCATGGAGCCAGATGCCAGGCCAGTGGCGATGCCGCAATACGGCGTCCCTCGCCCGGCCGGCTCTCCCGGCCCCCGCATGCGGTTATTCTCCCGCTCTAGGTATTCGGCAATGGCGCAGCTTTCGGTTTCGGACAAGATGGATGACAAGCGCGAGCTGATCGTGGATCAGCTCCGCCGCGTGCTGTCGGAAGAGATCGTGACCGGGGTTCTGGGGCCGGGCATGCGGCTGGACGAGCAGAGCCTGGCCGACCGCTTCCAGGTCTCCCGCACGCCGGTGCGCGAGGTGCTGAGCCAGTTGTCGGTGCTGGGGCTGGTGGAGCGGCGCCCGCATCGTGGTGTGGTGGTGCTGCAGCAATCCAAGGAGCGCCTGCTGCAGCTGTTCGAGGTCATGGCCGAGCTGGAAGGCGCCTGCGCCCGCTTCGCGGCGGAGCGCATGTCGGCCGCCGAGCGCGACACCCTGTTCGAGCTCCACGCGCGGGCGGCACCGCTGGTGGAGACCGGCGACGTGGCGGCCTATGAGGAGGTGAACGGCGTCTTCCACCGCTGCATCTACGATGGCACCCACAATCCCGCCCTCGTGGACCTGACCCTCGACGCGCAGCGGCGCGTCTTCCACTTTCGCCACGCCCAGTTCCGCATGCCTAACCGCATCCGCAATTCCCACGCGGAACACGGCGCGGTGGTGGCCGCCATCGACAAAGGCGACGGCGGCGCCGCCTACGAGGCCATGCGGGCGCATATCCTGGCGGTGAAGGAGGCCTCCACCGTGGTGGTCACCCATCGCCGTCCGCATCTGGTGGGCTGAAGCGGCCTGCTGCTTAGAATTTGTTCAATTGCTATTGGTTTGAGCGCCGCAACGACAGCCTTCCGCGGCAAGGGGTCTCCAAAGGCTTGAATTCTCCCGCACTGCAAAATGGCACGCACCTTGCTTTCAAGGATTGCATGTAATTTTGCATCCAATCTGCATCTCACCGAAGGGAGAGACCTTATGCAGCGCCGGGAGTTCCTGAAGTCGTCCGCCGCCGTGCTCCTCGGAGCCGGACTGCTTCCACTGTCCGAGGTCCTGCCGGCCGCCGCGGCCGCAAACGACACCATTGTCGTCGCCACCGGCGCCACCATCAACTCCCTTGACCTGCACCGCCAGGGCACCAACCGCGCCAGCTATCAGGTGGCCATCAACGCCTATGACCGGCTGGTGAAGTTCGGCACCAAGACCATGCCGGACGGCTCCCTGAGCTACGATTCCACCAAGATCGAGCCGGATCTCGCCGAGAGCTGGACCGTCTCTGACGACGGCAAGGTCATCACCTTCAAGCTGCGGCCCAACGCGGTGTTCTCCGACGGCTCACCGGTGACCGCCCAGGACGTGAAGTGGTCGCTGGATCGTGCGGTGAGCCTCGGCGGCTTCCCCACCACCCAGATGAAGGCGGGCCTCATGGAGAAGCCCGAGCAGTTCGAGGTGGTGGACGACAAGACCATCAAGGTCATCCTGCCCCGCAAGAGCAAGCTGACCCTGCCTGATCTGGCGGTGCCGATCCCCTTCATCATCAATTCCAAGGTCGCCAAGGCCCACGCCACCGAGAAGGACCCGTGGGCGACCGAATATCTCCACCGCAACACCGCCGGTTCCGGCGCCTTCGTGGTGGAACGCTGGGACCCCGGCCAGCAGGTGGTCTACGCCCGCAACGACAAGTGGACCTCGGGTCCGCTGCCGGGCGCCAAGCGCGTGATCATGCGCGAGATCCCCTCCGCCGCCACCCGCCGGGCGCTGATCGAGCGCGGCGACGTCGACCTGGTGTTCAACATCCCCGACAAGGATGCCAATGAGCTGAAGGCCTCCGGCAAGGCCAAGGTGGTCTCGACCCCCATCGAGAACTGCATCTACGTGCTGGCCCTCAACGACAAGTTCGGCCCCTTCAAGGACAAGCGCGTGCGCCAGGCCATCGCCTACGCTTTGCCCTATGAGGACATCTTCAAGACCGCCGCCTACCAGACCGGCGTACCCATGTGGGGCGCCGACAAGGCCGAGGGCATCGCCTGGCCCCAGCCCTCGCCCTACAAGCAGGACCTGGAGAAGGCCAAGGCGCTGCTGGCCGAGGCCGGCTACAAGGACGGCCTCACCGTTCCGCTCTATATCAACCTCGATCTCGCCTCCTGGATGGAGCCCACCGCTCTGCTGATCCAGGAAAGCCTCGCCAAGATCGGCGTGAAGACCACCATCGAGAAGATCCCCGGCGCCAACTGGCGCACCGCCGCCAACGTGGAGCGGCGCCTGGAGATGCATCTCGACGACTTCGGTGGCTGGCTGAACTATCCGGACTACTATTTCTTCTGGACCTACATGCCGGGCACCATCTTCAACAGCTCCAATTACGACAATCCGGAGATGGTGAAGCTGGTCAACGAGACCCTCGACCTCTCGGTGGACGATCCGGCCTATGCCCCGAACATCAAGAAGATGATCGACATCGCCTTCGAGGACGTGCCGCGGGTGCCTCTGTGGCAGCCCGCCCTCTCCTCGGCCATGACGCCGAAGATCAGCGGCTACGAGTTCTGGTTCCACCGCCAACCGGACGCCCGCAAGCTCACCAAGTCCTGAGCACTTCCAAGTTCTGAGCGCTCAAGCTCCTGAGCGCTCAGGCGCATCGACGGACCGGGCCGCCCGCGGCCCGGTCTCCCTTCCGCACCGGCCGCCGCGGGCGGCGAAGGAGTCCGGCGATGACCTCCTCGCGAGGCATGATTGTCCTGAAGCGCCTCGCGCAGGCGATCCCCACCCTGTTCGGCGTCATCGTCGTCACCTTCATCATCACCCGGGCGCTGCCCGGAGATCCCGCCGCCTATTTCGCCGGGCCGGCCGCCACGCCGGAATCCATCGCCCAGATCCGCGCCGGCATGGGCCTCGACAAGCCGCTGCCCGAACAGTTCGTGCGCTATCTGCAGGATCTGGCCACCGGCAACCTCGGCTCGTCCATCTCCACCGGCCAGACCGTGCTGTCTGATGTGCTGAGCCGCCTGCCCGCCTCGCTGGAGCTGACGTTCAGCGCCCTGCTGCTGGCCCTGGTCATCGCCGTGCCGCTGGGCATTCTGGCCGCCACCCGCCAGGGCACCTTCGTCGATCACCTGTGCCGCGTGGTGGTCACCGCGGGCGTCTCACTGCCGGTGTTCTTCACCGGCCTCGCGCTGGTCTATGTGTTCTACTACATCCTGGGCGTGGCGCCGGCCCCGGTGGGGCGGCTCGACTTCATCTATATCTCGCCGCCCACCATCACCGGCTTCTATGTCATCGACGCGCTGCTGGCCGGCGATCCGGAAACCGCTGGCGCCGCCTTCAAGCAGCTCATTCTGCCGGCGGCCACCCTTGCCATCTTCACCCTGGCGCCGCTGGCGCGCATGACCCGCGCCGCCATGCTGCAGGTGCTGGCCAGCGACTTCATCCGCACCGCCCGCGCCGCCGGCCTCTCGCGCCGCAAGATCCTGTTCACCTACGCCTTCCGCAATGCGCTGCTGCCGGTGGTGACCACCCTCGGCATGGTGTTCTCCTTCGTGCTCGGCGCCAACGTGCTGGTGGAGAAGGTGTTCGCCTGGCCGGGCATCGGCTCCTACGCGGTCGAGGCGCTGGTGGTGTCCGATTATGCGGCGGTGCAGGGCTTCGTGCTGGTGATGGCGATCCTGTTCGTGGTGATGAACCTCTTGATCGACCTCTCCTACACGGTCATCGACCCCCGCGTCGGGTTCGACGGGTGAAGCCATGGAAGGATCCCAGCAGATGACATCCACGGCTGAACCGGCGCGCGCCGCCCCGGGCCTGATCACCCACACCCTCTACGTGCTGCGCTCCAACCCCATCACCCTCCTGGCCTTCGTGCTTCTGGCGCTGTTCGTGCTGGCGGCGCTGATCGGCCCCTATGTGGTGCCGCACGACCCCTACCAGAGCAACGCCGCCAACGCCCTCAAGCCGCCGTCCTGGCAATATTGGTTCGGCACCGATGACCTCGGCCGCGACGTCTTCTCCCGCGTGGTGGTGGCCACCCGGCTCGATCTGCTCATCTCCCTGTCGGCGGTGGTCATCTCCTTTTTCGCCGGGTCCACGCTGGGCTCGCTGGCCGGCTTCTACGGCGGCTGGACCGACCGCATCGTCTCGCGCCTGCTCGACACGCTGATGGCCTTCCCGCTGTTCGTGCTGGCCATGGGCATCGTCGCGGCGATGGGCAATTCGGTGCAGAACATCGTGATTGCCACCGCCATCGTGAACCTGCCCTTCTATGCCCGCGTCAGCCGCACCGAGGTGAACATCCGCCGCGAGGCCGGCTTCGTGCAGGCGGCGCGCCTGTCCGGCAATTCCAACCTGCGCATCCTCGCCACCCAGATCTTCCCCAACGCTCTGCCGCCCATGATGGTGCAGATCTCCCTCAATCTCGGCTGGGCGATCCTGAATGCGGCAGGCCTGTCCTTCATCGGCCTCGGCGTGCGCCCGCCCACCCCGGAGTGGGGGATCATGGTGGCCGAGGGCGCCCGCTTCATCGTCTCCGGCGAGTGGTGGCTGGCCCTGTTCCCGGGCGCCGCCCTGATGCTCGCCGTGTTCACCTTCAACATGCTCGGCGACGGCCTCCGCGACATCGTCGATCCGCGCCAGCGCAGCTGAGGAGACAGGCCATGACCGCCTTCGTGGACGTGCGCAACCTCAGCGTCGACTTCAAGACCCGCAACGGCCTGGTGCATGCCGTGCGCGATGTGAGCTTCACCCTGGACAAGGGCAAGACGCTGGGCATCGTCGGCGAATCCGGCTCCGGCAAGTCGGTCACCTCCTATTCCCTCATGCGCATCCTCGATGCGGCGGGGGTGATCGCCGGCGGCGCCATCACCTTCGAGGGCATGGACATCGGCTCGGCCTCCGAGCGCGCCATGCGCGACATCCGCGGGCGGGAAATCTCCATGATCTTCCAGAACCCGCGCGCCGCGCTGAACCCCATTCGCAAGGTGGGGCACCAGATCGAGGACGTGCTGCGCCAGCATGTCCAGGCCGACGCGCACAATGCGCGCGAGAAGGCCATCGAGGTGCTCAAGCAGGTGCGCATCAACAATCCGGAAGAGCGCTACCATTCCTATCCGTTCGAGCTCTCCGGCGGCATGTGCCAGCGCATCGTCATCGCCCTGGCGCTGGCCTGCAAGCCGCAGCTGCTGATCGCCGACGAGCCCACCACCGGCCTCGACGTGACCACCCAGAAGGCGGTCATGGATCTCGTCGCCGAGCTGACCCGGGCGCGCGGCATGGCCATGATCCTCATCACCCACGACCTGGGGCTGGCCGCCACCTATTGCGACCACCTCATCGTCATGAAGAGCGGCGAGGTGGTGGAATCCGCCCCCGCCCTCGAACTGTTCCGCAACCCGCAGCACGCCTATACCAAGAAGCTGCTGCGGGCGACGCCCCACGGCACGGAATCGGTGCGTGACCTGCTGCCCGAGGACCTGCGGCCGGCCGAGACCGCCGCCGTGCCGGAGCCCGTGGTCGTCAAGGATCGCACCCCGCTGCTGGAGGTGCGCAACCTGGTGAAGGAATATCCGCTGAAGTCGGCCCGGGGCGGCGTGTTCCGGGCGGTGGGCGGCATCTCCTTCAGCGTCGGGCGGGGCGAGAGCGTCGGCCTGGTGGGGGAATCCGGCTGCGGCAAGTCCACCACCTCCTCCATGGTGATGCGGCTTCTGGACCCCACCTCCGGCACCATCCGCTTCGATGGCACCGACATTGGCGAGATCCCCGCCGGCGCCTTCGCCCGCTCGCCCTATCGCGGCCGGCTGCAGATGGTGTTCCAGGACGCCACCGACAGCCTGAACCCGCGCTTCAGCGCCCGCCGCTCCATCGCCGATCCGCTGCTACAGCTGGGACTGAAGGGGGGCGAGCGCCTGTCCGGAGCGGCCCTCAACGCCCGGGTGGAGGAGCTCGCCACCCTGTGCGGCCTGCCCCACCATCTGCTGGATCGCTTCCCCCACCAATTGTCCGGCGGCCAGAAGGCGCGCGTGGGCATCGCCCGCGCCATCGCCGTCTCGCCCGATCTGCTGGTGCTGGACGAGCCCACCGCGGCGCTCGACGTGTCGGTTCAGGCGGTGGTGCTCAACCTGCTGGTGGACCTGAAGGAAAAGCTCGGCATGAGCTATCTGTTCGTGTCCCACGATCTGGCGGTGGTGAAGCTCCTGTGCGAGCGCGTCATTGTCATGAAGGGCGGCGAGATCGTCGAGCAGGGCAATTGCGCCAAGATCCTCAAGGCGCCCGAGCACGATTACACCAAGGCCCTCCTGGCGGCCATTCCGCATCCCCCCATCTGAGAGAGACGTGATGTCCGCGTTCGGCGCTGCGCCGGGCTCCAGGCCCGGCGACGACTTCACCATTCCCGCCCTCCATGCCGCCTATGCCGCCGGCACACCGGTGGAGGCGACCATCGACACGCTGCTGGCGCGCCACAGCGCGGCGGGCGACCCCGGCATCTTCCTCAACATGGAAAGCCGCGAGAACCTGATCGCCCAGGCCCGCGCCCTCGGCCCATTCGACCCCGTAGCCAAGCCGCTGTGGGGCATCCCCTTCGCGGTGAAGGACAATATCGACGTGGCCGGGGTGCCCACCACCGCCGCCTGCCCCGACTTCGCTTATGTGCCGGACAGCGACGCGCCGGTGGTGGCCCGCCTCAAGGCGGCGGGCGGCCTTTATGTGGGCAAGACCAATCTCGACCAGTTCGCCACCGGCCTCGTCGGCCTGCGCACCCCCTATCCGGCGCCCCTGAACGCGGTCGACCCGGCGCTGGTGCCCGGTGGCTCGTCCTCCGGCTCGGCGGTGGCCACCGCCCGGCGCATCGTCTGCTTCGCGCTCGGCACCGACACCGCGGGCTCCGGCCGGGTGCCGGCGGCGCTGAACAACATCGTCGGCCTCAAGCCGTCGCTGGGGGCCCTGTCCAGCCGCGGCGCCGTGCCGGCCTGCCGCACCCTCGACTGCATCTCGGTGTTCGCCTTCGACATCGCCGACGCCTGGAGCGTGTTCGATCTGGTCGCGGCCTATGATGCGGCCGATCCCTTCTCCCGCGATCGCGACGTGCGGGGCGAAATGGTGCCGCAGGTGGTGGGCATTCCCTCCGCCGGCAGCATCCGCTTCTTCGGCGATGATCTCCAGGCCGCGGCGTTCGCGGCGGCGGTGGCGCAGGTGCGCGCCACCGGGGTCGAGGTGCGCGAGGTGGATTTCGCCCCGCTCTATGCGGTGGCCGACATGCTCTACCAGGGTGCCTGGGTGGCCGAGCGGCTGGCGGCGGTGGCGCCGTTCCTGAAGACCCATCCCAACAGCCTGCACCCGGTGACCGCCAGGATCATCGAGGGTGCGCGCGACCTCACCGCCGTCGATGCCTTCAACGGCTTCTATCGCCTGAAGGCGCTGGCGCGGGAGGCGGAAATCGCCCTCGACGGCATCGACCTGTTGTGCGTGCCCACCATGCCCACCTTCTGCACGGTGAAGGAGGTGGAGGCGGACCCGATCGGCCCCAATGCCCGGCTCGGCACCTACACCAATTTCGTCAACCTGCTGGACTGGTGCGGCATCGCCGTGCCCTGTGGCAGCCGCGCCGATGGCCGGCCCGGCAGCATCACCGTTCTGGCCCGGGGTGGCGGCGACCGCTCGGCCGCCGCCTTCGCGGCCCGGGTCACCGGGGCTCCGCCGCTGCCGCCGGTGCGTGCGCCGGTGTCGTCGGACATCGAGCTCGCCGTGGTGGGTGCCCACCTCTCCGGCATGGCGCTCAATGGCGAGCTGACCCGCCTCGGCGCCCGCCTCGCGCGCACCGTGCGCACCGCCCCGGACTATGCGCTCTACCTGCTGCCCGACACGGTGCCCGCCAAGCCCGGCCTGCTGAAGGTGGGGCCAGGGGCCGGCGCGGCCATCGAGGTGGAGGTGTGGACCCTGCCGGAGACGGGCTTCGCCCGCTTCGTGGCGGCCATTCCCGCGCCCCTCGGCCTCGGCCGCATCGCCCTTGAGGACGGCAGCCGGCCACAGGGCTTCCTGGTGGAGCGCTACGCGGTGGACGCCGCCACCGACATCACCACCTTCGGCGGCTGGCGCGCCTGGTGCGCGGCGCAGGAGACGCTGCCGGCCACCCGCGCGGCGTCGTGACACCTGCGCCGGACGGGCCCGTGGCACGTTCGGCGTGGTCCAAGTGAGCGCACCAAGCGAGCGCACCAACGGCGCGCAAGGGCCGGCCTCGGCGGCCCCGCGCCATATCCCTAGAGTGGGGCGGTGGCGCGGATCAGCCAGGCGAGGTCATCACCCTCCAAAAGCGGCGTCAGGGCACCGCGCACCAGGCGGTGATAGGCGTCGATGGCGCCCCGCTCGGCCGGCGTGATGAGGCTGAGATCGATGAGCTTGCGGTCGTAGGGCACCAGCGTCAGTGTGGTGAAGCCGAGACATGGCTTCTCCGCGCCCGGGACGGTCCGAGGCTCCACCAGGACCAGATTCTCGATGCGGATGCCGTAGGCGCCCTTCTTGTAGTAGCCCGGCTCGTTGGACAGGATCATGCCCGCCGCCAGCGGCACCGAGCCGAGCGGCGAGATGCGCGCCGGCCCCTCATGCACCGACAGGCCGGCACCGACCCCATGGCCGGTGCCATGATCGAAATCGAGCCCCGCCGCCCACAGATACTGCCGCGCCAGCGGATCGAGCTGGGCGCCGGTGATGCCGGAGGGAAACACCGCCAGGGTGAGGGCGAGATGGCCCTTCAGCACCAGGGTGTAGCGCGCCCGCATCTCTTCTGAGGGCATCCCCACCGCCAGCGTGCGGGTGATGTCGGTGGTGCCATCGGGGTATTGGGCGCCGGAATCGAGCAGGAACAGCTCGTGGGGATGAAGCGCGCGGTTGGTCGCCCGGGTCACCCGGTAATGGACGATGGCGCCATTCTCCCCTGCGCCGGCGATGGTGGGGAAGGAGACGTCGGTGAGCGCGCCGGTCTCGCGGCGAAAGGTCTCCAGCGCCTCCACCACATCGATCTCGGTGAGGCGCCCCCCCAGGGCGGCGAACTCGAACCACGCCAGGAAGCGCACCAGCGCCACCCCGTCGCGCACATGGGCGGCGCGCATGCCGGCGATTTCCGCCGGATTCTTGCTCGCCTTGAACAGGGCGATGGGGTCCGCCCCCTTGTCCACCGTGCCGCCCGCGCCCTCGATCACCTGCGCCAGGTGCACCGGCGCGGTGGCCTGGTCCACCCGGAAGGTGCGCCCGGTGGCCAGCGCCGCCAGGGTCGCCTCCAGCTCGCTCGCCGGATGAATATGGGCGTGCTCGGCCACGCTGGCGCGCACCTCGCGGCTGAATTTGGCGTGGTCGACGAACAGGTGCGGCAGGCCATCCGCCGGCACCACGCACCACGCCAACGGCAGCGGCGTGTGGGCGACGTCGCCACCGCGGATGTTGAGCAGCCACGCGGTGCAATGGGGATCGGACACCAGCAGCCCGTCCAGCCGCTGCTCCCGCAGCGTCTCCTGCACCCGGCGCAGCTTGGCCACCGGCGTCTCGCCGGCGATGGCGGGATCCAGAAGGCGGATCGGCTCGCGCGGCGCCGGTGGCCGGTCCGACCAGAGGGCGGCCACCGGATCCTCCGGCACCGGCACCAGGATGCCGCCGGCCAGGGCCACCGCCTTGGCCAGCCGGTCCCGGCCGTCCAGGGTGGTGCGCCAGGGGTCGAAGCCGAGGCTCGCCCCCTTGGGCAGGTGGCTCTCCAGCCATTTTTCCGGCCGTAGCTCCGAGAGGGGCACCACGCTGAAGGCTGACGTCTCCACCTGGGCCGGCGCCTGCAGCACATAGCGCCCGTCGACGAACAACGCCGCCTCGTCCTTCAGCACCACCAGCAGGCCGGCCGAGCCGGTGAAACCGGTCATCCAGGCGAGGCGCTCCTCGCGGGCCGGCACATACTCGTTCTGGTGGGCATCGGCGCGTGGGATCACGTAGCCATCAAGGCCGCGGCGCGCCAGTTCGGCGCGCAGCGCCGCGAGGCGATCGGGGCCGGCGGCGCCATCGGCGAGGTCCTCGAAGGTTTGAAAGACGGCCTTGAAACGATGGGGATTTGGGTGATGCAGGGTCATGAGGACAACGGGTGCGACCGGCCACGTGCGAGGGCAATGCCTCGACCATAAGAGCGTGGCGGCCAGACCGCAACGCACGCAACGGCATGTCGACGAGAAGTTGCAAGCCCCTTCCCCGGTCACAGCCCGTTGAGCAGGCGCTCCAGATAATCCAGCTCCAGGCGCGGCCGGCCCGGCTGCTCCAGGCGGCGCCGCAATTCCTCCAGCACCTGGCGGGCGCGCTGCGCATCCACCTCGTCCGGCACCTTGACGGTGAAATCGTCGCCATAGTCCTGGCCGCGCAGGGGCCGGCCCAGGGGATCGGTGCGCTGGGCACTGTCCTCGCCCGGACCGCCGGGGCCCGGCTCACCATTCTGGTTGCCGCGCTGGCCCTGGGCCAGGGCCTGGGCGCCCTGCCGCAGGGATTGCAGGGCCCGGCCTTCCGCATCGAGGGCGGTCTGCCCCTCGCCGCGGCCGAGAGCCTCCTCGGCCTCACGCATGGCCTGCTCGGCCCGGCTGAGGGCCTCTCCGGCGCGATCCATCGCCTGGGCCTGGGCCTGGGCCTGGCCCTCACCCTGCCCTTCACCCTGGCCTTGCGGTTCCCCGTTCTGGCCCTGCTGCCCCTGCTGGCCGCGCTGCATCTCGCGCAGGGCATCGCGCATGCGGCCCAGCCGCTGGCGCAGCTCCTGCTGGCCCTGCCGCAGCTCGTCGAAGCGGCCCTGGCGGTCGGCCTCCCCCTCTTGCGGGCCGCCCTCTTGCAGGCCGCCCTCCTGCGAACCACCCTCTGCGCCCTGCGGCTCGCGCCCGTTCTCCCGGCCCTGGCGATAGGTGCGATCGCGCAGGCGCTGCTGCTCCTGGATCATGGCCCCCAGTTCACTCTGCTGGCGGTTGCCCTGGCGGCCGGCCTGGCGATTGCCGGGGCGCATGTTCTCCATCATCGCCTGCAGCTGTTCGAGCAGCTGCTGGGCGGCCTCGCGGTTGCCGGAGCGGGCGAGATTCTCGATCTGGTCCAGCATGCGCTGGAGATCCTGTGGCCGCACGATGCGGGTGTTGGGGTCGAGCGGGCGGGCGTCGGTGCCGCTGTCGCGCCGGCTCTGCTCGGCCAGCTGGCGCATCATCTTGTCCATGGCGGCGCGCAGATCCTGCGTGAGGCGCTGGATCTCCTCATCGCTCGCGCCCCGCTCCAGGGCCTCGCGCAGGGCCTCCTGGGCGGCCTTGAGGGCGCGTTCCGCATCGGTGAGGGTGCCATCCTCGATCTGGACGGCCATCTCCCACAGATAGTCCACCAGCGCCCTGAGATCATCGTCGTTGCGGGCATATTTGGCCTGGGCCAGCGCCGCCCGCAGGCCGAGATACTGGCCGAGCGGCGGCGCGAACGCCTCCGGCGTATCGGTCAGGGCGGTCAGCACCGCCACCAGCCGGCGCCGGTTGCGGGCATCGAAGGCCAGAAGGCGCCGCTCGTCGATCAGCGCCCGCGCCATCGGATTGGAGAAGCTGCGCGCCGGCAGGCGCACCTGCCGGGTCTCGCTCCGCCCCTCATTGCCGGTGTCGTCCCGCACCCTAAGGGTCAGCTTGACGGTGGCGCCGGCCCAGGGATGGGCCACCAGATCCGCCGAGGTCTGGGCGGCGCCGCTGCGCCCGCCGGGCGGCAGCACCAGCTTCACCTCCGGCGCCGGAACCAGCGGCTTTTCCGGCACCCGCGGGGCCGCCGCACCGGGGCGGGGAAACAGCGGCGGCTCGGCCGGCACCGGCGTCATCTCCACCTCGCCCGCCTTCACGCCATAGTCGTCCTCGATGCGATAGGCGAGCTGCAGCACGTTGCGCGGCCCGGGCTTGGGCTCGCGGGCGAAGGCCACGGTCGGCGGCAGATCCGGCAGCGCCTTGAAATGCCACATGACCCGGCGCTGATCGGGCCCCACGAAACTCACGTCGCCCGTATCGTGGATGACGAAGCGCTGCTCGCGGGCGGCAGCCGGCGCTTCCGCCGCCGTCCCGGCATCACCAGCCGGGGGCGCCAGGGGGGTGATGCCCCCCTCCAGCTTCAGGCCGTCGAGATCGATGCCGGCGCCCCGCACCACCAGCACGCTGCCCGCCGGCACCTGCAGGGCGGTGGCGTTCAGCGCCGTGGGCTCATCCCAGCGCAGCCCCGGCAGCACCGCGGGCGGGCGACCGGTGTAAGCAGGCGGATCCACCCAGGCATCGAGCCGGAACGGGGTCGGCGGGGTCAGCGCCCGCCAGTCGAAGGCGGCGCCGATGCGGGCGAGATGCGCCCCCGGCGCCATGAAGAAGGTGGCGAACAGGGCCAGCACCACCAGCGCCCGCAGGCCGCGCGGGTCACGCTTCGCGAGGCCCGGCGCCGGCAGGCCCGCGCGCAGGCGCGCGGCGGCCGTCACCGCCCGCGCCAGATGCGCCCGCCACAGGGCCGCGCCCACCGGATCATCCGGGCGGGTGGCAAGGCGATCGGAAAGGGTGGTGGCTGGCCGGTGCGCCAGGGCGCTTTCCCGGTCGAGCCGCGCCACAGCCTCGGCATCACCCGGCAGCCGCACCCGCAGCAGAGGAATGAGAGAGAGCAGCAGCAGGAGGGCAAAGGCAGCAACGCCGATCACCCGCCCCAGCGCCGGCAGGGCGGGCCACAGGCCGGCGAACGAAACCGCCAGGAACAGGCCCACCACCAGCAGCGGCAATGCCAGGCCGGGCCAGATCCGTTCCCAGGTGAGGCTCAGCCGGGCCCGCCGCACGGCGCGCGCCAGCAGCCGCTGGGCCGTCGCCGCCCTGGCGGCATCCGCCGAGAGCTTCGGGTCTTCCTCCGCGCCATCCAGAGGCCGCTTCGCCGGGCTCACGCCATCTCCATGATCTCGCGAGAAACTCGCGCCCGCGCGGGGCTTTTCCAGAGGACCTTGCCGCCCGGAACTCGCACGAGCTTAGCACGCCGCGCCACAGGCACCAGCGGCGCACGCACCCCGCCCCATCACAAGCCGGTGGCACCCGGCCCGCGTCAGAAGGCCGTGTCCGCCGCGGTGCCGATGGCATCCGGGTCGAGTCCCAGGGCCTTGAGGGTCTCGCACATATGCGGCGGCAAAGGGGCGCTCACCGCCACCGGCGCACCGTTCTTGGCCAGCGGCACCACGATGCGGCGCGAATGCAGGTGCAGCTTGGGCCCGCCCGGCAGGCGGGAGGCGCCGCCATAGATGGCATCGCCGAGGATCGGCGCGCCGAGATGGGCGAGATGGGCCCGCAACTGATGGGTGCGCCCGGTGACCGGCGACAGGGCCAGCACCGCCAGCCCCTCGCCCCGATGCAGCACGCGATAATCGGTGACGGCCTCCTGGGCCCCCGCCGTGCCCTTGGGCACCGCCTGCATCCACCAGCCGCGATGGGGCGAGCGCTTCGCCAAAGGCTGGTCGATGCGCCCGGCATCGTCCGCCGGCGCGCCGCGGGTGAGCGCCACATAGGTCTTGTCCACCTGCCCGGCGGCGAACAATTTGCCCAGCAGCGCCAGCGCCTTGGCGTGGCGGCCCAGAACCAGGCAGCCGGAGGTGTCCTTGTCCAGCCGGTGCGCCAGCTCCGGCGCCCGCGGCAGGCCGAAGCGCAAGGCGTCGAGATGATCGGCCAGGGTCTCCCCGCCCTTGGGCCCGGCATGCACCGGCAGGCCGCAGGGCTTGTTGATGATCAACATCATGCCGTCGCGATGCAGGATCGGCAGGTCGGGCGCGGGGGTATCAGAGGCGGGTGGCGCGGCTGGCGGCAAGGGCATGGTCATGCATTTCGGCGGAAGAGGGAGAAAAGCAGCAGAACACCACCCGCGTCACCGAGGAGGCGGCCTCGAGATGGTCGAGCACCGCGCCCACGGCGAGCGGGGCGGCCCGTTCCGCCGGAAAGCCGTACACCCCGGTGGAGATGGCGGGAAAGGCGATGGAGCCGAGCCCGGCGCCGGCGGCGAGCGCCAGGCTCCGCGCATAGCAGGCGGCGAGCAGAGCGTCCTCCCCCACCCCGCCGCCCTGCCACACCGGCCCCACCGTGTGGATCACATGGCGCGCCGGCAGGGCGAAGCCCGGGCTGAGCTTGGCGGCGCCGGTGGGACAGCCGCCGAGGGTACGGCAGAAGGCCAGCAGCTGCGGCCCTGCCGCCCGGTGGATGGCGCCATCCACCCCGCCGCCGCCCAACAGCGAGCTGTTGGCAGCATTGACGATGGCATCGAGGGCGAGGCGCGTGATGTCGCCGGTCACCACCTCCAGGCGGACGCCCCGCCAGTCATAGGTGGCGGACGGGGTGGGCGATGGGTCAGGCGATGAGGGGATCATGGGAGCGGGCTGCCAACGATGCGATACGCGGAATGCGCCAGGCCTTATCTAGGACCGCCAGCCTCATGTCGGAACCCCAGGCGCCCACCGGGCCGCGCAGACGCACGAGCACGGGGTGAGCGCCGACCGGGCCGACTTCAGTCCGGGGCGAGCTCCAGGCTGAGATCGAGGGTGGAGCGGCGACCGAGGTCGTCGAAATGGGCATCGAGGAAGATCTCTGCCGCCGCCCGGCCGAGATCGCGCAGATGCTGCAGGAAGTTCCATTCCGCATTGAGCTTGGAGGTGGCATCGAGCGCCATCAGCTGGTCCTCGCCGCCGATGCGGTGCAGCCGCACCCGGCGGAAGCTGGAGCCGCCCAGGGTCCAGCGGCTCAATAGGCCCTGGTCGATCAGCTTGGCAGCGTGGTCGATGGCCCGCAGCTGCGCCAGCAGCGAGGCGTTGAAGGTGATCTCGTTGATGCGGTTCTGGATTTCCGAGGCGGTGCGCGGCGTGGTCTTGCGGGCCACCGGGTTGATCTGCACCAGCAGGATGTCGTCGGCATCCGCTTTCTCATAGAGCGGAAACAGCGGCGGATTACCCATATAGCCGCCGTCCCAATAGGGCACGCCCTCGATCTCCACCGCCTGGAACAGGAACGGCAGGCAGGCGGAGGCCATGACCGCATCGGCGGTCATCTCGTCATGGCCGAAGATGCGAGCGCGGCCGGTGTGCACATTGGTGGCGGAGATGAAGATCTTCACCTGCGAGCGCCGCAGCGCCTCGAAATCCACGTGCGCCTCCAGGATCTCGCGCAGCGGATTGATGTTCAGCGGGTTGAAATCGTAGGGGGAGAAGAAGCGGGAGGCCACCTCGAAGGCGAGATAGGCCGGGTTGCGGGCCAGCGACCAATTGCCCATCAGCCGGTCGAAGGCGGTGCGCTGCAAGGGCGACATGCGCCCATCGCGGGACACGTCCCGCCAGAACTGGGTGAGGCCGTGGCGAGCCTCCTCGGGATCGCCCTTGGCGAGGCCGTTGGCCAGCACCACCGCGTTCATGGCGCCGGCCGAGGTGCCGGAGATGCCGCCGATGACGAGCCGCTCGTCCTGCAGCAGCCGGTCCAGCACGCCCCAGGTGAAGGCGCCGTGGGCGCCACCCCCCTGGAGCGCGAGGGACAGGGACTTCTTTTCGCCGTCGCGACGGGCCATGGGTCTTCGCCTCCTCAGCACGGGTCTGTTGCGACCCACCCCCGACCCGCCGCGCGGCGGATCACTCCGCGGTCCAGCCGCCGTCGATGGACTGCATGGAACCGGTGATGGAGCGGGCATTGTCGGACGCGAGGAACACGGCATAGGCCGCCACTTCCTCCACCGTCACGAACTCCTTGGTGGGCTGGGCGGCGAGGATGACGTTCTTCTTCACCTCTTCCTCGGAAATGCCGCGGGCCTTGGCCGTATCCGGAATCTGCTTCTCCACCAGGGGGGTCCAGACGTAGCCGGGGCAGATGGCGTTCACGGTGATGCCGAACTGCGCCGTTTCCAGGGCGGCGGTCTTGGTCAGGCCAGCGATGCCGTGCTTGGCCGAGACGTAGGCCGACTTGAAGGGCGAGGCCACCAGGGCATGGGCCGAGGCGGTATTGATGATGCGGCCCCACTTGCGGGCCTTCATGCCGGGGATCGCCGCCCGCATGGCGAAGAACGCCGCCGACAGGTTGATGGCGATGATCATGTTCCACTTGTCGATCGGGAATTCCTCGATCGGCGACACATGTTGGATACCGGCATTGTTGACCAGGATGTCGCAGGAGCCGAGCTCGGTCTCAGCGAGCTTCACCATGCCCTCGATCTCTTCCGGCTTCAGCATGTTGGCCGGCGAATAGAGGCACTTCACGCCGAAATCGGTCTCGATGCGGGCGCGTTCGGTCTCGATGGCGGCCGCATCGCCGAGGCCGTTGATGACGATGTTGGCGCCTTCCTTGGCGAAGGCGCGGGCATAGGCGAGCCCGATTCCGCTGGTGGAGCCGGTGACGACGGCGACCTTCCCTTTGAACATGGCTTTTCCCCAATCCGGCGCAGGTGAGCGCGCAAGGCGCGGCATCACCATCTAGCGATGCGCTGTGACGATGCTGTCACATGCGGATGATCGCGACGATCCCCCGCGCGGCGCAGCTTGCCTTGGCCCGCGAAGCGACGCAATGCGCGCCATCCCGCAAAATGCGGGGTGGTCGCGCGCTGCGCTTCTGGTATCAGATTATGGTTAAGCTCCAGCGTCGTCGCGGTGGCGATGGCGGAACGGGCCTCCATGCATTACATCGGATCTGTGACCCGCGAAGAGATGCATATCAGCCCCCCAGGCGACGACCACGACCACAGCCAATGCGTGGCCGGGGCAGTGGCGCGCGTCGAGCAATGCTGCGTGGCCAAGGGCCTGCGGCTCACCCCGCTGCGGCGCAATGTGATGCGGGCCTTGGCGCAGAGCCACACGCCGCTCGGCGCCTATGACATCGTCGAGAGGCTGACCGCCGAGGGCGAGGGCGCGCCGCCCATGTCGGTCTATCGGGTGCTGGATTTCCTGGTGGCCGAGGGGCTCGCCCATCGCATCGAGAGCCGCAATGCCTATCTCGCCTGCACCCACCCCCACGACATCGACGAGGTGGTGGTGTTCCTGATCTGCGAGCGCTGCGGCCTCACCCGGGAAGTGGGCTCCCACGCGGTGGGCCGCGACCTCGCCTGGGCCGCCCGCGCCGCCGGCTTCACCCCGCGCCAGCGGGTGCTGGAGGTGGCCGGCACCTGCGCCCGCTGCCGCGAGGCGGCGGAACGCGACGGCGCCACGGCGCCCGACGGCGCCTGAGCCCTCCGCCGGTTGACGCTGGCGCCGCCCGGGCCTACCTCGATGGCGTTGCCGGCGCGCTCATGGCGCCCGTGACCCTGCTGCCCGAGGATCTTCCGGCCATGACCTCTGCCCCCTCCCCGATCGCGGCGCCCGCGGTGGTGCCCACCGAGCTTCTGCAGGCCGGCCCTGCCGGCCGTCGCCCCACCGTGGGGGTGCGGGTGGGCGCGGTGATGGTGGGTGGCGGTGCCCCGGTGGTGGTGCAGTCCATGACCAACACCGACACCGCCGATGTGGCCGGCACCGTGCGCCAGGTGGCGGCCCTCGCCCGCGCCGGCTCGGAGCTGGTGCGCCTCACGGTGGATCGGGACGAGGCGGCGGCGGCCGTGCCCCACATCCGGGAGAAGCTGCTGGCGCAAGGCATCGACGTGCCGCTGGTGGGCGATTTCCATTACATCGGCCACAAGCTCCTGGCCGATCACCCGGCCTGCGCCGAGGCCCTCGCCAAATACCGCATCAATCCCGGCAATGTGGGCTTCGGCGACAAGAAGGACCGGCAGTTCGCCGCCATCGTCGAGACCGCCCTCAAGAATGACAAGCCGGTGCGCATCGGCGCCAACTGGGGCTCCCTCGACGGCGAGCTCTTGACCGCCTTGATGGACGAAAACGCCCGCCTGCCCCACCCGGCCGAGGCCCGCGCGGTGACCCGCGAGGCGCTGGTGCGCTCGGCGCTTCTGTCGGCGGCGCTGGCGGAGGAGATCGGCCTCAAGCGCGATCACATCATTTTGTCCGCCAAGGTCTCGGCGGTGCAGGACCTCATCGCCGTCTATTCCGAGCTGGCGCGCCGCTCGGACTACGCTTTGCATCTCGGCCTCACCGAGGCGGGCATGGGCTCCAAGGGCATCGTCGCCTCCACCGCCGCCATGGGCGTGGTGCTGCAGCAGGGCATCGGCGACACCATCCGCGTGTCGCTGACCCCGGAGCCGGGTGGCGACCGCACCCGCGAGGTGCAGGTGGCGCAGGAAATCCTGCAGACCATGGGCCTGCGCACCTTCGTGCCGCTGGTGGCGGCCTGCCCCGGCTGCGGCCGCACCACCTCCACCGTGTTCCAGGAGCTGGCGCAGAGCGTGCAGGAGATGATCCGCACCCGCATGCCCCATTGGAAGGCGACATATCCTGGCGTCGAGACCCTGAACGTGGCGGTCATGGGCTGCATCGTGAACGGGCCGGGGGAATCGAAGCATGCCGACATCGGCATCTCCCTGCCCGGCACCGGCGAGACCCCCTCCGCCCCGGTGTTCATCGACGGCAAGAAGGTCGCCACTTTGCGCGGGGCCAACATCCAGGAAGAGTTCCGCCAGATGGTGGAAGCCTATGTGGAGCAGCGCTTCGGCGTGGGCGCGAAGGCCTCATCCGGCTCGGCCGACGCCGCCGAGTAAGCCGAAAGCAGAGCGCGGCGTGACGCAGGAAGACCCCATCGGGCTACCTGACGTTACGAAAATTTCATCTGCGCCCGCCCTATCGGCGCCCCCCTTGGCTGCTCATATCCCTCCCGGTCCAACCACCGGAGGCGGAGATGACCCCCGAGGAACGTGCCCTGATCGACGGCCTTTTCGACCGCATGCGCGAGTTCGAGAGCGCGCCGCGTGACGCAGAGGCGGAAGCGCTGATCGCGCGCCGCGTCGCCCAGGCACCTTATGCACCCTATGCGCTCGCCCAGAGCGTGCTGGTTCAGGAACATGCCCTGCAGCAGGCCTATGCCCACATCCAGGAGCTGGAAGCCCAGCTTCAGGATGCCGAGGCCCGCGCTCAGTCGGCACCATCGTCTTCCGGCGGCTTCCTTGGTGGCCTGTTCGGCGGCGGCCGCGGGTCGGTTCCGGCAGCGGGAGCCCGCCCGACGGATCAGCCCATGGGCGTGCCTCCGGGCTACGCCCAAGGTGGCTACAATCAAGGCGGCTACAATCAGCCGGGCTATAACCAGCCGGGCTACGGTCAGCAGGGTTATGGCCAGGGCGGCTACCCGCAGGCGGCCCAGCAGGCCGGCGGCCCCTGGGGCCAGCAGCAGCCCATGCCGGCGGCTCCCGCGCAGCGTGGCGGCGGCTTCCTGCAGGGGGCTCTGGCCACTGCGGCCGGCGTCGCCGGTGGCGCGCTGCTGTTCGACGGCATCAAGAGCATGATGTCCGGCGGCGAGGGCGCCATTGCCCAGCAGGCGGCCGACGCGGTGAAGCCGGTGACCGATGCCGCCGGCGACCTCGGCGCCGAAGCCCAGCAGGCGCTGGGCGGCCAGGGTCAGAGCGACAGCTTCTGGGACGTCGACCCGCAGAATGCCAGCCTCGACGACGGTGGCTGGGATCTGGGCGGCGACGACAGCGACTGGACCTGAGCGCGCCCCAACCCAGAGACCCCAACCCTGAAGCGCGGGCCGGGCCTTATCCCCGGCCGCGCCGCATGTGGCAGCCCATCGCCGGTGCAGACCGGCGAGGCTCGGGCTGAAGTAGCTGGTGGCGTTGTTGGCTCCTGGGCTTGCCTGCTGGTGGACTTGCGCCGCCATCCCTGCGATGGAGCGGAGGAAGGCGCGCAAGACGCGCCAGCCAGACAAGCAGGGGGCCCATGACGCCGTTCGGTCGCCGGGTGCGAGATCTGCGAGCCAGCCGGGGTGTGACGCTCACGCAGATGGCGCACGCCTTGGGCGTGACCCCCACTTATCTTTCGGCGCTGGAAAACGGCAAGCGCGGGCGGCCCACCTGGGCGCTGGTGCAGCGCGTCATCGCCTATTTCAACGTCATCTGGGACGAGGCGGAGGACCTGCAGCGGCTCGCCGAGCTGTCCCAGCCGAAGGTCAGCGTCGACACCTCGGGCCTCAGCCCGGAAGCCACAGAGCTTGCCAACCTGCTGGCGCAGGAGATCCGCCACCTGCCCCCCGAGGCGGTGGCCGAGCTGCTGGGCCGGCTGAAGATCCTGCGCAAGCGCGCCTGAGCGCCCCGCCCAACGCTCAGGCGACGTGGGAATCGGCGCCGACATCCCCATGGTCGGGATCCGACTGCTGCCAGGCGAGCTTCTTGCGATAGAGCGTGGACGGGCTGAGATCGAGCGCCGCCGCAGCCAGGGTGATATTGCCATCAAAGGCGGCGATCGCCGCCTCGATGGTGCGCCGCTCCACCACCGCGAACGGTTCGACGATGCGCAGGCCCGGGGTCACCGGCAACCCGCCGGGGGCCGGCACGGCCGCCGCCAGAACCGGGGCGCTGCGCCGCTCCGTCGAGACCGCGTCACCGTCCATGCGGTCATCCTGGAACAGGGCCGGCGACAGCACCGGTCCGTCGCTCAAAACCACCGCGCGGCGCATCAGATTCTGCAGCTCGCGCACATTGCCGCGCCACTGGCGCTGGCGCAGCACCTCGGCCGCCTCCGGTGTCATCCGCGGCAGCGGCCGCCCTTCCTCGCCCGCGAAGCGGGCCAGGAACGCCTCGGTCAGCAGGATCACATCCTCGCCCCGCTCCCGCAGCGGCGGCAAATGCAGATGCAGCACATGGAGGCGATAGAACAGATCCTCGCGCAGGCGGCCGGCCTTCACTTCCGCCACCGGATCGCGATTGGTGGCGCAGACGATGCGCACGTCCACCTGCCGCTCATGCCCCTCGCCGATCCGCCGCACCTTTCCATCCTGCAGGAACCGCAGCAGCTTGGCCTGCAGAGCGAGGTCCATCTCACCCAGTTCGTCGAGGAACAGGGTGCCCCCGTCGGCCAGCTCGGCGGCGCCGGAGCGCTCCGCATGGGCGCCGGTGAAGGCGCCCCGCGCGTGGCCGAAGATCTCACTTTCCATCAGCTCGCGCGGGATGGCACCGCAGTTCAGCGCATGGAACGGCCCCGCGTGGCGCGGCGAGCGGGCGTGGACGGCACTGGCCGCCAGTTCCTTGCCGGTGCCACTCTCGCCGGTGACGAACACCGGCGCGCGCGAGGCGGCCACCCGGTTGATCTGCTCATAAAGCCGCGTCATGGGGGTGGAGCGGCCGAGAAAGCCGCAGAAATCCGAATGGAGGGTGGCCGCCGGGGGCCGCCGATCCTCGCGCATGGCCCGGCGCCGCTCCGGCCGCTCGGCGGGCGCGGCCGCCACGAGGCGCTCCGCCACGTCTTCCGCCCGCACCGGCTTCAACACCACGTCGTCGGCGCCGGCCCGCATGGCGGCCACCGCGCCGGCCACCGACCCCTGGGCCAGGGCGACGATCATCACCCCTGTCAACCCGGCGGCCCGCAGCCGCGCGATCATGTCTTCCTCGCCCGGCCCCATGGCCACCAAAGCGGCGTCGCAATGGGGCGCCAGCACGAAGGCCGCCTCGAGGCACTCCGCTTCCATCATGTTCAGGGCGTCGCGGCGGCCGAGGGCAGCCCGCAGCCCGCGTCGGGCCGCCGGATCCGGATCACAGACGAGCACACGCAGGTTCTGGGCGGAGCGGACGACGGTCATGAACGGCACACGTGGGCAGGAGGCGGGCGCTCAGGGTGCCCCGCCGGGGGTAAACAAATCCTTGCCATCGGCGTCTGAGCAACTGCCGATGGGCCGTCTGGCGGCTTGCACCCGGATGCCCGAGCCCCAGCCGCCGCTCAGCCCCTCGGGCGCTTGAGGGTCGCCGCCTCCTGGGAGAGGCCCGCCGCCTCCAGGGCATCCAATGCCCGCTCGGAGACGGCCGGCGCCGGCAGCAGGTGGCGCACCAGCCGGCGCACCCCCTCCGCCCCGCCATTGTCGAGCCGGGCGAGGGCGCGCACAGCCTCCCGTTCATCGCCGCTGCGCTCCAGGGCGTGCAGCGCCAGGGCCAGGGCAAGCCGGCTCTGCGGCCCGCTGTGCAGGCGCAGCTGCGGCACCATGGCCTGGGCGGCGAAGGGATCCCGCTTAAGGAAGGCGGCGATGGCCAGATAGGCCTCCTGCAGCGGTGCCCGACCGGCCCCATGGGCCTGCGCGGCGCGCAGCAGCGCTTCCCCCTCCTCGACACGGCCAGCGCCGATCAGCACCGATCCCACCGCCGCCGCCACATCGAAATCCAGGGGATTGAGCCGCAGCGCCCGCTCGCCGGAGGCCACCGCATTCTCGGTCTGGCCAAGGTAGAGCTGCACCAGCGCCAGGGTGCGGGCGGCATAGGCGCTGGTGGGGGCGAGATCGGCCGCCAGCTCCGCCTCCCGCAGCATCAGCGCATTGTGCTCCGTGTCCGCAGCGGGCGCGACGCCGCGCATGGCCTCGTCGAGCAGCAGCGAGGCCCGCACCGCATGGCCGAGGGCGAATTCCCCATCCCGCGTCACCAGGCTGGTCAGGCAGGCCCGGGGCGTCGTGGCGCTGGCGCTGCCGTCGTTGCGCAGCACGGCGAACGCCGCGGCGACGCAGCCGAAGCCGGAGCCCGGGGCATGGGCCAGCACCTGCGAGCGCGCCCGCACCGGCACCACGCCATAGCTCTCCATCAGCGCCGGGGTCACCTCGCGCACCACCTGCAGCTCGGTCTCCTGGCTGCCGGGCTCCGCCTTGAGACCGTCAATGGCCTGCGACCAGACGATCACCCCCTCGCACCGGTCCGCCAGGTGCAGCATGAGCGAGAAGGTGCCATCGGCGCGGGGCTCGGCGAGGCCGCCGAGCACGAACACCGAGCGCGGCTGGCGGCCATTGCATTCGCGTGCCGCCAGGCCCTCTCCCGTGCCGGCCCGCACCTCGGCGAAATCGAACTGGGCGAAAGCATCGCGCAGCCGCTCCTCGATGCTGCGCAGGTCGTTGCGCACCACCTCGCGGCTGTCGTTGGAGGCAAGGCTGGTCACCTCCACGATGGGCAGCCGCACCCGGTCCGCCAGCGGCGGGCGCCCCCCCAGCCACGATTGCAGAACCGGCGGCGCCTCCATGCCGCTCAGCCACAGCACCGCCGCGGTGGCGCAGGCGGCCGTCGCCGCCACGACGGCGGTCATGGCCGCCGCGGCCCAGCGGCGGGGGGCTCGCGCCGCCGGAGCCGGCACCGGGATCGGCACCGGCGCAGCCTCGGGCAGTGGCGCCGGCACCGCGGCGGCCGGCGACGTCACCGCCGGCACAGCCCCCTTGCGCGGCACGAACTGCGGCACATAGCCCCCCTTGGGGATCAGGATCTGCAGGGGGTCGTCCAGGCCATCGGTATTGTAATAGTTCTGCAGGGCCCGCCGCAGGCGGGTCGCCTCCACCCGCACGATGGGATCGGACTGGGGATCGAAGGAGGCCGGCCGGCCCAGCGCCTCCACCGCGATGGTGTAGCCCTTGATCTGCTCGGCCCGCCCGGCAAGCCTCGCTTCAACCACATAGCGCAGGAAGGCGCCCAGCCGTGGCGAGGTGCGCAGGTCCGGCGCCGCCAGCACCCGCTCCAGCGCCTCGACCACCTCCTCGTCGGCCGGCGCCGCTTCGGCGGGCGGGGCTTCGACGGGCAGGGCTTCGACGGGCAGGGCTTCGACGGGCGCGGATATTGTGGACAGGGATCCGGCGGACATGGATCCGGCGGCGCCCCCCTCGGCGGCCGGCAACACGCCATCCGCCGGCGCAACGTCGGGCGTTGCAGCGTCGTTGGGTTCCATTTTGCCGGCATTACCCATGGTCATGGGGTCTTTTTCTGTCAGAAGCCATGCGCATGCAAGAGGATTGAGCCGCGCTCGCGTGATGTTTCCTGGAGGCCGGAGCGCTGATAGCTTGCAGAACTTGGCGGCCGAAGCATGGCCGCATGAGCGCTCACGCGCGCTTGAGGGAGACCATCATGGTTCTGGACGACAGGGCTGGCAGCACCGCTTCCGTTGCGGACGTGCCGAACGACATCGACGCCTTCTGGATGCCGTTCACCGCCAACCGTGCCTTCAAGAAGCGACCGCGGCTCGTCGCCCGCGCCAAGGACATGCACTACTACACGCCCGAGGGCCGCGCCGTGCTCGACGGCTGTTCCGGCCTGTGGTGCACCAACCCCGGCCACAATCGCGAGCCGATCGTCGAGGCCATCCGCACCGCCGCCACCACGCTGGATTTCGGCCCCACCTTCCAGTTCGGCCATCCCGATGCCTTCCGGCTCGCCAACCGCATCGCCGCCCTGGCCCCGGGCGACCTCGACCACGTCTTCTTCTGCAATTCCGGCTCGGAGGCGGTGGATACGGCGCTGAAGATCGCCCTCGCCTATCACAATGCCACCGGCCATGCCGGGCGCACCCGCCTCATCGGCCGCGAACGGGCCTATCACGGGGTCGGCTTCGGCGGCATCTCGGTGGGGGGCATCGTCACCAACCGCCGCACGTTCGGCACCATGCTCACCGGCGTCGACCATCTGCGCACCACCTATGACCGCGAGCATCAGGCCTTCACCAAGGGCGAACCCGACTATGGCGCGCATTTTGCCGACGAGCTGGAGCGCATCGTCGGCCTGCACGACGCCTCCACCATCGCCGCGGTGATCGTCGAGCCCATGGCCGGCTCCACCGGCGTGCTGCCCGCCCCCAAGGGCTATCTGCAGCGGCTGCGCGAGATCTGCGACAAATACGGCATCCTGCTGATTTTCGACGAGGTGATCACCGGTTACGGCCGGCTCGGCGCCGCCTTCGCCGCCGAGCGCTACGGCGTGGTGCCGGACCTCATCACCTTCGCCAAGGGCATCACCGCCGGCGCCGTGCCCATGGGCGGTGTGCTGGTGCGCAAGGGCATCTACGAGGCCTTCATGAAGGGGCCCGAGCACACCATCGAGCTGTTCCACGGCTACACCTATTCGGCCCATCCCCTGGCCTGCGCGGCGGCGCTCGCCACCCTCGATCTCTATGCGGCGGAGGACCTGTTCGGCCGCGCCCGCCGGCTGGAGCCCCTGTGGGCCGATGCCATCATGAGCCTGCGCGACAGGGCCGGCGTGCTCGACATCCGCACCGTCGGCCTTACCGGCGCCGTCGACCTGCCCGCTCGCGAGGGCGCTCCGGGCGCCCGCGGCTATGAGGGGCTCGAACGGGCGTTCCATGAGGAAGGGCTGATGATCCGCACCTCCGGCGACACCCTGGTGGTGACGCCGCCGCTGATCATTTCCGAGGCGCAGGTGGGCGAATTGGTGGAGAAGCTCGGCCGCGTCATCGACAAGGTGATGTAAACCGCCCCGCGCCGGGGCTGCTGCGGTGGCCCCGGCATGCCGGCATCAGGAGCACCGGCATCACAGGCACCGGGATCGGGGCACGAAAAGAACCTAGAGCCAGCCCGTCAGGGTCAGCACCGCCACCACGAGCAGCAGCGCGCCGACCGCGCCGCCCGGGGCATAGCCCCAGCGGGCGCTGTAATTCCAGGTGGGCAGGGCGGCCACCGTCAATATCACCAGCACGATGATCAGGACCGCCGCCATCGGTGCCTCCAAAGGGGTGGCGACCCGGACATGGGCGCCATCAGGACAGGGCTGCCTTCCGTGCCCGCGCAGGTGCCCACCCGGACGGCCATCGGTGCCGGCGCAACGACGGCGCGCGAGTCACGGCGCGGGGCACGGCGCGGGGAACGGAATGCGCCGGGCATCCTGAGGGCATTCCCCTAACAGCTGGTATTCAACCGGGCCCGCCGACAGGTTACGCTCCCGCCCCGGGGCGCGCCAAGCCATAACCGGCTGCCACATGCAAAAGGCCCGGCCGTGGGGCCGGGCCTATCGTCTCCTACGCGTCGCGCCCGCAGGCGCCCCTCAGGCTCAGGCCTGGAAGGGATGCTTGACGGCGTCGCGCTGCTCGGTGGCGACCTTTGCGGAGGGCTCGCCCTTGACGGCGCGGGCGAGGGCCTGCTTGGTGGCCTCGTAATTGTAGGACTGGATCTTGGCGTCGTCCGCCGCTTCCCAGTGGATGAACACGCCCACGCAGATATAGAGGTCGTCCGCCTCTTCCAGCGGGATGATGCCCTCGGCCACCGCGTCCTGCACCGCCTTGGCGACGCCGTGCTGGGCCGGGCCGAACATCTGCACCGCCTGGCGCGCGTCCTTGATGGTCACCTTGTTGAACATCACGGTGTTGGGCTTGCACTGCAGGTTCGGCGCAATCACCGCCAGCAGGGACGTGAAGCCGTCCTTGTTGTTGGTGAGGCTGTTGCAGAAGGCGCTTTCGGCCGCGCTGCCGCGCGGGCCAATGATGAGGTCGATATGGGCGACCTCGTTGCCGTCGCCCACCAGCGCCTCACCCACCAGAACCTTGTCGATCTTGGCCATCGTTTCGTCCTCCCAAATGGAACCCGGGCGATGGCCGCCGGACCGGGCCGCGGGAGCCCTGCTCCCGCACGCGCCGTCGCATCCATCACCAGGCTCGGGACGACCGCCTCCGGTTCATGCGGATAGCGGTCGGCTGCCGCTTACCCTTGTTGTCAGCGCCCGGCACACGCCGAGCCGGTTCACCGGATAGCTCGCGGAAACTACGCGACCCAACGGCCGCCAGCAAGATGCCCCGGGCGCGGCGGATGGCCCATTTGTTCCAGTCTGATCAGAAATCGCTGGCGATGCCGCCCACTTCCCAGTCGCCATAGCGCACCGGCTCCGGCCCGTCGCGGCCGTTGATCTCCTTGGGCAGCGGCGTGCGGGCGGCATCGGCCGCCTGGCGCCGGGCCTCGGCTTCGGCCAGCGCCCGCTTGGCGGCATCGCTGAGCGGCTTGCGCTGGGCCTCGGGGGCGGCGGGGCGCTGGGGCGCGTCGGTCATGGCAACCTCTCGGGTCTCGGGGCGTGATCTCTCACGCAATTTGGGCGCTGGCGGCCGCGTGCTCAACCTTGAACCACCGCTGCAAAGCATGGTAGCGAACCGCGCGCCTTCGGGCTCACTGTATCAAAGCCTGCAACCGATGGAGATGCGCATGGCGACGCAGAATGGCGGCCCCACCCCGAATCAGGCGCCGTCGCTGAACGTGCTCGCGCAATACACCAAGGATTTCTCGTTCGAGAATCCCAATGCGCCGCGCTCCCTGTCTGCGCCGCCGAGCCAGCCGGACGTGAATATCCAGATTCACGTCAACGCCAAGCCGGGCGGCAACGGTGATTTCGAGGTGGAGCTCAAGATCGAGGGTGGCGCCAAGGTCGGTGCCGATACCCTGTTCGCCTTCGAGCTCACCTATGCCGGCATCTTCCGGGTGCAGGGCGTGCCCGAGCAGAGCCTGCAGCCGGTGGTGCTCATCGAGTGCCCGCGCATCCTCTTCCCGTTCGCCCGTCAGATCATCGCCGACGCGGTGCGCAATGGCGGCTTCCCGCCGCTGATGATCGATCCGGTGGACTTCGCCGCGCTCTACCAGCAGCGCATGCAGGCCGAGGCGCAGAAGCTCGAGACCTCCGGCCAGGCCTGATCGGCTTCCAACGCCCGGGTCCACGGCCCGGGCGTTTTCATGTGGGGCCGGCGGCTTGACGATGGCCGGGTTGCCCCGCCACCGTGCCGCCTCGCCCGGCGGCGCTGCGCCCGCGGGCGTGGCGGAGCTGGGGCATGGCATCGATAAGGTTCAAGCTGGGTGCGCTGATCGCCGCCGTCGCCGCCCTGGCGGCCCTCGCGGCGGGTGGCGTGGTGGTGGCGGTGGGCGCGACCGATCGTGCCCTGGAGGCCGCCGTGGCTGCCCAGCGCCGCCTGGATCTCCTGACCGAAGCCTCGGCGCGCCTGTCTGAATTCGGCATCACGGCGGTCGCCGATGCGGGCTTTCCCAGCCCCGATCGCGCCCGGCTCGAAGCGGCCCGGGCGCGGGTGGTGGCGGTGCTGGAGATCGTCGCCACCGAAAGCTCCGAGGATCTGTCGCCCTCCGATGCGACGCGCCAGGGCCGGGCGCGATTCCTCGCCCATCTGAAAGCCGATTTCGCCCTTCTGGACCGCCAGATCGGTCTCGCTCTCGCCGATCCCGACGGGGCGCGGCGGTCCGACAAGGTGCGCGGCGCCCTCAATGCCTTCGCCGCCAGCGCCGGCCCGGTGCTCTCCCTGCTGGTGGAGGGGGAACGGCGCGCCGTCACCGAGGCGCGGGCGGAAGCGCGGGCCCTATCCCAACAGCTGAAGCTCGGCGCGGTGCTGCTGGCGGTCACGGTGCTGCTGGTGGCGCTGGTGCTCTATCGGGCCCTGGCCCGGCCGCTGCTCGACCGTTTGGCGCAGATCGACACCGCGGCCGCGGCCATCGGGCGCGGGGTGCTGGCGACCCGCCTCGCCATTGGCCCGCGGGACGAGCTCGGCCTGCTCATGGCGAAGTTCAACCGCATGGCAGAGCGCCTGGCGCGGCGCGAACGCCGGGTGGCGCAGGACCGCGTCGTGCTGGAGCGCACCGTGGCCGAACGCACCGCCGACCTCACCGCCGCCAATGACCGGCTCGCCGCCATCGATGCCTCGCGCCGGCGCTTCTTCGCCGATGTCAGCCACGAGTTGCGCACGCCGCTCACGGTCATCATCGGCGAATGCGACATCACCCAGCGCGCGCCCTCCATTCCCGAGGCGGTGGCCCGCGCCGTGCTCGCCACCATCCGCAAGCGGGCCGGCCGGCTGCATCGGCGCGTGGAGGATCTGCTGCGGGTGGCCCGCTCCGAAAGCGGCGAGATCGAGCTGGTGTTCCAGGATGTACCGATGGCGGCACTGGTGGCCGAGGCCATCGCCGCCTTCGAGACGCCGGCCCAGCGGCAGGGGGTGCGGCTGGCTGGCGTGGTGGCCGACCCCGGCCTGCTGGTGCACGCCGATCGCGAATGGCTGCGGCAGGTGATCGAGGGCCTCATCGACAATGCCCTGCGCCACGGCGCGCCGCTGTCGATGATCACAGTGGATGCCCACGAAGCGCTGGGCGAGGTGCGCATCATGGTCGCGGACGATGGGCGCGGCATTCCCCCGGCGGCCCGCGCCGGCCTGTTCCAGCGCTTTGCTCGGGGCAGTGCCAGCGCCGCCCATTCCGGTTTCGGGCTCGGCCTGTCGCTGGCGGAATGGGTGGTGACGCAGCATGGCGGACGTATCACACTGGGGGACAATGACGACGGTGGCGACGTCCGCGCGGGGACCCGCGTGACGATCACGCTGCCGCGGCCCTTCGGCGCCGAGGCCGCCGGGGCGGGAGAGGAGACGACATGAACATTCTGGTGGTGGAGGACGACAGCGATATCGGCGCGATGCTGAGCCGCGGGCTCGTTGCCGAGGGGTTTGAGGTGCAGGTGGTGGGGCGCGCCGACGCGGCGCTCGATACCGCCCGGGCCTACAATCCCTGCGCTGTGGTGCTCGACATCATGCTGCCCGACGGTTCCGGTATCGATGTCTGCCGGGCGCTGCGGAACGCCGGGCATTCCGGCCCCATCCTGTTCCTCAGCGCCAAGGACGAGGTGGCCGACCGCGCCGAGGGCCTCGGCGCCGGCGCCGATGACTATATCGTGAAGCCGTTCGAATTCGGCGAGCTGGTGGCGCGGCTGCGGGCCCATCTCATGCACCGGCTGGGCGATGCCCACGACAAGCGGCTGACCGCCGGCCGGCTGGTGCTGGATCTCGCCAGCCGCCATGTGCTGTTCGGCGACATCCACGTGCGCCTGACCGAGCGGGAAGCGGAGCTGCTGGCGCTGCTGATGGCGACCCCGAACCGGCCGGTGGCGCGGGGCGACATCTTTGATCGCCTGTGGGCGAGCCAGGGCGGCGCCTCGCTCAATGTGGTGGATGTCTATGTGGGCTATCTGCGCAACAAGCTGGCGGCGGTGAGCCGCGCCGGTGGGCCTCAGGTGGCCACCGTGCGCGGACGCGGCTTCATGCTGGATCTGGTGGGCGCCGGCGCCCATTGAGCGGCCCTGTCCGGGCAAAGCGGGCACTGCGTGGGGCCGCTGCAACATCTTCCTGGTCGAGGGTGGTGAAAATTCCCCTTGCGGGTCGGCGAATGAAGGACAATATTTGAAGTCACTGTAATGAATGCTCATTACAGCTTGGTTCTTATGATTTTCTTATGAAAATCTGGAACTCAATTAATAGGAGGAAACATCATGCGTTGGCAGAAGCCCGAAGTGTGCGAAGTGTGCGTCGGCATGGAAGTCACCGCCTATCTGCCGGCCGACTTCTGAAAGCAGTGCGTGCCCGCATCCCGGAACGGGCGGGCAACGGCCCCTTTCACCCTTGCCGGTGATGCGGCGCGCGGCTCACGCGCAAGGTGCGTGCGCCCATGTCCCGCGCGGGGCTCGGCACGACCTCCATCATGCAAGCCATTGTTCTTGGCTCTGCGGCCGGCGGCGGCGTTCCGCAATGGAATTGCCGCTGCCCAGTCTGCCGCCTCGCCTGGGCGGGTGATCCCCGGGTCACGCCGCGCACCCAATCTGCCCTGGCGGTGTCGGCCGATGGCGATCGCTGGCTGCTGCTGAATGCCTCGCCGGACCTGCGGGCGCAGATCGCCGCCACCCCGGCCCTGCATCCGCGTGCGGGCGAGCGCCATTCCCCTATCGCCGCCGTGCTGCTGACCAATGGCGACGTGGACCATATCGCCGGCCTCCTGACGCTGCGGGAATCGCAGCCCTTCATCTTGTTCGGCACGGCCGAAACCCTGGCGCTGGTGGGCCAGAACCAGGTGTTCGACGTGGTGAACCCGGCCTTCGTGGAGCGGCGCCAGGTGGCGCTCGGCGCGCCGTTCTCGCCCCTGCCCGGCCTCACGCTGGAGATGTTCTCCGTGCCCGGCAAGGTGCCCCTGTGGCGCGAGGATGCGGAGCTCGTCCTCGGGGCCGAGACCGAGGGCACGGTGGGGGTCGTCATCACCTGCGCCGACAAGCGCCTCGTCTATATTCCCGGCTGCGCCGCCGTGACGGCGGAGGTGCGGGCCCGCCTCGCCGGGGCCGATCTGCTGCTGTTCGACGGCACCCTCTTCCGCGACGATGAGATGATCCGCTCCGGCACCGGGGTGAAGACCGGCGCGCGCATGGGCCACCTCTCCATGTCGGGGCCCGGCGGCACCATGGCGCTGCTCGAGGATGTGCCGGTGAAGCGGCGGGCCTTCATCCATATCAACAACACCAATCCCGCCCTCGTGGATGGCTCGCCGGAGCGCAGCGCGGTGGAGGCGGCGGGGTGGATCGTGACCCGCGACGGCATGGAGTTCTCGCTGTGAGCCTGCAATTCGACATCTCCCGCGAGCCGCTGCCGGCACCGGTCGACACCCCCTACACGCCGGAGGGGCTGGAGGCGGCGCTGCGGACGGTGGGCGCGCAGCGCTATCACAATCGCCACCCGTTTCATCAGCTGCTGCACTCGGGCGCGCTCAATCAGGATCAGGTGCGCGCCTGGGCGCTGAACCGCTATTGCTACCAGTCCGCCATTCCGCGCAAGGACGCGGCGCTCATGAGCCGCTGCGATGACCGGACCCTGCGCCGGGAGTGGCTGCACCGCATCACCGACCATGACGGTTTCGAGGCCGATCAAGGCGGCATCGAGCGCTGGCTGATCCTCACCGACGGCCTCGGCCTCGACCGGGATTACGTGGTGTCCAAGCAGGGCGCGCTGCCGGCCACCACGTTCGCGGTGGAAGCCTATGTGCGCTTCGTGGCCGACCATTCCCTGCTGGAGGCGGTGGCCTCCTCGCTCACCGAGCTGTTCGCGCCCGGCATCCATGCCGAGCGCATCTCCGGCATGCTCACCCATTACGATTTCATCAACGAGACGGTGGTGGCCTATTTCCGCCGCCGGCTCGATCAGGCGCCGAAGGATGCCGATTTCGCCCTCGACTATGTGAAGGCGCATGCGCGCACGGTGGAGCAGCAGCGGGCGGTGCTGCGTGCCCTGACCTTCAAGACCGAGGTGCTGTGGGCGCAGCTGGACGCCCTCTATTTCGCCTATGTGGCGCCCGGCTGGCCGGCGCCGGGGGCCTGGGTGCCCGGTGTCGGCATGGCGGGGATGACCCCATGATCGCCGCCGAAACCGATGTGCCGCGCCTGCCGCGCGGAGTGAAGCTGAAATACGACGCGGTGCGCCAGCGCCATGTGCTGCTGGCGCCGGAACGGGCTTTCAACATCGACGCCATCGCCGCCGCCGTGCTGGCCCTGGTGGATGGCCAGCGCGACTGCGGCGCCATCGTCGATGCCCTGGCCGCGCAATATGACGAGAAGCGCGAGGTCATCGCCGGCGACGTTCTGGCCATGATCGGCGATCTGATCGCCCGCCGGGTGATCGAGCGATGAGCGCCCCGGCGCCGGCCCGCGCGCCGCAGGCCGCCGATCTGGTGGGCCATCCCATCGGCCTGCTGGCGGAGCTGACCCATCGCTGTCCGCTGCGCTGCCCCTATTGCTCCAACCCGCTGGAGCTGGAGCGGCGCGACGCCGAGCTCGACACCGCCACCTGGAAGCGGGTTCTGAGCGAGGCGGCGGCGCTTGGCGTGCTGCACATCCATCTGTCCGGTGGCGAACCCACCGCGCGGCCGGATCTGGTGGAACTCACCGCCCACTGCGCCCGCGAGGGGCTCTATTCCAACCTCATCACGTCCGGCATCGGCCGCGCCGGCACCATGATCGACGCCTTGTACGACGCCGGCCTCGACCATGTGCAGCTCTCCGTGCAGGGCGCCACCGTCGACACCGCGGATCGCATCGGCGGTTATAAAGGCGGCCACGTGGCGAAGCTCGCCTTTGCCCGGCGGGTGGTGGAACTGGGACTGCCGCTCACCCTCAACGCGGTGATCCACCGCGGCAACATCCACGAGGTGGAGGAGATCATCGCCCTCGCGGTGGCGCTCAAGGCCAAGCGGCTGGAGGTGGCGCACACCCAATACTATGGCTGGGCCTATGTGAACCGGGCGGCGCTGATGCCGGAGCGGGCGGAGGTGGACCGCTCCATCGCGCTGGTGGAAGAGGCCCGCCGGCGGCTCGAAGGCGTGCTCGTCATCGACATGGTGATTCCGGACTATTACGCCCGCTATCCCAAGCCCTGCACCGGCGGCTGGGGCCGCAAGACGCTCAACGTGACGCCCACCGGCAAGGTGCTGCCCTGCCATGCCTCGGAGAACATCCCGGGGCTCGAATTCTGGACCGTGCGCGAGCATGGGCTCGCGGACATCTGGCGCCACAATCCGGCGTTCAACGCCTATCGCGGCACCGACTGGATGCCGGAACCGTGCCGCAGCTGCGAGCGGCGCGAGCTGGACTTCGGCGGCTGCCGCTGCCAGGCCATGGCGCTTCTGGGGGATGCCACCGCCACCGATCCCGCCTGCTCGCGCTCGCCCTTCCACGCCCGCATGGAGGCCCTGGCCACCGCCGAGGCCGGCGGTGTCGCGCCCGACTACATCTATCGCACCATCGGCGGCGCCCCGGTGCCGCAGCCGGCGGAGACGCTGTCATGAGCCTTCTGCGTTCCCCTCGCCGCGCCGGACGGCGTGCCGCGCTGCCGGTTGCCGCATTTCTGCTGGCGGCGGGCCTCGTCGCCGCGCCGGCGTTCTCGGTGCTGCAGGCCGCCGAAACCGCGGCACCGGCGGCGGCGGCGCTGCTGTTCGAGGCGCCGCAGCTCGCCGACACCACGCCGGGCCAGACGCTGCGCTACGACTACCACCGCAAGATGGCCAATGCCGACCTCGGCCCCAGCTATGACGATCGCATCACCCTGCAGATCGAGCCCGCCGCCGAGGCGCCGCCCGGCGCGCGCACCGTGAAGGTGGACTTCTTCGGCCCCGAGCGGCACCGCGCTGCCGGTCCGTTCGAGGGAGTGAGCGGCAATCCCGTGCTGGTGCTGTTCCTGGAGCATCATGTGGGCGACCTGTCGGGCCTGCTGAAGGGCAACCCGCGCTATTTCAAGAACGCCATCCGTGCCGCCCTGCGCGACAAGGCGGAGGTGAGCCCGCTGCAGATCACCCGCGGCGGCCACACCTATGCGGGCTGGCAGGTGAAGGTGGCGCCGTTTGCCGGCGATCCCAATGCCAAGCGCATGCGCGGCCTGGAGGCCCTGACCTACACGTTCGACGTGGCCCCGGAGCTGCCGGGCGCCATCGCCCGCATCGCGGTCACCGCCGACGTCCCCGAGGGGCGCTTGTGGGAGGAGGCATTGAGCTATGAGCCATAGAGCTTTTGCACGCATCGCCGCGGTAGCGCTGGCGTTGGCGCCGCTGGGAGTCTCGGCCACCGAGACCAGTGATTATCCCACCGAGGCCCGGGTGGATTATGTGCTGGCCTGCATGGGCGCCAACGGCCAGACGCGCGATGCCATGACCCGCTGCGCCTGCTCGGTGGATACACTGGCTTCAGTGCTTCCCTATGACCGCTACATTCAGGCCGAGACCATCCTGTCCATGCGCCAGGGGCTGGGGCAGGGCGCGTCCATATTTCGCAGCGTGAAGATGTATGACGACATCATCGCCGATCTGCGCCGCGCCCAGGCCGAAGCCGAGGTGCGGTGCTTCAAGTAATTCCGGCGATCGGCGTGCAATTGAAGGCGGGAGAACGGGGGCGCGGCGCACCCAATTCCCATGGACGCGGGGGATGTGCCTGCCGCCGGGTTTCGCAACGCACAACAATTGCTCGCATCTGCCGCACAGCTGACGGGTTTTCAAGTCCCGATGGGCTGTGTTAGCTTCCTTCTCAAGAACAGACGCATGGCGCACGAAGCCGTTCCTCAGAAGAGGCGGAGCTACGAAGCGCACTGCAACGACAAGCGGGCAACCGCCGCGGCGTCTTGATCGGGTCCTTAAATTCCCATCCAGGCAGTGCCATGGCCATATCCCGTTTCGTTGCCCCACCCGTAGTGTCGGGTTCTTTCCTGCAGTTTCAGCATGGGACCAGTGCCTGCGCGGCCGCGGTCGCCCCGGCTTCCCGCGCGCTGTCCGCACGGTGACATCATGACAAGTGACGACGAGTCCCGCGACGATGCAGATCGCATCGTGACGGACGTGGTCTGCGGTTTTTGCGGCCTCGGCTGTGACGATCTCGAAGTGGCCGTGTCCGGCCGCGCCATCCGTCCCATCAAGGCGTGCGCCGAGGCGGCGCGCCTGCTCGCCCGGCCGGATCAGCCGCCGCCGGCGCCGCGGGTGGGCGGCCAGGAGACCACCCTTGCGGAGGCCGCGGCCGCCGCCGGGCGCCATCTGCGCGGCAGCCGCGCCGCCGCCTTCAGCGGCCTCGGCGCCGACCTCGACGGCCTGCGCCGGGTGTTCGACATCGCCATGACCTGCGGCGCCAGCTTCGATCACGAGGCCTCCGGCGGCCTGTTCGCCAATCTGGAGCGGCTGGGACGGCGCGGCTGGATCGCCACCACCGTCGCCGAGGTGCGCAACCGGTGCGATCTCCTGGTGGTGTTCGGACCCGATCCGACCCTCAGCTTCGGCCATGTGTTCGAGCGCCTGCTGCCGTCGGCTGCCGGTGACGCGGATGCCGCGCCGCTGTTCGTCGCCGGTCGCCGGCGCCGTGTGGTGATCATCGGCGGCGCCCTTTCCGAAGCCGCGCGGCGGGCGCTGGCCGGCCAGGAGGTGGTGGAAATCCCGGTGCCGACCGATCAGGTGGCGCTGGCGGCCCAGGCGCTCACCGGCCTGCTCGCCGGCCGCGCCGTGGCCGACCTGCCGGAACTGGATGGTATCGCGCCGGCGCTGGTGGCGCTGGTGGAGCCGCTGAAGGCGGCGGCCTATTCGGTGTTCGTCTGGAATGCGGGAGTGCTCTCCACGCGGGACGCCGCCACCGTGGCGGAAGCCGCAGCCGGCGCCGTGGACGTGCTCAGCGTCACCACCCGCGCGGCGGTGTTTCCGCTCGGCGGGCGGGACAACATCACCGGTGCCCATCAGGCGGCGCTGTGGCGGTTCGGCTATCCCCTGCGCACCAGCGTCGGCGGCGGCACCGCCCGCCATGCCCCGGATCGCTACGCCACCGCGACCGCGTTGAAGGATGCGGACCTGCTGCTGCATGTAAGCGCGTTCCGCCCCGGTGCCCCTGCGGATTTCGAACGGGGCCCGGTGATCGCCCTCGCCCATCCCGACACGGTGTTCACCCGCGAGCCGGATGTGTTCATTCCGGTGGGAACGCCGGGGGTGGACCACTTCGGCCACGTGTTCCGCATGGATTCCGTGGTCTGCCTGCCCCTCGCTCCACTACGTAACGCCGAGCTGCCCAGCGTGGCTGCGGCCGCGGAAGCCATTCTCGACAGCCTGCGGAGGGCGGCATGACCACACGCATCACCGGCGGGCGGGTGTTCGACCCCGCCAACGGCGTGGTGGACACGCCGCGCGATATCGTCATCTCCGATGGCCGCATCATCGCCGCAGACGGCCCCGCCGGGGCCAATGACGAGATCATCGACGCCTCGGGCTGCGTGGTTCTGGCCGGCGGCATCGATCTGCACACCCACATCGCCGGCGGCAAGGTGAACCTCGGCCGCCTGTTGATGAACGACGACCGGGCGCGATTCCCGGAGCCGTTCGGCGGCATGATGTGCGGCTGCGGCGGCGGGCGCGCCGCGCCCACCACCCATGCCACCGGCTGCCGCTATTCGCAGATGGGCTACACCGCCGCCTTCGAGCCGGCGGTGGTGGGGGCCAATGCCCGGCACGCCCATCTGGAGATGGGCGACATCCCGAACCTCGACACCGGCGGCTTCCTGGTGCTGGGCAATGACGATTTCCTGCTGCGGATGATCGCCGAGGGGGACGGCCAGCAGGCGGTGAACGACTATGTGGCCTGGATGCTCAAAGCCACCCAGTGCTGCGCCATCAAGATCGTCAATCCGGGCGGCATCAACGCCTTCAAGTTCAACGGCCGGGCTCTCGACCTGGATGAAACCGGCCCCCATTACGGCCTCACGCCCCGGCGCATCCTCAACACCCTGCAGCGGGCGGTGACGGAACTGGGCGTGCCCCATCCGATCCATCTGCACGGCTGCAATCTCGGCGTGCCGGGCAATGTGAAGACCACGCTGGCCACCATCGGCGCCACCGAGGGCTTCCCGCTGCACCTCACCCACATCCAGTTCCATTCCTATGGAACGGAGGGCGACCGGCGCTTCTCCTCCGGCGCGGTGGAGATCGCCGAGGCGGTGAACGCCAATCCCCACATCTCCATTGATGTGGGGCAGATCATGTTCGGCCAGACGGTGACCGCCTCGGCCGACCTGATGTCGCAATATCGCAACCATGGCATCGCCGATCCCAAGAAGTGGATCGGCATGGACATCGAGATGGATGCGGCCTGCGGCGTGGTGCCATTCAATTATCGCGACACCTCGTTCGTCAACGCCCTGCAATGGGCCATCGGGCTGGAGCTGTTCCTGCTGGTGGAAGATCCCTGGCGGGTCTACCTCACCACCGATCATCCCAATGGCGGGCCGTTCACCTCCTATCCGCACCTCATCCGGTTGCTGATGGACAAGCCGTTCCGCGATGCCCACCTGGAGCGCATCCACAAGGCGGCCCGCGCCCATACCCGGCTCGCGGAGATTTCCCGCGAATACACGCTGGAGGAGATCGCGGTGGTGACCCGGGCGGCGCCGGCCCGCACCCTCGGCCTCAAGGATCGTGGCCATCTCGGCCCCGGCGCCCGTGCCGACGTGGTGCTGTACGTGGAGCAGCCCGACCGCGAGGCCATGTTCGCCGCGCCCCGCCTGGTGCTGAAGGATGGTGACATCGTCGTGCGCGATGGCGAGGTGGTGGCGCTCAAGAAGGGGCGCACGTTCGCGGTGCATCCGCCCTCTGACCCGCTCATGGACAAGCGCCTGGAGCGCTGGTTCGACGAGGCGGTGGGGCTCAAATCGAGCCATTTCCAGATTGCCGATGGCGAGATCCGCGACGGCGAAGGGCCTGAGCTGGTGGAGACCCAGCCATGAAGATCAATGGTGTGGAGATCCGCGACAGCTTCGCGGAAGCCTTTCCCATGGCGGGCACCCGCCTCATCATCACCGCCGACACGCCGCGCTGGGCGCGCACCGCTGCCACCAGCATGACCGGCTTCGCCACTTCGGTGATCGGCTGCGGCTGCGAGGCTGCCATCGAACGGGAGCTGGCCCCCAGCGAGACCCCGGACGGGCGGCCCGGCATCAGCGTGCTCATCTTCGCCATGTCTTTGAAAGACCTGAAGAAGATCGTGCCGCTGCGGGTCGGCCAATGCGTGCTCACCTCGCCCACCTCGGCCTGCTATGCCGGGCTTCAGGGCGGCCCGGCCATCCCTATCGGCCGGGCCCTGCGTTATTTCGGCGATGGCCACCAGGTGTCAAAGAAGATCGAGGATCAGCGCATCTGGCGGGTGCCGGTGATGGAGGGCGAATTCGTCTGTGACGAGATCTCCGGCTCGGTGACCTCGGCGGTGGGCGGCGGCAACTTCCTCATTCTCGCCCGCGACCGGCCGGCGGCCCTGGCGGCGGCGGAAGCGGCGGTGGATGCCATGGCCCAGGTGGAAGGCGCTGTTCTGCCGTTCCCCGGCGGCGTGGTGCGCTCGGGCTCCAAAGTGGGCTCCAAATATGCGGGGCTGATCGCCTCCAGCAACGACGCCTATTGCCCGACCCTGCGGGGCCTCGTGCCCTCGGCTCTGCCGCCGGAAGTGGGCAGCGTGATGGAGATCGTCATCGACGGCCTCGGCGAAGCGGAAATGGCGGCCAGTATGCGCGCGGGCATCGCCGCAGTGTGCGAACTTGGCGCCGACGCCGGGGTGGTGGCGGTGGATGCCGGCAATTACGGCGGCAATCTCGGCCCGTTCCATTTCAAGCTCCGGGCGCTGATGGCGCCGGCCGGGCTTGCAAAAGAAACCCTGGAAGGGGGGCAGGCATGAGCGGCTATCGGCTGAAGCTGCGGGCGCCGCTCGACGCCCGCCTGGATCTCACCGGCATCACCCCGGCGGCCCTCGCCGGCCTGAGCAGTGATGCGGTGGCGCGCAAGGATGTGTTCCTCGGGGCCCAGCGGGTGGCCCTGGGTGAGCTGTTCGAGGTGAGCTCGGGCGCGTCTGACGCCCTGGTGGTGAGCGGCGATCCGCGGCTCGATGGCGTCGGCGCCGATCTCGGCGCGGGTGAGATCCTGGTGGAGGGCCCGGTGGGCGCCGATGCCGGGGCCCGCATGACGGGTGGTCGCCTGGTGGTGCGCGGCGATGCCGGCGACGGCCTCGCCGCCGGTCTGGTGGCCGGTCGCATCGAGGTCGCGGGTGATGCCGGTGCCGGGCTTGGCAGCGCCCTGCCCGGTGAGCGGCTGGGCATGCGCGGCGGTGTGGTTCAGGTCGGCGGCAATGCGGGCCTCCGCCTCGCCGAGCGGCTGCGCGGCGGGCTGGTGCTGGTGGCCGGTGATGCGGGCGCCGGCGCGGCGACTGATCTTATCGCCGGCACCGTGGCCGTGGCCGGGCGCCTGGGGCCCGATGCCGGGCGCGGCATGCGGCGCGGCTCGCTGCTGCTGGCCCAGGCGCCAGCGGCCCTGGCGCCGGGTTTCGCCGACACCGGCAGCCACGACCTCGTGGCACTGCTGCTGATGGCGCGCCGGGTGCCGGAGCTGGCGGCCCTGTTCGGCGGCGGCGTGTCCGGCCGCGCCCAAAGATTTGCCGGCAACCGATTGGTGGGCGGCGAAGGTGAAATACTGCTGCTGCAGTGAGCTGTGGCTGGCGCAACACGAGCCGGTCCAAACCGGCCAGAAGGAGGAAGTCCGATGAGAGTGACTTTTGCGCGCGTCGTTGCGGCCGGCACCCTGGCGGTGCTGCTCGCCGGCGCCGGTTCGGCCCGGGCGGAGGATGCCGCGGTGGCCGGTGACCCCGCCAAGGGGGAGGTGGTGTTCAAGAAATGCATGGCCTGCCATGCCATTGGCCCCGGCGCCAAGACCAAGGTCGGCCCGCCGCTCAATGGCATCGTCGGCGCCAAATGGGCGCACTTCGAGGGCTATCCTTATTCCGAGGACATCAAGTCCGGTGCCGCCGCCGGCAAGGTCTGGGATCTGGCCACGCTCGACAATTATATCACCAACCCCAAAGTGCTGGCACCCAAGGGAAAAATGGCCTTCGCCGGGGTCAAGAACGACACCGAGCGGGCCAACCTGATCGCTTTCCTGGCGCAGTTCGACGCTGAGGGGAACAAGAAATAGCATCCGTTCGCCGGAGAGGTCGCCGGCGAACGGTTGAGGTTTGCCATTCACGTCGCGAGGGGGTCGTGGCGTGAGAACCTGAGGCGGCAAAGTGAAAAACTTTGCCGCCTATTTTTATTCGCCGGCGAGCTGCTTCAGCCACCGCTCCGCCTGCGCCCGCACCCGCTCGGGCGCCGTGCCGCCATAGCTCATGCGGCTGTCCACCGAGCGTTCCACCGACAGGACGGAATAGACGTCGTCGGTGATGCGGGCATCCACCGCCTTCATGTCAGCCAGCGGCACGTGATCCAGCGCCAGACCCTTGTCGGCGGCGAGACCGACGATGCGGCCGGTAATATGATGCGCTTCGCGGAACGGGATGTTGAGCGCCCGCACCAGCCAGTCAGCCAGGTCCGTGGCGGTGGAGTAGCCCTGGCCGGCAGCGGCCTTCATGCGGTCGGCGTCGGGGGTGAGATCACGCACCATGCCGGCGCTCGCGGCGATCACCAGAGACAGCGCGGACAGAGCGTCGAAGGCACCTTCCTTGTCCTCCTGCATGTCCTTGGCATAGGCCAGAGGCAGGCCCTTCATGACCACCAGGATGCCGGTGAGGGCGCCGATGATGCGGCCGGCCTTGGCCCGCACCAGCTCCGCCGCATCGGGATTGCGCTTCTGCGGCATGATCGAGGAGCCGGTGGTGAAGGCATCCGAGAGCTTGACGAGGGCGAACGAGGGGGAGGTCCAGATCACCACCTCCTCGGCGAAGCGGGAGAGGTGCACGGCGCAGATGGAGGCGGCCGACAGGGTCTCCATCACAAAGTCGCGATCGGACACGCCGTCGAGGGAATTGGCAGTGGGCCGGGCGAAGCCGAGGGCGGCGGCGGTGGCCTCGCGGTCGATGGGGAAGGAGGTGCCGGCCAGCGCCGCCGAGCCCAAGGGGCACTCGTTGAGGCGGGCGCGGGCATCCTTCAGCCGGCCGCGGTCGCGGTTCATCATCTCCACATAGGCCATCAGATGGTGGCCGAAGGTGACCGGCTGGGCGGTCTGCAGGTGGGTGAAGCCGGGCATCACCGTGGCGGCGTGGGCGAGCGCCTTCTCGGCCAGCGCCAGCTGCAGATCGGCCAGCTGGGCGTCGAGGGCGTCGATGGTGTCGCGCATATACAGGCGGAAGTCGGTGGCCACCTGGTCGTTGCGGGAGCGGGCGGTGTGCAGGCGGCCGGCACTGGCGCCGATCAGCTCGGCGAGCCGGGACTCCACATTCATATGGATGTCCTCCAGCTCGCGGCGGAAGCTGAAGTTGCCGGCCTCGATCTCTGACAGGATCGTGTCTAGACCGTCCTGGATCTTCTGGGCATCGTCGCCGGCGATGATGCCCTGGGTGGCGAGCATGGCCGCATGGGCCTTGGAGCCGGCGATGTCCTGCGCGTAAAGACGCTGATCGAAGCCGATGGAGGCGTTGATCTCCTCCATGATGGCATCGGGGGCGGAGGTGAAGCGCCCGCCCCACATCTTGTTGCTCATGACGGATCTCCGGTGATGACCAAACCTGAACAGGCGTCCCCCGATACCGAAAGCCGGAACGGGGCTGTTCCGGCGGCTCAGGGCGGCGCTTCCGCGCGGCGCGCGTCGGCCCGGCGGACCATCGGCCTGGTGGCTCTGGCGACGCTGGCGGGCGCCGCGGCCGGCGCGCTCGCCCTATACGGGATGAACCACCTCTCCGGCAATGCACCCGTGGCGCAGAGCAGCGCTGAACCGGCCGCGACCGCCACCGGCCCGACCCCCGACACGGCGACCGCGGACTGCGCCGCCAGCGTAGCGCGGGCCCGCGGCCTCGACGGGCTGGCCAAAGGCGAGCTGGCGGCTCTCAAGCTGGCCACCGAGCCGCGCCGGCTGCCGAACCTCACCTTCACCGACGCCAAGGGCGTGAGCGGCAGCCTCGAGGATTTCAAGGGACGCATCGTCCTGGTCAATCTGTGGGCCACATGGTGCGTGCCCTGCCGCAAGGAAATGCCGGAGCTGGATCATCTCGAGCAGGCTCTCGGCGGGCCGGATTTCGAGGTGGTGGCCATCAATCTCGACACCCGCGACCCGGACAAGGCGCAGCGCTTTCTTGCCGAAACCCAGGTTCGTCACCTGCGCTTCTTCGCCGATCCGCAAACCCGCAGCTTCCAGGCGCTGCGGAGCGTCGGCCGCGGCTTCGGCCTGCCCACCACTTTGCTGGTGGACCGCAACGGCTGCGAGTTGGGTTTTCTGGCCGGCCCCGCCGCGTGGGGGAGTCCCGAGGCGCAGGCCCTGGTGAAGGCTGCGGTTGCCGGCCGCTAAGGGGGCACCGAAACGGATCCCGATGCCTCAGCGGCCCGTGAGGTAGTAAGATAACGCTGCGAGTGCGGCGCCGGGCCGCGGCGCGGCGACATTCCGCAGCGGTGAGCCCGAGGCTGTAGGACAGCCGGCACGGATCCACGCCGAACCCCATAAACCATTGGTTTACCTTAACGTTGCGTAACCTTTTGTGGCACGCCTCGCTTAAGGTTCTGGAAGCGGTTGCACCTGCAGGATGGAATTACCACACGTTTACGGTATCATCGTGCGGCGCAAAATTAGTCATAGATTCATCATTGGCTTGCGCCCTCGACAAATTGGCGACACAAAAAGCTGGGCCCGCAGGTCTTGACACCGGCGGCCGCCTTGGTCTTGTCCGCGTCGAATCAGCATTGGCGGTCCCTTTGAGAATTCTGTCCGTTTTCGGCACGCGCCCCGAGGCGATCAAGATGGCCCCGCTGGTCAAGGCACTGGCAGCGGAGCCGGGCCTGACGGCGCGCGTGTGCGTCACCGGCCAGCACCGCGAGATGCTGGACCAGGTGCTGCGGCTGTTCGACATCACCCCCGACTTCGACCTCAAGCTCATGGCCAGCAACCAGGGCCTCAACGGCTTGGCCAGCGCCGCCCTTGCCGCCCTCGACCCGGTGCTGGAGGCGGAGCGCCCCGATCGGGTGCTGGTGCATGGAGATACCACCACGGCCATGGCCGCCGCCCTCGCCGCCTTTCATCGTCGCATTCCGGTCGGCCATGTGGAGGCGGGCCTGCGCACCTATCACCTCGACCAGCCGTTCCCGGAGGAGATGAACCGCCGGGTGGTGGATGTGGCGAGCGACCTGCTGTTCGCCCCCACCGCCCGCTCCCGCGCCAATCTCGAGAGCGAGCAGCTGGAAGGCCGCATCATCATCACCGGCAACACGGTGATCGACGCCCTGCAGGAGACCCAGCGCCGCATCGCCGCCGACCCGGCGCTGCGGGCGGAGCTCGATCGCCCGTTCGCCGGGCTGGACGCCGCCAAGCGGATCATCCTCGTCACCGGCCATCGCCGCGAGAATTTCGGCGCCGGCTTCCTGCACATCTGCCAGGCGCTGGCCGACCTGTCGCAGCGGCGGGATGTGGAGATCGTCTATCCGGTGCACCTCAATCCCAACGTGCGCGGGCCGGTGCATGAGGCGCTGTCCGGCCGGGCCAACGTGCACCTCATCGCACCACTCGATTATCTGCCGTTCCAGCGGCTCATGCAGCGGGCCCACCTGGTGCTCACCGATTCCGGTGGCGTGCAGGAAGAGGCGCCCGCCCTCGGCAAGCCGGTGCTTGTCATGCGTGATGTGACCGAGCGCCCGGAGGCTGTCGACGCCGGCACCGTGCAACTGGTGGGCACCGGCCGGGCCGCCATCGTCGCGGCGGTCAGCCGCCTGCTGGACGATCCTGAGGCTTATGCCCGCTTCGCCAACCGCGTGAATCCCTATGGCGACGGCGCCGCGTGCCGCCGGATCGTCGACACCCTTCTCGGCCGTCCGGTCGAAGAGTTCACCCCCGCGTTTTCATCCGTTCTGCAGCGGTCCAAGCCGGCCGCTGCACCGCAACCCACCGCATCGTGAGAGAATGACATGACACCTCATCCCGCACGTCGCGCGGCTTGCGCAATCCCCGCAGGGCTGGTCGCCTTGACCTTGCTCAGTTCCGCGGCCTTTGCACAAACCGCAGATCCCCTCATCTCCGCCCTCCAGGAGCGCGCGCAGGATCAGATGGTGACCCGCGAGGTCACCCTCACCGATCTCGGCGTCGACGCGCCCGTGGTGTTCCAGGGCATGGATGCCCGGCGCGACATTTATGTTCCCGTTCCCGCGGGCGTGCCCCTGTCCGATGCGCGGTTCGTGGTCGATGCGGACTATCTACGCGGCGACGGCGGCCGGACCACCATGGTGGTCTCGGTGGACGGCAATCCGGTGTTCTCCCGGCGGCTCGAAGGCGAGCAGGGCACGGCCAACACCACCGTCGACGTGAGCGCTAAGCCGCGCCCCTCCGGCTTCCTGCGGTTCGGCATCGCCTGGTCGTCGGTGATCGGCGAGGACCTGTGCTCGGACGAGCGGGCCATCGGCAATGTGCTGAAGCTGCTGCCGACCAGCCACCTCATCTATTCCTACAACGCCTCCTACGTGCGCGACCTGTCCACCGCGTGGAGCGCCATGCCCGGCGCCGGCTCGGTGCTGGTGGCCGGCGGCACGCTGGCCAAGGAGAGCTTCGACACCGCCTGGCGGCTCGGCCTCGCGGTGGAGAATGCCGGCAAGCGCATCGTCGTGAAGACCCTGCCCAGCGTGGGTGACGAGGTGGACGTGTCCGGCCTCGACGTGCCCGCCAGCCTGCGGGTCATCGCCCCCTTCTCCAATTTCGTCGGCGCCAACACCTATCGCCTGCGCGACCAGGCCGAGGTGGGCGCCCTGCTGATGCTGCCGTCCTCGCCCATCGGCGCCGACATCGTGGTGGCCGATCCGATCCTGCTGAGCCAGATCCGCAGCGCCCTCGATGCCCTGGCGGGCCGCATGGGCGGGCCGGCCATGGCGGCGTTCAACGACTGGCGCACCAAGTCGGCCAGCCTCGGCAACGCGGTGGTGGCCACCGACGAGCTCAGCCTGCAGACGCTGGCGGGCCGTCCGGTGATCGCCGTCGGCGCCGGCGCCGGCGCCAAGGCCGCCCAGCTGTTCGACAGCTTCTGGCGCGGCTCCATCTCAGCCGGCAACGTCACCGTGCGCTCGGTGGATGCCAAGCCGACCCCGCGGGATAGCATCCCGCTGTCGACCTTCGGCAATGCGGCCGGCAACCTGGAGGTTCTGGCGCGTGGCGACTGGGTGGTGAATTTCGACCTCGCCGCCGCCACCGGTGGCACCAGCCTGCCCAACCGCGTGAACCTCGACGTGGCCGCCGCGCCCGGCGCCTCCACCACCGAGCCGGTGGCGGCGGTGTTCCTGAACGACGTGCTGCTGGCCGCCAAGCGTCTCGACGCCACGGGCCATCCCGAGCACCTCTCGGCGGCCATCCCGGTCTATGCGCTCGGCGCTCGCAACACCCTGCGGGTGACCTTCCAGCGCCAGCCGGTGAGCGACCGGTGCCGCGAGACCCCGCAGGCCTTCCCGGTGGCGGTCCTGCCCTCGTCCAACCTGGAGCTGGGCGGCTCGGTGTCCGGCGCCGACTTCCTCGGCGTGATCTCGGCCATGGCCGGCGGCGGCCGTGTGGTCATTCCCGACACCTACCTCTCCACGGCCCGCGACAGCGTGGTGCGGGTGGTGCGGGCGGCCGCTGCCGCCGGCGTGCCCCCGGGCACCGCCTCCACCCTCGACGTCAACCCGCCCGGGATGCCCTTCAAGGTGAGCGGCTCGTTCCTCGGCCTCGACGTGCCGGCCCAGGGCGCCGACCTCAAGGCCCATGTGGAGGGCGACCGGGTGATCGTCGGCAATGACGAGAAGGCCCGCATCCTCGACATCACCGGCCTCAAGAACGTGGCGCTGGTGCAGGCCGTGCATGCCGATGGCAGCCGCGGCATCCTGTGGCAGAGCATCGGCCCCAAGCCGATGACGCCGCAGAAGGCGGTGCGGCTGTCGCGCGGTGACGTGGCCATCGTCGGCGTGGACGGCACCTTGATCGAGGTGTCGGCCTCCGGCGCCGCGCCCGGCACCGTCCGCGTGCCGGAGACCGAGGGCGCGGTGGCGACCCTGCAGCGCCTGTGGCAGAATTCCGCCGAATGGGGCCTGCCCCTCGGCGTGGGTGCCGCCGCGGTGTTCTTCCTGCTGCTGATGCGCGCTTCCTACGTGCGGCGTCGGGGTAACTGAGCCCTCGGAGGACTGCCACCATGTCCCTCTATTGGCCCTTCCTGTTGGCCGACGTTATTCGCATCATCGAATATTCGTCGGCAGTGGTGGCGGTCCTCATCCTCCTGTCCTCGCTCGACGACCTGTTCGTCGATGCGTGGTACTGGACGCGGCGGATCTACCGGCGGTTCGTGGTCGAACCGTTCATCCGTCCGCTTTCGGTCCAGGCGCTGTATCAGAAGGACGAGCAGCCGCTCGCCATCATGATCCCCGCCTGGCAGGAATCCGATGTGATCGCGGCCATGATCGAGAACATGGTCAGTGTTCTCGATTACCGGCGCTACATGATCTTCGTTGGGACCTATCCCAACGATCCCGACACCATCGCCGAGGTGGAGCGCATGCGCCGGCGCTACAAGCAGCTGGTGCGTGTGGAGCTGCGCAACCCCGGCCCCACCAACAAGGCCGACTGCCTCAACGCGGTGGTGCGCGCCATCTTCCAGCACGAGCAGATGACCGGCACCGAGTTCGCCGGCCTCATCCTGCACGACAGCGAGGATGTGCTGCATCCGCTCGAGCTGCGCTTCTTCAACTACCTGCTGCCCCGCAAGGATCTGGTGCAGGTGCCGGTGGTGTCGCTGGAACGCCATTGGTCGGAGATGGTGGCCGGCATCTATATGGACGAGTTCGCCGAGTGGCATGCCAAGGATCTGGTGGTGCGCGAAAGCGTCGCCGGCTCGGTGCCCTCGGCGGGGGTGGGAACCTGTTTCTCCCGCCGCGCCGTGCTCTACCTCAACAGCGAGGGCGAGGTGTTCAACACCGGCAGCCTGACCGAGGATTACGACATCAGCGCCCGCCTCTCCGCCGCCGGCATGCAGGCCATCATCGCCCGGTTCCCGGTGGAATACCGGGTGAAGCGCGAGACCTTCTTCGGCTTCGGCCCGGAAAAGGAAATGCGCCTGTCCATGCCGCTGTGCGTGCGTGAGTTCTTCCCCGATACCTTCCGCACCTCCTACCGGCAGAAGGCGCGGTGGGCCCTGGGCATCGCCTTCCAGGGCTGGCAGTACATGGGCTGGCGCGGTTCTCTCGCCAACAAGTACTTCCTGCTGCGCGATCGCAAGGGCGTGGTCACCTCCATCGTGACGGTGCTCGCCTACGTGCTCGCGGTGCTATTCCTGGTGATCTACTTCGGCAGCGAGCTGGGCTTCATTCCCCAGCGCTATCCGTCCATCTTCGCGACGGAAGGCTGGCTGTTGGCGGTGCTGGCGGCCAACGCCGTCGCCTTCGCCCTGCGGCTGGCACAGCGCTTCTACTTCGTCTCGGCCATCTATGGCTGGGAACAGGGGGTGATGTCGGTGCCGCGGGTGGTGATGGGGAACTTCGTCAACTTCGCGGCCACCCTGCGGGCGTGGAAGCTGTTCCTCGGCCACATTTTCCTCGGTCGGCGCATCGTCTGGGACAAGACCATGCACGACTTCCCGGAAAGCGAGGCCTTCGCCCATCGGCGCCAGCGGCTCGGCGAGCTGCTGCTGATGTGGCAGGCGGTGCTGCCCGAGCATCTCGACGAGGCACTGGCGCTGCAGAGCGGCCAGCAGCAGCCGCTCGGCCGCATCCTCATCTCGCGCGGCTGGCTGGACGAGGAGACGCTGGCGGAAGCCATCGCCTATCAGGCCAACCTGCCGCGGACCCACGTCACCGAGCATCTGGTCCGTGAGTTCCGCGACCTGCTGCCGCTGGACGTGATGGTCCGCCGCCGGGTCATCCCCATCGGCCGCGACGTGTCGGGCCGGCTGGTGGTGGCGGTGTCCTCGCCGCTGGGCGACAAGGCGCTGGAGGACGTGCGGGTGGCCACCGGCGACCTGCCGCTGCAACGCATCGCCCGCGAGAGCGAGATCAACGACGGCCTGAGGCTGGTGGCCGGCACCGGCCGCGGCTTCGAGGGCGCGAGCTCGCCGCCGCTGCTGGGCGACCTGCTGCTGGAAAAGGGCCTGATGCGCCGCGAGGCGTTCGAGTCCGCCATGGAGCACTATCGCCCGGACGTGGACGGGCGGATCGGCGAGTATCTGGTCCGCTGCGGCATCGTCACCTCCGAGGCGCTGGCCGAGACCATGAAGGAACAGCAGCGCCGGCTCATGCTGATGCCGGCGTGACCGGCGCCGGGCGGTGCGCCGTCCGGTGCGTTTCCTGAACACCTCATCGGCGGCCGGTCTCCGGCCGCCGTTTCCTTATACGAGCATCGCCGCGAGAGGATGCCATGGATCGACGCACAGCCCTCATGGTCGCGGGAGGCGCCGCCGGTGCCCTCGGCCTGCTCGGCCTCGACCGGCTGCTGAACCGCGAGGCGCCGCCGCCCAAGGGGCTGATCGACGGCATCGTCTGGCAGCTCTACGACGGCTCCCTCGACCCCTATGGGGAATGGGAGCGGCTGGGGGTGCATGCGCTGCTGCTGCAGTGGATCGTGGTGAACGGCACCGCCTTCGTCCCCGGCCTCGGCGTGCAGACCATCGAGGACCCGCCCAACTGGGAGCGCATCGCCCGTGAGCCGTGGGCCCGCTCCATCATCGTCGGCCTCGCCAGCATGAGCAACGAGCCGGAGGCGCGGCGCAACGTGGCGGCGCTGGTGGAGCTGTCGGCGAACATCGCCCGCCGGCCGCTGCCGTTCCGGGCCGATGGCTTTTACTTCCCGGTGGAGGCTGACCCCACCTGGATGGACGCCCCCAAGATGGGGCCCCTTCTGGCCGCCCTGCCGCGCCCCCTGTGGGTGAGCGCCTATGACAACAGCAACATCGGCGCCGCCCCGTTCGCCGACTGGATCGACAGCTGGCTGCCCAAGGACGTGGGCCTGTTCTTTCAGGATGGCGTGGGGCTGCACATGCGCACCGCCGAGAGCGCCCGGCTCTATGGCGAGGCGCTGACCGCCAAGCTCGGCCGCGACCGCTTCCGCATGATCCTGGAAGCCTTCCGCCCGGCCGGAGGGGACGCGCTGCGGCCGGCGACGGCGGCGGAGATCCGCCCGCAGATCGCCGCCTACCGCGAGTTCGAGACCTTCGCCTTCGAGGCCCCCAACTACCTCAAGCGCAAGCTCATCAACGAGCTGCTGCGCGGCTGAGCATGGCTGAGCGTGGCCCCGGCCGGAACCGGGCCGAAGGGCTCAGTGCCGGAAGTGGCGCACGCCGGTGAACACCATGGCAAGGCCGGCTTCGTCGGCGGCGGCGATCACCTCGGCGTCGCGCATGGAGCCGCCCGGCTGGATCACCGCCGTGGCGCCCGCCTCCACCGCCGCCATCAGGCCGTCGGCGAACGGGAAGAAGGCGTCGGAGGCCACCACCGAGCCCTTGGTGAGCGGCACCGCCAGGCCGGCGGCCGCCGCGGCGTCCTCTGCCTTGCGGGCGGCGATGCGGGCGGAATCCACCCGGCTCATCTGGCCGGCGCCAATGCCCACGGTGGCGAGGTCCTTGGCATAGATGATGGTGTTGGACTTCACGTGCTTGGCCACCCGGAAGGCGAACCGCAGGTCGGTCAGTTCGGCCTCGGTGGGGGCGCGCTTGGTCACCACCTTCAGCTCCAGGTCGTCGGCGCTCATATTGTCGCGGCCCTGCACCAGGAAGCCGCCGGCCACCGTCTTCACCACCAGGCCGGAGGCGCGCACGTCCGGCAGGCCGCCGGTGAGCAGCAGGCGCAGGTTCTTCTTGGCGCCCACCACGGCGATGGCCTCCTCGGTGGCGTCGGGGGCAACGATCACCTCGGTGAAGATCTCCACCATGGCGCGGGCGGCCTCGGCGTCCAGGGTGCGGTTGACGGCGATGATGCCGCCGAAGGCCGAGACGGGGTCGCAGGCGAGCGCCTTGCGATAGGCCTCCTGGAGGCTCGCGCCCTCGGCGACGCCGCAGGGGTTGGCGTGCTTCACGATCACCACGGCGGCGGTGCGACCGGGATGGAACTCGGCCACCGCCTCGAAGGCGGCGTCGGTGTCGTTGATGTTGTTGTAGGAGAGCTGCTTGCCCTGCACCTGGCGGGCGGTGGCGACGCCGGGACGGATCTCGTCGGAGGCGTAGAAGGCGGCCGACTGGTGCGGGTTCTCGCCGTAGCGCAGCGCCTCGATGAGCTTGCCGCCGATGGCCCGATAGGCCGGGGCCTCTTCCTTCAGCTCGCGGGCGAACCAGTTGGAGATGGCGGCGTCATAGGCGGCGGTGCGGGCATAGGCCTTCTGGGCGAGGCGCCGGCGGTTGGCCAGGGTGGTGCCGCCATGGGCGGCGAGCTCCTGCAGGACGGATTCGTAATCCACCGCGTCCACCACCACCGCCACGTCGCCGTGGTTCTTGGCGGCGCCGCGGATCATGGAGGGGCCGCCGATGTCGATATTCTCGATGGTCTCGTCGAAATCGGCCTTGCGGGCGACGGTGGCCTCGAACGGATAGAGGTTCACCACCACGAGATCGATGGGGGCGATGGCGTGCGCGGCCATGGCGGCCTGGTGGCCGGCGTCGTCCCGGATGGCGAGGATGCCGCCATGCACCTTGGGGTGCAGGGTCTTCACGCGGCCGTCCATCATCTCGGGAAAGCCGGTGAGCTCGGACACGTCCTTCACCTTCAGGCCGGCGTCGGCGAGGGCCTTGGCGGTGCCGCCGGTGGAGACCAGCTCCACCCCATGCCCGGCGAGGGCGGTGGCGAACGGCACGAGACCCGTCTTGTCCGACACCGAGATCAGGGCACGGGTCACGGGACGGATATCGGCAGGCATGATGGCGGCTCCGGTGATGGAAAGTGCCGCTCGCCTATCACTAAAGGCCGCCGCTCGCCAGCGCGCAGCGCGGGAGACACCCCTGCACGCAGGGCGGCGCTCCCGGCGCGGGGCTCCAGTTCGCACCGCGGCCGCCGCTCAGCGGCTGCCGCTCCGGCCAAGACCGCCAGTGGTGCCGGGATGCGCCTCGCGGGTGCGCATGAAGGTCCAGATGACCCGGCTCTTCTCCGCCACGTCGCCGGCCAGCACCAATTGGGTGGTGCGGCGCGGGCCGCCGGCGGCCGCCAGATAGACGCTTTCCTCGATGCCGAGCTGAATATGCGGCGCGGCGAACGCCCAGGCTTCGCCGGTGGGGAGGCTGAGCAGGGCGGTGTGGGGATCGTCGAGCCGCTCCACCGAGACCGAGGGATGCAGGTGGAAGCGGATGGCGAACGGTGCGGGCTCCAGCACCGCGCCTTCCGCCGGACGGAACACGTCCTCGCCGTCCAGCCGGTTGCCTTCGGCGGCCAGCCGCCACGAGCGCTGGTGGATCACGCCGAAGGCGGTGCCATAGCCGTCATGGCTGGCGCGCAGCAGGATGGCCTCGTTGCGGGTGCCGCGCTGCACCTCCACATGCTTCGGCCCGTCGACGATGGGCACGCCCATCAGTCGGGTGAGCTGGGGCCCCTTGAGGAACTGGCAGGAGGAGGTATCGGCCACCACGGCGGTGGAATGGGCGGCGGTGGACCGCGCCACCTGGCGCCACTGCTCGCGATTGACGCTGGGCATGCCGCAATTGACGACGATGCGGCTGCGGCCGGAGGACAGCTCGAAGGCGAGGGCGCTCGCATGCGCCTCCCAGCTCACCGGCAGGGGCGGCGGCGGGCCGGTATCGGCAATCACCACCACGCCCCTGGCATCGAGCCGCTGGTAGCCGGAATAGGGGGCATTGGCCACCGGCGCGCCCCGGGCATCGTCGAAGGCGAGGATGGTGGCCAGCTGGTCGGCCGCGGTGAAGCCCATGCCATGGAAATGCGCGAAGGCGCCATCGCCATGGCGGAAGAAGCGCAGCATGGGCATCATGCGGTCGATGGCGTTCATCAGCGCGGTGGGGGCCGGCTGGTTGCGCGCCATATAGGCCTGGCGCAGCGGCAGAAGTTCCAGCAGCAGCTCGATCAGCATGCCGGGGTTGCGGGTAAGGGGGCCGCCGTCGGGCAGGATCTGCCGATCCAGCTCCTCGGTGAGGCGGCGCTGTGCCGCCTTCAGCAGCCGGCCCTGGTCGGACATGCACAGGCCGGCGGTGGTGAGCGCCACCAGCACCAGCAGGCGCGGATAGCCATCGGGCGCGCGGTCGGCCTCGCGGCGCAGCTGGCGCACCTGGCGCGCCAGGGAGCGGGTGAAGCGGCGGTAGAAATCGAGCTCGGCGTCCTGCAGCAGGAAGGTCGCCTGGGTGAGCCAGGAGATGATGCGCCGGGCGGTGACCTCGGGCCGGGCGGCGATGGCCCGGGCGGCGCCGGTGCTGCGCATCCAGTCGCCCACCAGGGCGCGGGCATTGGCCCGGGCGATGGTGGTGTTGGCGGCGCGCAGGTGGCGCAGCCAGCCGAAGCCGTGCAGCGCCTCGGCCCAGTCCACCGAGGGCGGCACCAGCTCGAAGGCGGTCTGGCCATCGAGCTGCACCACCTTGCCGGCGAAGGCGAAGCGTCCAGCATAGATTTCCGCCGCCTGGGTGGCATCGCCGGTGCGCAGATCCTGGGGCGCGATCAAGAGCCGCTCGGGCACCGGAACCGAGACATAGGCGAGGCCGAGGTGGCTGCCGCCGGCGCGGCCGGCCTGGCCCAGCAGCCACTGCCGGGTCACCACCACCGCCAGACGCAGGCGCTCGGCGAGGCTCTCTCGATTCACGTGAGCCCCCTTCAACTGGGCCCCCCTCAGCCGGGGCCCCGGGCGCGACGAGGCGCCGGGCGCGAAAGGATGGAAGCGCGCCGCAAATCCGTTCCACATGACAGCCTCCCCCTCCCGCGATGCGCCAGACGGCGAATCAGCTGCGAATCACCGGATGGGCGTCGCAGCGCTCCCGCGGGGGGCGAAGAGGGCGCCGCCGGCCCTTCAAGGCCGCGGCGTATTCCCTTCAACCCATTCGTGCAAATGGGGTTTCTGCGTCACCCGATGCGCCGGAGGCGGGCCGCGAAGAAGCCGTCCAGCCCCGAGCGTTCCGCCTCTCCGCGCATCCAGTCATGGGGAAGAGTGCGCACATCCCCTTGAGGAGTTATGAACGGCGCGATGCCCTCCACATCGGCGGCGGTGACCGGCACGCGGGCGACGTCCTGGCGGCGGGCGAGCAGCTGGGCGATCTGCAGCTCGCCTTCCTCCGGCTCCAGGGAGCAGGTGGAATAGACGATGAGGCCGCCCGGCTTCAGCAGGTCCACCGCATGATCCAGCAGCCGGGCCTGCAGCGCCGCCAGAACGGTGATGTCGCCGGGGCGCTTGGCGAGGGCAATGTCGGGGTGCCGGCGCAGGGTGCCGGTGGCCGAGCAGGGCGCGTCCAGCAGCACCGCATCATAGGGCCCGCCCTGGAACTGCAGGGTGTCCGCCTCCACCACCTCCGCCGACAGCTTGAGTCGCGCCAGGTTTTCCTCCAGCCGGTTGAGCCGCGCCGCTGAGCGATCCACCGCCGTCACCGTGGCGCCGGCCGCCGCCAATTGGGCGGTCTTGCCGCCGGGGGCGGCGCAGAGGTCGGCCACCTTGAGGCCCTCGACCGGCCCGAGCAGCCGCGCCGGTAGCGCCGCGGCGGCGTCCTGCACCCACCAGTCGCCCTCGGCGAAGCCGGGCAGCGCCCGCACTGGGCCCGCCTGCAGCACCCGCACCGTGCCGGTGGGCAGCACTTCGCCGGCGAGGCGCTCGGCCCAGGCGGCGGGATCCGCTTTCACGGTGATGTCGAGTGGCGGCTCGACCTGGTGCATGGCGGCGAGCGCCCGTGCGCCATCCTCGCCATAGGCGCCGATCCAGCGGTTGCGCAGCCATGCCGGCGTATCGGCGGTGAACGGGTCGATGCCCTCGAGGGCGGCCGTCTTGTCGGAGGCGATCCGCCGCAGCACCGCGTTCACCAGGCCGGCAAAGCCGGCGGTGGAGCGATCGGCGCGGGCGATGTCGACGCTCAGGCCGACGGCGGCGTGATCGGGCACATCCATGAACAGCAGCTGGGTGGCGCCGGCCAGCAGCACCGCCTCCAGCCGCGGCGCCGACTTGGGAAAGCCGCGGGCCATCAGCCGTCCGAACACGGCGCGCAGGGTGCCGGCCCGCCGCAAGGCGGTGGCGACGATGCGATAGGCCAGCGCCCGGTCGCGTGGATCCAGCCCCGCCGGGGCGCTCTCCAGCGCCTCTTCCAGGGTGCTGTTGTGGTGGAGGATGCGATCGAGGCCATCCACCGCCAGGCGACGGGCGGCGAAGCCAGCGGGAACGGCGGCGCCGGTGGCGGCGCGGGGGGCGGACGAGGAGCGCGGAGGTTTCATCGCGGAAGATAGAGCACGAACCACCCACCGGCGCCAACCCGGCCGGTGGCACCCGCTCCGCGCGCACCGGCCTACCAGTGCGGCGCGGCGGTGCCTTGCTTCGGCCCGTGCGATCTCGTAAGACGCATCAGTAACGCCCCGGACCAAAGCCGGGGCTTTGCTTTGTTCGCGCGGGCCGATGTGACCCGCGCCGCGCGGGGAGGCAATTCAGCGTGGCCAATGTGGTCGTGGTCGGCTCTCAGTGGGGCGACGAAGGCAAGGGTAAGATCGTCGACTGGCTCTCCGAGCAGGCCGACGTGGTGGTGCGGTTCCAGGGCGGGCACAATGCCGGCCATACCCTGGTGGTGAACGGCGTCACCTATAAGCTGTCGCTGCTGCCCTCTGGCGTGGTGCGCCCGGGCAAGCTGTCGGTGATCGGCAACGGTGTGGTGCTGGATCCGCAGGCGCTGGTGGACGAATTGGCCCGGCTCGCCGCCCAGGGGGTGGTGGTGGGGCCCGAGCGTCTGCGCATCGCCGAGACCACCCCGCTGATTCTGCCGCTGCATCGCGAGCTCGACGCCCTGCGCGAGAACAGCAATTCCGGCACCCGCATCGGCACCACCAAGCGCGGCATCGGCCCCGCCTATGAGGACAAGGTCGGCCGCCGCGCCATCCGCCTCATCGACCTGGTGGACGCCGACGCCCTGCCGGCCAAGGTCGAGCGGCTGCTGACCCATCATAACGCCCTGCGGCGCGGCCTCGGCCTCGACGAGATGAAGGGCGACGCCCTGGTGGCCGAGCTGCTGGCGCTGGCACCCAAGGTGCTGCCGTTCATGGACCGGGTCTGGGAGCTGCTGGACAAGGCCCGTCGCGACGGCAAGCGGATCCTGTTCGAGGGCGCCCAGGGGGCGCTGCTGGACATCGATCACGGCACCTATCCGTTCGTCACCTCGTCGAACACGGTGGCGGGCTCCGCCTCCAGCGGCACCGGTATCGGTCCCGGTGCGCTCGACTATGTGCTGGGCATCACCAAGGCCTACACCACCCGCGTCGGCGAGGGGCCGTTCCCCACCGAGCTCACCGATGAGGTGGGCAAGATGCTGGGCAGCAAGGGCCGCGAGTTCGGCGTGGTCACCGGCCGCGCCCGCCGCTGCGGCTGGTTCGATGCCGTGCTGGTGCGCCAGACCGTGCGCACCTGCGGCATCCACGGCATCGCGCTCACCAAGCTCGACGTGCTCGATGGCTTTACCGAACTGAAAGTCTGCGTCGGCTACAAGGTGGACGGCAAAGCCATCGATTACCTTCCGGCGGAAACCGGCGCGCAGGCGCGGGCCGAGCCCATCTACGAGGTGATGGAAGGCTGGCAGGCCTCCACGCAGGGCGCGCGCTCCTGGGCCGACCTGCCGGCGGAGGCGGTCAAGTACGTGCGTCGGGTCGAAGAGCTCATCGGCTGTCCGGTGGCGGTGTTGTCCACCAGCCCGGAGCGTGACGACACGATTCTGGTGCATAATCCGTTCCAGGACTAACCTGCGCGGCGCCGCTCCCTGGTGGAGCCGGTCAGGTGAAGCCTCCAAGGTGAAGCAAAGTCTCTGATGGCTGACTATTATCCGCTTCTCGCCCGCGCCATCTCGAGCCTGCCGCAGAACACCGCGGAGGCTCGGAAGGCCGTGTTCGACCGGGCCCGGACGGCACTGCTGCGGCAGTTGCGCGGGGTTGATCCGCCCTTGCCGGAAGGCGAGATCACCCGTGAGCGGCTCGGCCTCGAGGAGGCGATCCGCCGCCTGGAGGCGGAAGCAGCACCTCAGGACAATGAGAAGCCCGAGGGCGCGGAGGCCCCGTCCCCCGCGCCGGAGCCGGTCGAGCCGCCCCCGGCGGCGCCATCGACCGAGGCCGAGGAACCGGCCGAAACCCTTGCAGAAGAGGCGGCCGCGCCGCAGCCAGATCAGGATACGCCCGTTGAAGCGGACGCGCCGTCCGACCCGGAGGTCGCCACCGGCGATGCGCCGGCTCCGGCCGATGAGGACGCCGCGGCCCGCCGGCCGGCCCTGCGCCGCGGCGAGGTGCGCAGCCGCGAGGCGGCCAAGGCCGATGGCAAGCCCGACGGCAAACCGGTGCGGCCGAGCGTGCGCGGCAGCGAGCCGCGACAGGGCGCTTCCTGGAAGCGCTTCGCCTTGTGGGCCGTCGTGGCACTGGTGGTGCTCGGTGGCATCGTCGCCGCCGTGGTAGGTCGTGGCCTGTTGTCCGATGGTCACGAGGGTGGCGTTTCGGCACCGGTGGCCAGCCAGAACGCGCCGGCCGAGCAGCCCAAGAGCGAAGACCGCATGGTGGCCAGCGGTGGCGATGCCGCCCGCCGGGCCCCGGCGCCGACCCGCAATGCGGGCACCCAGCGCGCCGTGCTGCTGGAGGAGAGCCCGGGGGGCACCAGCCCGCCGCAGACCTTCGAGGGCACGGTCACCTGGAAGACCGAAACCTTCACCGCCGGCCCGGGCCTGCCGCCGGATATCGGCGTGCGCGGCGAGATCACCATTCCCGAGCGGCAGATCACCATGTCGTTCGTGCTGCGCCGCAATCAGGATCAGACCCTGCCGGCCTCGCACACCATCGAGATCGCCTTCAAGCTGCCGCAGGACTTCGCCCTCGGCGGCATCGCCAACGTGCCCGGCGTGCGGGTGAAGCAGAGCCAGCAGGCCCAGGGCGTGCCCCTGGCCGGGCTCTCGGTGAAGGTCAATCCCACCCTGTTCCTGGTGGGCCTGTCGCCGGCGCCCGCCGATCGGCAGCGCAATGTGGCGCTGCTGCAGGTCTATCCCTGGCTGGACGTGCCGGTGATCTACACCAACAACAAGCGCGCGGTGGTCGTGTTCGAGAAGGGCCCGGCCGGCGACCAGGCCTTCAACGACGCCTTTTCGGCCTGGGGCGAGCTGCTCCAGAACCCGCCGCAGCAGGGTGAGCCGGCCGAGGCGCCAGCGGAACCGCCGCAGAACGCCAATTGAGCCTGACGGTTTTACCCCTTCAACACAGCTCCAAGGGCGGCGGCAACGCCGCCCTTCGTGCATCTTCTGGGAGCGAGTGCACTATGCGTCGCCGGTGCTCTGCCGCAGGCCCTTCAGGCGGTAGAGGGCGTCCAGCGCCTCCCGCGGGCTGAGGGCGTCGGGATCGAGGGCGTCGAGCGCCTCTCCCACCTGATCCGGCGCGGCCGGGGGCGTCTCGGCCGGCGCCGGGCGCGACAAAGCGGCGAACAAGGGCAGGTCGTCGATGAGCTTCTGGGCGGGAGAGGCCCGCTCCGCCGCCTCCAGCTCCGCCAGCACCGCCTTGGCGCGGGTGATGACCGCCGCCGGCAGGCCGGCGAGCTTGGCCACCTGGATGCCATAGGAGCGGTCGGCGGCGCCGGGCACCACCTCGTGCAGGAAGATCACGTCGCCCTTCCATTCGGTCACCTTCACGGTGGCGTTGAACAGCCGCTTGCAGCGCTGGGACAGGGCTGTCAGCTCGTGGAAATGGGTGGCGAACAGGGCCCGGCACCGGTTCACCTCGTGCAGGTGCTCGAGGCTCGCCCAGGCGATGGACATGCCGTCGAAGGTAGCGGTGCCACGGCCGATCTCATCGAGAATGACCAGGGAGCGCGGCGTCGCCTGGTTCAGGATGGCGGCGGTCTCCACCATCTCCACCATGAAGGTGGAGCGGCCCCGGGCAAGATCATCCGCCGCCCCCACCCGCGAGAACAGGCGATCGACGACGCCGATGCGGGCCGCCCGCGCCGGCACGAAGGCGCCGGCCTGGGCCAGCACCGCGATCAGCGCATTCTGGCGCAGGAAAGTAGACTTACCCGCCATGTTGGGGCCGGTGACCAGCAGGATGCGGCCATCCTTGGCTCCTTCGGGCGGGGAGAGATCGCAATCATTGGGCACGAACGGGCCGCCGTCCCGCGACAAAGCCTGTTCCACCACCGGATGGCGGCCGCCGGTGATGGCGAACACCGCATCGTCCTCCATCTGCGGGCGCACATGGCGCTCGGTGCTGGCGAGCTCGGCCAGGCCGGCGGTCACGTCCAGCTCGGCGAGCGCCTCTGCGGCCTCACGAATGGGTTGGGCGGCATCCACCACCGCCGCCGCGAGACGGTCGAAAATGGCCTGCTCCAGCCCCAGAGCCCGCTCGCCGGCGGAGGCGATGCGGCTTTCCAGCTCAGACAGTTCGACGGAGGAGAAGCGCACCGCCCCCGCCATGGTCTGACGATGCACGAAGACTTCCAGATGCGGCGGCTCCCGCAGCCGGTCGGCATTCTGGGCGGTCACTTCCACGAAATAGCCGAGCACCGCATTGTGCTTGATCTTGAGCGACTTGATGCCGGTGTCCTCGGCGTAGCGGCGCTCCAGGGCGGCCACCACGCGCCGGCTTTCGTCGCGCAGGGCGCGGGTGGTGTCGAGCTCGGTGTCGTAGCCGGCGCGCACGAAGCCGCCGTCGCGCCGATAGGCGGGCAATTCGTCGGCGAGGGCGGCGCCGAGCTCGCCCGCCAGCGCCGCCGGCACCCGGGCCAGGATGGCGAGGGCCTCGGCGATGTCGGCGGGAGGCGCCGCGCCGAACAGGCCGGTAAGCGCCAGGGCACCATCGAGCCCGTCGCGGATGGCGGCAAGGTCGCGCGGGCCGCCCCGCTGCAGAGCGAGGCGGGTGAGGGCGCGGGCCATGTCCGGGGCGGCGGCGAGGCGGGCCCGCAGGGCGCGGCGCAGCTCGCCATCGTCGCCGAGATATTCCACCGCATCGTGGCGGGCGCGGATGACGGCAAGGTGGGTGAGCGGCTCGGCGATGCGGCGGGCGAGCAGGCGGGCCCCGGCGGCGGTGACGGTGCGGTCGATGGCGCCCAGCAGGGAGCCGCGCCGCTCACCGGAGGTGGTCTTCACCAGCTCCAGATTGGCCCGGGTGCCGGCATCGATGAGCATGATGCCGCCTTCCACATCCTTCACCGGTCGGGCGAGGGCGGGGCGGGCGCCGATCTGGGTGCGCTCCACATAGGCGACGATGGCGGCGGCGGCGATCAGCTCAGGCCGGCTGAAGGCGCCGAAGGCGTCGAGCGCCGCCACCCCGAAGAAGCCGGTGAGGCGCTTTTCGGCGCCGGCACCATCGAAGTTTTGGCGCGGCAAAGGCGTGAGGGCGGGAAAGCCGCGCAGCATCTCCTTCAGCTCGGCATCGTCCAGCAGCGCGTCGGAGACGAGGATTTCCGCCGGCTCGATGCGGGCGAGATCGCCGGACAGCGCTTCGCGGCTGCTGGCGCTGACGCGGAACGAGCCGGTGGACATGTCGGTGAAGGCGAGGGCATAGGCGAAATCATCCGCCGCCGTGCCGGCCCGCACCCGGGCCACCGCGGCCAGCACGTTCTCGCGCCGGGCATCGAGCAGGGAGTCCTCGGTGAGGGTGCCGGGGGTGACGAGGCGGGTGACATCCCGGCGCACCACGCTTTTGGGCCCGCGCTTCTTGGCGAGCGCCGGGTCCTCCAGCTGCTCGCACACCGCCACCCGGAAGCCGAGGGCGATCAGCTTGTGCAGATATTCCTCGGCCCGCTCGATGGGCACCCCGCACATGGGGATGTCCTCGCCCAGGTGCTTGCCGCGCTTGGTGAGCACGATGCCCAGCGCCTGCGAGGCCTTCTCCGCATCCGCGAAGAACAATTCGTAGAAATCGCCCATCCGGTAGAACAGCAGGCTGTCCGGATTGGCCGCCTTGATCTCCATATATTGCGCCATCATCGGCGTGACGCGGGTGTCGTCCGCGCGCGGCGCAGCGGCGGCAGAGGCCGCAGCAGGAGGCGCCTCTGCAGGAGGTGCGTCTGCGGGAGGGGTCTCTCGGGCGGGATCGGCGGGCAGCGCGGCGGCGGTGGAGCTCATGGTGGCACTCATGGGCGCCAAGCTAATGGCCGGCGGCGGCGCTGTCAGCGCGCGGGGGGCATCTTCGACAGGAAATCTGTGCCAGCCGGGGATTCAGCGCCCTCGCCTTACCCCCAGGGCCCCCGTCGCGGCGGCTCGGCGCCTCCGCCCCACGGGCCGGTGCCGGTGCCGGTGGGCGGCGTGCGCGGGGCGCCGGTCGGCCAGCCGCCGGGCGCCCGCGGGCCGCCGCTCGGGCCCATCTGCTGGGCCAATTGCTGCAGGGCGGCGATGCGGTTCTGGGTGGACGGGTGGGTGGAGAACAGATTGTCCATGCGCATCCCCGAGAGGGGATTGATGATGAACATGTGCGCCGTCGCCGGATTGGATTCAGCCTCGTAATTGGGAATCTGGTGGGCCTCGCCGGAAATGCGGGCGAGCGCCGAGGCAAGCGCCATGGGCCGGCCGCAGATCTCGGCGCCGCCGCGATCCGCCTCATATTCCCGCGAGCGGGAGATGGCCATCTGCACGATCATGGCGGCGATGGGGGCCAGCACCGCCATGAGGATGGTGCCGATGGCGCCGAATGGGCTGCCGTTGTTGTCCCGGTGGCCGCCGCCGAAGAACAGGCCGAAGTTCGCCAGCATGGAGATGGCGCCGGCGATGGTGGCGGTCATGGTCATGGTGAGGGTGTCGTAATGCTTGATGTGCGCCAGCTCGTGCGCCATCACGCCGGCCACCTCGTCGTGGGTCAAGGACTGCAGCAGGCCGGTGGTGGCGGCCACCGCGGCGTTCTGCGGGTTGCGGCCGGTGGCAAAGGCGTTCGGCTGCGGATTGTCCATGATGTAGACCTTGGGCATGGGCAGGCCCGCCCGCTGCGCCAGCTCCCGCACCATGCCGACGAACTCGGGGGCGGTGGCCTCGTCCACCTGGCGCGCGCCATACATGCGCAGCACCATCTTGTCCGAGTTCCAATAGCTGAAGAGGTTCATGGCCGAGGCCACGACGAAGGCGATCATCATGCCGCTCCGCCCGCCCAGGGCGAAGCCAACCACCATGAACAAAGCGGTGAGCCCCGCGAGCAGGATCACCGTCTTCAAATGGTTCATGCCGCTCCTCCGTGACTGCGCCACGCGCATCTCCCAGAGGATGGGAAGTGCCGCGCCGCGACGCAAGGGCAGAGGCGTTGGGAAGGACGATCCGCTCAGATGTCGTGGCCCAGGCGGTCGGCGGCCACGCACCTCCAGCGGCCCACCTGCCACTGGGGATGGGCCTCGGTCCACTGGGCGATGGTGGCCTGGGACGAGATCATGCAGGCCATGGGCGCGGCGGCTTCCATGGAGAAATTGATGTGCTCCTCGCGGCAGGTGGCGGGGGCGCTGATGAGGCAGGCATAAAGGACGATGAACATGACACAGGCTTCCCACGGGGTTGGGTTTGGCCATCCGGATGTTGTCGCTCCCGAAACGCCCGCGATCAACGCCATTGTGGCGCCCCCCACCGGCCGCGCGCCCCGGCGGGGCGTTTGGGCCGGCCGATCCCGGATCTGTTGGGGTCAAACGTAAAGCAGTTTTCCCATGGGTGAAAGCGGAAATTGCTGCACTGCAACAAGCTGGAATGGGCGGCCGTGCGTGCGGACTGCCGTCTTGCTGGTGCCGCACAGCTGGGGTAGTTTCCGCGAGCTATCCGGTGAACCGGCTCGGCGTGTGCCGGGCGCTGACAACAAGGGTAAGCGGCAGCCGACCGCTATCCGCATGAACCGGAGGCGGTCGTCCCGAGCCTGGTGATGGATGCGACGGCGCGTGCGGGAGCAGGGCTCCCGCGGCCCGGTCCGGCGGCCATCGCCCGGGTTCCATTTGGGAGGACGAAACGATGGCCAAGATCGACAAGGTTCTGGTGGGTGAGGCGCTGGTGGGCGACGGCAACGAGGTCGCCCATATCGACCTCATCATTGGCCCGCGCGGCAGCGCGGCCGAAAGCGCCTTCTGCAACAGCCTCACCAACAACAAGGACGGCTTCACGTCCCTGCTGGCGGTGATTGCGCCGAACCTGCAGTGCAAGCCCAACACCGTGATGTTCAACAAGGTGACCATCAAGGACGCGCGCCAGGCGGTGCAGATGTTCGGCCCGGCCCAGCACGGCGTCGCCAAGGCGGTGCAGGACGCGGTGGCCGAGGGCATCATCCCGCTGGAAGAGGCGGACGACCTCTATATCTGCGTGGGCGTGTTCATCCACTGGGAAGCGGCGGACGACGCCAAGATCCAGTCCTACAATTACGAGGCCACCAAGCAGGCCCTCGCCCGCGCCGTCAAGGGCGAGCCCTCCGCAAAGGTCGCCACCGAGCAGCGCGACGCCGTCAAGCATCCCTTCCAGGCCTAGGAACGAGACCACCCTGGGCAGAGCGCGCCCGCGCCGATGCCGACGGGACTGCTCCAGCGGTTGGCCGCCATCTTTCTGGGTCGCTGACCTTGCACATATGTCCGCCGGCCGTGCGCCGGCGGATTTTCTCGCATCCCCGCGTCCGCACAGCCCCTAGGGGTCGCGGCGGATGAAGGCGCCGAAAGCCCGCGGCCCGTCGGCCACCGACACCGCGCCGGTCACGGTCAACGTCTTGACGTCGATGACCGAGAGCGTGTTGTCGAACCAATTGGCCACATAGACCTTGGTGCCATCGCCGCTGGCGGCGATGCCTTCCGGATACTCGCCCACCGCGATGGTGCCGCGAGGCGCCAGTGTCGCGACGTCGAAGACGCTCACCGAGCCCGCATATTGATTGGTGACGAAGGCGAGGTCCTGGGCGAGAGCCACCCCATAAGGCCGCTCCCCCACTTTCACCGTGCCCACCACCGCCCGCTTATGCACGTCGATGACCGAGACATCGTTGGAGCCCACGTTGGCGGTGTAGGCCCGCCGGCCCTCGGCATCGAGGGTGATGCCGAACGGCCGCTGCCCCACCGCAATGACGGCGAGACGCTTCAGGCTGCGGGCGTCGATCACCGACACCGCATCGTCGTCGCGGTCGGCGGTGAGAACCAGCGCCCCATCGGGCGTCACCGCCACCCCGGAGGGCGAGCGGCCGGTTTCCGCCTGCCGGCGCAGCTCCGGCCGGTCCGGATCAATCACCAGCAGATGATGATCATACCAGTCCGCCACGAACACCGGCGTGCCCGACGGGGCAACGGCGATGCCGAGCGGACCGCCGCCCACCGGCCACCGGGCCACCACCGTGCGGCTGGCCGTGTCGATGGCCGACAGCATCTTGTCGTCGGGACTGGTGACATAGGCCCGGCGGCCGTCTCGGGTCACCGCGATGCCGGCTGGGGCGCCCGGCACCGGGATCTGCGCCACCACCGCGCCCGCCCCGCCGGCGGCGGCGAGGTCGATGACCGCCACCGCATTGGCCGGCTGCTCGGTGATGAACGCTTCCTCCGCCCCGGCCCCGCCCGCAGCGAGAAGCAGCGCGGCCGCCGCCAGGGTGGCCCGGCACGCGGTCCGGCTCACTTCTCGAACTTCGCTTTCAGGGCATCGAGCCCGGCACGGTAGACGCCGCTCACCGCCGCCACCGCGGCCTCGTCGCTCAGCTCCGGCGGCGGATCATTGTTGGGAAAGCCGCGATAGAAGGCGCCGCGCCACTCCACCTTGCTGTGGGTCGCATCCACCGGCGTGACGGTGATGGTCGAGGAATAGTTGGTGACCGGCAGAACCTTCACGTCCACTTCGGCGATCCGGTAGGAATAGCTCATCTTCTCGGGCTCGAACTTGTAGAGCACCTCGTCGATGGTGCCGCCGCCCTTCAGGGTGAGATGGCGGGTGGCATCCACCGCATTGCCGCCCTGGCCGGTGGTGGCGCCGATCACCGGATGCCAGCCCATGTCCTGGAAATTACCGATGGCGGCCCATACCTTGTCCGCGGGCGCGGCGACCTCGACGGTTTCCGTCACCTTCTTGCGGGTGGGCCCATGCGCCTCGGCCGCCAGCGGCGCGAGCACCACGGACGCCACCGCGGCGATGGTGAGAAGATGTTTCATGCGGCGTTTCCTTCCTGTCTTCCATGACGTGTTTTAGCGGTTGGGCGTGGGGTTCAGGGCGCCAGCGGCGCCTGTCCCGGTGCCAGAATGCGGTTCTTCATGAGGTAGCGCACCCCGCGCAGCCACGACTCCTCGGTATTGCCGCGGATCTCCACCTGCCCGGCGCGCAGCACCCGAGCGGGCGTGGCCACCTCTCGCACCTGAAGCGAGAAGGAGAGAATGAGGTTCGAGACCTTGCGCACCACGCCCAACACCTCCAGCTGCGCCCCCGCCGCGCGGGCGAGGTCCTCCTCGCAGCCATTGCATTTGTAGAACGGTGCGAGCTCGGTGATGCGGCTCGCCAGGGGCGCGAGATCCACCGGCGTCATCTCGCCCGAGGCGACCACCATGGCCAGCAATTCCGCATTGGCGTGGGCGAGCCAGATCTTTTGCGCCGCAACAATATCCGGCCGGGCATCCATGGTGTCATCGAAGAATTCAAAGCCAAACATGGCCGTCTTCACCGGCTCAGCCAGGGCGGTGACCGGACAGGACAACAACAGGAGCAGGATCGCAAGAAAACCGCGGCAGATCATGGTGTACACTCGAGCGCGACAGAGGGTGTCACAGCCCGCCCCATTCCGGCAAGGTGAGATTATCTTATTGTTTCCTTAGATATATCCGGTTGCACGCGCGACCTGATGATGCCTAGATCTCGGCACTGGACGCACCAGATCCAGGAACAACGACGACGATGGGGAGATGCCATGAGGAGCCTGCCTGCGCTGGCGTGCGCCGTGGCGGTAGCCGTGGCTGGCCTCTCTTCGCCGCTTGCAGCGCAGACGCCCCCCGCCCCGAACACCGCAGCGACAAGCGCCCCGGCGGCAAGCACCCGGGCAGACAGCGCCCCGGTGGAGATCGGCATCGGCCTCATCACCCGCGAGGTGCCGCCGCCGCCCCTTTATGATCTGCTGGCCGTGCCCGAGGACGATGCGGTGGCTGGCGCCACCCTGGCCATCAAGGACAACAATTCCACCGGCACCTTCACCGGGCAGCATTTCACCCTCGACGCCCAGACCCTGGCTGAGGATGAGGATGCCGTGGCCGCCGCCACCGCCCTGGTGGCGCGCGGCACCCGCCTCATCGCGGTGAACCTGCCGGCCGACGAGCTCATCGCCGTGGCCGACGCGGTCCGTCCGCAGGGCGCCATCGTGTTCAACATCGGCGCCGGCGACGATGCCCTGCGCGGCGCGGACTGCCGGGCCAATGTGTTCCATGTGGCGCCGAGCCGCGCCATGCTGGCCGATGGGCTGGCCCAGTTTCTCGCGGCGCGGCGCTGGAACCGGCTGTTCCTAGTGGTGGGGCCACAGCCGGCCGACGTCGCCTATGCGGCGGCGGTGAAGCGGGCGGCCCGCAAGTTCGGCCTCAAGATCGTCGCCGAGAAGCCCTGGACGCTCGGTCCCCTGGGCCGCGAGCGGGCCGACAGCATCACCCGGTCCGATGCCTTGGTGCTGACCCGTGGGGTGGATGCGGATGTGCTGGTGGTGGCCGACGAGGCCAACGATTTCGGCAATTACATTCCCTTCCGCACCGCCGCGCCACAGCTGGTGGTGGGCACCCAGGGCCTGACCGTCGGCACCTGGCACCCGGCGCAGGATGCGTGGGGCTCGGCCCAGCTGCAGAGCCGCTTCCTGCGCAGTGCCGGGCGCACCATGCGGCCCACCGATTATCAGGCGTGGCTCGCGGTGCGCATGGTGGGCGAAGCGGCCACCCGCACCCAGGGCGGCGATGCCGCGGCTATCGCCGATTTCATGCGCAGCCCGGCCTTCACCATCGCCGCTTTCAAGGGTGTGCCGCTGAGCGTGCGGCCCTGGGACCAGCAGGTGCGCCAGCCGCTGCTGGTGGCCCAGCCCCTCGGCATCGTGGCGGTGGCGCCGGAAGAAGGCTTCCTGCACCAGCGCACCCCCCTCGACACCCTGGGCACCGACGCGCCCGAGACCACGTGCAAGCTGAAATAGGCCAAGCCGAAGGCCAACCGACAGGCCGCCACCGGAACGGCGGCGAAACGACAGAGCGCCCGCGCGCCACAGATTGGGAGGACACCGCCAATGACCGCCTTTCACCCCCCTGCCCCGTCGCGCCGCGGCGCCCCCCTGCGGGCGCTCGGCGTCGCGCTGATCGGCGCCGGCGCCCTTCTCGCCGCCGATGCGGCTGAGGCCTACACCGTGTTCGTCTCCAACGAGCGGGGCAATTCCATCTCGGTCATCGATTCCGAAACGCTGACCGTCACCAAGACCGCCAAGGTGGGCCGCCGCCCGCGCGGCATCACCACCAGCCCCGACGGCAAGGTGATCTATCTGTGCGCCAGCGACGAGCATGCGGTGCAGGTCATCGATCCCAGCTCCCTCAAGGTGCTGCGCAAGCTGAAGTCGGGGCCGGACCCGGAGCTGTTCGCGCTCCAGCCCTCGGGCAATCCGCTCTACATCGCCAATGAGGACGACAACCAGGTCACCGTGCTCGATGTGGAGAAGAACAAGGTCATCGCCCAGGTGCCGGTGGGCACCGAGCCCGAGGGCATGGCGGTGAGCCCCGATGGCAAGACCCTGGTGGCCACCTCCGAGACCACCAACATGGCCCATTTCATCGACACGGGCACCTTCAAGATCGTCGGCAACGTGCTGGTGGATGCGCGCCCGCGCTTTGCCGAATTCACCAGCGACGGCAAGAAGCTGTTCGTCTCCGCTGAGGTTGGTGGCACGGTGTCCGTGGTGGATCCGGAAACCCGCAAGATCATCCATAAGATCACCTTCAAGATCCCCGGCGTCTCCCAGGAGACCATCCAACCGGTGGGTGTGCGCCTGACCAAGGACGGCAAGACCGCCTTCGTGGCGCTCGGACCGGCCAACCGGGTGGCCGTGGTCAATGCCGAGACCTACGAGGTGGAGCAGTATCTGCTGGTGGGCCAGCGGGTGTGGCAGCTCGCCTTCACGCCGGACGAGAAACTGCTGTTCACCACCAACGGCAATTCCAACGACGTCTCCGTCATCGACGTGCCGAACCGCAAGGTCATCAAGTCCATCAAGGTGGGCAATGCACCGTGGGGCGTGGTGGTCTCTCCCCAATAGGCGCGCAAAGGACCGCGCGTGATGACGGACACGCCCTACATGCCGGCGCTGGCGGTGGAGCAGGTGAGCCATAGCTTCGGCCGCCGGCTGGCGCTGGACCATGTCTCGCTGACCGTGCCGCAGGGTCGATTCGTGGCCCTGCTCGGCCCCAATGGGGCCGGCAAGACGACCCTGTTTTCGCTGGTGACGCGGCTCTACGCCACCCGCGCCGGCGCCGTGCGCATCTTCGGCCACGATGTCGCCCGCAGCCCCTCCGCGGCGCTCAGCGAACTCGGCGTGGTGTTCCAGAGCCGCACCCTCGACCTCGATCTCTCGGTGCGGCAGAACCTCGCCTACCACGCCGCTCTGCACGGCCTCGCGGGCCGCGCCGTGAGGGCGCGGATCGACGAACTGCTGACCCTGGTGGGGCTGCAGGAGCGGGGCGCCGACAAGGTCCGCACCCTGTCCGGTGGCCAGTCGCGACGGGTGGAGATCGCCCGCGCCTTGCTGCATCGCCCGCGGCTGTTGCTGCTGGACGAGGCCACGGTGGGGCTCGATCTTGCGTCCCGCCGGACCATCGTCGCTCTGGTGCGGACGCTGGTGCGCGAGACCGGCCTCGCGGTGCTGTGGGCCACCCACATCTTCGATGAGATCGAGCCCGACGACGCGGTCTCTGTGCTCCATCGCGGCCGCATCGTCGCCTCGGGAGACGCGAAGGCCCTGGCCGCCGACGCGCCCTCGCTGGAGGCCGCATTCCGCGCCCTCACCGAGGACGCGGCGGGGGAGGCGGCATGAGCGGGGCCCCGGCGGCGTCTCCCTCCGCGACGCGGACCCTCGGCCCGCGCGGCTATGCGGTCTGCCTCGGCGGCATCGTCTGGCGCGAGCTGCTGCGGTTCGTGCAGCAGAAGGAGCGCTTCCTGTCGGCGCTGGTGCGGCCGCTGGTCTGGCTCTTCATCTTCGCCGCCGGCTTCCGCTCGGTGCTCGGCGTCTCCATCATGCCACCCTATGAAACCTATGTGCTCTACGAGGTTTACGTGACGCCGGGCCTGGCGGTGATGATCCAACTGTTCAACGGCATGCAATCCTCCCTCTCCATGGTTTACGACCGCGAGGTGGGCTCCATGCGGGTGCTGCTGACGAGTCCGTTTCCGCGCTGGTGGCTGTTGTTCTCCAAGCTCATCGCCGGGGTCGCCGTGTCGCTGGCGCAGGTCTACGTGTTCCTGGCCATCGCCCGGCTCTGGGGCGTGGACATTCCACCGCTGGGGTACCTGACCGCACTGCCGGCCTTCATCCTCACCGGCCTCATGCTGGGGGCCATCGGCCTCGTCATCTCCTCGCTGGTGCGGCAGCTGGAGAATTTCGCCAGCGTGATGAACTTCGTCATCTTCCCCATGTTCTTCGCGTCATCCGCCCTCTACCCCCTGTGGCGGGTGCGCGATGCCAGCGAGGCGCTCTATCTCGTGTGCCTCGCCAATCCCTTCACCCATGCGGTGGAGTTCGTGCGCTTCGCGCTCTATGGCGCGTTCGATCCGCTGTCGGGCGCGGTGGTGCTCGGCACCACCATCGTGTTCTTCGCCCTCGCCGTAATCGCCTACGACCCCGGGCGGGGTGTGATGGGCCGGCGCGGCGGACCGAAGGGAGAGGCCCCATGATCCGCCGCCCGCCCCTGTCCCGCAATCCTGATCCCCGAGGCTCGTCCGCCATGATCCAGCGCCCCCGTCGCGGTGCCCGCGGCCCGCTCGCTCTCCTGATCGCCAGCGCGCTGGTGCTGCTTGCGGGACCGGCGGCGGCGCAGCCACAAACCGATCCCGACTGGCCGTGCGCCCAGCGCAAGCGGCCGGACATCAGCCTCGCCACGGTGTGGACCGGTCCGGACATTGCCGCCGCCGGCCCGTGGACCGCCGACCAGGACGCGGCCACCCTGGCCTACAAGCTCGCCTCGCGGCGCACCCCCATGGAAGAGGTGGACGGCCTGCTCGATGGCTTCGTGGCGGTGGCGGGCCCCGACGCCAAGACCCGCCTGGTGCGGGTGTTCGCCGGGGTCTACGAGATCACCAGCAGCGAGCGGGCCCAGCTCATGCACGGCATCGAACGCTATGCCCGCGGCCAGGAACGGCTCGCCGCGCGCCTGCGCGAGGAGGGCGATGCCTTAAGCCGGATCAAGGGCGCGCTGGACACGCCCGACACCCCCGAGAGCCTGGCCCTGGAAGAGAAGCTGAAGTGGGACACCCGCATCTTCGACGAGCGGGCGCGCTCCCTCACCTATGTGTGCGAGACGCCGGTGATCCTGGAACAGCGGGTGTTCGAGATCGGCCGGCGCATCACCGATCGGCTGTGATCCCGGCGCGGCTCAGCTGCCGCCGCCGGGAAAGGTGTGGGTGAACACCTTGCCCTCGGTGTCCTCCGCCCGCACCGCCACCGGTTCGGCGGAGGGCCGATAGCTGAAGCGGAAGGTGGGATCCTCGCCGATGGAGATGCCACCCTCCATGCTCATCAGCAGCCGGCCGCCCTGGGTGATTTGCACCTCGCGCACGAACCAGGCCGGCGTGTAGCCCCGGGTCGCCTCGTCCATCTGCAGGCCGGAGAAGTTGGGGTGGCGGATCTGCACCTGCGCTTCGTCGCGCCCCGACGCCGCGAAGGAGCGGAACCGCATCTCGCCCAGATGGCTGATGGAGTCCGCCGTATCCTTGGTGGCCGATGCCGAACAGCCACCCGCCGCCTTCACATAGGCCTTGGTCATGTGCAGGGCCCCGTCGCTGGTTTCGGCCACCGCGCGCACGTAGGAATAGGAGTTCACCCGCGCCCGCAGGGTGAGGGCGAAGTCTGTCTGGTCAGGGCCGAAGGCGAAGCGGGCGGCCACCGGCGACGGATTCTCGTCCACCACCACGGTCACCGCCTTGAAGCGGCGCGGATCCCCCGGCGGCAGGGTGAGCGCCACCGTGAGCGGCACCAGCGCCGCGTCTTCGGCGCGCGCCGGCGCGGTCAGGGTCACGAGCCCATCGGCCGCGCCGATGGGCTGGCCCGGAAAGATATCCGGCGCGATGCTCCGCCAGGTGGTCTCGGTGCGCTCCAGCGGGCTCTGTGCGGCGGTCTCAGCCGGGGACGCATCCGCCGGCTCCGCCGCCCGGCTCAGGGCCGGCGCAAGCAGCAGGGGAAGGCCCAGCGGCAAGGCCAGAAGCATCCGCGTCCGGGTGGTCCCGGTGCCACCCGGAGCGGTGCGCGCGCAGTGTCCTGTCATCCCCTTCCTCCCTCGCATGGGCGGACCTTGTGTGCGGCCCGTCTCAATTTGCCTCCGGCGATGCCGGATGCCAGGGTTCCACCGCAACCAGCGGCAGCCCGGCCTCCTTCCAGCCATCGACGCCGGCCGGATACCAGCCAACGGCGGTGTAGCCGGCGGCGCGGGCACGCTTGACGGCGTTCCACGACATCCAGCAGTCGCGCAGACAGTAAATCACCACGGGCGCCGCCGGGTTCCCGGCGGTCAGAGCCGCGAGGCCCTCCAGGAAATAGCGCGTGGTGGCGGCATCCAGCGCCCCGAACCCCACATTCGGCAGCCAGTGGGCGCCGGGAATGCTGTCATGGGGTGGATCGCGCCACACCGTATCGGCGGGCAGCGCCGCCGGGCGCGGCGGGCGCGGCAGCACATCCAGCAGAATGACCGCGCCGGCGCGCCACAGCCGCTCCACCGCGCCGGTGCTCACCCCCGCAACCCCATCCACCGTCAGCGGTGTCGGCGCACGATAGGGCTCCAGCCGATAGCCCGGCGGCTCCGCCGGCGGTTCAGCCCGGGCCGGCGCGGACAGGCCGGCGGCCAGCACCGCGACCGCGGCCAGCGTGCGCAGGCACGTCCGCACGGTGGCGGGGGCTGGCATGCGGGCTTGCGTCGTGGAGCCTTGCCTCATGGCGTCTTGCCGCCGGTGGCGGGCAGCGCCGCGGTGATCAGCTGGTCGTCGTCGTCCAACAGCGGCACGCCATAGCTGAGCAGCACCGCATTGATCTCGCCGGCGCGCGCGGTGAGCACCCGGTTGAGCACCTGCTTCCACTGATGATCGGTGGGCCGCACCCCCATGGTGATGCGGTAGGCGAGCGGCGGGCGTTCCGCCTCGTGCAGCAGCGGCACCATCTTCAAGGGCACCTTGGAGGCTTGCACCACGGCCCCCGCGCTCGGCCCCCACAGCAGGGCGCCATCCAGGGTGCCCGAGGCCACGTCGGCCACCATCTGCTCCACCGGTGATTCATAGCGCCGATCCACCAGCAGCGAATAGGTCTTGGCACTGCCCAGCAGGTTCAGATCGAGCAGATGGTCAGCCGGCGGCGTGCCGGCGGCAAGCCCGAGCTTTGCTCCCTTCAGCCGCGGGTCGGCCAGCCGCTCCACCCCATCCAGCGGCCCGCCCGCTTTCACCACCAGCGTATAGACCGACTGGTAATAGGGATTGGTGTGCAGCACCGGATCGGCGCCGGCGGCATAGCCGATCACCACGTCGCACAGCCGCTTGCCGAGGCTGTTGCGGACGAAACCGGGCCCCTGCGGCATGAAATAATAGCGCACGGGCACCTGCAGCGCGCCGGCGACGATCTCGGCGATCTTGTTCTCGAACCCTTCGCCGCGGGCGTTGCTGAACGGCATGTTGCTGGGATCGGCGCACACCCGCAGGGCATCCGCCGAAACCGAGCTTGGAATCTGCTGGCCATGGGCATCCGAGGGCGCCAGCAGGAGGATGGCGGCGAGCGCCGCTGTCGCCACCGAGGCGATCAGCGGCACGAAGCGCTCGCTGGCCATGCACTCGCGCCGGCCCGGCTCACTCCCCGAGACAGGCTTTTTCCGTGGCGGTGATGACCGGGGTCTTGTCTTCGCGCTTGGCAGGCCGCGCCCGGCCCAGGGCATCGTCCGATCGGGCGCGGAGATAGACATAGATGTCGTCGAGGTAGCACATGACATTCTTGTTGAGTCCAAAGGACGGCATGACCTTTTCATTGCCACCTCCCACATTCTGCCGCCCGCCGACGACCACCTCCTGGAAGTGGTCGTAATCCATGGTCTTTAGGGAATCGATCAGCGCCGGTGCATAAGTCGAGCCCATGCCGTCGGGCCCGTGACAGACGTGACACTCGGCGTGATAGCGGCGATAGCCCGAATATGTGGCCCAATCCACGGTTCCATCCGGCTTGATATTGTATGTCGGCGCACCACTCTTATCGAAATACTTTCCGTCTTCATCCTTCACCGGGGTCGGATCCCCCTGCTTGCTGAGGGTCTGCGCCGAGACGGATAGGGGCGCCAGCGCCATGCAAAGGGCCACGGCCCCTGTGCGCATCAATGAGAGCTTTGAAAACACACGCCTTCTCCAAACACGAATCCGGGGACAAGGTGCAGGCTCCCGTTCACGGCGCCGCGCGCCATGTGGAACGTCATGCCATCGGCACCATCTGCGATCTCGCGGGCGCCGGCGTGGGAGGGAACCACGCCGGCGCCCCAGTCAAGGCTCCGGGGTCCGCCGCATCACTGCGGCAGGGTGAACACCGAGAGCTGACCACCCAGGGCGGTGTAGCTGCTGAGCGCGGAATATCCGCCCACCGCACCCAGACCGGCGTTGGGATCCGTGAGGCCCGCGGCGAGGCCGATGCCGGCCCAGCCACCCACGCCCGAGAGCACCGCAACATATTGCTTGCCCTTATGGGTGTAGGTCATGACGTTGCCGATGATGCCGGACGGCGTCTTGAAGCGGTACAGCTCCTTGCCGGTCTTGGCGTCCACGGCCTTCAGATAGCCTTCCAGCGTGCCGTAGAAGACCACGCCGCCGTCGGTGGAGAGCGCGCCGGACCACACCGAGAACTGCTCGGGCTTGGTCCAGACGATCTTGCCCTTGCGGGCATCCCAGGCGATGAAATTGCCCATGCCGCCATGGCTGTTGGGGGCCGGGAACATGGACAGGGTCGCGCCCACGTAAGGCTGGCCCGGCGTGTAGCTCACGTGGAACGGCTCATAGTCCATGCACACGTGGTTGGTGGGCACGTAGAACAAGCCGGTCTGCGGCGAGAAGGACGCCGGCTGCTGGTCCTTGGTGCCGAGGGCGGCCGGGCAGATGCCGGTGGTGTTCACGTCCTCGCCATTGTGCTCGGTGGAATACTTTTCCACCACCAGCGGGCGCCCGAAGGTGGGGCTGTTCTTGTCCATGTCCACCTTGGTGGCCCAGTTCACCGCCGGATCATACTTTTCCGCCAGCAGCAGCTCGCCGGTCTTGCGGTCGAGGGTGTAGGCGAAGCCGTTGCGGTCGAAATGCACCAGCATCGGCCGCATCTTGCCGTCGAACTCCTGGTCCACCAGGATCATCTCGTTGATGCCGTCATAGTCCCACTGGTCGTGAGGGGTCATCTGATAGACCCACTTGGCCATACCGGAATCGGGATCGCGGGCGAAGATGGTCATGGACCACTTGTTGTCGCCGGGACGCTGGGCGGGGTTCCAGGTGGAGGGGTTGCCCGAGCCGTAATAGACCGTGTTGGTCTTCGGATCGTAGGAATACCAGCCCCAGGTGCAGCCGCCGCCGATCTTCCACTGGTCGCCCTGCCACGTCTTCAAGGACGAATCCTTGCCCACCGGCTTGCCAAGCGACATGGTCTTTTCCGGATCGAACAGGATCTCGTCGTCCGGGCCCATGGAATAGGCGCGCCAGATCTGCTTGCCGGTGTTCATGTCATAGGCGGTGAGGTGGCAGCGCACGCCGTATTCGCCGCCCGAGATGCCCACCAGGAGCTTGTCCTTCACCGGCATCACGGTGGCGGTATTGGTCTCGCCCTTCTTCGGGTCGCCGTTCACCGCAGACCACAGCACCTTGCCGGTCTTGGCATCCAGCGCCACCACCTTGGTGTCGGCCTGGTGCAGGAACACCTTGCCATCCGCATAGGCGAGGCCGCGATTGACCGTGTCGCAGCACATCACCGGAATGACGTTCGGATCCTGCTTGGGCTCATACTTCCAGATGATCCTGCCTTCGTCGTTCAGATCGAGGGCGTAGACAATATTGGGGAAGGGCGTGTGCACATACATCACGTCGCCCACCACCAGCGGCGAACCTTCATGGCCGCGCAGCACGCCGGTGGAGAAGGTCCAGGCCACCTGGAGCTTGCCCACGTTCTCCGTGTCGATCTGTTTCAGCTTGGAATGGCGGGTGTTCGCATAGTCGCCGGTCTGCAGAACCCACTGGCTCGGGTCCTCGGTGAGCTTCTGCACACCGTCGTTGGCCATGACCGGCGCGCTGAAAAAAGCGCTGCACGCCGCCACGGCGGTCACCGTCAAAAGTCGTCTCATCAGGGCTTCCTCCGATGGATGCGCGCCCGCGCCACCGCATGTGGAGCAGGAAACGCACTGAGCGTTGTTTTCGCCTTTGGGGGACTCCATCTACTTCGGCAGCGTGTCACGACCGGCGTGATGCCCTAGAAGCCATGCGGTGACAGGGTGTCCCGCAGGCCTGCGAACCAGCACCGCGTTCCCCGCGCGGTGCCGTTGAAGCCGAAGCTGAGAGGAACGTAAGCAAAGTTTCTCCGAGACGCAATACGCCAATAGAGCCGTTCTATATTGCAGGTGCGAAGTCGAATCGGCAGCTTAGATTTTGCAGTGCAGCGGCATGACGGGGGAGAGCGTGGATATTCCCGCAACGGCAGGTGCACCCGTTATTCCCACTCCAACTCATGAAACGTCGCGGTGGCGTTGCGCGCATTGAAGTCATCGAACAGCGCCCAGTCGGCGGCCTCCGCGCGGCCGGCCTGCCGCGCCGCCTCGTCCATGGAGCGGCCGTCGCGGACCATGCCGCGCACATCGGCCACCAGCCGCCTGAGATAGCGTTCGGTGGGCGCCGCGGCCGCCGGCCAGGGCTGCTGGGCGGGGCCATGGCCAGGCACCACCCGCGCAGCGGGACGGGCCTTCAACTGCTCCAGCAGGCTGATCCAGCCCAAGGCCTTGCCATCGATGGCCGGCACATGGCCGAGGAACAGCAGATCTCCCAGGAACCAGGTGTCGGTGGCCCCATCGAACACGGTGAGGTCGGTGGCGGTGTGGGCGGTGGGCCACGCCTCCAGCAGCAGCGGCCGGTGGCCGAGATCCACGGTCAGGCTGTCGCTCACCGTCTGGTCGGGCAGCACCACCCGCGTGCCCTCGGCTCCGTCCGGCCCCACCAGGCGGCGGGTCGCCTCCAGATAGCTCTCCGCCCGCGCACGCAGCGCCTGCGGGAGATTGTGGTGGCCGATGAAGGTCACCCCGGGGCCGGCGAAGGCCGCATTGCCCAGCACGTGGTCGGGATGCATGTGGGTGTTGATGACATAGCGGACAGGCAAGGACGTGTGCGCCGCGATGGCCGCCTTGAGCCGCTCGCCGGCCTTCAGGGAACCGCCCGTGTCCACCACCGCCACCGCATCGTCGCCGATGATGAAGCCGGCGTTGCCGACAAAGCCGAGATTGCGCGGAAGCGCCAGGGCATAGGGCGCCTGGTGCACGAAGACCCCCGGCGCCACCTCCACCACCGGCAGGGGCTCGACAGCTTCAGGTTGCGCTGCAGCATGGGCGGGCAGCAGCAGGAGCGGGATAAAGATACCTGCGACCAGCCGCCGCACCCAGCCCCCTCGGTCGGCCCTCGCCCGTGTCTGCGCCATGCTGCCCTCCTCTTGTTCACCGGCGGGCGACCCCTTGCGAGCCTGGCCCCGCCTGCCGTCAGACCGGTGCCGGCGGCCTCTCCCCCGAAGCCGCGCCCGGCCGGGCCTCAGCCGCCGGTGGGGTCGCATCGAAGCACCGGGCAAGGCGCGCCGACTGGGCCTCGACCCAGGATGCGGTGCGCTCCGCCCGCGGCGTTTCCAGCACCATCTCGCCGACCACCCCCGCCGGCCGGCCGGCCAGCAGCACCAGCCGGTCCGCCAGCGTCAGCGCCTCGCGCACGTCGTGGGTCACCATGAGCACGGCGGCGCCGCGGCGGTCGGCGAAACGCTGCAGCGCGGCGCGCAGCCGCGCGGCCGCCGCCGCATCCAGCGACACGAAGGGCTCGTCCAGGACCAGCCAGTCGGGCTCCACCGCCAGAGCCCGGGCCAGGGCCACCCGGCGGGCGAGCCCCAGCGACAGCGCATGGGGAAACAGGCCGGCGTGATCGGCAAGCCCCAGCTCCGCCAGCAGCGGGCGCAGGTCGCGCGACCGGTCGGCGCGGGGCAGCACCAGGCGGATATTCTCCTCGACGGTGCGCCACGGCAGCAGCCGGGGCTCCTGAAACACGATGCCCATCGGCCCCTCTGCCCGCGTCACCCGCCCCTCGAAATCCGCGTCGAGCCCGGCGAGAATGCGCAAGGTGGTGGTCTTGCCGCATCCGGAGGGGCCGAGCAGGCATACGAACTCCCCCCGGTTCAGTACCAGGTGGACATCGCGCAGCACCTCCACCGCCGCACCATCCGCGCGGCGGTGGTGCTTGCGGCTGATGCGCGCCTCAAGACACTGCGGGGCGCCAGCGGCGGGCATGGGCTTCAAAGGGTTGCAGGATGAGATATTCAACGGCCAGCATCACCGCCATGAACGACAAGGCGTAGCCCAGCACGGCCCGCACATCGAACAGCTGAAAATACACCGAGATGGCATAGCCCACCCCATCGGGCCGGCCGAGCAGCTCCACCACCAGCACGATCTTCCAGACCAGCGCGAGCCCGGAGCGCGCGGCCCCAGCCACATAAGGCTCCAGCTGCGGCAGCATCACGTGCCGCAGCCGGTCGAGGGGAGCGAGGCGGTAGGCGCGCGCCATCTCGTCCAGCTCCGGCGACAGCGCCCGGGTGCCCTCGCGCAGCAGCACCGTCACATTGGGCATCTTGTTCAGCGCCACCGCCACCACCGCGGCGGTCTCGGTGAGGCCGAGCCAGATGTAGCAGAGCACGGTGATGACCAGCGCCGGCGTGTTGAGCAGCAGCACCAGCCAGGGATCGAGGGCGCGATCGAGACCCGGCCGCCGGCCGAAGGCGATGCCCACCACAACGCCCACACCCATCGCCAGCAGGAAGGCCGCCACCACCCGCGCCAGGGTGATGGCGAGATTGGCCAGCAGGTCGCCGCCCACCGCCTCCCGCAGCATGAAGTCGAACACTGCCGCCGGGGGCGGCAGTGCCGGGCTGTGGGCGGCGCTGGCAGCCAGCTGCCAGCAACCGAGCAGGGCCGCCAGCGACAGCGCCTTGACGCCGACCCGGGCCATCAGCCGGCCGCTCACGGCACCGCCCCGCCGGCGGCCCAATAGAGGTTCGCCGGCAGCGCCTCCACCGGCCCCAGCAGCTTCGCCCCGCCCTGGGCCACCAGCACCGCCAGCAGCCGTCCGGCCGCCGCCGCCTCCTCCCGCGCCGAGCGTCGCGGCACACCGGCCACGAAGCCGGCCCGCAAAGCGGCGAAGGTCGCGTCATCCGGCGCCTGCATCAGCGGGCGGGCCGCCGCCCAGGCCGCGTCCGTCTGCGGCCCGGTGCCGATCAGCACCGCCTTGGTGGCGGCGACGGCGGCGGCGAACGCGGCCATGTCCGGGTCGTGGGGCCGCGCGAAATCCCCCTGAAACACATAGCCGACCAGCGCCGGCGGCGGAGCGATGCCGAAGCCCGCCACCACCGCGTCGAGGGTGATCAGCGGTGTGAAGCCCTTGGCTTGAAGGCGCGCGCCATAGGTCCAGTAGAGCAGCGCGGCGTCGAGCTCTCCCTGCTCCAGCTTGGCCGCCAGCAACGGCGGCGCCCCGAATGACAGCTGCGCCGCCGTCAGCTCCATGCCGGCCCGCGCCCGCGCATAGGCCCGCAGCAGCAGCCAGCTCTTGTCGAGAGGACCGCCGGCCACCCCCAGCCGCGCGCCGCGCAGATCAGCGAGACTGCGCAATGGCGATCCGGACGCCACCATGATGGCGCCTTCCGCCGTCGAGAACGGCAGATAGACCAGCGGGCGCCCCTCCACCCGCATGCGCGCCGCCCACAGCAGATCACTGACCACCCCATCCACCGCGCCGGTGAGAAAGGCGAGGCGGCCGGCGTCGTTGTTGGCGGCCCGGCGCAGCTCAAGGGTCAGGCCATGGGCCACATCGAGCCCGAGCGCCGTCATCGCGGCGAGCTCCCAGGCGGCGGTGCCGAACTGCAGCACACTGAGGCGAACGACACGCGGCACCGGCGTCCCCGCGGGACCAGATGCCGGCCCAGATACCGGCCCTCCAGGCACGGCGGCCGCGAGCACCCCCATCGGTGGAGCGACGGCCGCGCCAGCCACCAGCTGCAACACCCGACGGCGCGTGTGCATCGCCCGCCTCCTCCCACCTGGGCCGCGTCCGCCGGGACACACCCGTGGCGCCGCCTCTTCTCAGGTCCGATCCTGCGTGTTGCGCCGATCTTGCGGGGCCGCGCCAGGCTTGTGCAAATCCTAAGAGCCGAGATGCACGCCCACTAGAATTGCACGCCCACTTGCAGTCGCGCCTGCTGGCGCTCGAAATCGGCGAGGTCGAGCGCGGAATTCCAGCTGTCCGGCGAATCACCCGTCAGCTGGATCGACCAGGCGGCCTTGACGTACCAGGCCTCGGTGAGCTGGGCATAGAGCGTCGGCCCCATGAACAGGCCCCAGCCCTCGCGGCTGTTGAGGAAGTTGCCGTCATAGCTGGCCAGATAGCGGATCTCGCCGCCAAGAAAGACATCCTTCACCACCTGGGCGGTGAGCGCTGCGGACACTTCCAGACCGGAGCCGGAGGCCCAGATGCGCTGATCGAGATCGTTCTCGTCCCGCTCCCACTCGGGCTCGTAGACGATGTTCACGGCGCCGAACAGCACGTCCTTGATCAGCTCCTTGTCCGCCGCCAGACGGAATTCGATGCCATAGGCGGTGCCGCTCTCGCCCGACACCTCGTCATAGCGCGCCCATTCCGGCTCGATGGACAGAGACAGGCCGAACGGTGCCGTGCGGTAATCGAGGAAGCGATACTTCACCTCGAAAAAGGCGCCGCCGATGCCACCGCCATTGGTGTCATCGAGCCCCGGCACGCGGGAGATGTCGAAGCTGTTCAGCGCGGCGCCCAGGGAGACCTTCAGGTCGTCGGTCACGGCATATTCAAACTCCGCTTCCCCGGCCAGAGCGTTGTAGCGCTGCCCCCCTTTGCCCAGTCGCCCGTCCAGGGTGAAGGTCAGTTCCTTCTCCCCCTTCTCACCGGTGTCGGTGCCCAGGGTGTAGCCGAAGATGTTCTCGGTCTCGATGCCCTCCACCTCCGCAGCGCCGGCGGCGCCGGGCTTGTCGTCATCGTCATCATCCGCCCAGGCGCCGGTGGTGGCGAGGATGGTCGTTCCGGCCAGAAAAAGAGCCAGCCATTTCTTGGTGAGCGCCTGCATGTTTGCCCCGCAGCAGCGTTTCTTCCCTTGGGTTGAGTGCTAACGGTGGTAAAAGGCGCGGTCAATGCGAAGAACTCTTAGGAATCATTTATCTGCTGCGGTCGTTGCAGACGCATCACGGCCCTACCCGTCTTCGCAGTGCAGCACCAAAACCCTGGCGTCCTGCCCGCCCGGGGGGTTGCGCACAGCGCCGGAGTGATTAAACAATTCGTCGCATTCGACTGCGTGCGGGGAAACAACCGCGGCGCCGCGACTGACGGACCGCCCCCACGGGCGCCGGTCCGGCGGTCAAAGGCGCGGCCACCCGCTAATGTTTCCCTCTGCACGGAGCTGCGCCCATGGCGGATTCCGCCCCCATCCTGCACATCATCACCCCCCTCGCCCATGTGAGCCCGTTCGACGTGAACATGGCGGTGGACGCGGGCTACACCACCATCGTCCCTTATCCGCGGGTCGCGCTGAACGAGGTGCGTGATCTCACCCAGGACATGATGTTCTCGCGGCCGCCGAGCGCGGCGCCGCGCACCGGCCTGTTCATCGGCGGCAAGGATGCGGCCCTCGCCCTCGACATGGCGGCGGAGGCGCAGGCCTCCATCTTCCCGCCGTTCGAGATCTCCATCTTTCCCGATCCCGCCGGTTCCTTCACCACCGCCGCCGCCATGATCGCCAAGGTGGAGCAGGCGCTGCTGGCGGTGCGGCCCGCGGGCCTTTCCGGCGCCAAGGTGCAGATCTACGGCGCCACCGGCGTGGTCGGCTCCATCGCCGCCGTCATCGCCGCCCAGGCGGGCGCCGCCGTCACTCTAGTGAGCCACCGCGAGATCGCTGCGGTGGAGGAGAAGGCGGCCGACTTCAAGACCCGCTTCTGCGTCGATCTCGCCTGCGCCGCCGCCGTCACCGATGCGGAGAAGGCGCAGCTGGTGCCGGAGGCGGAGGTCATCCTGGCCACCGGCAAGGCCGGCGTGGAAATCCTGAACCCCGCCCATCTGGAAGCCGCCCGCCAGCTCATCGTCGCCGCCGACGTGAACGCGGTGCCTCCGGCGGGCATCGCCGGCATCGGCGCGCATGATGCGGCCGCCCCCCTGCCCCACGGCATCGGCATCGGCGCGCTCGCCATCGGCAATCTGAAATATGCGGTGCAGCACGAAATCCTGAAGCAGATGCGCGACACCACGACCCCCATGTTCGTGGACCTGCCGGCGGTGTTCGCTTTGGCCCGCACGCTGAAAGCCTGAGCGTCTCAGGCTCCGCCTTCGCCCGCCGCCGGCGCCCAACCCCGGCGGGCCATATTTGTCGGTCTCGAACGGACACGGCCATGACCCTGCAAGACCCCGCGGCCTCTGCCGCCCCTCGGCGGCGCCCCAGCCTCGCCGCCAGCGTCCGCCCCCTGGTGGATGCCCTCGTAAACGACGCGGACGCGCTGCGCCTCGCCCTCTCCACTGGCCCTTTGGGAGCACGCATCATCGATGCCGGCATCGCCGTTCCCGGCGGGCTGGAAGCCGGCCGGCGCATCGCCGAGATCTGCCTCGGCGGCCTCGGCCGCGTGACCTTCGAGGCGAGCTCCCGCTTTTCCCCCTGGGCGACCCTGGTGAACGTCTCCACCACCGATCCGGTGCTCGCCTGCCTCGGCAGCCAATATGCCGGCTGGAGCCTCGCCGGCGGCGATTTCTTCGCCCTCGGCTCCGGCCCCGGCCGGGCGGTGGCGGCGGTGGAGGAGCTCTATGACGAGCTCGGCTTCCGCGAGGACAGCGAGGACACCACCCTGGTGCTGGAAACCGGCGTGGTGCCCCCCGAGGCGGTGGTGGCGGAGATCGCCGCGCGCTCGCGCGTCGCGCCGGAGCGGATCACCCTCATCCTCACCCCCACATCGGCGCTGGCCGGCACGGTGCAGATCGTGGCGCGGGTGCTGGAGGTGGCGCTGCACAAGGCCCATGCCCTGCACTTCCCGCTGGAGCACATCGTGGATGGCATCGGCAGCGCGCCGGTGGCGCCGCCCTCGCCGGATTTCCTCACCGCCATGGGCCGCACCAATGATGCGGTGCTCTATGGCGGCGACGTGCAGCTGTTCGTGCGTGGCGAGGCGGCCGCCGCCCAGGAGCTGGCGCGGCACCTGCCCTCTTCCGCCTCACGCGACTATGGCCGGCCGTTCGCCGAGGTGTTCAAGGGCTATGACTGCGACTTCTACAAGGTGGATCCACTGCTGTTCTCGCCCGCGCGCGTCACGGTGACCGCCATCGACCATGGCGAGAGCTTCACCGCCGGCGGCTTCGATCCGGTGCTGATCGCCCGCTCGTTCGGGGCTTGAGGAGCCAAGACTCTGTGACCGACCTCGTGATCTTCGCCGAGCGGCTGGACTGGCACACCCGCTCGCTGCTCGCCGCCATCACGGCTCAGGACCGGCGGGCACGGATGGTCTCGCTCAAGGCGTGCGGTTTCGCCGTGGGGGAGACCGCCCATGGCCTGCTGCTGCCGGGCTTCGGCGATGAGCTGCCTGCCGCCTGCTTCGTGCGCTCGGTGCCCAACGGCACCCTGGAGCAGGTCACCCTGCGGCTCGGCGTGCTGCACGCCCTCGGCGCCCTCGGCGTGCCGGTGATGAACTCGGCCCGCGCCATCGAGCGCTGCGTGGACAAGAGCGCCACCACCTTCCTGATGGCGCATGCCGGCCTGCCCACCCCGCGCACCCTGGTGCAGGAGGGGCGCGCGGCGGCGCAGATGCTGGTGGATGCCGCCCCCGGCGACAGCGTGCTGAAGCCCATGTTCGGGGCCCAGGGCCGCGGCCTGCAGCGGCTGGAGCGCGGCGCCGCTCTGCCCGCCGAGGCGGAGGTGGGCGGCGTCTATTACCTGCAGGATTTCGTCGCCGCCCCCCATGGCCGGACCGGCCCGGATGATCCAAACGAAGAGATGCACGAGGATTTCCGCGTGTTCGTGGTGGGCGGCGTGGCGGTGGCCGCCATGGCGCGCCGCGCGCCGTCCTGGATCACCAACATCCACCAGGGCGCCGTGGGCGTGGAAGTGGCGCCGGAAGGGGTGCTGGCCGATTATGCGGTGCGCGCCGCCGCCGCGGTGGGCGCCGATTATGCCGGCGTCGACATCATCTCCGGCAGCGACGGGCGCCTGATGGTGCTGGAGGTGAACTCCATGCCCGCCTGGCGTGGCTTGTACGACGCCACGGGGAAGAATATGGCAGATTCCCTGGCCGCTCACCTGTGCGCCGCGCGCGCAGTCGTGGCCTGATAAGGCCCGTTGATCGGCCAGTGCGGGGGTTAAATGCGCGTCTTCATCTGCGAATTCGTCACCGCCGGCGGCCTCAGGGGCCAGGAGCTGCCCGAAACCCTGGTGCCCGAAGGCACCCGCATGCGCGATGCGCTGATGCGGGACATCCTGGCGCTGCCGGGGGTGGGCAGCGTGCTGCTGGCCCATGACGATCGCCTGCCGGCGCCGCAGGACTCCTCCATTCCCGTGGCCGCCGGAGACGACCCCTGGGCGGTGTGGGCGGAGCTCGCGACCGGCGCCGACGTGGTGTGGCCGGTGGCGCCGGAAACCCACGGTCTGCTGGCCCGGCTCATCGCCTTGATGCAGGAGAAGTGCAGCCACGTGGTGGCGTGCGACCTTCCCGCGGTGGAGCTGTGCTCCAGCAAGCTGCTCACCGCCCGCCAGCTGGCCATGGCCGGCCTGCCCCACGTGCCCACCTTCCGCGCCGAGGCGCCGCCGCCGGAGCTGACCGGGCCGGTGGTGACCAAGCCGGACGACGGCGCCGGCTGCGAGAACACCCGCCGCTGGGCCTCGGTCGCCGATGCGCCGCGCGATCCCGATCTGATCATCCAGCCCTTCGTCGCCGGCACCCCGGCCAGCCTGTCGGTGCTGGTGCGACCGGAGGGGACGACCCTGCTCACGGTCAACCGCCAGCACCTGACCGAAACGGACGGCGTGCTCAGCCTCTCCGGCCTCACCGTGGGCGCCGCCGCCCGCGACGAGCGGCTGGAGCGGCTGGCCCAGGCGGTGACGGCGACCTTCCCGGGCCTTGCCGGCATCATCGGCATCGACGTGATCCTGACCGACGCCGCGCCGGTGGTGGTGGAGGTGAACCCGCGCATCACCACCTCCTATGCCGGCCTGCACCAGGCGCTGGCGGTGAACCCGGCGGCCTTCCTGCCGCAGTTCATCCGCGACGGCCGCCTGCCCGCCATGCCCCACCTGCCGCCGGCGGCGCCGGTGGAGGTGGGCCTGCGATGAAGCCGGCGCCGGTGCTGTTCGGCTGGGACGTGGGCGGGGCCCACCTCAAGCGCGCCGCGCTCGATGCGGCGGGCCGCCTGCTGCGGGTGGACATGGCACCCTGCCCCCTATGGCGAGGCCTTGCAGAGCTCGATGCCGCCATCGCCGCCTTGCCACAGCTGCCGGCCGCGCCCTCGGTGGTGACCATGACCGGCGAGCTGACCGACCTGTGGCCGGACCGCGCCTCCGGGGTCGTCGCCCTCGCCGCAGCCCTGGCCGCCCGCCTCGGTGCCGAGACACAGATCTATGCCGGGCCCGATGGCCTGGTGGCGGCGGGTGCTGCGGCCGGGCACATCGACACCATCGCCTCCGCCAATTGGCATGCCACCGCCGCCGCGCTGGCGCTGCGGCTGCCCGCCGGGATCCTGGTGGACATGGGCTCCACCACCACCGACATCATCCCCTTCGCGGACCGGCGCCTCACCAGCCGTGGTTATTCCGATGCGGAGCGCATGGCGGCGGGCGAGCTCATCTATTGCGGCGCGGCCCGCACTCCGGTGATGGCCTTTGGCCCCACCCTGCCCTTCCGGGGCGCGCCGGTGCCGCTGATGATGGAATTCTTCGCCACCACGGCGGACGTGCACCGCCTCACCGGCGCCCTGCCCGAGGGCGCCGACCTCTATCCCGCGGCTGATGGCGGCGCCAAGACCCTGGAGGCGAGCGCCCGGCGGCTGCTGCGCATGGTGGGGCGCGATCTCGGCCCACCGACCCTCGACCCCGCCGCCCCCGAGCTCTGCACCCTCGACGAGGCCAGGGCCCTGGCGACGCGGGCGGCGGAAGCGCAGCTGCGGCGGCTCGACGATGCCCTGGCCCAGGTGGTGAGCGCGCCGCCGGGCGGCATCGCCCCTGATGTTCCCATCGTCGGGGCGGGCGTCGGCCGGTTCCTGGCGGCGCGGCTCGCGGAGCGGGCCGGCCGCCCCTATCTCGATGCCGGCGCCCTGCTGGCCGGCGACGCCCCCTGGGCGGAGGCGGCGGCCGATTGCGCGCCGGCGGTGGCGGTGGCCGTGCTCGCCTTTCAAGGCTGAAGGCGGCGGCCCACAAAAAAGCCCGCCGACGTCCTCTCCGGCGGGCTTTTCGGTCACTGTGCCGACGATCAGCGGGTGATGGCGAGGCCGATCAGCCCGGCGATCCCCACCGCGATGCGCCACCAGCCGAACGGCGCGTAGCCGTGGCGGGACACGAAATCCAGCAGCGAGCGGATCACCATCACCGCCGCGCAGAAGGCGGCGACGAAGCCGATGGCGATCAGCAGCCCGTCGTCCAGCGAGAGCGCATTGCGGTTCTTGTAGAGGTCGTAGGTGAAGGCGCCCAGCATGGTGGGCAAGGCGAGGAAGAAGGAAAATTCCGCCGCCGCCCTCTTGTCGACCCCCATCAGCATGGCGCCGACGATGGTGGAGCCGGAACGGGACATGCCGGGGATCATGGCGAGGCACTGCCAGAAGCCGATCTTCAGCGCCAGCAGCAGCGGGAAGCCCATGGCGTTGTTGTAGCGCGGCGCCGGCACCACCTTGTCGATGAACAACAGCACGATGCCGCCGAAGATCAGGGTGCAGCAGATGAGCGCCGGCGACTCGAACAGCACGGACTTGATGAAGCCATGGGCCGCCGCGCCGATCACCGCCGCCGGCAGGAAGGCGACGATGACGCCGAGCACGAAGCGGCGGGCGCCCGGATTGGTGGGCAATTGGGTCGCCACCCGAACGAAGCGCTCGAAATAGACGGTGAGGATGGCCAGCACCGCGCCCAGCTGGATCAGCACCTCGAAGGTGCGCCCGGTGCTCTGGAAGCCCAGGAAGTGTCCGAGCAGCAAGAGGTGCGCGGTGGAGGACACGGGGATGAACTCGGTCAGCCCTTCCACGAGGCCGAGCACGAGGGCTTCAAACATATCGCCGAGAGTCATGGGCGGAGAGATCCAAGGGAGATGGCACGAGACCGGGTGGCATGAAGACGGTGACGCAGAGGAAGCGCGCGCCCAGGGGCGCCCGGCCCGCAAATCAGGCGCACCATCCTGAGAGCACAGCCATTAAGGTGCAATTACGGCGCCCGGCTCGGGCCCCGCCCCTAAAGGGATATGCCGCTGCGTCAGACCCTACGGCTCCGCTTGCGGCGCGCGCCGCATCGTTCTAGATGCGCATGAAAGGCAGCGGACAAAGGTCCCTGTTCACCATCCGCGCACATTCTCGCCGTCCGGTCCCGCATTGCAGCGCAAGTGCTCCAGGCGGGAACCAAACGGAAAGAATCCGTGGCTAAACATGAACGGGCCGGGAGAGCGCGCCGCGCTTGAACGCCCCGGCGAAACAAGCCTCATGTATCTGCATCACCATCCTTTCTGCCCCCATTCCCGGTTTGTCCGCCTGCTGCTCGCCGAATACGGGCTGGAGCCGGAGCTCGTGGAAGAACGGGTGTGGGAACGCCGGCCCGGCTTCCTCGCCCTCAACCCCGCCGGCGAAACACCGGTGATCGTGGAGGAACAGGCCGCCTCGGTGCCCGGCCCCACCATCATTGCCGAATATCTCGACGAAACCCGCGGTCTCGCTCTGGGTGACCACCGCCTGCTGCCGGACAGCCCGGCCGAGCGGGTGGAGGTGCGCCGGCTGACCAGCTGGTTCCACGAGAAGATGTATGTGGAGGCCACCGAGCCGCTGGTGCGCGAGCGCATCCACAAGCGCTACATGAACCGCCAGCAGGGTGGCGGCCCGCCCGATGCCACCGCATTGCGCATGGCCCGCGCCAATCTGCGCTATCATCTGAAATACATCGGCTGGCTGGCCAAGGCCCGCAAATGGCTGGCGGGCGAAAAGCTCACCCAGGCCGATCTGGCGGCGGCGGCCCACCTTTCGGTGGCCGATTATCTCGGTGATGTGCCGTGGGACGAGGACGAGCACGCGAGGGATTGGTATGCGCGCATCAAGTCGCGCCCGACCTTCCGCGCCCTCCTGAACGAGAGCATTCCCGGCATGCCCCCCTCCAAGACCTACGCGGATCTCGACTTCTGACGCCTGCGCCGACACCGGAGCATTTGCGGGCGCAGATCACCGATCTCGCCCGCGCCGAGGGTTTCGAGGCCATCGGCATCGCCGATCCGCGCCGGGTGCGCCCGGCCGGCGACCGCCTCGGCCAATGGGTGGCCAGCGGCGCCCATGGCGAAATGGGCTGGATGGCCGAGACATTGGAACGCCGCGCCGATCCCCTCACGTTGTGGGCGGACATGCGGTCCGTGGTGATGCTGGGGCTCAATTACGGCCCCGCCACCGATCCCCGCGCCGCCCTCGCCGATGCCGCCACCGGCGCCATCTCGGTCTATGCGCGGGGCGAGGATTATCACGAGGTCATCAAGCCGAAACTGAAACGCATCGCCCGCGCTTTGCTGGCGGCGGCGGAGGGCGGCGACGTGAAGGTGTTCGTGGACACCGCCCCGCTCATGGAAAAGCCCCTGGCCATGGATGCCGGGCTCGGCTGGCAGGGCAAGCACACCAATCTGGTGTCGCGAAACTTCGGCTCCTGGCTGTTCCTGGGCGCCATCGCCACCACGCTGGAGCTGCCGTTCGATCGGCCGGACGCGGACCATTGCGGCTCCTGCCGCGCCTGCCTCGAGGCCTGCCCCACCAACGCCTTCCCGGCGCCCTACCAGATCGACGCGCGGCGCTGCGTCTCCTACCTCACCATCGAGCTCAAGGGACCGATCCCGCGGCCGATGCGGCCGTTGATCGGCAACCGCATCTATGGCTGTGACGATTGTCTGGCCGCCTGCCCCTGGAACAAATTTGCGGCGGAGGGGGCCGAGATGAAGCTCGCCGCCCGCGCGGAAAACGCCGCCCCGCCCCTGGCCGAATTGGCCGAGCTGGATGATGCCGCCTTCCGCGCCCGCTTCCCAAAGAGCCCCATCAAGCGCATCGGCCGCGACCGCTTCATCCGCAACGTGATGATCGCCATGGGCAATTCTGGAAACGCCGGGTTCGTCCCGGCGCTGGAGCAGAAGCTCGCCGATCCGGCGCCCCTGGTGCGCGGCGCGGCGGTGTGGGCGCTCGCCCGGCTGCTGTCGGCCGCTGCCTTCCGGGTCCTCGCGCACCGCCATGCCGCTACGGAAACAGATCCCGCCGTCGCCGACGAGTGGTCTGCCGGCTCAATGACTTGAGCGGCGGGGGTGTGATCCGCCGCCGTGTGGGTGTCGCGCCAGTTTTCAAACCCACGCTTTGTCGGTAGGATTGTGGCTTCTTGAGCGAAAAGAGGGGGCGAGCAGATCTGGCGTCACGATCACGTCGCGCCCGGGCGCGAGAGTGAGAGCCGACAGACACGCGACTATGCAGAAGCCCCGCAAGCTTTATGTGAAATCCTTCGGGTGCCAGATGAACGTCTACGATTCCCATCGTATGGCGGACACCCTGGCGCGGGAGGGGTTCACCGAGACCCAGGACCCGGCCGAGGCCGACCTCGTCATCCTCAACACCTGCCACATCCGCGAGAAGGCCGCCGACAAGGTCTATTCGGAGCTGGGCCGCCTGCGCAAAGCCAAGCAGGAAGCCGGTTCCGACACCATGATCGCGGTGGCCGGCTGCGTCGCCCAGGCCGAGGGCGCCGAGATCATGCGCCGCGCCCCGGTGGTGGATCTGGTGGTGGGCCCCCAGAGCTACCACCGCCTGCCCGACCTGCTGCGCGCGGCCGAGACCGGCCGGAAGATGGTGGATACCGACTTTCCGGTGGAGGACAAGTTCGACCACCTGCCGGCGCCCACCCGCGCCGCCACCCGCTCGCGCGGGCCGGCCGCGTTCGTGACGGTGCAGGAAGGCTGCGACAAGTTCTGCACCTTCTGCGTGGTGCCCTATACCCGCGGCGCCGAGGTCTCCCGCCCGGCGGCAAAGATCCTCGACGAGGCCCGGCGGCTGGCCGACCAGGGGGTGCGCGAGATCACCCTCATTGGCCAGAACGTCAATGCCTTCCATGGCGAAGGGCCCGATGGCCGGACCTGGAGCCTCGCCCGGCTGCTGGAAGAGATGGCCGGAATCTCCGGGGTGGAGCGGCTGCGCTACACCACCTCGCACCCGCGGGACATGGACGACGACCTCATTGCCGCCCACCGCGACCTGCCGCAGCTGATGCCCTATCTGCACCTGCCGGTGCAGTCCGGCTCCGACCGCATCCTCGCCGCCATGAACCGCAAGCACGGCCGCGACGCCTATTTCGCCATCATCGACAAGATGCGGGCCGCGCGGCCGGATCTCGCCCTCTCGTCGGATTTCATCGTCGGCTTCCCCGGCGAGACCGATGCGGAGTTCGAGGACACCATGGACATGGTGCGGCGGATCGGCTTCGCCAGCGCCTATTCCTTCAAGTACAGCCCGCGCCCGGGCACCCCGGCGGCGGACCATGCCGGCCAGGTGCCGGAAGAGGTGAAGAGCGCGCGGCTCGCCACCCTGCAGAAGGCCCTGGAGGCCTCCAAGGCCGCCTTCGATGCCTCCTGCCTGGGGCGCACCTTCGACATCCTGCTGGAGAAGCCGGGACGCCAGGACGGCCAGCTCATCGGCCGCTCGCCCTATCTCCAGAGCGTGGTGGTGAACGACCCGCCGGCGACCATCGGCGACATCATCACCGTCACCATCACCGAGGTGGGGCCCAACAGCCTCGCCGGGCGTTGCGAGGCCATCGCCACGCCCCCGCGCGCGCCGCGCCCCCGGTCCGAGCCTTCTTCATCCCCGGCGGCCATGGAGGCCTGAGCTTGCGCAGACCCGGCAGTGATCGCGATCGCCCCCCCGCCGCAGGCCCGGCCCGTGCGGCGGTGACGGCGCCTTGGGCCACCACCGAAAGCGACGCCACCGCCCAGGTGGTGCTGGCCTTCGATGACAATCGGCTGGCCACCCAGCTGTTCGGCCACTACGGCCGCAACCTCGCGCTCATCGAGCGCAAGCTGGGGGTGAAGGCGGATTCCCGCGGCAATCACGTCACCCTGGAAGGGGATCGGGAGAATTGCGAGCAGGCCCGCGCGGTGCTGGAGCACCTTTATGAGGCCTTGAAGAAGGGCCGCGACATCGCCCAGGGGGATGTGGACGGTGCCATCCGGGAAGTGACCTCCCAGGGCTCGCTGTTCGATTTCGATCCCGCCGCCCAGCGCCAGTCGTTCGATGAGATCCAGCTCCGGCGACGGCCCATCCGTGCCCGCACCGCCGCGCAGGATGCCTATATCCGCGCCCTCAAGCGGCATACCCTGGTGTTCGGCGTGGGGCCGGCCGGCACCGGCAAGACCTGGCTGGCGGTGGCCTATGCGGTGCACCTGCTGGAACGGCGGATGGTGGATCGCATTATCCTCTCCCGTCCGGCGGTGGAGGCCGGCGAGCGGCTCGGCTTCCTGCCCGGCGACATGAAGGACAAGGTGGATCCCTACCTCCGTCCCATCTACGATGCCCTGTACGACCTGATGGATCGAGCCTTCGTGGAGCGGGCGCTGCAGGCCGGCGAGATCGAGATCGCCCCGCTCGCCTTCATGCGTGGGCGCACCCTCTCCAATGCGGCTGTCATCCTGGACGAGGCGCAGAACGCCACCTCCATGCAGATGAAGATGTTCCTGACCCGCCTGGGCGAGAATTCCCACATGATCGTCACCGGTGATCCCAGCCAGACCGACCTGCCCGGCGCCCAGACCTCGGGCCTGGCGGAGGCCGTGCGCCTGCTGGGCGAGGTGGAGGGCGTGGGCGTGTGCACCTTCAAGGCCGAGGACGTGGTGCGTCACGAGCTGGTGGCCCGCATCGTCGCCGCCTATGAGCGGGTCGGCACCACCCGGCCGCTGCGGCCGGAGGAGACCTGATCATGGCAGAAGCCGCAATCGCCGGCGTGCCCCCCGACGGCATCGAGATCGACGTTCTGGCGGAATCCCCCCTGTGGACCGGCCTGCCGGAGGCGGAGGGGCTGGCGGTGCGCGCCGCCCTCGCTGCCCTTGGCGCGGTGCCGGAGGAGGTGCCGACCCCGGCGGAAATGAGCATCACCCTCACCGATGATGCCCACATCCAGGTGCTCAATCGCGAATGGCGCGACATGGACAAGCCCACCAACGTGCTGTCCTTTCCCGCGCCGGAGCTGCCGGAGGACGTGGACGGCGCGCCTCAGCCCATGGGCGACGTGATCGTTGCTTATGAAACGCTTGCCCGCGAGGCCGACCTGGACGGCAAGCGCATGGAACACCATCTGATCCATCTGGTTGTGCACGGCACGCTGCACCTCCTGGGTTATGATCACATCGAAGACGACGAAGCTGAAGAAATGGAGGGCTTGGAGCGCCAGATCCTCGCCGGGCTGGGGATCGACGATCCCTACCGCCTGCCGCAGGACGGTGGCTGAAGCTGAAGAAAGACCATGTCGAACACCGACCAACCGACCGAGACCAGCTCCGCGGAGCCGCAAAGTTTTCTCGATCGATTGCGTGCCCTCCTCGGCACGTTCCGGCCCCACGGCTCGCTGCGCACCGACCTGACGGAGGTGCTGGACGCCGCGTCGAGCGCGCCTGAGGAGGAGAGCGAATTCACCCCCTCCGAACGCAAGATGTTGCGCAACATCCTGCACTTAAAGGAGGTAGGCATCGGCGACATCATGGTCCCCCGGGCCGAGATCGTCGCGGTGCGCAAGGACATCTCGCTGGGCGAGCTGCTCAAGGTGTTCGTCTCCGTCGCCCACTCGCGGCTGGTGGTTTATGACGACACGCTGGATGATCCGGTGGGCATGGTGCACATCCGCGATCTGGTGGCTCACCTGGCCAGCGGCATCACCAATTCGCCGCCCGGCAAGAAGCTGGAGCTGTCGGCGGTGGACCTCGACGGCAGCCTGGAAGATGCCGCCCTGATCCGCCGCATCCTTTATGTTCCGCCCTCCATGCCGGCCGTCGACCTCTTGGTCTCCATGCAGGCGGCGCGCACCCATCTCGCCCTGGTGATCGACGAATACGGCGGCACCGACGGCCTCGTCTCCATCGAGGACGCGGTGGAGGAGATCGTCGGCGAGATCGAGGACGAGCACGACGACGCGCCCGAGAACCTGCTCGAGGCCCAGCCCGACGGCAGTTATCTCGTCGACGCCCGCGCCCCGCTCGAATCGATCGTGGAGATCCTCGGACCCAGCTTCGCTTCCGAGGAGGCGATGGAAGAGGTGGACAGCCTCGGCGGCCTCGTCGTGCTCATCGCCGCGCGGGTGCCGCAGCCCGGCGAGATCATTACTTTGCCGGGTCAATATCAGGTGGAGGTGCTCGACGGCGACCCCCGCCGGGTCAAGAAGCTGCGGATCATCCCCCCGGCCCGGCCGGGCAGGGCGGCCGAGAGCATCGCCTCCGGGGAGGTCTGACGACGCGGCGGCACCGGACGGGGCACCGGACGCGTTCTTTTTTTCCTCACACCTGCCCCCTAAAGCTGGCCGCCTGAAGCTGCGCCTGGAGCATCCGGCGACCACCGGATGCTGCGCCGCAGTGCGGGAGCCGCCATGACCACCAGCCACACCGCCCCTCCCCCGCCCCCCTCTGGCGCCCCGACCGTTCCCGCCGGCGGGCGCGGCGTCCGCTGGGCGGCGGCCATCGGCGGCCTGCGTGGCGGACGGCGGGCGCTCCTGGCGCTGGTAGCCGGCGCGCTCGGCGCGCTCGCCATGCCGCCCTTCGGCCTGTGGCCGGTGCTGGCGGTGTCGTTCTCGCTGCTGGTGCTGCTGCTGGACGGCACCACCGGACCCCTGCGGGCGCGGCTGAAGGCGGCGGCCGCGGTGGGCTGGTGCTTCGGCTTCGGCTATTTCCTCGCCTCCCTATGGTGGATCGGCGCGGCGTTTCTGGTGGAGGCCGACGTCTTCGGCTGGCTCTTGCCCCTGGCGGTCATCGCCATGCCGGCGGGCCTCGCCCTGTTCACGGCGCTCGGCACCACCCTCGCCCGGCTGTTGTGGTCCAACGGGCCGTGGCGGCTGTTCGCTTTCAGCTTCGGCCTCTCCCTCGCCGAATGGCTGCGCGGCCATGTGCTGACGGGCTTTCCCTGGAACACCTACGGCTATGCCTTCGCCCAGGACCTGCGGCTGATGCAGGCCGCCGCCCTGATGGGCGTGTGGGGTCTCACCTTCTTCGCTCTGCTGCTGCTGTCGACCCCGGCGCTGGCGCTGAGCGGACGGCGCCGGGCGGCCTGGCCCATGGGCTTCGCGGCGGCGCTGATCGCGCTCGCCGCCGGCGCCGGCGCCGTGCGGCTCGCCACGACCCCGGTGGGTGACGTGCCGGGTGTGGCCTTGCGGATCATGCAGCCGAACCTCGCCCAGGACCAGAAGTTCAACTATGGCCGCCGGCGGGAAATTCTCGACGATTACCTGGCCCTGAGCGCCGGTCGGTCGCTGCGATACCCGGAAGGCTTGCGCGACGTCACCGCCCTCATCTGGCCGGAAAGCGCGCTGCCCTTCATCTACGAGCGCGAACCCTGGGCCGCCGAGGCCGTCGCGAATACTTTGCCGGATAACGTGACGCTCCTGACGGGCGCGGTGCGGCATGGCGCGCCGCCGCCGGACCAATACTCGCCCTTCTTCAATTCCATCCGCGTGATCGACCACAACGGGGCCGTGCTGCGCAGCACGGATAAAGTGCATTTGGTCCCATTTGGCGAGTATTTGCCGTTCCAGAATACCTTGGAGCGTCTCGGCCTTGAGCAACTCACACGTGTACGGGGCGGGTTCTCCGCGGCACCCGCACTCCGCGCCCTTGAGGCCCCAGGACTACCTTTGATTGCACCCCTGGTATGTTACGAAATTATCTTTCCCGGCAATGTGATTCCCCCCGGCGAGCGGCCGAGGCTGCTGCTGAACGTCACGAATGACGCCTGGTTTGGACAAACCCCAGGGCCTTATCAGCACTTCACTCAGGCCCGTCTACGTGCCGTTGAGGAAGGGCTTCCGCTGGTGCGCGCCGCCAATACGGGCATCTCCGCCATCGTCGACCCACTGGGGCGTATTGTCGCATATGGTCCGCTGGGCGAGCGCGCAGTCGTCGATGGTCCGTTACCTCAATCTCTGAAAACGGTTCCGCCGGCTGCACGGCTAGGCAGCAAGGTCGAATTCTCACTCCTTTTTGGCGCCCTTCTCCTTGCGCTTGTACCTCTTTATGGATGCATTGCACGCAAAAGTTGATCGACGCCTAGTGATTGTATGCCTATGTTCGCGGTCAATCAGGGCAGCCTTCGCATTGCGAAGTAACAATACTCTTTTCCGACATAGCCGGAGAGACCATGGCCAAGAAGGCGCCGAACCCTATTGATAAGCATGTTGGAGCACGCGTGCGGATGCGCCGCATGATGGTCAGCATGAGCCAAGAGAAACTGGGCGAGCACCTCGGCATCACGTTTCAGCAGATCCAGAAGTACGAAAAGGGGACCAACCGCATCGGGGCGAGCCGATTGCAGCAGATCTCCGTTGTGCTGGGCGTGCCCGTGGCGTTCTTTTTCGAAGGGGCCCCTTCCGTGGGGCCCGAGACTGACGGTTTCGCGGAAGCGCAATCGCCGGCCTACGTCTCCGACTTCCTTGCGACTTCGGATGGCTTGACCCTGACGCGCAATTTCATGCGCATTTCCGACGCCCGCGTGCGCCGGCGTATCGTGGACCTCGTCATCGCTATCGCCGGCGAGGCGGAGACCTGACCTTCGATTTGACGAACGTTTTCGCTTCGGCGATCTTGACCGCTCCCCGCCGCGTTGCGAGAAGAACCCTCCGCAACGCGGCGCGGGCGCAAGAAAGGCCGAAACATGGCGCGTCAATCCTACCTGTTCACCAGCGAATCCGTTTCCGAGGGTCACCCCGACAAGGTCTGCGATCGCATCTCCGACGAAGTGGTGGATCTGTTCTTCCGGACCGCTGAAACCGAGGGCTGGGATCCAAGCCAGGTGCGGGTCGCCTGCGAGACCCTCGCGACGACGAATCAGGTGGTGATTGCCGGTGAGACCCGTGGCCCGTCCACCATCACCCATGATCTGATCGCCCACACCGCGCGTCTGGCCATCAAGGACATCGGCTACGAGCAGGACGGCTTCCACTGGGAGCACGCCGACGTCGACGTTCTGCTGCATTCCCAGTCCGCCGACATCGCGCAGGGCGTGGATATCGCCGGCAACAAGGATGAAGGTGCCGGCGACCAGGGCATCATGTTCGGCTATGCGGTCCGCGAGACCCCCGAATTGATGCCGGCGCCGATCTTCTACGCCCACAAGATTCTCAAGACCCTGGCCGAGGCCCGCCACAGCGGCACCACCACCGCTCTCGGCCCCGACGCCAAGAGCCAGGTCACCGTCCGGTATGAGGACGGCAAGCCGGTGGGCGTCACCCAGATCGTGCTGTCGACCCAGCACCTGGATGAGCGGCTCTCGTCCCAGGATGTGCAGGCCATCGTCGAGCCCCATATCCGCGACACCCTGCCCGCCGGCTGGATCAGCAAGGACACCATCTGGCACGTCAATCCCACCGGCAAGTTCGTGATCGGTGGTCCCGATGGCGACTGCGGCCTCACCGGTCGCAAGATCATCGTCGACACCTACGGCGGCGCCGCGCCCCACGGCGGTGGTGCCTTCTCCGGCAAGGACCCCACCAAGGTGGACCGCTCGGCGGCCTATGCCGCCCGCTATCTGGCCAAGAACGTGGTCGCCGCCGGCCTCGCCGATCGCGCCACCATCCAGCTCGCCTACGCCATCGGCGTGTCCGACCCGCTGGCGGTCTATGTGGATCTGCACGGCACCGGCCAGGTGGAAGAGGCGAAGCTGGAGAAGGTGCTGCGCGAGGTCATGAACCTGCGCCCCCGCGGCATCCGCGAGCATCTCGGCCTCACCAAGCCGATCTATGCCCGCACCTCTGCCTATGGCCATTTCGGCCGCGCCCCCGAGGCCGATGGCGGCTTCTCCTGGGAGCGCACCGACCTGGTGGACGAGCTCAAGTCGGCGCTGGCCTGAGCCGCCCCACCCGTTGTCGTCACCATGGCCGGGCTTGCCCGGCCGTGGGCATTTTTGACAACTCCCGTTTTTGACAACTCCCGTTTCTGAGACCTGCCCGTTTCCGATGCTGCCTGTCTGCGAGGGCCGCCCTCTGGTACCCTCCTGGGAAGGGCTCCTCTGCAACGCCCGGCAGGGGCATTGTGCGACCGCTACGGTAGCGTTCACTCGGGTAGCGCTCACTCGCGCGGTGCTTTCGGGCGTGGACATGACCGCCGGCGGTGCGCTGGCGCAAGACGAGAACCCTGAACTTGGCAAATCCCGCGAACCGGGCCTCGCCCACCGATGCCCTGAGCCCCGGCGCCTTCTATGGCCGCCGGGTCGGCAAGGCGCTGCGCACCACCCAGCTGGACGCCATGAGCCGGCTGCTGCCGCGCTACCGTTTCGAGCTTGCTGCGGCGCACGATCCGCTGGCCCTGTTCCCGCGGCGGCCGCAGGCGCTCTGGCTGGAAATCGGCTTCGGCGGCGGCGAGCACCTGATCGACCACGCCCGGCGCCGGCCGGATGTCGGATTTCTCGGCGTGGAGCCCTTCGTCAACGGCATGGCCCGGATGCTGGTGGATCTGGAGCCGGCGAACCTCGACAACATCCGCCTGTTCGACGCCGATGCGGCGCTGCTGCTGGACCAGCTGCCCCGCGCCAGCCTGGCCGGCGTCGACCTGTTCTATCCCGATCCCTGGCCCAAGAAGCGGCATTGGAAGCGCCGCTTCGTGCGGCCCGACAATCTGGATCGCCTGGCCCGGGTCATCCGCCCCGGCGGCGTGCTGCGGGTCGCCTCCGACGTGCCGGACTATGTGGGCTGGACCCTCGCCACCGTCCGTGCCCATGGCCTGTTCCGCTGGACCGCGCGGGTCGCCAGCGACTGGACCATGCCTTATCCCGAGTGGCCGGGCACCCGCTATGAAGCCAAGGCCCTGCAGGAAGGGCGTATTCCAACCTATCTCACCTTCGCGCGGCCCTGAGGGGCTCAGGCCCCCTCGCCGGCCGCCGCCAGGGCATCGAGCCCGTTGTGGTAGGTGGGATAGGCCAGCGCCACCCCCAGCTCCGTCTTCAGGCGACGGTTCGACACCCGCTTGCTGGCTCCCCAGAAGCTCAGGGCCATGGGGCTCATGGTGGCGGCCGCCACGGCGAACGGCACCGGCTCCGGTGCCGGCAGCGCCAGCAGCTGCGCCGCGTAGGCGATCGGGTCGCCCGGCGCGGTCGGCAGGTCGTCGGCCACGTTCAGCACGCCGTCGAACCGCCGGGCGATCACCGCCATCACCGCACGGCTGATGTCCTCCACATGGATGCGATTGAACACCTGGCCGGGCTTGTCGATCACCCGGGCGGTGCCGGCGCGCAGCTGCGCCAACGCATTCCGGCCCGGGCCGTAGATGCCGGCAAGCCGCAATGCCGCCACCGGCACCTGGTGCCGGGCTCCGAAATCGAACCACGCCGCCTCTGCATCAAGCCGCCGCTGCAGCCGCGCGCTGCCGGGCCGGGGCGGGGTCGTCTCATCCACCCACGCGCCCTGATGGTCGCCGTAGACCCCAAGGGTGGTGAGATAGACCACCTGCCGCAGCCGCCCCTCGGCGGCTGAGCGGGTGAGCGCCGGCAGCGCCAGCCGCAGCAGCGGATCCCCCGCCGCATCGGGGGGGGCTGAAAGCAGCAGCACATCGCGGACCGCGAGCCGCTGTGCCAATGCCGGGTCCAGGCGGGTGCCGTCGAACACCGCGCCCTCCACCCCCGCCGGCAGCCCGCTCAAGCTCTGTTCCTGCCGCGCCGTGCCGACCACCGGTGCGAAGGCCTGCGGTCGGCTGGCCAGCAGATGCCGAGCGCAATAGCCGAAGCCCACGGCGGCAAGGGACAGGGTCATGGGCGCGCTCCCGGCTGATCTGGTGAATGGATGTCGCTCAACTTTCTTCAAGCGCAGGGGACACCGCTTCGCGTGAAGAAAACGTCATCATGCGAAGGCTCAGGCTGTTTCGCCAGGTCCATGAACGGCAGAAACCGGCGCGCTCGCACGGCCGGCGAGCTGCGCCGTGACCTGCTGACGAACCGCTCGCTCGGCGGCGCGGGTCACGCTCTTGCGGTCGTGTCCCGCATCGAGCTGCATCGGTGGCAGAAAGGTGACGTCCACATCGAAGGCGCCCTGGCGCAGAACATCCAGAAGATGAGGCGCCAGGTCCATGTCGCCATACCAGGCCGCGAGCGGACGATGGGTGCGGCCCATGGGCAGGCCCTGCACGCGGGTGTAGGCCACCGCCAGGGGCTGCACCGTCACCGCCTCATGGCTGGCGAAGGCCTGGCTGGCGAAGGCCTCGCCCACCGCGCCCACCAGCGCGGTGCGGAACGGCAGCACCCGATTGCCGTCGCTGGAGGTGCCCTCTGCGAACAGCACCACCGGATCGCCCCCCTGCAGCCGGGCGGCGATCTCCCGGTTGACGGCCCCGGTGGCGTGGCGGCGCTGGCGGTCGACGAACACCGTGCGCTGGAACTTGGCCAGCAGGCCGATCAGCGGCCAGCCCGCCACCTCGCTCTTGGCCACGAAGCACAGGGGCATCAATGCGCCCACCACCGGAATATCGAGCCACGAACTGTGATTGGAGAGCAGCAGCAGCGGCCGGGCAGCGGCCGGCGCGCCATGCACATGCACCCGCACGCCCAGGGCCCACAGCAGGATGCGGTGATACAGGCGGGGGATCTGGCGCCGCAGCGGCAGGTTCAGGGCCAACGCCAGCCATTGCAGCGGCAGCCCCACCAGGGTGGCGGCACCGATGACCAGCAGCACCGCGCCCATGCGCAGCCCGTTGAGGATGCGGGTGCCCCGCGGGCACTCCCGCCCCAGCGGGGGAATGCCAGCGTCGGCATCAGCCGGATCGGACTTCATGGCGGTGGCGCCTATTTCGGCCCCTCGTCGTCGATGGGCACCGCATAGAGCTCGAGCCGGTGGCCGCACAGCTTGAAGCCGAGGCGGCGGGCGATCTCGTCCTGCAGCTTCTCGATCTCTTCGGAGCGGAACTCGATGACCCGGCCAGAACGCATGTCGATCAGGTGGTCGTGGTGCTCGTCGGGCATCTGCTCGTAGCGGGCGCGACCATCGCCGAAGTCATGACGTTCGATGATGCCGGCATCCTCCAGCATCTTGACCGTACGGTAGACCGTGGAGATGGAGATGTTGTCGTCGATGGCGGCGGCCCGGCGGTGCAGTTCCTCCACGTCGGGGTGGTCGTCGGCGCTCGACAGCACGCGCGCGATCACCCGGCGCTGCTCGGTCATCCGCATGCCCTTTGCGAGGCACGCCTCTTCGATGACACTCACTTTTCCGCTCACGCGGCACCTCCGCAAAACCGGCGCGACATGTTCGCCTTATCGCCTTGACGACGCCCTGCTGCAAGGGCTTCTCGAACAGCGGGCGGCGCCACCGCCCGCCATCGCTCAGAAATCGCGGCGCAGCAACAGGGCATCGACGCCCGCATAATAGCCCCGGCGGCGGCCGATCTCGCCATAGCCGAACGCACCATAAAGCTGCAACGCGGCCGTATTGCCCGCCTCGACCTCCAGAAAGGAGGTGGTCACGCCCTCCGCCGCCAGCCGCCCCAGATGATGCTGGAGAAGCCCGCGGCCGATGCCGCGGCGCCGGGCAGCCTGGGCCACGGCGATGGACAGGATCTCCGCTTCCGGCGCCACCACGTGGGACAGCACGAACCCCACCAGCTTGCCGCCGGCCACCGCCACATGGGCGCGGGCGGCGCGTTCCGACAACAGCCGCTCGAACTCCTCCATCTCCCAGCCGCGGGCGAAGGCCGTGGCATGGAGCGCGGCCAATGCCGCCGCATCCGCCGGCCCGCCGTCGCGATAGCGCAGCGGCGCGGGCGGGAAGAAATGGTCGATGAGGGCCATCATCGGCGGGCGATACGGGCCTTGTCCTGAGGCTTGGCATCCGGCGGCCGCAGATAGAGCGGCTTGGCCTCCGCCACCTCGGGATCGGCCGCCGCGCCCAGCCGGGCCACCCAGGCCACGTCGGGTGCCGGCACCACATCCACCGACACCGGCGGCTGCTCGCCAGCCGGCCAGAGCTCGGCCACCAGCTGCGCGCCGGAGCCCACCAGACGGGCCGGGCCGATGGCCACCGCCCGCGCCGCCTCCCGCACCGAGGTCACCCGCGGGGCAATCAGGGTGCGGCCGCCGACGCCGAACATCTGCAGGAAGACGTGGCCGTGGCGGGCATCGACAGCGCTCACCACGGGAATGGCGTCATCCAGCGCCAGGAACGGTGCCGCCAGGGCCGCCAGGGTGGTGACGCCCACCACCGGACGGTTGGCGGCCAGCGCGAAGCCCCGCGCTGCTGACAGGCCGACCCGAAGGCCGGTGAAGCTGCCGGGGCCCACGGTGACGGCGATGCGGCTGAGGTGCTCGAAATCGAGCCCCGCATGGCCCATCACCTGTTCCACCAGCGGAATGAGGCTCTCCGCGTGGCCGCGTTCCATCAGCAGCGAATCACCGGCGATGACACCGTCGTTTTCGGCGTCGAGCACGGCGGCGGAACACGCCGAAAGCGCGGTGTCTATGGCCAGAATGAACATGAACGCGGAGCCCCTCTCCGTCCCACGATTGCCTGAAATGCGCGCAAACGGAAGGGGAAGAGCGCCATCCCTCGGTTCAAACGGTTAATGGCGGATCCCGTTCAGGCCGCCTGAACCTCGCGGATCTCCGGAACGAAGTGCTTCAGCAGGTTTTCCACGCCGTTCTTGAGGGTGGCGGTGGAGGACGGGCAGCCCGAGCAGGAGCCCTTCATGTTGAGGTAGACCACCCCGTCCTTGAAGCCGCGGAAGGTGATGTCGCCGCCGTCATTGGCCACCGCCGGGCGCACCCGGGTGTCGAGCAGCTCCTTGATGGTGGCGACGATCTCCTCGTCGGCCCGATCGAAGAATTCCTCGCCCTCGGCCTCTTCCAGCGCCATGCCCTCGGTGACGATGGGCGCGCCGGACATGAAGTGTTCCATGATGGCACCGAGAATGGCGGGCTTCAGCTGCCGCCAATCGCCCTGGCCCTTGGTGACGGTCACGAAATCCGGACCCAGCATCACCCCGTCGACGCCCCGCACCTCGAACAGGCGCTGCGCCAGCGGCGAAACGCCGGCGTCGTCGGCGGTGCGCACATCGAGCACGCCCTCGCCGAGAACATCGCGGCCGGGCAGGAACTTCAGCGTCGCCGGATTGGGCGTGGCTTCAGTCTGAATGAACATGGCCAAATCCTCAAAAAATCGGAGGGGCACGGGCCGGCGACCGCCGGGCACCTCAGCGCCCTGTCATGACCTTCAAGATAAGTCGCCCCACGGCCGAGCGGAAGGGTCGGCTTCCGGAATGTCCCGAATTGACACGGCGGCCTGCCGCTGAAGCACGCCCCACGAACAGAGCGCGTCCGAATCGCGGACCGGCGGGCGATGCCAGTTCGTTCCCAAAAAGAACCGCCCGCGGCGTCGGGGCCGCGGGCGGTTGTCGGTCGATGGCCAATGCCACCAAGGTCGGCCCGGGCAGCCCGGGCCTTGCCTCAGGTGTTCATGGAATCGAAGAAGTCCTGGTTGGTCTTGGTCTGCCGCAGCTTGTCCTGCAGGAACTCGATGGCGTCCACGGTGCCCATGGGATTGAGGATGCGCCGAAGCACATACATCTTCTTGAGGGTGTCGGCGGGAACCAGCAACTCCTCCTTGCGGGTGCCGGAGCGGGTGATGTCGATGGCCGGGAACACGCGCTTGTCGGCCACCTTGCGGTCGAGGATGACCTCGGAATTGCCGGTGCCCTTGAACTCCTCGAAGATCACCTCATCCATGCGCGAGCCGGTGTCGATGAGCGCCGTAGCGATGATGGTGAGCGAGCCGCCTTCCTCGATATTGCGGGCGGCGCCGAAGAAGCGCTTGGGGCGCTGCAGCGCGTTGGCGTCCACGCCACCGGTGAGCACCTTGCCGGAGGACGGCACCACCGTATTGTAGGCACGGCCGAGGCGGGTGATGGAATCCAAAAGGATCACCACGTCGCGACCATGCTCCACCAGGCGCTTGGCCTTCTCGATGACCATTTCGGCCACCTGCACGTGGCGGGCGGCGGGCTCATCGAAGGTGGAGGAGATCACCTCGCCCTTCACCGAGCGCTGCATGTCGGTGACTTCCTCCGGCCGCTCGTCGATGAGCAGCACGATGAGGTAGCATTCCGGGTGATTGGCGGTGATGGACTTGGCGATATTCTGCAAAAGCACCGTCTTACCGGTGCGCGGCGGCGCCACGATGAGGCCGCGCTGGCCCTTGCCGATGGGCGCCACGATGTCGATGACGCGGGCGGAGAAGTCCTTCTTGCCAGCGTTTTCCTCATGCTCGAGCTTGAGGCGTTCATCGGGATAAAGCGGCGTCAGATTGTCGAAATTGATCTTGTGCCGGGTCTTGTCCGGGTCTTCAAAATTGATGGTGTTGACCTTGAGCAGGGCGAAATAGCGCTCACCTTCCTTGGGTGAGCGGATCTGCCCTTCCACCGTATCGCCGGTGCGCAGGCCGAAGCGGCGGATCTGCGAGGGGGAGACATAAATGTCATCCGGACCGGGCAGATAATTGGCCTCCGGCGAGCGCAGGAAGCCAAATCCATCCTGCAATACCTCGACCACGCCTTCACCGATGATCTCGGTTTCGGTGGCCGCCAGCTGCTTGAGGATGGCGAACAGCAGTTCCTGCTTGCGCAGCGTGCTCGCATTCTCCACCTCGTTCTCTTCGGCGAAGGCGAGCAGCTCGACAGGCGTTTTGGATTTAAGGTCTTGAAGTTTCACTTCCCGCATATGGGAAAGCCTCGATTAAGTCTTGGGGCGTACCTGCTCGGTGGGGGACACGGAGCGGGCATCTGAGGAGGGACGGGGATCGCAGGTCTTCAGGGGCAGCCGGAGCGACGGCTTGAACCTGACGCGCGGGCCGATCCACAGCGGAACCGGACAGCCAAAAGCGCGTTCGCCTGCGTTGAGGAAAGCAGCGCGAACATATTCACGCTTGCGCCCCAGCGCAAGTGCTTCCTTCTGCTTCCTTCGTCGCGGTCTGGCTTCAGAACGGCTTCACCACCACGCAGATGACGATGCCGATCATCAGCAGGGTCGGAACCTCGTTCATGACGCGGTAGAATTTTGCCGAATGGATGTTGGCATCCGCCGCGAACTGACGCACCCAGCGCGCCTCCAGCCCATGCACGGCGGACAGCAGCACCACCAGCAGCAGCTTCACATGCAGCCAGCCCTGGGTGATCCAGCCGCCCTCCACCACCAGATAGAGGCCGGCCAGCCAGGCGACGATCATCGCCGGGGTGCCGATGGCCTTCAGAAGACGCCGCTCCATCACCTTGAAGGTTTCCGACTGGGCTGAGCCCGCCGGCGCATCGCAGTGATAGACCAAAAGCCGCGGCAAGTAGAGCAGCGCCGCCATCCAGGCGATCACCGCAATCACGTGCAAGGCCTTGATCCAGAAATAAAGCATCATGTCCTCCAGGCGGCCCTCAGCGGGCGGCGCGCACCCGCGCCACCATGGTTTCCACATGGGAAATGGGTGTTTCCGGCTTGATGCCGTGACCGAGGTTGAAGATGTGCCGGGTGCCCGCAAAATCCGTGCGGATCCGGTCAATCTCCTCCTCCAGGGCCGCGCCACCGGCAATCAGTCGCAACGGATCGAGATTGCCCTGCAGCGCCAGTTTTTCACCAAGACGCGCCCGCGCCGCCGGCCGGTCCGCGGTCCAGTCGAGGCCGACCGCCTGAATACCGGTGGCCGCCAGACGCTCCAGCGCCTCCAGGCTCGCGCCCTTGGGAAAGGCGATGACCCGCGCCTGCGGGTGCGCCGCCTTCAGGCCACTGACGATGCGGCGCAGTGGCTCGGCACACCAGCGCTCGAACGACAGCGGATCCAGCACGCCGGACCAGGTGTCGAAGATCTGCACGGCATCGGCGCCGGCCTCGATCTGCGCCGAAAGGTGGGCGATGGAGGCCTCCACCAGATGATCAATGAGGCGCTGGAACAGGGCGGGATCCCGCAAGGCGAGAAGACGCGCCGGGGCCTGATCATCAGTGCCCTGCCCCGCCACCATGTAGGTGGCCACGGTCCAGGGGGCGCCGCAAAAGCCGATCAGCGCCACCTCGGGCGGCAAGGCGGCCCGCACCCGGGCGATGGCGTCATAGACCGGGCCCACCCGAGCCGGATCGAGGGTGCTCGGCAGGCGGGCAAGGCGCGCGCCATCGTCCACCTTCTCCAGCCGCGGCCCCTCGCCCACCGCGAAGCTCAGGCCTACGCCCAGGGCATGGGGCACCACCAGGATATCGGAAAAGATGATGGCGGCATCGAAGGCGAATCGTCGGATCGGCTGCAGCGTCACCTCGGCGGCCAGCTCCGGCGTGTAGCACAAGGTGAGGAAATCCCCCGCCTTGGCCCGCACCTCGCGATATTCCGGCAGATAGCGGCCGGCCTGGCGCATCATCCAGAGAGGCGGCGGATTAAGGGGGGTTCCGTCCAGGACGGCGAGGAAGGGTGATCGTGTCACCGGAGAGCGGCTCATCCCGTGCCTTCAATCTAAGAGATATATTTTAAAGAGAGAGTCTTTGGAGTCTTTACGGTTGATTAACCAGTCGCAGGGCCATCGACAACCGATCCACATGTGATCCCGATTCAAGTGGGCCATTTATGCCCGTGCCCCAGGGGCGCCGAGGCCCGGTTAACAAAGGATTAACGTGCCGCCCTGGCGTGCTATTCACAATGACGCACAGGGGGGCATGGAATCTGTCCCCCCCGAGTCAAAATGTGGACAGACTTCCCCCCTTTCCCCAGGGCCGGCTTGCGCCCCGCCAGGGGGCATGCCTTCCTCAACAGCCTTCCACAGCAGCGGTGGACAACGTGCCCGATCCCAGATCGCCCAATCCCAGTTACTTCCACCTGCACCTCGTATCCGACGCCACCGGCGAAACCCTGATCAACGTCGGCCGGGCCGCCTGCGCGCAATATGCGAACGTGCAACCCATCGAGCATGTCTATCCGCTGGTGCGCTCCATGAAGCAGCTCGAGCGGGTGCTGAGCGAGATTGAGAACAACCCCGGCATCGTGCTGTACACCCTGGTGGATCGCGAGCTGCGGGAGCGCCTCAAGGCGCGCTGCCAGGATGTGGGCGTGCCTTACATGTCGGTGCTGGCACCGGTGGTGCGGCTGTTCCAATCCTATCTCGGGGGTGAGCCGACCCCGCGGGTGGGCGGCCAGCATTCCCTCGACGCCGGCTATTTCAAGCGGATCGACGCGTTGAACTATACCGTCATGCATGACGACGGGCAGATGACGCACGATCTGGAAACCGCCGATGTGGTGCTGCTGGGGGTGTCGCGCAGCTCCAAGACCCCCACCTCCATCTATCTCGCCAATCGGGGCATCAAGACCGCCAACATTCCGTTGGTGGCCAACATGCCGCTGCCGCCGGGGCTGGAGAGCCTCAAGAAGCCGCTGGTGGTGGGCTTGGTGGCGACCCCGGAGCGGATCGTGGAGATCCGCCAGAACCGGCTTCTGGGCCTCAATGCCGCCGATGCGGCGTCTTCCTATACAGACCGGCAGGCCGTTTCCGAGGAAATAGCCTTTTCACGCCGGCTATGTGCCCGTAATGGTTGGCCCCTTATCGATGTGACCCGCCGGTCCATCGAGGAGACCGCCGCCACCATCATGGCGCTCTATAACGAGCGCCGTCGTCGCGCCATCGCCGAGACCTGAACATATGGACACCAAATCCCTCTGGCGCAGCGAGCAGCCGCTGGTTCTGGCCTCCAAGAGCGCGACCCGGCTCAGCCTGCTGGTGCATGCGGGCCTGCCGGTGGAAACCATCGCCACAGATGTGGATGAACGCAGCCTGCAGATCGCCGCCGGCGACGTCTCGCCGGAAAGCGTCGCCCTGATGCTGGCGCGGGCCAAGGCCATGGCGGGCGCGGCGGCGATGCCCGGGCGGATCGTGCTGGGGGCGGACCAGACCCTGGCCCTCGGCAGCGAGATCTACCACAAGCCCCACAGCGTGGAGGCGGCGCGCAGCCAGCTGCAGAGCCTGTCGGGGGCGACCCACGCCCTGCATTCGGCGGCGGCAGTGGTGATGGATGGCGCGGTGGTGTTCGAGGTGGTCACCTCCGCCTATCTCAGCATGCGGCCGCTGACGGAAGATATGCTCGACACCTACCTGGGCGCCGCCGGCCAGCGGGTTCTCACCTCGGTGGGGGCCTATCAGCTGGAATCCGTGGGCGTGCATCTGTTCACCCGTGTGCAGGGTGATCATTTCACCATTCTCGGCCTGCCGCTGCTGCAGCTGCTGCCGTTCTTCCGCGAGCAGGGGCTGCTGCCGTGACCCGTCGGGCCTGCATTACCGGCCATCCGGTCAGCTATTCCCGATCGCCGCTGCTGCATGGCTATTGGCTGGAGCGCTATGGCATCGCCGGTGCCTATGAGCGGGAGGACGTGCCGCCGGAAGGGGCGGCCGCGTGGTATCGCGGGCTCGGCGCACGGCGGTATGTGGGCTGCAATGTGACGGCGCCCAACAAGGAAATCGCCTTCTCCATGCTCGACGAGGCGGATGCTTCGGCGGTGGCGCTGGGGGCGGCCAACACGCTGTGGCTGGAAGATGGGCGCCTGTGCGGCGCCAATACCGATGGCTACGGCTTTCTCGCCAATCTCGACGCGACCGTTCCGGGCTGGGATGGCTCGCGCAATACGGCCGTTGTGCTGGGCGCGGGCGGCGCCTCGCGGGCGGTGGTTCACGCTCTGGTGGGGCGTGGGTTTGAGCGCGTGATCCTGGCCAACCGCACCCTGGCGCGGGCGGAAGCGGTGGCGGCGCCCTATGGCGCAACTGTCAAGCCGATGGAATTGCGGCATGTGGGCGACGTGCTTGGCGCAGCGGACGTGCTGGTCAATTGCACCTCGTTGGGCATGAAGGGCAAGGCGCCCCTGGAGCTCGACCTTGCCCCGCTGCGGGCAGAAGCAGTGGTGACGGACATCGTCTATGTGCCGCTGCGCACGCCGTTCCTGAAGGCGGCGGAAGCTCGCGGGCTGCGCACGGTGGATGGCCTGGGCATGCTTCTGCACCAGGGGGTGCCGGGCTTCGAGCGCTGGTTTGGCGTGCGCCCGGACGTGACGCCGGAGCTGCGCGCGCTGCTGGTGGAGGATTTGAGGGCCAAGGGCCAGCTGGAGGCGTAAGCCATGTGGATCCTCGGTCTCACCGGTTCCATCGGCATGGGCAAATCGGCCACTGCCGCCATGTTTCGTAGCTTCGGCGTGCCGGTGCATGATGCGGATGCCGCCGTGCACATGCTCTATCGTGGCGCGGCGGTGGAGCCGGTGGAAGCCGCATTCCCCGGCGTGGTGCGCGATGGCGTGGTGGATCGCACGGCGCTTGGCGCGCGGGTGCTGGGCGATGCCGCCGCCATGGCGCGGCTGGAAGCCATCGTTCATCCGCTGGTGGGCGCGCAGGAGCTCGCGTTTCTGGCGCGGGCGCGCGGCCGTGGCGCGCGGGCGGTGGTGCTGGACATCCCCTTGCTGTTCGAGACCGGCGGCAGCCGGCGCACCCATGCGGTGGTGGTGGTGAGTGCGCCGGCGGAGGTGCAGCGCGGGCGGGTGCTGGACCGGCCGGGCATGACGCAGGATAAGTTCCACGCCATTCTGGCCAAGCAGATGCCCGATGCGGAAAAGCGGCGGCGGGCGCATTTCATCGTCGATACCGGGCGCGGCTTCGAGGCCGCGCGCCACCAGGTGGCCGGCGTGCTGCGCGCCCTTTGCGGGCCCGGTCGCCGCCTGCCGGTGGAGGGATCGCCGACCTCATCTTGAACCCCGGCTTCCCGGGGTGCATCACGGGTGAGGGATCACATGGGCATCCGGCGCGGAGAGGCGAGACATGCGGGAGATCGTGCTCGACACGGAAACCACGGGCCTGGAAGCGCGCGGCGGTGACCGGCTGGTGGAAATCGGTTGCGTGGAGATGGTCAACCGCATCCTCACCGGCACGGTCTATCACGTCTATATCAATCCCGAGCGGGACATGCCGGTGGAAGCCTTCAACGTGCATGGCCTGTCCAGCGAGTTCCTCGCCGACAAGCCGGTGTTCGCCACCGTGGCCGACGCGTTCCTCGACTTCATCGCCGATGACACGCTGGTGATTCACAATGCCGCGTTCGACATCGGCTTTCTCAATGCGGAGCTGGAGCGCATCGGCCGGCCGCTGATCGCCCGCGACCGGGTGGTGGATACGCTGGCGCTGGCGCGGCGCAAGCACCCCGGAACCAGCAATCGTCTTGACGACCTCATGAACCGCTACGGCATCGACAGCTCGCGCCGCGTGAAGCACGGCGCGCTGCTCGATGCTGAATTGCTGGCCGAGGTCTACAGCGAGTTGCTCGGCGGCCGGCAGGCCAGCCTGATGGGGCTGGTGGAAGATTCAAGCGAAGCGCCGCGGCTGGTGGTGGAGGCGAAGGCGGTGCGGCCGCGTCCGACACCACTGCCGCCGCGCATCCATGCCGAGGAGGCCACCGCTCACGCGGCCTTCGTCGCCTCCATGGGCGAGAAGGCGCTGTGGCTGAAATATGAGCCCCCGGCGGAGGATCAGCCGGGGTGAGCGGGCGGTATTGATGAGGCTGTCGCCTGATAAGAAAAATAGATAACCTCAGCCACGAACATCGAAAAAATTGATCGAATGAGAACTCTCAGGACGGCAATCTGATCCCTTATCCGATCCATTCTTCATAAAACCCGTCTTTCCGCTCCATGGGCCTTAGAATCGATTCTAAGGCCCATGGTCGTTTTGGGCTCAGTTGATCGCCCCGTGTGACGTGAGCAGGCCCAGCACCGTCCCCCGCACTGCCGCTGGATCTGTGATCGGTGGCGTGCAGCGTTCGCCAATACAGACGAAGGCCGCGCCGCCCTCGGGTGCCGCCGCCAGACGGGCGGCCATCAAGCTGTCCGATCCGTTCGCGTCGGCCTGCGTGGCGGTGCGCAGGGCACGCAGGGGAAACGGCAGCGCCAGGGCAGCGGCTTTCAGCTCGGGCGCACGGGGTCCCACCACGGTGACTTCGGCGAGGCCGAGCCGGGTGTCGAAGGCATTGAGCAGCGCGCCATGGGCGAGAATATTGCCCGCGACCGCCCCGGCAAGGCCGGCGAGTATGCGATCGGCGCGGGTGCGCCACAGATCCTTTCCCGTCACCGCGGCGAGGCGCATCAGCGCATCGACCGCCACCCCATTGGGGTTTGGCACCGCTTCGTCGTGGCTGGTGAGCGGGCGCAGAATGAGGTCTTCCGCATCGTCGGCGGTGAGGAAATAGGCGCCGCTGGCCGCATCGCGGTGGTGCTCTTCAAGGGTGTCGAGGAAGCGTGCGGCGTGCGCCAGATAGGCGGGCGCGTCGGTGGCCTCGTGCAGGGCGAGGGCCGCTTTTGCCATGGCGGCGAGGTCGGAGGAAAGCGCGGGGCCGACCCGCTTGCCCGCGCAGAGGCTGTGCACCAGCCGCCCGCCCGGCGTCATCTGCCGCAGCATGGCCTCGAACACCTGGGCACCAAGAGCGATCCAGGCCGGTTGGTTCAGGGCGCCGCCGGCGCGCGCCAGGGCGGCGATGGTGAGGCCGTTCCAGTCCGCCAGGATCTTGTGATCGCGACCCGGCGGCGGCCGGCGGGCGCGCGCCGCGGCCAGTTTTGCCCGCATTGGGGCGAGCCGCCCCTCGTCCTCGGGGCTGATGGCGCCGGCATCGGTGCGGTTGAGGATATTGCCGCTCTCCCAGTTGCCGGCGGGTGTCGCATCATAAAAGCGGTTGAAGATGGCGGCGTCCTCCGCCCCCAGCAGAGCGGTGATCTCCTTGGCGCTCCAGACATAGAAGCGGCCTTCGTGGCCCTCGCTGTCGGCATCGAGGCTCGCGGCGAAGGCGCCTTCCTCGGTGAGCATGTCGCGCTGCAGCCAGTCCACCGTTTCCGCCGCGCGCCGGGCAAACAGGGCTGCGCCGGTGTCGAGATGCGCGAGCGCCAGCAGCTCCAGCAGCTGCGCATTGTCGGAGAGCATCTTTTCGAAATGCGGGACGAACCAGATCTGGTCCACGGAATAGCGGGCGAAGCCACCGCCGATGTGATCATAGATGCCGCCCTCGCACATGCGGTCGAGGGTATGGGTCATGTGCGCACGCAGCTCCGGCTGCCCCTCGCGCAGGCCGCGCCGCCAGAGGAATTCCAATAGGCCGCATTGGGGAAATTTGGGGGCGCCCTTGAGCCCGCCGTGGACGGGATCGAACCGCGCGGCGATGCGCGCCGCGGCTATCGCCAGCTCCTGTGGCCCGAGGCTTTCGCCGGCGGCCGGGGCGCTGGCCGCCCTGAGCCCATCCAGGATGGCGTCGGTGTTCTTGGCGATCTTGTCCGGTTCATCCCGATAGGCGGCGGAGATCTGGCGCAGCACATCCGTGAAGGCCGGCCGTCCATAGCGGGCAATGGGCGGAAAATAGGTGCCGCCCCAGAAGGGCCGGCCCTCGGCATCGAGGAACATGGTCAGCGGCCAGCCGCCATGGTCGCCCAGCTGCTGCAGGGCCGACATGTAGATCTGATCCACATCGGGATGCTCTTCCCGATCCACCTTGATGTTGACGAACAGCGCATTCATCAGCGCCGCCGTTTCCGCATTCTCGAAGCTCTCATGGGCCATCACGTGGCACCAGTGACAGGCGGCGTAGCCCACCGACAACAGCACGGGCTTGCCGGTGGCCCGTGCCTCGGCGAACGCCTGCGGCCCCCAGGGCCACCAATGGACCGGGTTGTCCTTGTGCTGCAGCAGGTAGGGGCTGGTTTCTCCCGCCAGGCGGTTGGCGGAGGGTGGCGGCGAAGGGGGCGTGGAAGGCTGGGTCATGGGCAGATCCTGGAGGCGTGAGCGGTCTCTAGCGGGCGTGCGATTGTCCGGCTCCACACATGGCGTGACGGCAGCCGGCGGGTAGTCCCCCGTCTCGCAAGACTAATGCCGGCCGGCGGAAGAGCCGAGGGGCCGCGGCGCAGACAGCCGGTCTCGCGCCGCGCGCTTGGCGATGGCGGTGGCTTGGTTCATAGCTCGCACCAGTTAGCGGGTGAGCCACCCGCGCAGCGTGGTGAGGAATGGATGGCGCCCGCCGATACGATCTTCGCTCTGTCCTCGGGCCAGCCGCCCAGCGGCGTGGCCGTGGTGCGGATCTCCGGGCCCGGCGCGCCGGAGGCGTTGCGTGCGCTGGCGGGAGCGCTGCCGGCGCCGCGCCGGGCGCGCTTCGGCCCCCTGCGCGGACCCGAGGGGGACATTCTCGACCAGGCGCTGCAGCTGTTCTTCCCTTGCCCCGCCAGCGCCACCGGGGAGGATGTGGTGGAGCTGCATTTGCACGGCGGCCGGGCGGTGGTAGCCGCGGTGCTGAGCGCGCTTGGTGACCGGCCCGGCCTGCGGCTGGCGCAGCCGGGAGAGTTCACTCGCCGCGCCCACGCCAACGGCAAGCTGGATCTCGCCGAGGTGGAGGGGCTGGCCGACCTGATTGCCGCCGAGAGCGAGGCGCAGCGGCGGCAGGCCCTGGCCCTCGCCTCGGGCGCCCTCTCCCGCCAGGTGGAGGGTTGGCGCGACGGGCTGGTGCGGGCCCTCGCGCTTCGAGAAGCGAGCCTCGATTTTGCCGATGAAGGGGACGTGCCGCAGGGCCTGGATGAAGAGATTCTCGCCGCCTTGGCGCCGGTGCGCGCCGGGCTCGCCCAGGCGCTGCGGGACGCCGGGCGCGGCGAGCGGGTGCGTGACGGGCTGGTGGTGGCGCTGGCCGGCCCGCCCAATGCGGGCAAGTCCAGCCTGCTCAATCGCCTTGCGGGCCGGGAGGCGGCCATCGTCTCGCCGGTGGCCGGCACCACGCGCGATGTGCTGGAGGTCCATTTCGAGATTGCCGGACAGGCCGTGACGGTGCTCGACACCGCCGGCCTGCGCGAGACATCGGACCTGGTGGAGAGCGAGGGCGTGCGCCGGGCCCTGGCGCGGGCGGAAGCGGCGGATGTGGTGCTGTGGCTGAGCGAGGATGCGGAGCCGCCGCCCCCTGCCCTTTCCACGGCCCTGCGCCTTCGCACCAAGGTCGATCAAGGCGGGCCGGTGCCGGCCGGGTGGCAAGGCGTGTCGGTGCGCGATAGCACCGGGCTGGAGGCAGTGCTGGCGCAGATCGAAGCCCGCGCCAGCGCCTTGGCGGGGGGTGAGCCGGCGCTGGTGTCCCGCGCCCGGCAACGCCGGGAGGTGGAGGCAGCCTTCGCTCATGTGGAACAGGCGGTGCGGCTGCCGGGGGAGGCCGGGGAACTGCAGGCCGAGGAGATGCGGCTGGCCGCCCGCGCCCTCGATCGGCTCATTGGGCGGATTGATGTGGAGGATGTGCTGGACGCTTTGTTCGGCAGCTTCTGCATCGGCAAATAGGGGTTTCACGTGAAACATGGACGCCGGGGCAGCGGGCCGGAGCGAAGCTGTTTCACGTGAAACAGGCATCGAACCCGGCCGTCTTTCGCCCGCCATCTTGACGCGCCGCGCGCAAGGGCGTTTCCAGAAGGCATGAGCACGCCCTGCCCCCTGCAGCCCCATGCCCTGCCCGTTGATGGCGGAACGTTCGATGTCGTCGTTGTCGGCGGCGGCCACGCCGGCTGCGAGGCCGCCGCAGCGGCTGCCCGCGCCGGCGCCCGCACGGCCCTCGTTACCCACCAGGTGGCGACGGTGGGCGCCATGTCGTGCAATCCGGCCATCGGTGGGCTGGGCAAGGGGCATCTGGTGCGGGAGATCGATGCACTCGACGGGCTCATGGGCCGGGTGGCCGATGCCGGGGGCATCCAGTTCCGGGTGTTGAACCGGCGCAAGGGCCCGGCGGTGCGGGGGCCGCGGGCCCAGGCGGACCGTCGTCTCTATGCCCGCGCCATGCAGCAGGCCCTCGCGCAGCAGCCGGGGCTGGTGGTGATCGAGGGCGAGGCGGCGGATCTCGACACGGCCGCCGGCCGCATCACCGGCCTGCGGCTTGCCGATGGGCGCCGGTTGCGGGCGGGCGCCGTGGTGCTGACCACCGGCACCTTTCTCAACGGCCTCATTCACCTGGGCGAGGTGAGCTTTCCCGCCGGGCGGATCGGTGAGCCGCCGGCCCTCGGCCTCTCCCCTGCCCTGGCGCGGTTGGGGCTCGCCCTCGGCCGGCTGAAGACCGGCACGCCGGCACGGCTCGACGGGCGCACCATCCAATGGTCGGCGCTGGAGATGCAGGCCGGCGATGATCCGCCCGAGCCGTTCTCCGCGCTCACCACGCGCCTGCCCAACCCGCAGGTGGAATGCGGCATCACCCGCACGGTGGCGGCCACCCACGAGATCATCCGCGCGAACCTGTCGCGCTCGGCCATGTATTCCGGCCGCATCGAGAGCTCCGGGCCGCGCTATTGCCCGTCCATCGAGGACAAGATCGTCCGCTTCGGTGATCGCGACGGCCACCAGATCTTCCTGGAGCCGGAGGGGTTGGATGACCCCACCGTCTATCCCAACGGCCTGTCCACCTCGTTGCCGGAGGAGGTGCAGGTGGCCTTCCTGCGCACCATTCCCGGGCTGGAGCAGGTGGCGGTGCTGCGACCGGGTTATGCCATCGAATATGACCATGTGGACCCGCGCGAGCTGGCCCCCACTCTGGAGGCGCGCCGGGCGCCCGGCCTGTTCCTGGCGGGCCAGATCAATGGCACCACGGGCTATGAGGAAGCCGCCGCCCAGGGCCTGCTCGCTGGCCTCAACGCGGCCCGCCGTGCCGGCGGTGCCGAGGGGGTGGTGATCGACCGCGCCACCGCCTATCTCGGCGTGATGGCGGATGATCTGGTGACGCGGGGGGTGAGCGAGCCCTACCGCATGTTCACCTCGCGGGCCGAATACCGCCTCACCCTGCGCACGGACAATGCCGACCAGCGGCTCACCCCCCTGGGGCTCGACCTCGGCCTGGTTGGCGCGGAGCGCGCGGCGGTGTTCGAGGCGCGCATGGCGGCGCTGGCGGCGGCACGACGGCTGGCGGAAGAGCTCAGCCTCACGCCCACCGAGGCGCAGCGCCATGGGCTGCAGGTGAACCGCGATGGCCAGCGGCGCTCGGCCTTCGATCTCCTCGCCTATCCGGAGATGGATGTGGCGCGGCTCGCCCAGGTGTGGCCGGAGCTGGGCGGGCTCGATCCGCGCATTGCCGAGCAGCTGGAGACGGACGCCAAATATGCCGTTTATCTGCAGCGGCAGGTGGCGGATATCGCGGTGCTGCGGCGGGATGAGGCGCTGCTGCTGCCGGAGCACCTTGTGTATGACGCTCTGCCCGGCCTATCCAACGAGCTCAAGCAGCGGCTCGCCCGGGTGCGGCCGCGCACGGTGGGTCAGGCCGGGCGGATGGAGGGTATGACCCCCGCCGCGCTGGCCCTGCTGGCGACTTATGCCCGGCGTGAGGGCGGCGCGCGGCGGGCGGCGGATGACCGCGCCGCATCATGACGGTGGATAACGGGGATAGCGGCGTGAGCGCAGGCAGGGTGCGAACCGACGGGGGCGACGGCGCGGCGATGGCGGCGGTGGAGGCCGCTGTTTCACGTGAAACGTTCCAGCGTCTGTCCGGCATTGTGGATCTGCTGCTGCGCTGGCAGCCCACCATCAATCTGGTGGCCCCGGCCTCCCTTCCCGCTGTGTGGCAGCGGCATGTGGCCGATTCGCTGCAGTTGGTGCAGCTCGCCCCGCCGGGTGCCCGGCGCTGGGTGGACCTCGGCTCCGGCGGCGGCTTTCCCGGGCTGGTGGTGGCGGCGGTGCTGGCTGAGCGCCCGGATGCCCGGGTGATTCTGGTGGAAAGCGACAGCCGCAAGGCGGCGTTTCTGCGCGAATCAGCGCGGGTCATCGGCCTGCCGGTGGAGGTGCATGCGGCACGCATCGAGAAGGTGGCGGGCGCTCTGGCACCGGGCACCCATGTGGTTTCCGCACGGGCGCTGGCGCCGCTCGCCAAACTTCTTGATCTGGCCGCACCTTTTCTCTCGGCCGGTGCATTGGCCCTGTTTCCCAAGGGGCGGGATACGGAACGCGAATTGACCGAGGCGCGCAAAGGCTGGACACTGGCGGTCGACCTTGCCCCCAGCCACACCGATCCGGAAGCGCGGATCGTGGTGGTGAAGAGCGCGCAGCGCAATTCTGGGTGAAGCGGCACGCCGCTTTCGCCGCCCCATGACGTCATCGAAGGCTCGGAGCGTCTGTCGACGCGACCGCCCGGCTCGAACAGATCAGATGTGATCGAGGATCGTGAACCCATGACCGATCTCATTCCCACCGCGTCGGTGCCGAAGCCCGCCGCCCCTTCCGCGCGGCCGCGGGTGCTGGCCCTGGCCAACCAGAAGGGCGGGGTCGGCAAGACCACCACCGCCATCAATCTGGGCACCGCCCTTGCCGCCATCGGCGAGACCGTGCTGGTGGTGGACCTGGACCCCCAGGGCAATGCCTCCACCGGCCTCGGCATCGACCGGCGCGCCCGCCAGCGCTCCACCTATGACGTGCTGGTGGGCGAGGCGAGCCTGCGCGATACCTTGATGGAGACCGGGGTTCCCGCCCTCTATGTGGCGCCGTCCACCCTCGATCTTTCCGGACTGGAGCTGGAGATCGCCTCGGCGCGGGATCGCGCGTTCCGGCTGCGGCAGGCCATCGAGGCGCTGGCGGCGGACGTGCGGGCGCCGCGCTTCACCTATGTGCTGATTGATTGCCCGCCGTCCCTGTCGCTGCTGACGGTCAATGCCATGGCTGCGGCCGATGCCATCGTGGTGCCGCTACAATGCGAGTTCTTCGCCCTGGAGGGCCTCTCGCAGCTGATGAAGACGGTGGACCAGGTGCGGGTGGGGCTGAACCCCAACCTGGTGATTCACGGCATCGTGCTGACCATGTATGACGGCCGCAACAACCTGTCGGAGCAGGTGGTGCAGGACGTGCGCGCCTTCATGGGCGAGAAGGTCTATGAAACGGTCATCCCGCGCAATGTGCGCATCTCGGAGGCGCCGTCCTACGGCAAGCCCGCTTTGCTCTATGACCTGAAATGCGCGGGCTCGCAGGCCTATCTCAAGCTCGCCTCGGAAGTGATCCAGCGCGAGCGCGCGGCACGGGCGGCGGCCTGACTTCTCAATGGATGGACGTGTGAGGAAGACGATTCATGGCGGATGAACCGCGCTCCCGGCTCGGGCGGGGCCTTGCTGCTTTGATGGGCGAGATGAGCGACCCGGAGACCCCCGCCGCCGCAGGCGTGCCGCCGCGGGCCGGAGTGCGGCGGCTGCCCATCGAGCACGTCCGGCCGAGCCCGCGCAATCCGCGCCGCGCCTTCATCGAAGACGGGCTGGAGGATCTGGCGGCTTCCATCCGCGAGAAGGGCATCATCCAGCCCATCGTGGTGCGTCCCCTGCCCGCGCCGGACACGTTCGAGATCGTCGCCGGCGAGCGGCGCTGGCGGGCCGCGCAGCGGGCGGCTCTGCACGACGTGCCGGTGGTGGTGCTGGAACTGAACGATCGTGAAGCACTGGAAATCGCCATCATCGAGAATGTCCAGCGGGCCGATCTCAACCCCGTGGAAGAGGCCCAGGGCTACGAGGCCCTGATGGCGGAATTTGCTTATTCACAAAACGATCTGGCAAAGGTGATTGGCAAGAGCCGCAGCCATATCGCCAACACCCTGCGGCTGCTGAAGCTGCCGGAAGGGGTGAAGGTCTTCCTCGCCGATGGGCGGCTGACCGCGGGCCATGCGCGGGCCATGCTCGGCCACGATGATCCCGAGCAGCTGGCGCGGCACGTGGTGGAAAAGGGCCTCAACGTGCGCGATGTGGAAGCGCTGATGAAGACGCGCAGCGCCCTCACCTCCGGCCGGGTGCCGGCCGCGCGGCCGGAGGTCGACGCGGCCTCGGCCGACAGCCGGGCGCTGGAGAAGCGGCTGGGGGATGCGCTGGGGCTGCAGGTGGCGCTGTCGAATCGCGGCGAGGCCGGTGAGTTGCGCATCCGCTTTAAGAGCTTCGATCAGCTCGATGCTCTGTGCCGGCGGCTGGGCCTGGACTGAGCCGGCCGGCGTCGCGCGCTGAACGCGCCATCAACACAGCCTAAAACGCAATCGGGGCGTCGCGCGCGGCCTATGGCCGGCGGGACGCCCCGAATTCTTTCAGACCCATTGAACCGGGCCCGCGGCACTCAGCTGGCCGGGGCGGCCTTGCGACGGGTGGGCTTCTTGGCCGGGGGAGCGGCAACCTTCTTGCGGCTCTGGCCGAGGCCCATGTTCTTCGCCAGCTCGGAGCGGGCCGCGGCATAGGCCGGGGCCACCATGGGATAGTCCTTCGGCAGGCCCCACTTCTCGCGATAAGCGTCGGGGGTCATGCCGTAGCTGGTGCGCAGGTGGCGCTTCAGCGACTTGAACTTCTTCCCGTCCTCGAGGCAGACGATGTATTCCGGAGTCACAGACTTCTTCACCGGGACGGCGGGCTTCTGCTCTTCCACCGGAGCCGCGACAGGCGCGTCGAGCTGGCCGAGGGCGCGATGCACCGCCTCGATGAGCGCGGGAAGGTCCGCGGCGGCCACGCTGTTGTTGCTGACATAAGCGGCCACGATGTCCGCGGTGAAGTCGATGTGGTTCGGCGACTGCGGATTGGAGGTGGAGTCGCTCACGGGGGCATCCCTTTCTGCTTGCACGCTACGGCTGTTCGCACGGCAGCATTGTTTATCGGCTATAACTGGGAAAGTTGAACTTTCTCGAATATTTTATAGCAGAGAACTAACAGGTTACAATCAGGCCTTCCAAAAAACTTGAAAACCGAGTGATGGTGCCATTTTGATGGATATTTCGGTGCTGGTCCCGGGCGCCGGTGGCAGCATCGAAATGGCGAAAAAAAGGCCATGATTCGATTGGCGTGGAGCCTGCAACACCGCGCAATGGCGCGCCGGGCAAGGTCAATTGACAACCAAGAGATGCAATTGTGCTTCCCGCTGGGTGAGGTGTGATGTCAACGGGCGATTTCTGCTTCGGCATGACCATGGCGGCCGGGCGGAGGAAGTTGTTGGCATGGCGAGCGGGAGTGAAATCGGCCCGGAGCGCGCCGCGCCGCCCGAAATGCGGCGGCTGCTCGCCCGGCTATTCAGAATGCCCGGGGGCGTAAAAGGATTCCATTTTGTCGGCAATGGGCGCCAGGAAGGAAAAACGGCGTGTGGTGCGCGGAACCATTGCGCGCGCGCCCGTCCAAAGACCTTCCGCGCGAAGGTGATGGATCATCGGGCCGCGGTGCAGGAGACGGGGCGGACATGTCGGAAAAGCATAACTGCCGTGCGTGATCATCTGTTCTGGGCCATCAAGGTGGAACCAGCATTTGCTGTGCTGGAACGAGCGACTGTTGTTGCATGGGGCGGCCTTTGCCATTCATCCCGGTGCCGGCATCCGGTCGGGCCGGTGGGTGAAGGATGATTGGCGGCATCGGACGCAGCGGTTATAGACAGACGCAAGCGTCCGGCTCGGCGCGAGGGGCGGTGCGGCGGCGTGGTCCGTGAGGCGGCCCGGTCGGGCGTGGCCCAAGACCTTGAGAACGGTGGAACCATGCCGCGCGCCGTCGCCGGACCGGAGATCGAACGTTTGATTCAGCTGCTGGCGCGGTTGCCCGGGCTCGGACCGCGCTCCGCGCGACGGGCGGTGCTGCAGCTGATCAAGCGCCGGGAAGCGCTGATGGCGCCGCTGGCGCGGGCGCTCACCGATGTCCACGACAAGGTGGTGGAGTGCCAGATCTGCGGCAACGTGGATGTGTGCGATCCCTGCACGGTCTGCACCGATGTCAGCCGCGATCCGCGGCTGCTGGTGGTGGTGGCCGAGGTGGGCGACCTGTGGGCGCTGGAACGCGCCGGGGTGCTCAACGCCCGCTACCATGTGCTGGGCGGCGTGCTCTCTCCCCTCGACGGGGTCGGCCCCGACGATCTCAACCTCGCCAAGCTGGTGGAGCGGGTGCACGACGGCGCGGTGGCCGAGGTAGTGCTGGCGCTCGGCGCCACCGTGGATGGACAGACCACCGCCCATTACATCACCGATCTGCTGCGGGATCTGCCGGTGCGGGTCACGCGCCTGGCGCAGGGCGTGCCGGTGGGCGGTGAGCTCGATTATCTCGATGAAGGCACGCTGTCGGCCGCCATTCGCGCCCGCACCCAGATGTGAGCGCCTCAGGCGCCGCTGGGGGCCGGACGCGGCGGCGCGACCAGGGGCCGCGTGGCGGCGGTGGTGAAGAAGTCCGGCAGTGCCCGCAGCGCGGCGGCGGCCCGGCGCAGGGCATCCACCGCCTCGCCCGGTGCCTCACCAGGGCGATGCGCGAGCCGGGTGGCGGCGCGATCAAGGGCATTGGCCACCCGCAGCGGCTGGGTGGTGAGCACACTCATGGCGGTGAGCGCGGCGACGAGGCTGCGATCGAGGCTGTCGGAGCGATCCGGCGCGGCCCGGCAGGTGTGAAGGGCGCGGATGGCGGTGCCCACGGCGAGAGCCGCCAGGCCACCGTCGATGGCCGCAAAATCGCGATCGCCGGATTTCTCGGTCCATCGCACCAGCCGTAGCAGGCGATGATAGAGCCGGGCCCGCCAGCGGCGCGCGTGGTCCGGGCCATAGGGTGCGCGCGCCATGTCGCTCAGCTCGCGCACCATCATCTGCACCAGCATGGTCCGCCTTCGGCGGGCGTCCACGGGAAAGGCCACGCGGTAGGCCACCAGGGCCACCATCGGTCCGGCCAGCATGGCGAGCACCATCTGGACCATGATGGCCGGGGTGCCGTGCAGCGGAAAGGCGGGCTGCAGAAGCAGCAGCAGCGCCATGTTGTAGTCCATGCCCGCCAGCATGGTGGTGCGGTGGGCCATGATGAAGGCGCCGATGAACAGGAACGGCACCGTGAGGGCGATGACCCCGGCGAGGCTGTCCGCATAGGGCAGCACCAGCCAGCGCGCCGCCAGCGCCGCCAAGGCCCCCGCCACCGAGCCGCCCAGCACGAACCGCATGGTCAGGGCGGGGTTGTCGAAGGTGGAGAAGAGCGAGGTCATGATGGCCGCGCCCATGAGCATGAAGGGGCCATAGGTCCAGCCGGTGGCCAGCCACAGGGCCCCCACCACCAGCACCGCGCCGGCGGCGCGCAGGGTGGCGGCGCGGGCGCCGATGAAATCGCGGTGCCGCAGCAGCTGCGGGCCCTCGGCGTCCGGATCGGCGGTGTGGCTCCCTTCCGTGTCGAGGGCGACATAGGCCGACACCACGGTTTCCACCGTTGCGGCGAGGGCGGGGTCGTCGGCGGTGGCGAGGGCCCGGGCGCTGCGGCTGAGGGCGTCGAGGTCCGGGCGCGCGAGGTCGAGGGCGGCGACGATGTCGCGCAGCCGGGCCTGATCCTCCTGCCGGTGGGGGGCGGCGCCGCCGGCGCGGCCGCGGGCGAACACCAGGGCGCTGAGCAGCGCCGCCAGCAGGGTGCGGCTGCGATGGGCGGCATTGCGGCTGCGGCTGGAACCGGCGCCATGGGCGTCGAGCACCTCGTCGATGGCGGCCATCTCGGAGATGATGGCATGCTCCTCGGCGCGGAACCGGGGCAGGTCGGCGCTGTCGAGGGCCTGGGCGAGATGGCGCAGCACCCGGGTGGTGAGCCGCCGCACCCGGCCGAACAGCGCGCTTTCCTCGCTGGCCGGGGTGAACAGCCAGCCCACCGCCAGCGACACCACCACGCCGACGCAGATGGTGAGCACCCGGTCGAGCGCCAGGGCGTAGATGTGGTCCGGATGGTGGAAATCGATGAGCGCGACCATGGCGGCGGAATAGCCGGCGAGAATGGTGCCATAGCCGGTGAAGCCGCCGAACACGTTGCCGGCCCCGGCGCACAGGCCGATCCAGGGGGCGAGCCCGATCACCATCAGCGCCGGCGTGTCGGCGCAGGTGAGCACCAGCACGATGCCCACCAGGGCGCCGGCGAAGGTGCCGATGATGCGGAACACGCCCTTCTCGAGCAACTGCCCGCGGGTGGGCTGCGCCACCGCCCAGACGGTCATGGCGGCCCACTGCGGATTGTCGATGTGCAGCGCCGAGGCGAGGATCAGGGCCACCGCGGCGGCCACCGCCGTGCGCAGGGTGAAGGCGAGGCGCGGCGTGTCGAAGCCCAGCCGGGTCAAAAGAGCGAGGGCGGGCATCAGCGTTCGGAACCCTTGCTGGCCGGTGGCGGAGCGGCCTGGATGCGGGCGTCGATGCGGTCGAACGCGGCGGTCATCTGGGCGATCTCCGGATCGGAGAGGTCCTCCAGCAGCTGATCCTCGATCCGCGCCAGCTTGGCGCGGATGTCGTGCACCGCGGTGTGCCCGGCGGGGGTGAGCTGCACCAGCTTGAGCCGGCGGTCCCGTGGGCTCGGCTGGCGTTCCACCAGGCCCCGCTCGGCCAGCAGATCCAGCAGCCGCACCAGGGTGGATTCGTCGATGCCCACCGCCGCCGCAAGCTCCTTCTGGCAGCGGCCGTCGCCCAGCTCCGCCAGATGCACCAGGGGCGCCCAGGTGGCGTCGCTGAGGCCGATGACGGCGAGCCGCTGATCCAGCGCCCGGCGCCAGCGCCGCGCCAGGCCCACGAGGTGAATCCCGAACCGACGTCGGGCCGACATATCCGTTTGCATCCAAGTCGTTTTAATTCAAACTATATGGATCGCAAGCGATGGCCCCTGCCCCGCACGCGGGCCAGCCGCGCTATTTCAGCAGGGGTTCATAGCGCTTGTCGGTCAGTGTCTTGAGAAAGGCCACCAGGGCGTCGACCCGCCGGTCGTCGAGGGCGGGGCCGCTTTCCAACTCCTTCAGGGAGATGTTCTGTGCCACCTCCGGCGGCGTGAACGGGGCCCCGGTCTCGGGGTTGATGTGGCGGGCCGGATTCTTGGTGTTGTAGGCGTTGTAGAAGAGAATGACGGTGCGCAGGTCCTTGAACACGCCGTTGTGCATATAGGGGCCGGTTACGGCCACGTTGCGCAGGGTGGGCGTGCGGAAGAGACCGGCCTGTGCCGCCTTCTGTTTGCCCTTCACATGGGGATTTTGCGCCAGGCCGAGGTCGCGGCTGTCGGGCTTCAGCCCGGCGGCGGCGCGGGCGGCGATGTTCTTCGGCACGCCGATATTGTGGAATTCGTAATTGGTGAAGGTCTCCTCCGGCGCGCCCACCTGGGCATTCAGCCGGTGGCACTGGCTGCAATTGGTGAATTGCTGGGAGAAGAACAGCAGCCGCCCAAGCTCTTCCTGGTCGGTCAGCTTCACCTCGCCGCGCAGATAGCGGTCGTATTTCGAATCGAAGGGGGCGAATTCCGGTGTCCGCTCATAGGCGGCGATGGCGCCGGTCATGGCGGCGTAGCCGCTGGCGGCCTTGTCGAGCACCTTGGGGCCGTAGAGCGCCTCGAACGCCGCCACATAGGCCGGGTTCTCCTTCAGCCGCGCCACCACGCTGGCCTGATCGGGCATGCCCATTTCCACCGGGTTGAGCGGTGGCCCGCCGGCCTGCTCGGCGAGGTCCTTGGCGCGGCCGTCCAGGAACTGCCCGCCGTGGTAGCGCCCGGTGGTCTTGGATTTGCCGAACGGCGGGCTGAACCGGGCATAGGCCGCGGTGGGCGCGTTGCGGTCGCCCAGGGAGGTGCCGTCATCGCCCAGCGACACCGCCGCCCCGGCCTCGGGGGTCTCGCGCGGATCGGTGAAGGCATGGTCCGGGGAATGGCAGGAGGCGCAGGCCTGGGTGCGGTTTTTCGACAGGTTGGTGTCGAAGAACAGCGCCTCGCCCAGTTTTTCCCGGGTCGACAGATCCACCGCATCGGCCGCGCGGGCGTCGCCCGGAACCGTCGTCAGCAGCATGCCGGCGAGGGTGACGCCGGTGGCGAGTGCCGCCCACGCCCGCGCCCGGACAACGCGAGAAGCCGGCGTGCGAAAGGGCGTGCCAACAGCTGATCGGCCAGGCTTGACGGGAGCAGACCCGAAACCGTCGCGGCCAGGCCGGACGGACGGCAGAACCATCACCATCACTCTCCTCAGGGCGGCGGCCGGGGCAGCGCCGGCCCGCGCCCGGTTGCGACGCATTCGACAGCCATGAAGCGCGCCTCGCCCGCCAAGGACAATCCGGAAATCTACCAAAGCGCGTCAAATCAATGATTTAGAGAAATTCTAAACGCCGCGCATTGCGTTGCGAAGTCGCGCTGCAGCAACAGATTTGCTTCGCATCTGCGCTGTAATCTCCTAGCGTATCGTGTCACTTTGATACCAACCCTCGCGCGCCCGGAGCGCGTGCCGGAGGAGCGATGTCGGCCCTCGTCTCTTCATCCGCCGCCGCTGATGACCTTGCGCGGGTCGTCGCCCAAACCTGCCTTTGCCTCGCCATCCAACGGGCGAGCCGCGCGGTGGGCCGCTGCTTCGACGAGGCCTTCCGGCCGCTGGGCCTGACCAACTGGCAGTTTTCCCTGCTCGCCATGCTGAGCCGTCCGGAGCCGTTCACGGTGACCCGGCTGGCCGAGGCCATGGGCATGGACCGCACCACCATCACCTCCAATCTCAAGCCGCTGGAGCGCAAGCGGCTGGTGACGGTCGCCACCGATGCGCAGGATCGCCGGGTGCGTCGCATTGTGCTGAGCGCCCGTGGCCAGGAGGTGCTGGAGCAGGCGGCGTGCCACTGGCAGCAGGCCAATGCCGCGGTGGAAGCGCGACTGGGCGAAGTGGACCCCATCACCCTGCGCATGGCCCTCGACGAGCTCGCCGGCGCCTGAGCGATCAGGACGGGGCCAGGACCGCGGGCGATGTCGGCGCGGGGAGCGGCCTTGGAGATGGGGACAGGGCGTGTCGCACCAGCGGGTGGGCGCGCACCTCGGCGCAGGTGAGCCGGCTGCGGGTGCCGGGGCCGCTGGCGGTCGCCTCCGCCGGGTGGTCGGCCCGCCAGTGGGCGCCCCGGCTCTCCGTGCGCTGGTGCGCAGCCACCGCCATCATCAACGCCACGAGGGCCGGTTCGGCGGCGGGTGTGGCCGAATGGGCGAGAGGCGCCAGTGTGGTGATGGCGTCTCGCAGCCCGTCCTCCCGCCGCACCACGCCGAGATGCGCGCTGGTGATGGGCTGCACTGCGGCCGGGTCCGGCGCGGGCGGCAGGCTCTCGCGTGCGGTCCCCCGCCGCGAGGTTCCCTGTCCCGTAGTCCCCTGTCCCGTGGCCCCCTGCCCTGTCGTCTTCCGCGCGGCACCGCCGGCGAGGCTGTCGGCCACCCAGCGGGCGCACACCACCGCTTCCACCAGGGAGTTGCTGGCAAGGCGGTTGGCGCCGTGCAGGCCGGTGGCCGCCACTTCCCCGCAGGCCCAGAGCCCTGGCACGGAGCTGCGCCCCTCTAGGTCCACGGCGATGCCGCCCATGTGATAGTGGGCCGCCGGCCGCACCGGCAGCAGCTGGCGTGCCGGATCGAGACCGGCGGCGGCGCACAGGGCGGCGACGGCCGGGAAGCGGCTGGCGAAGCGTGGGCCCAGCGCCGCGCGTGCGTCGAGATAGACCGCGCGGCCTTCGGCCAGCTGGCCGGCCACCGCGCGCGCCACCACGTCGCGGGGGGCGAGCTCGCCGCCGGGGACCGCATCGAGGAAGAAGGTGCCGTCGGCGGTCACCAGCCGGGCCCCCTCCCCCCGCACCGCCTCGCTGATGAGGGCAAGCGGCCGGCCGGCGCCCACCAGCGCGGTGGGGTGAAACTGCACGAACTCGAGGTCGGCCAGCACCGCGCCGGCCCGGGCCGCCAGCGCCAGGCCGAGACCGAACGAACTGAGCGGATTGGTGGTGTCGGCGAACACGGCGCCGAGGCCGCCGGTGGCGAGCACCACCTGGCGCGTGTGGAGGGTGACGGGCGTGTCGCCCCGGGCCAGGAGCAGGCCGCGGATGCCGGCCTCGTCGCGCAGCAGGCGGCGGGCCTCCAGCCCTTCCAGCACCGTCACCGAAGCCGTGGCCCGCACCGCCGCCGCCAGGGCGCGCACCAGCTCGCGGCCGGTGCCGTCGCCGCCGGCATGGACGATGCGGCGGCGGCTGTGGGCCGCCTCCAGCCCCAGCGCCAGCCGGCCCCCCTGCTCCCGGTCGAGGCGGGCGCCGATGCGCTCCAGGGCGCTGATGGCCGCCGGCACCGCAGCAAGAATGCGCCGCGCCATGGCGGCATCGCACAGGCCGGCGCCGGCGCTGAGGGTGTCGGCGAGGTGGAGATCGACGCTGTCGTCGTCGGCCAGGGCGGCGGCCATGCCCCCCTGGGCCAGGGGGCTGGAGCCGTCCTGTTCGAGGGGTGCGCGGGTGACCAGCACGCAGGGACGGGGGGCCAGGAACAGGGCGGTGGCAAGCCCCGCCACTCCGGCGCCGACGATGACCGGAGGCTGATCCGGCAGGGCGCCGCTCACAGCGCCAGCATCCGGTCGACGGCGGCGCGGGCACGGCCGGCCACGTCGGGCGCGATGTCCACCACGTGGCGGTTCTCTTCCAGGGCCTGGCGGATGTTGGCGAGGGTAATGCGCTTCATGTGCGGACACAGGTTGCACGGGCGCACGAAGTCGATGTCGGGATGGAGCGCCGCCACATTGTCGCTCATGGAGCATTCGGTGAGCAGCACCACCTGCTCCGGCCGCTCACGGCTCACATAATCCGCCATGGCGGCGGTGGAGCCGGCGAAGTCGGCCTGCGCCACCACCTCCGGCGGGCATTCGGGATGCACCAGGACGCTCACCCCCGGGTGCGCCTCGCGCAGCTCGCGGACGTCGCCGGCGGTGAAGCGTTCATGGACCTCGCAGGCGCCGGGCCAGGAGATGATCTCGACGCCGGTCTCGGCGGCGACGTTGGCGGCGAGGTATTGGTCCGGCAGCATGATGACCCGCGGGGCCCCCAGCGCTTCGACGACCCGGCGCGCATTGCCGGAGGTGCAGCAGATGTCCACTTCCGCCTTCACCGTCGCCGAGGTGTTCACATAGGCGATGATCGGCACCCCGGGATAGGCTGCCCGCATGGCGCGCACGTCGGCGGGGGTGATGGATTCGGCCAGCGAGCAGCCGGCGGCGAGGTCCGGCATCAGCACCGTCTTGTCCGGGTTCAGCAGCTTGGCGGTCTCGGCCATGAAGTGCACGCCGGCCAGCACGATCACGTCGGCATCCGCCGTGGCGGCTGCCCGCGCCAGGGCCAGGCTGTCGCCGACGATGTCGGCCACGCCGTGGAAGATCTCCGGGGTCTGGTAGTTGTGGCCGAGGATGATGGCGTTGCGGCTGCGCTTCAGTGCCAGGATGGCTTCCACGTCGTCGACGAACAGGGCCCAGTCGGCGGGCGGCACCACCCGCTTCACCCGGTCATAGAGCGCCGCGGTGCGGGCCAGAGCGGCATTGAGGGCGGGGGTCGCGGCGGCGGGGGCTGAGGAAACCGGGGTCATGGCGCATCTCCCTATGCTCATACTGAGCATATTTATGGGATATGCTTATCTTGAGTATAAGTCCTGTCAAGAGCGCGCCAGCGGCAGCTTGGTGCCCGCCACTGCCCGCTCGGCGAGGACGGCGGCGCGGAAGCGGAACAGCTTGGCGGGCCGGCCGATGCCTTCGGCGGTGGTGGCGCCGGTTTCCTCCACCAGCTCCTGCTGCTCCATCAGCCGGCGGAAATTCTGTTTGTGCAGGGTGCGGCCGGCCAGGCCCTCCACGCAGCGCTGCAGTTGCAGCAGGGTGAAGGTGGGGGGCAGCAGCTCGAACACCACCGGCCGGTATTTGATCTTGGCGCGAAGCCGGGCGATGGCGGTGGCAAGGATCCGGCGATGATCGCCGATCATGGGCCGGCCCAGGTCGGCAAGGTCGGCAAGGTCGGCAAGGCCGGCAAAGGCGGGTGCCGTATCGACGTGCCGGCGCTCGGGCACCAGGGCGGCTTCATAGAGCAGCTCATAGCGCTGCAGGGCCAGCTCCTCGTTCCAGGGCTGCCCGTCCAGGCCGAAGGCAATGGCCACCCGCTGGCGCCGGGCGGCCTGCTCGGCCGGGTCTGGCGCGCTCTGCGCCCAGCCGGAGAGGGCCGGGGCGATCTGCGCGGCGATGAGCGGCGGCGGCCCGGCGCGGTGGTCCTCCCAGGGGAAATAGGCATACCAGCTGCACCAGCCGCTTTCCGCGTCCGACAGCGCCCGGGTGAGGCCGAGATAGCTGATGGAGATGGTGCGGGCTCCGCCCTCGCCGGCCCGATCCTTGTCGGCGAAGGTGTAGAGCTGCTCCACATAGCCGAGGGGATGGTGCGTCTGCTGCTCCACCCAGGCCCGCAGGCCCGATTGCAGGGAGCGGTGGCCGAGCGCGAAGGGACCCGACGGCAAGGCGCGCTCCCGGTCGAGGGTCATCACCAAAGGCGTGCCGGCCTGCACCGCCACCAGCACCGCGATGAGGTCCACCGTCACCGCTGGAGCTTCGCGCGGCGCGGGCGGGGGCGAAGCGGGCACCTGCGTCACGGGCCGGCGCCGTTCAGGCTTCGACCCGGAGGTCGGTGTCGATCGTTTGGGCCTTGGGGCGGGCGCCGTCGGTAATCCTGACGCCGCCCTTGCCGTTCTTCTTGACCTCGTACATGGCGGCATCGGCGAGCCGCATCAATTCGCCGTCGTCGGTGGAATGGCGCGGGCAGAGCGCGATGCCGATGCTGGCGCCGATGGACACCGAGACGGCCGGCCGCGCCTGGCGCAGGCCATAGGGCTCCTTGAGCGCCTCGCACAGGCGATGTCCCTGGTCCAGGGACACCGTCTCGTCCTGCAGGTCCAGCATGATCACGGCGAACTCGTCGCCGGAGAGGCGCACCGCGAAATCACCGTGGCGCAGGTTGGCGCGCAGACGCTGGGCGATGGCGCACAAAAGCTCGTCGCCGGCGGCGTGGCCGTGGCGGTCGTTCACCTGCTTGAAGCCGTCGATGTCGATATAGAGCAGGGCGAAGGCGGAGCTGTTCTGCTGGGCCTGGGCAAAGGCACGGCTGAGATGCTCCACGAACAGGATGCGGTTGCCGAGGCCGGTCAGGGCATCGTGGGTGGCCATGTGGCGCACCTGCTTTTCCACCCGGCGCCGCTCCTCGATCTCCACCTCCAGCTGCCGATTGCGCTTCTCCAGCTCCTCCAGGGCGCTTCGCAGCCGCATCTTGGAGATGTGCAGCTCCAGGAACACCGTGACCTTCGACAGCAGCACCGCGTCGTTGATGGGCTTGGCGATGTAGTCGACGGCGCCGAAGGTGTAGCCCTTGAGACGGTTGACGTCGTCCAGATAGGCGGCGGTCACGAAGACGATGGGGATGTCGCAGGTGGCGGGATCGTTGTTGAGCAGCGAGGCCACTTCGAAACCGTCCATGTCGGGCATCTGCACGTCCAGCAGGATCAGCGCGAAGCGGTGGTCGAGGCACAGGGCCAGCGCCTCGTTGCCGGAGCGGGCCTCATAGATCTCGGCGTCGACCGGGGCCAGCAGCCGGCGCATGCCCGCCAGATTGGCGGAAACGTCGTCCACCACCAGGATCTTGGGGCGGGGCTCGCCCTGGACGGTCTCGCTCATGTCCGGCACGTTTCGTTGATCCGCGTGGCGAGCGCCGCCAGCGGGGCGCACAGGTCGGCGCCCGCGCGCTCCAGGGCTGCCTGCGGCATGGTGGCGACCTGCGCCTCGTCCGGAGCCTGCACCAACGCCATCCCTCCCAGCGCGCGGATGCAGGCCAGTCCTGCCGCACCGTCGCTGCTCGCCCCGGTGAGAACGACACCAATGAGGCTTTTCTGGTACGCCCGCGCCGCGCTTTCAAACAGCACGTCGATGGCCGGTCGGGAGAAGCACACTTTGGCATCCACCGAAAGTGTAAAGTGATGATCGGGCGCGATGAGCAGGTGGTAGCCGCTCGGCGCCACGAACACCTGGCCCGGCGTCACCGGCAGGCGCTCGCGGGCGGTCGAGACCGGCAGCGGGCAGGCGGGGGCCAGCACGTCCGCCAGCAGGTCGGGGCCCCGTGCCCCCACGTGGTTGACGATCACCACCGCCGCCGGCAGCGCCGGCTCGAGGCCGCCGAGCAGCCGCCGCAGGGCGGCCGGACCGCCGGCCGAGGCGCCGATGACCACGGTTGGCGCCATGCCTCAGCCTCCGCTGCGCAGGCGATAGATCTGCGTGTCCGCATCCAGGCACTGGAATCGCTCCCGCGCCCGGGAGAACTGCAGATTCTCGCGGGTGCCGAGACACAGGAAGCCGCCCCGCACCAAGCTGTCGGCGAACATGCCCAGCACCCGGTCCTGCAGGGCGTTGTCGAAATAGATGAGCACGTTGCGGCACAAGATTAGGTGCGCTTCACAGAACACCGTGTCGGTCACCAGATTGTGTTCGGCGAAGGTGACATTGGCGATGAGCCGCTCGTCCAGCTTCAGCAGGTCGTAACGGGCGTGATAATAATCGGAAAAGCTGCGGGTCCCGCCACTGTCGAGGTAGCGGCGGGCGGCATCGGGGGCGTCCTGCAGGGGAAAGATGCCGTCGCGCGCCTGCGCCAGCGCCTGGGTGGAAATGTCCGTCGCATAGATGTGGGCGCGCGAAGAGAGCCCGGCCTCGGCGAGCAGGATGGCGAGCGAATAGACCTCCTCCCCATGGGCGCATCCGGCCTGCCAGATGTTGATGCGCGGGTAGGAGGCGAGCAGCGGGAGCACGCTCTGCCGCAGGGCCTGGAACACGGGCGGATCGCGGAAGAATTCCGACACCGGCACGGAAAGGCCCGAGATGGCGGATTTCAGCTGCTCCGGCGCGTGCAGCAGCCGATCGGTGAGGGCGGTGACGGTCCCGGTGCCGAACTGGGTCACCAGGGCGCGCACCCGGCGCGTCAGCGAGGCCCGGCTGTAGCCACTGAAGTCATAGCCGTAGCGGCGCTTCATCGCCTCGACGAACAGGTCGATCTCGAGGGTTTCCAGGGCCACGGGGTCGTCGATGTGGGTCATTTGGGCGGCAGCCAGGCGCGGATCATGGACAGGAGCTTGGGCACGTCGATGGGCTTGGCGAGATAGTCGCTGGCGCCCGCCGCCAGGCATTTCTCCCGGTCATCCTTCATCGCCTTGGCGGTCAGGGCGATGATGGGCAGCTTGGCGAACTGCGGCCGCTTGCGGATCTCCGCGGTGGCTTCATAGCCGTCCATCACCGGCATCATGATGTCCATGAGCACGATTTCAAGCTCGGGATGCGACTCCAGCTGGGCCACCGCCTTGGCGCCGTCCTGCGCCAGGGTGACCTCGATGCCCTTGCCGCGCAGCACCTTGGCGAGGGCGTAGATGTTGCGCATGTCATCATCCACCAGCAGCAGCCGGCGGCCCTTCAGATCGCCATCCGGATCGGCCGGCAGGGCCGGGGAGTCGTGGCGGACCGAGTGCAGGAACAGGCTCACCTCGTCCAGCAGCCGTTCCGGCGAGCGGGCCCCCTTCACGACGATGGAATCGGTGAAGGCGCGCAGCTTCATGCTTTCTTCCGGGGTGAGATCGCGGCCGGAATAGACCACCACCGGCACCTGGCGGTTGCTGGCCGCCAGGTGCTCCAGCAGCTCGAAGCCGGACATGCCCGGCAGGCCAAGGTCGAGCACCATGCAATCCACATCGGAGCTGTTGATGGCGTCGAGGGCGGCCTCGCCGCTGTCCGCCTCCACCACCTCCACATGCTCGCCGGTGATCAGCTTGCGCACCGCCAGTCGGGCGCCGGCGTCATCGTCCACCACCAGCACGCGGCGGGGCTGGTCGGGCGAGAAATGGGCGAGGAGGGCGAGGGCGCCGCTGAGCTCGTCGGCGCTGACCGGCTTGGTGAGGAAGCCCACCGCGCCGAGATCGCGGCCGCGCTTGGCCTCATCGAGGGCCGAGACGAAATGCACCGGGATGTGGCGAGTGGCCGGGTCGCTCTTCAGCCGCTCGATCACCGTCCAGCCATCCATGCCCGGCAGCATCACATCGAGCAGGATGCCGGTGGGACGATGGGCGCGGGCCAGTTCCAGGCCGCTTTCGCCATCGCCGGCGGCCAGCACCTGGAAGCCCTTGCGCCGCACCAGGCTCACCAGGGTCCGGGCGAACGCCGGGTCGTCTTCCACCACCAGGATGGTGGTCACCCCGGCCCGCAGCTGCGCGCGGTCGTCCTCGACCACGATGGCCGGCCGTGGCGCGGGCGCGGCGGTGGCGCGGCTGGTGGCGCGGCTGGGGGGCGCCGGGCGGGCCACGGGGGCGGCGGTCTCCGCGCCATCGCCGATGGGCAGCACCAGCTGGAAGGTGGAGCCGGCCCCGAGGCTGCTGTCCACCGTGACGTCGCCACCCAGCAGCTGGGCGAGCTTGCGGGTGATGGCAAGGCCCAGCCCGGTGCCGCCGAACTGGCGGCGGGTGGAGGCGTCCACCTGCTCGAACGCCTCGAAGATGGTCTGCCTCTTGTCCTCGGGAATGCCGATGCCGGTGTCGCGCACGCGCACCGCGAGGGTCTCGCCCGGCCCGCGCGCGAAGGTGACGGTGACGCTGCCTTCAGCGGTGAACTTGAAGGCGTTGGACAACAGGTTGTTGGTGATCTGCTCCAGCTTGCCGTCGTCGGTGACGATCTGCGGCGGGGCGTCGGGGGCGATGGTGACGGTGAAGTCGACGCCCTTCTCCTGCGCCACGTGGCGGAAGTTGCGCTCCATGCGGGTGGCGATGGCGGGGATGCTCACCGGCTCGTGCACCACGTCCATCTTGCCGGCCTCCACCTTGGACAGGTCGAGGATGTCGTTGATGAGCCGCAGCAGGTTGGTGCCCGAGGAATGAATGATGTTGGCGGCCTCGATCTCCTCGCCGTCGAGGTGGCCGGTGTGGTTCTGGGCCAGATCGTGGGCGAGGATCAGCAGGCTGTTGAGCGGTGTGCGCAGCTCGTGGGACATGTTGGCGAGGAATTGCGACTTGTACTGGTTGGCGCGCGCCAGCTCGTCGGCGCGCGCCTCCGCCTCCCGGTTCATCTCCTCCAGCTGGGCCTTCTGGGCGGTGAGCTCCTCGGAATTGTGGCGCAGCACCGCATTGGACCGCTGCAGCTCGTCCGCCTGGACCCGCAGCTCTTCCTCGGAGGCGGCGAGCTTCTGGGATTGGCTCTGCAGCTGCTCGTTGGTGGCGCGCAGCTCCTCCTGCTGGGTGCGCAGCTCCTCTTCCGCAGCCCTGAGCTCGGTGGTCTGGCGCTGGGTCTGCTCCAGGAGGTCCCGGGTGCGCAGGGCCCGCACGAGATTGTCGAGGGAGAGCGCCGCCATGGGCGCCACATCGGCCAGCAGGCGTGCACGCGCACCCTCCAGGGGCTCAAGGCAGGCGAATTCCATCACGCCGAGCAGGCGGTCCTTGCTGATGACCGGCACCGCGACCACCAGGTGTGGGATCGCCTCGCCGGTTCCCGAGTGGATGCGCACATAGTCGGCCGGCACCGGGCTGAGGGTGATGGGCTTGCGCTCGCGGGCGCTCTGGCCGATCAGCCCCTCGCCGAGGGCATAGCGCAGCGACAGGTGGCGCCGCTCCTGGAAGGCATAGGTGCCGGCGAGGCTGAGCGCCTCGCTGCCGGGATCGAAGGTGTAGAACACGCCGACGCCGGCCTTGAGTCGGGGCGCCAGCTCTGCCAGCAGGTCGTTGGCGAAGGTCGCCAGATCCTCCGCCGGCTGCACCTTGGCGGAGACCGCGGCCACGCCGGTCTTCACCCAGTCGTTGTCATAGGTCTGCACCGCCATGGTTTTGAACACCGCGAGGGCGCGGGCGATGGTGCCCACCTCGTCGCGGCGGTCGGTGAAGGGCACGATGATGTCGTGGTCGTGGTCCGCCAGCTGCTCCATCCGCTCCGCCAGGGTCCGCAGCGGGCGGGTGATGGAATGCGCGGTAAGCACCAGGGCGCCGATGCCGGCCACCAGGGTGGCGACGAGGGCGGCGAGATCGACCATCCGCAGCAGGGATTCGGTGTGCGCGAGGCTGGTGCGCGCCTGTTGCAGCGCCTCGTCCGCAGTGGCATTGACCTGGTCGATGGCGAAGATGATGGCACGGCTGCCGCCTTCGGCGCGCTCGGCGGTGAGGAAGGCCAGCAAGGCCTGGTTGAGGTCGCCGGGGGTGGCCTCCCCCCGCTCCGCGCGCGCCGCTGCCGCCACCAGCGGCGTGGCGGCCGATTGCGACCAGCGCTGATCGAGGCGGGCCACCACATCCACCGCCGCGCGCAGGGCGCTGTCGCCGTCGGTGGCGGCGCGCAGCTCCTTGATCAGGCCGGCCACCTCCGCATCGGCCTCGGTCAGCCGCGCGCGTACGGTTGCCGGCGCGATGAAGGTGTTCTGGATGAGCCGGCCCTGGCGCTCGATGATGGCGCGGGTGACGCCGCTGCCGATCTCCGTGAAATGCACCAGGCGATTGGCCTGCTGCTGCAGGTGGTTGAAGGCCTGGAGCGCGAGGCTGTTGGCTCCCAGGAGCAGGATGAACAATGCCACCAGCAGCACGATGACGGCGCCGAACTTGCGCTGCATCGGCATGTTGGCGAGCCAGGAGCTGCGCGACGAGGCTTGCGACATCCTTATCCCCACGAGGCGTCTTGTGACGAACCGACCGGGGCGGAATGAAGCACGTGAGCTGATAAGAAGTTCTGAAGCGCCTGCGGTGCAGGGGGCTAGGGCAGGATCTCGCGCACCCGTTCCATCGGCCGGCACAGACGCACCCCCTTGGGGGTGAAGACGAAGGGGCGCTCGATCAACGCCGGATGGGCGATCATGGCATCGAGCAGCGCATCATCGCTGAGCGCGGGATCGTCGAGGCCGAGGTCCTTGTAGAGATCGCCCTTGCGCCGCAGGGCATCGCGCACACTGATGCCGGCTGCCTGGATGGCCTGGGCGAGGGCCGGTCGGCTCGGCGGGGTCTTCAGATACTGGACGATGTCCGGGGTGAGCCCTTCGGCCTCCAGCAGCGCCAGGGTCTTGCGCGAGGTGCCGCAGGCGGGATTGTGCCAGATGGTGACGCGCGACGAACCGCTCATGACGCTGGACTCCGGAGGGGACAGGATCGGGGCGGCGACGGCGGATGGCCGGTCAGCGCGCCCCCCGCCATCAAGCCGGCGGGCGCCGCGGGATGTCAACGCGGCGCCGCGCCGCCGCGACTCATGTAGTTCGATTGGATTAATGTTATTTGTTGAGTCGTGACGCGAGGTGGGATGCCAGATGGGACCGGAGAGCGAACGCGAAAAGGGCCCGCGCGGCACGCTGATCATCGTTGGGGGCGGCTTCAGCGGCACCCTGGCGGCGCTGCTGGCCCATCGGCGCGGCGCGTTCGACGTGGTGCTGGTGGAGCGCGAGGCGCAGGCCGGCCTCGGCCTCGCCTATGGGGCCTGCGACGCCCACCATGTGCTCAATGTGCCGGTGGTCCGCATGGAGCTGGGGCTGGAACCCTCCTTCGCAACCTGGCTTCAGGCTTCGGGTGCCGATCTCGAGGCCGCCCTGGCGGAGGCGGGGGGCGATCTCTCCCAGGCGTTCGTGCCGCGTGCCCTGTTCGGGGCCTATGTGGCGGCGCAATGGGAGGCGGCCCTCGCAGCGGCGCAGAATGCCGGCGCGCCCCGCCTGCGCCGGGTGCGCGGCGCGGTGGTGGACGTGCGCGCGCAGCCGATGCCCGGCGTGGTGCTGGCGGATGGGCGCCGGCTCACCGGGACCCATGTGCTGCTGGCCACCGGCAACCTGCCGCCCAAGCCGCCCCGCTGCGCCGATGCGGCGTTCTACGACACGCCGCGGTTCATCCCCGACCCCTGGGCGCGCGGCGCGCTGACGGCGCTGCCGCCGGATGCGGCGGTGCTGCTGATCGGCTCCGGCCTCACCCTCGTGGACGTGGCCCTGAAGCTGGCGGCAGCGGGGCATCGTGGGCCGCTGGTGGCGGTGTCCCGGCACGGGTTGCTGCCGCAGGTGCATGCTGCGGGCGGGCGCTTCGCGGCGTTCCTGTCACCGGCCCTGGCGCCGACGCCGCGGGCGGGGCTGCGGGCGATCCGGCAGGCGGTGGCGCGCGCGGCGGCGGAGGGCATCCCCTGGCAGCGGGTGATGGATGCGGTGCGCCCGGCCATCGCCACCATCTGGAGCCACTGGACGCAGCCGGAGAAGGCGCGGTTCCTGCGTCACGCGCGTACCTATTGGGATGTGCACCGCCATCGCATGGCGCCGCGGGTGGCGGACCGGCTGCAGGCCCTCATCGGCTCCGGCCAATTGCGGGTGGTGGCCGGTCGCATCACCGGCTACCGGGCGGGGACCGACGGGGTGAGCATCACCCTGCGCCACCGGGGCGGCGGCCATGACAGGAGCCATGACAGGGGCCATGAAGAGGTACGGGCGGCGGCGGTGATCAATTGCACCGGGCCGCGCTCGGATTTCGCCACCCTGGGCCTGCCGCCGTTCGCCGCCCTGCGGGATGCCGGCCACATCGTGCCGGATGCCCTGGGGCTGGGGCTTGAAACCCGCGGCTGCGCCCTGGTGGACCGCTATGGCGCCGCCAGCTCCTGGCTCCACGCGGTGGGGCCGCTGACCCGGCCGGCCTGGTGGGAGATCACCGCCGTGCCGGAAATCGCCGCGCAGATCCATCGGCTGGTGGAGGATCTCGCCGATGGCACCGTGTCCGCCCCCGGCGTGCCGGCGGATCTGCTGGTGGATTTCGTCAATCTGGGCGCGGGCATCTGAGGCCCCGCGCCATTGGGTCGCTGCCGGGGCCGCAAATAGGCGCAAATACGCCTAATCGAACGGCTGAAGGCGTCCCCGCCGACCCCATCCCCTGGCAGATGCCCCAGCGGCAGGGGGCCGGTGATGGTAGCGCGGGCCGCGTGCCTCTGGCATGTTTCCGCTGAAACGTGTTCCCCCACTCCATCCGAGCGGGCGGCGGAACCGGTGCACGGAGGTCGGTGCATGGCGGGGCGTGCGAACGAAACCGCGGACGGAGACGGCCGCATCGTCGCCCTGCGCGGCGCCGTGATCGACGTGCGCTTCGCCGGGGGGAACCTGCCGGCGGTGGAGCATGCCCTGTGGGTGGAAGACCCCGCGCGCGGCCGCATCCTGGCCGAGGTGCAGAGCCATATGGACATCGAGACGGTGCGCGCCATCGCCCTGCAGCCCACCTCCGGCCTCAAGCGCGGCGATGTGGTGAAGCGGGTGGGCGGACCGGTGGAGGTGCCGGTGGGCGACGCGGTGCTGGGCCGCCTGCTCGACGTGGCCGGCAATGTGGGCGACAAGGGCGCCCCGCTGCCCGCCGATGTGCCGCGCCGGCCGATCCATGCGCCACCCCCCGCCTTCGCCGACCAGAGCGGCACCGCCGACATTTTCGGCACCGGCATCAAGGTCATCGACCTGTTGGCGCCGCTGGCCCAGGGCGGCAAGGCGGCGATGTTTGGCGGCGCCGGCGTGGGCAAGACCGTGCTGGTGATGGAGCTGATCCACGCCATGGTGGCGAGCTACCAGGGCATCTCGGTGTTCGCCGGGGTGGGGGAGCGTTCCCGCGAGGGGCATGAGATGCTGCTCGACATGACTCATTCCGGGGTGCTGGACCGCACCGTGCTGGTCTATGGGCAGATGAACGAGCCCCCCGGCGCCCGCTGGCGGGTGCCCATGACGGCGCTGACCATCGCCGAATACTTCCGTGACGAGAAGCACCAGAACGTGCTGCTGCTCATGGACAACGTCTTCCGCTTCGTTCAGGCGGGCTCGGAAGTGTCGGGCCTGCTCGGCCGGCTGCCCTCGCGGGTGGGCTACCAGCCGACCCTGGCGAGCGAGGTGGCGGCGCTGGAAGAGCGCATCGCCTCGGTGGGTGGCGCCGCGGTGACCGCCATCGAGGCGGTGTATGTGCCGGCGGACGATTTCACCGATCCGGCGGTGACCACCATCGCCGCCCATGTGGATTCCACCGTGGTGCTCTCCCGCGCCATGGCGGCGGAGGGCATGTATCCGGCGGTCGATCCCATCGCCTCCTCCTCCATCCTGCTCGATCCGCTGATCGTCGGGGAGGAGCACGCGCAGGTGGCCACCGAGGTGCGCCGGACCATCGAGCATTATCGCGAGCTGCAGGATGTCATCTCGCTGCTGGGCATGGAGGAATTGGGGGCGGAGGATCGCCGCATCGTCGAGCGCGCCCGCAAGCTGCAGCGCTTCCTCACCCAGCCGTTCACCGTCACCGAGGCCTTCACCGGCGTGCCCGGCCGCTCGGTGCCCATCGCCGACACCGTGGCTGGCTGCAAGGCCATTCTCGCCGGAGCCTGCGACGACTGGCAGGAAAGCTCGCTTTACATGGTGGGCGGGCTCGATGAGGCTCGCGCCAAGGAGGAGGCCGCCCGCAAGCCCAGCGGCGCGAAAGCCGGCGCGACCGCAGGGGCGGCGACATGAGCGGAACCCTGCGGCTCTCCATCTCCACGCCCACCGCCGTGCTGGTGCGTGATGCGGAGGTGCGCGCGGTGCGTGCCGAGGATGAGAGCGGCGGCTTCGGCATCCTGCCGGGCCACACGGATTTTCTCACCGTGCTGCCGGCCTCGGTGGTGCGCTGGCGCACCGGCGACGACGTGGTGCATTACTGCGCCCAGGCCGGCGGGCTGCTGACGGTGGAGGGCGGCACGAAGGTGGCCATCGCCTGCCGCCAGGGCACGCTGGGGGATGATTTGCCGCGCCTCGAGGCGGAAGTCGCCCGCCTGCGCGCCGCCGAGACCGATGCCGAGCGCAAGGCGCGGGTGGAGCAGATGCGCCTCCATGCCCGCGCGGTGCGCCAGCTCATGCGCTATCTGCGGCCGGGGCAGGGGGAGGCCTTCGGCGCCTTCGGCACCGACACGCATACGCCGCCAGCGGATGGAGGGGCGTGATGGCGGCAGATCCCCGTTCCGGCCCGCCGATCGACCGTCTTGCCGAAGCCGCCCGGCGTGCGGCTGAGCGGCAGAAGCGCGGCCTGGAGAATCCGGAACCCTCCCTCGGCGCCCGGCTGGGGCAGATGGGCATTCTCGGCTGGACCATCGTCGTGCCCACCCTGCTGGGGCTGGTGGTGGGGCGCTGGCTCGACACGCAGTTTTCCACCGGCATCATGTTCGCCGCGGCACTGCTGATGCTGGGGGCCGCCTTCGGCCTGTGGTCTGCCTGGCGGTGGATGCACCGGGCCGGGGGAGGAGCCGACCAATGAGCGCACCGTTCGCCGCCATGGCGGCCCTCTCCGCCGCTCTGCCGAGCTTCAGCCCCTTCGCCGGCGCCGCCGTCGGCCTGGGGGTGGGGCTTGCGGCCGGTTTCGCCTATTTCGCCTCGCTCTGGTGGAACACGAAGCTCTATCTGGCCGGCGGCCGGGTGGCCCTGGCGGTGGTGCTGCAAATGGGCCGGTTCGCCATCCTGCTGGTGGCCATGGCGGTGCTGGCGGCGCTGGGCGCGCTGCCGCTGCTGATGGGCGCGGTGGGGCTGCTGGGCGCCCGCACCCTCGTCGTGCGACGGCTGGGGAAGGTGGCATGATCTCTTCGCCCCTGGTCATCGAACCTTTGTTCCACGTGGGCCCTGTGCCCATCACCGCGCCGGTGGTGGTCACCTGGGGCATCATGGTGGCGCTGGGCGGCGGCTGCTGGCTCGCCACCCGCCACCTGAAGCTGGTGCCCGGGCGCGGCCAGGCGCTGCTGGAGACGGTGGTCTCCGCCATCGACAGCCAGATCGCCGACACCATGCAGGTGAACCCGGCGCCGTATCGCGCGTTGATCGGCACCATCTTCCTCTATGTGCTGTGCGCCAACTGGATCTCGCTGATCCCGGGCCTGGAGCCGCCCACCGCCCATCTGGAAACCGATGCCGCCCTCGCCCTCATCGTGTTCGTGGCGACCCTCGCCTATGGGGTGCGGGCGCGCGGGCTCGGCGGCTATCTGAAGACCTTCGCCGAACCCACCTGGGTGATGATCCCGCTCAATGTGGTGGAGCAGATCACCCGCACCTTCTCTTTGGTGGTGCGCCTGTTCGGCAACATCATGAGCGGCGTGTTCGTCATCGGCATCATCCTGTCCCTGGCGGGGCTGCTGGTGCCGATCCCGCTGATGGCGCTCGACCTGCTCACCGGCGCCGTCCAGGCCTATATTTTCGCGGTGCTCGCCACCGTCTTCATCGGCGCGGCGGTCAGCGAGGGCGAGGCCCCCGCGCCCGCCGTCCCGCCCGATCCTTCCGCCCAGCAGGAGCGCTAGACCCCATGGACAATCTCATTCAAGTGGTCTCCATCGCCGCCGCCGCCATGGCGGTGTCGTTCGGCGCCATCGGCCCGGCGCTGGGCGAGGGGCGGGCGGTCGCCGCCGCCATGGACGCCATCGCCCGCCAGCCGGAAGCCGCCGGTACCCTCTCGCGCACCCTGTTCGTCGGCCTCGCCATGATCGAGACCATGGCGATCTACTGTCTGGTGATCGCGCTTTTGGTGCTGTTCGCCAATCCGTTCGTGAAATAGCGGCCCGCGCCCATGCAGATCGATTGGTGGACGCTCGGATTGCAGGCCATCAACGTCCTGGTGCTGGTCTTCATCCTGGCCCGTTTCCTGTTCCGGCCGGTGGTGGCGCTGATGGCCGAGCGGCAGGCGGCGGCGACCCGCGACCTGGAGGCCGCGCGCGCCGCGCGCGCCGCCGCCGAGGCGGAGCGCACCAAGGCCGCGGCCGAGACCGCCGCCATCGCCGCCGCCCGCACCGAGAAGGTGGATGCCGCTCTGGCCGAGGGGGAGGCGCGCAAGGCGGCGCTGCTGGCGGCGGCCCGCAGCGAGGCCGATGGCCTGCGGGCCGCCGCCGAGGCGGACATCGCCCACGTCCGCGCCCGTGCCGAGGCGGCGGTGGATGACCGGGCCAGCCGGCTCGCCGTGGACATCGCCGCCCGCCTGCTGGCGCAGCTGCCCGACGACACCCGCGTCGCCGCCTTCATCGATGGCCTGTGCGCGGGTCTCGCCGCTCTGCCGGAGGAGGCGCGCGCCAGTCTTGCCGTCGCCGAGGAGCCGCTGCAGCTGAAAGCGGCGCGCGCCCTGTCCAGGGAAGAGGAGGCGCTTTGCCGGCAAAAAATCGCCGCGACGCTGGGGCATGATGTGACCCTGGCGCTGAGCGTCGACCCGAACCTGATCGCCGGCCTGGAGCTCACCGCCCCCCATGCCATCGTCCGCAACAGCTGGCGGGCCGCCCTCGACCGCATTCTGACGGAGCTCACCCACGATGGGCGCTGATGCCGATTGGCTCGAAGCAAGCCGTGCGAAGGTGGCCCGCGCCGATCTGTCGGTGCAGGCGGAGGCCATCGGCCGGGTGGAGGAGGTGGCGGACGGCATCGCCCGCGTCTCCGGCCTGCCCGACGTGCGGCTCGATGAGATCCTGAAATTCGAGGGCGGCCGCCTCGGCTTCGCCTTGACCCTCGACGCCGACACCATCGGCGCCGTGCTGCTGGACGATGCCGCCGGCGTCGAGGCCGGCTCCAAGGTCACGGGCTCCGGAGAGGTGGTGCGGGTGCCGGTGGGGGAGGGGCTGCTGGGCCGGGTGGTCGATCCCCTCGGCCGCCCCCTCGACGGGGGCGCGCCCATCACCGCCACCGACCATCTGCCCATTGAGCGGCCGGCCCCCGCCATCATCGACCGCGACCTCGTCAGCGAGCCGGTGGAAACCGGCATCCTGGTGCTCGACGCTTTGTTCGCTCTGGGTCGCGGCCAGCGTGAGCTGATCATCGGCGATCGCGCCACCGGCAAGACCGCGGTGGCGGTGGACGCCATCGTCAACCAGAAGCATTCGGATGTGATCTGCGTCTATGTGGCGGTGGGCCAGCGCGCCACCGCCGTGGAGCGGGTGATCGAGGCGGTGAAGGCCCATGGCGCCCCGGAGCGCTGCATCTTCGTGGTGGCCGCCGCCTCGGCAGCGCCGGGCCTGCAGTGGATCGCGCCCTTTGCCGGCTTCAGCATGGCGGAATATTTCCGCGACAAGGGCGGCCATGCCCTGATCGTGGTGGACGATCTCACCCACCATGCCGCCACCCATCGCGAGCTCGCCTTGCTCACCCGCGAGCCGCCGGGCCGCGAGGCCTATCCCGGTGACATCTTCTATCTGCATGCCCGCCTGCTGGAACGCGCCGCCAAGCTCTCACCGGAGCTGGGCAGCGGTTCCCTCACCGCTCTGCCGGTGGCCGAGACCGATGCCGGCAACCTCTCCGCTTACATTCCCACCAACCTCATCTCCATCACCGATGGCCAGATCGTGCTCGATTCCCGCCTGTTCGCCGCCAATCAGCGGCCGGCGGTGGATGTGGGCCTGTCGGTGTCGCGGGTGGGCGGCAAGGCCCAGAAGCCGGCCCTGCGCGAGGTGTCCGGCCGGTTGCGGCTCGATTATTCCCAGTTCCTGGAGCTGGAGATGTTCACCCGCTTCGGCGGCATCTCCGATACCCGGGTGAAGGCGCAGATCACCCGTGGCGAGCGGATCCGCGCGCTGCTCACCCAGCCGCGCTTCGCCAATCTGCGCCTCGCCGACCAGGTGGCGCTGCTGGCGGCGCTGGCCGACGGGGTGTTCGATGCCCTGCCGGTGGCCGTCATTCCCCCGCTGCGGGCGCGGCTGCCGGCCTATCTCGATGCCAATGCGGGCGCCGAGGTGGCGGCCCTTGCCGCCAGCGGCACCCTTGAGGCGCCGGTGCGGGAGAAACTGGTGGCGGCGGTTCAGGCGCTGGCGCAGGAGTTGGCGCAGGAGTTGGCGGCCGCCGGCTGAGGCGGCAGGGAGCCGGGATAAGGAGAGCGCCATGGCGGAACGCCTGTCCGATGTCACCGCGCGCATCCGCACCGTGCATCAATTGTCGGCGGTCATCACCGCCATGCGCGGCATTGCCGCCGCCCGCTCGCGGGAGGCACGGGCCCATCTCGACGGCATCCGCGCCTATGCCGACACCATCGCCGCCGGCATCGGCCATGCCCTGGCCTTTCTGCCGGTGGACGAGCGGGGCACGGCGCTCCCGTCGGGTCCCGGCCTGCGGCTGGTGATCGCCCTGTGCGCGGAGCAGGGCTTTGCCGGCGCCTTCAGCGAGCATGTGCTGGAGGCTGCCGTCGCCGCGCGCGGGCCCGACGCGGGCGGGGGGCTGTTCATCGTCGGCGATCGCGGGCTGCTGGTGGCGGAAGAGCGGGGCCTGGCCTGGGACTGGTCGGCGGCCATGGTGGGGCATCCGGATCAGGCGGCGCGGCTCGCCAGCGAGATCGCCGATGCGCTGTTCGCGCGGCTGGAGCGCGTGCCGGTGGCGCAGGTGTGCCTGCTGCATGCCGTGCCGGGCGGCGGGGAGGCCATGGAGGTGGCCACGAAACAGCTGGTGCCGTTCGATTTTCACCGCTTTCCGCTGGCCCACCGGGCGGTGCCGCCGCTGATCACGCTGGCGCCCGATGTGCTGCTGGCGCGGCTGGTGGCCGAATATGTGTTCGCCGAGATCACCGAGGCGGTGATGCTCTCGTTCGCGGCGGAGAACGAGGCCCGCATGCGGGCCATGATCGCCGCCCACACCAATGTGGAGAACACCCTCGACATGCTGGTGTCCCGCTCCCGCCAGTTGCGGCAGGAGGAGATCACCAACGAAATCGTCGAGCTGGCGGGCGGCGCCGCCGCCCACGGCGGCTAGGCGCCGTCACGCGAAGGGGAACCGGCTTCGCGGGGCGACAGCGCGCCGGGCGGCCTACAGGGCGGGCGTCAGCGGCCCGTCGTCATGGGGGCCGACGCCGACCACCGCCACCGGGATGTCGTGGGCGGCATGGTCGAGCCGGTGGGCCACCACAGCCAGCAGCATGGCGAGGCAGGCCAGCGCGGCACCCATCCACGGCAGGTCCATGTAGGAGAGGCCGGCGGAGAGGCCGACGCCGCCGACGGCCGCGCCCAGGGCGTTGCCCAGGTTGAAGGCGCCCTGGTTGAGGGTGGAGGCGAGGTTGGGGGCTTCCGCCGCTTCCTTCACCACCCGCATCTGCAGCGGAGCCACCAGCGCGAAGGCCAGCACGCCCCAGATGAACAGGGTGATGGCCGCCGGCAGCGGATAGGCGCTGGTGAGCGGGAACAGGGCCAGCAGTACCGCCAGCACCGCGGTGATGCCGATCACCGTCGGCAGCAGGCTGCGGTCGGCCATCCAGCCACCGCCGAAATTGCCAATGGTGAGGCCGACGCCGAAGATCAGCAGCATCAGCGTCACCCCATGGGCCGAGACGCCGGTGTGCTCGGTGAGGATCGGGGCGATGTAGGTGAACACGCTGAACAGGCTGGCGGAGGCGACGATGGAGATGACCATGGCCAGCACCACCTGCACGTTGGCGATGGCCTTGGCCTCCCGCTTCAGCGCCAGGGGCGGGGTGGGCAGGTCCTTGGGCAGCCACAGGGCGAGCGCCGCCGCGGCGGCGATGCCGATGACCACCACCGCGAGGAAGGTGTCGCGCCAGGTCAAGGCCTCGCCCAAGGCGGTGCCGAGGGGCACGCCCAGCACGTTGGCGATGGTGAGGCCGGCGAACATCATGGCGATGGCCTGCGCCTTGCGGCTCGGCACCGAGAGTTCCGCCGCCACCACCGCGCCGAGCCCGAAGAAGGCGCCGTGGCACAAAGCGGTGACGATGCGGGCGGCCATCAGCAGGGTGAAGCTGGGCGCCACCGCGCACAGCGCATTGCCGGCGATGAACACCCCCATGAGGGTCATCAGCGCATGGCGCCGGTTCATGCGGGCGGTGGCAATGGCGAGGAAGGGCGAGCCGAACGTCACGCTCAGCGCATAGCCGGTGACCAGGAAGCCGGCCTGCGGAATGGTCACCGACAGGTCGGTGGCCACGCGCGGCAGCAGCCCGACGATGACATATTCGGTGGTGCCGATGCCGAACGAGGCAAGAGCCAAAGCGAGCAGGGCGAAGCGCACGGCGCGGGGATCCGCGCCGGCGGCGATGGAAGAAGGGAGACCCATGGGCTTCACCAGGGAATGGGGCAGATCGAAACGGGGGGTGAGCCCTGCCGATCACGGTCCGTCGCTGCCGCGGTGCCGTCAGCGCAGCGGGTGGGCGCTGCCTCGATCGTCAGAAATCGGCGGAAATCTATGTCCGCTTGCTGCGGCGCGAAAATGAATTCTTCGACTAGTGTCCAGGCGGCAATCGAATGATGGCGCAGGTGTGGAGGCCGCCTGTCCAAAAGCCGCTGGCTCTGGGCCGGTTCGCCCGGAAACGGGGCCGGTGCGGGCGTGGCCCCGTGGACACGGCGGGGCGGCGCCGTGGGCGGCAAGGGGCTGGTGCGCCGCACAGGGGCTCGCCTTTGGCGGCGCGCAGGCTATAGTGGCCGCGAATTGACCCGGATGGCCCGCATTTCCATGTCCCGTCTCTCCCTTCCTCTGGCGCTGGTCGCCGCCCTCGCACTCGCCGGATGCGGCGTGAAGGGGCCGCTTGAGCCGCCGCCAGGGGCCCCCAAGGCCGAAGCGCCGAAGACGCCGCCGGCGGTTCCGCCACCCACGGCTGCCGGGGAAACCGGCTTTCACTCCGCCACCTCGGCTTCCGACATGGCCAATTCGGTCACGCCCCATGCCGATTGGGAAAAGAGCAAGCAGAAACAGAGCGGCAAGACGGATCAGCTGGAGGGCGTGGCCCGTCCGGACCGGCCGTTCTTCCTCGACGGCCTGCTGTGATCGCGCCTACTGGCGCAGCGCGCTGCCGCCACCGGGCCTGACGCGGCATCGCGATCGGCGCGCCGGGGCCATGATCTGAGGGCGATCCGCGCCACGGGTCCCGTGGCGGCGCCCGATCCTCCGCGGGTGGGCTCGCCCCTTTCGCCGCCTGTCCCGCGGCTTCCTGCACATTCGGCCTTACCATCATGCATCACTTCAGCTACCGCGACGCGCGCCTTCATGCCGAGGACGTGGACCTCACCGCTCTCGCCTCCGAGGTGCGCACCCCCTTCTATTGCTATTCATCGGCAACGCTGGAACGCCACTACAAGGTGTTCATGGAGGCGTTCGCCGATCGGCAGGCGCTGCTGTGCTATGCCTTGAAGGCCAATTCCAACCAGTCGGTGATCGCCACCCTGGCGCGGCTCGGCGCGGGGGCGGACATCGTCTCGGTGGGCGAATTGCGGCGGGCGCTGGCGGCCGGCATTCCCGGCTCGCGCATCGTCTTCTCGGGAGTCGGCAAGACCCGGGAGGAGATGGCGGAGGCGCTGGCGGCCGGCATCTTGTGCTTCAATGTGGAGAGCGAGCCCGAGCTGCACGTGCTCTCCGAGGTGGCGACGGCGCTGGGCCGGGTGGCGCCGGTGTCCATTCGCGTCAATCCGGACGTGGACGCCCGCACCCACAAGAAGATCTCCACTGGCCGGTCCGCCACCAAGTTCGGCATTCCCATCTCGCGGGCGCGGGAGGTCTATGACGAGGTGGCGCGGCTGCCCGGCCTCGCGGTGACCGGCGTCGACATGCACATCGGCAGTCAGATCACCGATATGGCGCCGGTGGAGAATGCGGTGGAGCTGCTGGCCCAGCTGGCCCGCGACCTGCTCGCCGCCGGCCATCGCCTGCATCACCTCGATCTGGGTGGCGGGCTCGGTGTGCCCTATGCGGTGAGCGACCCTGTGCCGCCGCCGCCCCACGTTTATGCGGAGGTGGTCCGCCGCGGCCTCGGCGGCCTCGATCTGCCACTGGTGTTCGAGATGGGGCGCATGATCGTCGCCAACGCGGGCATCCTCGTCACCCGTGTGATCTATGTGAAGCACGGGGAGGGCAAGACCTTCGTGATCGTCGACGCGGCCATGAACGACCTCATCCGCCCCACCCTGTACGAGGCGCACCACGACATCTTCCCGGTGGCGCAGCCCGCGCCCGGCACGCCCACCATGGTGGCGGACGTGGTCGGGCCGGTGTGCGAGACCGGGGATTTCCTCGCCCTCGATCGGGCCATGCCGGAGGTGAAGGCCGGGGATCTCCTGGCCGTGATGACCGCCGGGGCCTATGGGGCGGTGCAGGCCTCCACCTACAACACCCGGGGCCTGGTGCCGGAGGTGCTGGTGAATGGCGCGGTGGCGGCGGTAGTCCGGCCGCGGGTGGATGCGGACGCCCTCATCGCCCTCGATCAGATGGCGCCCTGGCTGGCGTAAGGGGGCGGCGCGCCGGTGCCGTTTTCACGTGAAACAGGGGGTGAGCTCGCTGTCACAGCGCGCGGCAGCGCTCACACCGTGGCGAGGCCGCGCTCGGCGATGAACTGGAGGAGGGCTTCCTCGGTCATGGGGCGGCCGAGATAGAAGCCCTGAACCTCGTCGCAGCGGTCGGCCTTGAGGCAGGCGAGCTGGCTTTCGGTCTCCACCCCTTCGGCCACCACCTGCATGCCCAGGGCCCGGCCGAGGCCGAGGATGGCCTGGACGATGGCCAGCGCCCCCTTGCTCTGGTCGAGATCGCCGACGAAGCGGCGGTCGATCTTGAGCGCGTCGAACGGGAACGAGCGCAGATAGCCCAGCGATGAATAGCCGGTGCCGAAGTCATCCATGGACAGGCGCACCCCGAGATCCTTCAGCTTCATCAGGATGTCGAGGGCGTTGTCGGTGTTCTCGATCAGCACGCTTTCGGTGATCTCGAGCTCCAGGCGGTGGGCCGGCAGCTCGGCGGCCCTGAGCACGGATTCCACCGTGGTCACCAGCTCCGGGCCGCGGAACTGCACCACCGAGACGTTCACCGAGACATTGAGGTCCGGCAGCCGGGCAATGGTGTCGCACGCCTTGCGCAGCACCCATTCGCCGATGGGAATGACAAGGCCGCTCTGTTCGGCCAGGGGCACGAACTCGTCCGGCACCAGCCGCCCGAGCTGCGGGTGATCCCAGCGGATCAGCGCCTCGACGCCGAGGATGCGCAGGGTGTCGGTGCTCCAGCGCGGCTGGTAGAGCAGAACGAACTGGTCGGACACGATGGCGCGGCGCAGGTCGCCTTCCAGCGACCGCTTGCCCTGGGCCGCCTCGTTCATCTCGGCGGTGAAGAAGCAAAAGACGCCGGGGCCGATGCTCTTGGCGCGCTCCAGGGCGAGGTCGGCCCGATGCAGCAGGGCATCCGCCTCGTCGCCATCCAGCGGCGCGAGGGCGATGCCGAGGGTCGCCTGGGGGTAGACCGTGGTGGCGGCCAGCGCCATGGGGGTGCTCACCGCCGCCTGCAGCCGGCGGCACAGGCGCTCGGCGGTCTGCGCGTCATTGAGGCCGGTGGCGATGAGAATGAACTCGTCGGCGCCCACCCGCGCCACCAGGTCATTGTCGCGCACGCAGCGGCGCAGGCGCCGGGCCATCTCCACCAGCACCTGATCGCCGCAGGAGAAGCCATACTGGTCGTTGAGCTGGCGGAAATTATCGAGATCGACCGACAGCACGGCCACGGTCCGCGCGCCATCCCGGGCCGCGCCCAGGGCGCCGGCCAGAAATTCGAGCATGAGCAGCCGGTTCGGCAGATTGGTCAGCGGGTCGTGCAGAGCCAGATACTCCGACCGCCACGGACCTCCCGTCTCCCCTGTGTCGTTCGTCGCCATCTTGCGCAAACCGATGAAATGCCTGGCGGTGCCCACCCCGGAACCGCACAGCGCGTGTGCACATCTAGAACAACAGATCCACCGTCACATTGCGACGGCACAAATGCGCCCTGTGTGCTGAAGTCGATAACGCACGTGACCTGATATTGCGCCTCGCCGTCTCACCGTCAAGCGTGCTGCGTCGGCGGCCGGGGACAGGCGCCGGTTCAACCGCCGGTGCGCGCGTCGTTTCAGGGCGTTGGGGCCGGTGCGCCGGCCCCCTCACAGGGTGATCACCACCCGCATGATCGAGGGATCCTCGGCGCTGGGCGCCACCTTGAAACCGAGATCCTCGGCCATGTGCAGCATGGGCCCGTTCTCCCGCATCACGTCGCCGAACACCTTCTTCAGGCCGCGGGCGCGGGCATGGTCGAGGATTTCGGTCATCAGCCGGTAGCCGAGGCCTTTGCCCTTCATGTCCGAGCGCACCATGATGGCGTATTCGGCCTCCTCATTGTCCGGATCGGCGATGATGCGCACCACGCCGCAGATGTCGCCGGAGGGCTCCACCGCCACGAACGCCATCTCGCGATCATAGTCGATCTGCGACAGGCGGGCGGCCATCAGGTGCGGGAAGTCCTTCACCGAGCCGAGGAAGCGCATGCGCACATCCTGGGGATCGGACCGGCGCACCACGTCGACGAGGCCCGGCTCGTCCTCGGGCCGGATCGGCCGCAGGGTGACGGTGTGATCGTCGGTGAGGGGAATGTCCTTCACGTGCTCCGGCGGATAGGGCTTGATGGCGAACCGTGCGGTGCCGTCCTGCCGGGCCTCGTGCACGACGATGCGGGCGTCGAGCGCCAGAACGCCATTCTCGTCGGCAATCAGCGGGTTGATGTCGAGCTCGGCGATCTGTGGCAGGTCGGCCAGAAGCTCGCTGATCTTGATGAGGGTGGAGGCGATGGCCTCCATGTCGGCGGGCGGGTGGTCGCGATAGCCGGCGAGGCGCTTGGCCACCCTTGTGCGGGAGATCATCTCCCGGGCCAGCACACCGTTGAGCGGCGGCAGCGCCACCGCCCGGTCGCCGATCACCTCCACCGCCGTGCCGCCACGGCCGAACAGCACGATGGGGCCGAAGGTGGGATCGTTGGCGATGCCGGCGATCAGCTCGATGGCGTGGGGCCGGCGCACCATTTCCTGCACGGTGAAGCCCTCCACCTTGGCGCGCGGCATCTTCTCCGCCACCGTGGCGATGATGGCGCGGCAGGCGTCCTCCACCGCCGCCGGCGTGCGCAGATCGAGCCGCACCCCGCCCACGTCGGATTTGTGGGTGATGTCGTGGGACAGCACCTTCACCACCACCGGCCCGCCCATCTCGCTGGCGATGCGGCCGGCATCCTCCGGGTTCTGGGCGATGCGCGTTTCCACCACCGGAATGTCATAGGCGGCGAGCACCGCCTTGGCCTCGAACTCGCCCAGGGTGCTGCGGCCGGCGGCCAGCACGTGCTCGACGATCTGCCGCGCCCGCTCGCGGTCGGGCTCCTCGAAAGTCCGCGCCGGCGGCGTCTCCATCAGCAGGGTTTGGTTGCGCTGGTAGGACACCAGGTGTCCGAAGGCGCGCACCGCCTCGTCGGGGGTTTCATAGGTGGGAATCCGGCGGGCGGCGAACTTGCGGCGCACGTCGGCCACCGCGCTCTCGCCCAGCCAGCAGGTGAGCACCGGGGCGCGCGGTCGCGTCTCCAGCACTTCCATGACCGCCGCCGCCGCGCCCGGCGCGTCACCCACCGCGGTGGGGCAGTCCAGCACCAGGATGCCGTCGGAGCCCTTATTGGCCAGCAGCGCCTTGAGCGCCTCGCCATAGCGCTTGGCCGGGGCGTTGGCGTGGATATTGACCGGATTGGCGTGGGACCAGGTGGGCGGCAGCGCCGCCTCCAGCTTGGCGAGGGTATCGGGATCGAGGGTGGCGAGCGTGCCCTCCACATCTTCCAAAGCGTCCACCGCCAGCACCCCGGCGCCGCCGGAATTGGTGAGGATGGCGAGCCGGTCGCCATGGAGGCGGATGCCCGACGACAGCGTGGTGACGGCCTCGAACACCTCGCGCAGCTCCAGCACCCGCAGCATGCCGGCGCGGCGGAAGGCGGCGTCATAGACGAGATCGGCGCCGGCCAGGGCGCCGGTGTGGGAGAGGGCGGCCCGGGCGCCGGCGGCGCTGCGGCCCGCCTTGATGACGATCACCGGCTTGGCCCGGGCGGCGATGCGGCCGGCGGACATGAATTTCCGCGCGTCGGTGATGTTCTCCACATAGAGCAGGATGGCGCGGGTGGTGTTGTCGAGGGCGAGATAATCGAGCAGGTCGCCGAAATCGATGTCGCCCTTGTCGCCCAGGGAAATCACGTGGGAGAAGCCGAAGCCGCGGGCGTTGGCCCAGTCCAGCACGGTGTTGGCCATGGTGCGCGACTGGGTGATGAAGGCCACGTCGCCCTTGGTCGGCATCAGGTGCGCCACTGAGGCGTTGATGCGGGCGGCAGGGGAAATGAAGCCGATGCAATTGGGCCCGAGAATGCGCAGGAGGTGCGGCTTGGCCGCGTCCAGCATGCGCTGCAGCAGGTCGGTGCCCTCGAGCTTGGCGCCCTCGCCGAAGGCCGAGGCGGTGACCACCGCGGCGCGGCACCCCTTGGCGCCGAGATCGGCGATGATCTGCGGCACCGTCTCTGGCGGTGCAGTCACCACCGCCAGGTCCACCGGGATCGGCAGGTCGTTCACATGGGCATAATTGAGCGAGGAGCGGGTGACGCGCTCCTTGGCATTGACGGTGAGGATGGGACCCGCAAACCCGGCCTCGAACAGGTTGCGGGCGATGATCGAACCGATGGAGCCCGGTGCGTTGCTGGCGCCCACCAGCGCGATGGCGCTCGGGTGGAACAATGCATCGAGATTGCGGGTGGTCATGGCTGGCCTTCCGGTCTGCGGCGCCCAGGGGCGGTCCCGGCGTCCGTCGTCGCGACTTGGATCATGCCTCGGCGATGCGACAGCACGTCGACCCGGTCAGGGTGCCGGGTGCGAAGCTGCGGTGCAATAGCCAAGGCGTGTCGCACGGGTTGTAGGCGGGGACGCTTGCGCCGGACTGGCGCCGGCGCGGCGCGGGTTGCTCAGCAGGGCATGGCCCGGGAGAAGCTCGCCCGCACCGCCTCGCTGAGCTGATTGCCCAGCAGCGGTTTCTCGATGATGGCGACGCCCTGCGCGCTGGCCCGGCGCCGCACGTTGGTGGTGGGGTTGCTGGTGATGAGGAAGGACGGCAGGTGCACATCGCGCCGGTCCAGTTCGCCCAGCAGCTCCAGGCCGTTGAGGCCGGGCAGATTGTAGTCGACGATCAGGCAGCCGGCGCGCGGCAGGTCCGACGCCAGCAGCTCGCCATAACCGGGATAGGTGCGCACCTCGAAGCCGTCGAGCTCCAAAGCGAACTTGAGGGAGCTGCACACCGCCGCGTCGTCATCCACCACATGCACGATCCACGGCAGGTCCGGATCCGGCTCGGGCTGAACCTGATGGGCCATCAGCGGTGCCGCGGCATTGGGGACGGGGGCGTGGGGAGCCGGTGCGTGGGACATGGATGGGTGGGGCATGGCGGACTGGGGCATGGCGGAGCGAGGCACCACCGGTGCGGGCAGCCCCGCGTGCGGCGCCAAGCCGAAGCGCGCCGTCGCCGGTGGCGACAGGTCGACACCCGCCAGCGGCGCGTCGCGGTCGCGGGTCATGTTGGCCTTGCAGTGCGCATCCATCGGCCGCCTCCCGCGACCCGCAAGAGGGCCCACATTGGGCCCAGTTGGTCGATGACACAGGCTAACCGATGTGGAGGGAAAGTGGCCTTGAGTTAAATCAAGCGCTTCACCCGGCGCTGGGGGCGATGCCGGCGAGCAGCGCCATGCGCACCAGTTCCGACAGGCTCTGGGCCTTCATCTTGGTCATCACATTGGCGCGGTAGACCTCCACCGTGCGCGGGCTGATGCCGAGATCATAGGCGATCATCTTGTTGGCCTGGCCGGCCACCAGGCATTCCAGTACCTGCCGCTCGCGCTGGGAGAGGGCGGAAATGCGCTCGTTGACCTCCTCGCGCAGGGCGTCGCGCTGGTGGTGCTTCTGCCGCCGCGCCAGCGCCGCCTTCACCGCGTCGAGGATGGCCACGTCGTCGAACGGTTTTTCCAGGAAATCGGTGGCGCCGAGCTTCATGGCCTCCACCGCCAGCGGCACGTCACCATGGCCGGTGACCACGATCACCGGCACGCTGGAGCCCTTGTCCTTGAGCTGGTGGAGCAGGTCGATGCCAGTCATGTCGGGCATCCGCACATCGGTGATGATGCAGCCGGCCAGGCCGTCGCCCGCCGGCAGGCCGGCCTGGATGAAGGCGCGGGCGGAGGGGTGCTCCTGCACCTCATAGCCGGCGGTGGCCAGCAGGAAGGCCAGGGATTGGCGGACCGCCTCGTCGTCGTCGATGACGTGGATCAGCGTCGGTTCAGTCATCGACCGCCGCCTCGTCGCCCACGGCGCGCAGGGTGAAACGGAAGGTGGCGCCGCCCGCCGGGTTGGATTCCACCCAGATGCGGCCGCCATGGGCTTCGATGATGGTGCGCGAGATGGACAGGCCGACGCCCATGCCCTGTCGCTTGGTGGTCACGAACGGGGTGAACAATTGAGCCTTGATCTCCGGCGAGATGCCGGACCCGGTGTCCGAGACGCTGATCATCACCATGTCATCCTCCGCCGGCTCGGTCTGCACGAGGAGCTGCCGCCGGGGTGCCTCCATCATTGCCTCCAGGGCGTTGCGCATCAAGTTCAGCAATACCTGCTGGACCTGCACCTTGTCGGCGAGCACGAGGTCGCACCCGGGATCATAATGGAACCGCACCTGGATGCCGTGCTCCTTGGCGCCCACCAGGGCCAAAGCGCTCGCCTCCTCCACCAGCTTGGCGAGGCTCTCCACCCGCCGCTCGCTTTCGCCACGGGAGACGAAGTCGCGCAGGCGGCGGATGATCTGGCCGGCCCGCAGGGCCTGTTCGCCGGCCTTTTCCAGCGCCCCCTGGAGCATCTCGGTGCGCACCACCCCGCCTTCCAGCAGCCGCCGGGAGCCCTTGATGTAATTGGCGATGGCCGATAGCGGCTGGTTCAGCTCATGGGCCAGGGTGGAGGCCATCTCGCCCATGGCGGTCAGTCGCGAGATGTGGACGAGCTCGGCCTGCAGCTCCTGCAGGCGGGCCTCGGTTTCCTGACGCTCCGTCAGGTCGCGGATGAAGCCGGTGAAGAAGCGTTCCGTGGCCGAGCGCATTTCGCCCACCGATAGTTCCATGGGGAACGTGGAGCCGTCCTTGCGCTCGCCCACCACCACCCGGCCGATGCCGATGATGCGCCGCTCGCCGGTGTGAAGATAGCGGCCGATATAGGCGTCATGGGCCTCCCGATGGGGCGAGGGCATGAGCACGGAGACGTTCTGGCCCACCGCCTCGGCGGCGGTGTAGCCGAACAGGCGCTCCGCGGTGGCGGAAAACGAGCGCATGATGCCGTGCTCGTCGATCACCACCATGGCATCGGGCACTGTGCTGAGGATGGAGGAGAGGTGGGCCTCGCGAGCCAGCAGGTCGCGGGTGCGCGCGGCGGCGGCTTGTCGGGTCTGCCGCAGGCGTTCCCCCAGCACCGCCACGCCGAGGCCGGCGCCAGCCAGCAGCAGCGCCGCGATCGGATCGAGCGGCGGAAAATCGGGGCGGGAAAGGGTGAGCAGCACCCCGCCGGCCAGGCCGACGCACAGCAGGGCAAGGCTCGCCGCCAGCCCGAGCGCGCTCACCAGGACGGTGGCGATCACCAGCAGCAGGGCGCCGCGCGCGTCGCCGCGCGCGTCAAAGGGCGGCAGCGGAAGCATGGCGCACAGCGCCAGCACGAAGGCGCCGGTGCCCGCCCCGCGCGCGAGGTTCAGCGCCTGCTGGCGCCAGGGGCGCTGAACCTCGCGCGCGGCGCCGCTCTGTTCGGTCGCCGCCGGTTTCATCTCGCCCACTGCCTCGTCCTCGCGCCTGTTCCCCGGTGGAGCTTCCGTCCCTGTTAGCGCCGGCCGTCACCTCCGTAAATATACCTAAGGGTCACGACTTAAGTGTTCGTTCCGAATTTCTCTCAAGGTCTCCGAGAGTTATCGCTGATAACATTCTGTGGAGGAGAGTTCCCATGTCGACCATTGCCGCCGCCCTCACCCAGAAGGCCTATGTTCAGCCGCCGCTGTCGGGCGCGGTCGCGGGCCGGGTGTCGCGCGCATGGCAGGACGAGACGGGAACCCGCCAGCCCACCGACATTCTCGCCGGCCTCGGCGTGGTGACCACCTTTTCGCGCAATTCCGAGATCTTCGCCGAGGATGCGCCGGCCGATCACATCTTCCTGGTGCTGTCCGGCGCGGTGCGGGTCTGCAAGCTGCTGGGCGATGGGCGCCGCCAGATCGAGACCTTCTGCCTGCCGGGCGACGTGTTCGGCTGGGAGACGGCGCCGCGGCATCGCTTCTCCGCCGAGGCGGTGAACGAATGCCGGGTGGTGCGCGTCAAGCGTTCGATCCTGTTCGCCCGCGCCGCCGACGATGCGGAGCTCGCCCATGCCCTGTGGGCGCTGACCGCCGGCGAGCTGAGCCGCACGCAGAACCATCTGCTGGTGCTAGGCCGCAAGACGGCGCAGGAGCGGGTGGCCACCTTCCTCCTGGACATGGCCGCGCGCTCGGCCGGCACCGCCGGGGAAGTCACCCTGCCCATGTCGCGCCAGGATATCGCCGACTATCTCGGTCTCACCATTGAGACGGTCTCGCGCACCCTCACCCATCTGGAAGATGCCGCCGTCATCGCCCTGCCGTCGTCGCGCCGCGTGGTGCTGAAGGACGGTGGCGCGCTGCGCGGCCTGAATTCCTGAGGTTTCATCCCATCGGGCATGTGACCACCCGAGCTGGCGGCTGAGACCCAGCCGCCCACCTGCTGCAGGCACGTCCCGCCTTACACGGCGGCGGCGTGCCTCTTCTTTTCCGGCTCCGCCTGGCGGGCCGCCGTGAGGCGGGGATCGAACACCGCGCACACCACCCGCGCGAAGCTGCGAGCGGCTTCCGGCACCCTCACCACCAGCCCGTCACGCACCGCCAGCCCGTCGGCGATCAGCGGCGCGAGGGCCTCCAGCTCCGGCTCGAACAGGTGGGGCGAGGCGCCATGGGCGGTGGCCATGGCCGCCAGATCCACCTCGAGGTCGCACATCAGCCGCTCGATGATGGCCCGGCGCAGCCGGTCCTCGCCGGTGAGCGCGATGCCGCGGGCGATGGGCAGGTGGCCCAGCTCCAGGGCCTTGTGCCACAGCGGGGTGGCGGCGATGTTCTGCACATAGCCTTGCGGCAGGGCGCCGATGGCCGAGGCGCCGAAGCCCAGCAGCACCGGCGCATCATCGGTGGTGTAGCCCTGGAAATTGCGCTTGAGGGTGCCGGCCCGGGCGCGCTGGGCCATGGGGTCTTCAGCCCGCGCGAAATGGTCGAGGCCGATGGCGTGATAGCCGTGATCCGCCAGCAGGCCGGCCACCAGCTCGGCCTGCTCCAGCCGCTCCAGCGGGCCCGGCAGATCGGCATCGCGGATCAGCGCCTGATGCTTCTTCATCCACGGCACGTGGGCATAGCCGAAGACGGCGATGCGGTCGGCCTCGAGTTCGAGGGCCTGCTCCACCGTCCGCTGCACCGATTGCGCAGTTTGGTGCGGCAGGCCGTACATGAGATCGAGGTTGATGGCGGTGATGCCGGCCGCCCGCAACGCGTCGGCGATGGCCTTGGTGGTGGCGTAGGACTGCTGCCGGCCGATGGCCTTCTGGACGGCGGGCTCGAAATCCTGCACGCCGAGGCTGGCCCGGTTGAAGCCCTCGCGGGCGAGGGCGGCCACCTTGCCGTTATCCATCACCCGCGGGTCGATCTCGATGGCGATCTCGGCGTCGTCGGCAAAGGCGAAGGCGCGCCGCAGGGCGGCCATCACCTGCGCCAGATCCCGGTCGCCGAGCATGGTGGGGGTGCCGCCGCCGAAATGCAGGTGGGTCAGGCGCAGGCGCCCGGGCAGGCGGGCGCGGACCTGCTCGATCTCCGCCACCAGGCGCTCCGCATACGCGGTCACCGGCGTACCGGAGCGCACCACCGCGGTCTGGCAGCCGCAATAGAGGCAGAGCTCGGCGCAGAACGGAATGTGCACATAGACCGACACGGCGCTGTCTTCCGGCACGGCCGACAGCCACCGGGCATAGGTTTCGGCGGTGATGTCGGGCGTGAAGTGCGGCGCGGTCGGATAGCTGGTGTAGCGGGGGACCGGGTGCCCATAACGGGCGAGCAGGGCGGCATTCACCGGGGTGTTTTCGCGGGCGTTCATGGCGGAACTCTGGGCAAAGGCTGTGTGCCCTATCCATGTCGCCAGCGGGTCGAGACCGCTTTGACCTGCCGCAATTCTAAGCGCTGCGGCAGGTCCTTCGCGTCATTGCATGCCGCCGCCACCGGCGGCGGAGGGCCTCAGTAGGAGAGGAAGGCGCCGGCGAACAGGCCCTCGGCGCGGTCGTCGCCGGCGAGCTTGAAGCGATACTGGGCCATCAGGTCCACATAAGAGTGGGGCGCCTGGTATTCGTCCTCGTTGAACCAGTAGCGCAGGGTCGCGCCGGGGCCGATGCCGAGGGCGAACGGGGTGTCGTAGCCGTTGTCGTAGGCGCCGCCGAGGGCGAGGAACGGCCACAGCACCAGATGATCATTGATGGGATCCAGCCGGAAGGCGTGGCCGTAGCGGACTTCGAAGGTGGCGATCGTCTCCGGCAGCATGGTGTAATAATTGTAGTCGGCATAGATCTGCCAGGCGCGCCAGTTGTCGGGTTGGCCCACCCGCAGTTCGGTGCCCTCACCCTTGGAATAGGCCGCGCGCAGCAGCACGTCCTCTCGCGAGGTGCCCCCGGTGGGGAACAGATAGGACGCCTCCAGCACCAGGTTTTCCGTCTTGAACGGCTTCCAGCGCGCGCCGACGCTGCCCTGGAAGGTGTCGAGCCCGGTGTTGCCGCCATTTTCGGCGTAGAGCGTGGTGAAGCCGCGCACGAACAGCTCGAACAGGGCGCCGTCGCGATAGCCGATGCCCGGCGGGCGCCAGTAGATTTCACCGCCGGCACCAATGGTGTGATAGGCGCTGCCGGTGGGCGGGGCGAGATAGGAGCCGGGGGCGACGCCCACCGCGCCATAGCTCACCGAGGCATAGGCGCCCCAGGTGCGGCTCAGCTCGGCCACCTCCCGCCGCAGGCCGAAGACCTGCTGGGGATCGAGCGGCAGCTTGCCGGACCGGTGCTCGTCGATGGCCGCCTTGAAATAGTCCACCGCGGTGTCGTTGTGATAGGTGCGGCGGGCGTTGTAGGCGGCGTTGATGAGGTTGGTGCCGCGCAGCTGCCACTTGTCGTTGGCCTGCTGGAAGTATTGGAAGGCGATGTCGTCCTCGCCCGCCTGGCTCGCCAGCACCGCCAGATCCACCGTGCGCATGCCACGCAGGTCGCCGCGCTCGTAGGCGGCGAGGAACAGGGCCTTCGCCTCTTCCTTGCGGCCGAGCTGGTTGAGCACGCCGACGCGCGCGGTGAGCATGGCGTTGCGCTGCTGCTGGCCCTGGGCCCGCCGCGCCGCGGTGTCGAAAGCGGCGAGCGCGGCTTCCTTGTCGTCGAGGGCGAGATAGGCGTAGCCGAGGCGCGCCTGCACGTCATAGCTCTGCTCGCCGGCCATGGGCGCCAGGGTGGAGAGGGCGAGCTCGGGATCCTTCACCTGCAGCGCCGCGTCGGCCAGGGCCAGGCGAACGGTGCGGGCTTCGCCCGGCGGCAGCCGGCCGGTGGCGAGCGCGGCGCGATAGTCGCGGATGGCGCCGCCGAACTGGTGCGCCTGCATGCGCAGGTTGCCACGCTGCACCAGCAGGGTGACATCCCGCGGGCGGGCCGCCAGCAACTGGTCGAGCAGGCGCTCGGCCTCGGCGTAACGGCCCTGTGCCATGAGCGCGTTCATGAGCAGCATGCGGTAGCTGCTGTTGTCCGGCTCCGCGTCGATGGCCTTGCGGATCTCGCGCACGGCGGTGGCATAATCGCGCCGGCCGAAGGCAGTGTAGGCGGCGCTGGCGGCGGCATAGCCCGGGCTGGCCGGGTTGAGGCCCGCCCCGCCGGGACCGCCGGGGGCGCCGAAGAACACCGAGCAGATCACCCCGTATTTGGTGGGCTGGCACAGCACGGTAGGCGGAATGAGGCCCGGGCGCTTGCCCGACGGCGTCTTCACCAGCGCCTCCGCGGTGCGCCGGTAGGCCGCCACGTCCTTGTTCTTGGGATCGTCGATGGGCTGCAGGATCTTGAGCGCCTCTTCCGCCGCGCCCTGCGCCAGGGCGGCATTGGCGGCGATGAGGCGATAGTTCACCTCTTCCACATCGGTGAGGATGGTGGAGGCGAGCACCTTGTCGAAATCGGCGGTGGCCTCCTCGCGCTTGCCGAGCTTCTCCAGGAGCCAGGCGTTGAGGATGCGCGGCAGCGGATCGTTCTCGTCCTCCTTGGCGGCGGCGGCGGCCTCGGTCTGGGCATCTTGGAACTGGCCCGAGGACATGAGCGCGCTGACGAGGATGAGGCGGAACTGCATCACCGCCGGGGCCCGCGCCACCGCCTTGCGGGCGAGGGTGACGGCGGTCTTGGGGCGGCCCTGGCTCAGCTCCTTGATGGCCTGGGTGGCATCGGGCTCGGCGAGGCGCTTGTCGGTAACGGCGCGCAGGGCCTCCAGGGAATTGTCATCGCCGGCCTTGGCGACCGCATCGTTGATGGCGGCCTCCAGCTCCTTGAGCTTGCCGGCGCGCTCCAGGGTGTCGATGAGCAGGCGATGCCAGGCGCCGTTCTTGGGATTGAGCTGCAGCGCCTCGCGGATGCGCTTTTCCGCCAGGGCGTCATCGCCCTTGCGATAGGCGGCGAATGCCTCCTGGGCGGCATAGAAGCCGGGGGTGTCGCTGACCCCGCTGCCGGGCGGGGCATCGGCGGGCACCAGCGAGCAGGACGGCCCATAGGGCGTATCCACGCACTTCTGATAGGGCACCGGCAGGGTCTGGTGCGCCTTGGCGGGAATGATCTGCGGATTCTTCTCGGCGGCGCGCGCCACCTGCAGCCGCGCGGTCACCGCCGGATTGTTGCTGTCGGCCAGGGGCTCCAGAATCTTCAGCGCGCGATCCACATGGCCCGCGGCCAGCGCCGCATCGGCAATGACGATGCGGGTGTCGCGCTCGGTGTCGCCAGTGAGGACCTCGTCCTTGAGGGCGTCGTCGAAATCGCGTTCGCCGTCGGCGATCTGGCCGAGCCGCACACGCAGGAAGCCCCGCAGGGTGCGCGGCAGGAAGGAATTGGGATCGACCGCGATGGCGTCGCTGGCCGCCTTTTCCGCCGCCTCGAGCTGCTTCTGCGCGATCAGCGCATAGACCAGCAGCATGCGATAGCTGAGATCATCGGGAACCAGCAGGATGGCCTTGCGCGCCGCCTCGGCGGCGGCGGCCGGGTCGTTGGCCTCCAGCGCCTTGTTGGCGGCGAGGGAGGGCGCCTGGGCGAGCACCTTGCTCTGGGCCCGCAGCCGGGCGCGCAGCGAGGCATCCTTCACGCCGGCGGCGAGCGCCTCGTTGCCGGCGCCCACCGATTCGGCGAGCTTGCCCTCGGCGTCCAGCGCATCCATCAGCAGGATCCACATCTGCGCCGCGTCGGGCCGCAGCCGCAGCACCTCGCGGGCGAGGTAGGCGGCGCGGGCATAATTCTTCTGCTGATAGGCCTGGTAGGCCTGATTGGCGGTGTTCCACGCGGCGCCGGTGAGGGCCGGCGGCACCGGCTCATCGGCCGGCGTGCTGGCGGCGGATGAGGAGCCGGGTGATGGAGGATGTGCCGCGGGTGCCGCCGGCGAAGGCTGGGCGCCCGCCTGCTCGACCGCGCTCAGCGTCAGCGCGCTGACCGTTGCGGCCAACATCAGTCCGAAGGCGAGACGCCTGAGGAGTGTCGTACCCTCCCGGGAGTCCGCGGGAGCGCTAACAGTGTGGAGATGGATCGCGGTCGTCATAGCGCCACTGTGGGCGCGAGTACTTAAATTGCAGTTAACCTTAACAAGTATCCAACTCTTAATTATAAGTAAAAATTCTATGAATACATTTACGCGCTGTTAACGGTTGGCGGCCGGTGAGGCCAGGGCGGGCGGTCATTGTCGCTTCGGTGCAGCCGCTTGCGGCCTCCGCGCGGGGGGGGGGGCGGCGGCACCTGCCGCAAGACAGAGGGGCGCCCCGCCGGGACGCCCCCTCGTCACGTTCGTGCGTCCGTGTGGCGCCGCGGCCACAGCCACCTATTTACGCACGGCGGCCTGCATGCGGTCGCGCCACTGCGGCGCCGACATGATGGAGGAGGCATCCCACTGGTCGGTGGCCTCGGGAGCGGAATGGAACGGGCCTTCGTTGAACTGCCACACCACCACCTGCGGCGGGTTGCGGGCGAAGTCGGGGGCACTGGCGAACTGCAGGAAGGTGACCCAGGGGCCCACGTTGCCGGGGTTCCAGGTCAGCGCCACCGGCCGGTCGAGGGCGTTGGAGAGCTTCTGCGGAAAGCCGAGATACGGCTGCACGAAGCTGTTGCCCACCACGTGCACCGGCGCGGGGGCGGTGTCCACCAGGCTTCCCTTGGCCTCGCTCTGCACCCGGACGGTATAAAGGTCGGGGCCCACCTGCTTCTGCTGGTCGGGGGTGAGGAAGCGTTCGGCCAGATCGCCCAGATGGCGCTGGGTGACCCATTGGCCGAGCTTGTCGCCGGAGCCGGGCGCCCCGGCCAGCTTGACGCCGCTGGCCTTGATGGCGGCGGCCACCGCATCGGCCGAGGCCTCCGCCGCCCAGGCGCTCCAATGGTAATCGGCCCGGTAGAAGCTGACCTGCTTGCCCTTCTCCACGGACTTGATGGCCGGTCGCAGGTCCACCGTGTCGAGACCGTTCTGCTTGAGCTGGGCGAGGATGTAATCGTACTGGCCGCTCACATCCGCCGAGAGCTTCACGCCATCGGGCAGCTTGTCCGCATAGAAGGCGGCCTTCAGCGGCACCACGATGGGAATGAGCGTGATGTTGCGGGCGGCCAGCGCCGTCTGGGCATCCTTGATGAGGCCGATGGTGCGGGCGATGCCGGCCTTGTCGAGCACGGTGAGGCTTTCCCAGCCGGGAAACAGCCAGCCGCCCTTGCCCGAGATGATCGGCTGCGACTGGGCGGCGGCCGGTCCGCTGGCCGCCGTTAGCCCGGTGGTGGCCATGAGCCCGGCGCACAGGCCGAGGGCCGCGCCGCGGATGAGGTCGCGCCGGGACGGTGCGGAACGAAAGATCATTTGTCGTCTCCCAGAAAGGTGCGTTCAGCCGGTGTCAGAGGCTGGGTGAGGACACGCATGGGAAATTCCCAGACCACCAGACGGGTCTGATCAAGAAGGGTCGGTTCACGGGTGAGGATGTCGAGCAGCGCCCCCGCGAAACCCGCCCCGTCCTGGCTGCGCTGGGCCACCTCGCGGTTGAGCGCGCCCTGAAGATAGTCCAGGAACCCCGAATTGCGGGAATAGGACGAGCCCGCCAGCACCACGCTTGGTGCCTCCACATCATCGAGCAGGCCGCCGGAGCGGGTGAAGCGGGTGCTCACCTCGCCTTCCCGATCGGGCTGCGGCCCGGACCACGGCCAGGAGCGGGCGAGGCCCGCGAGGCGCATGAGGTCGCCCACATGGTCCTGGGGCGGGGAGACCACCACCTGCGCCGGCAGGGTTCCGGCGCCGAGCCGGGCCGTCACCGTTTCGGCCACCAGCCGGGCGGCGAAGGCGGCGCCGGTCTGGTTCCAATGGGTGTCGGTGCGCAGGAAGCCGCCGGGGGGCCAGTCGGGGCGGATATCCACCTGCGTGAGGCCGAGACCGGCGCTGTTGCGTGCCCATAGTCCCGGCCGCTGCCGCGCCTGATCGGCAACCCCGAGCCCGCACAGGGTATCGCGGGAGAGATCGGCCTTGTCGGGCACCGGCAGCACCACCAGCGCCACGCCCTTCGCCGCCAGTGCCGCCTGGAGCTTGGCGGCGAGGCGGATGCGATCGGCCAGATGGCGGGGGCCACCGGGAGCCTCCACCAGCTCCTCGGCCAGAAACAGCCAGCCGGCGCAGCCGGCGCGCACCTGCGGCCCGGCATCGCCGAACAGGCGGTAGGAGAGGCCCGACACCAGGGAATCGAGGGCGGGCGTCGTCGGCAGGGCCGCCACCACGGCCTTGTCCACGCGGGCGGTGAGCGAACCGTTCAGCACCCCTTCGAGGCTGGCATCGGCGGCGATCCGCCCGCCCGCCGGTCCGGCCAGGTGGACGGCGACGAAGCCGAGGCCGACCAGCATAAGAGCCAGGAAGACCAGGGTGGCGAGGGTGCGGGCGAGGCCGGGCATGATGGGCTCCCCCTCTAGAACTGGAAATACAGGAACGGCACCACCGTGCGCCCCTGCAGGATCAGCAGCGCGAACAGGAACAGCGGCAGGGCGGTCCAGGCGCGCAGACTATGGCCAGGCTCCGGCGCCGCCGGGTCGATGCGCAGCAGCTTGGGCAGATAGACGAAGCCGATACCCACCATCAGCGCCAGCAGTTCCACTGGCCGCACCGCCGCCGCCATGGCCGGCGACAGGCCGAGGCCGTGGACGCCGGCGAGCCCGGTGAAAATGGTGGCCGCCTCGCTCCAGCTCTGGGCGCGGAACAGCGCCCAGCCCACCATGACGAACGCCAGGGTGAGGATGTGGCTCAGGAGCGGCCCCAGCCGCGGCAGGGTATGGTTGCTCCACACCCGCCCCACCATCAGGCCGAAGCCGTGCCACAGGCCCCAGGCGAGGAAGGTCCAGCTGGCCCCATGCCACAGACCGCCGAGCCCCATGGTGATGATGAGATTGGCGGAGGTGCGGGCGGTGGAGCCCCGGTTGCCGCCCAGGGGAATGTAGAGATAGTCCCGGAGCCAGCTCGACAAGGAGATGTGCCAGCGCCGCCAGAATTCCGCGAGGGAGGTGGACAGGTACGGGTTGTCGAAGTTCTCGGGAAACTTCAACCCCACCATCAGGCCGAGGCCGATGGCCATGGCGCTGTAGCCGCAGAAATCGAAATAGAGCTGCAGCGTGTAGCCGGAGACCGCCAGCACCACGTCGGTGGTGGTGGGATTGGCCAGGGCATAGCCGGCGTCCACCAGCGGCGCGAGGGTATCGGCGATCAGGACCTTCTGGGCGAAGCCGAACATGAAGCGCTCGACCCCGAACATGAATTCGGCGCGCTGGAAGGTGCGCTCCTTCAGCCGCTCGGCCACCCATTTGTAGCGCACCACCGGGCCGGCCACGAGGTGGCCGAACATGGATTGGTAGGTGGCGTAGTTCACGAACGAGGGCTCGGCCGGCACGGTGCGGCGGAAGACGTCCATGGAATAGGAGATGGCGCCGAACACGAAGAAGCTGAGGCCGATGGGCAGCAGCACGTCTTCCCAGCCCCAGACGGAGGCGGTGACCGCCTGGCCGGTGGCCACCAGCATGTTGGCGTATTTGAACCAGACGAGGGAGATGAGCGGCCAGGCGATGCCCGCCAGCAGCGCATTGCGGCGGGCGGGTCCCTCGGCGCGGGCGATCCACAGGCCGGTCAGCCACGACCACACGGCGATGGAGACGATGAGGGGCAGGAAATCGGCCCGCCACCAGGCATAGAACAGCCAGGAAAAGGCCAGGATAGTGAGATTGCGCGCCGCCCCGGGCGTCAGCCCATAGACGATGAGGAAGACCGGCAGGAACAGGAACAGGAAGCTGTCGGAAGCGAAGACCATGGTGAGGTCAGTTGGCCGGGGCGCGGTAGGGTTCGGTCTCGTCGCGCTGGCCAGCCAGCACCGGCGCGCCGCCGGTGGGCACCAGGAACAGGCTGTAATGATCGCCCGCCTTGAGGGGCGGCAGCTTCAGGGCCTCGGTCTTGGTGGCGCCGCAGCTGGCTTCCAGGGTCGCTTCGATGGGATTGATGGAGCGCTGGCGGGTGTCGTGGGTGGCCACCCCCTCGAACACCTTGGGGCCATCCACCACCGTCACCGCCCCGATGCAATCGGGCACCAGATTGTAGAAGCGCAGCTGCGCCTTGAGATCGTTGCGTCCCTCGGTGGAGTCGGGGATCAGGATCAAGCTCTCGTCGGGGGTGATCACCAGGGTCGAGAAGGCGTCGGCCGGCGGTGTCACGGGGCCGTTCACGGGCTTGCCGGCGAGATTGAGGGTGAGCGGAGCCCCGCCCTTGACAATGCGGTAGATGCTGGCGGCCTCGCCGCTGCCGGGCTGCACCGCGCGGGCGTCCGAGCTGAACGAGATGGGAGAGCCCGAGCGGGTGAGGTCCACCACCCGCACGTAAGCGGAGCCGGCCGGCGGCTTCGGCGCATAAAGGCGGGTCAGCTCCTGGGCGCTGGTGGCGTTCGGCCCGGCGACGGCAGCGGTTGCGAGGGCCGCGAGCACGAGGGCGCGGACCCGGCGGGCGCGGCGCTTCAGCCGGTGCCCGGTGCCATCCGCTCGCACCGTCTGCGATCCCCTGATCTTCATGGCCACGCCCTGCTCCGATGTCCCAGCGGATATGGATACCATGAGTGTTAGGGGGGCGGCGGACTCAATGCAACCGACGCCGGCCCCCTTTCATCCGTATGGTTACGGGCGGCGCCGTCAAATCACCAATCGGGGAGCGGTGTTCAGGCGGCTTTCGCCGCCAGCGCCTGGGCCACCCGGGAGGTGGGCGCGCGGCCGAGCGCCGCAGTGATGGCCCGGCCGGCGGCGGCCAAAAGGTCGAGATCCACACCGGTCTCGATGTTCAGGCCGTTCAGCATATAGACCAGGTCCTCGGTGGCGAGATTGCCCGACGCCCCCTTGGCATAAGGGCAGCCGCCGAGGCCCGCCACCGACGCATCCACTGTGGCGATGCCGAGATCGAGGCAGGCCAGCACATTGGCCAGGGCCTGCCCGTAGGTGTCGTGGAAGTGCAACGCGGTGCGGGCGACGCCGATGCGGTCGGCCACCGCGCGGGCCATGGCCTTGGCCTTGTCCGGGGTGCCGACGCCGATGGTGTCGCCGAGGGAGACCTCATAGCAGCCCATGGCGATGAGCGCTTCGGCCACCTCCACCACCTTGGCCACCGGCACCTCGCCCTGGTACGGGCAGCCGAGCACGCAGCTGACATAGCCGCGCACCGCCACCCCATGGGCCCGGGCGAGGTCCAGCACCGGGGCGAAGCGCTCCAGGCTCTCGGCGATGGAGCAATTGATGTTCTTTTGGCTGAACGCCTCGGAGGCGGCGGCGAACACCGCCACCTCGGTGACGCCGGCGGCCAGCGCCAGCTCCAGGCCCTTGAGATTGGGGGTGAGCACCGGATAGCGCACCCCCTCGCGGCGCTGGATGGTGGCGAGCACCTCCGCCGTGTCCGCCATCTGCGGCACCCATTTGGGGGAGACGAACGAGCCGCTCTCGATGGCGGTGAGCCCGGCATCGGCCAGGGCCTCGATCAGCGCCACCTTGGCGGCCAGCGGCACGACGCCCGGCTCATTCTGCAGCCCGTCGCGGGGGCCCATCTCGACGATGCGGACCGAAGTGGGGCGGGCCATTATGCGTCCTCCAGAACCAACAGTTCGGCGCCCTCGTCCACCAGGTCGCCCACGGCGAAATTGAGGGCCTTGATGCGGCCGTCGCGGGGGGCGGCCACCGTGTGTTCCATCTTCATGGCTTCCACCACCACCAGCGGCGCCCCCTTGGCGACGCTCTGGCCGGCTTCCACCGCGATGCGGATGATGGTGCCCGGCATGGGCGCCACCAGCCGGCCGGCGGTGCCGGTGGCGGCCAGGGAGGCGAGGCGCGGATCGATGAATTCCAGCGCGAACTCGCCGCCGCGCACGAACACCGTGAGATGGTTGCCGGTGCGCACCACCCGGGCGCTGAGCTTCACCCCATCGAGCCGGGCGGACAGGGTGCCGGCGTCATCGGCCTCGCCCTCCACCGTCATCGGGCCGCCGGGCAGGTCCAAAGTGAAACCGTTGGGCTTGAAATGGGCGCGCACCACGGTGCGCCCTTCCACGTGCGGATCCTGGAAGGTGAGGTCCACATGGGCGTCGCGGTTGAGCCGCCAGCCGGGGGCGCGGCCCCAGGGGGAGAACGGATCGGCCGCATCCACCGCCTCGGCGGACTGGCGGGCCTCGTCCTTCAGGATGGCGAGGGTGGCGAGGGCCAGCACCGCATCGCCCACCGGCTGGGGCGGGGGCAGCAGATCGGCGGCGTGACGGGCGATGAAATTGGTATCCAGCTCCGCCGCCGCGAACGCGGGATGGGCGGCGATGGCTTTCAGGAACACCCGGTTGGTGGCAAGGCCCACCACCTCGGTGGCGGCCAGCGCCGCCTCGAGCCGGCCCACCGCCTCCGCCCGGTCGGCGCCGGCGACGATGATCTTGGCGATCATCGGATCGTAATGGATGGAGACCGTGTCGCCGGCCCGCACGCCGGTATCGACGCGGGTGCCGGGCACATGGGCGGGCAGCACCAGATGGTCGAGGGTGCCCACCTGGGGCAGGAAGTCCCGCGCCGGGTCCTCCGCATAGAGCCGCACCTCGATGGCGTGGCCGTTGAGCGGAATCTGCTCCTGGGTGAGGGGCAGGGGCGCACCGGCGGCCACCCGCAACTGCCACTCCACCAGATCCTGGCCGGTGATGGCCTCGGTGACCGGATGCTCCACCTGCAGGCGGGTGTTCATCTCCATGAAATAGAAGCCGTCGCCCTCGGCGATGAATTCCACCGTGCCGGCGCCCACATAGCCCACCGCCTTGGCGGCATCCACCGCCGCCTGCCCCATGGCGGCGCGGCGCGCGGCCGTCATGCCGGGGGCGGGGGCTTCTTCCACCACCTTCTGGTGGCGGCGCTGGATGGAACAGTCGCGCTCATAGAGATAGACGGCGTTGCCGTGGGTATCGGCGAACACCTGCACCTCGATATGGCGCGGGGTGGTGAGATATTTCTCCACCAGCACCCGGTCGTCGCCGAACGCGCTCTTGGCCTCGCGCTGGGCGGAGGCGAGCGCCTCCGGAAACTCCTCGGCTGAGCGCACCACCTTCATGCCCTTGCCGCCACCGCCGGCGGAAGCCTTGATGAGCACCGGAAAGCCGATGCGCGCGGCCTCCCGCGCCAGGAGCGCGGGATCCTGGTCTTCCCCATGATAACCGGGCACCAGGGGCACGCCGGCCTTTTCCATCAGCGCCTTGGCGGCGCTCTTGGAGCCCATGGCGCGGATGGCGCTGGCCGGTGGGCCGATGAAGACGAGGCCGGCCTTGGCGCAGGCGTCGGCGAAATCCGCATTCTCGGAGAGGAAGCCGTAGCCGGGATGGATGGCATCCGCCCCGCTCTTCTTGGCGGCGTCGAGAATGGCGTCGATCTTCAGATAGCTCTCGCGGGCCGGGGCGGGGCCGATGGGATAGGCCTCGTCCGCCACCGCCACGTGCAAAGCGTGGGCATCCGCCTGCGAATAGACGGCGACGGTATTGAGGCCCAGGGCCTTGGCGGTGCGCATGACGCGGACCGCAATCTCACCCCGGTTGGCGACGAGAACGGTGCGGATCGGCCGGCTCATGCGCTTTCCCCTTTTCCCCATTGGGCTTTTCGCTTTTCCAGGAAGGCGGTGACGCCCTCCTTGCCGTCGGCGCTGGCGCGGATGTCGGCGATGCGGCGGGCGGTGTCGTCCACCACCGCGTCATCCAGCGGCCGGTCCACGGCGCGGATCAGATCCTTGGTGGCGCTGAGCGCCGCCGGGCTCGCCGCCTTCAGCGCCTTGAGATGGCGGGTTATGGCGGCATCGAGCGCATCCGGCGGCACCACCTCGTGCACCAGGCCCAGCTCCAAAGCGGTGGCGGCGGAGAAGCGCTCGGCGGTGAGGAAATAGCGCCGCGCCTGCCGGGCGCCCATGGCCCGCACCAGATACGGGCTGATGACCGCCGGGATGAGGCCGATCTTCACCTCGGTCACCGCGAATTCCGCTTCCGGCACCGCCACCACGATATCGGAGGCGGCGATGAGCCCGGTGGCGCCGGCGAAGGCCGAGGCGTGCACCCGCACCAGGGTCGGCTTGGGGCACAGGTCGATGGTGCGCATGAGAGCGGCGAGCCGGCTGGCGTCTTCGAGGTTTTCCGCATGGGAATAGCCGGCCATGCGGCGCATCCAATTGAGGTCGGCACCGGCGCAGAAGCTCTTGCCCTCCGCCTTCAGCAGGATGGCCCACACGGCGGGATCGGCGCTGGCCTCGGCATAGGCGGTGGTGAGGGCGGCGATGACCGTGTCGTCGAAGGCGTTGTGCACCTCCGGCCGGTTGAGGGTGAGGATGCGAACGCCGTCCTCGGTGGTGGTGAGAAGGCTCATGCGGTCCTCGGTCGAGGTGAGGAGGCTCATGGGATCCTCATTGAAATGGAGGCCGCTGTCCGCGGGCGCCGGTCCATTCCCTCTCCCGCTTGCGGGGGAGGGCCAGGGAGGGGGCGGACGGCGGCGGCCGGTGAGCGGCGGTGGGGCCTGTGGGCGAAGCCGGACGTGCAGGCGACGGATGCCGCGCGGGTGGCGGTCGCCCGTTCCCCCTCCCCAACCCTCCCCCGCAAGCGGGAGAGGGGGCGTGTCGCATGAGCGTTGAGGGCCATCACATGCGGAACACGCCGAAGCGCGTCTCCTGCTCGGGGGCGTTCAAGGCGGCGGAAAGGGCCAGCGCCAGCACCATGCGGGTGTCGGCGGGGTCGATCACCCCGTCATCCCACAGCCGGGCGGAGGAATAATAGGGATGGCCCTGGCGCTCATACTGGGCGCGGATGGGGGCCTTGAAGCCCTCTTCCTCCTCACCGGTCCATTTGCCGCCGCGGGCCTCGATGCCGTCGCGCTTCACCTGGGCCAGCACATTGGCCGCCTGCTCGCCGCCCATCACCGAAATGCGGGCATTGGGCCACATCCACAAAAAGCGCGGATCGAAGGCGCGCCCGCACATGCCGTAATTGCCGGCGCCGAAGGAATTGCCGATCACCACGGTGAATTTCGGCACATTGGCGCACGACACGGCGGTGACGAACTTGGCGCCATCCTTGGCGATGCCGCCGCTCTCATATTTTCGGCCCACCATGAAGCCGGTGATGTTCTGCAGGAAGACGAGGGGAATGTTGCGCTGCGCGCACAATTCCACGAAATGCGCGCCCTTGAGCGCGCTTTCCGAGAACAGGATGCCGTTGTTGGCGACGATGCCCACCGGATAGCCGAAGATGCGGGCAAAGCCGGTCACCAGCGTTTGGCCATAGAGCGGCTTGAACTCGTCGAACTCGGAGCCGTCCACCATGCGGGCGATGATCTGGCGCACATCGAACGGCTGCTTGGGATCGGCCGAGACGATACCGTAGATCTCCTTCGCGTCATAGAGCGGGGCGCGCGGCTCGGCGATGTCGAGGCTGTGGGCCTTGGTGCGGTTGAGATCGGCGACGATGGACCGGGCGATGCCCAGCGCATGGGCGTCGTTCTCCGCCATGTGGTCGGCGACACCGGAGGTGCGGGTGTGCACGTCCGCCCCACCCAGTTCCTCGGCGGTGACCACCTCGCCGGTGGCGGCCTTCACCAGCGGTGGGCCGCCGAGGAAGATGGTGGCCTGGTTCTTCACCATGATGGACTGGTCGGCCATGGCCGGCACATAGGCGCCGCCGGCGGTGCACGAGCCCATCACCACCGCGATCTGCGGGATACCTTCGGCCGACATGTTGGCCTGGTTGAAGAAGATGCGGCCGAAATGCTCGCGATCGGGAAAGACCTCGTCCTGATTGGGCAGGTTGGCGCCGCCGGAATCCACCAGATAGATGCAGGGCAGGTGGTTTTCCCGGGCGATGGTCTGGGCCCTGAGGTGCTTCTTCACGGTGACGGGGTAATAGGTGCCGCCCTTCACCGTGGCATCATTGGCGACGATGACGCATTCGCGGCCCGACACGCGGCCGATGCCGGTGATGATGCCGGCCGCCGGCACCTCGTTCTCATACATGCCGAAGGCGGCGAGCTGGGAGAGCTCCAGGAACGGCGAGCCGGTGTCGAGCAGGGTGCGGATGCGGTCGCGCGGGAGCAGCTTGCCGCGCTTCAGGTGCCGCTCGCGGGCGACCTCGCCGCCACCTTCGGAGACGGTCTCGACCTTGGCGCGCAGATCGGCGACCGACTGCTCCAAAGCCTCCTTGTTGCGGCGGAAGGTGTCGGAGCGGCGGTCCACCGCATCCTCGATGATCGCCATGAGCGGCCTCACGTCCGGGCAGATGCCCTTGTCAGGGGTGCCCTTGCCAGGTGGGAGAGGACGACGCGCGGCGTCACCGGTGCCGATGGCACCGGGCACCCCCGGACAGGCCGGTGGGCGGGTGGCGTACGAGCGTGTCCTCCGTGCCGATCACGGTCGGCTTGGAAACGATCGTACGTTTTTTTCCGGCAGGTGCAAGAGGTTTTCGGCGCGGGATGAAGGGCGCGCGACGGCGGGCCCTGTCAGGCCATCAGGCGCCGGCGGCGGTCCTCTTCGCCGTGGCCTTGCCGGTCGTTTTGGTCTTGGCCTTGGGGGTGCGGGCCGCCGGGCTGGTGGCCATCGACGCCTTGGCCTCCAGCGGCAGCGGCGCGGCGACGGCCTCTTCCGCCCCCGTGACACCGCCCACCACCAGGCCGGTATAGATGCCGATAAGATCCTCCTGGCTCAGCCGGCCGCCGGGGCGGTACCACATGCAGATGCCGGTGAGCATGGAGATGATGGCGTAGGTGGCGACCTTCGGCTCGCGCACCTCGAACACGCCCGCCTCCGCGCCGCGGCGCAGGGTGTCTTCCAGCAGGCCTTCATAGCGGCGGCGCTGGGCGATGATGGTGGCGCGGTGCTCGTCCTCCAGGGAGCGGATCTCCATGTTGGCGATGAACACATGGGCCATGCGCGTCATGTGGTAGCGCAAATGGAAGGCGGCGAAGGCCTTCAGCCGCGCCAGCGGATCGGCCACCCCGGCGAGGTCCGCCTCGGCCTTGGAGATCAGATCCTCCATATGCTCGCGGACAATGTCGAACAGGAGGTTCTGCTTGTTCTCGAAATATTTGTAGAGCGAGCCGGATTGCAGGCCCACCTCCGCTGCCAGCTGCCGCAGGCTCATGGCCTCGTAGCCGTGCTTGTAGATGAGCTTCACCCCCGCCTGGCGGATCGCCTCGGCGGTGCGGGTGCCGTTGGAACCGATGGTGCGCGCCATGGCCTTCTGAACTGTTGGGGCCCGGCAACCGGGCCGGCCGCGCGACTCACGCGAATGCGCGCGCCGCGCTGGATGGAGAGGTGCTAAACTGTGCGGCCCGCAGCCGGGATGCAAGGTGATCCTCGCAAGATCACCCTTGCAAGATCATCCCGGCAGCGCCGCCAACATCATCCTGCGACATGAAATGCCGCTTGACCAGAATAAAAAAGAACGCTTGATTGTTTCCTGAGACCTGACGTTACGATCGGGCAAGGGCGCCACGCCAACCGCCGGGCAAAGCACCGCGTGGGGGCGCCGACAAAACGGGGGAGGGGGCAGCGCCTCATTCTCCCGGCACATGAGGGAGGATGGGCTTGAGCACCACATCCGTGGTTCCGCAGGCAGCTGCGGACGTGCGCGCGCTGTTGAGCGTGGAAAACATCTCCTTGCGCTTCGGCGGCCTCAAGGCCCTGACCGACGTGAGCTTCCATGTGAAGCCCGGAGAATTATTCTCCATCATCGGCCCCAACGGCGCCGGCAAAACCTCTATGCTGAACTGCATTTCCGGGCGCTATACCCCCAGCGAAGGCATCGTGCGGTTCGAGGGGGAGAATATCACCAAGGTGAAGCCGAACCGGCGCGCCGCCATCGGCATCGGCCGCACCTTCCAGAACCTGGCGCTGTTCAGCCACATGAGCGTGCTCGACAACATCATGGTCGGCCGCCATCACCTTCTGAAGAACAACTTGTTCAATGGCGCCCTCTATTGGATCGGTGGCGCCCAGAAGGAAGAGCTGGAGCATCGCCGCAAGGTGGAGGAGGTGATCGACTTCCTCGACATCCAGCATGTGCGCAAGGCCACCGCCGGCACCCTCTCCTATGGCCTGCGCAAGCGGGTGGAGCTCGCCCGCGCGGTCGCCCTCGAACCCAAATTGATCCTGCTCGACGAGCCCATGGCCGGCATGAACCTCGAAGAGAAGGAGGACATGGCCCGCTACATCGTCGATCTCAACGAGGAATGGGGCATGACCATCATCATGATCGAGCACGACATGGGGGTGGTGATGGACATTTCCCACCGGGTGATGGTGCTGGATTTCGGCAAGAAGCTGGTGGAGGGCGAGCCCGCCGCCGTGCTGGCCGATCCCCATGTGCGCAAGGCCTATCTCGGCGAGGAAGACCCGCTGCTCGAAGACGAGCAGGCCCTGACTGCTCTGTCCGCGTGAGGCCCGCCATGAGCGCTGCTGTTTCCGCCGCCCACGATTGGCCGGACGTGACCGTTCACGACACCTTCCCCAAGCTGCTGCGCCTGCACGCGGCCCAGCATCCCGACGACATCTGGCTGCGGGAAAAGGATCTCGGCATCTGGATTTCCCATACCTGGCGGCAGGTGGCCGGCCGGGTAGCGGCCATCACCCTCGGCCTCGAAAGCCTCGGCGTCGCCCGCGGCGACGTGGTGGCCCTTCTGGGCGACAACCGCCCCGAATGGCTGATGGGGGAGATCTCCGCCCATGCGCTGGGTGGCATGAGCCTTGGCATCTATCGCGATGCGCTGGCCGATGAGGTGGCTTATCTCATCACCTATGCCGACGTGGCGGTGGTGTTCGCCGAGGACGAGGAGCAGGTGGATAAGCTGCTCGCCCTGGAGGACCGGATCCCCACGGTGCGCCACATCGTCTATGCGGACCCGCGCGGCATCCGCAAATATGACGATCCACGCCTGATCTCCCTGAAGGATCTGGAGGCGCGGGGCACCGCGGTGGCGGCCGGGGAGCCGGCCCGCTTCGATGCGCTGGTGGATGCCGGCTCCGGCGCCGACGTGGCGATCTTGTGCACCACCTCCGGCACCACTTCTCATCCCAAGCTCGCCATGCTCTCCGCCGGCTCGCTCTTGAAGCATTGCCGGGCCTATCTCGACATGGATCCGCGCGGCCCCGCCGACGAATACGTCAGCGTGCTGCAGATGCCGTGGATCATGGAGCAGATCTACGCGTTCGGTCAGGCGCTCATCTCCCGCATGAAGGTGAACTTCGTGGAGGAGCAGGAGACGATGATGGCCGACATGCGGGAAATCGGCCCCTCCTTCGTGCTGTTCGCGCCCCGGGTGTGGGAGCAGATCGCCGCTGACGTGCGCTCGCGCATGATGGATTCCTCGCCCTTCAAGCAGGCGATGTTCCGGCTCGGCATGACCCTGGGCCTCAAGGCCTTGAACGAGGGCAAGCATTCGGCGCTGGCGGACTTCATCCTGTTTCGCGCGCTGCGCGACCGGCTGGGCTTTTCGCATCTGAAGTCGGCGGCCACCGGCGGGGCGGCGTTGGGGCCGGACACCTTCCGCTTCTTCCTGGCGCTCGGCGTGCCCATGCGCCAGCTCTATGGCCAGACCGAGACCCTCGGCGCCTATACCCTGCACCGTGCCGACGACGTGGATTTCGACACGGTGGGCGTGCCGTTCGAGGGGGTGGAGATCCGCATCGACGATCCCGACCCCAACGGTTTGGGCGAGGTGGTGACGCGCCATTCCAACATGTTCACCGGCTATTTCCGCAACGAGGACGAAACCGAGAAGTCGTTCTCCGCGGGCGGCTGGATGCGCACGGGCGATGCCGGCTTCTTCAACAAGAAGGGCCACCTCGTGGTCATCGACCGCGTGCGCGACATGGCGAAGACCGCCCATGGCGACCGCTTCTCTCCCCAATATATCGAGAACAAATTGAAGTTCTCGCCTTATGTGGCCGAGGCGGTGGTTCTGGGCGATGGCCGCGACAGTCTTGCGGCGCTCATCTGCATTCGCTTCTCCATCGTCTCCAAATGGGCGGAGAAGAACCGCATCGCCTTCACCACCTATACGGATCTTTCCGCCAAGCCTGAAGTCATCGCGCTGCTGCGAAAAGAGGTGGAGGAGGTGAACAAGACGCTGGCGGAAAAGCAGCGCATCGGCCGCTTCCTGCTGCTCTACAAGGAGCTGGACGCCGACGATGGCGAATTGACCCGCACCCGCAAGGTGCGCCGCGGCGTCATCAACGAGCGCTACGGCTCCATCATCGATGCCATGTATGCGGGCGAACAGGTGATCGACGTGGACACCACCATCACCTTCCAGGACGGCACCAAGCAGCGGGTGAAGACCACCCTCGACGTCATCGACCTCGGCGGCCCCGCCGCCGGCGGCGCGCGGAGGGCGGCGTGATGACTGCGCTCCTTCACCTGAGCCGCGCCGCTCCCTCTCCCGCCTGCGGGGGAGGGCTGGGGAGGGGGAAGGCGCCCTTCCGTCACGTCTCCACCGTCGGCGCCTGCCGCCGCCATCCGTTCCCCCTCCCAACCCTTCCCCGCAGGCGGGAGAGGGCTCTGGCGGAGTGTGTGTGATGCAATCCCAGCTTCTGCTTCAGCTCATCATCAACGGGCTCATCATCGGCACGCTCTATGGCGTGGTGGGCATGTGTTTCGTGCTCATCTACAAGGCCAGCCAGGTGGTGAACTTCGCCCAGGGCGAATTTCTGCTGATCGGCGCCTGGACCTGCTGGTGGCTGCTCACCGCCTGGGACATCCCTTTCTTCTGGGGCTTCCTCATCGCCGTGTGCTTCATGATGGTGTTCGGCATCGCCGTGCAGATGATCATTCTGCGCCCGCTCATCGGCGAGCCGATCATCTCGGTGATCATGGTCACCATCGGCATGTCCATCTTCTTCCAGGCGCTGATGAAGTGGATGTTCGGCACCTTCGCCCAGCCGTTCCCGCCCATCTTCCCGGTGGAGAAGGTGGATGTGCTGGGGCTGCAGGTGCAGACCGCCTATCTCATGTCCACCGGCGTCAGCCTCGCGATTATGGCCGGCTTCGCCTGGTTCTTTAAGTATTCGAAGATGGGCCTCGCCATGCGGGCCACCGCCTTTTCCCAACAGGTGGCGCAGTCGCTCGGCATCTCGGTGCGCCAGGTGTTCGCCTTGTCCTGGGGCATTTCGGCGGCGGTGTCGGCGGTGGCCGGCGTGGTGGTGGGCATCGTCAACGGCGTGTCCTCGGCGCTCTCCTACTTCGGCATCAAGGTGTTCCCGGCGGTCATCCTCGGCGGCCTCGACAGCATCTTCGGCGCGGTGGTGGGCGGGCTCATCGTCGGCCTTCTGGAAAACCTCGGCCAATACGTGGACAGCCAGTATCTGAAGTGGGGCAACCTTTACGAGGTCATCCCTTTCTACGCCCTCATCATCATTCTCATGATCAAGCCTTACGGCCTGTTCGGCACCCGCGACATCGAGAGGGTTTGATCCCATGGCCATCGACACCATGCGTCCGTGCGGCGATTACCGCACCAGCTACAAGGCCGACCAGACCATCTTCGCCACGCGGCTCACCTTGCTGTTCTGCATCGGTGCCGTGGTGCTGCTGTGCTTCGCGCCCTTCTTCATGTCGCGCTATGCGCTGAGCCTCCTGATCCAGATCGGCTATCTCGGCATCGCCGCTTTGGGGCTCAACATCCTGGTCGGGTTCTCGGGGCAGATCTCCATCGGCCATGCGGTGTTCTTCGGCTTCGGCGGCTTCGCCTCGGCCTATCTCGCCGACAAGGGGGTGCCGGTGCCCCTCGCCATCGTGCTGGCGGGGCTGTGGACCACGGTGGTGGGCCTCATCTTCGGCCTGCCGGCGGCACGGGTGAAGGGGCTCTACCTCGCCATCGCGACGCTGGCCGCCCAGTTCATCCTGCAGGATTTCTTCGTGCGGGCGGAGTGGTTCACCGGCGGCACCCACGGCGCCATCGCCGCGCCCTTCACCTTGTTCGGCTATGACCTCTCGGGAGACGACAAATACTTCTACGTGGTGCTGTTCTTCGTGGTCATCATGTATCTCGGCGCCACCAACCTCATGCGCACCCGGGACGGGCGGGCGCTGATCGCGGTGCGTGATCACTATCTCTCCGCCGAGATGATGGGCGTGAACCTGGCCAAGTATCGCACCATGGCGTTCGGCATCTCGTCTTTCTATGCCGGCATCGGCGGCGCGCTTTATGCCCATTATGTGGGGTTCATGTCGGTGGAGGGATTGGACATCCTGTTCTCGATCCAGTTCCTCGGCATGATCATCATCGGCGGCCTCGGCTCCATCATGGGCACGCTCATGGGCACCATCTTCATGGTGCTGCTGCCGGAGGCCACCGGCTGGGTGGCGGGGGCGCTGTCGGGCAGCGTCATCGATCAGGTGCTGCACCTGAAGGATGGCATCAGCTACCTGCGCGAGATGCTGATCGGCGCCGCCATCATCCTGTTCCTGATGTTCGAGCCCGATGGCCTCGCCCACCGCTGGCGCCAGATCAAGGCTTATTGGAAACTCTATCCGTTCTCGTTCTGAGTGTGACATCCCAAGCAAAAGACGGCGAACCGCCGCTTCGAGGAAACGCCAAGGAGACGATGATGCAGAAAAAGACCGCCGCCGCCCTCACCCTGGTGTCGACGCTGGCGCTGGCCAGCGCGGCGCCCGCCCTGGCCCAGCAGATCAACATCGGCCATCTGGCCGACTATTCCGGCGGCACCTCGGACGTGGGCCAGCCCTACGGCCAGGCGATCCAGGACACCATCGCCTGGATCAACGCCAATGGCGGGGTGAACGGCAAGACCATCAATTCCGACTTCAACGAATATGGCTACCAGGTGCCCCGGGCGCTCGCCGCCTTCAAGAAGTGGGTGGGCTCCGACAAGGTGGTGGCGATCCAGGGCTGGGGCACCGCCGATACCGAGGCCCTGGTGGGCATGGTGACCAAGGAGCAGATTCCCTATTATTCTGGCTCCTATTCCGCCTCCCTCACCGATCCGTCGGGCAAGGCGAACGAGCATTCCACCCGCTCCGCGCCGTTCAATTTCTTCTATGGCCCGTCCTATTCGGACGCCGCCCGCGCCATGGTGAAGTGGGCCGCCGACGACTGGAAGGCCAAGGGCAAGCCCGGCAAGCCCAAGTGGGTGCACATGGGCGCCAACCACCCCTATCCCAACTCGCCCAAGGCGGCGGCGGAAGCCTATGCCAAGGAACTGGGCTTCGAGGTGCTCGACCCCATCACCTTCGCCCTCACCCCCGGCGATTACACGCCCCAGTGCCTGACGCTGAAGCAGTCGGGCGCCAATTACGCCTATCTCGGCAACACCGCCGGCTCCAACATCTCGGTGCTCAAGGCCTGCAAGACCGCCGGCGTGGACGTGCAGTTCCTGGGCAATGTGTGGGGCATGGACGAGAACGCCATGAAGGCCGCCGGCGAGGCCGCCAACGGCGTGGTGTTCCCGGTGCGCACGGCGGTCACCTGGTCCGGCGATGCGCCGGGGCTCGCCACCGCCCGCGAGATCTCCAAGATCTCCGATCCCTCCGGCAACACCTATCGCCCGGTGCACTATCTCACCGCCATCTGCACCGCCCTCTACATGAAGGAAGCCATGGAGTGGGCGGACAAGAACGGCGGCGTCACCGGCGTGAAGATCCGCGACGGCATGTATCAGAAGAAGGACTGGGTGCCGAAGGGCATGGAAGGCGTGTGCGTGCCCTCCACCTGGACCGCCACCGATCATCGTCCCACCACCACCGTGGAGCTCTATCGCGCCGTGGTGAATGGCCCGACCGATGCCTCGGTGACCGAGCTCATCAAGAACGGCACCATCAAGCTTGAGAAGGTCACCACGGTCGATCTGCCGCGCAAGACCGAGCTGCAGGGCTGGTGAGTCCCCCCTGAACGCCCGCGTCCTCGCCCCCCTCTCTTCTCGCGGGAGAGGGGGGGCGGGCGCGGAGAATTCCGGACCGCCGGGGACATGGACCCCTTCCCCCGGCGCTCTTCCACGCGGCGCGCGGGCGTTCCGCCTGCCGCGCGGGTCCGCGTTAGACCGAAATCGGAGACCGCCATGGCCGAGGCCGCATTGAAGCTCGATCCCATCGCCGAAACCGGGCCGGCCCCGCTGTTGGCGGTGGACAATATCGAGGTGGTCTATAACGACGTCATCCTGGTGCTGCGCGGCCTGTCGCTGAAGGTGCCGCAGGGCCAGATCGTCGCCCTTTTGGGCTCCAACGGCGCCGGCAAATCCACCACGCTGAAAGCCATCTCCGGCCTCCTGAAAACCGAGGATGGGGAGATCACCCGCGGCGAGGTGAATTTCCTGGGTGAGAAGATCAACGGCATCGAGCCCGACAAGATCGTGCGCCGGGGCATCTTCCAGGTCATGGAGGGGCGCCGCATCATCGCCGACATGACGGTGCTGGAAAACCTGCGCCTCGGAGCATTCACCCGGCGCGACAATGAGGTGAAGAGCGACATCGAGCGGGTCTATGAATTCTTCCCGCGCCTGCGCGAGCGCACCGGCCTTGCCGGCTATCTCTCCGGCGGCGAGCAGCAGATGCTGGCCATCGGCCGCGCCATGATGGCCCGCCCCAAGCTCATTTTGATGGATGAGCCGTCCATGGGTCTCTCGCCTTTGATGGTGAAGGAGGTGTTCGCCATCATCAAGAAGCTCAATGTGGAGCTGGGCGTCACCATTCTGCTGGTGGAGCAGAATGCGCGGGTGGCGCTTTCGGTGGCGGACTACGGCTACATCATGGAGCAGGGCAAGATCGTGCTCGACGGCTCGGCGCAGATGCTGGCCACCAATGAGGACGTGAAGGAATTCTACCTTGGCCAGGGCGGCGGCGAGGAGCGCAAGAGCTTCAAGAACCTGAAAAGCTTCAAGCGCCGCAAGCGCTGGCTGTGAGCGGGCAGGGGAGGGGGAAAAGCCCCTCGGATGATGGATCTCAGATGTTCAAGCAGGCCGCGCAATGACTGATCCGAACCGCTATTACGATGCCAGCGAGACCCGGGACCCGCAGGCGCGGGAGGCGGCGCTGTTCGCCGCGGTGGCGGCCCAGGTGGCCCATGCCAAGGCGAAGTCGACCTATTTCGCGGCGCTGCTGAAGGATGTGGAGCCGGAGGCCATCACCAGCCGGCAGGCGCTGGCGCAGTTGCCCGTCACCCGCAAATCGGAGCTGTTGGAGATCCAGCCGAAAAGCCTGCCGTTCGGCGGCCTCAATGCGGTGCCGCCGGGCAAGCTCTCGCGCATCTTCATGTCGCCGGGGCCGATCTATGATCCCGAAGGTCATGGCCCGGATTTCTGGCGCTTCGCCCGCGCCCTGTTCGCCGCCGGCTTCCGCGCCGGCGACATCGTGCACAATGCCTTCTCCTATCATTTGACTCCGGCGGGCTCGATGATCGAGGGCGGCGCCCATGCCCTGGGCTGCGCGGTGGTGCCGGCGGGCGTGGGGCAGACCGATCTGCAATTGCGCGCCATCGCCGACATCCGCCCCGCCGGCTATGGCGGCACGCCGTCCTTCCTGAAGATCCTCCTCGACAAGGCGCGGGAGAGCGGCACCGACATCTCCTCGCTGAAGAAGGCGCTGGTGACCGGCGAGGCCTTCCTGCCGCCCCACCGGGCGGAGCTGAAGGCGGCGGGCATCACCGCCCGCCAGTGCTACGGCACCGCCGACCTCGGCCTCGTCGCCTATGAGAGCGAGGCGGAAGAGGGGATGATCGTGGACGAGGGCTGCCTGGTGGAGATCCTGCGCCCCGGCACCGGTGATCCGGTGGAGGCCGAGGGCGAGGTGGGCGAGGTGGTGGTGACCCTGTTCGATGCGGATTACCCGCTGATCCGCTTCGCCACCGGTGATCTTTCCGCGGTCCTGCCGGGCATGAGCCCCTGCGGGCGCACCAACATGCGGCTGAAGGGCTGGATGGGCCGGGCCGATCAGGTCACCAAGATCCGCGGCATGTTCGTGCACCCGGTGCAGGTGAGCGCGGCGGTGAAGAAGCACCCGGGCGTCGCCAAAGCGCGCCTCGTGGTGGACCGCATCGGCGATGCCGATGACATGCTGCTGGAGGTGGAGGTGGCGGACGCTACCGCCCTCTCCCAGGAGGCGCTGCTGGACGATCTGCGCGCCACCACCAAACTGCGCGGGCGCCTGGCCCTTCTCGCACCCGGCACCCTGCCGGCCGATGCCAAGACCATCGAGGATCGCCGGCCGGTGTGAAGCCAAAGGGCCTTGAGCTTGCCTCAGGGCCCTTTGGTATTCATGGTCCCTTGGTCAAGCCCCGATCCAGCCGCCGAGCTCGCGGCGCACCACATGGGCGAGCACGCGCATGCCGGCGTCATCATCATTGAGGCAGGGAATGGCGGCGAACTGTTCCCCGCCATGCTTCAGGAAGATGTCGCGGTTTTCGACGCCGATCTCTTCCAGGGTCTCCAGGCAGTCCGCCACGAAGCCCGGGTTGAACACCGCGATGCGCTTCACGCCGCTCTCGGCCAGCGCCTGCACGGTGGCGTCGGTGTAGGGCTGCAGCCATTCCTCCCGCCCGAAGCGGGATTGGAAGGTGAGGCGCAGCCGCTCCTCCCCCCAGCCGAGCCGCGCCCGCAGGAGCCGCGCCGTCTTGGCGCACTGGCAGGCATAGGGATCGCCCTTGAGGTGGTAGGATTTCGGAATGCCGTGGAAGGAGGCGAGAATCACCTCCGGCTCGAAGTCGAGCGCCGCCACATGGCGCTCCAGGTCCTCGGCCACCGCATCGATATAGACGGCGTCGTCATGCCAGGGCGGGGCAATGCGCACGGCGGGCTGCCAGCGCAGCTTTTTCAGCGCATCGAAGGCGGCGTCGGCCACGGTGGCGGTGGTGGCGGCGGCATATTGGGGATAGAGCGGCACCACCAGGATGCGCTCGCAGCCCTTGGCCTGCAGGGCACCGATCTTCTCGGCGATGGCCGGGCGGCCGTAGCGCATGGCGAAATCCACCACCAGGCGGTCGTCGGTGCCGGCGAGGCGCGCGGCGAGCTTTTCCGCCTGGCTGCGGGTGATGGTGAGCAGCGGCCCCTCGTTGCGCTCGCGGTTCCAGATGGTCGCGTAATCGCGGCCCTTCCGGCCCGGGCGGGTGGTGAGGATGATGCCGTTGAGCACCAGCCACCACAGGGCGCGGTTCACCTCGATGACCCGGCGATCGGAGAGGAATTCCTTGAGATAGCGCCGCATGGACCAATAATCGGTGCCATCGGGGGTGCCGAGATTGACGAGGAGCACGCCGATTCGGCCAAAAGCGATGGCCGGATGATCAGCCGCGGGCGTTGACCAGGCATCGGCGGCTGGACTCGGGAACGGCGGGACGGGGGGTTGGCTCATCAGGTCACCTCTGTGAGGCAGATGGAGCCTTGAGGCGGCGCCGTCAATCGGTCCAGTCGCCACGGCGCGGAGCGCCCCGGAGGGGACGATCTCAGGTCGGTGTCGGATGAGGAGGGATGGTGGGCGCGACAGGGATCGAACCTGTGACCCCTACGATGTCAACGTAGTGCTCTCCCGCTGAGCTACGCGCCCCTCCACGGGAAGCGCCTCTATATCCACTCCGCCGGCGGGTGGCAAGGCGCCAAACGCAGGTTCATGCGGCGGCGAGCATCTTTCCCACTTCGGAAACGAGATCGCGCAGATGGAAGGGCTTGGACAGCACCTTGGCCTCGGTCGGGGTCTCGCCATCGGCATTGAGGGCGACCGCGGCAAAGCCGGTGATGAACATCACCTTGAGGTCGGGATCGAGCTCGGTGGCGCGGCGCGCCAGCTCGATGCCGTCCATCTCCGGCATGACGATATCGGTGAGCAGGAGCTCGAACGGCTCTTCGCGCATGCGTTCATACGCGGATTTGCCATTGTCATAGGAAGCCACCGAATAGCCGGCATTCTGCAGCGCCTTCACCAGGAAGCGCCGCATGTCATTGTCGTCTTCGGCGAGCAGGATCTTGGACACGCCGTTTCCCCTGATCATTCGTGAATCCGGCCCGGCCATGCCGGGCGCCCATGTGCTTTGTGTCGCCCAATCGGGTAAATTCGAGGTGAAAGCCCGGTTCCCCCTTCACAAGCCCCCCTTCGGGCGGGCATCATGTGGGAAAGCCAAGCCTTTAGAATCCCTCCAGAGTTTTTGCGGCGCACGATGACGGCCTGCCTCGCTGACACCATAGATCCCGCATTCGAGATCCTGGGCCTTGAGGCTGCCACCGGGCCGTTCCTCTTCAACTCCCCCCATTCGGGCCGCATCTACCCCCGAAGCTTCGTGACGCAGACGCGCCTGGACTTTGCCACGTTGCGGCGGTCCGAGGACAGCTTTGTGGACGAATTATTCGAGGACGTGGTGAACGCCGGCGCGCCCTTCATGCGGGCGCTGTTCCCGCGCGCCTTCCTCGATCTCAACCGCGAGCCCTACGAGCTCGACCCGCGCATGTTCGAGGGTCGCCTGCCGCCGTTCGCCAACACCCGCTCGGTGCGGGTGTCCGGCGGGCTCGGCACCATCGCCCGGGTGGTGGGGGAAGCCCAGGAGATCTACCCGGCCCGCCTGTCGGTCGCCGAGGGGCTGGAGCGCATCGAGACCTTCTACAAGCCCTATCACCAGGCTCTGCGCCGCATGATTGCCGCCACCCAGCGGCGCTGGGGCGTGGCGGTGCTGGTGGACTGCCATTCCATGCCCTCCGGCTCGGCCCGGGACGACAGCACCCGCGCGGATTTCGTCATCGGCGACCGCTACGGCACCAGCTGCAGCGAGCGGGTAACGGAGGCGCTGGAGGTGGAGCTGAGCGCGGCGGGCTACCGGGTGCTGCGCAACAAGCCCTATGCCGGCGGCTATATCACCGAGCATTATGGCAACCCCGCCGCCGGCCTGCACGCGGTGCAGATCGAGGTCAATCGGGCGCTCTATATGGAAGAGGCCCTGTATCTGCGCGCGCCGGGCTTCGATCGCCTGCGGGCGGAGATCGGCGCGGCCATGCCGCGGGTGTTCGCGCGGCTGACCGGCGTGCTGGCGCCGCCGCGGGCCGCAGCCGAGTAAGGTCATCCACAACCTGAGCGGGCATGAAAGACTGGCGGCTCAAGGCCTTAAGGATCTGCCCTGCAGATTTGCAAAAGCTGCCTTGCGTTTTTTGAATGGCAGTTATACGAATTTGCTCGTCTGGGCTCCACCGTGTCCCTCGGGATACACGAGTGCGCGGTGGGGGCAGCGGTCTGAAGCGCCGAAGAGCGCGGACGGAATGCGCCAAGGGGCGCGACGTGCGGAGCGCTGACGGATGGTGGGGAATGGATCGGCCTTCGGGCGGCCGGAACCCTTCGATCCACCCCAGAAAAGAAAGGGGCCGTCCGTGTAAACGAACGGCCCAAGTCTAGGGAGGAAACGCCCAAGGAGGGCAGCGACACAGCGACGCCAATCGCCATGTCGCACTGCACAAATAGCCGAGTGCGCTGCCAGAAATCAAGTGCCCGTTTGTCGCATCGCACGGTAGAGAATTAATCCATTGTTTTTCTTTGATTTTTTGAGAGCCCGCTCAAGCGGCTAAGACCCCCTCCGGTCCCTGGTGCCATCTTTTCGTCACGAATCGACCGGTTCGCACACCACTGAACGTGCTGAAATGGCGTCGCCCGTCCGCCGGGTGGTGGGCCAGATGGTCCGCTTGGAGGCCGGCCGCGGTCGCGATGCATCTTATTCGTGTGTCGAATGGATGTTGCGACTTTTCATTGTAGAATGCGGGTTGTGCGCGCAGATCGTCCCGGCCGGATCTCGGCACGGCGCAGTCGCAGCGAAGCCGTATAGCCAATGTCCGCGCCAGATGTGCTGGGGGCACCAAAGACCTGCAGGCTGCAAAGAGGTGTGGAGACGCCCAAAAGACCGGTGGAGACGCAGCGGTGGAGGCGCCAAGACCTGTGGGCTTGCCAAAAGAAAGGGGCCGCTCGCCAAGTGGGAGCGGCCCAAGTCTAGGGAGGAAACGCCCAAGGAGGGCAGCGGCACTGCAATAGGCAATGCCGCGCTGCATCAATATGCGGGGATCACCCCATTTCTTCAAGCCGCGCCGCCGCGGATTGTTTAGGCAGCTTTGGGGGTGAAAAAGCCCGCCGGCACACACTCTTGCACACATCTGCTCATTCCTTGATCCGCCCCTGCCCGAATCCTCGCCGCCCCACCGATGGGCGACGCCGCCTGCGGTTCGCACTTGATTGCCCGCGTGTTCCGCTGCATTCCGGGATCACGCCAGGGCCGGTGCCGCCTGTCCGCTGCACGGAGGGCGGGCGAAGTCCTTGCCACCGAAGCCGTTCGCGGGCTGCCGCAGGGGGCGGCAGATCTGGAGCGCACTCATGACCGCTGTCGCCATCGACGACTTCGTGCATCATCTCGCGACCGTGTCGGGCGAAGCGATTCTGCCCTTCTTCCGCACCGCTCTGGGGGTGGAGGACAAGAGCCACGGCACCGCCTTCGATCCGGTCACGGAGGCCGATCGCGCCGCAGAGCAGGTGATGCGGCGGATGATTCGCGAGGCGTTCCCCAGCCACGGCATCATCGGCGAGGAGTTCGCCAACGAGGACACTGACGCCCCCTATGTGTGGGCGCTGGATCCCATCGACGGCACCAAATCGTTCATCGCCGGCCTGCCGGCCTGGGGCACGCTGATCGGCCTCATGAAGGACGGCGATCCGGTCTACGGCATGATGCACCAGCCGTTCATCAAGGAGCGCTTCTTCGGCAATGGCGCGGTGGCGCGCTATCGCGGCCCGGCGGGAGAGCGGGTGCTGCGGGTGCGCGACTGCGCGCGGCTGGAGGACGCCATGCTCTACACCACCAGCCCGCGGCTGATGCATGGCGCCGACCGCACCGCCTTCGAGCGGGTGGAAGAGCAGGTGCGGCTGTCCCGCTATGGCGGGGATTGCTACGCTTACTGCATGCTCGCTGCCGGTCTGGTGGACCTGGTGATCGAGACCGAGCTGAAGAATCACGACATCGTCGCGCTCATCCCCATCATCGAGGGGGCGGGCGGCATCGTCACCAGCTGGGAGGGCGGCTCACCGGCGGACGGTGGCCGGGTGGTGGCGGCCGGCAGCCGGGCGGTGCACGAACAGGCACTGCGCGTGCTGACCGCCTGAGGGCTCACAGCACCGGCGTGCCGGGGATGAAGGCGTCGAAGGCGGCCCAGAACTGGGCGCGGAAGATGTCCCGCTCCTGCAGGATTTCGTGACGGGCCGCCGGCACCACCACATGGGCGCCGGCGATGAGGCGCGCCGACAGATGCTCGATGGCGGCATTGGAGACGATGCGCTCGGCGCCGGCGGCGATCATCAGCAGTGGTTGGCGGATCTGCCGGATCACCTCCGGATCGGCCAGGGTGGCCATGGCGCCGTAGGCGGCATGCAGCCAGCCATTTGTGGGGGCGCCGAGGCCGAGTTCCGGGTGGGCCTCCACCAGGCTGGCGGCGCGGGCGTAGCGCACCGGGTCCGAGGTCACCAGGTTGCGGGCAAAGGGGATGGCGGTGATCGGCCGGCCGCGGGCACCGGGCACGAAGGCCCGCGCCAGCCCCGCATAGGCGAGGGTGGTGACCAGCGGACGCACCAGGCCCGGCAGCGGCACCACATCGACACCCAGCATGGGCGCCACCAGCACCATGCGATCGAACCAGCGGTGGCCGGCCAGGGTGCCGTGGAGCAGGATGGCGCCAGCCATGGAATGGGCCAGCGCGAAGTGCGGCGCGGGGCAATCGGGCAGCAGCACCTCGCGGGCGAAGGCTTCCAGATCGGTCACATAGTCGCGGAAATGCCGCACATGGCCCTTGAGCGGAGACCGCAGGAGGCGCTGCGAGCCCCCCTGGCCGCGCCAGTCGAGGGTGGCGACGGCAAAGCCGCGGCTGCGCAGCTCCCGCACCACCTCGTAATATTTCTCGATGAACTCGGCGCGTCCCTGAAACAGCGCCACCGTGCCGCGCAGCGTGCCCTGGGGCATCCAGCGCGCATAGCGCAGGCGCACGCCGTCGGCGGTGGTGATCTCGCCGGTGATGGCGCCCTCGGGCGCCGGATCATCGGGACGGCTGAACAGGGTCATGGAATTTCGGCCCGGATGCCTGGAGGCGCAGAGGATCGGCTAGGGACGAGGGTTACACGCTCGCCGCCGCCACCACAACGATCCGCCTGATCGCCCCGCGCCGGCAGGGGTGAAACGGGATGACCGCGCGCGAACGCGGCGGGTCTTGACGGCTCTTGGGGGCCTTCCCACATCGAGAACGGCGCCGGTCATCGTGACGGCGCCAGGATCGGGCCCGGCTTCGGCGGGCCCTGCATGTCGCTTCAAGGAGGATATGCCATGCGTACGTTTGATCTGTCCCCGCTGTATCGCAACACCGTTGGCTTCGACCGGCTGTTTTCGCTGCTCGATTCCGTCGGCGGCGTCGATGCGGCACCCACCTATCCGCCCTACAATATCGAGCGGACGGGGGAGAATACCTATCGCATCACCGTCGCGGTGGCGGGCTTCACCGATGCCGAGCTGAGCATCGAGGTGAAGGAGAATGCGCTCACCCTCAAGGGTGAGAAGAAGGCGGCCGAGGAGCAGCAGAGCGCGCAGGTGCTCTATCGCGGCATCGCCGCCCGCGCCTTCGAGCGCCGCTTCCAGCTGGCCGATCATATGGAAGTGCGAGGCGCGGTGCTGGAGAACGGGCTGCTGCACGTGGATCTGGTGCGCAACATTCCCGAGGCCAAGAAGCCGCGCATCATTCCCATCGCCACCACCGGGGAGGCGCCGAAGGCGATCGAAGGCGGCACCACCGTCGAGGGGAATGCCGTCGCGGTACCCCAGCCGGCGCCCCAGGCGGCCTGACGTCGGGGTGACCTGACCCAAGGACCGGAGGTGCCGGGGTCCTGGTGCCTCCGGGACCTGTTCGGCGGCGACGCGGTGGGCGTCGCCGCTTTTCTTTTGTCGGCCTCTTGATCCGGCGCGATCCCGGCGCGAGGAGAGGGCAGACGTCGATTCCGTCGATCAGGATAGGCTGCCCGTGTCCGCAACGCCCCTCAAGGTTCTCGTCACCACCCGGCTGTTCGATGCCGCCGCCACCCGCTTCCTGGAGGATCGCGGCTTCGAGGTGGTGGGCTCCGGCCTGCCCGCCGACGCCATCGATACCGATATTTCCGATGCCGATCTCGACCGCCTCCTCGAGGGGGTCGGCGGCTGGATCGTCGGCCTGCGGGCGGTGACGCGGCCGGTGCTGGCGCGGCATCCGCAGCTCAAGGTCATCGCCCGCCGCGGTGTCGGCTATGACCGGGTGGACGTGGCGGCGGCGCGCGATCTGGGCCGCGTGGTGGCCATCGCCGCCGGCGCCAACGACCCTTCTGTGGCCGACCACACCCTGGCGCTGATGCTGGCGGTGATGCGGCGGCTGCGGGAAGGGCAGGCCCGCATGGGCCATGGCGACTGGCGGCCCCTGAGCGGCACGGATCTGTTCGGCAAGACCGTGGGCCTCATCGGCTTTGGCCGCATCGCGCGCGGCGTGGCGCGCCGGCTCAAGGGGTTCGATGCGCGGGTGCTGGTCACCACGCCGCGTCCGGACCTTGCCTGTGACGGCGTGACCTTCGTGCCCCTCGCCGAGCTGCTGACCCATAGCGATGTCGTGAGCCTGCATGCGCCGCTGACGTCGCAGACCCGGCATCTGATCGACAGCGCCGCTCTGGCCGCCATGAAGCCGGGTGCGGTGCTGGTCAACACCTCGCGCGGCGAGCTGGTGGATGAGGGCGCCCTGCTGGGGGCGCTGGAGCGCGGCCATCTCGCCGGTGCCGGTCTCGACGTGTTCGAGGCGGAGACCGATCCGGCCAAGCAGGCGCTCGCCCGCGCGCTGGTGGCGCGGGAGGACGTGGTGGCGAGCCCCCACACCGCCGGCGGCAGCCGTGAGGCGCTGGCGCGGGGCAACCTCATCTCCGCCCATTGCGTCGCCGCCGCCCTGTCGGACGAGGAGCTGCCGCCCGGTTGCGTGGTGGCCGACGGGCGGTAAAGCCGCCCTGCGCCTCTTGCGTCTTGATCACTGACGATTTATGACAATCGTCAGTTCATTGGAGGCGCGTGTGACCGTCAGGGTGAAAGAGGCCGGCCGGCACAGGGAAACCGCGGAGGAGACGCGCGCGCGGATCACCCTGGTGGCCGAGGACCTGTTTCGCCGTATGGGCTTCGCCAAGACCGCGGTGGCCGATATCGCCGCCGAGCTGGGTATGTCGCCCGCCAATGTCTACCGCTTCTTTCCCTCCAAGACCGCCATCGTCGCCACCATCTGCCAGCGCTGCCTGGGGGAGATCGAGCGGCAGGCGGAAGTGATCGGCGCCGGCCCCGGCACGCCGCAGCAGCGCATCATCGACATCTATCTCGCCATCCTGCGCTACCACCGGGACAATTTCCTGGCCGAGCGGCGGGTGCACGACATGGTGCTGGTGGCCATCGAGAACAATTGGGACAATATCGAAAGCCACAAGGCACGCATGGGCGCGGTGGTGGCCAAGGTGCTCCAGGAGGGGATCGAGACGGGGGTGTTCGTGCCCCACGATCCCGCCCAGGTGAGCGGCATCATCCTCGGCACCTGCGTGCGGTTCTGCCATCCGGTGCTGGTGGCCCAGAATATCGATGAGGACCTGGAAGCGAGCCTGACCGCGACCATGCGCTTCATTCTGCGCAGCATCGAGGTGAACCGGTCCGATCTGGCCTGACTAGCGGTGCCTCGGCACCGCGTTTCGTCATGGGCGTTTTGTGACGATTACGAAAAAATATCAGCGTTGAACCATAACCGTTCAGCCGACAGGAACCGAACCATGGCCTTTCGTTCTTCGATCCTTCGGGATGGACTGCCCTCGCGCCGGGGGGGCCGGGCGGCGCTGCTGCCGGCGGCCGCCCTCACCTTGTCGCTGGCGCTGGCCGGATGTGGCGAGAGTGCCCCGGCGCAGACCGAGGCGGAACCGTCCCGTCCCGTCCAGGTGACCACGGTCGAGCTGCGCCCGCGGGAGGCGGAGAAGACCTTCGTCGGCGTGGTGCGGGCCCGTCGCGAGATCGATCTCGCCTTCCGGGTGGGGGGCAAGGTGGTGCAGCGCAAGGTGGAAGTGGGGGACCGGGTGCAGAAGGGCGATCTGATCGCCCGCATCGATCCGGAAGACCTGAAGCTCGAGCTGGAAAGCGCGCGGGCGGAGATGGCCGCCGCCACCGCCAATCTGGCGCAGACCACCGCCGAGGATGGCCGCTATCGCTCGCTGACGGCCAAGGGCGTCGCCTCCAATGCCGAGCTGGATCGTAAGGCGCTGGCCAAGGAGGAGGCGGTCGGCCGCCTCGAGCGGGCCAAGAGATCCCTGGAGCTGGCGGAGAACCGGCTCTCTTATGCCGATCTCGTTTCCGACACCGCCGGCGTGGTGGTCTCCACCGCTGCCGAGCCGGGGCAGGTGGTGTCCTCGGGGCAGACCATCGTGCGGGTGGCGCGGCTCGATGAGAAGGAGGCGGCGGTGGCGCTGCCCGAAACGGCGCTCGCGGCGGCCCGCAGTTCCGATGCCTCGGTCTCTTTGTGGGCCGATCCCAACCGGCGCATTGCCGCCCATCTGCGCGAGCTGTCGCCCCAGGCCGATCCCGCCTCGCGCACCTATGCCGCCCGCTTCACCCTGGAGAGCAACGACGATGCGGTGGCCCTGGGCATGACCGCCACGGTGACGCTGACCCCCAAGGCCGGGGTGATGGTGGCGCGGCTGCCGCTGTCCTCGGTGTTCGACAAGGGGCACGGCCCCCACGTGTTCGTGGTGGACGAGGCCACCCACACCTTGGTGGCGCGGCCGGTGGAGCTGGCCGGCTACACCGACGATTCGGCGCTGATCAGCAAGGGAGTGAGCCAGGGCGAGCAGGTGGTCACCCTCGGTGTCCACACGCTGGAGCCGGGCCGCAGCGTGCGCACCGTGCCGGCCAAGGATGCGGTGAGCACGACCGCCCGCGCCGAGGTGCGCCCATGAGCGCCGGCCCCACTCCCGAGGAGGCGGCGGCGCTCAAGAGCCCGTTCAACCTCTCGCGCTTCGCCATCACCCATCGGGCGCTGACCCTGTTCGCCATCATCCTTCTGGGGGCGGCGGGCTTCTATTCCTACCTCAACCTCGGCCGCGCCGAGGACCCCTCCTTCACCATCAAGGTCATGGTGATTTCCGCCGCCTGGCCCGGTGCCACCGCCTCGGAAATGCAGGCCCAGGTGGCCGATCCCATCGAGAAGAAGCTGCAGACCATGCCGCATCTCGACCGGGTGGAAAGTTATTCGCGCCCCGGCATCAGCTTCGTGCAGGTCTATCTCGCCGACACCACGCCGCCTTCTGCGGTGAAGGACCTGTGGTACCAGGTGCGCAAGAAGGTGGGGGACATCAAGGGCGACCTACCCCAAGGGGTGGTTGGCCCGAGCTTCGACGATGAATATGGCGACGTCTATTCCGCCCTCTACATGCTGAGCGGCGACGGGGCGTCGCCCGCCGAGCTCAAGCGCCAGGCGGAGATGATCCGCCAGCGGCTGCTGCGGGTGCCCAATGTGGAGAAGGTGGACCTCATCGGCGAGCGGCCGGAGCGGATCTATATCGAATTCTCCCACGCCCGCTTGGCCACCCTCGGCATCACCCCCGCGCAGATCTTCGACAGCGTGGCGCGGCAGAATGCGGTGGTGGCCGGCGGCGCGGTGGACACCAAGGCCGACCGCATCAATTTGCGGCTCAGCGGGGCCTTCACCGGCGCCGAGGCCATCGCCGAGGTGCCCATCAGCGCCGGCGGCGCGCTGGTGCGGCTCGGCGACATCGCCACGGTCAAGCGGGCCTATGAGGACCCGCCCAGCTACGTCATCCGCCAGCATGGCCGGCCGGCCCTGGGCCTCGGCGTCTCCATGGCCCAGGGCGCCAACATCCTCACCCTCGGCCAGGACATTCAGCGCGCCATGGCTGATGCCATGACGGAGGTTCCGGTGGGCATCGACGTGGTGCAGGTGGCGGACCAGCCGCACATCGTCGGCGAATCCGTGGGCGAGTTCCTGAAGACCTTCGCCGAGGCGCTGGTGATCGTGCTGGTGGTGAGCTTCCTGTCGCTGGGCTTCCGCTCCGGCATCGTGGTGGCCCTGTCGGTGCCGCTGGTGCTCGCCATCGTGTTCCTGGTGATGTTCGCATCGGGCATGGACCTGCACCGCATCACCCTCGGCGCCCTCATCATCGCTTTGGGCCTGCTGGTGGATGACGCCATCATCGCCATCGAGATGATGGTGGTGAAGATGGAGGAGGGCTGGGACCGCATCTCCGCCGCCAGCTTCGCCTGGACCTCCACCGCCTTTCCCATGCTCACCGGCACGCTGGTGACGGCGGCGGGCTTCCTGCCGGTGGGCTTCGCCCGCTCCTCGTCCGGCGAATATGCCGGCGGCATCTTCTGGGTGGTGGGCATCGCCCTCATTGCCTCCTGGTTCGTGGCGGTGCTGTTCACCCCCTATCTCGGAACGGTGCTGCTGCCGGATATGAAGGGCAAGCACGCCGCCGAAGACCTGCGCAGCGGCCGCCTCTATCGCCTGCTGCGGGGCATGCTGGAGGCCTGCCTGCGCCATCGCTTCCTGGTGATCGGCACCACCGTGGGCCTGTTCGCCCTGGCGGTGGTGGGCTTCGGCTTCGTGCAGCAGCAGTTCTTCCCCACCTCCACCCGCACCGAGCTGTTCCTGGAGATGCGGCTGCCGGAGGGCTCCTCCATCGAGGCCACCACCACCACCGCCAAGAAGGCCGAAGCGCTGGTGGGCGAGGATGCGGACATCCTCTCCGCCACCACCTATATCGGCCAGGGCGCGCCGCGCTTCTGGCTGGGTCTCAACCCGGTGCTGCCCAACCCCAATTTCGCGCAGATCGTCATCGTCACCAAGGATGTGGCGGCCCGCGAGCGGGTCAAGGCGCGGCTCGACAAGGTGGTGGCCGAGGGCGCCCTGTCGGAGGCGCGGGTGCGCGTCGACCGCTTCGTGTTCGGTCCGCCGGTGGGTTTCCCGGTGCAGTTCCGGGTGGTGGGGCCCGATCCCCTGAAAGTGCGCGACATCGCCGAGGAGGTGCGCCAAGTGATGGGCGCAGACCCGGCGGTCATTGATCCGCACCTCAATTGGGGCGAGCAGGTGAAGTCCATCACGTTGTCGGTGGATCAGGACCGGGCCCGGGCCCTGGGCACCACCCCGCGCGATCTCGCCGAAACCCTGCAGACCCTGCTGTCCGGCTACACCGTCACCCAGTATCGGGAGGGCAACCTCCTGATCGGCGTGGTGGCCCGCGCCGTGCCGGAGGAGCGGGTGGATCTGGAGCGGCTCGGGGCCCTCACCGTCACCAACCACAATGGGGTGGCGGTCCCCCTTGGCCAGGTGGCGCGCATCGCTTATTCCAGCGAGGAGCCGATCCTGTGGCGGCGCGACCGCGACCTGGTGCTGACCGTGCGCGGCGACGTGCGCGACGGGGTGCAGCCGCCGGATGTGACTGCGCGTCTCCTGCCCAAGCTCGCCGCGGTGAAGGCGGCATTGCCCGCCGGCTATCGCATCGAGACCGGCGGCTCGGTGGAGGAGAGCGCCAAGGCCAACAAGTCGCTGGCGGCGGTGTTCCCCATCATGATCATCGTCATGCTCACCATCCTGATGATCCAGCTGCAGAGCTTCTCCCGGCTGGCCCTGGTGATGGCGACGGCGCCGCTGGGGCTTATCGGCGCCTCGGCGGCGCTGCTCGTCACCCACCAGCCCTTCGGCTTCGTGGCGCTGCTGGGGCTGATCGCGCTCGCCGGCATGATCATGCGCAACACGGTGATCCTGGTGGACCAGATCGACCATGACATCGCCGCCGGCGCCACCCCGCACCAGGCCATCGTCGAGGCGACGCTGCGCCGGGCGCGGCCGGTGGTGCTCACCGCGATGGCGGCGGTGCTGGGCATGATCCCGCTGGCGGAAAGCGTGTTCTGGGGGCCCATGGCCATCACCATCATGGGCGGCCTTTTGGTGGCGACGGCGCTGACCCTGCTGGTGGTGCCGGCCCTCTATGCCACCTGGTTCCGGGTGAAGGTGACCGCCGACGCTCCAGTGTCCGGCGCGCTCCACCCGGCGGAATGAGAGGGCACGGAACGGACATCGCCCCCGTCTCGTTCCGGCCTCTCTTCATGCGCGCGGCCCCGTCCGAAAGGACGGGGCCGCGTTGCGTTTCAGGCGGATGAGCGGACGGCTCAGGCGGTCTTCTGGCGCAGGGCAAGGCCGAAGAAGAAGGTGCCCACGCCGTTGACGATCAGGTCGATGCCCAGGAAAAGGCCGAGGATATAGACCGAGTTCACCGGCCACTGAGCGATGATGATGGCGCCCAGCAGCAGGGTGATGAGGCCGGAGAACACGATCCAGCCCCAGCCGCCGGTGCCGCGTGAGCCGATGCCCGCGGCGATGCGGAAGATGCCTTCCACCGCCAGCGCCACGCCGATGAGCAGGGTGATGACGCCGGCGCCCAGCAGCGGATTGTACATGATGAGGCCGCCCGCCACCACGTAGAGCAGGCCGGCCAGCAGCCAGTAGAAGAAGCGGCCCCAGCCCTGCACGCGGAAGGCGTGGATGACCTGGATCACGCCACCCACCAGGATCAGCGCGCCCACATAAAGGGCGGTGGCGATGGTGGACACCAGCACATGGGCGAGGGCGATGAAGCCCAGGATGACGAAAGCGATGCCGAGCGCGACGAACCAGCCCCAATTGGCGCGGATGGCATGCAGCGTGTCGGTCAGCGCGGTAGAGGACGCGGGTGAAGGCATGGACATGAGCCGTCTCCAAAGATGCGTGTCGGCGCGAACAATCGGTGATGCGGGGAGCCCCCCGGGGCCACCATATAAGCACAACCCCATGAAGATCACGCAGATGTGTAAGATACTTAAGGCGTGAGCGTCGCGATGGTGGAGACCGGGGCATGAAAGAGAGGGAGGGGGCCGCGGCGCGGCCGCCGCTGCTGGCGCGGCTGCTGCGGGCCCATCTGCGGCTGACGCTGGCGGTGGCCACCGCCGCGCTGGTGTTTGTGCTGCTGCCGCCGGCGCTGGGGCATGACGTGCGCTTCCTCGCCAGCTTCGATGTGGCGGCGGTGCTGTGGCTGGCGCTGGCGCTGCATCTGGTGGTCACCTCCGATGCGGCGGTGGTGCGCCGGCATGCGGAAGCCGCCGATGAAGGGGCCTGGGCGGCGTTTCTCATCGGCCTGGTGGCGAGCTTCGCCGGGGTGGTGGCGGTGGCGCTGGAAGCCCATGCCTCAGGGGAGGGGGCGGCGCACCGCCTCGCGCACATTCCCCTGGTGGTCAGCACGCTGGTGCTGGCCTGGCTGTTCTTCCACGGCGTCTTCGCCTTTCATTATGCGCGGGAATTCTATCGGCCCGAGGTGGCGGACGCCCACCCCATGCTGAAGTTCCCCGGCACCGGCGAGCCGGATTATTGGGACTTTCTCTATTTCGCCTTCAACATCGGCACCGCGTCACAGACCGCCGATGTCTCCATCACCTCGCCGCGGCTGCGCCGGCTGGCCCTGGGGCACCAGATCGCGTCCTATCTCTTCAATGCCACCATCATCGCCCTGGGCGTGAACGTGGCGGCCGCTCTGGTGTGAGGCGCAAAATCAATGTGACGGGCAAAGAAAAAGCGCGCTCGCAGGAGCGCGCCTTGTTTTTCGGGAGACAGCTCTTGCCGCCTGTCGATCGGGCGGCGGCGAGCGCCGGATCGATGGTCAGCGCTGCGCTGCGGCCACCGGCACCGCCGCCGGGGCCATGCTCGCCTGAGCCGGGCTCGACACCGGCTTCGGCAGGATCACCACCTTGGTGCCCACCTTCACCCGGTCATAGAGGTCTTCCACATCGTTGTTCAGCATGCGGAAGCAGCCCGAGGACACGAACTTGCCGATGGTCTGCGGCTCGTTGGTGCCGTGGATGCGGTAGACGGTGCCGCCGAGATACATGGTGCGGGCGCCGAGCGGGTTGCCCGGGCCGCCGGCCATGAAGCGCGGCAGGTAGGGCTGGCGCTGGATCATCTCCGCCGGGGGCCGCCAGTCCGCCCATTCCTTCTTGGCGCTCACCCGCTCGGTGCCGGCCCAGGTGAAGCCTTCGCGGCCCACGCCGATGCCGTAGCGGATCGCCTTGCCGTTGCCCATCACGTAATAGAGGTACGTATTGGGGGTATCGATGACGATGGTGCCAGCCGGCTGGGTGGTCACATAGTCCACCGTCTGGCGGCGGAAGCGATCCGGCACCGGCTCGGCGGGATCCACGTCCTCGATGCGCGGGCCGGACGGCGCCTCCTGGGTGCCGGGCACGACGGCGGCGTTGGATTCATAGACACCGGCCGGTGGGGCGGCATTGGTGGGATACTGGCTCTGGCCATAGGTCTGCTGGCCGGCGTTGCCCTGCTGATAGGCAGGCTGGCCGTAAGGCGGCTGCGGATAGGCAGTGGCTGCCGGCTGCTGTTCGTAGCCCTGCTGCGGATAGGCCGACTGCGGATAGGTGCCCTGCTGCTGCGGATAGGCGGGCTGCGCCGGCTGCGGATAGCCGGTGGAAGCCTGCTGCTCCTGGCCGCCGTAGGACGGCGCCTGCTGATAGCCGGGGGGCGGCGCCAGATTGGTGCGCTCCACGCCATCGGCGGCCGCATTGGAGCCGCCGCGCGCATAGGGATCGCTGTAGCCGGGAGGTGCCGCGCCATAGGTGCCGCTGACGCTTCCGGGCGGCACATCCGCAGGAAGTGCCCCGGTCTCGTCGCGAGAGGGGTAGCCCGGATACGCGCTCTGGGCAAAAGCCGGTGCCGACAGCACGGTGGCCCCAAGGGCAGCGAGAAGGAGTGAGTGGCGCAAGGTCATGACAGAGGTGTTAACCCTGAAACGTGACGAAATTGGAAACGGCGCAAAGGAAATTTCGACACGCTGAGGTGGTGGCTGTACGCCCGATGCTGCCCCGCGCAACGTCAAGCACATGCCCCGTTCGCAGCCGTTTAGCGCCGCCTCGTCGGGGAGGCAACGCACGTGGATGCAACGCCGCATATCGTGATCGGAATGGGTCGGTTCTGGGGCGGGGCACGGTGCCGCATCGGTGCTTGAAATTCTCCTCGCTCAAGATATAAGCATATCCTTATGTCTGACTCTGAGCCGCCGCGCCTGTTGTTCGCCTCCCTGCTCGATGCCCTGAAGGCGGCGGGGGAGGAAACGCGCCTGCGTCTTCTGGCGGTGCTGGGCGAGGCCGAGCTCACGGTCTCCGATCTCACCGAGATCCTCGGCCAGTCCCAGCCGCGCATCTCGCGTCACCTGAAGCTGCTGGCGGAGGCCGGGCTGGTGGAGCGGCATCGGGAGGCCAGCTGGATCTTCTATCGCCGCACCGCCGACGGGCCGCTCGCCGAGGTGGCCGGCCGCCTCTTCGATCTGCTGGATCCGCGCGACGGCGTGCTGGCGCGCGATCGCGAGCGGCTGGAGGCGGTGCGGGCGACCCGCGCCGCCGCCGCCCAGGCCTATTTCGCCGCCCATGCCCGCGAATGGGACGAGATCCGCAGGCTGCACGTGCCGGAAGCGGCGGTGGAAGCGGCGGTGCGCGCGAGCTTCGCCGATGCGCCCATCCAGTCGCTGCTCGATCTCGGCACCGGCACCGGGCGCATGCTGGAATTGTTCGCTGGCGGCATCGATCGGGGCATGGGTCTCGACCTGTCGCCGGAAATGCTGGCGGTGGCGCGCACCCATCTGGAGAAAGCCGGCATCCGCAACTGCCTGCTGCGCCAGAGCGACATCTATGCCGTGCCGGCACCGCGCGATTCCTTCGATGCGGTGATCGTGCACCAGGTGCTGCATTATCTCGATGACGGCGGGCGGGCGCTCACCGAGGCGGCGCGGGTGCTGAAGCCCGGCGGCCGGCTGCTGGTGGTGGATTTCGCCCCCCACGATCTCGAATTCCTGCGCGAGGCCCATGCCCACCGGCGGCTCGGCTTCGCGCGCGAAACGGTGGAGGCCTGGCTGATCCAGGCCGGCCTCGTGCCGGAACGGTTTCAAACCCTGGCGCCCGAACATGCGGGCGAGCAGGGGCTGACGGTATCGCTGTGGCTGGCGCGTGATCCGCGCGCCGGCGCGGCCGGGCAGGCGCCGGTTTCCGAGGGCGCCGCCGACAGGGAGGTGGCGTGATGGCGGGCGAAGTGCGGGCGAGCCGGGAAACCGGGCGGGCGCCGGTGACGGTGTCCTTCGAGTTCTTTCCCCCCAAGACCGAAGAGATGGAGAAGACCCTGTGGGCCTCCATCGGCCGGCTGGCGCCGCTTCAGCCGGAATTCGTCTCGGTGACCTATGGCGCCGGCGGCTCCACCCGCGAGCGCACCCATGCCACCGTGGCGCGCATCGTCAAGGAAACCACCCTCGCCCCCGCCGCCCATCTCACCTGCGTCAACGCCACGCGGGACGAGGTGGATGCGGTGATCCGCGCCTATGGCGAGGCGGGGGTGAAGCATATCGTGGCGCTGCGTGGCGATCCGCCCGCCGGGGTGGGCACCCGCTATGAGCCGACGCCGGGTGGCTATGCCTATGCGGCGGACCTGGTGGCCGGCATCAAGCGCATCGGCGATTTCGAGGTGTCGGTCTCGGCCTATCCGGAAATGCACCCCGAAAGCCCCTCCATCGATGCCGACATCGAGGTGCTGAAGGCCAAGGTGGATGCCGGCGCGACCCGCGCCATCACCCAGTTCTTCTTCGAGAACGACGTCTATTTCCGCTATCTGGACAAGGTGCGGGCGAAGGGCATCGACATTCCCATCGTGCCCGGCCTGCTGCCGGTGACCAATTTCAAGCAGGCCTCGAACTTCGCCACCCGCACCGGCGCCACGGTGCCGGCCTGGCTGCTCAAACGGTTCGAGGGGCTCGACGACGATCCGGAGACGCGCAAGCTGATCGCCGCCGCGGTGGCGGCGGAGCAGGTGACGGACCTCGTTGATCGCGGTGTCACCGATATCCATTTCTATACGCTGAACCGCGCCGACCTCGTCTATGCCATCTGCCACCTGCTGGGCCTGAGGCCGAAGGTGCCGGGCGTGGCGGCGGCGGAGACGCGCGCGGGATAGACGGTCCCGCGCCCCGTTGTTCGACATTTCATCTCACGGCGGCCGCTGATGCCGCCCGTAGCCCGAGATCGATCATGAGCTCTTCCGACGTCTTTTCCGCCCTCACCGCCGCCGCGCGCGAGCGCATTCTGGTGCTGGACGGCGCCATGGGCACCATGATCCAGGCGTTGAAGCTCGACGAGGCGGGCTATCGCGGCACCAGGTTCAAGGACTGGCCGCGCGACGTGAAGGGCAACAACGACCTTCTGAGCCTCACCCAGCCCGACGCGGTGCGCGAGATCCATCTCAAGTATTTCCGCGCCGGCGCCGACATCGTCGAGACCAACACCTTCTCCGGCACGACCATCGCCCAGGCCGATTACGGCATGGAAGAGATCGTCTACGAGCTGAATTTCGAGAGCGCCCGCCTCGCCAAGGAAGCGGCGATCGCGGCGGAGCAGGAAGACGGCCGCCGCCGCTTCGTCGCCGGCGCCTTCGGCCCCACCAACCGCACCGCCTCCATCTCGCCGGACGTGAACGACCCCGGCTTTCGGGCGGTGACCTTCGATGATCTCGCGAAAGCCTATGGCGAGCAGGCCCGCGGCCTCATCGCCGGCGGCGCCGACATCCTCCTGGTGGAGACTATCTTCGACACGCTGAACGCCAAGGCGGCGATCTTCGCCATCGAGGGGCTGTTCGACGAATTGGGCCTGCGCCTGCCGGTGATGATCTCCGGCACCATCACCGATCTGTCGGGCCGCACCCTCTCCGGCCAGACGCCTTCGGCCTTCTGGTATTCCCTGCGCCACGCGCAGCCCTTCTCCATCGGCCTCAATTGCGCGCTCGGCGCCAAGGAGATGCGCGCCCACATCGCCGAGATCGGCCGGGTGGCCGATACGTTGGTGTGCGCCTATCCCAATGCCGGCCTGCCCAACGAGTTCGGCCTCTATGACGAGAGCCCGGAAGCCATGGCGGCGCTGGTGGGCGAGTTCGCCACTTCCGGTCTCGTCAATATCGTCGGTGGCTGCTGCGGCACCACGCCGGACCACATCGCCGCCATCGCCGGGGCGGTGAAGGGCGTTCGCCCCCGCGCCATTCCGGAGCTGGAGCCGCGCCTGCGCCTCTCCGGCCTGGAGCCGTTCGAGCTGACCCGCGAGATCCCGTTCGTGAACGTGGGCGAGCGCACCAATGTCACCGGATCGGCGCGGTTCAGGAAGCTCATCACCAATGGCGATTTCCCCGCCGCGCTGGCAGTGGCCCGCGACCAGGTGGAAAACGGCGCCCAGGTGATCGACATCAACATGGACGAAGGCCTGCTGGACAGCGAGGCCGCCATGATCACCTTCCTCAACCTCGTCGCCTCCGAGCCGGACATCGCCAAGGTGCCGGTGATGGTGGACAGCTCCAAGTGGGACATCATCGAGCAGGGGCTGAAGCGCCTGCAGGGCAAGGGCATCGTCAATTCCATCTCGCTGAAAGAAGGCGAGGCGGCATTCCGCGAAAAGGCCCGGCTGGTGCGCCGCTACGGCGCCGCGGTGGTGGTGATGGCGTTCGATGAAGAGGGCCAGGCCGACAGCTACGCGCGCAAGACCTCCATCTGCAAGCGTGGCTATGACATCCTCACCGGGATGGGCTTCCCGCCCGAGGACATCATCTTCGATCCCAACGTGTTCGCGGTGGCCACCGGCATCGAGGAGCATGCGGGCTATGGCGTCGCCTTCATCGAGGCCACCCGCTGGATCCGCCAGGGACTGCCTTATGCCCATGTGTCGGGCGGTGTCTCCAACCTCTCCTTCTCCTTCCGCGGCAACGAGCCCGTGCGCGAGGCCATGCACGCGGTGTTCCTCTACCATGCCATCCAGGCGGGCATGGATATGGGCATCGTCAATGCCGGCCAGCTCGCGGTCTATGACGAGATCGAGCCGGAGCTGCGCGAGGCCTGCGAGGACGTGGTGCTGAACCGCCGCGCCGATGCCACCGAGCGGCTGCTGGCGCTGGCCGAGAACTTCAAGGGCCAGGGCCGGGAGAAGAAGGAGCAGGACCTCACCTGGCGCACCTGGCCGGTGGAGAAGCGGCTGGAGCACGCTCTGGTCAACGGCATCACCGACTATGTGGAGGCCGATACCGAGGAAGCCCGCGCGCGGGCCGAACGGCCGCTGCACGTGATCGAAGGGCCGCTGATGGCCGGCATGAACGTGGTGGGCGACCTGTTCGGCGCCGGCAAGATGTTCCTGCCCCAGGTGGTGAAATCGGCCCGCGTCATGAAGCAGGCGGTGGCCTATCTCATGCCCTTCATGGAGAAGGAAAAGGCCGAGCAGGGCCTCACCGCCGCCTCGGCCGCCGGCAAGATCCTCATGGCCACGGTGAAGGGCGATGTCCACGACATCGGCAAGAACATCGTCGGCGTGGTGCTGCAGTGCAACAATTACGAGGTCATCGACCTCGGCGTCATGGTGCCCACGGCCAAGATCCTGGAAACCGCCAAGGCTGAGAAGGTGGATGTCATCGGCCTCTCGGGCCTCATCACCCCGTCCCTGGACGAGATGGTGAACGTGGCCGCCGAGATGGAGCGCGAAGGCTTCTCGCTGCCCCTTCTCATCGGCGGCGCCACCACCTCGCGGGTGCATACGGCGGTGAAGATCTCGCCCCAATATGAGCGCGGCCAGGCGGTCTATGTCACCGACGCCAGCCGCGCCGTGGGCGTGGTCTCGAGCCTGCTCAATGCCGAAACCCGCGGCCCCTATGTGGCGGACATCCGCGCCGAATATGTGAAGCTGGCCGAGGCCCACGCCCGCGCCGACGCCAACAAGCAGCGGGTGCCGCTGGCCAAGGCGCGGGAAAACGGGCTGAAGCTCGATTTCTCCGGCTATGTCCCGCCCCGGCCCCAGCTTCTGGGCACCGAGGTGTTCGAGGATTACGACCTCGCCGACCTCGTGCCCTTCATTGATTGGACGCCTTTCTTCCAGTCGTGGGAGCTCACCGGGCGTTACCCCGCCATCCTGGACGACAAGGTGGTGGGCGAGCCCGCCCGCGCCCTGTTCAAGGACGCCCAGGCCATGCTGGCCAGGATGGTGGAAGAGAAGTGGGTGACCGCCCGCGCGGTGATCGGCTTCTGGCCGGCCAATGCGGTGGGCGACGACATTGTGCTGTTCCGCGACGAGAGCCGTGCCAATCCCCTCACCACCCTGCACACCCTGCGCCAGCAATTGGCCAAGCGGGAGGGCCGCTTCAACCTGGCGCTCGCCGATTATGTGGCGCCCATGGAAAGCGGCGTCGCCGATTATGTGGGCGGCTTCGCGGTGACGACGGGCATCGGCGAGGAGGAGCGGGTGGCCGCCTTCAAGGCCGCCAATGACGATTATTCCGCCATCCTGCTGAAAGCCCTATGCGACCGCCTCGCCGAGGCGTTCGCCGAGCGCATGCACCAGCTGGTGCGCACCAAATACTGGGGCTATGCGCCGGAGGAAGCGCTGTCGAACGAGGCGCTGATCGCCGAGACCTATCGCGGCATCCGCCCGGCGCCCGGCTATCCGGCCCAGCCCGACCATACAGAGAAGGGCACGCTGTTCGCGCTGCTGCACGCCACGGAAGAGGTGGGCATCCGCCTCACCGAGAGCTACGCCATGTGGCCGGGGGCGGCGGTGTCCGGCTTCTATTTCGCCCACCCGGAAGCCGCCTATTTCGGCGTCGGCCGCATCGAGCGTGACCAGGTGGAGGATTACGCCGCCCGCAAGGAATGGACGGTGGCGGAAGCCGAAAAGTGGCTCGCCCCCATCCTCAACTACGATCCCACCCGCCAGGCGGCTGCGGAATAGGGCGGGGGCGCCCGATCCAGCGCGGCACCCGCGCCGCATAGGCGGTGAAGGCGGGGCCGAACTTGGCCGCGAGGTGCCATTCCTCGCGGCGAGCGGCGAGACGGTCGGTGGCGAAGGCCGCCATCAGCGCGGCGCCCATCAGCCAGGCATTGCTCAGGACCAGACCGATCCCCAGCACCAGCAGCGTATTGCCCAGATAAATGGGGTTGCGCGTGAGCGCGAAGGGCCCGTGGGTGACCAAGTGGTCGGCTGCGCGGTGGGGCAGGATGTTGGTGTGCGCGCGGCGCAAGGTGTGCAACGCCCAGAAATCGAAGCCCAGCCCCGCCGCCGCAACCAGCACGCCGGTGCCGCGCAGGGGCCAGCCGATCACGGCGGCTGGCCACCCCACCGGCACGAAGGCCTGAAGACCGAGCCCGGCGACGAGGGCGGCGCCATAGATTAGCGGCGGCCAGGGAAGGCGGTTGGGCCGCGTTGCGGCATGATCGGGCATGGATGTCATGATGACTTCCCTCTGGCACCGGTGCGGGCGCTCGGCGTCGGCGGCATTCGAGCCGCCCATCCCATTAGCGCTGTTCATTGAAGCATAACCTGCGGGGGGCGATCCGCGTGCGGCGCGTTCGACCGGGTGCCGCCGTGGGGCGACGGCCTCTTGCCAAAACATTCAAATCATATAATTTCATTTTCTTGAATATATAGGCCTGTGCCCCGATGGCCGGTCCTGCCTCTCGCGGAGAGCTTCCCATGCGCGTGTGTTCCCTGCGCCAGAAGGCGTGGTCGCCTTATGTGGCGGGCATCATCATCGGTCTGCTGCAGGTGCCGGCCTTCCTTCTCATCTCCACCGCCCTCGGCGCCTCCTCGTCCTATGTGACGGTGGGCGGCTACATCGCTTCCCTGTTCGATCCGGCGGTGGTGGGCATTGATTATGTGGCCAAGCACATGGCCGCCACCGGCAAGAACTGGTGGCAGGTGGCCCTGGTGGTGGGGGTGGCGCTGGGCGCCTTCCTGTCCATGAAGCTGTCGGGCGCCAGGCGTCAGGCCATCTCCCCCATCTGGGGCCGGGCACTCGGCACCCACAGCCCCGTGGCGCGTTATGCGGTGGCCTTCGGTGCCGGCTTCCTGATGCTGTTCGGCGCCCGGGTGGCCGATGGCTGCACCTCCGGCCACGGCCTCTCGGGCATGGCGCAGATGGCGGTCTCCTCCACCATCGCCGTCGCCTTCATGTTCGTGGGCGGCATCGCCACCGCCGTCCTCGTGCTGCGCCGCATCTGACCCACGCCTTTCGGGAGAACCTCCATGTCCGTCTTTCCGGCCATTCTCATCGGTCTCGCCATGGGCGTCGTGTTCGGCTTCGCCTTCGAGAAGGCCCGGGTGTTCGAGCCCGGCATGATCGTGGGGCAGATGCAGCTGCGCAACTTCACCATGCTCAAGGTGTTCCTTACCGCGGTGGCCACCGGCGCCGTGGTGCTCGCCGTGCTGCAGGGCTTCGGCCTCATCAAGCTCGCCCCCAAGGCCACCTTCTACGCTGCCGATGTGCTGGGCGGCCTGGTGCTGGGCGCCGGCATCACCCTGGCGGGGGCGTGCCCCGGCACCATTCTGGCGCAGATCGGCGCCGGCTATCGCGATGCCTGGTTCACCCTGGCCGGCGGCCTCGCCGGCGCCATCGCCTTCAGTTATGCCGAGCCGGCCCTGACGCCGCTGCTGTTCACCGGCGGCCCCGGCAAGCTCACCTTCATGGACCTGACCGGCCTGCCCTATCCGTTGCTGGCCGCGGGCTTCGCCGTAGTGCTGGTGGGTGCGCTGGTGGCTCTGGAGAAGTGGCGGCCCTGGCGGGACGATCTCGGTGCTGACGTGGATGGCGACTTCGCCGCCGCCGAGGCGCCCGTGTCCGCCCGCCTGAAGGCAGCGGAGTGAGCGCCATGGCCGCCGCGCAGGCCGCGCCCGGCGCCGGCGAACGGCGCATCGTCATCCTCGGGGCGGGCTTCGCCGCTTTGACCGCGGTGCGGGCGCTCCGACGCGCCGGGGTGCGGGCGCCCATCACCCTGGTCTCGCCCTCGGCGACGCTGACCTATCTGCCCAGCCTCATCTGGATTCCCGCCGGATTGCGCCAGGGGGCGGATCTGCAGGTGCCGCTGGCGGACTTCTTCGCCCGGCACGGCGTCACCCACCTTGCCGGGCAGGTGGAGGCGGTGAGCGATGGCGGCCGCATCGTCGAGACCTCGGCCGGCCCGGTGGCCAACGACATGCTGCTGATCGCCACCGGCGGCCGCTCTATCCGCAAGCTGCCCGGCATCGAACACGCCATCATCCCCTGTTCCGGCATCGCCGCCGCCGAGGCGGTGCGCGATCGCCTGGCGAACATGGCGGGCGGCACCATCGCCGTGGGATTCGGGGCCAATCCCAATGAGCCCTCGGCAGTGCGCGGCGGGCCCATGTTCGAATTCCTGTTCGGCATCGACACCCTGCTGCGCCGCCAGGGCCGGCGGGAGCGGTTCGAGCTGGTGTTCTTCAACCCCTCCACCCAGCCGGGCCAGCGGTTGGGGCCGAAGGCCGTGGGCGGTCTTCTGGGCCAGATGGCGAAGCGCGGCATCACCACCCGGCTCGGGCACAAGATGGTGCGCTTCGACGCCCATGAGGTGGTCACCGAGGGCGGAGCCTTCGCCGCCGACCTTATCCTGTTCATGCCCGGTCTGACCGGGCCGGCGTGGCTGGAGGCGAGCGACCTGCCCAGATCCCCCGGAGGCTTCGTCGTCGCGACGGAGACCTGCGCCGTGCCGGGCCTGGAACGGGTCTATGTGGCGGGGGATGCCGGGTCCTTCCCGGGGCCGGACTGGATGCCCAAGCAGGCCCATCAGGCCGATCTCCAGGCCGAGGCGGCTGCCCGCAACATGGCGGCGGAGCTGGCCGGCCGCCCGGCCACCGCCACCTTCAAGCCCGAGCTGGTCTGCATCGTCGACACCCTCGACGCGGGCATGCTGGTGTTCCGCAACACGAGGCGCAATTTCGCTCTGCCGCGCCTTGGCCCCTTCCACCACCTCAAGCGCCGTTTTGAAACGCACTATCTCAAGGCCTATCGCCGGGGCTGAGGGGGCTCAGGGCGCCGCCTTGCGGCCGCAGAAGATGTCGTAGATCACCGTCAGCACCCGCTGCACATCCTCGCTGGCGAGGCGATAGAAGACCGCCTTGCCGTCGCGGCGGGTGGTCACCAGCCCGTCGAGCCGCAGCCGCGCCAGCTGCTGGGAAACCGCCGGCTGGCGCAGTGAGAGGATGGTTTCCAGTTCGGTCACCGAGCGCTCGCGTTCCGACAGAAGGCAGAGCAGCAGCAGCCGGTGCTCGTTGGCCAGGGCCTTCAGGAAGGCGCTGGCATCGCGGGCATTGCCCATCATGGTTTCGATCGTCGGCGAAACCGCGCCGGCGCGGCACAGCTCGCCGGCATCTGGTGGCGATCCAGTGGGGACCATGTGTGTCTACCTTGATCGAGACCGCCGCCCGCGTTGCGGGCCGCACTCCATTCAGCCGGTGGGCCGGTGATCACGCGGCGCGGGACCTCCCTGGCCGTGACGACCCTTCACCGCCGGCTAGCAAAACCTGCGCCAATCATGTGGTGGCGGCATGGCGCGCAGCGAAGGCGTTGGCCAGCGCCACGAACCCGTCCACGTCGATCTCCTCCGCCCGCGCCGTCTCCGCGACGCCCGCAGCCGCCAGCAGCGGCAGCGGATCGCCGCCCAGCGACTTGAGGCTCTGCCGCAGCATCTTGCGGCGCTGGCCGAAGGCGGCTTCGGTGACCCGCTCCAAGGTCGCCAGCGCACACGGCGCGGGGCTGGCGCGCGGCACCAGGTGCACCACCGACGAGGTGACCTTGGGCGGCGGCACGAAGGCGGAGGGGGCGACGTCGAAGGCGATCCGCGCGGTGGTGCGCCAGCCGGCCAGCACCGCCAGCCGGCCATAGGCCTTGCTGCCCGGCGCGGCGACGATGCGCTCCGCCACTTCCTTCTGGAACATGAGGGTCAGTGAGGTGAACCACGGCGGCCAGGGGTCGCTCGACAGCCAGCCCACCAGCAGCAGGGTCGCGACATTGTAGGGCAGGTTGGCCACCACCCGCGCCGGCTGGCCCTCCAGCAGCGGCAGCACGTCCACCTTCAGGGCATCGCCCTCGATCACCTGCAGCCGGCCCGGATAATGGTCGGCTACTTCCGCCAGGGCATCGAGGCAGCGGCGGTCGCGCTCGATGGCGATCACCCGGCGGGCGCCGAGCGCCAGCAGCGCCCGGGTGAGGCCGCCGGGACCGGGGCCCACCTCCACCACCGTGGCATCCTCCAGCGGGCCCGAGGCCCGGGCGATGCGCCCGGTGAGGTTGAGGTCCAACAGAAAATTCTGGCCCAGGGACTTCTGGGCGGACAGCCCATGGCGTCGGATGACATCGCGCAGGGGAGGCAGGTCGTCGAGGGCGCTCACGGCGTGGGAACCTGATGGCGGGATGGGGCAGCCTGCGCCCGGGTGTCGGCCCGCTCCGCCTGGGTATCGGCCAGCCGCCGCGCCAGCCGCAGGGCGGCCATGAGGCTGGTGGGTCGGGCACGTCCGGTGCCGGCGAGATCGAAGGCGGTGCCGTGGTCGGGCGAGGTGCGGATGAAGGGCAGGCCCAGGGTGACGTTGACGCCGTCGTGGAAGGCCAGCGTCTTGGCGGGGATCAGCACCTGGTCGTGATACATGCCCACCGCCACGTCATAGGTGGCGCGGGCCTCGGGATGGAACAGGGTGTCCGCCGGCAGCGGGCCGCGCGCGTCGATACCGGCGGCGCGCAGCTGTGCCACCGCCGGGCGGACCACGTCCTCATCCTCGCGGCCGAGGGTGCCGTTCTCGCCGGCGTGCGGGTTGAGCCCGGCGAAGGCGAGCCGGGGCGCCGCCAGCCCGAAGCGCCGCTGCATGTCGCGGGCGATGATGTGGCCGGTCTCCACCAGGAGCGCCGGGGTCACGAGATCGGGCACCTGGCGCAGCGGCACATGGATGGTGGCGGGCACCACCGCCAGCGCCGGCGACCAGATCATCATCACCGGGCGCGGTGCGGCGCCGCCGGCGTCGGTGGCGCGATGGGCGAGATATTCGGTGTGGCCGGGAAAGCGAAAGCCGGCCGCGTACATCACCGACTTGGCCAGGGGATTGGTGACAAGAGCCGCTGCGGTGCCGGCGCGCACCAGGTCGATGGCGGCGTCGAGGCTGGCGAGCACGCTGGCGGCGCTGGTGGCGTCGGGCTGGCCGGGGGCGGCGGTGGCGCTGGGGCCCGCCGGCCAGACCGGCAGGGCGGCGGCGCCGATGGCCTCCGCCGGCCGGGTGACGATGGCGATGGGGATGTCCAGGCCCAGCTCACCGGCACGCCGCGCCAGCAGATCGGGATCGCCGGTGACCAGGAAGGCGGGCAGGTCGGCGCGGGCCTGCCAGGCCCGCAGGATGAGCTCGGGGCCGATGCCCGCGGGCTCTCCGGTGGTGAGAACGAGCGGGCGGTCCGCGGGCTGGCCCATCAGCGGTACTGAATCAGCGCGCCCTTGCGCAGCTCCGCCAGCAGCTTGCTGCTCACCGAATTGAACTGCTTGCTGGAGAGCTCGTCCTTGATCTCGCGCTTCTGCGGGCTTTCCCCGCGCACCTGGCGCTTCTCGCAGACGGCGAAGGTCTCGACGCCGGACTGGCTGACTTCCGGCGGGGTCAGGCGGCCGACGGCGGTCTGGTCGAAGATCTTCTGCAGCGCCGGCGGCATGTCGGAGGAGAGGCGCAGGGCCGGCGGCCGCACCACCACTTCGCGCAGGCCCTTGAGCATCTCCAGCCCGCTTTCGCAGCCGTTGAAGCGGGCCCGCACCGAATTGGCCTCGGCGAGGCGGGCGCCGTGGCCGTTGGAATTGCGGGGCACCACGAAGATGATGGGGCGCAGCACGTATTCGGTGGCGGTGAGCGAGGTCTCACCGCGCTTCTGCAGGGCGGCGATGACGTCGGCATCGCGAATGGTCACTGAGCCGGCGCGGCTGCGCACATACTGGCCCCAGACATAGTCGGCGGCGAGCTTGGTCTTGAAGGCCTCGGGATCGAGACCGCCCTGGGACAGGCCGGCGGCGAGCTGCTGCGCCGTACGGCCGGAACGCTCGGCCACGCTGGCGAACAGGCGATCGGCGTCCTTCTGGTCGATGGTGGTCTTCAGGTAGCGAACCTGCTGGATCTTGAGGCGATCGTCGATCAGCTGCTCCAGCGCCTGCTTGGGCGAGATGCTCTTGCGGTCCAGGAGTTGAACGAGGCGCTGGCGCTGCGTCACGTCGTAGGAGGTGATGGGGTCGCCATTCACCATGACCACCACCTTCTGGGCCAGGGCGGTGCCCGGGGCGAACAGCGGCAGCAGCAGCGCGAGTGCGAGCGTCAGGAGCGGGGCGAGGCGAAGAGGAATGCGCATGGTCCTTATCCGAACGCGGCAAGCGACATACGGTCGGCAAGAGGAGGGAACCCCAGATCTTTGCCGGGGCGCTGTGGCACGAATGGGGCCAAGGTCTGGAGCCACGACCAGGGGCCAAGGCCGGACATCAGCGCCTGCAGCGGGCCCGGCGGCGAAGGAAGCGCCCTGCAACGGCAAGAGGACCACAGCGGGAACGCCCCGCCGGACACCGCGGGCAACGCAATGCCCGCAGACTAGCGTTTCGGCCGCAGCGGCTCAAGACCGCAGCGGCATTCACTGGCTGGTGTCGCCGCTGCCCGAGCCGAACGAGGTGGAGAAGCCGCCTTCGCCGAGGGTGCGCAGGCCGATCCGCAGCATCACCTTGTTCACCGGATCGCCGCCCGGACCGTTCACCGTGTAGTCGGTCACATAATTGAGGGCGAAGGTCAGGCAGTCGTCGATATAGCTGAGGCCGATCAGCGTGTAGTCGAAATCCGACTCGGCGATATTGTAGCGGACGCCGCCGCTGATGGTCCAATTGTCGGTCAGCTTGTAGCCGGCGGTGGTGTAGATGCCTTCGCGCAGCTCGTAATAGCCGAGCAGCGGCTGCGGCTCATAGCGGCCATAGGTGACCGAGACGCCCAGGCGATCGATCTGGCCGCGCCCCTGCAGCTCCAGCCGCTGCAGGGCGAAGTCCTCGTTGTCGAAGCGGAAGCGGGAGACGAACTCGAGCTGCTTGGTGGGCGAATAGCCGAGCCGGGCCACATAATCGGAGGTGGTGGTCTCCAGCCCCGATTCCAGGCCGGTGTTGGCCATGTCGCCATAGGCGTAGGAGTTCTTGCCGAACAGGCTGTAGGACTGGCCGACCAAAGCGTTGACGGTACCGAAGCCGCGGATGACCGCATTGTAGGTGATACCCACATTGGCGCGGCTGCCGCCCTCGACCCGGTCATAGCCGGAATACTTGCTGAGCTCGAACAGGTTGGTGTCGTCGAACACCAAGCTCTGGGCGTCCTCGTTGGGGAAGGAGCCGATGTCGGTCTCGTTCGGGCGGATGATGATCTGCGCCCGCGGCTCGATGGTCTGGGTGCCCCAGCTCTCCGCGGAGATGAAGGGATAGCGGTAATCCAGACCGATCGCCGGCATGCCGCGAATGAGATCGTCGGAGCCGGACATCAGCGGATTCTGCCCGGCATAGGAGCTGCCATACATGTAGTTGTACGGCAGCTGGTCGATGTTGACCGAGGCCACGTCCACGCGGGCGTTGACGAACGGCGTCCACATCTGGCCGGCGGAATCGGTGATGGTCTTCTTCCAGTAGAGCTCGGCGGACAGGCGCGTGTAGTCGCCCGGCGCGCCGCGCAGCAGGCACTGGGTGGGGTTGGGATTGGCCAGGGTGCAGGAGCCGGTGGGAATGCCGGTGGCGCCCACCGCCGAATCCCAGGACGACATGCCGATGAAATCGGCCTGCTCACGGGTCAGGCTGGTGAGGTTCACCTTGATGCCCGATTCGCCGCCCCACAGGGGCTTGTCGAAGACCTTGCTGTAATTGAGCGAGCCCACCACCGGAATGCGGTCCTGGTCGTCGGTCACCGACATGCCGAGGAAGTACATGCCGCGCAGATCGAAATAGGACCGGTCGCCCTGGCCGGTGAGGTACACCGATGACGTCTTGGTGGTGATGGTGTCGCCGGAGATGTTGTAATCGCGCAGGAAGGTGCGGTCCGACACCAGGGCGCCATCCCAGCCGAAGGTCCAGAACTTGTTAATCGCGAAGGCGCCGGAGGTCTCGATGGCGCCGCGATTGTCGCGATAGCCCGGCAGATAGTCCGGCAGGCCACCGGCGGTGGTGCTGATGAACTGGTCCTTGTCCTGCTGGATGATGCCGGAGGCGCTGATGGTGTAGCTGCCATTGGCCAGGCGCTGGCGCCACTCACCCTGCATCAGCACGCCCTGCTTGGTGGTGTAGGCGGGCGTCAGGGTGAGGTCGCGGTCGGGCGCGATGTTCCAGAAGAACGGCGTCGCCACCCCATAGCCGATCTGGCTGGACGAGAAGAACTCCGGCATCAGGAAGCCGGTCTTGCGCTTCACCGTCGGATCGGGGGACGACAGGTATGGGAAATAGGCCACCGGCAGGCCGAAGAACTCGACCGTGGCGTCCTTGTAATAGATCATCCGCTCGTCTTGGTTGTGGATGATCCTCTTGGCCTTGATCTGCCACAGCGGCGGCTTGCTGGGGTCGTCCTTGCACGGCTCGCAGGCGGTGTAGACACCATTCTGGAAGACGGTGACGTTGCCCTCCGTGCGATCGGCGCGGATGGCGGCGAAATGGGTCTTGTCCGGGGTGTCGAGCCGCAGAGAATCGATGAAGCCCTGCTTGAAGTCCTGGGTCAGCTGCAGGTTGTCGGCCGTGATGACCTTGCCGTCCTTGTCGGTCAGGCGGACATTGCCCTGCGCGTGGAGCTGATTGGCCTTGCGGTCCAGAATCACGCGGCGCGCCTCCAGGGTGGCGCCATCGTAATAGATCTGGACGTTGCCGGCCGCCGCGACGGTTTCCTTCTGGAAGTCGTATTCCATCTGGTCGGCCGTCACCAGCATCTTCTGGTTCGGGTCGATCTTCCGGTTGGGCATGATCTCGCTGCCCACCGCGCCACTATTCTGCGCGGCGGCGGGGGTGGCGAGGCCGGTCAGGCACAGCGCGAGCAGGGCGGCCACCGCACACGCAACACCGCTCCGCCGCCGCGTCCACGCGGGGCGATTGGGGTGCGTCGTTGTCGCGGCGGGGTGCAGAGCGACCCTCATCCGTCCTCCCGATACAACAGAATGACAGCCCCCATAACAATTCCGGCTACTGCTGGAAACCACGCTGCAGCAACAGGATGAACGATTCCTGCATCACCGAGATCCTCGGCGAGCTTGGTCCCAACATAAAGCAGAAACCCTGCCGCCACGCCACCGAGAATCGTCTGGCCCACCCCGCCGAAGCGGAACACGCGCAGCCCCACCACTGCGGCGATCAGCACCATGGCCACCAGCAAAAGCGGCCGCGCCAACAGGCTCTGCAGCTGCAGCCGATAGCGAGTGGCGCCGAAGCCGGCCTGTTCTGCACTGCGAATAGCAGAGGGCAGTTGCCAAAATGGCACGGTCTCCGGCGCGATCAGCGAATCCTGCACCTGGGAGGGATCGAGATTGGTGGCGATCTCATAGGTGTCGAAGTGTTGCAGGTCCTGGCCCGGAATGAGCACGCGGGCGTCGCGCAGGATCCAGGCGCCCTCGCCCAGGGTGGCCGAGCGGGCCTCCACGCGCTCCATCAGCCGGTCGTGCCTGTCGAACTCGTACACCACCACCGTCGACAGCTGGCGCCCGCCCTGGGAAGAGGCGGCGGCCTGGATGATGGCCTGGCCGTCGACGCTCTGCTGGCGCACCCAGAAATCGTCCTTGCTTGGCCCCAGAAGGGTGCCCGATCCGCCGAAGATCTCGCTTTCCAGCTGGTTCGCCCGCTCCTTGAAATCGGCGGAGAGGGGATTGAACACGGTGGTGGCGAACACGCCGATGAGAAAGGCCACCAGCACCGGCGGGGCGATGAACTGCCAGACCGACAGCCCCACCGCGCGGGCCACCACCAGCTCCAGGCGGCGGGACAGCAGGACGAAGGTGGCGATGCCGCCGAACAGCACCGCGAACGGCAGCAGCTGCTCGGTGAAGGCGGGGGCGCGGTAAAGAGTCACCAGCGCCACCATGGCGGCGGAGACGTTCTCGCGGTCGGCGGTGCGCCGCGCCATCTCCAGGAAGTCCACCAGCATGATGAGGCCGACGCAGGCGAAGAAGATCAGCCCCACGGCGGCGGCGAAGCGCCGGGCGAAATAGAGGCCGAGGGTGCGCCCGATCATGGCGTCACGACGCTCCGCCGCGGGCCAGCCGCTGCTTCAGGGCCTCGAGCGGCCCGTGGGCCCAGGCCGGCATGGCGAACTGCAGCCGGTCGCTCAGCACCAGGGCGCACAGGGCCACCACGATCAGTGGGAAGATGTAGATCAGCGGTACCGCCAGGGCGTGGCTTCGCAACTGGCCGGCGATGGCGAAATTGCCGATCTGCACCGCTGCCATGGCGGGAATGATGGCGAGGAGCGCCATGCCGCGGCTCTGGCGGGTGGTGCGCGGCCGGGCCAGCGCCGCCGCGGCGATGGCGAAATAGGCCAGCGGATAGAGCCCCGCCGACAGGCGCTTGTGCAGCTCCTCCCGGAACCGGCCGGGGAAGAACTTCTGGAAGAAGTCGTCGGGGGCCGGGTTCAGGATGTAGGCGAGGGGGCGCTCGGTGGGCCGGATGGCGGTTTCCTTGCTGCTCGGCGCCAGCGAGGACAGATCGAGGGCGTAGCGCTGGAATTCCACCACGGAGGTGCTGTTGTTCTTGGCGTTGCCGGTGTTGCGGCGGTGGATGGAGCCGTTCTCCAGCACCAGGAAGGTGCCGGCCGGGCTATCCACGATCTGCCCGCGATCGGCCAGATAGGTGGAGATTTCCTTGTCGCGGGCGTCGTTGATGAAGATGCCCTGCATCACCCCGTTGGCGGCGCGCTCGCGGACATGGAAGATCAGTCCCGGGGTCAGGCTGATGAAGCGGCCCGGCTGGGCGACGAACGACACCACGTCGGCGCGCACCTTGGTCACCTGGTCGCGAAAGGCGGCGAGGCTGGTGGGCACGATGACGACGGCCAGAGCCGCGCAGAAGGCGGAGACCAGCAGGGCGAGGATGATCAGCGCCCGCAGCACCCGCCACGGGCTCATGCCGGCCGCCGCCATCACCACGATCTCGCTGTCGCCGTTCAGCTTCAGCAAGGTGTAGGCGGTGGCGATGAACAGGGCCGCCGGGGCGATCACCAGCACCAGCGTGGGCATGGTGAGGCTGGTGATGGCGATGAAGGCGAGGATCGTCTGGCCCTGGCTGGTGACGAGGTCGAGCTGGCGCAGCGCCTGGGTGGACCAGATCATGCCGGCCAGCACCACCACCACGCCGGCAAACGCGATGGCGGCGGTGGAGAAGATGTAGCGATCGAGACGGCCCATCAGTCATTCACCAGATGCACGGAACCGCCCGCTGCTCACGCATGCCAGTTTCAAGCGGGCCCTGGATAGCGGCAAGGCCCGGTCGGCGCAATTCACCCAGCGTTGCACGGTGAGCGTGTATCGCGGGCAGGCGGCAGCGCGCGGCAATGCGTTGGGCGGGCTCAAGCGGCGGTTCCGTTGAATGCGGTCTCGTAGTCCTGCGGCTTGAAGCCCACCAGCAGGCGGCCCTGGTGCTCCAGCACCGGTCGTTTGATCATGGAGGGCTGCGCCAGCATGAGGGCGATGGCCTTGTCGGCATCGAGGTCCGCCTTGTCGGCCTCGGGCAGCTTGCGGAAGGTTGTGCCGGCCCGGTTGAGCAGCACCGGCCAGCCCAGCTCCGCCACCCAGCCGGCGAGCCGCGCGCGGTCGATGCCCTGGGTCTTGTAGTCATGGAAGGTGTAGGCGACGCCATGGGCGTCGAGCCAGGTCCGCGCCTTCTTCATGGTGTCGCAGGCCTTGATGCCATAGAGGGTGCTGCCGTCGGCCACGTGGTCTTCCTTCAATCGCGCGTTCGCCGGAGCGGCGGGCGAGGGGCGTTGCCGCCCGATCTGCACGTCATTCCGCTCGACGTTTGGCGCCATAGGCGCTCATGAACATGTAGACGGCGCCCTTCACCACCTTGGCGGTGTGGGCGGGATCCGGCTGCTCCGCATTGCCCATCAGAATGGGCACGGTCACGCCGTCCTTGCACAAGGACAGGAACTGGCTGGCGGCCTGCTCGGCATCGGGAATGACGAGATCCCCCTGCTCGACGCGGGCGTTGAGATAGTCGGAGAGCCGGCGGATGCCCTGGCAGGGGCCGGCCTCGAAGAAGCGATGGGAGATCTGCGGAAACTTGCTGCCGATGGCGATCACGGTGCGCAGCGTGGCCATGTGCTCCGGCCGCACCATGGCGGCGATGAAGGAATGCCCGAGCTTGGTGAGCACCTTCTCCACGTCGGGCTCGTTGCGGTCCAGCACGAACATGCGTTCGGCGGTCTCGTTGCACTCGCTCGCCACCAGGGCGGCAAACAGGTCTTCCTTGTTCTGGAAGTAGACGTAGAGCGTGCCCTTGGAGACCCCGGCGGCGCGGGCGATGTCGCCCATGCTGGCGGCATCGAAGCCGCGCTCAAGGAAGACCTGGCGGGCGCCGGAGAGGATCTGGCGACGCTTCTCGGGATCCTGGCCCGCACCGGGCGAGCCCTCGCGCAGGTCGCACGCCTTGGCGTGGGCGCTGTCCGGGGCGCTGAGGTCGCTGGTGGTCACCTGTTCAAGTCCTCTTCGTTTCCGCCCGTTCTTGCGGCAGCGCGGGGGTTCACGCAAGTCCGCCCCGCAAGTCCGCCCCGCAAGTCCGCCCCGCAGGTCCGCCCCGCAGGTCCGCCCCGCGCTGGCGATGGACAGTCCTCCGCCCCGGTCAAAAAACTGACCGAACCGTTCGGTTCCCTCTTGCCATACCCAAAGAGCTGGTTTAAGTCAAAGTCAGTTCGACCGAACCGTTCGGTCAAATCCGTGGTTCCGCAACCCACGGACTGATCGGACTGAGGGAGGAGGGCACCGCCCCCGCTCTCCTCCCTCAAAATTCTTCGGCGAATCCGCAATTCCCCGCATTTCAGACCGTATCGCGCCGCCATTCGGACGCATGAGCGTGGGTGTGCCGCTGTCGCGAGATCAAGGCTGCGGCATCCTGCCACACCTGGCATGCCTTGGCGCAGGGGATGCAGACCCTACCTTGAGGCAGACCGATCCGGGCCCCTCTGGCGCGACGCTGCCGTCGCGTGATGTCGGATCGTGGTTTGCCGGGCATGAGCCTTCGGTGGTGCGCGCGCTGCAGTGCGGCGACCGCCGCCTGGTGTCTCCTCCCGGCACATCGCGTGACCCGAGGACCCAGGATCGAGCCGCCTATGACTGCACCGCCCTTGCGCCGGCGTGCGCTGCTTCTCATCAATCCCCGCGCCCGACAGGGCGACATGCCGCTGGACGCGGTGCGCGGTGCTCTGGCCGCCGGCGGCATCAGCCTCACGGACGGCGCTTGGCCGGGCGACGCCGGCGGGCCCAAGGGGCTCAGCGATCTGGTGCGGCACGCGGCGCCCCATCATGATCTGATCATTCTGGGCGGCGGCGACGGCACCCTCAATTCCGCGGCCGAGGGCCTGTTCGATACCCAATTGCCGTTGGGCGTGCTGCCCTTGGGCACCGCCAACGATTTCGCGCGCACCCTCGGCATTCCCACCGATCCGCTGGCCGCCGCACGGGTCATCGTCGCTGGCCGGCCGCAGGCCGTCGATCTCGGCGACGTGAACGGCCACCCTTTTCTCAACGTGGCCAGCGTCGGCTTCAGCGCCGATCTCGCCCGCGCCCTCACCGCCGACGCCAAGAAGCGCTTCGGCGTGCTGGGTTATGGGGTGGTGGCGGCCCGACTGCTCTGGCAGTCGCGGCTCTTCACCGCCTTCATCGAGCACGACGGCACGGTGGAAACCGTGCGCACCCTGCAGGTGTCGGTGGGCAACGGCCGCTACTACGGCGGCGGCATGGCGGTGGAGGCCAGCGCCACCGCCGACGACGGCCAGCTGGATTTCTACAGCCTGGAGGTGGCCCATTGGTGGCGCCTGCTGGGGCTGCTGCCCAGCCTGCGCCGCGGCACCCAGGGCCAGTGGGCCGATGTGCGGGCGTTCCGCACCACCGAAGTGGTGGTGCGCACCAGCCGTCCCCGCCCGGTGAACACCGACGGCGAGCTCGTCACCTTCACCCCCGCCCATTTCCGGGTCCGGCCCGGCGCCCTGCGCGTCTACGCGCCGGATGCCCCCGCCCCATTCCTGTTCTGACCCCCATTCGAGGCGAAACGTCATGGATTATCTGTTGCAGCTGGCCGCCGATCCCGGGGCCTGGGTGGCCCTGGTCACGCTCATCGCCATGGAGGTGGTGCTCGGCATCGACAATCTGATCTTCATCTCGATCCTCACCAACAAGCTGCCGGCGCAATATCGCGCCAAGGCGCGCCGCATCGGCATCGGTCTGGCGCTCATCCTGCGCCTCGCGCTGCTGGGCACCGTGGCCATCATCGTCACCCTCACCACGCCGGTCATCACCGTGTTCGGTCACGGCTTCTCTTGGCGTGACATCATTCTGCTGGCCGGTGGCCTGTTCCTGGTGTGGAAGGCCACCAAGGAGATCCACCACAATGTGGATCCCCACCCCAACGACGACATGTTCGATTCCAAGGTGTCCCTGGGCTTCGTCGCCGCCATCGCCCAGATCCTGATGCTGGACCTCGTCTTCTCCGTCGACAGCATCATCACCGCGGTGGGCATGACCGAGCATATTCCGATCATGATCATCGCCGTGGTGGTGGCGGTCACTTGCATGCTGCTGGCCGCCGGACCCCTGGCCCAGTTCATCGAGGCCAACCCCACGGTGGTGATGCTGGCCCTCGGCTTCCTCATCATGATCGGCATGACGCTGATCGCGGAAGCCTTCGGGGCCCATGTGCCTAAGGGCTATGTCTATGCCGCCATGGGCTTTTCCGCGGCCATCGAGGCGCTCAACATGGTGGCGCGCAAGCGCCGCGCGCGGCTTGAGCAGGGCTGATGCGGGGCCGATGCGGGGTGGCCGCGCGTGTCGCGGCCGCCACCCCTTGCGACAGCGGTAACCCTGGGTTCTAAAGGGAGGCCGCCGTCGCCGCGGTTGCCGGCCGAGGACCCACCCGGCCGGCTGCAGACGCAAGAGGTCAGCTCATGGGCACCATTCTTTCCCGCATGTTCGCGGTTCCCGGGCTTGCGGCGCGCCGCGCCACCATGGTGGCCGCCGCCGCGATGGGGGCGGGGCTGCTGGCCGCGCCGGCGGCGCAGGCGCAGACCTGCCTGGAGCAGATCGTCGTCGTCCAGCAGCAGTTGAAGAACCAGGTTCCCCAGACCCGGCAGCCGCCGGCGCAGCAGCAGAGTGTCGCCGCGCAGGATGCCCAGCAGCCGACGCCCGGCTCGCTGGCGGCGGCGGGCGTCACGCAGCCGGAATCCGGGCCACTGGGGGCGCTCAACGCGGCGATGAACCTGCAGGCCGCCGGCGATGAGGCGGGCTGCCTGAAGGCGCTGGCCGAGGCCCGCCGCCTGGGCGGGCTCGACTGAGGACGGTTGGACGACGGAGGTCTGCACGGGGCGGGCCCAAGGCGGGCCCAAGGCGCGCCGTCACGCCCTAGAGGCGGTCGCGCAGGGCGTAATAGCTGAGGCCGGCCACCAGCAGCGGGTAACGCAGGGCGGTGCCGCCGGGAAACCGCGGCACCGGCAGCTTTTCCAGCAGGTCGAAGCGTTCGATCTGCCCGCGCACCGCTTCGGCGAGGATCTTGCCGAACAGCGGCGCCAGCGCCACGCCATGGCCGCTGTAGCCGGCCGAGACCAGCACGTGGTCGGACATGCGCCGCACGAACGGCAGCCGCGTCAGGGTGATGCCCAGCACCCCGCCCCAGCCGTAGTCGATGCGCACGTCGGCGAGCTGGGGAAACACCCGCAGCATGAACGGCCGCACGAATTGCGGCACATTGCCATGCAGGTTGCGGCGATAGCTTTCGCCGCCGCCGAACAGCAGCCGGCCATCCCGCGACAGGCGGAAATAATTCACCACGAAGCGGCTGTCGGCCACCGCCGCGCCATCGGCGATGATGCCGGCGGCGCGCTCTCCCAAGGGCTCGGTGGCGGCAATATAGTTGCAGATGGACATGACATGCTCGTCCACCCGGTGGTCGAGCCCGTCCATGAGGCCATTGCCGCATTCCAGCAGGAATGAGGCCTTCACCGTGGCGCCGGTGTCAGTGGTGAGGGTGACGCCGTGCCAATCCTCGAAGCCCGACACACGGGTGTGCTCGTGGAGGCGCACCCCGGCCCGGGTGCAGGCGGCGGCGAGGCCCAAAGTGAAATTGAGCGGGTGGAGATGGCCGCCCCCATGGTCGTAGACGCCGCCATAATAGCCGGGCGAGCCCACCAGCGCCCGCACCTGCGCTTCGTCGAGGGGCTCCATGGCGTCATAGCCATAGGTGTCCTGCAGGTGGCGGGCATAGGCGTGGCTCTCGGCCACGTAATGGCGCTTGTGATCGGCCAGGATCAGCCCGTCGGTGAGGTCGCAGGAGATGTTGTGCCGGGCGATCAGGTCGCGCAGCAGGGTTTTCGAGTCCTCGGCGAGCTCCCAGAGCTTGCGGGCATCGTCGAGGCCCAGTTCCGCTTCGAGATAGTCCTGGTGGCGGCGCTGGCCGGAATGGATCTGCCCGCCGTTGCGGCCCGACGCGCCGGAGCCCACCTGCGAGGCCTCCAGCAGCACCACGTCGAAGCCCGCTTCCGCCAGATGCAGCGCCGCCGACAGACCAGTGTAGCCGCCGCCCAGCACGCACACATCCGCCCGGGTCTCGCCCTGCAGCGCCGGATAGGACGGAATGGCGTTGGCGGTGGCCACATACCAGGATGCGGGATGCGCCATGGGGCGGGGGGACGACATGGTCTGCTCCGTGCTGTGGCGTCCGCGCAGGCGTGAGGCCGGGGGCGCGCGGGGGAGGCCGCCGCGCGCCGTGGCTCACACGTTCAGCAGCAGATATTCCCGCTCCCAGGGCGAGATCACGCGCATGAAGGTCTCGAACTCCGCCTGCTTCACCGCCGCATAGGTGGCGACGAAGCGCTTGCCGAGCACCTCCGCCAGGGGCTCGGCCTCCTCAAATGCCGCCACCGCCTCCAGGAGGCCGCGGGGCAGGTCGAAGTCGAGGTCCTTGGCGTCGCCCTCCAGCGGATCGGTGGCGCGCAGCCCCTCGACCATGCCCAGGTAGCCGCAGGCCAGCGAGGCGGCGATGACGAGATAGGGGTTGGCGTCGGAGGACGGCACCCGGTTTTCCACCCGGCGCGCCGCCGGGGTGGAGGGCGGCACCCGGAGGCCGGCGGTGCGGTTGTCATAGCCCCACTGCAGGTTGATGGGGGCCATGGAATCGCGGGTGAGCCGCCGGTAGGAATTCACATAGGGCGCCAGGATGCACATCACCGCCGGCAGATACTTCTGGTGGCCGGCAAGGAAGGAGAAGAATTCCGGCGTCGGATCCCCCTCGTCGTCGGAGAAGATGTTCTTGCCGGTCTGGGTGGAGATCACCGACTGGTGGATGTGCATGGCGCTGCCCGGCTCGTTGGCGATGGGCTTGGCCATGAAGGTGGCGTAGATCTTGTGGGCGAGCGCCGCCTCGCGGATGGTGCGCTTGAACAGGAACACCTGATCGGCCAGCACCAGCGGATCGCCGTGACGCAGGTTGATCTCCATCTGCGCGGCGCCGTCCTCGTGGATCAGGGTGTCGATCTCGAGCCCCTGCGCCTCCGAATAATCGTAGATGTCCTCGAACAGCGCGTCGAACTCGTTCACCGCCTGGATCGAATAGGACTGGCGGCCGATCTCCGGGCGGCCGGAGCGGCCCACCGGCGGCTTCAGCGGATAGTCGGGATCGGTATTGGGCTCCACCAGATAGAATTCGATCTCCGGCGCCACCACCGGCTTCCAGCCCTTGGCGGCATAGAGATTGATGATGTGCTTGAGTACGTTGCGCGGCGCGATCTCCACCGGGCGGCCGTCACGATGGAAGGCGTCGTGGATCATCTGGGCGGTGGGGTCCTGGGCCCAGGGCACCGAGCACAAGGTGGAGAAATCCGGCTCTAGCACCAGGTCGCTGTCGGCCACCACCGAATCCACCAGCCCCTCATAGGAGGGGTATTCGCCGGAGATGGTCTGCAGGAACACCGACAGCGGCAGGTTCATCACCGGCGAGGAGAAGAATTTCGAGGCCGGCATGATCTTGCCGCGGGCGACGCCGGCAAGATCCGGCACGGTGCACTCGATCTCGGTGATCTCCCGCGCCGCCATCCAGGCCTTGGCCTCGCTCAGGGAGGCGGCCCCGTGGGGCGCGTCGGCCGCATGTTTGCCCGCCAGCTTGCTGCGTTTCGACATGATGTCCTCAAGCGTGACCTGCTCACGCCTCCCAAGGGAACACCGGCCGCCCCCGCAGTGTCAACGCGGGCTCATGCGAGGGCTGGAATGTCCCGGTGGCGGCCGTGCGGAACGGGCCACGAACGAATCACGATCGAATCGCGCGGGGCCCACGGTTCGCCTTTCGCCCCCTACTAGCGCTAGTAGGCCGGGGCCGGCGGTAGCCGATTCCTGTGGATCAGCGCGGTCAGGGCTTGGTGGCGCTCGCCGGCACCGGCGCGTCCTTGGCCTTGGCCTCGAAATTGGTGGCCTGGAACAAAGCGGTGCCGATCATGGTCGCCACCGACACCTTGAACGGCGCCATCAGCCGGGTGCCCTCGATGGGCACCAGCCAGACGAACATGTCCTTGTTGTCCTGCATGTAGCGCACGGTGTAGCGGCTGGGGCGATGCCCGGCGACCGGCTTGTAGCGCACAGAGCAGACCACGGCGGGCCCCTTGTAGCCGGTTGCCTTCACGGTCTCGGTGCGCAGGTAGGAGAGCGTGATGTCGTAGCGCTGGCGCCCGTCGAACACCGGCACCGAGCGATCGCACGCGGCGGCGGACAGAAGGTCGGCGGTGCCCGGCACATAGACGAAGGCGCCGCTCATGGGATCGATTATGTTCTGCAGCGTGGTCTTGGTGAGCGGCACCCGATCGGGCAGGGGCTTGAGCGGCGGCTCGATTTCCATTTCTGCCAACGCGCCGCTGGTCATGGCGAGGCGGGCGAGCTCCTTCTTGCCATCCGCCTCGGCGTTGAGGGCGTAGACCCGGGGCACCATCTTGTCGCCGTTCAGGGCGCCGCGGGCCGCCGCCACCCCCTTGCCCGAGGAGACGGCCCGCAGCACGCCGGTGATGCGGCCGGAGCCGGAGATTTCGTAGCCCTCGGCCCCGGCTTCCACCACCACCGAGGCGCGCCCCAGTTCCACGCCGCCGACGCTCAGCACGTATTTGGCGTCGAGCCGGCCTTCGGCGCAGGCCGGTGCGGCCCACATCGCAAGGGCGCCGGCGGCCAGCACGCCGCGGAAGAGACTGGAGGCGGAACCTGCGTCGATCATGTCTGTCACCGTGAATCCGGCAGCCCCGGGCGGGTGTGCCTTTCCGGATGCGCCGGAGCCATGCTCCCAGATGCGGGGGGAAGGCGGCTGAACTGTGGCTGCCGGGACTATGCCGCCAGCCGAGACCGCGCGTCCAGCGGGGGCGGAGCGGCAGGGTGTGGGCAAAGCGGTGCGCCAAACCGGGCCGAGGGTCCGGAAAATCCGCAAGGTCATTGACTTTCTGCCCGTTTATCCCGATCTTTCAGCCCTGCCCCAACCCTGGGTCCCGGCGACGGCCGGCCGATAAACGCGGCCGCCGCCCCACGAAGGACGGCCAGCGCTGGGGAAAGTGTTGATTGTTGAGGAGATCGAAGCCATTCGCCGCCCCATGAGACCCGTCGCGCCGGAGAAGGATGGACCGCGCGTCAATGAGGAAATCCGCATCCGCGAAGTCCAGTTGATCGACCAGGACGGCCAGAACCGCGGCGTGTTGGCTATCCGCGATGCGCTTGCATTGGCGCAGGAGGCCGGCCTCGACCTCGTGGAGATCGCTCCCAACTCGGCGCCCCCCGTCTGCAAGATCCTCGATTACGGCCGCTTCAAGTATCAGAACCAGAAGAAGGCCAGCGAGGCGCGCAAGAAGCAGAAGGTGGTCGAGGTCAAGGAGATCAAGCTGCGTCCCGGCATCGACGACCACGATTACGACGTGAAGATGCGCGCCATGCAGCGCTTCTTCGAGGAAGGCGACAAGGTCAAGGTGACGCTGCGCTTCCGTGGTCGTGAGATGGCGCACCAGGACATCGGCTACAAGCTGTTGCAGAAGCTGAAAGAGGATGTCACGGCCATCGCCAAGGTGGAGGCCGAGCCCATGCTCGAAGGCCGCCAGATGATCATGATTCTCGCTCCGCGCTGACGGAGCGCGCGGTCCGGTTTATCCGCACCCATGAAAAAGGCCCGAGGCGGCAGCGCCTCGGGCCTTTTCTTTTGCCATGCCGTTCGCCCCTGGGGCGCTGGGCCCATGGCCCGGGCGGCGGGCACCGCCGGGGCCATGGCTCAGGCCGTGTCACGGGCAGGGATGCTGCCGCCCGTCGTAGCCGGTGAAGGTCCCGGTGGAGGGATTGTAGGAGCGGTAGCGCTGCATGCAGTAGGCCACCGCGTCGTCATACACCGGCGCGCTGTTGGCGGCGGCCGCCGCGCCCAAAGCCAGGCCGGAGGCGACGCCGAGGGCGATCCAGGCGCCGGAATTGTTGTAATAGCCCCAGCCCCAGCCGGGACGATACCAGCCCCAGCCGGGATACCAGCGACCCGGTCCCCAGGCGCCGGGCGGCGGCCGCCAGCCCGGACGACCCCAGCCCGGGCCAACGGGACCCGGCCCCGGCCGCCAGCCGGGGCGATTCCAGCCCGGCCCCGGCCGATAGCCCGGCCGCACATGCGCATAATTGGGGCCGCGATACCCCGGACGACCGTAGACGGGCCGACCATAGGCGGGTCGGCCATAGCCCGGCCGTCCATAGGCGGGCCGGCCCATCCGCGGGCCATAGGCGCGCGCCGGCGCACGGGCCGGCCCCCTGTAGGCCCGTGCGGGGGCGCCGCCCCGCCACTCCACCGGCTGCACCGCGGCGCCGCGCGCCGTCTGATCGGTGAGCCCCAGGCGGAGCGCCTGCGCGCCCGCCGGCAACGGCGTAAACGACAGCAAGCCGGCCGCGACGGTCGCCGCCACCCATGCCACCTTCTTGATCCCGAGCATGATGTTTCACTCCCATCAGGCGTCGCTAACGTCAGGTCTCATTGTGTCAATTGTGGCGCCCGCTCAGCGTCGCGATGTGTCGAGAAAACGGCAATTGCGGCAATCGGTTCCGGCGACCGGCTGGCGATGATGAGCGGTTGCCATCTCCTTGCCCTCTCCATGGGGCATGAATCACCTCGGGCGGCGTTGCCGTCGTGCGAGAAGGAGAAGCGAATGCAGAAGAAAACGGCTTCCGCGGTCGGCATCGCCAGCAAGGCGATGGTGTGGACCCTCGTGGCCGGGCTCAGTGCCGGCGGCGTCACAATGAGCGCATCGCAGGCGGTGGCCCAAGGGTTGGCGAGCGGAATGGCGACGATGGGAGATCGCCAGGCCGATGTCACGCAGGTACAGGGGCCGCCGCCCGGCCGTTATCGTCCCGGCCCGCGTCCCGGCTGGAACCGTCCGCCGCCCCCGCCGCCGCACGGGCGCTGGGGCAATCCCTATTGGCGCAACGGGGGCTGGTATTATCGCAACAATTCCGGGGCCTGGATCGCTGCCGGCGTTGCGGGCATCGCTCTGGGCGCCGCCGCTGCGGCGGCCGCCCAGAATGCCCAGAACCAGCGCGATGCGGTGGCCTACTGCATGCAGCGCTACCGCTCCTACGATCCGCGCACCGGGACCTATCTCGGCTACGACGGCTATCGGCACCCCTGTCCGTGAGGATGACCCGGGGGCGGCTTGCCGCCCCCGGGTCCTACACGGGGCGCCATGACCCCGGTCCGCTTACACGGTGCGCCTACTCGGCGGCGATGCGCACCTGGGGCTGGGCATCGCGCACCGCGGCATCCACATGGGCCTCGAACTTCGCGAAATTGTCCTGGAACATGGCCACCAGCCGGCGCGCGGTGGCGTCGAACTCGGCCTTGTCGGCCCAGGTCTTGGCCGGCTGCAGAATGTGCGGCTCGATGCCCGGCACCGAGGTCGGCACCTTGAAGCCGAAATAGGGATCGGTGCGGACATCCGCATGTTTGAGCGAGCCGTCGAGCACGCCGGCAAGCAGTGTGCGGGTGACCTTGATGGGCATGCGCCGGCCCACGCCATATTTGCCGCCGGTCCAGCCGGTGTTCACCAGCCAGCAGTCGACCCCGTGATTGGCGATGAGATCGCGCAGGAGATTGCCGTAGACCGAGGGATGGCGCGGCATGAATGGGGCGCCGAAGCAGGTGGAGAAGGTGGCTTCCGGGTCCTTCACCCCCTTCTCGGTGCCGGCCACCTTGGCGGTGTAGCCCGAGAGGAAGTGATACATGGCCTCCGCCGGCGTCAGCCGGGCGATGGGCGGCAGCACGCCGAACGCATCGCAGGTGAGCATGACGATGTTCTTCGGCATGCCGGCGCGCCCGGTGGGGCTGGCATTGGGGATGAAATCCAGCGGATAGGCCGCGCGGGTGTTTTCGGTGCGGCTGCCGTCGTCGAAGTCGGGCACCCGGGTGACCGGGTTGAGCGCCACATTCTCCAGCACCGTGCCGAAGCGGTTGGAGGCGGCGAAGATCTCCGGTTCCGCCTCCGCCGACAGGCGGATGGTCTTGGCATAGCACCCGCCCTCGAAATTGAAGACGCCGCTCGGGCTCCAGCCGTGCTCGTCATCGCCGATGAGGGTGCGGCTGGTGTCGGCCGAAAGGGTGGTCTTGCCGGTGCCGGACAGGCCGAAGAACAGGCACACGTCCCCCTCCGCGCCCACATTGGCAGAGCAATGCATGGGCATGATGCCCTGCTGCGGCAGCAGATAATTGAGGACCGTGAACACCGATTTCTTCATTTCGCCGGCATAGGAGGTGCCGCCGATGAGCACGATGCCGCGCGAGAAATTGACCGCGATCACGGTTTCCGAGCGCACCCCGTGGCGCGCCGGATCGGCCTTGAAATCGGGCAGGTCGATGATGGTGAGGTCGGGCACGAAGCCGTCGAGCTCGGCCCGCTCGGGCCGGCGCAGCATGGTGCGGATGAACAGGGAGTGCCAGGCGAAGGCGGTATAGACGCGCACCTTGATCCGGCAGGCGGGATCCGCGCCGCCATAAAGATCCTGGGCGAACAGGGTCTTGCCTTCGGCGAGGGCGAGGAAATCCTGGTGCAGGGCGTCGAACTGGGCCGGGGTGATGGCGCCGTTATTGTCCCACCATACGTTGTCCTCGGTGGCGGCATCGCGCACCACGAACTTGTCTTTCGGGCTGCGGCCGGTGTGAACGCCGGTTTCCGCGGTCAGCGCGCCGCCGGAGGCAAGGTGGCCCTCAAGGTGTTCCAGAGCGTGCTCATAGAGCTGCGGCTCGGTCAGGTTCCAATGGATCCTGTTGACATGTTTCAGCCCGAAGGCCTCAGCGCCACAAGCGCTGTTGCGGTGACCAGTCTCCAGCACGGCGTTTCTCCATCATCGTGTTTTCCGGCTTGCTGCCGGCTCTTTATGGCGGCGTCGAGGCCCGCTCGGCCGCCGACGCTGCGCGCCCCGCGCCGGGGCGCGGGACGAACCTGTAGCGCCCCGCACCGCGGGCGCGCGACGACCCCGTGACACAGGGTCATAGAGATGGCGATGCCGGCGGAGAAAAATCAAGCGGCCTTGCTGCTGCGCGCCTGCTCCACCAGCGCCACCAGGTCCTTGCGCACCGCGCCCACGTCGGTCTTGCGGTCCGAGAAGGCGAGGCGCCGCACGCTCGGGCCGGAGGTGATCTCGAAGCCCTCGGGGTCCAGTCCCACCATCCGCCATGCGCCATCGGCGGCGCCGGCCAGCACGGTGGCATACAGGCTCACCGCGTCGGCGTGGTCGGCATTCATGTGCGAGACGATGCCCTCATGGGCCTCGCGCACCGCTTCGGCGCCGCTCCAGTCGGTCACCAGGGCGCTGCCGGGCACATCGATGATGCGGCCGAAGCCTTCGACCAGATGGGCGTGGTCGAGATCGATGCGGTAGAAGGCGAAGTCCTTGAAATCCGCATAGCCGGTGGCCGCCTCATGGCGGGCGAGGTAGCGCGCGCGCACCAGGGGATCCTCGGCGGCGGCGATCCGGCCGATGAGGCTGGCCCGCGGCGCGTTGAGCGGATCATCCGCCTCCGCCGCCGACACCAGCAGCGACACCCGCGCATCGCGGGCGATGTTCTGGGTGTGGCGGGCCAGCTGGGAGATCAGCAGGGTGGGGCGCCCTTCCGGATCGGTGCCCACCGCCACCAGCGACGCATAGGGCCCGCCATCGGCATCGAGGGTGGCCAGGGTGCCGAACCGCGCCTCGCGGATCAGGCGGCGCACCGTGGCGGCGGCGGTGTCGGCCACGGAAGGGGCTTCGGATGCGGTCTGTGTCACGGGCGTGGCTCCTCTGTCGCGACGGAGGATGGGGAAGGCCCTCCGCGATCGCAAGTGGAGGGGACGCCCGGCACGGTCGGGAGGGGTAACTATAGAGGTATTCCAATGCAAGGGCGGGGGCTGGAACGCCACGGAATGGTTGGAGTCTGGTGAGAATCTCGCTATTTTGCAGCCGTTGGCGCTTGAGTGTCACATTTCGGCCACGCGAGGCGGGTTCACCGGCGCGTTACGGCCGCGCAGAACAGCCGGTCATTGTGGACGGCTTGAAAGAGGTGTCATGCCCACCATCGCCCTCGTCGACGACGATCGCAACATTCTCACCTCGGTGTCCATCGCCCTGGAGGCGGAGGGGTATCGCATCGAAACCTACACCGATGGCGCCTCCGCCCTTGATGGCTTCAAGACCAATCCGCCCGATCTCGCCATCCTGGACATCAAGATGCCGCGCATGGATGGCATGGAGCTGCTGCGCCGGCTGCGCCAGAAGACCGACATGCCGGTGATCTTCCTCACTTCCAAGGATGAGGAGATCGACGAATTGTTCGGCCTCAAGATGGGCGCCGACGACTTCATCAAGAAGCCGTTCTCCCAGCGCCTCCTGGTGGAGCGGGTGAAGGCCGTGCTGCGCCGCGCCGGTGCCAAGGACGGGGTGGTCACCCGCGAGGTGGACAGCGCCAAGGTGCTGGAGCGCGGCAACCTGCGCATGGACCCCGAGCGCCACACCTGCACCTGGAAGGGTGAGCCGGTCACCCTCACCGTCACCGAATTCCTGATCCTCCAGGCCCTCGCCCAGCGGCCCGGCGTGGTGAAGAGCCGCAACGCGCTGATGGATGCGGCCTATGACGACCAGGTCTATGTGGACGACCGCACCATCGACAGCCACATCAAGCGCCTGCGCAAGAAGTTCAAGTCGGTGGACGAGAGCTTCGAGATGATCGAAACCCTCTACGGCGTCGGCTACCGCTTCAAGGAATGAATCCCTTTCCGGTCGCTCCGCGTCCTGATCGGCGGTACGCGCGATGACCGCCGAAGCCGAACCGCACGATGCGACCCCCGCGCCGGAGCGCGGCGGGCTGCTCGGCGCGCTGAGGCGCGCCCGCCGCTTCGTGGCCTTCAAGAGCTTCTCGTCGCTGACGCGGCGGATCGTTCTGTTGAACCTCGCCGGCCTCTGCGCCCTCGTCTCGGGCATCCTCTACCTGTCCGAGTTCCGCTCCGGGCTCATCGATGCCCGGGTGCAGAGCCTCCTGGTGCAGGGCGAGATCATCGCCGCCGCCATCGCCTCCTCGGCCCAGGTGGAGACCAACTCCATCACCGTGGACCCCGACCGTCTGCTCGAATTGCAGGCCGGCGAAAGCTATGGGCCGAGTGAAGAAGGCTTTGCGCCGCTTGAGTTTCCCATCAATCCGGAGCGGGTCGCGCCGGTGCTGCGGCGCCTGGTGGGCCCCACCGGCACCCGCGCCCGCATCTATGATCGCGACGGGCAGATGCTGCTCGATTCCCGTTCGCTCTACTCCCGGGGCGAGATCCTGCGCTTCGACGTCCCCTCCCCCAACGAGCCCCGCCCGGGGCCCCTGGAGCGGCTCTGGCGCGCCATACAATTGTGGTTCGCCCGCGGAGACTTGCCTGTTTACAAGGAGTTCGGGCCACAGGCCGGCAAGAGCTACCCGGAGGTGGCCATCGCCGCGCTCGGTGGCAAGGCCAGCGAGGTTCGGGTGGATGATCGTGGCCGGGTCGTGGTCTCGGTCGCGGTGCCGATCCAGCGCTTCCGCGCCATTCTCGGCGTCCTGCTGCTCTCCACCCAGGGCGGCGAGATCGACGCCGCGGTGCGGGCCGAGCGGTTTGTGATCGTGCGGGTGTTCCTGGTGGCCGCGGTGGTCATGGTGCTGCTCTCCGTGCTGTTGGCGGGCACCATCGCCGACCCGGTGCGCAAGCTGGCGGCCGCCGCCGAGCGGGTGCGGCGCCGCATCAAGACGCGGGTGGAAATCCCGGATTTCACCACCCGCGCAGACGAAATCGGCCACCTCTCGGGCGCCCTGCGCGACATGACCGGTGCCCTCTACAACCGCATCGAGGCCATCGAGAGCTTTGCCGCCGATGTCGCCCACGAGCTCAAGAACCCGCTGACCTCCCTGCGCAGCGCCGTGGAGACCCTGCCGCTGGCCAAATCCGACTCCTCGCGCGGGCGGCTGCTGGAGGTCATTCAGCATGACGTGAAGCGGCTCGACCGCCTGATCACCGACATTTCCGACGCCAGCCGCCTCGACGCCGAACTGCAGCGCCAGGAGGCGGTGGAGGTGGACCTCAAGCAATTGCTCGAGATGGTGGTCGGCATGGCCCAGGACGTGCGCAAGGACGACGGGGTGCGGGTGGCGCTGAGCTTCGAGCGGCCGCACGCCGGCGCCGCCGCTTTCCTGGTGCCGGGCCATGCCTCGCGGCTGGGGCAGGTGGTGGACAATCTGGTGTCCAACGCCCGCTCCTTCTCGCCGACGGGGGGCACCGTGAGCGTCGCCTGTCGCCAACTGAAGGACGGGGTGGAGATCACCGTCGACGATGAGGGGCCGGGGATCCAGCCCGATGCGCTCTCGCGGATCTTCGAGCGCTTCTACACCGACCGCCCGCACCAGGGGTTCGGCCAGAATTCCGGCCTGGGACTATCCATTTCCAAGCAGATCGTCGAAGCCCATGGCGGGCGGATCTGGGCGGAAAACCGCATGGTCTCGGCGCCGGACGGCGCCCAGACCGTGGCCGGCGCCCGGTTCGTCGTGCGCCTGCCGGCGGGCGAGCCATGACGGAGCCGGCGCCCCCGGAGCACGCCCCCCCAATGCACGCCCCTTCGGTGCACGCGACCTGCATCGCCCTTGGCGATCGCGGGGTGCTGATCCGCGGCCCGTCAGGCTCCGGCAAGTCGACCCTGGCGCTCCAGCTGCTGCTCGATCCGCCCCGCGCGTTGCCGCTCGCCGAGCTGGTGGCCGACGACCGGGTGCTGCTGCGCGCGGCGGCAGGGCGGGTGTGGGCGCGGCCGGTACCGGCGCTCGCGGGGTTGCTGGAGGTGCGTGGCCTGGGGGTGCGGCGGTGGCCCCACCGCGACAGGGTGTCGCTGTCCCATGTGGTGGATCTGGCCAGCCCACTGGCCGCGCGCCTGCCATCAGATGAGGCGCAAACCGTTCGCATCTGTGATGTCGCGCTGCCGTGCCTGCGTCCGGTGTGCCTTGAAAGTGCAGCATTGTTGCTGGCGGCGGCCTGGTGCAGTCAACCTTACGAAAACTAAATGTGCTTTTGTGCGTTGCACCCCTTGCGTAATTTTTGAGCCGCTCTGAATATGAATGTCCCGCAACGCGGGAGGCCTTCATCGGGGGATGAAGGCGGAGGAAGCATGATCGGTCTCGTCCTCGTCACCCATGGCCGCCTCGCCGATGAGTTCCGCTCCGCCTTGGAGCACGTCATGGGCCCGCAAAGCCATATCGCCACCGTCACCATCGGGCCGGAGGACGATATGGAGCGCCGTCGGCAGGATATCATCGAGGCAGTCGCCCGGGTGCGCTCCGGCGGCGGCGTGGTGATTCTGACCGATATGTTCGGTGGAACCCCTTCCAACCTGGCCATCTCGGTGATGAACACGCCGGATGTCGAAGTGGTGGCCGGCATCAACCTGCCCATGCTGGTCAAGCTCGCCAAGGTTCGCGGCGAGCTGCCGCTCGCCGAAGCGGTGGACGTGGCTCAGGAAGCAGGCAGGAAATACATCAATGTCGCAAGTCGCGTCCTCGCCGGTAAATGATCTGTCGGGACGGGCCCTGCCGTCCGAAGACCCGGCCGAGGCCTGTGGCGGGCCGGTCGACCCCTCCGCGCTGGTGCGTGTGCTGCCCATCATCAACAAGCGCGGCCTTCACGCGCGCGCTTCCGCCAAGTTCGTGCAGACCGTGGAGCGCTTCGACGCCCAGGTGCGGGTGTGCCGCAATGGCGAAGCCGTGTGTGGCAACTCCATCATGGGCTTGATGATGCTGGCGGCCGCACCGGGCACTACGGTGACCGTGACGGCCACCGGCCGCCAGGCCGAGGAGGCTCTGGCGGCGCTGAGCACCCTGGTCGCCGATCGCTTCGGCGAAGAGGAATAGACGCACCCCCGACACCGATGCTGGCTTCGCACAAGGTCTGTGCTTATCTCTAGACATCACGTTTCCGCGCGTGGGACGCGCCACCGAAACGGGCGTTCGCCCCTGTGAGTGTCATGTTCGGGACCAGAGCCGATCCACCGATCGACCCGCCCCACCACCGCCGGGGCCGCTTCAGCTTGTCCGCGAAGCTCCTGGTCTTGACCGTGTTTGTGGTGGCGGCGGTGGAAGTGGCCGTGCTGGTGCCGACGATCGCCAATTACCGGGTGGCCTGGCTCTCCGATCGCCTGGCCGCCGCGCGCACGGCGGCGCTGGTGCTGGATGCGGCGCCGCAGGACAGCATTCCCATGGATCTCACCCGCCAGCTGCTCGCCAATGTGGGGGCGCAGGTGATCGTGGTGAAACGGGAGGATACGCGCCGTCTGCTGGCCGCCTCCGACATGCCGCCTCAGGTGGACGAGCATGTGGACATGCGGGACATGAATCTCTGGAGCGCGGTGCGCGGCGCCGTCGAGACCCTGTCGGCGCCCGATGGGCGGATGCTGCGACTGGTGGGCGAGGCACCCTCCGGGGCGGACTTCATCGAGATCGTGCTGTCGGAAACGCCGCTGCGGCGGGCGCTGCTGCGCTTCACCACCACCACGCTGCTGGTGTCCGCCATGGTGGCGGGCGCCGCCGGCGCCCTGGTCTATTTCAGTCTCAACGCGCTCTTCGTGCGCCCCATGCGGCGGCTCACCGAGCGGATGACGGCATTCCGCGAGAATCCGGAGGATGCCTCCCGCATCATCGTGCCGAGTGGGCGGCGTGACGAGATCGGCACGGCGGAGGAGGCGCTGCAGGAGCTGCAGCGCGGCCTGGCGCAGACCCTGAGCCAGAAGAGCCACCTTGCCGCGCTCGGCCTTGCGGTCTCCAAGATCAACCACGACTTGCGCAATCTCCTGGCGTCTGCCCAGCTGCTGTCGGATCGCCTGGCGGCGCTGCCCGATCCCACGGTGCAGCGCTTCGCGCCGAAGCTGCTGGCGGCGCTGGATCGGGCCATCACCTATTGCGAGCAGACCCTGTCCTATGGGCGTGCCATGGAGCCGCTGCCGGAGCGGCGCGACGTGGCGGTGGCACCGCTGCTGGAGGAGGTGCGCGATACCTTGGGCCTGGGTCCCGGATCGGGCATCGCCTGGGTGGCGCAGGTGGAGCCGGGCCTGGTGGTGGATGCGGATCCCGACCAGCTGTTCCGGGTGATCTTGAACATCGGCCGCAATGCGGTGCAGGCACTGGAAACCCGCGCGCCCCTCGATCCCGCGCGGGATCAGATCCGCCTGGTGGCACGGCGCGCGGGCGCGGCGGTTGAGATCGAGATGGGAGACACGGGGCCGGGCATTCCGCAGGACCGGCGGGCCCATCTGTTCGAGGCCTTCGTCTCGTCCGCGCGTCGCGGCGGCACCGGCCTGGGGCTGCCCATCGCCGATGAGCTGGTGCGGGCCCATGGCGGCGAGATCCGGCTGCTGGATGGCAAGGAAGGCACCACCTTCCGGATCACCCTGCCGGACCAGCCGGAACGGGACCGCCAGCGGCGGGAGCGCCTGCGCGCTTGAGGGCGGCCGCGCTCGCATTCGAGTATGCTTTGCGACCGGTGTTGTCCACAGGCTGTGGGCAGCAGGGCGATTTCGGCTTTTGCCCTTGCGCGGTCGAATGAAACGCAGTAGGTCACACACCTCGCCGGCGGAGTTCTCCGCCGCGGGTCCTGCGGAGGTCTCCTCCGAAAGCGGCATCCCAGCCGCCCACACAGGACGATGCGCCGGTAGCTCAGCTGGATAGAGCACCAGACTACGAATCTGGGGGTCGGGAGTTCGAATCTTCCCCGGCGCGCCATTAAATCAAGCACTTAGCTTGATTTCACCGTTTCAATTTGGAAGCTAAAGCGGCTTTTTGAAACGGTTTTCGCTGAAGTTTGCTATTGGGCCGCATTTCCCACGATTCGTCGCGATGCGCTTCCCGTACGTCGGGGGACGAGGCGGCAGGCGCAACCTGTGCCTACCATGGCGTGGTCTCGCCTCCTAAGGTGGCCCCGTGACATGCAATTCGCTCTCCGATCACGCCGGGCCATTTTTGAGGCCCGTCGCTATCAGGTCCTGCGCACTCACATAAGATGGTGCTCGATATCTGATGGTTTCGATCGAGCCCTCGCCGAGGTTCTTTGTAACAATCCACCGCGGGCCACTTATCGCGGATGGCGGGTCTTGACCCTTTGCGGGCATTAGAGCACGTCCGCTGAACGTCGATTCGATGGAGGGGTGACGTTCGGGCTCTGTTGTGATTCACCGTCTCCGTTGATGGAGGCGGTGATGGCACGGGCTTATGGGGACGATCTTCGCGTGCGGGTTCTAGAAGCGGTGGCGGCCGGAGCCTCGGCCCGGTCTGCGGCGGCGCGGTTCGGTGTCGGTGTGGCGACGGCGATCGTCCGGGCCCGGCGGGCCCGGCAGGATGGCGAGCGCACGGCCCGGCGGCAGGGCAAGCCGCGCGGCTCGCGGCTCGATGCCCACGAGGCCTTCATCATCGCCATGATCGACGCGGCCAAGGACATCACGCTGAACGAGATGGTCGCCCGATTGAAGGCCGAACGGGCTGTCGCCATCGAACGCAGCGCGTTGAGCACCTGACTGCGCTCCCGCGGCTGGACGTTCAAAAAAAAGTCCGCCCATGCACTGGAGCAGGAGCGTCCGGATATCCTGAAGCGGCGGGAGGACTGGTTCGAAGCCCAGCCCGACCTCGCCCCTGAAAGGCTCGTCTTCATCGACGAGACCGGCCTGTCCACCAAGATGGCCCGTTTGCGGGGCCGTTCCCTGCGCGGCGCGCGTTGCCGGGCCGGCGTGCCGCACGGGCATTGGAAGACCACGACCTTCACGGGCGCGCTCCGGCTCACCGGAATGACCGCGCCCTTCGTCTACGACGGGGCCATGAACGCGGTCGTGTTCCGGGCTTATGTCGAGCAGGTGCTGGTCCCCACGCTCCAGCCCGGTGACATCGTGGTCATGGACAATCTGCCAGCCCACAAGGCGGCCGGCGTCCGCGACGCCATCGAGCAGGCCGGCGGCTCCCTCCTGTACCTGCCGCCCTACAGCCCGGACTTCAACCCCATCGAGAATGCCTTCTCAAAGCTCAAGGCTCTCCTGAGAGCCAGGGCCGAACGCACCGTCGGTGCCTTATGGGACGCCGCAGGTGCGCTCCTCGACGCCTTCACGGCAGCCGAATGCCGAAACTACTTCGCTGCCGCAGGATATGACCCGGATTAATACGGACGTGCTCTAGAAGGGTCCGCTTCCGGGTACGTTGATGATGCGTGTCAAGGGTCCGAGATAGGGCCAGGAGCTGAAAGTCTGCTTACGTTCGATCTACCTCAAAAGCTGACGCGCAGCATCGGCGCAACCGCCATATTCTATCCACTTTGCGGTCGAATGCCTACTGGGAGTCCGTCAACCCACGTTTAATCCCTCACTGTAGGTACCGGTTCGCTGCCCGTCAAAATCGAACTCATAGACGATGCTGGGTCCGATCGCATTGTGCAACTGGCCTAGGAAGAAAGTGAAACCGTTGGGAGCGGAGATGAACAGGTGGGTCTTTGGGCTGCGCCCCATTTTTCGCAGCTGATCGACCAGAGCTTCGGCAAGCAGGGCCGCGTGCGCGCCGCACTTAACCGATGACTGCGACGCTGTGCGTGAAAGCTTCGCCGCAACGACGCTGCCGACGCCGGGCAAGTTGTTGGAGACAAAGTTCCGGACGTCCTGGCTTATGTCGTGGGTGAGACCGATGGCGATCGCACGCTCCGGCCCGTCTCCCAAGGTTTCCGTATCGCACTCGATCGTCGGCCAATCAGGTTCGGGCGGACAATCATCGCGCGACCAGAAGCGGCGCCCGCCTGTCCGCTGTTCGATCTGGATCGACTTGCCCGATTTCACATCGAGGATCGAACCGATCGCAAAGGCTAGCGAAACATGCGCATCCAGCACCAGCCGCAGTGAGTCATTTTCTCGCGCGTGCGAGAGCACAAATGCCTTCAGCTCGGGATAGAGCGTCTCGTTCCACGACATTTCATCGCGCAGATACCGTCCTTCGAAATGCGGCACCAGATTGAGGCTCTCGTCCGTGCGCGCCTCAAGGCTGTCGATCGCGTGCATGAAGGACTTGACCCCGATCGTAAAGCTTGGCGGGTCTTTGCGATCGGCGAGCAGATTTTCGCTGCGCACCATGTCGCGGAAAGAGTCGCGGTCGAACTCCTTTCTCCCTTGCGCGTGCAGCTTCTTGATCGTGTCATCGTACGAGAAGCTCGCTTCGCTTGCGGGGATCGCTTTCATGCCGAGCCTGGCGAAGCGTTCGTTCAAGTGATCGCGGATGTCGGCGCCGGAGCGAATCCGCAGATTGATGCCGAGCGTGCGCGCGAGGAGCCGCAGCTGATCTTCGTCGATGCCCAGATGATCCGCCCACTGCGCGCGGAACTTTCCCATCTCGCTCCGGGGGCCGCCTTTGAAGAGACCGGGAATATCGAGCGTGTTGTACTGATTGAGGATGAGCTTCCGCAAGGGATCGGTTGCGTTCCAGTTGGTGACGAACTGGAACCGCGCGCCGTCGCCGTTCGGCGCATGGGCGAGCTGGGCATCGTGCGCGCGTTTCAGGATCGAAACGCTCGTGCCCTTCGTGAAGTCGGGGTTGACGAAATCCTCGTAGCCGAAGTCGCCGGGGCGCACATGCCATTTGCACTGCATATGATCGCGCAGGACAGGCCTGCCGGTATGATCCTGCGGCGCGCCCTTGGCGTCATAATCCACGACGACATCATCGAAGGCTCTGGGGCCGGTTTCGAAAAACACGCGCCGGACAGGTGATGCGTCGTCAAGCAGGAGCGCGGCGTGAAGCCAGAACAGCCTTGCCTGGAAATCATCGCCCTGCTGGCGCGCAACGATCGAGTCTGCCATGGTCCACCTAGCTCGCCGGAAAATACTTGCCCATGATCTCACGCCAGAGCGCGATGGCATCGCCCTGCCGCCCCTGCTGTTCGTAGCGAACTGCGATGGCGGCTTTCATCTCTGCCTGCCGCACGCTGTCCTTCGCCTTCGCGATCAGCTCCGAGGTCATCTGGTCCGAAACTGGCGGGCCATATCCGGCGGGGTCCAGCCACGATTTTCCGATGCCATCCAGGGCGGCTGCGAAGAAGCGCCGGACCTCGCTCGGATATGTGGTGAAGGGAGCGTCCACGAGTTCCTGCATCATGACCTCGATCAGGAAGGAGGGCTTGATCGGCTTCCCGGCGGACCGGTTCCAGCGCTTCACCATCTTCACGAGCGGCACCCATTTGCCACCGAGTTCCTTGTTCTTCGTCGTGGCCTGCTCTGCATGGATTTCAGGGTCGGTCTTGATCCATTGGCCGAGGATGCGGTCGGGGATCTCATAGCAATCGCCGATATCGAATGCCGGCACGGCATCGATCGAAAGCACTTTGCCTTCCTCGTCCTTGGTGTTCTTTTCGAACTCGACGGTGGCGCAGCGCCGGCCGGGCTCAACGGCGTCATCGCCATAGGTCTTGCGCAGCGTCTTCACGAACGCATCGAGCAGTTCGGAGGACGGCTTGTTACGGTACTTGTCCTTCTCCTTCTGGCCGAGGACGAAGAAGACATCGACATCCTTGAGCGGCTTCGTTTTAGTCGATCGGCCGTAAGAGCCGGTCAGAAAATCGCGATCGACGGCAAAATCAGCGCGGATCAGCTCGCGCACCTCGGTGTGCCGCTTGATCGTATCCTTGCGCTCTGTCTCACTGAGTTCGAGGCGCTGCCGGTATTTTTCGAAAGCTTCTTGCGTCGTAATCATCTGTAGTAGGCCGCCGATGCCATGATATCAGGGGTTGCAATGACAGTTCCTGCTTCACGCGGCGACAAGCCGTTGAGGCCGAGGAAGTTCACGTAGGTCAGCCCGACATTGGGCGCCCCCGGCGCCTCGACGAGCAGGATGCGGTAGACGCAGTTCGAGGGCGGCTTCGGTGCCTTCGCGAAGGAGCTTTTGAAAAACTCGGTGTCGACCCACATCTCATCGACGCCGCTTGCGTCGTAGCGAATAGGGAAATCCCAGCGGCCCGACGCGTTGGCCGCGCCGGGCACGTAGAACTCGATAACGATCTTCTTGAGATGGCCGCTTTCCATCAGCTTTTTCGCCGCGTCATGAACCCAGCCGGACCAGGCGTCGACGAGGGCTTTCGGATCGAGCCCGGCATCGATAACGAGGCTCTTCATCAGATTGCGCATCTTGTCGGCGAGGTAGATCGCCGTGTTGGTGCGCGCGTAGGTGGTCGCATTCGTGCTCGTCATTTCAGCCCAGCGCTCCCCAATCGACTTTCAGCGCCTGCTCGCCGCTCGCGCTTTCCTCCTCGTCGATCGCCGCATCGACGTCGTGGGCCTTGATACGCGGCGCACGGTCTTTGAGCGCGTTGTTCATCCAGGTGACATCATCCGCATCGCAAGGCGCCGTCATCGACCAGTCTCCGGCCGTCGGGTTCCAGCTGAGCTTGTCGACCTCCAAATCGGCTTCCATCGCGTTCTCGCCGTAGAGCAGATAGATCACGAGGCGGTTGCCCGCGCCTTTGAGCACAATGGGCTTCTTGGCGGGATGCTCGTCCGCGATGAGCGATTCCATGACGCTGGAGGCACCCTCCAGCGTCTTCTTATCAACCGTGCCAGTCCCGGTGATAAGCTCGATGATCGTCTTCCAGGTCTGCGCGGCCGAGCGCTTGGGGATGGATGCAATGTCGCGACGTACCTTCATGCTACTTCCTCCAGATCGGCCTGCGCGGCGGCACGCTTGAGCGTATCGAGCACGTCCTTGCTAGTAACCTTGTTCGGGTCCTTGGCGGTCTCGATGGAGATCGCCGCCGCCGAGGTCATGGCTTTGCGAAGCCGCCGTCCGTCCATGCCTTCTGATGCCTTCACGAAGGCCGCGAGCTGCGATTTCAGCATTCCGAGCTTGGGCCACTGCCCGCCCAGAAGCGCGAGCACGTCGAGGATGATTTCGGCGCGCGCTTCCGCGTTCGGCGGACCGATTTCCTCGATCCAGTCGGCACGGGAGAGAAGGGCCCGGTCGACCGACTTCGGATAATTGGTCGTCGCGATCAGAAGCGTGTTGCGGTGTTTCCGGCACAAAAGATCGATACCCGCGAGCGCCGCATCGGTCGCGCGATGCGCGTCGATCGGATTGGCTTCAAGGCTCATCCTCTGGCGGTCGGCCGCAAGCGTCTCGACTTCGTCGAGCAGCACGATGGCCGGCATCGACATCGCCAGTTCTGGAATCGTCTGGCTGAAGATTTTCGACACTTCCTTCTGGCTCTTGCCGAGCGAGGAGCTGCCGAGCGCATGTGCATCAAGCTGCACATACTGCGCCTTGCCGACCACCTTGGCGATCTTGTCGGCAAGGCCGCGGGCGAGCGTCGTCTTCCCCGTGCCAGGCGGCCCCGACATAACTATCAGCCCGTGCATGGGCACCTGTTCGAACGAAAATATCTGACGCATCCGCAGCGAGAGCACGGCCTGCGCGACCAGCCTCTCCTTGACCGAGGCGTCGACCTTGATGGCATCCCAGGCGGCCTCGAAGTCTTTGCTCGGCAGCTGCTTGTGTTCGGCGATAACGTCCATGCTCGTTTCCCTCTCGGGGACGCCAGTCGGCGGTCCCGTTCCGTCGCGGCAAAAATGCGTTTCCCTTTGGGAAAATATGACTCTCGCCATCTATATAAGTATGCTTTTGTGCTTTTCAGCACCACATATAGTGTCGTTCAGCAAAAGCCGGTATAGAAAATGCCAGAATTCCGAACACGATAAATGGGGCTGGTTTTCGTTGTCAAGGAGGAAAAATATCGCTACTCTGAATTTTGTGAATGAAGGAGCATGCGATCGTGACAACCCCTCTCGGAACCAAAATCCGCGACCTTAGGAAACAGAAGGGGTTTACGCTCGATAAGCTCGCCGAGCTTACCGAATCCAGCAAAAGCTACATCTGGGAACTGGAAAACAAGAACCCGCCAAGGCCATCGGCCGACAAGGTCGCCCGCATTGCGACGGCGCTCGGCGTAACGAGCGACTACCTCGTCGATGTCAATGCGAGCGTCACGGTCGAGGACGCCGCCGACCAGGCATTCTATAGAAAGTATCGAGACATGGACGCATCGACCAAAAGCAAGATTCGCAAGATGGTCGATCTGTTGGGCGAGGATGAATGAACGAGCCGTCTCCGGAGCGGTGGGCGATTGACCTTTCCTTTCTGCTGAACGCGGTCAACGGCACCAATCGATTTCCGGTCGATATCGTCGAACTGGCGCTGGAATATTCGAAGACGAGATTTCCGGATGATCCGATCCTGCGTGTCGCTGGCGACGACCTGCCGGGTTTCGACGGTGCTTTGATGAAGGCGCGTGGGCCAAAGCCCGGCTGGGGCATTTTCTACAACAACGCCTTCAAATCGAAAGGACGGATCAATTTCACGCTGGCGCATGAGCTCGGGCATTATCTCTTGCACCGGAAAGCCCATCCGGATGGCTTCCATTGCAGTTCGAATGACGTTGTCCGGTGGGATTCGCGGTACGGTCAGATCGAGCATCAGGCGAACGTTTTCGCCGCCAACATCCTGATGCCGCTCGATGACTATCGACGTCAAATCCCGCAGCATCAGCGGGTGGACCTCGAAATGATCTCGGCCTGCGCAGAACGCTACCGCGTTTCACTGATCGCGGCGACCCTCCAATGGCTCGACTACACGACGCGGCGGGCCATCCTGGTTTGTTCGCGCGATGGCTACATATTATGGGCGAAGCCGAGTGGCAGTGCGCTCAAATCCGGCATCTTCTTTCGCACCTCAAAAGGCCCGATCGAGATACCGGGCCAGTCCCATGCGGCAAGGCCGGAAATGCCGGTCGATGGCCGCACCGGCGTGGCGCACCCTGCGGGCGTATGGTTTCGTGAACCCGTCCAAGAGATGACGGTATTCTCGGAGCAGTATGATTTCGTCATCAGCCTGCTGACCCTTGAGGATCGGGAAAAGTATGAGATCAGCGATGAACCGGTTGAGGACAGCTACGATAGGTTCATGAGCCGTGAGCGGTGACGGATTGGATCGCCCCAGCCCCATGGCTCAGGTCGACTGCTTCTGCAGCACGCGCCCCCCGGGGGGCGCCAGGCAATGGCAGCTCTTGGCGCTGGGGGCGGGCTTCTATCTGTTCCGGGCTCCCGATCTTAGCGTTAGCTTACAGCGGAGCTGGAGGCGCGAGATCAGCTTGAAGAGAAAGGCTGCAGCGGGCTTTCTCTCATTGATGAAGTTGTCGCTGGCTGCGGCAGGATCACGGAAGAAGTGACCATGCGAGGCGATGCAGCCGAGGTCCAACTGCCGCTCGCCCGTGCATTTGTTGAGCACGCTCGCGAGCGATGCGCCCATCGCAGGATTCCACTCGCTCTCAAAGGTGAGGATGCCGACGAGGATCGGGATCAGCGGCTTCGCCGGAAAGACCCCACCCGCATTGGGGATTGGCAAGCTGGTGCGATGCAGGTGATGCACGCTTTCGACTTTCTCCTGCGCGTAGCGGAGGTTGATTTCGCCCGCTATTTTCTGCAACTATCAAGTGCATCCGCTTGAGGCGGAGATTCGCCAAAAGGGGGGCGATTGTGCGGGAAGCTCCACCGACACGGAAGCTCACAATCCTGGCAAAGGATCCCGGCTTTCGGCTGGGCTCCGCCAACGGTCCGATGGCCTTCATGCAAGTCAGCGTTCCGGCCGAAATACTGGCCAAGGGGCCGACGGGCTACCGCATCAAAGTCGTGGACTACAACGCCGCCGAGCAGCGCGCCTATCTCGACCGGCAAACCTATCAAAATGTCGCCGGCGAGCTGCTCGATCCCTTCGGGTGCGCCCCGGGCGAAACGCCGGAGGACCCAGCCTACCAGGCGCGCCTGATCGGCGATCCCAATTTCCACGCGCAGAACTGCTACGCGATCGCCATGCGGACGCTCGGCGCATTCGAGCGCGCCTTGGGCCGCCGGGTGAGCTGGAGCAGCGGCGGCCACCAGCTCCATATCGCCCCCCACGCCTTCGCCCAAGCCAACGCCTTCTATTCCGAGCCGGACCGCGCGCTGCTGTTCGGCTATTTCTTCGGAGTGGGCGGGCAGCCGATCTTCACCTGCCTCAGCCACGACATCATCGCCCATGAGACCAGCCACGCCTTGCTTGATGGGCTCCGCTCACGCTTCACGGAACCGTCCGGACCGGATCAGTCGGCGTTTCATGAAGGCTTTGCCGATATCGTGGCGCTATTGTCGATCTTCTCGCTGGAGCCCGTCGTGGCAGCGGCCATCGGCGAGGATGGCGCGCTGGTGAAGAACGGGCGGACGATCCGCCTGGTGGATGCCGGCAAGCTGACGCCCGAGGCGATCCGCAAATCCATCCTGCTCGGGATCGCGCGTGAGGTGGGGGAGGCGCTCTCCTCGAGCCGGCTCGGAGACGACGCGCGCGGCGCATTGCGGCGCTCGGTCGAGATCACGCCCGCCGCAGGCAAGCGCCTGCGCCAGAGCAATGACGAGCACGATCGCGGCGAGGTGATCGTCGCAGCCATGATGCGCTGTTTCGTCGAGCTCTGGAGCACGCGCATTGAAGGTCTCGGGACCTTCGATGGTGGCCGATACAATCTCGATGCCGTGGTGGAGGAGGGGGTGAAGGTCGCCGGGCACCTGCTCAACATGGCGATCCGCGCGCTCGACTATTGTCCTCCGACGGATATCGATTTCGGCCAGTATCTCGCCTCGCTCCTCACCGCCGACCGCGAGCTCGTCCCCGACGATGACCATGATTATCGCGGCACCCTGCGACGTCATTTCGCCGCCTACGGCATCAAGACGCCCCGCATGGGCTGCGATGCGGAGGGGTGCTGGCGGCGCTTCTCCGATCCGGACAAGCTGGTCTATGCGCGCTCGAACTTCGCCGCGATGATGCGCAATCGCGACGAGTTCTTCCGCTTCTTGTGGGAAAATCGCGCCGCTCTGCCCATCAATCCCCGCGCCTATACCGAGGTCGTCTCTATCGACATGGCAAGCCGGCTCGGTCCGGACGGGCTCACCCTGCACGAGACGGTCTGCCAATATGTGCAGCGGGTGGACATCTTCGGCGCCGAGTTCAAGTCGGTCCTGGGCGCCGAGCGGCCCGAGGGCATGGTGACCACCGATCGTCTGACGGCCCACGGCGGCGGCGTGGTGATCCTCGACCAGTATGGCCAGGTCAAGTACCACATCCAGAATCCGGTGCTCGATGGTCCGCGGCAACGTGCGCGCGCCCAATATCTCATGGACAGCGGGCTACTCTCGGACCATGGACAGGCCGAGCGGCTGCAATTCGGCGTCATTCATCTCGAACGGATGGGAGGGTGACGTGCCCCAGCCGATCCGCGCGACCATCTTCGCCTATCAGGTCGGTTTCGGCGACTGCTTCCTGCTGCGCTACGACTATGATGACGGCCAGCGCCGGCACATGCTGTTCGACTTCGGCACCACCGGGCTCCCCGAGGAGACCGCCTCAAGCCAGATGCTCGACATCGCGCGGGACATCGCCGAAAAATGCACTGAGGACGGCGCCGATGGCCTCGACGTGGTGGTGGCGACCCACCGTCATGCCGACCACATCAGCGGCTTCGCGACCCGCGCCGATGGCAAGGGCTCGGGAGACATCATCGCCGCGCTCCGCCCCAAGGCGGTGGTGCAGCCGTGGACCGAGGTGCCCGATGCGCGGCTCGACTGGCTCGGCCCCGACGAGAGCAGCCCCGCCCATCACGCCGCGATCCGGCAGCGTTGGCGGTCGCTGCAGGCCATGCAGCAAGGCGCGCAGGAGGCCGTTGCCTTCGCCCAAGCCCTCGGCAAGCGCCTGCCGCCCGCCGTGGCGGGGCAGATCAGTTTCATCGGCGAGGACAATCTGGCCAACCTCTCGGCGGTGAAGAACCTTCAGGCCATGGGTGACAAGGGCCGGCACTGCTTTGCCTATCACGGCTGCGACCTCGGCCTCGGCTCCGAGCTGCCTGGCGTCGAGGTTCATGTGCTCGGCCCGCCCACGCTGCGCCAGACCGAAACCATCCGCAAGCAGCGCTCCCGCGACAAGGACGAGTTCTGGCAGCTTCAGCCCCAGCGACTGGCTGCGGCGCGCGGGCCGCGGCGGGGCGCGAAGGCCTTGTTCCCCGATGCCACCTACCGACCCGCGACCCACCTGTTCACGGAACAGCGCTGGCTGGCCCACCGGGTCGACGAGCTCAACGGGGCCGTCATGCTGAGCCTCGTGCGCGCGCTCGACAAGCAGATGAACAATACCAGCGTCATCCTGCTGATGAAGGCGGGCTCGAAGTCGCTGCTCTTTCCAGGCGATGCGCAGCTTGAGAACTGGCAATATGCACTGCAGTCGCCCCTGGCTGCGGAGCTCGACGCTGTGGACCTCTACAAGGTCGGCCATCACGGCAGCCTGAACGCAACCCCGCGCAGCATGTGGAACCGCTTCCACAAGCGCGGCGCGGCACGCAAGCCCGACCGGCTGACATCGGTTCTGTCCACCATGCACGGCAAGCATGGCGATGACGACAAGAACACTGAGGTGCCGAGGCGAACCCTTGTGAACGAGCTTCAAGCCAAGTCGAACCTCGTCTCGACCGAAAATCTTGAGCCGAAAAAGTTATATCAGGCGATCGTGCTGGATCTTACCTAAGGTTCGATCCGTTCCCATCCAATCGCGCGCACAATTGGATCGGGAACGGTGAATTGGTCTCTATACAAGTACCTGGAGGGCGATTCACCAAATCATGCAGAACTGCCGTGAGGTTCGGCATGATCGGATAGCGTTCCGGTTGGACCACTGGAACTGAAAAAGCGGGAACGAGGGGATGGGCGAAACACGTAACATCGTCATCTGCTGCGATGGGACATCCAATGAATTCACCAAGGACCTCACCAGCGTCGCCAAGCTGACCTATGCGCTGGTGAAGGATTCCGAGCACCAGCTCGTCTATTACCATCCGGGTCTCGGCACCATGGCGGCGCCGGGTTTTCCCATGCCGATCGGCAACTGGCTGGCGCGGATGGCGGGGTTGGCGTTTGGCTACGGCCTTAAGGCGGACCTGCGCGACATCTATGGCTTCATCATGGAGCATTGGCGGACCGGCGACCGGCTCTACCTTTTCGGCTTTAGTCGCGGTGCCTATACGGTCCGTGCTCTGGCCTCTCTGCTCCGCCTCTATGGGCTCGCCATGCCCGGAAATCTCGCCCTCGTGCCCTATGCCATCCGGATGCTCTGGAGCCTGCGCGAGGACGATCCCCAGCGCCGCAAACAGCTCTACCAACAGGCTGATAAGTTCAAGGCGAGCCTTGCCGTAACCGGGTGCCAGCCCCATTTCTTGGGTGTCTGGGATACTGTCAGCTCGGTTGGCTGGGTGGGCAGCCCGGTGTCGCTCCCTTACACGCGCATCAATGACGAGATCGGCATCATCAGACACGCAGTCTCCATCGATGAGCGCCGCGCCTTCTTCCGCGCCAACCTCTTCGCGAGGGCGCCCGGGCAGGATCTGGTGGAGCTCTGGTTCCCGGGTGAACATTGTGACGTCGGCGGCGGATGGCCAGAGGCTGAGAGCGGCATCTCGAAATACCCCCTTGCTTGGATGATCAAAGAAGCAGAGCAAGCCGGTCTGCTGGTCGACAGCCACCGACGTGACGAGATTCTTGGCAGGACGGCAGGCAGTCATTACGCGCCCGCCAGCCCAAAAGCGCGTGTGCACGCAATGCCATGGTCATGGTATCCGGCGGAATTCGTGCCCAAGAGTCATTGGGATTACAAGACCAACATGCAAAGCCTTCGGTGCAACCGCTTTCGCCGCCGCCGCATGCCTGAAAAGCCGCTTGTCCATCCCATTGCCTGGGAGATTAAGGACTATGCGTCCAGCCTGCCACCCGATGCCGTCCGCTACACCCTCGCGACGGAAAAGGAGCGATGAGGCACTGCCAGTTCGGCGCTCTGGTCCTCCAGCCCCCGCAGCCGCTTGGCCTCGGACACCTACGCCGCCGAACAGAACCTTCCACTTGGAGATGCTGGCGTTGCGGGCGGCCAACTTCTGCCACGGCTTCGCAACCATAACTCCGGCTTCATGCTCACGAAAAGGGATTGCGCTTCATGCTCCAGTCCTTTGATTGGGCCAGAGGGAGCTTTTTTCAGACTGGATTAAGGGCGTAGGGCAAAACCAGCCTGATGCCATTCAATCGGTCATTCGGCTTCGGCCTTAAAGGGTCAAAACGACTTGGAGCGGTGGACAGCCTCAGGGCTACGCAGCTTGGAGTTGAATTACTGCAATGTGCTGGTACTTTAGAATAAATGATTCGGCTTTAGGGGTCATTATGTCGTCCAACACGGCGCCACCATGGGCAGCGGTTGGCCCTCCTCAGCCGGCTGTGTATCGCGTTCTTTTCGTCCTCGCCCCGATTCCGATCTCCAAGCTCGATATCGCGCGGTTCTTATTCATGACGTTCGTTGTTGATCGCAAGCCGGGATCTCCCGCAGAGCCCGTCCACGTAATAATCGTAATGGTCGGAGCCTATCTGAAGGCATCCGCCAATCTCCCCGGCGCAGGCGCATTCGTGCAAACGGTCGTCGACTTTTGGCGGACACTTCCGAGCGGCAGCTTTCCTTCGGCTCAGATGCTCGCATCCATCAAGGTGTTGGCTTCAGATCCAGCTGGCGTCGTCTCGATCCGCGGCGACGGCGGCAGCGCAATCAGGGTGGACCGTCCGGACTTCACCGCCATTCAGTCAGCGCTTCTCGCATGGGCGCAACGGGTGAGGGACGAAGGGGGCGTCGGCTTCCTTCACTGGATTGGGCACGGGATGGAGCTGATCAAGGGCGGCAGCGTAGTCAGCTTGTCGTGCGACGGTGCGCTCTCCGATGGAGTGAGCCAAGCCGGTCTTGACTGGACAACCTCCCTGCATGTGATCAATAATTTGATACGGGAGCGGCCCGTCTACTGCTTCATCGACGTGTGCCGCTCACAGGACAAATCGACCCTCAGCTACCTACCGATTGCGCCGGCGGATTTGGCTGCGCCCGACAACGCATGCGTCTTCTATTCGACGTCTAGAGGAAAAAAGGCATTCTGGATTCGCCAACTGAAGCTGGCGGCCGAAAACGCGGGTTGTGGAGAGTATGCCATTGGGACACAAGCGTTTTTGGCGGCGCTGAAAAGCTTCGGCGCACGTCTAACCGGCGATCCCGCGGACGTCCATGTACCAATCGTCGCTGCGGAAGTGGTCGAGGCTTCGCAGGCACTGGTCGAGCGGTGGTCGCGCCATCAGGGTATTACGCCGCCGCCGGGGGATCCGCAGGGGCCTTCGAGCTGCAAGACACGCGCCATCCTGCTGACCGAAGAACCAAAGAGTATCGTGACGGTTCTGGCTAACGGCGTGGCTTCCCCGACATCCTGCGAGGCGCTTTCCGATACCCCTCCGCCTGTCGGCTCGGAATCTGCCGCTCCATTTGAGTTCCGACTGGCACGAAAGCCGCATAAATTCCGCTTTGATGACCAAAACTGGAACTCTGAGAAGCGGCTCCTTCATCCCTATATGAAACTATCCAGCTAGGAATTTCGATGGCCGAGACGCTGGCAGTGTCGACGGGCAAAGGGCTCCCGGGGGCGCCCCCACTTTTTGTGACCGCCTTTTCCGAGGAGGGAAAGCGGTACGACGATCTGCTCGAAAGCGGGCAGCCTGCCCCAAACTGGTTCAATTCGGCTCCGTACGTCCGGGTGCAGGCTCCCAGTGGAGAGGTTACAGACGGTGTCCTATCCGCCGATGGACCGGACGGAGCCTATGAGAAGTGCCTCCGGCTGTTCGGCGCGAGGCGTGCTTGGGCGCCTGCCATCGTGGAGACGTCTGCCGCCGACACCGTGGCAAGTCTAGAGCTTTGGACCAGCGAGGAAGGCGAAGCGTCCGTGTCTGAAGGTCCCGTCCTGACATTGCACAGACCGTCGCGAGGAATCACCAAAAACGGCAAAGGACTGTTCGCGAGCGACGGGAATCTCTCCTGCTACGCCGTCGTTCGGCGGAAGGACAAGACCACCGTATATGTACCTAACGCTGGAAGGTTTTACCTGGATGTCATTTCCCTCGACGACGGCCCGGAGGCCGTACCGCGGGCGCTGTTGGACACCGGTCTAGCTGGAGCCTTTTGGGGCTTCACCGAACACCAAAGGCCTGAGGCCGCCGAGTTTGTGGCGAAGCGGCTTCTGGCGGCCATTTTCGACATTCCTTCCGCGCCGCATCCGACCCCCTGGATAGCAGCAGCTGCCCACGCCGTACTTGCGCACCGATCCCTGCTGCCTGTTTACGGCGACAAGGTCCTCAAGCTACTGGCTTCGCCTGACGCGCCGGCACCCGACGCCGAATTCTTGCGGGCGGTCGTCGGCATGGCCCAACTGGGCATTGGAAAGGGCGACACCGAAACCGTGAAGCAAGACGTGCGCTCGGCGATCGTCGCTCTCGCCGCGCACCGCGCCACGTACGGTGAAACCGTGCGTTGGTTGGACATGAAGTTCAGTATCCTGCGCGAACTGGCGCTGCGTGAGTTCAAGGATGCCGGCATCGAGGAAAAGCTGAACGCCGTCGCCAACTGGCTACGAAGATCCTATGCGGGCGGTCAGATCGCCGCTTACCTTGGCGAAGCTCCTATCGAAGGCCTCGGCTGGCACGACGTGCTAGCGCAAAAAAAAAGGACGGATGATTTAGCATTCCGACATCTCGAAAGCAGACTTCAAGGTGCGATCAGGCCTCGGGTGGCTTTCGTCGCGCCCGAACAGATGCGTCCGGTTAAACAGGCCCTTCTGAAACTGCCGGATGCCGCACCCCATGAGCCGGCGCTCGCTTTCCCCACTTCCACCCCACAGGCGGTGCCAGACAAGGGGATGAAACTCAACAAAAGCAAAAAACCGCCAAAAAAGCCGATTAAGAAGGGCTCCATCAGAATCAAGCTACGCGCCTTCGACCACCGGGTGCTGGATGCCACCGTTCAAGAGATCATCGCCACCGCTCGCAGGACGGGATCCTTCGTCAGCGGACCGGTTCCGCTCCCGACTAGAAAAGAAAAGTTCACGGTCAATCGCTCGCCCCACGTCGACAAGAAGAGTCGCGAACAGTTCGAGATGCGGACCCACAAGCGTCTGATCGACATCATCGAGCCGACGCCTCAGACAACGGATGCACTGATGAAGTTGGATCTGAACGCCGGTGTCGAGATCAAAGTCCAGCTATGAGCGAGGCAGCCAGTGTAAGCGTCACTCAAATCATACTCTTCAGGGCTTCCGACGGGGACTGCATACTTGTTCGCTGCATCGACGGTCGCGAAGCATTCAACCTGCTAGTGGACGCCGGCCGCACCTCCACCATCGCTAGGCTGAAGAAATTCATCTATGGATTGCCGGACGACGAACGCAAGATCGATCTTTTCGTTGTCACCCACATCGATGCAGATCACATCGCCGGAGCCATTGCGCTGGCTAAGGATACCGAGTTCGCCCGCCTTGTTAAGGCCGTCTGGTTCAACGCCGCGCAGCACCTCCCGCACGAAACCCTTCCGATGTCCGTCGGCCAGGGCAAGACTTTCGCCGAACTTATCGTTAAGAACGGCTGGGCCTGGAACGAACCGACCGGCGGCGACGCGATCGCCCGCAAACCGGAGCTAGGTCCAATCAATCTTCGCGTGGATGGCACCGTCTCAGTGCGCCTCTTGGGTCCCCTGCCCTCGGGACTCGCCGCACTGGCGGAGATCTGGCCACTGCCGGAGGGAGCGGACGAGCCCGAGGACGACGAAGAAGAACCCTCCGAGGTCGCGATGGACATCGAACCGCCGCCCGATGTCGAGGACTTGGCCGGCGCGGACTACTCGGCCGACGACACGATCCCGAACCAATCGAGCATCGCCTTCGTACTGAGCCACGGCAACAGGCGCGTCTTGATCGGCACCGACTCACATGCCGAAACGCTGATCACTTCCATAAACGAGGATTTCGGCGGTCGCCTGGAAGTGGACGTTGCGACGCTCCCCCACCACGGCTCGCGCCGGAATACCAGTCCCGATCTGGCAGAGCGCATCGTGGCGTCGACGTGGACCGTCTCGACCCAGGGCGGAGGCAAGCACCTCTTTCCACACGGGGAATCGATCGCACGCATCCTGACCCGCAAAGAGCCCGGCAATCATCCCTGTTTCGTCTTCAATTCTGACCATCGCGAAGCTTGGGTGTGGAATGACCCGGGGACGAAGAACGCTTATGGCTATTCCACCCTCTATCCTGCAAAACAAGAAGGATGGATCGTCTTATCGATCGAGAGCAAGCAAGCTCACTCGTGATCGGTCGAATGGAGAATACCCCATTATGGCAACTAAAAATCTGGGGAGGAGAATAAACTGTCTACCGTAATCTATTCCACGCCGGCATCATTGGCGTAGATTTGAGATTGTGGCTTTGGGAAAATTTGAATCTCATCCTGGTTGCAGAATAACTAAGATGAGTGACAACTCGTCCGGCATCAATAAGCCTACGATGCGAGCTATAAAAGACATATACCGAGTATATTACGGGGGTTATCAGTGGCAGAAAAGATTCGAAGCATGCCGCAATGGTCTGCGGGGAGAGGACTGAATCGCCGAGTTGGGTCGCCAGGAAAGAGGCGCCGAGATAATATACTAAGCTGCACCTGGTCCGATCTCAGCAAGGCTGTCAAAGCGCCGGCCGGCCGGTGATGCAGCCCGCGTCTCAATCACCTACGAGGTGAAGGATCTTCACCTTGAGGCTAGCGCTCTAAGGGTGTGTATCGCGGATCTGACGATCGAGAGCCCCAGCCACATAGGAGGCCATGTCACTACGAGGCAGTATGGGCGCCTGGTCGACCAATGAGGCGGCCTGATTGGCCTCACCCCAGCCGGCTATGGGACCACAACCTGCGGCGAATCAAGGTCTCCATCCTTTGCAAGCGGACTGGAAGCCTCCGCGCCTGTCAGTTCCCGCTCGGCTATATCAGGCTCGAGAGCACCGTGCGCAAACTCGGCATAGAGGTCGACGACGCCCTGAGCCCATCGGAGCAGGCTGAGATCTGAGGCTTGGCGCGGGCAGTTCAAGGATTGCCGGTGCCGTTGACGCAAAGCGGCAATTCATTTGAGCTGACGTAGCTCTCGAGTAGCGGGCAGGACAGCTTGACAACCTCCTGTTAAGCGCCCCGTCGTGCGTGGTAAAAGTAAATGTGCTGGGAATAGCCGAATCAAGTGGGCTAGTCGCGACTGGGGGCGATGCTGTCGACGATAACTGCGGACGATCTTGAAGCTTCGCTAACCGGCGATCCGGACGCTCTTGACGTTCATCTAACGCTCGTTGAGCGCGACATCGCGGTGGGCGGGCAGTCGGTCAAAATCCACTGCCACTGCCTTGCTGTCGATGGAAATGGCAGGGTTCAGCTTCATCGGCTGGCGCAGTTTATGCGAAACGCAGCCACCGACTACGCGATGCCGCGGTCCAAGGTCGCCGAGGCGAAGGAGCGGGACGCCAAGTTCAACAGCACCGAGGCTGTCGCCGAGTTGGTCGAGCGCGCTAAGCGATCCTTTACGGGCTTGGCAACCACCGGCGAGGGTGGCGAGATGTTGCTGTATCTGCTTGCCGAGCGGTTCCTCAAACTACCTCAGATCCTCTGCAAGATGGATCTCAAGACCGACGAGAAGATGCACTACCATGGTGCTGACGGCGTTTACGCCGGAGTTACGCCGGAAGGCCTGTTAAAGCTCTATTGGGGCGAGTCAAAGGTCTACGCGAAGGCGGGCGATGCGATCTCGGCCTGCCTTGATTCGCTGGCTCCGTATCTACTGGAGCACGAGCACGAGGGGGCAGAGAGGGAACGCGACCTGTTGCTGCTCAGCGACAAGGCGAACCTGACTGACGAGGCCCTGACTACGGCGCTTAGGAAATATTTCGACCGGTCGTCACCAATGTCGAACCGGGTCCAATATTGCGGCGTGGCGTTGGTAGGATTCGGCGTGCCCTTCTACCCTGGCGAGGGCGCAACAGCACTCGCTGACGAGATCGCCGGGGCGGCAAGGGCCGCGCTTGCCGACTGGGTCGATAACGTCGGCAAGGGGGTTACAAAGAACAAGCTGGAGAGTCTCGAGATTGAGTTCTTCTGCGTGCCGTTGCCGTCGGCGCAGGATTTCCGGGACGCGTTCCTCCAAGTGATGGGGCTCAAGCCATGAGCCTCGCCAGCCTGCAGGCGTGGCTCATGTCGGAAGGTGTGAGCGACGACATCGCCGCATTGACAAAGCTCACCGTCCGCTCCGAACTCAGCAATCTCTCCGACGACCCTCAGGCAATTGATCCGGCCGACATTGATTGGCAGCGGTTGATTCTGGCGGGAAGCATCCTGGCCCGGTCGGAGCGACGCGCTGACCAGGAGGCGGCGCTGAGAATCGCCGTGGCGGCGGTCTCACTCGCCAAGGACACGAAGGTCCGCGACGCGGGTGCTGTCCTTTTCGACAAGCTGTCGAACTTCCGAGCAGTCACACTCGCGGTGAGCCGCGGCATGGTCGCCGATGGGCTTGAGGAGCGGCTCGGGATCTCGCTGCGCCTTGAAACGCAGCGGCGCGAGATGGACCGCTCGATCCTCGTCGAGACTACCGGGCGTTGGCTGGAGGTCAACGAGTTCCAGCAGCGGTTCTGGACGACTGCCTCAACAGCAACCTGGTTGTCGGCATCGGCGCCGACGGCGTCGGGAAAAACGTTCCTCGTGCTGCAGTGGCTGATCGATCAGGTCGGGTCGCGCAGAAAGACGGTGGCAATATATCTCGCGCCAACACGCGCGCTCGTGTCCGAGATCGAGACGAACCTGGAGTCGTTCCTCAAGGAGACGGAGGGCATCGAAGTGTCCTCGCTGCCGCTCAGAACCAAGTTTGATGCTGCCCGGTCGGGCGGGTCGCGCTTGATCCTCGTGCTCACCCAAGAACGCATGCATCTGTTGGCGAATGTCCTGGGCGGCGAATTCTCGGTCGACTTAATGATCGTCGACGAGGCCCACAAGATAGGCGATGGCGGTCGCGGCGTGATCCTGCAGGATGCGATTGAACGTGCATCCAGACTCAACCCTAAAATGACGCTGGTCTTCATCAGCCCCGCGACGCAGAACCCCGGCGAACTGCTCGCGGACGCGCCGGCGGATGTGCCGACGGCCGCCGTCGACAGCGACGCGCCTACGGTCCTGCAGAACCTCCTTCTCGCGACCCATGTTAAGGGTAAGCCGCGACGCTGGACGCTGAACGCCAAGCAGGGCGATGCCGAAATCGAGATCGGCACGCTTGAACTCGTGAGCACGCCGGCCAGCTTCACGAAGCGCCTAGCCTTCGTCGCGGCGGCGGCGGGTACACGCGGTGGAACTCTCGTCTACGCGAACGGCGCCGCCGAGTCCGAGGACGTCGCCGACTTAATCAGCCAACTACAGCCCGAGCACGATCCGAAGTCCGTCGACCCCGAGCTGACCGCGCTCGCCGAACTTGCCAGGAAGGGCGTTCACCCGAGCTTCCGGCTCGCGCCGCTCGTCGAACGCGGCGTGGCGTTCCACTTCGGAAACATGCCCACACTCCTTCGATTTGAGATCGAGCGACTATTCCGATCCGGCAAGATACGCTTCCTCGTCTGTACGTCGACGCTGGTGGAGGGGGTCAACCTCTCCTGTCGGACCATCGTCGTGCGCGGTCCGCGCAAGGGCCAGGGAAATCCCATGGAGCCGCATGACTTCTGGAATCTAGCCGGTCGCGCGGGGCGGTGGGGCGACGAGTTCCAGGGGAACATCATCTGCCTCGATCCGCAGGACGAGACCGCCTGGCCGCACGGCGTGCCACAACGTGCCCGCTACCCCATCAAGCGCGAGAGCGATGCGGTGCTGGAGGCTGGGGATGGCCTGTTGGCATACTTGGCAGCCCGACCCAACAGTAAGCCCACCGAGCTCGAGGACAACGATGAGTTCGAGCAGGTCGGTGCTTACCTGCTGACTACCTACATGAGGCTTGGATCCATCGGTCAGGCGGAACTCGCCAAGCGCCATGATCGCGACTTTATAGAGAGGCTCGACGCGGTATTGGCGACAATAGTAGCCAACATCGAGATCAGTCCCGACCTAGCGGCCCGGCATTCTGGCGTCAGCCCGATCGGCATGCAGCACCTGCTGGAAACCTTCAGGAAGTATGGCGGGGAGCCCGAGAATTTGCTGCCGGCTGAGGTCGCCAGCGACGACAGCTACGACCGCTTCGTCACAATCATGCGGCGGATCAACACGAGCCTGTTCCCCGCCTTCGAGCCCGACAGCCGCGCGACGTTATATGCGCTGATCGTGTTCCACTGGCTGAAGGGGAAGTCGCTGGCTGAGATCATCCGCCGGAACATCGCGTGGCACGAGAAAGTCGGGAGGAAGTACAATCTACCCGGCATCATCAGAGACACAATGGCGCTTGTGGAGCAAGTCGCCCGGTTCCGTGCGCCGAAATACCTATCGGCCTACATTGACATACTGCACCTGTATTATGTCGAGATCGGACGCGAGGATCTGATCGACGACGGATTGGATATCGGCACGCAACTCGAATTCGGCGTGTCGTCCCGCACGCTGATCTCGCTGATGGAGCTAGGGTTGTCGAGGATGACTGCCGTCGCGCTCTACGAAAAAATTGCGCGGGATGATCTCGATCAAGCACAGGCGGTCAAGTGGGTCGCCGATCGTATCGAGCAACTCAACAGCATGGATCTGCCTGCAGTCATTGTTCGCGAAATTCGCGAACGGTTGCTCGCAAGCGCCGCCAAAGGGCCGACAGAATCTCTGGAGACTTGAAGGAGAACAGTGGAATGGTTGCTGGGAAACCTGTGAGCTACGGCGATCTGCACTTCCGCACGCAGACTGAGGCGCGCGCCTTCCTGAACGCAATGCTCAACCGATATGACATCGGGGATCGGGTCAGCGCCGCAGACGCCGTCATCCTTAGAGCCGCGCTCGTTCTCCACCCCGAGGCCAAAGAAAAGATCGGCTCTGGCATTAGGGACTTCAGTGTGCGCAGTGCAGACTTCGGAACAAAATGCTTCTGGATCAACCGGACCGACGGTACGACTGAGAAGTTCTCGCACAAGGCTTGTGTATAGGGTGCAACAATGCACAGCTGCCTGTCCGTCGTCAGGACATTCGGCACAGATCGCGGGGTCGATTAGCGGAGTGCGGGCCTTGTCTGGGGGGAGATGTTAGGCGGCGAGCTTACGGTGCTGCAAGCGCCGATGTTCGATGGTCTGTCGCTTGGTTCTTTCGCGCTGTTGGATGATGGCTGGAGCCCTGCCGAAGTAGGCGTCGGCCGGTGTGACGTTAGCCAGGCTCTCGTGATAGCGCTGGTGGTTGTAGTGCTCGACAAAGGCCTCGATCTGGGCTTCGAGGTCGCCGGGCAAGAAGTAGTTTTCGAGCAGGATGCGGTTCTTCAGGGTCTGGTGCCAGCGCTCGATCTTGCCCTGGGTCTGGGGATGGCATGGGGCGCCGTGCACATGGCCCATCTTGTTGGCCTCGATGTATTCCGCCAGCTCGCCGGCGATGTAGCTCGGTCCGTTGTCGCTGAGCAGTCGAGGTTTGTGCAGGATCGTGGCGCTATCGCAGCCGGAAGCTGCCAGGGCGAGATCCAGCGTGTCGGTCACATCCTCGGCCCGCATGTTGGTGCACAGCTTCCAGGCGATGACGTAGCGCGAGAAGTCGTCGAGCACGGTCGACAGGTACATCCAGCCCCAGCCGATGATCTTGAAGTAGGTGAAGTCGGTCTGCCACATCTCGTTCGGCCGCGTGGTCCTGGTGTGGAACTGGTCGGCCGCCTTGATCACAACGTAAGCCGGGCTGGTGATCAGGTCGTGGGCCTTGAGCAGCCGGTAAACCGTGGCTTCCGACACGAAGTAGCGCTGCTCGTCGGTAAAGCGCACGGCCAGCTCTCGGGGGCTCAGCTCGGACTGCTCCAGCGCCAGCTCGATGATCTGGTCGTGGATGGTGGCCGGGATGCGGTTCCACACCCGGCTCGGCGCCGAAGGCCGGTCTTCCAGCGCTTCCGGCCCGCCCTCGAGGTAGCGGTCGTACCCAGCGGTAGAAGGTTCGGCGGGGGATGCCGAGCTGGTCCAGCGTGCGTTTGGCCGGCAGGTGCGACTGCTCGACGATCCTGATGATCTCGAGCTTCTCGGATGCGGGATACCTCATTCGTTGTCGCCCCCATCCGCGATCATGCTTTTTTTGAGCAACCGGTTTTCCAGCGTCAGGTCGGCGACGCATTCCTTCAGGGCGCGGGCTTCGCGGCGCAGGTCCTGCACCTCGCCGGTGGTCGCGGCACGGGCGGTGTCGCCGGCCAGACGGCGCTTCCCGGCCTCCATGAACTCCTTCGACCAGGTGTAATACAGGCTCTGCGCGATGCCTTCCTTGCGGCACAGCTCGGCAATGCTGTCCTCGCCGCGAAGGCCATCCAGCACGATGCGGATCTTGTCCTCAGCCGAGAAGTGTCGGCGGGTCTGCCGCCGGATGTCCTTCACCACCTGCTCTGCAGGGGCCTTCGCCGAGGATTTCACGTTGGAGGGTCTGGGCTTCATCTTCGTTCCTTCGACACTACGACGAAGCCCGGATCCTCCTTAAATCACAACCTCAAATCTGTGCCACGGGTGCTGACGGCGGACAGCCTTGATGTGCAGGGGCACCTCATAGCCCGCGAAGCCTGCGTCCGGGACAACGGTTTGAGGAGGCAGGGCCTGCCGCATCTCATGGGCCGAGAGGAGTTCCTGCGCATAGCGGCGGAAGGAATGATGCGAGCCATAAATATTGAGAAGCCGCCGCACTTCTACCACCACGGCTTCTGTATCGGGTGCTCCCTTCTCAAGCATCAGACGGCGTTCAAGACCGTAAAAATAGAGAAAGACATAGCCGATGTACGTGCCAGGGTCTGACCGGGGGCCGGCCAGCCATTCGAGGTACGACTTCCTGGCTTCGGCAGAAATTGTGGAATACGAGGGCCAGTAGCCCATGGTGACGCCATGGGGATCTCCGCTGCGTGTCGCCACCGCGAGATCCGGATTGATGAGGCAGTTTTCTGGCTGGTGGCCGCTGCCCTGTTGCGGCAGGCGGCGGCCCACATAGATCATGCCGCCGCCAACAACATGCGGGCCGATCCGGACCGTCTGGCCGGCCGGAGTCCACCCGTCGGCTGGCGCAGGCTCATCGCGACGGACGCCCACAACAAGCCGTTCCATGAACGATGAGCGCGCCTGATGGGCAGAGGCTAGATCACTATTTCGCCCCTCGATGGCTCGCCCGACCTCGGCGTTGTGCGCGGACAGTTTGGCCTTGAGCTCATCTCCCAGGGCGGGAGGTGCGTTGGCAGTCGCTGTTTTCAGTCCCGCCGTCAACTCCACATTCCTGTCGAATGACGATAGCACAGAGCCGTCCGATGAAATTTGCCCCCCGATGGCTCGCCCGACTTCGGCGTTGTGAACAGCCAAACGCTCCTTCAGGTCATCCGCTAGCGTATTCGCCAATGCTGTTGCGGCGGGTGCCTTCACCACGCGTAGTAGTGCCTCTTCGTTTTCAGGCGAGACGTCGGAAGGAGGGACTAGCGCCTTTCGATTTTCGATTGCTCGACCAACGCTCGCATTATGAACAACTAAGCTGGATTTGAGCGCGTCGGAAAGCGCGGGCACAGCTTTTGCCATCGACGTGGCGGGCGCCGATGCTGAATGATCATTGCGAGATATTCGAAGCTGTCCGGCACCACTACTATTCTTGCTTCCTGCTCTTGTCAGGTCCCCGCGGCGGCGCACAAGCAGGCTTATGATCCCGAAGCTGGCCACGATGCCGATAATCCAGCCGAAACCAGGCCCGCTTGACGGCGCAGTCTTCCGGGATTGGTCTGTCGCCGGAGCAGGCGGGGAAGAAATCGGTGCGCTCCTTGCCGGCGGCACAGATGAGGCGCCGGCCACTGGCTTCGCAGCTTCTGCCCTCGGTGGAGGCAAGGACGCCGGTTTTTCGAGCACCGGCGAACTCCCCTTGCCTGGTGCCGGGACAGAGCCGGCATCCGGGTTCAATGGCGGCCGTGCTTGTCGGGGCTGGAGCAGGCGAGAAATCGTTGCGCGATCGAGCTCCCCAGTCGCTGGCAATCCTTCCGCCTTTTGAAAGGCGGCGAGAGCGTTGATGGAGCGGCGCCCCCAAAGGCCATCAACCGATCCAACACTGTAGCCATGTTTGACCAAGGCGCGCTGGATGTCTGCGATATCAGGCTTGGCGTCCTGCGCCATTGCGGCAGTCGCTACGAAGCTCGCCACTAGAAGGACGATATGACGTCCTGCGATCGCCGCTAATCCCATCCGCCACGCCCCCGACATCGAGAACATAGCGACTGCAGAGGCCCTTGAAAACGTGGAAAGGTTGTTGGGTGCAGATCTCCGTGCGCCGAAATTTGCGTGTCAGGCACTTGAAGGAAGAGGCATTGAGCCCACAAGCGTCAACTTTCCGGCGGGGCTCCAACATTCGATTTTGGCGCGAGCTTTCCGATCGACCATGAATTTAGAGCTCGTTGCGCTACGAACGCCCGCCACGGTGCAAATCGATGGAGTATTATCCGCGAGCCTCCGACAAAGCCCCTGACGTTGCCCCCAACTTCTATCCAGCTGTGAGTTCGTTCTGGCGGTTGGGTTTGCCCTCTTGGGCGTGCGGAGTGGCTGGGGCAGACGTCGAGCCGTTGATGGTGTGGGGCATCTGATCCCGCTGCGGATGGAACGTTAAGGCGAAGGCGTTTGGTGTCTGCCATCCGAGCTTCGAGTGCGGCCGGTCGGTGTTGTAGTTGCGCTGCCACCGGGCGAGAGCCGCTCTGGCCTGGGACAGGCCGGAGAACAGCGTCTCGTTCAACAGCTCGTCCCGAAGGCGGCCGTTGAAGCTTTCTATGAAGCCGTTCTGCATGGGCTTGCCGGGGGCGATGTAGTGCCATTCGACCCGAGCCGCGTCGGCCCAGCCCAGAATGGCATTGGAGGTGAACTCGCCGCCATTGTCGCTGACGATCATCTTCGGCCGGCCACGCTCGCCCCCGACAGCTCGAAATGCATTTCCAGTGGCAGGACGAAGAAGGGTTGGTGGGGGGCTCCCGCTCTTCCCTACATTTTTTAACGCTGACGCATTAAGATCCATAAAAAGATCATTTAACATATAAATGGGCTATTTATGGATCTCCATGGTAATTTTCCCTTGCAGATGATTGATGTGAAACATAAATGGATCAATAAATAGCTTCATGGTCTGTTTATGGAGTGGTTTGCCATGGCCAAGCCGATAAGCCGTCCCTATTCCCGCTACAGCCACGACGCCTTGCTGCTGCTGGGCCAGTTCATCCGCCGCGCCCGCATCGAACGCAAGATCACGGCCGCTGAACTAGCCGAACGCGCTGGCATCTCCCGCGGTCTGGTCCAGCGCATCGAGAAGGGCGACCCCGGTTGCGCCATCGGCGCTGTCTTCGAGGCCGCGGCCGTGGTGGGCGTGCGGCTCTTCGATGCCGACCAGGGGGCGCTCACGAGCGCGATCGGCGCCAACACGGCGATGCTGACGCTCCTGCCCAAGGCAGCGCGCTCCTCGAAGCTGGAGGCCAAGGATGACTTCTGACGCGGGGCCAACCGAGGCATTCGTCTGGGTCTGGCTGCCGGGCGAGACCGGGCCGGTGGTCGCCGGCCGGCTCGCCGCGACCGGCAATCAGCTGCTGTTCAACTACGGACGCAGCTATCTGGCACGGAAGAATGCCATTCCGCTCTATGAGCCCGAGTTGCCGTTGCGCGCCGGCGTGCTCCCCCTCCTCAACGGACTGCACATGCCCAGTTGCATCCGTGATGCAGCGCCTGATGCGTGGGGTCGGCGCGTGATCCTCAATCGGAAACTCGGTGTGCAGGGGCGTGATGTCGACGCCGCCTCGCTCGACGAGCTCACCTATCTCCTGGAGTCCGGCTCCGATCGGATCGGGGCACTGGATTTTCAGACATCAGCCGCCAAGTACGTCGCCCGCGACGCGACGCCCGTCTCCCTCGACGACCTGATGAACGCCGCGGCCAGCATCGAAAAAGGTCTCCCGCTCGCTCCGGAACTCGACCGGGCGCTTCTTCACGGCAGCTCGATCGGCGGCGCGCGCCCGAAGGCGATGCTCACGTCGGGTGACCGCAAATATGTCGCGAAATTCTCATCGCAAAGCGACCTCTACAGCGTCGTCAAGGCCGAGTATGTGGCGATGCGCCTGGCGGCCGAGAGCGGCATCACGGTCGCTCACGTGGCACTGGAGCGCACGGCCGGCAAGGATGTCCTGCTGGTCGAGCGCTTCGACCGCGAGAAATCCACGGCCGGCTGGCAGCGCCGCGCGATGGTTTCGGCTCTGACCTTGCTCGAGCTCGACGAACTGATGGCGCGCTATGCGAGCTACGAGGATCTTGCGACGATCATCCGTCATCGCTTTATGACGCCGAGGGAGACGCTGAGGGAACTCTTCAGCCGCATGCTTTTCAATATACTATGCGGCAACACGGACGATCACGCCCGCAATCACGCCGCCTTCTGGGATGGGCAGAGCCTGGCGCTTACGCCGGCCTATGACATCTGCCCGCAGGCCCGGGCGGGCGGTGAGGCGACCCAGGCCATGCTGATCGCCGGCAACGAGCGCTGGAGCCGGATCGTGCTATGCCTCGATGCAGCCCCGTTGTTTCTCCTCTCTCGCCGAGATGCGATGGCTTTGGCGGAGCACCAGATCACCGTGATCAGGGATGGATGGGTGGCGATCTGCGCGGAAGCGGATTTGAGCGAAGTTGATAGAAACCTGTTGTGGCGACGGCAGTTCCTCAATCCCTTCGCGTTCGAGGGGGCGCCGCCTTCTCTCCTCGCCCTGCTGGCGTGAGCCGTTGTGCATTGGCCCAGGCGAAGCGAGGGCGGGCGGTGGGTGATTTCTGCCACCTATTCTCCTTCGCTGGGAGACCCCATTCTCCTCGGGCGCTGGAAGCGCTGGCCGGCGATGGCGTCGCGCCCATTTTCTGCAACGGTTTTTGAAACGGTTTTGGCGGATCGGAGGGTTTGGCGGTGCGAATTCGCCAGAGCACGCCAGGCCACGATTAATCGAGAATCATCAATGCATTATACGAATGCGGAGAAAGTTAGTAGGCCTATAGAGTATTGTAGCGAAGCGCCATTTCTGAACTACGAATCTGGGGGTCGGGAGTTCGAATCTTCCCCGGCGCGCCATCTAAATCATTGAAGCTAAAATTATTTTCAGGAAGCTCGTCGGTTGGTGCCGGCTGAGTTTTGTGAATTCGGCCGGTTTTGGACAGGCGGATGCTCTTTCGAGGGATATCGCAGTCTGGGATATGTCCGGGTGGTCGGACGAGAATGACGTTGCCCCCAATTTTTATCCAGCGTTGAGTTCGTTCTGACGGTTGGTGAAGTGCTCCCCATTTCTAGGCCACCCGGATCTGGAAAATTCCGGGGTTAGGGCTCACGCCGGCGGGGATGCAGGAGAGCCATCATGAGTGCGATCGGCGGCTTGTTGCCGATCGCACTGTGTGGCCGAACCTCATTATAATCCCTACGCCAAGCCTCCATTTTTCGCCCGCGCGTCGTCAAGGCTCATGAACCAGTGCGTGTTCAGGCATTCCGCCCGGAACTTGCCGTTGAACGACTCGATGAAGCCGTTGTCCGTCGACTTCCCCGGCCGCGAGAAGTCCAGCACCACGCCTTTCGGATATGCCCACAGGTCCAGATCCCGACTGACGAACTCCGATCCCTGATCCACCCGGATGCTCTGCGGATAGCCCATGCTCAGACGGACCCGTTCGAGCGTCAGCACCACGTCCTCGCACCGATAGCTGAACCTGGGATCGACCGCCGGCGAGAACCGCGTGAAGGTATCAACGCTGGTCAGAACCCGGATCTTCCGGCCCGTGGCGAGCTGGTGGTGGACGAAGTCCATGGCCCACGTCTCGTTGCTGCGCGTCTGACGTTGCCCCTCCTGGTTCATCCAGTTTGAAGTTCGTTCTGGCCCATTGCGAAGACCAGGACATGAAGCGCAGTCGTTTTTCGGAAGAGCAGATCATCGGGATCCTGAAGGAGCACGAGACCGGGATCCCGGTTGCGGAGCTATGCCGCAAGCATGGGGTCAGCGACGCCAGCATCTATAAGTGGAAGAGCCGCTTCGGCGGCATGGAGGTGTCTGAGGCCAAGCGGCTGCGGGCGTTGGAGGACGAGAATGCCAAGCTCAAGCGCATGCTCGCCGACGCGATGCTCGACAATGTCGCCCTGAAGGACCTCTTGGGAAAGAAGTGGTGACGCCCGCGGCCAAGCGGAAAGCCATCGGCCATCTCATGGGGCACCACGGGATGAGCGAACGGCGGGCGTGTAAAGCCACCGGCTTCTGCCGCATGACCATGAGATACGAAGCAAAGCGGGTCGACGATGGAGCCCTGCGCGAGCGCATGAAGGCCCTCGCCCATGAGCGACGGCGCTTCGGCTATCGGCGCCTGCATGTGCTGCTCAAGCGGGAGGGCTTCAGGGTCAACCACAAGCGCCTGTTCCGGCTCTATCGAGAGGAGCGCCTGAAGGTGCGGCGCCGTGGTGGCCGCAAGCGGGCCATCGGGACGCGGGCGCCCATGACGATCCCGATGCGGCCGAACGCGCGCTGGTCGCTCGACTTCGTGTCGGACCAGCTCACCTGCGGCCGCCGCTTCCGCATTCTCACCGTCGTGGATGACTGCACCCGGGAATGCCTCACCCTGGTTGCGGATACATCGCTGTCCGGTGGGCGTGTCGCACGGGAGCTGGATCGTCTTGTAGCCGAGCGCGGCAGGCCAGACATGATCGTCAGCGACAACGGCAGCGAGTTCACCTCCAATGCCATCCTGGCCTGGGCGGATGCGGCAAAGGTCGAGTGGCACTACATCGCCCCGGGCAAGCCCATGCAGAACGGCTTCATCGAGAGCTTCAACGGCCGCCTGCGCGACGAGCTTCTCAACGAGACGCTGTTCTCGGCACTCAGCCAGGCCCGCTCGACCCTGGGCAGGTGGCGCTCCGACTACAATGGATCACGCCCGCACTCCGCCCTCGGCTGGCAGACCCCGTCCGCTTTCGCCGCCACCTTCCACCCGCGACGGGATCAGCCGCTGCGCCAGGCGAAAAGCTCCGCGCCAGATCCCGCCACTCACCCGGCCGACAAGGCCAAACCCAACCGCCAGAACAACCTCACCGCTGGATAAAACTTGGGGGCAACGTCACGTCGCCGGACGACGGTCGTCCCGCAGCTTCGCCTTGACCCGGCACTTGCGCACCTTGTTGCGCAACTGCAGGCCCAAATCTTTCTAAAGACGATAGATTCGCTTAGGGTTGACCGCCCAGCCCTCCCGGGGCAGCAAGATGTTCACGCGGCGATACCCATATCGCACGCGGGTCTGACAGATCTCCTTGATCCGCTGGCTCAGCTCGGGCTGCGTGCCCCGCTTCGGCTTGTAGGCATACAGTGCCCGATCAACTGAAAGAGTGGCACAGGCGCGCCTGGCCGACACCTTCCAATCCTCGCGCAGCCTGTCCACAAGCTCGTGTTTGCGCGCAGGCTTCAGAGCTTTTTTGACAGCACGTCCTGCAGCATCGCTTTGTCGAGAGACAGGTCCGCCAAAGTCAGCTCCCGTTGCAGCTTCAGCTTGGCGTTCTCATCCTCCAGCTGGCGCAGCCGCCGCATCTCCGAGGGCATGAGGCCGGCGTATTTTTTTGCGCCAGTTGTAGAACGTCGCGTCCGAAATCCCCGCCTTCCGGCACACATCCGCTACCGGTGTCCCGTCCGCCGCCTGCTTCAGCATGAACGCGCTCTGCGCCTCCGTGAACTTCGACGCCTTCATGGAACTCTCCTCATCCCCGATCAGGGGATCATAGATGGACAATTCCAGCTCTGACCGGCGTAAAAACAGGGGGCACGTCACCGGCTCCTCCCACTGGCTACACCCATAGAAATTTATCGTACTTGAAAAAATCAATTTTATCACCTACGACGATTGCTATGGAGCAGTCGCTCGCCCGCCTCTTTCCGGACTGATGGGCGGGCACCTGGCTCAAGATGAATGGGAGAGAGACGCATGAAGTTGGCAACATTCACCGCCGACGGCCAAGCACCGGAGATCGGCATCGTGCGGGGTGATAAGGTTTTCTCGCTTTCGCGCGCGGCACCGCAGCTCGCCCCGAATATGGTGGCATTGATCGCGAATTGGAATGTCCTCGAGCGGGAGGTGCGTCGTCTTGACGGCACCGGAGAAGCCCATCTTGATCTTGCGGATGTGCATCTTCAGGCACCGGTGCAGCAGCCCCGCAAGATCATGGCCATCGGACTGAATTACGCGGATCATATCGCCGAAAGCGGCCTGCCCACGCCGGAACAGCAGCTGTGGTTCGCCAAGCTTCCCAACACCCTCAATGGTCCCTACGACGACGTGCAGATTCCCCTCGCTTCCGACAAGGTCGACTATGAGGTGGAGCTGGTGGCGGTGATCGGTCAGCCCGGTCGCCATATCACGCCGGCATCGGCGCCGAAGCATGTGTTCGGCTATTGCGTCGGCAATGACGTCTCGGTGCGCGACTGGCAGACCCATACGCCCCAGTGGGTGCTCGGCAAGTCGTTCGACGGCCATGGCCCCATCGGCCCTTGGATCACCACCGCCGACGAGATCGGCGATCCCCATCGCCTCGCCATTCGCTGCCTGGTCAATGGCGAGGTGCGGCAAAACTCGAATACGCGTCAACTCGTGTTCGATGTCTGGCATCAGATCGCGCATCTGAGCGAGCCCATGACCCTTGAGCCCGGCGATCTCATCTTCACCGGCACGCCGGGCGGCGTGGGCTGGGCCATGGAGCCCCGGCAGGTTCTCAAGAGCGGAGACCGGGTGCGCTGCGAGATCGCGGAACTGGGCGCCATCGAATGCCGGATGGTTCCCGAACTGGCCGCCAGCCAGGCTTCCGACGCCGCCTGAGCGATGTTGTATCATTGCGGATGCAGCCAGCGGAGTTGCGGCGCGACCCCATGTCGGTCCCGCAGCAACTCCGGTTTCTTCCAGTCCTCGGGCTTTCATGGAGCGCGGTTCAGCAAAGGTTGAAGTTGGGCGCTCGCCAGGCTTTCCGCCACCACATGGCATGTGCCTGGGGTGCCGAGCAGCACCTCCGGATGTCCGACAAATGCAAAACGGGAAATGCGAAACGGGCGCCGGTTGGCGCCCGTTTCGTTTGGTGCAGGTCGACGTGGCCGCGAGCGCCTGCCGCGGTCTTTGCGGCCCTCAGGCATCGGCCTCCGAATTGGCGAGGAAGATTGGATCGAGGGGCGGACCCCAGAGATAGAACGAGTCCTCCGGATTGTGATCCTTGCCCTCCCAATCGATCTCGGCTGGGATGTAGTCCATGGTGGCTGAAAGCTCGCACCAGCTTCCCCAGGGGTCCTGCGCATAATAGAAATAGTTGGAGCCGAGCACGTGCCGGCCGACACCCCAGCCCACCGGATAGCCCGCCGCCTGCAGGCGGCTCATGCCCAGGCCGATGTCCTCGATGGTGGGCACGTCCCAGCTCAGATGATGCAGGGCGGCGCCCGGTCCGGTCGCCAGAGCGAACAGATGATGGTCACTGCCGTGGGGGGCATGCAAAAAGGCGACGCCATCGCCGGCCCGGTCCGACAAGCGCAAGCCGAGGACACGTGTGTAAAAGTCGAACAGTTTGGGCAAATTGGCCGTCATCCGCGCGATATGTGAGAGGCGCTGAGGCAAAGCGGGCCGCGCCTGGCTGCGGAACGGCGTGCATTGCACGCCATCAACGGGCAATGGCGGGCTGTGATGCTGGGCCGCGTCGATGGTGGTCTTGGCGCCGGGGCGGACCTGTAGCAGCAACCCATCGGGTTCACGGAACCACAAGCCACTGTCATCGGCTCCTATCGGCGTCGCGACACGCTCCACATCCTGGGACAGGATGTGGTCGTAGAGCTTGTCGGCCTCATCTTCGAAGCAATGAAAGGTCAGGCGATCGAACCTCTTCTTCGGGCCTTCGGACAGACGTCCCCAGACGTGATCACTGCCGGCCGCGCGCAGCACCAGGTCGTGGCCTTCATGCGCGACCCGCAGCCCGAATGCGCTGTAGAAGCGCTCGGCATCGGCGAGCGAGGGCACGGTCAGATGGAACTCACCGATGGAGTGAACGCCGAGGCGGTCGAGGCGGCGGGATGCAGTCATGAGTGCGCCTCCTGGGCACAGAGGGTCAGGTCGCGGATGGCAAGCGCCTCGCGCCAATCGTCGAGCATCTTGTTCAGCTCTGTGGCATTGCGGACGCCACCGTGAAGGTAGAAGTCCGGCCGCACCAGCACCGCGCCGCAGCCCAAGCGCTCCAGCCAGGGCAGGTACTGGTGATCCACATCCGTGAGGCCGCCGGGGCCGAAATGCACAAGCGCTGCATCGACCGTTTCGAGGGCTGCGCGATTGTGGGGCGAAATCGCCGCCAATGTCGCCGCATCGCGGCACATCAGCGCGAAGCGTCCGCCGAACACATCGTCGAACCGGGCGCGGCGCCCGCCGAATTCCACCTGCGCCTGAGGGCTGAGGAAGCCGGCATCCGGCAGATCACTCGCCCAAAGGCCCGGCCCCAGCCGTGCCTTCGGCGGCGGTGGGGGCTGATAACCTGGGGCGGCGCACACCTTGGTCATCTCGATGTCGCGTGCTTTGGCCTGCTGCGGATCAGAAATGCAGATCACCTTGCCGAGCTCGACGGAGAACCAGATCAGCTCCTGGACGTGGCTGCTGCGCTCCGACCCATAGCTCTCCAGGATCTCCTCGCCGCACACCCCGCGCAGGATGAGATCGAGCCGCCAGGCCAAGGCCAGGGAGTCGCGCATGCCGCTGCACATGCCCTGGCCTGCAAATGGCGGGGTCAGGTGGGCGGCATCGCCCGCCAGCAGCACATGGCCGCTCTTCCAGGACTTCGCCCACTGGCCGCGGAAGGTATAGACCGCATGGCGCTCCAGTACCGCGTTTTCCGGGGTCATGTCCCACGGCGCCAGGAGCTTCCACGCCACTTTCGAGCAGTTCATCTGTGTCAAGTCTTCGCCGGGCAGCAGCATGAACTCCCAGCGCCGGCGACCCGGCCCCCCCGGCACCACGGTGGTCGGGCGGCGCGGATCGCACAATTGCCAGCACTCCGGCTCCCACACGCGGGGTGTCTTCGGCACGGCGTCCACCACCAGCCAGTTAAAGGCGAAGCCGAGGTCCTGCATCTCGATGCCGAGGCTGCGCCGGACGAAGGAGTTTGCCCCGTCGGCACCGATCACATAACGCGCCCGCACGCGGTTACGGGCCCCGTTCGGCACCCATTGGCCCTTCTGCATGGCCCCCTGCTCGAGATCGAGCACCACACCGGCGTCGTCCTGGATCAGCCCGGCGGCAGACCAGCCCTGCCACACGTCCACCGCGGGCTCATCCTTCACATGGCGATCGAGCACCTTTTCCAGGTCCGGCTGGGAGAAGAAATTGGCGCTCGGCCAGCCGCTGAGGCCATGTGCGCTCCAGTCGAACTGCAGCAGCAGCTTGCGGTCGGCGTTCCGCCATTCATAGCTGCGCGGCTGCTCAGTGATGCGGTTGACCTCATCGATCGCGCCGGCGGCCTGGAGGATGCGGGCGATCTCATCATCGAAATGCACCGCGCGCGGCAGTGGATAGAGGTTGGGCCAGCGGTCGCAGGCCAGCACCCGGTGCCCCTGGCGTGCCAGCAGGAGCGCCAGGAGCTGGCCGGTCGGTCCGTAGCCGACAATGGCGACATCCGTCGTCTCGACTTCAGTCATGTTCGTTTCCTCTCCCTATGATCGGATTGTTTAAAGCTTTGGCCCGCTTCGGCGCCGGCTCAGCCGTCCTCCAGACGAACCAGCTGCTTGCCCAGGTTCCGGCTGGTCAGCAGCCGCAGGAAGGCGTCCGGCACGCTCTCCAGGCCCTCGGCGATGTCGAATCTCGATTGAATGAGGCCGGCCTCGTACCAGCGCCGCAGCTGGGCCCGCGCATCCTCGTGGCGGGGGGCATAGTCGGAGAACAGGAAGCCGCGCACATTCGCCCGCGCAACCAGGATCTGCCGCAGAAAGCGCGGGCCGATATCCGGCGCTCCGAACCTGTCGGCGAGGCTCGCGGTGCCGACCACAACTACCCGCGCGCCGATCGCGAGATTCTGCATGGCGGCGTCGTGAATGGGGCCGGCGGTGTTGTCGATGAAGAGGTCCACCCCTGAAGGGCAGGCCTCGGCTACCGCTGCGGGCAGATCGGGAGCGGCGCGATAATCGACCACTGCGTCATAGCCCGCCTCGTGGCACCAGGCGGCCTTCTCAGGCGAACTCGTCACCGCGACGGGACGGCAGCCGGCGAGGCTGGCCAATTGCCCGGCGATCTGCCCCACCGATCCGGCCGCGGCCGAGATGAGGACGGTATCGCCCGCCTTCATCGCCCCCGTGTCGAACAGTGCGAAATAGGCGGTGAGCCCGTTGAGACCGAACAGATCGAGCCAATAGGGCAATGGCGCGAGCGCGGGATCGACCCGCCGCACGTCGCCCGGTGCAAGCAGCGCATAATCCTGCCAGCCGAAGGCAAAATCGGTGACGATGATGTCGCCTTCGGCAAAGCCCGGCGCGCGGGCCTCCACAACCTTGCCGATCGCCCCGCCCACCATCACCTCGCCGATGCGCACCCCGGCCGCATAATTGCGCTCTGGCGAGATCCGCCCACGCATATAGGGCGCGACGTCGAGATAGAGCGCCTTCACCAGCAGCTCACCGGGCCCTGCCCGTGGCGCGTCGTTCTCCACCAGCGTCCAGTTGCTCACATCGGGCAGCCCGCTGGGATAGGAGGCGAGCCGCCATTGCCTGTTCATCACCATCTGCATCCCCGCCTGTTCCATGCCCGCCTCCAGGGGCGCGGATGGAAGCTTTGCTCAGAAGGCGACATTGGCGCCGCCCTTGAGGGACAGCATGCCCCGAGCCTCCTCCGGCGTCGCGATGTCCAGGTTCATCGCTTCAAGAATGGTGCGGATGCGCTGCACCTGGCCGGCATTGCTGGAGGCGAGCTCTCCCGGGCCCGCCCAGAGGGAATCCTCCAGTCCCACCCGCACATGTCCTCCGAGCGTGGCCGACATGGTGGCGAGCGCCATCTGCCGCCGGCCCGCGCCCAGCACGGACCAATGGTAGTCTTTCCCGAAAAGCCGATCGGCCGTGCGTTTCATGTGCAGAACATCTTCCGGGTCATTGCCGATCCCGCCACGGATGCCGAGCACCGATTGGATGAGCAGCGGCGGCCGGATCAGCCCGCGATCAAGGAAATGGGCCGCGGTGTAGAGATGGCCGATGTCATAGCATTCGATCTCGAACCGCGTGTCGTTGTCGCTGCACGACTGGAGGATAAAGGCAATATCCTTGAATGTGTTGCGGAAGATGCGGTCGTCACTGCCGGCGAGATAAGCCTCTTCCCAGTCGTAACGGAAGGTCTTCATGCGCCCGAGCATCTCATAGAGGCCGAAATTCATCGATCCCATGTTGAGAGAGGCGACTTCCGGCTTGAGCTGCAGCGCGGGCTGCAGGCGCTCCTCCACGCTCATGGTGGGGGCGCCACCGGTGGTGAGGTTGATGATCACGTCGCTGGCCGCCTTGATCTGCGGCACGAACCGACGGAACAGCCCCACATCCTGCGACGGGCGCCCATCTTTCGGGTCACGCGCATGAAGGTGCACGATAGCTGCCCCCGCCCGCGCCGCCTCGATGGCGGAGGTCGCGATCTCATCAGGGGTGATGGGCAGGTGTGGCGACATCGATGGCGTGTGGATCGAGCCGGTGATGGCGCAGGTGATGATGACCTTGTTCACGATCTCTCCTTTGCGGCCTGCGCGACGGCAGGTAGGCGCTGGCGGCGGCGCGTCGTGCTACGGCGCGCGCAGAGGCAACATGAATTGGAGCCAGAAGCGGTCGCCTTCGGGCCGGTTTTCGGCCGCGAACTCGTGCTGCCATTTGAGGCCGATGGCACCATTGGGACCGCCGTAGGAAATCTGCGGGCCGACCGCGAAGCCCTGCTGGCGGAAACCATCCAGATACACGAGCCCATCCAGCTCATCGTCGCTGAACTGCTTGATGACGTAGCCCCCCAACCCGACGGCCAATCCGGGGACCTTGTCGAAGGCATGCCAATTCACGCCCCAGTCTAAGAAAAACAACGCGCCGGACTTGTAGTCGGTGTCGGTGTTCTTGCTGTGAAACTCCACCCCGATGGCCCCCGAGATGTCGAGGGTGGGCAAGGCCAGCCAGGTGAAGGTGGTGTGAGGATTGAAGGTGTAGAAATTGTTGGAGGTGGGACCGCCGGTGGGCACGAAGACATCGAGCGCTACATAGCCAAAGAACGTATGGTCGGCATTGGACCAACCGAGGTCGATGGGTTGCAGGGTGATGTCGCCGAAGCCGAAATTACTATCCGAGCCAAATGCCGTGCTGACATTCGCGTTCATCACCGGCACGACAATACCAGAGGCCAGCAGCAACGGTCCGAGATCCACGTTCCACGTGTGGAACAGGCGCCCGGCGTTTACGGCCACACTGGCGCTGAAGCCGGGGACCGCGCTGTTGCCTTGGCCGTCGGTGAAGGCCCCAGCCGAGTAATAGACGGCGTAGTTCTGATACCAAGTCTCGCCCGGCGCCGGCATGGCGCCGGCCATGATGGTGTTGACGCCGATGGGATAGGCGATAGCGCCGTTTTCGGTCGCATGGGTGGGCCCTGCGGCGAGCAGCGTGGCGAAGGCGGCGCAAGCGCCAAGATGCCTCCTCGACATGGGGTGCGATCTCCCTAAACTACCTGTTTTGATTGAATTTTTAACGCATAGACTCATGCTGCCGGCGTGGGCATGCCTTCTGGCGTTCCACCGGTGACCAGCCGTGGCGCGGTTTCCTTGAGAGCAAGGCAGACCAGAAAGCCCACAAGCACGGCTCCGGCTGCAAGATAGAGGATCGATGCAATGCCTAAATGGTGCGCCACCGTCCCGGCAATGATGAGTGCGATGCCGCCACCGAAGATCTCGCCGGTACCAACTACAATGCCCGATGCCGTTGCCATCAACATCGCCGGTACGGCCTCCACGGTCAGCGGGCCTACGGTGAGGCAGATGAGGGCAAAGTTGAAGAAGCAGGTACCGGAGAGAGCGAAGAAGAGCCAGCTCGGCGCGGCACCGATATTCATCAGCAGGACCAGGAAAGCGAGGTTTCCAAGCGCTGATGTGATCATGATCGGCTTGCGGCCGAAACGATCGGACAGCCAAGGCATGACGACGGTGCCGAGCGCCGCGCCGAAGCCGATGCCGGAGACCACGAAGCCTATGGACTGCACGTCGAGCCCGATATGGTCGGTCAGATAGCTGGGCATCAGGGCGCTGGTGACGATGAGGCACGTCAGCCAGCACAGCATGCCCAGCATGTTCAGAGGCACGTTGCGATACTTGAACACGTCGCTCCAGCGGTGCGTGGACGCATCGTGGGTGGCGGTGTGGAGGGCGGCCACCTTCGGCGGTACGTCGCGCAGCACGCGATAGGTTAGGAACGCTACCAGGAAGCCTGGAGCTGACACCAGCAGGAAGATCCAGCGCCAGTCGACGATCTGCAGGAGCTGGGTGACGAGAATGGGGGTGAGGCCAAGGCCAAGGCCAAGCAGAGGCAAGGTCGCCTGCTGAATGCCGAGATTGAGCCCATGGCGCGTCGGGTCAGACGCTTCCAGGGTGGCAGTGATGCTGGCAGGCGTGAAGGCGCCCTCCGAGAACCCCATGAGCGCCCGGAACACGATGAGCCCGCCCACTCCGCTCGCAAGGCCGCTGGCGCCGGCGAGCGCCGAGAACACGATAAGCGAGCCGATGATGACCTTCCGGCGGCCAATGCGATCGGCGAGATTGCCCATGAACAGCGCCGCGATACCCCAGGAAATGGCGAGGCTGCCGGCAATATGGCCGAGATCCTGGTAGGTGAGATTTAAGTCGTTCATGATGGCCGGAAACATCGGCATGATCATGAAGCGGTCGATGCCTACGATTCCAAAGCCAATGGAAAGCAGGGCCACCGCTTTCCATTCATAGCCGCGGCCTTGCTGCGCATTGGCCATGGTTGCCTCCCCAGATTTATTTCTTTGTTTGTCCCGCCCGGCGAAGCGGTGGCGGCTCATGCGGACGGTCATGAGTCCGTCATCGCACTCGTTTCGATCATCCGCCTCGCCATGTGCGTGGATTGATATTGACTACAAAAATAAATGAGTCAATTAAAAATCAATTTTATGACCATGCCGTTGCGAGGCGAGGTGCGCGGGGCTTGCGCTGGCTCCATTCGCGACGCACATCACGACCTGGCGAGCCATCCCCACGCTTGCGAATATATCATTGATTTATTTTAATAAAATTGATTATATATCGCTGATATTGCCCGTCAGGAAGGGGACGACGATGACGCAACCGGCGCAGCAAGGGTCATCGAGCCTTGCCGAAGAGGTCTATGCGACGCTGCGCGCGGACATCCTGTCCTGCCGGCTCTCGCCTGGCATGAAGCTGAAGATTTCCGAATTCGCAGCGCATTTCTCCACCGGTCTTGCCGCCGTGCGCGAGGCGCTGTCGCGACTGAGTGCCGAAGGGCTCGTCACGGCCGAGCCGCAGAAGGGGTTCCGGGTGGCCCCGGTGTCGGCAGAGGATCTTATCGACCTCACCAAAGCACGACTGCATGTGGAAGAAGAATGCGTGCGGCGCTCCGTCACCCTTGGTTCGTTGCAATGGGAAGGTGAGCTTGCCGCTGCATTCCACCAGCTCGATCGCACACCTCTGCTGGACCAGGGCGGGCAGCGGGTCAGCGATGAGTGGGAGCGGCTCCACCAACAATTCCACGAGGCGGTGGCTTCTGCTTGCGATTCCCAATGGCTCTTGCGCATGCGCAGGCAGTTGTCGGAGCATGCGGAGCGCTACCGACGGCTCTCCGGCCCGGTCGACCGCTTCAGCCGCAATGTCGCCGTGGAGCACCGCGCGTTGTTTGAGGCTGCGATGGCCCGCAATCCGGATGCTGCCGCCAAACTGATTGTCGACCATCTCAGCGAGACCACACGCATTCTGCTTGACGCTGAGAGGGGCTATGCAGAGGAAGAGGGCAAGCCGAAGGTGGCGCCGCGCCGCGCTGTTCACACGGCCCGCTCTCCCGCAGGCCGCCGCGGCCGCGCTGCCGGTGCTGGAGGGCAGTGAGATCGGCTACGTCGCTGCTGTGTGTGGCTGAGAACAGTCCTGTCATTTTCTCGACGGCAAGTTCATAACCGCTCCACTGGGTGTCGAAGGTCCGCACCAGGGTGTTCAGCCCTCCGGCGGCTCCATCTCCTGTCGGAGAGCCGGCAGCCGCGCTTCGATCCAGTCCGCCAGTCCTTCCACAAGGGCTGCTGCCTCCTGTCCGAGGGGTGTCAGGGTTTACTCCCCATGGGGTGGAACCACAGGAGAGCTCTGCCGCCCGCCGCAGCTTGGCGAGCGCGTCCGGCGCCTCGTCATCGGCCTTGCGCGCGCCGCGCGCCTTCTCCCAATCGAAGCCGGCATGGTGCTCCAGAATGTCATCTGTGGAGCCGAGGGCCTTCTGAAAGACGTCTGCGGTCTGTTCGACGATGGAGGTGTAGGGAAGACATAGATGATGCGTTTGAGGCCGTGTCGCACCGCATGTTCGAGGGCGAAGGACAGGGAGGCGAGGGTTTTGCCGCCGCCGGTGGGCACGGTGAGGCTGAAAAGTCCCGGCGAGAGCGCCGCTTTGTCCAGGGCGTGGGCGAGAATGTCTGCGCGCAATGCATTGAGCGGCGTGGGGGCGGCACCGGCGCGTGTCTCGGCCATGAAGGTGCGGAGGCGATCGCGCAGGTCGGACAGCGCCCGGTGACCGCCGCGCGCCACCGGCGTGCCGGTGGCGCGGGCATAGAAGCGCTCGGTGGCGATGAAGTCCGCATCCACAAGGCAGGAGAACAGCATGCGCACCAGAAAGCTTACGGCGAAGCCCTTCGGGCCGCCGGTCGGCGGTGGTTGATCCGGCGCCAGCTGCGCGCGCGCCGCCAGCGGGCCCGTGTGATCCTGCCAGCCACCCGGAATGCGTTGCCTGGCCGCCTCCATGCGCAGCTCGACTCCGATGCCGCCAACAAGGTGGAGGACGCAGATCTCGCCTGGCAGGAACTTGGCGCCGACCATGCCGGCATCGCCTATGTCACCGTCACGGTGACGGTCTGGGATGCCGATCCCCGCATCGCAGACGAGAAGCTCCGGTTGGTCGAGAAGGTGATCCAGGGCCGGGATTTCACCGCCATGGTGGCGACCCTCAATGCCGTGGACGTCTGGCTCGGCAGCCTGCCGGGACACGGCTACGCCAATGTGCGCCAGCCGCCCCTCTCCACCCTGAACCTTGCCCACATGATCCCGCTCTCGGCAGTGTGGGCCGGAGACGAGCAGGACGGGCATTTTACAGCACCACACGATGTCTATGGGGCTGCGCCGTATTACCCCCACTGCCGCTGCGCTGGCGGCAGTGCCGCACGGCAATGGGGGCAATGTCCCAGATAGCGGGCCGGATTTGGAACCGATGCGCGCGCGGTCAGCTTGCCGTGCCGACTGACGCATCGCTCACTCTCGCCGCGACGACAAATGCGCACCAGGTGACATCCTGCGTCCGAGAATGAGATCAGCCGCTCGCTCTCCCATCATTATAACCGCAGCGTTGATATTTCCGCCGATCATATCTGGCATGACCGAGGCATCGACCACGCGGAGGCTCTCCATCCCATGGACCCGCAGGTCGGAGCCGACCACAGCGAAAGAATCCGAAGAGGGCCCCATTTTGCATGTGCCGAGTGGATGGTGTGCCGTCAACGCAGTTCCGCGGATGTGCGCGTCGAGCTCATGATCCGAAGGCGCGATGCCCGGGCTCTTTTGTTGGCGGATATAGGGCATCAGACTCCGCTGCCGCCCAAGCTCCGCACTCAACCGCAGACCGGCCCGAAGGGTCTCCCAATCCCGCCTGTCGGCGAGAAAGTTCTGCAGTATGCGCGGCCGCGCGGTCGGGTCCTTGGACACAAGATCAATATGCCCCCGGCTGTGTGGGCGCAGAAGCACCGCCCGGCATGCGAAGCTATCGGGGAAGGACTTGCGGAACGGCTCCAGGTAGGGCCAGGCTGCCAATGGGGCCGCGCGAAATATCAACTGAACGTCTGGAAGAACCTGATCATGCCGACTTTTGACAAATCCCGTAAAACCGGCAGGAAGCTCGGTAGCGAAGCCTTTTCCTCTGAAATAGGTATTCAGAACTTCTTTTGCTATGCGGTCCACGCGCATGGCATGATGAAAAGGGCCGGGCGCCGCTCGATCATAATCGACCGCTACAGACAGATGGTCTTGCAGATTTCTCCCGACGCCGGGCAGCGCGGCTCTCACGGGAATATCGAGCGCCTTCAATAAGGCAGGATCACCAATGCCAGATAGCATCAATATCTGTGGCGTATTGATCGCTCCACCACAGATAATTACTTCTCTTTCGGCTTCCGCCTGACCCTTTCGACCCCTGTGCTGAAATTCAACCCCCGTTGCGCGGGTGCCTTCAAAGCTGATGTTTGTCGTCAACGCACCTGTGATGACCTGGAGGTTGTCGCGAGCCAAGGCCGGGCGCAAGTACGCGACTGCGGCACTGCACCTCCGTCCTGAACGGATTGTCGACTGCACATAGCCGAGCCCCTCCTGTGTCTTCCCATTGTAGTCGGGATTGGTCGGATACCCGATCTCACGACCGGCCTCGAAATAGGCCTCGATCAACGGATCCTGGTAACGCGTGACCATCGTATTCAGAGGGCCATCGCCACCGCGGTAGGTGTTGGCGCCGAACTCCCAGCTTTCCTGCTTCCGAAAATACGGGAGGACATGGGCATAATCCCATTCCGGCAAACCACTCGCCGCCCAACGCTCATAGTCATCGCGGTTTCCGCGACAATAGAGCATTGCATTTATTGACGACGATCCGCCGATGACCTTTCCACGCGCGCACTCAATCTCGCGGTTGTCCAGGCGGGTTTCGGGAGCGGTGAAATACATCCAGTCATGGCGGCGTTCACCAAGGATCTTACCCCAGGCCAAAGGGATGTGGATGTAGGGATGCCAATCCCAGCCTCCGGCCTCAAGCAGTAAGACGCGATAGCTGCCGCTCTCGGTGAGACGGCTCGCCAGCGTACAACCCGCCGATCCCGCTCCAACGATGATGTAATCGTAGACCTTTGCTCGGCGTTCCATCATCCCGCCTCGTTGTATGTGCGGCGGCAAGGCACGAGCTTCGCCACACTGAGAATCGATGCAGCGCCTAAACGCCTCAGGTCAGGTCAGGATGGCCTTCGTTTCGAGATATTCTTCAAGGCCCTTGACCCCTTGTTCCCGTCCATTCCCCGAATGCTTGTATCCACCAAACGGTGCGTCGAGATCATTGACGACTGTATTTATATAGACGCGACCCGCGCGGATCTTTGCCGCGAGCCGCCGCGCCTTCGCCAAATCCTGACTCTGGATATAGGAGGCGAGGCCATATTCGGTGTCATTAGCCATACGCAGTGCGTCTTCTTCGCTCTCATAGGGAATGATAGGGAGCGCTGGGCCGAAAATCTCTTGTCGGGCGATGGTCATGTCGTTGGTCGCTGCGCCGAAGATCGTAGGGCGCACAAAGAACCCCCGATCCAGATGGTCCGGTCGGCCGAGCCCGCCGGTGACGATCTCGGCCCCCTCATCGATCCCCGCCTTGATGAGCGCCTGAACGCGTGTCCACTGAATTTCAGAGATCACCGGTCCAAGCTCGGTTTCCTGCGAGAACGGATCGCCGACATTCAGGCTCTCTGCACATGCTTTGGCAAACCCAAGCGCAGCGTCATACTGGCTCCGGTGCACAAACATGCGCGTCGGCGCCTGGCAGGACTGACCCGCATTGGAAAATGCTCGGCGCACCCCCATGTTGACCGCTTTCTCAAGGTCGACATCGGGCAGCAGGATATTCGGGGACTTACCGCCGAGCTCCTGGTGCACGCGCTTGACGGTATCAGCGGCTGACTTCGCGACAAGAATTCCCGCGCGCGTTGAGCCGGTGAACGACACCATATCAATATCAGGATGGGATGAGATCGCCTGGCCAACTACTGCCCCGACACCATTGACCAAGTTAAACACCCCTGGCGGCACCCCGGCGTCGTGGAGGGCCTGAGCCAGTAGCAGGGGGGATAGGGGTGCGAACTCACTGGGCTTAAGAACCACGGTGCAGCCGGCAGCCAAAGCATAAGCCAGTTTGGAAGCGATGAGCGCCAACGGCCAATTCCAGGCCGTGATCAAGCCGCACACGCCAATCGGCTCATAGGTAACACAATAGCGCTGGTAGGTGTGCTCGAATTCAAAGCCGGCGAGAGCCTTCGCCGCATGCTCGAAATGCGCGATTGCCGTAGCGACCTGAACGGAACGAGCGAATGAAATAGGTGCTCCCATTTCTGTCGTCACCGCATGCGCAAGGATGTCCTGCCGCTCCCGCAGGACACGGACAATCCGAGCAAGCAAATCCAGCCGCGTGGCCGGCGTCGTATTGGCATAGGAAGGAAAGGCTTGCGCAGCGGCAGCGACGGCGGCGGCCACATCCTGACCTGTGCCGACGCTGATGTCCGCGGTTTTCTCCCCGTTGGCAGGGTTGTAGATCGTGAAGATCTCTTGAGACGAGGGCAATACCCACCGTCCGCCGACGTAAAACCGGTTCGTCTCCAAGACGGGTCTCCATAGCGCGCGTACGCGTCCTAGGCGAGGGCTTGTCTAAGGTGGCGTGCAGCCGCGCGCCGGCATGGAAGCGGAGCAGTGCGCGCGGCTGTGATGGAATCTGCAACTAGCGCTTGGTGCGCTCGGTGGCCCGAACGAGCAACTCGTAGAGTGCAAGGTCTTGTGGCCGCGATTTGAGCTGCTCGCGCGCAAGAGGGGCGAGTTTCGCTGCCACCTGGGCGCGAAATTCCGGGGTGATCGGGACGATCTCTCCGCCACCTGCGACCCAGAGCTCGCGCGCGTCGTCGACGTCCTTCACCGAGAACTCGTAAACGTCAGTCGTCGCCTGCTTGCCCGCCTCAACAATCACCTTCTGAAGATCCGGAGGAAGGCCGTCGTACCAGTCTTTGCTGATCACCGCGATCGACGAGATGACGCCGTGGTTCGTCTCAGACAGGTATTTGGCCGCATCGTTGTAGCGCAAACCGGCCAAGACAGGCAGGCAGCTCATTACCGCGTCGAGGGTGCCCTGCTGCAGTGCAGGCAGAACTTCGCTGGGGGGCATCGGAATTGGAGTCGCGCCCAATGCGCGAATCTGCTCCAGCTGAAGCTGGGCCGGCAAAACGCGGATCTTCTTGCCGCCAAAATCATCGAGCGCCTTAATCGGCTTGGTCGATGCAAAAATTGAAGGACCTGAGATGAACAGACCAAGCCCCAGCAGACCACGATCCTGACCGAGCGAAAGAAACGCTTTGTTGAACTCGGGGTCTTGAAGTGTGCGATTGGTATGCGCCAGATCGGTGAAGATGCCGGGTGCGCTCAGTACCTGAAACCGTGAATCGATCCCACCGAGAAATTCCGGTGGAGTGACGACACCTTGTATGGTGTTCATCTGCGTCTGCTCAATCATACGGGGCGATGCGCCAAGCTGACTCGCTGGATAGACCTCGACGGAGATGCGTTGGCCGCTCTTCTCGGCAACCAACTCCGCAAATCGCTTCATCCAAGCGTGTTGTGAATCATTGATGGTCGCCGTGCCAAGCTTCATGACGATCGGCTTCTGCGCCAAGGCAGCGCCGCCGGTCGCCGATGCGACCAAGATAGCACCGGCACTGACAAGAAAATTCCGTCGATTCATTTTATGTTCCTCTGGTTTTATAGAAGGCATTCGTTTTTATATTTTTATTTAGATTCGATTATGTCTCGCCATCACTCTCCTTGTACGCGGCCAGGGCGGCACTGCATGCTAGGTCAACGTGACGGACGGCCGCGAGCCGGGCCGCTTCCGCGTCGCGCCGCTTGATGGCCTCGTAGATCGCGGTCATCTCCTTGAGGCTCTCGCGGGGTCTTGCAGGATTCGACATGGACCGGTCGCGGAGGAAACTGATCCGCGCATAAAGGTGTGCTTGCATCTCGGCGATGATCCGGTTCCCGCAGCCATCCACCACTGCCCGGTAGAAGGCGGTGGTGGCAACAATCAGCGAACGACGATCACCCACAGTGACAGCTGCTCGAAAATCCTCGAGGGCGCAGCGCATCTGCTCAAGGTGATGCGCCTCGACGTGCTCTGCCGCGAGCGCAGCGGCCTCTCCCTCCAGCAGCTTACGAACATGATAGATCTGCCCAGCTTCTGCCCATGTCACGACTGAGACATGGGGGCCGCGGTTCGGCACGATCGTAACCAAGCGCTCGCTCTCGAGGCTGCGAAGGGCCTCGCGCAACGACGGGCGGCTAATGCCGAGAAGCCCCGCCACTTCGACTTCCACGAGCCGCTCGCCGGGTTGAAACACACCCTCGGAAATGGCGGAGCGGAGCCTCTCGACAGTCTGCTGCTGTATCGTCTTCGGCTGGATCTGCAGATCGGCGCGCGTCAAGCCATCGCCGCCGCGCCCCAAACCTCCGGCATCGATCTGTCGAGACCTCCGTGGCCCAGCTGGCTTGCTCGCGATTTTGCCCCGCCGTCCGTCCATGGCTACGCGCACCTGTGAATCTGTTTGACAAATTGTCAGACATTTTTAAAACATGATGACAGAACGTCAAGCCCGGAAAAATGAGTTCAGAGCATGGAACTGAAGATTCGTCGCAGTTATTCGATCCTGAGCGAGCAACGGGAAGAGGCCGGCATTCGGGCCGCCGTTCCGCTTCGCAAAGTTGCGGTCGTCGCGGTCGTTGAAAATCCATGGGTCGGCGGATACGAGGCTGATCTGTCCGATGGAATCGCTGCATCCGTGGCGCTCGGTTCGACCCTCGCGCAGATGGCGGCCAAGTATGTCGCCCGCGGGGAGATTCAGGCGTACGGCAAGGGGGGGATCGTCGGCGTCGCGGGCGAGCAGGAGCACGCGAATGCCCTGCTGACCACGAGCTTCGCAAACCCCATGCGCGAGATGATCGGCACCGGCAAGGCCTGGATCTCTTCCATGACCAAGGTCGGTGGTCCCGGAACGGCGGTCGATATCCCGCTGAATCACACGGACGACGTCTATGTGCGTTCGCACTACAACGGCATGACCATCATGCTTCCGGAAGGGCCGGCGCCGGACGAGGTCGCGATCATCTTTGTGCTCGCAACGGGGGGGCGCCTCAATGCACGCGTGGGTGGCCTGACCCACGAGGAGGTCGTCGCCCGCGCGGCCGTGGCGGCGGTGTAGGAGCCTCAGATGAAAGTCGGAATCGCAAATCTGGGTGGAGTTCTCACGGGGGACATCGATGCCCCGGTTGCGGCAGGCGACACAATCGTCACAGAGGCCGGCAAGATTGTGTCTGTCGGAACCGGTGCGTCCTTGGACGGCTGCGATGTCGTGATCGATGCTGGCGGGACGATCGCGGCGCCGGGCCTGATCGACTCCCATGTGCACATCACGTTCGGAGACTACACGCCCCGCCAGAAGACGGTCGGATTTCTGGAGAGCTACGTGCACGGCGGCGTGACCACAAGCATCAGCGCGTCGGAGGTGCACGTTCCCGGGCGCCCGCGAGACCCCGCTGGCGTGAAGGCGCTTGCCGTCGCGGCGATGAAGTCCTTTCAGACCTATCGGCCGGGGGGCATGCGCGTGTGCGCTGGATCGCTGATCCTCGAGCCGGGGCTGGCGGAGGAGGATTTTCAGGACGCCGCGCGTCTTGGCATCTGGATGTGCAAGGCCGGGTTTGGTGCCTTCTCAAGCGCCGACGAATACGCGCCGCTGGTGGCAGCCGCACGGCGGGCCGGGATGGTGTCTATGGTGCACACCGGCGGCTCCTCCATTCCCGGTTCGGGCGGGATCTGGGCGGAACATCTCCTCAAGATCCTCCCCGACGTTTCCTATCACGTGAACGGCGGACCGACGGCGATGCCCGAGCCGGGTTTCGCTCGCCTCGTGAATGAATCGCAGATGGCGCTGCAGGTCTGCACCGCCGGCAATTTGCGGACCACGCTCCTGGTGGCCGACCTGTTGAAATCGGCGCATCAACTGGAACGTCTCCTGATCGCTACGGACACGCCCACGGGCAGCGGCATCATGCCATTGGGGATCTGGTACACGATCACGCACCTAGTCGCTCTCGGCGGCATGGCGCCGGAGATCGCGGTTGCGGCGGCCACGGGAAACAATGCCCGGGTATTCCGCCTCGACAGTGGCATCATCGCCCCGGGGCGTGCGGCGGACATCGTGCTGATCGATGCATGCGATGGCGGCTCCCAGGCCGATGCGCTCTCCGGTCTGCGGAACGGAGATATCCCTGCAATCGGCGCAGTCATAACCAATGGCGTGCCGCGTTTCGTCGGCCGCAGTCGAAATACCCCGGCAACAACCCGCAAGGTCCGCGTGGCGAAGAGCACCATCATGCAGACCTTCAGCGGGGAGGCTCACTAAAAAAAGATTCTTCCAAGACGGGAATTTTCAGATGACCCAAGCCTCGACCCTTGCAACTGCGCCGCCAGCCCGCGCCGACCGCTTTCCGCGGCTTCGCAGGGCGGGGGACATCCTTTCGAACGTGTCGACGCAGCTCGGTGCAGTCGCGCTGCTTTGCATCGTGCTCATCTGCGGGGTGAATGTGGTGGGGCGCTATGTCTTCAGCCACGCATTCAGCTGGGCGGAAGAGGCGATGATCTACCTGATGGTGTTCGTCATCTTTTCATCATCCGCCGCGGTGACGTGGAGAGGCGTTCACATGCATCTCGATATGCTGGTGAAAAGGCTGCCGGCTCAGCTTCGTGCTGCGGTGGCAACGTTCATCACGTTCTTCTCTGTCACGCTTCTTCTCGTGCTTGCATGGAATAGCTTCTTCGTCGTGTCGAAGCTCTTTCGTTTCAACCAGCGCAGCGATGCGCTCGAATTGCCGATGTGGATTCCGCAGTCGTTCCTGATGGTGGGCGTCATTCTCATCGCTGTCATGATGGTCTTGCGCCTCGTGGTCTTCGGTCCACTGGCGGTGGATGACGCGCATTCGGAACTGGAGCCGTCGTCATGACAGCACTTATTTTCGTCGGCCTGCCGGTCATCCTGGTCGCGCTGAGCGCGCCGATCTTCATCGTGCTCCTGGCGGCGACGATCTTCGGCATCCTCGACCTCAACGTCGGTCCGATCCGCGCCATTCACACCACCATGTTCGGTGGTCTGGACAGCTTTCCTCTGCTGGCAATCCCGCTCTTCATCCTTGCGGGAGACTTCATGGCTCGCGGCGGCATCGCCGCGCGCCTCATCGAATTTATCCTGTCGCTGGTCGGCGGTATTCGCGGCTCGATGGGCGTGGCGGCAATCGGCTCGGCGTCCGCCTTTGGTGCGATGTCAGGCTCCAGCATCGCGTGCGTCGCCGCAATCGGGAAGCTCACCATCCCCACGCTGGAACGCCAGGGCTACGGTCGGCGCTTTTCCGTCAGCCTGATCACAGCGACAGGTGTCATCGACGTTATTATTCCGCCGTCGATTCCGATGATCCTGTATGCCATCACGGCGCAGGTCTCGATCACGCAGCTTTTTTTTTCCGGCATCATCCCGGGACTGATGATCGCGGCGCTGTTGAGCATGTATGTGATGGTGCGGGCGAAGATCCTCGACATCCCGGTCACTGGGCGACCGCAGCTGTCGGTCATCATTCCCGCTGCGCGGCGCGCCAGCTGGGCGTTGTTCACTCCCGTCCTCATTATCGGCGGCATCTATGGAGGCATTTTCACGCCGACGGAAGCGGCCGGGATTGCCTGCATCTATTCCTTGCTCGTTTCCGTTTATGTTTACCATGAGCTGACATGGGCCGGCGTCTGGCGGTGCCTGACGGAATCCACGGTGCTGGTTGCGCAGATCATGATCCTCGTCGCGGTAGCGGGTGCCTATGGGTGGCTGATCACGACGAGTGGCCTGCCGCAGCAGTTGGTGGAATTCATCAATGGCCTGCATCTCGACACCTGGGTTCTACTCCTGACGTTCAACGTGGCTTTGCTGTTCATTGGGAGCGTGCTGGAACCGCCACCTGCAATCCTGATCCTGACGCCACTGCTCGCTCCCGTGATCGCTAATGCTGGCATCGATCCCGTCCATTTCGGGTTGATCGTGACCATCAACCTTGCGATCGGAATGTTCTTGCCCCCGTTCGGCCTGAACCTGTTCGCGTCGAATGCCTTGTTCAAGGTGCCGATGTCGCAGCTCTATATTGGAGTTATTCCGTTCGTTCTGATATATCTGCTCGTTCTGCTGCTGATTACATTTATACCGTCTCTAACGATGGTGCCATTAGAGTGGTATCGGGCCGGCTAGAGATGCGCGCGCCCACGCAGCGGCCCGCAGGAGCTGAGGCGAACGGCCCTGCGGCGAGCTTTGAGCGGAGCGCCGTGCCCAGGGGCGACCCTGGATACGGCCTTCCTCGATGGCGCGGAAGCAGCGGATCAACCTGGCTCCAAAAATCTGCTACCTAAGTACGCTTTGGGTGCAGGCGGCAGTCGGGGTGCCTTGGGATGGACAACGCGCGGGACGTCAGCTGGGTCGACATCGATCAGAAAACGCACGTCTACGCGTTTACTGATTACATGAAGAAAGTGGCGCAGGCACGTTATGTCATTCGCAAGGTGCAGATGACTATCGATGATTGCGCGCGCAAGCACGATCTCGTGCCGCTGGAGCATCAGGCGCTGATCCAGATCTTCGGTGCGACGGGAAAGGCTCTGCCGGTGGGCCGCATCGCCGATCGGCTCAATATCGTGCAGACGCTTGCATCCCGCTTGGTGCAACAGCTTGAAAAGGTGGGGCTTGTCCGCAGAACCCGCTCGAAAACCGATCGGCGCGCGACGCTCGTCCATATCACCGCCAGCGGTGAAGAGCGGTTGTTCGATATCGTGCAAGATGCGCACGCGCACATGAGCGCGTTTCGCTCTCAGGTCGCTCCCGAGGAGCGCGAGGCCGTCCACGAGATCATGGCGTTTTATGTCGGGGGGATCGACCGGACAGCGAAGCCGGAGGACGAGGGGTCTCCGGCTTCTGATCTGCGCCCCAAACGGGGACGCCGCTTATCGCGATAGGTAGGTCAGAACCTCGGTCAGGGACACCACGTCGGCGTATTTCTGCTGCAGGTCGAAAAGGTTCGACTCATGGGGGCCCTCAGCCCGATCGCCGACGCAATCCCGCACGACCATGGGCCGGAAGCCTGCGCACATGGCATCGACGGACGAGGCTCGCACACAGCCACTCGTCGTGCAGCCCGTCACGATCAAGGTGTCGACCCGCCGCTGGGTGAGCCAGCTCGCTAAATTGGTGCCGATAAAGGCGGACGGATACTGCTTGTCGATGACAAGCTCGCCGGCGGTCGGGGTAAGCTCCGGCACGATTTGCGCTGCGTCGCTGCTGGTGGTCAGGAGATTGTTGGTCGGAAGCTTCACGTTGAACAGGTTGAAGTTGCTGCCATCGTCCGCATAGATGTGCCGGGTGAATGCGATGGGAATGCCCGCGTGACGCGCTGCGCTCAGCAACGTCACCGTGTTGGCGATGGCGGCTGCGATGTTGCCGCCGCCGAGGATCGCGGGATCGGCAAACCCGCGCGTGTAATCGATGACCACCAGCGACGCCGAGACCCCAAATCCGAGCTTCTGCCCGAACTTTTGCCGCTGATAAACCGAAGTATCGACCTCAGTCATGCTGACCCCTTTTCACGGAACTCGCTTGACGTACAAAAGTTATATAACTTAGGATACATAAAATATCGGCTGGAGCAAGCTCCCTGGGGCCGCTCCCGAGCCCGAGGGTGGGCTTGGCTTCGGCCGGACGCTAGGGCGTGAGCTGGAGAAAATCCATGGATGTGGTCAGAAGGGTCTTGGTTGCCGGCGGCGGCGTTGGGGGCTTGGCCGCGGCGCTTGCCTTTGCGCAACGTGGGGCGCAGGTGAGGTTGATCGAGCGTCGGCCTGCCTTTGACGTGACCGGAGTCGGCCTTGGCCAGCCCGCAAATGCACTGCGGGTCTATGATCATCTGGGTGTGCTGGAGGAGATTTTGGATCATGGATTCATCTATGATCATATGACGATCTTCGACGCGCAACGTCGTCTCATCGCCGAGCATAAATTTCTTCTGGGAGATGAGCGGGTTCCGGCGGTCTGCGCGCTGTCGCGTGCGGAGCTGCACCGCATTTTGTTGGCGGCGGCGAAGCGGATCGGCGTGGAAGTCAGCTTGGGGCTGCAGATCAGCGCCTATGATGAAAGCGACGCGAACGTGGTGCGCGTGCGCTTCTCGGACGGAACGAACGACGCATTCGACCTGGTCGCCGGCTTCGACGGCATCCGCTCGACCACGCGCCAGCACCTTGTTGGAACAATGTTCGTTCCCCGGCCTTGCGGGATCGGGGCGTGGCGGGTCCAGGTGGACCGCCCGGAGTGTGTCACCGGCATGGAATTCTTGCAGGGGTGCGGCGGAAAAGCCGGCGCGATGCCCATCAGCAAGGACAAGATGTATTTGTTCAATATTCGCCCTGAGCCGATCGGCGCCTATTACGAGCGGAAAGATCTGGCCTCGCTCTGGAAAGAGCGGTTGGCCCAGTTTGGCAGCTACGTATCGGAAGTCAGCGCCAGTCTGAATGAGCAATCCGATATCGTCTATGGTGCCTTGGAGCCGATGTTGGTGCCTTGGCCTTGGCATCGCGGGCGTGTCGCTATCGGGGGCGATGCAGCCCACATTGTGCCTCCTCACCTGACACAGGGCGCAGCTATGGCGGTCGAGGACGCTCTGATCCTGGCTCACGAGGCGATGCAGGCGGATGGCACGCTGGAGCAGCGCCTCATGCGCTATGGGCGAGCGCGCTACGCGCGTTGTGCTTTCGTCTATGCCTTTGCTCGGAGCTGGCTTGAGGAAGAACAGGCGGTATTGACGGCTGAGCAGATGGAGGAGGCGCGCCGGGAGCTGGCGCAGAATGCCTCCGGTCGCATTGCTGTCAGCGATCGCATCTTGAACACTCCCATTCTTTGAGCGGAAGCACCGAAATGAGCATCTTGAGCCACACCGATGGCGACGTTCTCTACCTGTCCCTGAATCGGCCCGAGGCCGGCCACCGCATTGACGCGGCCACTATCGATGAATTGACCGATAGCTTGAACGCGGTAGCCCCGCTTGACGGCGGCCCGGGCGTCGTGGTGCTCGGCTCGACGGGCCCCGACTTCTCTCTCGGCCGGCAACGGCCTGCAGTGCAGTCTTCGGATCCCCTCGACATTGTCGAGGAATTTCAGCAAATCCAAAAGTTGAACGAGGCGGTCCAAAGATGCCGTGCGGTCACCATCGCCGCAATCCGCGGCCGGGCCGAAGGTGCGGGCCTCTCACTGGCAGGGCGCTGCGACATTGTGATCGTGGCGGAGGATGCAAGGCTGAGCTTTCCGGAGATTCCACATGGCATTCCACCGACCATCGTGCTGAGCCATTATCGGTATGTTTTGCCGCGTAGCATTCTCGGCGACCTGATCTTCACCGGGCGCGAACTGAGTGGGCAGGAGGCCATTCAGCTGGGCTTAGCGGCCCGCGTCGTTTCGTCGGAGAATCTGGACGCTGTGGTGCTCGCGATGGCGAAGCAGGTTGCCAGTTACGATCGCCGGTCAATTGCTCTCGTGAAGGAGTTCTTGGAGCGCACCGAAAGTCTGCCGGCACCACTTGCGCCGTCACTTGGGATCTCGCTCTATGCAAACGAGATGTCGCATCGGCAATTGAAGGGATAGCAACCTGATCCCGGGGCTTTGCGCTGCAAAGCCGGCCCTGGCCGGCGGCGGAAGAACGCCGCAGGCGGACGTTGCGGTTTCAGGATCGAAGCGGCGCTTTCGTCGCTGATCTTCGGTCAGCCCCAGACCAATCGAGGCCGCGATGGATGCGGCTTGAAACCGGCGGAGAAAAGGAAGCGCCCGAGGGCTATCATCGGTGTCGCACGCTCACGTCGTGACCATGAGGGGCTTCGTCAAAAGGGTCGGGCAAAGCCCTCGGCCGCAGCAGTGCGGTGGACTTTTCGTCGTTCCCCTGCAGGGGAGCGACCACGACAAGGGGTTTGGACCCGAATGTCGTCGATGGCCATTGACGTTGCCCCCAAGTTCCATCCAGCGGTGAGTTCGTTCTGGCGGTTGGGTTTGGCCTTGTCGGCCGGGTGAGTGGCGGGATCTGGCGCGGAGCTTTTCGCCTGGCGCAGCGGCAGATCCCGTCGCGGGTGGAAGGTGGCGGCGAAAGCGGACGGGGTCTGCCAGCCGAGGGCGGAGTGCGGGCGTGATCCATTGTAGTCGGAGCGCCACCTGCCCAGGGTCGAGCGGGCTTGGCTGAGTGCCGAGAACAGCGTCTCGTTGAGAAGCTCGTCGCGCAGGCGGCCGTTGAAGCTCTCGATGAAGCCGTTCTGCATGGGCTTGCCCGGGGCGATGTAGTGCCACTCGACCTTTGCCGCATCCGCCCAGGCCAGGATGGCATTGGAGGTGAACTCGCTGCCGTTGTCGCTGACGATCATGTCTGGCCTGCCGCGCTCGGCTACAAGACGATCCAGCTCCCGTGCGACACGCCCACCGGACAGCGATGTATCCGCAACCAGGGTGAGGCATTCCCGGGTGCAGTCATCCACGACGGTGAGAATGCGGAAGCGGCGGCCGCAGGTGAGCTGGTCCGACACGAAGTCGAGCGACCAGCGCGCGTTCGGCCGCATCGGGATCGTCATGGGCGCCCGCGTCCCGATGGCCCGCTTGCGGCCACCACGGCGCCGCACCTTCAGGCGCTCCTCTCGATAGAGCCGGAACAGGCGCTTGTGGTTGACCCTGAAGCCCTCCCGCTTGAGCAGCACATGCAGGCGCCGATAGCCGAAGCGCCGTCGCTCATGGGCGAGGGCCTTCATGCGCTCGCGCAGGGCTCCATCGTCGACCCGCTTTGCTTCGTATCTCATGGTCATGCGGCAGAAGCCGGTGGCTTTACACGCCCGCCGTTCGCTCATCCCGTGGTGCCCCATGAGATGGCCGATGTCAGCCGGATCGAGGAATGGTTCGATGCCGGCATGGGCCGGCGCCACATGGCAGTGCGGCACGAAGCCGTGGCGCGAGACGCTCCACAGCGGTCCACGATGACCCCGCGCCGCGAGCATGAGAGCCACCTCCACCCTGGCCAGGCCGGAGCCGATCAGCAGCTGCGGAGCGTCTGGCGGGACGTTTGCCGGATCCTCCCAGCACCACGGGTTGGGGACGAACTGGGGACTGTCCTAGACACCGTGGTCCCGACATCGTGGCGGCTTCGGCGGGAGATTGCCGGTCGCAAGGACCACATGGTCACCCTCAATGCGCCGACCGTCCGCGAGCCGGACGAAGCGCATGGAGTGGTCGTCCACACGCACCACCTCCCCCCGCACGCGCTGCAGTTTTCCGTTCTGCGTCGCGATGGCCTCGTCCAGCTGCTCGGCAAGGTAGGCGCCGAACAGGGCTCGGGGCACGAAGGCCAGTGCATCGGAAAGGTTCGCCTCGATGCGACCAGCCCGTGCGCGAAGCTGTGCGTCAGGCCCAATTCCATGCGCACAACCAGCACATTGAGCAGGGGAGGGGTGCGCAAGTACCATGGGGCAGGCCCCGCCCGGCTTCCCGCGCCCGCTCGATCAGCTCCACGTCGAGGCCCGGCGAGGCGGTCGCCAGGAGCGCTAACAACGTCCCGCTGAAGCCGCCGCCAACGACAGTGACGGACCGGCGCGACCCGCCCCCCGGCAACATGGCGTGGTGCTCCTCTTGGGTTCCGCTCAGGGCGCCGAGGCGCGGCGTTCCTCAGGGACGATGACATTGCCGATGATCTCGCCGAGCGGCCCGCGATGGTTGGTCACCCCCCCCGGAGCGCCGGTTCCGGCGGCGCGCGGCAGCAGCAGCAGGGCACTTCTCCGAAGCGGTAGGCTTCCTCCAGGTGGGGATAGCCGGAGAGTGCGAACGTATCGATGCTGATGGCCATGTATTCCTTCATGCGCGCGGCGACCGTTTGCGGATCACCCACCAGCGCCGTGCCCGCGCCGCCGCGCACCAGGCTGACGCCAGCCTACAGGTTGGGGGCCACTTCCAACCTGTCGCGGCGACCGCCATGCAGCGCGCTCATCCACCGTTGGCCGTCCGAATCCATGCGCGCGAACACCTGTTGCGCATCACCTCCCGCGCCCTGTGGGAGGTGCCCAGATGATGGCCACCGCCATGGGTAGGGAGGAGCCACGGGACATTGGCGTGCTCGGCTGCGGGCCGGGCGGATCTGCGACAGTCTCGGACATGGGTGGGCTCCGGCTTCACAGATCGACGCCAGGAGGACGGCGTCGATTTAAATTCAATAAAATATCTAGATATTATTGACTATATGAAATGGCGCTGTCTATCCTTTTTCCCGAACTAACGCCTCCGCGCCATTGCGGAGGCTTTCGACCACCCGACGCGTCGCCGTCCCAACCGGGCTCGGCCGCCGCGGCCCACCGATGGCCCTCAGATGAATGCTCATTCAGCCGCCGTTGCTCCCGCCACCACAACCAACGCGCTGCCGCCTGCCTCCCTCGCTTTCCGCTCCGCCATGCGCAAGCTTGCAGGAGCGGTGAGCGTGCTCACCGTCGGCGCAGGCGAGGAGCGCACCGGGCTTACCGCCACCTCGGTCAGTTCGGTGTCGGTGGAGCCGCCAACCCTGCTCATCTGTGTGAACCGCACCGCCTCTTCCCTGGCGCCGCTGCTGAAGTACCGCGCCTTCGCCATCAATGTTCTGCGCCCCCAGCACGAGGAGGTGGCGGGCCGCTTCGCGGGCAAGGACGGGCTCAAGGGACAGGCGCGCTATGAGGGCGCAGACTGGACCCGCCTTTCCACCGGCGCGCCGGTGCTCGCAGACGCCCTCGCCACCTTTGACTGCGAGCTGGAGGATGCCATCGAGCGCCACTCCCACGTCATCGTCATCGGCCGGGTGGTGGCCTCCCGCATCACCGAGAATGCGGAGCCGCTGCTTTACTGGGCCGGCGACTATCGCCGCCTTGCCCTCTGATCCGGCGTTGAATCAAAGGACTTCTCCCATGTCTTCAGGTCGCGCCTCCGGCATCAATCGCCGCCGCTTCGCCCTCGCTGCTGCCGCGCTGGCCGGCAGCCTCATCCTCTCCGCCGCGCCGGTTTCGGCGTAGGACAAGGTGGTGCGTATCGGCTACCAGAAGTACGGCACCCTCATCCTCTTGAAGAGGCGAGGCCTGCTGGAGGAGGCCTGCAGCCCCTCGGCTACACCGTGAAGTGGGCCGAGGCCCCGGCCGGTCCCCAACTGCTCGAAGCGCTCAATGCCGGGGCCGTGGACTTCGGCAATGCAGGCGAGGCGCCGCCCATCTTCGCCCCGGCGGCGATGGTGGACACCTCGCTCTCCGGCGCCCGCGTGGCGCGTGAGCTCGACGAGGTCATCGCCCGCCGCGGCCGGCCTTGCATGATCGTCTCCGACAATGGCACGGAGCTGGTCAGCCGGGCGATCCTCGGCTTCTGCGAGGAGACCGCCATCGAATGGCACGACATCGCACCGGGCAAGCCGATCCAGAACGCCTTCGTGGAAAGCTTCAACGACCGCCTGCGGGATGAGTGTCTCAACGAGCACGCCTTTTCCGTGCTTGTCGAGGCGCGGCGGATCATCGAGGCTGGGTACAACACCGTCAGACCCCATACGAGCCTCGGCGGCCTCTCGCCGTCGATGTTCGCGAGTCGGTCCCATGAGGACCAAAACCCAGCCGGGCCTAACTTATGACCGACAGGAAAATGGGGGCACGTCAATCTCAATGGAAATCAACAAACGTGGTCTGAAGACGACGCTCGCGAGACGATAGGCATGGCAGGGCAACAAGATCATGGCGCTCGGCTTGTGGTCGTGCTCAAGCTGTTCGGGTCGATGGCCGGCATGTCACTACCCGTGGATGGTGTCGGGATCGATCGAGAGGACGAGCCTTTCCACGCGTCTGCCGCCGATGATGTGCGAGCGCAGGATTTCGGCGACGTCATTCTCATTTTCGAACCTGTACCATGCAGCTTCCGGATAAATGACCAGGACGGGACCATGGCTGCAGACGTTCATGCAGCCTGCGTGGTTGATGCGGATGCGCCCCAGGCCGAGCGCCATGGCGAGGCGGCACATGTAATCGCAAAGTTCGCGACTGCCTTTTCCGCCGCAGGAGCCCCGCCAGTGGGTCGGCGGTCGCGCGTTGGTGCAGCAGAAGACGTGAATGCGATACACCGGCTCATCGCTCGCAGGCGGAGGGCGACATGCCTCTGGGTCAACATGCTCTTCGCTCATTGGCTCGATCCTAGCTGGCCACGCATTGCCTGAACCCCTCCACGAATTCGGCGCGGTCGAGGTTTCGGCCGATGACGACAAACTGTGACATGGGCGTCTCATCATCGGTCCACGGCCGGTCCTGACGCATGGTTGTCAGCATGCGCACGCTCTGAAAAACGATGCGTTGGGGAAACCCGCGCGCATGAAAAATGCCCTTGGTGCGGTAGAGATCTTGTCCACGGGCCTGTGCAATGGTGTTCAACCAGATCGAAAAGCGGTTCAGATCGATGGGCCGGCTCTCTTCCAGAACGAACGAGGCGACCGCGTCGTCGTGCTCATGCTCATGATCGTCGAGAAAGGCTGGATCCACTTCCAGTTTCTGCACGAGATCGAACGCGCCGACGCCAATGACCTTGTCGAGGTCGATCCGGCTATCCTGGGTGTGGTGGATGCGGGCCAGCGGATTGAGGGCGCGGATGCGGGCTTCGACCGCCTTCAGTCGTTCGGCATCCACCAGGTCGATTTTGTTGATCAGGACGATATCGCTGAAGGCGACCTGCTCAACCGCCTCGTTGCTCTGATCGAGATTTGCATCGATGTTGACGGCATCCACCAGGGTCACGAACGCGTCGAGCTGGATACTACTCTTCACTTCGTCGGCGACGAAGAAGGTGGAGGCGACGGGGGCGGGATCAGCGAGGCCCGTCGTTTCGATCAGGATGCCGGTCAGATCGTCTGCCCGCTCGCGAAGCCGCTGCAGCGTGTCGATCAGATCGCCGCGCACAGTGCAGCACAGACAGCCGTTGTTGAACTCCACCAGCTCGGCCTGGTCATCCTGCACGACCAGCTGGCCGTCGATGCTGATCTCGCCGAATTCATTGACGATCACGGCGATTTTCTTGCCGTGCTCCTCGTGCAGGATGTGATTGATGAGGGTTGTCTTGCCGGAACCAAGAAAGCCCGTGACGACGGTGGCGGGAATGCGGCTGTTCGCCGATTTTGCGGGCGGCATCGTCCTATCCTTCCGTGGAAATTGAGCTCAGGGACAGCATTCGAGAAAGCGGCCTGTCGAAGGCGCGCTCCCAATCGGGGCGGTCGCTTTCTTGCCTGCGCCAGCGACGCTGCCTCAGGGCGACTCGAATGCAGGACAGCTCGGCGCGTGTCGGCGCGCGCCGGTGGCCGAATAGGTTGCTCAACGCATTCGGTGGCAGCGACAAATCAAGCATATGCTCGACCTGTCGTTTGAACCGGGCAAGAGGCTGGTCGCCATAGCGATCGATCAGACTTTGAAACGCCGCGTGGCGGTCGATTGCGTTCGTTGCATGGGGATGGCGGGGCCGTGGCGGGAACACGTAGCCAACCGGAACAAGCCCGGGAGGGATGGGCGCGATATTGGCGTGTGTTGCGGAGCCCGACAGCAGATTTGGAATGAGGTGTCGCCGTTCCGGATGGCACGTTTCGATGCGTCCCAAAGCCGTCTGGAATATCCATGTGTCCGCGTGAAATCGTTCGGCACATTCGGCGGGCTCGATCGACTGGCCCGCCACGGCGCATAATTTGTGCCCGATGTCACTCGCGTGGGGGCGGACACATACGTCGGCATAGGGTGTTTCCAAACCAAGATCGTAGCAACACAGATCCCGTTCGGACGCATCGAGAGCATCCGCATCGGGTCCCATGGCCGTGACGTACGGTCGCTGGGACATTCGTGCCTGCTGCTCCGGCAGGCAAAGCGCGACGCCATGATTCCAGCTTTCCGGATCCGAGCTGATCATTTCGAAGGCAATCAGCTGAAATCCGTCACACATCTTGAGTGCAATTCGAGCCGTCGCGGTCGCCGCTTCCACCCAGCCGTCCCGGACGTCGACGAATGTGCGGGGCTCGCCCGGAAACTGCCCCACGGCGCCAAACGCCCCCAGGCTAAGGGCGCATTCCGGATCGGCTATAGCCCCGACAAGCCAGGCGAAGCTGGGACCGGGCGTGTGCTCTGGCAAATGGAATGTGGCAGCGCTGTTCATCGCTCTGATCCGTTTCCGCTTCAGGATCGGCTTCTGTTTCGAGCTTTACTGACCGCCCGCCGTCCAAAAGCGGCCGTCATTCCGCCTGCCAGACCAATCGACACAAGCCAACCCGCCGCGACTGTCGGTTGAACCGGCGCGATAAATTCACCCGTATGGAATGTCTCCGCGCTGCTCTGGCAGAGGACAAACGCCAAGGCCGCTGATCGGTCATTCTCGATGGAGGCGACGATCCGGGCAGCCTGCGCATGAGCCTCCGGCTTGGTCGCCAAATGCTCAAGGAGGGCCCAAGTGCCAGCCAGATAGGCATGGGAGCATCGATTGAAGCTGCTTTCCTCATTCGTGATGGCTCCCGGAACGAGCCCCCACAAGCAGTATGTCTTCTGAATTCTGGTGTAGTTGAGCAGCCGGCGGAACCGCTCGTCGGTGCGGGTCTGGCGTTCAGCTAAGGCGATGATGGCGCCATAGTAAGGGGCCACGAACGCCATGTCGGAGTGAGCGATTGCCGAGATCTCGAGCCCGCGCGCCTCGGCACTGTTCATTTCTGCGCCAGATCGGTGTGCCTCGGCTGCAGTCGCGGCCACAAGCAGCAGGATGCCGAGAGGGAGCGGAGACCAGGGGCGGGTTGGTGCGGCGGCTGAGCTGCGCCTTGATGTGCGGTCCGGCAAAAATCTCTTCATCGTCTTGCGCCTCGGATGGCACGCCCTTGAACGGCGCGACGTGCTGGTTTTTTGCCTCAAAACGACCGCTCTTTCCGTCTGCAGAGCGTCCCGCATTCGCAACATCGTGCCCCGCCCGCTCTCGCCGAAGACTTGGCCGCTCTCAGCCTGGCATCAGCTCCCGAGCTGATTCCGGCTCTGGGTCGTCAGGCTTTTGCGACGGCGGGTGCGGCGCCGCCTCCGTGCGCCTCGCTCGCCATGGAACGCCTGAGCGTGGCTGCGCCAAGGGATCTCGGCAAGCCGATGGCAACGCTGGCGATCAATCCGGCCAGCATTCCCTTGAACAAGAGCTTTCCGGCCATGTTTGGGCTCCTCAGTGGCAGGGGAAACCGAGCAGGTGGCGGGCATCATGGACGTATTCGTGGACATAGGAGCCCGCGAAGACGGAGAGGGCCCCTTCCTCGACCCCGACGAAGTAGATGGCGAGCAGCATCATGAGGCCGCCGAAGAGGGCCCATGGCATCACCTCACGCAGCGGGATCGGAGCGGGGGTGGCAATGGATCCCGAGAATTTGGCCTGATGCTGCAAGAGTGTGGACATGGTCATCCTCCTGGACAAGGGGGTTCTGGACAAGGGGGTTGAAAAACGCAAAACGCCCCACGCGGCCCGGCCCAGGAAGGACGAGAGCAGTGGGGCGTTGATGCCGAAAATTTTGGGTAGCTGTATTGCTGGCAAAAAATTTGCATGGCTTTTCCAGCCTGTCAAGCGCTGCTTCAAGATCGCCCTCAGGTAAGGGTTGGTCGAGTGGTGCAACTCCAGTGTGTTGCCGTGAGGCCGCAGATGAGGACCGGTTGTTGGTAAGAGGTGTTACGTTGGGGACGGCAATTCATGGTTGCCGGTATGTGGTGAAATGCAGTCACCTAAACATAGAGTTGACAGGGCTGGCGCGGCTCTTCTAGCTTTTCCGCGACCGGCTGAGCGAGCCATAAACCCGATGTCTTCTGCTGGGTAACCCCTATTTTCTTCCATTTTCGTGGCAACGAGTGGGCGTTGCTTTTGTCAATCGGAAGGATCCGGTGAAAAGTGGAAGGCGCCATGCAAATGCAGGGGTTGAATATGCACGGCAGCGCAAACGGATCTTCTCGCGGCGGCGCAGCGACATCGGAGCCCTGGCATGTCGGGGTCCTCTTTTCGAGGACTGGCTTCATGTCGGTCATTGAGGAAACACAGCTTCGTGGAACCTTGATTGCCATCGAGGAAATCAACGATGCCGGAGGCATCAATGGACGGCCGATCGTTCCGATCATCTACGATCCGGGTTCCGACGTGCGGTCGTACGGGCAGTATGCGAAGCGTCTCATGGTGGAGAATGGCGTCTATACAATATTCGGTTGCTACACCTCGGCGAGCCGCAAGGCGGTGCTTCCTGTGGTCGAGCGTCTCAATGGGCTCTTATGGTACCCGACCTTATACGAAGGGTTCGAGTTTTCACCGAACGTATTATACACAGGAGCGACGCCAAACCAGAATTCAGTCCAGCTATGTAAAATGTTGATGGAGCAGTTTGGTACGCGTTTTTATTTTGTCGGTTCGGATTACGTTTATCCACGCGAGTCCAATCGGGTCATGCGTGAGCTCATTCAGGGCAATGGTGGGACAGTCGTCGGTGAGCGGTATCTCAAGCTGGAGGCGGAGCGGAGCGAATTCGCGCCAGTCTTGCGCGATATCAGGGAAGTGCAGCCTGACGTCATCTTCTCGACGGTCGTCGGTGAGTCAACGACCTTCCTATATCAGACCTATCATGATTTCGGTCTTAATCCGAAGTGCCTTCCCATTGCGAGCTTGACGACAACCGAAGCCGAAATTCGCGCCATGGGGTTCGACGTGGGAGAAGGTCACTACACTGCGGCATCTTACTTTCAGGGCGTGCAGACGGAAGGGAACAGCCGGTTCGTGAGCCGATACCGTGAGCGATATGGTGAAGACGAACCCACGAATATGTGCCTGGAGGCATCCTATTTTCAGGTGAACCTTTTTGCCCGAGCGTTGGAACGGACCAATTCTTTGGAAACCTCACTCCTGCGCAATTCGGTCATGGGCGCCGAGTTCGATGCGCCGCAGGGGGCCGTATCGATCAATCCCTTGTGGGGGCATGCCGATGTTTGGGCGCGCATCGGCAGGGTCAATCGGCAGGGCCAATTCGACATCGTTTATCAGTCGCCATCCAATGTTAAGGCCGATCCTTACCTCGTAAGCCATGGTTGATGGGGGCAAGACGAGAAATGAGCAGCGTGGAGAGCGCGAAATGAGCAGTGCGGGGGGCACCGGCGAGACGTCGAGCAAAGAGCCGGCGGCCGAGGGGCGGCAGCTTGAGCAACGTTCGGACTTGGGTTCAGGCGTGAACCGGCTCGCCGGCCGAGTCCCCTCCGGGGACCAGCGTCGGCCGGGTGCGCGCTCGAGCGAGCTCAACGTCGCCGTGATCGTGGAGCGCGACGACAACGGCGAGTTTCTCATTCGCGAGCTTCAGCGGCTAAGGGCGGTTGTTCGACACATCTGGCCGGTGCCTGCGCAACTGCCCCTGCAGCATGACGTGATTTTTTGCCTGCTTTCGGAGGATCTGCCGCAGCGGATCCCGTGGGTGCCGGGAGAGCCCTCTTCGGCGTTGGTCGTCGTCGATGATGGCAAGCAACCGTTAGACTTGAAGTTGATTCACAATTGTGCAGGTCATGGTGTGCTCCACTTTCCTGCAACCTCCCGCGCGATTCAGACGGTGCTGATGCTTTCGCGGGAGAGTTTCCAATATGAGCGTCGTTTGCGGGGGCGTATCGACAAGCTGGACGACAGCCTGCGCACGACACGGCTCGTCGAGCGAGCGAAATCCCTGTTGGTCCGGACGAAAAACCTAACGGATGAGGAAGCCTACAGCTTCCTCCGTACGCGAGCCATGGAGAAGCGCGTTACGATTGGCGCAGTGGCGTCGACCGTGATTGACTCGTATGAGCTGCTCGGCTAATAGAATTACGTCGTGTTCGGCAATAGCGCCGTAGTGAAAATGATGTAGGGCCTGTTCTCTTGCGGTGGCGGGAGGCGGGCTCTTTTTGTGTGCCGCAACACGGCGGTACTTTTCGGCGTGCGTGCCGATCTCACAATCTCACGTGGCAACAAGGCCCTGACATGATCCGTCCGACCGGGCGGACCAGGGCCTTTTTTGTTGTTGGATGACGAATGTGACCACTCCAGATCCTTGTCTTGAAGAGTTGCGGCCATGCGATGGGGTGTTCTTTGCCGTTTGTCGCGCGGTCAGCGCGATCGGCATCGCTCTCCATGTGTCTGGTCGCGGACCTCAGGGACGTTTCGGCTGCGTTGCGCCGGGAAGGGCGGTCTTCCGTCGGATGTGTGCGCGCGCTGCGGTCTATCCCATGTCAGCCAGAAAAGTCACCAAGGCTGTCGAGAGTCCGTGGTCCGGTGTCTGCGGCCGCGGCGAAGATCTCTTCCGCATGGTGCCAACGTTCTCAAGCGACGTTGCCTCTTCTCCCGCCTCAGATCGTAACGCGAGAACTAAGGAGATCCGTCATGTTCCACGGAGACATCACCAGCAGCAACGACACTGTTGGTGTCGCTGTCGTCAATTACAAGATGCCGCGGTTGCATACCAAGGAGGAGGTTCTCGAAAACGCGCGTAACATCGCGACCATGATCGAGGGCATGAAGGTTGGTCTGCCCGGCATGGACCTTGTGATTTTCCCGGAATACTCCACCCATGGAATCATGTATGATTCCAAGGAGATGTATGAGACTGCCTCGCAGGTTCCGGGCGAGGAGACGGCGATCTTCGCGGAAGCCTGCAAGAAGGCCAATGTCTGGGGCGTCTTTTCGCTGACGGGCGAGCGCCACGAGGAGCATCCCAACAAGGCGCCCTACAACACGCTCATCCTCATGAACAACAAGGGTGAGATTGTGCAGAAGTATCGCAAGATCATGCCCTGGGTTCCCATTGAGGGCTGGTATCCCGGAGACTGCACCTATGTGTCCGAGGGTCCCAAGGGCATGAAGGTCAGCCTCATCATCTGTGATGACGGCAACTATCCGGAGATCTGGCGCGATTGTGCCATGCGTGGCGCCGAACTCATCGTCCGCTGTCAGGGATACATGTATCCGGCCAAGGAACAGCAGGTGCAGATTTCCAAATCCATGGCCTGGGCCAACAACGTCTATGTCGCGGTGGCCAACGCGGCCGGTTTCGATGGCGTTTATTCCTATTTCGGCCATTCCGCGATCGTCGGCTTTGATGGCCGCACGCTCGGTGAATGCGGAACCGAGGAATATGGGATCCAGTACGCTCAGCTTTCCGTGTCGGCGATCCGGGATGCGCGGCGCAACGGCCAGTCCCAGAACCATCTCTTCAAGTTGCTCCACCGCGGCTACACCGGAATGATCAATTCGGGTGACGGTGACAAGGGTACCGCGGCGTGCCCCTATAATTTCTATGCCAAGTGGGTGAGCGATCCCGAGGGCACTCGCGAGATGGTCGAGGCGATGACCCGCACCACCATCGGCACGGAGGAATGTCCGATCGAAGGGATTCCGAACAGTCCATCGCATCGCTGACGCTCCGACGAGAGGCCTCCAGCGTGAAGGCGCTGGAGGCTGACGGCACGCCGGTCGATACGACAGGTAGGACATGGCTGGTCAGCGGAAGGGGGCACATGTGTCGATGATGGACGCCTACCGTATCGCCGAGGAACCCTATTACCGGGATGTGGGCCACGAGGTGGAGCTGTTCCGTGCGGCTTATGACAGTCGGACGCCGCTCATGCTGAAGGGGCCGACCGGATGCGGCAAGACACGTTTCGTGGAACACATGGCGTGGCGCCTCGGCCGGCCGCTGATCACCGTCTCCTGCCACGAAGACATGACGGCCTCCGACCTGGTCGGGCGCTATCTTCTGGATGCGGAAGGCACGGTCTGGCATGACGGGCCGCTGACAATGGCCGTGCGCTATGGCGCGATCTGCTATCTCGACGAGATCGTCGAGGCGCGGCAGGACACGACCGTCGTGATCCACTCGCTGACCGATGATCGCCGTATCCTGCCGCTCGAGAAGAAGAACGAGGTCGTGGCCGCCCACCCCGACTTCCACGTGGTGATCTCCTACAATCCTGGATACCAGAGCGTTCTGAAGGATCTGAAGGAGTCGACGAAGCAGCGGTTCGGCGCCATCGCCTTTGCCTATCCTGATCCGGCGATCGAGGCCGAGATCGTCAGCCGCGAGGCGGGTATCGAGCGGGGAATGGCGGACAAGCTGGTGCGCATCGCGGAGCGGTCGCGCAATCTGCGCGGAAAGGGGCTCGAAGAGGGCGCCTCCACCCGCGTGCTGATCAATGCCGGCCGGCTGATCGCGAAAGGCGTGCCGCCTGACCGAGCCTGCCAGTTCGCCATGGTGGTTCCCATCACCGATGATCCCGACATGCGCGATGCTCTTGCCGGGGCGATCGATGCTTGCCTCTGACAAGGTGCGCGATGACCTTGATTGCGAGACGCAAGGAAGATGCGAGCGGTCCGATGGACTGGCAGGGGCGGTGGCGCGCCGCGCTCCGGCGCATCGAACAGGCCGGCTACGGCGCAAACGTCTATGATGCCTACACGGCTGCGGGACCGGCGCTGTGGCGCAATATCGGTCCGGGAGCGGCCGTCGATCTCGGCCGATCGGTCTCTTATGTGGCCATCCGAAGCGGCAAGAGAGCCGCTGCGCTTCTGCCGCCAGCGGCGGTGGAGGCGTCGGAGCGTCTTGCGAAGCCGGAGCATTTCGCAAGGTGGCTGGAGACGGTGGACGCGCTTGCCAAGCAGGCGCCCCGGTATGTGCCCTTCCTGCTGGAGCGGACGGGGCGGCTTCTGGGCGTCCTGGATATCCAGGCCTTCATCGCCTTCGTTCGCATGGGCCTCAGCATCGGGCGATCGGACAATGAGCGGGGCCGGGCTTTCTTCTCGCTCGCCAGCGCGGAGGCGTTGAGGCTGCTGGGCGATGGGGGCGTGGAAGCCTTCGCGGATCGCCGCGCCGCGCTGCAGGCCTATCTCACGGCCCTTTGGGCCATCCATCCGCCGCTGGTGGAGGTGCCTGCCGATGCCCCCGAGCATTTGCGGCGCCGGCCAGGCTTCGGTGGTGGAGGCATTCGTCTGCCGAGCGCGTTCGCGGGATTCAGCGCGGACGATCAGACGGCGCTCTACCGAGCGGCGCTCGCCCATATCGGCGCGCACCATCGCTTCTCCCGCACCACCTTTCCGTCCTTCGGGCTCAAGCCTCTGCAGATCGCCTTGACCTCGCTGATCGAAGACGCGCGCGTCGAGCGCCTCGCGATGGCCGCCATGCCCGGGCTGCGCCGTCTCTGGGGGCGCTTTCACATGGCGCGGCCGGAAGGCGCGCCCGTTGCGATCGCGCTGATGGCACGCCTGTCCCGTGCGCTGTTCGACAGTGACTATGTCGATCCGCACGGCTGGGTGGAGAAAGGCCGGCGCCTGTTCGATACGGAGGCCGCGAGCGACATCACCGACCCGCAACTGAGCCGCAGGATCGGCGGGCTCCTCGGCAACGATATCGGCCAGATGCGCCTTCAGTTCGATGCCAGGGCCTATGTCGTTCAGCCCGCCTATCGGGATGACAATCTCGGCCTCTGGCACTTCGATCCGCAGGAAGATCTGCCCCCGCTGGAGATGGATGCGGTGTTTGAAGGGGCCGTGGTAACCCGGCAGGACGGCGACGGCGGCCGGAGCGAAACCGATCCGGATGCCGGCCATTCGGCGGGAAAGCTCCGCCAGGGCTGCGACGACGAAGGGATCGTGTCGGTCCGCTATCCGGAATACGATTATCTGAGCGGTCATTTTCGGCCTGCGTGGTGTACGGTTCGGGAGGTTGCCCCTGCAATGGGGACTGCCGCCGCCACCGCCGTCTTGAGGGACACGCGCTCCGATCTGGTGGAGCGCCTCTCGGCGCTCATGCGGTCCGCGCGCATCAGCCGCCAGGAGCGGGTGAAGCGGCAGCCGGACGGCGAGTATCTCGATGTGGACGCGAGCATCGCCGCGATGGTTTCGCGTCGTGTCGGCGAGATGCCGGACACGCGGATCTATGGTCGTTATGAGCGTCGTTCGCGGGATATTTCCGTGCTGCTGCTGATCGACGTGTCGCGTTCGACGGCCGACACGACCCGGGACGGGGCGGCGCGGGTGATCGACGTGGAGCGCCTTGCCGTATCCGTCATGGCGCGGGCCATGGAGAGCCTGGGCGATCCATTCGCGGTGGCCGCCTTCTGCTCGAATACACGGGACGATGTTCGCTACTGCCGGATCAAGGATTTTGGCCAGCCGTTCGATGAGCGCTGCATGGGGCGGCTTGCGGGGCTCGCGGGCGATTTTTCAACACGTCTCGGGCCGGTGATCCGGCATGGCGGCCATTATCTGCGGGGGCAGGGCACCTACCGGCGCCTTCTCCTCATCGTGACCGATGGCGAGCCCTCCGATATCGACGTGGACGACCGGCAATATCTCGTAGAGGACGCCCGCACTGCCGTTCGGGACCTGAAGCGGGATGGCATGGATGTCTTCTGCGTGACCCTGGACTCCGGCGCGGAATCGGCCGCTGAACGGATATTCGGGCGCAAATGGTCGCTCGCGATCTCTTCCCCGGACGAGCTTCCCCAGCGGTTGCCGCAGCTTTACCTGAGGTTGCGATCATAACCTGAAGCGCCACGCCGTGGCCCCTCAACCGTCGCATCGGTGCGGTTGTCCCGCTTGTCGTCCAGGGGGAGGGAAGGATCAGATCAGGTGCCACAGCATGTCGCGCAGCCGCGCGCGTGCGCGGCGGTTGCGTCGCGATAGCGCTCGATCCCTGGCAGGTGTGCGTTGATCCGGACCAGCTTCCGCGCAGTGACCGGATTGAGCTCCATCCGTGCATCGAAGCGCTTCGGCAGGCTGGTGCAGCTGTTGCCGAAGCGTGGGACGACAGTCATCTGCAACCTGCTGTTGGACGATGCCGCACACCGCTTCCGGCGGCTCGTTACAAGCGCGCCGTAAGCCGTACTTCCTTCCGTTTACATCGGACCGAAACGTGCACGCACGCTTTGGTCCGATGACCCGTCCGCAGCAGACCAGCAACCGCCTTGCCGGCGGGGATCAGGCCTGCTCGAGCGCCTTTGCATTGGCATCCGCAGGTCCCGGCACAGGGTCAGCGCCGTATGCCGTCAAATCGCTCTTCTTGACGGAAGGGAGGATGATGTTCGCATAGGATGTCAGTTCATCGAAGAACTCGCGTGTGAACGCGTGATAATTGTCGTCGCCTGCCTTCAGGTAGAGGCCCTTCAGCAATTTGCCGAGCTCGTCCATCATCATGCCGTTGCGCATGTTCCGCGACGTATAGATGTGCGCCTCCACGTAGTCCGTCTTGTAGCCATCGGCGAGCCCTGCATAATTCGGCACGAAGCTGATCCATTGCTGCAGCATGGCATCCCACGTGGACCGCGCCTGGCCAGGCAGCACCTGAACCCCGGGATGGCTGAATTTCGCGACGTTGAACATGATGGTTTTGCCGCCGGCCTTCGCCAGGACCCGTGCCAGGTGAGCGCCATTGTCTGAAACCGCCCAGCGCATGACGGAGTCCGCGACAAAGCGATTGGTGACCAACTGCTTGAAGTGCTGGCGGATCTCCTTCTGCCCGGTTTTTGTATAGGCGGTCAGGCGTTGCCAGCTGTGCTCGGTGGATACGATGAAGCAGCCGCCGGGGAAGGCGCTCTTCTCCGCTGCCCCGGACATTGTCCGATCGATGTCCTCGATCGCCATCGTCTGCGCCAAGCTGTTCTGATAGACGCCGTCGCCGCTGTGGCTCAACTGGGCGAGGCCGACCAGCCGGACGGTCTCGCCCAGCCCCAGCTTCCCGAGTTCCCGGGCGATGTCGAATGCCATCCCGCTGCCGGTTCCGCCGGCGAGGCCAAACGCGATGAGTACCGTGGACGGATGCCTGGCGCGCTTGACCTGATCCGCGAAGCGCTGCAATGCGCCGGCGATCGGCTTGTCATCAAGATAAAGGCCGAAGGCAGCGATGGCCTTGGCGATGGCGCGGGGGGTGTGCTCGCCCGGCTTCGGCAGCTGGAGCGCCTTTGGCAGGGGCGACAGCAAGCCCTCTCCGCCGGCAGTCGTGTAGAGGGGAAGCACGGCGTTGATCTTCGGCCCGAAGGTCGCTTGGTCCGGGATGTCGAGCACCAATGACTCGTAGTGGCACTTTTCCGCCGGGATTCCCCGCGACTTGAGACGGGCATCGAACGAACGTGCATAGTCGTTGGCCACCTGGATATCGTCGTCGCCGATATCGATCAGGAGGCCAGCCAGTGTCGTTCCGTCTTGCGTGAGATTGTCCTCGGCCTCGCCGGTTCGAAACAGCGCCTCGACGTAGACGGCGCCCGTGCGGCCGATGCCGATGACGTGGACACACTGGGGTTCGGAATTCTTCGTCGTGTCTGCGGTGGACATCGTTGTATTCCCCTCACTCTTGATCGTCGGTTGAGACATTTGTGCGCTTATGAAATGAATTAATGATTTTCGCACTCACATTGAGTTGCATTTATAAATATAAACATTTGAGCACAGTATTTTCTGTGCGCGAACATATATAAAATTAGTCTGAAAATGCTGCTAAGCCGCCAGAATCCGGATGAGCGTCTTGTTCGTGTTGCTGGTGAACGCCGATGCGCGTTCAATGATCAGGAAGTTGCGCGTGCCGAAGATCCGGCGCACGTAACGGTCGGCGCGCCGGTCGAGTGTCAGGCAATAGGTACGCACTTTCTGTGCGGCCGCACGGACGACGGCGTCGCGTGCGTCCTCGACGAGATAATTCTCTTCGACGACATCGATGTCCGCGGGTTCGCCGTCGGTCAGGAAAAGGATCACCTTGCGATCCGTCATTTCAGCAGCCAGAAGCGTGGTCGCATGGCGCAATGCAGCGCCCATGCGGGTCGACAGGCTACTGGTCAATGCCGCGAGCCGCGCCCGCTGCGGGCTGCCGAACGGCTCGTCGAAATCCTTCACTCTGCTGTAGCGAACCTCGTGACGGCCGTTGGAGGAAAAGCCGTGCACCGCGACCCGGTCGCGGTCGGCGTCCAGCGTTTGCGCGACGATGGCTGCGGCCTGCTTTTCCAGATCGAGCACCTTGGTGAAGCTGCCGGCAGAGAAGCGGTCGGTCGACGTTGAAAGATCCATCAGCACGACGACGGCCGTCGAGCGCCGGCGCCGCCCGTGGTGGAAGAAGATGCGTTCATCGGGCGCAAGACCGGATCGTTGCTGAACGACGCTCTCGATCGCCGCGTTCAGATCGAGTTCATCCCCCTCCGACTGGCGCATCAGGCGGATGGACCGATCCGGGATGCGTGCCGATCCCTGGCGATGCGCGCCGCCGTGGAGCGCGAACCGCGGCGGCTCCGCGATGCCCCGACGCTCTGGCGCCTGCTCGACAATGGTCGTCCAGTCCTCTCGCAAGGTCTCCAGGCGGTGGTCCCATTCCGGGTAGAGATAGCGAGGACGCAGATCGATGTTCAAAAGGTCCTGCGCCGGGGGCGTCTCGCGCTGCGCGCCCGCTTCGAGCACCTCGATGTCGACAGGGGCGTCCTCATCCACCGGCAAGGCGAGATCCCGGCTCCACAGAAGAGTGTTGTCGTCGCGATACGCTGGGACGGGGTGGCTGTCGCGGGGCAATGACAAGCGCATCTTGCCGATGTCGATGGAAAGCGTCCGCGCGAGGCGATCGAAGGCTGAAATGTCGCACAGGTCGCGCGCCGCAGCCTCCTCGAAGAGCTCGCGTCCCTTGCCGACCCATGGGTTGGAATCGGGATAGGTCGGATCGTGAAGGGCCCGCGCAAGCCGCGCCATCAACCCGGCCAGCTCGGCGCCGGACCTCTCCTTGTTCGCGGTGTGGAAGAGTCCCCAAAGGGAGTGCAGCCCCGGATGCTTCTGCGCCGTGAGCCGTTCGACGCGCGCGTCTTCAATAAGAGCCGTCATGGCCAGCAGCACGGGACGTCTGTTGCCGGCTGCGCGCGCCAACGGTGAATGGCACAGATGCGCAGCGACATGGGCAAGCATGGCGCGCAGGAGGAGACCACGTTGCTCGGGGTCGATGCCGTCGAAGCGGCGCGGAAGACGGATCACCTCATTGTCGACCGTCGGCGCAGGTGACGGCTCTCCCTCTCCGCGCGGCTCGTGGAGATCGATATGGTGGTGCGCGATGCCGAAGCCAGCCAGGTAGTGAAGCAACGTTCCGCGCTGCTCCAGAAGATATTCCGTGTCGTTCCGCGTGCGCCGATCGAAGAACAGCTCGGGGTTGGCCCGGTCGAAATAATCAATGCGATGCCCGGGGGCGTTGCAATGGCGCTTGAGGCCATGCAATGCCCATCTGCGAACGCCATGGGTGTCAACGGCCATTCCCGGTTGGAGGTGGAGCCGTTCGGCGAAAACCCGCGCGGCATCGGGGGCTTCGGCGGCGATCTGTGCGATCAGGTCGACCATGTCGGCCAGTCCCGCCTCGTGTTCGAGATGTTCCGCCAGGCCGGGCAACGCGGCGACGATGGCCTCATGGGTCGCGGCGTCGACCGCCCGCAATGCCGCCAGCCGCCGCGTGAGCGAAGGCCTTTGAAGCGCTTCCGCCTGCAGTGTCATGGCCAGGGCCCGAACTGCGCCTCCACGAAGCCGCGCAGGGCCGCCTGAAGGTCGCCGTCATCCGAAAGGGGGACCGTCATCGCGAGCGCGCAGGCATCGTGCGGGGAGATTCCTTCAACAATGAGAGCGCCGGCATGTACCAGCATGCGCGTGCTCATGCCTTCATCAAGGCCTCTGCCGCGCAACATGCGCGATTGCGCGGCCACCGCAACGAGCCGTTCGGCGATGTCACTCGAAATTCCGCTTTCATGCGTGACCACCTCGGCTTCGATCGCGGGCGGCGGGAAGTCGAAAGCGATCGCACCGAACCGTTGAGCTGTCGAAGGTTTCAGGTCCTTGGCGGCGCTTTGGTATCCCGGGTTGTAGGAGACCACCAGCCGGAAATCGGGGTGCGCCCGGACCACCTCCCCGCGCTTGTCCAGATGCAGAATCCGGCGGTCGTCGGTCAGGGGGTGGATGACGACGGTGGTGTCCTGACGGGCTTCGACAATCTCATCGAGGTAGCAGATGGCGCCATGACGAACCGCCGATGTAAGCGGGCCGTCGTGCCACACGGTGCCTTGGGAATCGAGGAGCCAGCGCCCCAAGAGATCGGAAGCGGTCATGTCCTCATTGCAGGCCATGGTGATCAAGGGCCGCTTGAGCCGCCACGCCATGTGCTCGACGAACCGCGTCTTGCCGCATCCCGTCGGCCCCTTGAGCATCATGGGCAGGGCGCGCGCCATCGCTGCGGTGAACAGCTCAACTTCATTGCCCGCGCTGCGATAATAGGGCTCATCCTCTATCAGCAGTGGGAGAATGCGGTCGTCCATATCGGCCTCTCGTGGGTGTTCGGAGCCGCTGCGCGCGGCTCCGATCTCGTTCACGCGCCGGCGTCACGCATGCTGTCGAGCGAGAGGCTTGGCGTCGCCGCCGGGCGTCTTGACCACGGTCTTGGTCATTGCCGCGATGCCTTCCTCAAGGATGACCTTGCGGTTCGGCGGAGGGAGCTTGTCGCCGCGCACCTGATCGTATGGCACCACCACCCAGCAGGCGCAGCCCCAGATGCACTCGCCGGCCATGCCTTCGAAGCGGATCGCCGGCTCTGAGAGCATGGGGCCGATATCCACGAGCCAGGCGTGATCCTGCAGCTTGGCTTCCCAGTCGAGCGTGTCGTATTTCTTCTGGCTCTCCCAGAATGCAAAGAGGTCCGTTTTCGCGACGCCGGGCAGGATGACGTTGGCGTAGGACGTGAGGGCGTCGAAGAACTCGTGGTTGTAGGATTGATAGGTCGAATCACCATCGAGAAGGTAGGAGCTGGAAATCATCTCCTTCATGCCTTTTTCGATATTCTCGAAGCCCATGTCGCGCGACGCATGAATGTGGACTTCGGCGTAGTCGGTCTTGAAGCCGTCCTTCAGGCCGCTGTACTGCGGCGTGAAGTCGATCCACTGCGCGATGACGGACTGCCATTTCGATCCGGACTCGCCGGGCAGAACCTGCACACCGGGGTGGGTGAGCTTGGCGACGTCGAAGAGGGTCCAGTTGCGGGCCTTGGACGAGAGCGTCTCGTGCGGAGCGCCCGTGAAGCCGGCCGGCCGGAGGGCGCGAAACAGCACGCGTCCATAGTCCATCACGGCAAAGCGCATGAAGGAGTCGGCGACGAAGCGGTTGGTGACCATCTGCTTGAAGCCCTGACGAACTTCTTTCTCGCCGGTGGTCGTATATGCCGTGAGGCGCTGCCAGCTGTGTTCGGGATTCACCACGAAGAAGCCGCCGGTGAACGGGCTGCGGTAGAGGTCGCCCCAGACCGTCGTGACACCGGCATTCTTGTCATCGTCGAGCATGCAATCGAGCTCGTTCAAGGCGGTATACTGCCCCGGGCAGTTGTGGACATCATCTCCATCGCCGCTGTGGGAGAGCTGTCCGACGCCGATCACGGGGATCCGGCGGCCCAGCTTCACGTTCGACAGATGACGGGCGAGGTCCACCACCATGCCGCTGCCCGTGCCGCCGGCGATGCTGAACGCGACCATCACCATGGACGGCAGCGTCGACTTCTCCACCGTGTCCACGAAGCTGCGCAGCGCGACGTCCATCGGGCGCTCGCCTGCATAGTAGGCGTTGGCATAGATGCCCTTGGCGACAAGGCGGGGGAAATGACTTCCGGCCTCGGGCATCTGATACTTGTGCGACACATAGGATTCGAAGTTCGGATTCCAGTAGTAACGGGGATATTCGAGCTTCAGAAATTCGCGGGTCCGGTTGAGGCCCTCGAAGAACTCCGCCTTGCCCGGCACCGGCAGAGCGATCGCCTGGAAGTTGAAACGATCGGGCGCGACGCCGCGGGACTGGAGCCGCTTCTTGAAGGCGTTCGCATAGTCGATGGCGACGGCCATATCTTGGTCGCCGATGTCGACGACCATCAGTGCGCATGTCGCGCGGGGGTCTTCGGCGAGCAGATCCTCGATCTCACCGGTGCGCAGCAGCGCTTCGATGTAACAGGCGCCGGTGCGGCCGATGCCGATCGCGTGGATACAGTGCGGTGACTGGGTGCCCGTGGCGCTGTTATATAGGGATGACGAGGCCATAGGTTCGACTCCTCTGGTTAAAGGTCTAGAACGCGCGTGATGTATTTGACGGCGAATTGAGATGATGAAGGCGGTTCTCTGGCGTCTTCAGAAGCCGTTTGGCGCCGCTGTCAGCAGCGGATATTAAACGTCTCAGTTTGATCCAAGATGCCCAGATGGCGCAGAATGTGCGCGACCGAGCTGGCGCGTTCGTGGGCGACGTAGAGCATGTAGTCTTCCACGAACAGCCCGGGATCCCTGGATATGACGCCGGACTCGATCAAATCGACGCCTGCCTCAAGATTTTTTCGATGTAGTTTTGCGCTCCAGATGGGTGTCTCGATGTAGATCGCCTCATCGTCGACACCAACGATATTGACGAATTTTCCACCCCGGATGGTTGGAACCTGATAGCCGGCACCGTATTTGGCTTTTACCTCGTTCCAATCGAGTGGCATCGGGATCTCCTCACGCGTCTTCGCCGCGCAGCTGATGCCGCGGAACGGCGATCCACTGGTTGCCGTTGCCGATGCTCGCGCCAGCCATGCCTTCGATCACCGTGGAGGGTTCGCAAAGCAGCAGGCCCTGTTCGAGAAGGAGCGCATGGTGCAGGTGGCGTTGTTCCATGGGCTCCGCGTCGTAGCCCTTCAACGCCCCCTGGAAGGCGGACAAGTCCTTCAGGGCGACGCGAGGCAGCAGGTATTGGATCGCGCCGGGCGATCCACCGTCGACCTGGTGCGGGGGCACTTCCGGCATGAATGCGGCATTCAAGGCGTCGATCCAATCCTTGGCCGCATGGTCGTTGGCGCTGTCGGCGGTCCGCATTTCGAGGAACTCGGGCTGATAGTCGGGCATGAGCCCCAGCGCGGTGCGAAGGTCCTTGGCTGCCGGGCCGGCCGTGTCGGACCCGAAGCCAAACATATGGATCCAGCGTGCGCCCCATGGAGTCCGGGCGGCCGAGTGCTGGGTCGAAGGTGCCGCGACCCAGTTCAGCAACCGCAGCGCCTCCCAGAGGTTCGCGCCGCGGCGCTCGGCAAACAGCGACGACAGCTGCTGCTCGACGGACTTGCGGGCCTCATGCGGGTCCACGTCCGCTGGCTGAGGGACGATGATGAAGCCTGCCGTGAACGGGTTTTTGAAGAGATCGCCGCAAGACGGGGTGACGCCCTTGTTCTTGGTCTCGTCGCAGAGCACATCCAGCTCGCTGAACACAGCATGCAAGCGTGCGCCGCGCGCTGTGGCGGAATCGCTCGGGTGGGGGGTGATCCCAACTCCGGTCACCAGGATGCGGCGGCCAAGGATGCTCGACGAGAGGTGACGTGCGAGATCCAGGGCGATCCCACTGCCCACGCTCTCTCCAAGTCCGAAGACGATGGCGACCACGGAGTCACCCCCCGTCGCCTCCACGCTGGAGGCGAAGCGCTTGAGCGCGCCGTGCATGGGGCGGTCGCCATCGTAGAATGCGCGGCCGTACGCCGCCTTCGCCACGGCCCTTTGAATCGAGCCATCGGCGTCTCGCAACGGCGCGTCGGCGGGCAGCCAGGCCAGTGAATCCGGGTTCGGGTGGTACAGGGGATACTCAAGCTTGAGAAAGTCGATGTACCGGGCCATGGAGGCCTGCAGATCCTCCATGGGCGGCAGCTCGACCGGCATGATCTCGATCTGGGAGCGGTCGCCTGCAAGCTTTGAGGCTGATGCAATAAGGGGCTTGAGGTCGTCGTCACCGATATCGACGCCCAGAACGGTCAGTCGGGAGCCGGGCGGGTCGAGGAGGTCGACCGGAGCGTTGTCAAGGAACCTTTGGACCACGCCCGTCCCTGCTTTTCCGACGGCGATCAGATGGACGCCAAACGGATGCTGCGAGGATTGCGGGATCCGGTGAATGCCACGCTTCAACGCATCAAGCTTGCGTTGCTGTAGCTTGGCTTCGGTGGTGCCGATGGCGGGCAAAGGCCGCCCTCGGCGAAGATCCAGGCCTGCATTTGTGGGCATGTCTTACGTTCCTCGAACCGTTGCTTGTGCACGACCGTTGCAGACTTGGTCGGAGTGTCTTGACGGGGCCCGGCGCGGCCGGGCGCCCGCGTCAGGCGGAGATGTGTTCGCGGCTCCGTGCCTTAGGGCTTCTCGTCTGGATTGCAGCGAATGCAACGGCGAGAGCGGCCCAGAAGATGACGTGTCCGGTCAGGGAGGCGGCCCGGAAGGCCCAGAGGGCATCGGTGGGGAAGGTCTCCGGCACCTCGTTGACGGAGGGCAGGGCCGCGAGCGCCAGGGCGATGGTGGCCACATAGACGCCGGCCGGCAGGACGAAGGCTCGCCAGTCCCCGAAGGACATCCAGAGCCTTCGCCCTGTTATGAGTGCCGCCACGGCGGTGAAGAGGGAGAAGCCCATCATCACGAAGTAGAGCTGCGTGCGGGCATCGATGGTGTCGCCACTGCCGACGGCGGGCGGGTTGGGGGGATATTTGAGGGCCGGGACGAGAACCAGCGCGATGAGGCCGACGGCTGCCAGCAGGAGAGTTGTGGTTCGTGGCCCGAGCGCGCCGAGGCGTCCGTTGGCGAAGGCGAAGGCGATGGCAAACAGCCCGCCGACGGCAGCACCATATGCCAGGACGCCGGTGAGCAGGCCAAATCCGGCCTGGGTCTGGCGGCTGACGAGCTCGGGCTCTGCTGCGGCGACTTCAGGTGCGTGTGCGTGGGGAACGGCGCTTTCCGCCTGCTCCTCGAAGGCGATGGCGCGCTCAAGCGGCGGCTCGCCAAAGACCCTGAGGAAGCAGAAGATGAGAAGGCTGGCGATCAATCCGGCCAGCATTCCCTTGAACAAGAGCTTTCCGGCCATGTTTGGGCTCCTCAGTGGCAGGGGAAACCGAGCAGGTGGCGGGCATCATGGACGTATTCGTGGACATAGGAGCCCGTGAAGACGGAGAGGGCCCCTTCCTCGACCCCGACGAAGTAGATGGCGAGCAGCATCATGAGGCCGCCGAAGAGGGCCCATGGCATCACCTCACGCAGCGGGATCGGAGCGGGGGTGGCAATGGATCCCGAGAATTTGGCCTGATGCTGCAAGAGTGTGGACATGGTCATCCTCCTGGACAAGGGGGTTCTGGACAAGGGGGTTGAAAAACGCAAAACGCCCCACGCGGCCCGGCCCAGGAAGGACGAGAGCAGTGGGGCGTTGATGCCGAAAATTTTGGGTAGCTGTATTGCTGGCAAAAAAGTTTGCATGGCCTTTTCAGCCTGTCAAGCGCTGCTTCAAGCCAAATTTTGAGCATTCATTTTGTGAGGTGCTCCCAATCGCGCGGACAGTCTGGCGGCGTGGCCAAGCTGGGTTCGGGTGTCGGTTACGCGGCCAAGTTGATACCGCCTGCCATGCTCCCCGCTACGCGCTCCATCTGAGGCTCGAGTCCGTTCCATCGACAGGACCGGACCATGAGGACCGGACCACGCAGCGATCGAGGTTCGCGGAAGAGCAGAGCATCGGCGTGCTTTGTGAGCGGGCGGCCGCGCGAAGGCGGCGGTCACCTTTGGGTCGTCGACGACAACGATCAGCGCCCACATTTCGCGCTCGGTGATCTGACGCGGGGGGCGTTCGCTTCGACCTTCACCGTAACGGAAGATTGGCTGCGCAATCCCGACCAGCTCCGCCGGTCGAGCGTTGCTCAACCGGCGCATCAACGCCAAACTCACCAGAGGACTCAGGTCTCTATGGCATGGGAGAAGAGGGGCGGGCCTTCAAAAAGGGCGTCGGACCTGGCCGCGTCAGCAGGCCGGCATCGCCGCAACATTCGGTGGCGTGCGGGTGTGGAGCCAGAGGCGCTCCAGGGTGTCGGGCAGGGCATCGAAGACGCTTTTGGCGATCATGTGCCGGCCTTCGACGGTGTGCATCATCGTCGTCCCGGTGATGAACTCCGACCAGGCGCAGGCGGCCTCCCATTGCACGAAGGCGTCGGCGTCGGCGTGGAAGACGTGGGCGGGGCAGTCCAGCCGGTCGCCGGATGTGTCGTGCTGGTAGACTTCACAGATGCGGAAGTCATTGCGCAGAATAGGCTCGAATACCGCCATGGCTTCCGGGTTGTTCAAGATGTCCATGTGAATCCCGCCCAGGTCCGCGAGGGTGCGCTGGAAGTCGTGCGGAGCGAGCGTATGGAACGGCTCGCGATCCAGAACCATGCGATCCGGCGCGTTGCAGCCGAGAACAAACAGCATGTCTGGCCCCGGCAGCCCCCAGCGGACCCAGCGCCGGGCGATCTCGTAGCCCAGCAGCGCACCCATGGAATAGCCGAAGATGGCATAGCTGCCGGTGAGGCGGGCCTGCAGTTCCTCGGCCATCTGATCGGCCAGGGCATCAAGGCTGGCGGGCAGGGGATCGTTGAAGCGCACCTCCCGCCCCGGCAGCGCGACCGGGTGGATGTTCATGGATCGCCCCGGCCGGGCCCAGCCGCGGAACAGGCTTGGGCCGACTCCTGCGGGTGGCAGAGCCAGGAGGAGGGGGGTGGAGTCACAAGCGCTCATAGCTCCACCTCGATATGGTCGTCGCCGGCGCCCGATTGCGCGACCAGGCCGTCAATATGGGCGGCGAGCTCGGAAAGAACCGGCTGCTCGAAGAGCGCGCGCACCGGAAGGCGCACGGGGAGCGCGCCCCTCAGGCGGCTGATGACCCGCGCCGCAAGCAGGGAATGGCCGCCGAGCTCGAAGAAATTCGCGTCGCTCTGCAGCGCCCCGCATTTGAGGACATCCTGCCAGGTGGTGGCCAGAAGAGCTTCCGTCGGCGTGGTGAGCGGCCGCCGCGGAGGGGTGGCGACGCGCGTCGGGTCATGGGCCGCGGGCCGATCTCTGCCGACGGCGAAGCCCAAAGCGGTGGAGGCCGGCGGCAGCTGCGCCAGGATGGCGCCGACTGTTTCCGCCGGAGCGCGCGACATAACGGCAAGGAGCGCGGCGAGCCGGGAAGCCATGTCGGCGATGGTCGCGGCTGAGATCACATCCGCGCTATAGCCGATGTCGAGGGTGAGAACGTCGGCGTGGGGCCGGGCCCAGAGCGTCAAGGGGAAGTGGGTTCGCTCGTCGAAGTCCAGGCACTCGCTGGTCAAGGCTGGCTGCTGTGGTGCGTGGTCCCGGGCGGTGAAATTCTCGACGACGAGGAGGGTGTCGAAAAGGGAGGCGCCGCGCCCCTGGATCTCGGACAGAGGCACATGCTCATGCTCCATCGTGGTGGCCTGACGGGTCTGCAGGTCGGCAAGCCAATGGTCGAGCGGCTGGGCCCGATCGATCGCTATGCGCACGGGAATAGTGTTAATGAATAGGCCGATCATCGAGGTGGCGCCCGCCAGTGTCGGGGGACGACCGGAGGTCGTGGTTCCGAACACAATGTCGTCCGCCCCGGTCTGCCACGCAATGAACAGGCCGAGGGCGCCCTGCAGCAGCGTATTGAGGGTGAGGCCCGAGGCCGTGCAACACGCCTTCATGCTGCGGTGAAGGTCTGGGGGACAGGTCCAGGTGTATCGTTGGAACCGCGTGGTGGCGTCGCCGCTCAACAGCCGTGTGGAACCGGGAGCGCCGGCAAGATAGGAGCGCCAGAAGCTGGCCGATGTGGCCCGGTCGCGCCGCTTCAACCATCCGATGTAGGCGCTGTAGGGTGGGGCCTCGGGCAGAGGTGGCGTGTCCGCGCCGGTTTCGCGTTGGTAGAGCAGCAGAAATTCTTCCAGAAGTTTGCGGATCGACCAGCCGTCAAGAATGATGTGGTGATAGCAGACGACCAGGATGGAGTCCTGCGGCCCGGTCTCAATCCACTGCGCCCGGGCCAGCGGCGGACGCCGCAGATCAAAGGTCGTCGCCCGGTTGGCGGCAAACAGGTCGGACAGTTTTGCCCGCTGCTCCGCGTCGCTGGCGGCGCTCCAGTTCAGGGTCGTGACTGCGGCCGGAGCATCCCGGACCACCACCTGGAAGGGCTCGTCCCGCTCCTCCCAATGGAAGCCGGTGCGCAGCACGCCATGACGTTGGATGAGGCCGCGCCAGGCGGCCTCAAGCGCGGCGCCATCGACCGCGCCGCGGAGACGGATGGCGGTCTGCGGCATGTAGAGGCCATCGGTTCCCGAAGACACCGTGTGGAACAGGAGGCCTTCCTGCATGGGTGACAGCGGATAGATATCCGCGATGGCATTGCGTCCGGTGATGGCGGCGGAGCTTGGGTGCGGCATGGGGCGTCTCAAAGGCTCCGGAGGATGTCATCCAGCTCATGCTGATTGAGGGACATGTGCGGGAAGTCGGCGGGGGTGAAGCCCGTCTCCGGCGCGGCGATGCAGTATTCGACCAATGCCGTGAGCTGGGCCCGGAACTCTTCCGACAGCTCCGCGATGGTGCTGCGATCATGGATCGCGGCGGAATAGGCCCAGCGCACGCTCAGGCAGCCCTCGGAGACGATGGCGTTCACATCGAGGAGCACGCCGCGGGGATTGGCTCCGCCGCGTGGCTCTCCGGCCGGTTCCGGCGCGCGGGCGAACAGGGCGTCACCCTCGAATAGATGATCCGTCTGGCCGAGATAGTTGAAGCGGATCGCCGCGATTTCCTCCAGGCGGGGCAGCGTCTTCCCCCGGAGATATTTGAGCACTCCGTAGCCGATACCGATGTTTGGGATGCGCCGCAGGCTGTCTTTCACGGCGAGCAGGGTGGCGCGCGTGTCGGCGTCGGGTTCGGCTTCGAGCAGCAGGGGGTGAAGGCCAGTGAACCAGCCCACGGTGCGGGAGAGATCGCGCGCCTCGAACAGGTCGGGCCGGCCGTGGCTCTCCAGGATGATGCGCAGCCGGTCCTGTCCAGACCATCGCCGCAGCGCGCCGTACAGGGCGGCGAGCATCAGCTCGTCGGCCTCGACCGGATAATGCGCTGGAGCATCATGCAGCAGGCGCTGGGTGGTGTCGCGATCGACAACAAGCCGCACCATGGCCGTATCGCGGGAAAGGTTGCTTCCCTCCGCGTGATCGGCCGGGGGCGGCGGTAGGGGCGCCTCGCAGATGCCGCGCCAATAGCCGAGTTCGTCGTCGAAACGGTCGCTGTCCGCAAGGGTACGGACCCATGCCCCCACCGGGCTGGTGCGGAGGGGCAGGGGCGCCTCGCCGGCGGCTTCTGCTTCGAGGCAGTGGCGCAGGTCGTCAAGCAGGATGCGCCAGGAGACACCGTCGATCACCAGATGATGCGCCGCGAGGGCGAGGCGCTGATCCTGGGCGCCGATATTGACGAGCACCGCGCCCCAGACCGGCCCGTCCGCGATGTCGAAGCTCCGCGACAGGGCATTGGCTTCGGCGGCGATGACGTCCGGCGCCTCCCTTTCGCTGCAGCTCACCACCCGCAGCGCCGGCGCCGGGGTGATGGGGGCATAGAGCTGGGTCCATCCGTCCGGGCCGGGCGCGTAGCGCGCCCGCAGGGCGTCGTGGTCGGTGTGGATGCGGTTCATCGCCGCCTGCAGGGCCTGCGCCTCCAGCCGATGGCGCGGACGCAGCAGCAGCGCCTGGTTCCAGTGGCTGGGTTCCGGAAAATCCTGCTCGAAGAACCAATGCTGGGCCGGGGCGAGGGGGACGTTGCCGGTGACCGGTCCCTGTTCCATCTGCTCCGCGCCCAGTGTTGCCACTGAGGCGGCCAGGGCGGCCAGGGTGCCGTGTTGAAAGAGCTGGCGCGGCGCGATGGCGATGCCCTGCTGGCGCGCCAGTGCCACCACCTGGATGGCGAGGATGGAATCGCCGCCGAGGGCGAAGAAGTTGTCGTTCCGGCCGATGTCGGCACGCCCCAGCAGCTTCGCCCAGATGGCCGCGAGGATCTGCTCGAAACCCCGCCGCGGCGCCCCATCGTCGCGGTGGTGCGGACCGTCGGTGGTGGGGTGGCCGGCGGTGGGGTCCGGCAGCGCCTTGCGGTCGAGCTTTCCGTTCGGCAGCCGCGGTAGTTTGGCGAGGAGCGTGACGAGCGTCGGCACGAGGTGGCGCGGCAGCTGCTCGGAGAGATAGGCGGATACGGCCGCCTTGGCGAGGGGCGCGGGCGTCTCGATCCAGGCCGCCAGACGGGCGTGGCCGGTGGCATCGTGCCAGGCGTCCACGGCAACGCCGGTGATGCCCGGATGGCGCAGGAGCACCGCCTCGACCTCGCCGGGTTCGATGCGGAATCCGCTGATTTTCATCTGCCGGTCGCAGCGGCCGAGATAGTCGATATTACCGTCGGTGCGCCGCCGCACCAGATCGCCGGTCCGGTAGAGCACCGGGGCGTGCCCGGTGGTGGCGAAGGGATTGGGCAGGAAGCGCTCGGCGGTCAGGTCCGGGCGATGGTGATAGCCGCGGGCGATCCCACGGCCGCTGAGGTAAAGCTCGCCGGGCATGCCAATGGGCACCTCTTGCATCTCTTCGTCCAGCACATGGGCCTGCGTGTTGGCGATGGGCTGGCCGATGTGGATGCGCTCGATCGGCTCCTGGAGGCGGTAGCCGGTCGAATAGGTGGTGTCTTCCGAGGGGCCATAGAGATTATGCAGCGCGGTGACCGCGCCGTCCGCCAGGATCGCAGCGGCAAGGCTCGGCGGCAGCGGTTCGCCGGCGAGGCAGACCGTTCGCGCATTCGGCGGCAACGGTCCGAACCGCATGAGTTCCGCCATGGGGGTCGGCACGGTGTTGATGAGCGTGATCTCGTCGGCGAAGGCGGCGTCGGGAAGCTCGAACAGATCTTCCACCATGAACACGCGGCCACCGGCTGCCAGGGTGGCGAAGATCTCGAAGATCGACAGGTCGAAGCACACGGAGGTTGCGGCCAGAACGCCGGAGAGTTGCTGCGGCGAGAAGGTCTCGCGAGCCCAATGGGTGAAGGCCACCGCATTGCCATGCTCAATGGCGACGCCCTTCGGCTTGCCGGTGGATCCCGACGTATAGATGACGTAGGCGAGGTCATGGCCGCAGGCGCCGTTCGTGTCGGGGGCGTCATCGCCTGCTGATGCTTCCGCCTTGGTGGGCTCCCATATGGTGGTCGGGTCCAGGGTTTCCCGCCCGAGGAAATGGGGCTGGTCCTCCCGCGTCAACAGCAGCGCCAGGCGTGCGTCGGAAGCGATGAAGGCGACGCGCTCCTGCGGATAGTTGGGATCGAGCGGCACGTAAGCGGCTCCGGTTTTCAGCACCGCCAGCATGGCGGCCACCAGATCGACCGTGCGGCGCAGGCAGATGCCGACGCAGGCACCACGGCCGATGCCCCGTGATGTGAGATGGCGCGCAAGCGCGTTGGCCCGCTGGTTGAGCGCCCCATAGGACAGGCTGCGGTCCCGATCGGTCACGGCGATGGCCGTGGGGGTGCGGCGGGCGCTGCGCTCGAAAAAGCCATGCAAGGTGTCCGGCGCCGCGGGGGTCTGCTGGGCGGTATCGTTCCACGCCTGGATCTGCTGGCGTTGTTTCACTGGAAGGCAGGAGATGCGCGCCTGCGGCAGGTGGGGGTGGGCCACCAGCGCCTCCACCAGTGCCGCGAAGGCCTCGGCCATGGCGGTGATGGTGGCGGGCAGGAACAGGTCTGTCCTGAAGATGAAGGCGCAGTCCAGAAGGCCATTCTGGTGCCGCACGTTCAATGTCAGGTCGACCTTGGCGCTGTCCGGCGGGAGTGAGACCGCGGCGCGCTCCAACCCGATGGGATCCATGTCGCGCGGCGTGTCCGCTTGCCAGCTGAACATGGCCTGGAACACCGGATTGTGGCTCCAGTCGCGCGGGACGGCGAGGGCGTCGACGACCCGCTCGAAGGGGGTGTCCTGGTGCTGGAAGCCTTCGAGCACGGTGAGGCGGGTCCGTTCGAGCTGGCGGGCGAAGCTGGCATCGGGCTCGTAGGCCAGCTTCAGGGCCAGGGTGTTCACGAACAGCCCGACCACCTGCTCGAGCGCCGGATCCGGCCGTTGGGAGATGGGCGTTCCGATGACCACCTCGCGGGACCGGGAATAGCGCGACAACAGGACGGTGAAGGCCGACAGGACCGCCATGAACAGCGTGGCGTCATGTGCGCTCGCCAGCGCCGCCAGGCGGCGGGTGAGATCCGCACCGAGGGTGACGCGCACGCCGTCGCCGCCGCCCTCCTGCTGCGCGCCGCGCGGGAAATCGGTGGGCAGCTCCAGCAGGCGCGGCGCATCCTGCAGCTGCTGCCGCCAGTAAGTGAGATCATCGTCGCCGGCCTGCTGACGCTGCCAGGCGGCGTAGTCTGCGTAGCGCAGAGCCAGGGGCGGCGGCTGCGTTTGTCCCTCGTCCCCCACCAGCCGGTTATAGAAGGCGGTGACGTCCCGCTGGATCAGCTCCAGAGACTGAGCATCGGCGACAATGTGGTGGATCACGATCAGTACGACGTGATCCTGCGGCCCCACGACAAAGATCCGGGCGCGGAAGAGGGGGGCGTGCTGAAGATCGAACGGGATCCGGCATTCCGCCGCGAGATCTTCAGCCAGGGTCGCGTCGCTGGATGGCCGATCGGCGACGTCGGGCTCCACCAGAGGCTCCACGTCGATGACCGGCTGGCCGTTGTCGGTGACGATGCGCGTGCGCAAGGCCTCGTGGCGCTGCGAGAGGCGCCGGAAGGCTTCGACCAACGCCGCGCGGTCCAGCGGGCCGCGTAGCCGGATCGCCGCGGGCACGTTGTAGGAGGGGCTTTTAGGCTCGAGCTGCCAGAGGGTCCAAAGCCGCTGCTGGGCGAAGGACAGGGGGATCGGCTCGCCCTCCGCCAGCCGCGGGATGCTGACGCCGCCGGAGGGCTGGCGCGGGTCGGACATGCCAGCCGCCGGGGCGATGGCCGCCGCGAAGTCCTGCAGGTTCGGGAACTCGAACAGCGTGCGCAGCACGTCCTTGGTGGGCAAGGCGAAGGGCAGGCGGGCGATCATCCGCATGGCCAGAAGGGAATGCCCGCCCAGCTTGAAGAAATTGTCCTGGCGGCCGATGTCCGCCACCTTCAGGGTGTCCGACCAGGCCGCGGCGACCTGCCGCTCGACATCGGTGACGAGCGGCGCCTTGTGACCGGTCGTGAAATCCGCGATCGCCGGCAGCGCGCCGCGGTCGATCTTGCCATTGGGCTGCTGGGGCAGCCGGGTGATGAAGCCCCACAGGGTCGGCACCATATGGGCGGGCAGCACCTGCGCCAGGGTGCGCCGCAGGGCGGCCTCGTCGAGGGTGATGCCGTCGTCCGGCTCCACGAAGGCTGCGAGCTGCCTGTCGGCGCCGCCGGTGACCGTGACGACGGCCTTGGCGACCCCGTCGATCCGTTCAAGGTGATGCTCGATCTCGCCGGTTTCGATCCGCAGACCGCGCACTTTCACCTGCTGATCGAGCCGGCCGAGGAATTCCAGCAGGCCGTCCGCCCGATGTCGCACGCGATCCCCGGTGCGGTAAAGGCGTGCGCCGGGCGATGACGAGAAGGGGTCGGGAAGGAAGCGCTCCGCCGTCTGCGCCGGTCGCCCGAAATAGCCGCGCGCCAGTCCGCAGCCGGCCAGGTGCAGCTCGCCGGAGACGCCCTGCGGGCGTACGCGGCCGGCTCGGTCGAGAATGTAGGTGCGCGTGTTGGGGAGCGGCCTGCCAATGGGCACCACGCCGCCGTCATATCCTGCCCCATGCAGGGCGACCTCCGTCGAGAACACGGTGTCTTCGGAGGGGCCATAGAGATTGTGGATGTGCAGATGCGGGTAGTCCGCGCGCAACCGCGTCACGAGGGAGGCGGGCAGCGGCTCGCCGCAGAAGGTGGCGCATTTCACCGTCTTCGGCAGGCGCTGGGTCTGCAGCAGCTCCTGCAGCAGGCTCGGCACCGTATTGATGAAGGTCACGTCCACCTTGCCCGTCAGGTCCGGCAGGGTGAGAAAATGCTCGGTGACCACCAGCGCGCCGCCAATGACGAGGGGCGCGAAAAGCTCGAACACCGACAGGTCGAAGCTGATGGAGGTCGGCACGAGCATATAGGCCATCTCGTCCCGGCTGAAGCGGGCCTGCGCCCAATGCATGAACGCAACCACCGAGCGGTGGGCGATGGCGACACCCTTGGGGCGCCCGGTCGAGCCCGAGGTGTAGATGATGTAGGCGAGATCGTCGGGTTCGACCCGGGGCCGGGCTGCCAGGCGGGCGGCGGGCAGCGCGTCCACATCCAGGATCTGCAGCCCCTCGCCCGTCACGAAGGAAGGTTGATGGTCGGACAAGAGAATGTCGAGGCCGGCATCCTGGGCGATGAATGCGAGCCGTTCGGCGGGATATTCCGCATCGAGCGGAACATAGGCACCGCCGGATTGGAGAATGCCCAGAAGGCCGGCGATCATGCCCGGGGAACGGCGCATGCAGATGCCGACACGATGTCCCGGCCTCACGCCGGCCCCCACCAGCGCGGCGGCGATGCCGGCGGCGCGGTCGGCCAGCTCCTGATAGGTCCATGTCACGGTGCCGTCGGTGACCGCCGGCGCACGGGGGGTCGCCCCGGCCTGCATCCGGAACAGGTCATGGAGGCAGAGCCCGGCGGCTTCCTCCCGTACCGGGCCGGCCCCGGCCGCCACGGCGGCGGCGACCTCGTCGGGGGACAGCAGATCGAGGGTGGACAGACGCCGCTGGGGGGCCTCGACGATCATGGCGAGCAGGCGCTCGAAGCGGCGCGCCATGTCGGCGATGGTGTCCTCGTCGAACAGGTGGCAGGCGTATTCGATCTTGCCGCCGATATCCGGCCCGATGTCCTCCAAGTTGAACCGCAGCTCATACTTGGTCGCCACCTCCCGCAGCGGATAGGGCGCGATGGCGAGGTCGTGCAGGCCGGGCGGTGGGGCGATGGAGTGCTGGATGTCGAACTTCACCTGGAACAGCGGGTTCAGTTCGGACAAGGAGCGTTCCGGGTTGATCGCCTCCACCAGCCGCTCGAACGGGATGTCCTGGTGCGCGAGACCCTGCCGGACTGATGCTGCCACGCGCATGAGGAGATCCTCGAACGTGGGATCGCCCGAGAGGTCGCTGCGGAACACCAGCGTGTTGACCATCGGCCCGATCATCGTCTGCGTCTCGGGGCGGTCGCGATTGGCCACCTCGCTGCCGACGATGATGTCGTCGCTGTCGCTGTAAAGGTGCAGCAGCACCTTGAAGGCGGTCAGCAGCAGCGTGAACACGGTCACGTTCCGCTGCGCCGCAAGTGTGCGCAGCCGCAGCGCCAGGGCACGATCCAGCCGCACCGGCAGATGGCGCCCTTCGAAGCTGGTGGCGGCGCCGCGCGGGCGGTCGAGTGGCAGCTCCAGCACCGGCAGCTCTCCCGCGAGCTGTGCGGTCCAATAGGCGAGCTGGTCGCGCAGCACCGGGCCGGCCAGCAGGTCCCGTTGCCAGAGCGTCCAATCAGCGAACTGCACGGCGAGGTCGGGCAGGTCGGCAGGACGGGCCATCACCTGCGCCTCATACAGTTTGGACAGCTCTCGCGCGAACACACCCATGGACCATCGATCGGAGATGATGTGATGCATGCCCAAAGCGAGCACGTGCGCGTCGTCACTCAGCTGCAGCAGCGCGGCGCGCAGCGGCGGCCGCGTCAGGTCGTAAGGGGTGCCGACCAGTTCCTCCACGTGGCGGCGCGCGCTCGCCTCCGGATCGGGGGCCTGACGGTAATCCTGATAGGAGAGGTCGAGGGCATCGGGCTCCCCCACCACCTGCAGGGGGGTGCCATCCGCGCCTGGGGTGAACGCGGTGCGCAGCGTGTCATGGCGCGCCACCAGCGCCGCGAAGGCGCGGGCCAGGGCCGGACGATCGAGAGGGCCCTCCAGGCGCAGGGCGAGGTTCATGTTGTAGGCAACGGTGCCGGGATCGAGCTGCTGCATGAACCAGAGCCGCTGCTGCGCGAAGGATAGCGGCAGGGGCGCGGCCGGGTTCCCACGCCGCGGAAGGGCGGCGGGCGCGGCGCGGTTCCCGCGCTTGGCGTTGAGGAGTTTGCGTTCCAGGAGCTGCCGCCGCTCTGGTGAAAGAGCATCAAGTTTCTGCAGGACCTCGTTCATCGGGCATCGCTCCCGGCTATCAGTCGGCCGACTTCGTCATCGGAAAGGCTGCCGACCTCATCGAGGAGATCGGCCAGGACGTGCAGGTCCGTGTTCTCGGCAATCCGCGCGGTAAGGGTGGCGGCGATCTCCGCCGCCGTCGGGTTGTCGAAGAGGAGATCGCGCATGGCGATGTCGACCGGAAAGGCGTCACGCAGTTTCGCCACCGCGCGGATGGCCAGCAGCGAGTGGCCGCCGAGCTCGTAGAAGCCGTCATTCACGCCCACGCGCTCCAAGCCGAGCAATTCCTTGAAGATCTCGACCACGGTAGCTTCCGCCGGCGTGCGCGGTGCGAGGAAGGCGGTGGCCAGCGCCGGCCGGCTGCGGCCGCCGGTGGCGCCGATGGGCTCCACCGCGGTGGCGACGGCGCCAATGAACGGGCGGCCGTTGGCCGAGAGCATCGTCTGGCCGCTGCATCCGGCGTCGATGAGGCTTGAGGTCAGCGCCCAGGCCGTCGCGGGGGACACCGCCGCGGCCGTCGCCGCGCCCGCCCGCGGGTGTCCGCCCGCATCCGGAGCAACGCGCGGATAGCCGATGGCGAACCAGCGGGTGGGCCCTGTCCGATCCTGCCGGGCCACGAGCAGATCCATGGCCTGGTGGGTGGCCGCATAGGCGGCAAGGCTCGGACCGCCGACCGCGACCGACAACGAGGACTGGATGCAGCAAAAGCCGATCCTGCGCCGCCCCGCCGCTGCGATCAGCGCCTGCAGCGGCGCGTGCAGGGTGTCGAGATTGTGCTGCCAATGGGCGTCTTGCAGCGCGGTGATCGGGGCCGCGGAAGCCCGGTCCGACTGAGGCATGCTCAGAAAGACGCCGTCCACCCGGCCGCAGGCGGCGACGACAGCATCGAGCGCGGCGTCGAGCGACGCCGTGTCGGTGCCATTGAGGGGGATGCGCAGGGTGTCGGCCGTTTCGAGCGATGGCGCGCCACTGTCCTGCAACAGGGCGAGCCGGACTCCGGGCCATGCGGAAAGCCCGTCGCGCCAAGCCTGGCCGACCGGGCCGGTGAGGTCGCCCATCATCGCATAGACACCATTGCGCCGCAGCCCGGCTTGCCCGTCCGCCTTGGAAGGCTCCAGGCGCTCCATCTCGGGCAGCCAGCGGTGCGGGCCGCGCAGCGCCACGGTGCGCCCATCGCGGCCGAGCTCATCGCAGATGTGCCGCGCCACCTGCTCCGGCGGGAGAGCGTCGGTCGCCTCGATGTCGATGTGGCGCCATGCCAGGTGGGGGTGCTCCTGGCCCACCACTGGCATCACCCCACCGACCAGGGCTTGGGCGGCGTCGAGATCTTCCAGGCCGGTCACGTCCGCGGCGCATCGGGTGAGCAGGGTCAGGCTCAGGTGCCGTTCATCGTGCGCGAGCGCGGTGACGACGGCCAGCATGGCGCAGGCGTCGGCGTTGAGCGGCGTGGCCGTCGGCCGGGGCCGCAGCGGCCAGGCGAACAGCAGGTGATCGGGGGGGGCGCCGCGCTCCGCCAGCGTCGCCAGCAGGCTCGCATAGTCGGCGGGTTCACCGGGACGCAGGGCGAAGCACCGATAGTCGGGTTCGGCGAACTGGTCGCTGGCGATGACCCGGTAGGGTTCAGCGCCGGTGCGTTCGAGGATCTGCGCCAGGGCTGTGCCGATCCGTCCGTCGTCAAAGATCAGGACACGCCCCTTCAACGGCGCCGCCTTCGCGGCGGCTGGGGGCTGCCTGTGCCATGTGGTCCGATAAAGGGTGGGCCCGGGCGCCTCCGCAGCGGCTGGGCCGGCCGCTTCGTCGGGCCGGACCCAGAAGCGCTCCCCTTGAAAGGGATAGGTGGGCAGGGGCACGCGCCGGGCGCCGCGGGCGGCCGGCAGGTCGAGTGCGCCATTCAGCTGCCAGCACCGTCCCAGGGCGGTGAGGACCTGTTCGGCCTCTTCGCGCCGGTCTTCATCCCCGAGCGTGGCGATGCAGGGCACCGTCGCGGGCGCGGTCTGCGCCGTCAATGTGCTGAGCGTCCGTCCGGGACCGACCTCGATGAAGAGGGGCGCGGGCAGGGACAGCAGGGTCCGCGTGCCCGCCTCGAACCGCACCGGCTCCAGCAGGTGGCGCACCCAATAGTCCGGATCGGTCGCCTGCTCATCTGTCATCCAGGTGCCGGTGACGTTGGAGATCAGCGGGATGCGGGGCGGGGCCAGGGGGATGTCCCGAAGCACCGCGCGAAAGGCGTCGGCGGCCTCACCCATCATCGGGGAGTGAAAGGCATGAGAGGTCTTCAACAGCCGGCTGGCGACTCCATCCTGCTTGAGGCGGCGCTGCAGGTCGGCGATGGCCGCGCGGGCGCCGGACACCACACTGAGCCCGGGGGCGTTGGCCGCCGCCAGGGCGATGTCGGCTGACAGCCAAGGTTCCACCTCCTGGTCCGGATGGATGATCGCGAGCATGGCGCCGGCGGGCGCCCGCTGCATGAGGCGGCCGCGGGCCACCACGAGGGCGAGCGCCGCATCGAGATCGAACACGCCGGCGAGGCAGGCAGCCACATATTCGCCGATGCTATGCCCATGCATGGCCCGGGGCGCGACGCCGTGCGCCATCCAGGTGCGGGCCAGGGCATAGGAGACGGCGAACAATGCCGGCTGCGCGACGTCGGTCCGATAGATGGCGTCGTCGCCGGAGAACAGATGCTGCCGAAAGTCGAGGCCCATCAGGTGGTCGAGCCGATCGGCGCACGTCTCGAAGGGCATTCGGAAGGCGGGCAGGCCGGCGTGCAGCGACCGGCCCATGGCGGCGTAGGGGGTGCCCTGGCCGGGAAAGAGGAACACCGGCTCCGGCTCCGGTCCGCGGGCCGTCTCATCGAAGCTCGACAGGGCGCGCAGGCGCGCCGCGGCGGTGGCCGCGTCCGAGGCCACCACGAACTGCCGATGCGGGAAGTCCGTCCGCCCGGCACGCAGGGTGAACGCCGTGTCGGCGAGGTCCGGCGCCGTGGGCGCATCCAGGTCCGCGGCGAGCGCCGTGGCGCTGCGCGACAGGGCGGCGGCGTCGCGGGCGGAGAGGGTGACCAGCTGCGGGCCGCCAGTGCCCGTCGACGGTGCCGGACGCTGGGGAGCCTCCTCCAGGATCACGTGTGCATTGGTTCCGCCGATGCCGAAGGAGCTGACGCCGGCGCGCCGGGCCTGCCCGCCACTCTCCCACGTGCGCAGATGGGTGTTGACGTAGAAGGGGCTCGCGGCGAAGTCGATGCGCGGATTGGGCTGTTCGTAATGCAGGCTCGGGGGCAGTTGGCCCTGCCGCACCGCGAGCACCGCCTTGATGAAGCCGGTGACGCCGGCTGCGGTGTCCAGATGGCCGATATTGCTCTTCACCGAGCCCAGCGCGCAGAAGCCGCTGCGGGTGGTGTGCCGCCGGAAGGCCTGGGTCAAGGCGGCAACCTCGATCGGATCGCCGAGGGCGGTGCCGGTGCCATGGGCTTCCACATAGCCGATGCTGTCCGCGTTCACGCCGGCCATGGCCAGCGCATCGGCGATCACCGCCGCCTGGCTGTCCACCTGCGGCGCGGTGAAACTCGCCTTCAGGGCACCATCATTGTTGATGGCCGAGCCGATGATGACCGCGTCGATGGCATCGCCGTCGGCCAGGGCATCGGCCAGCCGCTTGAGCACCACGATGCCCACGCCGCTGCCGGGAACCGTGCCTGCCGCGCTGGCGTCGAAGGCGCGGCAATGGCCATCGGGAGAGAGGATGCCGCCCTCCCGGGCGCGATAGCCCGATGCCTGCGACAGCGAGACCCCGCCGGCCAGGGCCATGTCGCAGTCGCCGGCGAGCAGGCTCTGCACCGCCAGATGCACGGCCACCAGCGATGACGAACATGCGCTTTGAACCGTCACCGCCGGTCCGCGTAGGTCGAGCTTGAAGGCGGTGCGAGTGGCCAGGAAGTCCTTGTCGTTGGAGACGAACAGCTCGTAGGGGCTGACGGTGCCGCGGATCCGCGCGTTGTCGTGCAGGTTCAACAGGTAGGTGTTGATGCCCGCTGCCGCGAAGACGGCGGTGGCGCCTGGCCGCCGGCCCCCGGCATAGCCTGCGGTTTCCAACGCCGCCCAGGCACATTCGAGGAAGACGCGCTGCTGCGGATCGAGGATTTCCGCCTCGGCCGGGCTGTAGCCGAAGAATGCGGCGTCGAAGCGATCGGCCCCCTCCAGCGGTCCGCCCGCCGCGACAAAGTCGGGCAGGTCCAGTTGCGCTTCCGACACGCCGTTGGCTCGCAGCGCATCCCGGCTCCAGCGGGGAATGGAGTCGACACCGCCAAACAGGTTCTGCGCAAAGTCTCCCACGTTCTGCGCGCCGGGAAAGCGGCCTGCCATTCCGATGACGGCGACATGGTGTTCGCTGGCATCGGCATGAATGGGGGCGGACATGTCGTTCATGAGCGAATTCCCTGCGGGGCCGAGGCGTGAACCTCGCGCGGTCACGAATGGAAGGGGCATCTCTTGCCGGCGGGATCGATCAGGCTCAGGCGGCCGCGCTCGAAACGGCGCAAGGTTTCCACCGCATGGCGATCGTCGTAGCGCAGGCTGCCGGCCTCGCTGCCCACGAACCGCGCGCAAATGCCCGTGTGGCTCTGCGCGAGGTGGCGATAGGCGGCCACAAAGCCGCCGTGGGCATCGGCCAGCTCTTCTGGAAGCTGCTCGAAGACCGGTCGCAGGTCCCGCCACACCCCCACCAGGACGGCATGCTCCCAGGACATCAGGCCGCTGAAATCATCGGACTCCACCGAGGGCCGCATCATGGATTGGCGGATGCTGTTCTCGTAGTCGTCCTTGGTGAAGCTGGCGGCCAGTTCCATGGAGGCCGCCGACGCGGTCAGCAGCGTGGCCGCCGCCGTCAGCTCCTCTGCGGCGGCGGCGCGCGATCCGCGCTCCAGCAGCAGGCGAAAGCGCCTGAGCGCGACGATGAGACCCTGGACATTGAGGAAGAAGGCCCAGTGAAACTCACGCCAGATCGCGTAGGGAGACGGAGGCGCGCCACTCATGCGAGAGGCTCCAGCCCGAAGGTTCTGGCCAGCAGATGAGTGTGGCACACGAACCCGTCGATCTGGCGGCGCACCTGGAGTGGGGCCAGATGATGGCTGCGCTCGAACAAGTGCGTCACCGCCCGCGCGGTCTGCACCAGGCTGCGCACCATCGCGATCGCCGGCGTGTCGGACGACAGGCGGTTGACGCGGAAGTAGCGGTCGTAGTCCTTGGCCTGAAACGGCGTGAGCTGCAGGCCAGTGGTGTCGATCTCTGCCGGTGGACCGAGCGGCGGGGGGATGTCGCGCAGCAGCGCATCCAGCTGCTTCAGGCAGGCCGGGCGGTCGAGTTCCAGTGCCTTCAGCAGTCCGTGCAGCAGAGCGCGCAGGTGCCGGCTGTCCGCCTCGCCGAGGGTAGCTTCGGCCACCAGCTTGTCCGGCAGCGGCAGATCGAGCCAAGGGTCGTGTCGGGCCGCGGCGTCCGCCGCGGGCGGCGGGGCAGCTCTCACCGGGGTCGGGGTGCCCGGGGCTTGCGGCTCGGAGCGCCGGGCATCGGGGAGGTCGGCGGCCAGCGGCGCCGACGTGTCCAGAGATCTGTCCAAGGCGCCTACTCCTGCCGGGAGGGTGCGGCGGGCAGGGCCCCGTCCATGAGGCGGCGCAGAGCCAGCGGCCGCATGTCGGTCCACACCTCGCCAATATGGTCGAGACAGGCCTGTTTGGGCCCGGAGAACCCGCCGTCGCGCCAGCCGGAGGGGATGTCCTTGTAGGTCGGCCAGATCGAATAGCGTTCCTCGTCGCTGATTACGACGCGGTAGTTCGGCTCGTCGGCTTGATCCGGAGTGCTCATGGTGTGTGTGCTCCATCGGCGAGAGGAAGGAGACCGAGGCCCGCGAGGGACTGGAGGCTCTGGCAGAAGGCGTCGTGGATGGTGTCGATGTCCGCGTCGCCGTGCGCCGTCGACAGGAAGCCGCCTCTGTCGCCGCCGCGCAGATGAATGCCTGCGGTGAGCAGCAGCAGCGACATCAGGTTCAGGGCGAGGGGCGGCACCCGGCTGCGGCCCGCCGCCAGGGCGAAGAACGAGCCGAAGTGCGTGAACACCACCGGCAGCTTGGCCGTGGCCAGGGACTGGTTGAGCCGCGTCACCAGGGCGCCGGTCCGGGCGTTCAACTGCTCCTGCAGCGCTGGTCCCTGTTCGAGCATGTGGCGGGCCGCAGCACGGGCAGCCGCGAGGGCGAGGGGGTGCCGGCAATAGGTGCCGGCGACGAAGGTGGGGGTGACCCGTGGCGCGGAGGCATCGCCATAGTGCCAGTCTCCGCCGTCGACATGATCCATGAAGCGGCTGCTGCCGGCGATCAGGGCCAGCGGCATCCCGCCGCCGGCGATCTTGCCGTAGGTCGCAATGTCCGCCTTTACCCCGAAATGCGCCTGGGCCCCGCCCGGCGCCACCCGAAAGCCGCTGATCATCTCATCGAAAATCAGCGCCGTGCCGGTCTGCTCGGTGATGGCGCGCAGGGTGCTCAGGAAGGCGCGCGGCTGGAGATCGATGTTGCGGCTCTGTACCGGTTCCACCAGAACCGCTGCGATCTGCCGGCCCTTCCGGCGGAGCAGGTCCAGCGATCGCGGATCGGCATAGTCCAGCAGGACGACATCGCGCGCACCGGCCGGCGGGATGCCGGTAAAGGCCGGCATGGCGCGGTACGCCATCCACCGCCGCGCCAGTGGGGGCATCACGCGCCGCAGGGCTCCCGGCGCGTCGCCGAAGGTCGCGGGGCGGTTGAGCACCTGGTCGCAATGGCCGTGATAGGAGCCGGTGAAAATGGCGATCCGGCTGCGTCCGGTGGCGGCGCGGGCGATGCGCAGGGCGGTCATCACCGCCTCGGTGCCGGTGTTGCTGAAGGTCACCCGTTCGTGGCCGGTCAGGCGGCAGAACATCTCCGCCGTCTCGCTGGCGAGGTCCGACTGCGGGCCCAGGGCGAAACCCTTGGCCAGCTGCTCCTCGATCGCCTGCCGGATGAACGGTGGGTTGTGGCCGAACAGATTGATGCCCATGCCCATGAGAATGTCGACATAGCGGTGGCCGTCGGCGTCCCACAGGTACGGCCCCTCGGCGCGGGTGGCGACCAGCGGATAGAGCGCCTCCTTGGCGAGCTGGGAGAACGGCACGCCAATCCCGCTCTTGTCGGCGAGGACCCGCCGGTTGGCGGCGCTTGCCGCCTTGGACTGCAGCGTGCGCCGGTTGAATGCGGCGATGATGGACGTTGCGGCCGCCGCCGGCGTCGGGGTGTCGGCGCGGGCGTTCATCGGGCGGCCGCCTGTGTCATCGCCCGCGGGGCTGGGGTGGCGATTTCAGGCGAGGTGGTCGTCGCGTTGGCGACCTTGCGGCAGAGGAAATAGGCCGCGTGCTGGTCGTCGATGGCGCCGCCGCCGGTGCTCCGCAGTTCCGGCTCGAAGCCGCATGCGCCCAGCAGCTCCGTCATGGCGTCGAGATCGTGCCCCCAGACGGTATTCGCCACCGAGTGCCGCTCCCAGTCGGGGCAAAGGCTGCCGTAGCGGGCCAGCAGCGCGAGGCGGGAGCGGCGCAGAGCCTTGCCCCGGGTGACGCGGGCGATCACGCTCCCGAGGGGCAAGCGTCTCGCGTTCCGGGGTCGCCGGTAGATGTCGACGGTGAAGGTGCCGCGGCCGGCCGCAGGGTCATAATCCGGGGTGATCAGCCAGGCATAGTCGGCGTGCAGTTCGCCTTCGGTGGGCCGTCCCCGCCAGTGGCGGGACATCTGGGCGGGATGGTTGACGTCGAAAATGAACAGGCCGTCGGGCACGAGGGCGGCGTTGGCGCTGGTGAATACGCCGCACAGGTCCTCCAGCGCGGCCATGTGGTTGAGGGATGCGCTGGTGCACAGAATGGCGTGAAAGGGGGCGTCGAACGCAAAGGCGCGGGCATCACCCTGCACGAAGGTGGCGGTGGGGGCGTTCTGGCGCGCATGGCGCAGCATATCCGCAGAGCCATCGAAGCCGGTGACGGCATAGCCGCGCTCGGCCAGGCGCCCGGCCAATTGGCCTGTGCCACAGCACAGATCGAGGATCCGGCCGCCGGCAGGGACATGGGGAAGAACGATCCGCGCGATGGGGCCGATCTTGTGCGCCACATATCTCGGGCCCAGGGTCTGATTGTAGAGCCACGCCCAATCATCATAAGTCTTGGCTTGCTCAAGCATGGATCAAACTGGCCTCGGCTGCGGGATTTAGCGCGCCTGCCCGGATGAAGGCGCGCAGATACTTGCGGAATAGCGCGGTATCGAGCGCCGGTTCGGTGAAGGGCGCGTTGGCGAGGGCCGCAGCGGCGCGGCGCCGATCGATGGGTGCGAGCGCCCTGCCGGCGGTCTCCCCGGCCGCCGCGGCGGCCTGCTCGAACAGGCCCATGAGCGGGTAGAGCGGGTGGCTGGGATCCTCGCGCGCGATACGTTTCAGGGTCGCCCGCCAGGCCGCGCGCGGCACGCGCTCAAGCGACAGACCTTCCAATGCGCAGGCCTCGAAGAGGCGTGCCGAGGAGACCGGAGCAGAATGGGTGAGGTGGAAGGTCTGCCCCGCCGAAGTCGGCTGGTCGGCCAGCGCGACGATCGCCCGGGCCACATGGTCCACCGGCAGCATCTCCAGCATGGTGTCGCCGGCCGGCGCGGCGCCGCAGCGCAGGTAGCCCTGCATCAGACGGCAGAGAATGTCCGCGCCGTTGAATGCGCCCGTTTCGCTGTCGCCGGAGATCGCGCCGGGCCGGAAGATGGTGACCGGCAGCCCCCGCTGGCGGATCTCCTCGGCGAGATGCTCGCACACCCATTTGCTGCGGTTGTAGCCGCCGATTGGTGGGGGAAAGGCACCGATACCGTCACTTTCGAGAATGGGCCCCGTCGCACCGCGCCGGGTCAAGGCGCTGAGGGAAGAGACCAGGTGCAGGGGCCGCCCCGTGCCGGCACAGGCCAGCCGGATGATCTCCCGGGTGCCGTCCACATTGATGGCCCGCAGCCGCTCATAGGGAAAAAGGTGATGCACCTCGGCGCCATTGTGCAGGATGGCGTCCATGGTGCCGGCCAGATGCGCGCGGGTGCCGGCGGAAAGGCCCAGGTCCGGCAGGGCGAGATCGCCCTGCACCACATGCAGACGTTCGGCCAGCGCCTCCTGCCACAGGCCATAGCGATCGAGGGCGGCCCGCAGGCGCTCGCGGCCACCGGTGCCGCGCACCAGGCACCAGACCTGGCGCGCCTCGTCGCGCAGCAGTTCGCGCAGCAGGTAGGCGCCGAGAAAGCCGGTTGCTCCCGTCAGCAGAACCCGGCGGGGGGGATGGACGCTCCGCACACCGGCAGGAGGGCGGAGCGACGTGTCGAGGCGGATGTCAGCGCGCAGCGGCTCATCCTGCGGCGTCGATGCCGGGGGCACGGAGAGGGTACGCCGGGCCACCCGCGCGGCCAGCGCCTCCACGGTGGGGGCCTCGAAGAGATCGAGAACCCCGAGCTCCAGCGCGAACCGCTCCCGGGCGCGGCTCACGAGCCGGGTGGCCAGTAGCGAATGGCCGCCGAGGGTGAAGAAGTCATCCTCGGCGCGGATCGAGGCGAGGCCGAGCACCTCCTGGAAGGCGCCGGCAATGGCCGTCTCCAGGGGGCCGTTCGGTGCCCGGCCGGCGCTCGCATGCGCCATATCCGGCGCAGGCAGCGCCTTGGTGTCGATCTTGCCGTTGACCGTCAGTGGCAGGCTGTCGAGCCAGACGAATGCCGCCGGCATCAGGAACCGGGGCAGGCGCTCGGCCAGCCAGGCGCGCAGCGCCGCGGGTGCCGGTGGGGACGCGGCCTTCGCCACGCCGTAGGCGACGATTTGTGCGCTCCCCGCTACGTCGGCGCGGATGGCGACCGCCGCTCCCGCCACCTCGGGATGGCTGAGGAGGATGGCGGCTAGCTCGCCCGGCTCGATGCGGTAACCGCGAATCTTCACCTGGTCGTCGAGGCGCCCGAGCACGCGAATGCGCCCGTCCGGCAGCCGGCAGGCCCGGTCGCCCGTGCGGTAGAGAACGCCGGACGTGCCCGGCGGTCGGAAGGGGTCTGGAACGAAACGCTCCGCCGTCAGGGCAGCGCGCCCCAGGTAGCCGCGGGCGATGCCCACCCCGCCGATGTGCAGCTCCCCCGGCACCCCTACCGGCAACGGTTCGAGGTTGGCGTCGAGCACATGCAGATGCTTGTTGGCGGCCGGGCTCAGTGTGGCGTCGAGCGGATGCCCGTTTCCGCAATTGACCATGCTGGCGTTCACCGTCGTCTCGGTGGGGCCATAGGCGTTGATGAAGTGGTGTTGGCCACTCCAGCGCGCAATCAGCTCCGGCGATGGCGCTTCGCCGCCCACCAGCACCGTCCGCAGCATCGGATAGTCGCCCGGCGGCAGCGCCAGCAGCGCCGATGGCGTCATGGTCACGTGGGTCACACCGTGCGCGCGGAGCCGTGCGGCCAGCGTGGGGCCAGGCAGCAGGTCTTCGGCGGTGAGCAGCAGCAGGCAGGCGCCGGCGCCCAGGCTCATCACCAGCTCCGGGATGGAAGCATCGAAGCTGAAGCTGAAGAACTGCAGCACGCGGTCGCCAGGGCGGACGTCACAGCAGCGGATCTTGTCGGTGGTCAGGTTGGCCAGCCCGCCATGCTCCACCAGCACGCCCTTGGGCCGGCCTGTGGAGCCCGAGGTGTAGATCAGATAGGCCAGATGACGCGGGTGCGAGACGGGCGCGGGATTGGTCTGCGGCGCCTGCTGCGGCCAGTCGGTATCGAGATTGATCCGCGAGGTACCTTCCGGCAACCGTATGGCGCTGTGGGACAGGATGAGCCCTGCACCGGAATCTGCCAGCATGTAGGCGATGCGTTCGGTGGGATAGGCCGGATCCAGGGGCAGGTAGGCGGCGCCGGCCTTCAGCACGGCGAGCCAGGCCGCGACCATGTCGAAGCCGCGCTCAAGGGCGATGGCGACCACGCTCTCCGGCCCTACGCCTCGCCCGCGCAGCATGTGCGCCAGCTGGTTGGCGCGGCGATTGAGCGCGTCATAGCTCAGGTTTCGCGTGCCGTCGGCGGTGGTCTGGAGCAGCGCGGCGGCTTCCGGTGCCCGCGCCACCTGGCGCTCGAACATCGCCTGGAAAGTGTCGCTCTCGTCCTGCTCGCGCCGTGTGGCGTTCCACTGGATGAGCTGCGTGTGTCGCTCGTCTTCCGGCAGGAGCGACACGCTGGCCACAGCCTGTTCGGGTGCCGCGGCGATGGCCCGCAGCATGATGAGGAAATGGGTGGCGAACGATCTGATGGTTTCGGGTCGAAACAAGGCGGTGTCGAACTCGATCGCGCCGGTGAGGCCCTCCGGCCCCTCCTGCATGTTCATGCTGAGGTCGAGCTTCGCCACACCATCACGAGGGGGCAGACGGCGCAGCTCCACGCCGGGCAGGCCGGCAGGCTGGCGGGGGGCGGAATCGAGCTGGAATTTCAGCTGGAACAGGGGATTGAGGCTGGCGTCCCGCTCCGGCTGCAGCTCTTCCACCAGCCTTTCAAACGGCAGGTCCTGATGCTCCAGAACGTCCCACAGCGTCGCCTGGGTGTGCTTGAGATTCTCCAGGAATCCCGCCGCGAGGTTCAACCGGGAGCAGATCGGCAGCGGATTGACGAACAAGCCGATGAGGTCCTCGGTCTCCTGCCGCGGGCGGTGGGCCACCGGCGTGCCGATCACGAGGTCGCTCTCGCCGGTGTGCCGCGCCACGAAAATGTTGAATGCCGTGAACAAGGTCGCGAACAGCGTCGCCCCATGTGCGCCCGACAGGCGGCGCAGGGCCGATGCCGTGGCGGTGTCGACGACGAAGCCGTGGATCTCGCCCACATTGCCGGGGGTCGGCGGGCGTTGAAAGTCGCCGGGTAGGCGGGTCTGGGGCAGCGGCCGCTCCAGATGGCGGCGCCAGAAGGTCAGCGCGCGTTCAAGGTGCGGCCCTTGCAGGTGCGCGCGCTGCCAGGCGGCGAAATCGCCATATTGGATGGGCAGGGCGGGCAGATCCACGCCGGCGCCGGAGACCGCGGCGGTGTAACAGGCTGCGAGATCCCGCATCAGGATCTCCATGGACCAGCCATCGGCGCAGATGTGGTGTAGCGTCAATTGGAGCAGGGTGAGCTCCGGCTCCAGCTCAACCACCGTCAGGCGCAGCGGTGGCTCGGCCGTAAGGTCGAACGAACGTCGCGCCTCGGTCTGTAGCAGCGTATGGATCTCTGACGGGCTGGGCGCCGCCGCACCGCGATCGATCCGCTGCACCGGAACGCGGGTATCGGCGACGACGCGCTGCACGGGAACCCCCTCTTGCGTGTCGATGCGGGTGCGCAGAATGGCATGCCGCGCCACAACCTGCGCCAGCGCGGTGTCGAGGGCTGCCAGATGAAGCCGGCCGCGCGCCTCCACGGCGAAAGACATGTGGTAGAGCCCGGCATCCGGCAGCATCTGCTCGATGAACCAGAGCCTTTGCTGCGCGAACGACAGCGGCGGTGAGGCATCGCCGCGCCCTTCGATTTCAGGCGCAACCGGCGGCGTTGTGGAGACAGCGCTCTCGAGAAAGGTCAGGATCTCGGCTTTACGGTTGCGAATGGCCTCGGTGACCTGCGGCGTGAGCGCTTGCCGAGGTCCTGAGCAGCGCAGCCGCCCACCATCGTTCCACACACGCACGCCCTGTCCGGACAGGTCTTGCAGCAGATTTTTGATTGCCTCGTGGCTCGTCACTGCGATGCTCCCGGGACCGTAAAGTCGGATAGAGCTGGCCGCAACAGATGTGCGGTTGGCAGAGATCTTGGATATAGAGACGATTGCAGGGTAGATGTTGAATTTTTAATGATTAAAAACGTTCTCTCGGGGTGACTGTCCCCTGTCCCGCGTGTGTCGACTTTATGAATTCATGTTCGCGGCCCGTCAGGGTGGCGCGTAAATGTTGACTACTGGATTCAATAATTATATGCAAGAGGCAATTCGTCAACGGCGTTTATACGCATGCGAAGGTTACATTTCAGAGATTCTAAGTTGTCGTCGTAGAAATGGCATGCCTGCAGGCGTGCCTACGCGTTTTCGGCCTTCCCCTCCAATAAGGAGAAGATGGACATGCACAACACCTCTTTGTCGGGCCGGGATAGCGGCGGCGAGAGCGGGTTCGTGAGCATCGTGCACATGCTCGAACGCAGGGCTGTCGCGACGCCCGATGAGGTGGGCTTCCGCTTCTTCTCCGACAGCGCGGTGCCGGCCGCTGAGGCGCGCTTCGATGCCTGGACCTGGCGGGAGCTGCGCGAGCGGGCGCGGGGTGTCGAGCGGGCGCTGCGCGCTGAGGGCGCGGTCGCCCCCGGCGCGCGCATTCTCGTCGTCTATCCGCCGGGCCTCGATTTCATCGCGGCCTTCTTCGGCTGTCTCTATGCGGGCGCCGTGCCGGTGCCGGCCCCTGCGCCCCGGCGCGCGGATGGCATTGAGCGCTGGCTGCATGTGGCGCGGGATGCCGGCATCTGCGGCGTGCTGTGCCCGGCGGATCTGGTCGAGCCGCTCCTGCCGCTGCAGCAGGCTGTGGGGCGCGGCTTCTGCTTCGCGCCGGCGGCTGCAGATGCCGCCGCGCCGTGGTGCACGTGCGACGAACGTCCGTTCGTTCCGCCCGGCGCGCGGCAGGTGGCCTTTCTGCAGTACACCTCCGGTTCCACCAGCAATCCCAAGGGCGTCATGGTGACCCATGGCAACCTGATGGCCAACTTGCGGCAGATCAGCGTGGCCTTCGCTTACAGCCGGCAGGACCGATCGGCCTGCTGGCTGCCCCACTATCACGACATGGGCTTGATCGACGGAATCCTGTCGCCGGTGTTCAACGGTTTTCCCGTCTCGCTCATGGCGCCGGCGTCGTTCCTGCGCCGGCCCCTGCGCTTCCTGGATCTTGCCTCCCAGTGCCGCGCCACGGTGATCGGCGGACCGAACTTTTCTTACGAGCATTGCGTGGAAAAGTTCACGCCGGAGGCCGCTGCGGGCCTCGACCTGTCCGCCATCCGCATCGCCTACAATGGGGCGGAGCCGATCCGCCCGCGCACGCTGCGCCGCTTCGCCTCGACGTTCGCTTCATCGGGCTTTCGCTGGGAGGCGTTCTATTGCTGCTACGGCCAGGCGGAGGCGACGCTGTTCCAGACCGGCAATGGCCCGGCCGATCCCCCCGCCTTCCTCGCCGTGCGGCGGGAGGACCTCTCGACCCGCGGCGTCGCGATCGAAGCGGAGGCGGATGGGGAGAAGGCACTGGAGCTGGCGGCGTGCGGCCATCCGGCGGACGGGCTCGACCTCGCCCTGGTCGATCCGGAGCAGCGCCAGCGGGTGGCCGATGGCATCGTGGGCGAGATCTGGATCCGGGGGCCCAACGTCACCCCCGGTTATTGGGGCCGCGCCCAGCTGAATGCGGAGACCTTTGACCAGCGCCTCGATGGCGCGGGCGGCTGGCGGCGCACCGGTGACCTCGGCTTCCGCGTGCGTGGGCAGATCTACATCGCCGGCCGGCTCAAGGATCTGATCATCGTCCGCGGGCAGAACCACCACCCCGAGGACATCGAGCAGTCGGTCTTTTCCTGCCATCCCGCGCTGGCCCAGGGGCGGGCGGGTGTCTTCCCCATCGAGATCGAGGGAGAGGAGCAGGTGGGCATCGCCTGCGAGCTCACGCGTGACGGCCTGCGCGATCTTCCCGCCGACGAGGTCCTCGCAGCCATCCGAGGGGCGGTTTCCCGCAGCCACAGCCTGAAGGCGGGGGTCATCGCGCTGCTCAGGCCGGGTAGCCTGCCGCGCACCCCGAGCGGCAAGGTGCGCCGCTTCGCCTGCCGCCAGGGTGTGGCTGACGGCGCGCTGCGCATCGTTGCGCGCTGGGACGCGCAGCCCGGCGCGGCGCTGGCAGCGCCGGCGCTCCAGGAGCCGGTCCCCTGGCGCGAGCAACTGCGCGACCAGCCCAGGGCCTTTCGCAGGGATGGCCTGCGGCGTCTCATTCGCCAGGAGGTGGCTCTGCTCGCGCGGCTGGCGCCGGGAGAACTGCCGGAAGCGTCCACCGGCTTCTTCGACCTCGGGCTCGATTCTGTTGCCCTCGTCAACATCGGCGCCACGCTTGAACGGGAGCTGGCGTTGCAGGTGAAGCCCACGCTGATCTTCGAGCATCCCACCATCGAGGCGCTGACCGACTATCTGCATGGCGTGCTCGATGCCGGGTTCCCCGACCTGCCGGTTCCGCACCATGGAGCCCTCGCCTCCGTTCCCGGCATCCCGCCATCCGGCGCGTCGACCATGCGGTCATAGCCGCCCGCACGATCCCTCCCGACCAACGAGAGCGAAAGCAAAAGCGATGACTGATGTCGACACGCCGGCGATTGGTTCCGAAACCTTCGATCGGGGGACGCGCGCGGCGGCGCAGGAGGAGCGGATCGCCATTGTCGGTCTCGCCGGGCGTTTCCCGGGGGCCAATGACATTGACGCTTTCTGGCAGCTGCTGCACGCCGGGCGGAGCGGCCTGCGCACCGTCGACGATGCCGAGCTGACGCGGGCGGGGGTCGACCCGGCAACATCGGCGCGGCCGGACTATGTGCGGGTCTGGGGCGGGTTCGACGATCCCACCGGCTTCGATGCGGGGTTCTTCGGCTATGCCCCGCGCGAGGCGGCGCTGCTGGATCCACAGCACCGGGTGTTCCTTGAATGCGCCTGGGCGGCGCTGGAGCATGCCGGCTACGACAGCCGCGCCTTCGCGGGGCGGATCGGTGTCTACGCGGGCGGCGCGCTCACCTATCATTTCAGCCACATTCACGCCGATCCGGCCTTGCGGGAGAGTGTGGACCCGCTCCACGCCGGCCTGAGCAACGTGCTTGGCATGATTGCCGCCCGCACCGCCTATCACATGGACCTGAAGGGGCCCTGCGTCGGCGTCCAGGCAACGTGCGCCACCTCGCTGATCGCCGTGCATCTCGCCGCCCGCAGCCTGCTGGCCGGCGAAGCGGACATGGTGCTCGCCGGCGCCGTGGCCGTCGGCCAGCCGCGACCCGAGGGCTATGTCTACAAGAGCGAGGGCGTGGTCTCGCCGGATGGTCTCTGCCGCCCGTTCGATGCCGCCGCGCAGGGCACGGTCTTCAGCAATGGCGTCGGCGTGGTGGTGCTGCGGCGGCTCAGGGATGCGCTGGCGGACGGCGACACCATCCATGCGGTGCTCCGTGGTTCGGCGATGGGCAATGACGGCGCCGCCAAGGTGGGGCTCACCGCGCCCAGCGTCGCCGGCCAGGTGGCGGTGCTGGAAGCCGCCCTGGCCGACGCCCGCATCGCGCCGAGCAGCGTCGATTATGTGGAGACCCACGGCACCGCCACCGTGCTCGGCGACCCCATCGAGCTGGCCGCGCTGAACCGGGTCTATGGGCCGGGGCTCGATGCGGAGGGCCGCGTCTGCGGGATCGGCTCGGTCAAGGGCAATGTCGGGCACATGGATGTGGCCGCCGGCATGGGCGGCCTCATCAAGACCATCCTCGCCCTGCGGCACGAAACTCTCCCCGCCAGCATCAATTTCGCCGCGCCCAATCCGGGCTTTGATCTTCCGGCGAGCCCGTTCCGCGTGGTGACTGAGAACCGGCCCTGGGGCCGCACGCCGGACCGGCCGCGGCGGGCGGCCATCAGCGCCTTCGGCATGGGCGGCATGAACGCCCACGTCATCCTGGAAGAGCCGCCGGGCCAGCCGCGGGCATCCGCGGTCGCCGGCCCGCATCTGCTGCGGCTGTCCGCCCGCGATGCCGAGGCGCTGGCGCGGATGCGCCGGGCTCTCGCCGCCGCCATCGGCGCTGAGGACGGCCCCGCGCTGGCCGATGTGGTCCACACGTTGCACACCGGCCGGCGCCCCATGGGTCGGCGCTTCGCCTGCCTGGCCCACAGCCGCGCGGAGGCGGTGGCGCTTCTGGAGCGGGGGGAGGGGCCCGCCTGCGTCGAGGGCGAGGCGCTGCCGGGCACGCCGTCGCTCGTCTTCCTGTTTCCGGGCCAGGGCGCCCAGTATCCCGGCATGGCGCGCGCGCTACTGGAGCACGAGCCAGAATTCCGCTCCGCTTTCGAGGCATGCCTCGATCTGCTGCCGGACACCCTGGATCTCAGGGCGGTGCTTTATGGTGACGCCGAGACGCTGCGCCGCACGCAATGGACACAGCCGGCGCTGTTCGTGGTGGAATATGCGCTGGCGCGGATGTGGCTGGCAAAAGGCCTGCGGCCGCGCGCCCTCATCGGGCACAGTATTGGTGAGTATGTCGCCGCGTGCCTTGCCGGCGTGTTCTCGCTCGCCGATGCGCTGCGGCTGGTCTGCGCACGTGGCACGCTGATGCAGGCCTGTGCGCCCGGAGCGATGCTGTCCGTCGCCCTGTCCGAGGCGGAGGCGCGGGCGCTGGTGTCGCCCGAGGTGGACCTCGCCGTGGTCAATGGACCGCGCAGCTGTGTGCTCGCGGGCACGCTTTCGGCCATCTCCGCGCTCGCCTCTGATGTCGAGCAGCGTGGTATCGGCAGTCGCTTGCTCAAGACGTCTCATGCCTTCCACAGCTTCATGATGGAGCCGGCGCTGGCCCCCTTCTCCCGGCTCCTCAGCGAAATTCCGCTCCATCCGCCGACCCTGGACATCGTCTCCAACCTGACCGGGGACTGGCTCACGGCCGGGCAGGCGACGGATCCGACCTATTGGGTGGCGCAACTGCGGCAGGCGGTGCGGTTCGGCCCCGCCCTGTCGCGGGCGTTGGAAGTGCCGAATCCGCTTCTGCTCGAAGTCGGGCCGGGGGCCACGCTGACCCGGCTGGCGGCCCAGCCGTCCGGTCCCGGCCTGCGCGCGGTGACCTCGCTGCCCGACACCGCCGAGCAGGACGCTGCCGAACACGTGGCCCTGGCGCATGCGCATCTCTGGGTCGCAGGGCTGGAGACGGAGCGCGATGAGCCGGACGCGGGGGCCACGCCGCGGCGGGTGGGTCTGCCCACCTATCCATTCCGTCGGGAATCCTTCTGGGTGCCGCCTGCGTCGCCGGTGCAGGGCGAGATCGAGGCGCCGGGGCGGCGTGCCGACCTCGCCACCTGGTTCCACCAGCCCCTCTGGCGGCGCTGCGCTGCCCCGCGCGCGGGTGACGCCGAGCTCCCGCGGGCCCGCTGGCTGCTGCTCGGGGGCGCTGCCGCGCTGGCCGCCATCGGCACGGTGCCGGCGCAGGTGGAGGTGATCAGCGTCGAGGCGGCGGCTGGATTTGCCCCGGCGGGTGCGGGCTTCGACCTTGATCCCGCCGATCCGGATCACTATCGCGCGCTCTTCACCGAACTGGCGGCCAGGGACATCTGGCCAGACCAGATCATCAATGCCTTCCCGCTCGATCCTGCCGCGGCGCCTCAGGCGCCGTTCACCAGCGTCTTCGCCCTGGGTCGAGCTCTGACGACGCTGGATGAGCGGCCCGCCGTGCTCACGGTGCTCGCCCGGGGTATGCAGCAGGTCACGGGGGGAGAGGTGCTCGCGCCCGCCGCGGCCATGGCGCTCGGGGCACTGCGGGTGTTGCCGCAGGAGGTACCGTACCTGCAGTGCCGCAGCGTGGATCTGCCGGCCGTCGCTGCCGGCCCGGTGGCGGGGCTTCGCGCTGCGCTGACCCGTCCGTGGCAGAAGGATGCCACCGTATTGGCCCTGCGTGGCGGCCTCCTCTGGCGGGAGGAGGTCACGGCCGCGCCGCTCACTGAGCCTGCGGAGGTTCCGGCACTCTCCGCAGGGGCGACCTATCTGGTGGTCGGCGACCTGACCGAGGGGCTCGGCCTCATCTATGTGCGGGCGCTGGTCAGGTCGCTGCGCGCGCGGGTGGTCGTGGTGGGCCGGGCTGGGCTGCCGCCGGCGGAAGAGTGGGAGCACTGGCTCGCCTCGCATAGTCCGCAACACCCGGTGAGCCGCTTCGTGCGGGCACTCCGCGACATCGGTGTACCGGGGCGGGACTATGTGCTGTTCAGCGGTGATCTGACGGATCCGGACTGGCTGCGTGGCTGCATCGCTGACAGCCAGCGGCGCTTCGGGCCGATCCAGGGGGTGTTCCATACCGCCGGCATGGGCGAGGGCCACCATTGCCCCCTGGCCGAGGCGACGCCAGAGCAGGCGGGCGGCTTGTTCGCCACAAAGATCGCCGGCATGACGGCTCTGGCCGATGCCATCGTCGGCATCGCGCCCCGGTTCGTGCTGGTGCAATCCTCCTTCTCCACTGTGGTGGGGGGCGTGGGCCTCGTCGCTTATGCGGCAGCTAACAGCTTCCTCGACGCCTTCGTCGATGCCAGGCGCGAGGCGGGACCGGCCATGCCGGAGGCGACCAGTTGGCAGGCCATCGACTGGGATACCTGTCTGCCTTACGGGCAGGGGCGCGAGGACCTCGGCGGGTCTCTCGCGGCCCCATTTGCCCACGCGATGGATGGCGACGAGGTGTGGCGGGTGACCCGCGCGGTGCTGGCGCGGCCCGATGTTTCACGGGTCGCCGTCACGCCGGAGCCGCTCGAACGCCGCATGGCCGCGGCGGCGCAGGTCGCGATGGTGGACGCGGGCGACACGGCCCGCAGCGCCCGCCCTGATCGTGCCACGGGCGGCCCCCCGCGCGATGCGGTGGAGGCGGCGGTGGCGACGATCATGGGCGAATTGCTGGGCATCGAGGGGATCGGTGTCGATGACAATTTCTTTGCGCTTGGCGGCCATTCGCTGCTTGCGGTGCAGGTGGTCATGCGCCTGCGCAAGCATTTCGCAACTGAATTGCCCATGCGCGCCCTCCTGTTCGAGGCGCCCACCGTTGCGGGGATCGCGGCGGTGATCCGCGGATCGCTCGAAACCGCGCAGCGGGAGCAGGAGACCCTCGCGGCGCTGCTCGACGAAATCGAAGCCGACGGTCAGCGGCAAGAGGCCTGATGGCGCGCTCGAGCCGGGTCGGTCGGCTGAGGCGTCGGCAAGCATCGCATGTGAAGATCCGGCATCAAACGCCGCAAGGAGAAAGAGAAAGCATGAAATTCAGTCTCTTCTACTTCGATGGCGACGGCGACACCGCCGTTGGCGATCGCTATCGCCTCTTGATGGACAGCGCGCGCTTCGCCGATGCCAACGACTTCACGGCATTGTGGGTGCCAGAACGGCATTTCCACGCCTTCGGCGGTCTCTACCCCAACCCGTCGACGATCCACGCCGCACTGGCGATGGTGACCCAGCGCATTCAGCTGCGCTCCGGCAGCATCGTCCTGCCTCTGCATCATCCGGTGCGGGTGGCGGAGGAGATCAGCGTCGTCGACAATCTGTCCGGCGGACGTGTCGGCGTCGGCATCGCCTCCGGCTGGACGCGGGATGAGTTCGTGCTGTCGCGTGAGCCCTATGGCAGCCGGCGCAGCCTGATGTGGCGCAATTACGAGGTGATCTCGAAGCTGCTCGCGGGCGAGCACGTGAGCCTCGAGCATGCCGATGGTCAGGTTACGGAAGCGCGGACTTTGCCGCGGCCGGTGCAGCCGCGCATTCCCTTCTGGGTGGCCAGCCAGTCCACCGAGACCTTCATCGAAGCCGGGCGCCGTGGCGTCAATGTGCTCACTGCTCTGCTCGGCGAAACCCTGGAAGGGCTGGCGCCGAAGATCCAGGCCTACCGGCGATCCCTGGAGAAGCACGGCCACGACCCTGCCTCTGGCACCGTGACCATCATGGCGCATACGTTCCTGGGGGCCGATGCGGCGCAGGTCAAGGCGACCGTGACTGGCCCCTTCGGGGATTATCTGCGCACCCATTATCACCTGCTGGAGGGGCTGGCCCGCAGCATGGGGCTCGATATCGCCCTGGAGAACTTCAGCCAGGACGACCTCGACAGCCTCATCCAGTTCGGCATTGAGGGGTTCATGCGCGGGCGCTCCCTCATCGGTACCCCGGACGGCGCAGCCGAGACCGTCGAGGCGCTCGCGGCCGCCGGCGTGGATGAGATCGCCTGCCTCATCGACTTCGTCCAGGACTACGGCCTGGCGATGGGTGGCCTGCCGCATCTCCTGGCGCTGGCCCGCCGTTACGCGCCGGTGCCCGCCTTGAGCAAAGCCGTGTGAGGAAGGGCCCTGTCGTGAGCAACGCAGATCCGATGGACAGGTTGCGGGCGCGGGTCGCGGCCCTGGACCCGGCGCAGCAGGCGGACTTCCGCCGGCAGCTGGAAGCCCGCGGCATCGCCTGGGACAGCCTCGCGCCGCAGGCTGAAGCGGTGAGCCGGCCCGACCGCCTGCCGCTCTCGCCGGGCCAGATGCATTTCTGGATTCAGCAAAGCCTTTATCCGGAAAGCTCGGCCTATCATGTGGCTTATCGCTGGCGACTGCGTGGCCCGCTCGACCGCGCCGCGCTGGAGAAGAGCCTGCAGGCCATCGTCGATCGGCATGCGCCCCTGCGCACGGCGTTTCCGCTGCATGAGGGCGAGCCCTGGCAGCAGGTGCTGCCCGGCTGCGCATTCGCCCTCGATTTCACCGACGCGGAGGGATCCGAGGCCCGGCTGGAGGAAGTCGCGCACCGCGCCGCCACCGCACCGTTCGATCTGACCCAGGCGCCGCTGTTTCGGGTCCACCTCGTGCGGTTCGGTGCGCAGGAGCATCTGCTTGCCATCACCTTGCACCATATGATCGCGGATGGATGGTCGCGCGGCGTGCTGATGCGCGAGCTGGCGGCGGGCTATCGCGCCTTCTGCGCCGGTCGTGCGCCGGACCTGCCGGACCTGTCCGGCGACTTCGCCGCCTGTGTGCGCGCGCAGCAAGACTGGCTGCAGGGCTCCGCCAGCCACCGGCAGCGGGCCTATTGGAAGGCGCGCCTGAGCGACCTCAAGCCGCTGGAGCTGCCGACCGACCGCTCCCGGCACAGCACCATCGACATGGCGGCGGCGCGCATCACGCGCGACCTTCCATCCACGCTCTACGCGCAGGTCGGTGTGCTGGCGGCACGGCTCGGCACCACGACTTTCACCGTCCTGGCCGCGACGTTCAAACTGTTGCTCCACCGCTATTGCGGCCAGCGGGACCTGGTCATCTGCACGCCGGTCGCCGGACGCATGGGCGCGGAGGCCGCCGGCCTGATCGGCCTGTTCACCAATACCCTGGTGCTGCGCACCCGGCTGGACCCGGGCCTGACCTTCTCGCAATGGGTGGGGCAGGTTCAGGACTGCGTTTCCGATGCGCTGGACCACCAGGAGCTGCCCTTTCCCATGGTCGCCGAGGCCCTCGGCCTCAATCGCGACGCCCGGCAAAATCCCCTGTCCCAGGTGATGTTCCAGGTGCAGACCGGCGGCTACCAGCAGCAGAATGCCGAAGAGGTCGATCTCGGCGTCGCGGGCCTGTCGGTGCGGCAGCAGCCGGCGCCGCTGCGGGAGACCAAGGTGGATCTCAGCTGGTACATGATGGAGCGGGAGAGCGGCTGCCTCTTGACCATCGAGTATCGCACCGCCCTCTTCGATCCCTGGCGCATGGCGCGCATGGCGACCCATTTCGAGCATCTGCTGCAGTCTGTTCTGCAGGCGCCCCATGCGCTGTTGCCGACCCTGAACTACATGTCCGAAGAGGAGCGGCACGCCCTTGTCGCGCTCGGCACGCCGGTGGAAGCGCAGCTGCCCCGCGTCACGGTGCACGAGGTCATCGCCGATGTCGCCCGACGCTATCCCGAGGGGGTGGCTCTGGAGAGCGATGGCCGGAGCTGGAGCTATCGGCAACTGGAGGATGACGCCCATCGGCTGGCGCGATGGCTGTCGTCGGGGCCGGAGCCGGTGCGGCCCGGTGATCGGGTGGCCGTTTCGCTGCCGGGCAAGGGGGCCTCCATCGTGGCGCTGCTCGCGCTCCTGAAGGCCGGCGCCATCTATGTGCCGCTCGATCCTGACCACCCGGCGGACCGTGTGGCCTATGTGCTGCAGGATGCCGGCGTGAGCCTGATCCTGACCGATCAACCGCAGCTCTACCCCGCGCATCGCTGCCTGGATCCGCTGGCGCCGGTGCTGGAGGCCGACCCTGCGGTGGCGCTGCCCGCGGCGGACCCGGCGCGCCTGGCCTATCTTCTCTATACCAGCGGCAGCACCGGCCGGCCGAATGGCGTGCCCATCGGCCATATCAGCCTGCTCAACCATCTGTGGTCCATGGCCCGGTGCCCGGGCCTGCGTCCGGGCGATCGCATGCTGGCCATCACCACGCCGACCTTCGACATCTCCATTCTCGAGATGCTGCTGCCGCTCAGCATCGGCGCGACGGTGGTGCTCTACGGCCAGGGGCTGCTGCTCGCCCCGGCGAAGCTGGCGGAGGTGTTGAGCCGCGACCGCATCACCCACATGCAGGCCACCCCCGCCTATTGGCGCATGCTGCTCGACAGCGGCTGGCGGGGGTGCGCGACGCTGACCGCGCTGTGCGGCGGCGAAGCGCTCGATGCACCACTGGCCCGCCGCCTGCTGCAGCACGTGGGCACCTTGTGGAACGTCTATGGTCCCACCGAGGCCACCATCTGGGCGAGCGCGCTCGTGGTGACGCAGGAACATGCGGAAAGCGGCAAGGTCCCCATCGGCGGGGCGGTCGACAACACCCATCTCCATGTTCTCGACACCTATCTGGAGCCGCTGCCGCGCGGCATTCCGGGCGAGCTGCATATTGGCGGCGCCTGCCTGAGCCCAGGCTATTGGAACCGCCCGTCGCTGGCCGCCGCCCGCTTCGTGCCCAATCCGTTCCGGGCCGCGCCGGGTCAGCCGCTGCACCTCTATCGCACCGGCGACGCCGTGGTCCGGCTGGCGGGGGATGAGATCGAGTTCATCGGCCGCACCGATTTCCAGGTGAAGCTGCGGGGCTACCGCATCGAGATCGGCGAGATCGAGGATTGTCTGCTCAAGGAGCCCCTGGTCGAGCAGGCGATCGTGATGCTCGATGCGCCGAACGAACGGCTGGTAGCTTATGCGCTGGTGCGCGATCCCGCTGCCGCCATCGACGATGGGTCCACGGAACGTGCGCTCCGCCAGTCCCTCGCGGCGCAACTGCCGCGCTACATGGTGCCGACCGCGTTCGTTCTGATGCGCGCCTTCCCGCTCAATCCGAACGGCAAGGTGGATCGCAAGCAGCTTCCTTTGCCGAAGGCGTCGGTGGCGCGTGCGCGACCCACCGCCCCGCGCAATGCTGCAGAGGCGACCCTGCTGGCCATCTGGATGGCGGTGCTGCAGCGCGACGACTTCGGTGTGGAAGACAATTTCTTCGATCTCGGTGGCGATTCCATTCTCGGCGTCCGCATCGTCGCCCGCGCTCAGGCGCAGGGCCTGGGGCTTGAGCCCACGCAGATCTTCGAGCACCAGACCGTCGCCGCGCAGGCGGCCGTCGCCGCTCGGAAACTGTCGCACAGGCCGCAGCTCTCGCGCTGGCAATGCTATGCGATCGGTGCGGACCTCGCCCCGTGGCTCGTCACCTTCCACGCGCCGGCGCCCGATGCGGTGATGCGACGCGCGGCGGAGCTGGTGGCGCACCACCACCCCGCCCTGCGCGGCCATCTGGTTCCGGACGCCGTCCACGCCTCCTTAGACTGCGGGGGCGACGACGATCCGGCCCTTGCGCAATGGGCGCGCGATGTCTCCCGCCAGGGCGGGCGCATGACCTTCGGTCTGCGCACATGTTTGCGGGATGGCGCACCGATATGCGCCCTTGCCGCCCATCCGCTCCTGGTGGACGCTCTGGCCATCGGCTGGATGGTCGCCGACCTCGAAGATGCGGCCGGCGCGCTCATGGCCGGCGCCGCGCCGGTGCTGCATGCGCCCGGCAGCGACGAGGCTTGGCTTGCCCAGGTGGGAGGAGAGACCCCGGTCCGCGCGCCGCCTTTGTCCGACGCCGCTCTCGCGGGCGAGGTGTGTACGGCTCTCGGGCCGGATGCGGTGGCGCGTCTGCGCACGACGGCGCGACACCTGGAGGTGCCGCTGGAGCTGATGGTTCTCAAGGCGCTGGAACAGGCGCTCGCGCCTGCGAGCGGGGGCGATGCGCCCGCCTTGGCGCTTTTGACCGCCACCCGGCCGGACGCAGCGTACCGGCGGACGGCGGGAAATTTCACGCGGCTCGTTCCGATCTCCACTGCGCCGCGCCCGCGCGCCCACGACCCCGACTGGTTCGTGGCTCAGAAGGCCCGCCTCGCCGCCGTCGGGCCGGGGGGCGATCCAAGCGATGCCGGCACAGCACGGATCGTCCTGTCGTGGCAGGACCGGGAGGCCGATGCGCGGGCGCCGGGGGATGGCGGCGATCGCGGGGACCTCCAATGGCAGCTGGCGCCCCGCTGCGTGTTTCCGCAGGGGTGTATCCTGGGCGTGGAGGCGCTCGCGCATGGGGAGGGCCTCGACCTGCGCTGGCATTTCGACCCCGCCCGACAGCCCCGTGCCGAGGTGGAGGCGCGGGCGCGCCTCCACCTGCAAGCGCTGACCGGCATGAAGGCGGAGGCCTCCAGCTCGGCTGCGAAAGTGGATCGCCTGCTGGACAGGCTCAGATCGCGGAAGGATTAGCGCGGTGGCCGAGGTGGTCGATGTCTTCGAAATGACGCCGATGCAGAGCGGAATGCTCTTCCATACCTTGATGGAAGAGCATTCCGGCACCTATTTCGAGCAATGCTGGTGTCGCCTTGATGGGCACCTCGACGTCGCGGCCTTCCAGGCGGCGTGGCAGCGGGTGATCGCCCGTCACGCGGTGCTGCGCGGCGAATGCCATTGGGTGGATCTCGATCGCCCGGTGCTGGTGATCCATGACGGGGTTGAACCGGAGTGGCATCTGGCGGATTGGACCACCCTCGACGCCGTGGCGCAGGAGCAAGCCTTTGCCGATTGGCTGGCCTCCGACCGCCGGCGCGGATTCCGGCTCGATACGGCGCCCCTCATGCGTTTCGCGCTGTTCCGCGTGGGACCGGACAGCCACCGCTTTGTCTGGAGCTTCCACCACCTGCTGATGGATGGCTGGTGTGGCTCTCTGCTGGTGGGCGAGATGCTGCGCGCCTATGCGGGCCGGGAACTGCCTCCGTCGCCGGCGCCCTATCGCCGCTATGTGGAGTGGCTCGCCGCGCAGGATGGAACTGCGGCGCGCGCCTATTGGAGCCGTACTCTGGCGGACCTTCCGGAAGCGCCGGTTCCGGAGCTGGCGCCTCTCAGCCATGAGGCGGCAGGCAGCGGCGACGAGGCCGGCACCGTCGAGTTCCGCGAGGTGGTCGATCCTGACCTTGTCGCCCGGCTCACGGCCATGGCGCGGCGGGAGCGCCTCACCCTCGCCACTGTTCTCCAGGGAGCATGGGCCCTGCTCCTGTCCCGCTACAGCGGCACGGACGATGTGGTGTTCGGAACCGTGCTGTCGGGTCGGCCGGCGGACTTGCCGGGAGCCGATGCCATGATCGGGCTGTTCCTGAACACGGTGCCGCTGCGGGTGGCGACCGATCCGGCTCGGCGGGTCGCTCCCTTTCTGCGCGATCTGCAGGCCGAAAGCCGCCACCGTGAGCGGCACGGCCACGCTGCCCTCACTGACCTGCAGCGTTGGAGCCGCAGGGAGGCGGGTCAGCCGCTGTTCGAGACCTTGCTGATCATCGAGAATCTGCCCCTGTCCATGCAGGATGCCTTCGCGCGGGAGGCCGGCGAACTGGCGCTTCTGGAGGCGGGGAGCTTCGAGCGCACCCATTATCCGTTGGCCCTGCGCGTGTTTCCGGGCACACAGACCGTACTGGCCCTGGGCATCGACACGGCTCGGGTCGCACCGGCGCATGCCCGGCAGATGCTGCGCCACTATCAGGGCATCCTCTCCCGCCTTGCCGACGCCCCCGAGGCCTATCTCGGCGACATCGAGCTGCTGGCGGACGCGGAGCGCGGCCGGCTGCTGGAGATGGGCCGTGGCCCGGCGGGTCCGGCGGCCGAGCCGATTCCGGTGCAGGTCTCCGCCCACGCGGCGCGGACGCCGGACAAGACCGCGGTGGTCTACGCCGCACCCTCCGGCGACGTGATGCTGAGCTATCGCCAGCTGGAGGCGCGCAGCGAGGACTGGGCGGCGCGTCTGCGGACGCGGGGCATCGGCCGTGGCGCGGTGGTTGCCGTGTGCCTGCGCCGTGGACCTGATCTGCTCGTCACTTTGCTCGCCGTCCTGAAATCGGGGGCAGCCTATCTGGCCATCGACCCCGGTTATCCGGCGGAGCGCATCGGCTACATGCTCGCGGATTCCACGGCCGCGCTGCTGCTCACCGACCTCGCGCCGGCGGAGCGGCCGGCGGTGCCCGAGGGGGTGCCGGTGATCGCTCTCGATGAGCCCGAGGGCGCTGTACGCGCCATTGCCGGTGCGTGTCCCTCGCCCGACCCCGAAGACCTTGCCTATATCCTCTACACCAGCGGCAGCACCGGCCAGCCCAAGGGCGTGGCCATTCAGCACCGCGCACTGAGCAATTTCATCACCGCGATGGCGGCTCGCCCGGGCATCGATGCCGCCGACCGGCTGCTCGCGCTCACCACCGTCGGCTTCGACATCGCCGGCCTTGAGCTGTTCGGCCCCCTCGCGCGGGGCGCGACGGTGCTGTTGGCGGACACTGCGGCCGCTCGCGATGGCGCCCGCCTCGTGGCGTTGCTGCGGCGGTTGCGGCCCTCGCTCATGCAGGCGACGCCGGCAGGCTGGCGCATGCTGGTGGACGCCGGCTGGGAGGGGGATCGCGATCTCAGGATGCTGTGCGGCGGCGAGGCGCTCGACGGGCAGCTGGCCGCGCAGCTGCTGGCGCGTGGTGGCGAGCTGTGGAACCTGTACGGGCCGACGGAAACCACTATCTGGTCGGCAGCGGTCGAGGTGCGCGCCGAGACCCTCCAGAGAGGCCGAGCGCCGGGGGCCGGGGTGCCGGTGGCGGGCCCCATCGACCAGACCATGCTTTATGTGCTCGACCCGCGTGGCCTGCCGGTTCCTGTCGGCATCGCCGGCGAGCTGCATATCGCCGGAGCGGGGCTGAGCCCGGGATATTGGGGCGAGCCCAGCCTGACCGCCGAGCGCTTCGTGCCCAATCCGTTTCGCGCCGGCCCGCAGGACGGGCTGCACCTCTACCGCACCGGCGACCTCGTGCGCTGGCGCGCCGACGGGGCGCTGGATTTCCTGGGGCGCATGGACAGCCAGATCAAGCTGCGCGGCTACCGCATCGAACTCGGTGAGATCGAGGCGCGGCTGTCCGCTCATCCCCTGGTCGCGGAAGCGGCCGTGCTGGCGCAGGAGGGGGCCGCGGGCATGCAGCTCGTGGCTTATCTGCGCTGGGCTGGCCCGCCGCCCGCCGATCCGGCGGCGAGCCTGCGCGATCACCTGGGGCAGGCGCTGCCGGCCTATATGGTGCCAGCCGCCTATGTGCCGCTGGAGCGCTTTCCCCTGACCCCCAACGGCAAGGTCGATCGCAAGGCCTTGCCGGCGCTGCGCCCGAACCTGCCGACCCGGAATGCGGAACAGGTCTCCACCCTGGGCGAGCCCGCGGCAACACTGGCGGCGCTCTGGTGCGACATCCTGAAGGTGGGGCCCATCGCGCCGCAGGACAATTTCTTCGCCCTCGGCGGCCATTCGCTGCTGGTGATCGCGCTGCAGAATGCCGTGCGCCAGCGGTTCGGGATCACGCTCGACATCACCGATTTCTTCCGCTTTCCCACGTTGCAGACCCTGGCGACCCGCATCGCTGGATTGACGGGGATGGCGACCGGCGAGGAGCGGGACTGGCACGACCGGGCCGGATCGCAACGCGCGGGCCGCGCCCGGCTCGCCCAGCGCCGGGACCTGAAGCGACAGGATCCGCGCCGCGGCGGCCCGGCGGACGGGCCGCCGATGCCGTCACCATGAGCGCTCTCCTCCGCCGATGTCACGCTGAGAGCGGCGTTCCGCGACATCAATGCGGATTGGTGTGATGAAACGCGACAACGCCATAAATTGGAGCGCCCGCCGCAAGCCAAAGGGCCCGGAAGATGATCGAGGGAACACGGGGCACGGCAGGAGCCGTGGTCCAGGGGAGCCGGACGGGCGAGGGAGGGGCGAAGGCGGGGATGGACGCAGAACACAGGCCCGGCGAGCGCGGCCACGCGCCCGATGGCGCTCCGGGGGCCGCCGCGCAAGCCTCGCTATTCCAGCTGAGCTTTCCCATGTTCCTGCATTCGGTGCTGACGTGTGCGGTGATGCTGCTGGAGGGCGTCATCATCAGCGCGCACTCCGCCGATGCCATGGCCGCGGTGGCGGTGGCCAAGCAGGTGCTGCAGATCGCGTTCGAGATGTCGGGCATGGTGGGCATCGGCGCCGTCATCCTGATCTCCCACAGCCTGGGCCGTGGGGAGCGGGAGCATGCGCGGCGGGTGGCCGCCGCGGCGCTCAAGGCGAATGCTGTGCTGGGCCTCGCCATCGGCGTGCTGCTGCTGCTGCTGAGGCCGGTGGTGCTGTGGCTCCTCGACGTTCCCGAGGCGTTGGCCGACGATGCGAGCACGTATCTGGCCATCGTGGCCGGGTCCATGTTTTTCAACGGCATTGCCGCGGCCGCGCTGTCCTGCCTGCGGGCATTCGGCAAGAGCCGGATCATCCTGCGCGTCGGGCTGGCCCTGTCGGTTCTCTATGTGGCGACGCTGTATGTGCTGGTGCTCGGCGCCGGCCCTGTGCCGCCGCTGGGCGTCATGGGTGCCGCGCTCGGCGCCTTCTTCCTCCGCGTCCTCATGGCCGTGCTGTTCGGTCTGGCGCTGTTTGTCGAGCTCGGTCCGTGGTCCGGGGGAAGGCCGTTGTTGTCGCAGCTTCCGCTGGTGCGCAAAATGCTTGGGCTGGCCTATCCCAGCGTGTCCGATTACATCGGCTACAGTTTCTATCAATTGGCGCTGCTCAGCCTCGTCACGGGTTTCGGCGTCGCCGCCGTTCTGGGCCGCGCCTATGTGCTGCTGGCCATGTCGTTCCTGGTGCTCGTCGTCATGGCCATCAGCCAGGGCAATGAGGTGCTGCTCGGCTATCGGTGCGGTGAGCGCCGGCGCGAACAGGCCTTCCACCAGGCCCTGCGCTCCAGCGTCATCGCCGCGACCCTTACCACGGTGCTTGCCGCGCTGGTGTGGCTGCTGGCCGACCCGTTCATCGGCCTGTTCCGGGCGACCGACGAAATCCGCGCGCAGGCCGAGCGCCTGCTGCTGCTGACCATCTTTTTGCAGCCCGGGCTGGCGTTCAACACCATCCTGTTGCAGTCGCTGCGCGCGGTGGGCGACGTGCGCTGGCCGGTGGTGGCCAGCGTCGCCATCACCTGGGGCGCGGGGCTGCCCCTGGCCTGGCTGCTGTGCGTGCGGCTGGACCTGGGGGTGGAGGGCGTGTGGTACGCGCTGATCGTGGAAGAGACGGCCAAGGCCGTCATCATGCTGCTGCGCTGGACCCATCGCGGCTGGTTGCGCCATGGCTTGGTGTGAGGCTCTGCCACCCGGTGAGGTGCACCTGCATCTGGTGGACGACACCGCCATTGTCGCGCCGGAGCTTCTGGCGCGCTATGCGGCCTGGCTGAACCCCGAGGAGGCGGCCCGTCACCAGCAGTTTCGCTTCGCCCGGCATCGCCACCAGTTCCTAGTGGCCCGCGCCCTCGTGCGGGAGACCCTCTCGCTTTATTGCCCCTGGATCGCTCCGGCCGAGTGGTGCTTCGCCTTTAACGCCTATGGTCGCCCGGGGCTTCGCGCCTCGCTCGCCTGCAACATGGATTTCAATCTCTCGCACACGGACGGCCGCATGGTGCTGGCCATCTGTCGGGCGCCGTCGCCGGGTGTCGACATCGAAGGGCTCGATCGGCCGGAGATCGCTCCGGACGATATCACGCCGTTCTTTTCCGCCGGAGAGGAAGCGAGCCTGCGCGGTCTAGCGGAGCCGCTGCGCCGCCGGCGCTTCTACGAGCTTTGGACCCTGAAGGAAGCCTATCTCAAGGCCCGTGGGCGGGGATTGTCGATCCCGCTGCGCGATTTCACCATCGGCTTCACCGCACCGGGCGCGCTCTCCATCACCTTTGCGGACGGCGTCGACGACAGGGCGGGGCGCTGGCGCCTGTGGTCGGTGTGGGCCGGCGCCGGCTATGCCCTGTCCCTTGCCCTTGCCGACGCGCCTGCGCAGCGCCTGCGCTTGTTTCAGCGCGTGCCCCTTGCCGGGGGGCGGGAACTGGCATGCCGGATCCTCGGCCAAACGTGACCGGCGCGCGGATTTTTCCTGCCCGCGAGTCCCAAAGCCCGAACCTCAACCGTCACCAAAGTACCGGACGCCTGGCCGCCATGTAATGACAACTGGCGAGAGCGCTCCGGCTTCGTGGCGGATGGGGCGGTGACGATGAGCGACGTACGTGAGAGACGCAGGCCTGGACGCGCCGGGGCTCGGCTGAGGTTTTCCCTCCTTGCCACGACGATGCTCGCTCTGGGCTCCGCCCTGCCCGCCGATGCCCAGACTCCGGCGCCCGCCAGCTCTGTCCAGCTCGCCATCTCCATCGGCCCAGGTACTTTGACCGCGGCGCTGAACCAGCTCGCCGCGCAGGCGGGGCTGGAGATTCTCTTCGATGCGGAACTGACCAGCGGCCGGCTGACGAACGGCGTGCGTGGCACCATGACGCCGAACCAGGCGCTGGACACGCTGCTGGCGGGAACGGGCATTCGGGCGCGCTTTGCCGGCCGGAACCAGGTTGTTCTCAGCGGCAGCAATGTCTCGCCTTCGGATGACGTGGTCTATGGCGACACGATCGCGCTCGATGCCATCACCGTCTTCGGCGCCCGCAACGCCACCATCCTGCAGGACGTGAGCTCGAGCGTCGGCATCGTTCGGGCTGAGGAGATCGAGGACGGCGAGATCACCTATCTGCAGGATACGTTCCGCCTGCTCGGCAACGTGATGGACAGCGCAACCTTGAACTCGGGGTTCGTCATCCGTGGCATGAGCTCCGAGGGGTTCGTCCCCGCCGGCGCGCCTGCCGGTTCGCTCTATGTGGATGGCGTGCTGCAGACCCGCTACAATGCCCGTTTCGGGGCTCGCAGCACCTGGGATGTGGAGCAGGTGGAGGTCTATCGCGGGCCGCAATCCACCCTCAGTGGCCGCGCTGCCCTGGTGGGTGCGATCTATGTCAAGTCGAAGGATCCGACCTTCGACAAAGAGCTTTTGGTCTCCGGGACGCTCGGAAATTACGAGCTGATGGGTACCTCTTTTGTCGTGAATACACCGCTTGTGGCAAACCAGGTTGCCCTTCGTGTGTCCGGCACCTTCGAGCAGTCCAAGACCTCGGTTTCGTATCCGACCTTCGTGAATTATGCGGGCTATGGCGACCTGACCACGGAGATCGGCGGGAGCATCCGTGCCAAGCTGCTGCTCACGCCCGATGCGCTGCCGGACACGCGGGCGCTGCTCACCTATTCGTTCTCCAACGATCGTCCAAACGAGCGCCTGATCGGGATCGGGCCGGGCTTCGATCTGGACGACGAGCGAGGCGATTTCTACGATCCCATCACCTATGCGGAATACCGGGCGATCAAGGCGCATAACCTGGGCCTGGAAATCACACACGATTTCTCGGATGCGCTGCGGCTCACCTCGCAGACCGGCTTCCAATATGGCGAAACCACCCGTCGCTCCGTCGACGCGGACACTCCCGGTACGCCGAACGGCATCTGGGGCACGGTGGATGACACGCTCATCACGCAGGAGCTTCGCCTGAACTATCAGAAGGACCGCTGGAGATGGGTGGCGGGCCTGTTCGGGAGCTATCAGAATTTCGACAGCGAATTCGATGCCGTCGCGTATTCCTACTATCAGTGGGATCAATACCAGAGCCGGAAGACCACCAACCTCGCGGCTTTTGGTGAAGTGACCTATGAATTCGTGCCCAGTTGGTTTGTCACGGTTGGTGGCCGTGTCGACTACCTGCGCGAGAAGATCGTGGAGGACAATGCCGAAGGCCTCTACGGGACGAGCCTGCCCGTGGTCCGCAACAATGCCGACTTCAACGAGACGAACTTTGTGCCAAAGCTCGGCATTTCAAAGAAATTCGGTGAAATGCACACGGCCGGATTCACCTTTTCACAGGGCTTCCGCACCGGTGGCTTCTATGTGAATTACGAAACGTTCGAGCCGGAATATTACGATCCGGAAACGGCGAATAACTACGAGCTTTTCTATAAGGGAAGCTTCCTGGACAATCGCCTGACCATCAATGCTAATCTGTTCTACACGACTTATGACAACCAGCAGATCGAGGTTCGGCCGGACCCGAGCCGTCCGTCCTATCGCATCACCACCAATGCGGCCTCGTCGCGGTCGTGGGGCTTTGAAATCGAGCCGAATTTTCAGGTGAACGAGCAGATGTCGGTGTTTGCATCGATCGGCTACCTGAACACGAAATTCCTCGAATTCGATCATGCGGTGTATGGGGATCTCGCTGGCGAGGCCTTCCCGGAAGCTCCGGCATGGAGCGTGGCCTTCGGTGGAAAATACAAATTCGAGAATGGAATTTACGTCTCTGCCGATGCCAAATACACATCGAGCTACACGGCCCGCTTCGGTGTCCCGCCTCTCGACTTTATTGATCCGCGCTTCATCGTGAATGCGCAGGTGGGCTATAAGAAGGACAATTGGGAAATCATCGCCTATGCGGAAAATCTATTCGACTCCCGTTATCTGACGGTGGTCGATTACGATGCGACGCCGGTCTACGGCCAGCTTGGCGCCCGCCGCGCCCTGGGCGTCAACCTCAAGGCCCGCTTCTGAGGGAGCGGGCGCGCGAGGTGGCGCCACGCGCTCCGGTCGTTGAGACCGGGGCGCGGCCATGACGGCGTAGCACGCCCAAGAGCTATCGCATCACGGCCTTGCGGTTTGCGCGTCAACGTGTGTCCAGTCGTGGCCGGCCGTCTGTCGCAGGTTGGGAGAAAGCGGATGTATTTCACTCGCCAAACCGAGATCGCGGTGTCCATCCTGTCCCTCTGCGCGCGGGCGCCGGAAACCTACGTCACGAAACGCGAAATGGCTGATCATGCCCAGGCCAGCGCCGGGACGGCGGCGCGCGTCGCCGCCACGCTGGCGCAGAGGCGCCTGTTGCGCAGCCGGCATGATGGGAGCGTGCAGCTGGCGGTGGATCCGCGCGAGGTTACGCTGGCGCAGATCCTCAGCATCACCCAGCCGGGGCTCGCGTGGCTTCAGGAGGAGCGCAGCGTGACGGTGTCAGCGGCCAGCGCGTTTCACGTGGTGGTGGAGGCGGGATACCGAAACCTGCTGCATCTGGCCGAGCGTTACACCGTTGCCGACTTTGCCTCCGAGCCGCACGCCTAGGGGCCCGTGGGATAGGGCACTGGGAGGGGCCTCTGGTGCTCTCTCAGGCCGTTCCCGCCCGTGAAAGCGCCGCTCGTGCCCGGGTGGCGCCACGGCCGCGGGCCAGACGAGCAGCGCCGGACGGCGGGGAAGGTGGCGGAGGTTCGGCGGGCGCGGCCATCAGCAGGCTGTGAACTGAAGCCGCCTGGTCGGCATCCATGGGGGCGACGAGGTCGGCAATGGTAAAGCGGTCCAGCAGGCGCACGAAGAAGGAGGACGCCGCCGCGACGATGGTGTCGAGCAGCGCCTGCCCGTTGGGAGACGCCGCGGCCGGGTCTTCCTTGGGCTTGCCTTCGAGGTTTGGCTGGGTGATCCGCAAGACGTCCACGAGCTTGATTTTGTCGGGGTCCATGGCGAGGCGGACGCCGCCACCCGGACCGCGCTCGCTGCGCAGGAAGCCGTGGCGCACCAGAAGCGCGATGACCTGATGCGCGTGATCCTTCGTGGCGCCCACCTTGTCCGCGAGCAGTTGAGCCGGGAATTTTTTCTCTGGATTGCCAGCGCAGACCGCCAGGATATTGATGGCAATTTCAGATTGTCGTTTCAATTGCATGGCGCGCAGTCGCTCGGGAGCATCACCGGTCGGCACAACCAGCCTTGTCGCATATTCATTGCCGCATGACCATTCGCAATTGCAGCGGGCGCCAGTCTTCGGCGCCGGTCGCGGTGCGTCCGCGCTGAGCTTTTTGGCACCGCGTCGTCCCATTGGGCCGCGCTCGTTCGTCTGTTGATCGAGCGGGCATGCGCCCCTCGATGATCAGCCACGGGTGGGGCGGCATGGTTGAGGCGGGGCGGAACGTGTCACAGGCTCGCACAGTGCGTGGGGCCGCGCAGCTGAGCCGCGGCCGGCGGACCGGCGCGTGCGCGGCGCGTTGGGCGGGGCGTCTCGTGCCGCTGCTCCTGTGCCTGTGGCTCCCACCGGGGGCCTTCGGAGGGGGATGTGACGGCCGGGTGGTCGCGGAGCATATCCTCGGCGCGTCCGTCTGCGTGCCGGAGCAGCCGCAGCGCGTGGTAGTGCTCGATCCGTACTTCAGCCTTGGAATGGCGCGTGAGCTCGGCGTTGCTGTAGTGGGGGCGCCCCTTTCCACGGCGGCGGACGCAGCGGTGGTCGAGGGGGCTCGGCAGGCGGGGGTGGTGGACATCGGCGATTTCCGGCAGCCGAGCCTGGAGAAGATCATCGCCTTGAAGCCGGATCTGATCATCGGCATCGGGCAGATGCACGGCGAGCTCAGGGAGCGGGTGACGCGCATCGCGCCCACGGTGCTCATCACCGCCGATGACTGGAAGGCGCATTATCTGGCGCTGGGCGCGGCCACCGGGCAGATGGAGGCGGCGCTGCAGAACCTGCACGCCTATGAGGCGCGCGCCGCGGCGCTGCGGGCCCGCGCGCCGGAGCAGAAGGTTTCCGTTATCCGCATCGCCCCCTACGGCTTCCAGGTCTATCTCGATGGGCCGAAGGCATACGCGCCCTATGCGGTGCTGCGGGAGGCGGGGGTGAAGCGCACGGCCTATGAGACCACCACCGACGACACGGTGTTCCGGCGTCCGGATTGGGAAGCCCTCGCGGCCCTCGATGGCGATGTGATCCTCTATGTGGTCGTCAACGCCTACGATCCCGCGAACGACGATGCTCTGGCCGCCGAGACGCTGAACAATCCCCTGTGGCAGATGCTGCCCGCCGCCCGCGCAGGCCATGTGCATCGCCTCGAGCGGGGCGCCTGGATGGGCTTCAACAGCGTCGCTTCCGCCCATCGTATCCTCGACGATGTGGAGCGCTACATCCTCGCGGAACGTCCTGTTCCATGATGTCCGAAGGCAATAAGCGGGTGGCCCTCGCCGCGCTCACCGGTCTCGTCATCGTGGCGGCGCTGGGGTCTGCCGTGGTCGGCAGCGCGCGCATAGGCGGTGCCGACGTGGTGCAGGCGCTGTTCGCGTTCGATGGCTCGCGGGAGCATCTGGTGGTGTGGACGCTGCGCCTGCCGCGGGTGCTGGCTGGGCTGCTCTGTGGCGGGGCGCTGGCGGTGGCCGGGGCCATCATGCAGGCGGTCACCGCCAATCCTCTCGCGTCGCCCGGGCTGTTCGGCATCAACGCCGGCGCCGCCTTCGCCGTGGTCATCGCCATCAGCCTGTTCGGCATCGGCTCGAGCAGCGTCTTCGTCTGGTTCGCCTTCGCCGGGGCCGGCGCCGCCGCCGTGGTCACCTATGCGGTCGGCGCCCTCGGGCCACGCAGCGGCGTCACCACGCGGCTGGTGCTGGCCGGGGCGGTGCTCACCACCTTCCTGACCTCCCTGACCACCGCGATCCTCATCTTCGACCAGACCACCCTCGATGCCGTACGGCTCTGGACCGCCGGCTCGCTCGCAGGGCGGACCATGGACCAGGTGCTCGCGGTCTCGCCTTACATGATCGCCGGGCTGGTGGGCGCGCTGCTGCTCGGCCGTCATCTCATGACCCTCAGCCTGGGGGCCACGGCGGCGCGGTCGGTGGGGCAGCATCCCCTCGCCTGGCGGAGCGTCGCTGTGGTGCTCGTGATCCTGCTGGCGGGCGGGGCGGTGGCGCTGGCCGGGCCCATCAGCCTCGTAGGGCTGGTGGTGCCGCACATGGTGCGCATGACCATCGGCTTCGACTACCGCTGGATCATCCCCTTCTGCGCGGCCGGCGGCGCCCTGCTGGTGCTGGCGGGTGATATCGTGGGGCGTCTTCTCTTTTCCAATCAAAGCTTTCCCGTCGGCGTTACCATGGCTCTCATCGGCGCGCCGTTCTTCATCGCGCTGGCCCATGGCAGGTTGGGGAGCTTGCGATGACCGCCTGCGTCCTCTCCCTGTTGCTCGCCATCGGCGTGCTCGCGGCCGCCGGGCTGGGGGTCGGCGATCATGGGGTTCCGCTCGGCGCGCTCGTTCAGGGGCTCTTCGGCGGCCCGCCGCTGAGCCCCCAGGCGTACATGATCATCATGGATCTGCGCCTGCCGCGGGTGCTCCTCGAGGTGCTGGTGGGCGTCAGCCTCGCCGTGGCCGGGACCATCGCCCAGGCCCTGATGCGCAATCCGCTGGCCGAACCGGGGTTGCTCGGCATCAATGCCGGCGCGGCGCTGGCGACCACGACGGTGATCGTCGCATGCGGCGTCAGCGACGCGCAGCTCCTGCCGGTGGCCGGTTTTGCCGGTGCGGGTGCGGCGACCCTGGCGGTCTATGCGCTGTCCTGGCGCAATGGAACCGCGTCGCTCCGGATCATCCTGATCGGCATCGGCGTCAGCGCCCTGGCCACCGCCGCCACCACCTTGATGACCGCCTTCGGCGATGTGAAGGAGGTGCAGCGGGCGCTGATCTGGCTGGCAGGCAGCCTCTATCTCGCCGATTGGGACAAGGTGCGGATCCTTGCCCTCTGGCTGCTGCCGGCGCTGACGGTGGCGCTGTTGTCCTGTCGCGACCTCGATCTCATCCGCTTCGGCGACCAGGTCGCGCGCAGTCTGGGGCAGCGGGTGGAGGGCGCGCGCGCCGTCATGATCCTGCTGTGCGCCCTTCTGTCGGGCGCCGCCGTGGCGGCCGCCGGCCTGATCGGTTTCGTCGGGCTGATGGCGCCGCACATGGCGCGCGGCCTGGTCGGTCCAGGCCACCGCCGCGTCATCCCGGTGGCGGCGCTGATCGGCGCGGCCATGGTGATGGCGGCGGATCTTCTGGGCCGTACGGTGGTGGCGCCGGTGGAGCTGCCTGCGGGCCTGATGACCGCGCTCGTCGGTGCGCCGTTCTTCGGTTATCTGCTCTGGGGACGTCGCCATGTCGCCGTGTGACGATCAAGGCGGGCTGCGTGCCCGGAACCTCTCCGCCGGCTATGGGCGCAGCCTGATCCTGCGCGAGCTGGACCTTGCGGTTCCGCCGGGTGCCTTCACCGCTCTGGTGGGGCCGAACGGCAGTGGCAAGTCCACCCTGCTGCACGCCCTGGCGGGTCTTCTGGCGCCGCGGGAGGGCGCGGTGCTTCTGGACGGCGAGGCCATTTCCCGCTTGCCGGTGAAGGCGCTGGCGAAGCGGGTCAGCCTGCTGGCGCAGGGGCCGATCGCACCGGAAGGCCTCACGGTGTTCGATCTCGTTCAGCAGGGCCGCTATCCGCACCGCGCCCTGTTCGAGCGCTGGTCTGCGCGCGATGTCGCTGCATGCGACGAGGCCCTGCGGCTCACCGACATGGCGGCCCTGCGCGATCGTCCCCTGGCGGATCTGTCCGGTGGCCAGCGCCAGCGCGCCTGGATCGCGATGACCCTGGCGCAGGAAGCGGACATCGTCCTGCTGGATGAGCCCACCAGCTTCCTGGATCTGGCGCACCAGATCGAGGTGATGGAACTGGTGGTGGAACTGGTCCGCGGCCGCGGCAAGACATTCGTCGCCGTGCTGCACGACCTCAACCAGGCGGCCCGCTATGTCGATCACATGGTGTTGCTGAAGGCCGGGCGGATCATGGCCGCCGGCGCACCCGCGCAGGTCCTCACGGCCGAGGCCATCGCTACGGTCTTTGGTGTCGCCGCCACCGTCGTGCCCGATCCGGTGACCGGCACGCCCATGTGCGTCCCGCTATGTGCTTCCCTCTTGCCGGTCGTGCCCATGGCGGCGGGAGGAGGTGGCGTTGCGTAAGGGCAACACTGCGTGGAAATTGACCGGCGGCTGTGGGGGCACACCACGGCGGGCGGCCGGCTATGGGCCGGATTCGTTGAGCTATATCAGCCATTAACCGGCGCGCCCCGGGTTTCTCCTCGGGTTCACTCAAGCAGATCTGGAGTAGTTCTAAGTTATTGTTATTGAATGATTTTCCCATCTGCCTATATTTTACCATCATGTATTCATCTCGGACCGGTCAATCGGTTGGCGCTCACCGCGGCAGAGGCGCGAGGCGGAAGACTAGTGGGTGGCGGTAGGCTCCTGCCGGTCTCTTTTTCCCTCGCCCGGGACGCAGTGCGCCACGGATATCCTCTATGGAATTGCGGCGATGGCATCTCTCTCGAGCTCTCTGACCTGCTCGACCAATATCGACAGCAACGAATTGCTGAATCGGGCCATCGAGGCGCATTACGAGGAGATCACGGCCGCCGTGCGCCGGCGCGGCCATTCCCGTGGTGCCGCGCTGGACATCGTGCACGACCTCTACGTCAAGCTGGCCGCGCAACCTGACGTGCTGCGGGACAAGCGCTCGATCCGCGCCTTTCTGTGCCGCGCCGCCGTTAATCTGGGCATCGACCGTTTCCGGCGCGAGCGGTTCGAGATGCGCCTGTTCGCCGGCACGGAGGAAGAGGCCTGTGTCGTGCCGGCGGATGCGGCCGCCCCCGACCGGGGCCTGGATATCGAGGCGCGGATCATCATCCTGCGGGAGGCCATCGGCGAACTGCCCCCGCGACGCCGGGCGGTCTTCATCATGCACCGGCTGCATCATATGTCGCCGGATGAGATCGCGCGGCGATTGAAGATCAGCCGCAACATGGTGGACCGCCACCTGCGGCAGGCTCTGGCCCATTGCCTCGACCGGCTTCTTCTGCACGGCTGATGGCCGGCCCCCGGTTGCCTGGTTTTACGTCGCTCTCCGCGAGAAAGGTGCTACCCGCGTCGCGCGAAATTGCTCTAGATGTCCCATTTTGATAGGCCGGCTCGTCTACTGAGTGAGACTGCGAGACTTTCGGGACCCCCGATGCCAACCAGGCAAGGCGCGCGCGCGCAACATCGACGCCATGTGGAGGCTGCGGAATGGCTGCTGCGCAACCGCGATGCATCCTCATCCGCGAGCGACAGGGCGGCCTTTCAGCTCTGGCTGGACGAGGACCCGGGCAACCGCCGTGCCTATGAGCTCGCGGAACTGCTGATGGGCGATGCCCGCGCTGCCATCGAGTCCGATCCCGAGCTCCGCAGCTTCAAGGTGAAGCCGCGCAGTGTCGCCAAACCGGTGGCGGGCTGCCTTCTGGCCCTCGCCCTTGCCGGGGGCCTGTTCGTGGCACTGGATGGTCCCATGCGCCTTCAGGCGGATGTCATCTCGGGTGCCGGCGAACGGCCCGTGATCGCGCTGGCGGACGGCAGCACCATGCAGCTCAATGCATCATCGGCGGTGGCCTATGATTATGACGGCGCGCAGCGCACCGTGCGGCTGCTGCGGGGGCAGGCCTTCTTTCAGGTCGTGCGTGATCCCGCGCGCCCCTTCAGCGTGGAGGTGGGGAATGCCCGGGTGGTGGCCCTCGGCACCGCCTTCGACGTGCGCCTGGGCGAGGCGGAGACCGACGTGACGGTCACGCAGCACGCCGTGCTGGTGGAGTTCGCCGAGAGCGTGCGCCCCGCGGTGCGGGTTGCCGAGGGGCAGCAGGGCATCCTGAACCGCGGGACGGGAACGAGCGAGGTGAAGCCGAGCGACCCCACGCTGGCGCTGGCGTGGCGGCGCGGCCAGCTGGTGGTGGACGGCGCACCGTTGTCCTTCGTCGTCGAGGAAATGAGCCGCCACTTCTCCGGCCGGATCGTGATCGCTGGCGAGGAGCTGGCGCAGCGTCGCGTCAGCGGTACTCTCGCTATCACCGACACCACCGCCACGCTTTCCTTCATCCAACGCGCCCTCGGCGTGTCCACGTTCAGGATTGGCCCCCTGATCGTCATCCGCGGTTGACCGTCTGCCACCGCTCGCCCCGTCGACCTGCGCATCGGCAGATTGCCCGCGACGTGATCGCTTCGGCGGCCCCGCATTGCATGGTTACGGCAAGATCTGAGTCTGGGCTGGAGGCGTCCTTGGCACGGGTTTGGGCGCCATCATGCGCGATAAACATCAGTATTGATGAGTAAAATCAGTTTTGTGTTCTGCTTCTCGTGTGGCTGAGATGGTGGGCGTCCGGTCTCGGGTCCAGCGCGCGCGGGTCGCACGCACGGCGCCGGGCTGCGTCAGCGGTGGGTGAAGCGGGGCGGACGTTTTTCCACGAAGGCGGCCATGCCTTCCTTCTGGTCGGCCGTGGCGAACAGCGCCTGGAATACCCGCCGCTCGAAGCCCAGCCCCTCCGACAGGGAGGTGTCATAGGCCCGGTTGACGCTTTCCTTGATGCTCAGCACCACCGGCAGCGATTTTTCGGCGATGGTGGCGGCGATAGCTTGTGCGGCCGGCAGCAGCTCGGTGGCGGGGACCACGCGCGAAACCAGGCCGATGCGCTCCGCTTCGGCGGCGTCGATCTGACGGCCCGTGAGGCACAGGTCCATGGCCTTGGCCTTGCCCACCCAGCGGGACAGGCGCTGGGTGCCGCCGGCGCCGGGCATGATGCCGATGGTGACCTCTGGCAGTGCGAAGCGGGCCGTGTCGGCGGCGATGATGAGGTCGCACATCATCGCCATTTCGCAGCCGCCGCCAAGGGCATAGCCCGCCACGGCCGCCACCAGCGGCTTGCGGGCACGGGCCACCACGTCCCAGCTGGCCAGGAAATTCTCCAGCAGGGTGTCGGGATAGGTGCGGCTGGCGGCTTCCTTGATGTCGGCGCCGGCGGCGAAGGCGCGGTCGGAGCCGGTGATGACGATGGCGCCGATCTCCGGCGTCGTCTCGAACGTGGCGAGGGCGGTGGTGATCTCGGCGATCATGGCCGAGTTGAGGGCGTTGAGGGCCTCCGGCCGGGCCAGGGTGATGGTGCCGACGCGGCCTTGAGTGTCGACCCGGATGTGGGAGAAGGTCATGTTAACCCCTTGAGAACAGGCGGATCAGTAGCGCAGCGGCCAGCGCCGCAGGCGCGCCTTGGCATGGCTGACGAGCCGCGCGAGGCCGTGCGGTTCCAGGATCAGGAAGCCGACGATGAGCGCGCCGAAGATCATCAATTCCAGGTTGGCGATGACATCCGGCTTGATGGCCGAGCCGAACACCGCGGCCCCGTTGGTGATGGCGACGGGCAGCAGCACGATGAAGGCGGCGCCGAGGAAGGACCCCATGACGGAGCCGAGGCCACCGATGATGATCATGAAGAGGATCTGGAAGGAGCGGTGAAGCGAGAAAGCCTCGATTTCGATGGTGCCGATATAGAGGAAGCTCCAGAGCGCGCCCGCCACCCCGCAGTAGAAGCCGCTCACCGCGAAGGCGGAGAGCTTGGCGCGCACGGTATCCACCCCGGTCAGCTCGGCGGCGGTCTCGTGGTCGCGCACCGCCATCCAGGCCCGCCCCAGTTCCGAGCGCACCAGGTTCATGGCGAGCACCGCCAGGCCGGCGACGATGATCAGGGCGGTGACGTAGCGGGCCGGGATCGAGGCCACCTCGAAGCCGAGCCAGCCCAGGGTGGGGGTGGAGACCACGCCGGAATGGTTGTCGAGCAGCAGCCACGGCACGTGGGTGCAGAGCCATTCGATGAAGAACTGGGCCGCCAGGGTGGCGACCGCCACATAGAAGCCGCGGATGCGCAGGCTGAGCAGGCCGAACAGGGCCGACACCAGGCCGGCGATGAGGCCGGCGAGGGCGAGGGAGAGGGGGAAGGGCAGCGCCGGCACGCGCGCCACCAGGTTCAGCGCCGCATAGGCGCCCACCGCCATGAAGGCGGCTGAGCCCAGCGAGAGCTGGCCGGCATAGCCGGTGACGATGTTGAGGCCGATGGCGGCCAGGGACAGGATGAGGAACGGCAGCAGGATGGAACCCAGCCAATAGTCGCTGGCCACCAGCGGCACCACCACGCCGGCCACCAGCACCAAGGCGATCATGGCGCGGCGGTCGAAGGCGAGGGGAAACAGCGCCGCATCCTGGGCGTAGGAGGTCTTGAGCGCTCCGGCGTCTCGATAGAACATGGGTCAGACCCTCGCGATACGGGCGGCGCCGAACAGGCCGGTGGGGCGCCACAGGAGGACGGCGACGGCAAGGGCGTAGGGGAACCAGTTCTCGATGCCCCCGCCCACGAACGGGCCGAGATAGACCTCGGCCAGCTTTTCGCTGACGCCGATGACGAGACCGGCGACGATGGCGCCGGCGATGGAGTTGAAGCCGCCGAGGATCATCACCGGCAGTGCTTTGAGCGCCACCAGGGTCAGGGCGAACTGCACGCCCAGCCGGGCGCCCCACACCAGGCCGGCCACCAGGGCGATGAAGCCGGCGACGCCCCATACCACGGCCCAGATGAAGCCGAGCGGCACCCCCGCCACCTGGGCGGCCTGGGTGTCGTCCGCCACCGCCCGCAGGGCGCGGCCGATGCGGGTGGTGCTGAAGAACACCGAGAGCACCGCCACCAGCACCGCCGCCATGACCGCGGTGGAGAGGTCGAACTGCGAGACCAGGATGCCGCCCCATTCGATGGGATCATCGGGAATGCCGAGATCGAGCCCGCGCACCCCGGTGCCCCAGATGAGCTGGGCCAGGCCCTCGAGGAAGATGGACAGGCCGATGGTGGCCATGAACAGGATCATGGCGTCCTGCCCCAGCAGCGGGCGCAGCACGGCGCGTTCGATGCCCACCGCCAGCGCCATCATCACCACCAGCGTCACCAGGAAGGCGGCCCAATAGGGCAGCCCGTATTCGGTGAAGCCGACGAACGTGAGCGCGGCGAACAGCACCATGGCGCCCTGGGCGAAGTTGAACACGCCGGAGGCCTTGAAGATCAGCACGAAGCCGAGAGCCACCAGAGTGTACATGACGCCGGACAGCAGCCCGCCCACCACCACTTCGAGAAAGAAGGAGAAATCGGACATGGGAGCGCTCCTCAGGCAGCCGTGCCGCCGATGGCGGCAGAGCCGAGATAGGCGGCGATGACGTCAGGGTCGGCCCGCACCGCGTCGGGCGGGCCATCGGCGATCTTGCGGCCGTAGTTCAGCACCACCACCCGGTCGGACAGGCCCATCACCACGCCGATGTCGTGCTCGATGATGAGGATGGTGGTGCCGAAGCTCTCGTTCACCGCGCGGATGAAGCCGCACATGTCGGCCTTCTCCTCGTGGGTCATGCCGGCCATGGGCTCGTCGAGCAGCAGCAGGCTCGGCTCGGTGGCCAGGGCGCGGGCCAGCTCCACCCGCTTCTGCACGCCATAGGGCAGGGTGGCCACCGGCACCTTGCGCAGATGCTCCAGGTCGAGAAAGGCGAGGATCCGCTCGGCGGCGGCGCGCTCGCGGCTTTCCTCGCGGGCGGCCGCCGGCAGCCGCAGGGTCTTGGCCAGCACCGAGGCGCGAAAGCGTGCGGCGCGCCCAACCATCACGTTGTCGATGACATTCATGCCTTTGAACAGGGAGACGTGCTGGAAGGTGCGCCCGATGCCGGAGCGCGCCGCGAAGGCCGGGCGCATCCGCGCCCGGGTCTTGCCGCGGAAGGTGATGGTGCCCGCGCGGGGGTGGTAGACGCCGTTGAGCACGTTGAGCAGCGAGGTCTTGCCGGCGCCGTTGGGGCCGATGACGGAGAGGATCTCGCCGGCCCGCACGTCGAGGGAGACGTCGGTCAGCGCCTTCACGCCACCGAAGGCGACGCTCACATCGCGGATCTCCATCAGCACCGCCCCGCCGCTGCGCGGCGCCGGGCCACCGGAGCGGCTGGTCTGGTGCGCCGCCGGCGCTCCGACCCGGGGAGCCGTCGGGCCGGAGCGCCGGACCTCGCCCGCCAGGGTCAGCTCGGCGGGGCTGAAGCCCTGGGGGCGGATGCGCACGGTGGTGATCTTTGGCGCGGCGCCGCTGCGGCCGGCATTCACCGCGGCCACCGCCCGGTCGGCGAGGCTGCGCACGGCGGGCAGCGCGCTGGCGCCTTCCCCAGCGGGCAGGCCGTTGGCCTCCAGGAAGCGGTCGAGCGCGGCGGGGTCGAAGGCGATCTCCGCGAGCAGGCCGTTGTCGGTGGCGCTGACGCGGGCGCGCTCGATCTCCGGCGTGTCGCGCAGCAGCGCCTCCACATGGGCGAGGGGGCACCGCCCGCCCTCAGCGGGAGTCGCGGGGGCCGCGGGCACGATGGCCCCCGCCGCGGTCTGCGCATATTCGGTGCGCAGCGGCACGCCATAGCCGAGCAGGCGCGCCACCATGCCCGGCTCCGGCTCTGCGCCGGTGACCACGGCGCTCCGGCAGCGGCTGAGGCCGAGGGCGTTGAGGAGCGGCGCCGCGAACAGCAGCGTGCCGCCGGGCAGGCCCGCCCGCGCCAGGCGCTGCAGGGCGCGGCCGACGCCGCTCTGGGTGCCGAGCCGCGCGGTGATGGAGCGATCAAGCAGCTCGAACACCCGCGCGGGCGCGCACAGATAGGTGGGGGCCACCTCCTGCAGGTCCAGGGGGAAGGTGGCCGGGCCCTCCACGCAATGGACGCACAGGCCGCTGACCAGCGGCTGCACGAGGCTGGTGGCGGCATCGGCGATGCCGGACATGGGCAGGAAGGCGAGGGTGGTGTCGCGCGCGCCGAGGCCCAGCTCGTTGAGGGTGGCGCGGCCGGCCTGCAGCAGGGCCGCGTGGGAGAGGGCCACCGGCGCCGGCAGGCCCTCAGCGGTGTCGTCATGAAGGATGAGGGCGGTGTCGGCGGCGCCGGGCCCGGCCGCGCGGATGGCAAGCCAGGCCACCGCCTCGTCGCGGTCGACATCGGGGTTGGGGGCGATCTCGTCGAGCCGCAGCAGCGGGCCGGAGAAGCCCGGCAGGCGGGCCTGCCACAGCAGCGCCGCCTCGGCGCCGTCGCACAGCACCAGGTCCGGGGTCTGCGCGGGGGCGCCGAAGCGCCGCAGGAATTCCCCGCTCAGGGGCATGGCCGCCGCGCCCAGCGCCTGGGCGGCGAGATGGGCGGCATAGAATTCCGGCCGGTTCTCGCCCACGGTGGCGAGCACGCTGCCGGCGCGAAGGCCCATGCCATCCAGCAGCCGGGCCATGGCGGCCACATGGCCGAGATAGGCCTCGAAACTCCAGCTGTGCCAGATGCCGGCGCGCTTGTGGCGCAGGGCCGGGCGGCCGGCGTGGTCGCGGGCGGCGGCGAGGAGCGCCTGGGGCAGGGTGCCCGCCGGCGCCAGGTGTGACAAAGCGGCGTGATCCGGCGCGCTGTTCATGGGGCGTTCCTTGCGAAGCGGGGTCACGAGAGCCATCGGCGGCGGCGGTCGGCGAGGGCGGCATCGCCCATGCGCGCGGCGCTGGCATCCAGGCCGAGATAGGAGGCGCGGATTTCCGGGTCGTCCATCAGGACCTCGGGGGCGCCTTCGCGCACCACCCGCCCGCTTTCGATGAGATAGCCATAGGTGGCATAGCGCAGCGCCACCGAGGCGTTCTGCTCGGCCAGGAGGAAGCTCATGCCCTCCTTGCGGTTCAGCTCGCGGATGATGACGAAGATCTCTTCCACCAGCAGCGGGGCGAGGCCCATGGAGGGCTCGTCCAGCAGGATCAGGCGCGGCCGGGCCATCAACGCCCGGCCGATGGCGCACATCTGCTGCTCGCCACCGGACAGGAAGCCGGTGGCCATGTTCCGCCGCTCCCTGAGACGCGGGAAGTAGCTGTAGACGAGCTCCAGGCTGTCGGCGATGGCGCGCCCCCCGTCGCGACGGGAGAAGGCGCCCACCTTCAGGTTCTCCTCCACCGAGAGGGTGGGGAAGCAGTGCCGCCCCTCCATCACCAGGGAGAGCCCGCGGCCGGCGAGGTCGCAGGCGTCCAGCGTGTCGATGCGCGATCCGTCATAGTGGATGGAGCCGCGGGTGATCTCGCCGCGTTCCGAGCGCAGCAGGTTGGCCACCGCCTTCATGGTGGTGGTCTTGCCGGCGCCATTGGCGCCGAGCAAGGCCACCACGCCCTGGCGTGGCACGCTGAGCGAGAGGGCCCGCAGCACCAGCGCCAAGCGCCCGTACATCACCTCGATGGCGTTGATGGTCAGCAAGGCGTCTTCCGGGGCTGCGGCAGTGTTCTGGGCCGCGGTATCCCGGCGCCCGACGTTCTGGGTCATGGTGGTCCCTCCCGTGGGTGTGGCGACGTCCGGCTCAGTCCTCCTTGGCGCAGTCGCGCGGGGTGATGTTCTTCTCCTGCGCATACTTGGCGGCGGAGGCCTCGATCATGGGGCGCACCAGCTCATGGTCGGGCTTGATCCAGTCGGAGATCATCACCCACTTCTCGCCGTCCCACTGCTGGAAGCGGATGGCGCCGCCGCCTTCGTGATCGGCGCAGGTGACGGAGATGGCCGGCATCAGCCCCTCCAGGCCCAGCTCCTTGATGCGCTCGGGCGTCATGGTCAGGTGTTCCAGGCCCCAGCGCACCTGATCGCCGGTGAGCGGCTTGTTGCCGAACTTCTTCATGGCGGTGCGCATGGCTTCGGTGATGGTCGCCCCGTGCAGCACGCCGCGCACGTAATAGACCGAGCCGATGCGGTTCTCCTCCACATTGCCGAGGCCCTTGGCGTAGACATACTTCTTGATGTCCTCGAACACCGGATAATTGGCGCCGGTGGCGTGGAACTGGGAGGTGATGAAGCCCTTCGCGGCGGCGCCCGCCGGCGTCACGTCCTCTTCGGAGCCCGACCACCACCAGCCGATGATGCGATCGCGCGCGATGCCGGCACGGGCGGCTTCCTTGAGGCCGGTGGGGGTGGCCGCGCCCCAGCCGCGGAACAGCACCCAGTCCGGCTTGTACTGGCGCACCTGGAGCCACACGGCGCGCTGGTCGAGGCCGGGCGGGGCGATGGGGAAGGTGGTGACCTCGAAGCCGTAGCGCTTGGCCTGCGCGTCGAGAATGGGCTGGGTCTCACGACCGGCGGCGAAATCCATCACCACATTGGCGATCTTCTTGCCCTTCAGCTTCTCCATGCCGCCTTCCTTCTCGCCAATAAAGCGGATGGTGGCGGTATTCTCGCTCCAATAGTTGGAGATCAGCGGGAAGAAATAGGGAAAGACCCGGCCGTCCGACGAATCCGTGCGGCCATAGCCGATGGTGACCGAGGGGATCTTGTCCGCGGTCATGCGGTCGATGAGGGCATACACCCCGCCGGTGCCGGAGGGGGTGAAGGCGGCCGCGCCGGTGGGGCCCTTGCCCTTCTGGCGCTCGTAGCACTCGATCATGCGGTCGGGCTGGTAGCCGGTCTCGCATTCCTCGGGCACCAGCTTCACGCCATTGACGCCCCCGTCGCGCTGGTTGAGCAGGGTGAGATAGTCCTCATACGCCCCATAGATGCCCGAACCGCCCGGCGCATAAGGCCCGGTGCGGTAGATGGCGATGGGCATGAACTGCTCCATGGCCGTCCCGCCCTCGGCGCGGGCCGGGGCCGGAGCGACCATGGCGCAGGCAAGCGCAAGCATCCCGACTTGGTGAAGTTTCACGGCTGAGCCTCCCTCGGCCTGTGCATTTTGCCAGGCTATTTTTATCTGATGATCCGACGATAATAGGAGCCTCTGTCTTTCGTCAAGAACACGATGATTTTCCGGGGTGTTCTAAAAATTCACGTTATTTCATATAATTGCTGCGATGTATGCTGATTTTTCGCTGCTCTGCATCACATTTTCATGCTTGACCGGACAATTTTGGTCCGACAATTTTGGTCGGACAATTCGAGAAGGACGTTTCATGTCTGAGGCGAGATCCGAGGCCCGCGCTGCTGGCCCGTCGGCGGCCGTGCCGGCCGGCGTCGCGTTGCGCGGGGCGCAGGAGAGCCGGCCGCAGGATTGGGGGGCAATCTCCCGCCACCTCGCCGGCGTGGGCCTCGCCCTCGACCCGGGGATGGCGCCGCGCCAGTTCGCCGGTGGGCTGGCCAATCTGAACTACCTGCTGCGCCTCGCCGATGGTGGCTGGGCGGTGCTGCGCCGTCCGCCCGACGGGCCGCTGCCGCCCGGCGCCCATGACATGGCCCGCGAGCATCGCATTCTCTCCCGCCTCTGGCGGGCGCTGCCGCTGGCGCCGCGCAGCCTGCATCTGTGCGCTGACGCCGCCGTGGCTGGCGCGCCGTTCCAGATCCTCGAGTTCCGCGCCGGCATCGCCATCCGCGGCGACAGCCTCGCCCCGCTGGATGAGAGCGCGCAGACCGGCGCGCGCCTCTCGGCGCTGCTGGTGGAGACGCTGGCAGCCATCCATGCGGTGGATGCGGACGCGGTGGGGCTCGGGGATCTCGGCCGGCCCACCGGCTTCTTCGCCCGCACCGCCCACGGCTGGCTCACCCGCGCCGCGCGGATCGGCGACGGCGCGGTGTCGCCGGCGGTGCGCGCCATCGCCCGGTGGCTGGAGCAGGTGCGCGAGCCCGCCGGCAACGCGCCGACCCTGCTGCACAACGACTTCAAGCTCGACAACATGCTGCTCGATCCGACCCGCCTGACGCCGGTGGCGGTGGTGGACTGGGACATGGGCACCCGCGGCGACCCGCTGTTCGACCTCGCCACCCTGCTCAGCTACTGGACCGAGCCGGGCGACCCCGGCTGCATGCACCGGCTCGCCCAGATGCCCACCGCCAAGGCCGGCTTCGCCAGCCGCGAGCAGGTGGCGCTGGCCTATGCCCGCGCCACCGGGCGCACGCTCGATGCGCTGAAGCCCTATCGCGTGCTGACCATGCTGAAGCTCGGCGTGGTGTTCCACCAGCTCCACGCCCGCTACCGCGCCGGCGAGACCTCCGATGCGCGCTACGCGCCGTTCGGCGTGCTCGGCGACGAGTTGCTCGATTTCACCCTCGACATCGTCAACGACAAGATCTTCTGAGGCGACGCCCCATGGATTTCTCCCTCCCTCCGGACCTTGCGGCGCTGCGCACGCGCACCGCACGCTTCGTGCGCGACGTGGTCATTCCCTTCGAGACCGATCCGCGCCGCACCGCGCACGGGCCCACCGACGCATTGCGGCAGGAGCTGGTGGGCGCCGCCCGGGCCGCCGGCCTGCTGAGCCCCCATGTGGCGCAGCGGTGGGGCGGGCTCGGCCTCTCCCATGTGGGCCGGGCGGTGGTGTTCGAGGCGGCCGGCTATTCCATGCTGGGGCCGGTGGCCCTCAACATCGCGGCGCCCGACGAGGGCAATATGCACCTGATGGCGGCGGTGGCGACGCAGGCCCAGCAGGAGCGCTGGCTGAAGCCGCTGGCGGCGGGCGCGACCCGCTCCTGCTTCTGCATGACCGAGCCCCACCCCGGTGCCGGCGCCGACCCCACGCTGCTCAAGACCACCGCCGTCAAGGACGGCGACAGTTTCGTCATCAACGGCCGCAAGTGGCTCATCACCGGGGTCGACGGGGCGGCCTTCGCCATCATCATGGCGCGCACCCTGGTGGACGGGCAGGACGTGGGCGCCACCATGTTCCTCACCGATCTGCCGGCGAAGGGCTTTGCCGTGGCGCGGGAGCTGGACACGCTGGATTCCTCCTTCACCGGCGGCCATGGCGAAGTGGTCTTCGAGAACCTGCGCATTCCCGCAAGCGATGTCTTGGGCGCGGTGGGCGAGGGCTTCCGCTATGCCCAGGTGCGGCTGGTGCCGGCCCGCCTCACCCATTGCATGCGCTGGCTCGGCGCCGCCCAGCGGGCGCATGACATCGCCGCGCATTATGCGCGCGAGCGTGAGGCGTTCGGGGCCCGGCTCATCGCCCACGAGGGCGTCGGCTTCATGCTCGCCGACAATGAGATCGACCTGCACACCACCCGCCTCGGCATCTGGCACGCCGCCTGGATGCTGGACCAGGGCGAGCGGGCCAACATGGAAAGCTCCATGGTGAAGGTGCACGCCTCGGAAGCCATCTTCCGGGTGGTGGATCGTGCCCTGCAGATTCTCGGCGGCCTCGGCATGACTCGGGATACGGAGGTGGAGCGCATCTTCCGCGACGTGCGCGGCTTCCGCATCTACGACGGCCCGTCGGAGGTGCACCGCTGGAACATCGCCCGGCGGCTCGGCAAGGCCGAGGGACGGAGGGCGGCGGCATGAGCGCGCGGGTCTCTCCAGCGGCGCTGGCCGCGGTGCCCGACGGGCTGGCCGACAAGGTGGTGATCGTCACCGGCGGTGGCCGCGGGCTCGGCCGCGCCCTCGCCGAGGGCTTCGCGGCGGCGGGCGCCCATGTGGTGATCACCGGGCGCGACGCCGCCACCCTCGCCGAGACGGTCGCGGCGCTCACCGCGCGCGGCGGCTCGGCCCTCGGCGTGCCCGCCGACGTGGCACGCGCCGCGGATATGGAGGCCTTGTGCGCCACCGTGCGCGATGCCTATGGCCGCATCGACGTGCTGGTCAACAATGCCGGCATCAATCCCTGGTACAAGCCGGCCCAGGACACCAGCCTGGACGAATGGCAGGCGGTGATCGACACCAACCTCACCGGCGTGTTCCTGGCCTGCCGCGAGGCCGGACGGGTGATGCTGGCGCAGGGGGCGGGCGCCATCGTCAACGTCACCTCCGTGGCCGGCCGCGTGGCCCTGGCCAAGACCACCGCTTATTGCGCCGCCAAGGGCGGGGTGGAGCTGATGACGCGCCAGCTGGCGCTGGAATGGGCGCGCAAGGGGGTGCGGGTGAATGCCGTGGCCCCCGGCTATTTTGAAACCGATCTCACGCAGGGCCTGCGCGCCAATCCCGCCCTTGCGGAGCGGGTGACGGGGCGCACCCCCATGGGCCGCTTCGGGCACCCGTCCGAGCTCGTGGGCGCCTGCCTGTTCCTTGCCTCGCCCGCCGCCAGCTACATCACCGGAGCTTCGCTCGCGGTGGATGGCGGCTGGACCGCCGCCTGATGGGGACCTCTCACATGACCATGCTCACACCCCCCGCCGCCGCGCGCCCCGCCACGGTTCCCCCGGCCCTCGACGGCCTCAAGGTGCTGGATCTCACCCGGCTGCTGCCGGGGGCCTTCTGCTCCATGATGCTGGCGGACCTCGGCGCCGACGTCACCAAGATCGAGCAGCCCGATGGCGGCGACTACAACCGCACCTTCGCGCCCATGGCGAAGACGGTGTCGGGCTCGTTCCTGCTGCTCAACCGCAACAAGAAGAGCCTCACCCTCAACCTGAAGACGCCGGAGGGCAAGGCCATCCTGCGGCGCCTGGCATGCACCGCAGATGTGCTGCTGGAAGGCTTCCGCCCCGGCGTCATGGAGCGGCTCGGCCTCTCCTATGAGAGCCTGGCGGCGGACAACCCGCGCCTCGTCTATTGCGCCATCTCCGGCTACGGGCAGGACGGGCCGAACCGGCTGAAACCGGGCCACGACCTCAACTATCTGGCCGAGGCCGGCGCGCTGCAATTGTTCGGCAAGGCGGGGGAAGGGCCGATCGTGCCCGGCCTGTCCATCGCCGATGTGGGCGGCGGCTCGCTGATGGCCACCACCGGCATCCTTGCCGCGCTGCTCTCCCGCGGGGTGACCGGCAAGGGCCAGTTCGTGGATATTTCCATGCATGACGGCGCCATCTCCTGGCTGGCGCTGCACGCGGCCGACCATCTGTTCGCCGGGCTGGAGCCGAAGGGCGGCGAGCGGCCGTTCATCGGCCAGGCGCCCTGCTACAATGTCTATGCCTGCGCCGACGGAAAATACGTGGCCCTCGGCCTGATCGAGGAGCATTTTTGGCACCGCTTCTGCGATGCGGTGGAACTGCCCGCCTTGAAGGCCGAGCAATGGCCGCAGGGCGCCGCCTGCGAGGCCCAGAAGCGCACCCTTGCCGACCTGTTCGCCACCCGCCCGCGCGATGCCTGGGTGGGCGCGCTGGAGGCCGCCGACATTCCGGTGGGTCCGGTGCTGTCCATGGAGGAGGCGTTCGCGGCGCCCCATGCCCGGCATCGCCAGATGCTGCTGCACATGGAGCATCCGCAGGAAGGCACCATTCCCCAGCTGGGTTTTCCGGTGAAGCTGTCCGGCACGCCGGCCAGCCTGCGCGCGCCGCCGCCGCTGCTGGGCGAGCACACGGCGTCCATCCTGTCCGGCCTCGGCTACAGTGAGGACGATATTGCCGGGCTGCGCACGGCCGGCGCGATCTGAGAAGAGAACCCGCGAGAGGTTCCCGGGAGGAGCATATGGCGCCCAACATGACCGATTACGAGGCCACCCGCCGGACGTTCCGATGGCATGTGCCGGAGACGTTCAATTTCGGCGTCGACGTGGTGGACCGCATGGCCCGCGAGGATGATCGCCCGGCCCTCATCTGGGCCAATGCGCAGGGGGAGGAGAAGGTCTTCCTGTTCTCCGACATGGCCCGGCTGAGCGCCCGCTTCGCGGCGGTGCTGGCCGCCCGCGGCATCGGCAAGGGCGACCGCGTGCTCATCATGACGCCGCGCATTCCCGAATGGCAGATCGCCATGGTGGGCTGCCTGAAGCGGGGCGCGGTGCCCATTCCCTGCATCGAGATGCTCACCGCCAAGGACATCGCCTATCGCGTCCGCCATGCGGGCGTGCGGGCGGTGCTGGCCCGCGCCGCGCACACCCACAAGTTTGCCGAGGTGATGGACGAGGTGCCGGTCCGCCTGTCCATCGGCGAAGCGCCGGGCTTCGAGGCGCTGGCGCCGGCCATGGCGGCGGCGGCGGAGACCGCGCCGGCGGTGGTGGAGGCGGATGATCCCGCCGTTCTCTACTATACCAGCGGCTCCACCGGCCTGCCGAAGGGGGTGCTGCATGCGGCCCGGGGGCTCTATGCCTGGCGTAATTCAGCCCGCTACTGGCTGGACCTGCGGCCCGGCGACATCATGTGGTGCACCGCCGACGTGGGCTGGAGCAAGGCCGGCACCTCCATCCTGTTCGGTCCCTGGAGCTGCGGCGCCACCACCTTCTTCTACGACGGTCCGTTCGACCCCCAGGAGCGGCTGCGGCTGCTGGAAAAATACAAGGTGAGCGTCTATTGCGCGCCCGGCACCGAATTGTTCCGGGTGGTGGATGCGGGGGTGGAGGCGCACGATCTGTCGGCGCTTCGCCACACCGTCTCTTCCGGCGAAACCCTGAACGGGGCGGTGGCCGACCGGTGGCTGGCCAAGACCGGCATCGCCATTCTCGAGGCCTATGGGCAGACCGAGACGCTGATGACGCTGCTCAACTATCCCGCCAAGCCCACGCGCATCGGCTCCATGGGCCTGCCGGCGCCGGGCCTGGAGCTGGACATCATCGACCCCAACGGGGTGCGCCTGCCGCCGGGGGCGGAGGGGGACATCGCGCTGCTCACCCCCAACCCGCAGATGATGCTCGGCTATCTCGACGACCCGGCGCGCACCGCCGACTGCTACGTGGAAGGCCCCGAGGGCCGCTGGTTCATCACCGGGGATCTCGGGGCGAAGGACGAGGATGGCTATTTCTACCATCGCGGCCGGCGCGATGACGTCATCAATTCGGCGGGCTACCGCATCGGCCCCTCGGAGGTGGAGAATGCGCTTCTGGAGCACCCCGCCGTGCAGGAGTGCGCGGTGGTGGCGGCGCCGGATACGGAGCGGGGCGAGATCGTGAAGGCGTTCGTGGTGGTGCGGTCGGGGGTCGTGGCCGATGCGGCGCTGGTGCGCAGCCTGCAGGACCATGTGAAGGCCGTGACCGCGCCCTATAAGTATCCGCGGGCCATCGCCTTTCTCGATGAGCTGCCGAAGACCATGACCGGTAAGATCCAGCGGCGCGTGCTGCGCGATATTGAAAAGGAACGCGCGGCCTTGGGTGGAAAGATGAAACATGTCCCTGTTGTTTGATCCGGTTCAGGCGGAGCCCGCCTTCCGCCTGGTGGCCCGCACCATCGAGGAGAAGATCCTGGCGGGGGAGATCGCCCCCGGAGATCCGCTGCCGGCAGAGGCCCGGCTGGCCGAGCAACTGGGGGTCAACCGCTCCACCGTGCGCGAGGCGATCCGGGTGCTGGAGCAGAACGGGTTCGTGCGGCGCGAGCTGGGCCGCAAGAAGCTCTATGCCTCCATTCCCGAATCCGACGTCATCTCCCGCCGCCTCACCGCCGCCATGGTGCTTCACCAGGTGACCTTCGAGGAATTGTGGGAGGCCATGTTCGCCTTGGAGCCGGCCGCCGCCGCCTCGGCGGCGCACCGTTCGGACGAGGACGATCTCGCCGCCATCGCCCGGAACCTGGAGGCCACCCGCCAGGCGCTGCAGGACAGTTCCAGCCTCACCAAGCTCGACATCGAGTTTCACGAACTGGTGGCCAAGGCCACCCGCAACCGCGCCATCCAGGTGGCGCGGTTGCCGCTGAGCGAGCTGTTCTACCCGCCCTTCTACCGGGTCATGTCGCGCCTCAACGCCGGCCAGCGCCTGCTGGTGGCCCATGAAAGCATCTACGAGGCCATCCGCGATCACGACGAGAAGCGGGCGCGGGACTGGATGGAAAAGCACATCCTCGATTTCAAGCGGGGGTACGAGCTCGCCAACCTGGACATGTCCAGCCCCGTGGACATGCCCGAGAAATGAGGGTGCCGCCCATGTCCTCCATGTCCTCCATGTCCTCCATGTCCTCGCCTTCGATCTCCTCGCCTTCGATCTCCGCGCCGCCCGTCGCTCCCACGGGCCGCTCCGCCGCGGCAACGGCGGTGGAGGCTATCGCCTCACGGCGCGCGGTGCGGGCCTTCCTGCCCGACGAGGTGCCGCCGGCGCTGGTGCTGCAACTGCTCGATCTGGCCGCCCGGGCGCCGTCCGGCAGCAATGTGCAGCCCTGGCAGGTGCTGGTGCTCACCGGCGCGCCGCTGGTGGCGCTCGGCGCCGAGCTGCGGGCGCTGTCACTGGCGGGCGCGGTGGGCCAGGAGGAATATGCCTATTATCCGCGGAGCTGGCGCGAGCCCTATTTGGCGCGGCGGCGCAAGGTGGGCTGGGACCTCTACGCCAGCCTCGGCATCGCGCGCGGCGACAAGGCCGGCACGGCGGCGCAGATGGCCCGCAACTTCGTGTTCTTCGATGCGCCGGTGGGGCTGTTCTTCACCATCGACCGGGATCTGGAGAAAGGCTCCTGGCTCGATTACGGCATGTTCCTCGAGAACATCATGATCGCGGCGCGCGCCTTCGGCCTGGATACCTGCCCGCAGGCGGCCTTCAACCATTATGGCCATGTCATCACCCAGCGCCTGGCGGTGCCGCCCACGCAGACCCTGGTGTGCGGCATGGCGCTCGGCTACGCGGACATGAGCGCGCCGGAAAACACCTTCGCCACCACCCGCGAGCCGGCGGCGCACTTCACGCGCTTCATCGACCGGCTCGCCTGAGCTGCACCATCACACATCATCTGGGAGGACAACGCCATGCAGCTGCAGGGAAAGACCGCTATTGTCTCCGGCGCCGCCTCGGGGCTGGGGCGGGCCACCGCCGAGCGCCTGGCACAGGAGGGCGCCCGGGTGGCGCTGGTAGATCTCAATGCGGGGGCGCTCGATGCGCTCGCCGCGTCCCTCGGTGCCGGTGCCTATGCGTGCGACGTCACCGATGGTCCGGCGTGGGAGGCCGCGTTCGCCCGCATCACCGCCGATCTCGGGTCGCCGTCTGTATTGGTGAACTGCGCCGGCATCGCCCCCGGAGCGCGCATTGTCGGGCGGGAGGGACCGGCCTCGCTGGCCGAGTTCGAGCGGGTGGTCCGCGTCAATCTCACCGGCACCTTCAATCTCATGCGGCTGGCCGCCCATGCCATGACGGCCCACGCTCCGGATGCGGAGGGAGAGCGCGGGGTGATCATCAACACGGCGTCGGTTGCCGCCTATGAGGGGCAGATCGGCCAGGGGGCCTATGCCGCCTCCAAGGGCGGCGTGGCGGCGCTTACCCTGCCGGCGGCCCGCGAGCTGGCCCGCTACGGCATCCGCGTGGTGGCCATCGCGCCGGGCCTGTTCGGCACGCCCATGGTGGAAGCCATGACCGAGGAGGTGCAGCAGGCGGTGGTGGCCAACATCCCGTTTCCCAAGCGCTTCGGCAAGCCGTCCGAATATGCGGCGCTGGTCTCGAGCATCATCGGCAACCCCATGCTCAACGGGTCGGTGCTGCGCCTCGACGCGGCGCTGCGCATGCAGGAGCGCTGAGAGCGGCGCCGTCAGTTCTTGCGGGTCATGGCCAAAAGCGCCTCGATGGCCCGTTCGCCCTCCGCGTCGGAGAGGGGGGCGAGGCCGCTCAACTCGGCGAGCCACAGGCCGTCCGCCGCCAGCCGCACGATCTGCATGGGGGCGGTCTTCTCCTCCGGGGCGAGGGCGTCGAGGCGGGCGGTGATCCAGTGCCGCCACCGCTCGCGCAGGGAGGCCTCGGCCAGCAGCAGCACGGCGAGGCTGTTCCAGCGCTCGGCATCCGCGTCGGCGCCGGCATCCAGGCTGGCCAGCAGATAGGCGCGGGTGAAGCGGCCGTGGGGATCCACATCCTGGGCCATCAGCTCCTGGATCTGTGCCTGGGCATGCTCCAGCAGGGCGTCGTGCAGGGCATCGATCAGCGCCCGCTTGGTGGGAAAGTGATGCAGCAGCCCGCCCTTGCTGACCCCGGCGGCGCGGGCGACCGCATCCAGCGTCAGCGCGTGCAGGCCGGTGTCGACGCACAGGCGCGCCGCCACCTCCAGCAGCTGGCTGCGTACCAGCTGGGGCTGCTTTCTGCGTTGATGCGCCTCGCTCATGCTTGGGTCCTCCCCGGCGCCCGCCGGCGCCTGCTCCCGCCTCGGCGCGACGCAGGAGTGATGCGGGGAGGGCGTTTAGCACCGGCATTTCAAACCGTCCAGATGGTTTGTTTGGGTCCGGCCGATGTCGCACCGTCCGCACCGCGCGCCCGGGAGATTCGCCGGCGGTGGGCGGTGCCGCAACCCGGATGAGCTGTGCCGCGCCGCCTTCCGGTTGCGCAAATGGTCCGCTAGATGAACCAATGGTTCAAAAATTTGCATCCGCGCCCCATGCTGTCTAACGTGAGGCCACGCGCCCGTTGGGACGGGCCGACAACAAGCAAGATTGGGAGGAAGAGGATGGGTAGTCTCCGCAGGCTGGCGCTGGGCGCCATCGTCGCGACGCTCGGCTGGCCGACGCTGGCGGCCGCGCAGGATGTGAAGCCGTTCCGCATCGGCGTCTCGAACGATCAGTCCGGCCCCTATGCCGATCAGGGCGGCCCCGGCTCGGTGCTGGCGGCGAAGATGGCGGCGGAGGACTTCGGCGGAAAGGTGCTGGGCCGGCCGATCGAGATCCTGGTGGCGGACAATCAGAACAAGCCGGACATCGCCGGCCAGATCGCCCGCCGCTGGTTCGACGTGGATGGCGTTTCGGCGATCACCGATGGCGGCTCCTCGGCCTCGGGCCTCGCCGCCCAGGCCGCCGCCGCCGAGCGCAAGAAGGTGACGCTCATCACCGCCGGCACCGCGCCGGACTTCAGCGGCAAGCTGTGCTCGCCCTATGGCACCCAGTGGGCGACCTCGTCCTATGCCCTGGCCAACACGGTGGTGAAGGACCTGGTGCGCGACGGCGGCAAGAAGTGGTTCTTCCTCACCACCGATTTCGTCTTCGGCCACGCCCTGGAAGCGGAGACCTCCAAGGCCATCAAGGCGGCCGGCGGCACCGTGCTCGGCAGCGCCAAGCACCCCATCAATACCCAGGACTTCTCCTCCTACCTGCTGCAGGCACAGGGCTCGGGCGCCGATGTGGTGGCCATTGCCGCCGGCGGCTCGGACATGATCACCGCGGTGAAGCAGGCGAAGGAATACCAGATCCCCGGCAAGCTGGTGGCGCTCTATGTGAGCCAGCCGGAAGTGGACGCCATGGGCCTCGATGCCGCCCAGGGCCTGCGCTTCGCCACCCCCTTCTACTGGGATCTCAACGACACCACCCGCGCCTGGTCGAAGCGGTTCCAGGAGCGCCACGGCAAGATGCCGTCCATGATCCACGCCAACACCTATGCCGCCGTGACCCATTACCTGAAGGCGGTCCAGGCGGCTGGCGAGGACGATGCGGCCAAGGTGATCGCCAAGATGAAGGCCACGCCCATCGGCCAGGATGCGCTCATCCAGAATGCGTCGATCCTCGAGAACGGCCGGGTGATCATGGACATGTATGTGGCCAAGGTGAAGAGCCCCAAGCAGTCCAAATTCCCCGGCGACAGCTTCGACATCGTCGCCACTTTGCCGGCGGCGGAAGTGTTCGAGGGCATCGCGGCGTCCGATTGCCCACTGTTGAAGAAGCAGTGAGAGAGGATTTCCAGTATGGCTTCGGGTCTCTTCATCGGCGGGCGCTGGCTCGATCACGGCACGCGCGTCGCCAACATCAATCCCTCCGACACCTTGGATCCGCTCGGCGACTACAATTGGGGAACGGTCGCCGATGTGGAAGCCGCGGTGGCGGCCGCCCGGGCGGCGCAGCCCGGGTGGGCGGCGGTGCTGCCCGAGGCCCGCGCCCGGCTGCTGCGCCGGGTGGGTGACGAACTGCTGGCCCGCGCCGACGAGCTCGGGCGGCTGATGGCGCGCGAGCAGGGCAAGACCGTGCGGGAAGGCCGCGGCGAGGTGATCCGCTCCGGCGAGATCTTCCATTTCTTCGCCGGCGAGACCGTCCGCAACCACGGTGTGTTCACGCCGGGGCTGCGGGAGGGCTTCACCATCACGGTGAGCCAGGAGCCGGTGGGGGTGATCGGCGTGATCACCCCCTGGAACCTGCCCCTGTCCATTCCCGCCTGGAAGATCGCCCCGGCCCTCGCCTATGGCAACACGGTGGTGTTCAAGCCGAGCGAGCTCACGCCCGATTGCGCCTTTGTGCTCACCGACATGCTGGAGCGCGCCGGGGTGCCGGCGGGGGTGTTCAACCTGGTGATGGGCAACGGCCGTGATCTCGGCCCGGCGCTCATCGATGGCTGTGATGCCATCACCTTCACCGGCTCCGGGCCCACCGGCGCCGCGGTGGTGGCCGCCACCGCCGGGCAGATGAAGAAGGTGCAGGCGGAACTGGGCGGCAAGAGCGGCCTCGTCATCGACAAGACCTGCGAGCTCGACCTCGCCGTGGAAGTGGCGTTCCAGGGCGCCTTCCACGGCACCGGGCAGCGCTGCACCGCCTCCAGCCGCATCATCGTGCTCGATGCGGTGCGCGACGCCTTCCTGGACAAGTTGCTGAAGCGCATGGCCGACAGCCGCATCGGCCACGCCCTGGAGGAGGCGACCGAGATCGGGCCGGTGGTGGACCAGCGCCAGCTCGACAAGGATCTCGGCTATATCGACATCGCCCGCACCGAAGGCGGCGAGGTGCTGGGCGGCGGCAGCGTGCTGGAGCGCCCCCACGCGGGCTTCTATCTCGCGCCCTGCCTCATCGCCACCACCAACAACGGGGCGCGCATCAATCAGGAGGAGGTGTTCGGACCGGTGGCCTCGGTGCTGGCGGCACATGATCTCGACGAGGCCATCGCCATCGCCAACGATGTGCATTACGCCCTTTCGAGCGGCATCTGCACCACCGACCTGATCGCCGCGGAGACGTTCCGGAGTCGCTCGCGGGCGGCCATGGTCACCGTGAACGCTCCCACGGCGGGCCTCGATTTCCACGTGCCGTTCGGTGGCCGCGCCCCCTCGGGCTATGGCCCCCGCGAGCAGGGCATCGCGGCGCGGGAGTTCTATTGCGAATACAAGAGCACCTACGTCAACGTGTCGGGGCATCTGTGATGGCGGGGCCGCTGCAGGGCATCCGGGTGCTCGACCTGTCGACGGTGATCGCCGGCCCCTATGCCGCGCAGATCCTCGGCGACATGGGGGCGGAGGTGCTCAAGGTCGAGCCGCCGCAGGGGGATATCATGCGCGCGGCCGGCCCCGCGCGCTCGCCGGCCATGGGCGCGGCCTTCCTCAATGCCAACCGCAACAAGGATGGGCTGGTGCTCGACCTCAAGCAGCCCGCCGATCGCGAGCGGCTGCTGGCCCTGGTGCGGACGGCGGACGTGCTGCTGCACAATATGCGGCCGGCCGCCGCCGCCCGGCTCGGCCTGGGGCCGGAGACGCTGCTGGCCGAGAACCCGCGGCTGGTCTATTGCGCCATCGTCGGCTTCGGCCAGGACGGCCCCTATCGCGACTGGCCGGCCTATGACGACATCATCCAGGCGGCGGCCGGCTGGTCGGCGCTGGAGGCGACAGTGGGGGGCACCCCGCGCTATGCCCCGACCATCGTCGCCGACAAGACCACCGCCCTTTATGCGGTGGCGGCCATCAACGCCGCCTTGCTGCATGCGGCGCGCACCGGCCAGGGGCAGGCGGTGGAAGTGCCCATGTTCGAGGTGATGGCATCCTACCTGCTGGTGGAGCACTTGGCGGGGCGCACCTTCGTGCCGCCCGAGGGGCCGCCCGGCTATGCCCGCCTGCTGTCGCGCCACCGCCGGCCCTATGCCACCCGGGACGGTCATCTGAGCGTGATGCCCTACACCGCCAGCCACTGGCAGCGCTTCTTCGAGGCCGCCGGCCGGGCCGATTGGGCGGCCGATCCACGGCTCGCCGACGATGGCGCGCGCAGCCGGGCCATCGACGAGCTTTATGGACGCCTGGCGGCGTGCCTGCCGGCGCGCACCAATGGCGAATGGATCGCCCTGCTGCGGGCCGCCGACATTCCCTGTTCTCCGGTCAACGACGTCGACGATCTGCTGGCCGATCCCCATCTCGCCGCCGTGGGCTTCTTCACGCCCGCCACGCACCCCACCGAAGGCGAAGTGCTCACCGTGCGGCCGCCGGTGCGCTTTTCCCGCACCCCCTGCGCGGTGACGGCGCTGGCGCCGGGCCTCGCCGCCGACGGGGGAAAAGCGCAGACGGATCTTCTTGCCCCCGACTGTTTCGCGCCATAATCCGATGCATGGCTACGACCAACCCCGTGAATGCGCTGATGCGCGGTCTTCTCGTCCTGGAGGCCGTGAACGCCTATGGCCCGGCTGGCCTCTCGCAGGTTCAGCACCACACAGGCATTCCCAAGGCCACCGTGCTGCGGCTGTTGGAGAGCCTGCGGCAGGCGGGCTATCTCACCTTCGATGCCGACAGCCGCACCTATCAGGTGGGCCTGCGGGCGCTGGCGCTGTCGAACAACGTCTCCTCCGACGACAACCTGCTGCAGATCGCCCGGCCGATCATGGCGCGGCTGCGGGAGAAGATGGGCTGGCCCTCCGACCTCGCCGTGTTCCAGCACGACAAGATGGTGATCGTCGACACCAACCGGCAGCCGGGCATTCTCTCCAGCAACCGCTCCATCGGCTCGCGGGTGCCCATGCTGGCCTCGGCCACCGGGCGCGCCTATCTGGCGGCGGTGCCGGAGGCCGAGCAGCAGCGCATCCTGCTGCATCTCAAGGACGCGACCGACCCGTTCGAAAAACTCGCCCGCGATCCGGCGGCGGTGCAGCGTATCCTCACCGAGACCGCGCGGCGCGGCTATGCGCTGTCCGACCAGGAATTCCTGAAGACCAATCGCGGTGCGGCCGTGGCGGTGATGCGCGGGGCGCAGGTGGTGTGCGTCATCAACCTCATCGCGGTCGCCGCCCTCGCCACCCTGGCGGATGTGGAACAGCGCTACGTGCCCATGCTGTTCGAGGCGAAGGCGGAGCTCGAGCAGAAGCTGGCGGGAGCGCTTTCCTCGCCCTTTGCCGACGCCCGCGCCCCGGGTGCCGCCATGGCGCTCCACCCCCGACGCCCGCGCAAGCCCCCCACCTGAGGCCTCGGCCATGAAGCTCCTGCATTCCACCGCCTCCCCCTTCGTGCGCAAGGTGATGGTTCTTGCCCATGAAACCGGGCTCGCGGATCAGCTGACCCTGGTGCCCTGCGTGGTGAGCCCGGTGGCGCGCGACGGCCGGGTGGTGCCGCACAATCCCAGCGGCCACATTCCGGCACTGATCCTCGACGATGGCGAGGCGCTCTACGACAGCGTCGTCATCTGCCAGTATCTCGATACCCTGCACCAGGACCGACCCCTGCATCCGCCGGCCGGCCTGCCACGGGCCCGCACGCTGTGCCTGCAGGCGCTGGCCGATGGCATCATGGATGCCGCCGTGCTGATCCGCTTCGAGACCGCGCTGCGGCCGGCGGAGCTGCGCTGGCCGGCCTGGATCGAAGGGCAGGGCGCCAAGATCGTCTCCAGCCTCGATGCCCTGCAGGCCATCTGGCGGAGCCATCTCGATGGCCCCCTCGACATGGGGGTGATCGCGGTGGCCTGTGCGCTCGGCTATCTCGATTTCCGGCTTACGCCGCAGGCCTGGCGCCCGCAGGCTCCCGAGCTGGCGCGCTGGTACGATGCCTTCGCCAGGCGCCCCTCCATGGTGGCGACCGTGCTCAAGCCGGTCGCCTGAAGGCCCCCGAGACCCGTCGGCCGGCGCTGCGGCCGGCGCACGGTGACACACATCAGAACAAGACACGCCCCTGGGAGGAGCGCATGAGCATGACGTTTGGCGAGAGCGTGGTTTTCATCACCGGCGGTGGCGCCGGCATTGGCAAGGCGACGGCGGAGCTGTTCCTGGCCGAAGGAGCGCGGGTGGCGGTGTTCGATCTCGACCCCACCTCGGCTCCGGCCGGCTGCGAGTCCCACCAGGGCAGCGTCACCGATGCGGCGGCGGTGGCGGCGGCGGTGGATGCGGTGGCGGCCCGGCACGGGCGCATCGACATCCTGGTCAACAATGCCGGCGTGTCCTTCCTCGGCACCGTGGAGGATGGCACGCTCGACGACTGGACGCGGGTCCTCGACATCAATCTCGTGAGCGTGGCGCGGGTGTCGCGGGCCGCCTTGCCGCATCTGCGCCGCTCCACCCATGGGGCCATCGTCAACATCGCCTCGTGCCTGGCGGACACGGGTCTGGCCCGCCGCGCCCTCTATTCGGCCACCAAGGGCGGCGTCGAGGCCCTGTCGCGGGCCATGGCGGCGGATCTGGTGGGCGAGGGCATCCGGGTGAACTGCGTCAATCCCGGCACGGTGGACACCGCCTTCGTGCAGGGCCTGGCCGCCCAGGTGGGGCGCGACACCCGTGAGTTCGCGGCGCGGCAGGTCACCGGCTACATGGTCTCGCCGCAGGAGGTCGCCCACGCGGTGGCCTATCTGGCCCGCCCGGGGGCGCGCTCCACGGTGGGGTCGGTGCTGACGGTGGAGGCCGGCTTCGGCAGCATCCGCAACTGAGGATGCGACGCGCCTTGTGCGGCTGGGCGTCGCCTGGCGACGACAGCCGCCACCCCGTGCCGAGAAGGGGCCAGCGCGGCACGGTTCAGGCGAAGCACGGTTAGGGCGAAGCACGATTTACGCGGGAACGACCAAGATCGTGTGGTGCGGGCGGTCGGACTCGAACCGACATATCCGTGAGGACGGCGGATTTTGAGTCCGCTGCGTCTACCAGTTCCGCCACGCCCGCGCCAACGCGGAAGCCGTTCAGCTGCGCGGGGGGAGCAATGCCACAGAGCGCGCCCTCTCGTCCAGCCCTTTGAGGACGCAGATGGCGCCGGGGTGCGGACCCCGGCGCGGGCCTAGATGTTGAGCGGATAGAGCCAGGCCAGCCAGGTGCGCGAACGGATGGCGATCTTGCGCAGCGCCGCCCAGGAGCCGCTCTGCCCATTGACGTAGATGGCGGCGGCCCCCTGCGCGCCGATGGGGAAGCGCTCCGGGTCGGTGCCATCCACCAGGATCTTCACGCCATACTGGCCCTGGGGCACGTCCGGATTGGCCGGCTCGAACCGCGGGATCTCCGCATTGGGAAGGTACTGGCCCTGGCCATTGGCCTTCCAGATCGTCTCCACCCGGCCGGTGAAAATCTGCCCCGGGTAGAGATTGAAGGCGAGCTCCACCCCCTGCCCCGGCTTCACGAACTTGAGGTTCTCCTGGAAATAGGTCGCGAGGACATAGCGCTCCTGCTCGACGATGAGGGCGGCGATGGCGCCCACGCGCAGGATGCCCGCCACCATGCCGGGGCGCACCTGGAGATTGATGATGCGGCCGTCCTCGGGGGCGCGCAGGGTGGTGTTGTCGAGATAATAGCGCGCCTGCCGCAGTTCGGCCTCCAGCGCCGCCACCGTGGTGTTCACGCCGTCGATGGTGGAATCGTATTTCAAACGCGCCACGTCCGCTTCCGCCCGGGCGGCGGCGAAGTCGGCGGCGTCCTTCTTTTCTGCGTCGCGCCAACGGATGGCGTCGTCCTCGCGGGCGGCGCCCTGCTGGGCCAGCACGTCGAAGGTCTGTTTCTGGTGCTGGGAATAGGACAGCGAGGCCTCGGCCTGTTGCGCCCTGGCCTCGGCGGCGGCGATGTCCGCCTGCAGCACCTTCACATTCTGTCGCGCGGCAGCCAGCTGCGCCTCGAGCTGTTGGACTTTCGCCGCGTAGATGGTGGTGTCGAAGCGGAACAGCGGATCGCCCTTCTTCACCTGCGTGTTGTCCTTCACCAGCACCTCGGTGACGAGGGTGGGCTCGGGCAGGCGCGGGATGAGCTGGATGGTGTGCTGAACCACCGTCGCATTGGTCGAATAGGGCGTGACGAAGCGCAGGCCGATGACGAAGATCAGCAAGAGGTGGAGCACCACCATGCTGAAGGCGAACACCCAGCCGGGGGTCATCCGCAGCAGCTTCAGCTTGAGGAAGACCAGCCAGAAGACGAAGCAGGCAAGGGCGCAGATCAGGATGCCGATCATCATGGTGCGTCAGTCCCCTCCGGCTCGGACGAGGGCGGTGCTTTGCCCTTGAGGCGGCTGATCATGGCATCGGTTTCACGCTTCACGTCCTTCGGCAGGTAGCGCAGGTCCACCACCGCCGTGGGCTTGAAGGCCCAGATCAAGGCCTGAATCCAGGGCACGACGGCCAGGAAGCCGACCCAGCCCATGGCATAGACCGCGTCCGCCTCCGGGTGGTGCCGGGCAATGGCGATCCGCCCCGGCAGGCCGAGAATGAAGATGAGCGCGCCCAGGAATGAGATGCCGATGAAGAACAGCACCGCGAATGTCAGATAGTCCCAGAAATCGAGGGTGAACCCCATGGCGGTTCCTTTCGGGGGGCTTTCGCCGGGGTGGGGCGCGAGCGCGAGGGTGCGCCGCGGCCGAGGGGCCGGCGCGGACGATGGGATTCGTGGCGGGAGGGGGCGGGGCGTGGAAACCGGCAGGGCACCGTCAGCGCCGCATGACGATCCGGCAGGCGGATCGGGGTGCCACCGCCATCAGCTGGTCGAGGGCGCCGCGGCGGCGCGCCCGAGCATCATGTGGGGGCCATTGTGGTGACCATCGCCCATCCTCTCCTGAAGTGGCTGAAACGGAGCCGCCAGCATGCCTTCAGGAAACGACCCGCGCTTTTCATTTTGCGTCGACCGCGCGCCGCGCGTCAGGTCGCGCGGTGTCAGCTCTTGGGCTTGGAGGGGGCACGCCGGCGGGCGGGGGGCTGCGCCGGCAAGCTCGCCGGGGGCGCCAGCATGCCGCCGGTGATGAAGGTGGTGATGGCGTTCAGGATCTCGTCCGGGTTCCCCGGATCGCAGATGCCGGGCGCCAGCTCCTCCATCCGGTGGGTGTCGGAGAAGGTGTAGAGATAGGCTCCCACCATGAAGGTGACGCGCCAGTAGATGTCCTTGCGCGGCAGCTCCGGCAGGGCGGCGCTGAGGGCGTCGGCGAACAGGTGGGTCGAGCGATCATAGGCGCTGGAGCGCAGCTCGTAGGAGATTTCCGGCGGCTCGGTGTGGAGGCGGGCGTGGAGCCGCATGAAGACGCGGCCGCCGGGAGAATTGCGCATGGTGAGCGCCGGCTGCAGGAAGGCGCCGAGAATATCGCGCACCTCCGGCTTCGCGCCGCCGGCCATCAGAGCATCGAGCCGCCGCTCGCGGTCGGCGGCGATCTCCACGGCGCGGCGCAGGAACGCTTCCTTGAACAGCCCCTTCTTGGAGCCGAAATAGTAATTGATGAGGGCCTGCGTCACCTGGGCCTTCTCCGCCACCGTGCGCAGGCTGGTGCCCGAATAGCCCTGGTTGGCGAATTCCATTTCCGCCGCGTCGAGAATGTCGTCGCGGATGCGGCTGACACCCTCGGGACGGCCGGGGCCGGAGCGTTTTTTCTTCGGTGTGGGCGCCGCCTTGTTCCTCGGTGTCGGCTCGGCTGCGTTCTTCAACGCCGCCGCGGCCTTGGGCGCCGGTGCGGCCTTGGGCGCCGGCGCGGCCTTGGGCGACCCGCTGCGGCCGCGGCCCGGTGCTGCACGTCCTTCGGTCATGGTCTGTCCTTCATCGGCGCCCTGCCGCCCGCGGGCTGGCGGCAGGGTTCGGATTACCATTCCCGATCCGGCTTACAAAGCCAGCACGCGCGAGGCCGGCACCACATCGGCATATTTCTGGGCCATGTCGAACAGATTGGCCGCGTGGGGGCCGAGCGCCCGGTCGCCCACGCAATCCTCCAGCACCACCGGCCGGAAGCCGAACGACATGGCATCCACCACCGAGGCGCGGACGCAGCCGCTGGTGGTGCAGCCCGCCACCAGCAGGGTGGCGACGCCGCGCTGGGTGAGCCACGGCGCCAGGGCGGTGCCGAAGAAGGCGGAGGGCACAGTCTTGCGCACCACCAGTTCACCCGTGCGGGGGGCAAGCTCCGGCACGATGGCGCTCGCCGCGTCGTCTTCCTTGAGGGTGAGCATGCCGGGCACCTTCAGGCAGAACACGTTGGTGTCGGCATCGTCGTCCTGGAACACGATGCGGCTGTGGGCCACCGGCCAGCCGGCGGCCCGGGCTTTCGCCAGCACCTCCCGGGTGCGGGCGATGGCGCCGGGGATGTTGCCGCCGCCGAAGGCCGCCGGGTCGGCGAAGCCGTTGACGAAATCGACGATCAGGAGGCCGATCCGCCCCTCAATGCCCAGCGCCCGGCCGAAGCCCTGGCGGGCATAGACGGCGCCGTCCGCGCCGCTCTCCGGAGCCGTGCTCATGCCGGCTCATCCGTGGCTGGCGCCGTGGGTAGCAGCACGCCGTCGCGCACCACCTCGTGCTCATCCACCCGCACCGTGCAGTGGCGCATGGGAATGTCGATGTGGCAGGCGGTGGTGCGGCTGCCGCCGGCCTCGTTGTTGGGGCCCATGGAGAACAGGAAATTGCCGGCGAAGGCGCGGGCGTCCATACCCAGGGTCTGCTCGCGGTCGTAGAGGCCGAGGGTGGACCAGCGGGCCCGGTTCTGCAGCCCCCAGCCGATGTGGGAGATGGCGTAGGCCTCCTTGTCCTCGAAGGCGGCCATGTAGTCATTGAGCAGGTCGGCGTCGATGCCGCCGGTGATGGAGGTCACGTAGCCCTTCTCCACGATCATCTCGATGGGGGTGGAGAGATAGGACTTCATCGGCAGCAGAATGTCACCCACCTGCAGCACCACCCGGCCATGGGCCTCGCCGTCATTGGGGAAGGTGAAGCTGAAGCCGCTCGGCCAGTGGTCCCAACGGCCGGGGGCGTCCACATAGCCATATTCCTCCACCACCGGGAACTGGCCGAGGGGCAGGTGGAGATCGGTGCCGGCCTTCGAGGTCACGTGCATTTCGCGACCGCCGGAGAGGAGCGCGGCGGCGGCCGCGCACTTCGCCTTGTCGGCGGCATCGGGCAGCAGCCGCACCAGCACCTCGGGCGGCTCCACCGCCAGCAGGATCTTGGTGCCACTCTCCAGGATCTCCTGCTGCTCGGGGGAGAACAGCAGGGTCATGAGATCCAGCACCATGTCGCTCTGCTTCAGGGCGGCGATGGCGGCGGCGTTGCCGGTGAGCGGCGTGGTGCCGAGATAGGCGAGGCTGTCGCGGCTGTGGGCCAGCTGCGCATTCACCGGCTCCAGCTCCAGCCGGTTGACGACGGCGCCGAGATTGCCGGCGGCGATCTTGGCGGTGCGCAGGGTCTGCGGGTGGCTGTGCTCGGTGGTGAGGAGGGTCACCGTCTGCTGCGGTTCGAGCTTGGAAAGGGTCAGCACATGGGTCCAGGCGCGGACCATATCGGCATCGCTTACGGGCATGGGAGGTCCTTTGAGGTTCGGCGCGGGGAACGGATCACAGCTGCACGCCGAGGAAGCCGCCGAGGGCGGCATGGAAGCCGGCCTCGTCGTCCCACGGGATCATGTGGCCGGCGTCCGCCACCCGGCGAATGTCGATGGCGGGGCAAAGGGTGCGGATCTCATCCTCGTCGGCGGGGGTGATGACGCCGGCGCGGCCCGCCACCATCAGCAGGGTGGGGCAGGCGAGGGCCGGAAAATCCGCATGGATGTCGTCATTCTGGAAGTCGGCGAAGGCGGTGCGCACCGCGCCTTCGTGGCAGGTGTGGAGCCATTCGGCGCGCAGGCCCAGCTGCTCCTCGCTCCAGCTGGGGCAGAAGGCGCGCATGGCCGCGCCATCGCAGCCGGCGGCGGCGAGGCGGATCGAATCCACATACCAGGCGAGATTGGCCGGGTAGGGCCGCCGGCCGGGGCCCGACACCGGCGGATCCACCAGCGCCAGCTGCGCCGCCCCGGCACCGTGGCGGGCCTGGGCTCGCAGGGCGATGCGCGCGCCCATGGAATGGCCGGCGAGCACGTAGTTGCGCAGGCCCAGCGCCTCGGCCAAGGCCGCGGCGTCGGCGGCCATGGCATCGAGCCCATAGTCGAGGGCATCGCCGCTCTCGGAGAGGCCGCGCCCGCGGATGTCCACCACATAGGTGTCGAACACGCGGCCGAGGCGCTCGCCGACGAAGGCCCAGGTGATGGCAGGGCTGGTGATGCCCGGCAGCAGCAGCAGCGGCCGGCCGCGTCCGCCGAAGCGCAGCACGTGCTGGCGGATGCCGTTGGCGCGGACGTTGGCGCCATGGAGGAAGGTGCGGGTCATGGCGCGGTCCTCAGTAGGCGCCGGAGAGCAGGGCGCCGGCGCCGGGCACGAAGGTCTTGAGATCCAGCGCCTTGAGCATGGCATAGGTGGTGGCCGCCGCGGCCGTCACCACCGGCTTGCCGGTGCGCGCCTCCACCTCGGCGATGGCCCGCAGTGAGGGCATCTGCACGCAGGCGGAGAGCACGATGGCATCGGCATCGCCATAATCCATCTGCGCGACGATGCCCGGCAGCCGGGCCGGATCATGGCGCCCCACCTCGATATTGTCGGGGATCTCCAGGGCCCGGAAATCCTGCACCTCGATGCCTTCATGGGCGATGTAGTCCACCACCATCTGCGCCAGCGGGCGCATGTAGGGGGCCACCACCACGATCTTCTTGGCGCCGATGGCAGGCAACGCCTCCACCAGCGCGCCGGCGCTGGTGATGACCGGGGCCGGCGCGCCGTTCTCCACGGTGCGGCCGTGCAGCCGCTGCTGGGAGATGCGGTGATAGGACTTGCCCATGCTCATGATGGCCACCAGGCAGGCATAGCCCAGCACATCCACCCGCGCGTCGGAGAGCTCCAGGGCGCAGCGGTCGGATTCGCCGTCCATGGCGGCGAGCTCCTCTTTCTTCACCGTCTTCATGCGCATGCGGCTGGAATGGAAGGTGAAGCGGGTGCCGTGGGTGCGCGCGTGCGCCTCCAGCATGGCGGGGATCTCGGTCTCCATGGTGGTGTTGGAGCTCGGCACGATCTGCCCGATGCGATAAATCTTGTCCGTCATGGTCTCGTCTCGCTGAAATCAGGCCACGAGGCGCGGCTGCGCCCCATCGCGCGCCGCCTCGAACTTGCGGGCGTCGTATGCGTAGACCCAGTTGGCCTGGATGCCGGTGGCCTGCGGATTGAGCAGGCCGCGCAGCCAGTAGATGAAATCCCGCTTGGCCTGGGCCATGGGCGAGGGCAGGTGATAGGTGCGGCCGCGCTCGCGCGCCTCCAGCTGCACCCGGCTGGTGCGGGGCAGCCGCTCGGCCTCATAGGCGCTGAGGGCGCCGGCCACGTCCGCGCCGTGGTGGGCGAGGGCGGCGGCCAGCACATAGGCATCCTCGATGGCCATGGCCGCGCCCTGGGAGAGGAACGGCAGCATGGGGTGGGCGGCATCACCCAGCAGCGTCACCCGCCCCTTGGACCAGGAGGTCATGGGGTCGCGATCGAACAGGCCCCATTTGAAGACCTCGGTGACCTGGCTGAACAGCTTTTCCACCTTGGGGTGCCAGCCGCGGAAGCTGCCCATCAGCTCGGCCTGGCTCGAAGGGGCGTTCCAGGATTCCTCCACCCAGGCGGCGGTTTCCGCCACCGCGACGATGTTCACCGCCTTGCCGCCACGCACGTAGTAAGTGACGAGGTGGCTCTTCGGGCCCATCCAGAAAGAGGCGTCGGGGCTCACATAGTCCACCAGCCCCTCCACCGGAACCAGGGCGCGGTAGCACATGTGGCCGGTGAAGCGCGGCGCTTCCGGGCCGAACAGGGTGTTGCGCACGGCGGAGCGCACGCCATCGGCGCCGACGATGAGATCAGCCTCGAAGCTGGAGCCGTCGGCGAAGGTGGCGGTGGCGCTGTCCTTGCCCTGGACGACGCCGGTGCAGGCGGCGCCGAAGGTGGTCACGCGCTCGGGCACCAAGGCGGCGAAGATGGCGTGCATGTCGGCGCGGTGGATGTGGATGAAGGGCGCGTCGTAGATCGCCGGGCACACCGCCTTGAGGGGGGTGCGGAAGCTCTCCCGACCGGAGCGCCAGTTGCGGCCGACGATGGCCTCGGGCAGGAAGCCCACCGCCAGCATCTTGTCGAGCTGGCCGAGGGCCTTGACCACCTTCACCGCGTTGGGGGTCATCTGGATGCCGGCGCCCACCTCGCCGAACGCCTCGGCGCGCTCGAACAGGCGCACCTCGAACCCGCGGGCGATGAGGTTGGCGGCCAGCGCGACGCCGCCGATGCCGCCGCCGACAATGCCGATGGTCTTCGGTCGTTTCACTTCGCTCTCCTGTCGTGCCAATGCCGGCTCTGCGGCATTAATTGTGTGATTATTTAATTTGCGGGGCAGGGGTGGTGCGATCCGCCGGCGCTCAGCCGCCGAGATAGGCGCGCAGCAGTTCCGGATCGGACCTGAGGGCGGCGGCGGGGCGGGCGGCGCGGGTGCGCCCGGTCTCCACCACATAGGCGCGGGAGGCCACGTCCAAGGCGTTGTAGATGTTCTGCTCCACCAGCAGCACGGTGACCCCGTGGCCGTTGATGGCGCGCACCACGTCGAACACCTCGTCGGCCATCTTGGGGCTCAGGCCGAGGCTCGGCTCGTCCAGCATCAGCAGGCGGGGTTCGGACATCAGCGCGCGGGCGATGGCCAGCATCTGCTGCTCGCCGCCGGAGAGGGTGCCGGCCAATTGCCGGGCCCGCTCCCGCAGGCGCGGAAAGCGATGATAGGCCATGCCGATGCGCTGTTCCCGCTCGGCCCGCGAGCGGCACAGGAAGGCGCCGAGATTGAGGTTTTCCTCCACCGTCATGGCCGGCCACACGTGCCGTTCCTCAGGGCAATGGGCGATGCCGGCGGCCACCACTTTGTCGGGTGGTAGGTTGGCGATATCGCGCCCCTCGAAGCGGATGGCGCCGGAGCGCAGCTTCAGCAGGCCGGAAATGGCCCGCAGCGTGGTGCTCTTGCCGGCGCCGTTGGCGCCGATGAGCGCCACCGTCTCGCCCTTGTGCACCTCGAAGGAGATGCCGTGCAGCGCCGCGGTGCTGCCATAGGCCACGTGGATCTGCTCGACGGCGAGCACCGGCGGCTGGGTCGCTGTCTGGCTCATGCGGCGGCCTTTCCGAGATAGGCTTCCTGCACCTCGCGGTTGGCGCGCACCTCTTCCGGCCGGCCTTCCGCCAGCTTCTGCCCGAAGTTGAGCACCACCACCCGGTCGCAGGTGTTCATGACGAGGCTCATGTTGTGTTCCACCAGCAGCAAGGCGGTCACGGCGCGGCCCACCAGCTGCTTCAGTGTTTCGCCGAACAGATGGGCCTCGTGGCTGTTGAGGCCGGCGGCGGGCTCGTCCAGCAGCAGCGCCTCGGGCTTGGCGGCGAGGGCCACCGCCACTTCCAGAAGCCGCAGCTCGCCGCAGGAGAGCAGGTGGGCCGGGGCATCGGCGCGGTGGCTGAGGCCCAGGGTTTCCACGATCTGCGCGGTGCTCTCGGCAATGCGCGCCTCGCTGGCGCGGGTGCGGGCGCCCGGCAGGAAGGTGCCGAGCAGGGATTGGCGGCCCTGCATGTAGTGGCCGGTGCGCACGTTCTCGAACACGGTCAGTTTCTTCATCACGCTGGTCTTCTGAAACGAGCGCACGAGGCCGAGCCGGGCGATCTCGAACGGCCGGCGGCGGGTGATGTCGGCGCCCTTGAACCGCACCGTGCCGGCGCTGGCCGGGCAGAACCCGGTGATCATGTTGAAACAGGTGGTCTTGCCGGCGCCGTTGGGGCCGATGAGGCCGACGATCTCCCCCGGCATGAGGCGGAAGGAAAAATCGCGCACGGCGGTGAGGCCACCGAACACCATGGTGAGGTTGTCGGCCTCCAGCAGCGGGGTCGCGGTGGTGGGACGGGTTTGGGACATGATCACAGCACCCCTCGGTCGGCGGAGACGGGACGGGCCGGCGCATGGGGCCGCAGGCGTTTGAGCTTCGGCGCGAGGCTGATGATGCCATTGGGCAGGAACAGCACCACCGCCATGACGATCAGGCCGAACAGGGTGAGCCGCAGTTCCTGCATGTCGCGCAGGTATTCCTCAAGCAACGTGACGATGGCAGCGCCAATGATCGGGCCAATCAACGTGCCCTTTCCGCCGATCAGCACCATGATGATCATGCTGGCCATGAAGCTGAACTGGAAGATGTCCGGCCCGACGAAGGTGATGTAGTGGGCATAGAAGCCGCCGGCGAGCCCGGCGAGGCCCGCCCCCAGCACGAAGGCCAGCATGGCCGAGCCGAACGGGTTGATGCCGATGGACTGGGCCACGAAGCGGCTTTCCCGCACCGCCACGGCGCCGCGCCCGGCATTGGAATGGACGAAGCGGTAGCACAGATAGAGGGTGACGGCGGCCACCGCGAGCACCGCGTAGAAGAACAGGCGCTTGTCCTGGAGAAAGCCCTGCGGGATGCCGGCAAGACCCATCGGCCCGTTGGTCACCGCGATCCAGTTGTTGGCGATGAGCCGCAGCACCTCGGCAAAAGACAGGGTGACGATGACGAAATACGGGCCCTTGAGGCGCAGGGTGATGGCGCCGATGAAGCCGCCGGCCACCGCCGCCAGGGCCCCGGCCGCCGGGATGGTGGCCCAGACCGGCCAGCCGGCCTTCTGCGCCAGCAGCGCCGCGGCATAGGCGCCGACCCCGAGGAAGGCGGTATGGCCGAGGGAGAACTCGCCCACATAGCCGACGATGAGGTTCAGGCTGGAGGCCAGCACCACATAGAACAGCACCAGGATGGCGATGTGCAGCACATAAGGATCATGCACCGCCAGCGGGAACAGCGCCGCCGCCGCCAGCAGGGTCAAGAGGATACGGGAATCGGACGGCATGGCTCAGGCCCTCTCGCTGGAGCTGGAGAACAGGCCCTGGGGCCGGAACAGCAGGATGAGGATGACGAGCACGAAGCCGATCACGTCCACCATGCCGGTGGCCACGTAGCCGCCCCACAGGGACTCGGCGACGCCCAGCAGCAGCCCGCCCACCACGGCGCCGGGAAACGAGCCCATGCCGCCGAGGATGACCACCACGAAGCTCTTCAGGCTGACCAGGCCGCCGACGCTGGCCTGGGCCGAATAGATGGAGGCGAGCAGCATGCCCGAGAGGGCGGCGAGCGTGCAGCCGAGCGCGAAGGTGGCGGCATGGACGCGGGCGACGCGGATGCCGGAGAGGCTCGCCGCCATGGGATCCTGGAAGGTGGCGCGCATGGCCTGGCCGAGGCGGGTGTGACGGATGAGGGCGTGGGTGGCGATCATCAGCGCGATGCCCACCGCCACCGCCATCAGCCGCAGCTTGGTGACGATGATGGGGCCGATGAAAAGGGCGCCCTCCGGCACCGCGCCAGCCACCTTCAGCGGCGCCGGGCCGACCACCAGCAAGGTGACGTTGGCGAGGAAGATGGACAGGCCGATGGTGAAGAGAATGCCGGGCTCCTCGCCCTCCCCGCGCAGCCGCTCGATAAGGAAGCGATCGATGAGGAGGCCGAAGGTGGCCATGACGGCGGCCACCAGCGCAACGGAGACAAAGAAGTTCAGGCCGAGATGGGTGGTGAAGAACCAGCCCAGAACGCCGCCGAGCATGTACATCTCGCCATGGGCGAAGTTGACCACACGCATGAGGCCGAAGATGAGCGTGAGCCCGAGGGCGGAGAGCGCATAGAAGGCGCCGTTGATCAGCCCGTTGGTGAGGAACTGAAGAAACAGATCCATGGGTCTTTCCAAGAAGGGGGCGCGTCGCCGGTGGTTGGGGGCCGGCGGCCGGGAGCCGCCGGCGCACGCATCAGTGGGGCGCATCCACCGGCGCGGTGGCGATGACCTTGGGGCTCTTGTCCTCGATCTTCACCAGCGCGGTCTCGAAGCCGTAGGCCTGGCCCTTGTCGGTGAACTTGTAGGTGCCGTTGGGGGCGGCATAGTCGGTCTGCTTGAGGCCGGCGAGGATGGCCGGGGCCTCGGTGCTGCCGGCGCGGGCGATGGCGGCGGCCATGATGTTCACGGCGTTGTAGCCGGCGGCGCCATACTTGCCGGGCTTGGTCCCATATTGCGCCTCATAGGCCTTCACGAACGCCGTATTGCGGGGCGTCTCAAGGGTGGAGACATAGGGCACCGCCGCATAAAGCCCCTCGGCGGCCTCGCCGGCGAGGTTGATGAAATCGGCGGTGGCCCAGGAGCCGACGCCGAACACCTTGGCGGACAGGCCGAGTTCCTTGATCTGTTTCACCAGGATCGAACCATCCTGGGTCTCGGCGGCCACCACGATGCCATCGGGACGGGTGGCGCGGATCTTCGTGAGCAGCGTGTAGAAATCTGTGGCACCGTGGTCGAAATACTCGGTGGCCACGGTCTTCACCCCGAGTGCGGTGAGATCGCGATCGAATTCGGCCACCGCACCGCGGCCCCAATCGTCATTGACGGCGATATAGGCGACGGTTTTCAGCTTCAGGCTGTTGGCCAGAATGCTCGAAAATGCCGTAGCCAGCAGGGCGTCAGTCTCGGCGGCGCGGTAGAAATAGGAGTTGTTCTGTTCGGTCAGGTCCGCCTTGGACGACACGCCGGTCAGAAGCGGCACCTGATATTTCTGCGCCACGGGCATGATGGCGGCGGTGGCGGAGCTGCAGAAGGCGCCAATGAGGGCGACCACCTTGTCCCGCTGCACCAGCTTTTCGACGGCGTTGACGGAGTTGGCCGGCTTGCACTGGCCGTCCTCGATGACAAGGCGCACGGGCTTGCCGAGCACGCCGCCGGCGGCGTTGATGTCGGCAAGGGCGAGCTTGGCGCCGTCCACCACCGATTTGCCATTGTAGGCCACAGAGCCGGTGAGCGGCTGGATGAGGCCGATGCGGATCTCATCCTCGGCGACGGCTGGACTGGCGACGACGGCAGGGCTGGCGGCGAGCGCGAGCAGAAGCCCGTAGGAGGCAGCTTTCATGCGAAGTTCCCCGGCATCCCGAGGCGGAAGGGCCTCGGGCAGTTGCGATTGTTCCAGAAGGCGGTCGTATTAATTTATTAATCGACCAATTAATTTATGGATCATAGGAACGCTTTCGCGGCTGTGTCAATCCGACGCCGAGCCCTTGCTGCAGATTTTGATGCGCATCAATGCGCCGCCTCGCGCCCCTCTCCTGGGCGGCGAGGCCGGGTGGGTCGCCTGCGGTCGCTCGTTGTCGCAATTTCGTGCAGCCGCTGCCCATAATTTGCCCCGTCCCGCGTGTCGCGAGGCCGGCTGCGGCGAGCGTGCGCACGTGGGCTCCGCTGGGTTGCCAAGGCCGCCGGGGGATGCAGGGCGTGGGCTAGGCGTGTCGGCAGGCCGGGATTTGTTGGAAGGGGCGGCGGGTTTGCCGGCGCGCGTGCCCGAATGTCGGGCGCAAGCGGTGTCTGTTCCGGCGCTCGTTTTGGGTGTTCTCAAGATCATCTGCAATCGTTTGTGGCGTGGTCAAAACTTGACCAGCTGCTGCGTTGACACCTTGGAATGATTATGTCCTAATTCTTCATCATTTGCGCACAAACAATAAATCCAGAGTGCGGTGTTGACGATTGGGCGGTGATGTCTGTTGTTGCGGTGCGGTGAGACTTGTGCGCCGCATCGAGACCTCAGATGAGCCGTTCCAGCACTGGAAGGGGACAGCATGACGAAATCCATGATCCGCAAGGCCGCCTTGGCCGTTCTGGCCGGTGGCATGGTCGCCACGGCCGCCTTCGCCGCCGAGCCGCTCAAGATCACGCTGGCGGGCGGCTCCGTCGGCGGCGCCTGGAGCGCCATGGGCGCCGCCATCGGCGAAACCATCCGCATGGGCGCGCCGGATTCCTCCTTCACCTATGAGCCCGGCGTGGATGCTGCCAACGTGCAGCTGGTGCAGTCTGGCCGGGTGCAGCTCGGCATCGCCCACGCGCAGATGGCCTTGCGTGGAATCAAGGGCTTGGCGCCGTTCAAGGCGGCGACGCCCGACATCCGCGCGGTGGCGTTGCTGGATCCCCTGGCGGCGGTGCAGATCGTGGTGAAGGCCGATGGGCCGATCCAGAGTCTGGCAGATATTCGTGAGAAGAAAATCCCCGTTCGCATTGCCTTCAATCAACGCGGCACCACCATGGCGGTGATCGGTGAGGAGGTTTTCAAGTCGTCCGGCATTTCTCTGAAGGATATCACTGACTGGGGTGGCCGGATCGAATATGTGTCCTTCAATGCCGGGCTTGATATGCTCAAGAACGGGCAGGTGGATCTGGTGCTGAACATGCTGGCCTTCCCATCGGGTCAGGTGAATGCCATCTCCCGCGATCTGCCGATCCGCCTGCTGCCGGTGCCGGCCGATGCGGTCAAGAAGCTGGTGGATGCAGAAGGCGTGAAGCCGGTGACGATCCCGGCCACCACCTACGGTTTCGAGGATAAGCCGGTGGAGACGGTGACGGCTTCGGTGGTGCTGCTGGCCTCCTCGAAGATGCCCGACGCCGAAGTGGCCGCGGTCACCGCCGCCATGATCAAGAACTATGATTACCTGAAGAAGGCCTATGTGACCTTCGGCAAGATGGAGCCCTCGCAGCTGCCCGACGTGGCCCCGCTCTCGCTGCATCCCGGCGCGGCGCAGGCCTATCGCGAGGCCGGCCTCCTGAAGTGAGGTCGGCGGGCGGCGACGCCCGATCGTTCCAGCAGTGTGGCGGGAGGCGCGTGCGCGTGTCCCCCGCCGCCAGGCGGATCTGAGGGATATCATGAGCTTGGTTCAGCTGATCGGTCCGGGCAAGTCGCGTGCCTTGGGCCGCGTCGAGACGGTCTTCGTTTACGCGCTGTGCACGGCGGTGGCCGCACTGTTCGTGGCGATTGCCTTCGGCTGGTACGTCAACCAGATGATCGGCCTTTACATCTTCCTCGGCGCGATCTTGTCGGTGGCCTTCCTCACCACCACGGGCAACCCGCAGCGGCCGCGCACCCGCACCGTCTTTTCCACGGTGGCGGCGATCCTCTCGCTGCTGATCTGCGGCTATTTCATCTGGATGCACCCGGTCTACGAGCAGCGCATCCCGATGATCGACGAATTGACGCCGCTCGATCAGGTGGCGGCCATCACGCTGATCCTTCTCGTTCTCGAGGCCACCCGCCGGTGCATCGGCTTTACTTTGGTGGCGGTGGTTCTGGTCTTTCTGAGCTATGCGGCATTCGGTTCCCATCTTGAGGGGGCGTTCTCCCATCGCGGGATGAGCCTGGAAGAAACCCTCACGCAGCTCGTCTTCACTCCGAACGGCATCTTCGGATCGGCGTTGGAAGTGGCGGCGTTTCTGGTGTTCGTCTTCGTCGCCTTCGGCGCCCTGCTCGACCGCGCCGGCGGCGGTGACTTCTTCTTCGACGTGGCCAACAGCCTGGTGGGGCGCCAGGTGGGCGGACCGGCCAAGGTGGCGGTGGTCTCCTCCGGCCTCTACGGCTCCATCTCCGGCTCGCCCACCTCCGATGTGGTGACCACCGGATCGTTCACCATTCCGCTGATGATCCGCACCGGCCTCACCCGCAACTACGCGGCCGCGGTGGAAGCCACTGCGTCCACCGGCGGCGCCCTGCTGCCGCCCGTCATGGGGTCGGCGGCGTTCCTGATGTCGGATTTCACCGGCATCTCCTATGGCACCATCGCACTGGCGGCCATCTTCCCCGCCTTCCTCTATTATCTCGCCATCTACCTGGCCGTGGATTTCCGCTCGCGCCTCGAAGGGGCCGTGCTGAGCGAGGCCGGCAGCACCGTGCCGCGGGTGCTCGAGGTGCTGAAGGGGGGCTGGTATTATCTCATCCCCGTGGGCCTGCTGGTCTATTGCGTGCTGATGTTGAACCGACCGGCGCTGTCGGGTGCGTTGGCCTTCGCCGCCCTGGTGCCGATCCTGATCTGGCGCAACCGCCGGCAGCCGGTGAAGGCGGTGACCGGGTTCGGCGATGCCCTGAACGAGGCCATGCGGCGCATGACCGGCATTGGCGTCGCCTGCGCGGTGGCGGGCCTGGTGGTGGGCACCCTGGCGGTGACCGACCTCACCGGCAAGATTTCCTCGGCGCTGTTCGCCCTGGCCGCCGGCAACTACCTTCTGACCCTTCTGATCGCCACCGTGGTGACCATCGTCCTCGGCATGGGCATGCCCACCCCGGCGGTCTATACCCTGGCGGCGGTGCTGGCGGCGCCGGCGCTGCTGGCCCTCGATGTGCCGCTGCTGCCGGCGCACCTGTTCATCGTCTACTTCGCCTCCATGTCGGCCATCACGCCACCGGTGGCGGTGGCGGCCTTCGCCGCGGCCTCCATTGCCGACACGGACCCCATCCGGGTCGGCTTCCTGTGCTGCCGCCTGGCCCTGGTGGCCTTCGTCATCCCGTTCGTGTTCATCACCGATCCGAGCCTGCTGCTGATGGGCTCGCCGGGGGCGATCGCGGTGGGCATGCTGAGCCCCCTCGCCGGCGTCATCGCCCTGGTGGCGGCGCTGGAGGGGTATCTGACGCGGCCGATCGCCAGGGGCATGCGGTTGGGGCTGGGCCTCGCCGGCGCCGCCCTCATCACCACCAATCTCGTGGCCATCGGCCTCGGCGCGGTGCTGCTGGTGGGACTGCTGGTGCTGCACTTCCTCGGTCGCGACGGAACGGTGGTGGCCGCCCGGTCACACGCCCGCTAGGAAGAACGGTCAAGATCCACTTCTAATGGAAGTGGTGCGGGAAATTAGTTTGTATACATATGAGTTAACACGGGAAAACCAAGCATGTTCGATCGCCTCCACACCGAACGCCTTATCGATCTGTGGTTCCAGGAAGACGTCGGCCAGGGCGACCTGACCGCCACCTTGATGATCGACGCGGATGCCGTCGCCACTTTCGATTTCAACGCCCGCGAGCCCATGGTGGTGGCGGGCATCGACGTGGCCGTCATGGTGGTGCAGCGCTATGTGCCGTCCGCCCAGCTCGACGTGCGCGTCAAGGATGGCCAGCGCATCGCCAAGGGTGATGTGCTGATGCGCGTCACCGGCCCGGCCCGCGGCCTGCTCACCGCCGAGCGCACCGCCCTGAACATCCTGCAGCGCATGTGCGGCATCGCCACCGAGACCGCCCGCTACGTGGAGGCCATCGCCCACACCAAGGCGTGCATGATCGACACCCGCAAGACCACCCCCGGCCTGCGCGGCCTGGAGAAGCATGCGGCGAGCTGCGGCGGCGCCCGCAACCATCGGCTCAGCCTCGACAACGGCGTGATGCTGAAGGACAACCACATCGCCGTTGCCGGCTCCATCACCGCCGCCGTCGCCCGCGCCAAGGCGGGTGTGCCGGTGCTCACCAAGGTGGAAGTGGAGTGCGACCGCCTCGACCAGGTGGAAGAAGCCCTGGCCGCCGGCGCCGACGTGATCATGCTCGACAACATGTCGCTCGAGGATATGCGCACCGCCGTGAAGATGGTGGATGGCCGCGTGCTGCTCGAAGCCTCCGGTGGCGTGCGCTACGAGACGGTGCGGGCGATCGCCGAGACCGGCGTCAACTTCATCTCCTCGGGCCGTCTCACCCAGAGCGCGCCGGCCGTGGACATCGGCCTCGACGCGCCCGAGTGAGCTCAAAGACCCCCACGGTCCGCCCCCACGGGGACGGACCTGACTGCGGCGTCCGCTGTGCGGGCGCCGCTCCTTCCTTTCGCAAGATGCTTCCGGTGATCTGACCATGACGACCCAAGGCACGCTCTTCCTGGTGGTGGGCCCCAGCGGAGCCGGCAAGGACAGCCTCATGGACCGCGCGCGCGCGCATTTCGGCGGCGATGCCAATTGGCTGTTCGCGCGGCGCATGGTGACGCGCCCGGCGGGCGCCGGCGGCGAGGATCATATCCCGATCACCCCGGAGGACTTCGCCCGCATGCGGGAGGAGGGCGCCTTCCTGTCGTCCTGGGACGCCCATGGGCTGAGCTACGGCCTGCCGCTGTCGCTGATGGCGGACCTCGCCGCCGGGCGCAACGTGGTGGCCAACGTTTCGCGCACGGTGCTGTCGCAGATCGCCCGGCGGGTGCCGCAGACCCTGGTGGTGCATGTCACCGCCCCGGCGGCCGTGCTGGCCCAGCGGCTGGCGGCGCGCGGGCGGGAAACCGCGCAGGACATCGCCGCCCGCCTCACCCGCGAGGTGAAGGCACTGCCCTCCGAGCTCGAGATCGTCACCGTGGTGAATGACGGCAGCCTGGAGGAGGGCGCCCGGCGCTTCATCGCCTGCCTGGAGGCCGGCCGGGCGCGGCTGCTGCGGGTGAAGGCGGTGGCCATCGACAGCTGGCACGACAATATCGCCTATCTGCACAAGGATTGCCGGGCGGTGCCGGCGGAGGAGTTCCTCGGCCCCGGCCGCATCGATGTGCGCGGCAACGGCGCCAGCGTGCGGGCGCGGGTGCACGTGACCGACCGCAGCGACATCGTCGGCCCCAACGAGGTGGGCCTGTCTCAGCATGCGTTCGAGGAGCTGGCGCTGCCGGAAGGCGCGTCGGTGGAGGTGGAGCGCACCCCGACACCGGCCAGCATGGATGCGCTGCGGGCCAAGATCCGCGGCGAGGCCCTCGACGAGGCCCGCTACGACATGGTGATCCGCGATGTGGTGGAAGGGCGCTATGCCGACCGCGAGGTCGCCGCTTTCCTTGTCACCGCCGCCGCCTCGCTCACCGATGCGGAGGTGGAGGCGCTGGCCCGGGTGCGGGCCAATCACGCCCATCGCATGGTCTGGAACGAGCCCATGGTGGCGGACAAGCATTCGCTGGGGGGCATTCCCGGCAGCCGCATCACCATGATCGTGGTGCCCATCGTCGCCGCCTATGGCATCGCCATTCCGAAAACCTCGTCCCGCGCCATCACCTCGGCCGCCGGCACCGCCGATGCCATGGAGACCCTGGCGCGGGTGGATCTGACGGTGGATGACGTGCGCCGGGTGGTGGAGGGCGCGCGCGGCTGCATCGCCTGGAACGGCCGGCTCAACCATTCCCCAGCGGACGACGTGATGAACGCCATCACCCGGCCGCTGGGCATCGATTCCGTACGCTGGTCGGTGGCCTCCATCCTGTCGAAGAAGCTGGCGGCCGGCGCCACCCATGTGGCCATCGACGTGCCGGTGGGCCCCCGGGCCAAGACCCACACCTATGAGGAGGCGCACGAGCTGGTGCGCCTGTTCGAGACCGTGGGGCGGGGGCTCGGCCTGGTGGTGGAGGCGCACGCCACCGATGGCTCCGGCCCCATCGGCCGCGGCATCGGCCCGGCGCTCGAGGTGCGCGACGTGCTGCAGGTGCTGGAGGGGCATCCCGATGCGCCGGTGGATCTGCGCGAGAAGGCGCTGTTCTTCGCCAGCCGCATTCTGGCGTGGGATCCGCAGCTGGGCCTCGGCAAGGCCCGGGCCCGGGCCGAGCAGCTGCTGGCCTCCGGCGCGGCCCGCGAGGCGCTCGATCGGATCGTGGGTTTGCAGGGCCGGCGCGCCGCGCCGATCCTGCCGGCGCCCCTGGTGGGCGAGGTGCGGGCCACGGCGGCGGGCGAGGTGCGGTTGATCGACGGCTGGCGGGTGGGCGGCATCGCCCGGCGCGCCGGTGCGCCCGCCGACAAGGGCGCGGGGGTGGATCTGGTGGCCCCGGTGGGCGGCACGGTCGCGGCGGGGGATCTTCTCTACCGCATCCATGCCGGAACCGAGACCGACCTGCGCGCCGCCCTGGCCGACGCCCATGCGGATGCCGGCTACCGGCTGGCGGAGTGAGTGAGCCGCCGCGTCCACTCCGCGCCTTTCGCTTGACGTTGCCCGCCACGGCCGCGCTTATGGCGCAAATTGGCCTGCGGGTGGCGGGATGCAGCTCGACTTCCAGACCCTCTACGTCATCATCCTCCTGAACTCGGTCGCCTTCTGCGTGGTCTGGGCTGGTTTCGCGTTCGTGCACCGGCAGGTTCCCGGGGCGCGATTCTGGCTGGCCTCGTCCTTGGCCACCACCCTGGGTGGGGTGCTGATGTCGGGCGATGCCAGCGCTTATGGCCGCGCGTTGATGGTGTCGGGCAATGCCTGTGTGGTGTTCGGCTTCGGGCTGATCTGGGCCGGCACCGAGCAGTTCTACGGGCGGCCGCAGCCACGCTGGCGTCTGATCGCGCTGATGGCGGCGGTGGCGCTGGTGGCCGGCGTGCTGGCGGACGACACCCGTCCCAGCCAGAATGTCGCCTATGCGGTGACCCAGATGCTGCCGCTCGGCGCCATCCTCATCACGCTGCTGCGGCGCGGGCGGGGCAGCCTCGGCTCCCTGGTGGCCGTGGCCGGCGTGGGCCTTGCCCTGTGCGGACAGGCCACCGAGGCCACGCTCAACCTGATGCGGATCGCCGGGCACCTCTCCACGGACGATTATTATGCGGTTGCCTCGCTGCTGCTGGTGGCCGTCATCATCGGCGCCAGCCTATGGAACCTCGGCTTCCTGCTGATGGCGATCGACCGCCTGCATGCCAAGCTCGCCGCTTTGGCGCTGTTCGACGATCTCACCGGACTGCCCAATCGCCGGGCCTTCCTGGAGAGCCTGGAGCAGAGCCTGACGCGGGTGCAGACCAATGGCCGGCCGCTGTCGCTGATGATGGTGGACCTCGACCGCTTCAAGGACATCAACGACAGCCTCGGCCATGGTGCCGGCGATGCCTGCCTGCAGCATTTCGCGGCGCTGTGCGTCCGCTCTATCCGGGCCGGACACATGGTGGCGCGGCTCGGCGGCGACGAGTTCGGCATCATCCTGGAAGGGCTGGAGTCCGACCGGGTGGCTCCCCTGGCCGAGCGGCTGGTGGCCCTGGTGGCGGCCTCGCCGCTGCACTGGCGCGGGCGTGCCGTGCCGCTCAGCGCCAGCCTCGGGATCGCCATGTGGCATGGCTCGGAAGAAACCTCGGTGGCCGGCCTCATCGAGGAGGCCGACCTGGCTCTTTACGAGACCAAGCGACGGGGTCGCAACGGCTACACCCTCGGCCAGCCGCCGGGCTCCGCCCGCACCCGGCTCGCGTCCCGCGCCGGCGCGCACGAGGGCTGACCACGCCCGGGGTCAGCGCCCGAAGCTGCGGGTGGCGGTGCCGCCATGGGGGCCGACACGCGTGACGTTGCAGGATTGGTCGGCGCGGCTGCAGGTGCGGCTGCGGGAGGCGGTGTTGCCTGCGGGGCCGGTGACGCTGCGGTTCGCCGTGCAGGTGCCGTTGGCACAGGTGCGGGTCTGGCTGGCGGAGCCGCCATAGACGCCGGTGGCCGAGCGGGTGGCGGTGCAGGCGCCACCGGCGCACGTCACCGCGCGATCATAGGTGGTGACGCGGCCGGGCCGGTACGGCGGCGGCGCATAGCGGGCCCAGCTGCCGTACCAGGGGTAGGTGACATAATAGCGGTCCCAATAGGCCCGGTTGAAGCTCACTACGGCAACCCCTACGGCCGGCGCCACCACCGGCGTGAGCACCACCGGCGCGCCCCGGTAGACCACCTGGACATAGGGGGCGGCGACCCAGCCGCGAAGCTGGCCGAGGGAGATGTCGCACCAGGTGATACCGGCCAGACAGCCATGGGTCAGTACCTGGGCTCCCGCGGGCACCACCGTCACCACCGGATAGGCGGTGGAGGGGCCGGCACGCAGATTTACGTTGCCAGTGGCCACCATCATTGTCGCGGCTCCCGCCATCGCCGGCAGCGCCAGCAGCATCATGAGCGCCAGTCCCAATCGTTTCATCAGCCCGGGTCTCCCTTCCTGACCGCCGCGCGGATATCCGGGGCGGTGCTGAACGGAGTGAAGGCTAGTGTGCGGCTATCGCCGGCGGCTGTCAGGCGTGTGGCAAACGGTATCGTTTCGTAACGGCGCGGCTGGCTCAGCCGTGGCCCAGGCGGCCGTCGCACAGTTCGATGGTGCGGTCGAACAGGTCGAGCGCCCGCGGGTCATGGGTCACCACCGCCACCGCCGCCTGCCGGCGGTCGGCGATCTCCCGAAACAGGGCAATCACCTGCCGACCGCGCACGCTGTCGAGGGCGGCGGTGGGCTCGTCGGCCAGCAGCAGGCGGGGCGCGTTGGCAAGGGCCCGGGCCACCGCCACCCGCTGCTGCTCGCCCCCGGACAGGCGCGCGGGGTGATTGTCCAGGCGGTGGCCGAGGTCGAGGGTTGCCAGCAGATGCGCCGCATAGGCGCGCGCCTCCCGTGGCCGGACGGAGTCGATCTCCAGGGCCAGCGCCACATTCTCCACCGCCGTGAGGAAGGGAATGAGGTTGGCCTTCTGGAAGATGAAGCCGATGTGGGTGCGCCGGAAGGTGCGCAGTGCGTCAAGATCCGTCTGCGCCGTCGCCACCGTCCGCCCATCCATGAGCACCTCGCCCGTGGTGGGCGGTTCCAGCAGGCCGGCGATCAGCAGCAGGGTGCTCTTGCCGGAGCCACTGGGGCCGAGAATGCCCACCACTTCACCCTGATGGATCTCAAGCGATACGCCGTCGAGCGCCCGCACCAGGCTGTCGCCGCTGCGATAATGGCGCGTCACGTCGCGCAGGCGGAGAATTGGCGTGGTGCTCATGACAGCACATCCTGCGCGCGCACCTTCAAGGCGCGGGAGATGCCCAGCAGGCTCGCAAAGCCGCAGATGACCGCGACCGCCAGCCCGAGCAGGGCGATGTCCGCAGGCAGGATCAGCACCTTGCGCGGGAAAAAGGGAAAGATCAGCGCGGAAAGGCCGAGGCCAAGCACCAGACCGGCCGCGCCGATGAGAAAGGCTTGCTGCGCGATCATGGAGATGATGACGCCATTCTCCGCACCGATAAGCTTCAGCATGGCGATCTCGTGCAGCTTTTCCATAGTGAGCATGTAGATGATCAGGGAGACGACGATGCCGGTCACCACCAGCAGCACTGCGGTGAAGGCGAGGATCTGCACCCGTAGCCGCCAGAGCCGCTGGTTCAGCAGGAGGTCCCGCTGGTCGACGCGGCTGAGCACATTGGCATCGCCCCAGGCCAGGACGGCCCGGCGCACCGCCGCTTCATCGGCGGTGGGGGTCAGCGCCACCAGGACGGCGGCGATCTTGCTGTCCTGCGGCACGGAGCTGCGATTGGCGGCGGCCGGGCCGGCGCTGGCCCGCGCCAGCAGGACCTCTTCGCTGGTGCGGCGCTGAGCGATGGCGATGGCGTCGTTGACGGTTACGAACAGCAGGCCGTCGCCCCCCATGTCCACCATGCCGCGGGCCAGGCCGACAATGGTGTAGTCATCCTGTCCCAGCCGGATCATGTCGCCCAGCCGCAGGCCGATGCTCACGTCCGCAACCGCCTCGAGATGCCCGGAGGCGAGGAGCCGACCACTGTGCAGGGAGATCCAGTCGCCGCGATCCTGCGGGAAATCGAGGCCGGTGATGGACGCGCGCAGCGACCGGCCGGCGAACGGAAACTGCTGGCTGAACTGCACGAAGCGGCGCGCGGAGGCGACCCCGGAAAGGCCTTCGGCGCGCCGGTCCATGGTGCCGGCGACCGCCGAACCCTCCGCGAATGGTCCCTGGCGCCCACCCTGCACGATCCAAAGATCGGCGCCGATGCGTTCGATCACCAAGAGGGCGTCGGCGACGATGCCGCGGTAGAGGCCGACCATGCCGATGGACGCCGTCATCAGGAAGGCGACGCCAACTGCAGTGAGCAGAAAGCGCAGTACGTTGAAGCGGATGTCCTTGAACGCGAGGTTCATGGACGCTTCTCCGATGTGATCCGAAGGCCCGGATAGACGCCTTTCGGCGCAGTGACGAGGTGATCACCTGCGACGAGCCCGTCGCGCACCTCCACAAGCTGCCCCGAAGAGGCGCCGGGAGTGATGGCGCGCCAGCGGGCGCGGCCGGCTTCGACCACGAACACGCCCGTTTCGCCGTTCCGCGTGGTGATGGCTGTGAGGGGAACGGCCAGCTTTGGCATGGGGGCGCCGAGCATCAGTACCGCATTGCCCCGCTGGCCCATGGCCCAGTTCTGCGGCAGGCGGCTTGGCGTGATGTCCACGGTGAACTCGCGGGTCTCGGTATCCACCGCGCGGCCGATCCGCCGCACCGTCGCCGCGATGTCGGTTGCGCCGAAGCGCAGCCGGGCGGGCTGGCCGGGCGCGAGGACGGAGATGATGCTTTCGTCGAAGCGGGTCGACAGGACGATGCTGGCGAGGTCCACCAGCTCCAGGATGGCGGCGCCGGGCGCGACGAGGTCGCCGGGGTTCAGCTTGCGGGCGACGATCACCCCGTCCATGGGGGCGCGGATGATGGACTTGTCCAAGAGCGCCCGGCTGGCGCGCACGCTGGCTGCCGCCGCCGCTTCGCTCGCCTCCGCCTGGCTCACCGCCGCCTCGGCTTTGGCTCCGTCGGCGAGCGCCTGGTCATGGGCCATCTGGGCCGCATCGAGGGCCGATTGGGTGGTGGCACCGGAGCCGATCAGCCGCTGCTGGCGACCGAGGGTGGCGAAGGCGTTGACGCGGGAGGCGGCCATGCGCCGGCGGTCGGCCTGGGCCAGCTCCACCGCACGCTGTGCCGCGGTGTGGGCGGCGATGGCGGAATCGAGCTGGGCCTCAAGATCATGAGCATCGAGCTCGGCGAGGATGTCGCCGGCATGCACCACATCGCTGATGTCCACGTGAACGGCGTGGAGCAACCCCTGCATATTGGCGCTGACGCTCACTTTGCGGATGGCATCGAGGATGCCCGGTCCTCGGATTTCGGCCTGAAACGGAGCGGCGACGAGGGGCCGTGTCTCGGCGGTGCGGGGCATGCCATAACGCCAGCCGAGGCCGATGGCGGCGATCAGGACCAGCGTTGCCGCCATGATCAGGGCACGCCGGCCCAGCCGGCGGGGACGCGGCGCGGGGCGGGGTATCCGGTCCTTCAGCCCGGGTTCCGCCGTCTCTTCCTCCGGCTGGACCGGTGTGGTGGACGCTGCGGAAATGTCTGAGGTTTCAGATCGTTTGAACCCGACGGCCAAGGCACCCACTCGCATCTCCCGGAACGGCGCGCCCGCGCTGCTGGCGGCCTGTCTTTTCCATCAGATGCCATGTTGTTTTCCGCGTTATGGCGTGTCGATTGGATGTGTAATCGAGGTGTATCAGTCTGTATCAATTTGTGGATCATCATCGTGTCGCTTGCTGTGAATGCCTGCGTTGATGCAAATATTTCTCCATGAAACATTTGCTTTGTCCGGCCCAGCGGAGCTGATGATCGCAGACATCGCCGACATGCTCATCTTTCTGGACAATGTTCTGCTTATCGCCCGGGCGGGATGAAGAGACGCTGAACTTTGCTTTGCGGCTGGGGGGGGCGGCCCATGCGCGCAGTGCCGGTGGGATCGGGCCGGGCGACAGGAGGGCTGTGGCCCTGCCGGTGTTGCAAGTCGCTTGAGGGTGCCCCGTCAGGAAGCCTTGAGCCGGGTGGCCAGCGCCTGGGCGAGGCTCTCCGCCCCCGCCTTCAGGCCTGCGCGCGCCGCATCCAGCGGGCCGAGGGTGGCGGCGATGTTGAGGGCATGGGGATATTGCTTGGTCACCTGGGCCGAGAGCAGCGTCTGGGATGGGCCGTCGCGGAGCTCGACCGCATAGATCACCATACCGGAGAAGCGGCCCTCGCCGTCGGTCACCGCTTGCAGTCCGTTGAGCGCGAAGCCTGCGGGGGTGAGTTTGGTGGCCGTCGCCAGCACCGGCACATTGGCCTGGGCACCGGTCAGCGTGATCTGGAGCTGGACCACTGCTGGACCGGGCGCCGCCGCGAGGATGCCCTGGCGCTGCAGTGCCGCGCGAAACTGCTGCTGGGCGTCGGCCGCGAGCTGCGCTTTTTCGGCCCTGGAGAGAGAGCCGAACTGGTGGTCCGGCCCCTCATAGATCGCGACCGGACGCAGATAGACGGCGGAGTAGCGCGCCAGCGGGCGCCCCGGCGCCTCATAGGCATAGGGAATGCGCCTTGCGTCGGCACGGCTGTTGGGGGTGAGCGCTGGCGCCGATGAGAGGCCGACGTAGCGGGCCGGCGTCGGGGAATTGGCGCAGCCCACGAGGAAGGGCAGGGCCATCAGCAGGGGAAGACCCATCATTCGCAGCTGCGGGCCAGGGCGTGAGGGGAGGGCGGCGAGCATCCGGGCGTTCCAGGAGCGGGCCTGCAGCTGCGCGGCAGCGGCAACTGCGGCGGCGCTGGGGCCATGGGTGGAAAAGGAATTGGGACTTGTGGGCCGCCAGGTTTCGCCAGCATGTCCGGATGGTGTTGAAATGTTGCAGCGGGCTCCTGCCATCTGGCCCGATGCTCGAATGCGACCGTTTCGCAAGTTGGCACGGCTTACGCATGAGAGGCGGCTGTTCCGCCGCCGGGGCGGCGTCCGGTCGAGGCGCCGCTGATCGCAGAATGGGGTGTGTGCGTCGCAATTCGATGCGAGAGCCGCAACTGTGTCCGAGGCGGTGTTCTGGGCGAGGGTGTCTGGGGCATGAGAATGGGCCGGAACCGTGCCCATTTGTTGGTCGTCCGACGGGTGCATTTTGAGCAGGGAACGTTGTTGAATTTTGCTCAAATAATTTTTACATTCATAAAAATCGCCCACTGTTCCCACTCAGAGGAGAGAGCGATGCTATCCCGTCGCCTTGCCGTTATGTCCCTTGCCGCCGTATTGGCCGGTGGGGTTTGCCTGAGCGCCGCCCGCCCGGCGCTCGCCGCCGACAAGGTGAAGGTGGGGGTGTTCCCGGTTGGGGCCGCCTTGCCCTATTTCGTGGCCTTGAAGCGGGGCTATTTCGCCGCCGAGGGCATCGAGCCTGAAACGGTGACGCTGGGCACGCCGGCCCTCATCGTGCAGTCGCTGGTGACCGGGGCGGTGGATGCCACTTCCAACCTGGTGACACTGGAAGGCGCCAACATCAATGCGCGTCGGCCGGGCACGCTGAAATACTTCGCGCTCCTGGGCCAGAATCGCGATGACATTTTCGAGCAGTTCGTGGTGCGCGCCGACAGCCCGGTCAAGACTTTGGCCGATCTCAAGGGCACGCGGCTGTTCACCTCGCCGGGGCCGGCCAATATCGGCCTGTCGAAGGCGATCCTCGCCAAGGTGGGCTTGAAGGACGGCGTCGACTACCAGATGCAGGAGCAGCCGCTGGCGGTGCAGACCGGAGCGCTGAAGTCCGGCAGCTTCGATGGCGGCTACACGCTGGAGCCGGTGGCGAGCATCATGGTCAAGAGCGGCATCGCCCGCCGGGTGGAGGGTGGGGTGATCTCCACCTATCTCCTGGAGAACCCCAAGGCCCATGCCTATGCCGCCGGGGCCGCCTTCTCCGATGCCTTCATGAAGGCCAAGCCCGACGTGGCCGCGCGCTTCGCCAAGGCCTGGTTCCGCGCCATGGACGACGTGGCCAGGGATCCCTCGGTGCGCGCCTATCTCGTCACCGACATGAACGTGGCGCAGGACGTGGTGGAGGAGCTGCCGCTGCCCCATTTCGAGCGGGTCAAGGACCTCACCCCCGAGCAGATCGCCAATTTCCAGAAGTTCATCGACATCGGCGTCGCCCTCAAGGTGGTGGCGTCTGCGGTGGACGTCAAAACCATGCTGGCGCCCTATTGATCCTTCCCTTCCCAATGGAGGCGGCAAGATGCGCGCCGCGATGAAGCAAGTGTCGGGGGCGGTGGCTGCGGTGCCCCCGCCCGCCGACCATGTGGTGGTGAAGGGCCTCAGCAAGGGCTTTGCCGGCCAGCCGCTGTATGCGGATTTCGACCTGACCCTGAGCCGGGGCAGCTTCGTCTCCGTGTTCGGCCCCAATGGCTGCGGCAAGAGCACCTTGATCAACATGATCTCGGGCATTCTGCCCATGGATCGCGGATCGGTGCTGTTCGACGGACGGCCGGTGAGCGAGACGCGCATCGGCTACGTGTTCCAGAACTATCGTGAGGCGGTGTTCCCCTGGCTGCGGGCCATCGACAACATCCGCTATCCGCTGAAGTTCCTGCCCCTGAGCAAAGCCGAGCGGGAAGCGCGGGTGGAGGCGCTTCTGGCGAGCTTCGACGTGAAGCTCGACCTCAATCGCTATCCTTATGAGATGTCCGGCGGCCAGCAGCAGCTGGTCTCCATCATGCGGGCCTTGGTGGTGGATCCCGAGGTGCTGTTCCTCGACGAGCCGTTCTCCGCCCTCGATTATGAGATGACCCTGTTTCTGCGCGATCGGCTGCAGCACGTGCTGGAAGGGCGGGGGGTGACCTCGCTGCTGGTGTCGCACGATCTCGACGAGGCGGTGTTCATGGCCGACGAAGTGCTGCTTCTCACCAAGCGGCCCACCACGGTGGCCGCCCGCATCGCCTTCGATGCGCCGCGGCCGCGCACGGCGGATACCACGGTGACCGCGGATTTCGTGCGGGTGAAGGCGGAATGCCTGGAGATCTTTCAGCGCGAGGTGCGGCGATGATGTTCAGCCGGATCGGCCGCGGTGTGCAGGCGCTCGTGGGAGCGCTGATCTTGATCGCGATTTGGGAAGTGGTGGTGGTGCTTCGCCTGGTGGATCCGGTGCTGCTGCCGGGCCCCGGGGAGGCGTTCCGCTCCTTCTGGGATGGCCTCGTGCATGGCACCTTGTGGGTGGATTTTTCCCGCACCATCTGGCGCACGGCGGCCTCGTTCGCTATCGCGGTGGTGGTGGCGGTGCCGCTCGGCATCGTGCTCGGCGCCTCGGAGCGGGTCTATGGCGCGGTGGAGTTCCTCATCGACTTCTTCCGCTCCACCCCCGCCTCGGCCATGTTTCCCTTGTTCCTGGTGCTGTTCGGGGTGGGCGATTTCACCAAGATCGCGGTGGCGGCCTTTGGTGCTGCCTTGGTGATCCTGTTCAACGTCGCCTATGGGGTGATGAACGCCCGCAAGCAGCGCCAGCTCGCCGCCCGTGTCATGGGGGCCGGCCCGCTTCGGGTGATGGTGGACGTGACAGTGTGGGAATCTTTGCCGCAGACCTTCGTGGGGCTGCGCAACGGGGTCTCCATCGCCCTCGTCATCGTCATCGTCGCGGAGATGTTCATCGGCTCCACCGACGGGCTCGGCCAGCGCATCATGAACGCGCAGATGGTGTTCGACATGCCGCAGATGTACGCGGCGATCTTCGCCGCCGGCGTGCTGGGTTACGGGCTCAATCTCCTGTTCATCGCCCTGGAGCGCCGGTTCGTCCATTGGAGCGGCAAATAGCCCGGGCGCTGGCCGGCCGGTGCCGCCGCGTGGGGCACCGGCACGCGGCGGCCTCAGGGCTCCAGCACCAGTTTGTGGTGGGGGAAATCCGCCTGCCGCTGCCAGGCGTCCGCCACCTTGGCGAGGGGCAGGCTCTCCACGGGGATGGCCATGTCGCCACGCAGCACGGCGGCGCACATGGCGGCATAGGCCGCGGCCTTCTCGGGCTGGGGCACGGTGCCGCTGGAAAAGCCCAGAAGCGAGATCTGCGGGCCGCGCATGAAGGCGGGGTTGAAGGGCATCTGTCCGCCGGCGCTGCTGCCGAGCTGCACCAGCCGCGCGCCGGCCGAGGCCGCCTGCAGCGCGGCCGCCGCCGGTACCCCCCACAGGGGATCGATGATCACATCGAGCCGGTTGCCGCTCTGGGCGCGGATTGCGTCGGCGATGTCGCTTTCGCTGCCCTTCAGCACCACGGTGGCATGGGCGCCGGCGGCGCGGGCGCGCTCCAGGCCCTCGGCCGAGCGGGCGGCGGCGATGACGCGGCCGGCGCCCAAGAGGCGGGCCGCCTGCACCGCCAGCAGGCCGACGGCGCCGCTTGCCCCCAGGATCAGTACATGCTCACCCGGGACGAGCCTGGCGCGCCACGACAGGGAGAGCCAGGCCGTGAGGCCGGCGATGCCGAGGGCCACCGCCACCCCGTCGCTGATGCCGTCCGGTACCGGCAGGGTGCGCGCCGGCGCCACCAGCGTGCGTTCCGCCATGGCCCCGTAGGGCGCCTTGCAGCCGTTGAAATAGACCCGAGCCCCGTCGTCCATCAGGCCGACCCCCTCGGAGCCGGCGACGCTCGGCAGCTGGGGCATGCGGGCGGCGATCTTGCCGGCGGCGATGGCCAGATCGATGGGATTGAGCCCGGCCGCCTTCACCGTGAGGGTGGCGAAGCCGTCGGTGGGCTCGGGATCAGGAAACGTGCCGAACGTGGGCACGCCATAGGCGGTGAGCACCGCTGCGCGCATGGTGTGATCCTCCTGGTGATGCCTGTGGCGCTCCGGATGGGGCGCGATGAAAAGACCGCCGCGGCCTGCTCCGACGCGCGTCGCCGGCCTGCAGTCGCCCTCAAAAATTTTGATAACATTCAAAAACGGTTTGCGCAGCTTCAAAATGGCGCTTAGTCTCATTCGCAAGATCGAACAGGCCCAACCTGCGGGACGGTGCGGTTTCGACGTGCTTCCCAAACCGTTCCGCCCGGCTCCTGCCGGGCGCGGCGGCGGGCCCTTTCCCGTCCTGATCGAGATGCGTGAAATCCTGTCATGAAGCCAGCTCCATTCGAGTATGTGAGGCCGTCGAGCCGGGCCGAGGCGGTGGCGGCGCTCGCCACCCACGGCGACGACGGCAAGGCCATCGCCGGCGGTCAGAGCCTGGTCGCCGCCATGAATTTCCGCCTGGCACGGCCGGCGGTCCTGGTGGATCTGAACGGCGCCACTGATCTCGATTATCTGCGGCCCGAGGGGGGCAAGCTGCGCATCGGCGCGCTGACCCGCCATGCGGCGTTCCATCGCCCTGTGGTGGAGGGGCCGCTCGGGGTGCTGCTGGCGCGGGTGGTGCGCAACATCGCCCATTATCCCATCCGCCAGCGCGGCACCTTTACGGGGTCTCTGGCCCATGCGGATCCCGCCTCCGAATGGTGCCTCGTCTCCCGCACCCTCGGGGCGGAGATGGTGATCGCCAATACCGGCGGCGAGCGGGTGTGCGCGGCGGCGGATTTCTTCAGGGGCACCTTCACCACCGCCGTCGGCACCGAAGATCTTCTGGCCGAGGCGCGGCTGCCTTTGCTGGGCCCGAACTGGCGCAGCGGCTTCTTTGAATTTTCCCGGCGGGCGGGGGATTTCGCCCTCGCCATGTCGCTGGCGGCGCTGGAGGTCGAGGGCGGGGTGATCCGCGCGGCGCGGCTCGGCGTCGGCGGCGTCGCCGACCGGCCGCTGCGGCTCGAGGCGCTGGAAGCGCAGCTGGTGGGGCAGGCGCCGTCCGCGGCTTTGTTCGCCGGCATGGGCGAGGCGGCGCGGGATCTCATCACCCCCACCGAGGACATCCACGCCAGCGCGGATTATCGCCGCGATCTCATCCGCACGGTGGTGAACCGGGCGCTGACCCAGGCGGCATCATGAGCTGGATCGGCCGTTCCCTGCCGCGCCTGGAAGACCCTTCGCTGCTGAAGGGGCAGGGGCGCTATGTGGCGGATCTGGCGCGGGGCGCCGCCGCCGTGAAATTCGTGCGCAGCCCGCTGGCGGCGGGCGCCATTCTCGGCATCGAGAAGCCGGACGACGGCCTCGTGTTCACCGCCGACGACCTCGTCGGCGTCAAGGCCATCCGGCCGCTGCTGCACCGGCCCGATTACGTGCCGGTCTCCCAGCCGGTGCTGGCCACGGATCGGGTGGTGTTCTGCGGCCAGGCGGTGGCCGTGGTGGTGGCCGACGACCAGGGCCTCGCCGAAGATCTCGCCGAGCAGGTGTTCGTGGACATCGAGCCTGAGGATGCGGTGGTGGATTTCGCCCAGGCTTTGGGCGAAGGCGCCCGGGCGGTGCATCCCGAGGCGCCGGGCAATGTGCTGGTGGAAGGCAACATCCGCACCCCTGGTGTCGATGCGGCGTTCGCCGCCGCGGCCGAGGTGGTGGCGCTGGAGCTGCGGTCCGGGCGGCAGACTGCCATGCCGTTGGAAGCGCGGGGCGGGGTGGCGCGGTTCGATCCCCTTGCGGGCCGCGTCACCCTTTACGCCTCGGTGCAGATGCCGCACATGCTGCGTACCGGCATCGCCGATGTGCTCGGCTTCCCCGAATCCGACCTGCGGGTGGTGGCCCCCGACGTGGGTGGCGGCTTCGGCCAGAAGATGTCGCTGTTTCCGGAATATGTGGTGCTGGTGTGGCTCGCCCGGCATCTCCAGCGGGACGTGGCGTGGCTGGAGGACCGGCGCGAAAACTTCCTGGCCGCCGCCCACAGCCGCGATCAGGTGTTCAAGGTGTGCGGCGCCTTTGCCGCCGATGGCACGCTGCTGGCCATCGATGCCGACCTGAAGAGCAATGTGGGCGCCTTCTCCTGCTATCCGGTCACCTGCGGCGTGGAGCCCCTGATGGGCCTTGCCGAGCTGCCGGGGCCGTACCGCTTTTCCGAATATGCCGCGCGCTCCCGGGGCGTCACCACCAACACCTGCATGATGGCGCCGTATCGCGGCGTCGCCCGGCCCATGCTGACGCTCACCATGGAGCGGATGATGGATGTGGCGGCGCGGCGGCTCGGCATCGATCCGGTGGAGATCCGCCGCCGCAACCTCATCGAGACCTTCCCCCATCGCTCGCCCACTGGCCTCGTCTATGACGAGGGCTCTTATGGCGAGACCATGGAGCTGGCGGTGAAGGCGCTGGACCTGCCGACCTTCCGCCGTCGCCAGGCCGAGGCGCGGGCGGCCGGGCGCTATCTCGGCGCCGGCTTCTCGGTGTTCTCCGAGCGCACCGGCTACGGCACCCCGGCCTATGCCGCGCGCGGCATGGACATCGTGCCCGGCTATGAGCTGGTGAACCTCGCCATGGACCCCTCCGGCTTCGTCGAGGCGCGGATCGGCGCCTCGCCCCACGGGCAGGGGCTGAAGACCTCGCTGGCGCAGCTCATTGCCGATGAACTCGGCGTGCCGCCCACCAAGGTGCGCATCATCGCCGGCGATACCGATGCCACGCCCTATGGCTGGGGCACTTTCGCCAGCCGCTCGATGGTGATTGCCGGCGGCGCCTGCAAGATCGCCGCCGGCAAGGTGGCGGAGCGGCTGAAGAGCGTTGCCGCCGCCATGATGCATGTGGAGCCGGAGACCATCCGCCTCGCCGACGATCTGGCCTATGCCGAGGCCAGCAACCAGACCCTGCCCATCGGCGAGGTGGCCCGCGCCGCCTATCACCAGAGCCACCGCTTTCCCCAGGCCGGCCCCGGCCTGCAGGAGCAGGCGCTGTATGATCCGGCCGGCACCTTCTCCAACGCCTGCCACGCCTGCATCGTCGAGGTGGATGTGGAGACCGGCGGGGTAAAGATCGAGCGCTTCGTGGTGGCGGAGGATGCCGGCATCCTCATCAACCCCATGATCGTCGATGGCCAGATCCATGGCGGTGTCGCCCAGGGCATCGCCAACGCGCTGTTCGAGGAACTGGTCTATGACGAGACCGGCAACCTGCTCACCGCGTCGCTCGCGGACTATCTGCCGCCCACCATCGCCGAGATGCCGTCCATCGAGATCGAACATCTGGTGACCTATTCGGAAGCCACCATCACCCGCGCCAAGGGGGTGGGGGAGGGCGGCACCATTGGCGCGCCGGCGGCGGTGATCAACGCCATCGTCGACGCCCTCTCGCCCTTCGGCATCGATTTGTTCGAGATCCCGGCCACGCCCCAGCGCATCCGCGATCTCATCCGTAACGCTGAACGGACTTCTCATGGCTGACAAGCGCGCCGTCACTTTGAACGTCAACGGCAAGGACTACCGCATCACGGTCGAGCCGCGCCGCACCCTGGCCGATGCCCTGCGCGACGATTGCGGGCTGACCGGCACGCATATCGGCTGTGAGCACGGCGTGTGCGGGGCCTGCACGGTGCTGGTGGACAATCGACCGGTGCGCTCCTGCCTCATGTTCGCGGTGCAGGCGGAAGGCCGCAATGTGCGCACCGTGGAGGGGCTCGCCAAGGGCGAGGAGCTGCACCCTCTGCAGAAGGCGTTCTGGGAAAAGCATGGCCTGCAGTGCGGCTTCTGCACCCCCGGCTTCCTGATGCTGGCCACCGGCATCCTGGAAGCCGAGCCGGACATTTCCGACGAGGACCTGCGCGACGTGCTGTCCTCCAACCTGTGCCGCTGCACCGGGTATCAGAACATCATCAAGGCGGTCCGTGCGGCCGCGAGCGAGATGCGCGCATGTCAGCCCTCGGCCAGCCTCTGAAGCGGATTGAGGATCGCCCGCTGATCACGGGAACCGGCCGTTTCGCTGCCGACGAGCAGCGGCCGGGGCAGGTCCATATGCGGGTGGTGCGCTCGCCGGTGGCCTTCGGCCGGCTGGTGGGTGTCGACACGGAAGAGGCGGCCGCTTTGCCCGGCGTGCGCGCGGTGTGGACCCATGCCGACATCGCCGACCTGCCGCCCATCGACTTCCGCATGACCCGCATCCAGGGGCTCGATCCCTACCGCCAGTACGTACTGGCGAAGGACTATGTGCGCTATGTGGGCGACCCGGTGGCGGTGGTGTTCGCCGACGATCCCTATGTGGCGGAAGATGCCGCGGAAATGGTGTTCTGCGACATCGAGGAGGAGGATGCCTGCCTTGATGCCACCCTCGATCCGGTGCCGTTCATGCCGGAAACCCTGCCCGGGGTGCTGAGCGAGCCGGCCTGCATCGTCAAGGCCTATGGGGATCTCGACGCCGCCTTCGCCGGTGCGGCCCATGTGATCGAGCTGGAGGTCAAGGTGGGTCGCCACACCGGCGTGCCCCTGGAGACCCGTGGCGCGCTGGCGGTCTATGACGCCGCCCGCGACGTGATCACCATGTACGGCGCCTCCAAGGTGCCCCACTACAATCGCGATTCCATCGCCAGGATGCTGGGCCTGCCCCAGGACCATGTGCAGCTCAGCGAGGGCCATGTGGGCGGCGGCTTCGGCATCCGCGGCGAGCTTTATCCGGAAGACGTGCTGGTGTGCCGGGGCGCCCATGTGCTGGGTGTGCCGGTGAAATGGGTGGAGGACCGCCGCGAGCACCTGCTGGCCGCCAACCACTCGCGAGACCAAGTGCACCGCATGCGGGCGGCGGTGGAGGCCAACGGCTTCATTCGCGGCCTTGCCGATACCTTCTTCACCGACCAGGGGGGCTATGTGCGCACCCATGGCGGCACGGTGTCCGACCTCGCCGCCGCCCTGCTGCCGGGGCCCTATGTGATCCCCGCCTATCGGGTGGAAGGCCACATCCGCCTCACCAACAAGACCCCGGCCGGCACCTATCGGGCGCCCGGCCGCTACGAGACCACCTTTGCCCGCGAACGGCTGATGGACGCCATCGCCCACCGGCTCGGTCTCGATCCGGTGGAGGTGCGCAAGGTGAATCTGATCCGCGAGGATCAGATGCCGTTCGATCGCGGCATCGACGCCCTCGGTACCCATGTGGTCTATGATTCCGGCAAGTATCACGACCTGTTGGAACGGACCCTGGCGCGGGTGGACTATCCGGTGCTGAAGGCGCGCTTCGCGGCCCGCCGGGCGGCGGGCGAGAAGGTGGGCATCGGGCTCGCCTTCTTCATCGAGAAGAGCGGCCTCGGCCCGCGCGATCGGGTGACGCTCACCGTGCTGCCCGATGACCGGATCGAGGTGGTCACCGGCGTCGCCTCCATCGGCCAGGGCATCGAGACCGCCATGGCGCAGATCTGTTCCGACGTGGTGGGCCTGCCCATCGAGAACATCCGCATCATCCATGGCCAGACCGAGCGCATCTCGGAAGGCTATGGCGCGTTCGCCTCGCGGGTCACGGTGATGACCGGTTCGGCGGTGCGCTTGGCCTCCCAATCCCTGCAGGAGACCGCGTTCGCCCAGGCGGCGCCGCTGCTGCAGACCCGGCCGGACGACCTCGATCTGGTCGGCGGGCGGGTGGTGGCGCGCTCCAGCGGCGCGGCCATTTCCCTGTCGGATCTTGCGGCGCAGCTTCCGGAGGGCCTCACCGCCGAGGGCGTGTTCGAGGCTGATCACATGACCTATCCCTACGGTGTTCATGTGGCCCAGGTGAAAGTTGATCCGGAGACCTGCGGGGTGGCGGTGGAGCGCTATCTGGTGGCCTATGACGTGGGCCGGGCGATCAATCCCATGATGATCGACGGCCAGATCGTCGGCGCCGCGGCCCAGGGCATCGGCGGGGCGCTGCTGGAGGAGTTCGTCTATGACGAGGCCGGCCAGCCTTTGGCGGCGAGCTTCGCCGATTATCTCATGCCCACCTGCCACGAAATGCCGCCGGTGGACGTGCTGCTGCGCGAGGATGCGCCGAGCCCGCTCAACCCGCTCGGGGTGAAGGGCGCGGGCGAAGGTGGCATCACCGCGGTAGGGGCGGCCATCGCCGCGGCGGTGGACGACGCCCTCGGACGGCCGGGCCTGATCGACCGCCTGCCCATTTCGCCCAACCGCCTGCATGCGGTGCTGGGCGCCCGGACCTGAGGCGCGGTCATGAGCGGCAATCGGGAGCGGACCGCCGGATGTCGACCCGCTCCCGGTCGCAGCTCAATCCCGCTGCATGTTGATCCACAGGGTGCGCACCTGCCGGTCGCCGCGGTTCCAGATGCGGTGGGGGCGACGGGAGCTGTAGGAGATGAGGTCGCCCGGCTCCAGGATATGGCTGATGCCGTCCACCTCCACCGTAAGGGTGCCGTCGAGCACGAAGCCGTATTCGTAGCCGTCATGGGTGATCGGCTTCTCGGTGGCGCCAGTGTGCGGCTGGTATTCATTGATGGCGATGGAGACGCCGCGGGAGCGGTCCTCCTTGATCAGGCGGCGAATGACGTGGGACGCGGTTTCGATGGCCGTGCGATCGCTGGCGCGAACCACCAGCTCCTCCTCGTCGACCTGATGCTCGACGATGAGCTCGGACATCTGCACGCCCAGGGCGTTGGCGATCACGATCAGCGAGCCGATGGACGGCGAAGCGCGCCCGCGTTCAACCAGACTCAACATGGATGGGCTGAGGCCACAGGCGGCGGCCAGGGCTTGCAGGGTCATCTCACGGGCTTGGCGCTGCTCGCGGATGCGGGCGCCGATGGCGACGAGGGCGCTGGCGGTGGATTCCGTTGGCGTATCCCAGGTCTTCAAGAGCCGTTCACTGCTCACGGTTGAGGGTTCCTTCGCTGCCCGCCCTGCGGGTCCGGTGAATATAGGTGGCAAAGCCCAATTGGGAAAACGAATGCTCTTGCCATACCTGAAATTTTGAGCATATTAAAATCAATTGATCATTATTAAAAGGACGCTGTTTCGTGGTCCCTCCCGAATCCCCTCAGACGGTGCGTGTGGTGGACAGCGCGGCAGACTGTCCCGACCTCCCGATCATCCAAGGCAAGGGTAGTGCCAAAGTGGTGATCTGGCCGGGCAATGGCGCGCTCTATCGCACCTTTCAGGTGCTCGATATGCAGGAGGGCGACCGGACCCGCGATCTCACCCACCCCACCGACAGCGTCTATTACGTGGCGGCCGGCGCCGGCAGCGTCGCCGATGTGGCGTCCGGCGAAAGCTGGGCGCTGGGCCTCGGCTCCATGGTGCATATCGACCGGGGTGATTCCTACCGCTTCGAGGCGGCCGCGGGCGGCATGAAGCTGATCGGCGGCCCGTGCCCGGCCGACCAGGCGCTCTACGCCCTCATTGCCGAAACCGAGGACGCCTGATCATGGCCATCCGCATCTTCCATCGCGACCACCCCACCCTCATGCTCGACCTCATCTCCAAGGACGCGCGGTTCGTGGTGTGGCCCGGCACCGGCGCGTGGCATGCCAACATGAACTATGTGCGGCTGGAGCCGGGCGAGGCCAACAAGCCCCACATCCATCGCCTGTCTGAAGATTCCATCTTCATCCTGGAGGGTGAGGGCACCATTCATGACTACACCAACGGCATTGCCTTGCCGTTCCATGCTGGCTGCGTGGTGCATGTGCCGGTGGGTGTGAAGCATGCGGTAGCCGCGGATCGCGGCGTCGAGGTGGTGAGCGTGGGTGGCCCGGCGCCGGCCGACGTGCCGCTGCTGAAGGCCGTGGGTGCCATTCCGGCCGACGCGGAGCTGCCGGAATGAGCTTCCGCGTCGCCGCCCTCCAGTTCCAGGCGCAGCCCGGCGCGGCCGCGGCCAATCGCGCCCACACCCTGGCGCTCATCGCCGGGGCGGCTGCGCGCGGGGCGCGGGTGATCGTGCTGCCGGAATTGGCGATTTCCGGCTACACGCTGGATCGGGCGGCGCTTGCGGCCGCGGCGGAGCCGCGCGATGGGCCGACGCTTGCGGCCTGGCACGAGGCGGCGCGCCGCCTCGGCGTGGTGATCGCCGGCGGCTTCTGCGAGCGGGTTGGCGAGGAGCTTGCCAATGCGGCGGTGATGGTGGGGCCGGAGGGGCTCCTGCTGCATTATCGCAAGCTGCATCTGTTCGATGGCGAGAAGGCGGTGTTCCTGCCCGGCGATCTTGGGCTGTCGGTGGCCGACACCCCGTTCGGGCGGATCGGCCTATGCGTCTGCTACGATTTGCGCTTCGTCGAGGTGATGCGGGCGCTGGCGCTGAAGGGCGCGGATCTGGTGGTGGTGCCCACCGCCTGGGTGGGCGGGTTCGACAAGGTGGCGCGGGACGGCGACGGCCTTATCGGCCAGGCGCGTGGCGCCATCGTCCAGGCCAATCTCAACCAGGTCTATGTGGCCTGCGCCTCCCAATGTGGGGCGGCGCCGGAGATGGGTTTCCTCGGCTCCTCGCTGATCGCCGATCCCTATGGGCGGATCCTTTCCGGTCCCCTGCCGGCGGAGGTCGCCGGCGAGGTGGTGGCCGAGGTGGATCTGGCGCAGGCGAAGCTGGCGCAGGAGCGGTCGGCGCGCATTCGCCCGCGGCAGGATCGCCGCACCGATGTCTATGGCTTGCGGCTCGGAGCCGAGACCTTGTGAGGGCTCGCGCCGCCATTCAATAAGAAGAGGGACCGATCGATGAAGATCTCGCAGGAATTTACCGTCGCCCGGCCGCTTCCGGACGTGTGGGCCTTCTTCCACGATATTCCGAAGGTGGCGGCCTGCCTGCCGGGCGCCGAATATCTCGGCCCCAAGGAAGACGGCAAGCACGCCGGCAAGGTCTCCTCCAAGATCGGTCCGTTCCAGGCGAGCTTCGAAGGCGAGGCGGCGGTGGTCTATACGGACGCCGACCATGCCATCCATGTGGACGGCAAGGGTGTCGACAAGAAGGGCGCCAGCCGCGGCAAGATGGTGATGGACTGCCGCCTGGAGCCGGCGGGCGAGGCCACCAAGGTCAGCGTCGATGCCGACATTCAGCTGTCCGGCACCATCGCCCAGTTCGGCCGCACCGGGCTTCTCACCGAGATCGCCAACGTGCTGGTGGCCGATTTCGTGCGCAATGCCGAAGTCGAGCTCGCCCCGCCGGCCCCGGCCGCGGCCGCAGGTTCCGCCCCGGCTGTGGAAGCCCCGCGCGCGCCGGCTGCCGCCAAGCCCATCAGCGCCTTCGCGTTGTTCATGGCGGCCCTGAAATCGTGGCTGCGCTCGCTGTTCGCGCGCCGCCCCGCCTGATCCTGTCCCCTGATCCTGTCTGGAGTGCCCCGATGAAGATCGTCGATCTGTCCCATCTGATGAATGTGCATACCCCCGGGTGGGTCGGTTATGCCGGCAACAAGATGTATTATGCTCAGAACCTGCAGACCAAGATGATCGTTGCCCAGCGCATCGACACCGCGCTGCATGTGGGCACCCATATCGATGGCGCCATGCACGGCACCGACGGCATGGGCGACATGGCCTCCTACCCCCTCGACTATCTGGTGGGTCCGGGCGCCGTGGTCGATGTCTCGCAGGATATGGACGACTGGGCGGTCATCACCCCCGAGATGATCGAGAAGCAGCCGGTCGAAGTGAAGGAAGGCGACATCCTCATCCTCCACACCGGTTGGCACCGCTATTGGGAAGGCCAGCCGCAGCAGGATCTGGTGCGCTATTTCTGCATGCATCCCGGTGGCGGCATCGAGCTGCTCAACTGGATGCTGGAGAAGAAGATCAAGTGGTTCGGCATCGACTGCGGCTCGGGCGACCACTCCATGAACACCTCCATCCGCCACATGCGCCCGGACCTCGCCAAGAAGTTCGAAGCCAAGGTGGGCATGACCTGCGAGGAGTTCTTCGGCGAGTATAATTACACGCACAAGAAGTCCGGCCGCGAGGTGACGGAGAACATCTTCCCGTTCCACGCTTATGCTTTCCAGGAAAACCTCATCCATGCCGAGAACGTCGGCGGCGACATTGAGCTGATGCTCAACCAGCGGGCCGTCATCGGCGCCTTCCCCTGGCGCTATGAGGGTCTGGAAGCCTGCCCCTGCCGCATCGTCTGCTTCCAGGACATCGCGGAGAATGTGGAAGCTGTGGGCGATGTGGCCAAGGCCATCTTCGGCGGCCCACGCCATTTCGCCTCCGGCGTGGCCTCGGGCGGCCCGGACGGCCGGTGAGCGCGAACATGCTGATCGGCGCGCGCACCCCCGATGAGATGACGGACGCCCAGCGGCGCGTCTACGACCTCATCGCCTCCGGCCCGCGGCGGGATGTGCCGTGGCCCTTCCTCGCCATGCTGGATGCGCCGCATCTGGCGGACGCGATCCAGTCGGTGGGCGCCGCCATCCGCTTCTCCGGGGTCATCACCCCGGAGCTGCGGGAAGTGACCATCCTGGCCGTCTCCGGCGCCTTCGGCTCCGGCTACGAATGGGATTATCACGTGGCCATCGCCCGTGACCTGAAGCTGAGCGAGGACACCATCCGCGCCAGCACCACCGGGGATGTGGCCGGGCTCGACCCGGTGCATGCCACCATCATCCGGCTGTGCCGCGGCGCGGTGCTGGAGCGACGGGTGGACCAGACGCTGCTAGCCGAACTGGTGGATCAGGTGGGCCGCCAGGTGGCGAGCGAGGTGGTGACCATGTGCGGCTACTACCAGATGCTGGCGTTGTTCCTCTCTGCCGGCGTGCTGGACCATCCGGTGCCGGCGGTCTGAGGCGCGAAACCGAGCTGCGCCGGAGCTTCGGCGCAGCTCTTACGGCATCGGCTGGATGCTCCGATGTTAAGTTCAATAGAGTTGATCGCGCGCCCTGGTGCATGAACATGCGCCGGGGTCGCGTGCGTTAAAGTTATATTTCTAAGTCATATGCGTATTTTATACCAATTCTATATTGTATTATTTTTGCGTTTTAATTGCATTCTTCTCTTGCGTCATCGCTGCTTCCGAATTTGAATGTGATTCAAACAAGAACAAGAAAATTGAATCTCCTGAATGAGAGCGGAGCAGAAGCATGTCCCCTTTCCGATCCAGATGGACCGCGCGGGTGATGGCCGCGGCCGTGGCTTTCGCCGCGGCGTCGCCGGCGCTTGCCGCTGACGACATCAAGGCGGCTTTCATCTATGTGGGTCCGCGTGCCGACAACGGCTGGACCTTCCGTCACGACGAGGCCCGCAAGTGCCTCGAAAAGGAGGGCATTCCCACCTCCTATGTGGAGTCCATCACCGAGGGGCCGGACGTGGCCCGCGTGGAGCGCGACTTCATCTCCCAGGGCTACAATGTGATCTTCGCTACGGCGTTCGGTCACCAGCCCTTCACCCAGCAGGTGGCGAAGCAGAACCCCAACGTCCACTTCTTCGTCATCGGCCCCGGCATCGCGCCGGCGCCGAATATCCAGACCTATTACGGCAAGCTCTGGGATGGTCGCTATCTCACCGGCATCGTCGCCGGCAAGATGACCAAGACCAACAAGATCGGCTTCGTCGCCGCGCATCCCAAGCCATCGGTGCTGGCCGGTATCAACGCCTTCACCCAGGGCGTGAAGTCGGTCAATCCGAAGGCCGAGGTCAATGTGGTGTGGACCCTCTCCTGGTTCGATCCGCCGGCCGAGAAGCAGGCCGCCGTGGCGCTGGTCGAGGCGGGCAACGACGTGATCGCCCAGCACCAGGACACCGGCTCGGCCGCCCAGGGCGCCACCGAGAAGGGCGCCTTCGCCATCGGTTCCGAGGCGGACCTGTCCGGCATCGCCGGCGAGAAGGTGCTCACCGGCACCATGTGGGACTGGTGCGATTACTACAAGAAGGCCATCGCCAGCGTGAAGGACGGCACCTTCAAGGCCGGTGACTATTTCGGCGGTCTCGATGACAAGATCATCAGCCTCGCGCCCATGAGCCCGCTGGTGCCCGCCGATGTTGCCAAGCTGGTGGCTGAGAAGAAGCAGGCCATCATCGACGGCAAGCTCGACTATTGGAAGGGCCCCATCAAGTCCAACGACGGCAGGGTGGTCGTGCCCGAAGGCCAGACCATGGGCCTCACCGATGTCCAGAAGACCAACTGGCTCATCGAAGGCGTCAACGGCACCGTGGGCAAGAAATGAGCTCGCTCTCCCGACACGACCCGTCCGGCGCGCCAGCGCCGGGCGGAGGCCCGGTGCCGCTCCTGGCGGTGGAGGATGTCTCCAAATCGTTCGGCGACGTGCACGCCAATACCGATGTGAGCTTCCTGGTGCCGGCCGGTTCCGTGGTGGCGCTGCTGGGCGAGAACGGGGCCGGCAAATCCACCATCATGAATGCCGTGTGCGGCCTCTACCTGCCGGAAAAAGGGCGCATCCGCATCGATGGCGCGGTGGTGGAGGCGGGCTCGCCGGCGGCGGCGCGCGCGGCCGGCATCGGCATGGTGCACCAGCAGTTCAAGCTGGTGGAAACCCTCACCGCTTATGAGAATATTTCGCTCGCCACCGGCCATGGCCGCTTCCTCCAGCCATCGGCGCCGGACGAGAAGCTGCGGGCGCTGATGGCCGAGGTCGGCTTCCAGGTGGATCTGTCCGCCCCGGTATGGAGCCTGTCGCTGGCGGCGCGCCAGCAGCTCGAAATCCTGCGGGTGCTGGCCCAGGGCGCGCGGCTCCTCATCCTCGACGAGCCCACCTCGGTGCTGTCCCCGGTGGAGACCGAGCAATTGTTCACCATCGTCCGGCGCATCGCCGCTTCGGGGCGTTCGGTGATCCTGATTTCCCACAAGCTGGCCGAGATCCGCGACGTCGCCGACCGCATCGTGGTGATGCGCGGCGGCCGGGTGGTGTTCTCCGGCGAGAACAAGGGCCTGTCCGCCGACGACATCGCCGAGCTGATCATCGGCAAGCGCGCGCTGCGCGCCGGGGTGCGGCCGCAGGCGCCGCGCGGCACGCGCCAGCTCTCGGTGCACAACGTCTCCATCCGCGGCCGCGATGGCGCGCCGCTGGTGCAGCAGGTGAGCTTCGACGTGCACGGCGGCGAGCTGGTGGTGGTGCTGGGGGTGACCGGCAACGGCCAGTCGGAACTCCTCGACGCCATCGGCGGCCTGATGGCGCCGAGCGAGGGGGCCATCACCGCGCCGCGAACCGGCCGGCGGCGGGCGTTCGCCTTCATTCCCGCACGTCACCTCGGCATCGGCCTCGCGCCCGGGCTCAGCCTCGAGGACAACGCGCTGCTCGGGCCCCACCGCTCGGAGCGCTTCGGCGCCTGGCTGCCGCGCAAGGCCGTGCGGGCCCATGCCAAGGCCGTGCTGGAGACCTTTCAGGTGAAGGCGCGGGCGCAATCGGCCACCCGGCGGCTCTCCGGCGGCAATCTGCAGCGGGTGGTGCTGGGCCGCGAACTGTCCAGCTCGCCGCCGCTGATCGTCGCCAGCTATCCCACCCGCGGGCTCGACATCGCATCCGCCGCGCAGATCCGCGAGGCGCTGGTGGTCAAGGCTTCGGCCGGCGCCGCGGTGCTCATGGCGAGCGAGGAGCTGGACGAATCCCTGGAGATCGCCACCCGCATCCTGGTCATGAGCTCCGGCCGCATCGTCGGCGACCTCACCCCGGATGCCTTCGACATGGATGTGATCGGCCGCATGATGACGGCGGCGCAGGAGTCATAGATGTCCCTACGTCTTCGGTTCGAACCCCGGCTGAGGTCGGTGGGGGCGGGGGAGATCGCCCTGCGCATCGCCTTTGGCGTGGTGCTGGCGCTGGCCGCCGGCGGCTTGGTCATCGCCATGAGCGGGCATGATCCCGTCACCGCCTACCAGGCGCTGTTCCGCGGCGGTTTCGGCTCGCGCATGGCGTTCGAGGGCACCCTCAACAAGGCGGTGCCCATCGGCCTGTGCGCGCTCGGCATCGCGCTCGCCTCCCGCGCCCAGCTCACCAATATCGGCGGCGAGGGCCAATTCTATTTCGGCGCCTTCACCGCCACCGCCATTGGTCTCGCGCTGCCGGAGGCGACGCCGGGCTGGATCGCCATTCCCGCCGTGCTCATTGCCGGCATCATCGGCGGCGGGTTCTGGGCGCTGATCGCGGCGGTGCCAAAGGCGCTGTTCGGCGTCAGCGAGATCCTCTCCACCTTGATGCTCAACTACATCTGCATGCTGTGGGTGGGCTATCTGGTGCGCGGGCCGTGGGCCGACCCCATGGCCTATTCCTTCCCCTATTCGCCGCCCATCATCGACAATGCGCAGATGATGCCGCTGTTCGGCTCAGTGCATGGCGGGCTGTTCCTGCTGCTCGCCGCCACCCTCGGCCTGGCGCTGGTGGATCGGGGCTCGCGCTGGGGCTACGAGCTGCGGGTTTCGGGCGATGCGCCGGAAGCAGCACGCTATGGCGGCATCAGCGCCACGGCCGTCGTCATCTCCGCGCTGTGCTTCTCCGGCGCCATGGCGGGTCTGGCCGGGGCGGTGGAACTTTCCACCACCGGGCGGCTGCAGCTTGGCCTCTCCCCGGGCTACGGCTTCATGGGCATTCTGGTGGCGTGGCTGGCGGGCGGCCGGGCGGTGCCCATCCTCATCGTCTCCATCTTCTATGCCGGCCTGCTCAATGGCGGATTCTCGCTGCAGGTCTCGCGGGTGCCCTCATCCATCAGCACCATCCTGCAGGCGCTGATCCTCATCTTCGTGCTGGCGGCGGTGACGTTGTCCCAATACCGGCTGCGCATCTATCGCTCGGAGGCCCACTCATGAGCATCGAGCTTCTGCTGGCGGCGGCCCTGGTCTCCGCCACCCCCATCCTCTATGCGGCCCTGGGCCAGTTGCTCATCGAGAAGGCCGGGGTGCTCAACCTCAGCATCGAGGGCGCCATGCTGGTGGGGGCGGTGAGCGGCTTCGTCGTGACCTCCGTGTCCGGCTCCATGGTGATCGGCCTCATCGGGGCGGTGCTGGCGGGGGGCGCTTTCAATGCCGCCTTCGCCTTTTGTGTGGTCACCCTGCGCCTCAACCAGGTGGTGACGGGGCTGGCCTTCTCCATTCTCGGCGCCGGCCTCTCTGCCTTCATCGGCCAGGCCTTCGTGGGCAAGGCGCTGGCGGCGCAGATGCCGGACCTGCAGATTCCCCTGCTGGCGGATCTGCCGTTCCTCGGCCCGGTGATCTTCAAGCAGGATCCCTTGGTGCTGCTCGCCTTCGTGCTGGTGGGGGTGATTGCGCTGTTCCTGTCGCGCACCCGGCCAGGCCTGCTGCTGCGGACCCTGGGCGAGAGCCCGCAGACCCTCGATGCCCTCGGCATTCCGGTGATCGGCCTGCGCTATCTCTATTCCATCCTCGGCGGCGGGCTGATCGCGTTGGGCGGGGCCTATCTCTCGGTGGTGGATACGCCCACCTGGGTGGAGAACATGACGGCGGGCCGTGGCTGGATCGCGTTGGCGGTGGTGATCTTCGCCTCGTGGCGGCCGGGCTGGGTGATGGTGGGCTCGGTGCTGTTCGGCCTGGTGGATGCCTATCGCTTCCGCGCCCAGGCCAGCGGCCAGGCCTTCATCGATCCCCACTTCCTGAACATGCTGCCCTATGTGGCGACCCTGGTGGTGCTGATCGCCATGTCGCGGCCGGGCCTGAAGGCGCGGCTGCGGCCGCCGGCGGCGCTGGGCCTGCCCTATGATCGCGAGCGGCGCTGAGCGATCCCGTCAGCGCCGCTTGGCTTCCAGGAAACGGCGGAAGGCATCGAGGGTGGTTTCCGAGACGTAGTGCTCCATGCCCTCCGCGTCCGCTTCCGCGGCTTCCTCGGGCACCCCCACGGCCATCAGGAAGTCCACCACCAGGCGATGGCGGGCGCGCACCCGGTCCGCCATCGCCGCCCCCGCCTCGGTGAGGAAGACGCCGCGATAGGGGCGGGAGGTCACCAGGCCTTCGCGCTTGAGACGGGCGATGGCCTTGGTGGCGGTGGGATGGGTGACCCCGAGCCGCCGGGCGATGTCGGTGACGCGGGCTTCGCCATGCTCGTGGATCAGGTCGGAGATCAGCTCCGTATAATCCTCGAGGATCTCGGCCGAGCGGGCCGAGCGGGTCCGCGCGAAGCGCAGCACTTCGTCACTCTCATCGAGTGGTGCGGCATCGGCCGGGACGCTGGCTTTCGGCGTGGCTGTCAATGCGTCTTCCCGTTCACGGGTGGAACCGGCGCGTTCACGCGATCCGCGGCCGCCGCACCAGAGGAGCCGCATCCCTTACCAAGCCAGGGCCATCATGATCAAGGCGCGGGGCCGCCGCCGCGCGGCGGAGCCGGTTTTGTGAAAAGGCTATTGCACTTAATGTAGCCATGGCTACATTATTCAGAGGCTGCAACACAGCAGGCCCATCCCAACCGCCTCAATACCGGCTGCCCCATGTCCGTGATGCCCAGTCTCGAGCCTGCCCCCACGCCTTCGGTGAGCGATCGCACCAGCGCGGCCATTCAAGATGTTCTGGCGGGGCGGCGCCGCGGACCGCGGGCCGCCTTTCTGTTCGCCGGGCCGGCGGTGATCGCCTCGATCGCCTATATGGATCCCGGCAATTTCGCCACCAACATTCAGGCCGGCGCTCATTACGGGTACACGCTGCTGTGGGTGGTGGTGCTGGCGAACCTGATCGCCATGCTGTTCCAGGCGCTGTCGGCGAAGCTCGGCATCGTCACCGGGCGCAATCTGGCGGAGCTGTGCCGGGAACAGGCGCCCCGCCCGCTGGTGGGGGTGATGTGGGTGGTGAGCGAGATCGCCGCCATGGCCACCGATCTCGCCGAATTCCTGGGCGGCGCCATCGGCCTGTCACTGCTGTTCGGCCTGCCGCTGCTGGCGGGCATGGGCGTCACCGCGGTCATCACCTACGGCATCCTGCTGTTCGATCGCCAGGGGTTCCGCCCCATGGAGCTGATCATCGGCGCCCTGGTGGCGGTGATCGGCCTTTGCTACCTCATCGAGATGTTCGTGGCGCCGGTGGATTGGGCCGCCGTGGCGGTGCATGCGGTGTGGCCGCAGATGCCGGATTCCACCGCGCTGCTGATCTCGGTGGGCATCATCGGCGCCACCGTGATGCCGCATGCGCTGTTCCTGCATTCCGGCCTGACGCAGAACCGCGCCACGCCGCAGGATGCGGCGCAGCGCCGGATGCTGCTGCGCTTCTCCAATCGCGAGGTGGTGCTGGCGCTGGCGGTGGCGGGGCTCGTCAACATGGCCATGGTGATCATGGCGGCCAGTGCCTTCCATCTGGGGCATAGCGAGGTGGCGGAGATCGCCACCGCCTATCACACGCTGACGCCGCTGCTGGGCGCGGCGGCGGCGGGGCTGTTCCTGGTGTCACTGATCGCGTCGGGCATCTCCAGCTCGGTGGTGGGCACCATGGCTGGCCAGCTGATCATGCAGGGCTTCGTCGGTTTCCGCATTCCGCTGCTGCTGCGCCGCCTCATCACCATGGTGCCGGCCTTCGTGGTGGTGGCCATGGGGGTCGACACCACCTACGCGCTGGTGCTGAGCCAGGTGGTGCTGTCCATTGCCCTGCCGGTGCCGATGATCGCTCTGGTGGTGTTCACGGCGCGGCGCGACATCATGGGTGAGTTCGTGAATTCCCCGCTGGTGAGCGTGCTGGCCGTGGTTGGCAGCGTCCTGGTTCTGGGGCTGAACGGCGTGCTGCTCGCCGATGCCTTCGGGCTGCCCATTCCGGGCCTCGGGTCGTAGCCACGGCTAGGGCTGCCGGGTGCCCCGCTCGGTGGTGGCCAGGTGGCGGTGCAGCGTCGAGCGGTGAATTCCGAGCCGCCGCGCTGCTTCGGAAATATTGCCGTTGGCGGTGGCGAGTGCGGTCTGGATGGCGGCACGGGTGATGGTGTCGAGATCGCCGCGCGGGTTCGACACGGTGCTTTCGGTGGTGTCGGCGGCCGGTATGGCGCGGATATCGGCCGGCAAGGCGTCTACGTCCAGCTCGCTGCCGGGCTCGGCCAGCGCATGCAGCACCTTCAGCGTGCCCACGAACTGCCGGAAGTTGCCGGGCCAGGCATGCCGGGCGAGGCGGTCGACGCACGCCGCCGACAGGCGGGGGGCCTCGGGCCCATCGGCCAGGGTCGCCCAGAAGGCGCGCACCATGGCGTCGCGATCGGGCAGGCTGCGCAGAGCCGGCAGGGCCACGGTATATTGGGCGATGCGGAAATAGAGGTCGGCCCGGAACGCCCCACTCTCCACCAATTGCTTGAGATCCCGGTGGGAGGCGCAGAGCAGGCTGAAGTCCACCGGCACCGCGCGACCGCCGCCGAGCGGCATCACCTCGCGATCCTGCAGTACCCGCAGCAGGCGCGTCTGCAGCGACAAGGGCATGTCGCCGATCTCGTCGAGGAACAGCACGCCGCCGTCGGCCTCCCGCAGCAGGCCCTTGAAGCCAGCCCGGCGTGCACCCGTGAACGCGCCTTCCTCATAGCCGAACAGCTCCGACTCGATGAGGCCCTCGGGCAAGGCGGCGCAATTGATGGCGGCGAACGGCCGGGCGGCCCGGCTGGACCGGGCGTGCACCTGGCGGCTGAAGACCTCCTTGCCGGTGCCGGTCTCACCCTGCACCAGCACCGGAACGCCGGCTTCCAGCAGCCGGACGGCGCGGCGCAGCGCCTCGGTGGTTGCGGGGTCGAAATGGGGGAGGGAGGAGGCAGCCTCCGGTCCCCGCCGATCGGTGGAGGGGCGCGCGCCGGCAGGGGAGCTGCTGCGCTGCGGTGCGCGCTCGACGCCGCCCGTGCTGCCGCTGATTGTCTCCTCGCGGGCCTGCGGCGAGGAGGCGGGTGCGCCTGCGGCGGGCCGGTCAGTGTCCCTGGCGGCTGCGGCGTGACGCATCTTGCGGTCGAACCGCAGGTGTAGCTGGGCACCATTGGCGGCGCGCACCCGCCGCTCCTCACCGTCGCGGCCGAGACTGCCGTCGAACAACTCGCTGTAGCGTCGCCGTTTCAGCGCATCCCAATCGAGGCCGAGCTGGGCGAGGCCGGTGCGGTTGGCGGCCACCAGCCGATACTCCTCGAACACCAGGATGCCTTCATGGCTGGTACCCAGGAAGCTCGGGTCTCCATGGAAGCGGACCACGTTGCAATCGGGAAAGGCGCCGTCGAACAGCCGGTGCTCCACCTGGTTCACCGCCAGCTGCACCAGGCCCATGGCATGGAGCTGCGGCACCGTGGCCGGGCCGGACAGGTCCAGGAGGCCGAGCACGTCGCCATAGGGATCGAGGATGGGCACGGCGGCGCAGCTGAGGAAGCCGTGGGCCTCGGCATAATGTTCCGCGCCGCGCACCTCCAGGGGGCGGCGCTCCTCCAGAGCCGTGCCGATGGCATTGGTGCCCAGCGCCGCTTCGCTCCAGTTGACGCCGGGCTTGAGCGCCACCTGGGCGGCGCGGTCGGCGAAATCGGCGCTGCCCACCGTGTCGAGCACCAGCCCGGTGGGATCGGTGAGGATGACGATGGAGCCGGTCACGTTGGCATTGGCGTGCAGCGCCTCCAGCTCCGGCCGGCAGCGGCGCCAGAGCGCCTCGGTCTTGTCGCGCCGCTGGCGCAGCTCACCGGAGGTCAGAGGCTCGGCGGCCACACCTCCGCCTGTCGGCAGGCCGCGCGCGGCGCAGCGGGTCCAAGAGCGCAGGATCGGCGGCGCCACGTCGTCGCAGACCGTTTCGCCCGAGAAAAAGCGCTGCCGCGCCTGCTCCAGCGCCTGTGGCGACAGCAGATGGGCGGTGGGCGACGGGATGATCTGCGGCATCGGCACCCTCGGCTTGATTTCGCTCCCGCGCGACAGGTGTCGCATCTTGCAACAGGTGTCGCAGGTTCTTGTTCTTCTCGGCGACAGTTTCGCACGACAGTTTGCCCGTCGTCCAGCAGCGGCGCCGCCGCGCGCGCGAAGTCTTGATTTCCTCTTGTTTTCATCTGCCGTGAAACAAGCACTTACCGCACTGCAAAAGCGAAAGATCCATGGCCGGGCACCGGTTGGCACGAGGGCTGCGATGGGGACCCCGACCCATCACGGGAGGAAACCATGAACAAGCCTGAACTGCTCGCCGCCCAGAATGCCTCGCCCTTCAAGGCCCGCTACGGCAATTTCATCGGCGGCACCTTCGTGGAGCCGGTGAACGGCCGCTATTTCGAGAACATCTCGCCCATCAACGGCAAGGTCATCTGCGAGGTCGCCCGCTCCGACGAACAGGATATCGAGAAGGCGCTCGACGCCGCCCATGCCGCCAAGGACGCCTGGGGCCGCACCCCGGCCGCCGAGCGTGCCCTGGTGCTGCTGCGCATCGCCGATCGCCTGGAGGAGAACCTCGACCTTCTGGCCCTCGCCGAAACCTGGGACAACGGCAAGCCGATCCGCGAGACCACCGCGGCCGACATTCCGCTGGCCATCGACCACTTCCGCTATTTCGCCGCCTGCGTGCGGTCCCAGGAAGGCGCCCTCTCCGAGATCGACCACGACACCATAGCCTATCACTTCCACGAGCCCCTCGGCGTGGTGGGCCAGATCATTCCCTGGAACTTCCCCATCCTGATGGGCGCCTGGAAGCTCGCTCCGGCCATCGCCGCCGGCAATTGCGTGGTGCTGAAGCCGGCCGAGCAGACCCCGGCCTCCATGCTGCTGCTGGCCGAACTCATCGCCGACATTCTGCCCCCCGGTGTGCTCAACGTCGTCAATGGTTTTGGCCTGGAGGCGGGCAAGCCGCTGGCGTCGTCCAAGCGCATCGCCAAGATCGCCTTCACCGGCGAGACCGGCACCGGCCGCCTCATCATGGGCTATGCCAGCCAGAACCTCATTCCGGTGACCCTAGAACTGGGCGGCAAGTCCCCCAACATCTTCTTCTCCGACGTGGCGGCGGAGGATGACGACTTCTTCGATAAGGCCATTGAGGGCTTCGTGATGTTCGCCCTCAATCAGGGCGAAGTGTGCACCTGCCCGAGCCGCGCGCTGGTGCAGGAGAGCGTCTACGACCGCTTCATGGAGAAGGCGCTGGCCCGGGTCGCCGCCATCAAGCAGGGCTCGCCGCTCGATCCCGCAACCATGATCGGCGCCCAGGCCTCCAGCGAGCAGATGCACAAGATCCTGAGCTATATCGACATCGGCAAGGCGGAAGGGGCCAAGGTGCTGGCCGGCGGCGAGCGCAACACCCTCGATGGCGATCTCGCCGACGGCTTCTATGTGAAGCCCACCGTGTTCCTCGGCAACAATTCCATGCGCATCTTCCAGGAGGAGATCTTCGGCCCGGTGGTGTCGGTGACCACCTTCAAGGACGAGGCGGAAGCGCTCCACATCGCCAACGACACCCTGTTCGGCCTCGGCGCCGGCGTGTGGACCCGCGACGGCTCGCGGGCCTACCGCTTCGGCCGCGCCATCCAGGCCGGCCGGGTGTGGACCAATTGCTACCATGCCTATCCGGCCCATGCGGCCTTCGGTGGCTACAAGCAATCCGGCATCGGCCGCGAGACCCACAAGATGATGCTCGACCATTATCAGCAGACCAAGAATCTGTTGGTGAGCTACAGCCCCAAGAAGCTCGGCTTCTTCTGATCGGGGCTTGAACCGGCCATGGCCGGCGGCGGGGCGGGGATGCCCGGCATCCTCAACTCATTCCGCTCCGCCGCCGGGAACCGCGCCGGGCCCGGCATCGTTTCAGCGCTGGACGCCTCCAGCCTGAGGCAAGCCCGGTCGCGGAGAACAGACCAGGTGCAACATTCAGGGAGGATACGACGGCCATGTCACAGGCCGGAAGCCAGTTTCCCCCTGGCTTCCGGTGGCCGTTGTCCCCACCACATTCCATGCCGTGCCAGCCTGCGGCGCCCGGAGCCCCGAAAGCGGTCCGTGGCGCACCCCTCCTGCGCCAGCCTGCGGCATCTGTCCCCCAATTGGCATTGGTCCACCCGCCCCGCGCCGCGGTGCCGCTGCATCGGCCGCCGGGCAGATCGAAAGGGAGCAGCATGACAAAGACCATGAAGGCCGCCGTCGCCCACGCCTTCGGCCAGCCCCTGTCCATCGAGGAGGTACCGGTGCCGACGCCCGGTCCCGGCCAGATCCTGGTGAAGATCGCCGCCTCCGGCGTCTGCCACACCGACCTGCACGCAGTCGAAGGGGACTGGCCGGTGAAGCCGAAGCCTCCCTTCATTCCTGGCCATGAGGGCGTGGGCTACGTGGCCGGCGTCGGCGCCGGCGTGCGGCATGTCAGGGAGGGCGACCGGGTCGGCGTGCCGTGGCTCTACACCGCCTGCGGTCATTGCAAACATTGCCTCGGCGGCTGGGAGACCCTGTGCGAGGAGCAGCAGAACACCGGCTATTCCGTGAATGGCGGCTTCGCCGAATATGTGGTGGCGGACCCCAATTTCGTCGGTCACCTGCCGGCCAATGTCTCCTTCACCGAAATCGCGCCGATCCTGTGCGCGGGCGTGACCGTCTATAAGGGGCTGAAGGTGACCGATACCAAGCCTGACGACTGGGTGGTGATCTCCGGCATCGGCGGGCTCGGGCATCTGGCCGTGCAATATGCCAAGGCCATGGGCCTCAACGTGATCGCCGTGGACATCGACGACGCCAAGCTCGATCTGGCAAAGCGGCTCGGCGCCGCGCTCACCGTCAATGCCCGCTCTGCCGATCCGGTGGCGTTCGTGAAGAAGGAAGTGGGCGGGGCCCAGGGGGTGCTCGTCACCGCCGTCTCGCCCAAGGCCTTCGAGCAGGCGCTGGGCATGGTGGGGCGTGGCGGCACGGTGGCCCTCAACGGCCTGCCGCCCGGCGACTTCCCGCTCTCCATCTTCGACACGGTGCTGAACGGCATCACCGTGCGCGGCTCCATCGTCGGCACCCGGCTGGACCTGCAGGAGGCCCTGAACTTCGCCGGCGAGGGCAAGGTGAAGGCCACCATCGAGACCGAGCGCCTGGAGGACATCAACGCCATCTTCGCCCGCATGCACAAGGGCGACATCCAGGGCCGCATCGTCCTCGATTTCGAGGGCTGAGAGGGCCCGTGCCTCTCCGGGGCGGGGCGTCTGCGACGACCTCGCCTCGGGGGGCGCGTTTGCCTTATTTTTGATCAGCGGTGCACAGGGGCAGATTTCCGCCCGAAAACTGGCCTCGGCCTTGCTCTGACCTCTCCCGGCTTTGGTTCATGGAGAGTTTGCAATGTCGGACGATGCCCTGCACCCCGTCGTCGTAGCGAAGAAGACCATCGAGGCCGACAATATGGTCTCGTTCGAGCTGGTGGATCCGGCGGGCGCCGAACTGCCGGCATTCTCCCCCGGCTCGCATATCGATGTGACCCTGCCCAGCGGCATGGTGCGCCAATATTCGCTGTTCAACAGCGCCCATGAGCGCAACCATTATCTCATCGGCGTGTGGAAGGATGCCAACAGCCGCGGCGGCTCGGTGGCCCTCTACCAGGATGTGCAGGTGGGCGACACGCTTCAGGTGAGCACGCCGCGCAACCGCTTCGAGGTGCCGGAAACCACCACCCGCGCCCTGCTGCTGGCCCGCGGCATCGGTGTCACTCCGATCCTCTCCATTGCCGATCATCTGAAGGCCCGGGGCATTCCCTTCGAGCTGCACTATCTGTTCGCCGGCGGCTCGCCGGGTTCGTTCAAGGGGATGATCGAAGCGTCGGCCTTCGCCGGAGACACCACCTTCTACCTGGAAGGGGCGCAGCCGCCGTTCAATCCCGCCACCATCCTCGCCGACCGACCGGCCGATACCGAGCTGTTCATCTGCGGTGTCGACTGGTGGATGGAACCCATCGTCAAGACCGCCCAGCAGAAGGGCATCGACCCCGCCCTGATCCATATGGAGCGGTTCGGCGGCAAGGCGCCGGCGCCGCTCTTGGACAAGGTGTTCGAGGTCAAGATCGCCTCCACTGGAAAGACCTACAAGATCCCCGGCGACAAGTCGGTGTCGGGAGCGCTGGAGGAGCGGGGCGTCAAGATCCGCACCTCCTGCGAGCAGGGCGCCTGCGGCACCTGCAAGGTGAAGGTGCTGGAGGGCGAGGTGGACCACCGCGACAAGCGCCTCTCCACCGCCGAGAAGGAAGAGGGCTGGATGCTGGCCTGCGTGTCGCGTGGCAAAGGCGACCTGCTGGTGTTGGACTTGTGACACGTCCCGCCAAGGCCGGGGGATGTCCCTCAGCGAGGGTCTTTAAATACCTTTGATGGCGGGCCGGCATTGCCGAAAAGGCGCGCGCGGCCCGCAGAAAATTTAGGCACTGGCGCGGCGCCCTCGGGCGCCGCCGCACGAGCCGCAGGATCGGGAGCATGGTCATGCCGAGCGACGTGGAGCTGTGGCGCACCGCCTGGGTCATCGCCGAGCAATATGGCTCCGAGGGAGTCGATTTCGCCGCGGAGATGGCCCAGAGCTTCGAGAGCGGGGGCAAGACCTTCGAGCAGGGGGTGTGGCTCGCCATCATGTATAAGGTGGAGGAGATCACCGCCGGCGAGGGGCGCGCCCTGCAATAGCCGGGCGGGGCTTTGCTCCGCGCGGATCGGCCTTGGGTGTCAGCGGGCAGGCATCGCCATCAGGCCGAGCAGGCCCTTGAGCAGCGCCGTGGGCGTCGGCGGGCAGCCGGGAATGCTGAGGTCCACCGGCAGCACCGCTTGCACGCCGCCCATCACCGCGTAGCTGCCGGCGAACAGGCCGCCGTTGAGGGCGCAATCTCCCGCCGCCACCACCCATTTGGGCGCGGGGGTGGCGTCATAGGTGCGCTTCAACGCTTCCCCCATGTTGCGCGTGACCGGCCCGGTCACCAGCAGCACGTCCGCATGGCGCGGCGAGGCCACGAACTTCAGCCCGAACCGGTCGATGTCGTAGAAGGCGTTGGAAAGCGCGTGGATTTCCAGCTCGCAGCCGTTGCAGGAGCCGGCATCCACCTCGCGGATGGAGAGGCTGCGCCCGAGGGTGGCTTCCGCCGCCACGCCCACCTCCCGCGCCAGCGCGGCGAGTTCCACCGCACCGGGGCCGGGCTCCGTGAGCGGCGATGAGGCGAGGCTCTTGAACAGCAGGGTCAGCATGCCGGCGCCTTACAGGTCCACGCCCGAGTAGGAGCAGTTGAAGGATTTGTTGCACAAGGGAAAATCCGCCACGATGTTGCCCTCGATGGCGGCTTCCAGCAACGGCCATTGGAACCAGGACGGATCGCGCAGGTGGGCGCGGGCCACCCGTCCCTCCCCGTCGAGGCACACCACCGCGAGCACGTCGCCGCGAAAGCCCTCCACCAGCGCCACCCCTTCGCCGCGGCCGGGTTCGACCCGGGCGGCTATCGGCCCATCGGGCAAGGTGTCGAGCAACTGGGTGATGAGGCCGAGGCTCTCCTCGATCTCGCGAATGCGGATCCAGATGCGGGCGTTCACATCGCCATCGGTGCGCACCGGTACGTCGAAGCGCAGCCGGTCATAGGGCGCATAGGGCAGGGCGCGGCGGGCATCGAAATCGCGGCCGCTGGCCCGTCCCACATAGCCGCCGGCGCCGAAGGTGGCGACGAGCGTCGCCTTGACGATGCCGGTGCCCACGGTGCGATCCTGGATGGACGGCGTCTCGTCATACAGCCGCACCAGCGCGGGGAAGGTGGCCGCGACGGTGGCCACCAGGGCGCGCAGGGCGGTGATGCCGTCCTCTGTGATGTCGCGGGCGACGCCGCCGGGCACGATGGCATCCATCATCAGGCGATGCCCGAAGGCGATGGCGCTCGCCCGCAGCACCCGCTCGCGCAGCGCGCCGCAATGGGCCAGCATGAGGGCGAAGGCGGCGTCGTTGCAGATGGCGCCCACGTCGCCGATGTGATTGGCGAGCCGCTCCAGCTCCGCCATCAGCGCTCGCAGCGCCGTCGCGCGTGCCGGCACGCTCACATCCAGCGCCGCCTCCACCGCACGGGCGAAAGCAAAGGCATACGCCACCGTGCTGTCGCCGGAGGTGCGGCCGGCGAGTTGGGCGGCCTTCGCCACGTCCGCGCCGGCCATCAGGCCCTCGATGCCCTTGTGGACGTAGCCGAGCCGCTCCTCGAGCCGCACCACGGTTTCCCCATGGCAGCTGAAGCGGAAATGGCCGGGCTCGATGATGCCCGCATGCACCGGCCCCACCGGGATCTGGTGCAGCGCCGCACCTTCGGCTGCAAGGAAGTCATAGGGTGGCTGCGGCTCCGCCGGGACGGTCCCGCCGAGCGGGGCTTGGACCGCCCAGCGGCCATGGTCCAGCCACGGCCGGCTGTCGGGGGCATGATCGGGGATGAGGCCGAACAGGTCCCTCACCGTGCGTTCCAGCCGCTGCGCGGGGGCATGCACCTGCCCCACCGAGGGGAAATGCCCGTCCGGGCAGAGGCAGGTGGCGATGCCGGCGGTGCCGCTCTGTGGCTCCAGTACCGCCATATGCACGGCGTCGTCGTCGCCCCACAGGCCGGCGAGGGTCAAGGTGCCCTGGGCGAGATGGGCTGCGAGGGCCGACCAGTCGCCGGGGGCAAGCACGGCGCGGGGCCAGGGGCGGCAGGCGGGCACCGGGGTGCCGCGGGCGAGAAGTTGGCTGAGGCTCTGCATGGCGCGCCCCTATCCCAGAAGCCCGGCCACGTGCTGGAACCACGCCACCAGCGGCGCCGGCAGGTAGATGCCGGCCATGAGCACGAGCGCGAGGTGGACCACCATGGGCAGGTAGGAGGCCTTCACCGGCGCGGTGCCCGGTGAAGGCGCGCCGAAGGCGATGGCGGAGAGCTTCAGCATCAGCGCGCCGAAGGCGATCAACAGCCCGACCACCAGCGGCAGGGCCAGCAGCATCAGCGGGAACGGCTGCTCGAACGTGGAGGTCACCAGCAGGAACTCGCTCATGAACACCCCGCCCGGCGGCAGGCCGGCGATGGCGAGGGTGCCGATGACCAGCGACCAGCCAAGCGCGGGATGGGAAGTGGTGAGGCCGCGGATCTCGGAGAGCTTCTGCGTGCCCTTCACCTGCGCCACATGGCCCACGGCGAAGAAGATGGCGGATTTGGTGAGCGAGTGCATCACCATGTGCAGCAGACCGGCGAAATTGGCGAGCGGCCCGCCGATGCCGAAGGCGAAGGCGATCAGCCCCATATGCTCGATGGAAGAGTAAGCGAACAGGCGCTTGATGTCCCGCCGCCGGTACAGCATCACCCCGGCGATCAGCAGCGAGGCGAGGCCCATGCTCATCAGCAGCGGCCCCGGCGCCAGTGCGGCGGGGTTGGCGGCGAGCAGCATCTTAAAGCGCAGCACCGCATAGAGCGCCACGTTGAGCAGCAGGCCCGACAGCACCGCCGAGATGGGGGTGGGCCCTTCCGCATGGGCGTCGGGCAGCCAGGCGTTGAGGGGGGAGAGCCCCACCTTGGTGCCATAGCCCAGCAGCAGGAACACAAAGGCGAGGTTGAGCAGGGCCGGATCGAACTGCGCCGCGCGGGTCACCAGCACGCTCCACACCATGCCGTCCTGGCCTTCGCCCACCACCGGCTGGGCCGCCATGTAGACGAGGATGGTGCCGAACAGAGCGAGGGCGATGCCCACCGAGCCGAGCATGAAGTATTTCCATGCCGCTTCAATGGCTTCCGGGGTGCGGTAGAGGCCGACCATGAGCACGGTGGAGAGAGTCGCCACCTCGATGGCCACCCACATGACGCCGAGATTGTTGGAGACCAGCGCCAGCGTCATGGCGAACAGCAGCACCTGATACATGGCGTGGTAGGCGCGCAGGTTCAGGCTGTTGAGCCGGCCGCTCTCCACCTCATGGGCGATATAGGTGGCGCTGAACACGGCGGTGGTGAAGGCGACGAAGCTGTTCAGCAGCACGAACACGCTGTTGAGGTCATCCACCAGCAGCAAGGCGCCGCTCTCGGGCCGGTGCACCACCAGCCCCACCGCCGCGCCGAAGCTGATGGCGCAGGCCAGAACGTTGATCCACGCCCCGGAACGATAGGCGGGCCACAGGGCCAGCAGCACGGCGGCGAGCGCCGGCGTCGCCAGAAGCACGGTCATGGCGGTCATGAGCGGCCTCCGCGGAAGCGGTCGAGGGCGTCCACGTCCACCGTGTCGAAGCGCTCGCGGATGTGGAACAGCACCACGCCGATGACGATGAAGGCGATAAGCACCGAGAAGGCCACCGAAATCTCCACCACCAGCGGCATGCCGCGGGCGCCGGTGGCGGCCAGGATCAGGCCGTTCTCCATGGACATGAAACCGATGATCTGGCTCACCGCGTTGCGGCGGGTCACCATCATCAGCAGGCCCAGCAGCACCACCGAGAGGGCGAAGGCCAGGTCCTCCCGCGCCAGCGGATCGGAGGTGGCGGTGACCGGCAGCATGATGACCAGCGACAGGCCGACGAGCCCGAGCCCGGCCAGCATGGTGGGGCCGGTGGCCACCGCCGTTTCCACCTGCCGGTGCAGGCCGAGCCGCGTCACCATGCGCTGCAGCGCCAGGGGAAGCGCGATGGCCTTGAAGATCAACGCGATGGCGGCGGTGACATAAAGATGCGGCGCATCATGGGCATAGGCCTGCCAGGCCACCGAGGCCGCCAGCGCCACCGCCTGCAGGGCGAACACCTTGATCAGCGCGGTGAGGCGGTCCTGATACAGCATCATCAGGCTGATCAGCACCATGGCGCCGGCCAGGAGATGGGCGATGTCGAAGACCAGATGGGGGGAAATGGGCAGGTCCATGGATCAGAGCCCCCGCGACACGAACAAGAGCAGGGTGCCGAGCAGCCCCAGCATCAGCGCCGCGCCGAGGAAGTCCGGCACCCGGAACACCCGCATCTTGGCGATGGAGGCCTCGAACGCGCCCAGCAGCGCCGCGCCGCAGACCAGCTTGGCGCCATAGGTCACGAAGCCAAGCGCGAAGGCGCCGGCACCGGCGCCCGCCGGGGCGAGGCCCCAGGGGGTGAAGACGCAGGCGATGAGGGAGATGTAGAGCAGCAGCTTCAGCTGCGCCGATAGCTCGATGAGGGCGAGGTGGCGGCCCGAATATTCCAGCACCATGGCCTCGTGCACCATGGTCAGCTCCAGGTGGGTGGAGGGATTGTCCACCGGGATGCGGGCATTCTCCGCCAGGGCCACGATCATCAGCGCGATCAGCGCCAAAGCGAGGGAGACCCGCAGGCCCACGCCCGCCAGCATCACCCCGGCCATGGTGGAGAGCTGGGTGGAGCCAGCCACCAGGGCCAGGGAGAACACGATCATGATCATGGCCGGTTCGGCCAGGGAGGAGATCATCATCTCCCGGCTCGCCCCGAGGCCGCCGAAGCTGGTACCGATGTCCATGCCGGCCAGCGCCAGGAAGAAACGGGCGCTGCCCAGCAAGGCGATGATGGCGATGAGGTCCGCCGACCAGGAGAACAGCAGCCCGGTGGCGAAGGTGGGCACCAGGGCCGCGGCGACCCAGGTGGCGGCGAAGATGAGGTAGGGGGCGGCGCGGAACAGCCAGGAGGCGCCCTCCGCCACCACCGCTTCCTTGCGCAGCAGCCGGGCGAGGTCGCGATAGGGCTGGACGATGCTGGCGCCGCGCTTGCGATAAAGCCGCGCTTTCACCTTGCGCACCAGGCCGGTGACCAGGGGGGCGAGGGCGAGCACCAGCAGCATCTGGCCGCCCTGGATGAGGAGGTGGTTGATCAGCGCCATATGGCCAGCACCAGAAGGAGCGCCACCAGCGTCGCGAAGACGATGCCGAGATATTGGCGAATAGTGAGATAGGGCAGGATGTTACTGCGCTCGGCCAGGGCCTCTACCGCCCGCGCCAGCGGGGTGAAGAGGAGGGCCCATGCGGGGTCGCGCTCGGTCAGCCGGATGCGGGCGGGGGCGCTGTCGCCGGGGGGCGGCATGGTCACCTCCTCGCGGGCGCTGAACAGGGTGCGGGCGAACACCCGCCGCAGGGGCTGGCCGAAGCTGGAAGCGGAATACTGGGTGACGGGATCGGCGTTGGGAAAGCCGCAGTCCCACGCCGGCGCGCGGCGCAGCGCGCGGGAGGCGAAGCGGTGGATGACGAGGGCCATGAGGCCCGCCGAGAGCACCATGAACACGAAGACGAGGAGGCCGTTGTAGCTCGAGCGGCTCTCGCCCACCGGAATGATGGAGAGCCAGGCCACATCCGTCTGCACCGGCAGGCGGGCGCCCATGAGCGGACCCACCGCATTCTGCAGCGCGTCGAGCACCGGGCCGGGCAGGATGCCGGCGAGCACGCACAGGGTGGCGAGCCCCACCATGGCGCCGCGGGACCAGCGGTCCACCTCGACCGCCTGCGCGGCCTCTTCCGAGCGGGGGCGGCCCAGGAAGGCGATGCCGTAGAGCCGCACGAAGCAGGCGGCGGCCAGCGCCGCGGCGAGCGCCAGGAGGGCGCCCACCAGGGGCACCAGCAGCTTGAGGCCCCAGGGGGACAGTGCCGGGCTGAGCAGGATGGCCTGGAAGGTCAGCCATTCGGAGACGAAGCCGTTGAGCGGCGGCAGAGCGGAAATGGCGGCGGCGCCCACCAGCATCACCACGGCGGTGGTGGGCATGCGGTGGATGAGGCCGCCCAGCTTCTCCAGGTCGCGGGCGCCGGTGGCGTTGAGCACGGCGCCGGCGCCGAAGAACAGGAGGTTCTTGAACAGCGCGTGGTTGAGCACGTGGAACAGGCCGGCGGTAAGGGCCAGCGCCCCGGCGGCCATCAGGCCGTTGCCGCGGAATGCCAAGGCGAGGCCCAGGCCGATGAAGATGATGCCGATGTTCTCGATGGTGCTGAAGGCGAGCACCCTTTTCATGTCCGATTGCAGGAGCGCCTGCAGCACGCCGGCCACCGCGCTGATGCCGCCGATGGCCAGCACCGGAATGCCCCACCACCAAGCCGGCGGACCGGCAAGATCGAACACGATGCGGATGAAGCCATAGACCGCCACCTTGGTCATGACCCCGCTCATGAGGGCGGAGACGTGGCTGGGCGCGGCGGGATGGGCCAGCGGCAGCCATACATGCAGCGGCACCAGGCCGGCCTTGGAGCCGGCGCCGAGCAGCGCCAGGGCCAGCACCAGCGCGCCCACCAGCGGGCCGTGGGGGGCGTGGGTGAGGGTGGCGAACGTGAGATCGCCGCCGCCCGCCAGCAGCGCGAAGGCCAGCATCAGCGCCAGGGTGCCGAAGCTCGCCATGGCGATATAGACGAAGCCGGCCTTGAGGTTGTCGGCGGATTTGTCGTGGGCCACCACCAGCGCCCAGGAGGCCAGCGACATCAGCTCCCAGCCGAACAGGAAGCTGTAGGCATCGGCCGCCACCAGCACCAGGGACATGGCGCCGAGGAAGGCGGGGAAGAAGGGCAGCACCCGCTGCGGGGCATGCTCACGCCGGCCGTAGCCGATGCCGTAGAGGCTGGCGGCCGCGCCGCCCAGATTGATCACGCACAGGAAGAAGCCGGCGAGCGGATCGAGGCTGAAATGGGCCCCCATCCAGGGCACGCCCAGGGGCAGCACGAGGGTGGCCGGAGTGCCCAGCACCCCCTGGACACCGAACACAAAAGCCGTCGCGGAGATGAGCGCGCTGGCGCCATAGACGAGGGGCCGGCCGAGGGGCGTGCGGGCCAGCGGCACGGCCAGCGCTGCCAGTGCGAACAGGGCGAGGATGCTCACCAGTGTGCCCGGCAGTGGCGCGATCAGGGGCCCGCCCATGGCTCAGCCCTCCCGCTCCGGCGCCGGGCGCCGGGCGGTGAGCCGCACGCCGCGGCCGCCGCCGTCGCTGACGGTGCCTTCGCCGATCAGCTCGATGCCGGCGGTGCTGAGCGCGTCCACCAGCTTCATGAGGGAATCCACATTGCCGCGAATGACCTCCTCGCTGGCTTCCATGCGCTGGATGGTGGGCACCGAAAGGCTGGACAGCGCCGCGAGACCTTTCTGGTCGAGGCCGAGAAGGGCGCGGGCGGCACGGAGCTGGGCGGCGGTGATCACGAGCGGGGTGACCGGCATCAGGAGAGGATTGGTGAACGCTACGCCCCCTCTTCTCAGATTTCAACGACAAATAGTGATGTTTAAAACATCATGTGCCCGTCTGACGCAGGCGCCTGGGAGCCGCGAGCGGGCGGCGAAAGGCCGCCGCCCGCTCGCGGCTTTGTGTCCTGATACCGCCCTGGAGATTGAATGCCGGAGAGGAAGTGTGGTAGTCCCGGCCCTGCGGTCAGTGGGGCGACTGTTGAGCTAACCGAGCTCAACCTTAGGAGACCGTTCAGGCATGGGAGCCTGGCTCTTGCCGTTCCTCCAGCATCCCTTTGTGCAAGCATTCATCCGTTTCGTGATCTATGTCGGCATCATTTCTGGAATTTTTCTATTAATGTATGTCGACGCGATGACAACCAAGACGTTTGGTGAGACGTCTCTTGTCGAGATTTCTCAGTCGGTTATCTTAGTCGTGGTCACAGCGATTTTCGCGACCTGCGCGGTGCGGCTGCCGGCGCTGCGGGTGTCGGCGTGGCTTCTGGCCACCTTCACCGCAGCCTCGCTGATCCGCGAGAACGACGTCTGGCTCGACATGCTGCATGACGACGGCTGGCAGATCCTCGTCACGCCGGTCATTCTGGCCGGGCTCTTCTACACCTGGAAAAACCGCACGCGGTTTCTGGACGAGCAGGTCCACTATACCCAGACCAGCGCCTTCGGCCTTCTGATGGCAGCTTTGCTGACCACCTATGTCTTCGCGCGCTTCTACGGCATGGGGGCGTTCTGGAAGGCGGTGATGCAGGACGCTTACCTGCGGAACATCAAGGACATGAGCGAGGAATGTCTGGAGCTGTTCGGCTACGGCATTCTGCTGTGCGCGGCCCTTGAGTTCGTGGTGGTGGCCCGGCGGCTGGTGCGCGGCACCGATCCGGCGGCGGCCGCCGGCGCCTGAAACGGCAGCGCCCCACCGATGGGCAATCGATGGGGCGCGGGCGTCGTACGGGTGAAGGGGCTTGGCCGCCTCAGGCGATGAGGCGATAGGCCGGCAGGGTGAGGAATTCGTCGAACGTGTCGGCCAGCGACATGTCGGCGAACAGGCCGATGGCCTCGGGGAAGCGGCCGGAATCATAGACGTCGGCGCCGAGCACGGTGCGCAGCTTGGCCATCTCGTCGTCCAGAAGCGCCTTGAACAGGTCGGCGGTCACGGTGCGGCCGTCGTCCAGCTGGGCGCCGAGGTGGATCCACTGCCACACCTGGGCGCGGCTGATCTCGGCGGTGGCCGCATCCTCCATGAGGTTGTAGAGCGGCACCGCGCCGCGACCGCGCAGCCACGCCTCGATATATTGCACGCCCACGCGGATGTTCTCCCGCAGGCCCGCCTCGGTGCGGGTGCCCTGGTGCACCTCCAGCAGATCGTCGCGGGTGACGTTGGCAGCGGGCTTCACCACATCACGCTGGTTGGCCGTGGGCATGAGGCGGTCGAACACTTCCATGGCCACCGGCACCAGATCGGGATGGGCGACCCAGGTGCCGTCGCAGCCGAGGCCCGCCTCGCGCTCCTTGTCGGCCTTCACCTTGGCGAAGGCGGCGGCGTTGGCGGCGGCATCGCCCTTCACCGGAATCTGTGCCGCCATGCCGCCCATGGCGAAGGCGTTGCGGCGGTGGCAGGTTTCCACCAGCAGCAGGCAATAGGCCTTCAGGAAGGCCTCGCTCATCACCATGCGGCTGCGGTCGGGGGTGAGGAAGCGGGCATTCTTGCCGAGCCGCTTGATGAACGAGAAGATGTAGTCCCAGCGGCCCATGTTGAGCCCGGCCATATGGTCCTTCAGCTCGAACAGGATCTCGTTCATCTCGAACACCGCCGGCAGGGTCTCGATGAGCACGGTGGCCTTGATGGTGCCGTGGGGGAGCCCCAGCTGCCGCTCGGTGAAGCTGAACACCTGGTCCCACAGCCGGGCTTCCAGGTGGCTCTCGGTCTTCGGCAGGTAGAAATAGGCGCCGGAGCCCTGGGCCAGCGCCGCCTTGGCGCAATGGAAGGCGTAAAGGCCGAAATCGAACAGCGCGCCGGACATTTCCGCCCCGTCCACCCGCACATGGGCTTCCGGCAGGTGCCAGCCGCGCGGGCGGATGATGAGCACGGCGGGGGTGGCGCCGAGCTTATAGGCCTTGCCGCTGGTGGCGTCGGTGAAGTCGATGACGCCGGCCCAGCGATCCTTCAGGTTCAGCTGGCCCTCGATCATGTTGGTCCAGGTGGGGGAGGAGGCATCCTCGAAATCCGCCATGAACACCTTCGCCCCCGAATTCAGGGCGTTGATGATCATCTTGCGGTCCACCGGGCCGGTGATCTCCACCCGGCGGTCCAGGAGGTCGGCGGGCAGGTCGGCGATGGTCCAGTCGCCCGCCCGCACGGCGGCGGTCTCGGGCAGGAAATCGGGCAGCTCACCGGCGTCGAAACGGACCTGGCGCTCGGCGCGACGGGCCAGCAGCGCCTCGCGGGTGCCATTGAAGCTGCGCTGCAGGCTGGCGACGAAGGCCAGCGCCTCGGGGGTCAGGATCTCCTCGAAGCGTGGGGCGAGCGCGCCGGTGATCTCGACGCCGGCGGGCAGCGCGGTGGGGGAAATGGATGCGGAAGCGACGGACGCGGACATGAGCGGCCTCCTTGAGCCGGATGAGACGGGAACGGAACGCCGGCGCATCGTGGCGCCGGAAAAGGGATCAGCGGGCGGCCGCGACGGCGGCGCGCAGGCGTTTGGCGGCCTCCGCGACGTCGTCCGCCGCGCACAGGGCCGAGACCACGGCGACGCCATCGGCGCCGGCACGGATCACCTGTGGAACCGCCGCGACGTCGATGCCGCCGATGGCCACCAAAGGCAGCGGCGTCAGGGCGCGGACCGCGGCGATGCCGGGCGCGCCGATGGCGGCGCCCGCATTCGCCTTGGTGCCGGTGGCCTTGACCGGGCCGACACCGAGATAGTCGACGCCGGTGAGGTCCGAGGCGGCATATTCCGCCGGATTTCCCACCGAGAGGCCGAGAATGCGGCCGGGCCCCAGCAGGCCCCGGGCATCGGCGGGGGCCATGTCGTCCTGGCCGAGGTGCACCCCATCCGCATCGGCCGCCACCGCCACATCCACCCGATCATTGATGATCAGGGGAATGCCGAGGGGGGCGAGCAGGGCCTTCAGCGCCCGTGCCTGCTCCACCAGGGCGCGGCCGTGGGCCTGCGGGTCCCGCAGCTGCACCAGGGTGGCGCCGCCCTTCACCGCCGCATCCACCGTCGCCACAAGGCCGCGCGCCGCGGTGAGGCGCGGGTCGGTGACGAGATAGAGGGTCAGATCGAAGGCGGGAGCCATGGTGCGACCGGGGTTGGAGCGGCGCGGCGGCAGCCGCCGCGTGTTGCTGCAGTGGTACCCTTGCGCGTGGGGGAAGTCTAACCCTGGCGAGGCAATGGACTTTCGCATTGCCGGCAACAATGGGTGCCGGCTCAGGCTGCGGCCTCGGTGAGGGCGCTGGGGCGGGGGCCGCCGGTGGCCCAGTCGAGCAGCTCCACCGTGTGCACCACGGGCAGCGCCGTGCCGGAGGCGATCTGGGTGAGGCAGCCGATGTTGCCGGCGGCGATCATCTGCGGCCGCAGGGCCTCCAGCGTGTCCACCTTGCGGGTCTTCAGCGCGTCCGCGAGCTCGGATTGCAGCATGTTGTAGGTGCCGGCCGAGCCGCAGCACAGGTGCGGGTCGAACGGCTCCACCACCTCGAACCCGGCCTGCCGCAGCAGCGCCACCGGCGGGCTTTTCACCTTCTGCCCATGCTGCAGCGAGCAGGCGGAATGATAGGCCACCCGCCCGCCGGGCCCGTGCGCCGCCGGCAGGTCCTGGGCGGCGAGGAATTCGGTGATGTCTCGCACCTTGCCGGCCAGCGCCGCCGCACGCCCGGCGAAGGTAGGATCGCCGGCCAGCATGTGGCCATAGTCCTTGAGGGTGGTGCCGCAGCCGGAGGCGGTGACCAACAGCGCATCGAGCGGGCCCGCCGCCTCGAACGCCCTGACATTGGCGCGGGCGAAGGCGAGGGCCTCCTCGGAGCGGCCCATGTGGTGGGGCAGGGCCCCGCAGCAGCCCTGACCGGCCACCCGCACCACCTCCACCCCCATGCGGTTGAGAAGACGGATGGCGGCGGCGTCGATGGCCGGCTGCAGCACCTGCTGGGCGCAGCCCGCGAGCAGCGCCACCCGCGCCTTTCGCGGCCCCGCCGGGGCATGCACACCGCCATCCCGCGCTGCCGGCGGCACCTTGTGGGGCGCCAGGCGCAGCATGGCGGCGAGGGGGGCGAGCCCCGCCCGTTCCAGCAGGCCGGCGAACGGCCGCCCGAGGGCCGCCGCCTTCAAGGCCAGGCGGAAGCGGCGCGGATAGGGCAGCACCCGGGCGATGAGGGTGCGCACCAGCCGTTCGGAGCGCGGCCGCGCATAGGTCTCCTCGATATGAGCGCGGGCGTGATCGACGAGGTGCATATAGTCCACGCCCGACGGGCAGGTGCTGGTGCAGGAGAGGCACGACAGGCAGCGGTCGATGGGCCCCACCTCCTCGGCGGTGGCGGGCCGGCCATTCTCCAGCATGTCCTTGATGAGATAGATGCGCCCGCGCGGACTGTCGCGCTCGTCCCCTTTCAGCACATAGGTGGGACAGGTGGCGGTGCAGAACCCGCAATGGACGCAGGCCCGCAGGATCCGGTCCACCTCGGCAAGCCGCGGATCAAGGAGCTGCGCGGGCGAAAAATGGGTCTGCATGGCTCAGCGTCCGGGGCGGGCGGGGAAGGGCAGGAGCGCAAGGGATGGCATGTCACCAGACCTCGTGCATGCGGCCGCGGTTGAGGAGGCCGGCCGGGTCAAAGCTGGATTTCACCCGGGCCGTCAGGGCGGCGAGTGGCTCGTCGAGGGGCTGGAACACGGCGGTCCGTGCCCGCTCCTCAGCTGTGGCGCGCAGGAGTGTGGCATGGCCACCTGAAGCTGCAAGGGCCGTTCGCACCGTGTCCGCTTCCGATCGCGGGCCAGGCAGCGCCAGCCAGATGAGGCCGCCGCCCCAGTCGCAGAAGGCCTCGGCATCGAGGGTGGCGCAGAGCCGCGCGGCCAGGGCGGGGCCGGCCATGGGGGCGGTGGAGAGGCGCCACAGGGCGCGTTCGGGGCAGCCGACGAAGGGCGAGACGTCCCGCACGGCCGCCCACAGGGCGCTGGAGGCGGCTTCGTCCATCACCGTGCACGGGCCGAAGGGGGCGAGCACGCGGGCCAGCATGTCCCGCCGCGCCTCAACCGAGGGACCGACGCCTTCCAGCCGCAGCATCACCGTTCCGGTGGCGATGCCGCCCGGCAGGCGCACCGCCACCCGGGCCGGGGCATAAGCGGCGCCGGAGACTTCGCAGGACGAGCCCAGCGCCGCGCTCATGGCCGCCGCCGCCGCATCCGGGGCGAGGCCTTCGAGCCGCAGGGTCTCCTGGGTTTCGGGGCGCGGCAGCACCTTGAGGGTGATCTCGGTGGCGACGCCCAGGGTGCCGAAGGCACCGGCGAACAGGCGCGGCAGGTCGTAGCCGGTGACGTTCTTCACCACCCGCCCGCCGGACTTGAACAGCTCGCCGCGCCCCGACACCGCCTTGAGGCCCAAAGTATGGTCGCGCACGGCGCCGGCGCTGATGCGGCGGGGGCCGGCGAGATTGGTGGCGACGAGCCCGCCGAGGCTGCCCGCCCGCGCCGCGCCGCCGAACAGGGGGGCAAGGTCCGCCGGCTCGAAGGCGAGCATCTGGCCGCTTTGGGCCAGCATGTCCTCGATGTCCCGGCGCGGCGTACCGCAGCGGGCGGAGAGCACCAGCTCTTCCGGCTCGTAGAGGGTGATGCCGGAGAGGGCGGAGAGGTCCAGCACCGTGTCGGCCACCACCGGGCGGCCGAGCGCCGTGAGGCTGCCGGTGCCGCGGATCTCCAGGGTGCGGCCGTTCGCACCGGCGGCGTTGACGGCGTCGACCACATCCTGCGGATCGCGGGCGAGGAGGGTTTGCGGCATCGTCACCTCAGAACCGCGGCAGGTCGGGGAAGGGCGGGGCGCCGCCGCTCACATGCATGCGGCCCATCTCGGCGCAGCGGTGGAGGGTGGGGAACACCTTGCCGGGATTGAGCAGGTTCTGGTCGTCGAACGCGCATTTGAGACGCAGCTGCTGGGCGAGATCCACCGTGTCGAACATCTCCGGCATGAGGTCGCGCTTCTCGATGCCGACCCCGTGCTCGCCGGTGAGCACGCCGCCCACCTCCACGCACAATCGCAGGATGTCGGCGCCGAACGCCTCGGCCGCCTCCAGCTCTCCGGGCGCATTGGCATCATAGAGAATGAGCGGGTGCAGATTGCCGTCGCCCGCATGGAACACATTGGCCACCCGCAGCCCGTGCCGGTGCGACAGCTCGCGCATGCGGGCCAGAACGAAGGGCAGCTGGCGGCGGGGAATGGTGCCGTCCATGCACAGATAGTCCGGGGAAATGCGCCCCACCGCCGGGAACGCCGCCTTGCGCCCGGCCCAGAAGCCGAGCCGCTCCTCTTCGCTCTGGGACACCCGCAGCGTGGTGGCGCCGCAGGCCTGCGCATGGGCGGTGACCGCATCGAGCAGATGGGCGCACTCGGCTTCCGGCCCGTCCAGCTCGATGATGAGCAGGGCCTCCACATCCAGCGGATAGCCCACGTTCACGAACGCCTCGGCGGCGGCGATGGCGTCCTTGTCCATCATCTCGATGCCGGCGGGGATGATGCCGGCGGCGATGATCTGCGCCACGCAGTCGCCGGCGCTCTCGGAGGTGGGAAAGCCCACCAGCACCGCCCGCGCCGTATCCGGCTTCTTGAGCAGGCGCACGGTGACTTCGGTCACCACCCCCAGCAGGCCTTCCGAGCCGATGATGACGGAGAGGAGGTCGAGCCCGCCGGCGTCCAGGTGCTTGCCGCCCAGGCGCACGATCTCGCCGGTGATGAGGGCCAGCTCCACCCCCAGCACATTGTTGGTGGTGAGGCCGTATTTGAGGCAGTGCACGCCGCCGGAATTCTCCGCCACATTGCCGCCGATGGTGCAGGCGATCTGCGAGGAGGGATCGGGGGCATAATAGAAGCCCAGGTGCTCCACCGCCTTGGTGATGCCGAGGTTGGTCACTCCCGGCTCCACCACGGCGCAGCGGTTGGCGGTGTCGATCTCGCGGATGCGGGTGAACTTGCCCATGCCCAGCAGCACCGCATCGGCCAGCGGCAGGGCGCCGCCCGAAAGGGAGGTGCCGGCGCCGCGCGGCACCACGCGGATGGCGTTGTCGTGGCAATATTTCAGCACCGCCGCCACCTCGTCCGTGGTGGCCGGCAGCACCACCACCAGGGGCAATTGCCTGTGGGCGGTGAGGGCGTCGGATTCATAGGGGCGCATGGCCCGCTCGTGGGCGATCACGCTGTCCGCGCCCACCAGCCGCGCCAGATCGGCGACGATCTGGTCGCGCCGCGCCAGCACCGCCGCATCGGGCGCGGGCATGACGAGGCGGGAGCCGTCATGAGAGCCATCAGGTGACCCATCATGCACGCCCTGCTGAGCGCTTTCCTCCGCGCTTTCCTCCGCGCTTTCCGCCATGCTCTCCTGCGGTCCGCCGTGCGGCCGCGCGCCCGCGTCTCCCATGCCGGCTCCCCCGACCCATTCTGTTTGGTGCAATTATAATCGGTTCCGCGGAAAAGGTGGTCGCCGATTATTGCGCTGTCGGATAAAGTGAGTTGGAAAAACGGAATAATTGCCGGGCGACGCCGCGCCGATGATCGACAACCTCGCCGACCTTGAGATCTTCTCCCGCATCGTCACCGCCGGCAGCCTGTCGGCGGCCGGCCGCGAGATGGGCCTGTCGCCGCCGGTGGTGTCGAAGCGGGTGCAGCGGCTGGAGGAGCGGCTGGGCACGCGGCTGTTCCAGCGCACCACCCGCAAGGTCACGCTCACTGAAGCCGGGGAAGGCTTCTACGAGCGGGTGGTGGCAATCCTGGCGGCGGTGGAAGAGGCGGAGGACGCGCTGGCCCATGGCTCGGCCGATGCGCGCGGCCTTTTGCGGGTGTCGGCGCCCACCTCGTTCGGCCGCATGCACATCGCCCCCCATATCGGACCTCTGCTCAAGACCAACCCCGGCCTGACCGTGGACCTCGAGCTCACCGACGCCTTCGTGGACATCGTCGGCGAAGGGTTCGACCTTGCCATTCGCATTGCCGATCTCGACGATTCCAGCCTGGTGGCGCGCCGCCTCGCTCCGGTGCACCGGGTGCTGTGCGCCACCCCCGATTATCTCGCGCGGGCGGGCACGCCCAGAGATATCGAGGCGCTCTCCGGCCATGTGCTGCTGGCCACCCATTCCCAGGATCCATGGCGACTGGAGGGGCCGGAGGGACCGGTGACCCTGCGGATCGCGGCGCCGCTGCGCACCAATTCCAACGAGGTGGTGCGCGCCGCCGTTCTCGCCTCAGTCGGCATCGCCCTGCGCTCCACCTGGGACGTGGGGCCGGAGCTGCGGTCCGGGGCGCTCCAGGTGGTGTTGCCGCAGTGGCATGCCTCCCGCCGGGTGGGGGTGTTCGCGGTCTATCCCAGCCGGCGGTTCCTGCCGCTGAAGGTGCGGCTGTTCATCGATCACCTGGCCGCCCGCTTCGGGCCGCTGCCGCCGTGGGACGAGGGATTGGGCGGCCTTTTGGCCGGCACCGCCAGCACAGCGTGAAAACGGGTTGGCCGCGCCGGGCATGTGCGCCATAAGGGCCGCATCCCTCCCAATTGGCCCCCATGCCCCAGACCTCACATTCCCCCACCACGTTCACCCTGGCCGGCACCGCCGAAGGGCTGCGCGCCATGATGCCCCTCATTCCGGGGCTGTTCGTGTTCGCCATGGCGTTCGGCGCGGCGGCGGCCCAGAAGGGGCTGACCCTCGTGGAGGCCAGCCTGTTCAGCGCCATGGTGTTCGCCGGCCTCGCCCAGATGGTGGCGCTGGAGGGCTGGACCCAGCATTGGTCGGCGACCGCCTTGCTCACCCTCGGCCTTTTGACCATGGCGGTGAACACGCGCCATGTGCTGATGGCGGCGGCCCTGCGGCCCTGGTTCGCGCCACTGCCGGCCTGGCAATCCTATGGCGCGCTGCTGCTGCTGGCCGATAACAATTGGGCGCTGGCCATGCGCTATCGGACCCAGGGCGGGTCGGACGCGGGCTATTTTGTCGGCGCCGGCTTCATCACCTGGCTGTTCTGGGTGATCGGCACCGCCGCCGGCCATGTGGTGGGCGGCGGCATTCCCGATCCCAAGCAGGTGGGGATCGACGTGGTGGTGCCGGCCTTTTTCATCGCCATCCTCATTCCCAATTGGAAGGGCCGGCGCGAGGCGGTGGGCTGGGGCGTCGCCGCCGCCGTCGCCATCGGCGTGTCGTTCGTGCTGCCGGGCTGGTGGTTCATCGTCATCGGCGCGCTGGCAGGCGCCCTGGCGGGGGGATTCACCGATGAGCGCTGAGCTTGGCACCCTGCTCGCCATCTCGGTGATGGCGCTGGCCACGGTCTTCAACCGGGCGGCGGGCTTCTTCCTCATGCGGCTGGTGCCCATCACCCCACGGGTGCGCCGGGTGCTGGATGCCCTGCCGGGCGCCCTGCTGGTGGCGCTGCTCGCCCCCGGGGCCGTGCGCGGTGATCGCGGCATGATCGCCGGGCTGGTGGCGGCGGTGCTGGTGGCCCGCTTCCTGCGCAGCGACATTCTGGCGGTGGTGGCCGCCATGGTGGCGGCGGCGGCGGTGCGCTTCGTCTGGCCCTGAGCCCGCGCGCCGAAGCGGGGTGGATTGGCGGTCTGTCTTGCAGATCTGGGGCCATCCCGCCCCTGCGCTCCTTCCCCACCCGGAAAGACGAAGGCCGCGGATCCAGGGGGTCCGCGGCCTTCGTCTGATCTGAGGACCTCCCGTGCGGGTGGCCCGAGCGGCGTTCACATCGCCTTCTTGTCGCTGGTGGTGGCGGCCTGGCTGCCCGGCGCCGGCGTGGGGGCCGCGGGCTGGGCCGGCTTGGCCACCGGCCGCGGCTTGGGCTTGCGCCGCACGCCGAGGGCGCGCACCTGGCTCACCACTTCCGAATGCAGCTGCGGCGACTTCTCGATGTTGAAATGATCGATGGCCGCCACCTGGTCGAGGTTGCGGTTGATCAGCTTGCCACGGAAGCCGGGGCCGGCGGTGAGCCGCTTTCCGTAACCGTTATTGGACTGGTAGTAGTTCACGAAGCGCCCGGAGGCGGCACCCACAGTGTTCACGCCCACCGGATCGAAGGTGACCACAAGAGTGGGCGGGGTGCCGAGAGCGGTGAGGCGCTCGGCCATCTGGATGGCGGCATCGGCGCCCAGGGAGTGGCCGACCACCACGATGGGGAAGCGGCCATGGGCGCGGCTTTCCGCCGAGGCCATGTCGGCCAGGGACTGCCATTGGCCATATTCATACACGGTGGCGGGAATGCCGCGGGCATTGAGCTTGGCCGCGAGGTCGTCCAGACCATAGGAAAACACATTGGCCAAGCCGCGCATGAGGTAGACATGCGGGGTGCCCTGGGCGGCGGCGGGCCGCACGGCGATGGTCAGGAACAGCGCTGCGAACAGCGCCACAGCGAAGCGCAAGCGGGACAACATAGGCACACCATCAATCGTGATCGCTGACTTCTGCCGTCAATTTGGCCGAGCGGCAACCCAAGTTTGGGGAATGGCCGCCGGCAGACCCGGCGCAAGGGGCGTTTTGTGTCAGGTCCGTGACCTCGCTGCATCAGCGCGGGGCCATCTGCCGTAAGGTCTGACGTTGGGACAGCCTGGGCGGAGCGCGCCAGCCGGGGCCGGCCTCAGCTCGGTGCGCCCACCAGCAGCACGTGCAGGCTGCGCGGGCCATGGGCGCCCAGCAGCAGGGTCTGCTCGATGTCGGCGGAGCGCGACGGGCCGGTGATCATGTTGATGGCCCGCGGCAGCTGGCCATCGGGGAACTGCGCGCGCACCCGGGCCCAGGCGGTTTCATAGTCCGCCACCACGTCCTTCGCCTCCAGCACCACCAGGTGGTGGTCGGGCAGGAAATTGAGGGTGGTCGGGTTGTCGGCGCCGGAGAACAGCACCAGCGTGCCGGATTCGGCGATGCCGGCGAAGGCGTGGGACAGGCCCACCAGTTGGCGGCCGTCGGACGGGCCGATCCACACGTCGATCTGCGGCGCGCTGCTCCAGGGCAGAGCCGCAAGGCGGGGATCGGCGCCGCGCAGCAGCTTCAGGGGCAGGTCGCGGGCGGAGAGGTAGGCGGCGATGGCGCCGGGCACCTCGGCGGCGGAGGCCAGGTGATCGAGCGAGCTGGCGGCGCCGAGCGCCATGGCCTTGAACAGCTCCAGCCGTTCCGCCGGCGGCAGCTGGGCGCGGGCGGGGATGATTCCGGCCGGATGGCTGGCGAGCCGCGCCTCCACCTCCTGGCGCCGCGGCGCCTCGCGGGAGGTGACGCCCAGGGCCCGCCGGACCGACGCCAGCACCGTATCGCGGGAAGACGGCGTTGATGTCATGGGGCGGGGCTCCGGCTGGTGGTCCCGGCGGCCTTGCGGGCGCGCCACTGGGCCTGGAAGGTGTCGCCCTCGGGGGCGGGGAAATCGCGGGTGGCGGTCCAGCCGCCGGCCAGGGGCAGTGATGCGAAGCGGCCCTTGTCGCGGCCGAACAGCGACAGCGCCCGCATGGCGAGGCGGGTGGCGGGGCGATAGAGCCAGCCGTTGCGGGCGAGGAACGCCCACAGCTTCAGCCCATAGCGCTGGGGCGCCGGGGTGAGGTGGCGCTCGAACTCCTGCTGGCGCCAGTGCCGCAGCAGCTTGGGCAGGGGAATGCGCACCGGGCACACCTCCTCGCACCGGCCGCAGAAGGTGGAGGCGTTGGGCAGGTTGGCGCCCTTGTCGATGCCGATCATGGCCGGGGTGAGCACCGAGCCCATGGGGCCGGGATAGACCCAGCCATAGGCGTGGCCACCCACCGACTGGTAGACCGGGCAATGGTTCATGCAGGCGCCGCAGCGGATGCAGCGCAGCATCTCCTTCAAGGTGCCGCCCAGCATGGCGGAGCGGCCGTTGTCCAAAAGCACCACATGGAATTCGCCGGGCCCATCGGGATCGAGGGCGCGGCGGGGGCCGCAGGCGAAGGTGGTGTAGACGCTCATGTCCTGACCGCTGGCGGAGCGCGCCAGCACCCGCAGCAGCTGGTGGGCATCTTCCAGGGTGGGCACCAGCTTCTCGATGGAGGCCAGCACGATGTGCGCCTTGGGCAGGGTCTGGGTGAGGTCGGCGTTGCCCTCGTTGGTGACGATCACCGCGGTGCCGGTCTCCGCCACCAGCACATTGGCGCCGGTGAGGCCCACGTCGGCGGCGAGGAAGCGCTGGCGCAGCTCGCCCCGCGCCTCCGCCAGCAGCGCGGTGGGCTCCACCAGGTCGCGATCCGCCGGCAGATCGGTGTGCACCCGGCGGAAGTCGGCTTCCACCTGGTCCTTGTTGAGGTGGATGGCGGGGGCGATGATGTGAGAGGGGGATTCCCCGCGGATCTGGATGATGTACTCGCCGAGATCGGTCTCCACCGGGGTGATGCCGGCGGCGGCGAGGTGATCGTTGATGCCGATCTCTTCCGAGACCATGCTCTTGCTTTTGGTCACCGTGCGCGCGTCGAGACGCTGGCAGATGCCGGTGATGATCTCGCGGGCCTCCGCCGCATCCACCGCGAAATGTACGTGGCCGCCGGCCTCGCGCACCTTCTCCTCGAAGCGTTCGAGATAGAGGTCGAGATGGGCCAGGGTGTGGTTCTTGATGTCGCGCACACTGTCGCGCAGAGCATCGAACTCGGGCAGCTTGGCGATGGCGTCCCGCCGCTTGCCGACAAAGCCCGGCCCGGCCTTGGCGAGGGCCGCCTGCAGCTGCGGATCGGCCAGGGCTTCGGTGGCGTTCTGCTTGAACTCGGGGGAGGTGATGGCGACGCTCATGGCCTCAACCCTTCTTGGCGGGCGCCGGCGCGCCGATGGCGGGTCCATCGCCCATGCCGGCCAGCACCTCGGCCACATGGCGCACCGCCACATCGCGGCCCTGGCGCTGCAGCTTGCCGGCCATGTTCATGAGGCAGCCGAGATCACCGGCCAGCAGCGTATCGGCGCCGCTGGCAAGGATGTTGTCGGCCTTCTTGCCGACGATGGCGTCGGAGACCATGGGATATTTCACACAGAAGGTGCCGCCGAAGCCGCAGCAGGTATCGGAATCGACGAGTTCCGTGAGCGCGAGACCCTCGACGCTGGCCAGGAGCTGGCGCGGCTGCGCCTTCACCTGCAGCTCGCGCAGGCCCGAGCAACTGTCGTGATAGGTGACGGTGCCGTCATAGCGGGCCTCCACCCTGGTGACGCCCAGCACGTCCACCAGGAAGGAGGTGAGCTCGAACACCTTGGCGCAGAAGCGCTCCACCCGCCCCGACCAGTCGGGCTCGCCGACGAACAATTCGGGATAATGGGCCTTGATCATGCCGGCGCAGGAGCCGGAGGGGGCGACCACATAATCGAAGCTCTCGAAGGCGGCGATGGTCTTTTCCGCCAGGGCGCGGGTGGTGACCCGATCGCCGGAATTGAAGGCCGGCTGGCCGCAGCAGGTCTGGCGCGGCACGTCCACGTCGCAGCCGGCATCCTCCAGGAGCTTCACCGCCGCGAACCCCACCGAGGGGCGGATCGTATCCACGAGGCAGGTGACGAACAGCCCCACCCGGGGCGGACGGGACGAGGCGGCGTCGGACGCGGAAGAGGCGGTCATGGCAGCTCGGCTATGGGCGCGCCGGGCATAAAGCGCCGGCGCGCGGGGAAGGCCCGGTGGAACGGGGCGTCACTCATTTTGGAATGATCCTATATCACCTCGCTGATGCAGGTAAAATGGCGCCCGTGGGCCCGGGGCGCGGCTTGACGGGGCCGGCATCTGGGCTCATTGGCCGAGATGTCGGTGATGCGCGGGCGGTGGCCCGCCGGGAGGGGCCCTTGTTCGTGAAATGGTCGGAACTCTCCACCACGGCGGTGGCGGCGCTCGACATGTCGCGGCTGGTGGCGGTGCTGCCGGTGGCGGCGGTGGAGCAGCACGGGCCCCATCTGCCCCTCGGCACCGACACCTTCATCGCCGAGGGCTATATCGCGCGCATCGCGCCGCAGGTGCCGGATGGTCTCGCGGTGGCGATGCTGCCGGTGCAGAGCATCGGCAAGTCCGATGAGCACCAGAACTTCGCCGGCACCCTCACCTTGTCGCCCACCACCGCCATCACCGCCTGGGGCGAGATCGGCGCCTGCCTCGCCCGCGCCGGGGTGCGCCGGCTGGTGATCATGAACACCCATGGCGGCAATGTGCCGGTGATCGACCTCGTGGCCCGCACCCTGCGGCTCGACCACGGCATGCTGGTGGCGATGTCGTCCATGCACCGCTACGGCTATCCGCCCGGCCTGTTCAGCGATGCCGAGCGGGCCCATGGCATCCATGGGGGCGAGGTAGAAACGTCGCTGATGCTGGCGTTTCGCCCGGATCTGGTGGACATGGCCCAGGCGGCCGATTTCGCCCCCTATTCCATCGCCATGGAACATGACTTCAAGCGCCTCAGGGCCAACCACCCGGTGGGCTTCGCCTGGGCCAGCGAGGATCTGAGCGCGGCCGGCGCCATGGGCGATGCCCGTGGCGCCACGGCGGAGAAGGGGGAGGCGGCGGCGCAGTTCGGCGCTCGCGCCTTCGTGGAACTGCTGGAGGATCTGGCGGCGTTCGACCTCGACCGGCTCGGCTGAGCTCAACCGTCGAGCAGGGCCGGCAGCCGCGCCCGGTTGAGAGCGAGCCACTGCAGGGCGATGATCAGATAGCCATTGGCGCAGCGCCCGGCCGCCAGCATGGCGAGGGCCTCGTCCACCGACAGCACCAGGGGACGGATGACTTCCGTCTCCTCCACAAGGCCGGTGCGCGCGGGCACGGCAGCCGCGTCCACCTCGGCCAGGAACAGGGTGGCCTGCTCATCAGTGATGCCCGAGGTGGGCATGAACTGGAGAAAAGGCACCATGCGGCCGGGGGCGACGCCGATTTCCTCCAGGCATTCGCGGCGGGCGGCGGCCTCTTCCGGCTCGCCCTCCTCCACGCCGCCGGCGACGATCTCAACGAGCTCGCTGCGCGCCGGCCCCAGGGCGAGATAGGCCGGCAGGCGGAACTGGCGCACCAGCACCACCTGGTCGCGCGCCGGATCATAGGCGAGCACCCCGACCACGCAGCCGCCGCGCAGGATGTCGCGGGTCTGGCTCACCACCGCCCCGTCATCGGCGAGATGGGCGGTGTAGCGCTCATAGGGGCGGTAGCCATTGCCGAGGGGGGTGGGCCCCTCCACCGTGACGTCAGCGGGCCCGTCACCGGGCAGGGGCTTCAAGGGGGCGGTCATTGGCACACCACGCCGGAGGTGTCGGTTTCCAGGGAGAAGGCGGCGGCGAACAGGGCGCGGGTGTAATCCTCCCGCGGCTGCTCGAACACCGTGCGGGCCGGGCCTTCCTCCACCATCCTGCCGTTGCGCATCACCAGGATGCGGCTCGCCAGCGCCGACACCACCCGCAGATCATGGGAGATGAACATGAAGGTGAGGTCGCGCTTCCGCTGCAGCGCCCGCAGCAGCTCGACGATCTGTGCCTGCACGATCATGTCGAGGGCGCTGGTGGGCTCGTCCAGCACCACGAAGGAGGGCTCGAGCGCCATGGCGCGGGCGATGGAGATGCGCTGGCGCTGGCCGCCGGAGAATTCATGGGGGTAGCGGTGGCGGGTCTCGGGGTCGAGCCCCACATCCGCCAGCGCCGTGATCACCCGCGCCTCGCGTTGGTCCGCATCGAGCTGGCGCTGGTGCACCAGAAGGCCTTCGGCAACGATCTCGCTGACCGACATGCGTGGCGACAAGGAGCCGTAGGGATCCTGAAACACGATCTGCATGTCGGCCCGGAGCGGCCGCAGGGCCTTGAAGCCGAGGCCGTCGATGCGCCGGCCGAGGAAGGTGACCGGCCCGGCCGAGGAGATGAGGCGCAGCAAAGCGAGGCCCAAAGTGGTCTTGCCGGAGCCGCTCTCACCCACCACGCCCAAGGTCTCGCCGCGGCGGATGGCGATGGTGATGCCGTCCACCGCCTTCACATGGCCGATGGTCTTGCGGAACACGCCGCGCTTGATGGGGAAATGCACCTTCAGATCAGTGGTTTCCACCACGATGGGCGCATCCGCCGCCACCGGTGCCGGATCGGGCTTCGGCTCGGCGCTCAACAGCGCCTGGGTATAGGGATGGCGGGGGGTGAGGAAGGTCTCCTCGGCGCCGCCCTGCTCGACGATCTCGCCTTTCTGCATCACGCACACCCGATCGGCGATCTTGCGCACGATGTTGAGATCGTGGGTGATGAACAGCATGGCCATGCCGAGCCGGGCCTGCAGATCCTTCAAGAGCTTGAGGATCTGCGCCTGCACCGTGACATCGAGGGCGGTGGTGGGCTCGTCGGCGATCAGGAGGTCGGGTTCGTTGGCGAGCGCCATGGCGATCATGACGCGCTGGCGCTGGCCGCCGGACAATTGGTGCGGATAAGCGGAGAGCCGGGCGGCGGGATCGGGAATGCCCACCTCGGCGAGCAGCTCCAGGGTGCGGGCGCGGGCGGCATTGGCGGAAAGGCCGCGGTGCAGAATGAGCATTTCGCCCACCTGCTGCTCGATGGTGTGCAGCGGGTTCAGGGAGCTCATGGGTTCCTGGAACACCATGGTGATCTTGTTGCCGCGCACCCCGCGCAGCTCGCGCTCGGACACCTGCAAGAGGTCGCGGCCCTGGAACAGGATCTCACCGGTGGGGTGGCTGGCGGCGGGATAGTTCAGGAGTTTCAGCACCGACAATGCGGTGACCGACTTGCCGGAGCCGCTTTCGCCCACCAGGGCCAGGGTCTCGCCCTTGGTGATGTCGAACGACACGCCCTTCACCGCCAGCGCCTGGGTGCCCTCGCGGCGAAAGGCGACGGAAAGGTTGCGGACGGAGAGGAGGGGATCAGTCATCGGCGTTTCTCGATGAAGGTCGCAAAGTCGAAATCCGCTGGATCAGTCAGCTGAATGGCGTTCGCGTCGCGCCACCGTCTGTCGGCCGTGATGATCGCATCGCACGCGGCGTGTTCGGCAGTGGCGATATGGATGGCATCGGGCAGCTTGGTGCTCGGCTTCCTGTTTCGCACCCGGGCCGCCCGCCCGAGGATGTCGCGGGACACCGGATGCGCCTCGATCTGCCCGGCGGTGCCGCCGGCAAGAAGGCTATTGTAGCCGATGACGAGGTGCAGGTCCTGATCCCGCAGCGGCTTGACCAGGAGCTCCGCCAGCGACAGCTCGCTGGTGACGACCACTGCGCCGGTCTGACGGCCGCCGGCCAGCAGACCTGCGAAGCGATCCAGCGAGGCGCCCGGTCCCTCGACCAGCTCAATGATGGTGTTCACGTCGAAATAGAGGCGCACCGGCGGTCAATCCCACTCGTCTCGAAGGGCGCGGATGCGGGCGACGGCCTCCTCGGAGGTGACGTTGCGGGGGCCGACCAGTGCGCGGATTTCCTGGATCGTCATGGGTTGCGGATGGGCGAGGATGTCGGCGACCAAAGCGTCGAATGCGTCGCGATCGAGCTTCGTCTCCTCCTCCACCGTGATGGTGACGGTCTGGCCGGCCGTGAGGCCCTGCCGCAGGTCCTCCGGCAGCTTGTCCACCGGGTAATGCTCGCGCACGATCTTGTTCATCTCGTCACCCGAATAGCGTCACCTGCCTGCCCAACCCGCGCCAGTCTACCACAGCCCGGCCGAAGGTCGGGTCACTCGAACGTCTTGCGCGGGTCGAAGGCGTCGCGCACCGCTTCGCCGATGAAGATGAGCAGGCTCAGCATGAGCGCCACGGTGAAGAAACCGGTGAGGCCGAGCCAGGGGGCCTGGATGTTGTTCTTGCCCTGGGACAACAGCTCGCCGAGGGACGGCGAGCCGGGGGGCAGGCCGAAGCCGAGGAAGTCCAGGGCGGTGAGCGTCATCACCGAGGAGGAGAGGATGAACGGCAGCATGGTCAGCGTCGCCACCATGGCGTTGGGCAGGATATGCCGCGTCATGAGCGTGAAATTGCCCACCCCGAGGGCCCGGGCCGCCTGCACATATTCAAAGTTGCGCGCCCGCAGGAATTCCGCCCGCACCAGCCCCACCAGCGACACCCAGGAGAACAGCAGCAGGATGCCGAGCAGCACCCAGAAGCCCGGCACCAGGATGGAGGAGATGATGAGCAGCAGATAGAGCGAGGGAATGGCCGTCCAGATCTCGATGAAGCGCTGGAACAACAGGTCCACCCAGCCGCCGAAATAGCCCTGCACCGCCCCTGCCGCGACGCCGATGATGGACGAGATGACGGTGAGCGCCAGGCCGAACAGCACCGAGATGCGGAAGCCGTAGATGAGCCGGGCCAGCACGTCGCGACCCTGGTCGTCGGTGCCGAGCCAGTTCCATTCAAGGCCCGCGCAGCCGGACACGCCCTTCTTTTCGGCCACCGCCTTGCACTGGTCCTCGGTGAGCATCCAGGTGGGCGGCGAGGGGGCCGGGGTGGGCAGGTCGAGATTGTGGGTGGAATAGGAATAGCGGATGGGCGGCCACACCATCCAGCCGCCCTTCTCGGCGATCAGCTTCTGCAGATAGGGGTCGCGATAGTCGGCGTCGGTCTCGAAGTCGCCGCCGAAGGCGGTCTCCGGATAGGCGTGCACCACCGGGAAATAATAATGCCCCTCGTAGGAGACGAGGATGGGCTTGTCGTTGGCGATGAACTCGGCGCCGAGCGACAGCACGAACAGCACCGAGAACAGGATGAACGAGCCATAGCCGCGCCCGTTGCGGCGGAAATTGGCGAGCCGCCGCCGGTTGAGGGGCGAGAGGGCGAAGCGGCTGTGGCGCCGGGTTTCGCCCGGCGGCGGCAGCGCGCCGTGGGGCAATTCGCGGGCGGCGGGCATGTCGGTGGGTTCGCCCGGCTGGAGCAGCGGCACGTTCTCCATGGCCTCACACCTCCCGCGTCTCGAAGTCGATGCGCGGATCGACCAGCATGTAGGTGAGGTCGGAGACGAGGCCGACGATGAGGCCGGCGAGGGAGAAGATGTAGAGGGTGGCGAACACCACCGGATAATCCCGGTTCAAGACGCTCTCGAACGACAGGAGACCGAGCCCGTCCAAAGAGAAGATGGTCTCGATCAGCAGCGAGCCGGTGAAGAAGGCGGAGATGAAGGCGCCGGGAAAGCCGGCAATGACGATCAGCATGGCATTGCGGAACACGTGGCCATAGAGCACCCGGTTTTCGGTGAGGCCCTTCATGCGCGCGGTGGTCACATATTGCTTGCGGATCTCTTCCAGGAACGAATTCTTGGTGAGCAGCGTCATGGTGGCAAAGGCGCCGAGCACCATGGAGGTGAGCGGCAGCACCAGGTGCCAGGCATAATCGGCGATGCGTTCCGGCCAGCTCATTTGCCAGAAATTGTCGGAGACCAGCCCGCGCAGGGGGAACAGGTCCAGGAACGAGCCGCCGGCGAACAGGATGATGAGCAGGATGGCGAACAGGAAGGAGGGGATGGCATAGCCGACGATCACCACCGCCGAGGTCCACATGTCGAACTTCGAGCCGTCGCGCATGGCCTTGGCGATGCCCAGCGGAATGGAAATGGCGTAGGTGATCAGCGTCATCCACAGGCCCAGCGAGATGGAGACCGGCATCTTCTCGGCGATGAGGTCGATCACCGAGATGTCGCGGAAATAGGAGCGGCCGAAATCGAAGGTGGCGTAATCGGCGATCATCTTGAAGAAGCGCTCGTGCGGCGGCTTGTCGAAGCCGAACTGCTTCTCCAGCTGCTTGATGAAGGCCGGGTCGAGCCCCTGGGCGCCGCGATATTTGGAAGAGACAGCATCGGCCGTTCCCGCCGCCTGGGCCGCCGCCGCGCCGCCGGAGAAATCGCCGCCGCCACCGGACACGCGGGAGGTGGCGGACACGTCGTCGCCGGTCAATTGGGCGATCACCCGTTCCACTGGCCCGCCCGGGGCGAACTGGATGACCACGAACGACACCAGCATGATGCCGAGAATGGTCGGTACCATGAGGGCAATGCGGCGGATGATGTAAGCGAGCATCCCGTCTCCCGATCCAGCCGTGCGGCGGTCCCCAGTCTAGAGCATTCGCGCCGGGTGGACACTGGTGCGCGCGGGGAAAATGCGTGAACTCAAGACTCTAGCGACGCTCAGCCGCCATGCGTCGTCTCCGGGGTGGTGCTCCACCAGGTGTCGAGGACGCCGAGTTCGTAGCGCGGCTTGGTCTGCGGCCGGTCGAACACGTTCCAATAGGCGATGCGGTGCTCGCCCGAATACCATTGCGGCACCCAATAATGGCCGGCCCGCAGCACCCGGTCGAGGGCGCGGCAGCAGGTGGTGAGGGCTGCCGCATCCTGGGCCGCCAGCGCCTGGGCGATGAGGGCGTCCACCACCGGATCGGCGATGCCAGCCACATTGTAGGACCCCGGCGTGCGGGCCGCCTCGGTGGAGAAATAGGCCCTCAGCTCGTCTCCCGGATAGGGCGCGAAGCTGTAGCGCCGCACCACCACATCGAAATCGAACGTCTGCAGCCGGGCCTGGAACTGGGCCGGATCGACGATGCGGAAGGTGGCGTCGATGCCCACCTTTTTCAGGTGGCCGATGAAGCGGGCGTGGTGGCGCTCCATGGCGCCGTCGTCGTCCAGGAACTCGATGGTGATGGTCTCGCCTTTGGGCCCCACCAGCTTGCCCTGGCGAAAGCCGTAGCCGGCCTCCTTCAGCAGCGCCACGGCTTTCAGCCGCAAGGCGCGGTCCTCGCCGGAGCCGTCGGAGACGGGGGGCACATAGGGTTCGCCGAACACCTCTTCCGGAACCTTGTCGCGGAACGGCTCCAGGAGCTTCAGCTCGGCGGGGGAGGGCAGGCCTTCCGCCATCATGTCGGAGTTCTGGAAGAAGGAGACGGTGCGGTGGTAGGAATCATACATCAGATTCCGCCGCGTCCAGTCGAAGTCAAACAACAGGCCGATGGCCTCGCGCACCCGCCGGTCGAAGAATTGCGGGCGCCGGGTGTTGAGGAACCAGCCCTGCACGCCGGAGAAGGATTCATCCGGCAGGGTCTCGGTCTTCACCCGGCCGTCATGCACCGCCGGGAAGTCATATTGGGTGGCCCATTCGCGGGCGGTGAATTCCTCGCGGAACAGATAGACCTTGGCCTTGAAGCCTTCGAGGCCGGCGATGCGGTCGCGGAAATATTCGTAGCGCACCGTATCGAAATTGAAGCGGCCCTTCAGAGCCGGCAGGTTCTGGCCCCAATAGTCCTTCACCCGTTCGTATTCGATATAGCGGCCCTGTTCCAGTCGGGAGACCTTGTAGGGGCCGGACCCCAGCGGCGGCTCCAGGGACGACTGGTTGAACGGGTGCCGCGCCAGAAACGCCTTGGAGAAGATGGGCATGCCGGCGGCGGTCAGCGGCACGTCGCGGGCCCGCCCGGCCTTGAAGCGCATCACCACGGCGTGGTCGCCATCGGCCTCCACCTCAATGAGGTCGCGCAGGGCCATGCGGATAGTCTCGTAGCCGTCCGCCTTCAGCGCCTCGAAGGTGGCGACCACATCGGCGGAGGTGAGCGCCGTACCGTCGTGGAAGCGGGCTTCGGGGCGCAGGGGAAAGCGATAGGTCAGCCCGTCGTCGCTGATCTCGGCGCCGGTGGCGAGGCGCGGATACAGCGCGCTCTTCTCGTCGCCGGCGGCGGTCATCAGCGTATCGTAGATGAGCTCGATGCCCTGGGCGCCGTTGCCCCGCTGGTTATAGGGGTTCAGCGTGTCGAAGGTGGTCAGCGACTGGTTGTAGAAGGTGGTCCGCCCCATCTGCGAGAATGGGCCGCCCTTGGGGGCGTCCGGGTTCACATAGTCGAAATGGGTGAAGTCGGCGGGATATTTCAGGTCGCCGAAGAAGGAGAGGCCGTGCTGCTTGAGGACGGCGGTGGGGCTGCCGCCCTCGTCGGCCGCCGCCGCCAGGGGCGATGGCCCCTCGGCGCGGGCGAGACGGGGGGCGAGCGCCGGTGCCAGCAGGCCCGCGCCGACGCCGATCCGCAACAGGGCACGACGGCTCAGGCTCATTTGCCGCCTCCGATCTTGGCCGCCTTGGCGGCATCGAACCACCAGATGTCGGGGAAGGCGAAGGAATAGGCCGGCAGCGGCGCGGGGTGGGAGAAGCGATCCCAGCGGGCGGTGCGGGTGTAGTTCAAGGTCCAGGCGGGAATGACGAACTCGTTCCACATCAGCACCCGGTCGAGGGCGTGCGTGGCGGCCACCAGATCGGCCCGGTCGGTGGCGTAGATCACCTTGTCGATGAGCGCGTCCACCGCCGCATCCTTGATGCCGGCATAGTTGCGCGAGCCTTCCCGATCCGCCGCCTGGGCGCCGAAGAAATCGCGCTGTTCGTTGCCGGGCGAGAGCGACTGGCCCCAGCCGGACACGATCATGTCGAAGTCACGCGCCCGCAGCCGGTTGATATATTGGGAAGAATCCACCATGCGGACGGTGACGGTGATGCCGAGCCGCTCCAGCGCCGGCTTGTAGAACACCGCCACCCGCTCCATGGCCGGGCTCGCCAGCAGGATCTCGATGGTGAAGGGCTCGCCGGCGGCATTCACCAGCTTGCGGTTCTTCACCTCGTATCCGGCGTCCTTGAGGAGCCGCGCCGCCTCGCGCAGGTTGGCGCGGCGCGCCTCCTCATTGCCGCTGACGGGGTTGGTGTAGGCGGTGGTGAACACCTCCTGCGGCACCTGGCCCTTCACCGTGTTGAGAATCTCCAGCTCGCGCCCCTCGGGCAGGCCGGAAAAGGCGAGCTCTGTGCCGGAGAAGAAGGAGGAGATGCGCGTGTATTGGTCGAAGAACAAGGTGTGGTTCATGCCCTCGAAATCCAGGGCATAGTTCAGGGCGCGCCGCACCCGCCGATCCTGGAACTTGGCGCGTCGCAGGTTGGGAATGAAGGCCTGCATGACGCCGGAGGCCCGGTTCTCGAACATTTCGAGGATCACCTTGCCGTCCTTGCGGGCGGGGAAGTCATACGCGGTGGCCCAGTTCTTGGCCGAGCTTTCCACCCGGAAATCGTACTGGTCCGCCTTGAAGGCCTCGAGCATCACCGTGTCGTCGCGGAAATACTCGTAGCGGATCTCGTCGAAATTGTTCCGGCCCACGTTCACCGGTAGATCCTTGCCCCAATAATCGGCGACGCGCTCGTAGACGATGGTGCGGCCGGGGGCCATGCTCTTGATGCGATAGGCGCCCGAGCCCAGCGGCGTCTCGAGGGTGCCCTGGGTGACGTCGCGCGGCTTGCCCGAAGCGTCCTGGCCGGTCCACCAGTGCTTGGGCAGCACGATGAACTGGCCGACGATCTGCGGCAGCTCCCGGTTGCCGGCCTGGTCGAAGGTGAAGGTCACGTCACGCGGGCCGGTCTGCTCGGCCTTCACCACGTGGCTGTAATAGAAGCGCTGGTTGGGGTTGTTGGCCACCAGCGTCTCGAACGACCACACCACGTCCGCCGGGGTGATGGGGGTGCCGTCGTGCCAGCGGGCGTTTTCGCGCAGGCGATAGGTGACCTGCGAGAAATCCGGTGGATAGCTGACGCCCTCGGCCAGCAGGCCATATTCGCTCGCCACCTCGTCGAAAGCCGAGGTCATGAGCGTGTCGTAGATCAGGTTGAGGCCGGCGGCGGGGGTGCCGCGGGGCACCACGAAATTGAGCGAATCAAAGGTGCCGTCCTCGGCGAGACGCAGCAGGCCGCCCTTGGGGGCCTGCGGGTTCACATAATCGAAATGGGCAAAGCCGGCCGGATATTTGGGTTCGCCCATCAGCGAGACGCCGGTGCGGAACACCGGCGCGCCGCCGGCGGGCGCATCGGTGGTGGCCGGCGCGCTTTGTGCCGCGGCCCCGCGTGCCACAAGGGCCGGCGCCAAGGCGGCGGCGAGGGCGAAGGTACGGCGGGTCATCAGCACAGGCATCGTCGACTCCGAGGAACAGGTCCGCTGCAGATCGGGATACCTGATTATGGCGCCGATCGCGACCGGGGGAAGATGGCGCCCCGGCTGGGCGCGAACGGTGGCGCCCGGCTGCGGCAACAAAAAGGGCCGGTCCGCGTGGACCAGCCCTTTTTCCATTCCGATGCCTGACAAATGCGTGAGGCGAGCCGCCGCTTCCGGTCTCAGCCCAACGGCCCGCGGCCGTCGCCGGCACTCCCCTCAACACCCGCGCCTCACACTCAGGTGCCTCACCCTTACTTTGCGGCCTTACCTAGCGGCCTTACTTGGCAGCGGCCGCGGTGGGCAGCGGCTGCGGATTGTGCGACAGCGAGTTCAAATAGGCGATCATGTTGGCCCGATCCACGCCCTTGGGCAGGCCGGCAAAGCCCATGGCCGTGCCCGGCACCGCCTTCTTCGGCGCGGTGAGGAATTCGTTGAGCGCCTCGGGGGTCCATTCGCCGCCCTTGGCCTTCATGGCGTCCGAATAGGAGAAGCCCTCGGTGCTGGCCACCTTGCGGCCCACAACGCCGTAGAGGTCGGGGCCCACCTTGGGGCCGGCGCCTTCGGCGAAGTTGTGGCAGGCGGCGCACTTCTTGGCGACGGTGGCGCCCTTTTCCACGGAGGCGGAGGCGAACAGCTCCTCGATGGGGGGCTCGGCCACCTTGGCCACCGCCGCGCCACCTTCGGTGATGACGATATCGTACCCGGGCTTGGCCGGAGCTTCCGGCGTGAACAGGACCTGCGACACCACGCCGATGCCCACGGCGAACGCCAGCGCGCCCAGCGTCGCACCTGCGATTTTGTTCAATTCAAAGAAGGTCATCGGCGCTTTGCCCCTCGAAGCCCTTTTTTCGGCGCACCCGGCCGCGAAATGGGCAGCGCGCGGCAGGATGCATCCAATCCCAACGACGGCGCGGACACACGCCGCGCATTCGTGGCGACACTAAGCACTTTGATTGGGGCCGCGCAACCCGTATTAAAGCGCGCGCCACTGCCCTTCTGCGCGCTCCGCCCGCAGCCCGCAGCACCGATCGAGGTCGTCATGTCCGGCGCTCAAACCGTTGTTCTCATTCCGGCCCGCATGGCCGCCACCCGCCTGCCGGGCAAGCCCCTGGCCGACGTGGGCGGGCGACCCATGATCGTCGAGGTGGCGCGTCGCGCCGCCGCAGCCGAAATCGGCCGCGTGGTGGTGGCGACGGACAGTCCGCAGGTGGCGGAGGCGGTCATCGCCGCCGGCTTCGAGGCGGCGATGACCCGGGAGGATCATCCCTCGGGATCCGATCGCATCTTCGAGGCGCTGTGCACCCTGGAGGACGCCGGCACCATCGAGACGGTGGTGAATGTCCAGGGGGATATCCCCACCATCGATCCCGCCAGCATCCGCCGCGCGCTGGAGCCCCTGCGCGACCCCGCGGTGGACATCGCCACCCTGGCGGCGGAAATCGTGCGCGCGGAAGAGAAGACCGACCCCAACGTGGTGAAGGTGGTGGGCTCGCCCATTGGCGAGGGGCTTATGCGGGCGCTTTATTTCACCCGCGCCACGGCTCCCACCGGCGAGGGGCCGCTCTATCACCACATCGGCCTTTACGCCTATCGCCGCGCGGCCCTCACGCGGTTCGTGGCGCTGCCACCCTCGCCGCTGGAGGTGCGTGAGAAGCTGGAGCAGCTCCGGGCACTGGAAGCCGGCATGCGAATCGACGTCGCGGTGGTGGACACCGTGCCTTTGGGGGTGGATACCCCGGCCCATCTGGAACGGGCCCGCCAGCTGCTGGCCGCTGAGGCGGCCGGCCGCTGAAACCCGCGTGAGATCGAAAGCAGACCGAAAGCACCATGCAGCGCATCACCTTTCAGGGCGAGCCCGGCGCCAATTCCCACATCGCCTGCCGCGAGGCCTTCCCCGACTATGAGGCGGTGCCCTGCGCCACCTTCGAGGATGCGTTCGCCGCCGTGGAGAACGGCACCGCGGCGCTGGCCATGATCCCCATCGAGAATTCGGTGGCCGGCCGGGTGGCCGACATCCACAGCCTGATGCCGCAGTCGCGGCTCAACATCATCGGCGAATATTTCCTGCCCCTGTCGCACCAGCTCATGGCGGTGCCCGGGGCCAGCCTCGACACCCTCAAGACGGTGCAGAGCCATGTCATGGCGCTCGGGCAGTGCCGCAAGGCCATCCGCGCCCACGGGCTCACCCCGCTGATCGGCGCCGACACCGCCGGCTCCGCCCGCGAGATCGCCGAGGCCCACGACATCAGCCGCGCCGCCATCGCTTCGCGGCTGGCGGCGGAGATCTATGGACTGGAGATCCTGGCCGAGAATATCGAGGATGAAGCCCACAACACCACCCGCTTCGTGGTGCTGGCGCGCAATGGCGAGTGGGCGCCGGCGGACCAGGGGCCGGTGGTCACCACCTTCGTGTTCCGGGTGCGCAACGTGCCGGCGGCCCTCTACAAGGCGCTGGGGGGCTTCGCCACCAACGGCGTCAACATGACCAAGCTCGAATCCTACCAGATGGACGGCCACTTCACCGCCACCCAATTCTATGCGGACGTGGACGGCCACCCGGACGAGCGCGCGCTGAAGCTGGCGCTGGAGGAACTGGCCTTCTTCTCCCGCGAGATGCGCATTCTCGGCGTCTATCCCGCCCATGCCTATCGGCTGAAGCTGCGGGCCGAGGAAGCCGCGGAATAGGCGTCCGGCGTCTCAGTGGTCGAAGCGGAGCGCGATGCGGGCGCGCCCGCCGGAGCGGCCGAAGCGCACATGGTCGGACAGGCGCTGCAGCATATAGGCGGCGAAGGCCGCCACCTCCTTGGCATCGCCCAGCAGCGCCTCGGGAGAGGGCTGCTCCTTGGGCGGTTCCACCACTTCCCCGTCATAGAGCAGGAAGACGTCGAGATGGGTCTCGTCGAAACGGGCCCGCAGCTCGATGGGCCCTTCGGCGAGGCCGCTGTCGGTCACCAGCTCCAGCGCCTGCGCCACGGTGGGGATGGCGGCGGCGATCACGTCGCGCCGCGCCCCCCAGGCATCGCCCTGCTGCTCCAGGAAATCGCGCGCGAAGGGAAAGGCGTGGGCGTGCACCGGCACCAATTGCCCCACCTCCCGCGAGATGCCGATGCGGAACAGCATGTTGAGCAGGATCGCGGTGCAGGCGGCGACGGTCAGCGGCGTGGAGAACAAAGGCTGCAGCGCCACCGGCAACTGCCCCTTCAGCGGCAGCAGCGCCACCGACAGGCCGGCCAGCACCGACAGGCCGACCAAGAACACCCGCCGCTCCGACAGCCGGCGGGAGGTGATCAGATCCATGCCGGCCACCACCAGATAGGCAGACGTATAGAGCAGGATGCCACCGATCACCGGTGAGGGGATCATGGTCAGGGCTACGATGGCCTTCGGGAAGAAGGCGGTGGCACAGATGAGGACGCCGGCGGTGATGCCGATCACCCGGGCGGTGGCCTGGGTGGCGAAGGCAAGGCCCACCGACGAGGACGACAGGCCGGACTGGAAGCCGCCGGTGAGCCCGTTCAGCACGTTGCCGAGGCCGCAGGCGGTCACCGCGCGCTGCACCGCGCCCATGTCGGCCCGCCGCCAGTCCGCATCGTTCATCTTCTCCAGTGAAACGGTGACGGAGAGCACATCCACCAGATTCATCACCACAAGCAAGGCCATCAGCGGGAACAGGCTGGAGTCGAAGCGGAGGGGGGGCAGGCTCAGCTGTGGCCAGGCGAGGAGGGGCGCGGCGGCAATGGCATCGCCCGTGCCCGGATGGCCGGTGCCCAGGATCACCGCCAGCCCCCAGCCGAGCGCGGCGCCGGAGAAGACCGCGAACAGCTTCAGCCGGCGGGGGGCGAACACGGTGATGGCGACGATCGTTCCCAAGGTCGCTGCGCTGGTCAGCAAGGCGTGCCCGCCGATGGTGAAGTCGGAGGTTTCGACGATGCCGAGGGCGCGGCGCAGGGCGGGTCCTGCCAGCGAGACGCCGAGCATGGTCACTGCGACCCCCGACACTTCCGGTGGCAGCAGCACCCGAAGGGGGCGCGCCAGGCGGGCGGCAAACAGCTGGCACAGGCCCACCAGAATGGTGCTCATGGCCATCAGCCCGATCCCGCCCAGGCTGATGGCCTGTACCGCCAGGGGAATCGCCGCGGGCGCGGGAATGTGGACGCAGAGATAGCCGCTGCCGAAGCGGCTGCGCAGGCATTGCAGAATGGTCGCAATGCCGATGCTGAGGGCGCAGGCCGACAGCAGGGCGGAGATCTGCCCGGCCGACAGCCCGGCTTCGGTGGCGGCGAGCAGCGGGTAGATGAGGAAGGTCACCGCCAGCATGGCGTGCTGGGTGGCCAGCGCCAGCAGTGGCCCCCGCGGCACCGGATCATTCAGCCCATAGACCAGGGTGGCGGGCCGGCGCGGCGTGCGGCCGAAGCCGCTGGGCGGGGGAAAGGCGAGGTCCAGAAGCCGGCGGAGCCGTTTGCGGAGCGCCGGTGGGGGAGACATCGCCTCAGCCACGCGCGCGCTCCACGAAAGCCCGCATCAGATGGTGGGCGATGGCCGCCGGCGCTGGCGCGAACAGGCCGTCGGGATGGGTGTGGGCGATCAGCGCCGCCACTTCGTCGCGCTCGAACCAGCGCACGGCTTCGAGCTCGCCCGGATCCATGGTGATGGTGTCGCTGGTGGCCTCGGCAAAGCAGCCGATCATCAGCGACATGGGGAAGGGCCAGGGCTGGCAGCGGTGGTAATGGACGGCGCCCACATGGATTCCCGCCTCTTCCAGGGTTTCGCGGCGCACCGCGTCCTCGAAGGTCTCGCCGGGCTCCACGAAGCCGGCGAGGCAGGACCACATCCCCGGGGCGAACTGGGGCTGGCGGCCGAGCAGGCAGCGGTCGCCGCGGGTCACCAGCATGATCACCACCGGATCGGTGCGCGGGAAATGCTGGGCGCCGCAGGCGGGGCAATCGCGCCGCCATCCGGCGTCGACGATGCGCGAGGCGCCGCCGCAATTGGAGCAGAAGCGATGCCGCTGATGCCAGCCGAACAGCGCCTTGGCGCAGGCGAAGGCGCCCAGATCCGTCGGCGCCACCAGCCCGCCGGAGGCCACCGAGCGCAGGTCGGTGACGGCAAGGCCCGCCGCTTCCATCTCCTCCCGCCGGCCGGGATCGAACGGGGTGGCAAAGCGCGGCGCGTCGGCCTCAAGCCCGAGGAACAGCGGTTCGCCATTGGCCCAGAGGGCAGCGGCGGCGCGGGAAAACAGGGCCGTGTGCGGCGGGCCGAGAGGCGCCAGGGCCACCAATTCCCCGCCCAGCAGGTAGGTGCGCGCCTCCGGATGGTCTCGCAAGGCGTCCGCCTGTGGCCGCACATGGCCGGCGCGGTCGATGCGGGTCTCGACATAGCCGAGCGGCGGCGGCGCGCCGAGGGAAGGGCGGGGCGGAACGAACATGGCGGGCAGCGGCACCTGAGGTCTGCGGCGCAGGCCCGGGACGGTGGCACGGGGACCGAACCGAGGCAAGCCTGTTGACCTGATTTCGCCTGCTCCCGTGCAGAGAAAGAAGCGGGCGCAAAAGGCCGTGGTGCCCTAGGCGGGCGGCGCCAGGCGCTGCCGCAGGGCGGCGAGCCGCGCGTCCCGGGTGGCGGCGTCCAGCGGCACGCGGGTGCCGACGCCGAACACCGGGCCCGGCCAGGCGGCATCGCCGGGATTGCGGCCGACCACGTGCACGTGGAGCTGCGCCACCACATTGCCCAAGGCCGCCACATTGATCTTGGCGCAGCCGGAGGCGGCCTGCACCGCCGCCGCCACCACCGCGATCTCCTCCATCAGCACCGCCCGTTCCGCAGCGACAAGGTCTGTGATCTCCACCAGGCCGGCGCGGCGCGGCACCAGCACGCCCCAGAAGAAGCGGGCATCGTTCACCAGTCGCAGGTGGCACAAGGGCAGGTCGAGGACGAAGGGCCCATCGCCTTCGAGGCGCGGGTCGAGGGCGAAGGGGGTGGGCGAGCTGGGATCGGACATGGCGCGGAGCGCTCCTGGCGGGCCGGCCGGGGGCCGGTGGCGCCCTGTCATGCCCCATGGGGGCGATCGCGGACAAGTCTGTCGCGGGCGGGGGCGCGGTGGCGCGGTGGCGCGGTGGCGAACCCGCCTCCGGAACGCGACGAGGTTGCCCCCGCCGCCGCGAGCCGCTATGGAGGCGCCGCAATGCGCCGCGCTTTCCTGTCTGGCGGCGCGCATAAGGTTTTCGGGGATGGTCCGCAACGTCACTTCCGCCCGCTCGTTCTGGTGCGCCCTCTCGCGCCCGGGAGCGTCGAAACGTCGAAAATGACGCTGCGCTGACGGCGCCCGTGGCGCGCCGACCTGACGTTTCCCCTGTTCAGATCGAAGAAAGGCACGAGCGATGGCTCGGCTGGTGATGAAGTTCGGCGGCACCTCGGTCGCCAATATCGAGCGTATCCGCAATGTGGCGCGTCACGTGGCGCGCGAGGTGAAGGCCGGCCACCAGGTGGCGGTGGTGGTTTCCGCCATGGCCGGCAAGACCAATGAGCTGGTGGCCTGGTGCAAGGAGGCCGCGCCCCTCTACGATCCGCGCGAGTATGACGCGGTGGTGGCCTCCGGCGAGCAGGTGACCTCGGGGCTGCTCGCCATCGCTCTGCAGCAGATCGGCATTCCCGCCCGCTCCTGGCAGGGCTGGCAGATCCCGCTTCTGACCGACGATGCCCACGGCTCGGCCCGCATCATGGAGGTCGACGGCACCCGGCTCGGCGCCGCCATCGACGGCGGCGAGGTGGCGGTGATCGCCGGCTTCCAGGGCATCCATGCGGAGAGCGGGCGCATCACCACCCTGGGGCGCGGCGGCTCCGACACCAGCGCGGTGGCCATTGCCGCCGGCCTGAAGGCTGAGCGCTGCGACATCTATACCGACGTGGACGGGGTCTACACCACCGATCCGCGAGTGGTGCCCAAGGCCCGGCGGCTGGACCGCGTGGCCTTCGAGGAAATGCTGGAAATGGCGTCGCTGGGCGCCAAGGTGCTGCAGGTGCGCTCGGTGGAGCTCGCCATGGTGCACAATGTGCGCACCTTCGTGCGCTCCAGCCTGGTGGATCCCGATGCGCCGGAGATGGCCAACGTGGAGAAGGCCGGAACGCTCATCTGCGACGAGGAGGAGATCGTGGCAAACCAGATGGAAATGCAGGTGGTCACCGGCATCGCCTTCTCCAAGGACGAGGCCCAAGTGTCCATCCGCCGGGTGGCGGACAAGCCGGGCATCGCGGCCTCGGTGTTCGGCCCGCTGGCGGACGCCCATATCAATGTGGACATGATCGTGCAGAACGTGTCCGCCGATGGCTTCACCGACATCACCTTCACCGTGCCCACCGCGGATTACGAGCGGGCCAAGGCGGTGATCGAGACCGCCCAGCCGGTGATCGGCCACCAGATCGTGGAAGGGGCCACCGACGTCACCAAGGTGTCGGTGATCGGCATCGGTATGCGCTCACACGCGGGCGTTGCAGCCCAGGCGTTCGAGGCGCTGGCGGCCAAGGGTATCAATATCCGCGCCATCACCACCTCGGAGATCAAGATCTCCTTCCTCATCGATGCGGCATACACCGAACTTGCGGTTCGGACTCTGCATTCGCTATACGGGCTCGACAACTGACGGTGGACCTTTCAGGATCCCCCTTGGGATACCTTTGTTCGCCGTTGGCTCCGCGGGTGTGAAACCCGCACAATCTAAGGATGCGGCCGATGCGTGGCGCGCTCGGCGGTCCCCGCGTGCTGTTGCGCCGGCTCCGCGAAGTGATGGCGGAGCAGGTCAGCGCGCAGGATCGCCTCGACAAGATCGTGGTGCTGATCGCCGCCAACATGGTCGCGGAGGTCTGCTCGGTCTACGTGTTGCGCGTCGATCAGACCCTTGAGCTCTATGCCACCGAGGGTCTGAATCGCGACGCGGTTCACCAGACGGTGATGAGCGTGGAGGAAGGTCTCGTCGGCCATGTGGCCCGCGAGGCCGAGCCGCTGGCCCTGTCCGACGCCCAGGCCCATCCTGAATTCTCCTACCGTCCGGAGACGGGGGAGGAGGTCTACAATTCCTTCCTCGGCGTGCCGATCCTGCGGGCCGGCAACACGCTGGGCGTGCTGGTGGTGCAGAACCGCGCCCGGCGCACCTATACGGAAGAAGAGATCGAGGCGCTGCAGACCACCGCCATGGTGCTGGCGGAGATGATCGCCTCCGGCGAGCTCACCGCGCTGGCCCGCCCCGGCGCCGAGCCGGCGGTGCGCCGGCCGCTGCATCTCCAGGGCGTGGCGCTGGCCGATGGCCTGGGCCTCGGCCATGTGGTGCTGCATGAGCCGCGGGTGAAGGTGACCAACGTCATCGCCGACGACGTGCCGCGGGAAACCCACCGGCTGGATGCCGCCATCGGCAAGCTGCGCCACTCCATCGACATGCTCCTGGAGGACGACGGCCTCGCCAAGTCCGGCGAGCACCGGGACATTCTCGAAGCCTACCGCATGTTCGCCCACGACCGGGGCTGGATGCACAAGATGCGCGAGGCGGTGCTGTCCGGCCTCACCGCCGAGGGCGCGGTGGAGCGGGTGCAGTCGGATACCCGCGCCCGCATGATGCGTGCGTCCGATCCCTATCTGCGCGAGCGGCTGCACGACCTCGACGACCTCGCCAACCGGCTGCTGCGGGAACTGACCGGCCGTGGCCGCGGCGGCCTCCTGGAGCGCGAAGAGCTGCCCGAGAACGCCATTCTGGTGGCCCGCAACATGAGCCCGGCGGCGCTGCTGGACTATGACCGCACCCGCATCCGCGCCCTGGTGCTGGAAGAGGGCGGCACCACCAGCCACGTGGCCATCGTCGCCCGCGCCCTGGGCATCGCCGCCGTGGGCCAGGTGGAGAATGTCACCGGCCTTGCCGATTCCGGCGATCCGGTGATCGTCGATGGCCAGGCGGGGGAGGTGCATCTGCGGCCCCCCGGAGACGTGGAGGAGGCCTATGCGGAGAAGGTGCGCTTCCGCGCCCGCCGGCAGGCCCAGTATGCGGCGCTGCGCACCCGCCCGTCGGTGACCAAGGACGGGGTGCATATCAATCTGCACCTCAATGCCGGCCTGCTGGTGGATCTGCCCCATATCGCCGAGACCGGGGCGGCGGGCATCGGCCTGTTCCGCACCGAACTGCAGTTCATGATCGCCTCGGCCTTCCCGCGCATTTCGGAGCAGTTGAAGCTCTATCGCGCGGTGCTGGACGCCGCCGGCGAGCGGCCGGTGACCTTCCGGACCCTCGACATCGGCGGCGACAAGGTGCTGCCCTACATGCGGACGGTGGAGGAAGAGAATCCGGCGCTGGGCTGGCGCGCCATCCGCCTCGGCCTCGACCGGCCGGGGCTGCTGCGCTCCCAGGTGCGGGCGCTGCTGCGCGCCGGCGCCGGGCGGGATCTGCGCCTCATGTTCCCGATGGTGGCGGCGGTGGACGAGTTCGATTCCGCCCGCGCCATCGTCGAGCGCGAATTGACCCATCTGCGCAAGCACGGCCATGGCCTGCCGGAGCGGGTCTATGTGGGCGCCATGGTCGAGGTGCCCTCGCTCCTGTTCCAATTGGACGAGATCCTGGCCCGGGCCGATTTCCTCTCGGTGGGGTCCAACGATCTGGTGCAGTTCCTGTTCGCCGCCGATCGCGCCAATGTGCGGGTGGCCGATCGCTTCGATCCGCTCTCGCCGCCGGCCCTGCGGGCCTTCCGCATGGTGGCCGAGGCGGGCGCCCGCCACGGCAAGCCGGTGACCCTGTGCGGTGAGCTGGCGGCTCGGCCGCTGGAAGCGGTGGCGCTGGCGGCGCTGGGCTATCGGGCGCTGTCGGTCTCGCCGGCCTCCATCGGCCCGGTGAAGGCGACGCTCTTGGAGCTGGACGTGTCCGCCGCCCGCAAGGTGCTGCTACCGCTGCTGGACGATCATTCGGGAACCGCCGACATCCGCCTGGCCCTGCGCGGCTTTGCGGAAGCCACCGGCGTGCCGTTGTAGCGGGCGTGGCTGAACGGGCGTGATCGCCCCGCGCGCTCCGGTGGCGTGAACCGGAGGCCCCTTGCTCATCGGTTCAGGTTCCCATGTCGTCCTCCCTGCCCCTTGCCAAGCTCGACCAGCTGGTCGCGCGCCATGCCGAGATCGAGGCCGCCCTCGCCCATGGCGCCGAAGGCGACGAATATGTGCGCCTCGGCCGCGAATTCGCCGATCTCGCGCCGGTGGTGGAGCAGGTCCGGGCCTTGAAGCAGGCCGAGCAGGACCGCGCCGGCGCCGAGGAACTGCTCACCGAGGCCGCCGGTGACCCGGAGATGCGGGCCCTGGCGGAGAGCGAGGTGGAGCGGCTCGACGGGCGTATCGAGGAATTGACCCATCTGGTGCGGCTCGCTCTGCTGCCCAAGGACGCCATGGACGAGCGCGGCGTGATCCTGGAGATCCGCGCCGGCACCGGTGGCGACGAGGCGGCGCTGTTCGCCGGCGACCTCTACCGCATGTACACCCGCTACGCCGCCGAGCGCGGCTGGAGCGTGGAGGTGCTCTCCGAGAGCGAGGGTACCGTGGGTGGCTACAAGGAAATCATCGCCGCGGTGCACGGGCGCGGCGCCTATGCCCGCCTCAAGTTCGAGAGCGGCGTGCACCGGGTGCAGCGGGTGCCGCAGACCGAGAGCGGCGGGCGCATCCATACCTCGGCCGCCACCGTCGCCGTGCTGCCGGAGGCGGAAGAGGTGGATGTGGACATCAACGAGGCGGACCTGCGCATTGATGTGTTCCGCGCCCAGGGCGCCGGCGGCCAGCACGTGAACAAGACGGAAAGCGCGGTGCGCATCACCCATCTGCCCACGGGCACGGTGGTGGCGGTGCAGGACGAGCGCTCCCAGCACCGCAACAAGGCGCGGGCCATGGCGCTGCTGCGGGCGCGCCTCCTGGACGAGGAGCGCACCCGCGCCGCCGCCGGCCGTGCCGCCGAGCGCAAGGGCCAGGTGGGCTCCGGCGACCGCTCCGAGCGCATCCGCACCTATAATTTTCCGCAGGGACGGGTGACCGACCACCGCATCAACCTCACCCTCTATAAGCTCGAGGAGGTGATGGCGGGCATCGCGCTCGACGACATCCTTGATGCATTGCTCACCGAACACCACGCGGCGTTGCTGGCGGCGGCGGACGAAGCCTGAAACACTTACAACCCGCCCTTGGCCCACGCGCGGCGCGCGTGTGGCCACCAGCCCCAAGCAGATGATGATCGACGCCCGGCCTTTCACGGTTTGGAATTTCAGTCGGCAGATGGCCGCCGAGCTCTCGGTGTCGGGCGTCAGCGCCCCCGAGCTGGAGGCCGGACTGCTGCTGGCCCATGTGCTGGGCTGCGCGCGTTCCGACCTGCTGGCCCGCCGCGATGAGCCCATTTCCCCAGAAGTGGAACGCCAGGCCCTGGCGCTGCTGGTGCGGCGCATCTCCGGCGAGCCGGTGGCGCGGATTCTCGGGCATCGCGAATTCTGGAGCCTCGATTTCCGCCTCTCCCCCGACACGCTGGTGCCGCGCCCCGATACCGAGACGGTGGTGGAGGAGGCGCTGGCCCTGTTTCCCGACGGCGCGGCGCCCCTGCGCATCCTTGATCTGGGCACCGGATCGGGCGCCATCCTGGCGGCCCTGCTCAGTGAGCGGCCGCAGGCCATCGGCCTCGGGGTGGATCGCGCGGAGGGGGCGGCGCGCGCCGCGCGCGACAATCTGGCGCACGCGGGGGTTGCGGACCGCAGCGCCGTGATGGTGGGGGATTGGGGCGCGGCCTTGTCCGGCGGCTTCGACCTGGTGGTGTCGAACCCGCCCTATATCGCCCATGGCGCGCTCGCCAACCTGCCGCGGGAGGTGCGCCTGCACGATCCGGCGCTGGCCCTGGACGGCGGCGCGGACGGCTTCGACGCCTACCGGGCGATCGCCGGGGAGCTCGGGCGGCTGCTGGTGCCCGGTGGCGCGGTGGTGCTGGAGCTGGGGGCCGGACAGGACGAGCAGGTGCGTGACATCCTGCGCGAGGCCGGCCTCGCAGTGACCAGCCCTACCCGCCGGGATCTTGCCGGGATCGCCCGCGCGCTCAGCGCCCGGCGGCCGTAAGGGCCGGGCCCTTCGGGATGGTGGGGCTGAAAAAATCGCTTGGAAGGCGGCAGGGAACTGGGTAGTGTCCTTGCCAGGAATCGAACCGGGGCATCAGCCGAAACGGCTGGTCCGGGTTTCCAGAAACTTCGGTTTCGGATGCTCGCGGAGCAGTGCGTGGCGGCGCGCAAGAGTGCAGCGCTCCCGTCGGCCTCCAAACGGGACGATCGAATCACCAGGTTGCAGGCACTTCCGCTTTCTTGGGGTGCGGCGGGTTGGAATGGCCGTTTCCGGTGACGCGGGGCGGCGGTTCGCAGGCGTTCAGTTGCGAACCATGCAGATCCAAACCAGAGCCTGGATTGATATTGCCATCAGCAGCGCCCGATGCAGGCGGGCCTTGCAGGGAAGAGTTTCATCATCCTGCGATGAGAGACACGGTCGCTGATACCGAATTTTCGGTCTCCCGAGGATCAGAGGATCCCACAGGATCAACGCACCCGAGGGCTTGGCGCACCGGACGCAAGCGGCGGCTTGAACGCCGAGCGAGTAGAGAACGATCCAGATGAGAAATGGTCAGCAGAAGCGTATGCGCGGCCGGAACAACAACCGCCGCAGCACGAATCCCCTGACGCGGGTCTATGAATCGAACGGTCCGGACGTCAAGGTGCGCGGCACCGCCCACCATATCGCCGAGAAGTATCAGCAACTGGCGCGGGATGCCCAGTCCTCGGGCGACCCGGTGGCGGCTGAGAATTATCTCCAGCACGCCGAACATTATCTGCGCCTGATCGCCTCCCTGCAGGGCCAGTTCGCGCCCCAGACCGGGTTCGGTCGCGATGATGAGGGCGACGAGGACGATTTCGACGACGTCTCGGCGCTGGATGCGCCGCAGCCGTTCGGCCGGGCCGAGACGCCCTATCCGGCGCGTGAGGCCCGCGAACCGCGCGAGGCGCGGGAAAGCCGTGAGCCCCGCGAGGGACGCGAGCCGCGGGAAGGCCGTGAGCCGCGTGAGAATCGTGAGCCTCGAGAGGGGCGTAGCGAGGGGCGCGGGGACGGACGCTCGTCCCGCGACAATCGCCAGAACTACCGCCGCAATCGCGATGAGGATGGCGGCGACTATCGCAGCAATCGCAATCGTGACGACGCCGAGGGCGCCAGCGCCCCCCGGCCGGCGCGGGCGCCGCGCAGCAGCGAGGAGGGCGAGAGCCCGCGCCCGAGCCGAGCCAGCGCGCGCAGCTCGGCTGATGCCGAGGACCTGGGGCTGCCGTCCTTCATCACCGGCGCGCCGAGCGTCGCCAAGGTGAGCGTCGAGGCCAAGGCTGAGCCCAAGGCCGACACCAAGATCGAAGCGAAGAGCGAGACCAAGGCTGAAGCGAAGGCGAAGAGCGAGCCGGAAGCCAAGGCTGATCTGGAGGCCGCGCCGCCGGCCGGTGAGGATGACGCCGCTGCCGAGGGGCGCACCCCCACGCGCCGTCGCCGTCGGCTGCGCACCACCCGCACCGATCGCGCGGATGAGGCGTCCGCTGGCGGTGAGGCCGCGGGCGGCGAGCCGGAGCAGACCGCGCTGTTCGGCGAGTGAGCCGGCGCGGCGCTTCGCGATCCTGAGACACGACAACGCCCGGAGCGGTCCGCTCCGGGCGTTGTCGTGTCTGGACCCTATTGGCGCCGCTTCTGTCGATCCGCAGCCTGCGGCTCAGAGCCGGCGCAGGCTCACCTCCGCCACCTCATGGTCGCCGGCCTTGCGCAGGATCAGGTCGGCCCGTTGCCGGGTGGGCAGGATGTTGTCCTGGAGGTTGGGCAGGTTGATGGTGCGCCAGATGGACAGCGCCCGCTCCGTGGCCGCCTCTTCGGTCAGCTGCGAATAGCGGTGGAAGTAGGAGAGCGGATCCATGAAGGCGGTGGAGCGCAGCCGCATGAAGCGGTCCACGTACCACTCTTCCAGCACCTCCTCTTCGGCATCGATATAGATGGAGAAGTCGAAGAAGTCGGAGACGAAGGGGATGGCCTTGCCGTCCTTCGGCGGCCGCGTGGTCTGCAGCACGTTCAGCCCCTCGACGATGAGGATGTCCGGACGGTCCACCTCCACCATCTGGTCGGGCATGACATCATAGAAGAAGTGGGAGTAGAGCGGCGCCCGCACCGGCCGGCGGCCGGCCTTGATGTCGGTGAGGAAGCGCAGCATCAGCGGCAGGTCGTAGCTTTCGGGAAAGCCCTTCTTCTCCATCAGTCCTTCGCGCTTCAGCACCGCGTTGGGATAGAGGAAGCCGTCGGTGGTGATGAGGTCCACCTTCGGCGTGTTGGGCCAGCGTGCCAGCAGCGCCTGCAGCACGCGGGCGGTGGTTGACTTGCCCACCGCCACCGAGCCAGCGATGCCGATGATATAAGGCATCTTGCCCTCGCCGGGCCGTTCCACGTCCTTCTGGTCGAGGAAGTAGCTCATGGCGCGGAACAGCTTCTGGGTCGCCGCCACGTAGAGCGAGAGCAGCCGCGAGAGCGGCAGATAGATCTCTTCCACCTCGCGGATGGAGAGATGGGCGTTGAGGCCTTCCAGGCGCGCGATCTCGTCGGGCCGAAGGGTCATGGGCGTGTCGCGGCGCAACGTGGCCCAGGCTTCGCGCGAGAAGGTGCGATAGGGGGAGAGGCTGGCGTCGATACGGCGGTCCATCCGGTCCCTCGCCTCCGTGTCAGCCCTTGGCCCGGCTGGCTTTTTCTTCCAGTCCGGAACGGCCGGTGCGGCGCGCCAGCTCGGCATGCACCGCATTGAGGCTGATGCCGCGGGCGTTCAGCACCACCAGCAGATGGTAGAGCAGGTCCGAGCTTTCCGCGATCAGCTCTTCGCTGGGACCAGACACCGCCGCGATCACCGTCTCGACCGCCTCCTCCCCCAGCTTCTGGGCGCATTTGCCGATGCCGCGCTCCAGCAGCGAGCGGGTGTAGGAGGACGTGGCATCGGCTTTGGCGCGCACCGCGATGATGGCTTCAAGGTCGGCCAGGGTGAAATCGTCAGTCATGTCATCGCTCATGGCGCACCTCGTTCAGTCCGCGGTTGGCGCGGCGGACGGGAGGAAGGGGAGTGCGGCAGGCGGCAGGCCACGCGCGCCTCACACGTCGAGCCGCACCGGCAGGCCCGCCTCCGCCAGCCGGTCCTTGGCCTGGCGGATGGTGAAGGTGCCGAAATGGAAGATGGAGGCGGCCAGCACCGCCGAGGCGCCGCCGTCGACGATGCCTTCCACCAGATGGTCGAGGGTGCCGACCCCGCCGGAGGCGATCACCGGCACGTGCACCGCGTCCGACACCGCCCGGGTCAAAGCGCAGTCGAAGCCGCGGCCGGTGCCGTCGCGGTCCATGGAGGTGAGCAGGATCTCGCCCGCCCCCAGGTCCACCACCTCGCGGGCGTATTGGATGGCGTCGAGCCCGGTGGGCTTGCGCCCGCCGTGGGTGAAGATCTCCCAGCGGTCGGCTTCGCCGGGGCCGGACACCTTCTTGGCGTCGATGGCCACCACGATGCACTGCTCGCCGAACTTCTCGGCCGCCTCGCCCACGAAGGCTCGGCGGTGCACGGCGGCGGTGTTGATGGAGACCTTGTCGGCCCCCGCATGCAGAAGGGTGCGCACGTCGTCCACGGTGCGCACGCCGCCGCCCACGGTGAGCGGCATGAAGCATTGCTCGGCGGTGCGCTGGACCACGTCGAGGATGGTGCCCCGGTTCTCGTGGCTGGCGGTGATGTCGAGGAAGGTCAGCTCGTCGGCGCCGGCGGCGTCATAGGCGCGGGCCGCTTCCACCGGGTCACCGGCGTCGCGCAGGTCCACGAACTGGACACCCTTCACCACGCGGCCGTCCTTCACGTCGAGACAGGGGATGACCCGGACTTTCAGCATGGCATACCTATCGTCCGGCCACCAGGGCGAGGGCCGCGCGGGGATCTAGCCGGCCATCATAGAGGGCGCGGCCGGTGATGGCGCCTTCGAGCTTCTGCGCCCGCGGCTCCAGCAGGGCCTCGATGTCCTTCAGCGAGGCGAGCCCGCCGGAGGCGATCACCGGGATCGAGACCGCGTCGGCGAGCGCGATGGTGGCCTCGAGGTTCAGCCCCTTCAGCAGGCCGTCGCGGGCGATGTCGGTGTAAATGATGGCGGCGACCCCGGCATCCTCGAACCTTTTGGCGATGTCTTCAGCCGGCAGGTCCGAGGTCTCGGCCCAGCCGTCCACCGCCACCCGCCCGTCGCGGGCGTCGAGGCCGACCGCGACGCGGCCGGGATGGGCCTTGGCGGCGGCCTTGACGAACTCGGGATCGCGCACCGCGGCGGTGCCGAGGATGACCCGGTTGATACCCTTTTCCAGCCAGGTCTCCACGGTCGCCCTATCGCGGATGCCGCCGCCGAGCTGCACCGGGATCGAGACCGTCTCCAGGATCCGCTCCACGGCGGCGGCGTTCACCGGCTTGCCGGCGAAGGCGCCGTTGAGGTCCACCAGATGCAGGTAGCGGAAGCCCAGGGTCTCGAACTCGGCGGCCTGGGCCGCGGGATCGTGGTTGAACACGGTGGCTCGCGCCATGTCGCCCTGTTCGAGGCGAACGGCGAGGCCGTCTTTCAGATCGATGGCCGGAAAAAGGATCACGGATGCCACTTCAGGAAATTCGCGAGCAGGGCCAGGCCGAGGGTCTGGCTCTTCTCAGGGTGGAACTGGGTGCCGGCCACGTTGTCACGGGCCACCATGGCGGTGATGGTTCCGCCATAATCGGTGGTGGCCACGAGGTCGAGCCCGTCGGCCGGCTTCAGGTGATAGGAGTGCACGAAATAAGCGTTGAGGCCGCCTTCTCCGGTGCGGATGCCGGTGAGCAGCGGATGCTCGCGGGCCGGGTTCAGCGTGTTCCAACCCATGTGCGGGATCTTCAGCTGCGGATCGGTGGGGGCGATGCGGTCCACCTCGCCCTTGATCCAGCCGAGGCCGGCGGTAACGCCGTGCTCCAGGCCCCGCTCCGCCAGCAGCTGGGCGCCGACGCAGATACCCAGGAAGGGCCGGCCCTTTTGGTGCACCGCCTCGGTCATGGCTTCCACCATGCCGGGCACGGCATCAAGCCCCGCGCGGCAATCGGCGAAGGCGCCGACGCCGGGCAGCACCACCCGGTCGGCGGCGCGCACCACATCGGGGTCATGGGTGACCACAACGGCTTCGCCACCCACGGACTGGGCGGCCCGCTCCATGGCCTTGGCGGCCGAGTGCAGATTGCCGGAATTGTAGTCGATGATGGCGACGGTCATGAAGGATTTCCCGGATCAGGGTCCTGGATCAGTGGCCCGGAAAGGCGCCGATGACGGGTGCGGCCCCGGCGCCCGGCAGCACGGGCGCGCCGCTGGCGCGGCTTGGCCGCAGCGCCGCCGGCGGCGCTGGGCGCCGCGGGCTCCAGGCCGCGAAGAAGCGCTGTTCGGCGAGATCGCGATGGGGCGCGATCACCACCCCCTCGTCCTCATAGCCGAGCCGGCGCAGCTTGCGCGCACGCAGGTCCGACAGCTCGAACGCCAGCAGCAGGTTGAAGCCGAGCATCACCACCTGGGTGCTGGCTTCGGGGGCGCCGAGGGCGGTCGCCAGCGCCATCAGTCCCAGTACCGCCACATAGGCGGCGAGCGCCAGCCAGAGCCGGTGGGCGAGCAGCACCAGCGGAGCGAACAGCAGGGTGAGCCAGGAAAAGCCCTCGCGCACGAACACCACACGCCCCTCCGCTGCCGCCCGCAGATCCTGGGGGCGGGCGCGGGAGAAGACCGTAAAGGTCGCCATGGCTCGCTCCGTCCGCGCCTAATTGCCCAGCGCGCCCTTGGTGGAGGGGATTTCCCCCGCCGCCCGGGCGTCGATGGCCACCGCTGCCCTGAGCACCCGCGCGAGGCCCTTGAAGCAGCTCTCCGAGATATGGTGCGCGTTGAGACCGTACAACGTCTCCACATGCAGCGTCACCCCGGCGTTCATGGCGAACGCCTGGAAGAACTCGCGCACCAGCTCGGTGTCGAACGCGCCGATCTTGGCCACCGGGAAGGTGGTGCGGAACACCAGGAACGGCCGGCCGGAAATGTCGATGGCCACCCGGGTGAGGGTCTCATCCATGGGCAGCAGGCAGTCGGCGTAGCGGGTGATGCCCCGCATGTCGCCCAGCGCCTTCTTCACCGCCTGGCCGAGCACGATGCCCACATCCTCGGTGGTGTGGTGGAAATCGATGTGGAGGTCGCCCTTCGCCTTGATGGTGAGGTCGAAGCGGGCATGACGCGCGATGGCATCCAGCATATGGTCCAGGAACCCGATGCCGGTCGAGATGTCGGACTGCCCCGTCCCGTCGAGATCGACGGCGACGGAGATCTGCGTCTCCTTCGTCTCGCGAACGATGTCTGCCTTGCGCATGAACGCCTCCAAGGCAGCGGGTTCTAGCAGCATCCCCGCTGCAACGCCATATGGCGATGAGATGACGGACCCACGAACAGGAGTTGTGATGCCCACCGCCGCCAATGCCGGGATCGAGCTCGACTATGAGGTGAGCGGGGAGGGCCCGCCGCTGCTGCTGATTTCGGGCCTGTCGGCCCAGCGTCCGTTCTGGTCGCTGGCCCGGCCGCGGCTCAAGGGCTTCCGCCTGGTGGAGTTCGACAATCGCGACATCGGCAAGAGCGGCCGCGCCACCGGCCCCTATGAGATTGCCGACATGGCGCGGGATGCGCTGGCGGTGCTGGATGCCGCCGGCATCGACCGGGCCCATGTGGTGGGCCATTCCATGGGCGGGGTGATCGCCCAGGAGCTGGCGCTCTTGGCGCCGGCCCGGGTGGATCGGCTGGTGCTGGCCAATTCCTTCGCCCGCAACGATCTCTACACCCGCGAGGTGTTCCGCCTCATCGCCGATCTGCGGCGCACCCTGGACGACGAACTGCTGTTCGGCGCGGCGCTCACCTCGTTCGTCATCGGCATGCCCACCCTCAAGCACACGGCGCTGTTCGGCTTCGTGCAGGCCGCCCTCGATGCCGGCCTGCTGCAGGAGAAGGACGCCTTCCTGCGCCAGCTCGACGCCTGCCTATGCGCCGACACCTTAGACCGGGTGAACGGCATCACCGCCCCCACCCTGGTGCTGTTCGCCGATGGCGACCGCCTGTTTTCCTCCACCATGGCCCGGGAGCTCGCCACCCTCATTGCCGGCGCCGACATCGATGAGATCGTCGACAGCGGCCATTGCCCCATGGTGGAACAGCCGGTGGCCTTCGCCGAAGTGGTGACGAGCTTCCTTCACGGCGGACGCGGCTGAACATTGCGTCCGGCGCAGAACGGCATAAGTAAGCCTTCGGGTGGAGCCCCACCCGAGGCCCGCTGTCCCGTCCGTATGCCACGGCGGCGGCCGGGTCGTCAGGGCATTGCCCTGTGAATTTGGACTGAGGCCCGATCGCCCCAGGCTGGCCCACATGCGGCCGGGGGTGCAGGCTTCTCGCGGAGCGCTTGATGCATTCTTCCCCGGATACCATTTACGGCACCACCATCGTCTCCATCCGCAAGGGCAGCCGGGTCGCCATCGCCGGTGATGGCCAGGTGACGCTTGGGAATACGGTGCTGAAGGCCAATGCCCGCAAGGTGCGGCGGCTGGGGCGGGGGGATGTGATCGGCGGCTTCGCCGGCGCCACCGCCGATGCCTTCACTCTGTTCGAGCGGCTGGAAGCGAAGCTGGAGCAGTATCCCGGCCAGCTGCAGCGGGCGGCCGTGGAATTGGCCAAGGACTGGCGCACCGATCGCTATCTGCGCCGTCTGGAAGCCATGATGATCGTGGCCGATGCGTCGGTGACCCTGGTGCTCACCGGCACCGGCGACGTGCTGGAGCCGGAGGCGGGCATCGCCGCCATCGGCTCGGGCGGGCCCTATGCCTTGGCCGCAGCCCGGGCGCTGGTGGACCACCAGGACGACCCCGAAAAGATCGCCCGGCGGGCGTTGGAGATCGCCGCCGACATCTGCATCTACACCAACGGCAACATCGTCATCGAGACCATCGGCGCCTGACGGCCGCCGCGTCCCGATGGTCCGGCCCTTCCAACGGAAGCCTTTTTTCCCATGAGCAGCGACTTTTCCCCCCGCGAGATCGTCTCCGAGCTCGATCGCCACATCGTCGGCCAGGCCAATGCCAAGCGGGCGGTGGCCATCGCCCTGCGCAACCGCTGGCGCCGGTTGAAGCTGGACGACAAGCTGCGTGAGGAGGTTCTGCCCAAGAACATCCTGATGATCGGCCCCACCGGCGTCGGCAAAACCGAGATCTCCCGCCGCCTCGCCCGGCTGGCCGGCGCCCCCTTCATCAAGGTGGAGGCCACCAAGTTCACGGAAGTGGGCTATGTGGGCCGCGACGTGGAGCAGATCGTGCGTGATCTGGTGGAAGTGGCCATCGGCCTTGCCCGCGAGGTGAAGCGCAAGGACGTGCAGGCCAAAGCCCATCTCGCCGCCGAAGGCCGGGTGCTCGACGCTCTGGTGGGCGCCAACGCCTCCGCCGCCACCCGCGATGCGTTCCGGAAGCGCCTGCGGGCCGGCGAGCTGGACGACAAGGAAGTGGAAATCGAGGTGCAGGCGGGTTCCGCCGGCATGCCCATGTTCGAGATCCCCGGCATGCCGGGGGCACAGATGGGCGCCATCTCGTTGGGCGACATGCTGGGCAAGGCCTTCGGTGGCCGCGCCAAGCCGCGCCGGGTGACGGTGAAGGAGGCCCATCCGCTGCTGCTCAATGAAGAGGCCGACAAGCTCATCGACCAGGATGCCACGGTGCAGGATGCCATCCACGCGGTGGAGAACAACGGCATCGTGTTCCTGGACGAGATCGACAAGATCGCCGGCCGCGAGGGCCGCTCGGGCGCCGATGTCTCCCGCGAGGGCGTGCAGCGCGACCTGCTGCCCCTGATCGAGGGCACCACCGTCTCCACCAAGCACGGGCCGGTGAAGACCGACCACATCCTGTTCATCGCCTCCGGCGCCTTCCATGTCTCCAAGCCGTCTGACCTGTTGCCGGAGCTGCAGGGCCGCCTGCCCATCCGGGTGGAGCTGGAGGCGCTGACCCGCGCCGATTTCGTGCGCATCCTCACCGAGACCGAGGCGAGCCTCGTCAAGCAGTCGGTGGCGCTGATGGAGACCGAGGGTGTCACCCTCACCATCACGGCTGATGCGGTGGAGGCCATCGCCGACGTGGCGGTGGAAGTGAACGCCACGGTGGAGAATATCGGCGCCCGCCGCCTGCAGACGGTGATGGAGCGGGTGCTCGACGATCTCTCCTTCACCGCGCCCGATCGCTCGGGCGAAGCGGTGGTGGTGGACGCCGATTATGTGCGCACCCGGGTCGCCGATCTCGCCAAGAACGCCGATCTCAGCCGCTACATCCTCTGAACGGTTGCCGGTTCAGCGTGCGCCTTCGCCGGCGGCCATGATGTCGGCGAGGGCGGGAATGATGTGGGTGCGCATGGCGCGGCCGTAGAACAGGGCGAAATGGCCGGCGCGGGGCACCACAAGATGCCGGCGCAGCGCCTCCGGCACGTTGGCGCACAGGTCATGGGCGGCCTCGGTCTGGGTGAGGGCGGAAATGTCGTCCTCATCCCCTTCCACGGTGAGGAGGGCGGTGCGCTCCAGCCGCGCCGGCTCCACCCGGTGGCCGGCGATGTCGAGGGTGCCGCGGGCCAGCGCATTGGCGCAGAAGATGGTGGCCACATTCTCCATGAAGAAGTCACCCGGCACGTCCATCAAGGTCCAGCACAGGCGGGCCAGGGGAAAGCGATAGGGATCGGCGCCCTCGTCGAACGCCAGCTGCAGCGGCAGCCGGCCGCCGCTCATGGTCTGGCGCCAGAGGTAGAGGGCGAAGGTGTCGGTCTGCCGCCAGGCGGGAAACACCAGGCGCCCGGCGCCGGCGAATGGCGGCGGCACGGCCTCCAGCACCTCCTGCCGCAGGGCCTCCAGGGAGCGGCCCTGCAGCATGCGCCACAGTCGCGTGGGGTTGCGCGAGGGATCGATCGGCCCGCCCACCAGGGTCAGGCTGGCCGGTGGCGCCCCCAGCTCCGACAGCAGCAGCGACCCCACCAGGGCCGGCACCGCCCCCTGGCACACCCCCACCACATGGGTGAAGGGCATGGTCTTGTGACCCAGGGCCCGGATCATCTGCGTGGTTTCGAGGGCGTTTTCGGCAAAGCCGAAGCGGCCGGCCTCAAGCGGCACATGGCGGGCATCGGGCCAGTCGGTGATGGCCACCTCATCGGCAATGGTGAGCAGCGCCACCACCAGATCGCGCATGAGGAAGGGAAAGCCCCCCGCCATGGGCGCCACCACCAGCACCCGCCGGCGCGCGCCCTGCGCCGCCACGGCATTCGCCGGCGCGCGGGAGAAGGTGCGCAGGCGGCCGAAGGGCAGGTAGCCGCCGATCTCCTCGGTCACGGGGCAGGCGTGTCCCGCAATGTCCACCGCGCCGATGCTGAATGGCTGATACGCCTTGTCGGCGGGTCGCCGCTCCGATGCGGGGGCCTCGTGCGTGAAGGGACGATGGTCGTCGAGCCACATGGGGGATTCCTACGGCAGCTCGCCTCAGGGTCGCAAGAGAGGAGGGGATGCCGCAAGAGGGGTGTCGTGTCGGCGATCAGGCGGGTGGGCCGAACAGGATCCGCAGGCGGGCCCGGACGCCGCGGGCGCGCCAGGCGTCGCGCAGCATGGGGGCCCATTCCACCACCACGATCTTCAAGGGGTTGGCGGGGACAGTGGTGCCGGCGAGGCCGAAGCGCAGGGGCTCGGCCCCTGGGGCTTCGGCGAAGGTGCCGAACAGCCGGTCGAACACGATCAGCACACCGCCGAAGTTCCGGTCGAGACAATCCGGGTTGGAGGCGTGGTGCACCCGATGGTGCCGCGGCGTGTTCAGCACCCATTCCAGGGGGCCCAGATGCGGCGGGCGCGAGAGGTGCAGCAGGAATTGATAGGCGAGGCCGAGACCCAGCATGCCGAACACGGCAAGGGGCGGGAAGCCGAGCGCCACCAGCGGCAGATAGAACAGGAGGCCGCCGGTCAAAGGTCCGCCCCAGGCCAGCCGCACCGCCGCGGTCAGGTTGATGCGGCGCGCGGAATGGTGGACCGCATGGCTCGCCCATAGCCAGCGCACCCGGTGCATGGCGCGGTGGTGGAGGTAATAGGTGAAGTCCACCGCCAGGAACAGCAGGCCGGCACGCAGCGGGCCCTCGATGGGGATGTCGAACAGGCGGTGCTGGGAGACGAACAGCACCGGTACCGCCAACAGCCCGGCCGATGCGACGCCGATCACCTTGTTGCCGGTGGCGATGACGAGCGAGGCGGCGGCTTCGCGGGCATCATGGCTGTCGGCGCCGTGTCGGCGCAGGATCAGGTATTCGCCGAGCATGAGCAGCAGGGCGAGGCCCGCGCCGAGGCCCGCGCCGTTGCCGGCAGAGCTGGAAAACAAGGAGATCACCTTACGGCCCTCCGGCGCTGGTTCCGCCCCGCTCCAGGCTCACTGCTTGGCGTTGGCGCGGGCCTGGGCGGCCGTGGCGAGGGCGGTCTTGCAGGCCGGCGAGATCTGGTCGGATTTCTCCATGATGCATTGCTTGATGCGTCCGCCGCCGGGCTGCACGCCGGCGCACAGGGCCTTGATGTCGGCGCCGCAGGCCTTCTGCAGTTCGGCGATGGACTGGGCCAGCGCCGGGGTGGCGAGCAGGGTGCCGCTCACGGCGAAGAGGATGAAGGATGTACGGATCATCGGAGCACTCCAGTGGGGACGGAAGGGGTGGCTCAGGCTGGCGGAACGCGCCGGACCGTGGCTTTGGGGCGGCTCGCCACGGTCCGGCGCCCGCGATGGCGTCATTTTGGGGTGACGCTCACCGAGCCGGATCGGGTGATGCTGGTGCCGGCGGGGCCGATGGTGGTGCGGCCGTAGGACAGCGTGCCGGTGCCGGTGCGGGTGGCATAGCCCGACCGTGTGGCGCTGGCGCCGGCCGCGCCGGTAACCTGGACGCTGCGGGAGCAGGTGCCGGCCGCGCAGCCGCCGGAGCCGCTGGCGGTCGCGGTGCCCCGTGCGGTGGTGACGGTGCCGGAGCGGCTCCAGGCCGACGCTTCGGAGGCGGCGGCCAGGGACAGCAGGGCGGCGACGGTGAGGGACAGGGCGGCGCGCTTCATCTTCATCTCCTGCGCGGCGCCGGTGGGACGGGGGCTTCAGGGCGGAGCCGCGCTGTGATGGGGAGGACGATGGCGGCGCCCCGTTGCCGACGGATTGCAGGGCGGCGGCGCGCTGTAACGTTTTGTAACCGGCGGCACCATGCGTATTGAAGCCGGCGGCAAGCCCCGCGACACTGGCGCCATGTTGCCTTCGTCGTCCCAGACCGCGTCACACGCCCGCACCCTGCTGCTGGTGGAGGATGATCGCGAGATCCGATCCCTGCTGGCCGATTTTCTCACCCGCGAGGGCTTTGCGGTGCTGGTCGCCGAGGACGGCGGCGCCATGGACCGTCTGCTGGCCGGCACTCGGCCCGATCTGGTGGTGCTCGACCTCATGCTGCCCGGCGAGGACGGGCTGTCCATCTGCCGCCGGCTGCGGGCGCGCGGCGGGCTGCCCATTCTGATGCTGACCGCCAAGGGCGACGAGGTGGATCGCATCGTCGGGCTGGAGATGGGTGCCGACGATTACCTGCCCAAGCCCTTCAACCCGCGCGAGCTGCTGGCGCGCATCCGGGCGGTGCTGCGGCGCGCCGACGGCACCGTGGCGGCGCCCGCCACCCGCCGGGTGGCGTTTGCCGGCTTCCTGGCCGATCTCGATGCCCGCAGCCTCAGCCATGCCGACGGTGGGGGGGTGGAGCTGACTTCGGCGGAATTCGAGCTGCTCACCTGCTTTGTGGAGCGGCCGAAACGCATCCTCTCCCGCGATCAGCTGCTGGACTGGACCCGGGGCCGCAATGCCGATCCGTTCGACCGCACCATCGACGTGTCCGTGAGCCGGCTGCGGCGCAAGCTGAGCCAGGTGGACGCCGAGGCGGGCCAGCTGATCAAGACGGTGCGCAACGGCGGCTATCTGTTCGCCGCGGACGTGCGGGTGCTGTAGGCCCATGCTCCGCTTCGGCATTGGCGCGCGCATCGCGCTGATCATGCTGGTGGCCCTGGTGGCCGCCCAGGTGCTGATGCTGGCCGCCTACATGATGGAACGGCGCGGGGCCGACGCCGCCAGCGCGACGTTCCTGCCGCTCATGGGCCAGATCGCGGCGGTGGTGCGGCTGGTGGACCAGATCGATCCGGCCCAGCGGGACCTGGCGCTGCAGGCCACCACCAGCGCCGGCTTTCTGCCGCGCTATCTCAAGACCCCGCCGGCCATTCACACGCCACTGCTGCTGCAGACGGTGGAGCGCCGGCTGCGCGCGCTGATCGGTGCCGATGACGGGCGGCTCATCGCCGTGACGATCATCGGCTCCGACCGCAATGGCGGCCAGCCGGTGCGTCGGTTCGGCGAATTGTCCGGCGCGCGACTGCAGGCGGTGGTCGCGCTGCGGTCCGGGGGGTATCTGGAGATCCTGGCCGGCGGTGATCTCACCGTGCGGCTGCTGGGCCTGCCGGTGGGGCTGCTGGCGGGCGTTCTCGGTTTCCTGGTGGCTCTGGCGGCGCTGCTTGCGGTGCATCGGGAAATGCGCCCCTTGACCGCGCTCGTTGCCGCCGTGAACCGGTTCGGCGCCGCCCTGGAGGTGCAGCCGGTGCCCGAGCGGGGCGCGCCGGACGTGCGGGCGGTTATTCGTGCCGTCAATGTCATGCAGGCCCGCATCGCCGATCTGGTGCGCACCCGCACCCTGGTGCTGGGCGCCATCAGCCATGATCTGCGCACCTACCTCACCCGCCTGCGCCTGCGGCTGGAATTGCTGCCGGCCGATCCCCATGTGGCCAAGGCGAACGCCGATCTCGACGGCATGCAGGCTCTGGTGGACGACGCGCTGGCCTATGCCCGGGCCACCTTTTCGGGCGCCTCGGACGAGGTGGTGGATCTCTCGGTGCTCGCCCGCGCCGAACTGGAGGCCCGCCAGACCCAGCAGGCCAAGGTTCGGGAGGCCGACGGGGCTGCAGAGCCGCGGCCCGCGCCGGTGCGGCTCACCGGTGCCGACACGCCGCATCTGGTGCGTGGCGCACCCGGCGCCCTGGCGCGGGTGGTCGCCAATCTGGTGGGCAATGCCCTGGCCTACGGCGGGTGCGCGGATATCAGCCTGTTCACCGGTCGGGACACGGTGGAACTGCGCGTGGAGGATCGCGGACCGGGCATTCCGCCGGCGGCGCGGGAGCTGGTGTTCGAGCCGTTCCAGCGCCTGGAGCCGTCCCGCAACCGGGACAGCGGCGGTGCCGGCCTCGGCCTCACCATCGTGCGCCAGATCGTGGCCGGGCATGGCGGCCAGGTCATCATCGCCGATCGCCCCGGCGGTGGCGCGCAGGTGCGTGTGCTGCTGCCGGCGCTGGCGTTGGGTGAGGGGCCGGCCTGAACGACAAGGCCCCCGGCACATGGGTGCCGGGGGCCTTGTCGGACAAGCGTCAGTGGTCGGTCAGCGCCGCATCTGCTGCAGCAGGGCGACGTCGGGGTACCCGTCCGGCAGCAGGCCCTTGCGCACCTGGAAGTCCTGGATGGCGCTCTTGGTCTTCTGGCCAAGGATGCCGTCCACATTGCCGATGTCGTAGCCCATCTGGCTCAGCCGGCCCTGGATCTCCAGCCGCTCCGCCTTGGACAGGCCGCGCTCCTCATTGGGCCAGGCCTGGGCGAAGTGTCCGCCGCCGCGCAGCCGGTCGGCCAGATGGCCGATGGCGAGGGCGTAGGCATCGGCCGGATTGTACTTCAAGATGGCGTTGAAATTGCCCAGCATCAGGAAGGCTGGGCCGTTGGCGCCCGCCGGCAGCAGCAGGAAGGCCTGGTCGGAGGCGCGGGGAAAGCCCTTGCCACCCGGGCGGGCCACGCCCAGCGACGCCCACTGGCCGAGCGATTGCTTGAAGGTGCGATTGACGTAGCGGTAGTCGAAGCCCTTGGGCAGCACCACCTCATAGCCCCAGGCCTTGCCGAACTCCCAGCCGTCCAGCTTCAGGTTGTTGGCGGTGGAGGCAATGATGTCGGGGATGGAATCCACCACGTTGCGCTTGCCGTCGCGGTCGAAGTCCACTGCGAAGCGCTGGAACGAGGTGGGCATGAACTGGGTGGGGCCGAACGCGCCCGCCCACGACCCCTTCAGGTGGTCATACGGCACGTCGTCCTTGTCGAGGATCTGCAGGGTGGCGATGAACTCGTCGCGGAAATAGTCCTGCCGCCGGCCGATGCAGGCCAGAGTCGCGGTGGACACCAGCACGTTGCGGCTGCCGATGCCCTTGGGGTCGCCATAGGTGGATTCGATGCCCCAGATGGCCGCCACCGCATAGCGGTCGACGCCATAGGCCTTTTCCACCTGATCGAAGATGGGCTTGTAGCGGGCCAGGATCTCCCGGCCCTTCTTCACCCGCCAGTCGCTCACCAGCATTTCCACATAGGCCCCGGTGGGCTTGGAGAATTCCGGCTGGCTGTCGAGATAGTCCATGATCTTCATGTCGGGCTCGAGCCGGCTGGTGTAGCGCTCGAAGGTCCGCCGCGACACGCCCTTGGACTGTGCCAGGGGCCACATGGAGGCAATGCAATTGGGGAAATTGGCCTGCGCCTGGGCGATGGCCTGGGGGGTCATCAACGGATGGCCGCCGCCGGTCGCCTGGGGCTGCGGCGCGGTGAAGCCGCCGAAGATGGAGCCGGTGGTCTGGGCCTGGGCGCGGGCCGGCGTGATCAGCGCAACAGCCGCGAGTGCCAGGACCGCGCCCAGGGCGCTCTTGGTGATCGGTGAAGCCATTACGCGAACCCTCGTCATCTCATCTGCCGTTACGGCAGCCGCAGGAGCCAAAGCGATGTGTCGTGCGTTAGTGGGCAGGCAAGACGGTTGAGCCGAGGTTAACAAGGGCCAGCAATTTGTGCCTTTTGCAGGGCGTGGGCCCGGCTGGAGGGCGGCGCGCCCATGGCCGCATGACGATTTCGATGCCGTTAGGCAAACATCAACCACGGCGCGCCAGATTTCAGCCCGTATTCCCGATGATAGGTGCGTGGCACCCAAGGCCGGGAGCGGCGCTTCCGGAGGATCAAGGCGGACATCTTGATGCGTAAGCCCATTCGCAAGGCGATTTTGCCCGTGGCCGGACTCGGCACTCGGTTTCTCCCGGCCACCAAGGCGGTGCCGAAGGAGATGCTGACCGTGGTGGACCGTCCCGTGGTTCAGCACGTGGTGGACGAGGCACGGGCCGCCGGCATCGAGCACATCGTTTTCGTCACCGGCCGCAACAAGGCGGTGATCGAGGACCATTTCGACCGTCAGTTCGAGCTGGAGCGCACCCTGCAGGAGCGCGGCAAGCTGAAGGAGCTGGAGCAGCTCGATCGCGATACGCCGAAGGCGGGCACCACCTCCTTCACCCGGCAGCAGCTGCCGCTGGGCCTCGGCCATGCGGTGTGGTGCGCCCGTGACATCATCGGCGACGAGCCGTTCGCGCTGCTGCTGCCGGACATGCTGCACATGGCCAAGGACGGCAAGGGCTGCCTCGCTTCCATGGTGGAAGCCTATGACGAGACCGGCGGCAACGTGCTCGCGGTCTATGAGGTGCCGGAGGACCAGGCCTTCCAGTACGGCATCGTCGGCACGGGTGCCGTGCACGGCAAGGCCCACGCCATCACCCAGATGGTGGAGAAGCCCAAGCCCGGCACCGCCCCCAGCAACCTCGCCATTTCCGGCCGCTATATCCTGCAGCCCACCATTTTCGATCTGCTGGCCAAGCAGGGGCAGGGCGCCGGCGGCGAGATCCAGCTCACCGATTCCATGCTGAAGCTGAAGGAGAGCGAGCCGTTCTATGCGGTGACCTTCGATGGCGCGATCTATGATTGCGGCTCGAAGATCGGCTTCCTGATGGCCAATGTGGCCTATGCCCTGTCGCGGCCCGACATCGAGGACGAGTTCCGTGTCGCGCTGGGGCAGGTGCTGGACCGCAAGTGACCGTGCAGTGACGGCGCAGTGACCGGGGCCGGAGGCGACGGGTGGCCACCATTCCGTCGCCTTCGTCGGCCACAGCTGCGGTGAGGATGGAACGGGAGCACTCATGGTCCGATTCGCGCTGCTGGCGGCCGCGCTGGCGTTCTGGGTCGCCGCGCCGAGGTCGGCGCTGGCCCATCCGCACGTGTGGGTCACCATGTCCACCGAGGTGGTCTACGACGCCCAGGGCCAGTTCACCGGCCTCAAGCAGGCCTGGACCTTCGACGAGGCGTTCAGCGCCTTCGCCTTGCAGGGGCTCGACAAGACCAACAACGGCACCTACGGCGACGACGTGCTGAAGCCGCTGGCCGAAGTGAACGTCACCTCCCTCAAGGAGTATGATTACTTCGTGACGGCCAAGTCGGCGACGGCCAAGCTCGCCTTCAAGGATCCGACCGACTATTACCTGACCTATGACAACGACGTGCTGACGCTGCATTTCACCCTGCCACTGGTGAAGCCGCTGCCGGCCAAGGGCACGCTGTCCATCGACATCTACGACCCCACCTATTTCGTGTCCTTCGGCTTTCGGGAGAAGGATCCGGTGACGCTGGTGGATGCCCCCGCCGGCTGCATCAAGGCGGTGGTGTCGCCGGAACGCTCGCAGACCATGCAGCTCAGCGAGAGCTTCTTTTCCAGCCTGACCGCGTCGAGCAATTTCGGCGCCCAATATGCCGATAAGATCACGGTGAAGTGCCCGTGAGCGCCGATGCGCCCGTTCGCGGCGCGGGGGCGCCCCTGCGCTGGCTTCTCACCGCTGTGCTGGTGGCGCTCGGCTGCGCCGGGGCGGTGCTGCTGCTGGCGCTGCTGCTCTACCCCGAATTCGCCTTCGCGCAGGCCTTCGGCGCCGCGGGCGCCAAGCCGACGCCGTTCGGGCTCGGCTCCGCCCCTCCGCCGTCGGGCATCGGCGGCTATATCATCGCCCGCCAGGCGGAATTCTATCAGGCCCTCATCAAGGCGGTGCGCGCGGCCAAGGCCGATGGCCATGGGGCCTGGCTGCTGGCCGGCCTGTCGTTCGCCTATGGGGTGTTCCATGCCGCGGGGCCCGGCCACGGCAAGGCGGTGATCTCTTCTTATCTGCTGGCCGATGGCGGCACCCTGCGCCGCGGCGCGGCCCTCGCCTTGGCGGCGGGCCTCGTGCAGGCGGTGGCGGCCATCGCCTTCGTCGGCATCCTGGCGGTGCTGCTCGGCGCCACCGCCGTTTCCATGGCCCGGGCCATGAACGTGGTGGAGATCGCCGCTTATGGCGGCATCGCGCTGTTCGGCGCCTATCTCGCCTTCACCAAGGGACGGCGGCTGCTGGCGCTGGTGCGGGGCGACGCCATCCATGCCGCCGATTGCGATTGCGGCGATGCTCATGCGCCTGATCCCGCCCTGCTTGCGGGGCAGGGCGGGCTGCGCCGCATGGCGGTGGCGGTGGTCTCCGCCGGCGCGCGGCCGTGCTCGGGCGCCATCCTGGTGCTCACCTTTGCTTTGTCCCAGGGCGTGTTCATGAGCGGCGTCATGTCCGCCTTCGCCATGGGGCTCGGCACGGCGCTCACCGTCACCGGCATCGCCGCGTTGGCGGTCTATGGCAAGCGCCTGGCGGTGCGGCTCGCCGGTGTGGATGGGCGCTGGCCGGAGCTGGTGCGCGGCACGGTGGAGCTTGGCGCGGCGGTGCTGGTGATGCTGTTCGGGCTGGCGCTGCTGACCGGCTATCTGGAAAGCGAACGGCTGCTGCCCGGCTGATCCGCGTCTGCTGCGATGCGGGATCTGCGCCCGCATCCACGCTGCATTGCCGCCCAAAACCATCCTGCATTGCACCAAAATGCGTCATGCCGCGCTTTGAGGCAATTTCGTTGCGTTTGGAGTTGGAACAACGAAATTGCCGGGTGCGACACTCCGTGTCAGCCTAAGGTTGAACGGCTCAGGGCCGCCCCTTTCGGCAGACCCGTACCTTCCGGCGCTGCCAGGCGGCCTCAAGAATGAGTCGGCCGGAGGCGCCCCATGGCTTTGAACGCGGTCCGTCTGGACGACAAATACGACCTCTCGCAGGAGCGCGTGTTCGTCTCGGGCACCCAGGCGCTGGTGCGCCTCGCCCTCATGCAGAAGGCGCGCGACCGCCGCGCCGGCCTCAACACCGCGGGCTATGTCACCGGCTATCGCGGCTCGCCCTTGGGCGGGCTCGACCAGCAGTTCCTGCGCGCCGAGAAGGTGCTCACCGCCAACGACATCAAGTTCCAGTCCGGCCTCAATGAGGACCTTGCCGCCACCGCTTTGTGGGGCTCGCAGCAGGCGGAGCTGCGGGGCGAGGGCCGGTTCGATGGGGTGTTCGGCCTGTGGTACGGCAAGGGGCCGGGGGTGGACCGCTCCGGCGACGTGTTCCGCCACGCCAACAATGCCGGCACCTCCCGGCATGGCGGCGTGCTGGCGCTGATGGGTGACGACCACACCTGCGAAAGCTCCACCACCGCCCACCAGAGCGAGTTCCATTTCGTCGATGTGATGATCCCGGTGCTCAACCCCGCCGGGGTGCAGGAGATCATCGATTACGGCCTTTACGGCTGGGCCCTCTCGCGCTTCTCCGGCGCCTGGGTGGGGCTCAAGGCGGTGAAGGACACCATCGAATCCACCGCCATTGTCGATGGACGGCTCGACCGGGTGAACATTCTCACCCCTGCGGATGTCGTGATGCCGCCGGGTGGCCTCAACATCCGCCTGGGCGATACCCCCATCGCCCAGGAAGAGCGGCTGCAGGAGTTCAAGCGCGACGCGGTGGTGGCCTTCCTGCGGGCCAACGGCCTCAATCGCATGATCACCTCCGGTGGGCCCCAGGCCCGCATCGGCATCGCCACCGTCGGCAAGAGCTATCTGGACGTGCGCCTGGCGCTGGATGAACTGGGCATCGACGAGGTGCGGGCCAATGCGCTGGGCCTGCGCATCTGGAAGGTGGGCTGCCCCTGGCCGCTGGATACCGAGGGGCTGATGCAGTTCGCCCGCGGCCTCGACCTCATCATGGTGGTGGAGGAGAAGCGCTCGCTCATCGAAGTGCAGGTGCGCGAGGAGCTGTACGGCACCGCCAACCAGCCCAGATGCATCGGCAAGAAGGATGAAGAGGGCCGCTGGCTGTTCCCGGTAAAGGGGGCGCTCGATCCCAACGACATCGCCATCGCTCTGGGCAAGCGGCTGCTCGCCTATGGCGACCTGCCGGACATTGCGGCGCGGGTGGCGCAGCTGGAAGAGGCGCAGAAGGCGCTGGCGGCGACCGCGGATGTGGCCACCCGCATTCCCTATTTCTGCTCCGGCTGCCCGCACAACACCTCCACCAGGGTGCCCGAGGGCATGCGCGCTTATGCCGGCATCGGCTGCCACTACATGGTGCAGTGGATGGACCGGGAGACCACCGGCTTCACCCAGATGGGCGGCGAGGGCGCCAACTGGATCGGCGAGGCGCCGTTCTCCCGGCGGCCCCATGTGTTCCAGAACCTGGGAGACGGCACCTATAACCATTCCGGCTACCTGGCGTTGCGCGCCGCCATCGCCGCCAAGGTGAACGTCACCTACAAGATCCTTTACAACGACGCGGTGGCCATGACCGGCGGCCAGCGCCACGACGGTGATCTCACCGTGCCCGTTATCGCCCGCCAGGTGGCGGCGGAAGGCGCCGAGCGGGTGGTGGTGGTGACCGACGAGCCGGGCAAATACCCGCCCAACACGGTCTGGCCGGGCGGGCTCACCATTCATCATCGCGATGAATTGGATGCGGTGCAGAAGGAATTGGCCGCCATCCCCGGCGTCACCGTGCTGATTTATGACCAGACCTGCGCCTCGGAAAAGCGGCGGCGCCGCAAGCGGGGCGCCTTTCCCGATCCGGATATGCGCGTGCTCATCAACGAGCGGGTGTGCGAGGGCTGCGGCGATTGCGGCGTGAAATCCAATTGCGTCTCGGTGCAGCCGCTGGAGACCGAGTGGGGCCGCAAAAGGGAGATCGACCAGTCCTCCTGCAACAAGGATTTCTCCTGCGTGAACGGCTTCTGCCCCTCGTTCGTCACCGTGCACGGGGCGAAGCCGAAGAAGGTGGCCGGCGCGTCGGCGGATCGCAGCGCCGAGGCGGCGGATCTGCCGGAGCCGGTGCTGCCGCAGATCCACGGCACCTATTCCATCATCGCCACCGGTGTGGGCGGCACCGGCGTCGTCACCATCGGCGCCATTCTGGGGATGGCGGCGCATCTGGAAGGCAAGGCCTGCGGCATGATCGACATGGCCGGCCTCGCCCAGAAGGGCGGCGCGGTCTACAGCCACATCCGCCTCGCCCATGACCCCGCCGACATCACAGCCATCCGCGTGCCGGCGCGCGGCGCCGACGTGGTGCTGGGGGGCGATCTGGTGGTGGCGGGCACCAAGAAGGTGCTGGCGGCGGTGAAGCCCGGCGAGACCCTGGTGGTGGTGAACACCCACGAGGTGCTGCCCGGCGACTTCACCCGCAACGCCGATTTTTCTCTGCCCACGGCGCGCATCAAGCGCACCATCACCGAGGCGGCGGGGGCGGCCAATACCCACTTCATCGAGGCGAGCCGGCTCGCCACCGCCCTGTTCGGCAATGCGCTGGCCCAGAACATCTTCATGGTGGGCTATGCCTATCAGTTCGGTGCGCTGCCGGTGTCCGCCGCGGCGCTGGAGAAGGCCATCGAGCTGAATGGCGAGGCGGTGGCCATGAACACCGCCGCCTTCCGCTGGGGCCGGCGCGCCGCCGCCGATCCCGCCGCCGTGGAGGCTCTGGCCCAGCCCAAGGGGGCGGTGAGCGATGCGCGCCGCCTGTCGGAGAGCCTCGATGAGGTGATCGCCCGCCGGGTGGCGGAGCTGACCGCCTATCAGAGCGCGGCCTATGCCCGCCGCTATGCCGCCGCCGTGGAGACGGTCCGCGCCGCCGAGACGGCCAAGCTGCCGGGCCACACGGAGCTGACCGAGGCGGTGGCGCGCAACCTGTTCAAGCTGATGGCTTATAAAGATGAGTATGAGGTGGCCCGGCTCTATGTGGATGGCGCCTTCGCGGCGCAGCTCGATGCCGCCTTCGATGGCGCCCGCAAGCTGGAATTCCACCTGGCTCCGCCGCTGCTGGCGCGCTTCGACCCCGCCACCGGCGTCCCGAAGAAAATCACCTTCGGCCCCTGGATGATGCGCGTGCTGGGGGTGCTGGCGCGGTTCAAGGGCCTGCGCGGCACCGCTTTCGACCCGTTCGGCCACACCGAGGAGCGGCGCACCGAGCGGGGGCTGATCGCCCAATACGAGACGCTGCTGGCGGAGATCGCCCGGCGCCTGGAGGCTGACAGCCATGGGCTGGCGGTGGCGCTGGCCTCGGTGCCGGAGAAGATCCGCGGCTTCGGCCCGGTGAAGGCGAAGAGCCTTGCCGCCGCCAAAGCCGAGGAAGCCGCCCTGCTCGCCCGCTTCCGCGAGCCCCCGGCGCTGCGCGCGGAGGCGGCGGAATAGGCCGCCTTGCGTGAGGTGAAGTTATCTGACTAAAGTCAGAAAATGCAGGCAGGCCACATCAATCAGGTGCGCCGCTTCAACCGGCTGGTGACGCAGCGGGTGGGGGCGCTGGAGAACAGCTATTTGCAGCGCGGCCGCCCGCTGGGCGAGGCGCGGCTGCTGTTCGAGATCGGGCGACCGGATGCGCCGGATGGCGTTGACGTGCGGGAGCTGCGCGCGCGTCTTCAACTCGATTCCGCGTATGTGAGCCGTCTGCTCCGTGCCCTGGAAGGGCAGGGGCTGGTGGCGGTGCGGCGCCGGGCGGATGACGCGCGGGTCCGTTGTGTCGCCCTGACCTCCGCCGGCCGGGCGGAGCGCGACACTTATGATCGCCTCTCCGACACCTTGGCCCGTGACCTGCTCGCGCCTCTGGCGCCACCCCAGCGGGCGAGGCTGGTGGCGGCCATGGCCGAGGTGGAGCACTTGCTGGCCCAGTCCGGCCGGCTAGCGGGTCTTCATGGCAACCTGAGGATCGTGGTGGAGGATCCGGCAGGGGCCGATGCCCGCTGGTGTCTGGAGGCCTATGTACGGGACCTTGCCGAACGCTTCGAGGGCGGGTTCGATCCCGCGCGCAGCAATCCCATCGCTTTGGAAGACATGCGTCCGCCCCACGGCGCCCTGGTGCTGGCCCGCATGGCGGCGCGGCCGGTGGGCTGCGGCGCGATCAGGTTCCACGATGCTGGAGTTGGAGAGATCAAGCGCATGTGGGTCGCGCCCACGGCCCGCGGCCTCGGCGTGGCCCGCCGCATCCTCGCGCGATTGGAAGAGGCGGCGCGCGGGGCCGGGGTCTCCCTTCTGCGCCTTGAGACCAACCGCACGCTGACGGAAGCGCAGGCGCTGTACCGGGCGAGCGGCTTCGTGGAGGTGGCGCCCTTCAATCGCGAGCCCTACGCTCACCATTGGTTCGAGAAGCCCCTGGCGCCTCCACCGGGCGTGGAACCCGCCTGAGTTGCTCGCGCGCGGGTGCTGGCGCGGGCGGTTCAGCTCTGCTCGTGCCGGGGCTTGCCGGCGGCGCGGCGGCCGAAGTCGGGGGCGGCGGTTTCCTGGCCCAGCTCGATGATGGAGCGGCGGATGGCGCGGGTGCGAGTGAAATGGTCGAACAGCGCGTCGCCGTCCCCATAGCGGATGGCCCGCTGCAGGGCGGTCAGGTCCTCGGTGAAGCGGCCCAGCATCTCCAGCACCGCATCGCGGTTATAGAGGAACACGTCGCGCCACATGGTGGGGTCGGAGGAGGCGATGCGGGTGAAGTCGCGGAAGCCGCCGGCGGAGAATTTGATGACCTCGGAGGCCAGGGTCTCTTCCAGCTCCGCCGCCGTGCCGACGATGTTGTAGGCGATGAGGTGGGGCACGTGGGAGGTGATGGCCAGCACCAGATCATGGTGGTGGGCGCTCATCAGCTCCACATTGGCGCCCATGGCGCGCCACAGGCCGCTCAGGCGGTCCACCGCCTGTTCGTCGGCCCCTTCCGGCGGGGTGACGATGCACCAGCGGTTCTCGAACAGGCTGGCGAAGCCCGCATCCGGGCCGGAAAACTCCGTGCCCGCCACCGGATGGGCCGGCACCAGATGGGCGTGGGCCGGCACGAACGGCGCCATGGCCTCCACCACCGCCCCCTTCACCGAGCCCACGTCGGACAGGATGGCGCCGGGCTTGAGGTACGGCCCCACCTGTTCCGCCACCGCCCGCGAGGCGCCCACGGGCACGCAGGCGATGACGAGATCGGCGCCGGTGGCGGCGGCGGCGAGATCCTCGGTCACCTCATGGGCGAAGCCGAGCTCGCGCACCCGGGCGCACACGGCGGTGTCGCTGTCGGCCACCACCACGGTGGTGGCGAGCTCCTTCTCACGCACGGCGCGGGCGATGGACGAGCCGATGAGGCCCGCGCCGATGACCACAAGCCGATCGAACAGGACGGCGCTCACGCCGGCTTCCCCGCAAGGAAGTCCCTGAGGGCGTCCACCACCAGGCGGTTGGCCTCCTCCGTGCCCACCGTCATGCGCAGGGCCTGGGGCAGGCCGTAGGACGCCACCGAGCGCAGGATCAGTCCGCGCTTGGTGAGGAAGGCGTCGGCCTCCTTGGCGGTGCGGCCGGGGGTGTCCGGGAAGTGGATCAGCAGGAAGTTGGCCACCGAGGGGGTCACCTTCAGGCCGAGGGCCTCGATCTCGCGGGTGAGCCAGGGCAGCCACGCGGCATTGTGCGCCACCGACTTCTCCACATGCTCCGCATCCAGAATGGCGGCGGCGCCGGCGAGCAGCGCCGGGGTGTTCATGTTGAACGGCCCGCGCACCCGGTTCATGGCGTCGATGACATGGGCCGATCCCACCGCCCAGCCGATGCGCAGGGCGGCGAGGCCATGGATCTTGGAGAAGGTGCGGGTCATCAGCACGTTCTCGCTGGTGAGCGCCAGCTCCAGCCCGGTCTCGTAATCGTCCTTGCGGACATATTCCGCATAGGCGGCGTCCAGCACCAGCAGCACGTGGGGCGGCAGCGCGGCGTGCAGGCGCTTCACCTCGGAGAAGGGAATGTAGGTGCCGGTGGGGTTGTTGGGATTGGCGAGGAACATCACCCGGGTGCGCTCGGTCACCGCCGCCAGCAGGGCGTCCACATCGGTGGTGAGGTTGCGCTCGGGGGCCACCACCGGCACGCCGCCGGCCGCCAGGGTGGCGATGCGGTACACCAGGAAGCCGTGCTGGGAATACACCACCTCGTCGCCGGGACCGACGAAGGTGTGGGTCACCAGATTGAGCAGCTCGTCGGAGCCGGCGCCGCAGATGACGCGATCGGCATCAAGCCCATAGGCGCGGGCGATGGCCTCGCGCAGCACCTGGGAGGCGCCGTCGGGATAGTCCTGCAGGTTGAGGCCGGCCTCGGCAAACGCCGCCACCGCCTTGGCGCTGGGGCCGAGGGGGGTCTCGTTGGAGGAGAGCTTGAAGACCTTGTCCACCCCCGGCGCGTGGCTCTTGCCCGGCACGTAGGCGTCGATGGCGAGAACGCCAGGACGCGGCTGCGGGCGCGAGGGGGAGACAACGTCTTTCGGCACGGCGGACATCGAAGGTCACTCCACAAACACAGGTCCCCGCGGCCACGCGATGGCCGCCGGGGGCAGAGGCATATCACACATTCACTTTATGGATGGCGGCGTGGCTGCCCACCTCGCACACCGCGCGGATGCCGGCGCCGGCGCCCTTCACGGCGTCCAGCACCTCGTCCACCTGGTGGCCGGGGGGCAGCGAGACCAGCAGCGCGGCGCCGTCCAGGGCTTCGTCGGGCGCCAGCAGCGTCTCGGCGAAGGCCGGCAGGGCATGGCCGGCACGGGCGCTCCAGCCGGAGACGCGGAGGGAATAGACCCGCACCTCGCGCACCGCCGCATCGGCGATGGGGTGGGAGACCACGAACACCGGCAGGCCGGCGGGGTGGTCAGCCCGCTCCACAAACGGCAGGCGGGCGATGATCTTGGGCGCGCCGTCCCCTTCCAGCTGGGTCCACCAGGGCAGGGTGCCGATGGCGGCGGGCAGCAGGCCGAGATCGCCCTTGGAGGCGGCCACCGCCTCGATCACCCCCGCCGCGCCCATGTGCGGCACGAATGGCACGGTGAAGCCGAAGTGGAAACGGGCGCTGTCGCGCATGGCCGGCTCACCCACGGCGAGATCGGCATGCACCGCATAAGGCGACTGGACATAGGTGAAGGTGGCGATGATGACGCGCCAGATGCTCTCCACCGTATCGAGGGGGAGCAGGCCATGGTGGCGTTCCACCAGCCGGCGCATCATCTCGGCCTCGCGTGCCGGGCGAAAGGCCGAGCCGCCCTCGGCGCCCTGGGTGCGTTTCACCTGCACCAGGCGATCGATGATCTCACTGCGCTCCATCAGGAGGCGGTGCATGGCTTCGTCGATGCGATCGATCTCGGATCGCAGATCGGCGAGGGAGGGGGATGCGGAAGCAGGGGGTGCGGAAGAGTGTGTCATGGTCAGCCGGCTCGCCGCGAGGCTTAGCGGGAACGCGGCTGAGAATCAAAGGAATGTTGGTCGGCGCGGCCCCTTCAGGCGGCCGGCGGCAGTCCGGCGGGTGGCTCGGGTGGGGGCAGCCGGCGGGCGGCGCGTTCGGCGGCGGAGCGCAGCACCGGCTTGAAGAAGCCGGCGCTGGAGCCCGCCACCAGCCAGTAGACGAGGCCCCCCGCGAGGCCGGCGGCGATCACATAGAAGGGGTCGTGGGCGGCGGCGTTCACTTCCGCGTCGGAGGCGAACAGCTGGGTGCCGATCCAGGCGGAGACCACGCCATTGGCGGCATGGAACATCCAGGAGCGCACCGCGAACAGCTCCGAGAACAGGATGCCCACCGCCGCCACCAGCCACATCATGGACACCAGCAGCACCAGCACGAAGCCGGCCACCACGATGGCCACGAAGGCGCCCAGCGCCGCCTCATCGGGCGTGCCGGCCTGGAACAGGGTGCCGATGCGCCACTCGCCCACCAGGATCACCGCCGAACCCGCCACCACCGCGGCCAGATAGCCGAGGGGCACCAGGATGAGGCGCAGCAGCAGGCGGAAGAGATTGTCCATGGCCGGCGGTCGATACCCTCAGGCCGGCTGGTGGCAGACGGCTTCCACATTGGTGCCGTCGGCATCCAGCACGAAGGCCGCGTAATAATTGGGATGGTAATGGGGCCGCAGGCCCGGCGCGCCATTGTCGCGCCCGCCGGCGGCCAGGGCGGCGGCATAGAAGGCATCCACCGCCGCCCGGTCCGGGGCGGTGAAGGCCACATGGACGGGGCCACTGGGCGTGGGCCCGCTGCCGAGCCAGAATTCCGGCTTGCCGGCGCCGAAGCCCACATGGGCGGCGCCTCCGGTTTCCGCCGCGCTCACCTCCATGACGACGCCGTAGCCGAGCGGCGCGAGGGCCGCCGCATAGAAGGCGCGGGCGCGCGCGAAATCGCTGACGTGAAGGCCCATATGGTCGAGCATGGGGATGCTCCCTGCGGTTACTCCGCCGCTTCCGCCGCGGCGGCCATGGCGCGATAGGCGAGGCGCTCGCGGGCGGAGAGCTTCTCGCTCTCACTCTTCAATTGCCCGCAGGCCGCCAGGATGTCGCGCCCGCGCGGGGTGCGCACCGGACTCGCATAGCCGGCCTTGAACACGATGTCCGAGAAGCGCTCGATGGTCTCCCAGTCGGAGCACTCATATTGGGTGCCCGGCCAGGGGTTGAACGGGATCAAATTGATCTTGGCCGGCACCCCTTCCAGGAGCTTCACCAGCGCCCGGGCATCGGCGGGGCTGTCGTTGACCCCCTTCAGCATCACATATTCAAAGGTGATGCGCTTGGCGTTGGAAGCGGCCGGATAGGTGCGGCAGGCCTCCATCAGCTCCTTAATGGGGTACTTCTTGTTGATGGGCACCAGCACGTCGCGCAGGTCGTCTTTGACCGCGTGCAGGGAGATGGCCAGCATCGGCCCCACCTCGGCGCCCAGGCGCTCGATCTCCGGCACCACGCCGGAGGTCGAGACGGTGATGCGGCGCTTGCCGAGGCCGAGGCCATCGCCATCGGACAGGATCTCGATGGCTTCCTTGACGCTGTCATAGGCATAGAGCGGCTCGCCCATGCCCATGAAAACGATGTTGGTGACCAGCCGGTCGCCCTCGGTGGGCAGCCCCGGGCCCACCGCCCGCTCGCGGCCGGGATAATCGCCCAAGCGGTCGCGGGCCACCATCACCTGGCCGACGATCTCGGCGGCGGTGAGGTTGCGCACCAGGCGCTGGGTGCCGGTGTGGCAGAAGGCGCAATTGAGGGTGCAGCCCACCTGGCTGGACACGCACAGGGTGCCGCGGTCGCTCTCGGGGATGTAGACGGTTTCGATATCGTGGGGCTTCTCGCCGGGATTGTCGGCGGGAAAGCGCAGCAGCCACTTGCGGGTGCCGTCCTGCGACACCTGCTCCATCACGATCTCCGGACGCGCCAGCGTGTAATGATCGGCCAGCCGGGCGCGCAGGTGCTTGGAGACGTTGGTCATCTCCGCAAAATCGGTGGCGCCGCGCAGATAGATCCAGTGCCAGAGCTGGTTCACCCGCATGCGCTGCTCGCGCCCCTCGACGCCGATGGTGGCCAGGGCGGCGCCGAGCCGGGCCCGGTCGAGCCCCACCAGAGACGGCAGGGCATGCGCCGGCGCATCGGCGGGTCGGCCGGCGGCGAGGTCGGAAACGGGGGCGGGGTCGAGAGCGCTGGTCATGGCGTCACACATAAGCCTTCCCGCGCCGGCTTTCCACAGGCGTTCGGCGCGGTGATGGGGATGCGGGGCCTTGAAGCAGCGGATTGGGGCGCCGGCAGGGCGGGCGCCTGAACATCATCGCGGGCGGCACCCCGCCGCTGGCGGTCATCCAGCGGCGGGGGCGCGGTGTTCCGCGGCAGTCCTCGTCCGTCAGCGGCATTCCTGGGCGACCCGGTCGAGGGCCTGGGAGATGCCGGAGAGGGAATATTTGTCGGTGGTGACGTTGCCGCGGCCGGAGGTGAGGGCCACCGACAGGTCTCGACCCTTGCGCATGGCGTCCACCAGCTTGGCCTCGTCCGCCACATTGCGGACCCAGGCCCCTTCGCCCTTGGTGTAGAGCTGCAGGCTGAGGCTGCCCACGGTGAGCGTGGCATCCTTGCCGTCCTGCAGGGGGAAGCCGGCGGTGATGGACACCTCGTTCTTCACATTCTCACCGGGGCGGGTGGAAATGAAGAAATAGGCGGGGTCACGGTTGAGGCCCGCGGGCAGGCGGCTCTTGGGCTGGGAGATGGCGTAGCACACCTTCGGGTTGCCGGTGGAGGCATAGACGCTCCAGTCCCCGAACTGGGCAACCGGCTTGGATTGACCCTGAGCCAGCGCGGGCGCGGCGGCCAGGGTGGCGAGGAAAACGCCCAGGAGCGTCGGACGGACACGACGAGGTGCCATGGCTTCTCCTTTTCGTTGCGGATCTCCAGTCATAGACCTTCGAGCCGCGAAACTGAGGGGTTGAGCCTATGTGCCGCAGGGTGCGATCGAGGCAGTCGAAAAAAGATGGCGGGCGCGCCTTGCGTTTTCTTAAACCAACGGCTCCGCTCACCTCAATGCGTGAACCCCTCAAACATCGGCGATCTGCAGGCTCTGCACGGGTGCGACAAACAGGTGGCGCGAGGCCGAAAGTTCTGGCTTGTACAAAGCTTTGCCGCTACGGCCCGGGCGCTGCGGCGACCGGCCGATGGTGCATTCAAACTGCCGCGACGGTTAAGGAATGGTAACCGGCCGTGGGGAAATGGCGGAAACGGGAGGTGTGATCCATGAAAGCGGTGTTGTGCGTGCGCCATGGGCCGCCGGAAGCCCTGGAAATCGTCGGCCTGCCCGATCCCACGCCGGGCCCCGGCGAGGTGGTGGTGGACGTGGCGGCCATCGGCCTCAATTTCTTCGATACGCTGATCATCCGTGATCTCTATCAGGTCAAACCCTCGCTGCCGTTTTCCCCCGGCGGCGAGTTCGCCGGCACCGTGGCGGCGCTGGGCGAAGGGGTCACCGGTGTCGCGGTGGGCGAGCGGGTGTGCGGCTACATGAGCTACGGCGCGGCGCGGGAGAAGGTGGCGGTGCCGGCCTCCCATCTCGCCCGGGTGCCCGACGACCTGGATCTGGTCAAGGCCGCGGGCCTGATCGTCACCTATGGCACCGCCCTCTATGCTCTGCGCGATCGCGGCAATCTGAAGGCGGGGGAGACCCTGGCGGTTCTGGGGGCGGCTGGTGGCGTCGGCCTGGCGGCCGTGGAAGTGGGGCGCGCCCTCGGTGCCCGGGTGATCGGCTGCGCCTCGTCGGCGGAGAAGGTGGCGTTCGCCCGTGCCCATGGGGCCGAGGCGGGGCTCGACTATACCGCCTCCGATCTCAAGGCCGGTCTCAAGGCGTTCGCCGGGCCGGGCGGGCTGGACATGGTGTTCGATCCGGTGGGGGGCGAACTGGCGGAGCAGGCGCTGCGGGCGCTCGGCTGGTACGGCCGCTTCATGGTGGTGGGCTTCGCCGCCGGCGAGATTCCCAAGATCCCCCTCAACCTGCTGCTGCTGAAAAACTGCGATGCGCGGGGCGTGGCCTTCGGCGCGCAGGCCAAGAGCGATCCGCTCTGGCTCAAGGCGGCGGTGGAGACGCTGGTGGGTTACGCCCATGCGGGCGCCATCTCCGCCCATGTGGATGCCACCTTCTCCCTCGACGACTGCGCCAAGGCTATCGGCCTCATCGCGGGCCGCAGGGTGAAGGGCAAGGTGGTCCTCACCACCGGGTGAGGACGCGGTTGGGCGGGCGCGCTGACCCGCCGGTCGGCGGGGCCTCCGGCGGCGGTCCTCAGCCGCGGCGCAGGTCTTCCAGCGCGTCGTGGGCGGCGCTGTGGTGCTGCGGGGTGATGTGTCCGGAGATCAGGCGCAGGGCGGTCATCAGCACCGCCGCGTCGTCGGTGAAGCCGATCACCGGGAACACGTCCGGCACCGCATCCACCGGCAGCACGAAATAGGCCAGCGCCGCCAGCAACGTGGCGCGCACCTTCAGCGGTGTCGCACGGTCGAAGGCGGCGAAATAGGCGGCCGTGGCCTCTTCGGCGAACGGCACATAGGTGGCCGAGCGCTTCAGCTTCGACCAGAAGCCCCGGCGCACACGAACTTCGTCCCGCGCGGCGTTGCGCTGGGCCGTCGTTTCATCGCCGGTGTCCCGGCCCAGCCACTCCAGGGCGGAAAAGGATGCGGGATTGGACGTGGTCATGGCTCTTCACATGGTCGAGAGGCCCGGGCACACAAGATCTCGCGCACCGAAATCTGTTGCGTTCGGGGGCCGCCTGCAGTCAGCAGACACGCCTGACGTGTCAGGAAAATGAATTCCATCCCGCGCTGCAAGAAAAAGCCGTCCGATGCGGCTCAATTAATAGGGATTCTAAAATACCGCCGGGCGGCTGACATCAGCCGAGCGGATAGGCGGCTTCCACCAGATACGGCCCGCCACCGACGGAATCCCGCGACGAGAACAGCACGAAGCGGGGCACCTTGAAACTGGGGCTGCGATAGGGGCCGCGGGTCGCGAGGTAATCGGCAACCTGACGGGTGGAAGCGTCGCGCAGCCGCGCCAGGGTGACATGGGGCTTGTAGTTGCGGCCCTCGGCGGAGAGGCCCAGGCGCTGCATCAGCCGTTCCTGCTCGGCCTGCAGCTCCATCAGGGCCGCATTGGTCCTCACCGCCGCGAACACCGCCCGGGGCTTGCGGCCGCCGAACTGGTCGAGACCATCGAGGGTGAGATCGAACGACGGCCGGCGCACGGCGCCGAGCATCTCCATGATGTCGCGGCCCATGGCGTCGTCCACGTCGCCCATGAAGCGCAGCGTCACATGGTAGTTTTCGGGATCGATCCAGCGGGCCCCCGCGATGCCGCCCCGCAGGAACGACAGGCCGAGACCCACATCCGGTGGGATCTCGATGGCGGTGAACAGGCGCGGCATGGAAGCCTCCGCAGGCGTTCGATTCGATCCTGCGCCCATCAAAGGAGATTCGCGGCGCGGAGGAAAGCCGGCCGTGGACGGTGTTCCACGGCCGCGGGCGGGTCCCTGCCTTATCTGGGGTCGGGCACGAGAATGTCGATCTTCAGCGCGTCGGGCGCGGTGGTGGTCATATCGGTGCGGTACTGCTCGATATAGAGGCCGTCGGCGTTGATGTTCTTCTCGTCGAGGTAGTTGGCGATCTGCTCGTAGGTGTTGTCCATGTCGGCGAAGGAGCCGGAATGGCTGAACTTCAGCGCCTTGCCCGCATAGGAGCCGCCGAGCTTCATGGTGCCGCTGGCCTTCTGGGTGGTGGTGCCGGAGAAGGGCAGCTGCGCCTCGAACTCGAAGCCGAGATCGTCGCTGGAGGTATAGACCACGAAGGCGTCGCCGGCGCGGGTGAGGCCCAGCCGGGTCAGCTCCTTGTCCAGGGTCTTCAGGGCCGCGACCAGCTTGTCGTAGCCCTCGTCCCAGGTGGCGGTGCCGGCAAGGGTGATGACCGGCATCGGCGTCAGGGTCAGTTCCTCCGGCACAAAGCGCGCGGCGGCGGGGGCGACGGGTTGGGTCTCCACGGGCTTGGGGTCCACAACCGGCGGCGGCGTCAGGCTGTCGTCCTTCTGGACCGTATTCTGCTGGGTGGCCGCAGGGGCGGGCTGGGCCAGAGCGGGGGCGAGCGGGGTCAAGAGCAGGCCCAGCGCCAGCAGCGGGGCCGCTCCGCGCGCGGTCCGGCGGCCGGCCGGCGGCTCATTGTGGGAAAACGCTACCATCTTGCCAGGGGCGCCCTGCGCCGCGCGTGCCGACATCATCCGTCCTCCGTGCCGGCGCAACGGCGCGGCAGCGCGCCATCTCTACCATGCGCTTCGGCATCTTGGAGGCGGGACTGCGGCCGAGTTGCGGCCGTCACCCGGTGCCCTGCGCGCCGGGGTGGCGCCGGCGTTCATTCGAGGCCATATAGGAGCGGTCTCCTTCGTTCCCCGTTCCTTGGCGCCCATGCAACCGCTCGCCCATCGCCCCTTCGTGAAGATGAATGGTCTCGGCAACGAGATCCTGGTGCTCGACCTGCGTGCCGATCCGGTGGAGGTGAGCCCCGACGCGGCGCGGGCGCTGGCGCGGCCGGGGGTGCTGCCGTTCGACCAGGCCATGGTGCTCTATCCGCCCCGGCGGGAGGGCACCCGCGCGTTCGTGCGCATCCTCAACAACGATGGCTCGGAATCCGCCGCCTGCGGCAACGGCACCCGCTGCATCGCCGCGCTGGAGGCGGAGCAGACCGGCCTTTCGCATCTCCTGTTTGAAAGCCCGGCGGGGCTGCTGGATTGCCAGATGCTGCCCGATGGCCGGGTGACGGTGGATATGGGCGCGCCCCGGTTCGACTGGCGCGACATTCCCCTGGCCCATGACGTGGGCGACACCCGCGCGGTGCTGATCCCGGGCTATGAGGCGCTGGGGCCGGCCAGCCTCGTCTCCATGGGCAATCCCCACGTCATCTTCTTCGTGGCCGATGCGGACGCCATGGATGTGGTGGGGCTCGGCCGGGCGCTGGAGCACCATCCCTTGTTTCCCGAGCGGGCCAACATCTCGTTTGCCAGCCCCAAGGGGGAAAATGCCTTCCTTCTCCATGTGTGGGAGCGTGGCGCCGGCCGCACCCGCGCCTGCGGCAGCGCCGGCTGCGCCACCGCGGTGGCCGCCGCCCGCACGGGACGTGCCGGCCGCACCGTCAGCGTGACCCTGCCGGGGGGTGAGCTCGCCCTCGACTGGCGCACCAGCGACGACCACGTGCTGATGACCGGGCCGGTGGCCCATGAATTCCGGGGCGAGATCACCCCCGCCATGCTGGGCGAGGCGGCCTGATGGCGGGCGCGCCTTTGGCGGTCGCCACCTTCGGCTGCCGCCTCAATGCCCTGGAGAGTGATCGCCTGCGCACGCTCGCGACCGCGGCCGGGCTGGAGCACACGTTGGTAGTGAACACCTGTGCCGTCACCGCCGAGGCGGTACGCCAGGCGCGCCAGGCCATCCGCCGCGCCAAGAGGGCCGATCCCGACCTGCGGGTGGTGGTGACCGGATGCGCCGCCGAGACCGAGCCGGAGACCTTCTCCGGCATGGCCGAGGTGGACCTTCTGGTGCCCAACCGCGACAAGACCGGGGCCGCCGCCTGGGCCGGCGCGCGGGCGCGCCTCGACTTCGGCCTCGCCGATGAAGCGCCGCCCCGCCTTCAGGACCGCGCGACGGTGGCGCGTGAGACGCCCCATCTGACCGCGGCGTTCGAGGGGCGCACCCGCGCCTTCGTGGAGGTGCAGAACGGCTGCGATCATCGCTGCACCTTCTGCATCATTCCCTTCGGGCGCGGGCCCTCGCGCTCGGTCGCCATGGGCGCGGTGGTGGACGAGGTGCGCCGGCAGGTGGAGGCGGGCCATCGCGAGGTGGTGCTGACCGGGGTGGATCTCACCTCCTATGGCGGCGACCTGCCGGGCGCGCCCACCCTCGGCCGGCTGGTGCGCACGGTGCTGCGGCAGGTGCCGGAGCTGGAGCGGCTGCGCCTGTCCTCCATCGACGCGGTGGAGGCGGACAGCGAGCTTTTGGCGGCGCTGGCGGACGAAGAGCGGCTGATGCCCCATCTGCATCTTTCCTTGCAGGCGGGGGACGATCTCATCTTGAAGCGCATGAAGCGCCGGCACAGCCGGGCCGAGGCCCTGGCCTTCATCGCCACCGTGCGCCGGCTGCGGCCGGATGTGGTGCTGGGGGCGGACGTGATCGCCGGCTTTCCCACCGAGACCGAGGCGCAGGCGCGGAATACCGCCGCGTTCCTGGACGAGGCGGGGCTCGCCTTTCTCCATGTCTTTCCCTTTTCCGCCCGCCCCGGCACCGCCGCCGCCCGCATGCCGCAGCTCGATGGCGCGGTGGTGAGCGCGCGGGCGGCGCGGCTGCGCGCCCTCGGCGCCCGGCTGCTGCAGCGCCACCTCGCCGGCGAGGTGGGCCGGCGGCGCGCGGTGCTGGTGGAGGCCGGCGGGCGCGGACACACCCAATATTTCACCCCGGTGCGCCTCGCCCGGCCGCTCACGCGCGGCACGGTGGCGGAGCTGCGCATCGCCGGCCACGACGGCACCCGCCTGATCGCGGCCTGACCTTTCAAGGAAAGCCATGAGCCAAGACGATCCCCGGGATGATGCCGCCAAGGATGCTGCTACAAACGACGCTCCTGCCAAGGAGATCCCTGCCAAGAAGAAGCGGGGCTTCTGGGGCTGGCTGACGGGCGGTTCCGAGACCGAAGCCGCTCCGGCCGCGGAGCCGGCGCCGACCGAGCCGGCATCGGAGGCGCACATCGAAACTCAGGACGGTGCGTCTTTGGACGCCGTGTCTCCGGACACGCCGCCTGAGGCGGCCGCGCACCAGGAGACGGCGAGCCAAGAGACGGCGAGCCAAGAGACGGCTGGCCAAGAGGTGGTGCGTGAGGACGCTTCGAGTGAAGACGCTCCTAGCGCAGACGTTCCTGCTCTTCCGGCGGAGCCGGTCGCCGCGGCGCCGGAGCCTCTTCCCGTGGCGGAAGTCCCCGCTCAGGCCCCGGTCGAGGTGGTTGCGGAGACGATCACCTCCGTTGCGGTGGTATCTGAAGGTGAGGCTCCCATTGAAGCCCCCCTCGAAGGCCCCGCGGAAATGGCGGTGTCGGCCGTGCTCCCGGAACCTGTTCCGCCCGAGCCCGAAGCGGTGGCCAGCGCTCCGGAGGCGACGGCGCCGGTGTTGCCGGAGGAGGCTGCGCCCACTGAGCCGGAGATCCCCATTTCCGAGACGGCCGAGCCCCAGGCGCCCGCTCCCGTCGCAGCTGCGGAAGAACCCGAGCTGGTGGCGGAGGGCGGTGCCGGGGACGAGGCTAGCGCGCTGGTTCCGGCCACTCCGGCGAAGAAGGGCTTCTGGGCGCGGCTGGCGTCGGGCCTGGCGCGCACCGCTTCCAATCTCGGCCAGGGCATCACCGACCTCGTTTCCAAGCGCAAGCTGGATGACGACACCCTGGAAGAGCTGGAAGATGTGCTGATCCGCGCCGATCTCGGGGTGGAGACGGCCACGCGGATCGTCGAGGCGGTGGGCAAGGGCCGCCACGACAAGATGATCTCGCCTGAGGAGGTCAAGGGCCTGATCGCCGACGAGGTGGAGGCGATCCTGACGCCGGTGGCCAAGCCCCTGGTGATCGACCACAAACACCGCCCGTTCGTGGTGCTGATGGTGGGGGTGAACGGCTCCGGCAAGACCACCACCATCGGCAAGCTCGCCGCCCAATGGCGGCACGAGGGCAAGAAGGTGATGCTGGCGGCGGGCGACACGTTCCGCGCCGCCGCCATCGACCAGCTCAAGGTCTGGGGCGCCCGCACCGGCACCAAGGTCATCGCCCGCGAGCCGGGGGCGGATGCCGCCGGCGTCGCCCACGAGGCGCTCACCGAGGCGCGGGCGGAAGGGGCGGACATCCTGCTCATCGACACCGCCGGCCGGCTGCAGAACCGCACCGAGCTGATGGCCGAGCTGGAGAAGATCGTTCGCGTGGTGAAGAAGCTGGAGCCCTCGGCCCCCCATGCGGTGCTGCTGGTGCTGGATGCCACCGTGGGCCAGAACGCGCTCTCTCAGGTGGAGGCGTTCCGCCGCATCGCCGGCGTCACCGGCCTGGTCATGACCAAGCTCGACGGCACCGCCCGCGGCGGCATTCTGGTGGCCATCGCCGCCAAGCATCAGCTGCCGGTGCATCTGATCGGCGTCGGCGAGGCGGCGGAGGATCTCCAGCCCTTCACCGCCCGCGACTTCGCCCGCGCCATCGCCGGCCTGGATTGAGGCCGGCCCGCGATCGTTTCAGGCGAGGCCCTGCTCGCGCTGGAAGGCGACGAGATCGAGGGAGGGGGCTGCCGCCCGTCCGCCCAGCTGGGTGAGCAAAGTGTGGACCTGGCCGCGATGATGGGTCTCGTGGTTGAACAGATGGTCGAGGGCGCTGGCGCAGCTTTGTGAGAAGCTGCGGCCGGAACTGTTGGCATAGACCACCGGGGCCGCCAGCCGCGCGACATCGAGGTGGCGGGTGAAGGCCAGAAGGCGCGCGTCCTCTGTCGCGCGCAGCGCCCGCAGGGCGGCAAGGTCGGTTTCCAGCATTGTGTCGAGGGCCGGCTGCGGCGCGCCGCTGGCCTCCAGCCGGGACAGCCAGATGCGATCGGTCACCACCAGGTGGTTCAAGGTGGCGATCACCGAGCCGAAGAACGCCCCCATGGGCCTGGCGCACAGCTCCGGCCCTAGCGCCGCGGCCGCATCATAAAGGCGGGCATTGGCCCAGGCATTGTAGGCGGCGAGCTGCTGGTAGGTGGCGATCGCCCGCATGGCGACGCCCGTGGCCGGATCATCGGGCAATGGAGCGATGGGCGACGCGGACATGGCGTTTCCTCTTCGGCAATGGGGCTCGGGGTTTGGGGGCGTGGGGCTTTGGGCCCAGTCTACGGCACGGCGCCGCGCCGGTCTCCGCCGTCTTTCTGGCTGGGTTCGACCCTGCGGACATGAAAAGGCCGGCGGAAGGCATCCGCCGGCCTGTTTTTCTTGAGGCTTAGCGCCGGAAGCCGCCGCCCCGGAAGCCCCCGCCGAAACCGCCGCCTCCGAAGCCACCGCCGCGGAAGCCGCCGCCGAAACCGCCGAAGCCGCGGTCGAAGCCGCCGCTGCCGAACCGGTCGCCGCCGAAATTATCGCCGGCGAAGCGATCACCGCCTCCGAAATTGTCCACCCGCTGCTGGCTCCAGGAGCGGGCCTGCTGCTCGTCGTCGAGCCGCTGGGTGTCGGTGTTGCGGTCCACATTCTGCCAGCCGCTGGTGGTGTTGCGGCTCCAGCCATTGTCGTTGTGGCGGTAGACGTTGCCGTCGTGGTCCACCATGACATTGCCGTTGTGCCAGGCGGCGGCGGTGTTGGTGTGGGTGTCCACGGCGGCGCCGCGGCTGTCCACATTCACATGGCCATGGTTGTCGGTCACCGCCGTCTGGCTGGCGTGGGCCGTGCCGCGGGCGGGATCGATGCTGGCGGATTCACGCCCGGCCGCCGCATTGCCGGTATAGACATTACCCGCCGCTCCGGCCCGCGAGGCGCCCCGGTCGCCGGTGTAGGGATTGGCGTGGGCGCCCTCGCGCCCGGCGGCCCAATTGCCCGAATAGGGGTTGAACGCCGCCGCCGAGCGGCCGGTGAAGGCGGTGCCGTTGGCGGTGGTGCCGCGCCAGTCGCGACCGGACCAGCCGGTGCCGTTCCAGGTGGTGCCCCAGGCGTGGTTCACCGTGGCGGCGCCGCCCCAGCGGCCATAGATGTTGGTCTGGTTGACGTTGGTATAGCCCCAGTGGCCGCCCCAGGGGCCGGGCCCCCACGGATGCGGTCCCCAGGGACCGGGGCCCCACGGTCCGGGACCCCAGGGATGCCAGTACGGACCCCAATAGGGCCCCACCGCCACGCTCCAGGGCCAGCCGGCGGCAAAGCCGAAGGCGAACCCGTCGGCGACGCCCAGGGCAAAGCCGGCGCCGAGGCCGTAGGTGACCGGGCAGGAGATCCAATAGGTGCCGACATAGCCCGGGCAGGAATAGCCGGTGCCGTAGACCACGGTGCCGCCGGGAGCCACCACGACGCCCATGTAACCGGGGGTGTAGCCGACGACGACCGCATCCGGCGTGGAGCCATAGATGCGCACGTAGGTCACGTAGTGCACCGGGGACGAGACCGGGATGGTGTAGATGACATCCGGCACCACATCGGCCACGTGCCAGGGCCCCAGCGGCGCCTCGGCCACGAACCAGATGCCGTTGTTGACCGCGTAATAGCGGCGGGTATCGAGCTGGATCACCGGCACCGGGGTGTTGACCGCATAGGCGAGGGGGGTGCCGGCGATCGCCTCGAACCGCGGCGTGCCCTCATAGACCACGTTCAGGGTCACGTCGCGCTTGACGCTGGCGGTCTGCGGGATGGTGGCGGCGATGGCCGCCTCCTTGGCCTGCGGCGTGCCGGCCACCGAAACCAGCACATTGGCCTTGGGATCATTGGGATTGATCTTGGCGAAGTCCTTCGGCAGCGCATTGGCCGCCACGAAGCTCCACGGCCCCTTGAGGTCGCCGGCCTTGAACCAGCGGCCGGAGATGAGGACGTAATAGGTGTTGCTGGTGGTCTCCATGAACACCGCGTGGTCGGCATTGTTCATGGTGAGCAGGTTGGTGCCCACCACCGGCAGCATCTGCGGCTGGCCGTCGGTCTGGATCAGCTCGGTGGGGACGGTGGTCACCAGGATCGCCGGCGGCGGGGTGATGGCCTTGCCGTCGGAGCTGAGCAGCGGGTCGGCGGCGAGCTCGTCGCTGGCGGCCTTGCCGGCGGCGATCAGCGCATCGGACACCTTGGGGGTGACGATCCAGGTGCCGGTGAGGGACGTGGTTTCATACCAGGTACCGGCGGCCTGCAGGTGATAGGTGCTGGCCTCGTCCAGCAGCAGCAGCGGGCGGGTATTGATGACCCGCTTGAAAGCGCTGACGCCGGTGATGGGCTTCAGCACCGGTTGCCCGGCGATGGGCACCTGGATGGTGGTGGTGGAGGCGAACAGGATCTGCGGCGGGGTGTTGTCCACCGGCTGGGTCTTGAGCTGGGCCAGCTCCTTGTTCACCGCATAGCTCGCCTGGAGCTGGTCCAGGGGAATGGTCATGCCCTCGGCGGGCAGGTGGGCCTGCAGGGTGCTGCGGATAAGCCCCGCCTTGTCGGGCGCGGTGGGCACTTCCACGCCCGTGATGGTGAGACTGGCGAGGTGGACGATGCCGGCCGGCTTGTCCACCGCCACCCGGCTGGTGAAGCGCACCATGCCATAGGTGGGGGTGCCGGCCTTGGCGCCGATGGCCACCGCCGCGCGGCCGGACATGACGTCCCCGTTCCAGTCGTCGACCTGAGGCTGGTAGACCTGGATCTGGTCGCTGTCGGAGGTCTCGAAGGTGCGCGGCCAGGGCGCCGGGGCATTGGCCGGGCTGGTCGCCGCCTGCGGGGCCGGTGCCTGCTGGGCATGTGCAGGCGGCGCGCTGACCAGCGCCATCAGGGTGGCGGCGGCCACGGCGGGCCACAGGGGGCGAGGGTTCCGGGCACGCGCGGCGCGCCGGCCGCTGGTGGGTGACCACGTCATGGATGTTTCCCCTACACCCCGGATCGCGGGGCGCGTCAGACCTACCATGTTCGCGTTACGGCGTCTGCCAAATCTGGGTCCCACGGGTGCCGGAGTTCGGCCCGGAGCGCGGACATCGTCGTCACCGCGCACGAGGCTCGCCCATCAGCTTCGGTCAATCTTGAAGGCGGGTGCAACTTCAGATTATGTCGTGCCCGCGATATGGGCTTCAGGGCGGGGCCATGCCGCATGACGTTCAACATGGGGAATGACATGAACAAATATGTCGCCGAATTCATCGGCACTGCGGTTCTGGTGCTGTTCGGCTGCGGCGCGGCGGTGCTGACCGGCTATGGCAGCGCGCCCATCGGCATGCTGGCCATCGCCTTCGCCTTCGGCCTGGCGGTGACGTCCATGGCCTACGGCATCGGCCATGTGTCGGGCTGCCACATCAATCCGGCGGTCACCGTGGGCGTGTGGGCGGCGGGGCGCATTCCTGCGTCCGAGGTGCCGCTCTACTGGATCGCCCAGGTGCTGGGCGGCATCGCCGGCGCCGGCATTCTCTACATCATCGCTTCCGGCAAGCTGGCGGGCTTTGATGCCGCCACTGCCGGCCTTGGGCAGAACGGCTGGGGCGAAGGCTATGGCGGCAGCTATGGGATCGGAGCGGCCATCGTCGCGGAACTGGTGGGCACCTTCGTGTTCCTGGTGGTGATTCTCGGGTCCACCTCCAAGGCGGGCATCACCCAGGCCGCCGGCCTCGCCATCGGCCTGTCGCTGGTGATGATTCACATCGTCTTCATTCCGGTGACCGGCGTGTCGGTGAACCCGGCCCGCTCTATCGGCCCGGCCCTGTTCGTGGGTGGCAAGGCCTTGAGCCAGCTGTGGCTGTTCATCGTGGTGCCGATGGTTGGCGCCTTCCTCGCCGGCTTGTTGTTCAAGCTGAAGGTGTTGGAAGACTGAGGTCTTCGCTGATGAAAAAGGGGGCTGCGCCCTGGGCGCAGCCCCTTTTTTCGTTGACGGCCTGCTCACTCCGCAGTGGTGGCTTTGGCGGCGAGGGCGATGCGGGCGGCCCGCACGCCGGCGCCGTATTCCGGATGCACCTGGTCGAACAGCTTCATCTGCCGTTCGGCGATCTCCTCCGGCACGCTGGCCATCGCCTCGGCGAGGTTGGAGAACAGGCGGGCGCGCTGGTCCACGTCGAACAGCTCGAACAGGGCACGGGGCTGGCAGAAATCGTCATTGCCCACCCGGTGGCTGTAGCGCTCGGCGTCGCCGGAGATCTTCAGCGGCGGCTCCAGGAACGCCGGGTTCTCGGCGGCGCCATTGAACGAGTTGGGCTCGTAATAGGCATCCGTATTGCCGGTCATCTGACCGAAGAAGCGCATGGCGCCGTCCTTGTGATAGTGATGGACGGGGCATTTGGGCGCGTTCACCGGCAGGTGCTCGTAATGGGTGCCGAGCCGGTAGCGGTGGGCATCCGCATAAGAGAAGATGCGGGCCTGCAGCATCTTGTCCGGCGAGAAACCGATGCCGGGCACGATGTTGGACGGCGAGAACGCCACCTGCTCGATCTCGGTGAAATAGTTCTCCGGATTGCGGTTCAGTTCCAGGATGCCGACGTCGATCACCGGATAGTCCGCATGCGGCCACACCTTGGTGAGGTCGAAGGGGTTGTAGGGGGTCTTGTCGGCATCGAGCTCCGGCATCACCTGCACCTGCATCTTCCACTTGGGGAAGTCGCCGCGGGCGATGGCGCCGAACAGGTCTTCCTGGGTGGATTCGCGGCTCTGGCCCACCACATCGGCGGCTTCCGCATTGGTCCAGTGCTTGTGGCCCTGCACGGTCTTGAAGTGGAACTTCACCCAGAAGCGTTCATTGTCGGCATTGATGAACGAATAGGTGTGCGAGCCATAGCCGTTCATGTTGCGCACGCCCACCGGCAGGCCGCGGTCCGAGAACAGGATGGTCACCTGGTGCAGGCTCTCGGGCGAGAGGGACCAGAAGTCCCACATGGCGGTGGGGGAGCGCAGGTTGGTCTTGGGGTGGCGCTTCTGGGTGTGGATGAAGTCCGGGAACTTGTAGCCGTCGCGGATGAAGAACACCGGCGTGTTGTTGCCCACCAGGTCCCAATTGCCTTCCGGCGTGTAGAATTTGAGCGCGAAACCGCGCACGTCGCGCTCGGCATCTGCCGCGCCCATCTCGCCGGCAACGGTGGAGAAGCGGGCGATCATCTCGGTGGTGGCGCCGGGCTGCAGAGCCTTAGCCTTGGTATATCTGGAGATGTCGCCGGTGATGGTGAGGGTGCCATGGGCACCCCAGCCCTTGGCGTGCACCACCCGCTCGGGGATGCGCTCGCGGTTCTGGTGGGCCAGCTTCTCGATCAGCTGGTAATCCTGCATCAGCACCGGGCCGCGGGCCCCGGCGGTGATGGAGTTCTGGTTGTCGGCAACCGGGGCGCCGGCAGTGGTGGTGAGGGTGGGTCGGCTCATGCGTCTCTCCTCGCACTGGGCCCGCGGGGCAACGGGCTGGGATCTGCCCGCACCATGGCTCAGCTCTGGAATAAGAACAAATCAGATTGCGGTGGGTTCCTGATCAGATAATCTGATCACCATGCTCACCCTTCGACAGATCCGCTATTTCGAGGCCCTGGCGCGGCTCGGCCATTTCGGCCGGGCGGCGGAGGATTGTGGCGTCACCCAACCGGCGCTGTCCATGCAGATCCGCGAGATGGAGGAGATGCTGCGCGTCAAGCTGGTGGAGCGCACGCCCGCCGGCGTCCGCCTCACCCCCATCGGTGAGGATGCGGCGGTGCGGGCCCGCGCGCTGCTGGCGGGAGTGAGCGATTTCGAGCGGTCGCTGCGCGATCATGGCCGGCTCTTGCAGGGGCGGCTGCGGCTCGGCGTCATCGCCTCGGTGGGGCCCTATTTGCTGCCCCGCCTCCTGCCCGAGCTGGCACGGCGCTTCCCCAAGGTGGAGATCGCGCTTAGCGAAAGCCTCACCGAGCATCTGGTCGGCGAGCTGGTGCATGGGGATCTCGACGTGGTGATCCTCAGCCTGCCCTTGGTCCACCCCGCCTTGGAGACCCGGGCGCTGTTCGACGATCCGTTCGTGCTGGCGGTGCCGGAGGTGGCGGAGGGCTACCCGGGCCCGGTGGTGCGCGCCGATGCGGTGGATCCCGACGGCCTGCTGCTGCTGGAGGACGGCCACTGCCTGCGCGATCAGGCGCTCAACGTGTGCCGCCATGCGGATGCGCGGCGGCTGCGGCGGTTCGGCGCTTCCAGCCTCTCCACTCTGGCGCAGCTGGTGGCCAACGGCCAGGGCGTGACGCTGCTGCCGGACATGTTCGTGCGCTCGGAAGGCATCAGCCTGCCGCGGGTGCGGCTCATTCCGTTCGCGCCGCCGGCGCCGTTCCGCACCATCGGCCTCGCCTGGCGCCGGACCCTGCCGTTTCCCGAGGATGTGGAGGCGTTGGCGCAGGCGATCACCGCCAGCCAGCCGTGAGTGGTGTCCGGCTGATCCGCGGCCCGATTTCCGGTGGGAGCGGGCCTGCCCTGCATCACGCCCGCCTTGCGCGCGAAGGCGTTCGCGGCTAAGCCGCGCGGACAGGCGCGGCACGCGCCACAAGCCCAACCAGGTCGGGGCGTGGAGCGTATCGCTCGGCGAAGCGCCGCCCTGCCGCGAGGACCCGATGGCTCAGGACGGACTTTCCTATCGCGACGCGGGCGTCGATATCGACGCCGGCAATCGCCTCGTCGATCTCATCAAGCCGCTGGTGAAGGCCACCGCCCGCCGCGGCGCCGACGCCGATATCGGCGGGTTCGGCGGCGTGTTCGATCTGAAGGCCGCCGGCTTCAACGATCCGCTGCTGGTGGCCACCACCGACGGTGTGGGCACCAAGCTCAAGATCGCCATCGAAACCGGGGTGCACGACACCATCGGCATCGACCTCGTCGCCATGTGCGTGAACGATCTGGTGGTGCAGGGGGCCGAGCCCCTGTTCTTCCTCGATTATTTCGCCACCGGCCGGCTGGCGCCGGATGTGGGCGCCCACATCGTCGCCGGCATCGCCCGGGCCTGCAAGGAAGCCGGCTGCGCCCTGGTGGGCGGCGAGACCGCCGAGATGCCGGGCATGTATGGCGATGGCGACTATGACCTCGCCGGCTTCTCGGTGGGCGCGGTGGAGCGCGGTGACCTGCTGCCGCGCCCCGATGTGGCCCCCGGCGACGTCATTCTGGGCCTTGGCTCGGCCGGCGTGCATTCCAACGGCTATTCCCTGGTGCGCCGCATCGTCGAGCGGTCCGGTCTCGGCTGGGAGGCGCCGGCCCCGTTTGCCCCGGCCCAGAGCCTGGGCGCGGCGCTCCTCACCCCCACCCGGCTCTATGTGAAGAGCACGCTGGCGGTGATCCGGGCCACCGGCGCGGTGAAGGCGCTTGCCCATGTCACCGGCGGCGGCATCACCGAGAACCTGCCGCGGGTGCTGCCCAAGGGCACCATCGCCCGCATCGACCTCACCAATCTGATCGTGCCGCCGGTGTTCCGCTGGCTCGCCAGCGTCGGGCAGGTGGCGCCGGAGGAGATGCTGCGCGCCTTCAACTGCGGCGTGGGCATGGCGGTGGTGGTGCCGGCGGAGCTGGAGGAGAAGGTGGCGGACGCCTTCGCCGCGGCGGGCGAGACGGTGGTTCGCCTGGGCGTCATCGAGCCCGGCGCGGGCGCGGCCCATGTGGTCTATGAGGGCGCGGCCGATTTCGGGTTCACGGCATGAGCGCAACCGTGACGGCCGCCGGCCGCAAGCGGGCGGCGGTGCTTATTTCCGGGCGCGGCTCCAACATGGCGGCGCTGGTCGAGGCGGCCGCCCGGCCGGGCTTTCCGGCGGAGATCGCCCTGGTGCTCTCCAACCGTGCCGATGCGGCCGGGCTGGACTTCGCCAAGGCCCATGGCATTCCCACCAAGGTTCTGAGCCACAAGGGCTTTGCCGATCGCCAGGCGTTCGACGAGGCGCTGGACGCGGTGCTGCGCGACGACGGCATCGAGATCGTCTGCCTGGCCGGCTTCATGCGGCTGCTCACCCCCTGGCTGGTGGAGCGCTGGCGCGACCGGATGATCAATGTGCATCCCTCGCTCCTGCCCGCCTTCAAGGGCCTGCACACCCATGAGCGGGCGCTGGAGCTGGGCGTGCGCTTCCATGGCTGCACGGTGCATTTCGTGCGCGCGGAAATGGATGAGGGGCCCATCATCCTGCAGGCGGCGGTGCCCATCGAGACCGACGACACGCCGGATGTTCTGGCTGCCCGGGTGCTGACCCAGGAACACCTGATCTACCCCAAGGGCCTCGAACTGCTGGCCGCCGGCCGCCTCACGGTGGCCGACGAACGGGTGGCCATCGCCGGCGTGGAGCCCGGCCTCAAGCCGCTGATCGCCCCGAAGGTGTGAGGGCGGGGCCGTCGGCCGTCAATGGTTCGACGCGGTGGTCTGCGGTGTGTTCAGCCAGCCCCAGCGATTGTTGCGGTAGACCAGGCTCCAGTCGCCATATTTCATGAAGGCGACGGTGGGGGACCTGTCGTTCTGGGTTGGCGGGCCGAGGGGGGTCGTGTCGGCCTTGGGCTCGGCGGGGTTGCGGGGCGGCACCGGGTAAAGGCTCAGCCTGCCGTCGCTGGCCAGGGTGAGCGCGCTGCCGCCGCTGAGAGCGTTGAACTGCGCGCCGTCCAACTGGTTGAACTTCTCGAGCTCATTCCTGTCGAAAGCGAGTGCCACGGCGATGTGGTGGGGAAAGCGGTAATGGCGGGCGCTGTCCACCGTCAGGGCCAGCAGCTTGCCATAGGATTCGGCGATCAGGTCCTTGTCGGCGTCGGCGCGGGTCTGTCGCCATTTCTGCAGCACCACCGCGCGGATATAATGAACATACGCTTCCGCAGCGGTCTGCTCCGGCGCCGAGAGCGCGCCCCTGGTGGCGCTGATCTGCTGGAGCCGCGTCCTGATGTCGGCCACATCCGCATTGGTCAGGTCATCGGCGAAGAAATATTCGTAGATGGCGTTGTACAGCATGCGGGCATAAGCGTCGGCCAGCTGTGCTTTCTGGAGGGTGTCGCGACTGGTCCGCAACTGGTCCTCGATACTCTGCTGGATCTCACGCGCGGGGTAGTTTGCGACCACCAGCTGGGCGCTGGTGCGCACTGTCGCGTCGTTGGCCGAGAGGCTGGCGATGACTGCCTTGCGCAGCTTGTCGCTCCAGGGCAGCGCGATTGAGAGGTCGCGCATGCGTCCGGGCCGGGCCGGCTGGGCGGGCGCCGCGCAGCGTCCGGCCCGCTGGGCCCGATTGGCGATGGAGATGGACCAGCACAGATCCACCTCGGACGTGACGGCGCGCACCAGATCCAGGAGCTGCCTCTGGGTGTCCACCGCCTCTGTCGAGAGCGTGGGCTCGGCGGCAAGGTCGGCGAGCCGGTCGGCGATGCGATTGCGGGCGCAGGACCATTGTTCCACGACGGTCTTGAGCTGATCCTTCTCGATGGTGAGTTGGTCGATGATCCGATCGACGGCTGCGTTTGCCGCCATTTGATCACACGCGCGAGTGGCGTGGCCGGTCGTGCGCTTCGTCGGGATCGTCGTCGCAGGCTCCGGCGTCATCGGGAGGGAGGAGCGGACAACCTCCGTATCGCTGATCTGCATGGACTTCTCGCTTGGCGACACACTTTCTCCGGGAGTGGCGCCCCCACGCGGCACCGCCGCGGGCGAGCCCCGGACATAGACGGCGATTTGTGACCGCTTCCAACTGCTGGCCATGGACCTGAATTGTTCCACCGGCCCGAGCGGCACCACCCAGATGTCCTTCGTGACGCGAACCGGAATCGTGTCGGTCTCTGTGGATGACGCCGCGCTGAGCATCGTGGACTGCGCCAGGACAGACTGAGGGACTAGCGTCGGCTGAGCCTCTCTCACCTCCAGGCACGACGTGGCCGAGACTTCCTGTCGTGTCCGGTCCGGATTTAGACCGTTGCTGTCGCGGATGGCGTCGATGGCAACCTCACTGGCGAAGTTGAGGGCATGGATCGGGTCGTTTCCATTGTTCCCCTCGGTCTTGACGAGATAAACATCCTTTTCCGGCGCTGGAGGACTATATTGATAAAAAATATTCAACGTGCACAAGGCCTTGATATTTTTTCCGTTTATGATGCTGAAAAATTCGATAGATGGTTGAAAATTTTCGATTCGTGAAAGAAAAATGGTAATGTTTCCTTCGGAGTTTCCAAGGAGTGTGGAGTCGTCTGTCGAGATCAGTTTCGAGTTTTTCTGCGATGGAATGCGGGCGAAGACCAGGGGGGATTTATCTTGGGCCATCCCCCATCCTGAAACGTGGCGGAAATTGCGAATGACGAAAGCGGCCTGATCCGCGTTGCAGGTGCCGGGAACGGTCGCAAGCACGATGATGATGCACAGCACGAAGGCGCCGGCGCCGCCTGCGGCGCGCATGGGGATGCCGAAGACCGTGCCCCTCAGGCCCACGGTGCCGCCCAAGGCCGCCAGAAAGCAGCCCACCGCCGTGGCGATGATGAATGCCGACGTCACCCGGGAGAGTTCACAGGAGAAACGCAGGGTCGTGACCGCCCACAGCGCCACCAGCAGCATGATGATGGTGACCAGGGCCACGCCCAGCATCATCATCGGGTGATGGCCGGAGATGCGCTCCACGGGAATGTCGTCTTCGGCGCGACGTCCACGGGGCTGTCCCGAACGCCCGCGCCTGTCGCCGCGCGGCGGGGGGGATGCGCTTGATCCCTCGGTCGCATCACCCCGTGTCGGGCCCGGTTCGGTGCCCGTGGGAGTGGGGTTGGAGGAGGCCGCGGCTGCGGTGTCGTCGGTGTCTTGCGGGCACATGGTCGGCCCCCCGATGATCTGGGCAGCTACAACCATAAATATATAAATTGATATTAATCAACTCTTAACTTTTTGCCGCACCCGCACGCGGTTGTCGTGGAAGGCGGCGCCGCCCACCGGGGCGACCGGGTCGGCGCCGGTCAAGGTGTTGATGCCGCGACCGCCGGCGTGGGCGCGGTTGGGTTGGATCTGCTCGGACACCACCACCCCGCGCCGCACGCCCGCGAACAGCCGCAGTTCAAGCTGCACCTGGCCGCGGGCGCTCTCCACCTCCACCGGATCACCGGCGGCAAGGCCCAGCATGGCGGCGTCGTCCGGATGCATCAGCAGCGACGGCGGGCCTTCCCGCTCCGCCGAGGTCGCGGTTTCCGTGAAGGTGGAATTGAGGAAGCTGCGGGCCGGCGCGGTGACGAGGCGGAACGGGTAATCGGATGTCGCCTCCTCGATCACGTCCCAATGGTCGGGCAACGCGGGCATCTGCGCCACCGGGCCGAACTTGCCCGGCGCCGCGAACGGCAGGCCGGCCCAGTCGGCGGCGAAATGGAAGCGCTTGTCGCCATGGCCGAAGCCATCGAGGAAATGGGCGGTCTCGAACGGCTCGTGCACATCAAGGAAGCGCGCTGCCTCCAGCTCTGCGAGGCTGCCGCGGCCGCTCATCCGCAAGGTCTCGTCGATGATCTCGCGCGGGCTGAGGGTGAAGCCCCGATGGTGGGCGCCGAGCCGGCCGGCCAGGGCGCAGACCACCTCGTGGTTGGACCGGCACGCGCCCGGCGGCTCGACCAGCTTGGGGCCGAACAGCACATGGGGGTGCCCGCCGGCCTGATAGAGGTCGTCATGCTCGGTGAACATGGTGGCGGGCAGCACGATGTCGGCCATGCGGGCGGTGTCGGTCATGAACTGCTCATGGGCCACCACGAACAGGTCGTCGCGGGCGAAGCCGGCGCGCACCTTCTCCTGCTCCGGCGCCACCACCACCGGATTGGTGTTCTGGATGAACAGCGCCGCCACCTTCGGTCCGGCCCCCAGGGCCTCGGCATCGCCGGTGAGGATGGGGCCGATGCGCGACTGGTCCAGGGCGCGGGTCGCGGGATCGCGCACGTCCAGGCCCTCGATGAGGGTCTTGTTCCAGCCGTAGATGCCGGACAGCGTGTGCACGGCGCCGCCGCCAAGCTGCTGCCAGGCCCCCGTCACCACCGGAATGGAGGCCACCGCGTGCATGTTCACCGCCCCGTTGCGCGAGCGTGAGACGCCGTAGCCGATGCGGAAGAAGGCGCGGGGCGTCGCCCCCACCAGCGCCGCATAGGCCTCGATCTCCGCTTCCGGCAAGCCGGTGATGGCCGCCGCCCACGCCGGGGTGCGGCTGGCGACATGGGCTTCCAGCTCGGCGGTGTCGCGGGCGTAGCCATCGAGATAGGCGCGGTCGGCGTGGTCGTCGCGGAACAGCACGTGCATGACCGCGCAGGCGAGCGCGCCATCGGTGCCGGGGCGGATCAGCAGGGGAATGTCCGCCTGCTCCATGGTGGGGGTGCGGTAGACGTCGACCACCGCGATCCTGGCGCCGCGCTCCTTGCGGGCCTTGATGGCGTGGGTCATCACATTGACCTGGGTGGACACGGCGTTGGTGCCCCACAGGGTGATGAGGTCGGCCTGCGCCATCTCCCGCGGATCGGCGCCCGAGAGCCGCCCGGCACCGGCCAGATAGCCGCTCCAGGCGGGGTTTACGCAGATGGTGGAGAAGAAGCGGGAATAGCCCTTGGCATGGGTCAGCCGGCTGATGCCGTCGCGCATCACCAGACCCATGGTCCCGGCATAATAATAGGGCCAGATGGATTGGGCGCCGTGGGCCCGCTCGGCGGCCAGCAGGCCGTCCGCCACGAGGTCGAGGGCCTCGTCCCAGGAGATGGGGGTGAACTGGCCTGAGCCCTTGGGCCCGGTGCGCTTGAGCGGCGTCAGCAGCCGGTCGGGATGGTTGGCGCGCTCGGCATAGCGGGCGACCTTGGCGCAGATGACGCCGGCGGTATAGCTGTTGTCGCGGGCGCCCCGCACCCGGCCGATGCGGCCTGTGGGCTCGATCTCCACCTCCAGCGCGCAGGTGGAGGGGCAGTCGTGCGGGCAGGCGGAGGCGCGCACGAGAGGCCGGGAGGGGACGGGACGGGAAACGGCGGGGGCCGGCGGGGCAACACGGCTGATCATGCCCGCACCTTAGACAAAGGACAAACCGCCGTCGCCTGCTTTCCGCAGGCCCCGGCGGCCAGGCCGGGGCTTACGCCTCGGCCTCCGCCTTGTCGCCACGGCGGCGCAGGTAGAGCCCGAGGCCCACGACGAACACCGCGCCGATGGTGGAGGCGAGGTAGCGGGGCAAAGCGGCGGGATGGGCGCCGTGATCGTCCACCGCCACCAGGGAGGGATCGAGATGGGCCAGGCCCTGCAGGGACAGAGCATCACCCACCAGCATCTCGCCGGCGATCCAGCCGAGCAGCGCCGCGCCCGCCCAGATGAGCAGCGGGAAGCGGGTGAGCAGCCGCAGCAGGATCTGCGAGCCGAACACGATCAGCGGAATGGTGAGCAGCAGGCCGAAGATGAACAGCTCGGGGTGGCCGCGGGAGGCGGCGGCGATGGCCACCACATTGTCGAGGCTCATCACCGCATCGGCGATGGCGATGGTGCGCACCGCCTTGAACAGAGTGTCCGCCGCCTTCACCTCATGGGCATCGCCATCACCATCTGTGGCGAGCTTCAGGGCGATCCACAGCAGCAGCAGGCCGCCCACGATCTTCAGAAACGGGATGCCCAGCAGCAGCGAGACCGCCAGGGCGAACAGAATGCGCAGCACCACGGCGGCGCCGGCGCCCAGAATGATGCCCCAGGTGCGCTGGGATTTCGGCAGGGAGCGGCAGGCCAGGGCGATCACCACCGCATTGTCGCCGGACAACAGCAGGTCGATCCAGACCACCTGGAGCAGCGAGACCCAGAAGGTGGGGGCGGTGAAATCCATGGGCGTTCCCGTCGGGTGGGCGATGATTCCAAACGCGGGGCGCGGCCGGCGATTGGGTCAGGGCTGGGCGCAGGTTGAGGCGGCGGGGCAGCCCGTGTCCGCCGCATGGGCAGGTGTCTTAAGGGGCAGCACCCGTGGCGTCCAGGCGCAAACGGTTGCGGTTTTGCTCCGCGACACGCTCCGCACGATGGGCGTCGGCCGGGCCGGTGGGCATGATGGCCGGAGCGTGTAAGCCGGGGCCCGGACGCGCCGGGCCCCGGGGTCAGCCTCAGCCGACGATCTCGTTGCCGGCGAAGAACTGGGCGATTTCCACCGCGGCGTTCTCGGCGCTGTCGGAGCCATGGGCCGAGTTGGCCTCGATGGATTCGGCGAACAGCTTGCGAATGGTGCCGTCGGCGGCGTTGGCCGGGTTGGTGGCGCCCATCACGTCGCGATACTTGGCGATGGCGCCCTCGGCCTCCAGCACCTGCACCACCACCGGACCGGAGGTCATGAAGGCGACGAGGTCGTTGAAGAAGGGCCGCTCCTTGTGAACGGCATAAAAGGTCTCGGCCTGGGCCTTGGTCATCAGCACGCGCTTCTGCGCGACAATGCGCAAGCCGGCCTTCTCGATCACGGCGTTGACGGCGCCGGTGAGATTGCGACGGGTCGCGTCGGGCTTGATGATCGAGAAGGTGCGCTCGATCGCCATGGGGATCGTCCTGTTCTGCTTGGGGAATGAAACGCCGCGCAAGGGCGGGATGGCGCGGCTCTTAGCAGCCGCGCCGGTGCGGGGCAAGCTGGGGCGGCGCGGGGCACCCTTGCCTGTGGCGGAGCGGACCGGTTCAGCGCGGGGGCGTTTCCGGCGGCGGTGTGTCGCGCAGCAGGGCGCCGATGGCGCGATCGACCGCCGCATCGGCGCAGAACGCCACCGGCACGCCCAGCACGCGGGGCCAGAACAGTGGTTCCTTGATCGCCCCCAGAAACTGGGCGGCCGCCAGGGTCGGGTCGAGGCCCGGCGAGAGCCGGCCGGCGGCGGCCAGGCTGGCCAGATAGGTGGCGAGCCCTTTCACCGCCGGTTCCTTGCCGGCGGCGAAATAGGCGCGGGACAATTCCGGAAAGCGCGGCGCCTCGGCGATCACCAGCCGCAGCAGGGGAATCACGTCCGGCCGGTCCCAATGGGCCTTGAGGCGGTCCACATAAGCGGAAAGTTCCTGGCGCGGGTTGGCGCCGGCCTCCGCCGGCAGCACCGGCGCGCGGGTGAAATGGGACCAGGCCTCGTCGATGACGGCGGCGAACAGATCCGCCTTGCTGGCGAAGTGGTGATAGAGAGTGCGCTTGGAGACCGGTGCGGCCGCCGCCACCGCATCCATGGACGTGCCTTCGTAGCCCTTCTCCAGGAAGAGCAGGCGGGCGGCCTTGCGGATGCGCACGGCGGCGCCGCGCTTGTCGGCCACCGGCGGCTTGTCGGCGCAGGGCGGTGGGCTGGCGGGCGAAGGGGCGGCGGTTCCGCCGGGAGGAGGGGTCTCAGGCATTGACAAAGTAAACGGTACGGTGTAGTTTACATTTCAGTCCCCCGCCATTCGGCGCCGGACTCATCCTTTTCCCACATTCGAGAGGTCCCACCATGGACCATCCTTCTCTGGACCACCGCCCGCTTGGTCGCTCGGGTGTCACCGTGTCCGCCATCGGCCTCGGCTGCATGGGCATGTCCGAATTCTACGGCCCCAGCGACGACAATCAATCTCTGGAAACCCTGGCCGCGGCGCTCGATCTCGGCATCACCTTTTTCGACACCGCCGACATGTATGGCGTGGGCGCCAACGAGCGTCTGCTCGGGCGCTTCCTCAAGGGCCGTCGTGACCGCGTGGTGCTGGCCACCAAGTTCGGCAATGTCCGTGGGCCGAAGGGGGAGCGGCTCGGTGTCTGCGGTACGCCGGACTATGTGAAAAGCGCCTGCGACGCCAGCCTCGACCGGCTCGGCATCGACACCATCGATCTTTACTATCAGCACCGGGTGGACCCCAACACGCCCATCGAGGAGACGGTGGGGGCCATGAAGGCGCTGGTGGAGGCGGGCAAGGTGCGCTTCCTCGGCCTCTCCGAATGTTCCGTGGAGACCTTGCGGCGCGCTCACAAGGTGCATCCCATCACCGCGGTGCAGACCGAATACTCCCTATGGAGCCGCGAGCCCGAGCAGGAGATGCTGGAGGTCTGCCGCGAACTCGGTATCGCCTTCGTCGCCTACAGTCCGCTCGGCCGCTCGTTCCTGACCGGGGCGGTCTCCTCCCCCGACGCGCTGGCCTCCGACGATTTCCGCCGTGCCAATCCGCGCTTTTCCGGCGAGGCCTTCGCTCAGAACCACAAACTGGTGGAGGCGCTGGCGGATTTCGCCTCCGCCAAGGGGGCGACCAACGCCCAGATCGCCTTGGCGTGGATCCTGAACAAGCAGGAGCACGTCATCCCCATTCCGGGCACGCGGCGGATTAAGTACCTCACGGAGAACGTGGCCGCGACCTTCATCCGCCTCACGCCGGCGGAGCTCGCCACCCTCGACGGCCTGTTTGCGCCGGCGGCGGTGGCCGGCACCCGCTATGCGGCGCCGGCCATGGCCGGGCTTGGCCTCTAGGCTCCCGTTCGGCCGTCGGAGGTCATTCCTCCGGCGGCAGCGGGCGGGGGCGACCTGTTTCGTCGATGGCCACGAAGGTGAACACGGCTTCGGTCACCTTGGTGGTTTCCTCGCTGTCGCGGGCCCGGCGCCAGGCTTCCACCTCGATGCGCATGGAGCTGCGGCCGGACTTCACCAGGTGGCCGAACAGGCTCACCTCGTCTCCCACCACCACCGGCGACAGGAAGCTCATGGCTTCCACCGCCACCGTGGCGGCACGACCGCGCGACCGGCGCGCGGCGACGTTGCCGGCGGCCAGATCCATCTGCGACATCAGCCAGCCACCGAAAATATCGCCGCTCGGGTTGGTGTCCGCCGGCATGGCGATGGTGCGGATGACGGGGGCGCCCGCCGGCATCTTGGATTCCTTGTCGTACATCTACCCTCTCCAGCGCCCCGGCCGGTCACTCCGGGCCCCGCCGGGGCGCGCCCCTCGATTAGACAAATTTCAGGTTGGATACATCCAAATTTGATCCAGCTCAGAGAAATGGGGGCGAAGCCGTGCTCTTTTCTGCTTGTCCATGTCTTTTCGGGGCAGACAGGGCATGGATCACCGGCTCCGCCTGGCTGTGTGGGCGGAGCCGGTATCTCTTTCTTGAAATTTCTCCATTGGAATGATGGCATGAGCGTCGCGCCCATGCCGCGGCGCCGGCAACAACGGCTCTGTCATCGCCGGAGAGGTTTCATGCGCACCCTTCACCCGTCCCTGTTCCGTCGCATCGCTGCCGGCTGTGCCGTGGCCCTCATCGCCGCCGCGCCGGCGCAGGCCTGCACCCGCGCCACCTATCTCGGCGGTGACAATGTGGTGGTGACCGGCCGGTCCATGGACTGGGCGGAAGACATGCGCACCAATCTCTGGGCATTTCCCGCCGGCATCAGCCGCGATGGCGCGGCCGGGGCCAACACGCCGAAATGGGTCTCCAAATACGGCAGTGTCATCGCCTCCGGCTATGACGTGGGCACCGCCGACGGCATGAACGAGAAGGGGCTGGTGGCCAACCTGCTCTATCTCGCCGAATCCCAATATCCCGCGCCCAACGGCCGGCCGACCCTCTCCATGGCCCTGTGGGCCCAATATGTGCTCGACAATTTCGCCACCGTGGATGAAGCGGTGAAGGTGCTGGAGAAGGAGCCGTTCGTGGTTGCCACGGCGGAGTTGCCCAATGGCCGTGCCGCCCAGCTGCACCTCGCCATTTCCGATTCCAGCGGCGACAGCGCCATCTTCGAGTATCTGGACGGCAAGCTGGTGATCCACCACGGCCGGCAGTATCAGGTGATGACCAATTCGCCGTCCTACGATCAACAGCTCGCCCTCAACGCCTATTGGGCGGCCATCGGCGGCACCGTGTTCCTGCCCGGCACCTTCCGGGCGGCGGACCGGTTCGCGCGGGCGAGCTTCCTCATCAAATCCCTGCCCACCAAGGCCGAACCGGCCATCATCACCGCCGTGCCGGACCAGACCTATGACAATCAGGCGGTGGCGTCGGTGGCGAGCGTCATGCGGGCGGTGAGCGTGCCGCTGGGCTTCATCGAGCCGGGCTCCCCGAACATCGCCTCCACCCTCTGGCGGACGGTGAGCGACCAGAAGAACAAGGTCTATTTCTTCGATTCCGCCACCAGCCCCAACACCTTCTGGGTGCCGCTGAGCGATCTGGACCTGAAGCCGGGCGCACCGGTGAAGACCCTTACCCTCACCGGCGGCAGGGTCTATTCCGGCAATGCGGCCAAGCTGTTCGCACCGGCGACCCCGTTCACCTTCATGAAAGTGAACGTCAAATAGGCCCCGCCAGGGGCTGTCGCTGTGGCACCGCACCATAAACGTGGCGCATGGCACGACGGGAAGCCGCCCGCCCGCGGACATTGACTTCGGCCCCCGGCTTCCTGTATCGAACCGACTTCGCGCGGGCGCTTGCGTCCGCATTCCAACCCGACCGAAAGAAGCCCACCCTCTTCCGTCTTCTCCGGAAGCCGCAAGAGAGGCGTGGCGGAACACGAAAGCGAGACAGAATGTTCGCGGTCATTAAGGCAAACGGCAAGCAGTATCGCGTTGCCGCCGCCGATGAGATCACCATCGATCACCTCGACGCCGAGGTGGGTGCCGTGTTCACCTTCCCGGTGCTGATGCTGGGTGGCAAGGTCACCGCCGTGGGTGCTCCCCATGTGAATGGCGCCGTGGTGACCGGCGAGGTGGTCGAGCAGACCCGTGGTGACAAGGTCATCGCGTTCAAGAAGCGCCGCCGGCAGAATTCGCGCCGCAAGCGGGGCTTCCGCGCCGACCTCACCGTGGTGCGCATCACCGAGATTTCCGGCCTGGGCGAGAGCGTCAAGGCTGAGGCTAAAACCGAAGGCGCGCCGGCCCCCGAGGCCGCCGCTGGCGCCTGATCTGAACGAGGAGAGCAACAATGGCTCATAAAAAGGCAGGCGGCTCGTCCCGTAACGGTCGCGATTCCGAGAGCAAGCGCCTTGGCGTGAAGAAGTTCGGTGGCCAGGCGGTCATTCCGGGCAACATCATCGTGCGCCAGCGCGGCACCAAGTGGCATCCCGGCACCAATGTGGGCATCGGCAAGGATCACACCCTGTTCGCCCTCGTGCCCGGCAAGGTCGAGTTCCGAACCAAATCGAACGATCGCACCTACGTATCTGTCGTTCCCGCTGCCGCCGAGGCAGCTGAGTAAGACGGCGAGACCTGACAGAATGCAGGATCCCGCCGGTCTCGTAGACCCGGTGGGAACCTGAGCCAGGATCCCGAGACGCCAAAAGGATCAATGATCCGGCGCCGCGAGAACAGGGCTCCAGAACGAACCGGGGAGACGAGACGTCTTCCCGGTTTTCGTTTGTCCACCCGACTGGAGCCCGCCATGACCGTCGTTGAAACGCCCTTTGGAGCGCCGCTCGCGGAGAGCTGTATCCCCGTCCTCGAAACCGATCGGCTGGTGCTCCGCGCCCCGTGCATCGAGGACGTTCACGCCGTCGCGGAGCTCGCCAACAACCGCAAGATCGCGGAAATGACCGCGAACCTGCCCTTTCCCTATCGTCCGTCCGATGCTCATGCCTTCGTCGAGACCCTGGGCGCCACGCCCGATGCCACCACTTTTGCGCTGCTGCTGAAGGGCGGCGAGGGCCAGCTCGAGTTCATCGGCATGTGCGGTTTCGGCCGTCGCCCCACGGAGCTGGCGCCGGAGCTCGGCTATTGGGTGGGCGAGCCCTATTGGGGCCAGGGCCTGGCCACCGAGGCGGCCCGGGCCGTCATCGACTATGCCTTTTCTGAAACCAACATCGGCGTGCTTTCCGGCGCCGCGCGGGTGGTCAATCCCGCCTCGCGCCGGGTGCTGGAGAAGTGCGGCTTCCAGTGGTGCGGCGTCGGCCTGTGCCAGGTGCGCGCGCTTGGCGCCTCGGTGCCGGTGGATCGCTTCCAGCTCGATCGGCGCACCTGGGCCTCGCTGCGGGCCTGGGGCTCCACCGTGCTGCCGCATCTGCGCGCCGCCGCCCATTGAGGGCCGCTCGATGATGATCCGGCTCGGGTGCGCGGGTGGCGCGCGGGCCGGATCGGCGACGACGCGTCCGCGGCCTCTTGCGCTGCGGCGCGGCAGGGGCCATCACACGCCGGTCACCTTCGCCGGGATTTTGCCATGAGCAAGCACCATCACGATCTTCCCTACCGCCCGTGCGTGGGGCTGTGCGTCTTCAACGGGGCGGGAAAAGTCTTTCTCGGTCGTCGCATCGGCGGGCCGGAGCATGTGGACGCGACCCATTCCTGGCAATTGCCGCAGGGGGGCATCGACAAGGGCGAGGAGCCGTTCGATGCGGCCCTGCGCGAGCTCTATGAAGAAACCTCCATGCGCTCGGTGACCAAGCTCGCAGAGGTGGAGGATTGGCTGACCTACGACCTGCCGGGCCGCATCGCGGGCGAGGCGTGGAAGGGCAAGTATCGCGGTCAGACCCAGAAGTGGTTCGCTCTACGCTTCACCGGCGCCGATGGTGAGATCAACATCTCCGCCCCCGGCGGCGGCGTGCACAAGCCCGAATTCATGGATTGGCGCTGGGCCGAGCTCGAAGAGGTGGTGGATCTGGTGATCCCCTTCAAGAAGCAGGTCTATGAGGACGTGGTGCGCAACTTCCGCCGCTTCGCCGGCCTCTGACGCGTGCGGAGGGGCCGGGTGGCCCGAACCCCTCCGGACGTCGCCTCAGTCTTCCTTGTAGCCGAGGGACGGGATGCCCTGCTCGGCGCCGTAATATTTGTAAGGCAGGAACTTGCCCGACATGGTGATGCCGACCCGGTCGCCCTTCTCATTGGCCTGGCGGGTGATGTCCATGTCGAAATCGATGGCGGACATGATGCCGTCGCCGAACTCGTCCTCGATCAGCGCCTTGAGCGCCGGGCCGTTCACCAGGATCAGCTCGTAGAAGCGATAGATGAGCGGATCGGTGGGCGGCATGGGCATGCCGCGCATGGGCACCTCGTTCAGCATCTTTTCTTCCAGCTCGCTGAGGCCGAACAAGGTGGCGGCCTTCTTGGCCAGGGGCTTCACCAGCTTCATCTGGCCCAGCAGCGCGCCGGTGATGAGAACCGGGGAGATGCCGCCGATCTCCTCGCAGATATATTTCCAGCTCCAGCCCTTCTCGCGCTTGATGTCGAGGATCTTCTCGGTGAGTTCTTCACGCTTCATCGTGGTCTCCACTCGTCTTGTCTGCGTGGGGTGTGACAGGGCCGGCAGGCAACGCCGCCCGCCGGCGCCATTGGGCTATGGTGCGCCGGCGGCGAGGGTCGGAGCGGGGGCGATGTCGGCGGCCGGCGCGCCGGTGCCGATCCGCACCACGGGCGGGCGGCGCGGGTCGTAGCCGGCGGGCTCGTCATCGCGGAAGGTGCGGCTGCGGCTCACCAGGAAATCCACCAGGTGATTGCGCAGCGGGTAGTAATCAGCGGCGCGGTGGACGCTGTCGCGGGCGCGATCCTTGGGCAGCGGGTTCTCCACCACCTCGGCGATCTGCGCCTCCGGGCCATTGGTCATCAGCACGATCTTGTCGGCGAGGTAGATGGCCTCGTCCACATCGTGGGTGATCATCACCACCGTCTGGCCGGTGCGGGTGCAGATGCGCCGCACCTCGTCCTGCAGGGTGCCGCGGGTTAGGGCATCGAGGGCGGAGAAGGGCTCGTCCATGAGCAGGATCTTCGGCTCGATGGACAGCGCCCGGGCGATTCCCACCCTCTGGCGCATGCCGCCGGAGAGTTCCGCCGGCTTCTTCATCTCGCTGCCCTTGAGGCCGACGAGATCGATGAAGCGGCGGGCGCGCTCCTCCACTTCGGCCTTGCCGGCCTTGCGCCAGCGTGAGGAGACCGCATAGCCCACATTGCCCATCACGCTCTTCCAGGGCAGCAGCGCGTGGCCCTGGAAGATCACGGCGCGATCGAGGCTCGGCCCCTCGATGGCCTGGCCATCGACGATCACCGCGCCATCGGTTGGGGCTTCGAGGCCCGAGAGGATGTTGAGCACTGAGGTCTTGCCGCAGCCGGAATGGCCGATGATGCAGACGAACTCGCCGCGCGCCACCTGCAGCCACAGGTCCTCGAAGATGGTGGTGAGGCCGCCTTCGCGCTTGGGATAGCGCCGGGAAATGCCTTCGATGGAGATGAACTTGGGGTTCTGTTCGACCATGGCGCTCACTCCGGAAAGGTCACGCGCCGCTGGAGGCGCGCCAGGATCAGGTCCAGCACCATGCCCACCACGCCGATCATCAGGATGCCGACGATCACATTGGCGATGGAAAGGTTGTTCCACTCGTTCCACACGAAATAGCCAATGCCGGTGCCGCCCACGAGCATCTCGGCCGCCACGATGACCAGCCAGGCAATGCCGATGGAGATGCGCATGCCGGTGAGGATGGTGGGCGCCGCCGCCGGCAGGATCACCGTGAACGCCCGGCGCCACGGCCCCACCTCCAGGGTGCGGGCGACGTTCAGCCATTCCTTGCGCACCGCGCCGACCCCGAACGCGGTGTTCAGCAGCATGGGCCAGACCGAGCAGATGAAGATGACGAAGATGGCAGAGAGGTTGGAATCCTTGATGGTGTAGAGGGCAAGCGGCATCCAGGCCAAAGGTGAGATGGGCTTCAATACCTGGATGAACGGATCGAGCGCCCGATAGGCCAGAGCCGACATGCCGATGAGAAAGCCGAGCGGCACCGCCACCAGCACCGCGAGGCCGTAGCCGATGGCGACGCGGCCGATGGAATAGGCAAGCTGCAGCCCCAGCCCCTTGTCGTTGGGCCCGTTGTCGTAGAACGGATCCTTCAGGGCGTCCCACAGCTTGCCGGCCACCTCCACGGGCCCCGGCATGGCGGACTGGGCTCCGGCCGTGGTGATGCCCATCAGCTTCGCATATTCCGGATCGAGGGCCGGCCCCGAGCTTGCGCTCGGGGTGACGGCGATCTGCCAGACGAGGCAGAAGGCGAAGAACAGCACCACCGACAGGATGCCGGCGCGCACGCCGAGGCTCTTCATCTGTCAGCTCCGCTTGATGGCGAAGGAGTTGACGTATTCCTCGGGCTTGGCCGGGTCGAACATCTTGCCCATCACAGAGAAGCTCTTGGTGGTGGTGGCGGGCGGGGTGAGGCCCATTTCCTTCATCACCTTGGCGGCGTCGGTGGCGAGGAACACCTGGTTGGCGATGCCCTGGTAATCCACCTCGCCCTTCACCTGGCCCCAGCGCTTCATCTGGGTCAGCATCCACACCGCGAAGCTTTCCCACGGGAACGGATCGAAATCGATGCGGTTCGGGTCGTCCTTGATCTGTCCGAGGCCGTTCGCATACTTGCCCACCAGCACCTGCTCCAGCACGATGGGCGGCTGGTTGAGGTAGGCCGCCGGGGCGATGGCTTCGGCGATGGCCTTGCGGTTCTCCGCCTTGGAGGCATAGCCGGTGGCATCGACAATGGCCCGGAGCAGCGCCGCATAAGTATTCGGCATGGTGGTGATGAATTCGCGGCTGGCGGCGAAGGCGCAGCACGGGTGTCCGTCCCACATGGACTTCGACAGGGAATGGATGAAGCCCACGCCATCATAAACGGCGCGTTGGGCGACATTGCCGGGGGCCAGGAAGCCGTCGATATTCTCGGCTCGCAGGTTCGCCACCATTTCCGGCGGCGGCACCACGCGCAGCTGCACGTCGTTGTCGGGGTCGATGCCGTTTTCCGCCAACAGATAGCGCAACAGATAGTTGTGCATGGAGAAGTCGTAGGGAATGGCGAACTTGAGGCCCTTCCAAGACTTCACGTCCATCTTGTCCTTGTGCTTGATGCCAAGGGTGAAAGACTGGCCGTTGATGTTCTCGATGGCGGCGGTGACGAACGGAATAGGGTTGGAGCCGATGCCCTGGGAGATGGCGAGCGGCATGGGCGCCAGCATGTGGGCGGCGTCGTATTCCTTGTTGATGGTCTTGTCGCGCACCACCGCCCAGCCGGCGGTCTTCACCACGTCCACGTTGAGTCCGTGCTTCTTATAGAAGCCCATGGGGTGGGCCATGATGATGGGGGTGGCGCAGGTGATGGGGATGAAGCCCACCTTGAGGTCGGTCTTCTCCGGCTTGCCGGTGGCGGCGAAGGCCTCGGTGGCCGTATCCAGGGGGAAGAAGGTGCCGAGCGCCGCGGCCGCCGTGGAGGCGCCCACCGCCTTCAGAAAGGCGCGCCGCTTCAGGTCATTGGGGAACAGGGCGCGCATGAGGCCGGAGGCGACCACCTCCTTGTAGCGGCTCTCGTCATCGAGGGCCGCGGCCCGCTCCGCCGCGCGATGGGCATCCTCGTTCTCATGCTGCCCGCAGGCACACCGCCGGGACAGCTTCGACTTCGTTGAGAACGGGTTCGAGAACATTGACATCGGCGGATCTCCTTGACACCGGGCAGAGGAAGAGGCGTGTCACGCGCAGCACGCTCCGCAACGAGCATGCCAAGACTGACCTTGGGTGAGATTATCCAGGGGAGGGGGCGGGCTGCGGCTCCGGCGCCGCCAGGGCGCGGCGGGCCAGCATGTGGCTTTTCGGATCGTTCACCGAACAGACGGCAATCAGCCGCTCGCCGTGGAAATAGCGCACACAGAAGCGGGCGGCCGCGACGTCGCCGTCACATTCGGTGCGGGTGAAGCCGTCCAGCAGGCCGGCGATCTGCAGCTTCACGTCATACTGATCGGACCAGAACCAGGGGATCGGGTCATAGACCACGTTCGCCCCGGTGATGGCTTTGGCTGCAGCCTTTGCCTGATCGATGGCATTCTGCACGGATTCAAGGCGCACGCGCCGTCCGTAGAGCGCGCTGGGGAAGGAGGCGACATCGCCCACGGCGTAAACGTCGGGCGCGCTGGTGCGGGTGGCCGCATCCACCTTCACGCCGTTGTCGAGGGCGAGGCCGGCGGCCTGCGCCAGCTCGGCATTGGGCACCGCGCCCACGGCGGAGAGCACCAGATCCGCCGGCAGCACGCGGCCATCGGCCAGTTCCACCCTGCTGACGCGGTCGCTGCCGGTGAGGCGGGCCACCCCCATGCCGGTGAGGAGAGTGACGCCGTGGCCCTCGTGCAGGGCGCGGGCGAAGTCCGAGATGGTGGCGCAGGCCACCCGGGCCAGCACCCGGGGCTGGCCTTCCACCAATGTCACCTCCAGCCCGAGCTTGCGGGCCTTCGCCGCCACTTCGAGGCCGATATAGCCGCCGCCGATGATGACGAGCTTCGCCCCCGGCACGGCGGCGGCGCGGAACGCCTTCACATCGTCGATGGAGCGGATGGAATAGACGCCAGCCAGTTCCGCCCCCGGCACCGGCAGGGCGCGGGCCCGGGTGCCGGTGGCGATGAGCAGGGCGCCATAGGCGTGGCGGCTGCCGTCGGCCAGCTCCACCTGATGTTCGGCGGGCAGCAGGCGGGTGACGCGGGTGTTCAGATGCACCTCGACGGCGCTGTCGTCGTAGAATTTGGGAGCTTTCAGCTCCAGTCGCTCCTCGCTCAGCTCGTCCCCCAGATAGGCCTTGGAGAGGGGCGGGCGCTGGTAGGGCAGATAGGGCTCGTCGCCAAAGAGCACGATGTCGCCGGAGAAGCCCTCGGCGCGGAGCGAGGTGATGGCCTGGGCGGCGGCCTGGCCGGCGCCGACGATCACCACGGGGCCGTGGATGCGCGCGCTCATGCGGCGCCTCCCGCCGCCAGGGCCTTCAATTTGTCAGCGACAAAGTCGAGCCGGTCCTGGCCGAAGTAGAGTTCGCCATCGACGACGTAGGAGGGGGAGCCGAACACGCCGGCGCCGATGGCTTCGGCGGTGTTGCGCTCCACGCCCTCGGCTGCCGAGAGGGTGTCGGACAGGCTGACAAGGTGGGCGCCATCGAGCCCCACCTCGTTGGCGAGACGGATCAGGGTGTCGCGATCGGCGATCTGCAGGTCGCGCGCCCACACGGCGCCGAGGCAGGCGCCGATGAGGGCGGTGACATCGAGACCTTCACGCTGGGCGGCGACGATCATGCGGCAGGCCGGCAGGGTATCGGTCGGCCAGTAGGCCGGCTCGGTGGTGATGGGGATGCCGGCGCGCTTGGCCCAGCGGACGATGTCCTGCTTGCGATAGGCGTTGCGCTGCGGCGACTGCTTGGCCGGGGCGGTGGAGCCGCCCGCGGCGAACACTTGCAGGATGTCGACGGGGCGCCAGGAGATGGTGGCGCCATGCGCCCTGGCGATGGCGACGAGGCGCGCGTGCCCCAGATAGGCGTAGCCGGATTGCGGGCTGAAATAGCAGATGATCTCGGGCACGGCGTCTTGCTCCTCTAGCTGGCGGTCGCGGCCGGGTGCCCCTCCTCGATCGGCAGGGCCGGGTCGCGCGACCATTCGTTCCAGGAGCCAAAATACATCTTCACGTCCTTCACCCCTGCCTCTTTCAGAGCCAGGAAGGTGTTGGAGGCCCGTGCACCCTTGAAGCAGTAGAGATAGACCGGCGTGTCCGGGGTGATGCCCACGGTGGCGCATTCGGCCAGGATCTCGGGGGCGGATTTGAAGCGCGGCCCCTCGGCGGTGGGCTTCATCATGCGGTACCACTCGATCCACACGGCGCCGGGGATGCGACCCTTGCGGGGGCAGAAGTCCTTGCCATAGGGCGAGGAGCTTTCGCCGATCCACTCGTCCACGTCGCGCACGTCGAGCTTGGAGATGGCGGGATCGGACACCGCGTCCAGCATGGCGGCGGCATCGATGATGAGGGCGCCGGCGGCCTCGTCCATGGGGAAGGCGGCGGGGGCGGGTGCCGGCACGTCGGTGGTCACCGGCAGGCCGGCGGCGGCCCAGGCGGCAAACCCGCCATGCAGCACCTTGATCTTGGGATAGCCGAGGAAGGTGAGCAGGAAATAGCCGCGGCACGACTGACCGAAGCCCGAATTCATGGACTGTTCGTAGATCACCGCCGTTTCGTTGCCGGAGAGGCCCGCCTTGCCGAACGCTTCGGCGAACTTCTGCCGCAGCTCCGCATAGCCTTCCGGGGTGGAAGTGGCGAGATAGGTGAAGATCTCGTTGAGGTTCACCGCGCCGGGAATATGGCCGGCGGCGTAGCTGGCGGGATCACGGGTGTCGATCACCACCGTGGGTTCGGCGAGGATGAGGGAAGAGAGTTCAGACGGCGTAATGAGCACTTCACTCATGATGATCCCCTCTCGAGAAAGACGAACAGGCGCGGAAGGCAGAAAGCGCGGGGCAATGGATGCCCTCTTGTCTTGGGATGTTGAGAAGGAGGCGGGTCAGGCCGGCATCTCGTCCAGCATCAGGCGCAATTGCTTGGTGGCAGGGGTGACGATGGCCACGAAATAGGCCTCGCGCAGTCGGCGTTGGCAGCGATGGGCGGCCACATAGCCGCGCGCGCCGCAATGGAGCATGGCGTTGTGCGCGGCCTGGACGCTGACCTCGCCGGCCAGCAGGCGCGCCTCGACCACCCGCCGCCAGTAGGCGGGGGAAGTGTCGAAGGGGGTTGCGGCCAGCGCTGCCACCTCGGCCTCGATGCCGGCCAGACTGTCGGCCATCTGCGAGGGCTGCACCTCCAGGAAGCGGTTGACGTGGCCGAGCGGGGCTTCCACCTCGCGCATCAGCGCGATGCAGTCGCGGATCAGGCCCACTGCCATGCCGGCCTGCAGCAGGATGAAGCCGGCCCGCATCTTCTTGACGAACGGCATGGCGTCGTCCGCCAGCACCATCTCGTCGGGTACGAACAGGTCACGCACCTGCACGCCATAGGTGCCGGTGCCGTCCATGGCCAGGAAGCGCTCGCAGGGCTTCAGGGTCACCGCCGGATCGGCGCAGTCGATCAGCGCCATCACCGGCGTGTCGCGGCCCTCGACGGCGAAGATGGCGCCGAAGACATGGTCGGCGCCGAGGTTCGACACCCAGGGCAGGATGCCCTTGACCTTGTAGCCTCCGGCCACCCGCGTGCCCTTCAGCTTCAGCGTCTCGATGCCGAAGAAGGACTTCATGGGGTTGGACAGAGCCGTGCCGCCCAGCAACTGGCCGTTGGCGGCGGCATTGAGATATTTGGTCCGGGCGGCCGCATTCTCGGAATTGATGAGATACCAGGCCAAAGTGTTCTGGCACCAGGCCATGAAGCCGGTGGAGACGCAGTGCTCGGACACCAGCGCCATGCCTTCGATGGCATCGCCGACCGCATGGCCCTCGTTCACGTGCAGGCGGAAGGCGCCCACATCCCCCAGCCGATGCATCAGCGTGGCCGGATAGGCCCCCTCGTCGATGGCGCGGGCCCAGGTGGCGAGGTCCGTCCCGGCGATGGTGCGGATCTCGGCCAGGACCGCTTCGGGCGGCGGCGCGGATGCGGGGGAAGCAGCTTCAGCCGTGGGAGCGGTCGCGACGAGCATGGCGGTCCTCGAAAGCGGGAAGGGAGCGCGCCCGGCCTCACGCCGGGCGCTGGGAGCGTCGTCGAAGGCCGGGCTCAGCCCAGGCCGACTTCCAGGTTCACCGGGCGCACGAAGGTGTTGGCCACCGGCGACCACTTCTTCACATGGGCGACGAGGGCGTCGATCTCTTCCTTCGGCACGCCGTCGCACTCCATCTCCACCTTCACCCGCACGTCGGTGAAGCCCACCGGCTTGTCGCTGACGTCGCCGGTGCCCCAGACGGCGGTGATGTTCAGATCACCTTCCAGCTGCAGCTCCAGCTTGCGGACGGTCCAGCCGCGATGGACGGCATTGGCGTGCAGGCCCACCGCGAGGCAGGAGCCGAGCGCGGCGAGGGAGGCCTCGGACGGGTTCGGGGCGGTGTCGTCGCCCAGAAGGCCCGGGGGCTCGTCGACGATGTAGGGCGGCAGCGAGCGGATGTAGTTGGCGTGGCGGAAGCGACCCTCGGCCACCGTCTTGCACTTCAGGGTCTTGATGACCTTGGGGTCGGCCTTGCCGGCGGCGATCAGCTTGTCGAGCCCGTCCTTGTCGATGGGGGCGAGGCAGCCCGTGGCGGCTTCCGGCGCAAGGCAGCCGGTGAGCACGGTGTTGGGGGCGGATGAAGACATTTCACTCTCCTTGGTGCGCCTATGGAGACAGACCGGTCTGTCTTATGCAGAAGCTGTGCCAAGGGAGAAGAAGGGGGCGCGGATTCTCGCGTAATCGCGAAAAAGCGAGGAATCGCCTATGTTCCGCCGCCAGGGTTCCGGTGCGGGGCCGGCACGATCCCTGCTTGATGTAGTCAGACAGGTCTGTCTTTTTGCCTGCAAATGCGGCACACTGATGAGGCTCGGTGCACGCATTGCATCGGGGGAGAGCGAAGACGACGATGGCGCGCAAGACCAAGAGCATGGCCGCAACGGCGGCCGACAGCGACGTGAGCTGCCCTCCGGTGCAGGTCCGCGCCGCATCGCCCGGCTTTTCCCACGCGCCGGCGCCGGTGGTGGAGGGGGCGGAACCCAAGGCGCGAGACCGCATCATCGATGCCGCGACCCGACTGTTCTGCCAATACGGCATCACCGCGGTGGGGGTGGATGCGGTGGTGGCGGAGGCGGCCACCGCCAAGGCGACGCTTTATAAGACCTTCGGCTCCAAGGAGCGGCTGGTGGAGGCGGTGCTGGAGCGGGAAGGAGCGGCTTGGCGTGACTGGTTCATTGGCGAGCTGCTCAAGGGTGAGGCAACACCCATGGCCCGCCTGCGCCGCATCTTTCCGGTGCTGCGCCAGTGGTTCACTGACGACGCCTTCTTCGGCTGCCCGTTCATCAATGCGGTGGCGGAGACCGACAAGCGGGACGACCGCATGCGCCAGATCGCCCTCAACCACAAGAAAGTGGTGCTCGATACGCTGACCACGCTGGCGGACGAGGCGGGGGCGCGCGATGCCCATGGCCTTGCCCACCAGCTGGGGCTGCTGATCGACGGCGCCATCGTCGCCGCCATGATCACCAAGGATGCCAATGTGGCGCTGCTGGCCGGCCAGAGCGCCGACCTTTTGCTGCGCGACCGCTGCGCCGCGGCGGCCTGAGCGCCGCCCGGCGCAGGTGCGTCAGTGGCAGGTGCGTCAGTGGTAGACGAACAGGGCTGCGGGCGGATTTTCCACCAGCTTGTGGGTGGTGGAGCCGAACAGCAGCTCCTTCAGGCCGCGATGGCCGTAGGAGCCCATCACCAAGAGGCTGGCCTTCACGTTTGCCGTCTCGAGCCGCAGCACGTCCGGGGGGGAGATGCGCGAGGTGATGGGCATGGCCTCGGCCTGGTAGCCGTGGCTCTCCAGATAGCTGACCGCGGCGCTGGCGCGGCGCGCGGCCTCTTCCTGGGACGGGTCCACGGAGATCACCCGGACCTTGCGGCCGGTGGCGAGGCCGATGAGAGCGAACATCTGGACCGACCGCATGGCCGGCACACTGCCGTCATAGGCGACCAGTACGTCACCCCCGTGCGGCGGCTCCTCTCCACAAACCACGCAGGGACGCGGCGTGAGCGCGAGCAGGCGAGCCAGGAGGTCCGGCAACGGCACCTCGACGCCGCCCTGAAATCCGGTGTCGCAGCCGGTCACCAGAAGGTCGCGCGTTTCCGAGGCCTGTTGCAGCGCCGCCAGGGGCGCGCCCTCGAACGCCAGCCACTCGAACGGCACGCCGTGATCCGCGCAGGCCTGCTGATAGCCGGCGCGCAGCCGATGCTGCTGATCCTCCGCCTGGGCGCGCAGATCCCGTTCCAGGCGGACCTTGAGGCCCCCCGCGCCGGCGCGGCCGAGGCTGGTCACCGCCAGGGCCGCCAGATCAATGCCGGCGAGACCGGCCAGTCCCGCGCCCGTCTCCTGGGCGAGCTGGAAGGCATAAGCCCGCGCCGACGCCGATGCCGCCGAATCTCCGAGCAACAGCAGAATGCGCTTGAGCATAGGGTCTCCTTCCGTGCGCAAGATGGCAGGCGGCTCCGCGGGCGGAGCGCAGGTTCAGGCTCTAGAGCATTTTCCCTGTTGGTTGAAACGCGAAAATGCGCTTCGCAGCATAGGCGGACTTGCGCGCATTCCGTTGCGGCATGTCGGCGCTCTCCGGATCTCCGGTGATCACCCCCCTTCCGCGGCGCCGAGAAGCGGCTATGGTCGCCTTCGTCCCATCGCCCCGGGGCGGGGATGAAGCGCGGCGATATCGCCGTCGGCGCGAGGAGGCGTCATGCGCAATCTGGTTCGTCTCATGGTGGTCGCCGGCTTCGCCATGTCGCTGAGCGCCTGCGACAAGTGTGGCAATTGGTTCGGGCAGAGCCGCCCCGGCGCCTGTCAGACCCAGACGCCGCGCTAACGGCCCGACCGGATCCGGGCTCAAAGGCGCGCCGGCGTTGCATTTGCGGCGTCCCGCCGCTATAAGCGCGCCTTCGCGAACGGCATGCGCCCCCCTGGAGGCGTGCCGCGCCGCGAAACCTGTGGCTGCCCGGCGGCGCAGGTGTTTTGAACCCAAGTGTTCTGAACCCAGCTGTTTCTGAACACACAATTCAGGATGAGTGCCATGACCGCCATCAAGGAACTGAAGGCTGTGGCGCGTGCGCGGGCCGGCAAGGGGGCCGCTCGTGCCGAACGCCGCGCCGGACGGGTGCCCGCCGTGATCTACGGTGAGAAGCAGGACCCGATCACGATTTCGCTGAACTTCATCGAAGTGAACAAGGCCATCTATGCCGGCCACTTCCTCACTACCCTGTTCGAGGTGGATGTGGACGGCACCAAGCACCGCGTGATCCCGCGCGACTACCAGATGGACCCGGTGAAGGACTTCCCCCTGCACGTGGATTTCCTGCGCGTGTCCCAGGGCGCCAAGATCACCGTGGACGTGCCGGTGCACTTCGTGAAGCAGGAGGCCTCCCCGGCCATCAAGGCGGGCGGCACCCTCAACGTGGTGGCCCATTCCGTCGAGCTGGAATGCCCGGCCGATGCCATTCCCGAGGCCGTGGTGGTGGACCTGACCGGCGCCGATTTCGGCGACATCTTCCACCTCTCCAAGGTGGCGCTGCCCACCGGCGTGACCTGGGCCGGCCATGGCGACGACACCCTGGCCACCGTGATGGCTCCGACCGTGGCCCCCGAGCCGGCTGAAGCCCCGGCCGCCGCCGCGGAAGAGCCCAAGGCCTGATCCGACGGCCGGATCGTGTTGAGTAATGAGACCCGCCCGGGCCCGCCCGGGCGGGTCTCATCGCATTTCGCCGCCGCGCCCTTGTTGGGGGGCCTGTCGGGGGGGGGGCGGCCCGATGCGCGGCGCAGCCGGAGGTGTCCCATGTATCTGCTCGCGGGGCTTGGCAATCCGGGCCCGAAATATGCCGGCAACCGGCACAACATCGGCTTCATGGCCCTCGACGCCATCTGTCGTCGCCACCGGCTGGGCCCGCTGCGCAAGCGTTTCCAGGGGCAGGTGGCGGAAGGGGAGATCGCCGGCGAGAAGGTGCTGGCCCTATTCCCCGAGACCTATATGAACGAGAGCGGCCGCGCCGTCGGCGAGGCCATGCGCTTCTTCAAGATCCCGCTCGATCACGTGGTCGTCTTTCACGACGAGCTCGATCTGCCGCCCGCCAAGGTGCGCATCAAGAAGGGCGGCGGCAATGCCGGCCACAACGGCCTGCGGTCCATCACCGCCCAGTGCGGCAATGACTATTGGCGGGTGCGGCTCGGCATTGGCCATCCCGGCGACAAGGCCATGGTGATGCCGTATGTGCTCGGCGATTTCGCCAAGTCCGAGAAGGGCTGGCTCGATGCCGTGTGCGATGCCTGCGCCGATTTCGCCGACCTCCTGGTAACCGGCCGTTCCGACGAGTTCCATAACCGGGTGCACCTGTTCCTGGAGGCCCAGGGCTTCGGCGACCAGAAGCGGGTGGGCGAGAAGGGCTGAACCGCCTTTTCCGCACGAAAGTGGGGGTGCGCCCACGTGTGGGCTTGGCTTCCAGCGATTCCGCGTTAAGAGCGGCGACACGATTTTTCCGGCGCGCCGCTCCAGGCGCCGCCTCACCTTTGTCGCTTGGAACCGGCGGCGCATGGGCGCCCCCTCCATGGCGGCGCGACCAGTTCGGGAGCTGATCCATGGGCTTCAAATGCGGTATCGTCGGTCTGCCGAATGTGGGCAAGTCGACCCTGTTCAACGCGCTCACCCAGACCGCGGCGGCCCAGGCGGCCAATTACCCCTTCTGCACCATCGAGCCCAACGTGGGTGACGTGGCGGTGCCCGATCCGCGTCTCGATACCCTGGCCGAGATCGCCGGCTCGGGGCAGATCCTGCCCACCCGCCTCACCTTTGTGGACATCGCCGGCCTGGTGCGCGGGGCTTCCAAGGGCGAGGGACTGGGCAACCAGTTCCTGGCCAACATCCGCGAATGCGATGCCATTGCCCATGTGGTGCGTTGCTTCGAGGATGGCGACGTGACCCATGTCGAAGGCAAGGTCTCGCCCATCGACGACATCGAGACCATCGAGACCGAGCTGATGCTGGCCGATCTCGAGAGCCTCGAAAAGCGCCTGCAGACGCTGGAGAAGAAGGCCAAGGGCGCCGACAAGGAGGCCAAGGAGACCCTGGACCTCGTCAACCGCGCTTTGGTCCAGCTGCGAGACGGCAAGCCCGCGCGCATGGCCGAGGTGAAGCCGGAAGAAGAGCGGCTGTTCAGCCAGCTGGGGCTGATGACCGCCAAGCCCGTCCTGTATGTCTGCAATGTCGAGGAGGCCTCGGCCAAGGACGGCAACGCCTTGTCTGCCCAGGTGTTCGAGCGCGCCAAGGCGGAGGGTGCCAAGGCGGTGGTGGTCTCCGCCAAGATCGAGAGCGAGATCGCCGTTCTCTCCGCCGAAGAGCAGACCGAGTATCTGGAAGCCATCGACCTGGAGGAGCCGGGCCTCAACCGGGTCATCCGCGCCGGCTACGATCTTCTGAACCTCATCACCTATTTCACCGTGGGGCCGAAGGAGGCCCGCGCCTGGACCATCACCAAGGGCACCAAGGCGCCGGCGGCGGCAGGCGTGATCCACACGGATTTCGAGAAGGGCTTCATCCGCGCCGAGACCGTCGCCTATGAGGACTATGTGAAGTTCAGGGGTGAGGCCGGGGCTCGCGAGGCGGGGCGCTTCCGGCTGGAAGGCAAGGATTACACGGTCGCCGATGGCGACGTGCTGCACTTCCGCTTCGCCAACTGATGGCGGCGCCGTCCGCTCCCGCTCCCGTCGCGGAGGCGCGGGAGATCGGCCGCCTCACCTTTACCGCAGCCGAGATCACTCGCTTTGCGGCGGCGTTCGATCCCCAGCCCGCGCATCTGGCCGGCCCACACAACGCGGGCGCGCCGGTCGCCTCCGGCTGGCATGTGGTGTGCGCCTGGATGGGCTTCTTCGTCCGCAGCCATGAGGGGGCGGAAGCGGAGGCGCTGCCGGGTGACCATCCGGCGGTGATCTCGCCGGTGGGAGTGGGATTCGGCCTGAAGGACCTCAAATGGTTGGAGCCGGTGCCGGCGGGCACGCGCCTCGTGTTCTTCACGCACGTGGAGGAGGCGCGCGCCAGTGGCAGCCGGCCGGGCTGGCAGATCCTGCGCCGCTGCAACAGCGCCCGCACCGAGGCCGGGCAGCTCGTCATGAGCTTTACCCTTTCCCATTTGGCGCCAATGGTTTCGGCGGAAATCTCGGAACCCTGACACCGCGTGCCTTGACGTTTGCGTCATCCTCCCCTTGGATCGGCGCAAATGAGGAGGGTGGGTGTTGCCGGATTTCTTTTTCGAGGATTTTGTTCCGGGAGAGGTGAAGACCTTCGGCTCCCACACGGTCACCGAAGAGGAGATCGTGGCGTTCGCCCGGGAGTTCGACCCCCAGCCCATGCATCTGGACGCCGCCGCCGGCGCCGCCTCCATCCTCGGTGGGCTGGCCGCCTCCGGCTGGCACACCTGCGCGATCATGATGCGGCTCATCTGCGACAGCTTCCTGCTGCGCACCGCCTCCATGGGCTCGCCCGGCATCACCGAGAATTCGTGGCTCGCCCCGGTCCGCCCCGGCGACACCCTCACCCTGCGACGCACGGTGATCGAGGCGCGCACCTCCAAGAGCCGCCCGGAAATGGGGCTGGTGACCTTCCGCTTCGAGCTGGTGCGGCCGGACAAGGCGGCCGTGATCAACCAGGTCGCCATCGTCATGATCGAACGCCGCAACCCGGGAGCTCGCCTCGCATGACCTATTATGAGGACGTCGAGATCGGCAGCACCGCGGAGCTGGGCAGCTACACCTTCACCCGCGAGGAGATCATCGCCTTTGCGGAAAAGTTCGATCCGCAGCCGTTCCATGTGGACGAGGAGGCCGCCAAGCGCTCTCACTTCGGTGCTTTGTGCGCCTCTGGCTGGCACACCGCGGCCACCTGGATGAAGTGCCTGATGGCCTATCAGAACCGCAGCAACGCCACCGACAAGCCGATCCGCGCCGCCGGCGCCTCACCAGGCTTTCGCAACATGCGCTGGCTGAAGCCGGTCTATGCGGGGGACACCATCACCTATGTCACCGAGGTGACGGAGAAATCCGTGAGCCGCAACAAGCCCGAGTGGGGCGTGGTGCGGTCCCACAATACCGGCACCAACCAGCATGGCGAGCTGGTGTTTGATTTCGAGGGCGCGGTGATGATGCGCCGGCGGCCCTGAGCCTTCAGGTTCCGCGTGGCTTGGCCCGGGTGGTGGGCGGCGCCTGCGCCGGGTCCTCGGGCCAGGGGTGCTTGGGGTAGCGCCCGCGCATGTCCGCCCGCACGTCGCGCCACGAGCCGCGCCAGAACTGGGGCAGATCCTTCGTCACCTGGATCGGCCGATGGGCCGGTGACAGCAGGGCGAGGGTGAGCGGTATCCGGCCGCCGGCGATGGCCGGGTGGTGGGTCAGCCCGAACAATTCCTGCACCCGCACCTCCACCTGCGGCCCGCCCTCTGCCCCATAGTCGATGGGCAGGCGCGAGCCGGTGGGGGCGGTGAAATGGGTGGGCGCCTCCGCCTCCAGTCGCGCGGTGAGGGCGTAGGGCAGGAGGGCATGGAGCGCATTGGCCACGGTGTCCGCGCCGATGTCGGCCAGGCTGGTCTTGCCCTCGATATAGGGTGCCAGCCAGCTCGCGGCAGTGGCGCTGAGCGCCGCGTCGGACAGGTCGGGCCAGTCCTCGCCCTCGGCGGCACGCAGAAAGGCGACCCGCTCGCGCCATTGGGCCAGCGCCTTGCTGAGCGGCAGACGGGCGAGACCGGTGGCGGCGAGGCCCTCGGCGAGGATGCGGGCCGTTTCCCCATCGGCGGGCACCTTCTGGGGCGCATCCGCCAGCACCAGGGCGCCGAGCCGTCGCACCCGTCGCGCCCGCACCGCGCCAGCCCCGGCATCGAAGGCGATCTCGGTGCGCTCGGTGATGGCCGGGCCGAACTGGTCGTCCACGTCCTCGGCGCTCAAGGCCGCGGCTAGGGTGATGCGGGCGGCCTCCGCCCGGCCGGTCACCTCTGCCACCGCCAGGAACGGCGCCCGCGCCAGGGCCGTGGCCGGGTCCATCACCGCGCCGCGGCCATTGGCCAGCAGGAAGCGGGTGCCATCGCCGCGTGCCTTGGCAACGCGGTCGGGATAGGCGAGGGCGAGCAAAGCGGCGGGGGAGGGGGCAGGTCCGCGCGCGATGCCGCCGCCGGCGATTTCGGCCCAACGGCTGGCGAGGCGCCGGGCGTCCTCGGCGCGGCGGGCGCGATCCCGGCGGAAGCCGTCCAGCCGGTGGACGAGGTCGACGCCGTCGCCGCCGAGCCCCCGCTCGGATACCAACGCGGCAATCTCCGCGGCCAGCCGCCCGGCGCCGCGATCGGCGCCCATCACCACCATATGGGCGAGGCGCGGCGGCAGCGGCAGCCGGGCCATGCGGGCACCGAGGGGCGTGACGGCGTCGGCGTCATCCAGCGCGCCGAGCAGGCGCAGCAACGCCTTGGCTTCGCTCACCGCGGGAGCCGGTGGCGGATCGAGGAAGGGCAGGGCGGCCGGATCGCGGACCCCCACCCGGGCGAGGTCCAGCACCAGCCCGGTGAGATCGGCGGCGAGGATCTCCGGCGTCGCATAGGCGGGCAGGGCGGCGGTCTCGCCCTCGCCCCACAGGCGAAAGCACACGCCCGGCTCGGTGCGGCCGGCGCGGCCGCGTCGCTGGTCGGCGCTGGCGCGGGGTACCCGCACTGTCTCCAGCCGGGTCAGGCCCACGTCGGGCTCGAACCGGGGCACACGGGCCAGGCCGCTGTCCACCACCACCCGCACCCCTTCGATGGTGAGGGAGGTTTCGGCGATGGCGGTGGCGAGCACCACCTTGCGCCGGCCCGCCGGCGCCGGCAGCACCGCCCGATCCTGCTCGGCGGCATCCAGCGCGCCGAACAGGGCGACCACGTCCACGTCAGGATTGCGCAGCTGGGTCCGTAAGAGGTCCTCGGTGCGGCGGATCTCGGCGGCGCCGGGCAGGAAGGCGAGCACCGAGCCGCGCTCCTGGCTGAGCGCGCGCAGGATGGCATCGGCCATCTGCCGGTCGATGGGCGTGCGGGGATCACGGCCCAGATAGCGGGTTTCCACCGGGAAGGCGCGGCCCTCGCTCTCCACCACCGGGGCGGGGGCGTTCTCGTTTCCCATCAATTGCGCCACCCGGGCGCCATCCAGGGTGGCGGACATGGCGAGCAGGCGCAGGTCGTCGCGCAGCGAGCGCTGGCTGTCGAGGGCGAGGGCGAGGCCGAGATCCGCATCAAGGCTGCGTTCGTGGAATTCGTCGAACAGCACCGCCGCCACGCCGGCGAGCTCGGGATCGTCCAGCACCATGCGGGTGAACACGCCTTCGGTGACCACCTCGATGCGGGTACGGCACGACACCTCGGCCTTGAGCCGCACCCGGTACCCCACCGTCTCGCCCACCCGTTCCCCCAGGGTCTGGGCCATGCGGTGGGCGGCGGCCCGGGCGGCGAGGCGGCGCGGCTCCAGCACCAGGATGCGGCCGCCCTTCACCCACGGCTGCTCCAGCAGGGCGAGGGGCACGCGGGTGGTCTTGCCGGCGCCCGGCGGCGCCACCAGCACGGCGGAGGGGGTCGCCACAAGGGTCTGCGTGAGCGGGCCGAGCACGGCATCGATGGGAAGGGGCGGGCTGAACATGTTGCCGCGCTCATAGGACATCGGGGCCCGCGCTGGCAAAGGGACAGATGACGACAGCGCGCGCAGGTGTGCGCCTTTGCCCGCAGGCACTGGCGTCGCCACCCTTGCGATCGTGGGCGTTCGGTGCCTTAAGGGGACGGTCCGTGCCTGCCGCGTCTGTCAGAAAGCGCCCCCATGTCCTCCGCACCGTCCAGCCTCACCGACAAGGTCCTGCCCCTCGCCTTCGAGGACGAGATCATCGCCGCCGCTTTCCTGGGGACGACGCCGGCATTCGTGGGCGCGGGCGGCAAGGTGTTCCTGGCCGGCGCCGAACCGAAGACGGTGGAGGCCCATGTCGGGGCCACCCTGTGCGCCGCCAGCGATGGCCGGCGGCTGGTGTCCGGTGGCGACGATGGCCGCGTGGTCGAGACCCTGGAGGATGGCACCTCCTCCACCCTCGCCACCCAGAAAGGGCGCTGGATCGACCGCGTGGCGCTGGGGCCGGACGGGGTGGTGGCCTTTTCCGCCGGCAAGACCGCGCATGTTCTCACCCCCAAGGGCGAGGCCCGCAGCTTCGAGGCGCCCTCCACCGTCGGCGGCCTCGCGTTCGCGCCCAAGGGGCTGCGGCTGGCCATCGCCCATTATGGCGGCGTGACCCTGTGGTTCCCCAATGCCGCCGGCGCCAAGCCGGAGGTGCTGGGCTGGAAGGGCTCGCATCTCGGCGTCGCCTTCTCGCCGGACGGGCGGTTCGTGGTGACCACCATGCAGGAGGCGGCGCTGCACGGCTGGCGGGTGGTGGATGGCGCCCATATGCGCATGAGCGGCTACCCCTCGCGGGTGAAGTCGTTCGCCTTCACCGCCGATGGCAAGTGGCTCGCCACCTCCGGCTCGGGCGAGGCCATCCTGTGGCCGTTCCAGGCCAAGGACGGGCCCATGGGCAAGCAGCCGGCCATGCTGGCGCCTTCGCCCACCTCGCGGGTGACGGCGGTGGCACCCCACCCGAAGGATCCGGTGGTGGCGCTGGGCTATGAGGATGGCATGGTGATGATGGCGCGTATCTCCGATGGCGCCGAGATCCTGCTGCGGGCCCCCACCAACACCAGTGGCACCGACGCGGTGAGCGCCTTGGCGTGGCACCCGTCCGGTGGCGCGCTGGTGTTCGGCACCCTCCGTGGCCAGGCGGGCCTGCTGGCTTTCTGAGGCTTGACGATCTTGCCGGAGGTCCGCGCGCGGGGCCACGATTCCGGGGCGGCGGGACTGTCACCGCCACGCTTTATTCGGTAACGTTGCGGCGCTGTCTCGCAACCGCGAGGCCCGCGCAGCCGGAGAATTCCGCCGATGAAGATCGACGACGTCCGCCGCACCGCCTATTCCATGCCGCTCACCAGCCCTTCGTTCCCGAAAGGCCCCTATCGCTTCATCGACCGCGAGTTCATGACCATCACCTACCGCACCGATCCCGCGGCGCTGGCGAAGGTGGTCCCCGAGCCGCTGGAGATCGTGGAGCCGATCGTCAAATACGAGTTCATCCGCATGCCGGATTCCACCGGCTTCGGTGACTACACGGAGACCGGACAGGTCATTCCGGTGAAGTTCAATGGCGTGGCGGGCGGCTATGTGCACGCCATGTACCTGGACGACGAATCGCCTATCGCCGGTGGCCGTGAGCTGTGGGGCTTTCCCAAGAAATATGCCCACCCCAAGCTGAAGGTGGAGAAGGACACCCTGGTCGGCACGCTCCATTACGGCAGTGTGCTGTGCGCGCAGGCCACCATGGGCTACAAGCACGTGCCGGCCGACAAGGAGCAGGTGCTCGCCTCACTGCTGGTGCCCAACTACATGCTGAAGATCATCCCCCATGTGGATGGCTCGGCGCGGGTGTGCGAGCTGGTGCGCTACTTCCTGGAGGATGTCACCCTCAAGGAATGCTGGGTGGGGCCCTCTGCCCTCGGTCTTTTCCCCCACGCCCTGTGCACCGTGTCGCAACTGCCGGTGCTCGAGGTGCTCTCGGCCGTGCATCTGAAGGCCGATCTCACCCTCGGCATGGGCTCGGTCATCTACGATTATCTCGCCGAACCGGCGAAGTGATCCCGGGTCGGCGTGCGGCGCCGGCCCTGTCCATCATGGCCCCTCGATCGCTCCTGCGGTAGCGATCGACGCGGGCAGGGATGCGGAACGTGAGGATCTGGGCGACCGGATCCGGGAGAGGGACCCATGAGCAGCAATCCGCGCACCCGGCCTCTGCCGGCCGATCTGTGCGATATCGTCAATTCCTATGAGCGGATCGCGCTGGTGTTTCAGGGCGGTGGCGCGCTCGGCGCCTATCAGGCCGGCGTCTATGAGGCTCTGGCGGAAGCGGGCTGCGAGCCCAATTGGATTTCCGGTGTCTCCATCGGTGCCATCAATTCGGCCCTGATCGCCGGCAATACACCAGAAAACCGGGTGCCGCGCCTGCAGGAATTCTGGGACACCATTGCCGGCCACACCAAGTCCACCATGTCGTGGGCGCCGGAGGGCGACATCTTCCGCCAGCTGCGCAATCAGATGAGCGCGGCCATGACCATCATGCGGGGCCAGCCGGGCTTCTTCCGCCCGCGCGTGCCCAATCCCTGGCTGCTGCCGGCGGGCGCCAGCGGCGCCACCTCCTTCTATGATACGTCGCCGCTGCGCGACACCCTGCTGAAGCTGGTGGACTTCGACCTCATCAACTCCCGCCAGAAGCGCTTTTCGGTCGGGGCGGTGAATGTGCGCACCGGCAACTTCATTTATTTCGACAATTCCGAGCACGTCATCGGCCCCGAGCACATCATGGCCTCCGGCGCGCTGCCGCCCGGGTTTCCGGCGGTGAAGATCGAGGGCGAATATTATTGGGATGGCGGCGTTGTCTCCAACACGCCGCTGCAATTCCTGCTGGACCAGCCGGACCATCCGAGCGCCCTGGTGTTCCAGGTGGACCTGTTCAGCGCCCGTGGGCCGCTGCCGCGCGACATGTATGACGTGACCGAACGGCAGAAGGACATCGGCTATTCCAGCCGCACCCGCTACACGACCGACGTGTTCCGCCGGGTGCAGGATCTGCGTGGCAAGCTGTTCGAGGCGCTGCAGCGCATTCCCGAGCAGCTGCGCAGCGAGGAGGACCGCGCGCTCATCGACGATTATGCATCGTCCGGGCCGGTGAACATCTGCCACTTGATCTACCAGGAAAAGAGCTACGAGCGGGAATTCAAGGACTATGAATTCTCCCACGATTCCATGCGCGATCACTGGCAGACCGGTTACGAGGACACGGTGCGCACCCTGCAGCGCAAGGAATGGCTGAAGAAACCCGACGATATCGGCATCGTCGTGCACGACATCCACCGTCTCAACGACTGAGCGCGGGTGGCCCGCCGTCTTAAAGCAGGCCGCGGGCCACCATATAGACACCGAGCACGGCGAGACCGCCGAAGAAGACCTTGCGGAACGTCGCGGGGTCGAGGCGCAGGCGCGCCACGCGGCCGAGCTCCATGCCGACGACCGCGGGCAGCAGCGCGGCGCCCGATGCCAGGATCAGCATGGGATCGTCGAACATCACGTCGGCGCCGCTGCCGGGCAGTGCGAGGGTGAGCGCCAGCGCGAAAGTGGAGACGGTGAAGGTGAGCCCCAGCGCCTGCACCAGGTCGTCGCGCTCCAGCGCCAAAGCCTGCAGGTAGGGGGCGGCGGGCATGACGGAGACCCCGGTGGTGCCGGTGATGAGCCCGGTGGCAAAGCCCATGAGCGGCGACAGCCAGGGCTCGTGGCGGGTCGGCAGGCGCAGGGTGATGCGCGACAGGCCGAGCAGGCCATAAAGCACGAGGGTTGCCCCGAGCACGGGATGCGCCAACGACGAGGTCAGGCCCCCGAGGACCGCGCCGCCGAGCAAGGTGCCGCAGGCGACGCCGATCATCATGGTGAGAAACCGGCGGGCGATGGGCGCGCGCCGCGGCCCGGTGGCGAACTGCCAGACATTGGTCACCGCCGAAGGCACGATTAACAGGGCCGCCGCCTGGGCCGGGGCGAGAAACAGGCTGAGCAGGCCAACTCCGACCGTGGGCAGGCCCATGCCGATGACCCCTTTGACCAGCCCCGCGAGAACGAGAATGCCGGTGCCGAGAACGAGGGTGATGGCGAGCATGACGGGGCCTAGATAACCAAAGTCCGGGGTGGGTAGGGGCCGTGGCCCGCGACCCCGCAGGGGTGGCGCCGCGCGATCAGGGCGAGAGGCGCGATGTGCGGAAGCGCGCGGGCCGCTGCCCGTGGCACGGCCGCGGGGCGTGGCGTCCGGCCCGCCCGGCATCTGCGGCGGTCTCTGGTGTGCGCGCCATCGCCTCCGCCTGCGACCCGTCGCCCTTCCGGCCGGTCGGGACGTTGCGACGGCTGGCCGGTCTTCAGAATTCCACGTCCAGCTCTTCCAGCTCCTCGGGCTCCCCGAGCGCGCCGGCGATCCATTCCTGCATGACGGGCAAGGCCATGATGCGGTCCCGATAGGCGGCGCATTCGGCGTCGAGCGGCACGTCATAGGTGGTGAAGCGCGAGCAGACCGGGGCATACATGGCATCGGCCAGGGTCGGGTTGGCGCCCATCAGGAACGGGCCGCCATGGGCGGTGAGGCAGCCGCGCCAGATGGCGACGATACGGTCGATGTCGGCCTGGGCGCCGGCCCACACCTTGAAGCCCGGATAGCGCGCCTTGATGTTCATGGGTAGCGCCGAGCGCATGTTGGCGAAGCCGGAATGCATCTCGCCGGAGATGGACAGGCAATGGGCGCGGGCGGCCCGGTCCTCGGGCAGCAGGCCCGCCTGCGGAAACAGCTCGTTGAGGAAGGCGGCGATGGCCAGGGTGTCCCACACCGTCACGTCGTCGTGCACCAGGCGGGGCACCAGGAATGAGGGCGACAGCAGCAGCAGCTCCGCCTTGGCGTTGGGGTCGTCCACGGGAACGCGCTCTTCATCGAAAGCGAGGCCCGCCATCTTGCACAAGAGCCAGCCGCGCAGCGACCAGGAGGAGTAATTCTTGCTGGAGATGGTGAGTGTTGCCATGTCTGCCATGCGCCTCGGCTGTTGCATGCGCTTCGGGATGAGAGGTGGCCACCAAGGGTCTCCGACCGCCGGCGAAGACGCGCTGTGGAGGCGGCAAAACCAAACCTTCGGATCCTTACGCGGAATGCGTGTTGCAATGCACCACGCCCCGCTTCAATATCATTGTAACAGGTATAACTGAACGGGCCACCGGAAAAGTGCAAAAGCAGCCCTGCGACAAGAACTTACGGTTTTTCGTTTCGCCGGGGCGGAGATAACGCGCGAGCGCGGAACCGAAGGACACACCAGCCAGATGGACGGATCTCTTCTTTGCGCGACGCTGCCGGGTTGGACCGCAGCCAGGGGGTGTCTGCTGCCATGATGTATTCGGCCTACCAGACCCAAGCCGATCTGATGCAGCCCTTGCGTGTTGCCGCCGGGCTCGCGCGGCAGACCCTCAGCGGACCCCTGATCAACGGATACGGACACGCCGGCCTGCGCCATCTGGCGGCGGCGTTCGAGATGGTGGAGCGCGCGGGTCTGAGCCACGGCCGGCCGGACTTCGGCATTCGCAGCGTCGAGGTGGGCAACCGGGAGGTCCCGGTGGTCGAGGAAAAGACCGCGGTCTTGCCCTTCGGCACCATGCTGCACTTCAAGAAGGATGTGGACGTGCCGCAGCCGCGGGTGCTGGTGGTGGCGCCCCTCTCCGGCCACTTCGCGACGCTGCTCGTGAACACGGTCAAGACCCTGCTGCTCGACCACGACGTTTACATCACCGATTGGCATAATGCGCGGGATGTGCCGCTGTCCGCCGGCCGCTTCGGCTTCGACGAATATGTGGACCACATCATCCGCTTTCTGGAGATCCTCGGGCCGGGAGCGCATCTGCTGGCGGTCTGCCAGCCCTGCGTGCAGGCGCTGGTGGCGACGGCGGTGATGTCGGAGGACAACAATCCCGCCACCCCCCGTTCCATGACGCTGATGGCGGGCCCCATCGATTGCCGGGTCAACCCCACCGTCGTCAACAATCTCGCCACCTCAAAGTCCATCGGCTGGTTTGAGCGTAACCTGATCTCGACGGTGCCGAAGGGCTTTCCTGGTTCCGGTCGGCGGGTCTATCCCGGCTTCATGCAGTTGACGGCCTTCGTCAACATGAACATGTCGCGTCATCTGAAGTCCCACTTCGATCTCTACAACAGCCTGGCTGAGGGCGATTATGAGAAGGCGAAGGTTACAAAGGACTTCTATGACGAGTATTTCGCCGTCCTCGATCTCGATGCGGATTTCTATCTGGAAACCATCCGCTACGTGTTCCAGGAATATCGCCTGCCCAAGGGGGAATTGACCTATCACGGGCGGCCGCTGAATTGCGCAGCCATTCGCCGTACCGCTCTGCTGACGGTGGAAGGGGAGCGCGACGACATCTGCTCCCTGGGCCAGACCGTGGCGGCCCACGATCTGTGCACCAGCCTGAAGCCGCACAGGCGGCGTCATCACATGCAGCCGGGTGTCGGCCATTACGGGGTGTTCTCCGGCCGCAAATGGGCCGGCCAGGTCTATCCGCTGGTGCGCAACCACATCCTCGCCAGCGACTGAGGGGCGTCGCCCGCGCTGGCCGGCGCGCGCGCCGGTGGCCGTGCGCGTGGTGGGAGGTGGCATAGGGCCTCCGGCTGTGGTTTTCTGCGCCGCCCGCACCCGCATGGGATGACCTTCGGTTCCGGGTTCCGGAGACCCGACGTGTTGTCCCTGCCTGTGAGGCCTTCGCCTGAGCGCGACCGGTTGCGCGATCACCCCGATTTCATGCGCCTGTGGGTGGGGCGCGTCTGCTCCTCCCTCGCCTTCCAGATGCTGGGGGTGGCGGTGGGCTGGCTGATCTACGACCTGACCGGCAGCGCGGTCGCGCTCGGCATGGTGGGTCTGTGCCAGTTTCTGCCCATTCTCGGCCTGTCGCTGCTGGTGGGCCACGTGGCGGACAATTTTGACCGGCGCTGGATCATCGTCATCTGCCTCGCCATCGCCGCCGTGACCCTGGGGGCGCTGGCGGCGGGGCTCGCCACCCATTGGGCCGGCATCGCCGCCATCTATGGGGCGGTCACGGTGATTGGCGCCACCCGGGCCTTCGAGCATCCCACCCTGGCGGCGCTGCTGCCGGGGCTGGTGCCCGCGCCGCTGTTGCCTCGCGCCCTCGCCGTCTCCTCGTCGGCGGTGCAGGCGGCCACCATCATCGGCCCAGCCCTGGGCGGCTTTGCCTATGTGTTCGGACCGGTGGCCGCCATCGGCGGTGCCGCCGCCGTTTATGGCATCGCGACGCTGGCCCTGCTGGGCATCCGTCACCGCCCGCCACCGGCGGCGCGCACGCCCTTGAGCGTGGCCTCGCTATTGATGGGCCTCACCTTCATCCGCCGTCATCCGGTGGTGCTGGGCTCCATCTCCCTCGATCTGTTCGCGGTGCTGCTGGGCGGGGTGACGGCGCTGCTGCCCATTTTCGCCCGGGATGTGCTGCATGTGGGCGCCGAGGGCATGGGCGCACTGCGGGCGGCCCCGGCGGTGGGAGCCACCTTGATGTCGCTGGTGCTGGCGCGTCTGCCGCCCAGCCGCGCGGTCGGGCACGTCATGTTCGGCGCGGTGGCGGTGTTCGGGCTGGCGACGGTGGTGTTCGCATTGTCCGAGAACTTCCTGCTGTCGCTCGCGGCGCTGTTCGTCACTGGCGCCGCAGACAACGTGAGCGTGGTGATCCGTTCGTCGCTGGTGCAATTGTCCACCCCCGATGAGATGCGCGGACGGGTGTCGTCGGTGAACTCGCTGTTCGTGGGCACCTCCAACCAGCTCGGGGAGTTCGAGTCGGGTATGACCGCCGCGCTGCTGGGGCCGGTGGGGGCGGGGCTGTTGGGGGGCTTCGGCACGCTTTTCGTGGCGTTGGCCTGGATGCGCCTGTTTCCCGAGCTGCGGCGGGTGGACGAGATGCCGCGGCCGGCGACCAGCCGGCGCTGAGAGTTGCGCCACAACCGCGGAGCTCGGCGGGAAACGCTTGCGGCGACTTGGTTTGCCGGCAATCTGCCGGTTCAGTTGTTGACGCGCCGATCGCCATTACCCATGGTGCCTCAGCTTGGCACGTCCGTGCCGGGCGATCCGCTCGCATCCCGCGCAGAACCAGCGGCGTCGCCGCATGATGGGGTGCGAAAAGCTGGCAAGACAACGAGCCGCCCCCGACCTGGAGCCGGGCGCGTCTCGCGCAGGAGTATTGCGCCATGAGCGAGTGGCCAGTCCACGCCAAGATCGATGGCCCGATCGTGATGATCGGTTTCGGGTCCATCGGTCGCGGCACGCTGCCGCTGATCGAACGGCATTTCGAGTTCGACCTGGAACGCATGGTGGTTATTGATCCCGTGGCGGACCACGCCACGCTTCTGAAGGCCCGGGGCATCCGCTTCATCCAGGCGGAGGTGACCCCGGAGAATTACCGCGATCTGCTCACCCCGCTGCTGACCAATGGCGGCGGGCAGGGGTTCTGCGTGAACCTGTCGGTGGATGTCTCGTCGGTGGCGGTCATGGAACTGACCCGCGAGCTCGGCGCCCTCTATGTGGACACCGTGACGGAGCCCTGGAAGGGCTTCTATTTCGACGAGAACATGGATAACGCGGCCCGCACCAATTATGCGCTGCGCGAGAGCCTGCTGGAGGCGCGCCGCCGTAACCCGGGCGGCCCCACCGCGGTGTCCACCTGCGGCGCCAACCCCGGCATGGTGTCCTGGTTCGTGAAGCAGGCGCTGCTCAACATCGCCGCCGATACCGGCCTCGACCGGCCCGAGCCGGCCAACCGCGAGGAATGGGCACAGCTCGCCCGGGCCATCGGGGTGAAGGGCATTCACATCGCCGAGCGCGACACCCAGCGGGCGCGTATGCCCAAGGTCATGGGTGAGTTCTGGAATACCTGGTCGGTGGAAGGCTTCGTGTCCGAGGGACTGCAGCCGGCCGAGCTGGGCTGGGGCACCCATGAGAAGGCGCTGCCGCCGGACGCGCGGACCCACGACAAGGGATGTGGCGCGGCCATCTACCTGCTCTCGCCGGGCGCCGACACCCGCGTGCGCTCCTGGACGCCCACCCCGCAGGCCCAGTTCGGCTATCTGGTGACCCACAACGAGAGCATCTCCATCGCCGATTACCTGACGGTGCGGGATGGCGACACGGTGGTCTACCGGCCGACCTGCCATTATGCCTACCATCCCTGCAACGATGCCGTGTTGTCGCTGCATGAGATGTTCGGCAACGGCGGCCATTTCCAGGGCGCGTGGAAGATCCTCGACGAGCATGAGATCGTCGACGGCATCGACGAACTGGGCGTGCTCGTCTATGGCCACGCCAAGAACGCTTATTGGTATGGTTCCCAGCTCTCCATCGAGGAGGCGCGGGAACTCGCCCCCTACCAGAACGCCACCGGCCTGCAGGTGAGCTCGGCGGTGCTGGCGGGCATGGTGTGGGCGCTGGAAAACCCCAATGCCGGCATCGTCGAGGCGGACGAGGTGGATTTCCGCCGGTGTCTTGAGGTGCAGCGGCCCTATCTGGGGCCGGTGGTGGGAGTCTATACCGACTGGACCCCGCTCACCGGGCGCCAGAAGCTGTTCCCCGAGGACATCGATCTGGACGATCCCTGGCAGTTCAAGAACGTCATCGTGCGCTGAACGCGAAGCGCCACGGCGGCCTCATGGCGCCGTGGCGTCCCGTTCCATCCCGGCCCGGCTTCTGTCGGGCCGTTTTCATGTTCAGGCGGGCAAAAGAAGGCCCCCTCTCCCGGGACCTGCACGGCGGGAGCCGTGGGGCAGGTGGGGAGAGGGGGCATGCGCCGTAGGGCGGGCCTCGCGCTGGAGCGGGCTTGCGGGAGGCGGTCCGGAAGGGCCGCGCAATCCACCACAAGGCGGCTCGGCGCGCCTCGGGCCGGTTCGCGCGACAGAACGCCACGAACGGGCCGCGACAGGGCGGCCTCAGGCCGAGCGGCGCAGCTCGCCGGCCAGCATGGCGCTGGCGAGGTCGGCGAGGGAGGGGCGGGCGACCGCGACGCCCGTGGGGGAGATGAGGCCGCGGACGCCGTCCAGCGCGCCGGCGCTGAGCTCAAGGCCGAGCAGCCGCTCGCGGGCGAACGGCCCAGGCATCCACAGGGCGCCGGTCTTCTCCGCGGAAAAGCCGAAGCGCGCGTAATAGGCGGCGTCACCCACCAGCAGCACCGCCCGGTGGCCTTTCTCCTGCGCCGCGGCAAGAGCTGCGCGCATAATCCGCCCGCCAAGGCCGTCCTTGCGGAACCAGGGGTGCACCGCCAGTGGGCCGAGCAGCAGCGCCGGGGTGCCGGGGCCGGCAGCCACGTTCCACAGGCGGACGGTGCCCACCAGGCGGCCATCGGGCCCATGGGCCGAGAAGGCGAGATCCTCCGCCGGCCGGCGGCCCTCGCGCAGGCGCTCGGACGACTTGGCCCGCCGCTCCTCGCCCATGCACAGGTCGAGCAGGGCCTCGCGCGGGGCCACATCTTCCACGGATTCCAGCACAATGTCAGTCACCGGCACCTCCTGTGCCATAACCGAGACGTGAAGAACGCCGCTCCGGCCGCGCGGGGGCGACCAGACCTTCAAGGTCTCTCGGGAGCGGTGCGGAAGACGAGGGGATGATCCCCTCCTCAAGACCCTCGGACGGCGGAGCGCCGGTGCCGAGGGGGCCTGATGCCGAAGCAGCGCAGGAGAGCGCGGGACGCAAGGCGCGTCCCATCGTGCCGGCGGTCCGCCGACGCCACCAACCCGTCGCCGGGCCGGATCAGATCACGTAGGACTTCAGCGGCGGGAAGCCGTTGAATGCCACCGCCGAATAGGTGGTGGTGTAGGCGCCGCATGCCTCGATCAGGATCTTGTCGCCGATGGCCAGCGACAGAGGCAGCTCCACCGGGGTCTTCTCATAGAGCACGTCGGCGGAATCGCAGGTGGGGCCGGCGAGCACGCAGGGGGCGGTGTCGTCGCCGTCCCGCGGGGTGCGGAACGGATAGCGGATCGCCTCGTCCATGGTCTCGGCGAGACCGCCGAACTTGCCGATGTCCAGATAGACCCAGCGCATCTTGTCGCTGTCGGACTTCTTGGAAATCAGCACCACTTCCGTCTCGATGAGGCCGGCGTTGCCCACCATGCCGCGACCCGGCTCCATGATGGTTTCCGGGATGCGGTTGCCGAAATGCTTGCGCAGCGAGGCGAAGATGGCCTCGCCATAGGACCGGGCCGCTGGCACGTCCTGCAGGTAGCGGGTGGGGAAGCCGCCGCCGAGGTTGACCATGGCGAGGGCGATGCCACGCTCCGCGCACTCGCGGAAGATGGTCGCGGCGGAAGAGAGGGCGTTGTCCCAGGCGTTCACATTCTTCTGCTGCGAACCCACGTGGAAGGAGACGCCATAGGCGACGAGGCCGAGCCGGTGGGCGTGCTCCAGCACGTCGACCGCCATCTCCGGCTCGCAGCCGAACTTGCGCGACAGCGGCCATTCGGCGCCGGCGCCGTCACACAGGATGCGGCAGAACACCTTCGCGCGCGGGGCGACGCGGGCGATCTTCTCGACTTCCTCATAGGAATCGACGGCGAACAGGCGCACGCCCGACTTGAAGGCGCGCTCGATATCGCGCTCCTTCTTGATGGTGTTGCCGAACGAGATGCGCTCGGGCCCGGCGCCGGTGGCCAGCACCATGTCGATCTCGCCGGTGGAGGCGCAATCGAAGCACGAGCCGAGCTCGGCCAGCGCCTTCAGGATGGCGGCGTCGGGATTGGCCTTCACCGCATAGAACACGCGGGTGTCGGGCAGGGCCCGGGCGAACGCCTGGAAATTGGCGCGGACCACGTCGAGGTCCACCACCATGCAGGGGCCATCCTCTCGTCGGGTACGCAGGAACTCGCGGATGCGGTCGGTCATGGTGTCCTCCCCGTGACCTGAAGCCTCATGAAGCGCCACGGGCAACGCACCCGCCGCGCACCGAAAGGACGGATGGGACAGACGCCCGCCATACAGGCGGGCTCGTCATGGGCCCATCCGGGACATGCGCTTGCGGCCTTGGGCGATGTGGACTCGCCGTTCGAGCCGCGGGCCATGCCCGCTTCGCCGGTCTCTCAACCGGCCGCATCATGGGACCGAACGGCAGCCGAACCACCCGCGCGGACAACCGCCTCGCGGGTTTGGGACGACTGCGCACGTTTGGAGGGGGAATCCCGCTCCGCACGGCCGGCAAGATGTAGCGCCTCTTCAGTAACGCCGGCCTGTGGAGGGCCGACCGAGACCAAAAAAGCCCTTACGTCGTTGCTTCAAGTCACGTCCCCCGCATTGAGGAGCGGGGTGGGCCGGTTACTTCCGGCTATCGGTCGTCCTGGCAGCTTTCCGGCCTCTTGTCCGGAGATCCTACCGACCGACACGCGACCACAGGCACGTGCGAAATTGGGCGAGCGCGGATGTAGGGCATTCCGCCTGCCGATGCAAGTGGCGTTTTGATGAAAATCAAGACGTGCGGGGAGAGGCGGAAGCATGCGCAACTTTAGATTGTTTAAATTATAAATACACGCAAATATGGCATCGGTCCTCCTCCAATCCCGGAGCGCATCATGATCACCGAAGCATTGATTCTGCAGGTGTCGCGCGGGGCGCGACCGGGCTATGTGGCGGCCTTCCGCGAGGGCGCCGAGACGCTGGCGCGCCATGGCCTCGCCACGCCGCTGCGCGCCGCGCATTTCCTGGCGCAGGTCTGCCACGAGACCGACGGGCTGACGATCGAGTTCGAGCGCATGAACTACCGCGCGCCGCGAATCCTGACGATCTTCGGCCAAGGGCGACACTCGGCAGCGGTTCGCCCGGCTGAGGCGGAGATGCTGGCGGGCCGCGAGGAGGCCTTGTCTGAGCGCGTTTATGGGCTCGGCAATCCGCGTAAGGCGCACGAATTGGGGAATACCGAGCCCGGCGATGGCTATCGCTATCGCGGCGGAGGCTTGCTGCAGACCACGGGGCGCGGCAGCTACCGGCGATATGGCAAGAAGATCAAAGTGGACCTCGAGGGCGACCCGCGCCGCATCCTTGCACCGCAGGTGGCCCTGTTGCCTGCTTTGCTGGAGTGGGATGAAGGGCAGCTGAACGCCGCGGCGGACCGGGACGACATTCATGAGATCACGCGCATGGTCAACGGCGGCTTCAACGGGCTGAAGTCGCGCCGCGCCTGGTTCACGCGCATCTATCCCTTGCTGACCGGTGATCCGGATGCCGCGGGTTGGCAGGATGCCACACCGTCCGACGACGTCCGAGAACTGCAGATCGCCCTCAACCAGCTGGGCGCGGATCCACGGCTGGAGGAGGATGGTCGCTATGGACCGGGCACCGAAGCGGCCGTCAAGGCGTTCCAGCGCAGCCAAAATCTGAAGGTCGACGGGGTCGCCGGCCCGGCCACGCGGGCGGTGATCGCGCTGCGGCTGGCCGCGGTACGCGGGCGCTGAAGGCCCCGCCATCGCCCTGCGCGCCGGGGCTTTCCCCGCGGCGCCCGCGTTCGATCGCCGCGCACCCCCTGCAGGGCCTTGATCGGCGTCAATTCAAGGCGCAAGGTGAAACTATAAAGATGAAAAGAACGCAGGATCGTTCGCCCGCGGTCCGCGCCGTCTGCAGGGTCCGGAATGAATTACGATCATTTCTTCGCCGACGCCATCGACGCTCTGCGCAAGGAGCGCCGCTATCGCACCTTCGCCGAGATCGAGCGTGATGCGCACCATTTCCCCCGCGCGGTCTGGCATTCGCCCGGCGGCCCCCGCGACATCGTGGTGTGGTGCTCCAACGATTATCTCGGCATGGGCAGCCATCCGAAGGTGATCGAGGCCATGTGCGCCGCTGCCCAGGAGCGCGGCGCCGGTGCTGGCGGCACCCGCAACATCTCCGGCAACAGCCACGAGATCGTGACGCTGGAGCGCGAGCTTGCCGATCTGCACGGCAAGGAGCAGGGGCTGGTCTTCACCTCCGGCTACATCTCCAACGACACCGGCATCTCCACCATCGTGAAGCTCATTCCCGATTGCGTGGTGCTGTCCGACGAGCTCAACCACAATTCCATGATCGAGGGCGTGCGCCACGGCGGCCGGCAGAAGGCCATCTTCCGCCACAACGACCTCGACCATCTCGAAGAGCTGCTGAAGGCGGCGGGTGACCGGCCGAAGCTGATCGCCTTCGAGAGCGTCTATTCCATGGATGGGGATATCTCCCCCATGGCCGGCATCTGCGATCTCGCGGAGAAGTACGGCGCCATGACCTATCTCGACGAGGTGCATGCCGTGGGCATGTACGGCGCGCGGGGCGGCGGCGTGGCCGAGCAGGAAGGCGTGATGCACCGCATCGACGTCATCGAGGGGACCCTTGGCAAGGCGTTCGGCGTGGTTGGCGGCTATATCACCGGCAAGCGCGTGCTTATCGACGCGGTGCGTTCCTATGCGCCCGGCTTCATCTTCACCACCGCCTTGCCGCCGGCCATCGCGGCCGCGGCTGCGGCGTCCGTGCGCCACCTCAAGGACTCCCAGGCGGAGCGTGAGGGCCAGCGCGCCCAGGTGGCCAAGGTGAAGGCGGCACTGGCCGCCGCCGGCCTGCCGCAGATGGACACCCCCACCCACATCGTTCCGGTGATGGTGGGCGATGCCAAGGCCTGCAAGATGGCCAGCGACCTGCTGCTGGCCGAATACGGCATCTATATCCAGCCCATCAATTACCCCACCGTGCCGCGCGGCACCGAGCGGCTGCGCATCACCCCGACCCCATTCCATGACGACGCGCTGATCGCCCATCTGGCGAAGGCTTTGTCGGATGTGTGGGAGCGCCTGGAGCTGCCCTATGCGGACCGGGTGATCGAGCGGCCGGATTCGCGCCGCGTGGCTCTCGGCCCGGCGCCGATCCCGCTGCCGGTGGCGGGGGGCTGATTCGCCCGTTCAGATTCGACGTGTCGAAATGCCCCGGCTTGGTCCGGGGCATTTTTGTTTGGGCTGGCTTTCGCCTTGCGTGGTGGGGCGCGGAGGCGGCGGCGCTCGGCTTCGGAATGAGCGCGCCCGGCTGAGAGGTTCCGCAGGCGGTGGCCGGCTTCTCCATACGAGGGGCCGGACATGAAAACGCCGCCGGCGCGGGCCGGCGGCGTGAACTGCTTCTGCGGGCGATCAGCCCTTGGCGGGCGTCTTCCTTTTGAAGACCCCTCTGATGTTGTCCCACAGCTCGATCTTCACCCCGTGGCGCTTCATGATGAGCGCCTGCTGGGCCACCGAGAGGGTGTTGTTCCAGGCCCAGTAGATCACCAGGCCGGCGGCGAAGTGGGCCAGCATGAAGGTGAAGATGATGGGCATCCAGTTGAAGATGGCCTGCTGGGTCGGGTCCGGCGGGGCCGGGTTCAGCTTCATCTGCACCCACATGGTGATGCCCATGATGATGGGCCAGGCGCCCAGCATGAGATAGGCACCGATGACGGGCACCGTCGCCGGATCCCAGGGGATCAGGCCGAACAGGTTGAAGATGGTGGTCGGGTCGGGCGCCGACAGATCGTGGATCCAGCCGAAGAACGGCGCGTGCCGCATCTCGATGGTCACGAACAGCACCTTGTAGAGGGCGAAGAACACCGGGATCTGGATGACGATGGGCAGGCAGCCCGCCACCGGGTTGATCTTCTCCTTCTTGTACAGCTCCATCATCGCCTGCTGCTGCTTCACCTTGTCGTCGGCGTAGCGTTCGCGGATGGCGGTGAGCTCGGGCTGCACGGCCTTCATCTTCGCCATGGAGGCGTAGGATTTGTTGGCCAGCGGGAAGAACACCAGCTTCAGAATCACCGTCACGATCAGGATGGCGACGCCGAAGTTGCCGACCAGCTTGTAGATCCAGTCGATGGCCAGGAACAGAGGCTTGGTGATGAAGTAGAACCAGCCCCAGTCGATCAACAGGTCGAAGCGGTCGATCTTGTAAGTGCGCTCATATCCGTCGACCACCTGCACCACCTTGGCGCCTGCGAACAGCTGCGAGGACGAGGTGGTGGAGGCGCCCGGCTCGATGGTCTTGGGCGCAGCCAGGAAGTCCGCCTGGAAGGTGGGGGTGCCCCCCACCGTCGCGCTTGAGAATTTGGCATCCACCTTGACCGACTGGTCGGGAATGACGGTGGCTGCCCAATATTTGTCGGTGATGCCGAGCCAGCCGCCGGTGGCGGAGAAGGTGAGCGGCTTCTCCTTGTCCATCTTGGCGTAGGTCACTTCCTGCAGGCCGTTGTCGCCGAGCACGCCGATGAGGCCTTCATGCAGGATGTAATAGCCGGCGACCTGCGGCAGGCCGTGGCGGGAGACCAGGGCATAGGGGTAGAGGGTGACCGGGCTGCCGGCTTTGTTCTCCACCTCGTCCTTCACGGCGAACATGTAATGGTCGTCCACCGTGAAGGTGCGGCGGAAGGTGAGGCCCTCGCCATTGTCCCAGGTCAGCACCAGGGGCGTCGTGGGGGTAAGCTTGCCGCCGTTGGAGGCCCACAACGTGTCGGGGCCGGGCACCTTGGCGGTGGTGCCGGCGGCAGAGGCCCAGCCGAATTCCGCATAGAAGGGGTGCGGCGCGCCGGAGGGCGACAGGAGAATGATGTTCGGGCTCTTGGGGTCCACGGTCTCGTGGTATTCCGTGAGCAGCAGGTCATCCACCCGGCCGCCCTTGAGCGAAACGGAGCCTTTGAGGCGGGGCGTCTCGATGAGGGCGCGGGGGGTCGCGGCGATCGCCTGCTCGCGGGTCAGCGGCTTGGTGACGGGCGTGCCGGCGGCCTGGGGCACGGCTCCCGGCGCCGGCGCGGGGCTCGCGGTTCCCGGCGCGGCGGCGGGCGCCGCCTGTTCGGTCACGCGCTGCTGCTCGGCGGCCTGGCGCTGCCGTTCCGCTTGCGGAATGCCGAAGAAATATTGCCAGCCGATGAGGATCGCCACCGATGCAACGATGGCGATGATCATATTGCGATTGTCACTCATGCCGGATGGCCTCCGTCGGCGGAACCCGCCTTGGGGTCGGAAATCGAAGGGGCGGTGGTTTCAGGGGACGTGGCGGCGCTGCGGCCGGAGGCCGTGGCGTCTGCGGTGTCCCGAATGTGGAGCCGTGCTGCTTGGTCGTCCGGCGCCGCGGCCAGCGCGTCGCGTGGAACGGATCGCGGCGGGCGGCCGGGCGGCGCCGCGCCGGGCGTCGCGGCCGGGCGCCCGGATGCGCTGTTTGCCCCCTTGGAGCGTGCCGCCTTGGGGCGCACCGGCGGGCGGGTGGGATCATGGAGCTTGCGCAGCGCCCGTTCCACCTCGCCCACGAGGGTCTCGAAGGGGGCGTGAAGGGCAGCCTCGCGGGCGACCAGGACATAATCATGTCCGGCGCGTCCAGCGGCGGGCACGACACCCCGCACCGCCTCACGCAAACGGCGGCGGATGCGATTACGCACCACCGCGTTGCCGGTTTTTTTGGTCACGGTGAAGCCGATACGGACATCACCGCCGTCGCCGCGATCGCGGCCCTGCATCAGGAAACAGGGCACGCCCGCCCGCAACGCTTTGGCTGCGGCCACGAAATCGCGGCGTTTGCGGAGTCGATCCACGATCGGGTGGCCTCCGCGGCGCACCGCGCTCAGGCGGACAGGCGCTTGCGGCCCTGGGCGCGGCGGGCGGCGATGACCTTGCGGCCGTTGCGGGTCGCCATGCGCGCACGGAAGCCGTGGCGACGCTTGCGCACGAGCTTGCTGGGTTGATAGGTGCGCTTCACGGGTCATTCTCCGGATTGGTGTGATCGCGACGGGACGTTGGACCCCGGGGCGGCTTGACGGGTCGTTCCACCTTCATGCAAGGCGAACACGGCACGCAAATATCCGCTGGGCTCCGGCCGCCGGCGCCGCCTGAGTTGGGCAGGCTTATAGGGGGCGGGCTCGCGTCCGTCAATCGCCGGCGCGCATCCCGATGGGTCACACCGCCGGGCAACCTTACGGCAGGTAGATAGGCGTGGGTGGTTGCGCGCAGCCCCTTGTGCGCGGCGCGGGCGTCGGATCATCTGGGCACCAGTCTTGGGGACCGACCATGAGTCTCGTTCGCGTCTATATTCGCACCCTTGCGTTGCTGGGCCCGCAGGCCCGTATGGGCATGGTGCTGGCCCTGTCCAATCTGGCTCTGGCCATCGCCCAGTTCGCCGAGCCCATCCTGTTCGGCCGCATCATCGATACGCTGGCGGCGGCGCAGGCGGCTTCGCAGCTGCCCACCTTTCACGATCTCGCGCCGCTGCTCGCCGCCTGGGTGGGGTTCGGCCTGTTCAACATCGGCGCCGGCGTGCTGATCTCGCTGCATGCGGACCGTCTGTCGCACCGGCGCCGGCTGGGGGTGCTGGCGCAGTATTTCGAGCACGTGCTGCAATTGCCGCTGGCGTTTCATGGCGAGACCCATTCCGGCCGCCTGCTCAAGGTGATGCTGGAGGGCGTGGACGCCTTGTGGGGCCTGTGGCTCTCCTTCTTCCGCGAGGATTGCGCCGCCATCATCTCGCTGGTGGTCCTGGTGCCCGTGGGCATCTGGATCAACTGGCGGCTGGGCCTCGTGCTGATCGCCCTCATGGTGGTGTTCGGCATCGTCACCGGCTACGTCATCCGCCGCACTGAGACCATGCAGCGGGAGGTGGAGGAATATAATTCCGACCTCGCCGAGCAGACCTCGGACGCGCTGGGCAATGTGGCGGTGATCCAGAGCTATACCCGCGTCGAGGCGGAGGTGGGCGGCCTGCGTGATACGGTCAACCGGGTGCTGGCGGTGCAGATTCCGGTGTTGTCGTGGTGGGCTGCGGTGTCGATGGCGACGCGGGCGGCCACCACCTTGACCATCCTCGCCATCCTGCTGATCGGCACCTGGCTCTACGTGCATGGCCTCGCCCGCATCGGCGACATCGTGACCTATGTGGCCTTCGCCAACATGCTGATTGGCCGGCTCGAACACACGGTGAGCTTCTTCAATCGGCTGATGATGGCGGCGCCGCAACTCGCCCAGTTCTTCGATGTGCTGGATACCGTGGGCGCGGTGCGCGACCGGCCCGGCGCCCGGCCGCTGACGGCGGTGAAGGGCGATGTGGTGTTCGACGATGTGTCCTTTTCCTACGACGGCAAGCGGCCGGCGGTGGAGGATGTGTCGTTCCACGCGGCGCCGGGGCAGACCTTCGCCTTCGTGGGCACCACCGGGGCCGGCAAATCTACGGCGCTCGCGCTGCTGCACCGGGTGTTCGATCCGCAATCGGGTGCCATCCGCATCGATGGCATGGATATCCGGGACGCGACCTTGTCGTCGCTGCGCCAGAGCATCGGCGTGGTGTTCCAGGAGCCGCTGCTGTTCAACCGCTCCATCGAGGACAATCTCAGGGTCGGCAAGCCCGATGCCACCGAAGCCGAACTGCGGGAGGCGCTGGCGCGGGCCCAGGCCCTGGAACTGGTGGAGCGCAACCCGCTTGGTTTGCGGGCTATGGTGGGTGAGCGCGGGCGGGCGCTGTCCGGTGGTGAGCGCCAGCGGCTGTCCATCGCCCGGGCGTTGCTGAAGAACCCACCCATCCTCATTCTCGACGAGGCCACCAGCGCCCTCGATGCGGCGACCGAAGCCAAGGTGCAGGCGGCGCTCGACGAGGTGATGAAAGGCCGCACCACCTTCGTCATCGCCCACCGCCTGGCCACCGTGCGCAATGCCGATCGCATCCTGGTGTTCGAGCACGGCCGTGTGGTGGAGGAGGGGGCCTTCGAGGATCTGGTCCGCCTGGGCGGACGCTTCGCGGAGCTGGCCCGCGCCCAGTTCATGACGCCGGCGAGCCAGGTGAATGGCTCGGTGGTGGAGACCTGAACCCCGGCCACAACCAAGACTTTCGCAGGCTTGCTTAGAATTCGGCAAGAATGTGGCGGGCTTCGCCGCGCCGCGGGTGCTGCGTTGATGGGCCTTTCTCGGTGCGGGAGCGGGATTCGTCTTTTCCGCGACTGCGAAACCGGTTAGGAAGGGGGTGTTCAGGCGGGGGCCTCCTTCCAACACGGGAGCGGAATCGGTTGGCGCGCTCGAAATCCCTTCTGGCCGCATGGCGTATGCGGGTCGGTCGCGTGGCGGTTCGCGCCACGGGGTTGTTTTCGCTTGTGCTGCTGGCTTCTGCGGTGGCGGGTGCTGGCGCGGCGCGCGCCAATCCGGTGCTGCTGGTGGAGGCCGACACCGGCCGGGTGCTGGAGCAGCAGGACGCCGGCAAGGCGTGGTATCCCGCCTCCGTCACCAAGCTGATGACCGTCTATGTGGCGCTCAATGCGGTGCGCACCGGTCGCCTCACCATGGATTCGCCATTGACCGTGTCGGCGCTGGCGGCCTCGCAGCAGCCCTCCAAGATGGGCTTCCAGCCGGGCACCGTGGTCACCCTCGATAATGCCCTGAAGATGGTCATGGTGAAGTCGGCCAACGACATGGCCATGGTGGTGGCGGAAGGTGTGGGCGGTTCGCTGCCGAACTTCATCGCCGAGATGAACGCCACCGCCGTGCACCTGGGCATGACCGGCACCCATTATGAAAATCCCAATGGCCTGCCGAACCCGGGGCAGGTGACCACCGCCCGGGATCTGGCCATCCTGGCGCGGGCGCTCATCTATCACTTCCCCGAACACGAGATGCTGTTCCGCATTCCGGCCATCAAGATCGGCAAGCGGGTGCTGCGCAACTATAACCGGCTGATCGACCGCTATCCCGGGGCCGACGGCATGAAGACCGGCTTCGTGTGCGGGTCGGGCTACAATCTGGTGGCCACCGCCACCCGCGGCAACAAGCGGCTGATCGCCGTGGTGCTCGGTGCCCGCTCGGGCCGCGCCCGGTCCGAGGAAGCGGCGCTGCTGCTGGAAAAGGGATTCCAGTCGTCCTGGGGCATCTTCGGCGCGGCTGCGCCGACGGTGTCGTCGATCCAGAACCAGGGCGGCGAGCCGTTCGACATGAAGCCCTATGTGTGTGGCGGCAAGAAAATGGAGACGGCCTCGGAGGATGACGACAGCCCGAGTGGTGTCGCCGCCAACGCCATCTCCTTCGCCCTGACGGCCGGCAATCCCGCGCCCCGTTCGGGGGCCGACCTGTTGCAGACCCTGCCGCCGTCCATGGCGCCGATCCCGGTCTATGTGGGCACCCGCAACGCGCCGCAGGATCCCGATACGGCTGTGGCGCGCTCGGAGCCCTCGAAGACGCGGACCGTCACAGCCAAGCCCTCGGCCAAACCCTCCGCAAAGACCTCCGGATCCAAGCCGGGCGGAGGAAAGCCCGACAATGCCAAGGGGACGGGTGCGAAAACGACGGGCGCCAAGCCGGTCGCCGCCAATGTGGCACCCAAGCCGAAGCCCAAGCCCAAGCCGAGTGCATCGGCTGCGGTGGGCGACGGCGCCGCGCGCGCCGGCAACTGACCGCGCCGCGGGGGCCTCGGACGCGACCGGCCGGTTCCCGGCTGGGAAGGTGTGGGGTGGGTGTCCTGTCGGCTCTTCAAGGGCGGATGAACGTGCTCTAGAGTTGCGGCGCACCCCACGCGCGGGTGGTGTGTCCATGGGGAGCGGGAAGCGCCCTCGTTTCTTGATCAAGACAGGTCCGACCGGCGGCGATTGCGCGCGACCCGGCGTGGGCGGGCCGTCGTTCCGGTTAGCCGATGCCTGCCTCTTCCACCCAAACGCCCCGGCGTGGTCCGCCCGCTCCCATCCCGGTCACCGTGCTCACCGGCTTTCTCGGGGCGGGCAAGACCAGCCTGCTCAATAAGCTGCTGGCGGACCCGGCGCTGGCGGATACGGCGGTGCTGATCAACGAGTTTGGCGAGATCGGTCTCGATCATCTGTTCGTCCGGCCGGTGGAGGAGGGCATCGTCATGCTGTCCTCGGGCTGCCTGTGCTGCACGGTGCGCGGGGACCTGGTGGCGGCACTGGAGGATCTGCTGCGCGGCCGCGACAATGACCGCCTGCCGCCTTTTTCCCGCGTCATCATCGAGACCACGGGCCTTGCTGATCCGGCGCCGGTGCTGCACACGCTGATGACGCATCCCTACCTCGCCCTGCGCTACCGGCTCGACGGGCTCGTGTGCGTGGTGGATGCGGTGAATGGCGCGGCCACCCTCGACGGCCATGAGGAGGCGGTGAAGCAGGCCGCCATGGCGGATCGGCTGGTACTCACCAAGACCGATCTGATGGTCACCGCGGAGGACCGCGCCCGCCTGGATGCGCTCAAAGATCGCCTGCACCGGCTCGCGCCAGGTGCGACATTGCTCAAGGTCGATGCGGCGAACGCCGCGAATCTCTTGAATGCCGGCCTCTATGATCCTTCGGCCAAGATCCCGGATGTGGGCCGCTGGCTCGCCGCCGAGGCGGTGGCGGCGGTGGCGCCCGCCGTGGCGAACGCCGATCCCAACCGCCATGACAATCGCATCCGCGCCTTCACCCTCGCCACTGATGCGGCGATTCCGGCGGCCACTCTCGATCTGTTCCTGGAGCTGCTGCGCGCCACCCATGGCGCCAATCTGCTGCGCCTGAAGGGCATCGTGAAGGTGAAGGAGGAGCCGCAGACACCGGTGGTGCTGCATGGTGTGCAGCATGTGCTACACCCGCCGGCGCGGCTGGCGGCCTGGCCGGACGACGACCATCGCACCCGCCTCGTGATGATCGTGCGTGATCTCGACCCCAAGGTGATCGAGCGGCTGTTCAACGCCTTTCTCGGCGTGCCGGAAGTGGATGCGCCGGATGGCGCGGCTCTTGCCGACAATCCTCTGGCGCCCCCCGGCCTGCGCTGAGGCGCGGGCCACGCACTGCCTGCTCAGGCGCCGAGGTAGGCGATGACCCCCTCGGCGGCGGCCCGTCCGGTAGAAAAGCAGGCCTGCAGCAGATAGCCCCCGGTGGGCGCGTCCCAATCGAGCATCTCACCGCAGGCGAACACGCCGGGTTTGTGCTTCAGTTGATAGTCGGGGCAGATCTCGTCCCAGGCGATGCCGCCGGCACTGGAGATGGCGCGGGTGATGCCGGCGGCGCCGGTGAGCGGCAGTGGCACCGCCTTGATGAGTTGGGCCAGGGCCATCGGATCGCCGGGGCGGTCGGCGCCGGCGGCTTCCCGCACCAGGCCGGCGGCGCCCAGGGAAAGGCCGGCCGCCTTCCGCATGAGATTGGCGAAGGAGAGCTTCTTGGGTGCCGCCGTGAGCCGCGCATGGAGGGTCTCCAGGGGCAGATCGGGCCGCAGGTCGATCCGCAGGGTGGTCGGGCCATGCCGCAGAGCCGCCCGAATGGTGCGGGACAGGGCATAGACCACGCCGCCCTCCAGGCCTTCCGCGGTGATCACCGCTTCCCCGCGCACACTGTCCCGCCCGCAGGTGAGGGCGATGCGCTTCAAGGGCGTGCCGGCGAAGCGCTCGCGGAACAGGTCGGACCAGGCGAGGTGCACGCCCATGTTGGCGGCGGTGAGGTCGTGGACGCTCACGCCCACTTCCCGCACGCGCGCCACCCAGCCGCCATCGGAACCGAGGCGGGGCCAGGAGGCCCCACCCAGGGCCAGAATGGTGGCGTCGGCGGTGACGTCCAGCGGGCCGTCGGGGGTGGTGAAGCTCAGCCGCCCGTCATCGGTCCAGCCATTCCAGCTGTGGCGCGGGTGCAGTTGAACCCCCTGGGTGGTGAGGCGCGCCAACCACGCCCGCAGTAGGGGGCTCGCCTTGAAGCTTTCGGGAAAGACCCGGCCGCTGCTGCCGACGAAGGTGGGTTCGCCGAGGTCTGCGGCCCAGCGGCGCAGATCCTCCGGCTGGAAGGTGCGCAAGGCGCCTTCCAGCCGCGGTGCGGCGTCGCCGTAGCGGGAGAGGAAAAGGTCGCGGGGCTCGGAATGGGTGAGGTTGAGGCCACCGCGCCCGGCCATCAGGAACTTGCGGGCCGGCGAGGGCATGCGGTCATAGAGCTGGACGGCGAGGCCCGCGGCGGAAAGACGTTCGGCGGCGGCGAGTCCGGCGGGGCCGGCGCCGATGACGGCGATGGATGCTGGGGCCATGACGGGGCAGGCGTCTTCTCGTGAGGGGCGGAGGCGTACGGCAAGACATCGCGCGGCAGGCACTGCGCCGCCGGGCGATTCGGCGGAAGAGTATGATCCGTCATGGCGGGCCGCCCAAGACGGTAAGCGGGGATGTCACGGGAAGATTTCCCCTTGGGAAGAGGTCGATCCTTGCACCCGGCCCTTCAAGGCAGGTCGAGGGGCGGGGGCATCTGTGCACGGTTGCGGCTGGGGAGCCCCGCCGTGGCAGCCATTCATGCACAATGCGGCGACCTGCTGGTGTCGCGATCAGGTTCCTGAAACCTCCTTTTAAGGTCGGGTGCCTATCCCTTGAGGGGTGCCGCGTAGCTGTAGGTTTCAATCCATGTCTTCTTCGAACCAGCCTCCGAGAATGGTCAATTTCCCCTCGCTCCTGGTCTCGGAGGAGGAGAACCCGGATGCCTTTCCCGGGGAATCGGGCGAATCCACGGTCCATAGCTGGATCAATGCGGATTTCGTGCCGAGCTGGCTGCGCCCCTTCACGCTCGACCAGAACACCCGGTTCACCCGGACGCCGGACCACCTGCTGCGTCCGCCGGAGGAGCCGCAGCCCATCCCCAGCTTCGGCATCGGCGGGGCTTCCTGGCATTTCCTGGAGACGCCCGTCGATCCGGAGGAGGAGCGGGTTCCCGTGCCCGGGGTGAAGGCCGATCTCGAAGCCCTGGAGAATGCCTTGGCCGATCTGCCGGCCTTGCGCGCCGCCCGCGAGGGCACGCGGCAGGGAGAGTGGCAGGAGGTTTTGGGAGCAGAGAGCCTTGATGGCACGGGCGCGTTCGCGCTGTCCGAGCCGCAGGGCTGGAGCGTCGATGAGAATGGCATCGAGACGCGCGTGACCTTTGAAAGCGAGCCGTTTGAGCCGCAGGCTGCGGACGTCTCGCCCGGGGCTGATTGGGGCACCGACACGGGCTTCGCTTCGGAGGCCTTCTCCCCCAGCGCCGGGCCCGTTGAGGCGTCGCCGGTCGCGGCGCCTGGCGGTCTCGAACCCCAGGGGCCATTCGGGCCGATGGATGCGAGCCGGGTTATCGTCGACGACTGGGCCGATGCGCCGGCCCTCGTCGGGTGGCCGCCCGCGTCGCTCTCCTGCGATGGCCCCGGCGGGGCGGAGATGCCGGCGGAGGCCGGAGACGTCATGTGGTCCGTGGCGCCGCAAGAGCCGGTCATCGGCACCGAAGCTGAAATGGTGGGCCCGGCTCCGGAAGCTCCGGCCTGGGATGCGCCGCTCCCGGCCATGCCCGAGCCCTCCATGTCCGAACCGGCCATGCCCGACCCGTCTCTGCCCGCACTCTTGGAGATGTCCGCTGGGGTGTCGGATCTGCCGCTGTCCAATGGAACGGGGGCAGTGATGGGCTGGAGCGAGGTGGTCAGTCCGACCCTGCATCCCGATGCGGCGTCCGCTATGGAGCCGCCGCCGGCGGAGATGGAGCAGGCGTCCGTGCTCTCAGATGATGTCGCGCCCGTCGCCCACGCCGAGCCGATGGGCGGGATCCTCAATGCGGACCCGGTTCAGGACCTGCCCGAGGCGGTGTTCGTGACCGACGGAGAGGGGGGCGCGCCCGCGCCGGTGGCGGCTTCGCCCACCGAGAGCGAGCCCGTTGCCGCCGACGCAATGGCCGCCGACGCAATGGCCGGCGACGCGGCCTCGGACGCGACCGAGGCCTGGGGCGATACCGATCTGTGCGTGACGCCGCCGCTCGACAGTCTCAGTGCCGCCGGCCTGGAGATGGCTGCGGACGTGCTGCAGCCGGTCGATCCCGCCGCGGATGACGAGGCTATGCCTGCGGGTGAAGCGCAGGCCGCTGACGCCGCATGGGAGCGCATTGAGGGTATGACGATCGTGGAAGAGGACCTTGTGGGGCACGGGACCCTCATGAGCGACGGTGCTGGGCTCGCCTCCTTTGCCGTGGAACCGTTGGACGATGCGCTTTTGCGGCGCGCTACCGAGGCGTTGGAGGCGGTCGCGGCGCTGCCGGAAGAGCCAGTGGCCATGACGTTGGACGAGGAGCGCGCGCCGGCCCATCTCGTGCCGCTGACCCGGCTGATTGTGGTGGGGCGCCTCGCTCTTCCTGCCGTGGGTGAGCAGGATCTGGCCCCGGTGGTGGCGGAGGCCGAGCCTGAGCCGGTGGCCGACGCGCCGGTGATCACCGCCCATTTCTCCTGGCAGCCCTATCAGCAGAGCATTCGCGCCCATGTCCTCGGCACGCCGGTGGAGCCCGAGCCGGCGGCGATGGATACGCTCGTGCCGGTTCCGGTGGAGGAGGTACCGGTGCCGGCCCTGCCGGCCGCTCAGCTGCCGGTTCCCGTGGTAAGCGAGGCACCGAACGGGCGCTACGAATTGCCCGCCATCGACCTCCTGCGCGAGCCGCCGGAGGTGGAGCCGGACTTCGAGATGTCCGAGGAGTTCCTCGACCAGAGCTCGTCCGTGCTGCAGCAGATCCTGCGCGATTTCGGCATTCGCGGCGAGGTGATCGACGCCAATCCGGGTCCGGTGGTGACGCTCTATGAGTTCGAGCCGGCGCGGGGCGTGAAGTCTTCGCGCGTCATCGGCCTGGCGCCCGATATCGCCCGCTCCATGAGCGCGGTGTCGGCCCGCGTGGCGGTGGTGGAAGGGCGCAATGTCATCGGCATCGAGCTGCCGAACCGCCGGCGCGAAACCGTGTGGCTGCGCGAGCTGCTGGACAGCCACGAGTTCGCCGAGGCCCGCACCAAGCTTGGTATCTGCCTCGGCAAGACCATTGGCGGCGAGCCGGTGATCGCCGATCTCGCCCGCATGCCCCATCTCCTGGTGGCCGGCACCACCGGTTCGGGCAAGTCGGTGGCCATCAACACCATGATCCTGAGCCTGCTCTACCGGCACACGCCGGATGCCTGCCGGCTCATCATGATCGACCCCAAGATGCTGGAACTCTCTATTTATGAAGGGATTCCGCACCTCCTCACCCCGGTGGTGACCGACCCGAAGAAGGCCATCATCGCCCTGAAGTGGGCGGTGAAGGAGATGGAGGATCGCTACCACAAGATGGCGCGGCTCGCGGTGCGCAATATCGATGGCTACAACGCCCGGATGGCGGAGGCGCGGGAGAAGGGCGAGATCATCACCCGGCAGGTGCAGGTGGGGTTCGACAAGGAGAGTGGCGAGGTGCTCTATGAAGAGCAGGAGATGGACCTCGCCGCGCTGCCCTACATCGTCATCATCGTCGATGAGATGGCCGACCTGATGATGGTGGCTGGAAAGGAAATTGAAGGGGCAATTCAAAGGCTTGCGCAGATGGCCCGGGCCGCCGGCATCCATCTCGTCATGGCCACCCAGCGGCCCTCGGTGGATGTCATCACCGGCACCATCAAGGCCAATTTCCCCACCCGCATCTCGTTCCAGGTGACCTCCAAGATCGACAGCCGCACCATTCTTGGCGAGATGGGCGCTGAAACCCTTCTGGGACAAGGGGATATGCTGTTCATGGCGGGCGGCGGACGGATCACCCGGGTGCACGGGCCGTTCGTTTCCGACCAGGAAGTGGAGCACGTCGTCGCCTTCCTGAAGGCGCAGGGCGGGCCGGACTATCTCGACGAGGTGGTGCTCGACGAGGAGGCCGAGGGCGCCGCCGGCGCCGACGAGGCGGTGTTCGACAAGGGCGAGCTGGGCGAGAGCGGCGGCGACCTCTACGACCAGGCGGTGGCGCTGGTGCTGCGCGACCGCAAAGCCTCCACCTCCTACATCCAGCGCCGTCTCCAGGTGGGCTACAACAAGGCCGCGAGCCTGATGGAGCGGATGGAGAACGAGGGCATCGTCGGCCCGGCCAACCACGCCGGCAAGCGCGAGATCCTCTCCTTCTCCCGGCCCGAGTAGCGCGGGTCGATCCGTCTCTTCGCATTGCAAGGCCGGCCCCGCGGGGCCGGCCTTTTTTGTCTATTCGGCGAAGGCGCGTTCGGTCACGAAGGTGCCGGGGGCGGAATTGGCGCCTTCGCTGAGGCCGGCGGCCAGCAGCAGGGTGCGGGTGTCCTGGAGCATGGCGAGGGAGCCGCAGATCATGCCGCGATCCACCGCCGGATCGAGCGGCGGCACCCCGAGATCGGCGAACAGCGCGCCGCTTGCCATGAGATCGGTGATGCGGCCGCGCCGGGCGTAGTCCTCGCGGGTGACAGTGGCGTAGTGGCGCAGCTTGCCGCTGGCATAGTCGCCCACCAGCGGATCGGCCAGGGTCTCGCGCACCACGTCGAAGCCGTATTGCAGCTCGCCCACCTCGCGGCAGGTGTGGGTGAGGATAACCTCCTCGAAGGTCTCATAGGTCTGCGGATCGCGGATCAGGCTGGCGAACGGGGCGATGCCGGTGCCGGTGGAGAACATGTAGAGTCGCCGGCCGGGGGTGAGGGCATCGAGCACCAGGGTGCCGGTGGCCTTCTTGCGCAGCAATAGCCCGTCGCCGGGGCGGATCTGCTGCAGCCGGGAGGTGAGGGGGCCGTCCGGCACCTTGATGGAGAAGAACTCCAATTCATCGGCCCAGGCGGGGCTGGCGATGGAATAGGCCCGGTAGAGCGGCTTGCCCGCGGCCAGGAGGCCGATCATGGCGAACTCGCCGGAGCGGAAGCGGAAGCTGCCCGGCCGCGTGGTGCGGAAGCGGAACAGGCGGTCCGTATAATGGGTGACGCTGGTGACGGTCTCCACGAAGAGGCCATCGGGCGCCTGGTCGGCGAGGGCCGAGGCGGGAAGGGGCAGGGTCATCGGTCCATCCGTGCGGGTATCGGAGATCAGCGGGCGGGCGCGGCCTTCTCGCTCAGAAGCGGCAGCTTGTCGGGACGCCCGTTCCAGTCCTCGGCATCGGCCAGGGGCTCGATGCGGGCGGCGATGGAGGGCCATTCGGCCGCGTAGCGACGGTTGATCTCCAGCCACGCCGCGGCACCGGGATCGGTATCGGCGACGATGGCGTCGGCCGGGCATTCGGGCTCGCACACGCCGCAATCGATGCATTCGTCGGGATTGATGACGAGCATGTTCTCGCCCTCATAGAAGCAGTCCACCGGGCAGACCTCGACGCAGTCGGTGTATTTGCAGCGGATGCAGTTCTCGGTGACGACATAGGCCATGGCGGATCCCTGGGCTGTGATGAGGGGCGCGGCCGTTGGTGCCGCAGGCGGTGCCGGCCCGCTGAAGGGGCGCGAGCCGATGTCCGCAGCATCGCTCTAGCCGGCGCCGGGAGCGGGGTCTGTCAACTTGTTGCTATCGCAGGGCCGGGGCCCATGGTGACGTGCCGGGCAGCAAGGAGCGTTCCCCATGTCGTCCCCCGCTATGTCCGTTCCCGCCATCTCCTCCCCTTCGTCGGAGCCCGCAGTTTCCCAGCAGTGCGACTCCCCGCTGGAGGTGCGCCTGTCGCCGGATCGGACCCGGCTGACCCTGCAATGGGCCGATGGCGCGGTGAGCGTTTTGTCCGCGGCGCATCTGCGGGCCCACTCCCCATCGGCGGGGGCGCGGCGGGCCCGGCTCGCCGGCCTGTCGACGCCGGTGGCGGCGGATCTCACGGTGAGCGCCGTGCATCTCCTGGGCGGCTATGCCCTCAACCTGGTGTTTTCCGACGGCCACGACCGCGGCATTTACCCCTGGGCGCTGTTGAAGGCGCTGGGGGCGGAGCCATCCGCGGAGCCGAATGCAATTCCTTGACCGACAGCCGTCCTTGGAACGGTTCAACTCGGCGCGAACACGGAATTGCAGGAGGCAAGAGTGGACGAGATCAAGGCCGGACTTTCCGAGATCGACTGCGATGTCCTGGTCATCGGCGGCGGCACCGCTGGCCCGATGGCGGCCTACAAGGCCAAGATGAAGAATCCGGATGCCAAGGTCGTGCTTCTGGAAAAGGCCAATGTGAAGCGGTCCGGCGCCATCTCCATGGGCATGGACGGGCTGAACAATGCCGTGATCCCCGGCCATTCGACGCCGGAGCAGTACACCAAGGAAATCACCATCGCCAACGACGGCATCGTCGATCAGGCGGCGGTGCTGAAATATGCGCAGAACTGCTTCGAGATCATCCAGGAGCTCGACAAGTTCGGCATCCGCTTCCAGAAGGACGAGAACGGCGACTATGACGTGAAGAAGGTGCACCATATGGGCACCTACGTCCTGCCCATGCCCAATGGCGAGACGGTGAAGAAGGCGCTCTATCGCCAGCTGCGGCGGGCGCGCATCCTCATCTCCAACCGGTTCATGGCCACCCGCCTCATCACCGGCAAGAGCGGCCGCATCGCCGGCGCGGTGGCGGTGAACACCCGCTCGGGCGAGTTCCTGGTGGTGCGGGCCAAGACGGTGATCATGAGCATGGGCGCCGCTGGCCGGCTCGGTCTGCCCACCTCCGGTTATCTGTTCGGCACCTATGAGAACCCGGCCAATTCCGGCGAGGGTTATGCCATGGCCTATCACGCCGGGGCCAAGCTCGCGAACCTCGAGTGCTTTCAGATCAACCCGCTGATCAAGGACTATAACGGCCCGGCCTGCGCCTATGTGGCCGGCCCGTTCGGCGGCTACACCGCCAATGCCAAGGGCGAGCGCTTTATCGAATGCGACTATTGGTCGGGCCAGATGATGCAGGAGTTCTACAAGGAGCTGCAGTCGGGCAACGGCCCGGTGTTCCTGCGCCTCAACCACCTGCACAAGGAGACCGCCGAGCATATCGAGCAGATCCTGCACACGGTGGAGCGGCCCTCCCGCGGGCGCTTCCATGAAGCGCGCGGCACCCACTATGCCGAGACCATGATCGAGATGCACATCTCGGAAATCGGCTTCTGCTCCGGCCATTCGGCCTCGGGCGTGTTCGTGGACGAGTTCGCCCGCACCACGGTGCCGGGCCTCTACGCCGCCGGTGACATGGCCAGCGTGCCGCACAATTACATGCTCGGCGCCTTCACCAATGGGGCCATTGCCGGCGAGCACGCCATCGATTTCGCCGCCGAGGTGGATTTCGAGGAATTCGACCGGGCGGATGTGGCCCGCGAGCAGGAGCGGGTGCTGGCGCCCACCCGGCGCGAGGACGGCATTCCCCCCAACCAGATCGAATACAAGGTGCGCCGCCTGGTGAACGACTATCTCCAGCCGCCCAAGGTGACGCGCAAATACGAGCTGGCCCAGGCCCGCTTCGCCGAGGTGCGCGAGGACCTGGAGAACGCCATGGTGGTGCGCGATTCCCACGAGCTGATGCGCGCCATGGAGGTGGCCTCCATTCTCGATTGCGCTGACATGGCCGCCTGCGCCTCGCTCTACCGCACCGAAAGCCGCTGGGGCCTCTACCACTGGCGCACCGACTTCCCCGAGCGCAACGACGCCGACTGGAAGTGCCACGTGCTCCTGTCCAAGCAGGCGGACGGCTCCATGGGCTGCGAGAAGCGCGCGGTCCAGCCCTATATCGTCCCCATCTCCGATGACGAGAAGGACGCCTATTACAAGCAGCGCATCACGGCCGAAGCCTGAGCGAGAGCCCACCGAAAAGCATAGAACAAAGGAGCCCCGCCATGCCCCTGGCCAATACATCCACCGCCGTTCCGGTCGTCGTCGACGAGGGAAAGTGCATCGCCGACAAGGGCTGCACCGTCTGCGTCGATGTCTGCCCGCTCGATGTGCTGCGCATCTCCGAGCTCACCGGCAAGGCCTATATGAAGTTCGACGAGTGCTGGTACTGCATGCCGTGCGAGGCGGATTGCCCCACCGGCGCCGTCACCGTCAACATTCCCTACCTGCTGAAGTGAGGCGCCGATGACCTTCGAGCCGTTCGAGGCCTTCACCGACGTCGAGGACCTCGCCGACAAGCTGCACGATGCCGATGCCAGCGTGCGCCGGGTGGCGGTGATGGAACTGGCGGACACCGCCGACCCCGCCGCTGTCGCCCTCATCGGCTCGGCGCTGAAAGACGAGAGCGCGGAGGTGCGTCTGCAGGCGGCCATCGCGCTGGGCGAGTTCGATGGGCGCGAGACCGCGGAGATGCTGGTGATCGGCCTCGTCGACGCCGATCCGCGGGTGGCCCGCGCCGCCGCCGACAGCCTCGCCGAACTGAAGGACCCGGCCGCCGCCGATCCCATCTTCCCGCTGATCGGCCATGCCGACCCGCGGGTACGCTCCGGCGCCCTGCGCGGGGTGAAGGAATTGCGCCGCCCGGAGGCCCTGGCCTATGCCCTGCGGGCGCTGGAGGACCAAGACCCGCAGGTGCGGGTGGAGGCGCTGGGGGTGATCGGCTATCTGAAGGCGGAAGAGACCTTGCCGGCGCTCATCGCCTGCGCCCGCGACCCCATGGCCGAGGTGCGGCGCACCGCGGTGGGGGCGCTCGCCTTCTCCCGCTCCAACCATGCCGCCGAGGCGCTCATCCGCGCCCTCGCCGATGCCGACTGGTCGGTGCGCGAGACCGGTGCCGAGATGCTGGGCAAGGGGCGGTACGCCCGCGGCGCCGCGCCGCTCCTCGCTGCCATCAATGATGCCGACTGGCAGGTGCGGGTGAAAATCGTGCGCAGCCTCGGCCAGTTGAAGGTGGTCGAAGCCGTGCCGCAGATCGCCGCCGCCCTGGGCGACGAGATCAGCAACCTGCGCAAGGAGGCCGCGGCGGCCCTGGGCGAGATCGCCCATGCCTCGGCCCGGCCCTATCTGGAGCGCTATGTCGATGACGGCGACCCGGATGTGCGAAAGAACGTGCGCTGGGCGCTGAGCCGGATAGAATGAACGGTCTGCAGGCGCGGCCCGCCGCGCCTGCGCCATCCGACGCCGTTTCCTTGTTTCATGGACCCGACGAAACAGCGTAGGTTATTGACCGACTGCATTTTCTTCACGTGGACCGGTCTTTCCGCCGCTTGAAAATGCCCGATGGAGGCCACAGCCCGGAGGTCGCTGCCATTCCGTCCGATGGACTGAAGACGCCGGGCTTGCCCCGTCCCGCTCCGCGCCGTGCCGCGGTCCTGTCCCAGGAGCCACCGGGTGGCGAGGGACACGAGGACGTGCGGCGACCGGCGGGCGGCGGACACAGCGGAACCGGTGGACACGGCGCGCTGGAAGGTGGCGGGCATAGTAGCGGGCAAAGTAGCGGACATGACGGGACCCGGCGCCTGGCGTCGCGCACCAAGGCGCCGCGGGTGCCGAAATATCTCGAGCTGAAGGAATGGCTGCTGCGCGGCATGCTCGACGGGCGCTTCCGCCCCGGCACCGCGCTGCCCAGCGAGAACGAGCTCAGCCAGCAATTCCAGGTGAGCCGCATCACCGTGCGCCAGGCCCTCGACCTGCTGCGCGCCGGCGGGCTCGTGAGCAGCCACCAGGGCAAGGGCTATTTCGTCCGCAACATCAGCGCCATGCAGGATCTCGGCCGGCTCCAGGGGTTCGGTGAGATGATGGAGCCCTTGGGGGTGGATACCCGCTCCCAGGTGTTGAGCGCGGCGGTGGTGGAAGCCCCCGCCAAGGTGGCGCGGGCGCTCAATGTGAAGCGCGGCGACGGGGTGGTGAAGATCGAGCGGCTGCGCATCGCCGCCGGCGTCACCTTGTCCGTGGACCTCAGCTATTTCCCCCTCGATGTGGGTCGTCCCCTGCTCGATCTCGATTTGCAGCGGGTGGACATCTTCAAGCTCATCGAGACCGATCTGGGCATCGAGATCGGCTTTGCCGACATCACCATGAGCGTGGTTGAGGCGGGGGTGGAGCTGTGCGCGCCGGTGCCGGCGGTGGACCTGCCCTTCACCCCCGGGGCGCCGGTGATCCATATCGAGCGCCTGACCTATGCCATGGACGGGCGGCCGATCGATTTCGAGAGCCTCTACGCCCCGGCCGGCAGCCACCGCTTCAAGGCGCGGATTCCGCGCTGGTAGGCCGGCGGGTTCCCAACGGTTGCGTGCGCGATATGTGCATTAAATCAATCAAAATTATTGACAATAGATCAGGGTGGCGCCACGGTTGAGGCATCGGCGATCGGGGCAGGAGGCCCCGGCGCCGGTGCCTCATCCTGCCTGCGCGCGCCTCTCCCAGCTCCGACAGCGGACCGTGAAGGCTGTGTGCATCAAGGTTCCCGGTGATCTTGGGAAAGGAGTGCCTGCCGTGCCGGCACCGCAGCCAACTTGTATTATCAAGTGTCGAAGGGGCCTGCTCAACGGGCAGTCAACTGCGCTCTGCGTGAGCAAGAGGCAGTGACGAAGACGCAGGCATCGCAGCGGAAGGGACTTTCCGCGCCTATGCCTTAAGCCTTGTTTTCTAGAGATTTTCCAACTCCAGTCACGGCATGCACGGTGCGAATGGCACGGCTGTTGCGCCTTTCAGAGGGCGTTTTAGCCAAGTGGCAGACCAGTGCCAGACCAGTGGCAGCTTGCGAGGGGTCAGACATGCGACATCATTCGATGCTCTTGGGCGTAGCCTTGACCGCGCTATTGAGCGCACCTGCCTTCGCCGAGACGATCGAGATCGGCATCGGTCACCAGAGCACCGTGACCAACACCGTGCCGGGCGGCATCATCCTTGAGAAGCTCGGCCTTCTCGAAAAGCACCTGCCCCACGACGGCAAGTATAAGGATGTGGATTACAAGGTGGTCTACCAGGACTATACGTCCGGGCCGCCGATCACCAACCAGATGCTGGCCGGCAAGCTCGCCTTCGGCGTGATGGGCGACTATCCCCTCATCGTCAACGGCGCCAAGTTCGAGGCCTCCGGCAATGCCGAGACCCGCCTCATCGCCATCACCGGCTACAATCTAAAGGGCACCGGCAACGGCATCGTGGTGCCGGTGGCGTCCGAGGTGTTCGCGCTCAGCGATCTCAAGGGCAAGACCATCTCCACCCCGGTGGGCTCCGCCGCCTGGGGCATGACGCTGAAGGCGCTGCGCGATGCCGGCCTCAGCGACGACGTGCGCATCCAGAACCAGGCGCCGCCGGTGGGTGTTGCCTCCATCGCCCAGGGCAAGGTGGATGCCCACGCGGACTTCTGCCCCTGGTCGGAGGTGATGGAATTCCGCGGCACAGGCCGCAAGATCTTCGACGGCAGCGAGGCGGACATTCCCACCTTCCACGGCACGGTGGTGCTGAAGGCGTTCGCCGACAAGTATCCCGAGCTCGTGCAGGCCTATGTGGACGCCACCATGGAGGCCCAGGACTGGATCGCCAAGGATCCGGTCGTGGCCGCCACCAAGGTCTCCGAATGGACCGGCATCGAGAAGGAAGTGCTCTACCTCTATTTCAGCAACGGCGGCATCTCCACCTTCGAGCCCACCCTCAAGGCCCAGTGGGTGGACGCGCTGAAGTATGACCACGACCTGTTGGCCAAGGAGACCAAGCTCACCCCCCTCGACTTCTCCCGCTGGGTGGACCCGAGCTTCGTCAAGGCGGCCTACAAGGCGCAGGGCAAGGACTATGACGCGGCGGTGAAGAGCGTGGTGAGCTCCAAGCCCGGCGCGCCCGGCCTGAAGCCGGCGGAAATCTGGATCGATGGCGCCGGCATCACCAGCTTCGACAGCATCAAGGCCATGACCGACGCCGCCAAGGCAGCCAAGGCCGACAAGAAGACGGTGTTCGCCACCTATGTCTATGACCACGCCAGCGGCCTGAAGCTGTTCGGCAAGGTGGCCTTCTTCGTGGAAGGCAAGGACGGCGCCCTCACCGCCTTCATGAAGAAGGGCGATGCCGAGGCGTTCGCCAGGAGCTCGGGCGGCAAGATGGTGGGCTGGGAAGCCATCGCGTCGTGATGCCTGATGCCGGCGGCGCACGGCGCCGCCGGCATCCCGCCGATGATTGGCCCGTTTGTTTCAGGAAACTGCACCCATGCAAGATGCGCTGAAGCCCCAGGTTGCCTATGCCGGTCCCACCCTGGTGGCCGTGCCGCCCGCGCCCGGCGAGACCCCGCGCGGCGGTGGCCGGCCGCCGGTGGTGGAGGAGCGCGAGGGACCGCCCTCCGTGGGCGTCGTGGTGGCGCAGGCGGTGGCCGGCTGGTTCCAGACCCGGGCCTATGGCTTGGTGGTGGGGTGCATCGGCCTCGCCATTGGCCTCGGCCTGTGGCAGCTCATGAGCGCAAACAAGGTCAATTTCTTCATCAATTTCGCCAATGTGCCGCTGCCCGGCGCGGCGTTCACTGACCACGTGATGGACCGCGAATTCTATATCCATATCGAAGTCTCGGTGCTGCGCATCGCCGCCGGCTTCTGCATTGCCGCGGTGCTGGGCGTGCTGCTCGGCACGGTGATGGGGCGCTCACGCTTCGGCGCCGCCCTCATCGCCCCCTATATCGAGATCCTGCGGCCGATCCCGGCGGTCGCCTGGATTCCCCTCGCCATCCTGATGTGGCCCACGGATGAGGCTTCCATCGTCTTCATCACCTTTCTCGGCGCGCTGTTCCCGGTGGTCATCAACACCATGCACGGGGTGGAGCAGGCGCCGGAAGTGCTGGTGCGCGCGGCCAAATCCCTCGGCGCCTCGCCGCTGCAGATCTTCGCCCAGGTGATCTTTCCGGCGGCGCTGCCCAATATCGTCACGGGCCTCGCGGTGGGCATGGGGGTGAGCTGGTTCTCGCTGCTGGCGGGGGAGATCATCTCCGGCCAGTACGGCATCGGCTATTTCACCTGGAACGCCTATTCGCTGGTGAACTACCCGGACATCATCGTCGGCATGCTGGTGACCGGCCTGCTCGGCACCGTCTCCACCTCGCTGGTGCGCCTTCTGGCGCAGCCGCTCCTCAAGTGGCAGCGCAAGGCGCGCTGACCCGGCCGGCCCACCCGTAACCTTTTCGGAGCATGGACGATGAAAGAGGTGGTTTCCTTCACCGAGCGCCTGGCCGGCCTTGGTTCTCAGCGCGGCAGCGTTGGCCGCGGCCATATCCGGGTGGATGGGGTGACCATCTCCTTCGGCTCGGGGCGCAAGACCCATCAGGCGGTGATGGAGACCAATCTCGACATCAGGCCCGGTGAGTTCGTGTGCATCCTCGGCCCTTCCGGCTGCGGCAAGTCCACGCTGCTCAGTTCCATCGCCGGCTATGTGCGGCCAAGCACCGGCGAGGTGCTGGTGGATGATGCGCCGGTGCGCGGGCCGGGCCCGGAGCGGGGCATGGTGTTCCAGCAATATTCGCTGTTCCCCTGGAAGACCATTGCCGAGAACATCGTGTTCGGCCCCAAGGTGGCGGGCCGGCCCAAGGCGGAATGCGCCGCCATCGCCGCCACCTTCCTGGAGATGGTGGGGCTCACCAAATTCGCCAATGCCTATCCGGCCGAGCTGTCGGGCGGCATGCAGCAGCGGGTGGGCATCGCCCGGGCGCTGGCCAATTCGCCCAGCGTGCTGCTGATGGACGAGCCCTTCGGCGCCCTCGATGCGCAGACCCGGCTGATGATGCAGGAGAGCCTCCTGGAGATCTGGAGCGCATTCGGCATCACCGTGGTGTTCGTGACCCATGATGTGGACGAGGCCATTTTCCTGGCCGATCGCATCGTCATCATGAGTGCCAGCCCGGGCTCGGTGATCGCCGACCTGAAGGTGACCCTGCCGCGGCCGCGCAGCTCGGAGCTCGCCACCAGCGAGGCCTTCACGGGCTTGAAGCGGGCCTGCCATGAGGCGATCCGCGCCGAGAGCCTGCGGGCCTTCGCCCAGCAGAGCCAGTGAGCCGCGCCATGGCCCTTGCCGAGCGCCGGATCGGCGCCAGCGCGGCGGATGCCGCATCGGCGGTGTTCCTCAGCGAGGAGCGCGACGCCCTCAATGCCGGCGCCGATTTCCTGCAGCGCCTGTCGCCGGCGGAGATCGCCCAGGTGCGGGCCGCCGGCACCACCCGGCGGGTGGCCGCGGGCGAGAGCCTGTTCCGCCAGGGCGACGTGCATGCCGGCATCTGGCTGATCGAGAGCGGCACGGTGCGCACCTTCTATGTGAGCCCGGCCGGACGCGAGATCACGCTCGCCCTGTGGACCAGCGGTCATTTCGTGGGCGGTCCCGAGGTGTTCGGCGGCGGCGCCCATGTATGGTCGGCGGACGTGCACGAGGAAGCCGAGGTGCTCTATCTCACCGGCGCCAAGATCCGCCTGCTGGTGGAGACCATGCCGCGGTTCGCCATCTGCCTCATCGAGGGGCTGGTGGCCAAGGGCAAATGCTATTCGGCGCTGGTGCAGATGCTGGGAACCCGCTCGGTCACCGAACGGCTGGCCCATCTGCTCATCATCTTCGCCGATACCGCCGGCCGGCCGGAAGGCAACCGTCTGGTGATCGAGCGCAAGCTGACCCATGACCAGCTGGCGGCCATCGTCGGCGCCACCCGGCAATGGGTGACCATGACCCTCGACAAGTTCCAGAAGCGCGGCCTCATCTCCGTCAGCCGGCAGTCCATCGTGGTGGAGAATTACGACCTGCTCAGCGCCGAGATGCACGGCTGAGGCCGGCCGCGGTGAGGCCCTGTCGGAGCGGGACCTTTACGGCGCTCTAAATGATATAATATATCATCTGCATCGACGCGCGAGGGGGCGAGCCCCGGCGCGCGCCTCTGGAGCGAGGAGAGATGCAGATGGAGCATCGCCACAACGATCCCCTTAAGGATCACCATCAGGACCTTCGCCTGCCGGTGACCGTGCTGTCCGGCTTTCTCGGATCGGGAAAGACCACCCTTCTCAACCACATCCTGTCGAACCGGGCCGGCCTCAAGGTGGCGGTCATCGTCAACGACATGAGCGAGGTGAATATCGATGCGGCGCTGGTGCGGGCGGGGGAGGCGAACCTGTCGCGGGCCGAGGAGAAGCTGGTGGAGATGACCAACGGCTGCATCTGCTGCACCCTCAGGGATGATCTGCTCTCCGAGGTGCGCCGGCTCGCCGCCGAGGGGCGGTTCGATTACCTGCTGATCGAATCGACCGGCATCGCCGAGCCCCTGCCGGTGGCCGCCACCTTCGATTTCCGCGACGAGGACGGGGCCTCCCTTTCCGACGTGGCGCGGCTCGACACCATGGTGACGGTGGTGGACGCGGCCAACCTGCTCAACGATTTCGGCTCGCGCGACGTCCTGCGCGACCGGGGCGAGACGGCGGGGGAGGAGGATCATCGCACCCTGGTGGACCTGCTCACGGACCAGATCGAGTTCGCCGACGTGATCGTGCTCAACAAGATCTCCAGCGTGGATCCCGAGCGGCTGGCGGCAGTGCGCGGGGTGGTGAAGTCGCTCAACCCGGACGCGCGGGTGGTGGAAACCGATTATGCCCATGTCGCACCGGGCGAGGTGCTGGGCACCGGACGGTTCGATTTCGAGAAGGCCAGCACCCACCCGGTGTGGTTCAAGGAGCTGAACGGCTTCAAGGATCATGTGCCGGAGACGGAGGAATATGGCGTCGGCAGCTTCGTCTATCGCGCCCGGCGGCCCTTCCATCCGGAACGGTTCCACGATTTCCTGTGCGCCACCTGGCCCGGCCTGGTGCGGGCCAAGGGGCTGTTCTGGCTCGCCACCCGGCCGGGGCGGGTGGGCGAGATGAGTCTTGCCGGCGCCATCTGCCAGACCGGCAGCATCGGCCGCTGGTGGGCCGGGGTGCCCAAGCAATATTGGCCCACCGAGCCCGATTGGCGTTCCTGGCTGCGGGCTCAATGGGTGCCGGGCTATGGCGACCGGCGGCAGGAACTGGTGTTCATCGGCATGGGGCTCGACGAGGCCGCCATGCGGGCGGCGCTGGATGCCTGTCTGGTGGGGCCCACCGACCCCAAATTGTTCAACCCCGACAAGCTCAAGGCGCTGCCCGATCCGTTTCCGGCCTGGGAGGCGGCCCCGGCCTGAGTGCCGGCTCTTCCTATGGAAAGATAAGTGCATTATATTTTCCATAGGAACAAAGGAGCGGGCGCATGTCAGCGGTAGCGCAGGGGAGGGGAGACCCGCGCCATCACCCAGCGGGCGATCATTCGCCGAGCGATCATTCTGGGCCCGCGCCGGACGCCGGTGCGGTCTTGTCCAAGGCGGTGGTGCGGGCGGCGCAGCGGCTGGATGTGAAGGGCGCGGCCCTGGCCCCCATCCTCGGCCTCAGCCCGGCCAGCCTGTCGCGGCTGCGCAGTGGTGCCTTCCGCCTGGAGCCGGGCACCAAGCCGTTCGAGCTGGCGGTGTTGTTCGTGCGGCTGTTCCGTGCCCTCGACGCGCTGGTGGGGGGCGATGAGAGGGTGGCGCGGGCCTGGCTCGTGGCGCCCAACCTCGCTTTGGGTGCCACGCCCGCTGAGAAGATCCGCACCATCACCGGTCTCATCGATGTCCTTGCCTATCTGGACGCCCGCCGCGCTATCGTCTGAGCTGCGTCCCCACGCGGGGCGCTGCTGGCGGCTGGTGGAGGCGCAGCATGTGGTCTCCACCGCCAAGCTGGTGGATACGCTCGATGAGCAGGCCCTGCTGGAAGGGCTGCTGGAGGCGAGCAAGCCGCCGCTGCCGCCCGAGTGCCAGGGGCTCAACTATCTCCTGTTCACGCCGTTCCGCTATGAGCCGCCCTATCCCCACGGCTCCCGCTTCCGCCGGGCCGGGCGCACGCCGGGGGTCTATTATGCCGCCGAGCGGGTGGAGACGGCGGTGGCCGAGCTCGCCTTCTATCGCCTGCTGTTCTTCGCCGAGGCGCCGCAGGTGCCATGGCCGGACAATGCCGCGCCTTACACCGCCTTCTGCGCATCCCTTTCCACACCGCGGGCGCTGGACCTGACGGCGCCGCCGCTCGCTGGGGATGCCGCCACCTGGACCCATCCCACCGCCTATGCCCCGTGCCAGGATCTGGCCGATGGGGCGCGGGCGGCGGGGGCGGAGCTGATCCGCTACCAATCGGTGCGCGATCCTCATGCCGGCGCCAATCTCGCCGTGCTCACCTGCGCCGCCTTCGCCGCGCCCGCCCCGGTGGAGCACCAGAGCTGGCAGATCCGCCTCAGCGCCAACGGTGTGCTGGCTGTGTGCGATTTTCCGCGGCAGCGGCTCGGCTTCGATCCGGCGGCGTTTGCCGCCGATCCGCGGATCGCGGGGCTCGATTGGCCGCGCTGACGGCGCGGCATGTTTCTTCCCTGTGCGCCATGGGCTAACCATGTGGGCGGCGCAGCGGGGCGTGCGCCATTCTCAAGCCCGCGCCCGTGCTTTAAAAGCGAGGCTGGTCGTCGCTCACCGACGGCACGGCGTTTCGGCGGATGGGCCCATGGCGGTGGTGGCAGGCAGCGGAAAACAGGTGGTCGGGCTCCGGCGTGGATCCAGGCTGAAGCTGCGCCCGCTGCTGGCAGCCTCCGTAATCAGCCTCCTCGCCTGCGCCTGCGCGCCGCGTGAGGGCGTGCTGGTGCCGGTGGAGGTGGGCGAGCCGGTGGCCGGCGGCGCCCAGGTGGATATGCTGGTGGCCACCACCCGCGCGCCCAGCGCCGCGCCGGGCGTGGTGTTCTCCGGGGAGCGCGGCGACGGGCTCGCCTTCACCAATATGGTGGTCTCCATTCCGCCCAACCGGCCGGTGGGCTCCATCCAATGGCCACAGCAGGTGCCGCCGAACCCGACCCGCGAATTTGCGGTGACCGAGGTGGATCCGCTCACCCGCGCCGGGGTGCGCAACTGGTATCTGAGCCAGCCCAAGGCCAAGCGGCGGGTGCTGGTGTTCGTGCACGGCTTCAACACCCGTTTCGACGCCGCCGTGTTCCGCTTCGCCCAGTTCGTCCATGACACCGACACCAATCTGGTGCCGGTGCTGTTCTCCTGGCCCTCCCGCGGGCAGGTGACGAGCTATGTCTATGATCGCGAGAGCACCAATTTCTCGCGCACCGACCTCGCCAATGTCCTCGCCACCGCCGCCGCCAGCCCGCATGTGGACGAGGTGGTGGTGCTGGCCCATTCCATGGGCGCCTGGCTCGCCGTGGAGGCGCTGCGCGATCTTGCTCTGCGTGACGGCAAGGTGCCGGCCAAGATCTCCAACGTCATCCTCGCCTCGCCGGATCTCGATATCGACGTGTTCGAGCGCCAGCTCCGGGACATGGGGCCGAAGCGGCCGCACATGACCATCTTCGTCTCTCGCAACGACCGGGCCCTGAGCGTGTCGCGGCTGCTGGCGGGTGAGGTGACGCGGGTGGGCGCGGTGGATCTCACCGATCCCGCTTACGCCGCCCGCCTGGAGCAGGGCGATGGGGTGGTGGTGCTGGATCTCACCGCGTTGCAGGGGGGCGATTCCCTCAACCACAGCAAGTTCGCCACCAGCCCGCAGATGGTGCAGATCATGGGCGAGCAGTTCGTTGCCGGCCAGGATATCGCCAGCACGGCCCCGGCCGGCGCGCCCGATGTGGTCTCGGGCCTGGTGGGCGCGGTGGCGAGCGCGCCCATCCAGGTGTTCGCTGCCGGGCGTGCCGCCGTCACCGGTCCCTAGGCGAGGCCGACGACTGGACCGTCAGCGCACCATGAAGCCGATGGCGATGGCGTTGGCGATGTCGATGAAGAAGGCCGACACCAGCGGCAGGATGATGAAGGCCAAAGGTGCCGGGCCGTGCGTGCGGGTCACCGCCGTCATGTTGGCGATGGCGGTGGGGGTGGCGCCCAGGCTGATGCCGGTGAAGCCGGCGGAGAGCACCGCCGCCTGGTAGGTCTTGCCCATGGCCGGGAACACCACGAACAGGATGTAGGCCACCGACACCAGCGCCTGCAGCCCCAGCACCACCGCCAGCGCCGGGCCGAGCCCGCCCAGGGTCCACAGCTGCATGCTCATGAGCGACATGGCGAGGAAGATCTTCAGCGACAAATCGGAGATCAGCGCCAGCGCCGACGTGCGGGCCGGCCAGGCCATCTTCGGCATCAGCCGCGGCAGGGTGTTGGTGAGCACGATGGCCACCAGCAGGCACACCACGAACAGCGGCAGCTTCAGCCCGGTCATCTCCACCAGATCCTCGAGGGCATAGGCGATCAGGATGACCACGTTGAGCACCAGCACCGCGCTCAGGATGTTGCGGTAGGTGACCTTGCCGGCGTCGGGCCCCACGTCCTCTTCGGGCAGGCCCACCATGGGCGCCTCGATGGCGTCGTTCTTGAGCTTGTAGCGGCTCATCAGCACCCCGGCCACCGGGCCGCCCAGCACGCTCGCCAGCACCAGGCCGAGGGTGGCGGAGGCGATGCCCACCTCCAAAGCGTTGGGCAGGGCGAACCGCTCGGCGATGATGGGCGCCCAGGCGATGGTGGTGCCATGGCCGCCGATCAGCGACACCGAGCCCAGCAGCGGCGCCATGCCGGAGGGCAGCCCCACCGCCGCCACGCCGCCGATGGCGACGAGGTTCTGGATCGCCAGATAGGCGACCGTGAGCAGCAGCAGGATGACGAGCGGCTTGCCGCCCGCCACCAGATCCGACAGCCGGGCGTTGAGGCCGATGCCGGTGAAGAAATAGAGCAGCAGCATGTCGCGCGCCGCCAGGTCGAACGAGATGGCGACGTTGAACACGCGATAGGCGACGAGGGTCGCCACGGCTGCCAGGATGCCGCCGGTCACGGCTTCGGGAATGTTCCAGCGCCGCAGCGGCGCGATGACCCCATTGAGCCCCGCGCCGACGAAATAGACCACGATGGCGAGGGTGAATGTGAGCAGTCCCGAGACCTGAAGATGGACCGGCATGTCTCTCCCTTGAGATCGTTGAAGCTGTACGTGGCGGGCAGGAAAGCACACTCCGGAGGCTTTCTCACCCGCAAATCCGCACGCGGGCGTCGGCCCGGCACCCGCAGGCGCCGGGCCGGGGTTCAGAAGCTGCCCACCAGGGTGCCGAGGCCGATCACCACTACCAGCGCCAGCACGGCGCTGACGATGCCGGCCATGACGATGTCGAGATAGCCTTCCTTGTGGGAAACGCCGCACACCGACAGCAGCGTCACCACCGCGCCATTGTGCGGCAGGCTGTCGAGGGTGCCGGAGCCGATCACCGCCACCCGGTGCATCAGCGCCGGGTCCATGCCGATCTCGTGGGCGATCTTCATGTAGGTTGGCCCGAGGGCGTCGAGGGCGATGGTGAGGCCGCCGGAGGCAGATCCGGTGAGGGCGGCGAGGATGTTGGTGGCCACCGCCAGCGACACCAGCGGGCCGCCCTCGATGCCCAGCACCCAGTTGCGCACGTCCGCAAAGGCCGGCAGCGCGGCGACGATGGCGCCGAAGCCCACCAGGCTCGCCACCGACAGGATCGGCAGCACCGAGGCGTTGGCGCCCGCGGTCATGGTGGCCCGCAGCTTCGGCACCGAGCGGAAGTTGATGGCGATGGTGGCGATGATGGCGGCGGTGAGCGCCACGATCACCGACCACACGCCGCCCACCGCCGACAGCGAGGTGGAGCCCCATTCCGGCGCGGCCAAGAAGCCGCTGTCCATGCGCGGCAGGATGACGAACGACATCAGCAGGTTGACGACGATCACCACGACGATGGGCAGGGCCGCGAGGACGATGGGCGGGTTCTTATCGGCTTCGTCGCTGGAGTGGATCTCCGAGGGGTCGAAGGCGCCGGAAGTGGTGGCGCGCTCGCGCACGATGGGATCCTCGGCGGCCTCCTCCGCGCTCTCGTCCGCCGGGGCGGTGAGGGCGCCGAAGCCCTCGCCCCGGGCGCGGGCAGCCGTCTCCCGCCGCTTCAGCCACCACATGCCGAAGCCGAGCATGATCAGCGAGGCGATGATGCCGAGCCCCGGCGCCGCGAACGGCGTGGTGCCGAAGAACGGCATGGGAATGGCGTTCTGGATGGAGGGGGTGCCGGGCATGGCCGACATGGTGAAGGTGGAGGTGCCAAGCGCGATGGCCGCCGGCATCAGCCGCCGCGGCACGCCGGCCGAACGGAACAGGGCGATGCCCATGGGGGCGAGCACGAAAAAGGCGACGAACAGGCTGACGCCGCCATAGGTGACGATGGCGCCGGCCAGCACCACGGCGAGGATGGCCCGCTGGGCACCCAGCTTCACCGTCATGTAGTTGGCGATGGAGGTGACCGAGCCGGAATCCTCCATCAGCTTGCCGAACACCGCGCCGAGCAGGAACAGCGGGAAGAACTGGGCGACGAAATCCGCCGCGTTGCGCATGAAGGTCTGGGTCCAGCTCGCCAGCAGCGGCTCACCGGAGAAGGCGGCGGCGATGAGGCCCGCCACCGGCGCCAGGATCAGGATGGAGGAGCCGCGGAAGGCGAGATAGATGAGCAGGCCGAGACCGACCAGGATGCCGAGAAGTCCCATGGCTCACACCCCTTCCAGCAGCACGTCGAGATCGATGGAGGACTGGACGCCCAGCTTGTCACCGTCCTTCTCCAGGAACGCCTCCGCCGATGCGCGGCCCTCCGCCTTGAGCATGCTCAGGAAGTCCCATTCGGCATTGAGCTTGGAGGAATAGCCGAGCGTCGCCATCAGGGAATTCGGCACCATGTGAATGCGCATCTTGGCCCATTCGGCGCCTTCGCTATTGCCCGGATCGGCCACCTTGCGCAGCAGCGCGATCATGCGCAGCTCCTTGAGCAGCACGGCGTTGAACGACACCTCGTTGAGCCGGTTCATGATGTCGGCGGCGGATTTGGGCGTGCCGGGGCGCTCCACCGGATTGATGGGGATGAGGATGGTGTCGTCGGATGAGAGCTCGCGCACCAGCGGCGTCATGGTGGGGTTGCCGGAATAGCCGCCATCCCAATAGGGCTCGCCGTCGATCTCGATGGCCTGGAACAGGGTGGGCAGGCAGGCCGAGGCGAGCAGCACCTCGGGTGTGATCTCGGCGTTGCGGAACACCCGCCCGCGCCCGGTGCGCACGTTGGTGGCGGTGATGAACAGGCGGATGGGCGAGCCCTTCAGCCGCTCGAAATCGATGTGCGCGTCGAGGATCTCGCGCAGGGGGTTGAGGTTCGCCGGGTTGAGGTCATAGGGCGAAAACATGCGGGACATCATGTCCATGCCCCAGAACATGGGCGAATTGTCCAGGGTCCAGCGGCCCATCAGCCGGTCGAGCGGGCTGCGCTGGAACGGGCTGAAGCGGGCGGCTTCCGAGACCGCGCGCCAATAGCGGTCGAGGGCGGCACGGGCCCCCTCGGCGCCGCCGGCGGCATAGCCGTCGGCCAGCACCGCCGCGTTCATGGCGCCGGCCGAGGTGCCGGAGATGCCGTCGATGGTCAGCCAGCTCTCTTCCAGCAGGCGGTCGAGCACGCCCCAGGTGAAGGCGCCATGGGCGCCGCCACCTTGCAGGGCCAGATCCACGAGGAGGGGGGAGCGTTCCATGTCGCGCGTCTCCAGTCAGTTGCCCCGCCCGCGCGGGGCGTATGGGCTGTGCGTTTGCTGCAAGCCCTGTGCGTTTCCTGGTGGTGTCACGCCGTGGGCGGCGCTCTTGCTTCGGGCCCGGCGGCGTGCCGCCGCCGGGATCATCGGTCAGGCGTGGGCCGGCGCCGCGGCAGGTGCAGCCGCCTGCTCCGGCCCGGTATCGGGGCCGAACCAGGCCACGTAGAGCGCCGGCAGGAAGATGAGGGTGAGCAGGGTGCCCACCAACAGACCGCCCATGATGGCGAAGGCCATGGGCCCCCAGAACACGGTGGGGGCGATGGGGATCATGCCCAGCACGGTCGAGACGGCGGTGAGCATGATGGGCCGGAAGCGGGTGGAGGAGGCGTGCACCACCGCATCCCACACCTTTTTGCCGGCGGCCCGGTCGGCCTCGATCTGGCCGATCAGGATCACCGCATTCTTGGTGATCATGCCGATCAGCGCCAGCACGCCGAGGATGGCCACGAAGCCCAGCGGTCGCCCGGAGGCGAGCAGCGCCGCCACCACGCCAATGAGGCCCAGCGGCGCCACCGACAGCACGATGATGAGCCGCTGGAAGCTCTTCAGCTCGAACATGAGCACCGTGAACATCAACAGCAGCATCACCGGCACCACCGCCACCACCGAGGCGAGGGAGGCGGCGCTTTCCTCCACCGTGCCGCCCACCGCGATGTCGTAGCCGGCGGGCAGGGTCTTGCGCAGCGCCTCGATCTTCGGCTGCAGCGCTTCCACCACGCTCTCCGGCAGCACGCCGCGTGTCACGTCCGCCTGCACGGTGAGCGTGGGCACCCGGTCGCGCCGCCAGATGGCGGGATAGTCCTGGCCATATTCGAAGGTGGCGATCTGGCTCAGCGGCACGGTACGGCCGCTGGGCAGAGGCACCTGCAGGGTGGCGAGGCTGTCGAGGGAGACACGCTCCTCGTCAGTGGCGCGGGCCACCACATTGACGAGATAGATGTCGTCCCGTACCTGGGTCACCGGCGCGCCGCTGAGCACCGTGTTGAGCACCCCGGCGAGCTGGGCGGTGGAGAGGCCGAGCAGCCGCGCCTCGTCCTGGTTCACCACGATGCGCACCTGGCGGGCGGGCTCGATCCAATTGTAGTTGATCTGCTCCGCCTTGGGGTTGGAGGCCACCACCGCCGCCAGATCGAAGGCGATGGCGCGGACCTTCTCGATGTTCGGCCCGGACACCCGGTATTGCACCGGCCAGCCCACCGGCGGGCCGAGCTCCAGCGGCGCGATGCGCGAGACGAGCTGCGGGAAGTCTTCCGCCAGCACCTTCTCCAGCTTCGCGCGCAGCCGGTCGCGCCCGGCCACATCCTTCGCCACGATCACCGTCTGGGCGAAGAAGTCGTTGGGCAGCTGCACGTCGAGGGGCAGATAGAAGCGGATGGCGCCACGGCCCACATAGGTGCTCCAGCGGTCCACGTCGGGATCGCCCTGCAGCACCTTGTCGAACGCTTCCGCCACCGCCTCGCTGGCGTAGATGGAGGCGTTTTGCGGCGAGGCGAGGTCCACCAGCAGCTCGGGCCGGTCGGACGACGGGAAGAACTGGCGCGGGATCAGCGGCAGCGCCAGCACCGACAGCACGAACAGGCCGAGGGTCACGGCGATGGTGGCCCAGCGCATCTTGAGGCAGCCGATGAGCAAACGGCGGTAGAGCCCCATCACTCCCTTCGGCGGCGCATCGGGATCGGGCACCTGGTTCCTGGGCGGCGCCTTCAGGATCAGCGTCTGCAGCAGCGGCGCGAATAGCACCGCCACGATCCACGACACCAGCAGGGCGATGGCCACCACCGCGAACAAAGTGAAGGTGTATTCGCCGGCCGAGGAGGCGGCGAAGCCCACCGGCACGAAGCCGGCCACCGTCACCAGGGTGCCGGCCAGCATGGCCGCCGCATAGGCCTTGAAGGCGTAGGAGGCGGCGGTGACCTTGTCATCCCCGGCGGCGAGCCGCGTCAGCGTCGCGTCGGTGGTGGTCATGGCGTCGTCCACCATGAGCGCCAAGGCGATGATGAGGGCGCCCAGCGAAATGCGCTGCATGTCGATGTTGGCGATCTGCATGAGCGCGAACACGATGGCGAGGGTGAGCGGGATGGCCAGCGCCACGATGGCGCCCGCCCGCACGCCCAGAGCGATGAACGACACCACCAGGATGATGGCCACCGCCTGCCACAGGCTTTCCATGAACTCGGCGATGGCGTTGTTCACCGTCACCGCCTGGTCGGCCACCAGATGCGCCTCGATGCCCACCGGCAGGTTGGCGACGATGCGGTTCATGGCGGCATCGATATTCTTGCCCATGGCCAGGATGTCGCCGCCGTCCCGCATGGCGATGGCGAGGCCGATGGCCGGCTGGCCGTTAACGCGGAACATGGGCTGGGGCGGATCGGCAAAGCCGCGGCGGATGGTGGCGATGTCCGCGAGGCGGATGAGCCGGCCGTTCACCACGAAATTGACGTTGGCGATGTCCTGTTCCGAGGAGAAGGCGCCGGAGACCCGCACCGCCAGGTTCTCCGAACCGGTGCGGATCTCGCCCGAGGGCTGCACGATGTTTTGCCGCTGCAGGGCCGCCAGCACCGCCGCCCGGTCGATGCCGAGGCTGGCGAGCTCGCGCATGGAGAACTCGATGAAGATGCGCTCGTCCTGGGCGCCGAGGATCTCGATCTTCGAGACGTCCGGTACATGCAGCAGCTCGGAGCGGGCGTCTTCCACATAGTCGCGCAGCTCGCGCTGGGTGAAGCCGTCCGAGGTGAAGCCATAGATGATGCCGAAGGTGTCGCCGAACTCGTCATTGAAGAACGGTCCGACGATGCCCTGGGGCAGGGTGTGGCGGATGTCACCCACGCTCTTGCGCACGTGATACCAAATGTCCGGCACCTCAGCGCCGGTGGCCGAACCCTTCAATTGCACGAAGATGGTGGTGGTGCCGGGGCGGGTGTAGCTCTCCAGATAGTCGAGCTTCGGCACCTCCTGCAGCTTGCGCTCCAGCCGCTCGGTGACCTGCTTGAAGGTCTCTTCGAGGGTCGCGCCCGGCCAGTTGGCCTGCACCACCATGGTCTTGATGACGAAGGTCGGGTCTTCCGCCCGGCCCAGGTTCTTGAACGCCATCACCCCGGCCACCACGGAGATGGCCATGAGGTAGATGATGATGGAGCGGTGCTTGAGCGCCCAGGCGGAGAGGTTGAAGCCGTTCACGACTGCGGCTCCAGCAGGCGCACCTGCTGCCCCGGATGCAGGGCCTGGACGCCTGCCGTCACCACGATCTCATCGGCCTTCAGGCCGTCGCCCACCGCCACCGCGGCGGGACTGAAGCGCAGCACGTCCACAGTGCGCAGCGCCACCGTCTTGGTCTTGGGATCCACCACCCACACCGCCGGCTTGTCGTTGAGGCGGGTGAGGGCGCTCGCCGGAATCTCGATGACCGGGGCATTGTCCACCGCCACCCGGCCGATCACCGTGGTGCCGAGGCGCAGCGCCTCCGGCGGGTTGATGAGGCCCACCCGGACCCGGAAGGTGCGGGTGACCGGATCGGCCTGGGGCGCCACCTCGCGCACCCGGCCCTGCGCGGTCACGGCGGGATCACCGGCCAGGGTGACGTCCACCAGCGGATCGCTCGGCAAGGTGGAGAGCAGCGCCGCGGGCACCTCGAACACGGCGTCGCGGCCATCGCGGCGCGCCACCTCGACGATGGGCTGGCCGGGCTGCACCACCTCGCCGGGCTCGGCCCGGCGCTGGGTGACGACGCCGGCGGAATCCGCCTTCAGCTCGGTGAAGCCGAGCCGGTCTTCGGCCATGCGCACCCGGGCTTCCGCGTCGTCGAGCTGGGCGCGGGCATTGAGGAACGCCTGCTCGGCCTGCTCATACTGGGCGCGCGGGGTGAAGCCGCGGGCCAGCAGCTGGCGCTGGCGCTCATACTGGTTGCGGGTCTGGGTGACGTTGGCGGTGGCCGCCGAGACCGCCGCCTGGGCCGAGCGCAAGGCGTTCTGCTCATCCTGCGGATCGAGCCGCGCCAGCACCTGGCCGGGTTGAACCTGGTCGCCCACATTCACCAGCCGCTCGATGACGCGTCCGCCGATGCGGAAGCCGTAGGCGGCTTCGTTCTGCGCCTCCACTTGGCCGGTGAGGGAGACGGTGTCGCCGGCGGGCCGGGCCGCCGCGATCACGGTGCGCACCGGGCGCGGCTCGGGGGCTTGCGCCTCCTGCTTCTCGCCGCAGGCCGCCAGCAGCAGCGGCGCGCCCAGGAGCAGGATCGGGAGGGCGAGCCGGCGCCTGCGGGAGGCCGGCGTGGTCTTCAGCAGAAGCGACTCGACGGCCACGGTGGCACCCCTTTTCAGACAAAACATCGGTTTCCTATAGCCGAGGTGCTGCGGTGCCACTAGCGCCGGCCACCGCCGACTTTGGTCCCCTATGAAACCGCGCGGACGGAGGCGATGGGCCGCCGCGGGGGAGGGCTGCATCCCGCCAGCGCTTGAGTTTCCACCGCATGGCCTTTCGGTGGAGGTATCAAGGTCGCGCACGCTTCCTGGTTGGTGGGGCAGGGCGGCTCGGCCGCAGGCCATCACATTCGTGTGGAGTGTTGCTGCATGGGCGCACCTTTCGCCGGCAAAGCCGCGGCGGTGATGTCTCAAGACAGGACAGAGGGGCGGGGATCGGCTATCGCATCGAGGGTCCGGTGGTGTGAGTTGTGCCGGTCCGGGTTGTGCCACTCGGCCGATCCAGGTTCGGGCGGGCCGTCGGCGGCACGGGAGTGGAATTTGAGCGATCTGCGGAGCATGGCCGTCGCGCTGGCGGTCGGTCTGGTGTCGGCCCTCGCCATCGCCGGCATCGGCGCCCGGCGGGTGGATGCCGAGCCGACCCCGGCGCTGGTGGGCAGTGAGGCCTGCGCCGATTGCCATGGGACGCAGACCGAGGCGTGGCGCAACTCCCAGCATGCGGTGGCCATGCAGCACGCCACCGCGCAGACGGTGCTCGGCGACTTCAATGGGGTCGATGTCGATTATTTCGGCACCCGCTCGCGCTTCTTCCGCGACGGCGACAAGTTCATGGTGACCACCCAGGGGCCGGATGGCGCCGACACCCCCTATGAGGTGAAGTACACCTTTGGTGTCCATCCGCTGCAGCAATATCTGGTGGAGTTCGCCGACGGCCGGGTGCAGGCCCTGCCGTTCGCCTGGGACAGCCGGCCGAAGGCGGCGGGTGGCCAGCGCTGGTTCCATCTCTATCCCAAGGAGCCGATCCGCGCCGGCGATCCCCTGCACTGGACCCGGCCCAGCCAGAACTGGAACTTCATGTGCGCGGAGTGCCACTCCACCGGGGTGCGCAAGAATTACGACGCTGCCACCGATCGCTTCAATACCACCTTCTCGGAGATCTCGGTCGGCTGCGAGTCCTGTCACGGCGCCGGGGGCGGGCATGTCGCCTGGGCCCGCGGCGGGGCGGATCCCGCCCAGCCGCGCATGGGTTTCGCCAGTCTCCCCGCGCGCCGCCCCACGCCCGACTGGACCCCTGATCCCGCCACCGGCAGCCCGGCCCATGGCACCAGCCGGCCCAGTGGCGACGAGGTGGAGACCTGCGCCCGCTGCCATGGCCGCCGCGGCATCCTCTCCGAGGACTGGGCCCCGGGCCATCCGCTCACCGACACCCATCTGCCGGCGCTGCTCTCGGGGGATCTGTTCGAGGATGACGGGCAGATGCGCGACGAGGTCTTCAACGACCACAGCTTCAAGCAGAGCCTGATGTATGCCAAGGGCGTGGTGTGCAGCGATTGCCACGATCCCCACAGCGGCGCGCTCAAGGCGGAGGGGGCGGCCGTGTGCGGGCAGTGCCACGCGCCGGAGCGTTTCGCCAGCCAGAGTCATACCGGCCACGTGCCGGGGCCGCAGGCGCCGGACTGCATCTCCTGCCACATGCCGGCGCGCACCTATATGGTGGTGGACCCGCGCCACGATCATTCGTTCCGCGTGCCGCGGCCCGACCAGTCGGTGGCGTTCGGCACGCCCAACGCCTGCACGGACTGCCACAGGGACAAGCCGGCGCAATGGGCGGCCGATGCGGTGGCCCGCTGGCACGGGCCCGACCGCAGGGGCTTCCAGACCTGGACCGAGGCGTTCCACCGGGCCCGCGCCGGCGAGCCGGCGGCGCGGGCGCTGCTGCTCCAGCTCGCCGACGATCCCGCCACGCCGGGCATCGTGCGGGCGACCGCCCTGTCGGAGGCGCAGCAGTTTCCCGCCCAGGCCACCGCGGCCGCCGTGGAGAAGGGGCTGGGCGATGCCGATCCCATGGTGCGGGTGGTGGCGCTGCGCGGCCTGGCCGGCCAGCCGGCGGCCCGGCGCCTGGACCTGGCCGGTCCGCTGCTGGCGGACCCGGTGGCGGCGGTGCGCATGGAGGCGGCGGTGGTGCTGGCCGATCAGGCGGTGGCCGATCTGCCGCCGGAGCTGCGCGGCCGGCTCGCCACCGCGCTGGCGGAATATGAGGCGGCCCAGCGGCTCAACGCCGATCGGCCGGACGCCCGGGCCAACCTGGCGCGGGTGCTGGCGGCGCGGGGCGATGTGGCGGCCGCCGAGGCGGAGCTGCAGGCGGGGCTGCGCCTTGCCCCCGATGCCACCGGGCTTACGGTCAACCTGGCCGATCTCTACCGGGCCCAGGGGCGCGAGGGGGAGGTGGAGCGCACGTTGCGCGCGGCGCTCGTCGCCAGCCCGCGCTCGGGGGCCCTGCATCATGCGCTCGGTCTCTCTCTGGTGCGGCAGAAGCGCTACGAGGCGGCACTGAGCGAACTGCGGCAGGCCATGGAGCTGGCGCCGGAGGATCCGCGCTTCGCTTACGTCTATGCCGTGGCCCTCACGTCCACCGGCCAGGGTGAGGAAGCGCGGGCGGTGATCGATCAGGCCTTGCGCCGCCACCCCTATGATGGGGGCCTGCTGACGCTGGCGCTGCAGGGGGCGATCCGCGGCGGCCAGGTGGCGCAGGTGGCGGACCTCGCCACCCGCCTGTCGCAGGTGCAGCCGGACGATGCCAATCTCGCCCGGCTGGTGGAGCGTCTCAAGGGGCGCTGACCGCGTCCGCTGGCGGCGGTTCGCGGCCAGCGGGCCGTGCCGCGAACCGCGCGTCAGGCCTTCACCACCGGCGGCGGCGCCCAGGTGCCGTCGAGTACGGAGGGCGGGGTGCGGTTGGGCCAGTAGAGGCGCATGGTCAGGGCGAAGGGCGCGGCCGGCGCCGGCAGCCAGTTCTGCTCCTTGTCCTTGCCCGGGGATTCGTGCTGGACATAGAGCGTCAGTGAGCCGTCGTCGTTGTAGACGAAGTCATTGCGGGTGCTGACCGTGAGCTTGTTCAGCGCATTGGGGTAGAACCACAGCCCGTTGTCGATCTGATACATGGTGATCGACCAGAACGCCTTGGGATTGACGGGCGGCATCTCGCCCTTCTTGAAGGTCACGGTGTAGCGGTTCCGGCCGTCGAGCTTGGCGCCGGTGCCATCCACATAGGTGGTGGGATAGACCGAGACCTGCGGCTGCTGGGCCGGCCAGCCGTTGGAGGCCCAGGCGGCGCGGGTCAGATAATCGGTGCCGTAGATGGCGCCGGTGCTGGTGACCCGCCAGCCGTTCACATCCTTGCCGAGGGTGGCCCAGGTCTCGTTCAGCTTGTCGGTGACGCGCTGCGGCACGTCCTGGAGCGCCGCGCGGATGGCGGGATCGAGGGCTGACAGCTTGAAGCGCTGGCCGGGCACGATGCCGATCCGGGCCATCTTGTCGAGCATCGGTGCATCGGCGGCGGGCGGCACGGCCACGGTGCCCATCAGCCGCGTCAGCCAGTCGAAATAACCCTCGACGCCGAGGGCCAGGATGACCTTCTGCGGCGCCTCGTCCATCTTGATGCCCACATCCGCCACGGGCGGGGCGACGAAGCTGAAGTCCTTGCCGTAGGACGACAGGGGCACGACCTTGTACTGGTCCTGCAGCGTGTGGACGATGGCCAGGTCCTCGGGGGTGTCGAGGGCGTAGGTGCGACCCAGCACGCCCAGGTAACGGGTGGGATAGGCGATGTGGGTCATGCCCTTGGGCACCTCGCCGCTCCAGCCGGGGCCGGTGAACAGATAGGTGGCGGCGGCGGTGCCGGTGGTGTTGGTGCCCACCGAGTGCTTCACCACCATCCACAGGTCGACCAGCTCGAAGTTGAAGAAGCGGTCCTTGATCTCCGGATGGCTGAAGACCATCGGCTCCTTCAGGTCGAGCCACGCCATGGAATACAGCGTGTCCGCATTGGTGGCCGAAACGCCGCGATAGGTCGCCGGCGGGTAGCCTCGCACATTGAAGAACGAGCCCAGCGGCGCGCTCATCAGGCCGGGCTTGGCCACATTGCTCATCTGCAGCCGGGTGATGTCGGTGGTGACCAGGGAATAGCCATAGATATAGGCATCGATGGCGATCTGCCGGGCCTCTTCGGCGCTGAGGCCGGCCTCGGCCCGGCCGGTGGCGGGCGCGACGGCCACGGCGGTGGCCAGGGCGCCGACGGCGGTGGTGGCCAGAAAGGCGCGGCGCGACAGTGTGCGGCCGGTCAAACGTGTGTTCATCTGGAACATCCCCGAGACAGTGGGTTGTGTCGGCCGCATCGGGCTGTGCGGTCGGCGTGGAAGGGCGCGCCGGCGCGGCGCGCGGTCCGCTCCGGTGCAGGGCGCGCTGTGCGCTGCTCCCAGCCCGGCGACCCCCGTCCGGGTGGGGCGCGCTCGGGAAAGCGTGGTCAGTCCCACATCCCGCCCTTATCGTATCCGACAAGGGGCGCTCTCCGCGGATTCGCCACCACTCGCACCGGAGCGGCTCAGGTGACAGAGCAAAGAAGGCAGGCGCCGACCACCCATTTTGCGCCAGTGCCGCGCAGGCTCCCGGCCCGTGCGGCACTGGGCGACACCCCGCTGCTGACGGTGACCGCGCTGGCCGGAGTTCCCGGCTTCGTGCGCGAGAGCTTCGGCGAGCGGGTGCTGCAGCGGGCGGTTCAGGCGGCCATGCTCGATATCGAGGCGGTGGAGGACCAGGATTGCTTCATCCCTCACATCACCGTGACCACCTTCGTGGATGCGGTGGCGCGTTTTTCCGGGGACGATGCCTTCTCGCTGACGCTGGCGCCGCACCTGACCATGGCCAGCAAGGGCTGCTGGGCCACCTACATGCTGGCCGCGCCCACCCTCGGCGCGGCGATTGCGCGGGGCATCGACACCATCGGCTTCCACAGCCGGGGCGATGTGATGTCGCTGGCGGTCCATGAGGGCACCGCGCGGCTCGCTTATGCCAGCGCGGCCCGAGGTTTCGATGGCTATACCCATGTGGCGGTGGGCACCGCCGGCATTCTGCTCAGCCTGTGCCGGGCTTTTCTGCCGGCCGCCTGGCGGCCGGGGCGGATCGCCTTCGATCTGCCGCGACCGCCGCGGCCGGAGCTGTTCGAGGCGACGTTCGGGTGCCCGGTGGTGTTCGATGCGCCGGCGCTCGCCGTCACCTTTCCTGCAGATCTCTTGCGGCGGCGGGCGCGCCACGGCGGCGCCCTGCCGCCGATCACCGTGGCCGATATCGCCCGGGCGCGGGTGGAGTGCCGCACGTTGAACCGCCTGCGTGACGTGCTGGAGCAGCAGATCTGGACACAGGTGCTCAGCGGTCGGGTGTCCATCGAGAGCGCGGCGCATGCGGTGGATACCAGCGTGCGGACCCTCCAGCGCGAGCTCAATCGCGAGGGCACCAGCTTCCGGGAGCTCGCCAACGCTATGCGCATCAAGCGGGCGGCGGAACTGCTGCGCGACACCGATCTTTCCGTTACCGCGATCTCCACGGTGCTGGGCTATGCGGCGCCGGCCCATTTCGCCCGCGCCTTCCGCCAGGGGCGTGGCATCAGCCCCCATGAGTTCCGCGTGCACGCCGCGTCCAACGTCGCCGCGTAAGCCGGTACGTGCGGATCGCGCGTGGAGCAGGCGCGCCAAGGGGATCTTTGACGCCCGGGCGTGACAACCACCGGCCCCTTTTGCCCTCTCAACTCCGTTGTCCCCCGTGGTCGGGGCGCGGCCAAGGCGCGCCGGCCGCGGAGCCGGCCCCTGGCTTTTCGGCCGAATACGGCCGGGGCGGGGCCGCAGAGGTCTTGATACCTGCGGGCCGCTTTGTTTAAGATACAATTGATGTAATCGTTATGCGATTAAAATTCGCATTCGTCGCACAAGGCACCGCCCGATGACGATCCTTTCCGCGCTCCGGCAGGTCCTGGCCGAAACGGCCATTCTCACCGCGCCGGCCGATGTCGCCCCCCATCTCACCGACTGGCGCGGGCGATATAGCGGCGCGGCTGAGTGCGTGGTGCTGCCGGCCACCACCCAGGAAGTGGCTGCGGTGGTGAAGATCTGCGCCACCCGTGGGGTTCCGGTGCTGCCGCAGGGTGGCAACACCAGCTTGTGCGGCGGTGCCGTGCCGGGGGGCGCGGCGCGCCCGGTCATCATCAATCTCTCCCGCATGCGCCGCATCCGCGCCCTCGATGCCGCCAACAACACCATGGTGGTGGAAGCCGGCTGCGTGCTGGCGACGGTGCAGGAGGCGGCGGCCGCCGCCGGCCGGCTCTATCCCATCAGCCTCGGCGCCGAGGGCTCGTGCCAGATCGGCGGCACCATCGCCACCAATGCCGGCGGCACCGGCGTGCTGCGCTATGGCAACACGCGGGAGAACATCCTGGGCCTCGAGGTGGTGCTGCCCGACGGCAGCATCTGGGATGGCCTCTACACCCTGCGCAAGAACAACACCGGTTATGATCTCAAGCACCTGTTCATCGGCGCCGAAGGCACCTTGGGGATCGTCACCGGCGCGGTGCTGAAGCTGCATCCCCTGCCCACCGCCCATGCGGTGGCGTGGCTGGCGCTGGAGACGCCGGAGCAGGCGCTGGAGCTGCTCGGCCTGTTCCAGGCCGCGTGCAGCTCGCGGCTCTCGGCGTTCGAGCTGATGAACGCGCTGCAGCTGCAATTGGTGCTCGACCACGTGCCCGGGCGGCGCAATCCGCTTGCCGCCGGCGCCCCCTGGCACCTTCTGGTGGAATTGTCCGACACCGGCGACGAAGGCGAGCTGACCGCGACGTTGGAAAAGGTGCTGGAGCAGGCGCTGGGCGCGGGCCTCGTCGCCGATGCGGTTCTGGCCTCCAGCGAGGCGCAGCGCGCCGCCATGTGGCTGGTGCGGCACAGCGTTTCCGAAGCCAACAAGAAGGCGGGCGTGGGCCTCACCACCGATTGCGCGGTGCCGGTTTCCGCCGTGCCCGCCTTCCTCCGGAGCGCCACCGAAGCCATGCGCGCGGTGGTGCCGGATCTGCCTGCCATCGTGGTGGCCCACATGGGCGACGGCAATGTCCACTTCATCCCCTTCTTCACCCATGCCGCCTGGGCGGCGCTGGAGAACCGGGATGAGATCGCGGCCCGGGTGCGGGCGGCAGTGACCGATGCCGGCAGCGCCCTCGGCGGCACCTTCAGCGCCGAGCACGGCATCGGCCAGACCCTGGTGCCGGAGATGGCGCGCCGCAAGCCGGCGGTGGAACTCGCCCTCATGCGCACCCTCAAGGCGGCGCTTGACCCCGCCGGCCTGTTCAACCCCGGCAAGCTGCTGCCGCCGGCGTCCTGACATCCCACCCCTTTCAAGACCCTCCAGAGCCTGAAAAACATAAGGGAACTGCCATGACCCACGCGTCGAAGACCAACGGAGTTTCGCGTCGCACCGTGCTGCTGGGGGCCGCCGCCGCTGGCGCCCTCGCCATGCCCGCCGTGTGGAGCCCCGCCCGGGCCCAGAACAAGCGCATCGTGGTGCGCGACGACGGTGGCATCTACACCAAGGCCTATGGTGCCATCTATTACCGCCCCTTCACCGAGGCCACCGGCATCGAGGTGGTGGCGGTGCAGGCCAATGCCGAGCCCACCGCCCAGATCAAGAGCATGGTGGAAACCGGCAACTACACCTGGGACATGGCCAAGATCAGCTCGCCGGCCATCCTCATCCTCACCGCCGGCGCGCGGGTCTATCTCGAAAAGCACGGCCTCGAGAACGAGGCGGTGATCAAGTCGATCCCGGCCCAGTACATGTCGCCTTATGGGGTCGGCACCAACGTCTATTCCACCGTGCTCGCCTATCGCACCGATGCCTTCAAGGGCCGCAAGGCGCCGGAGAGCTGGGCGGACCTGTGGGACGTGAAGGGCATTCCCGGCCGCCGCGCCATGCGCAAGCATGCGTTCGACACCATCGAACAGTCGCTGATGGCGGCCGGCGTGCCCACCGACAAGGTCTATCCGTGTGACCTCGACAAGGCCTTCGCCTCCCTCGACAAGATCAAGCCGGACGTGGCCGTGTGGTGGACCAGCGGCGCGCAGGTGGAGCACATGCTGACCTCCGGCGAGGTGGACATGCTGCCCACCTGGGTGTCCCGTGCCCAGGCCGCGCAGACCGCCGGCGCGCCGGTGGGGATCATCTGGAACCAGGGCATCTGGGGGGCCGACAGCTGGTCGATCCTGGCCGGCTCGCCCAATGCGGACGCCTGCCGCCAGTTCATCACCTTCGCGTCCGACCCCAAGCGCCAGGCAGCGCTGACCGAGTATTTCCCCGCCGGCGTCACCCAGCCGGAGGCCTTCAACTACATCAAGCCGGAGATGGCGAAGAACTGCCCCACCTATCCGGACAACATCAAGACCGGCCTGAAGATCGACGCCAAATACTGGTTCGACAACCAGGCCGCGGTCATCGAGCGCTTCAACGCCTGGCTCCTGAAGTAAGCCGTTCCTTCCAGACGACAGGAGCCCGCCATGGCCGCATCGAGCCTGAAGATCTCGCAGCTCACCAAGACCTACGGTGATTTCGTCGCCCTTGCCCCGACGGACCTCGATGTGGCGGACGGTGAGTTCCTCACCCTGCTCGGCCCCTCGGGGTCGGGCAAGACCACTTTGCTCAGCCTGATCGCCGGGCTGGCGGACGCCGATGCCGGCGCCATCCTCATGGAGGGCGCCGACATCACCTACAGCCCGCCCTATGAGCGGGACATCGGCATGGTCTTCCAGAACTATGCCCTGTTCCCCCACATGAGCGTCATCGACAACATCGCCTTTCCCCTGAAAATGCGGAAGGTCGGTACCGCCGAGGCGCACCGCCGCGCCCAGGAGGCGCTGGAGATGGTGCGGCTGCCGCAGGTGGCCGCCCGCTTTCCGCGTGAGCTGTCCGGCGGCCAGCAGCAGCGCATCGCGCTCGCCCGCGCCCTGGTGTTCCGCCCCTCCATCGTGCTCATGGACGAGCCCCTGGGCGCCCTCGACAAGAAGCTGCGCGACCATATGCAGCTTGAGATCAAGCGTATCCATCGCGAGCTCGGCACCACCATCATCTATGTGACCCACGACCAGGAAGAGGCGATGACCATGTCGGATCGCATCTGCCTGATGAATGCCGGGTCCATCGAGCAATTGGGCACGCCGGACGATCTCTATTTCCGTCCGCGCACCCTGTTCGTGGCTGATTTCCTCGGGGAATCGAACCTGCTGCCGGCCACCGTGCGCGCCGTCGCTGGCGAGACGCTGGACGTGGCCATGGGGGGCGTGGTGGCGCCGGTGGGCGGCAATGGCGCGGCCTTCACGCCGGGCCAGGAGGTGAAGGTGCTGGTGCGCCCGCAGAACCTCACCGTCGATGCCGCCCGGCCCGACGATGGGCGGGTCACCGGCCGGCTCGCCGAGATCATGGTGAGCGGCAGTCTCACCAAGCTCTATCTGGACCCGGTGACGCCGGGCCTGCCGCCGCTGGTGGCGGCGTTCCCCACCCATCGCCGCAGCCCCCACCATGCCATCGGCGACCTCCTGGCGGTAGAATGGCACAGCGCCGACGCCGTCGCCATTCCCAGCGCGGGAGCCTGAGCCATGGCCTCTTCGCATGTGGTGGCACAGGGGGTGAACCACGCGGCGCGGCGCGCCCATGCCCGCCGGGCGGTGCTCACCAAGCTCGCCATGGGCGTGCCGCTGGTGGCGCTGCTGGCGGTGTTCCTGATCCTGCCGGTGGGCCAGCTTCTGGCGCTCAGCGTGTTCGGCGAGAGCGGCTTCAGCCTGAAGCAGTATCAGCAGTTGTTCGCCTCGTCGGTCTATTTCGACGTGCTGCTGATCACCTTGAAGATCTCGCTGCTCACCGCGGTCTTCTCCACCGTGCTCGGCTATCCGGTGGCCTATCTCATCTCCACGCGCAGCGGGCCGGCCAAGGAGCGGCTGCTGTTCTGGGTGCTGCTGTCGTTCTGGACCAGCTTCCTGGTGCGGGCGTTCGCCTGGGTGGTGCTGCTGGGGCGCCACGGGGTGGTGAACAAGCTGCTGCTGGGACTTGGCCTCATCGAGCGGCCGGCGGACCTGCTCTACAATCTGGGCAGCGTGCTGGTGGGCATGGTGCACGCGCTGCTGCCGTTGGCGGTGCTCACCATGTTGTCGGTGATGGAGAATATCGACCGCAACCTGCCGCGGGCCGCCTCCACCCTGGGCGCCCGGCCGGGCAGCGCGTTCTGGAAGGTCTATTTCCCGCTGTCGCTGCCGGGTGTGGCGGCGGGCGCCATCATGGTGTTCGTCACCTCCATCGGCTTCTTCATCGTGCCGGCGCTGTTGGGCGGGCGGCGCGAGACCATGATCACCCAACTGATCATCGACCAGATCCAGCAGACCCTGAACTGGGGCTTCGCCGGGGCCATCTCGGTGCTGCTGCTGGTGGTGGTGCTGGCGGTGTTCGTGGTCTACGACCGCCTGCTCGGCCTCTCCACCATGACCGGATCATCGTCGGCGCGGGCCGCCGGCGCCGGCTCAAGCTTCGCCCATCGCATCGGCGACGCCATCCTCACGGTGCTCGGTGTCATCACCGACGCGCTGCTGGCGCTGCTGCCCCGACGCCGCCGGCGGCGGGCGCCCGGCGAGAGTTCCCGAGGGCTGTCGGTGGTGGTGTGGACCATCCTCATCGTCATGACCGTGCCGGCGGTGCTGATGATCCCGCTGTCGTTCGGCAGCGGCGGGCTCAACTGGCCGCCTACCGGCTTCACCCTGCAGTGGTACCAGGACGTCTTCAACTCGCCCATCTGGATGCAGGCGCTCACCCGCTCGCTGATCGTTGGCGTCGGCACCGGCCTCCTGTCCATGCTCATCGGTACGCCGGCGGCCTTCCTTCTGGTGCGCGGCAACCTGCCGGGCAAGGGGCTGCTGCTGGGCCTGGTGCTGTCGCCCATCGTGGTGCCGCGCATCATCATCGCCGTGGGCCTGTTCTACTTCTTCGCCAACATCGGCCTGGTGGGCAGCGCCCTCGGTCTGGTGCTGGGCCACACGGTGGTGGCGGTGCCCTATGTGGTGATGACCATGATGGCGGTGCTGCGCACCTACGACACCCGCCTCGACCTTGCCGCCCAGAGCCTGGGCGCCGGGCGCTTCGCCACCCTGCGGCACGTCACCCTGCCCATCCTCGGCGCGGGCATGATGTCGTCCTTCCTGTTCGCCTTCGCGACCTCGTTTGACGAGCTCACCATCGCTTTGTTCGCCTCCGGCGGCCTCAACGCCACTTTGCCCAAGCAGTTCTGGGACGAGGTGACGCTGCAGGTGTCCCCGGTGATCGCGGCGGTGTCCACCTGCCTGTTCCTGTTCGTTGGGGTGCTGATCTTCGTGGCCGACCGGCTGCGTCGTCCCGCCGCCCGCTGAATCCGTTTCCCCACAGAGGTTTTGTTCAATGCTGACCGCAGACCGCCTTCGAGGCATCTTCCCCGCCCTGCCCACGCCGGTGCGCGATGACGACAGCGTGGACGAGGTGGCCGTCGGCGCCCTGTTCTCCTGGCTGCTGCAGCAGGGGGTCGATGGCGTGGTGCCGCTCGGGGGCACGGGCGAATATGGGGCGCTGGCCCGGCGCGAGCGGCAGCGCATGGCGGCGCTGTCGGTCACCGCCATGGCCGGCAAGGGCCCGGTGATCGCCGGCGTGCTCGACACCGGCTTTCATGATGCGCTTCAGGCCGGCAAAGAGTTCGCCGCCGAGGGCGTCGATGCCCTGCTGGTGCTGACGCCCTATTACACCAACCCCACCCAGGCCGGTTTGCGCGACTATTTCCTGCGCTATGCCGATGCCTCGCCGGTGCCGGTGCTGCTCTACGAGATCCCCTACCGCACCCGCATCGCCATCGCGCCGGAGGTGATCCACACGTTGTCGCGCCATCCCAACATCATCGGCATGAAGGCGTGCAATCTCGACATGTACCACTTCCTGCAGGTGGTGGCCGGGGTGGACGAGAGCTTCACCGTGCTGAGCGGCGAGGACAGCCTCTTCCCCCTGCATGTGGCGGCGGGCGCCAAGGGCGGCATCGTGGTGACGGCGAACCTGCTGCCGCGCGCCTGGCGGCAGATGCTGGAGGCGGCTGAGGCCGGCCGCACCGCCGAGGCGCTGGCGCTCCACCGCCAGCTGATCCCCCTCATGAACATGGCGTTCCAGGAGACCAACCCCGGCCCCATGAAGTCGGTCATGGACCTGATCGGTGTCAACGCGCCCCACATGCTGGCGCCGCTGGTGGAGCCGGCCCCGGCCCTGCAGAGCGCGCTGCGGGCCGAGCTGCAGCGCCTGTTGGCCGTCACCGAGCGCGCGGCCTGACGGCAAAGGGGAGGCACGGCTTGCAATGACCGCCGATCGCAGACAGATAGGGGCCATGACGCGAACCGGGTCTTCCCTCACTTCCCAGGCCGAACCGGAGAAGGCGGCCGCCAAGGCGGAGCGCTCGACCCTGTTCGTCGGGTCGGTGGAAAAGGCGTTCCAGGTGCTGCACGCCTTCGACGGGCCGCACCGCTTCATGACGCTGGTGGACATCGCCCGCGCCTCCGGCCTCGACCGCAGCGCCACCCAGCGCCTGGTGCACACCCTGGAGGCGCTGGGCTATTTGCAGCGGGTGCCGCAGACCCGCAACTATCGCCTCACCTCCAAGGTGCTGCAGTTCTCCTACAGCTACATCCGCGCCAACGAACTGATCGACAAGGCTTCGCCCTATCTGCTCGAGATCAGCCGCAACGTGGGTGAGACGGCCAATTTGCAGGAGTTGGACGGCCACGAGATCGTGTTTGTCGCCCGCTTTCCCGGCCGGCATCTGGTGAATGTGGACATCGTGGTGGGCAGCCGCCTGCCGGCCCTGTTCACCGCCTCGGGCACCGCCATCCTCTCGCGCCATTCCGACGAGGAGCTGGAGGAGGCGCTGCGCCGTACGCCCCTGGAGCCCATCACCCCCTTCACGGTCACCGATCCGCAGGCCCTGCGCGCGCGGGTGCGCCAGGCGCGGGAGACCGGCTACGCCATCGTCATGAACGAGACAGTGATGGGCGACATTTCGGTGGCCGCCGCCATTACCGACGAGCACGGCCGCGCCGTGGCCGCCATCAACATCTCCGTGCCCACCACCCGCTGGACGGTGGAGCGGGCGCAGGCCGAACTGGTGCAGCACGTGCAGGTGGCGGCCACCTCCATCTCCAAGTCGAAGTTCGCCGGCTACGGCGGTTGACCCGCGGGACACCGCAGGCCAGCCTCGGTGGGGGAATCGTCCCGCCGTTGGCACGCCCGTTGCGTGCAGCCGCGGCTCGAGCGCGGCGCGCGCGGGTCCGGACCGGCGGGCCAGGGCAGGCGAGACGTCGGGGCAGCGGGCTGACGGCTGCGGCACGGGGGCGGCAAGGGGGGGCTGGGGTGATGGCGGACAGGGATGACGATGCGCCGCAAGGCATCCTCTCCAGCGCGGGAGTGCGGATGCCGCGCCTGCTCTACGGCACCGCCTGGAAGAAGGAGCGGACCGCCGATCTGGTGGCGCAGGCCCTGCGGGCGGGTTTTCGCGGCATCGACACCGCCTGTCAGCCCAAGCATTATGACGAGCCGGGCGTGGGCGCGGGGGTGGCGGCGGTGCTGGCCGAAGGGCTGTCGCGCCGGGACCTCTACCTGCAGACCAAATTCACCCCCGTCGGCGGTCAGGAGCCGGCCAATCTGCCCTACGATCCGGCGGGTCCGCTGGACGAGCAGGTGCGGCAGTCCTTTCGCGCATCGCTGCGCAACCTGCGCACGGACTATCTCGACGCCCTGATCCTCCACTCGCCCTATCCGGACGACGAGCACACCTTCGCCGTCTGGCGGGCCATGGAGAGCGCCTGCGAGGGTGGAGTGGTGCGCCAGCTCGGCCTCAGCAATTGCTATGAGCCGGAGCGCTTCAAGAGGATCTATGAGCACGCCCGCATCAAGCCGGCGCTGCTGCAGAACCGGTTCTATGCCAAGACCGGCTATGATCGGGAGATCCGCGCCTTCTGCCGGCGCGAAGGGGTGCTCTACGAGAGCTTCTGGACCCTCACCGCCAATCCGGATCTGCTGGCGCGGCCGGAGCTCGGGGCGATCGCGGGGCGGCATGGGGCGACCCCCGCGCAGGCCTTTTTCCGCTACCTCACCCAGCAGGATGTGGTGTGCCTGACGGGCACCACATCAGCCGTGCACATGGCGGAAGACCTGGCGATCTTCGATTTCCATCTGAGCGCGGCGGAATGCGAGGTGATTGCCGGCTTCCTGGTCTGAGGCCGCGCGGCGTCAGCCGTGGGCGCCGAGCCGGCGCAGCGGCCGGCCGGCCAGAACATCCGCCTCGATCTGCTCCAGCCCCACCCGCCGCGTTTCCGGCACGAAGGCGAGGGAGATGGCCAGCGACAGCAGGCAGACGCCGAGGAAGATGCTGATGGTGCCGGGAAGGCCGATGCCCTGCACCAGCGACAGGAAGGTGCCCGCCACGATGCCGTTGAACAGCCAGCTGGTGGCCGAGGCGACGGCGATGCCGCGCTCGCGGATGGCGGTGGGGAACAGCTCGGCCATCAGCACATAGGGCAGGGGGCCGAGGGACAGGGCGAAGGCGACGATATAGGCGCCAAGTCCCAGGAGCGCCATCCACGGCCAGTCCTGGCTGGCGGCGAGGATCACCGTGGCGAGGCTGGCCGCCATGGCCGCCGAGCCGGCGATGAGCAGCGGGCGCCGGCCCAGCCGGTCCACCAGGGCCATGGCGAGCACCGTCGCCAGCACGTTCACCAGGCCGAGCCCGAACGTCGCCGCCAGGGCGGCGGTGCCGGCCGCAAAGCCCAGCTCGGTGAAGATGTGCGGCGCATAATAAAGAATACCGTCGATGCCGGAGAAGTTCTGCAGGATGAACAGCACGCTGCAGAGCAGCAGAACGGCCGCGGTGCTGCCGGCGCGCAGTGCCGCCCGCCAGTCCCCCGCCGGCTTATCGCCGGCCGGTTCGCCCGCCTGCGGGCCCATCTCATCGAGAATGCCGAGCTGGCGGGCGGCGGTGGCGGCGGCTGCGGTGCGGCCCTGCGCCTTCAGCCAGCGGGGGCTTTCCGGCAGCAGCAGCACCGACAGGGCGCTGAACGCGGCGATGACGATGCCACCACCCAGCATCACCTGCCAGGAAGCCCGATCGTGGAGCGCCAGCGGCACCGCATAGCCCACCAGGATGCCGATGGTAATGGCCAGCTGGAACAGGGAGACCACGGCGCCGCGATGTCGGGCCGGCGTCGCCTCGGCCGCATACATGGGAACCACCATGGAGGACAGGCCGACCCCGAGGCCGATGAGCATGCGTGCCGCCACCAGCATGGCGGGCCCAGGCGCCGCCTGTTGGCCGAGGGGGATGAGCGCATAGCCGGCAATGGCGAGGCCCGCGGCGATCAGGCACGACGGCTTGCGGCCGATCCGTGCCGAGAGCGGCGCCGCCAAAGCCGCGCCGATGAAGCAGCCGAGCAGCAGGGCCGTCACCACCATTTCCGTTGCGCGCGTCGAGAGCGCGAACGCCGCCGCAATGTCCCCGACGACTCCGGCAATGGAGGCGGTGCTGAAGCCGAACAGGACTCCGAACCACAAGACAAGGATGGCGGTATAAAGGAACGGCCTCATGAAGATTTCACCCGGAAACCCCTACCTGGAATGGGTCTTGAGCTCAGACACTCAACTCAGGACAAAAAGTCTTGTAAGATGTCCTCAAGCTGAAGCATAACATTAAAATAATTCCAGAGCAGAGACGCCTCGGCTCCTGGCGAGGAAAAGGGGGACACGCTCGTGACCATGCCCACCGCCGCGCAGGAGCACGCCAACCGCCTCGCCATCGAGGGTGGACAGCCCGTCCGCACCGCGCCGCTGCCCTGGGAACTGCCCGGCGCCCACTGGATCGGCGCGGAGGAGCTGGAGCTGGTCTCGCGCGTGGTTCAGGCCCGCAGCCCGTTCCGTTTCTACGGCCCCGATCTCCAGCACATGGTGGATACGCTGGAGAACGAATGGTGCGCCGCCTTTGGCCACAAGCATGCCCTGGGCGTATCCTCCGGCACGGCGGCCTTGAGCATCGCCATGTCGGCGCTGGAGATCGGCCCCGGCGACGAGGTTCTGGTTCCCGGCTATCTGTGGGTCAGCTGTGTCAGCGCCGTGGTGCGCGCCGGCGCCATTCCGCGCCTGGTGGACATCGACGACTGCTTCACCCTCGATCCCGAAGACCTGGCCCGCAAGATCGGCCCCCAGACCCGCGCCGCCTTGATGGTGCATATGAGCGGCGCGCCCGGGCGGGTGGCCGAGGTGGCGGCGATCTGCAAGACCCGCGGCATCGGCCTCATCGAGGACTGTGCCCAGGCCGCGGGCGCCAGCCAGAACGGCAAGGCCGTGGGCACTTTCGGCGACATCGGCATCTTCTCGTTCCAGCTGAACAAGAACATGACCTCCGGCGACGGCGGCATGGTGGTGACCGAGCGCGACGACCTGTTCCGCCGCATCGTCGCCTTGCACGACCTCGGCTATCCGCGCAACGCCCAGGGCCGCCTCGACACCTCCGACGAGAGCTGCCAGCTGTGGGGCGTGGGCGCGCGCATGTCCGAGCTGTCCGGCGCCATGTGTCTTGCCCAGATGCGCAAGCTCGGCCAGATCACCGGCGCCATGCGCGACGCCAAATGGCGCATCCGCAGCGCCCTCGCCGACGTGCCGGGCCTCGGCTTCCGCACCATCGTCGATCCCAAGGGGGATACCGGCCCGTTCCTGCTGATGCTGCTGAAGGACGAGGCCACCGCCCGCCGCTTCGTGGACGCCCTGCGGGCCGAGGGCATCGCCGGCCCGCCGGGCTCCCTCGCCTGCCTCACCCTGCGGGAATGGGGCATGCACTGGTACTGCAACATTCCGAGCCTGGTGAACAAGCGCTCCAACAGCCGCGACGGCGCGCCCTGGACACTGCCGTCCAACGCCTTCGGCGCTGATTATCATTATGGGCCCGGGGCGCTCGCCCATTGTGACGATCTGCATGCCCGCGGCGCGCTCCTGACCATCGCGTCCACCCTCACCGACACCGACGTGTCCGACATCGTGACCGCGATCCGCAAGGTGGCCCGCGTCGTCCTCGACTGACGCCGGCCCATGCGCGCTCCCGCGCGCCAACGACCCACCGTGGAGGGCGCCCGTGATCTATCTCATCGCCACCATCGCCGGCATCGCCGGCGCCCTGTTCGGCTTCGACGAGGGTGTCATCGCCGGCGCCCTCGGCCCGCTGCGGCAGGATCTCGGCATCGATCCGCTGGCCGAAGGCATGATGACCTCGGCGGTGCCGTTCGGCGCCTTCGTGGGGGCGATCCTGGGCGGGCGTTTTGCGGCCGCCGCGGGCCGCCGCAAGCTGCTGCTGGTGGCGGGCGCGCTGTTCATCATCGGCGCGCTGCTGAGCGCCACCGCCGGTGGTCTTTGGACGCTGACCGGGGCGCGGCTCATCATCGGCCTCGGAGTGGGCATCGCCGCCATGATGGCGCCGCTCTACATTTCCGAGAGCGCGCCCACCGAGCAGCGGGGCCAACTGGTCTCCATCTACCAGCTGGCCGTGACCATCGGTATTCTCGGCGCCTATCTGGTGGGCTATGTGTTCGACGACAACTGGCGCCTGATGTTCGCGGTGGGCGCGGTGCCCGCCGTGCTGCTGTTCGCCGGCATCTTCATGGGCACCGACACGCCGCGCTGGCTCGTCTCGCGCGGGCGCAACGTCGAGGCCCGCCAGGTGCTGGCGCGCATGCGCGGCCAGCCGGAGACGGATCGCAAGGTGGCGGCGGAGTTCGAGGCCATCCGCGCCGGCGCCGAGGCCGATGCGCAGCGCCACGGCCGCTTCGCCGATCTCTTCAAGCCCGATGTCCGCCCCGCCCTCATCGTCGCCATGGGGCTGTTCCTGCTGCAGCAGCTCTCCGGCATCAATGCGGTGATCTATTACGCCCCTACCGTGTTCGAGCATGCCGGCTTCAGCTCGGCCACCAACACCATCCTCGCCACCGCCGGCATCGGCTTCGTGAACGTGGCGATGACGGTGGTGGGCATGCTGCTGATCGACCGCATCGGCCGCCGGCTGCTGCTGCTGATCGGTTTTGCCGGCACCGCGGTGGCGCTGGGCATCATCGCCATCGGCGCGGCCACCAACATGCCCGGCATGGACGGCATCACCTTCGCCGCTTTGGTGCTCTACATCTCCGCCTTCGCCATCGCCCTCGGCCCCATGCCCTGGGTGATGATGGCCGAGGTGTTTCCGCTGAACGTGCGCGCCCTGGGCATGAGCCTCGCCTCGCTGGTGAACTGGGGCTTCAACTTCCTGGTGGTCTTCTCCTTCCCCATCCTGGTCGCCGAGTTCGGTCTCGGCGGCGTGTTCGGCCTTTACGCCCTCGTCTGCGTGGCCGGCATTGCCTTCACCCTGTGGCTGGTGCCGGAGACCAATGGCGTGTCCCTGGAAGAGATCGAGCGCCACCTGAAGAGCGGCCGCCCGCTGCGCCAGCTCGGCCGCGGCGTGGCCCACGCCTGAGGAGGATCAGCATGGTTGCGGAACATCCCGAAACGGCGGGCCTTGCCCCGGCGGATCCGCCGGCCCTTGATTTCCACGGGCTGGTGGTGGCGCTGCTGCCGCTTGATCCCTACCACCCGGCACTCGAGCCGCTGATTGACGATCTCGCCCGCATCGCCGCGCTGAATCTGCAGCTCAACGCCGCCTTCCACCGTATCGCCGCCCGTTCCGGCTTTGCCGCCGGCGGCGAGGTGCGCCGTGAGCACCTGGCGGAGGACGCCACCGCCGTCTTCGCCTTTCTCGAATACATGCATTTCGCCTCGCCCTCGTTCCTGAAAAGCGTGGGTGAATGGCCGTTGGGAGGCGTGCGTGGCTGAAGCGACCCCTTGTGATGTCGTCGTCGTCGGCACCGGGGCGGGCGGCGGCATTCTCGCCTACGAGCTCGCCAAGGCGGGCCTGAACGTCATTTCCCTGGAACAGGGCGGCGTGCTCGCCGACGATCATTTCAAGACCGTCGATCCGCCCAACACGGCGCTGGATTTCGGCATTCGCGCCAACACCGTCTGGCCGGCGGAACCGCACGACAGCCTGTTCGTCCATCCGCTCTACGAGAAGGGCGGGGACGGTTCCACCGGCTGGCCGGAAGGCGGCTTTCACCATTATCAGGTGCTCGCCGTCAACGGTCTGCAGAACCTGTGGAACGGCGTCAGCGTGCGCTTTTCGGCCAAGGATTTCGCCCATTGGCCATTCCCCTACGAGACCCTCGCGCCCCATTACGATGCGGTGGAGCGGCGCATCGTGGTGTGCGGCACCACGGAGAACATCGAGGAACTGCCTGACGGCATCTTCGTGGAGCCCAAGCCCCTGCGGCCGCCGGATCACATGATCATCGCCGCGGTGGACGGGCTGGGCGAGACCTATTCCCGGGCCATTCCCAACCGCAAGGCCATCGACACCCGGCCCGACAGCCCGAAGGCCTGCGTCTCCACCGGCATCTGCACCTCCGGCTGCCCCACCGGCGCGGTCTATAAGTTCACCTCGCGGCTGCTCCCGGAAATCCGCGACCTGCCCAATTACACGCTCGTCACCGGCGCCAAGGTGGTGCGCGTCACCCGCGCCGGCGGCGCGCGGCAGGCCTCGGGCGTGGACTATATCGACATGGCCACCGGTGATGCCCGCAGCCTGGCCGCCAAGGTGGTGGTGCTGGCGGCCGGGGCGGTGGAGAGCCCGCGCATCCTGTTCAATTCCGCCGACGAGATGGCGCCCGAGGGCATGGGCAACGCCACCGGCCAATTGGGGCTCCGGCTGCAGGACAATCCCAAAGCGGTGGTCTCCACCTCCCTGTGGCAGCTGTGGGGCAAGGCGCGCGATTACGACATCGGCTATGGGGATCTTCTGATCCTCATGTCGCGGGGCAAGCTGCCCGATGGGGAGGAGTTTCCCTTCATCGGCCACGCCATCCACGGCGTTCCCGATGTGCCGCACTATCTGGCGGGCATGAAGCGCTTTCCGGTGTTCATGAAGGAGCGCCTCGCCCGCTTCATGTTCCATTCCTATGTCACGCTCGGCCTGTTCTGCGCCGGTGATCCTACGCCCGCCAACCGGGTGCGGCCGGGCACCACGCGGGACCGCTTCGGCGTGCCCCACGTGGCGGTGGACTTCTCCCATTCCGACCGCACCGAGGCCATGATGGACGCCATGGATGCCTGGGGCCGCAAGGTGCTGCGGCATGCCGGCGCCAGCTCCATGCACGCTTCGCGGGACAATACCGGCACCGGCATCCATTATGCCGGCACCACCGCCGCATCGGATGATCCCGCCACCGGCGTGGTGAATGGGGACATGCGCCTGCACGACATGGACAATGTCTATGTGTGCGACGGCGGCGTGGTGCCGTTCCTGCCGGACAAGCACCTCACCCTCACCATCATGGCGCTGGCCCACCGCCTCGCCGGGCATCTGGCCGAGCAGGCCCGCACCGCCACCGCGGTCTCCTCCTGAACGCGGCCTCGCACTGGCGTCGGGAGGCGCTCTCAGCCCTCCAGCGGGGGGAGTGCTTCGTCGGCTGTGTCGTCGATCTCCTCGCCTTCCTCCGGAGTTGGCCCTGTGTAAGCGGCTTTTCCCATGGCTGCCTCGATGAGGCCCAGGAGCCTCTTCTGCCGATCATCCATGAAAGCCTTGAAAGCGTTGCCCCGCAGCAAGCCGGGCTCGATCAGATGTGTGCGGAGAAGGGCATCCAGTTTGTCCGGAGCGATCGAAGGCGTCGTGCTCGTTCCCTTTTCAAGCTTGGCGAGGTAGTCGGAGGGCGCGACGCCTCCAATCGTTCGGTTGGTTCGGTATGAAAGGGGTGTTTTGTTGATGATGGAATCATAGGTCGCGGGCTTGTAACCGCGCGACTTGCACCAGTCCTGCGGAAATATGTGATGTATATCGACATTTTCTCCGAAGAAGACTGTGTGATTGAAGTTCTGGCCAGAGAGAAAGTCCTGCGCGCCTTCCTTCATGAGGAGCGCATTGACGCCCTTGTATGCGGCTGACAGGCGCATGCGCATGGTTTTCAGGCGATCAGCGCGGAAAATGGTTTCACTGACGGTCGAGGGCTCTGCGCCACCCTTGAGCCAGAGCGGGACTTCCATGAAGTCTCTCGCTATTCGGGTTTCGACCGCAGAGCCATAAAGCTCGCCGAATACACCGTTCCAATACCATTGCACCAGCTTTGCGCGGTTTGCCGCATTCTGCCAAGCATCGCCCATATCCGCCAGGATCGCCGCGAGAGGGACGATCTGTGACTGGTAGGGGAGATCAAAGATCCTGTAGATGTGCAGCATATGGAGGAATTTGGCCGCCTGGATGAAGCCGTGTTCGACCTGTGTTTCATATTTCTTGTAGGCGTCGAGCGGCAGATCCAGAAGAGCTTGGCGGTTGCCGGAGACAGCGGGCAGATCTTTGCCTTCCTTTCCCGCTTGTTCGGCCGCCCGCCGGCGTTCACGGGTGTGAAACAAGGAAATGGCCTGAAGAAAATCCGTGTTGCCCACGCCCGCAAGAATGCCGGCATCGGAATCCGCCGGACGCAGGGTGTCGGCGAAACGACGCTGTCGACCTTTTATGTCCTCGTCGCCATACCAATCCTTGCGCAGTTCATGGCCGTCGGCCGCATACATTGCCGTAACCAGCTCGAAGGCGTCGAGCGGTTTGCCGCCGGTGTTGACTTTCTCGAAGACGACACAGACCGCTTCTTTCGAGGTGGATCGGTCCAAGGCGATGACGGGAACTCTATAGTATTTGAAATTCTCCAGTACGGTCTTTTTGAATTCTCTGAATAATTCACGTGTCTCCCTGTTCGCGTCTCCGGTCCAATATTCATCGAAGCCGTCCTGCCATTTGTCCCAATCGAAAACATGGGTCGTCGGGTACATGAGGGTCGCGTATTCTTTTTCGGGTGTCGACAGATCGCGGGTCACCTCCCGTCCAAACTCCGTTCTCTCGACGCGGTCCTCCGGGACCCCCAGGATCGCATCCTCGCGGTCCACCGTACCGTCGAGCGCCTTGCGAATGTCGATGTAGAACCAGCGGCGCACCTTCTTTCGCTTGGGCGTGATGGTAGCGACAACTTTTCCGCGCAAAGTGACCTGGTAGAGGGAGGTCATCCGCTGCTGGCCGTCGAGCAGCAGCGATTGCGGGGTGTTATGTCGTGCCTCCGCCGGCGCGCCCTCTATCGGGCGGGGCTTGAAATTGACCGGTCCGCCGGTGTCCAGAGACATCAAGGCGCCGACGGGGAACGCCCGGGAGATCGAGGCAATCAGGCTTTTGATCCGGTCTTCGTCCCAAACCCAGCTTCGTTGAAAGTCGGGGAGTTGAATGACGCCGCGATGGCATTCATCCAGTAGGCGCTGCAGGTCAATCGGGTTGGTTTGAAAGCTGGATCCAGGCATCAATGCCCCGTGTCGATGCGTGTGTGTTGGCCGATTCTAGCTATAATTGTACTTCGCGTTGTGCAAGCTCGCGTGCGGTGCGGGTGAGCTCGTCCGCGGCATGTTCCGCTGCTGCAGATCGGCGCTGGGCGTCTGCCGCGCCGCCTGCTTTTCAACGCTCTCCACGTGCGGCGAAACGGGGCGTGAGGCACAGTAGTCGACGGTCGCGCGGGCAGGTCCCGGTGCCCGCCGGGCGTCGTCTTCGGAGAGAACGCACCTGCGGCCCGGGCTGCTTCCGCTGAAGGAGCGGGGCCAGTGCGGCGTGTCAGCATGCTTCTGAAGCTGCCGAACACAGGCCCCGACCGCCAAAAAATACAAAAGCCCCGCGAAGGGCGGGGCTAACATCTTGAAAAGATTGGCGCTCCCAAGGGGACTCGAACCCCTGTTTTCGCCGTGAGAGGGCGACGTCCTAGACCGCTAGACGATGGGAGCGTTGCGGGAAGGCGCTCCTCATAGCGGTGATCCGGGGGGAGCGCAAGCGGCTTGTGGGGAAAAGCGAAGTTCTCAACAGGGCGTCAGCCCGCGGCGGCGGGCAGGGGCGGGCGGTGGCCGAAGATGGCGCTGCCCACGCGCACATGGGTGGCCCCCTGGCGGATGGCGGCGGCGAAATCGCCGCTCATGCCCATGGATAGGCCGGTGAGGCCGTTGCGGGCGGCGATCTCCGCCAGCAACGCGAAATGCGGGTCGGGCACCGCTTCCACGGGGGGGATGCACATCAGCCCGGTCAGCGTCAGGCCGTGCACGGTCCGGCAGTCTTCGATGAAGGCGTCGGCATCCTCCGGCAGCACACCGGCCTTCTGCGGCTCGCTGCCGGTGTTCACCTGCACGAACAATTCGAGGCTCCTGCCGGTGTGCTTGAGTTCGGCGGCGATCGCGGCCGCGATCTTCGGGCGATCCACGGTGTGGATGGCATCGCACAGGGCCACCGCTTCACGCACCTTGTTGGATTGCAGGGGGCCGATGAGATGCACCCGGGCATCGGGGAAATCGGCGCGCAGCTGCGGCCATTTGTGCTGGGTTTCCTGAACCCGGTTCTCACCGAATATCCGCTGGCCGGCGTCGAGCACCGGGCGCACGGCGTCGGCGTCGAAGGTCTTGGAGACCGCCACCAGGGTCACGCTCTCGGGCGTACGGCCCGCCTCGCGGCAGGCCTTGGCGATGGCGGCGCGCACCTCGGACAGATGATGGGGGCTGTCGCTCACGCGCGGATCTCCTTGGGGTCGAGGCGGCGCAGGGTGCGCAGCGGCGCGCTCGCGGCGATGCGTTCCAGCGCCGGGCGCAGCGGCTCGCGCGCCACCATCATGTGAAAGGCGTTGGCGTGCAGCAGCAGCTCCGGCGTCTCCACCAGCGCCACATGGCCCGGCCAGAACAGCAGGTCGCCGCGCTGCAGCGGCGTATCGAGGGCGAGCGCCGTGCCCAGGGCGCGCTCCTGCATGTCGCTGTCGCGCGGGGCGGCGATGCCGCAGGCGGCGAGCGCCGTCTGCACCAGGCCGGAACAGTCGAGCCCGAGGGCCGAGCGGCCGCCCCACAGATAGGGCACGCCCAGAAAGCGCGTGGCTACGTCCACCATATCGCCCTCCACCTGATCCAGGGGGGCGAGGTGGCGGGCGAACAGGGCGCCGTCGGTGGTCAGCGCGAACGCGCCGCGCATCTCGCGCACATGCACCGGGCTGCCGAAGCACAGGGCGGCGCGTGGCGGCAGCTTGATGTCGGGGCCGGGGAACAGGAAGGTGCGGGGCGCCGCCACCTTGTGCGTGGGGGCGCCGGCCAGCGGCCGCAGGGCGTCGCTGGGCATGTAACCCACATAGCCGTCGGCGGCGAGCTGGACGAAGGCCCAGCCCTCGCCATCGTCCGCATAGACGGTGACGCGCTCGCCGAACAGCGCCTCGGTGTCGAGGGGGGCGTCGCCGGCGGGGCGGCGGCGCACCGGCGCCACCGGCTCCGCCACCTGGCGCACCTCGCCTTCCACATAGCGCGGGGCCTCGACGACGCCTTTGAGAGAGGCGGCGGCAAGGTCGGAGCGGGCGGGGGTGAGGCGCGGGTCGAGACCGCTCGGAAGGCTCATGATGTCAGCCGTAGCGGGCCGCCAGCAGGGCGTCGAGGGCGCGGATGGTCTGCGCCTCACCGCCCTCCGGCCGGCCGGGGCGGGCGGCGGGGTTCCAGGCGAACAGGTCGAGATGCAGCCAGGTCTTGGCGGCGCTCACGAACTTGTCGAGGAACAACGCCGCGGTGATGGCCCCGGCGAAGGCGCCGGAAGAGACGTTGTTGGTGTCGGCGATCTTCGAATCGAGCATCGCAGCGTAAGGCCGCCACAACGGCAGGCGCCACAGGGGATCGGCCTCGCGTGCCGCGGTGGCGGCGAGCTCGGCGGCGAAGGCGTCGTCGTCGGTGAAGGCGGCGGGGAGCTGGGGGCCGAGGGCGACGCGGGCGGCGCCGGTGAGGGTGGCGAAGTCGATCAGCACGTCGGGCGCGTCCTCGTCCGCCAGGGCGAGTGCATCGGCCAGCACCAGCCGGCCTTCGGCGTCCGTGTTGCCGATCTCCACGGAGAGGCCCTTGCGGCTGGTGATGATGTCGCCGGGGCGGAAGGCGGACCCGGAAACGGAATTCTCCACGGCGGGAATGAGCACCTTCAGCCGCACCCTGGCGCCGCGGGCAAGCAGCAGATGGGCAAGGCCGAGCGCATTGGCGGCGCCGCCCATGTCCTTCTTCATCAGCAGCATGGCCGAGGAGGGCTTGAGATCGAGCCCGCCGGTGTCGAAGCACACGCCCTTGCCCACCAGCGTCACCTTGGGGGCGTCCGGATCGCCGGCGGTGATCTCCAGCAGGCGCGGGGCGCGGTCGGCGGCGCGGCCCACCGCATGGATGAGCGGGAAGTTCTCCGCCAGCAGCGCATCGCCGACGATGCTGCGGAAGCGCGCGCCGTGGCGGGCGGCGAGCGCGCGGGCGGCGTCTTCCAGCTCGGCCGGGCCGAGGTCGTTGGTGGGGGTGTTCACCAGGTCGCGCGTGAGGGTGATGGCTTCTGTCGCGTGGGTCAGCGCCGCCGCGTCCACCCCCTCCGGCACCACCAGGCGCACGTCGCGGGCGGGGGCGCTGCGATAGCGGGAGAAGCGGTAGGTGCCGAGGGCGAAGGCCAGGGCCGCGAGGCGCCGGTCGCCGGCTTCGCCCTCCAGCCGCCAGGTGCCGGGTGGCAGCAGGGTGGCGAGGGCACCGAGGGCGAAGGGGTCGGCCTTCTCGGGCGGGGCGACGCCGAACAGGGCGCCGGCGAGGCCGCCGTCGGCGGCGGGCACCAGCAGCAGCTTGCCGGCCTCGCCCTTGAAGCCGGCGGCGGCGGCGAAGGCGCGCGCGGCTTCAGGCAAAGCAGAGGCGGTGAGGTCGGCGGCGCGGACGCACCACACGGGCAGGCTGGGCGTGGAAACGGGGGCGAAGCAATCCGGCATGATGAACTCCTCACCGTGGGGGTAGCACGGCGCGGGGTGGAGGGCGAAGCCTCAACGCGCGCAAAGCTGCCGCGCTTGGGGCTGCAGGCCCTCAGCTGGCGAGCATGACGCTGGAATAGGGGTGCAGCAGCAGCCCGGCGCCGGCCAGGGCGACCCCATAGGGAATGGTTTCCCCGGTCCGGGCGACGAGGGCCCGCGCCCGCGGCAGCAGCCGGCCGTGGGTCTTCAGGGTGACCGCCAGGGTCAGCAGGGCGCCGATGAGGCTGCAGATGATGACGAAGGCCGGCACCTGGGCGGGATCCAGCCACAGGGCGAGCGCCCCGGCGAGCTTGGCATCGCCGGCGCCGATGAGATCGTGGGAAAACAGCACGAATCCGGCGGCGGTCACCGCCCCGGCCGCCATCAGCCGCAGGGAAACGTCGGTCAAGGGGGTGAGCACCGCCACCAGAGCGAAGCCGGCGATGAGCGCCAGCACCAGGAGGTTGGGAATGATGCGCCGGGCGAGATCGGTGCCGATGGCGAGGCACAGCAGCGCGGGATAAAGGCCGGTGCGCAGGACTTCGAGCAGCAGAGCGAAGGTGTGTACCCGATCCATGACGGCTCCCAAGGGCGGCTCCTGAAACCTCAGTTGCTGGCGGCCGCAGCGGTCGCCTTCAGGCGGGCGAAGGTGGTGGCGATCTGCGCCAGCACGGTGACGATGGCAATGGAGAGCCCGGCGGCGATGAGGCCATACTCCAGGGCGGTGGAGCCGTGCTCCTCGCGAATGAAGCGGGACAACATGAGCTTCATCTGACGCTTTCCCATAGGGGCGTTACCAGGGCGATACGCAGCCCCGTCGTTCCACACGGGCCATCACGGCAGTGAGTCTGACAGTGAGTCCCATGGCGATGCCGATGGCGCCGCGGATCGAAGGCTAGAGGGGGCCCGTTGCGCGGAGGTAAAGATGGGCTACCGAAATACCGCCCCTGTGGACGGCCTGGGGAGACGGTTAATGCTCTGTCTCCGCATGGGCGCTCATAGTCGGGTGTGCGCCACCAGGAAATCCACGAAGGCGCGGATGCGGGCGGACAGGGGGCCGGCGCCGCCCACATAGACCGCGTGGACATCCACCGCGTCACCGGGGTTGAGGTCTTCCAGCACCGGCACCAGGCGGCCGGCGGCCATATCGGCGCGGACCTGGAATTCCGCCAGCCGGGCGAGGCCGAGGCCGGCGAGGGCCAGGGTATGCATGGCCGCGCCGTCGCTCACCTGGGCATTGCCGCGCGGCGGCACCGAAACGATGCCGCCGCGCCCATCCAGGAACGGCCAGCCTTCCAGAATGCGGGTGAAGGTGAAGCCCAGCATGTTGTGATGGGCGAGGTCCTCGGGTGTGCGCGGGGTGCCGGCGCGGGCGAGATAGGCGGGGGCGCCCACCACCACGGCGCCGCTCTTGGCGATCTTGCGGGCGACCAGCTGCGAATCGCGCATGGGGCCGACGCGGAGCGCGACGTCGGCCCGCTCCTCCAGAAGGTCCACCACCCGGTCGGTGACGGTCACCTCGATGCTCATCTGCGGGTGGGCATCGAGAAAGCGCGGCACCAGCGGCAGCAGATGGGTCATGGCGAAATTGACCGAGGCGTTCACCCGCAGCCGGCCGCGCGGGGCGGCGCCGGCGGCGGCCTCCTGCTCGGCGGTGGCGACCTCGTCGAGGATGCGGGCGGCACGCTCGTAAAAGGCCACGCCCTCCGGCGTCAGCTGCAGCTTGCGGGTGGTGCGCACCAGAAGCCGCACCCCCAGCCGGCGCTCCAGCCGCGCCACCAATTTGCTCACCGCCGAGGGGGTAAGGCCGCAGGCCCGGGCGGCAGCGGAAAAGCCGCCGCGCTCCACCACCCGGCTGAACACCTCCATCTCGGCGAAGCGGTTGACGTCGCGGGGGGTGTTCTGGGCGGTGTAGGGGGCCATGGCGCCTCGGCTCATTTGTGATGATAATTCATGAATGCTTTGACGTGACGCACGCTAGTTCATGAGCGCGTGCGGGTCCATGTTGCGCTGCATCTGCCCGGCTCCGTGCCGGGCTCCTCTTGGAGCGCACCGCATATGCCTGTCGCACTCTATGCGCTCGCTGCCGGCGCATTCGGCATCGGCGTCACCGAATTCGTCATCATGGGCCTGTTGCTGGAGGTGAGCGCCGATCTCGGCGTGTCCATCTCGGCGGCGGGCCTGCTCATCTCCGGCTATGCCCTCGGCGTGGTGGTGGGGGCACCGCTGCTTACCGCGCTCACCGCCCGCTGGCCGCGCAAGACGGTGCTGCTCGGCCTCATGGCCGTGTTCACCCTCGGCAACCTCGCCTGCGCCTTGGCGCCCAGCTATGGCTGGCTGATGGCGGCGCGGGTGCTCACCGCCTTCGCCCATGCCACCTTCTTCGGCGTCGGCTCGGTGGTGGCCACCGATCTGGTGCCCGCCAACAAGAAGGCGTCGGCCATCGCCCTCATGTTCACCGGGCTGACCGTCGCCAACATCCTGGGGGTGCCGTTCGGCACCTGGCTCGGCCAGCTGGCGGGCTGGCGCTCCACCTTCCTGGCGGTCACCGGCGTGGGCGTCGCGGCCTTCGCCATCATCGCCGTGCTGGTGCCGAAGGACCATGGCGCCGGCACCGTCACCCGCCTCAGCGAGGATCTGATGGTGCTGCGCCGGCCGGCGCTGCTCTATGGCCTTGCCACCACGGTTTTGAGCTGGGTGGGGGTGTTCGCCGCCTTCACCTATATCGCCCCCATGCTCACCCGCATCACCGGCTTTCCCGAAGGCGCGGTCTCGCCCATCCTGCTGGTGTTCGGCGCGGGGCTGGTGGTGGGCAATCTGCTGGGCGGGCGCCTCGCCGACCGTTGGCTGGTGCCCACGGTCTATGGCTCCCTCGTGCTGCTGGCGGTGGTGCTGATGGCGCTGGCGCCGGCGCTGACCAGCCGCTGGACCGCGGTGGCGGCGGTGGGTCTGCTCGGCGCGGTGGGCTTCGCCACGGTGGCGCCGCTGCAGATGTGGGTGCTCGGCAAGGCCAAGGGGGCGGGGCAGAGCCTCGCGTCCTCCTTCAACATCGCCGCCTTTAACCTCGGCAACGCCATCGGCGCGGCGCTGGGGGGCTGGGTGATCGACGCCGGCCCCGGCCTGTGGGCGGTGCCGCTGGTGGCGGGGCTGGTGCCGTTGGGGGCCCTTCTCACCGCCTATCTGTCTGAGCGGCGCGGCGATACGGACGAACCGGATGCGGTGCTGCGTGCGCCGGAGTGCTCGGAACAAGGGGCCTGAGATCCTCGGTTGCGGGCCAAGATCTCGTGATTGTGGATTTCGTGATCGAAGGTTCTACGGTCGCGCTTTATGGTCCACGACGTTTTGGGGCGGGATGACGCCCGGGTCGCCGCATCTGGCAAGCCCCCCGCTCAGCGGGTCTTTCAAGGAGACGATTCCATGAATATCGACCTGACGGGCACGCGGGCCGTCGTCACCGGTTCCACCCTTGGCATTGGCTTTGCCATTGCCAAGGGCCTGGCGATCTCTGGCGCCGAGGTGGTGGTGAACGGCCGCAAGGCTGAGGCGGTGGCCGCCGCGGTGGAGGCGCTCAAGGGGGATGGCGCGGTGCGCGGTGTCGTGGCTGATCTGGGAACCGCCGAGGGGTGCGCGACGCTGGTGAAGGCGGTGCCGCAGGCGGACATTCTGGTCAACAATGTCGGCATCTACACGCCCGACGATTTCTTCGAGGCGGGCGATGAGGTGTGGCAGCGCTACTTCGATATCAACGTCATGTCCGGCGTGCGGCTCGCGCGCGCTTATCTGCCGGGCATGGCGGCCAAGGGCTGGGGGCGGGTGGTGTTCCTCTCCTCGGAATCGGGCGTGGCCATTCCGGCCGACATGATCCCCTATGGCTTCTCCAAGACCGCGGCCATCTCGATCGCCCACGGGCTGGCCAAGCGCATGGCCGGCACCGGCGTGACGGTGAATTCCGTGCTGCCTGGCCCCACCTTCACCGAAGGGGTGGCGGACATGGTGCGGGCGGAGGCGGAGAAGCAGGGCGTCGCGCTCAAGGATGCGGTGGATGCCTTCACGCGCGCGGCGCGACCAACCTCCATCATCCAGCGCGCGGCGACGCCGGAAGAGGTGGCGAACATGGTCGTCTACGTCTGTTCCAAGCTCGCCTCTGCCACCACCGGTGCGGCCCTGCGGGTGGACGGCGGCGTGGTGGATGGCCTCGTCTGACCCAGCCCGAAACGAAACGGGGACCGGCATGCCGGTCCCCGTCGTCTGTTCTGTCGCGGTGAGGCTCAGATCTTCTGGTTGTATTCGCCCACTTCCGGATGGGTGCGCAGCACGCCGTCGACTTCCGCGAACATGTCGCGCATGCGGGCTTCGGAGACGGGGCTTTCCACCACCACCACCAGCTCGGGCTTGTTGGAGGACGCGCGCACCAAGCCCCAGGAGCCATCCTCGCAGGTGACGCGCACGCCGTTGACGGTGACGAGATCGCGGATCTTCTGGCCGGTCACCAGGGCGCCCTTGGCCTCCAGATCCTGATAATGCTTCACCACCGCATCGACGATGCCGTACTTGGCCTCGTCCGCGCAATGGGGCGACATGGTGGGCGAGGACCAGGTCTTGGGCAGGCTCTCGCGCAGCTCGGCAAGGCTCTTGCCGGGGGCGCGGTCCAGCATGTCCAGCACGGCGATGGCGGAGACGAGGCCGTCATCATAGCCGCGGCCCACCGGCTTGTTGAAGAAATAGTGGCCGCTCTTCTCGAAGCCCACCAGGGCGCCGCTCTCGTTCACCCGGCGCTTCATATAGGAATGGCCGGTCTTCCAGTAATCCGCCTTCACGCCGAGCTTGATCAGCTCGGGATCGGTGGCGAACAGGCCCGTGGACTTCACATCCACCACGAAGGTGGCGCCGGGGTGGAGCTTGGCGAGGTCGCGGGCGAGCAGCACGCCCATCTTGTCGGCAAAGATCTCCTCGCCCGTATTGTCCACCACGCCGCAGCGGTCGCCGTCACCGTCGAAGCCCAGCGCCAGGTCCGCCTTGTGCTCCAGCACGGCGTCGCGCATGGCGTGGAGCATCTCCAGGTCTTCGGGATTGGGATTGTATTTGGGGAAGGAGTGGTCGAGCTCGCAATCGAGCGGGATCACCTCGGCCCCCAGCGCCTCGATGATGCGCGGGGCGAAGGCACCGGCGGTGCCGTTGCCGCAGGCCACCACCACCTTCAGCTTGCGGGAGAGCTTGGGCCGCTCGGTGAGGTCCTTGATATAGACCTCCGGGAAATTCTCGACGAAATGATAGGCGCCGCCGCCGCGGGCATCGAACTTGGCGGAGAGCACGATCTCCTTCAGCCGGGTCATCTCGTCGGGGCCGAAGGTGAGCGGGCGGTTCACGCCCATCTTCACGCCGGTCCAGCCATTGTCGTTGTGGGAGGCGGTCACCATGGCCACCGCCGGCACATCGAGGGCGAACTGGGCGAAATAGGCCATGGGCGACATGGCAAGGCCGATGTCGTGCACCTTGATGCCCGCCGACATCAGCCCGGTGACCAGCGCCAGCTTGATGGAGGAGGAATAGGAGCGGAAGTCGTGGCCGGTGACGATCTCGGGCCGGACGCCCATCTCGTGCATCAGCGTGCCCAGGCCCATACCCAGGGCCTGGATGCCCATCAGGTTGATTTCCTTCTGGAACAGCCAGCGGGCGTCATATTCCCGGAACCCCGTCGGCTTCACCATGGGCTCGGATTCATAGGCGTAGGTGTTGGGCGTCAGGACGGGCTTGGGAACAGGAAACATCGACGCTTCTCCACGCGGCAGGGCAAGGTGGCCCTGCGCCGTCTGGTTGTACGGTCGGGTCTGGGGCGGCGAGATAGCACGAAAATTGTGACGGAAAGAACCGCAAATCACGGCATGGACGGGATCAATGCCCGTGCGGCAGGGCTTGCGGCCGACATGGTAAATGCCGGCCCGGCGGCCTGCTGTACCCCGGTCCCGCCTTCTCCGGTGAGGCGCCCGGCGCGCGGGGCGCCGGGCGTTCAATTTAGGCGCGCAGGGTGGCGCCGGTCTTCTTGGTCACTTCGGCGACGATCTTGGCCGCCACCTCTTCGATTTCCTTGTCGGTCAAGGTGCGCTCGCGCGGCTGCAGGGTGACTTCCACCGCCACCGACTTCTTGTCGGGGTCGATGCCCTTGCCCTCATAGACGTCGAACACGCCCACCGCGGTGACCAGCTTCTTGTCCACCCCCTGGGCGGCCTTGAGGATGTCCGCCGCCGGCACCTGGCGCCCCACCAGGAAGGCGAAGTCGCGCTGCACCGGATGGAAGGCGGACAGGTCGATCTGCGGCTTCACCTTGGTGGGCTTGGCCTTGGGCTCGGGGATCTTGTCGAGCACGATCTCGAAGCCCACCAGCGGCCCGTCCACGTCGAGCGCTTCCAGCACGGCGGGATGAAGCTCGCCGAAATGGGCCATGGCATTGGAGCCGAGCCGCAGGGTGCCCGAGCGGCCGGGGTGATACCAGGACGGCGCATCGGCGGTGACCTGGAGGTTGGCCACCGGGGCGTTGCAGGCGGCGAGCGCCGCCAGGGCATCGGCCTTGGCATCGAACACGTCGACGCTGCCGGCGGCGCCCGACCAGTGGCGGCCAGAGCCGAATGGCTTGGCGGTGCCGTGGCGCACGCCGGCGGCGATCTGGTGCTGGTCCTGCGGCCTGTCGCCGGCGAAGGTCTGGCCCACCTCGAACAGGGCCGCATCCGGGAAGCCCCGGTCGGCATTGGCCTTGGCGGCGCGGATGAGGCCGGGCAGCAGGCTCGGCCGCATGTCCGAGAGCTCGGCGGCGATGGGGTTGGAGAGCGCCAGCGCCGGGGCGCCGCCGCCGAACAGCTCGGCCTCCCGATGGGAGACGAACGACCAGGTCACCGCCTCCACCAGGCCGCGGGCGGCCAGCGCCCGGCGCGCCTTGCGGCTGCGCCGCTGCAGGGCGGTGAGGATCGGCTTCCGCGCATCATCGCTGCGCGGCAGCTCGGTGGAGGGCACGCGCTCCAGGCCGAGGATGCGCACCACCTCTTCCACCAGATCCGCCTTGCCCTCGATGTCGCCGCGCCAGGAGGGCGGCACCACGTCCAGCACCGGCGCGGTGCCGGAGACAGTGAAGCCGAGGGCGGTCAGCACTTCGCGCATCTCGGTTTCCGAGGCCTCGAGCCCGGTGAGCCGCTTCACCTCGGTGAGGGGGAAGGCGATGGTGCGGGTGGTGTCGGGAATGGCGCCGGCCAGCACCACCTCCGACGGCTCGCCGCCGCAGATGTCGAGGATGAGGTGGGTGGCGAGATCAAGGCCCGGCAGGGTGAAGGCGGGGTCGATGCCGCGCTCGAACCGGAAGCGCGCATCGGAATTCAGCCCCAGCTTGCGGCCGGTCTGGGCGATGTTGATGGGCTCCCACAGGGCCGATTCGATCACCACGTCGGTGGTGGCCTCGTCGCAGCCCGATTCCTCGCCGCCCATGACGCCGGCGAGGCTCTCCACGCCCTTCTCGTCGGCAATGACGCACATGGTCTCGTCGAGGGTGTAGGTCTTGCCGTCCAGCGCCAGCAGGGTCTCGCCGGGCCGGGCCCGCCGCACCACCAGATCGCCCGACACCTTCTTGGCGTCGAACACGTGGAGCGGGCGATTGCGGTCGAACGTCATGAAATTGGTGACGTCCACCAGCGCGTTGATGGGGCGCAGGCCGATGGCGCGCAGCTTGTCCTGCATCCACTGGGGCGAGGGGCCGTTCTTCACGCCGCGGATCACCCTGAGGGCAAAGGCCGGGCAGAGCGCGGGCGTGTCGCCGAAGTCGAGCCGGGCGGTGACGGGCGAGGGGAAGGCCCCGTCCACCGGCTTGATGCGCGGGTTCATCAATTCGCCGAGACCGGCGGCGGCGAGATCGCGGGCGACGCCGGACACGCCCAGGCAATCGGCCCGGTTGGGGGTCACGGCGATTTCCACCACCGGATCGTTAAGGCCGATCACCTCGGCGAACTTGGCGCCGGCGGGGGCGTCGGCGGGCAGCTCCATGATGCCGTCATGCTCTTCGGAGAGCCCCAGCTCGCGGGCCGAGCACAGCATGCCGCGGCTTTCCACGTCGCGGATCTTGCCCACCTTGAGCACGGTGCCGCTGGTCGGAATGGTGACGCCCGGCGCCGCGAACACGGTCTTGAGGCCGGCGCGCGCATTGGGCGCCCCGCACACCACCTGGATCGGCTCACCCGCGCCGATGGAGACCGAGCACACCTGCAGCTTGTCCGCATTGGGATGCTTGGCGGCGGTGAGGATCTCGCCCACCACGAAGGCGGACAGATCCTTGGCCTTGTCCTCCACCGCCTCGACCTCCAGGCCGATGAGGGAGAGCCGCTCGACGATCTCCTCGAACGAAGCGGTGGGTTCCAGATGCTCCTGGAGCCAGGAATAGGTGAATTTCATCGGATATCGTCCTTATCCTGATCCGCCAGAGGCGCGTCCGGGGCGTTTTCGCCCTCCCGACCCTCCCCCGCAAGCGGGAGAGAGCCTTTCCCGCTGGTCTCCGCGCTACTCCCTCTCCCGCTTGCGGGGGAGGGCTGGGGAGGGGGCAGCAGGTCCGGAGGGGGCAGCAGGTCTGGGTGCGTCGCGGCGTTGATCGTTTCGAGCACTCCGCTCAGATTTTGCAGCACATCGAGATTGGAGAAGCGCAGCACCGTGAAGCCGCGCTCCGTGAAGAACAGATCGCGCCGCGCGTCCCGGGACTGGCCGGCGTCTTCGTAATGCTGGCCGCCATCCACCTCGATCACGAGCTTGGCCGGCAGGCAGGCAAAATCGGCGACGTAGGGACCGAGGGGATGCTGGCGGCGGAAGCTCAGGCCCTCGAACCGGTGGCCGCGCAGGGCGGCCCAGAGCTTCCGCTCCGTATCGGTCTGGTTCCCGCGCAGGGTCTTTGCCCGGGTGCGCTGGCCTCGGGAGACATGCCATCTGGGAGGTTCGGCATCGTCCATCGGGCTGCGCTCCAGATCGGACCCTGCGTTCCCCCTCCCAACCCTCCCCCGCAAGCGGGAGAGGGCTTTTCCCTCAGCCTCTAGGTCACGCCCTTTCCCGCTTGCGGGGGAGGGCTGGAGAGGGGACAAGGCGATCGCCATCACTCACGCGCTCAGGCCACCGGCGAGGGTGGGGAAATCGAGCGGGCGGAAGCCGTAGTGGGAGAGCCAGCGGACGTCGGCCTCGAAGAAGGCGCGTAGGTCGCTCATGCCGTATTTCAGCATGGCGATGCGGTCGATGCCCATGCCCCAGGCAAAGCCCTGGTACACGTCGGGATCGAGGCCGCAGTTGCGGAGCACGTTCGGGTGCACCATGCCGCAGCCGAGGATTTCCAGCCAGTCGTTGCCCTCGCCGAAGCGGATCTCGCCCGGGCGGGAGCGGTCGCACTGGATGTCCACTTCCATGGAGGGCTCGGTGAAGGGAAAGAAGGACGGGCGGAAGCGCATCTTCACCCCGTCCACCTCGAAGAAGGCCTTGCAGAATTCTTCCAGGATCCACTTCAGGTGGCCGAGGTGGGAGCCCTTGTCGATCACCAGCCCCTCCACCTGATGGAACATGGGGGTGTGGGTCTGGTCGCTGTCGCAGCGATAGGTGCGCCCGGGGCAGATGACGCGGATGGGCGGCGCCTTCGACATCATGGTGCGCACCTGCACCGGCGAGGTGTGGGTGCGCAGCACCTTGCGGGTGCCGCTCTCGTCCGGCGGCAGGAAGAAGGTGTCGTGCATCTCGCGGGCCGGATGGCCGGGCGGGAAGTTCAGCGCCGTGAAATTGTGGAAGTCGTCCTCGATGTCGGGGCCTTCCGCCACCGAGAAGCCCATGTCGGCAAAGATGGCCACCAGTTCCTCGGTGACCTGGGCGATGGGATGCACCCGGCCCACCTCCGCCGGCGCCTCGCGCACGGGCAGCGTCACGTCCACCCGCTCGGTGGCGAGGCGCGCCTCGAGGGCGGCGGCCTTCAGCGTCTCCTTGCGGGCGGCCAGCAGGCCCTGCACCCGGTCGCGCAGGCCGTTGATGGCGGGGCCCATCACCTTGCGCTCATCGGGGCTCATGCCGCCGAGGGACTTCAGCAGCTCCGAGACGGTGCCCTTCTTGCCCAGCGCGGTGATGCGGACCTGCTCCAGGGCGGCTTCATCATCGGCGCCGAGGATGGCGCTGGCGATGTCACGCTCCAGCGCGTCGAGGGCGGGGTGATCGGTCAGGACGAATTCGGACATGGAAGGTCCTCGAAATGAAAGGCGTCAAAGCACGGGCCTGGTAGCGCGTCCGGGATCCGCTGTCGCAACGGCGCGGGACGGCGGCGGCCCGGTCGCCCGTGATCCATGCACAAAAGCCCCGCACGGTGGTCCGTCGGGGCTTTCGCAGGTCTCGGAAGGCGAAAGGATCAGGCCAGAGCGGCCTTGGCCTGCTCCACCAGGGCCTTGAACGCGTCGGGCTCGTGGATGGCGATATCCGAGAGCACCTTGCGATCGATCTCGATCCCGGCCTTGCCGAGACCATCGATAAATCGCGAATAGGTCAGGTCGAGATCAAGCGCGCGCACGCCGGCATTGATGCGCTGGATCCACAGGGCGCGGAAGTTCCGCTTCTTCACCTTGCGATCGCGATACGCATACTGCATCGACCGCTCGACGGCGGACTTGGCAGCGCGGATGGTATTCTTGCGACGGCCGTAAAAGCCTTTGGCGGCCTTATAGACCTTCTTGTGCTTGGCGTGGGCGGTAACGCCACGTTTCACGCGGGCCATGGGTATGCTCCTTCAGATCGTGACTGGCGTCAGCCGTTGGGCAGGAAGTGCTTGCGGATGACCCGCCCGTCACTCTCGCTCAGGATGGTGGTGCCGCGCAGATTGCGGATCTGGTTGTTGGTGCGCTTGATCATGCCGTGGCGCTTGCCGGCCTGGGCGGCGATGACCTTACCCGTACCCGTGAGACGGAAGCGCTTCTTGGCTCCCGACTTGGTCTTCATCTTGGGCATTTGGCTCTCCGTGGCCGCGATCCATCACGCCTTGCGGGCGAAGGACGCTCAGCCTCTTGTTGCTGTTGAGCGGTCTGGACCGTCACGGCAGCCCTTTTTCGCCGGCCGGTCCGAAGGCGCGTTGGTTACAGGAGCGCGGCGCGAAAGGCAAGGGGTGGCCAAGGGGCGGGCCCTATTTCCCCTGCATGGGCGTAAAGCCCAGGCTGCGCGGCGGCCGATGGGCAGTGAGCCAATCGGGCCAGCCCCACAGGGCCTCCACCGCGAAACACACCACGGCGAGGGCAATCACCCCGGCGAAGATCATGACATGGGTGCGCGAGGGTGGGCGCCGAACCCAATAGGCCATGCGCATGAGCAGCCGAACGAACAGATCCATGGCCAAAAGCCTAGACGTTGCCGGGAAGCCCGGCAACGCGCGCCCCACGGCCGGCGGGCTCAGCCGAGCTTGCCGGTGTAGGTCTCGAGGATCGACCAGGCCTCGTCGCCATATTTGCCTTTCCACTCGCCATAGAAGCCGGCGGTGCCGAGCTGGGCGCGGAAGCTCTCGGGCTTGGGCGCGTTGAAGGCGAGCCCCTTGGCGGTGAGATCCTTCTGCAGCTCGGTGTTGAGCGCGGCCACGTCGGCGCGCTCCTTCATGCCGGCTTCGTTGATATGCTTGGCGACGATGGTGCGCAGGTTTTCCGGCATGGCCATGAAGGCCCGGCGGTTGGCGAGGAACCAGAAGCCGTCCCACATGTGGTTGGTGAGGGAGCAGTATTTCTGCACCTCATAGAGCTTCGCCGTGGAGATGATGGCGAGCGGGTTCTCCTGCGCATCCACCGTGCCGGTCTGCAGCGCCGTGTAGACCTCCGCGAAATTGAGGCTCGCCGGGGCCGAGCCGAACGCCTTGAACATGGAGGTCCACAGGGGTGAGACCGGCACGCGGATCTTCAGGCCCTTGAGGTCGGCGGCAGTGTCGATGGGCTTGGTGGAAGTGGTGATCTGGCGGAAGCCGTTGTCCCAGATCTTGTCCATGGCAATGATGCCGGCCTTGGCGATCTGCCCGCGCACATAGTCGCCGAGCTTGCCGTCCATGGCCTTCCACACCGCCGCATAATCGGGGAACGCGAAGCCGATGCCGCTGATGGAGGCGTTGGGCACCAAGGTGGAAAGAATGAGTGGCGACAGGGTGAAGAACTCGATGCCCCCGGAGCGCAGCTGGCTCAGCATGTCGGTATCGCCGCCGAGCTGGTTGGAGGGGAACACGCTGATGGCCACCCGCCCGTCGGTCTCCTTCCTGATGGCCTCCACCATCTCCGCCGCGCGGATGTTCATGGGGTGGGTCACGGGCAGGTTGTTGGCATATTTGTAGGTGAATTCCGGCTCCTGCGCGCGGGCGACGAAGGGGGCGAAGACAGTGCCGGTCAATGCGGTGGCGCTCGCCTGCAGCAGGGTGCGACGGGTCAGGGTCATGTTGGGGCCAGCTCCTTGCACAGGTCCGGGATGGACCTGCATCCTTGCGGGGATTGACGTGTCCTCAGCGGGGTCCGACGTGGCGCGAACCTCTCGTTACCCCCATGCTGGCCTGCCCTTCGCGGTTTCGCAAGCGGTGTCCGGTTAGGCGCCGCCGCGCAGGATTGTCATTGACGCGCGATCAAACGCCGCCATGGTTCCAGGCTTGGTGTTCGGCTGATTCTGACCGGTCGAATTCGCGCGGCCGCAGGCGGAGCAGGTGGGATGGCCGGGAGCCCGGAGATCTTCGACGTGGCCGTCATCGGCGGCGGCATCAATGGCACCGGCATCGCCCGCGATGCCCAGGGGCGCGGCCTCTCCGCGGTGCTGTTCGAGAAGGGCGATTTCGCCTCCGGCACGTCGTCCGCCTCCACCAAGCTCATCCATGGCGGCCTGCGCTATCTGGAGCATTACGAGTTCCGCCTGGTGCACGAGGCGCTGGAGGAGCGCGAGGTTCTGTGGGGCATGGCGCCCCACATCATCTGGCCGCTGCGGTTCGTGCTGCCGCACCACCGGGGCCTGCGGCCCGCTTGGCTGTTGCGTCTGGGGCTGTGGATCTACGACCATCTGGGCGGTCGCCGGCGGCTGCCGCCGACCCGCAGCGTGGACCTGCGGCGCGATCCCCTGGGCGAGCCGCTGAAGCCGCTGTTCACCCGCGGCTTTGAATATTCCGACTGCTGGGTGGAGGACGCCCGTCTCGTTGTGCTCAATGCCCTCGATGCCGCCGAGCGCGGTGCCAGCATCCGCCCGCGCACCCGCGTGCTGGGGGCCCGGCGCGCGGACGGGCTTTGGCTGATCCAGTGCGAGCACGACGGGATCATCAGCGAGGTGGCGGCCCGCAGCCTGGTGGATGCCGCCGGCCCCTGGGCCGGGGATGTGCTGGACAGCCTGGGGGTCCGTGCCAGCGCCCATGTGCGGCTGGTGCAGGGCAGCCACATCGTGGTGCCGCGCCTTTATGCCCATGATCGCTGCTACATCTTCCAGAATGCCGACGGGCGCATCATCTTCGCCATTCCCTATGAAGGGGATTTCACCCTCATCGGCACCACCGATCGGGACTATCAGGGGCGTCCCGAGGACGTGGCGGCGACGCCGGAGGACATCGCCTATCTGTGCGCCGCCGCGAGCGAATATTTCGCCGCGCCGGTGACCCCCCACGCGGTGGTGTGGAGCTATTCCGGCGTGCGGGCGCTCTATGACGACGGCGCCGGCCGGGCCCAGGACGCCACCCGCGACTATGTGCTGACCCTGGACGCGCCGGCCGGAGGGCCCCCGCTGCTCAGCGTGTTCGGCGGCAAGATCACCACCTACCGTCGCCTCGCCGAGGCGGCGCTGGCCAAGCTGCTGCCCCACTTGCCGGGCGGGCCGGCGCCGGCGCCGTGGACGGCGGGCGCCACCTTGCCGGGCGGGGACTTTCCCCGCCAGGGCTTCGACACCCTGGTGGGCGAGCTGCGGCGCACGTTTCCCGAGCTGGACCCGGCGCTGCTGCGTCGCCTCGCGCGAGCCTACGGCACCCGGGCCGGGCGCCTGCTGGACGGGGTGAAGGGCGAGGACGACCTCGGCGAGTGGTTCGGCGCCCATTTGTGCCAGCGCGAGGTGGATTACCTCATGGACGTGGAATGGGCGCACAGCGCGGATGACGTGTTGTGGCGCCGCACCAAGCTGGGGTTGCGACTCAGCCTGGAGGAGGCGGCGGCGCTCGCCACCTACATGGCGCTGCGCCGCGCGCGCAGACGATAAGCACACGGCCGCATCACGGCCGGCGGGAGGAATCATGGCCGCATTCATCCTCGCCCTCGATCAGGGCACGACCTCGTCGCGCGCGTTCCTGGTGGGGCCGGATGGCGCCATCGTCGCCGGGGCGCAGCGGGAGCTGCCGCAGCATTTTCCCGCGCCCGGGTGGGTGGAGCAGGAGCCGGAGGATATCTGGCAGAGCGTGCTCGCCTGCGCCCGCGAGGTGATGATCCGCGCCGGCGTGAGCGCCGCCGCCATCGCCGCCATCGGCATCACCAACCAGCGTGAGACCACTTTGGTGTGGGATCGCGCCACCGGCCAGCCCATCCATCGCGCCATCGTCTGGCAGGACCGGCGCACGGCCCCCGCCTGCGCCCGGCTCGCGGCCGAGGGACATGGCCCTCGGATGTCGGCCACCACCGGGCTGCTGCTCGATCCCTATTTCTCCGCCACCAAGATCGCCTGGATTCTCGATGCGGTGCCGGGCGCGCGGGAGCGGGCGGCGCGCGGCGCCCTCGCCTTCGGCACCGTCGACAGCTTCCTGCTGCATCGCCTCACCGGCGGGCGCGTCCATCGCACCGATGCCACCAATGCCAGCCGCACGGCGCTGTTCGACATCCATGCGGGGCAGTGGGATCCGGCCCTGCTCGACCTGTTCCAGGTGCCGGCGGCGCTGCTGCCCGAGGTGTGTGACAGCGCCGCCGATTTCGGCACCACCGATCCCGAATGGTTCGGCGCGCCCATCCCCATCCGCGGCATCGCCGGTGACCAGCAGGCGGCGGCGGTGGGGCAGGCCTGTTTCGCGCCGGGGGCCATCAAATCCACCTATGGCACCGGCTGCTTCGCCCTGCTCAACACCGGAACCCAGCCGGTGACCTCCCGCCACCGCCTACTCACCACCATCGCCTATCAGCTGGAGGGGCGGCGCACCTATGCGCTGGAAGGCTCCATCTTCGTCGCCGGCGCGGCCGTGCAATGGCTGCGCGACGGGCTGGGGCTGATCGACAGCGCTGCGGCCACCGGCCCCCTGGCGGCGGCCGCCGATCCCGATCAGGACGTGGTGCTGGTGCCGGCCTTCGTCGGGCTCGGCGCGCCGTATTGGCAGCCGGAGGCGCGCGGCGCGCTGTTCGGCCTGACCCGGGCCACCGGTCCGGCCGAGCTGGCCCGCGCCGTCCTGGAGAGCGTGTGCTTCCAGACCGTGGACCTCATGGAGGCCATGCATGCGGACTGGGTGGGGGCGGCCGGCGCCGACACCGTGCTGCGGGTGGACGGCGGCATGGCCGCCTCGGACTTCACCCTGCAGCGGCTCGCCGACCTGATCGCCGCGCCGGTGGACCGGCCGGTGTGCGCCGAGACCACGGCCCTCGGCGCGGCCTATCTCGCCGGCCTCAACTGCGGTTTCTTTCCCCCGCCGGACACGTTCGCGGCGCGCTGGCGGCGGGACCGGCGCTTCACCCCGCAGATGGCGGAGCCGGAACGTCATCGTCGCCTCGCCCTGTGGCGCGATGCGGTGCGCCGGGTGATCGGCCCGGCACCGGCCGGTGGGGAACGGCCTTGACCGACGCGACAGAGTGTCGCCATCTGATGGCAAGATCCAAGTCGGCACATGCCAAGTCGGCACATGCCAAGTCGGCACATGCCAAGTCGGGAGGAGGGGCCGTGGCACAGGACAGCAGCGCCCGGGAGCGCATGGCCGGTCCCCAGGCGGAGATCCCGGCACGGACGGACGATGGCCAGCAGGGGGGCTTCAGTGCCGCCGAGCGGGCCGCCATCTATCGCTGCATCACCGAACGGCGGGACGTGCGGCGCAATTTCCTGCCCGATCCGGTGCCCGATGACGTGCTGGGGCGAGTGCTGGCGGCGGGCCATGCGGCCCCCTCGGTGGGCTTCCTGCAGCCCTGGAACTTCATCGTCATCCGCGATCCCGCCACCAGGACGGCCCTGCATGACGCCTTCACCCGTGCCAATGGCGAGGCCGCCCGGATGTTCGAGCCGGAGCGGGCCAAGCTCTACCGTTCCTTGAAGCTCGAAGGCATCCTGGAGGCGCCGCTGATGCTGTGTGTCACCTGCGAGCGCGATCGCGCCGGGCCGGTGGTGCTGGGGCGCACCCACCAGAGCGAGATGGACATCTATTCCACCGTCTGCGCGGTGCAGAACATCTGGCTCGCCGCGCGGGCGGAGAATCTGGGGGTGGGCTGGGTCTCCATCCTGTCGCTGGCGGACCTGCGGGCTATTCTCGGCATTCCCGAGCCCATCGTGCCCATTGCGCTGCTGTGCGTGGGCTATGTGGCCCGCTTCGAGACGACGCCGGATCTGGAGCGGGCCGGCTGGCGCAAGCGGCTGCCGCTGGAGGATCTGGTGTTCTCCGAGCGCTTCGGTGTCCTTGCCTCCGGCAAGGGGGTGAGCTGAACGGCGGGAGGAAAAGGTTCGCCGCGAAATCGGGTGGCCGGCGCCGGCACGCTTTGGTGCAATGGGTCAAGCCCGATAGGATGGAGATGCCCCGTGCTGGCGCTCGATGCTCCCGCTTTTCGCCTGTTCCCTGCCGCAGGTCCCATGATCGCGACCCCCGCCACGCCCCTTGAGATCGCCGCCTGTGACTATGACGTGGTTCACCGGGCGGTGGAGTACATCTCCCACCACATGCGCCGCCAGCCGGAGGTGGAGGAGATCGCCGCCGCCGTGGGCGTGTCGTCCCGGGCGCTGACGGACCTGTTCCGCCGCTGGTGTGGCCTCACCCCCAAGGCGTTCCTGCAGGCGGTGACCCTCGACCGGGCCCGCCGGGTGCTGGCCGAAAGCCCCAATGTGCTCGATGCCGCGCTGGAGCTCGGCCTGTCGGGGCCCGGCCGGCTGCATGATCTGTTTGTGGTGCACGAGGCCATGTCGCCGGGCGAGTGGAAGACCGGCGGCGCCGGGCTGCTGATCCGCTACGGCTTCCACCCCTCGCCGTTCGGCCAGGCGCTGGCCATGTCCACCGGCCGGGGGCTGTGCGGCCTCGCCTTCGCGGATGCGGGCGAGGAGGTGGCGGCGCTGGCCGACATGCGGGCCCGCTGGCCCAATGCGGATTATGTGGAGGATCCCGCCGCCACCGCGCCTTTGGTGTCGCGCATCTTCAACCCCACCGCCTGGCGTGACGACCAGCCTTTGCGCATCGTCTTCATCGGCACGGATTTCGAGATCCGGGTGTGGGAGACGCTGCTGCGCATCCCCATGGGCCGGGCCACTACGTATTCCTCCATCGCCGCCCACGTGGGCAAGCCCAAGGCGGCGCGGGCGGTGGGCGCCGCCGTCGGCAAGAACCCGATCTCCTTCGTGGTGCCGTGCCACCGGGTGCTGGGCAAGAGTGGGGATCTGACCGGCTATCACTGGGGCCTCACCCGCAAGCGCGCCATCCTCGGCTGGGAGGCCGGCAAGGCCGGCGCCAGCGCGTGAGCGGGGCCGGCTGAACGCGGCCCCGGCGCGCCGCGCTCAATCCCGCGACAGGGCTTCCACCGGATCCAGCAGGGAGGCGCTGCGCGCGGGCAGGTAGCCGAACACGCCGCCGATGAGGCTGGATGAGACGAACGCCAGCACGATGGAGGCGCCGGAATAGACCAATGTGAAGTTCGACCCCACATAGGTGAACAGCACGCCGAAGCCGAGCGCCGTGCCAATGCCCAGCACGCCGCCAATGAGGCACACCAGCACCGCCTCGATCAGGAATTGCTGGAGGATGTCGGAGCGCCGGGCGCCCACCGCCATGCGCACGCCGATTTCCGCCACCCGCTCCGACACCGACACCAGCATGATGTTCATCACCCCGATGCCGCCCACCAGCAGCGAGATGAGGGCGATGGCGGCAATCAGCAGGGTCAGCGTCTCGGTGGTGGAGGTGATGGTTTTCCGGATGTCGTCGGTGTTGAGGATGAAGAAATCCTGCTTGCCGTGGCGCTGGGTGATGAAGTCGGTCACTGCCGTCTCGGCCAGGGCAGTATCCACATCGTCCGCCACCCGCACGGTGATGGAGCGCAGTGAGGTGGTGCCGAGCAGGCGCGCCTGCACCGTGGTGTAGGGCAGGTAGATGGACAGGTTCTGGCTGGAGCCGAAGCCGCCCTGCTGCTGCTCGGCGATGCCCACCACCCGGCACGGCACGTCGCCCACCAGGATCACTTCGCCGATGGGGTCGCCGGGGAAATCGGCGAACAGGGTCTTGCGGGTGTTCTCGTCGATGACCGCATCCTGGGCGTAGGTGCGCACCGCCTCGGCGTCAAACAGGCGGCCCTGGGCGAGCTTGGTGCCGCGGGCGGTGAAATACTGTTCGCCCACGCCATTCACCAGCGCGCTCGCCTCGATGGAGCGGAACCGCACCGTCTTGGAGGTGGAGACCGTGGGCGTCACCGCGGCCACATAGGGCTGGTCCGCCAGCGCCTTGGCATCGGCCACCACCAGCGTGGTGATCTTGCCCGAACGCACATCGCCGAAGGTCTTGCCGGGGAACACCTCCAGCGTGTTGGTGCCGAGCGAGGAGATGTTGGCGAGCACTTTCTGCCGCGACCCTTCGCCCAGCGCCACCACGCACACCACCGAGGCGATGCCGATGATGATGCCCAGCATGGTGAGGAAGGTGCGCAGCCGATGGGCGTTCATGGCCAGCAGCGCCATGCGGAACGCTTCCTGGAAGCGCATGATCAGCGCCTGGAGGGGATGACCGGCCGGCTGCGCCGCGGCGGCCACCGCCTGCGCCTCGCCGGGGTCGGCGGCGACGACGGGGGGCGCCGGGGCCTTGCCAGTGCGGCGATCGGAGATGATGGCGCCATCGGAAAATTCGATGATGCGCTCGGCCCGGGCCGCCACGTTCATATCGTGGGTGACGATGACGATGGTCTTGCCCTCGGCGTGCAGCTCATCGAGGATGCGCAGCACTTCCTCGCCGGAGGTCTTGTCGAGGGCGCCGGTGGGCTCATCCGCCAGGATCAGGTTGGCGCCGTTCATCAGCGCGCGGGCGATGGAAACGCGTTGCTGCTGGCCGCCGGAGAGCTGGCCCGGGCGGTGGCCGGTGCGCTCGCCCATGCCGAGCCGCTCCAGCAACTCCAGCGCGCGGGTGCGTCGGGCGCCGGCGGTCCAGCCGGCATAGATGGCCGGGATTTCCACATTGCCGAGGGCGGTCAATTCGCCCAGCAGGTGATAGCGCTGGAAGATAAAGCCGAAATGTTCGCGCCGCAGCGCCGCCAGCTCGTCCGGGGCGAGGCTCGAGGTCTCGCGGCCGGCGATCTTGTAGCTGCCGGAGGTGGGGCGAGCGAGGCACCCCAGGATGTTCATGAGGGTGGACTTGCCGGAGCCCGAGGCCCCGACAATGGCCACCATCTCTCCCTGCTCGATGGTGAGGTCGATGTCCTTGAGGACGGTGAGAACCCCCTCGCCGGCGGGATACTCGCGCCGGAGCTTGTGGAGTTCGATCAGCGGCGTGCCCATGGCGGATCCGTCACAGGCCCATGGGCGGCGGCGGCATGCGCCGTGCGGCGCTGGTGCCGCCAGCGCCGGAGAGCTGGCCGGTGACCACCGTTTCGCCCGCCTTCAGGCCGGAGCGGATCTCCGCCCGGGTCTTGTTGTTGAGCCCCACCTCCACGAACCGGGTGATCACCTCGCCATTGGGCTCCAGCACCCGCACCGCATAGCGCCCGTCCTTCTGCTTGGCGCCGAGCGCCGCCGAGGGGATGGTCAGGGCATTCTTGGCGCTGCCAAGCACGATATGGACCTCGGCCGTCATGTAGGTGCGCAGCTTCCCGTCCGGGTTCGGCACGTAGAAGATGCCGTTGTAGTAGATGGCGCTCGACGTGGACGTGCTGGATGAGGACTTGCTGCTGCTGCTCGAGGTGGAGGAGGTGGAAACGAGGCTGTCGCTGGTGATGGATTCCGGCGCCGGCTCGATGAACTCCAGCTTGGCCTCGTAGCGCTGGTCCGGTTCGCCGATGATGTTGAAATAGAGGCTCTGGCCCGGCTTCACCTTCACCACGTCGGCTTCGGAGATCTCGGCGCGCACCATCATGGTGTCGAGGTCGCCGAGGATGACGATGGTGGGCGTGGTCTGGTTGGCGTTCACCGTCTGGCCTTCCTGGCTGACGATGTAGAGCACGGTGCCGTCCATGGGCGCGGTGATGCGGGTGTAGCCGAGGTTCACCCGGGCGGTGTCCACCGCCACCTCGGCCTCGATGATCTGCGCCTCCAGGGCGGCGATCTGGGCCCGGGTGGTGGCCACATCCGCCTGGGCGGTCTCGAAATCAGCCTGGGAGACGGCGGTCTGCGCCACCAGCTTCTTCTGGCGGGCAAGGGTCTGCTCGGCCAGCACCAGGGTTGCTTCTTTTTCCTGCTTTTGGGCACGCATGTTGGCGACCGATGCCTCGGCGGTGCGCAGGGAATTCTGCTGGGTGACGGAATCGATCTCCGCCACCAGGTCGCCCTGCTTGAGCTTCTGGCCGAGCTGCACCTTGATGGAGGTGACGCGGCCGGACACCTGGGCGCCCACTGCCACCAGCTTGGCGGGCTTCAGGGTGCCGGTGGCAAGCACCGTCTCTTCCACTGTGCCGGTGGTGACCCGGGCGGACATGATCTTCGGCGCCTCGGGCGGGAAGAGGGTGTCCTTCAGCAGCAGTGCCGCCACCAGCGCGGCGATCACCAGCGCGCCGATGATGATGGCCCGCCGGCGCCCGGGCACGCGAAGCGCAGCGGTCATGGCCGCGCCTCCAGCGGCGGACGGGCAGGCAGGGCAGGCAGCGCGGACGCGCGCGGGGGCAGGAGAGAGGTCACGGGCGTCTCACGGTTGAAGGGCTGAGAAATGGGGGCCGGTGTTCTCATCCACCACGGCGGGGGTCATCACCTCCACGTCGCCGTCCCATCCGCCGCCCAGCGCCTTGTTGAGGGCAATATAATCGGTGGCCATGGCCACCCGGCTCTGCAGCAGGGAATCCTCTGCTGAATAGAGCGAGCGCTCCGCATCCAGCACGTCCAGGAAGCTGGTGGAGCCGTTCTGGTAAAGGGTGCGCGACAGGCGGGTGGCGTCCCGGTAGGAGGCGGCCGATTCGGCGAGCTTGCCGGACTTGATGCGCTCCTGGGTGAGGGAGACCACCGCATTCTCCACATCCTCCAGCGCCGTCAGGATGGCCGCATGGTAGGCGAGGAACGACTGGTCGCGCTGGGCGGCGGCGATATCCACGGCAGCTTTGAGCTGCCCGCCGGTGAACACCGGCACGGTCAGGCTGGGCCCGTAGGACCAGCTGATGGAGGAGCCGCGGGCGAGATCACCGAGCTTGGTGCCCTGGGTGGTGAGATTGCCGGTGAGGCTGACGGCGGGATAGCGGTTGGCCTCCGCCTGGCCCACCAGGGCGGTGGATTGGCCGAGCGTCCGCTCAGCCTGGCGCACGTCCGGCCGGTTGCGCAGCACGTCGGCCGGCACCCCCTTCGCCACCCGCAGGCGGGGGCTGGGAATGGCGCCGCCACGGCTGAGCTGCGCGGTGAGGGCGCCGGGGGGCTGGCCGGTCAGAACGCTCAGGCGATGGACGCTCTGGGCGAGGGCGGCGCGCAGCTCCGGCACGTTGGCTTCGGTGGAGGCGGCGAGCCCGGCGGCATTGGCGACATCCATGGCGCTGGCGCCGCCGGCCGCGAGCTTGGTGCGGGTCAGGGCCTCGGTCTCGCGCTGGGAGGCGGCGGTGCGCTGGGCAAGGGCCATGCGGGCCTGGTAGCCGCGCGCCTCCACATAATTGGAGGCGATGTCGCCCACCAGGGTCAGCAGCGTGCCGCGCAGCTCGTCCTCTGCCGCCTGCATGGCGTATTTGGAGGCTTCCACCCCGCGCCGGTTGGCGCCGAACAGGTCCAGCTCCCAACTGGCGTCGAAGCCGGCCTGGTATTGGGTGTAGAGGCCGCCGACGGTGACGTCGCCGCCACTGGACACACGTGACCCATTGTCGCCGCGAGTCGCCGATGCGGAGCCGTCCACCTGCGGGAACAGGCCGCCCACCTGCTGGCGATAGGTGGCGCGGGCCTCGCGGATCTTGGCCTTGGCGGTGGCCACGTCGAGGTTGCCATCCACCGCCTGGGCGATCAGGGCGTTCAGGGTGCGGTCGTTGAGGCGCTCCCACCAATGGGCGAGCTGGGGCGGTGCCGGCTCCTTGCGCTGGTGCTGCTGATCGCTCCAGCGCGCCGGCAGGTCGAAGGCGGGGGTCACATAGTCCGGCCCCACGGCGCAGGCGGAGGTGCTCAAGGCAAGAGCGAGCGCCACGAGCGTCCCGATCCGCCGGTCGACGGCGAAGCACAGGCGTGGAGAGAAGGGCGCTTGAAGCGCGCGAAGATCGACGAACCGGCTCAAAGGGCCCTCACCGGCGCACAGGCGCATGCGCCGCCATGCCGGGTGGCAGGGAGACGGAACCAGGGAAACGTTTGGGCCAAAGCCTCCGCCCTGCGGCCGTGACCAATAGGAGGCAGTGTATTGGCACGTGAAACTCGATAAGAAGCGCTATTTAAGAAACTGCTCATTACCCTTATAATCGGTAAACGAAACTGTCAATGTGGAGGAACTGCATGTCCGGGGCCGAGGCTGTCAAGGCGCGCCCCTTGAATGAGAGCCATTCCAGTTCCGGGGGAGACCCTCGCCATCGCGGCCGGCCAAAAGGGCAGGCGGATGGCGCACGGCGCACGCACGTCGTGCAGCTGGCCCATCACCTTTTCGTGTCCGAGGGCTATGGCGGCACCACCATGGACGCGGTGGCGGCGCGATGCCGCATGTCGAAGCGCACCCTCTACCGGCTCTTTCCCGGCAAGGTGGAGCTGTTCGCCGCGGTGGTGGACGCGCACCGCCAGAGCATGCTGGCCCTGCCCGGCAATTATGACCACCTGCCGCTGGCCGCCGCGCTGGAGGCGATCTTCCGTATCGACATCACGCCGGAGGAGGAGCGCGATCGCCAGGCCCTGCTGCGCCTGGTGATGATCGAGGGCGTTCATTTCCCCGAATTGCGGGAGATCCTCGGCCGTTGCGGGGGCGAGCCCTCGCGCGCGGCGCTGGCGGACTGGCTGCGCGGACGGGCGGAGGCCGGCGAGATCCTCTGCGACGACGCCCCGGCCATGGCCGGTCTTCTGATGGACATGGTGTTCGGCGCCGCTTTACCGAAGGCGCATGGTCGATTGGAATGGGCCGGTGGCGCCGCGCAGCGGGAGCATCTGCGCCGCTGCGTCGGTGTGTTCCTGAACGGTGTCGTGCCGCGCGGTTGAACGGCCGGCTCAGCCGTGGTGCGCTGGCCCCTTCGGGTGGCCAGCGGGGGCCCCGTGGGGGGAGGCGCCGTGGCCGGGCATGCCGTGGGGTGACGTGCCGTGGGGCGACATCCCCCCGCCATGGGGATGGCCGCCGCCCGCCGGCGGCTTCTGGGCGGCTGGGGGTGTCGCCCGTGGCTTCAGCTCCACGTCGGGGAGTTGGCCCACCAGCTGGCAAAAGACGTCGCCGCGCACCTCGAAATTGGGAAACTGATCGAAGCTGGCGCAGGCGGGGGAGAGCAGCACCACCGGATGGGGCAGGCAGGAGCTTGCAGCATCGGCCGCGGCGGCGGCGACCGCCTTGTCGAGGGTGCCGACGCGGTCATGGGCGACCCGGCCGCCCAGGGTCTCGGCGAAGGCGTCCGCCGCCTCGCCGATGAGATAGGCCTTGGCGATGCGGTCGAAGAAAGGTGCCAGCGGGGTGATGCCGCCGGCCTTGGGCTTGCCGCCGGCGATCCAGAAGATGTGCTCGAAACTGGTCAGCGCCCGCTCGGTGGCGTCGGCATTGGTGGCCTTGCTGTCGTTCACGAACAGCACGTCGCCCTGGGTGCCCACCTGCTCCATGCGATGGGCGAGGCCGGGAAAACGCGTCATGGCCACGGCGATCACTTCGGGCGCAACGCCCACGGCCCGGGCCGCCGCATAGGCGGCGGCGGCGTTCTGGGCGTTGTGCACGCCGCGCAGGGAGCCGATGCCGCCAAGGTTGAGGCGGAAGCGCTCGGCGCCACCTTCCGACACCACCAGGGTCTCGCCCTCGCGCCAGATCCCATCGGCGAGCGGACGGCGCATGGACAGGCGCACCACGTGCTTGCCGGCCCGCTCGGCCCGGTCCGCCATGGCGGCGGAGAAATCGTCGTCCACGCCCACCACCGCGGTGCCACCGCCTTCCACGCCGGTGACGAGCCGTTCCTTGATGGCGGCGTACTTCTCGAGGGTGCCGTGGCGATCGAGATGGTCCGGGGTGATGTTGAGCATCACGCCCACGGAGGGGTCGAGGCTGGGGGCAAGGTCGATCTGGTAGGACGAGCACTCCACCACATGCACCCGGCCGATCTTGGGCGGGGCGAGGGAGAGGAGGGCGGTGCCGATATTCCCGCCCATCTGCACATCGCGCCCGGCCACCCGCAGGATATGGGTGATGAGGGCGGTGGTGGTGCTCTTGCCGTTGGTGCCGGTGATGGCGATGAAGGGTGAGCGGCGGGCGATGGCATGGCGCTCGCGGCAGAACAACTCCACGTCGCCGATCACTTCCACCCCGGCGGCGCGGGCGAGATCCACCGACCAGTGCGGCCTGGGATGGGTCAGCGGCACGCCGGGGGAGAGCACCAGCGCCTGCACCGGTGTCCAATCGATGGCGCGCAGGTCCTGCACGGTGATGCCCGCTTCGCCGGCCTTGCGCCGCGCGGCTTCGGAATCGTCATGGGCGATCACCCGGGCGCCGCCGGCGACCAGCGCCTGCGCGGTGGCCAGGCCCGAGCCGCCGAGCCCGAAAAGGGCGACGGTCTGGTCCTTGAGCACGGTGACGGGCGTGATGGGGTGTGGAGGGCTGGCAGGAGCAGTGCTGGCGTGCGACGTCATGGCGGGCAATGTCTCGCTGAAGGCAATGGAAGCCGGCGGGCCAATCTCGCGCCTGCTCTAGCCCTCCAGGTCTCGGGAGGGAAGAGGGTTGGCGCCCTGTCGCGACCATTGGACTGTCCGCGACACAGTGACCGTAGGAAAATCCCGAGATTGACATGATCACACATTAAAAACATTGAATGTATGATCCGATGATCGGGAGGCGACGATGACAGCGAATGTGGGTGGGATCGACCGGGTGTTGAGGTTCGTGGTGGGGATCATCCTGCTGCTGGTGCCGTTCTTCGGCGGCAGCGTTCCCGCTTTGGCCGGGCTCGGCAACTGGGCATGGCTGATCGGCGCGGTGGGTCTGGTGATGCTGCTCACCGCCATTTTCCGCTTCTGCCCGGCCTATGTGCCGTTGGGCATCAAGACCTGCGGGAAGTGAACGCGCCGTGGCAGGTGCCGTGTCAGGTGCCGCGGCCAGCGTGAAGGCGCCCGGCGGAGCTGCTCCGCCGGGCCTTTTCTTGATCAGCGCAGCTTCAGGGTGGCGAGGCCGACGAGGGCCAGCACCACGGCGATGATCCAGAAGCGGATCACCACCTGCGGCTCGGTCCAGCCGAGCTGCTCGAAATGGTGGTGGATGGGCGCCATCTTGAACACGCGCTTGCCGGTGAGCTTGAACGAGGCCACCTGGACGATCACCGACACCGCTTCCAGCACGAACAGGCCGCCCACCACCGCGAGCACGATCTCGTGCTTGGTGGCCACCGCCACGGTGCCGAGCAGGCCGCCCAGAGCCAGCGAGCCGGTGTCGCCCATGAACACCTGGGCCGGCGGCGCATTGAACCACAGGAAGCCGAGGCCGGCCCCCATCACCGCGCCGCAGATCACCGCCAGCTCACCGACGCCGACCACGTAGTGGATCTGCAGGTAATCGGCGAACACCACGTTGCCCGAGAGATAGGCGATGAGGCCGAACGTGCCGGCCGCGATCATCACCGGCACGATGGCGAGGCCGTCGAGCCCGTCGGTCAGGTTCACCGCATTGCCCGCGGCGACGATGACGAAGCCGCCGAAGAACACGAAGAACACGCCGAGATCGAGCAGCAGGTCCTTGAAGAAGGGGAACGACACCGCCGTGGCGAGGCCCGGCTTGCCCACATTCATGATGACCACGACGGCCACCCCGGCGATGACGGCCTCAATGGCGAGACGGGCCTTGCCCGACAGGCCGTTGTGGGTCTGCTTGGTGACTTTCAGGTAGTCGTCATAAAAGCCGATCATGCCGAAGCCGAGGGTCACCAGCAGCACCACCCACACATAGGGGTTGGCAAGGTTCGACCACAGCAGCGTCGCCACCACGATGCCCGAGAGGATCATCAGGCCGCCCATGGTGGGCGTGCCCTTCTTAGTGAGCAGATGCGACTGGGGGCCATCGGTGCGGATGGGCTGGCCCTTGCCCTGCTTCAGCCTCAGGGTGGAAATCATGGACGGGCCGAACAGGAACACGAACAGAAGCGCCGTCACCACCGATCCGCCGGTGCGGAAGGTGATGTAGCGGAAGACGTTGAAGGCGGAGAACGACTGGTGGAGTTCGGCTAGCCATTGCAGCATGGGTCATCCCTCGAGGAGCGCGTCCTCGCTCGTACGGAAGCGTTCGGAAAGGCTCTTCACCAGCGGTCCCATGCGGCTGCCGTTGGAGCCCTTCACCATCAGCGTGTCGCCGGCGCGCAGCGCCGCCGCCACCATGGGTTCGAGATGGCTGGCATGGGCGGCATAGCCGCCACGGCGCTCGCTCGGCAGCTTCTCCCACAGGGCATGCATCAGCGGCCCGCAGCAGAACACCTGGTCGATACGACCCTGGATGAGCGGTTCGGCGAGGCCCGCATGCATGGCGGCGGCGTCCTCGCCCAGCTCCAGCATGTCGCCGAGCACGGCGATGCGCCGGCCGCGCGGCCCCACCGGGGTGCGGCTCAGCACGTCGATGGCCGCCCGCATGGAGGCCGGGTTGGCGTTATAGCTCTCGTCCAGCAGGGTGGCGGTGCCGCCCTTGAGCGTCAGGGTCACCGGCACGCCGCGTCCGGGCGGCGGCTTGAGGCGGGACAGGGCGAGGGCCGCCAGCGCCAGGTCGGCCCCCACCAGCTTGGTCGCCGCCAGCACCGCCAGCATGTTTTGAACGATGTGGCGGCCCGGCACGGAGACCTTGAGGGTCACGTCGGTGCCCATCACGTCCACCACCGCCACCGAGCAGGATGGCTGCAGCGCCACCGTCTTTAGCCGCACGTCGGCGCCGGCGCTCTCGCCGAAGGTGACGATGCGCGACACGCCCTTGGCCAGAGCGGAGGCCTTCAGGCGCTCGAACAGGGGATTGTCGAGGTTGAGGACGGCCGTGCCGGCCGGCTCCAGGCCGTCGAAGATCTCGGCCTTGGCGTCGGCGATCTCCTCGATGCCGGAGAATTGGGCGATGTGCACCGGTTCCACCGTGGTGATGATGGCCACATGGGGCCGCACCAGCTTCACCAGCGGGGTGATCTCGCCGGGATGGTTCATGCCGATCTCGAACACGCCGTAGCGCGCCTCGCGGGGCAGCCGGGCGAGGGAGAGGGGCACCCCCCAGTGATTGTTGTAGGAGGCGGCCGAGGCGTGGGTCTCGCCATCGGCGCCCAGCGCCAGGCGCAGCGCCTCCTTGGTGGTGGTCTTGCCCACCGAGCCGGTGACCGCGACGATCCCCGCCCCCGAGCGGGCGCGGGCGGCGCCGGCAAGGTCGCGCAGGGCGGCGAGCACGTCGTCCACCAGCAGCAGCGGCGCCTCGGCGCCGAAGCGCTCCGCTTTGCTTTTCTCCACCACCGCGACGGCGGCACCGGCCCTCAGCGCCGTTTCCACATAATCATGGCCATCGGAATTCTCGCCGGCGATGGCGAAGAAGGCGTCGCCTGGGCTGAGGGTCCGGCTGTCGATGGAGATGCCGGTCACCCCATCGGCGGTGAACGCCCGGGGGGTGGCCGCCATGGCGGTCGTCATTTCATCGCGGCCGTAGAGACGTCGCGCACCGCTGCTCATGCCCGCACCTCCGTCAAAGCGGCGAGAACTTCCGCCGCATCCGAGAATGGATGTGTGCGGTCGCCGATGATTTGGCCCGTTTCGTGGCCTTTTCCCGCCACCACCAGCGCATCCCCCGCTTCCATCATGGCGATGGCGGTATGGATGGCCTCCCGGCGGTCGCCGATCTCGCGGGCGCCGGGGGCGGCGGCGAGGATCTCGGCGCGGATGGCGGCCGGGGCCTCGCTGCGGGGATTGTCGTCGGTGACGATCACCACATCGGCCTTTTCGGTGGCAATGGCGCCCATGATGGGGCGCTTGCCCCGGTCGCGGTCACCGCCACAGCCGAACACCACCATGAGCCGCCCCTTCACCGCCCCCCGTAGGGTGTCGAGCACCGCTGCCAGCGCCTCGGGCTTGTGGGCATAGTCCACGAACACCGGCCGGGCGGGATCGTCGCCGATCCGCTCCAGCCGCCCCGGCACCCCCTTCAGGGTGGTGAGGGCGCCGAGGGCGGCGTCGCGATCGGCACCGCAGGCGATGGCAAGGCCGGCGGCCACCAGCGCATTGTCGGCCTGGAACCGCCCTGCCAGCGGCAGCAGGATCTCGTCGCCGCCGCCAAAGCGGATGCGCTGGCCGCCGCCCTCTGGGGTAATGTCCAGCACCTCGATGGTGGCGCCGGCGAAATCGTCGCCGAAGGAGAGGGTGCGCAGGCCCCGCGTCTCGGCCCAGGCGAGGGCGGTGGCTGCATAGGGGGCGTCCAAGACACCCACGGCGGTGGCGTCGGGTGGCAGAAGCTCGGTGAACAGCCGCAGCTTGGCCTTGAAATAGGCTTCCACAGTGGGGTGGTAGTCCAGATGGTCGCGGCCGAGATTGGTGAAGGCCCCGGCGGTGAGGCGCACGCCGTCCAACCGGCGCTGGTCGAGCCCGTGGGAGGAGGCTTCCAGCGCCATATGGGTGATGCCTTCCCCCGCCAGCCGGTCGAGGGTGGCGTGCAGGTCCACCGGATCGGGCGTGGTGAGGCTGCCATAGGTGGCGGCATCCGGCGTCACCACGCCGATGGTGCCGAGATAGGCGGCCCGATGGCCGAGGGTCTCCCAGATCTGCCGCAGGAAATACGCGACGGAGGTCTTGCCGGCGGTGCCGGTGACGGCGGCGATCACCGCCGGCTGGCGGGCATGCAGCCGCGCCGCGGCCAGGGCGAGGGAGCGGCGCACATCGAGCGAGAAGGCGAACGCCACATGGGCGTAGGAGCCGCCGGCGGGCGGCGCGGGCAGCGGCGCCACTGGCTCCAGCAGCACGGCGGTGGCGCCCCGGGCCACCGCATCGGCGATGAAGCGGGCGCCGTCCGCATGGGTGCCGGGGATGGCGACGAACAAGAAGCCCGGCTTCACCTTGCGGCTGTCGGAGGTCACCCCCTCGATGCGCTGCGCGGCGGCGTGGGGCGCGAGAATGTGGGCGTGGCCGCCGAGAAGGGATCCGAGGGTGTGGTGTGTCATCGGATCTCCTCATGGCACCGGCGTGGGGCCGGGATCAAGGGTTGTTGCCGCGCGGGCGGCACAACGGGAGCGGCGCATCAGCGGCTGGCCGTCACCTTCTGTCCGGCGTTGCGCAGCATTTCCTCGGCCGAGGGCAGGTTCTGGCGCGGCGGCACGCCGAGCATGGGGGCGATGCGCTCCACCACCTTGCCGGCGGTGGGCGCCGCGTTCCAGCCGGAGGTGGCGAAGCCATAGGTTTCCGGGGTGGCCTTGGGCTCGTCCAGCATGATGAGCACGAGATATTGCGGCCGGTCCATGGGGAAGATGGCGGTGAACGAGGTGAGCAGCTTGTGCTTGGCATATCGCCCGTTCACCACTTTCTCGGCGGTGCCGGTCTTGCCGCCGACCATGTAGCCGGCGATGTCGGCCTTCTTGGCGGTGCCCTTCTCGGCGTTGAGGCGCATGATGTAGCGCATCTTGTCCGAGGTTTCAGTCTTCAGCACCTTGGTTCCCAGCTTCTGCGCCTCTTCCTGGTTGCGCTTGATGAAGGTGGGCGGGATGAGATAGCCGCCGTTGACCATGGAATTGACCGCCATGACGGCCTGCAGCGGCGCCACGGACAGGCCGTGGCCGAAGGCGATGGTGGCCGAGCTCAGCTCGCCCCAGTTCTTCGGCACGATGGGCAGCGAGCTTTCCGGCAGCTCGGTGCGCAGGCGGTCGAGCTGGCCCATCTTCCGCAGGAACGCCTTGTGGGCCTCGACCCCCAGAGACAGCACCATCTTGGCGGTGCCGATGTTGGAGGAGACGAGGAAGATCTCAGGCACGCTCAGAACCCGGTTCTCGGCGTGATAGTCGGAGATCTTGAAGCGGCCGAAATGCAGAGCGCTGCGGGCATCGAACGACGAGTTGAGGCCGATCTTGCCGCTGTCCAGTGCCATGGCGAAGGACATGGCCTTGAAGGTGGAGCCCATCTCGTAGACGCCGGTGGTGAGGCGGTTGAGATAGGCGTCGTCAGCCGGGTTGCCGGGCACGTTGGGATCGAAATCCGGCAACGAGACCATGGAGACAATCTCGCCGGTGTTGACGTCGGTGACCACGGCCATGGCGTGCAGGGCGGAGAACTTCTCCTTCGCCTTCATCAGCTCGTCGCGCACCGCATGCTGCACCCGCATGTCGATGGAAAGCTGCACGGGCTCCTGCTGGCGGTCGGTGGCGAACCCGGCCATGTGCAGGTCGGACAGGCCGCGTCCGTCGATCCATTTCTCGATGCCGGCGATGCCCTGGTTGTCCACGTTCACGCCGCCGATCACGTGCGACAGGATGGGGCCATCGGGATAGATGCGGCGGTTCTCCCGGAGGAAGCCGATACCCGGCAGGCCGAGCCGGTAGATGGCGCGCTGCTGGGTCGGGGTGATCTCCCGCTTCAGCCAGGCGAAGCCCTTGCCGGAGTTGAGCCGCTTGCGGGTCTCTTCCACATCGAGGTCGGGCAGGATCTTGAGCAGGCCCTCCAGCGCCTCGTCGGGATCGATGAGGCGGCGCGGCTCGGCGAACAGCGACGGCGACTTCACGTCGATGGCGATGATATCGCCATTGCGATCGACGATGTCCGGCCGCGCCGAGGAGACGGCGTCGGACCCGCGCCCGCGGGTGGCGCCGGGATCGGAGGTGAGCGCGAGATGGGTGAGCTGGGCGCCGATGGCGGCGAACACCAGGCAGAAGGCCCCCATCACCAGCCGGATGCGGCTGCGCCCGACGGCCTCGGCGGAGCCGCGATCAAGGCCGAACAGGCCGCGCACGAACCCGCGTCCGCTGCGATAGGCCAGCCCGCCCACGTCGGCGAATAGGCGCGCCAGCAGGCGGCCGAGGCCCAGGAGCATCGCCAGCAGCAGGGCGCCGAAGCGGCCGGCGCCGCGGGCGACGCCGCGTCCGGCGAGGATCAGGAGGCCGTTGAGGGCGTCGGTGAGGCTGGCGTCCGATGCGGGCCTGGCGACGCGGCCGTCAGGGTCGGCGGCGTTCGGTTCGGGCGCGGACGGGTCGGGGGGCAGCTGGGACGTGGGCTTGGACATGGGGACCTCGTCAACGTCCACTGAGGAAACCGTTGAAGAACGTGCGCACCGCATCGGGCGCCTGGGCGGGCTCGGCGGCAGCGACGGGCGCGGCGACCGGCGGCAGGACGGCCGACGGGGGCGCCGGGCGCGGGGGCGCGACGGGGCGGGCCTGCGAGGGTCGGGGCGCCAGCGCCGTGTTGGCGGGCACGGTGAGCGGCTTGGAGGGCGGCGGCCTCAGGGCGGACGCGGCCGGCGCCGTACTACCCGTCGCGCCGCTGCCCGGCGCCGTGGGGGTCACCGGTCCGCGGCTGACGGAAGAGGTGACGAGCGGTGCGTCTTCCAGCGCCTCGATGATGCCGCCGATACCGTCGTTGCCGCTGCTCGGACGCTCCGGCAGGCTGGCGAGATCGGAGATGGAATCGACGTCGAGCCGCTTCAGGTCCAGGTGGCGCTCCACCAGGCCCTGTATGTACATGGGAGAGGTGCGACGGGCCCATTCCGCCTTCAGCACGCCGATAACCTCGCGCTCCTTGCGGATCTGGCTGCGCAGGGTGGCGAGCCGCTCGGCCTCGGCGGTGGACGCGTATTTGAGCTGGTACACCACCGCTGCGGTGATCAGCAGCGCGCCGACCATCACGATGTTGGCGACACGAAACATTCTTTCAACGTCTCCGCCCATGCCGTTGCGGTGAGGGGGCGGGAAGAAGCCCCATCAAGTCACCGCCCGGATGCGCCGGAGCGTTCGTACGTTCGGCCGCGCGAAGCTTCGCGGACCTGGCGCGCGGATTGTCTGCCACTTCGTCGGGACCGGGCTCCACCGCACCCTTCGCCACGAGGCGGAAGGCGGGTTCCGGTCCTTCTCCGAGCGGCAGATGGCGCGACGCGGACGGTGCCTTTACCCTGTTTGCCAGAAAAGTCTTAACGATCCTGTCTTCCAGGGAATGGAAGGTCACAACCACCAGTCGACCACCCGGCTTCAGCACCCGCTCGGCCGCCGCCAAGGCGTCCACCAGCTCCTGCAGCTCCTCGTTCACGGCGATGCGCAGGGCCTGGAAGGTGCGGGTGGCGGGGTGGATCTCCCCCGGCTTCGCCCACACCACCCGGGCGACGATCTCGGCCAGTTGGGTGGTGCGGGTGATGGGGGCCTCGGCGCGGGCCTTGACGATGGCGCGGGCGATGGCGCGCGAGTGCCGCTCCTCGCCGAAGGTCCACAGGATATGGGCGAGGCGCACCTCGTCGAGGCTGGCCACCACGTCGGCGGCGGAAAGCCCATCGCCGCCCATGCGCATGTCGAGGGGACCGTCGCGGCGGAAAGAGAAGCCGCGCTCCGCCTCGTCGATCTGCATGGACGACACGCCGATGTCCAGCACCACGCCGTCGAGGGGCGTGAAGCCTTCCTGCTCCGCCAGAGCGTCGAGTTCGGAAAAGCGCCCTTCCACCAGCCGCAGGCGGCCGCCGGAGGCGGCGACCAGGGCCTGGCCGCCGGCGATGGCGGTGGGGTCGCGGTCGAGCGCGAGCACCCGGCAGTCGGCGGCCTTGAGGATGGCGCCGGTATAGCCCCCCGCGCCGAAGGTGCCGTCCACATAGGTGCCGGCGTCCTTCGGCGCGAGATGCGCGAGAACCTCACGGAGCATCACCGGGAGATGACGGGCCGGTCCGCCTACGGCGTCGGTGGGGCCGACCCCGTGGCCCGTCGTCATTCTGTGTTGCCCCCTGGGTTCGCGGCTCGGGAGCCGATGGCCCGGCGCAGCTCGCGCACCCTTTGGGTGGCCTCCGCGAGATGCGCCTTCAGCCGCTCCGGTTCCCAGATGCGGAATTTGTGCCCGAGCCCCACGAACGCCACCTGATCGGTGATGCCGGCGTGGGCCTTGAGTGTTTCGGTCAGCACCACCCGGCCTTCCGGATCGATGCGTAATGTCTCGCTGGTGCCGTAGAGCGCGGCGGCCAGCTCCTCGCGTTCCTCGGAATAGGGCGGGTAGCGGTCGATCAGCGCGTCGATCTCGCCGATCAGCCGGTTGCCGCCCGCATCCAGCGCGGGCTCGGCGAGGCTCGGGTGGCAGTACAGGCCCTCCGCGCCATCCTTGGCGAGCACCGTCCGATACGGTGCCGGGATGGAAACCCGGCCCTTGGCGTCGAGGCGCATCGTGTAGGTGGACACGAAGCGGTCCATAGGAGCGCTCCTCGGCGCCGGGGTGCCTTCAGGTACAGCGGGCAGCTCTTGCGAGAACGCGCCCGGCGACGGCGGGAGCCGTCCGACATGTTCTTGGGTAAGAATGGGCTAACATGGGAAAACATGGGCGTCAATGGAATCGGGCGGGCGGAGGACCCGCTGGTGGCGCCAGTCCGACCGGTGATGGGCCTCTGCCGTGGGGGTACAAGAGGCGCGGCTTTGGCTAGGATGGCGCCTGTCGCCGCGCGGCGTTCGGATGGGGATGAGCGCACCATGGGTTCCCGCCTCTATTGGCTCGCCACCCTTGGTGCGCTGCTCGCCGGCCTGGCGCTGCTGGTGCTGGAACCGGCGGTCATGAGCGATGTCCGCAACGACCTGTTCGATGCCTATCAGCGGGCCGATCCGCCGCCGTTCGACGCCGACCTGCCGGTGCGCATCGTCGACATTGACGACGCCGCCCTTGCCCGCGTCGGCCAATGGCCCTGGCCGCGGACCACTCTGGCGCGGCTGGTGGACCAGCTTGCGGCAGCGGGTGCGGCGGTCGTCGCCTTCGACATGGTGTTCGCCGAGCCCGACCGGCTCGATCCCGCCCGGATCGCCGCCGAGCTGCCGGCGGAGATCCGGGCGCGCCTTGCGGCGCTGCTGGCCGACCGGGAGCCGAGCGACGCCCGTCTCGCCCGCGCCTTCGCCGCTGTGCCCACGGTGTTGGGGGCGGTGCTGACGCAGGGGCCGGGCGGCACCTATCCGGTCAAATGGGGGCTCGCCGTCGCCGGCGACGACCCAGTGGCCCAGCTGCCGCATTTTTCCGGCGCGGTGGCGCCCCTGCCGGAGCTGGCCCAGGCGGCGGCCGGCATCGGCGCCCTCAACTGGCTGCCGGATCGCGACCAGGTGGTGCGGCGGGTGCCGCTGCTGCTCGATCTCGATGGACGCCTGGTGCCCGGCCTTGCCGCCGAGGCGCTGCGGGTGGCGCAGGGCGCGTCCACTTATCTGGTGCGGGCCACCGGGGCGAGTGGGGAGAGCGCGTTCGGCGCCGCGCGGGGCCTCGTCTCCGTGCGCATCGGCGCTTTCACCATCCCCACCGATGCGGCGGGGGCGGTGCGGGTGCGGTTCGGGGCCAGCGATCCGCGCCGTTTCGTCTCCGCCGCCGATGTGCTGGAGGGACACCTCGCCGCCGATGCGATGGCCGGCCGGATCGTGCTGGTGGGCACCAGCGCCGCCGGCCTCAAGGACACCCGCGCCACCCCCATTGCCACCGCGCTGCCGGGGGTGGAGGTGCAGGCCCAACTCCTGGAGCACATGCTGCGCGGCGCCCGGCTGGTGCGGCCCGATTGGGCCCGGGGGGCGGAGCTGGCGCTGGCGGCGCTGCTCGGCCTTGGCCTCGCTTTGGCGTTGCCCCGGGTGCCGGCGCTGGCCGCCGGGGCCGGCGTCGCGCTGGTGCTGGGGGCGCTGGCGGCCGGCTCCTGGCTGGCGTTCCGCCGCGCCGACCTGCTGCTCGATCCCATGGGGCCGGCGGCGACCGCCCTCCTGGTCTATGGCGTGGGCGTGCTGGCGCTCTATCGGCAGGAGCAGCGGCAGAAGGCGTGGGTGCGCGCGGTGTTCGGCCGGTTCGTGGCGCCGGCGGTGGTGGCCAGGCTCGCCGAAGCGCCCGACCGGCTGGCCCTGGGCGGCGAGACCCGCGAGCTCACCATCCTGTTCTGCGACTTGAGGGATTTCACCACTTTGTCGGAGACCCTGGACGCCCAGGCGCTCACCCGCTTCATGAACGCCTATCTCACCCCCATGAGTGAGGTGGTGCTGGCCCATGGTGGCACCATCGACAAATATATCGGCGACGCCATTATGGCATTTTGGAACGCGCCGCTGGACGAGCCCGCCCATGCCCGCAAGGCGGCTCTGTGCGCCCTTGCGCTGGTGCGCCGGCTGGAGGCGCTCAACGCCGACTGGCGGGCGGCGGCGGAGCGGGAGGGGCGGGTGTGGCGGCCGGTGCGCTGCGGCGTGGGCCTCGCCACCGGGCCCTGCTGCGTGGGCAATCTCGGCTCTGAGCAGCGGCTCGAATATTCCTGCCTCGGCGACGACGTGAACCTCGCCTCCCGCATCGAGGGGGCCACCAAGGGCTTTTACACCGACATCCTGGTGTCGGAGGCAACCCGGGCCGCCGCCAGCGGCCTCGCCTTCCTGGAGGCCGGAGCGCTGACCCTGAAGGGCAAGGCCAAGCCGAGCCGGCTGTTTCTGCTGGCCGGAGATGCGGCGTTCGCCAGCTCCGAAGGGTTCCGCCTTTTGGCCCAGCGCCACCGGCACCTGCTGGCGACGCAGGCGGCGGGCGAGCGCGCCGCCGTACGGGCGCTGGCCGCCGAGCTGGCGCGGAGCGCGCCCGAGCGGCTGCGGCCCTTCTATGAAGGCTATGGGGACCGGAGCGCCTGAGGCGCCCCGATCAGGCGGGTTCCGGTACCGGAACCGGGGCGAGCGCCCCCACGGTCTTCAAGGCGAACAGATAGACCAGGGCCACTTCGTCCAGCCGGTCGAAGCGGCCGGCGGCGCCGCCGTGGCCCGCATCCATATTGGTGCGCAGCAGGAGCGGCGCGGTGCTGGTCTTGGCGGCCCGCAGCCGCGCCACCCATTTGGCCGGCTCCCAATAGGTCACCCGCGGATCGGTGAGGCCGGCCAAAGCGAAGATGGCCGGATAGGCGGCGGCATGCACATTATCCACTGGCGAATAGCCGAGCATGCGGGTGAAGGCGTCCGGATCGGTGATGGGATTGCCCCATTCCGGCCATTCCGGCGGCGTCAGCGGCAGGGTGTCGTCCAGCATGGTGGTGAGCACGTCCACGAACGGCACCTCGGCGACGATGCCGGCGAACAGCTCCGGCCGCATGTTGGCGATGGCCCCCATGAGCATGCCGCCGGCCGAGCCGCCATGGGCGACGATGCCCTCGGGCCGGGTGAATTTCTCCGCCACCAGATGCTCCGCCACCGCGATGAAATCGGTGAAGGTGTTGGTCTTGTGGGTCAGCTTGCCGTTGGCATACCAGCGCCAGCCCTTGTCGGTGCCACCGCGGATGTGGGCGATGGCATAGATGAAGCCGCGATCCACCAGGGAGAGCCGGCTGGTGGAGAAACTGGCGGGTATGGTGATGCCATAGGCCCCATAGCCATAGAGCAGCAGCGGGGCGGAGCCATCCAGCACCGTGCCCTTGCGATAGAGCAGGGAGACCGGCACGGTTTCCCCATCGGCGGCGGGGGCGAAGATGCGGCGGGTGACATAATCCGCCGGATCATGGCCCGAGGGCACCTCCTGGCGCTTCAGCAGGGCGCGGGCGCGGCGCGCCATGTCATAGGACCACACCTCGGACGGGGTGGTCATGGAGGCATAGGTGAAGCGCACCTCGGTGGTGTCGAAGGTAAAGCCGGGGTGCAGCCCCAGGGCATAGGCCTCCTCATCGAACGCCACCGCATGCTCGGCGCCGGTGTCGAGGGCCCGCACGATGATGCGCGGCAGGCCCGCCTCCCGCTCCAGCCGCGCCATATGGCGGGCAAATACCGTGTGGCTCAGGATCATGCGGCCGGGAGCATGGGGCACCAGATCGCGCCAATGGGCCCGCTCGGGGGTCGCCGTGGGGGTGGTGACGATCTTGAAGTCTTCAGCCCCTTCGGCATTGGTGAGCAGCACCAGACTGTCCACGCCGGCAAGGGCGGGGTGGTGCTCCACCTCATAGCGCACCCCGGGGGTGCGGGCCGCCACCAGCCGTGGCGGCGCCGCCGGATCGGCGAGATCGATGAGGTGGACCTCGGAGGTCTCGTGATCGCCGCAGGAAATGAGGCCGAAGGCGCGGGACTGGGTCTCGCCCAAGGAAACGAAGAAGCCCTTGTCCGGCTCCTCATAGATCAGCACATCGGTTTCGGGGGCGGTGCCGATGTGGTGGCGGAACACCTTGGAGGGGCGATGCTCCGCGTCGCGCCGGATATAATAGAGCGCCGCGCCATCGGCGCTCCACAACAGGTCGCCGGTGGTCTCGGTGATGATGTCCGGCAAGGCGGTGCCGGTGGCGAGCTCGCGCACCCGCAGGGTGTGAAGTTCGGAGCCCTGCTCGTCCACCGCCCAGGCGAAGCGGTGGTGGTTGGGGCTGTGGCGCCAGCCGCCCAAATGGAAATAGGCCTTGCCGGCGGCTTCCTTGTCGCCATCCAGCAGGATTTCCTCCGGCCCCTCAGGCCAGGGCTTGCGGCAGGCGAGGGGGTGCTGGCCGCCCTCGCGATGCCGGCTGTAATAGGCAAATGGGCCGTCCGGGGCCGGAACGGTGGAATCGTCTTCCTTGATGCGGCCGCGCATCTCCGCCACCAGCGCCTGCTTCAGGCCCTCCAGTGGCGCGAAATAGGCGTCCGCATAGGCGTTTTCCGCCTCCAGATAAGCGCGGATGTCGGCGGCGAGCAGCTTGGGGTCGCGCATCACGTCGCGCCAATTGTCGGCGCGCAGCCACGCATAATCATCGGTGAGGGGGACGTCGTGAACGGTGCGGGTGGTGGGGCGGCGGTCGGCGTGTGGAGGCTCAAGCGCCGCCATAATCGGCTCCTTCATCGGTCTCGAGGGTCAAGGCGGTGCCGTTCATGCAGAAGCGCAGGCCAGTGGGCGCCGGTCCGTCTGGAAACACATGGCCCAGGTGGCTGTCGCAGCGGGCGCAGCGCACCTCGATCCGGCGCATGCCATAAGAGGTATCTTCGTGCGTCACCAGCGCCTCGGGTGAGACCGGGGAGAAGAAGCTGGGCCAGCCAGTGCCGGAATCGTATTTCGCCTCGGAGCGGAACAGCGGCGCACCGCAGGCCACGCAGCGATAAAGGCCGATGCGCTTCTCGTCCCAATAGGGGCCTGTGAAGGCGCGTTCGGTGCCGTGCTCGCGGGCGACGCGGAACTGCTCAGGCGTCAGACAGGAGCGCCATTCCGCCTCGCTTTTGACGACCTTGGCTTCGGATTCCCGGTCCGCAGGAGTTGGGCCGGACGATGGATTGCTCATGGGACCCCCGCTGTGCTCGGGATGCGACGTTGAAGAGGTAGGCACCCCTGCCGCCCGTGACAAGGCACAGGCCCGTCAAAAGCCGCGCGCCCCGGCCGCTTCCGCTTTGCACAAATGCTTGACGGAAGTACATGGGCGGGGCGGAATTTCTACTTGCATTTGCGGAACGGCGAACATACCACGTCAATGATGCAGAAGGGGTGGAAGCGGTCGTTTTCCGCTTTTTCGGCATCTCGGGCCCGGATGGGGCAGGCGCCTCAGGCGTATTGCCGGTCGCGGGCATGGTTTCGTTTGCAGGCACAAAGAAAGTCCCATGAACGACGAAACGGAATCGACTCCCTTCATTGCTCTGGTCGCGGATATCGTGTCGGCTTATGTCAGCAACAATTCCGTGGACTCTGCGGAACTGCCGGCATTGATCGGTGACGTCCATGCTGCGTTGCAGCGGATCACGCAGGTGGAGAGCGAGCCGGAGGTCGAGCCGCTGAAGCCGGCCGTGCCGGTGAAAAGGTCGATCACGCCGGATTTCATCATCTGCCTGGAAGACGGCAAGAAGTTCAAATCGCTGAAGCGACACCTGCGCACGCAGTACAATATGACGCCGGAGCAGTACCGGGAGAAGTGGGGACTGCCCGCTGATTACCCGATGGTCGCGCCCAATTACGCCGCCGCCCGCTCCGAGCTCGCCAAACAGATGGGCCTCGGCCAACAGCGCCGCGGGCGCTGAGCGTCGCACCGCCTCAAGTCGGCGTTGATCCGAAGCGCGGGCGGCGGCGCCCGCGCTTGTCTTTCCGGCCTGGCGGCTGCGGTCGCCGCGGAGTGGCCACGAGGGTGGCGCTCGCGAACGCGTCCGGCGGCTTTGGTCCCGGCGGCTGCCGACGTCGTTCGCAGACCGATGCGAAGGGCGACCGGGGCGTTCAGCCCAGCCAGATGCCCACCAGCGCTGCGGCGATGATCCACAAGGCGATGTTGCCCCACAGCGCCCGCTTGGCCTCGGCGCGGCCGATGCCATCGAGGGAGTCCGCCGACAGGTGGATGCCGTCGCGGGTGGCCTCGTCCAGCTGCTCCACCACCCGCGCGGTGCGGCTCAGCAGGCCGGGCAAAGTCGTGGCGAAATGGCCCACCTCGCCCAGCCCCATGCCGGCGCGCTGCAAGTGCCCCACCGGGCCGAGATTGCGGGCGATCCAGTCTTCCACCACCGGCGCCGCCGTGCTCCACATGTTGAGCTGCGGATCCAGCGACCGGGCGACGCCTTCCACCACCACCATGGTCTTCTGCAGCAGCAGCAGCTCCGGCCGCGTCTGCATGTCGAACAAAGCAGTCACCTCCAGCAGCAGGGCCAGGAGGCGGGCCATGGAGATCTGGTCGGCGCTGCGCGAATGGATGGGTTCACCGATGGCGCGGATGGCCAGAGCGAAATCATCCACCGAATGGTGGAACGGCACATAGCCGGCCTCGAAATGCACTTCGGCCGTGCGCCGCCAGTTGCGGGTGATGAAGCCGTAGAGGATCTCCGCCAGGAACCGACGTTCCTTGAGGCCGAGCCGCCCCATGATGCCGCAATCCACCACCACCAGGCGGCCCTGGGCATCCACGAACAGGTTGCCGGGGTGCATGTCGGCGTGGAAGAAGCCGTCGCGCATGGCCTGGCGCAGGAAGGACTGCATCACGATCCGGGCGATCTCCTTGGGATCATGCCCGGCGGCGATGATCGCCTCCTTGTCGGAGAGCTTGATGCCGTCGATCCACTCGGTGGTCAGCACGTCGCGGGTGGAGCGGTCCCAATCCACCCGGGGTACGTGCAGGTCCGGATCGTCCTTGGTGTTTTCCGCGAGCTCCGCATAAGCGGCGGCTTCCAGGCGCAGGTCCATCTCCATGGAGACGGAGCGGGCCAGGGTTTCCACCACCTGTTCCAGCCGCAGCCGGCGCGCCTCGGTGAAATTCGCCTCGGCAAAGCGCGCCAGCCGGCGGAAGCTCGCCATGTCGGCGGAAAAGCGCCGGTGCAGGCCCGGGCGCAGCACCTTCACCGCCACCGCGCGGCGGGTGCCGTCGGGGTCCACCACTTCGGCCTTGTGCACCTCGGCGATGGAGGCGGCGGCCACCGCCGGCCCGAAGGTGGCGAACACGGCGTTCAGGGGCCGCTCGAAGGCGTCGGTGACGATGGCTTCCGCCACCTGCTGGCCGAACGCCGGCATGCGGTCCTGCAACACTTCGAGGTCGCGGGCCACCGCCGCGCCCACCACATCCGGACGGGTGGCCAGGAACTGGCCGAGCTTCACATAAGAGGGGCCGAGCCGGGACAGAGCGGCGGAAAAGCGCGCCGCCCGCGTGCCGGCATCCTTGCGGGCGATGAGGCGCGCGAGCCGCAGCAGCGGCCGGGCCAGCGGCGGCACGGTGGCCGGCGACACCAAAGAGAGCACGCCCTCGCGCGCGAGCACGTAACCGGCACGGGCGAGCCGTGCCGCATCGGCGACAAGAAAGATCACGTCAGGCGCCTTTCGGCCGGGTCCGCCCGGCCATCAGATCCGAAAACCCCAGTGCAGCGCCACCACGCCGCCGGTCATGCGCATGAAGTCCACCCGGCCGAAGCCGGCGTCGCGCATCATCTGGGCGAAGGTGTCCGCATTGGGGAAGCGGCGGATGGATTCCACCAGATACTGGTAGGGCTCGGCATCGCCGGCCACCCGCCGGCCGATCTCCGGGATCACCTTGAAGGAATAGGTCTCGTAGATCTTGTCCAGCAGCGGCACGTCGACCTTGGAAAATTCCAGCACGAAGGCGCGGCCGCCGGGCTTCAGCACCCGGCGCATCTCCTGGAGCGCCTTGGGGATGCGCGGCACGTTGCGGATGCCGAAGGCGATGGTGACGGCGTCGAAGCTGCGGTCGGCGAACGGCAGCTCCTCGGCGTTGGCGTCCTGGAAGTCCACCTTGGTCGAGAGGCCGCGCTTCTCGGCGCGCTCGCGGCCCACCTGGAGCATCTCGGTATTGATGTCGGCCACCGTCACCCGGGTGCCGGGGCCGCCAGCCTCGGCGACCCGGAAGGCCACATCTCCGGTGCCGCCGGCGAGGTCGAGCAGGTGGAACGGGCGGTCGTTCACCGGCGGGCGCAGCTTGGAAACCAGCGCGTCCTTCCAGACCCGGTGCATGCCGGCGGACATGAAATCGTTCATGATGTCGTAGCGACGGGCCACCTTGTGGAACACGTCGTCCACCAGCGCCTGCTTCTCGACGAGCGGGATGGTGCGATAGCCGAAATGGGTCTGAGAGACCTGCTCGGACGCCTGCGGGGCAGGCTCGGCCGCGGCCGACGTCGGCGACGGGAACGGGGCGGAATTCGGGTCCGTCATGATGGGTCGACACCACGTACGCTGTTCTTAACGGGGCGGGACCTTAACGGATGATGGCGCGCGATGCCATGTCGGTGGACATATCGCCCGTGCGCCCGAACGTCTCCGGGCGCGGCGCGCCGCAGCGGGGCGCCGGAGCCGAGAGAGTGGGAGTGGAGACGTGAACGGAAAGCTGCCTCCCCCGCTCAGCGTGACGAGCGGGAGGGCTTGCCGAGGCCCGAGACATCGAATTCGAGGCCGTCGCGGCTGTAGCGCGGTTCAGACGGCTTGCTGGTGAGCGAGCCGGGAAATGGCAGGCCGCCGATCTTCAACCCGCGCTTGCGCTTGCGATCCGCAATTTCCTTCCGCATCGGAAAGAGTGGAATGTTGATTGTGATGGTCATAGCCGCTCTCCAACTGTATTGGCCGGTACAAGTCGGCAAAGAAATGTAACGATCTTTAACAATTTCGTAACATATCCATGCCGCGAGGGCGTGCATCTATGGCACTCCCCCATCACGCCTCCGGAAGGGGGCGTTTATTTGGCCTTGATGGGTGTGAAGCAGGGCTTATTCGAGATGGCCATCGCGCCATTGGTGATGTGGTTAAGCAAGTCTATACGACGGCGGCCTGAGACAGGCGCCACTGGGCCAGCATGGCGCGCAGGGCCGCCGGCTTTAGGGGCTTGTGGAGGATCACCATTTCGGCGGCGTGGGCGGCTTCGCGCACGGCGTGGGTGCGATCGGCGGTGATCAGTACGGCGGGAAGCTTCCCCAATTTCCACCGCAGCGACATCACCGCGTCGATGCCGGAGCCGCCATCCAGGTGGTAATCCACTAGGGCCATATCGGGCGGCGCCTTGGCCTCGTGCACGGCGGCCAGGGCGGAGGTGGCATCGCTCGCCGTCATCACGGTGCAGCCCCAGCCGGTCAACAGCAGGCGCATGCCTTCGAGGATGGCCGGCTCGTTGTCGATGACCAGCAGGCACAGGCCCGCCAGGGGCGCGCCGGCCGGGGTGGGGCGCGGGGTGCAGGAACTGCTCTCGGGCACGGGCACCGACAGCGGCATCTCCAGGGCGAACACCGAGCCCTTGCCCTGCACCGAACGCAGCGCGATGGGGTGATCGAGCACCCGGGCGATGCGCTCGACGATGGACAGGCCGAGCCCGAGGCCTCGCGCCACCCGGGCCCCCTGGTCGAGGCGCTGAAACTCCTCGAACACGGTCTTCTGCTGGGCGGAGGGGATGCCGATGCCGGTGTCCCAGACCTCGACCCGCATGCGCCCGCGCGCCCGGCGGCAGCCCACCAGAATGCGGCCCTGGGGGGTATATTTGATGGCGTTGGAAATCAGGTTCTGCAACAGCCGCCGCAGCAGCCGCCGATCGGAGCGCACCGCCAGGGTGCTCGGCACGAACCGCAGGTCCAGATTCTTCTCGCGGGCCAGCGGCTCGAATTCGATCTTCAGCTGCTTGAGCACCTCGTTGATGCGCAGCGGCGCGACCTCGGGCTTGAGGGCGCCGCTGTCGAGGCGGGAGATGTCGAGCAGGGCGCCGAGGATTTCCTCCACCGCCTCCAGCGAGGCATCCACATTGGCGGCCAGTCGCCGCTCCTCCGGCCACTTGGCCCGTTCCACCAGGCTGGTGACATAGAGCCGGGCGGCGTTGAGCGGCTGCAGAATGTCGTGGCTGGCGGCGGCGAGAAAGCGGGTCTTCGACAAATTGGCGTCGTCGGCGGCGGCCTTGGCGCTCTCCAGCGCCCGGTTCAGGCGCTCCAGCTCCTCGGTGCGCTCGCGCACGCGCCGTTCCAAGGTTTCATTGGCCCGCTCCAGCGCCTGGGCGGCCTCCACCGAGGCGGTGATGTCGGTGAAGGTCACGGCGATGCCGCCATCGGGCATGGGATCGGAGCGGGTCTCCACCACCAGCCCGCGCTGGTGCAGCCGCTCCGAGAAGGTCGGCGCCGGATGGACATAGCGGGCGAGGCGGGCGGACAAGTCCTGAGCCCGAATCTGAGCCCGCGCCGCATCCGGCTCCTCGTCATAGGGCACGTTGGCGAGAATGTCGCGCAGAGCGGCGCCGACCGTGTAGCAGTCGGCGGGCAGCTCCAGCATCTCGCCGAACTGCCGATTCCAGCACACCAGCTTCAATTCTCGGTCGAACACGGCAATGCCCTGGTGCACATGGTCGATGGCGCTCTGCAGCAACTCGCGATTGTACTGGATCGCGGCGGAGGCATCGTCGAGCAGCTTCAGGGCGGCCTTGGCGGACACGTCGCGCTTGCGCAGCAGCAAGGAGAGCACCAGCCGCGAGGAGGCCGCGCCCACCGCCGCCGCCAGCAGGTGCTCGGCGTGGCGCACGGTGGCGGCATCGGCCTCGCGCTTGGGATCGAGGCTGACATTGTGCACCCGGGCGAAGGTCTGGAAGGCCGCCTGCGCGCGCTCCTGTCCCAGATAGCGCTCCACGGTGCCGATCACCTCGCCCATGGTGACGGTGGAACGCCAGCGCAGGAAGGCCGGGCGGTGGGGCGGGCGATCCGGGCTCTGGCCGACGAACACATCGGCCTGGACCCGCTCGATGGCGCTCTGCCGGGTCAGGAACGAGACGACCACCAGCACGAGCGTATTGATGGCAAGGCTCCAGGCCACCCCATGGGCCAGGGGACCGGCGGTGAGGCCGAACAGGGCGGTGGGGCGGAGCAGTCCCAGCCCGAACGGTCCCTCGGTGGTGATGGACTGTGCCAGGAGGCCGGCTTCCACCAGGCTCGGCAGCATCAGCGTGTAGGCCCACAGAGCGGTGCCCACCAGGATGCCGGCGATGGCGCCCTTGGCGGTGGCCCGCCGCCACAGCAGCCCGGCGGCGAAGGCGGGACCCACCTGGGCCACGGCGGCGAACGACAACAGGCCGATCTGCGCCAGCTGCACTTCGCCGATCAGCCGGTAATAGAGATAGGCGAGCAGCAGCAGGAAGAAGATCGCTACCCGCCGCACCAGCAGCAGCAGGGCCACCATGTCCTCGCGCGGGGGCGTGGCATCCTGACGCCGGTCGGCGTGGCGGCGCACCAGCAGCGGCATCACCAGGTCGTTGGAGATCATGATGGCGAGGGCCACGCTTTCCACGATCACCATGGCGGTGGCCGCCGAAAGGCCGCCCACGAAGGCCAGCAGCGCCAGGGCATCGGCGCCGGCGGCCAGCGGCACCGCCAGGACGTACATGTCGCTGTCCACCAGGCCGCGTGGAAACAGCGTCATGCCCGCCAGCGCCAGGGGCACCACGAACAGGTTGATGAGCAGCAGATAGAGGGGAAACAGCCACCGGGCGCGGCGGATCTCCTGCTCGCCATTGTTCTCCACCACCGCCACGTGGAACTGGCGCGGCAGCAGCATGAAGGCGCCGCCCGACAGCACCGTCATGGTGATCCAGTTCTCCAGGGACAGGCCCTGGGTGAACGGCGCGGTGACGCCGGCTTCCCGCGCCACCCGCCATAGATCGGCGGGCCCGGAGAAAATGAAGAAGGTGACGAGCACGCCCACCGCCAGGAAGGCGGCGAGCTTGACCAGGCTCTCGGAGGCGATGGCCAGCATCAGGCCATCCTGGTGCTCGGTGGCATCGGTATGGCGGGTGCCGAACAGGGCGGCGAACGCGGCCATGGCGCAGGCCACGAACAAGGCGAGATCGCCCACCAGCGTGCCCTGTGCCGCCTGCCCGGCGAAATAGCCCAGCATGGCCAGCAGCGAGGCCGAAACCGCTTTGAGCTGCAAGGAGATATAAGGAATGGAGCCGACCAGGGCCACCAGCGCCACCAGCGCGGCGATGCCCTGGTTCTTGCCGTATCGGGCGGCGATGAAATCGGCGATGGAGGTGATGTTGTTGGCCTTGGCGAGCCGCACCACCCGCAGGAAGGCGGGGGCCGCCACGGTCATCAGCAGGATCGGGCCCAGATAGATGGTGAGGAAATCCAGCCCCTGGGTGGTGGCAAGGCCCACCGAGCCGAAGAAGGTCCAGGAGGTGCAATAGACGGCAAGGGCCAGGGAATAGATCAAGGGGCGCGGCGCGCGGCGCCGGGCGGCGGGGCGCGGACGGTCGCCGAAGCTCGCGATGGCGAACAGAAAGCCGATATAGGCAAGCGCCGCGAAGATGACGACCGAAGCCTGAAGCATGTCCCCCATCCGGCGGCGGGGCGGGCGGCACCGTCGCCTTGTCTTGTCCTTGTTCCGCAACTCAGCATTTGGGCCCGGCCTTGTCCAGCAGCTCCCGGCCCTTGGGGTGTCGCGGGTTCCCGCTGGCCATGGCCGGCGCGCGGGGTCGTCAGCCCTGCGTCGGTGTGGACTTGGCCTTTCGTGCCGGTTTGTCGGCGGTCCGCTCTGCGGCCTGTTCCAGGTGATGGCGCAGGGTGGTGATGTCGCGTTGCAGGCGGATGAGGTCGGCGATGTCGAAGCCGGTGGCGTCCAGGATGCAGGCGGGGATGGCCCGCGCCCGCGCTTCCAGGGCGCGGCCTTCGGCGGTGAGGTGCAGGCGGACGACCCGTTCGTCGGCGCGATCGCGGGTCCGGCTGATATGCCCCATGGCCTCCAGCCGCTTCAGCAGGGGCGTCAGCGTGCTCGACTCCAGGGAGAGCCGCTCCCCCAGGGCGCCGACGGTCTCGTCGTCCCTTTCCCACAGCGCCACCATGACCAGATATTGCGGATAGGTGAGGCCGATGGCGTCCAGCAGCGGCTTGTAGATGCGGTTGAAGGCATGGCCGGTGGCATAGATGGAGAAGCACAGCAGCTGATCGAGCCGGGGAAACGGCAAGGCGGGGGCGTCGGAAGCGGTGGTGGGTTGGGCCGTTGGCTGTGTCATGGAAGCGGGACCTGAGGTGGAACTGGCTTAAAATAATTATCGCACGATCTAATCGCAAGCGCTTGACAGCCGTGCGGCGTCGGCAGATATATCGTGCACGATTTAATCGCCAGAGATTAAATGCGTTCGAAAGGAAAAGCCATGTCTGTCAACGTTCTCTATCGCACCTCCGCCCGCGCCACCGGTGGCCGGGACGGCCGTTCCGGCACCCTTGATGGCACACTCGACGTGAAGCTGGTGACCCCGAAGGAGTTGGGCGGTCCCGGTGGGGCAGGTATCAATCCGGAGCAGCTGTTCGCCACCGGCTATGCGGCCTGCTTCCTGGGGGCCATGAAGTTCGTCGCTTCCCAGGGCGGCGGCGCCAAGGTGCCGACGGAGGCCAGCGTGACCGCGACGGTGGGCATCGGCCCGCGTTCGGAAGGGGGCTTCGGGCTCGACATCGCTCTGGCCGTGGACCTGCCCGGGGTGGACCGTGCCGCCGGTGAGGCGCTGATCGCCAAGGCGCACGAGGTGTGCCCCTATTCCAACGCCACCCGCAACAATGTGAATGTGGCCCTGAGCCTGGTTTGAGGCTTCCGCCCCGCAGCGGTCGGCCTTCGGTCGCCGCGGAAAGGCGTCGCCCCCGCCGTCTCAGCTCGCTTCGCTGCGCAGCGCCTGCTTCTCCCGCCGGCGCTGCACCGAGGAGGGAATGTTCATGCCTTCCCGATACTTGGCGACGGTGCGGCGGGCGATGTCGATGCCGTCATCCTTCAGCTTCTGCACCAGGGTGTCGTCCGAGAGGATGTCATCGGGGCTTTCGGCATCGATCAGCGACTTGATGCGATGGCGCACCGCTTCCGCCGAATGGGCTTCGCCGCCGCCCGAGGCGGAGATGGCGGAAGAGAAGAAGAACTTCATCTCCACCACGCCGCGCGGGGTGGAGATGTATTTGTTGGAGGTCACCCGCGAGACGGTGGATTCGTGCATGCCGATGGCATCCGCCACCGTGCGCAGGTTCAGAGGCCGCAGATGGCGCACGCCGTGCAGCAGGAAGGCATCCTGCTGGCGCACGATCTCGCTCGCCACCTTCAGAATGGTGCGGGCGCGCTGGTCCAGGGAGCGGGTGAGCCAGCTGGCGCTCTGCAGGCATTCCGCCAGGAAGCTCTTGTCCTCGGCGGACTTCGCCACCTTGGCCACGGTGGCGTGATAGCTCTGGTTCACCAGCACCCGCGGCAGGGTTTCCGAATTCAGCTCCACCAGCCACGTGCCTTCCGGGCCGGGCCGCACATAGACATCGGGTACCAGCGGGTGCACCACGCCGGAGCCGAACGCCAGGCCGGGCTTGGGATCGAGCCGGCGGATCTCGCCGATCATGTCGGCGATGTCGGCCGCATCCACGCCGCAGATGCGCTTCAGCGCGTTGCGGTCATGCTTGGCCAGAAGCTCCAGGTTTTCGACCAGCGCCTGCATGGCGGGATCATAGCGGTCCCGCTCCTTCAGCTGGAGGGCCAGGCACTCGGCGAGGTTCCGGGCGCCGACGCCGGTGGGCTCGAAACTCTGGATGAGCCGGAGCACGTCCTCGACCTCATCCAGCGGCGCGGCCAGCTGCTCGGCCACCTGGGCGATGTCGCCGGTGAGATAGCCGGCCTCGTCGATCAGACCGATGAGGTGCAGGCCGATGAGCCGTCGGGCAGGATGGGTCTCGGCCACCGCCAGCTGGGCTTCCAGGTGATCGGCGAGGGTGGTCTGCGCGGTGAGGAAGGCCTCCGGATTGTAGTCTTCGCTGCGCTCACCGCCGCTCCACTCCCCGGGGGAGGACGGCAGGCCGGCGGCGACGGTCTCGGTGGCGCGCACGGCGGGCGCATCGTCGGGAAAGACATTGCCGAGATCGGTATCGAGCCGGGTTTCCATCTCCGCCCGGCTGGGCTCCATCGTCTGCTCCAGCCAGTCGCCGGATTGGGCGTCCCGCTCGGCGGCGGGCGGCTCCGGCGCTTCGATCTCCGGGCTCTCGGCCGGACCCCCATCCTCGCTCGCCCGCTCCAGCAGCGGGTTGCGCTCCAGCTCCGCCTCCACATAGGCGACCAGCTCCATGTTGGAGAGCTGCAGCAGCTTGATGGCCTGCATCAGCTGCGGCGTCATCACCAGGGACTGGCTTTGCCGGAACTCGAGCTTGGGGGTCATCGCCATTCAGCAGCCCTCCCCGGAGAATGGGATGAGGGATCTCACAGGCGGAACTCCTCGCCGAGGTAGAGCCGCCGCACGTCGGGATTGGAGACGATGGCGTCGGGATCGCCTTCCATCAGCACCGCGCCGGAATGGATGATGTAGGCCCGGTCGATCAGCCCCAGGGTCTCGCGCACATTGTGGTCGGTGATGAGCACGCCGATGCCGCGGGTGGTGAGGTGGCGCACCAGAGCCTGGATGTCACCCACCGCAATGGGGTCGATGCCGGCGAACGGCTCGTCCAGCAGCATGAAGGACGGGCGGCTCGCCAGGGCGCGGGCGATCTCCACCCGGCGCCGCTCGCCGCCCGACAGGGCGATGGCGGGCGATTTGCGCACATGGGTGATCTTGAACTCCTCGAGGAGGGCTTCCATCTCCTCGACCCGCTTCCGGCGGTCGGGCTCGGTCACCTCCAGCACACCCATGATGTTGCCTTCCACCGTGAGGCCCCGGAAAATCGAGGCCTCCTGCGGCAGGTAGCCGATGCCGAGCCGGGCCCGGCGATACATGGGCATGGGGGTGACGTCATGGCCGTCCAGCTCGATGCGGCCGGCATCCGCCTTCACGAGGCCGGTCACCATATAGAAGCAGGTGGTCTTGCCCGCGCCGTTGGGGCCGAGCAGGCCCACCGCCTCGCCGCGCCGCACATACATGGAGACGTCACGCACCACCTTGCGGCCGCCATAGCTCTTGGCGAGGCCATAGGCGGCGAGCGCACCGGTGCTGGTGTCAAGATACGGCATGTCGGTCGACATGCCGGTGATGACGCCCGCCGGCGCAGGGGCGCGAGACGTTTCGGCGAAGCTCATGTCCGAGGCCTCCTCCATCCGCCGGATGGCAAATGGGCTGGGTTCATTGTCGTGATCATGGCCAAGACTGGCCTGAAGCGCGTGCGCGGCATGCAGAGCGGTGTCGCTTTCCGGACCGTCGATGATCTCGCAGTGCCGATGATCACCTTGGCCCGACGCGGGGGTCGCGCCCCTGCCGAGCAGGGAAAGGACGTTCAACTCTACCTCCGGCCCACAGCCGTTCAGCGTTAGGTTTAGAACGTCCATGCCGCCGATGCAACGTTACATGCAAAAAATGGGCCGAATGCTTCAGCGCAGCAAAGCCCGTCGCCGGGGCGGCGCATTGCAATGGACCTTGACCCGCAGTGGGGTACGCTCTGGCGGTTGCGGCGCCGCCCGTCGGGAGGGTGCGCCGCGGGGTCGCGAAGCGGGGGTCAGCGGTTGGGTGCGGCCGGCGGGGCCTGGTTCTTCAAGCTGCCGGGCACGATGAGGCTCTCCACGCGCCCGCCCTCGAACCGCGACACACCGGTCACCAGGTTCACGATCAGCTTCTGGCCCCGGATGACGTTGGGGCCCTGGGTGAGCACCACCGGCTTGCCCACCAGGGTCACGGTGTTCGTCTTCATGTCGAACACGCCGTTCTCACCGGTGGCCGTCTGGTCCTTGGTGCGCACCACCACGCCGCCGGTGGCCTCCAGCTTGCGAATCTGCCCCTGCTTCATGGCGCTGCCGGCATCGCCCGCCGCCGCCGGTGCTGCCGGGACGGTGGCCTGCGCGCCGCCCTGCGGGGGTGTCGCTGCGCCAGTGGCGGCGTCCTGCCCGGCTACGGAACCTTCGTAATAGACCAGCAGGTCCTTGGAATTGAGGGTGGTGTCGCCCTGCACCACCACCACGTTGCCGGAGAACACGGCCACCTTGTCCTTGTCGCGCACCTCGAGGGAGTTGGCGTTGATGCGGACCGGCTCGTCGCGGTTGCGCGCGAAGCCCTGCAGCGCGTTGGGCACGTTCTGCCCCTGGGCCGCCGCACCGGTCGGCGCGGTGAGGGTCGCCGTCGTCGCCAGCAGCGTGGCGAGCAGGAGGGCGCCGAGGTTCTGGCGGCTCATCGGGTTCATGGCTGCGATACCGGTCGTGAGGGAGGAGTGGGGGGCGCGCCGTGGCCGGGAGCCGGCGCGGCAGCGGGCCTGTTGGTGGCAGGTTCGGGGATGGACCCGGTGGCCGCGCCCGGATGGCTGTCCTTGTTTCCGCGCGGAGGGGCCGACTTTTGCAGGCTGGACAGGCGGAAATCGAGCTGCACGTTGCCCTCGAACAGCGCCTTCTCGCCGCGATCGCTGACGGTCAGCCTGTCGGCGACAAGCTTGCCGTCGAGATAGGTGAAGGTCACCGGCTCGCGGCTGACGATGGTGCCCGCCTTCACATCCACCTCGGCATTGCGCAGGTGCCCGCCGTAACCGCCCTTCATGGCAAGATCGACGCCATCGTCCAGCCGGATGAACTGGGTCTTGGTGTCGACGCTGCCGGTCTTGGCGGCGATGGTGGTCCAGCCCTTGTCGGCCATCTCCAGTCGGGCGTCGATGTCCGACAGGTCGATGACGTCGGGCCGGGTGAGGTCCTGGGTGGCGGTCTTGGCGGTGACGCTGTAGCCGCGATTGTCATCCGTGAAGCCGGACAGCTTCGGCAACTCCATGGTCAGGCGCGAGCCGGACAGGGTCAGGTGGCCGATGTCGAATGGCAGGTCGAGCTTCACCTGCAGGCGCGCGAGCAGCGATCCCGCACCGAGGATCACGACGGCGGCGACGATGCCCAGGGGCAGAAGGCGGCGAATCCACCGCACGCGCGCGCTGTGGCGCTGCGCCTGCTGGAAGTCCGGCGGGCGGGGCGCGGAGAAGGCGGCAGCCTCGGTGGTCGTGGGGAGCTCTTGTGGCGACACGTGTCGATTCATCTTCCCTTCCGGTGGCAAGGTGAATTCCGGCCTCCGTCATCCGCCCGCGATCGAAGACGTACGCGCGCGGTCATCGCGCACGGTCCGCCGGGGGCCGGATCACGCATCGCCCCACGTGCCGGGCGGCCAAATTGTCCGAAATGGGCACCGCGCGCAAGCCTGCGCGTTAAGGGCTTGGTGCGGCGCACATTTCTCGCGGACGTTTCAGGAGTGGGCGAAAATATCCTGTTCGTCCCAGCCGGCAAGGTCGAGGGCGGCGCGGGCCGGCAGGAAGGCGAAGCAGGCGGCGGCGAGACCGGTGCGGCCTTCCCGCGCCAGCATCTCCTCCAGGCGCGCCTTGAGCGCGTGCAGGTGCAGCACGTCCGAGGCCGCATAGGCCAGCTGGGCGTCGGACAGCTCGCCCGATCCCCAGTCCGAGCTCTGCTGCTGCTTGGAGATGTCCACATTCAGGAGCTCGCGCACCAGATCCTTCAGGCCATGGCGATCGGTATAGGTGCGCACCAGCCGGGAGGCGATCTTGGTGCACCACACCGGCTGCGGCATCACCCGGAAGGTCTGCTGCAGGATGGCGATGTCGAACCGGCCGAAGTGGAACAGCTTGGTCACGTTCGGGTCGGTGAGCAGGCGCACCAGGTTGGGGGCGCTCTGGGCGGTGGCGCCCTGGGGAATCTGCACCAGATCGGCGCTGCCGTCGCCGTTGGAAAGCTGCACCAAGCACAGGCGATCGCGGAACGGGTTGAGACCCATGGTCTCGGTGTCGATGGCGACCACCGGGGCGGCGATGAAATCGTCGGGCAGATCGCCCTGATGCAGGCGGATGTTCATGGCGTGCAGGCTCCGGCAACGGGGTTCGTCAATAGGTTTCGACATGAAGGGTGGGCGCGCGGATGGCGGCAGCGGCGTCCGGTGGCCTTGCTCTTCGTTGCGGCGAGGCGCCGGCGCAGCGCGAGGTTGCGAGACTATGGGCGAGCCGGACCAAATGTCCTGTTTGGCCCGCATTTTCCCGTTGGTCCACCTGCGCAAGCGCGGCGCGCTCGTATAGTTTGCTTCTTAGCGAAGCCCTGGGGTGCTGTCGATGCGGGGAAGGCGGCATCCGTGTCCAGGGCCGCGCGTTGTGCAGACCAGATCCGAATGCTCGGACGGGGGTTTTCATGAAATGGTGGTCGATGTGGGCGAGCGCGCTCGCCGTGTTGATAGGTGTGGCCGTGGCACCGCTGCCGGCGGATGCGCAGCCGCTGCCGCCCGGCAGCTACATGCGCACCTGTCGCGATATTCAGGTGCGCGGGTGGAATCTGGTGGCCCTGTGTGAAACCCGCCAGCGCGGCGTGTTCACCACCAGCCGTCTGGACAATTTCCCCTCCTGCCGTGGCGACATTTCCAACGTGAACGGTCGCTTGTGGTGCGAGCGTCGGGCGGGGCCGCCGCCCGGTCCTCCGCCGGGGCCGCCCCGTGGGCCGCTGCCGCCCGGTTCCTATCTGCAGAGCTGCCGCAATGCCGTCGTCATCGACGGCTGGCTCGGCGCGGCCTGCCGGGACACGCGCGGCAATTGGCGGCCCAATCAGCTCAACCTGAGGACCTGCTCGGCCCGCGGCGATATCGCCAACATCAACGGCCGGCTGGTCTGCCGCTGACCCAAAGTCGAAAAGGGGGTGTGCGCGTACGCCCCCTTTTCCATATCCGATGGGCCGACCGCATGAGGGACCGGGCATGGGAGTGAGGGAGCTGATAGTGGCGGGCGGCGGGCTCGCCCTTGCCGCGCTGATGATCGGGATGCCGGCCCGGGCACAGTCCGTGCCGCCGGGCAGCTATCTCAACAGCTGTCGTGACGTGCGCGTGGTGGCGGGCTGGCTGAAGGCCAGCTGCCAGGACCGCAGCGGCCGCTGGGTGGAAGCCACCACCGCGCCGAGCTGGTGCGCGCCGGGCAATGACATCGCCAATGAGGATGGCCGCCTGACCTGCAAGGCCGGCGCTGCTGACGGCGGCTTCGGTGAGCGCGCGCCGCCGGGGTCCTACATGGCGAGCTGTCGGGACATTCGCATGGTGGCGGGCTGGCTGAAGGCCAGCTGTCAGGATCGCAGGGGCCGCTGGGTGGAGGCGACCACCGCGCCCAGCTGGTGCACGGGCGGCCGTGACATTGCCAATGAGGATGGCAGGCTCACCTGCCGATAGAGGACGCAGGGCAAGCGACCAGGAATAACGGCCGGACCGGCCCCATGGCCGGCCCGGACCGGAGCGTCAGCGCTTGAGGCCGCGCACGTCGCGCACGGCGCCGCGGGCGGCGGAAGTGGTGAGCGCCGCATAGGCCTGAAGGGCCTGCGACACCACGCGCTTGCGGTTCTCCGGCTTGAAGGCCAGATCGCCTTTCGCCTCCATGGCGGCGCGGCGGGTGGCGAGCACCTCGTCGCTCACCGCCACGCGCATGATGCGGTTCGGGATGTCGATCTCGATGATGTCGCCTTCTTCCACGAGGCCGATGGCGCCGCCTTCCGCCGCTTCCGGCGAGACGTGGCCGATGGACAGGCCCGACGAGCCGCCGGAGAAGCGCCCGTCGGTGATCAGGGCGCACGCCTTTCCGAGGCCCTTCGACTTCAGGTAGGAGGTCGGATACAGCATCTCCTGCATGCCGGGGCCGCCGCGCGGACCTTCATAGCGGATCAGCACCACATCGCCGGGCTGGATGCGCCCGGTGGAAAGAATGGCTTCCACCGCCGCGTCCTGGCTCTCGAAGATGCGGGCCGGGCCCTTGAAGGTGAGGATGGAGGCATCGACGCCCGCCGTCTTCACGATGCAGCCATCGAGGGCGATGTTGCCGAACAGCACCGCAAGGCCGCCATCCTTGGAATAGGCGTGGGCGAGATCGCGGATCACGCCTTTTTCCCGGTCGGTGTCCAGGGTGTCCCAGCGGCTGGCCTGGCTGAAGGCCACCTGGGTGGGGACGCCGCCGGGGGCGGCGCGATAGAAGGTGGTGACGCTCTCCGCCGTGGTGCGCTTCACGTCCCAGCGGTCCAGGGCGTCCCTCAGTGTCGGCGCATGGACGGTGACCTGATCACTATGGATGAGGCCGGCCCGGTCGAGCTCGCCGAGAATGGCCATGATGCCACCGGCCCGGTGCACGTCTTCCATATGGATGTCGGCCACGGCGGGGGCCACCTTGCACAGCACGGGCACCTTGCGGGAAAGGCGGTCGATGTCGGCCATGGTGAAGGGCACTTCGCCTTCGTTGGCGGCGGCCAGAAGGTGCAGCACCGTGTTGGTGGAGCCGCCCATGGAGATGTCCAGCGTCATGGCGTTCTCGAACGCCTGGAAGGTGGCGATGGCGCGCGGCAGCACGCGCGCATCGTCCTGCTCGTAATAGCGGCGGGCGAGATCGACGATGAGGTGCCCGGCCTCCACGAACAGCCGCTTGCGGTCCGCATGGGTGGCGAGGATGGAGCCGTTGCCGGGCAGCGACAGGCCCAGCGCCTCGGTGAGGCAGTTCATGGAATTGGCCGTGAACATGCCGGAGCACGAGCCGCAGGTGGGGCAGGCGGAGCGCTCCATCACCTGCACGTCGGCATCGGTGACCTTGTCGTCGGCCGCCGCGATCATGGCGTCGATGAGGTCCACCTTCTTCGGCCCGGTGGAGAGCAGCACCTTGCCGGCCTCCATGGGGCCGCCGGAAACGAACACCGCGGGAATGTTGAGGCGCAGCGCCGCCATCAGCATGCCGGGGGTGATCTTGTCGCAATTGGAGATGCACACCATGGCGTCAGCGCAATGGGCGTTCACCATATACTCGACGCTGTCGGCGATGATCTCCCGGGATGGCAGCGAATAGAGCATGCCGTCATGGCCCATGGCGATGCCGTCATCCACCGCGATGGTGTTGAATTCCTTGGCGACGCCGCCCGCCTTCTCGATCTCGCGTGCCACCAGCTGGCCGAGATCCTTCAGGTGCACGTGTCCCGGCACGAACTGGGTGAAGGAATTCACCACCGCGATGATGGGCTTGCCGAAATCTCCGTCCTTCATGCCTGTGGCGCGCCACAGGCCGCGGGCGCCGGCCATGTTGCGGCCGTGGGTGGAGGTGCGGGAGCGGTATTGGGGCATGTTCCTCTTCGCCTTCTCATGCGCGGGTGCGGGGCCGACACCTTCGTGCGCACCGACCCCGGGCAACGCAACATTATGACCGCTGTCTTAGTGCGAATTCGGGCGAAAGGAAGCCTTTTCCGCCATGCGCGGCCGGCGCCGGCCGCGCGGGAGGCCTGCGCCGCGGGCATGCGGACGAGGCGCCGATACCAAGAGGGTCAGGCGGGAGGGTCGTCGTCGGCGCTCCAGGCGCGGATGGTGCCACGGGCCCGGCCCCGGGCGGTGGTGGCGAGGCCGTAGTGGGCGGCGAGGCGCTGAAGGGCCAGTCCCAGCACCACCTTGGCGGTGCGTGGCGGCCAGCGGCGTTCCCCCTCCACCGCCTCCAGCCCCTTGAGGAAACAGCAGACGTCCAGCAGCACACCAGACAGCTCGGGCCCCACGGCCGCCAGCGCGTGGCGCAGCCGCTGGCGCGCCGCCAGGACCATGTCGGTGAAGGCCTCGGGGCTCCGGCCGCTGGTGATGAGCGCCGACCAGTTGCTGGTGACGCGGGGCGTGAGCTGGGCGCGGGTGAAGTCGGCGCGCAGGCGCTCGCCGGCGGCGAGCTGGGCCTCGTCCACCAGCGGCCGCCCGTCCTTGCCGTTGCGCCGGGCCAGCCAGGTGAGCGGGCTTTCCGCCAGATTCAGAGACGGTGCTGGCGGCGCGGCGCTGGCGGATGCCGGCGATCCTTTGCGGCGTCGGGGCCGGGTGGTCCGCGACGCGGGGGTGCCCTCGCAGGAGGCGGTGGCGCCGGGGTGTGGGGCGTTCTGACCGGCAGGCATGCCTCAATCCTCCACGGCCCAGCGGGCGCAGGCTTCCAGCAGGCTGACCCGACGGTCGAAGCTGGTGCCATCGCGCAGGTCCTCGATGCGGCGGCAGGCATGGGCGACGGTGGTGCGGTCGCGCTGGAACACGCGGGCGACATCGGCTTGGGACAGGCCGAGGCCCACATGGGCGACATACATGGCCAGCTGACGGGCGGCCGCCACCGGTGCCGAGGAACGCTTCAGATTGAGCAAGGCGTCCGTCGCGATGCCGCTGCTGGCCGCCACCAGGGCGATGGCGATCCGGGCGCCATCGGCGGTTCGGCCCTGCGCACGGGCACCGGTGGTGCGGCCGGGGGCGGGTTGGAGGTGCGCAGATACAACTTCAAACTCAGGCATGGCAACCTCGAATAGTAGGTATCTTTTCCTACACCCATCATGCGGCGCTGCAAGGGCACGGGGATGCTCCGGCTGCGCATCGCCTAAGTGAGATGAATAAAAAATATTATTTTGTAATGATATGCGTGATTTTTCGCCCGCCGATGGTGCTCCATCGATCTAGGAACTTATCCCCCTTGTTCCGGCCTTGGGCACAGTGTTTGCCTCTCGGAGGATGGAGCATGAGGGCGAGCGAGGCGAAAATTCACCGGACGCGCATTCGCGCCTTTCGAGCGGAAGACGGCAAGGCCCAGGTCGAGCGCGGCACGGCGGCGCTGCGGGTTCTTTATCCGGCGCCGCTGGATCTGCTGCGGGCGCTTCGCCAGGCGCGGCGGGCGCGCCTGCAGGGCAGCATCCACTACGACGTGGCCCGGCACGCGGCCTTGATGCGGCTGGCGCGGGACGCGGGGACGGTCAGTGCGGACGGGGAGCCAGGGAACTGAGGTCGAGGCGCCGGCTTCGGCGCGGACCTCATGTGCGGCGGTCAGGCGTGGACATCAGAGGTCGGTGGTCCGTCGGGCCAGTCCTCTCGGCCATATCCATCGTGCGACCTCGCCCCAGCCCCTGTCTACCTCGGCTGAGACATGCAAAAGGGACGGCGTGCGGTGCGCGCCGTCCCTGAGGATGATCGGGCCACTGTTGCGGCGGGACTCAGAGCCCCTCGAACAGGGCCGTGGACAGATAGCGCTCGGCGAAGGAGGGGACGATGGCAACGATGGTCTTGCCGGCCATATCGTCCCGCACCGCGATCTCGAGGGCGGCAGCGATGGCGGCGCCGGAGGAAATGCCACCGGGGATGCCCTCATAGCGGGCGAGCGCGCGCGCGGTGTCGAAGGCCGTCTGGTTGCCCACCGTCACCACTTCGTCGATGACGGCACGGTCCAGCACCTCGGGCACGAAGCCGGCGCCGATGCCTTGGATCTTGTGGGGGCCGGGGGCGCCGCCCGACAGCACCGGGGAATCCTCGGGCTCCACCGCCACCATGCGGATGGCGGGCTTGTAGGCCTTGAGCACCTGGCCGATGCCGGTGATGGTGCCACCGGTGCCGACGCCGGACACCACCGCGTCCACCTTGCCGTCGGTGTCGTTCCAGATCTCCTCCGCGGTGGTGCGGCGGTGGGCCTCCGGATTGGCCTTGTTCTTGAACTGCTGCGGCATGACCGCCTTCGGCAGTTCCTGGATGAGCTGCTCGGCCTTGGCCACGGCGCCCTTCATGCCGAGGTTGGCGGGGGTCAGCACCAGCTCGGCGCCCAGCAGTGCCAGCATCTTGCGGCGCTCGATGGACATGCTCTCCGGCATCACCAGAATCAGGCGGTAGCCGCGCGCCGCCGCCACGAAGGCAAGGGCGATGCCGGTGTTGCCGGAGGTGGGCTCCACCAGCACGGTGTCGGCGTCGAGCACGCCGGCCTGCTCCATGGCATCCACCATGGCCACGCCGATGCGGTCCTTGACGCTGTTGATGGGATTGAAGAACTCGAGCTTGGCGAGAATCTCCGCCTTGGCCCCGCGCAGCTGCGGCAGCCGCTTGAGGCGCACCAGCGGGGTGTTGCCGATGGTGTCGGTGATGGAATCGTAGACGAAGCCACGGCCCGGGCGGGGCAGTTTGGCGGGAATGACCTTGGCTGCGGAATCGGCCATGGTGAGCTCCTTGAATTCAGACGATGTCGGACCCGCGCCGCGGGTCGTCAAATGGCAAAATCAATGCGTTCCGGGGCGAAGCCATGGCCGCTGCCATCGGCTGCCTGGCACAGGTCTTCCAGCGAGACCGCGTCGAGGGCGGTGTCGAAGGTCGCCTCCGCCGCCGCCACAGCCGGTTGCACGACGTCGCTGACCAGCGGAGGCAGAACGATGTCCTTCTCTTCCTCCGCCCCTTCCACCACGCGGACAATCTCAGCCACCGAGATGCGGCGCCGCTCGCGGGCGAGCTCATAGCCCCCACGGGGGCCGCGCACGCCCTTCAGCACGCCGGCATGCACCAGCGCCTGCAGCACCGGTTCCAGCCGCCGGGGCGGCAGGCCGTGGCGCGCCGCAAGGGCCTTGGCGGCAACCGGGGTGCCGCGCGCATGGACGGCGACATCCACCACGGCGGCGATGGCGAGAAGGCTCTTGTCGGATAAACGCGGCATTTGACTGTAACTAATCCAACCTCACATGCCGGATAGTCCCGTTGAACCAAAACCACCGGCGCCGCGTGCAGTTTCTCCCAAATCCCCGGATTCTTCCAGCATTATTTGCGGCGCGGGGCTCACCACCAGTTGTGCGATGCGCATGCCGCGGGTGAAGGTCACCGGAGCCGGGCCGTGGTTGATGAGGATCACCTTCACCTCGCCGCGATAGTCGCTGTCCACCGTCCCGGGCGCGTTCAGCACGGTGATGCCGTGTTTCAGCGCCAGCCCCGAGCGCGGTCGCACCTGGCCCTCGAAGCCGGGCGGCAGCGCCAGGGCGAGCCCGGTGGGCACGGCCACGAAGGCGCCCGGGGCCAGGGTCAGCGGCGCGTCGGCGGGCACGGCGCAGCACAGGTCGAGCCCGGCGGCGCCGGGGCTCGCATAGGCGGGCAGCGGCAGGTCGTCGGCGCCGTCCAGGCGTTGCACGCGCACGCGCGGTGTAGGGGAAGTCATATCTATTCTCCTTCGAGCGCGGTGGCGATGCGCGCCACCAGGCGATGGGCCACCTCGACCTTTGAGGCCGAAGGCCAGTCCTCGACCCCTGTGGCGGTGACCAGATGAATGGTGTTGCTGTCGCCGCCCATGATGCCGGTCTCTGGGGAAACGTCATTGGCGACGATCCAGTCGCAGCCTTTCCGGGCGCGCTTGGCCTGGGCGTTCTCCAGCACCGTCTGGGTCTCGGCGGCGAAGCCCACCACCAGCCGGGGGCGGGCCGTGGGGTGGCGGGAGATGGTGGCGAGGATGTCCGGATTCTCCACCAACGTCAGGGTGGGCGCGCCGGCCGGGCCCTTCTTGATCTTCTGGCTGGCGGCGTCGGCCACCCGCCAGTCGGCCACGGCTGCGGCGAATATCGCGACATCCGCCGGCAGGCTGTTCTCCACGGCCGCCAGCATGTCGCGGGCGCTCTCCACATGAATGACCTCAACCCCGGCCGGATCCGGCGCCTCGGCCGGTCCGCTCACCAGAACCACCTCGGCGCCGGCTGCGGCTGCGGCCGCAGCGATGGCGTGCCCCTGCTTGCCGGATGAGCGGTTGGCGATGTAGCGCACCGGGTCGATGGGCTCGTGGGTGGGGCCGGAGGTGACCAGCACCCGGCGCCCCGCCAGGACGGTGGGCATCGGCGCGGCGCGCGTGGCGTCGAGCCGGGCGATGACGGCATCGAGAATCTCCTGCGGCTCGGCCATGCGCCCTTCGCCGAACTCGCCGCGCTCGGCCATGGCGCCGGCGTTGGGGCCCACCACGGCGATGCCGTCGGCCTGCAACTGCGCCAGATTGCGCCGGGTGGCCGGATGGGCCCACATGCGCGGATTCATGGCCGGGGCGATGAGCACCGGCTTGTCGGTGGCCAGCAGAGCGGTGCTGGCGAGGTCATCCGCATGCCCCTGGGCCATCTTCGCCATCAGGTCGGCGGTGGCCGGGGCCACCACCACCAGGTCGGCTTCACGGGACAGGCGGATGTGGCCGATGTCGTGCTCAGCGGTGAGATCGAACAGGTCGCAGAACACCCGCTCGCCCGAGAGCGCGCCCACGGCCAGCGGCGTGACGAACTGCTGGGCGGCGGCGGTGAGGATCACCCGAACGGTGGCGCCGCGCTCCTTGAGCCGGCGGATCAGGTCGAGACACTTATAGGCGGCGATGCCACCGCCGATGATGAGGAGAATGCGCTGCGCGCCGAGCATCGGCCGGCTCCGGAGTGTGGGCCACGGGACAGGCCGCCGGTCGCCCGGTGGCTCAAAGCGCATATAGCCTGCGCGTCGCGCCGAGGCGAGCGGCAGGCCGCATCATCTCTTTGCGGGATGCGTCTGGAGCGGGGATGCGCACAACCTGGGGGCGGAAAAAATGCCGGGCTTGCCGCTGGCGCGCTGGCAACATCTTTATGTGACGATTACACTTTTGCTGTTCAGTCGAGGTTCTTGGGGGGACGAGAGCGATGGCGCAGTCGGAGACTGCTGATGACCTGCGCCTGACCGCACTTGGGGGGGAGTTTGCCGATCCCGAGCGGGAGGCGGCGTTTCGCGCCGATCGCCTGAATGAGCTGAAGCGACATGTGCGGATCATGTTCGCCCTGTCGGCGGTGCTGAATGCCCTTTTTCTCCTGAGCGACTGGCGGTTCGAGGGCACCGCGCATTTCGTGGTGGCCCTCTCGGCGCGCTTCGCCGTGATTTTCATCGCCTTGATCTGCCTGGTGGCGGTGGATGCTGTCCGCACCGCCCGGCAGCTCGATGCGGTCTCGGTGCTCTGGCAATGGGTGACCGGCGCGGGCGTGGCGGTGCTGGTGGCGACCCGCAGCGAGCTCGCCTTGTTCGTGGTGGTGCTGCTGCCGACGATCCTCTATCTCACCGTGCCGGCCGCCTTCTGGCTGTCCGTCGGCAGCGGCGTGGGCGTGAGCGTGATGCTGCTGATCGGCTATATCGATTTCGCCGAGCCCTGGCGGGTCTCCATCGGGCTTACGGTGGCCGTTGCGACGCTGAATGCCGCCCTGATCATCGTGCTGTCGCGGGCCAATCGGCGCGATCGTCTGCAGTGGGCGGCGGTGGCGGCCCAGCGCCGCACCAACGAGCGGCTGCGCGAGAGCGAAAACCTCCTGGAGAAGACCTTCCATGCCGTGCCGCTGCCGCTGGTGGTGACCACGCGCGACGGCGGGGAGGTGCTGAAGTTCAACGAGGCGGCGCGCCGCTATTACGGCACGTCCGCCGATCTGGTCCCCTCGGTGCGCATCCTCGACCTTTACGTGCAGCCCGGCGATCGCAGCCAACTGATGGCGCGGCTGGATGAGGACGGCTACGTGACCGATTTCGAGACCAGCATCCGCCTGTCCGACGGCAGCGCGCGGAAAGTGTTGCTGGCCGCCGCGCGGATCGAGATGGAGGGGGCCCCGGGCCTGGTTTCGGCGGTGATCGACGTCACCGAGCGCAATGCCATCGAGCTGCAGGTGCGCCATGCCGCCACCCATGATGCGCTGACGGGCCTTCCCAACCGGCCGGCCTTCCACGCGCGGCTGGAGGCGGCGCTCGCCACCCGGCCGGCGGGGCAGGGGGTGTGCCTGATGCTGATCGACCTCGATAGCCTGAAGGACGTGAACGATTCCCTCGGTCACGATGCCGGCGATGTGGTGTTGTCGGAAACCGCCCTGCGCCTGCGCGCCCTGGTGGGTGAGCGCGGTGTGGTGGCACGGCTGGGCGGCGATGAATTCGTCGTGCTGCTGGTGGCGCCAGATGCGCTGGATGTCGGCCGGCGGCTGGCGCAGCGTATCGTTTCCGACCTGCGGCGGCCGGTGCCCCACCAGGGGCGCCAGCTCTCCACCAAGGCCAGCGTCGGGGTGGCGTCGTGTCCCGAGCATGATTGCAGCTACAGCGAATTGATGAAGGACGCGGACCTCGCCCTTTATGCCGCCAAGCAGCAGGGGCGGAACCGGGTCATGATCTATGCGCCGGCCATGCGCCAGGTGGTGTCCGAGCGGCTCACGCTCCTGCGGGAGATGATGGGGGCGCTGGCCGATGACCAGATCGTGCCCTATTACCAGCCCAAGGTATCGCTGACGACCGGTCGCCTGGCGGGCTTCGAGGCCCTGGTGCGCTGGCGCCGCTCGGCCCACACGGTGCTGGCCCCTGCCGCGTTTGAGATGGCGCTGATGGACCGGGAGCTGTCGGTTCTGATCGGTGAGCGCATGGTGCGCAAGGTCACCAGCGACGTGCGGGGCTGGATCGAGGCGGGCTACGACTGCGGTCGCATCGCCATCAATCTGTCACCGGCGGAGTTCACCTACCGGGACCTCGCCAGCCGGCTTCTGCGGCAGTTTCATGCCGCCGGCGTGGAGGCGGACCGGTTTGATGTGGAGATCACCGAGACCGTCTTTCTCGGTCGCAATTCCGACCACCTCGCGCCCACGCTCGACGAACTCTACCGCGCCGGGGTGCGGGTGGCGCTCGACGATTTCGGTACCGGCTATGCTGGCCTGATCCACCTCAAGCAACTGCCCATCGACACCATCAAGATCGACCGCGGCTTCGTAAAAGACATCGAGCAGGACGCCTTTGATACGGCGATCGTGTGCGCGGTGATCGAGCTCGGGCGCAATCTCGGCATGCGGGTGGTGGCCGAAGGGGTCGAAACCGCGGGGCAGGCCCGCTTCCTGCGCGACCGCGGCTGCGAATATGCGCAGGGCTTCCTGTTCCGGCGGCCCATGCCTTCCGCTGAGGTTCCGGAGTTTCTGCGGGGGGAGGGGGCGGCCGCCGCGGCCGCGCGCCTGGCCCTGTTCATCTGAGGTCCGTGGCTTCAGGCCGTGACGACTTCTTTGTTTGTATACGAATACTGAAACGGTCGGGATCAGAGAAGTTGAACCGTGGTTTCCAGCAGAAATCGCGAGCGGTTCGCAACATGTGCGCGACATGAAATGTCGGATCCGTCCCCTCTGGCTTTCGAATTCTTCCGAGTCTCGGTCGCGCAGCCCGGCCGAACCCGTCAGAACGGTGATGCGACGAAAAAGATAAGGAAATATCTCGGATCGAATTCTCGCATGACGCCAGACTGTTATATGTCTACGCATATTTATTGGGCAGTTTTGCCTTCAGGTTGTGCACGACATAAGAACCAAACTAAATCAAAATGTCGCTAAACAGACAAAATGGGTGAGGGGGAACGGTCGGGGTGACGGAGAAAGCACCATGCCCTTTGAAGATGTGGTTTCGGTGGAGCGGGATGCCGCGCAGGCGCATGTGCCGCTCGTCTCGTTGAGCGATGTGGCCCTTACCGGGATCTATGAGATCTCGAAGATCCTGACGGCTCCGACCCGCCTGGAAACCACTCTGTCGAGCGTCGTCAATCTTCTCTCCTCTTTCATGCAGATGCGACACGGCGTCATTTCGCTGCTGGAGGACGATGGCATTCCCGACATTACGGTCGGCGCCGGGTGGAACGAGGGAACGGACGAGCGCTATCGCGCGCGGCTGCCGGAGAAGGCCATCGGCCAGGTGATCGCCACCGCAGTGCCGCTGATCGCCGAGAACGTCTCCTCGCATCCCGCGTTCAGCCCGGCGGACGTCACCGCCCTTGGTGCGACGGACGACACGCGGGTGTCGTTCATCGGCGTTCCCATCCGTGTGGCCTCCCGGGTCATCGGCACGCTCACCATCGATCGGGTGTGGGACGGGCGCTCGGTGTTCCGGCTTGATTCCGATGTGCGCTTCCTCACCATGGTGGCCAACCTGATCGGCCAGACCGTGCAGCTTCATCGTGTGGTGTCGCGCGATCGCGAGCGGCTGATGGCGGAGAGTGGCCGCCTTCAGAAGGAATTGTCCGAGCTCAAGCCCATGCGCGAGCGCAAGAAGGTCTATGTGGACGGCATCGTCGGCGACAGCCCCGAGATTCGCGCGCTGCTGGACAAGATCACCATCGTCGCCAAGTCCCATTCCCCGGTTCTGCTGCGTGGGGAATCCGGCACCGGCAAGGAGCTGATCGCCAAAGCCATCCATGAATTGTCCGGCCGCGCCAAGGGGCCGTTCATCAAGCTCAATTGCGCGGCTCTGCCGGAATCCGTTCTGGAATCGGAACTGTTCGGCCATGAGAAGGGCGCCTTCACGGGTGCCGTGGGCGCGCGCAAGGGCCGGTTCGAGCTCGCCGACAAGGGCACCTTGTTCCTCGACGAGATCGGCGAGATCTCCCCCGCCTTCCAGGCCAAGCTGCTGCGGGTGCTGCAGGAGCAGGAGTTCGAGCGGGTCGGCGGCACGCACACCATTAAGGTGAACGTGCGGGTGGTGGCCGCGACCAATCGGAATTTGGAAGAGGCCGTGGCGCGCAATGAGTTCCGTGCCGATCTCTACTATCGGATCTCGGTGATCCCGGTGCTGGTGCCCTCCCTGCGCGACCGCCGCGGCGACATCCCGCTGCTCGCCAATGAGTTCCTGGACCGCTTCAACCGCGACAACGGGCGCGACCTGCTGTTCGGCCGCGACGCCATTGACGTGCTGATGCACTGCGGCTTCCCCGGCAACGTGCGCGAGCTGGAAAACTGCGTGCAGCGCACCGCCACCCTGGCCCAGGGCAGCGCCATCCACAGCGACGACTTCGCCTGTCGTCACAACGAATGCCTGTCGGCACTGCTGTGGCGCAATCCCACCGATATCGCCACGCGGCGGCCGGTGGACATTCCTCTGCCGGTGGTGGCCGCTGCGCATGGCGCGGGGGCCGCGGCGTCCGAGCCGGCCAATTCCAATACCGCCCCGCACGGCGCCTTCGGCGTGCCGCCGGCGTCGGTCACGGTTCCTGTCCCGGCGCTGCCGGGCGCTCTGGCCGGGCCCGCCCCGGCGTCCTCGCCGCTGGTACGCACCGCGTCCCCCGAGTTCGACGACATGTCGGAGCGGGAGCGGCTGGTGGATGCCATGGAGAGGGCCGGCTGGGTGCAGGCGAAGGCCGCGCGCCTGCTGGGCCTCACGCCCCGCCAGATCGGCTACGCGCTGAAGAAGCACGACATCGAGATCAAGCGCTTCTGACGGGCTGTCGCACTTGCGACAGCATGTCGGGGCCGCGACAGCGACAAGTCCCGACAGTCTGAAAAATAATAATTCCAGATCAATATGTTATGATCTGGCACGCGGCTTGAAAGGAGATCTTGCCTGCCATCATCTGCACAATGCGGAGCTAGCCCATGGCCTACAAGATCATTACCTCTCAATGCACCGTGTGTGGCGCGTGCGAGTTTGAATGCCCGAACGCCGCCATCCGCATGAAGAACGACACCTATATCATCGACCCCAAGAAGTGCACCGAATGCGAGGGCAGCTTCGACTCCCCGCAGTGCGCCGCGGTGTGTCCGGTGGAGAATACCTGCGTGCCAGCCTGACGTTCTGCCGGACGGGATCTGCGCGAAGGGGTGTTCGGCCCGGTGGCCCTCGCTCATCCCCTTGCGGCAGAGTGGCCGGCGCGGTGCTTCGCATCCGTCGGCGGCTCTCCCTTTCCGGTCAAGCGCTCATCCCCTGAGGCCGGTGGCCTGGGGGCTGAGCGGGGTGCTCGGCCCAAGGTGGGCGCGGGGAACTTTCAGGATCGTGGCTGCTTCCGTTGGAGGCGGCTGTTTCGAGCGGACGGCGCCACTGACGGGCGCGTCCGGATGCCAAGACGGTGCGCCAGGCTGGGTGCGCGTGAGACTGAAAAGTTGAACGGAGGACAAAATGGCGGCCGTACAGGACACAGTCGAACAGGTTCGTTCCATCGACGTCGACCAGTATAAATACGGCTTTGAAACCAATATCGAATCGGAAAAGGCCCCCAAGGGTTTGTCCGAGGAGGTCATCCGATTCATTTCGGCGCGCAAGGATGAGCCTGAATGGATGCTAGAGTGGCGGTTGGATGCCTACCGCCGTTGGCTGAATATGGCGGAGCCGACCTGGGCGCGCGTTGATTTTCCTCAAATCGACTTTCAGGATCTCTATTATTACGCGGCACCGAAAAAGTTTAAGGCGCCGAAATCCCTCGACGAGGTCGACCCCGAGATTCTGAAGACCTACGAGAAGCTCGGTATCCCCCTGCGGGAGCAGGAGGTCCTCGCCGGCGTCGAGATTCCCGAGGGTGAGCGGCCGAAGATCGCGGTGGACGCGGTGTTCGACAGTGTCTCGGTGGCCACCACCTTCAAGGAGGAGCTGAAGGCCGCCGGCGTGATCTTCATGCCCATCTCGGAGGCGCTTCGCGAACACCCTGACCTGGTCCGTCAGTATCTCGGCACGGTGGTGCCCACCACCGACAATTATTATGCCACTCTGAACTCCGCTGTGTTCTCCGATGGCTCCTTCGTCTACATCCCGCCGGGGGTGCGCTGCCCGATGGAGCTGTCGACCTATTTCCGCATCAATGAGAAGAACACCGGCCAGTTCGAACGCACGTTGATCATCGCCGACAAGGGCGCTTACGTGTCCTATCTTGAAGGCTGCACGGCGCCCATGCGCGACGAAAACCAGCTGCACGCCGCCGTGGTGGAACTGGTGGTCCTGGACGATGCAGAGATCAAGTATTCTACTGTCCAGAACTGGTATCCGGGCGATGCCGAGGGGCGTGGCGGCATCTATAATTTCGTGACCAAGCGCGGGGATTGCCGCGGCAGGAATTCCAAGATTTCCTGGACCCAGGTGGAAACCGGATCGGCCATCACCTGGAAATATCCGAGCTGCGTGCTACGCGGGGAAGGCTCGTCGGGCGAGTTCTATTCCATCGCCATCTCCAATGGCCGCCAGCAGGTGGATTCGGGCACCAAGATGATCCATCTGGGCAAGAACACCACCAGCCGTATCATCTCCAAGGGCATTTCCGCCGGGCGATCCAACAACACCTATCGCGGACTGGTCTCGGCCCACCGCAAGGCCACCGGCGCCCGCAACTTCACCAATTGCGACTCGCTGCTCATCGGCGAAACCTGCGGCGCGCACACGGTGCCCTATATCGAGGCGAAGAACCCCTCCGCCCAGTTCGAGCACGAGGCGACCACCTCCAAGATCTCCGAGGACATGCTGTTCTATTGCATGCAGCGCGGTCTGTCGCAGGAAGACGCGGTGGCGCTGGTCGTGAACGGCTTCGTGCGCGATGTGTTGCAGCAGCTGCCCATGGAATTCGCCGTCGAGGCTCAGAAGCTCATCTCCATCAGTCTTGAAGGCAGCGTCGGCTGAACCCGTCGTCGACATCTTGAACCAGAGGATCCGTGTCATGGCCCCCTTGCTGGAAATCCGCGATCTTCATGCCGAGATCACCGGCGGACGGAAGATCATCAATGGCATGAATCTCACCATCAATCCGGGTGAGGTGCATGCCATCATGGGGCCCAACGGCGCCGGCAAGTCGACCCTGTCCTATGTGCTGTCCGGTAAGCCAGGCTATGAGGTGACCTCCGGCGAGGTGCTGTTCCGCGGCGTGGATCTTCTTTCCCTGTCGCCGGACGAGCGGGCCGCGCAGGGCATGTTCCTGTGCTTTCAGTATCCGCTGGAGATCCCGGGCGTGTCGAACATGGCATTCCTGCACACGGCGGCGAACAGCCAGCGCAAGCAGCGCGGCGAGCCGGAGCTGACGTCGCCCGAGCTGGTGCGCAAGGTGCGGGAGCTGGGCAAACAGCTCGGCATCGATACCGACATGCTGAAGCGTCCGGTGAATGTCGGCTTTTCCGGTGGCGAGAAGAAGCGCAACGAAACCCTGCAGATGATGCTGCTGGAACCGTTCCTCAGCATCCTGGACGAGGCGGACTCCGGGCTCGACATCGACGCCTTGAAGGTGGTCTCCAACGGCGTGAACGCCATGCGCTCGCCGGACCGTTCGTTCCTGGTGATCACCCACTATCAGCGCCTGCTCGATTATATCGTGCCCGATGTGGTCCACGTGTTCGCTGCGGGGCGGATCGTTCATACCGGTGGCAAGGAGCTGGCGCTGGAGCTGGAAGCCACCGGCTACGCACAGTATCAGAACGAAGCGGCGTGACGACCATGGCAGCCGAAATCCGCCTCATGAAGACCGCCGCGGAGTTGGCCCTGGCCGACGCTTTCGCAACCCTCAAGTCCCGCCTTCCGGGCGATGCGGCGGTTGCCGCGCGTCGGGTCGATGCCTTCGAGGCCTTCGCGGCCACGGGGCTGCCCCATCGCCGCGTGGAAAGCTGGAAATATACGGATCTGCGCACGCTGCTGCGGGACGCGCCGCCTCTGGCGCCGCTGCCGACCCCTGAGCAGGTCGCTGGGGCGGCTGCGGCCTGTCCCATGCTGGCGGGCATGGATCTGCGGCGGCTCTATGTGGTGAACGGCGCGTTCGCGCCGGATATCTCTGATCTGGCGGGGCTTGAGAGCGGCCTCACGATTACCTCGCTGGCCAGCGCGCTGGCCGTCGGGGATCCTCTGGTGGCGACGCATCTGGGCCAGACGGTGCCGAGCACCGATGCCGCATTGGCGCTCAACACCGCTTTCATGGGTGATGGCCTCGTCATCTCGGTGGCGCCCGGCGCTCTGGTCACTCGCCCCCTGCACCTGGTGTTCGTCGCCACCGAGCCGGCGGCGGTGGCCATGTTCACGCGCTCCCTGGTGGTGCTGGGTGAGGGCGCGCGCCTGAGCCTGGTGGAAAGCCACGAGGGGCCGTCTGGCGTCGCCTACCAGATCAACACCACCCTGGAAGCTGTGGTGGGAGACGGCGCGCAGCTGGATCGGCTGAAGCTGACCCTTGAGGGCGGTGAGGCGCTGCACATCGCCACGCTCTTGGCACAGGTTGGGGCGTCCGCGACCTTCGCGAACACCAATTTCACCATCGGCGGGGCGACGGTGCGCAACCAGATGCTGGTGCAACTGGATGGCGCGGGCACCGAAGCCCGCATCGGCGGCGTCAGTCTGCTGGCGGGCAAGCAGCACAGCGACACGCTGCTGGCCATGGAGCACATCGCGCCCCATTGCCAGAGCCGCGAGCAGTTCCGGGCTGTGGTGGATGGCGCGGCGCAGGATATCTTCCAGGGCCGGATTTCGGTGCGCCCTGGCGCGCAGAAGACCGACGCACGCATGATGAGCCGCGCGCTGCTCCTCTCCGACACGGCGGAATCCGACAACAAGCCGGAATTGGAGATCTTCGCTGACGACGTGCAATGCGGCCATGGCTGCACCACCGGATCGCTCGATCAGCAGGTGAAGTTCTATCTCATGGCGCGCGGCATTCCCGAGAAAGAGGCGGAGGCGCTCCTGATCCAGGCTTTCGTTGGCGAGGTGATTGATGGTATCGCTCATGAAGGGGTCCGCGCGGCTCTGAGCGACGCGACCCGAACCTGGCTCATCGAGCGGAAGTGAGATTCATGCATCCCGCTGTGACCAACGGCGGCTATGACGTCATGCGAGTGCGCGAGGATTTCCCAATCCTCGGCATCGAGGTGAACGGCAAGCCCCTCGTCTATCTCGACAACGGTGCTTCGGCCCAGAAGCCGCTGGCGGTTCTGGATCGCATGCGTCACGTGTGCACCCACGAATATGCCAATGTGCACCGTGGCCTGCATTACCTCGCGAACGCCTCCACTGAGGCTTACGAGGGGGGGCGCGAACGGGTGGCTCGCTTCCTCAATGCCCGGCGCAATGAGGAAATCGTCTTCACCCGCAATGCCACTGAGGCGGTGAACCTGGTGGCGGCCACCTTCGGGCGCACCCATATCGGCGAGGGCGATGAGATCGTCCTGTCGATCATGGAGCACCATGCCAATATCGTGCCCTGGCATTTCCTGCGCGAGAGCAAGGGCGCGGTGCTCAAATGGGCGCCGGTGGACGAGGACGGCAACTTTCTCCTGGACGAGTTCGAGGCGCTGCTGACGGAGCGCACCAAGCTCGTCGCCATCACCCAGATGTCGAACGTGCTCGGCACCACGGTCCCGGTGAAGGAGGTGACGCGCATCGCCCACGCTCGCGGCATCCCCGTTCTGGTGGATGGCTCACAGGGGGCGGTGCATCTGGACGTGGATGTGCAGGATATCGACTGCGACTTCTATGTCATCACCGGCCACAAGCTCTACGGGCCCACGGGGATCGGTGCGCTCTACGGCAAATACGACATTCTCGAGGGTATGCCGCCGTTCAACGGTGGCGGCGAGATGATCCGCGAGGTGCGCCTTGATACAGTGACCTATGGCGATCCGCCTCATCGTTTCGAGGCCGGGACGCCCGCCATCGTCGAGGCGGCAGGGCTCGGGGCCGCGCTGGATTACATCAACTCCATCGGCAAGGAGCGGATCCGCGCCCACGAGCAGGATCTTCTGGCTTACGCCATGGAGCGCCTGCGGGAGATGAATTCCATCCGCGTCATTGGCACCGCCAAGGAAAAGGGCGCCATCATCTCGTTTGAGATGAAGGGGGCGCACGCCCATGACGTGGCAACGTTGATCGACATGGATGGCATCGCCGTGCGGGCCGGGACACATTGCGCCATGCCGCTGCTTGACCGCTTCGGCGTCACCGCCACTTGCCGGGCGTCGTTCGGTCTCTACAACACCCGTCAGGAAGTCGATGCGCTCATCGATGCCCTGAAGAAGGCCGAACGCATGTTCGGTTGAGGTTTTGGCGGCCGGCTCTGATGCCGGCCGCACGCCGTTCTGACGGCGCACCTGCGGAGCCCCTCGTCGCAGCCCGCCGGTGCCTCCTGCGGGTCTCAGCCTACTCCGGTCTCTGCCATTTCTTGCCTTCCAGGAGCGCCGCGCGCCCTTGCCTTAGCGGGCTCTGGCCGCGTTGTCCTGCCTCTCACGACCTTCCGGCTTGGTCCGAAGCGGCGATCGCCGCTGATCGTCGGCCCATTGCGCGGCATGGCGATCACCCCACCATGTGGCATGCCAAGGGCGGTTCGCGCCGCCGCTCCCTGTCTCCGCAGGAGAGGGGAGGGGCCAGTGGTGGAAGGTGTTTCGTTTCCAACAGAGGCCCGACCCGTGTCGTGCGGCTTTCGCGGATGTCGGGTTCTCAACACAGGCGCCTTGCGCCGGGCTTGGCGTCTATCCCTCTACATTTGAATAGTTTTTGACTGCGATCCGAGCTGGCACGGTCGTTGCTATCTCTTATGGCGGGCAACGGGTTGCAGACGTTGCGGCGCCACTTCGGTGGCCTCGCACGGTCTCCGAAGCGCCACTGGCACAGGCACGTCCGGGCAACGGGGACGCGCCGCCCGACCGGCACAACCGCCTCAGGCGTTTTGCCGACACCGGCTGAAGTTCATCAGGAGAGCAAGATGTCTTCTCTGCGACAGATCGCGTTTTACGGCAAGGGTGGTATCGGCAAGTCCACCACCTCCCAGAACACCCTGGCTGCGCTCGCGCAGATGGGTCACAAGATCCTCATCGTGGGTTGCGACCCGAAGGCGGACTCCACCCGCCTGATCCTGCACGCCAAGGCCCAGGACACCATCCTGTCGCTGGCGGCCAACGCCGGCTCGGTGGAAGACCTCGAGCTCGAAGACGTGATGAAGATCGGCTTCGAGGACATCAAGTGCGTTGAGTCCGGCGGTCCGGAGCCGGGCGTGGGCTGCGCCGGCCGCGGCGTGATCACCTCCATCAACTTCCTGGAGGAGAACGGCGCCTACGAGGACATCGACTACGTGTCCTACGACGTGCTGGGCGACGTGGTGTGCGGCGGCTTCGCCATGCCCATCCGCGAGAACAAGGCCCAGGAAATCTACATCGTCATGTCCGGCGAGATGATGGCCATGTATGCGGCCAACAACATCTCCAAGGGCATTCTGAAGTATGCGAACTCCGGCGGCGTGCGCCTGGGCGGGCTGGTGTGCAACGAGCGCCAGACCGACAAGGAGCTGGAGCTGGCGGAATCGCTGGCGAAGAAGCTCGGCACCGAGCTGATCTACTTCGTGCCGCGCGACAACATCGTGCAGCACGCCGAGCTGCGCCGCATGACCGTGGTGGAGTATGCGCCCGACAGCGCCCAGGCCCAGCACTACCGGAACCTGGCGACCAAGGTGCATGCGAACAAGGGCAACGGCATCATCCCGACCCCGATCACCATGGACGAGCTGGAAGACCTGCTCATGGAGCACGGCATCATGAAGGCCGTGGACGAGAGCCAGGTCGGCAAGACCGCCGCCGAGCTCACCGCCTGATCGGCTGACACCGACGCGGCCGCCGGTCCCGTATCACCGGGGCCGGCATGCCAGAACGGCAACCCCAAGAAGAGCGAGATTTCAAGATGAGCTTGGCCGAAAAGCAGAGCGTTGCTGAAATCAAGGCCCGCAATAAGGAACTCATCGCGGAAGTTCTCAAGGTTTATCCGGAGAAGACCGCGAAGCGCCGTGCGAAGCACCTCAACGTGCACGAATCCGGCAAGTCCGATTGCGGCGTGAAGTCCAACATCAAGTCCATCCCCGGCGTCATGACCATCCGTGGATGCGCCTATGCCGGTTCCAAGGGCGTGGTGTGGGGTCCCATCAAGGACATGATCCACATCTCGCATGGCCCGGTTGGCTGCGGCCAGTATTCCTGGGCTGCCCGCCGCAACTACTATATCGGCACGACGGGTATCGATACCTTCGTGACGATGCAGTTCACCTCGGACTTCCAGGAAAAGGACATCGTCTTCGGCGGCGACAAGAAGCTCGCGAAGATCATGGACGAGATCCAGGAGCTGTTCCCGCTGAACAACGGCATCACCGTTCAGTCCGAGTGCCCCATCGGCCTCATCGGCGACGACATCGAGGCGGTGTCCAAGTCGAAGTCCAAGGAGTACGATGGCAAGACCATCGTGCCGGTGCGCTGCGAGGGCTTCCGTGGCGTGTCCCAGTCTCTGGGTCACCACATCGCCAACGACGCGATCCGCGACTGGGTGTTCGACAAGATGGATCCGGCGAAGCCGGCACCGTTTGAGGCGACTCCCTATGACGTGGCCATCATCGGCGACTACAACATCGGTGGTGACGCTTGGTCGTCCCGGATCCTCCTCGAGGAGATGGGCCTGCGCGTGATCGCTCAGTGGTCTGGCGACGGTTCTCTGGCCGAGCTCGAGAATACCCCGAAGGCCAAGCTGAACGTGCTTCACTGCTACCGCTCGATGAACTACATCTCGCGGCACATGGAAGAGAAGTTTGGTATTCCGTGGTGCGAATACAACTTCTTCGGCCCCTCCAAGATCGCCGAGTCGCTGCGCAAGATCGCCGGCTATTTCGACGACAAGATCAAGGAAGGTGCCGAGCGCGTCATCGCCAAGTACCAGCCCCTGATGGACGCGGTGATCGCCAAGTATCGTCCGCGCCTGGAAGGCAAGACCGTGATGCTGTACGTGGGCGGCCTGCGTCCCCGTCACGTCATTGGCGCCTACGAGGACCTGGGCATGGAAGTGGTCGGCACCGGCTACGAATTCGCCCATAACGACGACTATCAGCGCACCGCCCAGCACTACGTCAAGGATGGCACGATCATCTATGACGACGTGACCGGCTATGAGTTCGAGAAGTTCGTCGAAAAGATCCAGCCGGATCTGGTCGGCTCGGGCATCAAGGAAAAGTACGTCTTCCAGAAGATGGGCGTGCCATTCCGTCAGATGCACTCCTGGGACTATTCCGGTCCCTATCATGGCTATGACGGTTTCGCGATCTTCGCGCGTGACATGGACATGGCCATCAACTCCCCGGTGTGGAAGATGACCAACACCCCGTGGAAGAAGTCTCCCTCCAAGCCGACCCTGCTCGCTGCCGAGTGATCTCGCGCAACTAGCGTTTCGTCTGCACACGCTGATCCCAGCCCCTCCCGCGTGCGGGAGGGGCAACGGGAAAGGTTTGTCGAGTTCAAGGCCCACCATAGGGGTTCGCAATGCCACAAAATGCAGATAACGTGCTCGATCACTTCGAGCTTTTCCGTGGTCCCGAATACCAGCAGATGCTGGCCAACAAGAAGCGGATGTTCGAGAACCCCCGCGATCCGGCCGAAGTGGAACGGATCCGCGAGTGGGCCAAGACGCCCGAATACCAGGAAAAGAATTTCGCCCGTGAAGCCCTGACCGTGAACCCGGCCAAGGCGTGCCAGCCGCTCGGCGCGGTGTTCGTGGCGGTCGGCTTCGAGAGCACGATCCCGTTCGTGCATGGCTCGCAGGGCTGCGTGGCGTACTATCGCTCGCACTTCTCGCGCCACTTCAAGGAGCCCACCTCCTGCGTGTCCTCGTCCATGACGGAAGATGCGGCGGTGTTCGGCGGCCTCAACAACATGATTGACGGCCTCGCCAACACCTACAACATGTACAAGCCCAAGATGATCGCTGTCTCCACCACCTGCATGGCGGAAGTCATCGGCGACGATCTCAACGCCTTCATCAAGACGGCGAAGGAGAAGGGCTCCGTTCCGGCGGAATACGACGTGCCGTTCGCTCACACCCCGGCCTTCGTCGGCAGCCACATCACCGGCTACGACAACGCCATGAAGGGCGTGCTCGAGCACTTCTGGGACGGCAAGGCCGGCACCACCGACAAGCTGGTGCGCGAGCCCAATGAGAAGATCAACTTCCTCGGTGGCTTCGATGGCTACACCGTCGGCAACCTGCGTGAGATCAAGCGGATCTTCAATCTGATGGGTGTCGAGTACACCATCCTCGGCGACAATTCCGACGTGTGGGATACCCCCACCGACGGCGAGTTCCGCATGTATGATGGCGGCACCACGCTGGAAGAGGCGGCCGCCGCCGTCCACGCCAAGGCCACCATCTCCATGCAGGAATACTGCACCGAGAAGACCTTGCCGTTCATCAAGGGCCACGGTCATGAGGTGGTTGCGTTCAACCACCCTGTGGGCGTCGCCGCCACCGACAAGTTCCTGATGGAAGTCTCCCGCATCACCGGCAAGGAGATCCCCGAGGAACTGGCCAAGGAGCGTGGCCGCCTGGTGGATGCCATCGCCGACTCCTCGGCCCACATCCACGGCAAGAAGTTCGCCATTTATGGTGATCCGGACCTCTGCTATGGCCTCGCCGCCTTCCTGTTGGAGCTGGGCGCCGAGCCGACCACGGTGCTCGCCACCAACGGCGGTCCGAAGTGGGCGCAGAAGATGCAGGCGCTGTTCGATAGCTCGCCGTTCGGCCAGAACTGCAAGGTCTATCCGAACCGTGACCTGTGGCACATGCGCTCGCTGCTGTTCACCGAGCCGGTGGACTTCCTGATCGGCAACACCTACGGCAAGTATCTGGAGCGCGACACGGGCACCCCGCTGATCCGCATCGGCTTCCCGATCTTCGACCGTCACCACCACCACCGTCGGCCGGTGTGGGGCTATCAGGGCGGCATGAACGTCCTGATCACGATCCTGGACAAGATCTTCGACACGATCGACGCCAACACTATCGTGCCGGCCAAGACCGACTACTCGTTCGACATCATCCGTTGATGTCTTTCTCCCGGGCGGCGCTGCCGCCCGGGAGTTGTCTTTGGCTACGAGCCGGTTCCGGGGCCCCGCCCGATCCGACCCGACCGGGAGAGTTCCGCAAATTCCTTGTGATCTGACACAGCCCTTTTGTTGAAGGAGAGATCCATGAGCTCGTTGTCCAACACGATTCAGGCCGTCTTCAACGAACCGGGTTGCGCGAAAAACCAGAACAAATCCGAAGCGGAGAAGAAGAAAGGCTGCACCAAGCAGCTGCAGCCCGGCGGTGCCGCCGGCGGCTGCGCGTTCGATGGCGCGAAGATCGCCCTTCAGCCCTTCACCGATGTCGCCCACCTGGTGCACGGTCCCATTGCCTGCGAAGGCAACAGCTGGGACAACCGCGGCGCCAAGTCGTCGGGCTCGAACATCTGGCGGACCGGCTTCACCACCGACATCAATGAGACGGACGTGGTGTTCGGCGGCGAAAAGCGGCTGTTCAAGTCCATCAAGGAAATCATCGAGAAATACGATCCGCCGGCCATTTTCGTCTACCAGACCTGCGTGCCCGCCATGATTGGCGACGACATCGACGCGGTCTGCAAGGCGGCCAAGGAGAAGTTCGGCAAACCGGTGATCCCGGTCAATTCTCCCGGCTTCGTGGGCCCCAAGAACCTCGGCAACAAGCTCGCCGGCGAAGCCATCCTCGAGCACGTCATCGGCACCGAGGAGCCGGAGTATACGACACCCTACGACATCAATATCATCGGCGAATACAACCTCTCCGGCGAGCTGTGGCAGGTGAAGCCGCTGCTGGATGAGCTGGGCATTCGCATCCTCGCCTGCATCTCCGGCGACGGGAAGTATAAGGATGTGGCCTCCTCCCATCGCGCCAAGGCGGCGATGATGGTGTGCTCCAAGGCGATGATCAACGTCGCCCGCAAGATGGAGGAGCGCTACGACATCCCCTTCTTCGAAGGCTCCTTCTACGGCATCGAGGATTCCTCGGATTCGCTGCGGGAAATCGCCCGCATGCTGATCGAGAAGGGTGCCGATCCCGAGCTGATGGACCGCACCGAGGCGATCATCGCCCGGGAAGAGAAGAAGGCGTGGGACGCCATCGCCAAGTATAAGCCCCGGTTCAAGGGCAAGAAGGTGCTGCTCATCACCGGCGGCGTGAAGTCGTGGTCGGTGGTGGCGGCTCTGCAGGAGGCCGGGCTGGAGCTGGTCGGCACCTCGGTGAAGAAGTCCACCAAGGAGGACAAGGAGCGCATCAAGGAACTGATGGGCCAGGACGCTCACATGATCGATGACATGACGCCGCGCGAAATGTACAAAATGCTCAAAGACGCGAAGGCGGACATCATGCTGTCGGGCGGCCGCTCGCAGTTCATCGCGCTCAAGGCGAACATGCCCTGGCTCGACATCAACCAGGAGCGCCACCACGCCTATATGGGCTATGTGGGCATGGTGAAGCTGGTCGAGGAGATCGACAAGGCGCTCTATAACCCCATCTGGGAGCAGGTGCGCAAGCCGGCACCGTGGGAGGATCCCGCCAACAACTGGCAGGCCCGGGCCATCGCCCAGATGGAGGCGGAAGCGGCGACCCTCGCCGCCGATCCGGTGGCAGCGGAAGCCGCGCGGCGCGCCAAGAAGATCTGCAATTGCAAGAGCGTGGATCTCGGGACGATCGAGGACGCCATCGCCGCCCACGGCCTCACCACCGTGGAGGGTGTGAAGCAGCACACCAATGCCTCCGGCGGCTGCGGCGCCTGCGCGATCCGCATCGAGGAGATCCTGGAGGCGAAGGGGGTCGCGGCCCCGCCGGCGGTGATCACCGATCCGGTGGCGGCGGAAGCCGCGCGGCGGGCCAAGAAGGTCTGCAATTGCATGAGCGTCGATGTGGGCACCATTGAGGACGCCATTCGCGCCCAAGGGCTCACCACCGTGGCGGACGTGAAGGCGCACACCAAGGCGTCGGGCGGTTGCGGCAGCTGCGCCGAACGGGTGGGCGACATTCTCTCCAGCGTGAACGATGGCGATGCCTCCGGCACGCTGGTGGCGGCGGAGTGAGGGGCCCATCATGGCGAAGCTGATCCCCACCAAGAAGGCATGTGCGGTCAATCCCCTGAAGATGAGCCAGCCGATCGGCGGTGCGCTCGCCTTCATGGGCCTGCGTGGCTGCATGCCGTTGCTGCACGGCTCGCAGGGCTGCACCTCGTTCGGCCTGGTGCTGTTCGTGCGTCACTTCAAGGAAGCCATTCCGCTGCAGACCACCGCCATGAGCGAGGTGGCGACTGTGCTGGGCGGCCTGGAGAATGTCGAACAGGCCATTCTCAACATTTACAATCGCACCAAGCCGGAAATCATCGGCATCTGCTCCACCGGCGTCACCGAGACCAAGGGCGACGATGTGGATGGCTATATCAAGCTGATCCGCGGCAAGTATCCGCAGCTTGCCGATTTCCCGATGGTCTATGTCTCCACGCCGGACTTCAAGGATGCCTTTCAGGATGGCTGGGAGAAGGCCGTCGCCAAGATGGTGGAGAGCTTGGTGAAGGTGCCCGACCCGGGCGCGGAGAAGGACCCGACCCGCGTCAACGTGCTGCCCGGCTGCCACATGACCCCGGGCGATCTCGATGAGCTGCGCACCATCATCGAAGACTTTGGCCTGACGCCGTCTTTCCTGCCGGACCTGGCGGGCTCGCTCGATGGTCACATCCCCGACGATTTCACCCCCACCACCATTGGCGGCATCGGCGTCGATGAAGTGGCGACCATGGGCGATGCAGCCTGGACCATCGGCATTGGCGCGCAGATGCGCCGCGCGGCCGAAGCGATGGAAAAGCGCACCGGCTCCAAGGCCCGGGTGTTCGAGCGCCTGTGCGGGCTGGCACCGAACGATGATTTCATCATGTTCCTGAGCGAGATCTCCGGCAAGCCGGTGCCGCGCAAGTATCGGCGCCAGCGGGGCCAGCTGGTCGACGCCATGCTCGATGCCCATTTCCACCTGGGCGGGCGGCGCCTCGCCATTGGTGCGGAACCCGACCTGTTGTTCGATGTCGGCTCCATGCTGCACGAGATGGGCACGCAGATGGTGGCCGCAGTCACCACCACTCAGTCGCCGGTGTTCGAGCGCCTGCCCACCGACGAAGTGCTGATTGGTGATCTGGAAGACTTGGAAACCCTCGCCAAGGAGCGAGGGTGTGATCTGTTTCTCACCCATTCCCATGGCCGCCAAGGGGCCGCGCGCCTCGGCATCCCGTTCCACCGCATCGGCATGCCCATGTTCGATCGCCTGGGGGCGGGGCACCAGCTGAGCGTGGGCTACCGGGGCACTCGGGACCTCATCTTCGACATCGCCAACCTCGTGATCAAGGACCACGAGGACCATCACGAGCCGACGCCGGACACCTGGCGTCCCGGTGCCGAGGGGCACGGACATGGGGGCGATGCTGGCACGACTTCTGCAACGACCCATCACTAAGAAGAATGTCGAGGCGATCGCATCATGAAAGTCGCATTTGCTACGCAGGATCTGAAGCGGGTCGACGCACATTTCGGATGGGCCAAGAACATCGCCATCTATGAGGTGAGCCCCGATGGGAGCCACTTTGTGGAGGCGATCGAGTTCGATGGCGATCTGAAGGAAGACGGGAACGAGGACAAGCTCGCCCCCAAGATCGACGCCATCAAGGATTGTGCGATTCTCTACGTGGCGGCGATCGGCGGTTCCGGCGCGGCGCGCGTGGTGGCCAACAATATTCACCCCATGAAGGTGAACCAGCCGGAAGAGATCGCCGATCTCATCGACAAGCTCTCCGAAGTGCTGAAGGGCACCCCGCCGCCCTGGCTCCGCAAGGCGCTGAACAAGGGCAAAGAACGCACGCTCGATTTTGAGGATTGAGGACGCACCATGGCCGAAGCAGCAGATGCCACCATCGCGGTGGTTCCCGCCGAAGAGACGCCCTTCGTCAAGGAATTGATCAAGGTCTGGCGGGCCCAGGACACCCATGGGGCCTGGGAGGGCAAGAAGGACCTCGATCTTCTCGAGCCTTATATCCTCGACAAGGAAGCCCGCCGGGCGCTGCCGATCATCGGTGATCCCGATCCCGAGACCATCTGGCGGCTCGAGCTGTTCTTCAACGCCGTCTGTCTGCTGATCGAGCGCGAGACCCGCGTGATGATCTCGCCGATGCTGAAGATGAGCCACGAAGGCTTCGGCCGCATGGTGCTGATCGGCGGGCGGCTGATTGTGGTGAACAAGCAGTTGCGCGACGTGCACCGCTTTGGTTTCGACAATCTCGGCAAGCTGGCGGAAGAGGGTGCGAAATACGTCAGCTCCGGCGTCGAGATGATCAAGAAATTCCCTGACGTGGCCAATTATTGAGGACTGACATGAGCGACATCGACGCGCTGAAGGCCGAACTCAAGAAGCTGTCCGCAAAGGCGACCCAGGCCAAGATGGATCTTCATGACCTCTCCGAAGAACTCCCGGTGAATTGGGAGCAGATCATGGATGTGGCCACGAAGGCGCACAATGCGTTCGCGGAGCTGGAGAAGAAGCGCGCGGACCTGAAGGCCCTGGAGGCCGCCTGACGTTCACCAACGGTGCCGGGCCGCGGCGTGTCGCGCGTCGGCACCGTTCCCGTAAGTGACCTGAACCTGGAAGGTCGTTTTCCCATGTCTAACGAAACCCGAGATGGTCGAGCTTGGCAGCCAGACTACCTGCTCGATATCGATGCGGAGAAGTGCATCGGTTGTGGGCGCTGCTACAAGGTGTGCGGCCGGGACGTGATGACCCTCAAGGGCATCAACGAGGATGGCGAAGTGGTCAGCCTTGATGATGACGAGGATGATGAGGTGGAAAAGAAGGTCATGGTCATGAACGACACCGGCGCCTGCATCGGGTGCGGCGCCTGTGCGCGGGTGTGTCCGGCCAATTGCCAGGTGCACGGCCTGGAAAAGGCAGCCTGATCGGGGAGGCGCGGCGATGGCGGCGGAAGAGGTCTACGACCAGCTTCTCGCGACGCCTGCTCCGGCGGGCTGGGATGCGTTCGATCGTCATGTCGTCGCCGCCATGGTTTCGCTGGCCATGGAAGAAGGGGCGCGGAGCGGGCAGGGGGGCTTGGTTGGCCTGGGGCTTTCGGCCCTCGAGTTTCGTCAGCTCCTCGACGCCGGGTTTCCCGGTGCCGCGGCGTCGCTGGCGCCCTGCCTCGCGGCGGAAGGCGTGCCGCCCGATGGGGAAGAGGAGTCCATTCGCGACATTCTTCGCCTCTATTGCTCCACCGGTGACGGGATCGAGCAATGGCTCATCGCGATGATTGCCCGTCGGTGCAAGGCGCCCCATCATCTGTGGCAGGATCTCGGCCTGCGGGATCGTGGGGAGCTGTCGCAGCTCATGCGGCGGCATTTCGCGCCATTGGCGGAAAAGAACCGCAACGACATGAAGTGGAAGAAGTTCCTCTATCGCATGGTGTGCGGCACGGAAGGCTTCAGCCTGTGCACCGCCCCAGTCTGTGCGGAATGCGATGATTTCGCCGTCTGCTTCGGCGCCGAGGATGGCGAAAGCCGGCTGGCGCGAACCCGCAACGGGCGGCCGGCAGCGGGCGCGGAAATGGATCTGCCGTTGGCGGCGGAGTAGAGACCGGCAGAAACGCATCAGTTCAAACGGAACGCTGGGTCTTGTCATTCCGCGCTCCGGTGCCCAGGGGGCGGTAATGCTGGGTGCGCCGATGCGGTGGAGCGTGAAAGCGATGTGCGGCGGCGTGATGCGCCCCACATCGCCGGTGCGGGGGCGGAGCGCAAAACCGGCTTGGCTTGAGGGGCTTCTGATCGGCCGCTTCGGGCGCAACTTTATCCCACAGCGTGACCCCCACGTAACCGACAAGTAACCCCTGGGAGAGCCCCGCTGTGTTCATGGCGCCAGCCATGCAGTGCTCGTTCCTGTTCGGCTGGGTTCGGTACCGCGCGGCTTCAATCAAAGATGCGGGGGAGGCGGCTGAAGGCGGTGTCCAGCTCCGCGACCGTCAGCGGCGCAAAGCCGATGAGCAGCGCGCGGGCCAACCGTTCCGGGGTGTCGCGCACGGCGCAGGCGGCGGCGGGGTAGAGGCCGACGCCGGCGCGCCGCGCGGCGGCCGCAACCGTGGCGGCGTCGGGGGCGTGGGGCGCCAGGGTGCCATAGAGATGCAGGCCGCCGGAATTGGGGCTCACGGCGAGACGCGGGCCGAACACGGTGCGAAGGCCGGAGAGCGCAGCCTCGCGGCGGGGCCGATAGGCGGTGCGCAGGCGGTTCAGATGCCTGCGGTAGCGTCCGCTTTCCAGAAAGGCGGCGAGGATCTGCTGGTCGAGCCAGGACTGGCCATAGCTCATCAGGCTCTTAGCCGCTTCGGCGGCGGCCACCAGGGTGGGGGGCACCACCATGTAGCCGAGCCGCAGTCCACTGCCGATGGTCTTGGAGAACGAGCCCACAAAGAGCGTGCGGGTTGAGTGGTCCATGGCGGTGATGGCCGGCGCGGGTGGCGGCGCGAACAGGATCTCGCCGTCATAATCATCCTCGACGATGAAGGCGCCAACGGCGGAACAGGCGGCGATGAGCGCCTGCCGGCGGGCGTGGCTCATGGCAACCCCGGTGGGAAACTGGTGGGCCGGGGTGACGTAGACGAGCCGCGGACGGAGGGCTGCGATGGCAGTGCACACGAGCCCCTCCGCATCCACCGGCGCCGGGCACAGCCGAGCGCCCTCTGCGGCGAACACGTGGCCCGCGGCGGCGTAGCCCGGCGTTTCCACCACCACGGCATCGCCGGCGCGCAGCACCAGACGGGCGATGAGGTTGAGGGCCTCCTGGGCGCCGGAGGTGACGATCACCTGCTCCGGCGCCACCGCCAGCCCGCGCGAGGTGGCAAGATGGGTGGCGATGGCCTGGCGCAGGCGCGGCTCGCCGCCGACCGGTCCATAGCTGGCGAGCCCGATGGCGCAGGCGTCCAGGGCGGCGTTGCCGAGGCTGCGCCACACATGGGCCGGAAACAGGCGCGGGTCGCCGTGGCCATACCACAGGTCGAGCACCGGCCGGCGGTCGGTGCGGGTGAGCAGTGGCGGCATGGCGACCGGCTCGGCCACTTGCGGCGTGGCTGCCGGGGCGGCGTCGATCAGGGGCGTGGGGCCCATCGGCGGGGGCGCGGCTGGCCGGTCCGCAACGAAAACACCGGCCCCCGCACGCATTTCCACATAGCCTTCCTCGGCCAGGCGCTCATAGGCCAGAATGACAGTGTTGCGGGACACCCTCAGGCGCTGGGCCAGCTCGCGGCTGGAGGCGAGGCGGCTGCCCTTCGGCAGACGGCCCATCTGCACCAGCTCGCGGGTGGCCAGGAAGATCTGCTCCTGGAGGGTGACGTCGCTGGTCCTGTCGAGCCCGATCGCAAACATGCCGCCAACCGTCCGTTCCGTCCGGTGCCACTGGTTCCATCCGGCGCCGCTGCGCCGGATCTATGCCCTCGCATGGGCGCGACCCATGGTGTGTGGCATTGGTGTTTTGATCGAGGTTTGTTCCATGTCCAGTCCCCCGAGCGCACGAACCCGTGTGAGGCGGTATCATCATATTGCCCATTACGATGCGGCCACCATCCATGCCATTCTCGATGCCATGCCCATGTGCAATGTGGGCTACGTGCACGAGGGCCAGCCGGTGGTGACGCCCACCTTGCAGTGGCGCGAGGGGGATCGGATCTATTGGCACGGCTCCTCCGCCAGCCGCATGATCCGGGCGGTGAAGAGCCAGCCGGTATGCGTCACCGTCACCATCTTCGATGGCCTGGTGCTGGCGCGCTCCGCCTACAATTACAACATCAACCACCGCTCGGTGATGATCTTCGGCGTGGCCGAGATGGTGGAGGATCCACAGGAGAAGCGGCGCCAGCTGCAGCGGTTCGTGGACGGCTTCATCCCCGGCCAATGGGATCGCCTGCGGCCGGTGACCGAACAGGAGTTGAAGGCCACCACGCTCATGTCGCTACCCATCACCGAGGCATCGGCCAAGGTGCGGACCGGGGCGCCGGAGGACGAGGCCGAGGATTATGCCTTTCCGGTGTGGGCGGGGGTGGTGCCGGTGCGCATGGCCATCGATGCGCCGGTGCCCGATCCGCGCAACTTGCCGGGGGTGGAGATGCCGCCGGAGGTGCGGGCCTTCAAGATCGGCTGACATCAACCCCGCAGATAGGAGACCAGACGCCCCTCCACCAACTGGTGGAGGGCGATCTGTGGCGGCTCGCGAACCACCGCGAAGCCCGGCGCCGTGAAATCAAAAGCGAACTGGTGGCTGGCCGAAGGGGCGATGAAGGCGCGATGGCCGGCGAACATGCCTGAAATCGCGCGGTGGACATGGCCACAGAGGATGCCCACCACGTCGGTGCGTCCGCGCAGCAGCGCGGCGAAGGCCTCGCGCCCCTGCGTGAGGCCGATGTCATCCATGGCCTTGAGACCCGTGGTGAAGGGCGGGTGGTGCATGAAGATGAGCAGGGGCTGGCCCTCGCCGGCGTCCAGCCGGGCGTCCAGCCAGGCGAGGCGCGCCGCATCGAGCGCGCCATGGGCGCGACCTTCCACCAGTGTGTCGAGGCCGATGATCCGCAGGCTGTCGAAGTTGCCATCCAGGCACAGATGGTCCGCCGCTTGCCCAGTCGAACTGCCGAGCACCCGCCGCATGGGCGCGCGCAGGTCGTGATTGCCAGGCACCGCAAGGAAGGGAATGCGAAGGCTCTCCAGGCCGGCGCGGACGAAGGCATATTCCTCGTCCACCCCCGCCTCGGCGAGATCTCCGCTCACCAGCAGGAGGTCCGGCTTCGGGCGCAGCACGGCGAGGCGCGCCACCAGGGCCATGAAGGCGGCGCGGGTGTCGATGTCGCCCACCCGCGCGCCGGAGACCGTGACATGAAAATCCGTGATCTGGGCGATCAGCATCGCATTTGCTCCACAGTGTGAAAGGCGCTGCCCCTTGGGCCCGCGTTCGCGGCGCCTGTGGATCGGCTGGGCGTGGGGAAGCGCATGCCGGGCACCTTAGGGGCCGGGCGGTCGGGCGTCGAGGCGCGCGAGGGAAAATGTGGAACTTTGTGCATCTTGCTCAATTTATAGTCTCGATTCCCAAATTTACTGACGATACAGTCACATCAATGTCACGGGTGTGGCGATAAGAAATCCACGCGCCGGGTCCCGACGGGATCTCGAGGGCGTCTCTCCCGGGGAGTTCCACCAGAAGACTTTGCGAGCCGCCATCCCGGCGGTCGGCGACGCGCGCCTATTCGATCCCATTCGCTCTATGAGAGGAACGAGATGTCGGTCAAATCCACATTTTCCCCCATTTCCCGGCGCGGCGTTCTCGTCGGCGGCGCCGTCTCGGCTGCCGCGCTGGTGGGGCTCGGTGGCGGCCGCGCCCGTGCGGCGGACAAGGTCAAGGTCCAGTTCATGTATCCGGTCGGTGTGTCCGGCGACATCAACCGGATCGTCTCGGGCATGATCTCCAAGTTCAATGCCGAGCACGAGAAGATCGAAGTCGAAGCGATCTATGCCGGCAGCTACGACAATACCGAGCAGAAGGTCATCACCGCCCTCGGCGTGGGTGATCCGCCGGCCACCTGGCTGCCCATCAATTCGGCGCTGCAGACCTTCCTCGGTCTCGATTCCCTGGCCGACGTCACCGATAAGGCCAAGAAGACTGACATCTACCAGGACTTCATCCCGAGCTTCCTCGATACCTGCGTGTCCGACGGCAAGCTCTATGGCCTGCCGTTCCAGCCCTCGACCCCGGTGCTCTATCTCAACAAGGACGCCCTGAAGGCCGCCGGCATCACCAAGGCGCCGGTGACCTGGGACGACCTGCTGGAGACCGCCAAGGCCCTCACCATTCGCGAGAATGGTGAGCTGAAGCGCTGGGGCGTCACCATCGGCGGCGGTTGGCACGACTGGATGTTCGAGTGCTACTGCCGCCAGAACGGCCTGGTGCCGTGGACCAAGGACAGCGTGCTGTTCGACAAGCCGGAAGCGGTCAACGCCCTGGAATTCTGGGTGAAGATGGTCAAGGCGGGGGTGATGCCGCCGGCCTCCACCTGGCAGGGCTCGGCCAACGACTTCATGGCCGGCCGCACCGCCATGCTCTACCACTCCACCGGCTCCCTCACCAACCTGCGCAAGTCCTCCCCGTTCGAGGTGGACGTGGCGATGATGCCGAAGAACAAGATGTTCGGCGCCTGCCAGGGTGGCGGCCCCATCATGATCGCCAGGAAGCAGTCCGACGCCGCCATCGAGGCCAGCTGGACCTTCGCCCAGTGGATGACCTCCACCGAAGTGCAGTCCCAGTGGGGTCGCGACACCGGCTATCTGGCGGTGCGCAAGTCCGCCTGGCAGACCCCCGAGATGCTGGCCTATCTCAAGGAAGTGCCGCAGGCCAAGGTGGCCCTGGAGCAGGCCGAATATGCCGGCGCCTTCCTGCAGGTGCCGGGCTATCACAAGGTGCGCGAATATCTCAAAAGCGCCCTCGACCGGACGCTGGCCGGCGAGATCGCGCCCGACGCCGCCTTGAAGGAGGCGACCATCAATTCCAACCGCGAGATCCAGCGCCTGCTGCGGCGCCGCGGCTGACCAGCTTCGCCTGCGCCCGGCTCGCCGGGCGCAGGCTCCCACAAACCTGTGCTGACGCGCAGCCCATCGAGGCCCGGCCATGGTCATCAGTCCCGCCTTCCGCGCCCGCTTCTCGGAAGCAGCGCTCGCCTATTGCCTGCTGCTGCCCTCCCTCGTGTTCCTGGCCGCCTTCACCTATTGGCCCATCGTGCGGTCCATCTATTTCAGCTTCCACGACGTGATGCTGGGTTCGGACAAGATCTTCTTCCTGGGGCTCGAAAACTACGAGCGACTGTGGACCGACAAGCTGTTCTGGAAGTCCCTGGGCAACACCGTCTTCTACACCCTCATCACCATTCCCTGTGCCATCGCCTGCGCGCTGCTGCTGGCCGTCGCCCTCGACAGCAAGCTGCGCGGCATGACCTTTTACCGCTCCGCCTTCTTCTATCCGGTGATGATCCCCTCGGTGGCCGCCGGCATGGTGTGGGTGTTCCTCTATGCACCTGGCTACGGCCCCATCAATTCCGCCCTGGCCGCCCTCGGCCTGCCCAAGGTCGAATGGCTCTATGACGCCCGCTGGGCGCTGCCAGCCATCATGTTCATGAGCATCTGGAAGTATTCGGGCTACTTTATGCTGATCCTGCTGGCGGCACTGCAGCTGGTGCCGCGGGATCTTTATGAAGCCGCCAAGCTCGATGGTGTCTCGGCCTGGCACCGGCTCATCCACATCACCATTCCGCTGATTTCGCCCACGCTCTATTTCGTGGTCATCATCGGCCTGCTGCATTCCTATCAGATCTTCGACTATGTCTATGTCATGACCCAGGGCGGCCCGGCCGACGCCACCAATGTTCTGACCTTCTACATCTATCAGAACGGCTTCCAGTATCAGGACATCGGCTACGCCTCGACCCTCGCCAACATCCTGTTGCTATTCGTCGGCGGACTCATCGGCCTGATCGCGCTGGTGTTCGGTCGCCGGGTCCACTACCTCGGGCATTGATCGGACGCACCATGGCAACCCTTCAGGATCCCATCGAGATGGCCGCCCCCGCCTTTTCCGGCCCCCGCTGGCGCAGCCTGCGCAAGGTCATCCGGGCCAACGGGCTGCATGCCTTGCTGCTGCCCCTGATGCTGCTCTGGATCAGCCCGCTGGTCTGGATCGTCGTCACCTCCCTCAAGTCGCGCACCGAGGTGTTCGATCCGAATGCCGGCTTCCTGCCGGCGGTGCTGAACTTCAGCAATTATCCCGCCGCGCTCGCGGTGGCGCCGTTCGGCACCTACATGCTGAATTCGATCCTCGCCACGGGCGGCATCCTCCTGGGGGAGCTCATCACCATCACCTTGGCCGCATATGCTTTCGCGCGGCTGAACTTTCCCGGCAAGAACATCCTCTTCACCCTGTTCCTGCTGCAGATCATGTTCCCCATCTACGCCACCTTCATCACCAACTTCCTCACCGTGCGGGAACTGGGGCTGGTGAACTCCTTGCCGGCGCTGGTGGTGCCCTTCATCGCCTCCGGCTATGGCACCTTCATGCTGCGCCAGGCGTTTCGCCAGGTGCCGACCGAGCTGGCCGACGCCGCCCGGCTCGACGGCTGCGGGCACTTCGGCATCCTCTGGCATGTCTATCTGCCGCTGGTGAAGCCGACCCTCATCGCCTTCTCCATCATCGCCGTGGTGACCCACTGGAACGACTATATGTGGCCGCTCCTCGTCACCAACAGCGAACAGGTGCGCACCCTGCCCATCGGCCTCGGCCTTCTGGCCAAATCCGACAGCGGCGCCGACTGGACGCGCCTGATGGCCGCTACCGTGGTGGTGGTCTCCCCCCTCCTGCTGTTCTTCGTGGTGTTCCAGCGCCGCTTCGTGGATAGCTTCATGCACGCGGGTCTGAAGTAGAGGTTTTAGGCATGGCCGAAGTTGTTCTTCAGGGCGTCAGCAAGTCCTATGCGGGCCGGCCCACCGTGCACGCGGTGGACCTCGCCATCGCCGACAAGGAATTCATGGTGCTGGTGGGCCCTTCGGGCTGCGGCAAATCTACCACCCTGCGGATGATCGCCGGCCTGGAGGACATCACCTCCGGCCGCCTGCTCATCGACGGGCGGGAGGTGACCCACGCCGAGCCGCAGAAGCGGGACATCGCCATGGTGTTCCAATCCTATGCGCTCTACCCGCACATGACCGCCTATCGCAACATGGCGTTCGGCCTGCTGAAGACCTCGCGCCTCTCGAAAGAGGAGATCGACCAGCGCATCCGCGAGGCGGCGGAGATCCTGCACATCACCCACCTGCTCGATCGCAAGCCCAATGCGCTCTCGGGCGGCGAGCGCCAGCGGGTGGCCATCGGCCGCGCCCTGGTGCGCCAGCCCAAGGTGTTCCTGTTCGACGAACCCTTGTCCAACCTCGATGCCAAGTTGCGCACCCACATGCGCGGCGAGCTGAAGCGCCTGCACAAGGAGCTGGGCCTGACGGTGATCTATGTCACTCACGACCAGATCGAGGCGATGACGCTGGGCACCCGGGTGGCCATCCTCTCCCAGGGCCGGCTGCAGCAGGTGGGCGCGCCCATGGATCTTTATATGCGCCCCGCCAACACCTTCGTCGCCACCTTCATCGGCTCGCCGGAAATGAGCCTGCTGCGCTGCGCGCTGAAGCCCAATGGCGAAGGCAGCCTGGTGCATCACGCCGCCTTCGACACCCGGGTGCCGGAGCGGCTGGAGGCCTCCGAGATCCTGCTGGGGGTGCGGCCGGAAGAGGTGATCGTCGGCGCCGCCGATGCCCCCGCCATGGCCCGCGGCGTGGTGGAGCGCACTGAGCTGATCGGCTCCGAGGCCCTCGCCGAGATCCGCCTGGGGGAGGACCGCATCGTCGCCCGCACCCCGGTGATGAGCGCGCCGCCCGCCGGCGCCGAGGTGGGGCTCAATTTCGACATGGCGCGGGTGCGCCTGTTCGATGCCGCCACCGGCAGCGCCATGCCCCGCTTGTGAGCCAAGGCAGTCCCATGGCCCAGACCCCGCGACAGCAGCAGATCGTCGAACTTCTCCATGATCGCCGATCCACCACCATCACCGACCTCGCCGGGCACTTTCAGGTGTCCGACGAGACCATCCGCCGGGATTTGAAGGCGTTGGCCGAGGCCGGGCTGGTGGACAAGTTCCACGGCGGCGTGCGCCTCAACGAAAGCGAGTGGGAAGCCCCGTTCGAGCGGCGCCTGCGTGAGCAGGCGGTGGCCAAGCGGCGCATCGCGCAGGCCGCCGCCGAGCTGATCGACGAGAACGCCACGATCATGCTCGACAACAGCTCCACCGCCTGCTTCCTGGCGCAGGCATTGGCGCCCCGTCCCGGCCGCCTCACTGCCATCACCTTCTCGGTGGAGGTGGCGCAGATTCTCGCCTCGGCGGGGCGCCAGCACCACATCATCCTGCCGGGCGGCGAATTGCGGGCCGATGACCGCACCATCATCGGTCCGTCCGCCATCGACTTCGCCTCGCAATTCACCCCGAGCCTGTTCGTGATGTCGGTGGCGGCGGCCTCGCCCGCCCGCGGCTGCATGGATTTCGATCTGTTCGAGATGGAGTTCAAGCGCGCCATGATCCCGCTCGCCGACAAGGTGATGCTGCTGCTGGATACATCGAAATATGCCAAGCCCGGTCTGATCCAGGTGTGCGACTGGTCGGCGGTGGACGTGCTGGTCACCGATGCGCCGCCGCCGCCGCCGGTGCGCGAGGCTCTCGAGCATGCGCAGATTCTCGTCGCGCCCGGTCCCGTCGAGGCGGGAGATGTCCGAAAGTCAGCCCATGACGCGTGAACTGCCCCTCGCTGCCGCCCCCGCGGGCGCCGATCTCTCTGAGCTGAGCCGCTTTGCGCAGGTTCTGGCCGAGATTGCCCGCCCCCTCGCCCTGTCCCACTTCCGCCGCCCCATCGGCGTCGAATGGAAGGCCGACCACAGCCCCGTCACCATTGCCGATCGGGCGGTGGAACGGGCGCTGCGCGAAGCCATCAGCACCCATGATCCGGCGCATGGCATCCTTGGCGAGGAGGAAGCGGCCACCGGCATGGACCGGCGCGTGGTGTGGGTGGTGGATCCCATCGACGGCACCAAGAGTTTCATCACCGGCCTGCCGTTGTTCGGAACCTTGATCGCCGCTTTGGTGGATGGCGCGCCGGTGGTGGGCGTCATCGAGGCGCCGGTTCTGGCTGAGCGCTGGGTCGGCGTGGTGGGGCAGGGCACCGCGCTGAACGGGCGGCCATGCCGCACCAGCACCGTTGAGACCCTCTCCGCCGCGCGTCTCTATTCCACGTCGCCGGAGATGTTCTCAGCGGTGGAAGCGCCGGCCTTCGCGCGGCTCGCGGCGGCGGTGGGCCTCTGCCGTTTCGGCGGGGATTGCTATGCCTATGGGCTCCTGGCCAGCGGCCATGTGGACCTGGTGGTGGAAGCCGACCTGAAGCCTTATGATTTCATGGCGCTGGTGCCCGTGGTCGAGGCGGCGGGCGGCGTGATCACCGATTGGAGCGGCGCGCCGTTGACGCTGTCGTCTCGCGGCCAGGTGGTGGCCGCCGCCAATGGCACGCTTCATGCTGCGGCCCTGGAGATCCTGGGCGGCGCCAGCGCCTGAGCGCGTCGGGCCAGCGGGGCCCACGGGAGGAGGTGCGTCATGAGCTTTTCCGTGACCCTGCTCGATCTCGCGGGTTTCGCCGCACTGCTGCTGTGGGGCATCCACATGGTGCAGAGCGGCGTGCTGCGGGCGCTGGGGCCCCGTCTCAAGGTCATTCTCGGCCGGGCGCTGCGGCGACCGCTGCAGGGCTTCTTCGCCGGCGCCCTGGTGACCACCCTGCTGCAGAGCAGCACCGCCACGGCGCTGATGGTCTCGGGCTTCGCCGCTGCCGGGCTGGTGGCGCTGGTGCCGGCGCTGGCGGTGATGCTGGGCGCGAATATCGGCACCACGCTCATTGTTCAGGCGCTGTCGTTCGATGTTACGGCGCTGGCGCCGGCGGCCATCCTCTCCGGCCTCATCATGTTCCGCCGCGGTGCCGGCAGCGCCATGCGGGATCTCGGTCGGGTCGCCATCGGCCTGGGGCTGATCGTGCTTGCGCTCCATCATCTGGTGGATCTGCTGCGGCCGTTGGAGGATGCCCCCAGCATCCGCATGCTGCTGGGGGCGGTGGCCACCGTGCCGCTGCTCGATGTACTGCTGGCGGCGGTGCTCACCTGGGCCGTGCACTCATCCGTGGCGGTGGTGCTCATCACCGCGTCGCTGGCCGCCCAGGGGGCGGTGCCCCCCAACGCCGCCCTGGCGCTGGTGTTGGGCGCCAACCTCGGCAGCGCCATCGCGCCGGTGCTGGAGGCCATGGGCAAGGAGGATCCCACCGCCATGCGGCTGCCCATCGGCAATCTCATCAACCGGGGCGCCGGTGTGGCGCTGGGGCTGGCGCTGCTCGAGCCGCTCGGCCAGGCCATGGTGCGGTGGCAGCCGGACCCGGGGCGGGCCGCCGTCGATTTCCACACCCTGTTCAACATCGCCACGGCGCTCGCCTTCCTGCCGGTGCTGGGGCCCTTCGCGCGGCTGCTGGAGTGGTTGTATCCGGCGCGGGAGGATCCGGCGGATCCGGCGCGGCCGCGCTATCTGGCCTCCGCCGCCGGGGATACGCCGGTGGTGGCGCTGGGTGCTGCCGCGCGGGAGGCGCTGCGCCTGGCCGACGCGCTCGACGAGATGCTCGATCGGGCGCGCGCGGCGCTGATCGGCGGGGCGCGCCACCAGATCGCCGAGGGCCGCAGTGGTGATGATGTGCTCGATCGCCTGAACCGCGAGATCCGCAGCTATCTCGCCGGCCTCGATCCCGACGAGCTGGCGCCCGCCGATCGCCGGCGGGTGGACGAGATTCTCGCCTTCGCCGCCAACATGGAGCAGGCGGCGGATGTGGTGAGCGGGCGGCTGATGACCGACGCCGCCAAGCGCCTCAGCCGCGGCATCGCCTTCTCATCGGCCGAGGAAGGTGAACTGGTGAAGCTGCTGGAGCGGCTGAAGGCCAATGTGAGGCTGGCCGCCTCCCTGTTCATGACCGGGGACGCGCGGGCCGCGCGCCTGCTGGCGCTGGAGAAGTCCGCTTTCCGCGAGAGTGAGAGCGAGGCCGCCCAATTGCACTTCGATCGGCTGCGTCAGGGCCTCGCCGCCCAGGCGGATGCGAGCTTCCTGCACATCGACATCGTGCGCGACCTCAAGCTCATCAACTCCCACGTGGTCGCGGCCGCCGCCTATCCGGTGCTTACCCGCGCCGGAGAATTGCTGCCGAGCCGCGTGGCCGGCACACCGGCCGCCGGCTGAGGAGCGCGTCTAGGCGTGGGGCCGCCGGGCCGGCTGGCGGGCCAGCAGCATCAACAGCACGATGCCCGCTGCCATGGTGAGGCCGGCGAGGATCAGGGGCGCCTGATAGCCGCCGGTGCGGGCCACCAGCCAGCCGGCGACGGCGGGAGCCGCGGTTTGTCCCAGACCATAGCTCAAAGTGAGGCGGGCCATGGCCCGCGCCGGGTTGGCGAGGGCCTGCCGGCCGGCATAGGCCAGGGTCAGCCCGACAATGCCCATGAAGGTGGCGCCATAGAGGATCGCGCCCAGCAGCGCGCCGATAAGCCCTGGGCCGAACAGCAGAACGACGAAGGAGGCGATCTGCACAAGATACGCCAGCTGCAGCGCGCCGAGCTGGCCGGTTCCGCGCGCCACCCGGTCCCACAGCCACACCGAGGGAGTCGCGGCAAGGCCCGCCACGATCCACACCAGATTGCCTGACCCGCCTACATCCGGCCGCTGCGCCAGCGCCGCCACCAGGAAGGTGGCGGTGACCACATAGCCCACGCCGGCGCAGAAATAGGCGACCGGCAAGAGCAGGTCGCCAATGGCTAGCCCCCCCTTCACGGCGGGTTGGAGCGGTGGGGCGGCCGGCGTCGGTGTGGCGCGCGGCTGGAGGGCCGCGGGCATCCAGATCCAGGCCGGCAGCAGCAGCACGAGGCCGAATGCGCCCAGGGCGAGCCACTGGCTGCTCCAATCCAGCGAACCGGCCATCCAGCTCGCGGCAACCCCGGAAATGGCGAGGCCGAGGCCCATTCCGGCGAAATGAATGCCGAGCTCGGGACGGTGGCCATGTTCCACCAGCCACGCCAGCACCATGCCGGACCCGAGCAGCATGCCGGCGACGCTGGTGAGGCCGCCGAGAAAGCGCAGCGCGCCCCACAGCCAGGGGTTCACGGTGAGCCCCATGGCGGCGGTGGACAGCACTGCCACGATCAGCGCCAGCCGATACAGCAGCAGCCGACGGCGGGCATCGTGCAGGACCGCCGCATAGAGGGTGCCGGCCATGTAGCCGGCGTAGTTCAGGGTCGCCAACCAGCCGCTGGCCGCATCATTCAGCCCGGCCTGAGCCTTCATGAGGGGCAGGATGGGTGTGTAGGCGAACCGGGCGAGGCCGACGGTGAGCACCAGGGCGCAGATGCCAGCCGTCAGCACCTGCCAGGCGAGCAGGGGGCTGGCGAGGGCGGGCCGATCCTGCGCGGGCCGGGGAAGGGGAGCGGGTTGCATGACGGCCGGGGCTGGAGAGAGGGGATGGGCAACCGCTGATGCCCACCTCTCAGGGCTGCCTGCTTCCCGCCTCTTCGTCAAGTTCCGGCGCGCGGTCGTCGTCGCCCGGCGGATGCTCCTGTTTGGGAGCTTGCCCGGCCTCCTCGCACGTGTCACGGCGAACACGGATTGGACCTTGCGGATTTCCGCGGCGGGTGGTGTTGCAATCCGGGCCGTGCTCCGCAAACTTGGGCGTGGCGCGCAATCGCGGGCAAGAGAGTCGTCTTCTGCGCTCCGCTCGGGAGTGTGTCCTGTCAGTGACGACGCGGCTGTGATCGAGCGGATCGGGGGTGCCAGCCGCTTCCGGCCGACCGAGTGGGGCAGCACAGACGGTGGAGTGGCGAGAGGCGCATGAACGAAGATCTTTTGGCGCAGGGCCAGCCCGGCGATCGGCCCGGCGAGGCGCGCTATGTGGTGCTGGCGGTGCTCACCGGCGCACTGGCGGGCTTCGTGGGCTCCATCTTCCACCTTCTCATCGACCAGGCGGTGCTGTGGCCTGGGCTGCTGCGGCACTATGTGGATGGCTGGTGGCTGGTGGCGGCTGCGGCGGCCATCTCCATGGTGTGTGCGGTGGTGTCGGTATTCATCGTGCGGCATGTGGCGCCCGAGGCCGGTGGCAGCGGCGTGCAGGAGATCGAAGGGGCGATGGAAGGCCTGCGAGAGGTGCGTTGGCGCCGGGTTCTGCCGGTGAAGTTCTTCGCCGGTCTCATCGCCATCGGCTCCGGGCTGGTGCTGGGGCGTGAGGGGCCGACCATTCATATGGGCGCATCGGCGGCCGCCGCGGTGGCGGAAGCCAGCCGCACCAGCGAGCTGGAGCGGCGCGGCCTGCTGGCGGCGGGCGCGGCGGCTGGACTTGCCTGCGCGTTCAACGCGCCAGTGGCCGCGGTGCTGTTCGTGATCGAAGAGACCCACAAGGAGTTTCCCTACACGTTTCGCACCTATCTCGGCGTCATTTTCGCCTCCGCCGCCTCGACCCTGGTCACCCAGCTCATCGGTGGCACCGGCCCGGATCTGCCGCTGCCGGTGGTCGGCGCCTCGCTGCAGCTGCTGCCGGCCTTTCTCCTGCTGGGAGTCGTGCTGGGGGTGATCGGCGTCGCCTTGAATGGCGCCATCATGGCCATGGTGAATTTCAATGGGCGCAGCTTCCCCCATGTCCCCTACGTCTATCCGGCAGCCATCGGTCTGGCCGTGGGCGCGCTGTTCATTCTGGCGCCGAAATCAGTCACCGGCGGGGAGAGCATCATCCTTGAGCTGGCGCGTGAGAACATGGCAGTCACCGGCCTGCTGGTGCTGGGCCTGATCCGTTTCTTCACTATGGTGGGCAGCTACTCGAGCGGCGTGCCCGGTGGCATCTTCGCGCCGATCCTCACCCTGGCCGCCTGCGTCGGCTTCGCTTTCGGCGGCGCCCTTGAGCAGATCCTGCCCGACGCCGGAATCTCCGCATTGCCGTTTGCCATCGTCGCCATGGGGGGCCTGTTCACCGCCTCGGTGCGGGCGCCCATCGTTGGCGTGGCGCTGACCTTGGAGCTCACCGGTTCCTATGCGCTGGCGCTGCCGCTGATGGTGACCTGTGTCACCGCCGATCTGATGGCCCAATGGTGCGGTGGCCGGCCGATCTACAGCCAGCTGCTGGAGCGCACCTTGGCCCAGGCCGGCATCAAGCCCTCTCCCAAGGGGCGGGCACCAACGGGCCTCGCCTGATCGGCCGATCGCGGATCAGCGGCCGCAGAGGCTGGAAATCTGCAGCACCAGCTCCGCCTGCCGGTTCACGCCGAGCTTGCGGAACACCCGCTTGAGCACGATCCGCGCCGTTCCTTCGGTGATCCCGAGCTTGCCCGCCGCCTCGCGCACCGGCAAGCCGCCGCCAATCAGAGCCGCCAGCCGTGCCTCGCCGAGGGACAGGCCGAAGACGTCGCGCAGGGCGGTGGGGTCCACCATGTGCTGGCGCTCCACCGGCTGGGCGATCAGCAAGGTGCTGGTGCCCGCATCAAGGCCGATGCGCTCGCGCCCCAAATCGGTGACCGGCAGGGCGGTGACGATGATGCGCTGCCCGTTCAGCCCGGTGAGGGCGCAGGACTGCGGTGGGGTGGTGTCGGCCATGCTGATGCGGGCGGCCGTGGTCAAGGCCTGGAAGCGGCCGCCGTCCTCCTTGCCGACAGGGACGAGGCGTCCCTCGTCGGTGGTGAAGTGATTGGGGATCTGCTCCCGCGCGGCGAGGTTGGCCAGCACCAGGGTTTGGTCTGCAGCGAGGCCGTAGATGCCGACCTCCATGGCGTCGAGGGCGGCGATGAGGACGGTCTCCCGCGCTTCGAGATTGGCGATGCGCAGGGAGATCCGCAGTGCCTGTTCCGCATGGCGCCCGATGGCCTGCAGGGTGGCCATCTCCTCCGCCGTGAAGGGGCCTTTCGCTTTTGCGCGCGGCAGCGACAGCGCGACGAGCATGTCGAGATCCGGCAGCATCACGGTGGACATCAGCCAGCCGAAGCCGACCCGTCGAAAGAAATCCACATAGATGGGCAGCGTCTCGATTTCCTGTTTGGTGGCGATGGTGAAATCGCTGAAGACGTCGCCGCTGGTCAGGTGGCTTTCGATCGCGCGCTGGGCATGAATGTCCTGACGCCACCATTCCTCATCCATGTAGACGCGAACCGCATGGGTGAGGTTGTCGGAAAAAATGAAATCCGCAGGCGCGCAATTCTCATAAAATATGACGACGGCGCCTTCCGCATCAAAAAGTGCGCCTATCTTCGATAGCGCTTCCGGCCAAAGATCCGGATTTATAGCGGCATCGTATGTAAAATATATGGCCTCGCTGAATGAATTCATGCTCTTATGGCGCCGATATATTTTTTATATTGATGGTTTTAGATGTCTTCGCTGCGCTATACGCGGGCGACTCTGCGACGGGAAATTATCTCATATCAGATTTATAATATGTATAGATGAATGTGGGGTGTCATCTCATAGTTCCACTCGCCTGCGCTTCTACTGTATCCGATTTGGGATATTGTTCGTCAAGGGCTTTTCGGTAGCTTTAACGCTGTTTGTCACGGCAGGCAGGTCTTCTCCGCACTCTTCTGAGTCGTCCCCATGTCATGCCTCTTTCTGCCGGCGTGTGGACTCTTCGGCCGAAAGCAGCGCGCGGCTGCCGATGGCACGACGACTGTGGGTTGCCGGTGCGCGCCGGGCGCTTGCGTGGGGTTGGGCGTTCACGTCGAGGAGGGGCACGGGTGGCGATCGCAATTTTTCAGGAGCATCCCGAAACGATCCGGTTTCCACTGATGGAGCACCGCAGCGTCGGTTTCCTTCTGGCGGTGATGGCCGGTTTGATGAACGCCTGGACCCTCGCCCACGCGGAGACCTTCGCCACGGTGCAATCAGGCAATGTCGTCCAATCGGGGTATCGCCTCGTCCAGGGTGACTGGTCGGCCTTCGTCTTCGCTTTCGGCTCGGTGCTGGCGTTCGGCCTTGGCTCAGCGGCGTGCGGCGTGTTGATGACGGATCGGCTGCGGCACGGGCAGGTGTTCACGCCGGTGGTGCTGTGGTTCGAGGTGCTGGCTCTGGTGGCGTTCGCTATCGCCTCGCAGATGGGGCTGGTCGATCCGCACCTGGTGGCCTACGGCGTCAGCTTCGTGGCGGGCGCGCAGGGCAATGCCTTCCACAAGAACCACGGCATGCTTTACGGCAATGTCGCCGTGACCTTCGTGGTGCAGATGGCGTTCAATTTCCTGGTGCAGGGCCTGTTCAGAAAAACCGGCATCAATGGCGAGCCGAACATGATGTGGGCGGGGGTGTTCTTCTCGGTGCTCATCGGCTTTGCCGGTGGCGGCGCGCTGGGCTTCTTTGTTGATCTGCGGGTGAGCGACCACAGCTCGCTCTATCTGTCCGCCTTAATCGCCCTGGTGCTCGCCGTGCTGGCGATGCGTCGCAAGGCTTCCGCCGATCCCACATCCGGCGGGCTGATCGGTTGAGGCGCGCGCCACTGGCATGACATGATGACGGCACAGGCCCGCGGGTGACATCGTCGGGCCTGTCCGCACTTGGGACAGGCCTTCTTCCATCTTACCAGACAGGAGTTTTCGATGACCGATCCGGTTGAGCCGATCGTGGGCACCAAGGGCGCGACCATCGTCGGCCCCCGCAATCCGGCTGTGGAAGCGCTGAACCCGGACATTCTCATTCCGCCCGCCACCGACAACGGAGGCATTCCCAACCTCAAGTTTCCGTTCGCCATGGCGCACAATCGCCTGGAAGACGGCGGCTGGGCCCGTGAGGTGACCATTCGCGAGCTTGGCGCGCTGAAGGAGCTCGCCATGGTCAATATGCGCCTGGGGCCGGGCGTGGTGCGCGAGCTGCATTGGCACAAGGAGGCGGAGTGGGCCTATGTGGTGCAGGGGCGCGTGCGCTTCTACCTGGTGGACGATCAGCGCCAGGTGCTGGTGGAAGACCTCGGCCCCGGCGATCTGTGGCTCGCCCCGGCGGGCTTCCCCCATGCCATCCAGGGCCTGGAGGAAGGGACCGAGTTCGTCCTCGTGTTCAACGACGGCAATTTCTCGGAGAACCAGACACTGCTCGTGACCGAGCTGTTCGCGCACACCCCGCGCGACGTGCTGGCGAAGAATTTCGGTGTGCCGCAGAGCGCGTTCGACGGTATTCCCGCGGCGGAGAAGTACATCTTCCGCATGCCGGTGCCGGGGCCGCTCGAAGAGGTGCGCCAGCAGCTCGGTGCGGTGTCGATGACCGGAAAATACGTGTTTCGCGGAGCCGAGGTGCCCACCAATGCCTTCGCCGGTGGCGGCACCAAGATCATCGATTCGCGCAAGTTCCCCGTCACCAACATGGCGGCCCTGGTGATCGATCTGGAACCGGGTGCCATGCGCGAGATCCACTGGCATCCCGACGCGGACGAGATTCAGTATTACCTCGGCGGAAAGGCCCGGATGACGGTATTTGACGCCGTCAATAACGCCCGAACATTCGACTTCTCCTCCGGAGATGTGGGCTATGTGCCGAAGACCCTGGCTCATTATATCGAGAACACCAGCGACGAGCCCATCCGTGTGCTGAACGTGTTCAGCAAGGGAGAGTATAAGGACATCTCTCTCAACCAGTGGCTGGCTCTGACGCCGGCTGATCTGGTGAAGGGGCATCTCGACGTGGGGGCGCCGCTCCTGTCGGCGCTGCGTCAGGGCTACAGTCCCGTCGTGAAGGGCTGAGGTGCTCGCACCCGCCGGGGCGATGGTCCCGGCGGGTGTTGCGTCGGTTCAGCGGCGGGAGAGCCGGCCCGCGAGGGAGAGCGGGCGCAGATATCTGGCAAGCCCGCTGCGGCCGCTGGCGGTGTGATCGTCCTTCGGTGTCGGTGCCAACGGCACCAACGCCAGGTTCTGGATGCGGTAGGTCTGCAGGCGCGGAGGCACCATCAGGCGAAGCGGCGCCGACAGGTCCGGCGCCGTCACCAGGCACCGCAGATGATTGCGGCCGGCGCTCAGCGCGGCATCCTGGTTGAGGTCTTTGCCGCCGCTCCGGTAGGAGAGCGTGAGGGGTGGTGGCGCGGCCTTCGCGCCGGCTTCCACCTCGATCTCAAGAAGGACGAGCCAGCTGCTGGCCCATTTCCATGGAACCTGCAGGCTGATCGTCGCTTTGGCGCTCTTGGCGTGGTCCACCACGATCACATGATCGTCGCACCGGACAAATGCCGGTGGGGCGGGATCGCGGGTGAGATCGGCCAAAGTGAGATGGCTGTCGGCGACGGCCACGAGATTGCGATAAAGCGTGTCGGCATGAGCCTGCTGCTGGGCGAGGTGGGTTTCCGCTCGCGCAAGGTCGGCCTGCGCCCTGGTCAGTTCGCGGTGGTTCTGTTTCACCATCGCCTCCTGCTGCCGGCACAGGTCATTGGCCATGCGGCTCAGGATCTCCACGGTCCGCTCCCGAGCCTGGACCTTGGCGATGGCCTCCAGCGTCCGCGTTTCCATGCCTTCGAGCACGGCGCGTTGCGTCTGCAGCTGGGCGTCGAGGACGCGGGTCGCGCCTTCCGGCAGTGCGGCGGCCACCTGCGGCGGCTGTACGTCGAGGCTGTCCTGGGAGAGGCGATAGCCGCAGGCCTCAAGGGTCGGTCCGGCGATCAGCGCGATGAGGTCGCGCTCGGCGGTCGAGGGGCGGAGCGGATCGTCGGGTGTCTGCAGGCTTTGTGGTGGCAGCGTGAGGGCCGTGGCGTCGGCCGTCGACAGTGTTGCTCCGGTGCTGGCGCTGGCAACGATGCGAGCGGTCCAGGCCTCCGGGGCGAAGCAGAATTGCTCCAGCTGGAGCACCGGCCATCCACTGTCGAGTACCTGGCGGACATGGCGCGCCCACAGGCTCGTGACCACCGCCGCGAAGCCCATGGCATCGGGGGCCCAATCGGCGGCCGGCGCCTCGAACAGCGTGCGGGAAATCGCGGTGATCAGCGCCATGCGCGCGGCTGACGCCTTGTCCGGATCAGCTGGAAGCGAGGCGCTGAGGTCCGCCACCACGTGGAAGGGATTGCGGATCAAGGCCAGCCCCGGCGCCACGGGGGCGGGCATCCAGCCATGGGTGACGACGCGCGCGGCGCCGGTGGGCGAAGGGTCGGGACTTGAGGCGAGAAGCGGCCGTGGGGGGCGCACGTCGAGCCCCGGCGCGCCCACCAGCGCGGCAAGCAGATGATCCACGCCGGAGCCGGGAAAGGCGCAGACCACGAAGGGGGCGAGGGGGGCGAGGCAAGGGGCGGCGGGCGGCAGAGGCGGGTTCATGGGCGTTGGGCTTCTTGGCCGGCGGCGTGGCGCCGGCGGAGAACGGGGCTCCCCGTTCCAGGGATGGCGGCCCACGCTGCGGCGCTCCGTGACGGACGCGGGATCATGCGGACGGCTCCATTGGGGATGGCTGACGAGCGGCGACTTCGTCCGCGCGGGGGGCGCGGCCGCTCAGCGCGGTGCCAAGCAGGTCGCGCCACACATTGCGGGCATGATCCATGGCGCCCAGGCTGCGGGCCAGCGCCTGACCCGCCTCGGCGAGGGTGGCGATCCGCGTCGGATCGGCGATGAGGGCATCCAAGGTGGCCTCCCAGGTGTCGGGATCGTTGGCGACGAGCAGACCATCCATGTCGTGATGGACGACACCATTGAACGGCGCAACGTCCGAATACACGCCCGCCGCGCCGAGGGAGGCGGCATCCAGCACCTTCACGACGGACTTGCCGCGATTGAAGGGGGTGTCGAGCATGGGGGCGATGCTGATATGCACCGGGTTGGCGGCGACGAACGCCGCATAATCATCCCAGCCCATGGGCCGGATCTGCTCCACCCGGGGGTGGCCGACGAGGGGTTCCGGCAGCTGTCGGCCGAAGACGCTCACATGGAGCGTGTCGTGGCACGCCAGCAGGCGGGCGAGCACCGGGGCGAGGAATTCGATGTCCTCCCGGTGGCAATCCGTGCCCTGATAGGACAGGCGGATGGCCTCCGGCGCAGACAGATGCGCCATGCTCGCCGGCGTGCGCATGTAGGGCGGTGGGATGAAACTCGTCTTCGCGCTGGCATAGCGCGCGGTGAGGCCCGGAGAGGTGACCAGAAGCCGGTCGCAGCGCTGCAGCAGCGGCCGCACGTCCGAAGCGAGGAGTTCCTGCATCCGTCGTCGGAATTCTTCTGACAGGCCGGGGGAGTCCGCCGCCGCCGCGATATCGTCGTCGATGAGATAGATGACAAAGGCATCGCTGGTCATGAGCCGCGCCAGGTGGGCGGGGCCCGCCTCCCGCGAGACCACCACCACGGTGCGGTTGGTCAGCGGCGGCAAGGCGGAGGGCGGTTCTTCGCCGGTGGGGATGACGAGGGGGATGCCGGCGGTGGCGAGCAGGGGCCCCAGCGGTTGCAGAACGTAGAGATCGTCGGTGGGGAAGGCGCCGGGGCGGATCAGGACCACTTGATCGACGAGGGCCGGTGCCGGCCGGCGGGCGGTCTCGGGCAGCGGCAGCAGGGTGGGGGTGGGATGCTCCGCGCGCGCCGGGGCCGGCGCATGCCGCAGGCGGCGCGCCCGCGCCCGCCATTCACCGGTGACCGCCTCATCGGCGGCCGCGCTCCAGTGCCGTTCGCCCTCGACCATATGCACCACATCGCCCAGCGGCACATCCTCGACCGCGAGGCCGCGCCGGACGACCAGTGTCCAGCCGTGCGCCGTGACGTCGATCCGCAGCGGATGGACGGTCTGGGTGCGGCCGTCCGCATGGGTGAGGTGAATGGTGCGGTTTTGCCGCCGCGCCTGCAGGTAGGTCTGGCGCGGCACCAGGGGGTGCGGCACCACGGTGCACGCCGACCACGGGCCGGACCGCGTGGGCGTTTCGCAGATCAGCAGATCGAGGGCGGTCGGAAGGAACCCCTGCCAAGTGCCGGCCTCGATGCGCTGCCACTGCGGAGGGCGGCCATTCATGAAGGGGGGCGGCGCATCCGCTGGCAGCATCAGGTGGGTGCCGGACGGTGAACTCCAGGCATGCCCCCCCGCGCCCGGCGCCGGCGTGCAGAAGCTGCACAGATGCACCTCCCGCCGACGCTCCGCCGCGACGCGCGCCCACAGGTGGACGCCGGCCGGTGCCGCCAGGGGCCATTCGGCATGGAAGTGCCCATCGTCGAGCAAGGTGACCGGGAAGACGCGCCCGGCCTGCCAGGCTTCCAGCGTGAGGGTGCCGATTTCGTCGGGGGCATCGGGCGCCGCCAGACGACCGCGCAGGTGCGCCCGTCCTTCTCCGGTCTCAAGATCCGCGGTCACCGCCACCGGCAGCACGCGCGGTGTGGTTGGCCGATAGACGGCCTCCCACGTGACCGTTGTGCCTAAGGGCTGGGTTTCGCCCCAGGCGTCTGTGCCGAAGAAGCGCAGCGCGCGGCGGCACCCCTCGCCTGCCAGGTCGATGGGGCCCTGCACCGGGCGTGCCGGGCCGGGAAAGCCGCGGCCCAGCTCCAGCGGCTGTGGCTGGCCACCGTTCACCGCCACGGTCAGCGTGCGAATGGCGCCGCCCGCGTGCAGCGCGCCGTGGGCCGCCACGTGGGGCGCTTCCATCAGTGTGCCGGTCTGAGGGGTGGCCAGCACAAGACGAGGGGTCACGCCTCTCGAGCGCGCGCTGCGGCGGCCCATGAGCATGGTGGCCAGAGGTGCGGCTTCGACCGGAAGCTGCTGGCCCTCGAAGATGAGATGGGGGAGCCCGTCGCGGCCGATGGCGAGGGCGACGCCGCGGGCGCGTTGGGCATCGTCGGCATCCCACAGGGGCAGGATCTCGTCGATTTGCGCATCGAGCGCGTCGGTGAGGGTCATCACGACGACGTTGGGGCGCAAGGCCCTCATCCATGCGCGGACGCGGGCCTGGCGGAGGGTGCGCAGAGTGGTGTGCGCGTCCCCACTGGTGGTGTCGGGAATGATGAAGCCGGGCAAGTCGACCACGATGCCCTGCGCTGGCGTGGTGGCCTCGGTGGTGGCCTTTTCACCGATATAGGTGACCTGCGCGTCCGCCATCGCGAGATCTTGCGCGAGGGTGCGGGCGCTGCGGCTGAGGTCGTCATGCCCCGCCAGGTCGAGAAATACATATCTCATGACACACGAGAATTGAGTGGCAGCGCACGCGGAGAAGTCAATATTTGTCTATGATATCAATCATCAGGTGTCAAACTGACCTTGTCTTCGGTCGGCGGCCTGCGCCCGTCGCATGCCGGGTGTCGGGCCGGGAGGGGCGGTTCACGTGGATGCGGGATAGGGCTGCACGCAAGGGTAGTTCTTTCCGTGCTAGGTTGTGTTCCCCGCAATGTGCCTCCGAGCACGCGAGTTTCTCGCGTATTGGAGCGCATTCTGTATAAATAATGGCGCCATATATATAATTTGAGAGATACCTCGGCTGGGAGTGCGATGGTATTTGGTGACTTGCAACCGCGCCGCGCGTCGTCTGGTGCGGTGTAGTTAATTGGAGATATGAATATTAAGTGTAGGTGATGTTGATGCGTATTTCTTCTTATTTATTGCGTGGTGCGTAACGCGCGGTGCAGTTCATCCCGATGTGGTGTGGATGGGCCCCGTGCAGCCTGAGGAGAACGAGCGTGTTCGACAGCGACCCGAATCGGCCGCATCAAAGCCAAGCGGCGGCGGTCTCCCCCGTATTCACCGCTTGCGGTGCGAAGGTGGCTCCCGCCTTCTGCCCGTGTCGTCCGGCGCCGCCTCTGGGGCCCGCGTCGACTGGTGCGCCTTCATGACCGGCGTCTGCGCCGGGGCGCGGTTCGGCACGGCGCACGATCGTGTTGCAGGTCGCATCGCAGGTCGCATTGCAGGTCGCGCGCGGACCATATGTGCTGTTCCCGTGCTGCGGCCTTTCGGTGCTCCCATCGTTGTCTTGTTCTCGCCGCGGGCGCCGACCCGCCGGCGCGCGGTGGCCAGCCATGCGCGGTCCGCGCCACGGGGAGAGCGTACGGGCGCGGGGGCTTTTCGCTGAGCATTTGCGGGCCGAGGCCCGCGCGAGGCCGCAACCGGCTCCGCCGCGGTGGGGGGCGGTCCGGTGGCCGTTGCGGAGGGCGGGTCGGGGCTCTGGTTCCGACCCGTACCCCGCTCCCGGGCCAATGCGCCGGCCGCCGAGGATCGATCTCCTTCCAACTGTCACAGCCGGTCTCTGGCGGGCTTTGCCCTTCCGCTCGGTCGGCATGATGGGCAGAGCGGCACGCGGCGGGATGCGTCCGGCCCGCGTCCGCACAGAACTCCAAGCGCATGGCTCGTGTCCCGCTCGCGAAGGTCGGGGAGGGGGCGAGACCGAAGGCGGGCTCGGATGGATTTGCCGTTGTTCAACGAAGTGGTGTGCGACATCTATGATGCGGCTCTGAGTCCGGACCGGTGGCCCGCCACCCTGGATCGCATGGCCACGGTGACCGGGGCCGCGGGGATGGCGCTCCATGCCCGCACCGCTTCGGGCTGGGCCTGGTCGGCGCGTTCAGCGAGGATCGCGCCGGTGCTCGATGCCTATGTGCGGGAAGGCTGGGCGGCGCGTGACCCGTGGTTGCGGCGGCTCGCCGATGGCGCCTTGCAGCCCGGCCACGTCTATCAGGATACGGATGTCGTGGCACCGGCGGAGCTTCCGCGCCACCCTTTCTATGGGAATTTCCTGCGCCGTTTCGGCATCGGAAACCTGATGGTGGCGATCATTCGGTCCGAGCTCGGAATGCCCACCTGCCTGGTGGCCTACCGGCCGCAGTCTCGCGGCGCCTTTGCGGCGGATGAGATGCATGCGCACCTGCAGCTTGCCCGGCATGTGGAACAGGCCCTGCGGATCACGACCGTGCTCGCCCACACCGAGGCCGCCCTGCACCGGACCGCGGCGGCCTTTGATGCCATCGAGCGGCCGGCCTTCATCCTTGATGAGAAGGGGCGCGTCGTGCGGCGCAACCGCGCGGCCGAGCCGATGATCGGTCGGTATTTCGACCCCCAGTCGGTGGCGCTTCAACCGGTCGCCGTGGCGGAGCGGCCCGCATTTCAGGAGATGGTGCGCCGCGCCCTTGGCAGCGTGGGTTCGTCCGACCCTGCACTGACCGATGATGCGCCTCCGCCCGTGGGGCTCTCGGCGCGCAGCGGCAGCGATCGCATCGTGGCCTGGTGTGTGCCCCTAGCAGCGGACCCGCCGGACCGGTTGGGCCTGATGCCGCCGCAGCGCTCCGTTCTTCTCCTGGTCCAGCCTCTCCAGCAGACCCGCTTGGTGGACGTGGAGCTCATCCGCGGCGTCTACGGGCTGACCACGGGTGAGGCCAAGCTGGCCACGCTGCTGGCCGGTGGGCGCAGCGTGAAGCAGGCCGCCCGTGAGCTGGGGCTGACCGAGGGCAGCACGCGCTTCGTGCTGAACCGGATCTTCAAGAAGCTCGGGGTCCACCGGCAGTCTGATCTCGTGGCGGGCATCCTGTCCCTGCGGCGTTGACCGTGGCGGCGGAGGTCGATCCCGGAGGCTTGACGCTGGGGGCCCTGGAGGCCATCCAGATGAACGGTCGCAACGCGCTGAGTGGGGCGCATCGGCCGGTGGTTCCAGCGGCGGGAAGGGGAGTGGGATGCTTCTGGCCCAGTTCAGCGACGTGGTGCACGGGATCTATGATGCGACGCTCACCCCCGAGCATTGGCCCGCGGCGCTCGACGGCATCGCAGCGCTTGCCGGGGCGCGTGGCGCGGTCGTGTGGGCCAAGACTGCGCGTGGCTGGACCACGCCGCTTTATTCCCCCAGCCTGAAAGAGGCGATGAACGCCTACGTGCAGGAAGGATGGGGTCAGCACAATCCCTGGCTGCAGGGGCGGCTGGATGCCGGCTTTCGCGTGGGGGACGTGTACCGGGACCTGGATCTTGTTTCCATCGAGGAGATGAGGAGCAATCCTTTCTACACGGATTTCCTGCGGCGCTTCGATCTTGGCCGGCAGATGGTGGCCGTCATCTATTCGCAGCTGGGCAATCCCACCTGCCTCGCGGTGCATGGGGCCATGTCCCGGGCGCCCTTCCAGGCCGAGGAGATGCAGACTCATCTCATGATCGGGCGCCACTTCGAGCAATCCTTGCGCACCACCTGTGAGTTCTCGAAGCTCCAGGCGGAGCATGCCACCATGACCGCTGCGTTCGAGGCGGTCGACCGGCCCATGTTCATTCTCGATGAACAGCGCCACCCGGTGCAGATCAATCGATCCGGGCAGGACCTGATGGACAGCTATTTCGTGCGCGACCAAGGTTGCCTCAAGCCAGTCGCACCGGAGGATGAAGCCGCGTTCTCCGGGGTGGTGGAGGGGGCGCACCGCTTTGCCGGCAACGGGGAGGCCGAGCCGCGCCCCATCACCATCTCCCATAAGGACCGCACGGCGCGGATGATGCTGTGGGGCGTGCCTCTGGTGGGGGCCTCCGCCGACAAGCTGGGCCTTGGTCCGGCACAGAAGCAGGTGCTGGTGGTGGCGCAGCCGCTGCTGCAGGAAAAGTCCGTGGATCCCACGGTCATCCGTGGCGCCTATGGCCTCACCACCGGCGAAGCGCGGCTGGCCGCGCTGCTGGCGGGCGGGCGCAGCGTGAAGCAGGCGGCAGCCGAACTCGGACTGACCGAGGGCACCACCCGCTTCGTGCTGACGCGCATCTTCCAGAAGATGGGCATCCACCGCCAGGCCGAACTGGTCTCCCGCATTCTGCAGCTCGCGCGCTGAGCGCCACCCGCCTGCTGCCGGGACCTCAGAAGTTCACCGAGAGCCTCACACTGCCCATGTTGCGGGAGCTGTGCGCGGAGAAGGCGCCTTCATACTCGGCCCTGAGGTTGATGCCGTGCTGAAGGGCGGCGAGGTCGAGGCCGGCGCCCACGCGGCCGAAGACCGTGTCCAGCGGCAGCACCACATCGAGGCCGCTGAGCCCCAGCGGCGCCCCCACTAGGGCGGTGGTGGAGGTCCAGGCATCGGTGGTGGAGAAGGTGGCGCCGAACCGCGCATAGCCCCGCAGCACGAAGTCCGGATCAAGATTGATGCGTGTGCCAAGCTCCAGGCCCGGGGTGGTGAGCCCGGTCCATTGGTCGCTGCCGTTCACCACCCGATTGAGCACGCCGGCGCCGGATTCCGTGTCACCCGACAGGCTGGTGTATAGAAGGTCGAGGTCCATGTAGGGACGGACATAGGCGTGTTCGCTTCCCACCGTGTAGGCCACCCGGGCCCGCCCGCCCAGGCCCCACACGTCGCTGGTGGACTGGGCGACGCCGCCGATGGTGCCGAGATAGATGGCGCGGCTGTTGTCGAAACTGCCATAGGAGCCGCTGAGGGCGGCGGCGAGCAGCCACGGGCCGGTTTCGTATTTCAGCGTCGCCCCAGCCCAGCCGCTGGCGCCATCAATGGAGAGATTGGCGGAGCTGATACGGCTGTCGTCATAGCCGCCGGCGAAGCCCAGGAACCAGCCGTCCGCCACCTCCTTCTGCAGGCCCATGGCGAAGCTGTAGGTGGTGCTGCCATAGCCGCCGGCGGCATCAAAGCCGCTCTGGTCGAACGTCTGGCCGGCGCCGACCGCCCACATGCAGCTGGTCTGGGTGACGATGGCGGTCTGGCCTTGGAATTGCGGGCAGCTCATCAGCCGGTCGAGATGCTGCTGGGCGAGCGCGATGCTCTCGCCGGCCGGCGCATTGACCGTGCCTTCGCCGAGTTGCCCCAGGGCACTCGCATAAGCACCAGGGGTCAGGTTCGAGAGATGGCCGAAGACCGGGCCATAGCCGGCGCCGCCACTGTTCCAGATGCCTTGCAGATAGTGCGCCACCCGCTGCTCGATGGCATTGAGGCGGCCGGAGTTGGAGAAGTCGGCGGTGGCGACCACCGAATAGGCGCCGTCGGACTTGTCGACCACATAGTCAAAGACATTGCTGGTGGAACCCTCAAGGGTGCCCACCGCAACCCCATCCACCTCCAGGAAGGTGAGCTTGCGGTTCGGCAGCAGCGAAGAGGCCTCCACTTCCACACGGCCGCTGAGCTCCGCATTGCCGCCCACCGACAGCAGATCGATGGTGCCGGCGGAGAAGTCGGCATTGGCGATGATGACGCCGGAGCTGCTTTGGGTGAACGATCCGGCCAGCCGGGTCGTTCGGTCGCTGTCCAGCGCACCCAGCACCAGCGTGCCGTCATTCACCAGATGGCCGGCCATGGTGCTGCCGGCCACCAGCGTGCCGTCGCTGGCATTGGTGAAGGTGCCGTAGGTGGCGCCCGATGTGGCAGCAAGCGCCTGGCCATTGGAGAAGGTGCTGCCGGAGGTGAGGTCCCAATTGCCCGCCACCGCGCCGTGATTGGTCACGTTGGTGATGCCCTCGCCGGTGGAGCGGATGGCGAGGTTGGAGGTGGCGCTGAGGAAGCCGGTGGACGAGATCAGGATGGAATTGGTGGTGCTGTCGGAGTCCACCCAGATGGCGGTGCCATCTTCGCCATAGCCGCCGATCACCGAGCCGTTCACGGTGATGGAAACGCCGCCGCTCGACGAGGTGCTATAGCCATTCTGGCCGACGCTCTGGGCGAAGATGCCCACCGCGTTTTCGCCGGTGGTGTAGATGAACCCGCCCGCGCCTTGGGTGACCGTCACCTTGCCGCCGCTGCCCAGGGAGCCGGTTCCGCCGGTCGAGCCGGCAATCACCGACAGCCCGTCATTGCTGGACCTCACACCGCCGCCGGCGCCCACGCTCTGGGCGAAGATGCCATGGGCGCTCGCGCCGGTGGTGGTGATGGAGCTGTTGCCGGTGTTGACGGAGACATCGCCGCCATTGCCGGAAGTCGCGAAATTGGGCCCATCCTGCGATGTCGCCATGCTCATGGTGGTGGTTCCGCCGGCGAAGCCGACGATGCCGCCGCCGCCGCCCACCGACTGGGCGAAGATGGCGTGCGCGCCATCGCCCGATGTGGCGATTGAACTGTCGTCATGCAGCGCCACGCTGACCGTGCCGCCATTGGAATAACCGGTGGCGCCACCGAGCTCGTAAACGCCGGTTCTGGTGCTGCTGCCCGCCTGGCGGAACACCAGGCCGCCACCGCCGCCGATGCTCTGCGCCAGGATGCCATAGGCATTCGCCCCGCTGGTCGCGATGGTGAGATAAGGCAGGTTCGCGGCATCGAACGTCACCGCCCCGCCATCGCCGATCACCCCCGAGCCACCCGCAGACAGGGAGACGTCGCCGCCGAATTGCAGGATGCCGGGCGTCAGGGTGAAGCCGTCGCCCGCCACGCCACCTCCGCCACCAACGGACTGGAGGAACACGGCCATGGCGGCGTCGCCGGCGGTGGTGATGCTGGAGGGCCCGCTGCCGCCGGCCGAGGCCAGGGTGACGCTGCCGCCATTGCCCATATCGGCGGAGGAATGGCCGCGGCTGGCGCCGAGGGAGAAATAGCCGCTGGAATTTGTCTGCGCCGACCCCGCCGTGCCGCCGCCGCCGCCCACGCTCTGCGCCAGGATGCCATAGGAGGCGTAACCGGCGGTGGAGATGACCGAATCCGCCAGGGTCACGGTCACCGTGCCACCGTCGCCGGCGGCGCCGCCGGTGGCGCCAAGGGCGATGTTGGCATTGAGCTTCATGATGCTGCCGAAGCCGGCCGAGCCGCCCGCCACCGCCGCGCCGCTATCGCCACCGCCGCCGCCGATGGACTGCGCCGCCACCGCGGTGGAATAATCACCCAGGGTGGCGACCGTGCTGTCGGTGAGCGCAACCTTGACCGCGCCGCCATCGCCCCCGGTGCCGCCCTCGCCACCCAGAGAGAGGGAAAAATTGACGGAGGGCAGGAAATTGCTGAGGGAGTCGCGCATGGCCTGCGACCAGCCAGCCCCATCCTGAACCTTCTTCAGGATATCGGTCATGTAGTTCGCGATGCCGCTCACGAACTTCTTGTCCGCCTTCAGGTCATCGATGACGTTGGGATCGTCGGAGGAGCCCGAGGAGCCGGCCGAGCCGCCCTTGCCGCCGCCGCCGCCCACGCTCATGGCCGAAATGCCGGTGGCGCCTTCCGCGCTGGTGGTCACGGTGGTGCCGGTGAGGGCCACGTTCACCGTGCCGCCATCACCGCCGCTGCCGCCCGTATTGCCGGTCTTGATGGTGACGGAGGAAGTGAGCTTGCCCGCCGTCCAGCCGGTGGTGGAGCCGTTGATGACCTTGCCCACCTCATCGAGGCTCGGCAAACCCACCTGGTACGAGCCGCCGCCCGAATTGCCGCCGCCGCCGCCGGTGCTTTCCGCGTAGATGCCAATGGCGCCGTCGCCATAGGTCTGGATGGAGGTGCCATCGAAGGTGGCCACGCTCACATTACCGCCGGTGCCGCCTCCGGTGCCGGTGCCGCCGAGGGTCACTCCCAGCTTGAGGGCCGTGCTGCCGCTGGTGCCGTTCTGGGTGGAGCCGGAGCCGGAGCCCGCATTGCCGCCGCCGCCGCCCACCGACTGGGCGACCAGGCCGTAGGCCGCATCTCCCAGCGTGACGATCTGCACCGGATGGCTCGCCGCATTGGCATCGGCCACGCCATTGGTGCCGCCGAGGGTGACGTTCACCGCCCCGCCATTGCCGCTGGTGCCGCCATCGGAGCCCAGATTGAGCGTGAGGTCCATGTTGTAATTGGCCTGCCCGCTGACCTTGGACAGGGTCTTGAAGCCGAAGGTGGTGGAATTGGACGACGAATCGCCGCCCGAGCCGCCGCCCCCGCCGATGGACTGCGCCACCAGCGCATGGGCGCCATTGCCGTAGGTCAGGATGCCGACCTCCTCGGCGAGGTTGAGGGTCGCCGTGCCGCCATTGCCGCCGCCGCCACCATCGCCGCCCGCGGAATAGGTGAGGGAGACGGCGAAGCCGGACAGGCCCTCGCTCCCCGGAATGGTGACATCCTGCACGAAGGCCTTCGCGGCCGACGATCCGCCCAGGCCACCACCGCCGCCGACGGACTGCACGACCACGCCGAAGGAATCCACCGCCAGCGGATCAAGCACGGTGCCATAGGCGGCATCTTCCGGATTGGTGGCATCCTGCACGCTGGCGGCGGTCACGATGGTGGTCTTGGACAGGCTCACCGACACCGCGCCGCCATTACCGCCACTGCCGCCACTGCCACCCGCCGCCACCGCTGCGCCGAAGCCGGCGCTGGCAGTGAGATCGAAGGCCGAGCCGCCCGTGCCGCCGCCGCCGCCGACGGATTGCGCCACGATGCCCACCGACTGCGATCCCAGGGTCTTGATGGCAAGGTCGGTACCGGTCAGGGTCACCGCGCCGCCGGCGCCGCCATCGCCACCCGCCCCGCCGATGGCAAGGCTCACCCCCGCCGACGTCGCGGTGACATTGCCGCCGGCGCCGCCGCCGCCGCCCACCGACTGGGCGAGGATGGCGGCCGCCAGGTCTCCTTCGGTGGAGATGGTGCCGCCCGCATTCACGGTCACGGCGCCGCCGCCGCCACCGCCGCCCCCCTGGCCGCCGATGGACGCAAGATTGTCGGCCGAGCCGCCGGCCCCGCCACCGCCGCCGATGCTCTGGGCCAGGATGCCGATGCCGTTGAAGCCCGTGGTGAGGATGGAACCCAGGTTCGTCACCTGGACGGCGCCGCCATTGGTGGCGAAGCCGGCGGAGCCGCCCAGGCCCGTATTGGCCATGTCCAGATTGCCGCCATCGCCGCCATCACCCGAAATGGACTGGGCCAGGATGCCAACGGCGGCCATGCCGCTGGTGCTGAGGGAGCCGGTGGCCGAATTGGTGGCGATCACCTCGCCCACCACGCCGGCCGACGCGCCCGTACCGGCCGAGACGAAGAAGATGCCGCCGGTCTGGCCGCCGCCACCGCCGCCGCCGGTGGCGGCCACGGCCTGGATGGCGGCGGAATCGTCGCCCAGGGTGGTGATGACGCCGTTGTTCACGGCCTCCACCGCCGTCAGCACGCCATTGACGGTGGAGCCGGCCTGGCCGCCCGTGCCGCCATCGCCGCCATGACTCGATCCGACGTTCGAGACGGTGTTGCCGTTGCCGCCAAAGCCGCTGATGCTGATGGCCACGAGGCCCCCGGAGGCATCGCCCTTGGTGGTGATGGTGGCGCCGGCATCCACCGTGGCGCTGACGAAGCCGCTATTGCCGCCATTGCCACCATTGCGCGGGCTGCCGGTCATGTTGACCTCGCCAATGCCGCCATTGCCACCGGCCCCGCCCGCGGAATAGGCGATCACGCCGGCGGACGAATAGCCATTGGTGGTGACGTTGGAACCCGCCCCGAGCTCCACCGTGACGGAACCGCCCGATCCCGCATTGCCGCCGCCGCCGGCATCGCCGGAATTGCCCGACTTGCGGTCGCCGCCATTGCCGCCATTGCCGCCGGTGGAGAGGGCGACGAGGCCCGCCGAATAATCACCATTGGTGGCCACGGACGTATTGCTCAGGTTCACGGTCACCGCGCCGGCGCTGCCGCCCGCCGAGCCATTGCCGGCGTCGGAGTTCCAGCCGTAATAGCTCGCGCCGTCGCCCCCCACCCCGCCGATGGCCGCCGCCACCACGCCCGGCGCCAGGGTGCCGGAGGCGGTGATCCTCGTCCCATTGGAGAGGCTGACCGACAGGGCCCCCGCCGAGCCACCCGCGCCGCCATCCGTCTTACTGCCGCCGTAGGGCTCGCCATCATTGTCCTTCGAATTGCCGGTGCCGCCGGCGCCGCCCGCATTGCGCGCCTCCACGCCGGCCATGGCATTGCCCGAAACGGACACCTGTGCGCCGGTGATGCTCACGCTGGTGAGGGTGTCGCCGATGCCCGCGTCGCCGCCAGTGCCGGCGGTCGCATCATTGCCATAGGTCAGGCCGCCGTCCCGGCCCTGGGAGAGGGCGGCTACCGCCGCGCCGCTCAGCGCGGTGCTGGCCAGCTTGCCCGTGTCGTCATAGGCGATGGCCCCTGCGGTGTTCTGCGCCACCACGGTCACGTCGGCATCGGCGGTGAGGGTCACAACCGCGCCATAGGCGCTGCCACCCGCACCGCCATTAAAGCCCTCCTGCGCCTTGTTTGGGCTCTCCCCGCCTTCGGACCCGGCGACCACGCCATAGAGCTGGGATTCGCCAACGCCCGGTCCGGCGCCCTGCCAGGTCCAATAGACGCTCACCGGCGCGGTGCTATAAACGCTCGCGAAACCGCCGGAGCCACCGAAACGCGCGTCGCTCGCCGTGCTTTCGCCTGCAGATCCGCCGAACGAGGACGCCTGCAAGGCGCTGATAGCGCCGCCCGCACTGCCGCCCGTGGACCCCACGACGAACGAGGTGGCGCTGCCAATATTGACCGCCGCATAATTCTCCAGCTGCACGGTGCCGCCAAAGCCGCCCGAGCCGCCGCTTGCGCCCTCGCCGCCATCCCCGCCTGTGGCGGTCGCGAGCACCAGGGCAAGGCCCCCAGGGAACTCCCCTAGGGCGGTGATGGTCTGGGAGTTGCTGACATAGACACCGCCCAGCGCGCTGCCGCCATTGCCGCCGGCATAGGCATTGTCGTCGCCGGAATACTTGCCGCCATTGCCGCCCACGGCCTGGCCCAGCAGGGAAGAGACCGGAGTGTATGACGAGGCGTCCCCGGTGATGGTGATGGCGCCGGACTCATGGGCAATCAGATTGAGATAGCCCGCCGCGCCGCCGTCCTGCGCGCGGCTGGAGCTGGAGTCCGTGCCCGCCACCCCCAGCGCGCTGGCGGAGACGCCGGCGGCCGTGTCGCCCCCGACGGCGATGTTGAAGGTGCCGTAATCATCCACCGAAAGCGCGCCCGCGCTGGTGGACACCGGTGCGGTGTAGCTCCCCGCCGAAATGGTGCAGGCGACGCCGCCGGAGGCCTGGCTGCAGTTGGGCACCGCCGTCTGTGCCAGGACCGCCCCGCTGGAAATGGCCATGAACAGGGGCGCGAGGGAGAGCGCGCCGAGGGGCAGATCCCAAGTGATGGAACGCCGCACGGGGGCGCGCGATGCCCGTGCGAAAGGGGGCCGGCCGGCATCAGGATTCAGCACGGGAGATCTCCAGGGAAAACAGCAGCGGGCGCAGGTGTGGGGCGCGGGCATGCTTCCGCAGGAAGTCCCGTTCTTCGCGACGCCCCGCCCGGCGTGGCTTCAAGTGAGGGATGAATGGAGTGTGGATGAAGATCTCAGCTCCATTCCGGCATTGATCTTCAGGTGAACGGTGGATGGCGGCTCAACATGCGCATCGGTCATCCATGCTCCGTCTCCAAACCTCTGCGTGACGGTTGATCCGGCTGCAATGACATGACGCATGTCGTGGGTGGCCGCCGTCTGCCGGCCATTGTTCCGCGCATGCGCGCACCGACAAGCGTCATTCGATGAGCCTGCCGGAATCCTCGATGAAACGGCGCATGGGGCGCTAAAGGCTCAGGCGGGCCTGCTGGTCGCCTCACGGAGCCGCCGCGCGGCCGCGCGACCGAGGGCGAGGGGGCGCGTCTCGGCCCCCAGAATGACCTGAACCCGCCCGCCGTCCGCGTTTTCCACCCGACGCACTTGCGCGAGATTGACGATGACGGAACGGCTGAGGCGGCGAAACGGCGGGTCGGGCAGCTCGCTCTCGAACTGGCCGAGGAGACGGCAGACCAGGAGATCCTTGTCCTCGCTGACATGGATGCGGGTGAAGTCGCCTTCCGCGGCCAGCGCCAGGATCCGGGCATGGGGCACCAGCACCTGCCGGCCGGGCAGCGTGAGCCGCAGCTTGTCCTCGCGATCGGCGGTCGGGCCACGGCGCAGGCGCAGGCGCTGCAATGCCAGCGCCAGCCGTTCCGGCTCCACCGGCTTCATCAGGAAATCCGTGGCCGCCACGTCGAACGCTTCCACCGCATAACGGCTGTAGGCGGTGACGAACACCACCTCGGGCGCGGGGGCGAGGGCGCGAAGGGCTTCAAAGCCCTTGCCGTCGCCCAGCTCCACATCGAGAAAGACCACGTCGGGCCGGATCGCGGCAAGGGCGGCGCGCGCCTCGGCGAGGCTTGCCGCCTCGCCGGCCACGATCACATCCGTATGGGCCGCCAGGAGGCGCTTCAGGCTGCGGCGGGCCGGCGGCTCGTCGTCCACCACCATCACCCGTAGCATAGGGACCCCTTCAGGCTGATGCGGGCCACCACCTGCGGCCCCTCCTGTGCGACGGCGAAATGATGTCGTCCGGGATAATGCAGCTCCAGCCTGCGCCGGATGTTCGCCAGCCCGAGCCCGGCGGGGGACCGCGCCCCGGGCGCATAGGTGCCGGGGTTGGCGACGGTGATGGACAGCACATCGCCGTCGACCCGCGCCTCCACCTTGATCCGCAGCGGTGCGCCGGTGCGGGGACGCAGGCCGTGCTTGGTGGCGTTCTCCAGCAGCCCCTGGAGAATGAGGTGGGGCACGCGAAAGTCCGCAGCCTCGGCCGCCAGCGCCACCGTGCAGGTAAGGCTGCTGTCGAACCGCAGTTCCTGGATCCGCAGGTAAGACCGCGCTGCCTCGATCTCGTCGGCGAGGCGGCAGGCCGAGCGATCCTGATGATCCAGGCAATACCGCATGTAGCTGGAGATCCGGCGCACCATCTCCAGGGCGATGTCCGGCCGCTCGGGGATCTCCGCCGTGACCGTGTTGAGCGCATTGAAGAGGAAATGCGGATCAAGCTGCACCCGCAATTGCTGCAGCTCCGCCCGCGCCGCTGCCGATTGCGCCTCGGAGCGGCGCAATTGCTCATTGCGTGCGGCGAGGTCCGCCGTCAGCCAGAAATAGCCCAGCGCCCAGCCGAGGAAGATGGCGGTGTAGTAGAGCATGGGCACGATGCGCCCGCCGAACGCCCTCTGGAATTCCCCGGTGGAGAAGGCGAGCGCGCGCAGGCCCTCGGCGGCGGCCATCTCGATGGCGCCGCCGGCCAGGGCGGCCAGCACCACCAGTGGAATGAGCTTCAGGCCGGGAAACTGCGGCCGCGGCTGGCGCCGCAGAAGCGCATGGGCGATGCCCGTGAGGCCGAAGCCGATGCTGTCCAGAACCAGGGTGAGAATGACCGCATCGAGCAGATTGCCGAAGAACACCGCCCGCGTGGCGATGCCCAGCATGGAGATCAGCAGCCAGGCCGCCAGATTGGCCTGCCAGAAGCCGGAGATGCGCGCCAGCAGCGGCCGCCGGAGCGGGGCGGCGCGGGGGGCCTCGAAGGCGTGGTCGTCGGTGGCCGTCATCGCTTCTATGGTCTCGCGCCGTTTCGCTCGCATCGTCCCGAGCGCGCGCCTCGGGCCGCAGGATGTCAGCAAAAGATCGCCCGGTCACGTGACCAGGCGGCATGGCCCCGGGGCAAGACATCGCCCGCGGGGCTGGACGTGGCAAGCCTCAGCAAGCGGCGCGTCCATGGGCACCACCCAAGCGTGTTTCATCAAGTCACCCGATACCGCCTCACAGGGCCATGTGAGGCGGCGGCATGGCGACGCGACAAGATGTGCAGCGTTGCCCGGTCGGCTTTGCCGTTGCGGTTCCGCTCGCTAATGTCACCGGCTGAAACGGTGAATCTGCAGGGACGTGTCGCGTGCTGACAGGCGAATTGAGAACCAGGATCGACGCCATCTGGAACGCATTCTGGGCGGGCGGCATCGCCAACCCGATCGAGGTGATCGAACAGATCACCTACCTGCTCTTCATCCGCGGCCTGGACGAGCTCCAGACCCGCGAGGAGAACAAGGCCGCCATGACGCGCAAGCCCATGGGGCGCGTCATCTTCCCGGCGGGGGTCTATCGCAAGGACCGTGACGGCGCCGACGTCACCTATGACGAATTGCGCTGGTCGCGGCTGAAGAATGCCGAGCCGGCCCGCATGTTCACGCTGATGGCGGATTTCGTCTTCCCCTTCCTGCGCGAGATGGCGGAGGAGGGCACCGCCCATGCCGAGCACATGAAGGGCGCGCGCTTCACCATCCCCACCCCCGGCCTGCTCACCAAGGTGGTGGACATGCTGGCGGAGATCCCGCTGGAGGACCGCGACACCAAGGGCGACCTTTATGAATACATGCTGGCGAAGATCGCCACCGCCGGCCAGAACGGCCAGTTCCGCACGCCGCGCCACATCATCCAGCTGATGGTGGAACTGACCGCGCCCACCCCGAAGGACGTGATCTGCGATCCGGCGAGCGGCACCTGCGGCTTTCTGGTGGCGGCGGGGGAATATCTGCGCGAGCACCATAAGGCTCTGTTCCGCGATGCCGCGCTCAACCGGCATTTCCACACCGGCCTATTCCACGGCTACGATTTCGACCAGACCATGCTGCGCATCGGCTCCATGAACATGCAGCTGCACGGGGTGGACGGAGCCGACATCCGCTATCGGGATTCGCTGGCCTCCGGCCATGCGGACGACAAGGACAAATATTCGCTCATCCTCGCCAATCCGCCGTTCGCCGGCTCGCTGGACTATGAGACGACGAGCGCGGACCTGCTTTCCATCGTCAAGACCAAGAAGACCGAGCTTCTGTTCATGGCGCTGTTCCTGAAGCTCCTGAAGCCCGGCGGGCGGGCGGCGGTGATCGTGCCGGACGGGGTGCTGTTCGGCTCCTCCACCGCGCACAAGGCGATCCGCCGGATGCTGGTGAAGGACCACAAGCTCGATGCCATCGTGAAGCTGCCCTCGGGCGTGTTCCGGCCCTATGCCGGCGTGTCCACGGCCATCGTGCTGTTCACCAAGACCAATTCCGGCGGCACCGACCAGGTGTGGTTCTACGATGTCGCGGCGGACGGCATGAGCCTCGACGACAAGCGCCAGATGCTGGTGGACGAGGAAAAATTCGGCCCGGTGCCGCAGGCGGCGCTGAGCGTCGAGGAGCACGCCAAGAACAACCTGCCCGATGTGGTGGCCCGCTGGAGGGAGCGCGCCGGCGCGGAGCGGCAGAACCCGCGCACGGCGCAGAGCTTTTGCGTGAGCGCGCAGGAGATCGCCGCGGCGGACTACGATTTGTCCCTCAACCGCTACAAGGAGGTGGTCCACGAAGCCGCCGAGCACCGCCCGCCCAAGGAGATCATCGCCGAATTGCTGGCGCTGGAGGAGGAGATCGCGGCAGGGCTCAAGGAGCTGGAGGCGATGCTGTGAGCGTGCGGATGGTTCCGATAGGCGATGTCATTGACAGGGTTTCTACTTGGAATCCTGCAAACGCCGCTGACGACGAATTCGATTATATTGACCTCAGCGCAGTCGATCAGGACTGCAAACTCATCTCTGGATGCAAGCGAATTCTCACGGTTGAGGCTCCCAGCCGCGCGCGACAGCTTGTGCGAAAGGGAGACGTCCTTGTCTCGACTGTCCGTCCAAATCTGAATGGCGTAGCGAAGGTTCTGGATGAGCACGATGGAATGACGGCTTCGACAGGTTTCTGTGTCTTGAGGCCCAAGGAAAGACGGCTAGATGAGAGTTATCTTTTCCATTGGGTGAGGAGCCCCTCATTCGTGCGTGGGATGGTTCAACAAGCCACCGGTGCGAGCTATCCAGCAGTCAGTGATCGAATAATAAAGGCATCGGAAATCCCCCTCCCGCCCCTCGATGAGCAGAAGCGGATTGCGGCGATCCTGGACAAGGCCGATGCGCTGCGGCGCAAGCGCCGGCAGGCCCTCGCCCTCCTCGACAGCCTCACCCAGTCGATCTTTCTGGAGATGTTCGGGAGGGCCAACTCTGCGTATCCAACGGTTCGCTTGGCGGACATTACTCATCGAATAACTGACGGCGTTCATCAAAAGCCGACTTATACAGAAGTTGGCGTGCCATTTATATCGGTTAAAGATATTACAACCGGAATTCTTTCTTTCGATAAATGTAAATTTATAAGCTTAGAAGATCATAAAAAATATACAAAACGCTGCAAACCAGAAAGGGGTGATATTTTGTATACTAAAGTGGGAGTCACATATGGCCGCCCAGCGATCATAAATACAGATGATGAATTCTCAATATACGTTAGTGTATCATTAATTAAGCCGGATCGCACCCGGATTCGCCCTAAATTTCTGAATGCGTTAATGGCAACGGATTTGGTCAAATCACAAGCTGATAGGTGCATCAAAGGCATTGGCGTTCCAGATTTGCATTTGGACCAAATCCAAAGATTTCAAATTCCACTCCCTCCATTGTTGGAGCAGGTGGAGTTTGAAAAGGTGGTAGATAATCTGGAATTGATATCCAATCCGAGCGCAAGCTCTCTGGACGTTCTGGATTCGGCGTTCGCCTCCCTCCAGCATCGCGCCTTCACCGGACAGATCTAGGACCCGCCCATGTCCAATTTCGCCTTCCTCGCCAGCGAGTTCCCGGAGATCTTCGACAGCGCGAAGAAGGCGGAAGGCTATGTCATCAGCGATCCGCGCTCGGCGGCCTTCTATGCGCGGCGCACGGTGGAGCTGGCCGTGCAATGGGTCTATCGCAATGATGGCGCCCTCACCTTTCCCTATGACGATCGCATCTCGGCGCTCATCCACGAGCCGAGCTTCAAGGCCCGCGCCGGGCAGGCGGTGTTCACCAAGGCGAAGCTCATCATCTCCATCGGCAACCGCGCCGTCCATGAGGCCCGCGACACCCCGGCCAAGGACGCCGAGGGGTCGGTGCGCGAATTGTTCCATCTGTGCTTCTGGCTGGCGCGCACCTATGCCAAGGCCCCGCCGCCGGACACCCTCGCCTTCGACCCGGCCCAGCTCACGCAGCGGGACGATCTGGTCCGCAAGGCGTTCAGGGAGCTGACCCGCCTCAAGGCCGAGATGGAGGCGAAGGACCACGCCTTCGCCGCCCTGCTGCGCGACAAGGGTGATCTCGACGCCGAGCTCAAGGCCGCCCGCGCCGCGCGCGACGCCATCCGCAAGGCCAATGCCCAGCGGCCGGACACCCACGATTATTCCGAGGCGGAAACCCGCGACCGCTTCATCGACCTCCTGCTGAAGGAGGCCGGCTGGCCCCTCGACCAGGCGCGCGACCGGGAGTTCCCCGTCACCGGCATGCCCAATGCCGAAGGCAAGGGCTTCGTCGACTACGTGCTGTGGGGCGATGACGGCAAGCCTTTGGGGCTGGTGGAGGCCAAGCGCACCCGCCGCGGCGAGCATGAGGGCCGCCAGCAGGCCAAGCTCTATGCGGACGGCCTGGAAGCGCAGTTCGGCCAGCGCCCGGTGATCTTCACCACCAACGGCTACGATCACTGGATGTGGGACGATGCCAGCTATCCGCCGCGCAAGGTCTCCGGCTTCTACAAGAAGGATGAGCTTGAGCTTTTGATCCAGCGGCGCACGGCGCGGCTGCCCCTTGCCGGCGTGCCGGTCAACCGCAAGATCGTCGAGCGCTATTACCAGGAGCGCGCTATCGCGCGGGTGAAGACGGCGTTCGATGCCGCCCGGCAGCGCAAGGCGCTCCTCGTCATGGCCACCGGCTCAGGCAAGACGCGCACGGTCATCGCCCTCATCGACGTCCTGATGCGCGCGGGCTGGGTGAAGCGGGTGCTCTTTCTGGCCGATCGCGTGGCGCTGGTGAACCAGGCCGCGCGCGCCTTCAAGGCGCATCTGCCGGATTCCTCGCCGGTCAATCTGGTGACCGAGAAGAACGCCGCGGGGCGGGTCTTCCTCTCCACCTACCCGACGATGATGAACCTCATCGACGAGCGCAAGGGGGAGGCCGCCCGCTTCGGCCCCGGCCATTTCGACCTCGTGGTGATCGACGAGGCGCACCGCTCCATCTACCAGCGCTATGGCGCCATCTTCGACTATTTCGACAGCCTGCTGGTGGGGCTCACCGCCACGCCGCGGGACGAGATCGATCGCAACACCTTTGGCCTGTTCGACCTCGAGGAGGGCGTGCCGACCGACGCCTATTCCCTCGATCAGGCGATCGGCGACGAATGGCTGGTGCCGCCCGTCGCCGTCTCCGTGCCCCTCCACTTCCTGCGCGCGGGCATCCACTACGACGAACTGTCGGAGGCGGAGAAGGACCAGTGGGACATGCTGGAGTGGGACGAGGAGGATGGCGACCCGCCCGACAGCGTGGAGGCGGAGGCGGTCAACAAATGGCTGTTCAACGCCGACACCGTGGACAAGGTGCTGGCCCATGTGATGACCCATGGGCTGAAGGTCGCGGGCGGCGACCGCATCGGCAAGACCATCATCTTCGCCAAGAACCAGGCCCATGCGGAGTTCATCGAACAGCGCTTCAACCGGGCCTATCCCCACCTCGCCGGGCACTTTGCCCGCGTCATCACCTTCAAGACCGAATATGCGCAATCGCTGATCGATGATTTCTCGAAGAAGGACAGCGCGCCGCACATCGCCATCTCGGTGGACATGCTGGACACCGGCATCGACGTGCCCGAGGTGGTCAATCTCGTCCTGTTCAAGCTGATCCGCTCCAAGACCAAATTCTGGCAGATCATCGGGCGTGGCACGCGGCTCTGCCCGGACCTGTTCGGTCCTGGCGAGGACAAGGAGTTCTTCCGCGTCTTCGACTATTGCCAGAATCTCGAATTCTTCCGCCAGAACCCCAAGCCCGACGATGGCACGAACGCACGTTCCCTCAGCGAACGGCTGTTCGCCGCGCGGTTCGACCTCATCCGGGCACTGGATGAGAAGGCGAAGCTCTCCGCGTCGTCGGGCGTTGCCGAGGAGGGCGCCCCCTATGACGCCGGCCCTGAAGCTGCCCCGGACGAACGGGAGATCCGCGCTGCAGCGCTGGATTTCCTGAAGGCCTATGTGGCGAGCATGACGCTCGACAATTTCGTCGTGCGCGCCGAGCGCAAGCTGGTGGAGAAGTATCAGGCGCCGGAGGCCTGGGAGACGCTCACCGATGCCATGCGCGAGGAACTGATCGCGCGCGTCGCGCCCCTGCCCAACGGCCTGAAGAGCGAGCCTGAAGAGGCCAAGCGCTTCGATCTTCTGATGTTCAATCTGGAGATTGCGCAACTGACGGGGGCGCGGCGCTTCGATCAGCTCAAGGCGCAGCTTGTCGAGATCGCCTCCGCCCTCGACGAGCAGACAGCGATCCCCGCCATCGCCGCTCAGCACGCGCTCATCCTCGATATCCTGTCCGATATCTGGTGGCAGGGCATCACGGTGCCGCTGCTCGAAGTGGTGCGTCTTCGCCTGCGGGGTCTCGTGCATCATATCGAGCGGCGCCGAAAGGCGATCGTCTACACCAATTTCGAAGATCGACTGGGAGAGGCGACGGAGCTGGATCTGCCGCAGGTCGGGGAAGTCGATTTCGCACGGTTCAAGCGCAAGGCCCGCCACTTCTTGCGCGACCATGAAGATCACATCGCCATCGCCAAACTGCGACATGGCAAACCGCTGACCGAGACCGACATCGCGCAATTGCGGCGGATGCTGCTCGACGCCGGCGTGGGCGAAAGCCAGCATATCGAAGCGGCCAGCGCTTTGGCGCACGGCTTTGGTCTCTTTCTGCGCACGCTGGTGGGGCTCGACCGCCATGCGGTCGCCGAACGGTTCAGCGAGTTCCTGGCCGATGCGGCGGCCACCGCGCAGCAGATCGAGTTTCTCGACATGGTCATCGAGCACCTGACTGCGAACGGTTCGATGGATCCGGGCCTTTTGTATGAAAGCCCGTTCACGGACATCGCGCCGAGTGGGCCGGAGCAGGTCTTCACCCTTCAGCGCGCGCAGAAGCTGGTGACGATCATCAACGATCTCAATGCGAGCGCCGTCGGTTGAATTTTCGACGATCGCATACTGCGGGCAATGCAGGCCGAGCCTGTTTGGCTATCCTCACACCGTATTCCGCTGCGAGTTATGCCAGCCGCAGAATGGCTAAGCCCACCTCCCAACGTTCAAAACGACAGCCGGAATAGCGTCATTGATAGAGGGCTTGCCTGATTTTGTAATGGTCACGTCTTCGAGCGCTCGATTGCCAATGAGCTTGGACTTCCCGTAGGTGGCGGATCATGGCTCTTTGAAATTCGCCAGCAGTTCCGATAGCGGATCCGCGGAATGAGCTGCTGCCAGTTTGGTGGACCACGGGTTAAGGTGGAGACCACCCCCGTCGGTCAGCTTGTAGGGCTTTTCGGCCGCCTTGGCTTTGCGGATCCACATGTCTGTGAGCGGCATTCGGCGGCCTCCCCCTTTACCCGGTTTTTACCCGGGATCGACTGCGCTCTAGCGCGATATCGTGAGGTGCCCGGCCGTCGATATGTCGCGCAAATCAAGCGCTGGCACGGCTTCTGATGGGATCTAAGATGGGGCGAGATTGAGGGATGGCGGAGAGAGAGGGATTCGAACCCTCGATACGGTTGCCCGTATACACGCGTTCCAGGCGTGCGCCTTCAACCACTCGGCCACCTCTCCAGCCGCACCGGCAGGCCGGCGCAAAATGTGTGAATGACCCATCGTTCGACGATGCCGTCGCCCGGTGATCATCCCGTCATGGCGGTGTTTCACCGACATGACGTCGCCAGGCGCTTCCAATCAGATCTTGGGTGAGCAGCAGCGCCGGTTGATGCGCTGCGTCCTGGCGAGGCCGCGGAATATACAGGCTCAGGGCCGTCGCGCAAGCGGGATTCGCGCGCCCTCCGCCACGCCATGCACAGCTGCGTCGGTGCATCGTCGCGGCCGGCATCCGGCACTGGCGTGCGGAGCCTCGCGCCCGTTCGTCCGTGCGCCGCCCGCTGCCCCACTCCGTCTTGCGGACGTGGCACGGCGCGGGCGCGGCGGCACCCCGGCGAAGGGGGCCGCCGCCGGTTTGTCAGTCGCGCAGGAGGTCGTTGATGGAGGTCTTGGAGCGGGTCTGTGCGTCCACGCGCTTCACGATCACGGCGCAATAGAGCGAGGGGCCGGGCTGCCCGTTGGGCAGCGGCTTGCCGGGCAGGGAACCGGGCACCACCACCGAATAGGCCGGAACCTCGCCGATGAAGACCTCGCCGGTCTCGCGGTCAATGATCTTGGTGGAAGCGCCGATGAACACGCCCATGGAGAGCACCGAGCCCTGGCGCACCACCACGCCTTCCACCACCTCGGAACGGGCACCGATGAAGCAGTCGTCCTCGATGATCACCGGGCCGGCCTGCAGCGGCTCCAGCACGCCGCCGATGCCGACGCCGCCCGAGAGGTGCACGTTCTTGCCGATCTGGGCGCAGGAGCCCACCGTCGCCCAGGTGTCCACCATGGTGCCCTCGCCCACATGGGCGCCGAGGTTCACGAAGGAGGGCATGAGCACCACATTGGGCGCGATGTAAGCGGAGGCGCGAACGATGGCGCCGGGCACCGCGCGGAAGCCGGCGGCGCGGAATTCCGCCTCGCCCCAGGAGAGGAACTTGGAGGGCACCTTGTCCCACCAGTGGGCGCCGCCGGGGCCGTTGCCGATGGCCACCATGTCGTTGAGGCGGAACGACAGCAGCACCGCCTTCTTCAGCCACTGATTCACCGTCCAGCTGCCATCGGCCTGGCGCTCGGCGACGCGGGTCTTGCCGCTATCCAGAAGGCTGAGGGCGGTGTCCACGGCCTGGCGCACCTCGCCCATGGTGGTGAAGCCGATTTCGGCGCGCTTCTCGAACGCCGCGTCGATGATGGTTTCAAGCTGGGCGAAGTCAGACACGGGTTTCCTCCAAGGGACGGATTGGCGGCGAGCGACGGCCGGGCTGCGGCCGGCCGGATGGATCGAAGAGGCGGAAGAGGGGAAGGAGGCGCTCAGCCCCGTTCCTTCACCGCCACGAATTTGAGCTTGGGCCATTCCTCGATGGCGCGGTCCAGCACCCACTGGCTGCGGGCGAGATAGACCGGCGCGTCATCGCGGTCGCGGGCGGTGGAGGAGCGGTTCGCCTCCATGAAACGCTCCACCTCGGTGCGCTCGCCGGTGATCCAGCGGGCGGTGACGAAGGAGGTGGTCTCGTAGCGGATCGGCACGCCGTATTCCTTCTCCAGCCGCGCCGCCAGCACGTCGAGCTGCAGCGGGCCCACCACGCCGACGATGGGGGCGGGATCGGACACCGGCTTGATGACCTGCACCACCCCTTCCTCGGCCATGTCCTGCAGCGCCTTCAAGAGCTGTTTGGCCTTCATGGGGTCGGCCAGCAGCACCCGGCGCAGGATTTCAGGGGCGAAGTCGGGCAGGCCCTCGAAGCGGATGGTCTCGCCCTCGGACAGGGTATCGCCCACCCGCAGCATGCCGTGGTTGGGAATGCCGATGATGTCGCCGGCCACCGCCTCATCCACCGTCTCGCGCTCCTGGGCGAAGAAGAAGATGGGGTTGGCAATGGCCATCTGCCGCTTTTCGCGGGCATTGAACAGCTTCATGCCGCGCTTGAAGCGGCCCGAGCAGAGGCGCACGAACGCCACCCGGTCGCGGTGGTTGGGGTCCATATTGGCCTGGACCTTGAAGACGAAGCCGGAGACCAGGTCCTCGCCCGGCTCCACGGTGCGCTCGCCGGCGGCGCCGCGGGGCTGGGGGCTGGGGCCCACGGCGCCGAGCCCCTCGAGCAGCTCGCCGACGCCGGCTTCCTTCAGCGCGCTGCCGAAGAAGACCGGGGAGAGGTGACCCTCGCGGAACGCTTCCAGATCGAACGGCGGCAGCACCCCGAGCGCCAGGGTGAGGCTCTCAAGGGATTCGGTGAGAATGCGCTCTTCCACCCCGTCGAGGCCGATCAGGTCCTCGGGTGTATTGAACGGCACCTCGCGCACCAGCGGCCCGCCGCGCTCGGTGGCAAGGCGCGCCACCTTGGCGGTGATGTCGATGAGGCCGCGGAAATCGACGCCGAGGCCGATGGGCCAGGTGAGCGGTGTGAGATCCAACGCCAGGGTGGAGGAGACCTCATCCATCAAGGCGATGGGGTCGAGGCCCTCGCGGTCCACCTTGTTGACGAAGGTGAAGATGGGAATGTCGCGCAGGCGGCAGACCTCGAACAATTTGCGGGTCTGGCTCTCGATGCCCTTGGCCACGTCGATCACCATCACCGCCGCGTCCACCGCCGAAAGGGTGCGGTAGGTGTCCTCGGAGAAGTCCGAGTGGCCGGGGGTGTCGAGCAGGTTGAAGACGATGCCGTCCTTTTCGAACGTCATCACCGAGGAGGTGACGGAGATGCCGCGCTGCTGCTCGATCTCCATCCAGTCGGAACGGGTGCGGCGGCGCTCGCCGCGCGCCTTCACGTGGCCGGCCATGCGGATGGCGCCGGAGGCAAGCAGCAGCTTTTCCGTCAACGTCGTCTTACCGGCGTCCGGATGGGAGATGATGGCGAAGGTGCGCCGGCGGGCATAATCGGGCAGGGCGTCCGGTCTGGCGGCCGCGCGCGCCGCGCCATGGTCAGGGGTGTGGAGCATGGCGGCTATATAGTGCGAAACCGGCCGCCGATAAACGGCCAACGCAAGGGAGCGGGGTGATGACGCGCAAATTTGGGCGGATAAGGGCGGGACAGGGCGCCGGCGGCGCGGGACTGCTGCCGCGCACCGCCTGCCTGCTGGTGGCTGGGCTCGCGTGGGGCGTCGCCCCCGCGGCGGCGCTGATGCCGCCTTATGTCTATGAAAATGCGCGGCGGGATGCCGCCAGTGTCATCGTGCTGGAGGTGCAGGGCGTGACGCCGCCCACGGAAGGCTACGGCGCCTGTCGGGTCACGGGCGTGGTGCGACAGGTGGAGCGGGGCACCACGCTGCAGCCCGGTGCACGGGTCGTGCTCGATGTTCCTTGCGTCGAGCCCGGCGCGCAGCCCCCCATCGGCGGCACCATTTACCAGGCGGTGCCTACCCTGGCCGCCTCGCGCTTCGGCCGCGCCTGGCTCGATGGCGCCGGCCGGGTGGTGCAGTCACAATACCAGGTGCTGACGCAACTGCCGTGAACGCCCGGTCGGGGTGCCACAAGGGCACGGTTCCTGCTTGAGGGGAGGGCAGGGGACCCTTTGGGTGGAAACCCGCCACGGATCCGGCGCGCGACGCGGCGTCCTCAGGCGGTGGACCGGCGATCCGTCCCTGCGGCGCGCGCGGCGCCGCCGATCCGGAGAGACACCCATGACCGCCCCAGACGTCGCCTTATCGCCCCTCACGTCAGCGCCAGCGCCGGAAGCGCCATTGTCCGCAGCGGAGCTTGCCGCTTTGGACGCGGCCTATGTGTCGCCCACCTATCTGCGCACCCCGTTCCGGGAGTTCCTGCTGCGAAATGATCGGGGCCTCTATTGGCTGCGGGCGCCGCGCGGCGTGGGCAAGACCCTGTTCGTGCGCGGCATCATCGCCCGGCGCCCGGGGCGGAACCCGGCCGAGCGGGAAGGCATCGACAGCGCCACCTCCAGCGACGTGCGGGCGTTCGGGGTGCATCTGGTGGCCGGTGACCCACCGGCGGCGGTGCTCGCCGCGCTCGACGCAGCCTTCGCGGCGGAGTGCGGGCCGGGTGCGACGGTGGATGGGGAGGCCCAGACACCGGCCGAGGCGCTGCTCGTGCGCTTGAGGAAGTGGCATGCCCAGGTGGTGGGCAGTGGGGCCAAGCGGCTGCTGGTCTGCCTCGATGGGGTGGAGAAGCTGGCGGAGGGGGCCGATCTGCTGCCGCCGGCCGCAGCCCTGCCGGCGGGGGTCATCGTCCTCGTCACCTCCCGGTCACCGGAGGGCGAACGGCCAGCCGGCCCCGAGGGCGCGACGGTGCGGGACGTGTGTTATGGCGATGCCGACTATACCGACATGCTCGCGCGCTATTTCAAGAACCGCACCCGGCCGCTTCTGCGGGCCAAAGTGGTGGCTCACTTCCGCCAGCTCTTGGAGACCAAGGCCCCGTTCGAGAGCGGCGGCCGCGACAACCGGCTCACCAACGATCCGGAACTGCGCGACAGCCTCAAGGCGGAATGGAAGAAGCTCACCAACATCTATCCCCGCTACACCGGCCTGCCCCTGCCCATCACGCCGTTGGTGGGGCTGTTGGACCAGTTTGACCAATTATGGACGGATCTGATCGATCACGCCGAGCGGCGGTTCACCGACCTGGCCGCCATGCTGGATGCGCTGACCGACGGGCGCCTGGAGGTGGAGGCGGTCGCGGACCTGCCTCGGGGCGAGGGGCTGCTGGCGTACCTGCGGGCCCTGCCGGTGGCCTGAGCCGAGAGGGCCGCCATGCGCCGCGCAGGGATCATCGCACAGCGGACGAGGCAAGCAGCCCCGTTCCCGCGAATGGGTCCTTCGGGAGAGGTGATTGCGCGGCGATCAGTCGCCGGTGCCGGGCTCGGGGGAGAACATCTCATCCTTGCCGGGCTTGCCGTCCCACTCCTTGGCGTCGGGCAGGGCGTCGCGCTTCACGGTGATGTTCGGCCAGGTCTTGGCATATTCGGCGTTCAGGGCGGCCCACTTCTCAAGGCCCGGCTCGGAATCGGGCTTGATGGCCTCGGCCGGGCATTCGGGCTCGCACACGCCGCAGTCGATGCATTCGTCAGGGTGAATGACGAGCATGTTCTCGCCCTCGTAGAAGCAATCCACGGGGCACACGGCAACACAATCCGTATACTTGCAGCGGATGCAGTTCTCGGTGACGACGTAGGCCATGGATGATCCCTTTCGCGGCGTCCCAGTGCGCGCTTACCTTGCCGGCTCCTGGCCGATCGGCGGCGCGCTCTTGCCGCGTCCTCTATTGCACGTCAGTTTTCGGTGATTTCATCGAAAAGCTCGGCGACTGAGTTAGCATCTCCGCGCCGTTCAGAAAAGCTCAAGACTCGCAGCACCCGTACGCGAAAATCGAGGGCGATGGTGAGGACCTGTCCCACCCGCACGCCTTGGCCCGGGCTGGTCACACGATGGCCGTCGAGCCGCACGTGGCCGGCGCGGATGAGCGTGGCGGCATCGGTGCGGGACCGCACCACCCGCGCATGCCAGATCCAGCGATCCAGCCGCTGGCGTTCATCGCCCGGCTCGATCGCGGGGTTGGGTGCCGCGGCAGATCGGCCTTTCCTCACGCGACCTGTTCCTCGCGCAAAGCCGCCGGAGCCCACCTGCGTGGGGCTCCGGTCCGTTGATGTCGAGGGCCGCGGGACGCGAACCCTCATGGGATCCTTAGGGGATCCTACTTGCCCTTCTTCTCCGTCTCCATGCGCGCCTTGAGGGCGGCGAGCGCGGCGAACGGGCTATCGGGATCCATCGGCTTGTCGCGCCGGCGTTCCTGGTGGGCGGGGCGATGCTCGTTGCGCGGCGGCCGGTTGTCCTCCCGCGGGCCGCGCGGCGGGCGTTCCCCGCGCGGAGGCCGCGGCGCGCGCTCGCCTTCGGCGGCACCGGCATCGGCGGCTGGCGCGTTTTCGGCGCGGCGATGCCCGCCCTCGCCACGGCGCTCACCACGACGGTGCCCGTCCTTGCGCTCGCCGTCCTTGCCACCGAAACGCTGACCTTCGCCACGCTGGCCCTCGCCACGCTGGCCATGGGGCCGGTCGCGACGGGGTGCGCCCGGCGGCCGGCCGGGACGCCACACCTCGATCATCTCCGGCTCGGCGGGCTCGCCTTCCACCACTTCGGGACCACCGGGAGCGGCGGGGGTCTCCACCTCAGCCGCCACTTCGGCGGCGGTGGGGTCTCCGCTGGCGTCCAGGGCCTCCACCGCGACCTCGGTTTCCACCAGGTCCTCGGTCTTGGCATGCTCGACGCCCTCGGTCGCGGCATCCGCCTCCACCCGAGCCTCTTCCAACTGGGTGTCGTCCACCTGGGTGTCGTCCACCTGGGCGATTTCAATCGGGGGCTCGGCCGGGGTGGTGCCCTGCGCGGTGTCCTGCGCCGGGGCATCCACTTCAGTTGCCGGTTCCGAAGCGGCCTCGGTGTCGGGCGCCTCGGCCGGGGTCTCGAACAGCAGGTCCGCCTCGATGGCGCCTTCCGGAGCCGGCACAAGCTCCGCCGGTGCGGCGGTGGGCGCCGCTTCTTCCGGCGGCGGCGCCGGGCGGCGTTCCATGCGATAGCCCAGGGATTTCAGGATGGAGGCGAAATCCTCTCCCGAGCAGCCCGCCAGCGACGTCATGCCGACGGTGACCGAGAAGCCGCGGCCATCCACGGCACCCGCCGGCTTGGGGCCGGGAGAGCTCGGGCGCCAGTCCAGCGCCGGGCGGATGAGGTCGGCAAGGCGCTCCAGAATGTCCACGCGCACCGCCCGCTCGCCGCACACGCGGAAGCCGACGGCCCGGTAGAGGCCCTTCTGGATCTCGTGATCCACCGGGATTGAGGTGCGGCCCGACGCGGCCAGGTGCGGCAATTCGTCAAGGCCCTTCTGGGCGAGGCCGCCATGCTTGAGGGCGTAGAGCTCCACCGCCAGCGAGCGGGGGGCGGGCTTCAGCAGCGCCGGCAGGTAGATGTGGTGGGCGCCGAATCGCACGCCATAGCCGCGCAGGGTGGCGCGGGCGGTCTGGTCGAGGCTCTTCATGTCCTCGGCGACGCGGGCGCGCTCCAGCACGCCGAGTGATTCGACGATCTGGAAGGCGATGCCGCGGGCAATGCCGGTGATGTCCTCGGCGGCCTGCAGCTTCAGGAGCGGGCCGAGCAGCTTGTCCACATGGGCTGCGAGCCACAGGGTGATGCGGGCATCCACCTGGTCGCGGGCAGCCCCGGTCAGGTGCTCGTCGGCGATGATCTTGAAGCGGGGCTTCAGGACCTCGTCGCCGGGAATGAGCTTGGCCACCGCCTCGCCGGTCCAGCGGATGGTGCCGTCGATGGTGAGCACGAAGGCTTCATCCACGGCCTGGGCCAGACGCTGGGCGCGCGCTTCGATCTCGCCGGCCAGCGCCTGCTGGGCGGCGGTGCGTAGCGCCTTGGCCTCTTCTCCGCCGGCGGTCGGTTCCGCCTGGAACTGGAAGCCGTGGAGATGGCCGATGACATGTCCTTCGACGGTGACGTCGCCGGTCTTGCTGATTTCAGTTTCGAGCATCTTTTTCTCTCGCAGGCGTCGCATGAGCACGCTGGTCCGCCGATCCACGAAACGCTGAGCCAGCCTTTCGTGCAGTGCATCGGACAGCTTGTCCTCGACCCCTCTCGTGACGCCTTGCCAGTGCTCCGGATCCTTGAGCCAGTCGGGCCGGTTGGCCACGTAGGTGAGAGTCCTCACCTGCGCGATCCGGCTCGACAACGTGTCGATGTCGCCTTCTTGGCGATCGGTCAAGGCGATTTGACGTTTGAACCAGTCATCGGGGATGAAACCCCCCCCTTCCACATGCCCGAACAGGGTGCCCACGAGCTCCGCATGGGCTCCGGGCGACACCTTGCGATAATCGGGGACCTGGCACACCTCCCACAGGCGTTCCACCTGGGCCGGGGAGGTCACGCGCCGCGCCACCTCCGTGTCACGGCTCATGATTTCCAGCACCGCCACGTCGTCGGCGGTGGGGGCTCGGGTCAATCCCTCTTCGCGCGGGGGTTGCGACAGTGCGGCCAGCAGCGCGGAAATGGTCCTGAAGTCCGGACGGGAGTTGCGCCATTGCAACACCTTGGCGGTGTCGAACGCATGCTCCTCTAATTGCGCCACCAGTTCCTCGTCGAGGGGGGCGCATCGCCCGGTGGTGCCGAAGGTGCCATCGCGCAGCGCGCGGCCGGCGCGGCCGGCGATCTGCGCCATCTCGGACGGGTTGAGGCGGCGGAACTGCCAGCCGTCGAACTTGCGGTCCGAGGCGAAGGCCACATGGTCCACGTCCAGATTGAGGCCCATGCCGATGGCGTCGGTGGCCACCAGATAATCCACGTCGCCGGACTGGTAGAGCTCCACCTGGGCATTGCGGGTGCGGGGCGAGAGCGCCCCCATCACCACCGCCGCGCCACCCCGCTGGCGGCGGATGAACTCGGCGATGGCGTACACCTCCTCCGCCGAGAAGGCGACGATGGCCGAGCGCCGGGGCAGCCGCGAGATCTTCTTCTCGCCGGCAAAGGAGAGGGTCGACAGGCGCGGGCGCATCATCACATTGACGCCCGGCAGCAGCTTCTCGATCAAAGGCCGCATGATGGCGGAGCCGAGCAGCAGGGTCTCGTGGCGGCCGCGCCGGTTCAGCAGGCGGTCGGTGAAGACATGGCCGCGGTCGAGATCGGTGGCGAGCTGGATTTCGTCAATGGCGACGAACGACACGTCGAGGTCGCGCGGCATGGCCTCCACGGTGGAGACCCAGTAGCGCGGATGCTTGGGCTTGATCTTCTCCTCGCCGGTGACGAGGGCAACCTTGTCCGACCCCACCTTCTCGACGATGCGCTGGTACACCTCGCGGGCGAGCAGGCGCAGCGGCAGGCCGATGATGCCGCTCTCATGGCCGAGCATGCGCTCGATGGCGAGGTGGGTCTTGCCCGTATTGGTGGGGCCGAGGACCGCGCTCACCCCCCGCGCACGCACGGTGCGCGGCAATACGGCCCATTGGGTGATGTCATCCATCGGCGTCAGGTTCGATCCGCAGTGAGAGGGGATCTGTACCATATTGGGTCGCCGACGCGAGGGCGAAAGGTGCAGCGCGTCATCGCCGGGAACGAAACGGCGACAAAGCGCGCGCGAATCGCGGCGCGGCACGGGATCGCGCTTCGTTCTGCGCTCTTGTGGGCGGCCGCCGGGCTGCTTAAAGCTCACCCGTGCCCCAGATGGGGGAAGGAGGTTGCCATGTCGCTGTCCCAGGCCACGGTGGATCCCGAAGAGGTCGCCCGCTTCGACGCGCTCGGCGAGGAGTGGTGGAACGAGAAGGGCAAGATGGCCCCGCTCCACGCCATGAATCCCTTCCGCCTCGCCTTCCTGCGCGGCGCCCTGGTGCGGCACTTCGGCCGGGATGAGAAGGCGCTGCGGCCGCTCGGCGGGCTTCGCGTGCTGGACATCGGCTGCGGCGGCGGGCTGCTCAGCGAGCCGCTGGCCCGCATGGGCGCGCAGGTGACGGGCATCGATCCCGCCCCCGGCAATATCGAGGTGGCCCGCGCCCACGGCCGCGCGTCCGGCCTCGACATCGAATATCTGCCCTCGACGGCGGAAGAGCTGGCGGCCCGCGGCGCCCGCTTCAACGTGGTGGTGGCGCTGGAGGTGGTGGAGCACGTGGCCGACGTGAGCCTGTTCGTGCGCACCGCCGGCCAGCTGGTGGATGAGGGAGGCCTGCTCATCCTCTCCACCCTCAACCGCACGGCCAAGAGCTTCGCCCTCGCCATCGTCGGCGCCGAATATGTGCTGCGCTGGCTGGCGCCGGGCACCCATCGCTGGGAGAAGTTCATCACCCCGGACGAGCTGGAGGCGACACTTGCCGCCGCCGGCTTCGCCCCCACCGAGAAGGCGGGGCTGGTCTATCATCCGCTCAGCCGCACCTTCAGCCTCTCGGCCGATCTCGACGTGAACTATTTCATGGTCGCCGAGCGCATGTGACGGTGGCGCCGCGCCTCAGCCGGCGCGGCGGAACAGGTTGGGGCCGCGCTCGGGGCGGGCGGCATGGATCATCATCAGCTCGCCCACATTCTCCGGGGTGAGCAGGCCGACGAGGCGGCCGTCGCCATCCACCACCCCCACCGCTGGCACCTGGGCGGTGGTGATGAGCTTCAGCGCCGAATCGAGCCGGGCGCGAGCCTCCACCGTGGGCACGTCCTTCTGCATCACCTGGATCACCGGGGTCTGCGGGCCCTCGTCCTTCATGGCGTGGATCATGGCGTCGCGGGTCAGCACGCCGCGCAGGTGGCCGCCGCCATCGACGATGGGGAATTCCTTCTGGGTGGAGCGGATGAGGGCATCGGCCGCATCGTCCACCGTGGCGGTGGGGCCCAGGGTCTCAAAATGGGTGATCATGGCGTCGGCGACGCTGAGCCCGCGCGACGCTTCCTTGAGCTGCACCTGGCCGGCCTCGCCGGAAGCGGCGAGGAACACGAACACGCCGATGATCATCAGCATGGGATTGGTGAAGATGCCCAGCAGCCCGAGGCCGATGGCGATCGCCTGGCCGATGGAGGCGGCCATGGCGGTGGCCCGGCCAAAGCCCATGTTCATGGCCAGCAGCGCCCGCAGCACCCGGCCGCCATCCATGGGGAAGGCGGGGATGAGGTTGAACACCACCAGGAAGATGTTGGCGCCGGCGAGCTTCACCAGCATGGAGGTGCCGGGATCCTCGATCTTCGACAGGTCGTCCACCTTGAAGCCGGCACCGAGGATCAACAGCAGCACCGCGGCGATGGCCACGTTCACCAGCGGCCCGGCGATGGCCACCACCAGCTCCTCGGAGGGCTTCTCCGGCATGCGCTCCAGGCTGGCGATGCCGCCGAACGGCCAGAGGGTGATGTCCGGGGTCTTCACGCCGTAATGGCGGGCGGCGAACACGTGGCCGAGCTCGTGCAGCAGCACGCAGGCGAACAGCAGGGCGACGAACAGCACCCCCTGCCAGGCGGCATCGGCGCCCCCCATGCGGTAATAGGCAGCCCAGATCCACACCAGGAACAGCAGGAAGGTGACATGGATGCGGATGGCGGTCTCGCCGAGGCGTCCAATGGTCAAGGACCAGGGCATGGGGATCTCCACGGGCCGGCGGCGGGATCGCTGCCGGCGGTTCGGCCCAGACATAGGCCCTGGAACGCGCCGTGCAAACCATCGCGCCCCATCGCGGGCATTGCGGGGGGCGTGCTCATGGAGACGCTTGTTTGTAAGGTCACCTTATTATAAGGTTTGTTTTGAAATGGCTGAAACTCCCATCGGATTCCTCATCGTCGATGCGGCGCGGCTCTACCGCGCGCGCATCGACCGCGCCTTCACCCAGGCCGGGCTCGGCCTCACCGCGGGGGAAGCGCGCACCCTTGCCTATGTGAACGAGCATTCGGGCCTCCGGCAGAACGCGCTGGCGGTGAAGATGAATGTGGAACCCATGACCCTGGTGGGCTTCCTCGATGGGCTGGAGCGGCTGGGCCTGGTGGTGCGGGAGACCGATGCCACCGATCGGCGCGCCAAGATCGTGCGCCTGACCGATGCGGCGCAGCCTTATCTCGAAGGGGTGCTGGCCGCCGCGACCGCCGCGCGGGCCGAGGCCCTGGCCGGGTTTTCCGACGCCGACCAGGCGCAGCTGCGCGCCTTTCTCATCCAAGTGCGTGCCAACCTCGCACGCTGTCGGGAGGAGGGCGCCCGGGATGACGGGAGCAAGAGCGAAGAATGAGCCGCGCTGAGCTGTCCGGAACCACGACCGCAGGCCGTCCCGCGCCGATGATGTCGGAACTTCGGGTGGCCGTGCTCGGGGCGCTCATGGTGATGCTCGGCCCCATCAGCCTCGCCATGTACACCCCTGCCATGCCGGCACTGGTCTCGGCGTTCGAGACCACCCCGGCGGCTGTGAAGCTCACCTTGACGGTGTTCTTCCTCGGCTATGCGTTTTCTCAGCTGGCCTGTGGGCCGCTGTCCGATGCCTTCGGGCGGCGGCCGGTGGCGCTGGGCTTCTTCAGCATCTACGTGCTCGGCTCGCTGGCGGCCACCTGGGCGCCCAGCATGTCGTGGCTGGTCACCGGCCGGGCCCTGCAAGGGGTGGGGTGCGCCGCCGGCATCGCCGTGTCGCGGGCGCTGGTGCGCGATCAATATACCGGCCAGGTCTCGGCCCGCATCATGAACCTCATCGGCACCATGCTGGCCATCGGCCCGGCGGTGTCGCCCACCCTCGGGGGCGTCATTCTCGGCGCCGCCGGCTGGCACATGATCTTCGTGGTGATGGCCGCCTATGGCGTGATCCTGCTGGGTCTGCTTGTCTTTTTCGTGCCGGAGACCAATATCGCGCGGGATGCTTCGCTCGCTTCGCCCGTGGGCATCGCCCGCAGCTATGCGCGGCTGCTGGGTGACCGCTCCTTCATGCGGGCGAGCCTGGTGCTGGGCGGCGGCCTTGGTGGCCTTTATACCCTGTCCGCCCTGGTGCCCTTCGTGCTGATCCAGGGGGTGGGCCTCACCCCCACCGAGTTCGGTCTCGCCATGCTGGCGCAGACCGGCTCCTTCCTGTGCGGCACGCTGATTGCCGGCCAGCTGCTGAAGCGCATGAGCGCGGCCGCACTCGTGCCCATTGGCCTCACCCTGATTCTGTGTGGCGCGGTGGGGCTCGGCGTCGGTCCGCGGGTGCTGCCGCTCTCCACCCTGACGGTGATGGCTCCCATCGGCCTGTGGGCGTGCGGCGTCGCCATGGTGATGCCGGGCTGCACCACGTCCGCCCTTGCCAATTTCGCGCAGATCGCCGGCGCCGCCTCCGCCTTGATGGGCTTCATGCAGATTGGTGGCGGCTTTCTGGGAACGGCGGTCTCGCTGCTGTTCGCGTCACCGCTCGCGGCCCTGTGCACGCTGCTGCCGGCGGCGGCGCTGGTGGCGCTGGCCGGCCATCTGCTGCTGCGTCCCCGCGCGGCGCAAGCCTCGGACACGGCGCCTGCCACACCGGTGGGCGCCGGGCCGGTGAACCCGGCGGACCTCGAGCTCGCCGCCGATCCCCTCGGTGTGGTGGGGGCGGCGGGCGACGAGATCGAGGCGCAGACCTACTCGCGATCCGCATAGCAATTTTCGGCACCCCACCCACCCCTGTTCGCGTTGACCTGCTCCGTAACGGCATGATCAAACGTCAGGGTGGCCGCACGCCGGCCAGGGGGTGGGAGAAACATATGAGATTTTCAGGACTTGTCCTGGGCGCGCTGTTGCTGCTGCCGGCAGTGGCGCAGGCGCAGACCGTGAGCTATGCGGAGGCGGCCGGCCAGCTGGCGCAGCATTGTGGCGAGGACATCATGCGGCATTGCCGCGGGGTCAATCTCGGCAATGGCGCCATCAGCCAGTGCCTGGCGGCCAACCAGGCGAAGCTGGCGCCGAACTGCGCGGCCAATCACGAATCCATCCGCATGATGACCGAGGCACGCGCCGCGGCGCAGCAGGCCGTGCACCGGCTGTGCGATCGCGACCGCGCCGAATTCTGCCCGGGCGTCCAGCCCGGCGACGGCAATATCGTCTCCTGCCTGCTGGAGGCCTCGAAGGTGGTGAGCCAGGCCTGCGAGGCCGGCCTGACCAATGCGGGGTATCGCTGATGCGCGCCGGAACCAAGCGGGAGGCAGGATCCATGACAGCCAAGTCGTTTGCAGGATCGTTTGCAGGATCGATGGCCGATGCCCTGGCTGCCGCGGTGGCCGCCAGCGCGCTGCTGTTGGCCGCCGGCACGCCGGCCATGGCCCAGGTGTTCACGCCTAACGCCGAGATCGTCCAGGGGCTCTCCAGCTCGGTGGACGATGTGCCGGGCGTTTCGGCGGAAGCCCTGCGCGGCCTCGCCGAGGCCCATATGCAGTATGAAGGACCGCCGCAGAGCCGGCCGCCGTTGGCCCTGCAGCTGGATCAACTGGCCCAGGTGAACGTGGAGATCGAGTTCGAACTGAACTCGGCGATGGTGAAGCCATCGTCCTACCGCACCCTCGGCGCCATCGCTGACGCCATGCACAATCCGGTGTTGCTCGGCTACAGGTTCCTGGTGGTCGGCAACACCGACGCCACCGGCACCCGGGCCTATAACATGAAGCTGAGCCAGGAGCGGGCCGATGCCATCGCCAGCGCCCTGACCACCACCTTCCGGGTGGATCCGCGGCGGATCCAGGCGGTGGGGCTCGGCGAGGAGGCACTGCAGGATACCCAGCATCCCGACGCCGCCATCAATCGCCGGGTGCAGATCTTCAACGTCGGACGCGCCGGCCCGCTGCCGCCGCTGTGACAGGCGAGCGGTCCCGATCATGACAAAGGGCCCTCCCGCCTGCAGCGGGAGGGCCCTTTTCACATAGCGGTTCGACCGATCAGGACTTCGCGGCCTTCGCCTTGGCGGGCGCTTTGGCGGGCGCCTTGACTGGGCCTTTGGTCGCTGTCTTGGCAGAGGTCTTGGTCGCCGTCTTTGTCACGGTCTTCGGGGTGGTCTTCGGCGCGGCTTTGGCAGCGCTCTTCGCCGGCGCCTTGGGCGCGGCCGGGGCGCTGGCCACGGCTTCCGGCGCTGCCGCCTCGACCACAGCCGGGTTGGGCGCAGGGGTCTTGGGCGCAGGGGTCTTGGGCGCAGAAGCTTTCGGGGCGGAGGTCTTTGTCGCCGGCGCCTTGGGCGCGACGGTCTTGGTGGTCGGCGCCTTGGCCTTGGCCGTCGCAGCCTTGGCGGTCGTAGCCTTGGCGGTCGCGGGCTTCGCGGCAGCAGCCTTCCCGGCGGCCTTCGGTGCAGCTACGGGCTCTGTCACCGGCGCAGTGGCCTGAGAGGCGGCCGGCTTAGACGCTGCAGCCTTGGGCGTGCTCTTCGGCGCAGTCGCCTTTGGCGGGACCGTCTTGGGTGCCGTGCCCTTGGGAGAGGCGGAAGTCTTCGCCGCGCTGGCCTTCGCCGCGCTGGCTTTGGCGGCGGAGGCTTTGGTGTTGGTGGTGGGCGCCGGCGCGGACTGCGATGCGGCCTTTGCCTTTCCCTTCGCCCCGCTCTGCGTTGCGCTCTTGGCGCTGGCGGCCTTCACCATCGGCGCCGTCGCCGTTTTCGGAGCAGCTTTGGCCACCGCCTTCACCGGCTTTTCAGCGACCGGCTTGGTCGCGGGCTTGGTCGCGGTTTTGGCCGCCGCCTTTTGGGGGGGCGCCTTGACGGCCGGCGTCGCCACAGGCTCGGTGGCCTTCGCCGGCGCGGCCGTCTTTGTCGCGGGGGGCTTGGTGGCCGGAGCTTTGGCCGCAGCCTTCACTTTCGCGGGCTTGGCGGTCGCCTTGCTCGTCGCGGCCTTGGGCTTGTCGGCGACTTGGGTGAGGCAAGAGGCGGCGAGCGTCTTGATGTCCTCATGGGTGATGCTGCCGGGGTCCTTGAGCGCCTTGGCGGCGATCTTGGCCACCTCCGCGCTCGTGACTTCACTCTTCGCCATTTCTGCCTCCACATCTGAGCGCCGGCGAAGATTCAACGTGCAGTCCATGTCGGCCCTGTTCCATGTCGGCCTATGTTGGCGCCCGCCAGCATCTCATTGATCTCGCGCATCAATTTCAGAATGGTTAACGCAAGCTCAATGGTTCGTGGGAACCGCCGATGACGGTGTGGCCAGGCCGCATATGCCGCGGGTAAAACCCTGCAGCGGCAAGGTGTTCGCGGTGGTTCCGCTGGCACGGGCGTGGTCCGGGCCAAGGGCTGCGACGGCATTGTCATGTTCGCGTCGGAGCCGGCTCTTATGGTCCGCGCCAGCCGAATCACCCGTTCTTTGTGATTCGGCTCTTGGTGAGGGGAGCGAGCGTGATGATCGCGCGGCCGTCCATTCTGTTCGTCTGCCGTGACAATGCCGGCTTGAGCCTGATGGCTGAAGCGGTGGCCATGCACGTGTCGGCCCGGGTGAGGGCCTTCAGCGCTGCGGCGGGCGCTCCCGCGCCGGTGGATGGGGCGGCGCTGGAGGCCCTGCACCACGCGCATATTCCGGCCGATGGCCTGTCCTCCAAGCCGGTGGAACTGTTCGCGCTGTCGGGGGCGCCGCGGGTGGATCTGGTGGTGACGCTGGTGGACGAGGCGCACCGCGCCGCCCGGCGGCTGCCCTGGATGCATCTGATGCGGCTGCGGACCTGGCATTTCGAGGATGTCGCGCGCCAGGCCGATCCCCAGGCGCGGCGGGTGGGGTATCGTCGCCTGCTGCCGGATCTGCGGGCCGCCGTCTCCGCCCTGCTGGTGCGTGAGGACGGCTTCGCCTCGGCGGCCTGAAGGGCGCGCGCCTAAAGCGCCGCCCGCAGGTCCTCAAGCCGCCGGCGCTGCCGGTCGTCCGCATCGAAATTCTCCGGGGCGAGCCAGGCTTCGAGCGCCGCCCGCGCCCGTGGCCAGTCGCCGTCCAGCAGTGTGTACCAGGCGGTATCCCGGTTGCGGCCCTTGACGATCATATGCTGGCGAAAGATGCCCTCGAAGGTGAAGCCGAGCCGCTCGGCGGCTCGACGGGAGGGGGTGTTGAGGGCATTGCACTTCCATTCATAGCGACGAAACCCCAGGGTCTCGAAGGCGTGCCGCGCCATCAGATACATGGCCTCGGTGCCGCCGGGCCGATGCTGGAGCTGCGGCGTGAACAGGATGTTGCCCACCTCCATCACCCGATGCACAGGCTCGATGCGCATGTAGCTGGCATGCCCCACCGCCCGGCCATCCCGCCTGTCCTCGATGGCGAACAGCAGGGGATCGGACGCGGCCGCCGCGCGCGCGTAATATTCGGTGAAGGCTTCGAGGTCGGCGAACGGCTCGGGGGTCAGATAGGCCCAGAGTGCCGCCTTCTCTGGCCCATGTGAGCCCGCGAAAAGGTCGGCGGCGTGGCGCTCCGGGGCGAACGGCACCACGCGCACATGGCGCCCGTCCAAGGCTACCGGTTCCGGCCGGCGCGCGGCCACGCCGGCCACCTTAGGACCGAGGGGTGACGCGGGCGGCGATGCCGGGCCGGATGGGGCAGGGTTTTCAATCATGGCAGCGCCTCCCGGGCGCGCCGGGCCCGTGGGCCGGCGATGGAGTTTCTTCTGATAGCGTGGCTGATCCGCCGACGCCATGGCGCGGGAGGCATGCGCGAGCAAGCCGGAACACTTGCGCGGCGGAAGGATCCGTTACATCGAAGCCAGACACTGAAGGGACTGACACCGTTGTTCGCTTCCTCTCGTTCCGATGCGCCCGCAGCCGGCGCTGGCGTTCGCCTTGCCGATGTGGAGGTGACGCGCGGCGCCCGCGTGGTGTTCTCCGGCCTCACCCTGGCCCTCACCGAACGCCGCATCGGCCTGGTGGGGGACAATGGGGCGGGCAAGAGCACCCTGCTGCGGCTGCTGAACGGCCTGCTGCTGCCCGACAAGGGGCGGGTGGAGGTGGCGGGCCTGGAGACCCGCGGCCATCGCCGGCAGCTGCCGGCACAGGTGGGGTTCGTCTTCCAGAATGTGGATCACCAGATCATCTTCCCCACGGTGCGGGAGGAGATCGCCTTCGGCCCGCGCGAGCAGGGCTTCAGCAAGGCGGCGGCCGCGGATCTCACCGAGCGCCTGCTGGCCGACCACGGCTGTGCCGGCTGGGGCGAGCGGGCGGTGGACGAACTGTCGGAAGGTCAGAAGCAGCTGGTCTGCATCCTCGCCGCGCTGGCGGCCGGGCCGCGCCTGCTGCTGCTCGACGAGCCGTTCTCGGCGCTGGATCTGCCCACACGGCTGGCTCTGTGCGCGCGGATCGCCGGGCTGGATCAGCAGGTGATCATGGCCAGCCATGATCTCAGCCTGTTCACCGGCTTCGATCGCCTGCTGTGGCTGCGCGGCGGGGAGGTGGCGGCGGATGGTCCGCCGCAGGTGGTGCTGCCACTCTATGAGGCACACGCCCGCCTGAAGGCCGGCCTCGCCGTGGCGCCACCGCGCGCGGGGGGAGCGGGCGGATGATCGGCGGCTATCTCGACCTGCGCAGCCCCCTGCACCGGCTGCCGGCGGGGGTGAAGCTGATCGGCCTCGCGCTGCTGTCGCTGGTGCTGCTGCCGGTGGAGTCGCCGCTGCTGCTGGTGCTGGCGCTGGCGGCGGTCATCCTGGTCTATGCCAGCTTCGGCCGGCGCGGGGTGGCGCGGCTGCGGCAATGGCTGGTGCTGGCGCCGTTGCTGGCGGCCATTGCCGCGCTGCAGATCTGGGCCGCCTCGTGGAGCGTGGCGGCCACCAGCGTGCTGCGCATCGCGCTGATGGTGCTGCTGGCGGATCTCGTCACCCTGTCCACCCGCCTGCAGGATATGATGGATGCGCTGACGGTGGTGCTGCGGCCGTTCGAGCGCTTCGGCTTCGAGAGCCGGCGGCTCTCCCTGGCGGTGGCGCTGGTCATCCGCTTCGTGCCGGTGCTGCTGGCGAACTGGCGGGCCCGCGAGGAGGCCTGGCGCGCCCGCAGCAGCCGGCGCGTGGGGCTGGCGCTGATCGGCGCCTTCTTCTCGGGCGCCTTGCGCAGTGCCGATCAGGTGGCCGAAGCGCTGGAGGCCCGCGGCTTCGCCGCGACCGGGCGGGTGCCGGGAGAGGCGGGGCAGGACATGAGGCCCGTGGTGCGGCAACAGACAAGACAAGAGACGAGAGAGGATTGAGCATGGAAACGCGGGCCCTTGTTCGCATCGCTCTGGTGGCCGCGCTGATCGGCGCGCTGGGGTTCGTGCCGCCGGTGTTTCTGCCCATCGCCGCGGGGGTGCCGGTGAGCGCGCAGACCCTCGGCGTGATGCTGGCGGGGCTGTTGCTGGGGGCGCGCGGCGGCGCCGCGGCCTGCGCCCTGTTTGCGCTGGTGGTGCTGCTGGGCGCGCCACTCCTCAGCGGCGGCCGCGGCGGCCTGGGCGTGCTGGCGGGGCCCACGGTGGGGTTCTTCCTGGGCTTCATTCCCGGCGCCTTCGTCACCGGCTGGCTGGCGCAGCGCCTGCGTCTGCCGGCGCTGGTGTCGGCCATTCTCGCGGCGGTGGTCGGCGGGGTGGGTGTCATCTATCTCTGTGGCGTGCCGGCGCTGGCGCTGGTGGCGGGCATCAGCGTGCAGCAGGCCTTGATCGGCTCAGCCGTGTTCCTGCCCGGCGATCTGCTCAAGGCGGTGGCTGCGGCGGTGTTGGCCTCCACCGTGCTCAAGAGCTGGCGTATTCCGGCACGCGCCTAGAAGGCGGGTGATTGGCACAGGGTTGCGGTATTCCGGTCGGGTTCATCCAATGGAGATGTGCCCGGTGTAAGCGAACCGGCGGGCTTTCGCGCCACCGCGCCTGCGACACCTTCGCCTTCTCTCTTCGGGTGAGGAACCGCTGTCGTCGGCGTGCGTTGGCCGAGAATGGCCCGATCGTATTTGTCGCCCGCTGGATGGATGTCCTGATGATGCATCGCCCCGACCCGAGCCGAGCTGATCCCGTGTCCGCACCGCAGATGAGCGCGGCGCCGCCCGCTCCGGTCTCCGCCGACCCTGCGGCGCGGGCGCCGTTGGCGGCGGCGCTGCATCGCACGCTGGACAAGGTCGCGCGGGCGGCGGCCGATCCCGATCCGGTGGAGATGGTTCACGACGCCCGCAAGGCGATCAAGGAATATCGCGCGTTGCTGCGCCTGGTGGATGGGACGGCGGCGCGCGCTGCCCGTCATGCCGCCGCCGCGGTGGCGCGTGGACTGGCTGCCGCGCGCAATCGCGCCACCGCCCAGGAGGCGCTGGACCTTCTGGACGCCGCCGGCCTGTGCCTTGCCTGCGATCTGAAGGAGGCGCGGGCGGCGCTGGCTTCCGACGGCAGAGAGGTGTCGGAAGCCGCGCACCTGCGTGGTGATCTCGAGCGCTTCGTGACCGAGACGCGGACCCATCTGGAAGAGAAGCTGGAAGCCCATGCCGATCAGGCCGATCTGGCGGCCGGGCTCGCCGCCGCCTATGGCGCCGCCCGTCGCACGCGCCTGACGTCACCGACCGCCATGCATGAGGCGCGCAAGCGCGTGGTGACCCATCGCTACCAGATGAGCTTCATCGCCAGCCAGTTCGGCGGGCGCGGCGCCAAGCGGGCCGGCCGGGCGCAGCGGCTGCGCGACGTGCTCGGAGCGTATCAGGACGTGGAGACCCTGCGGCCCATGCTGCGGGCGGCGTCCGTCTTGCCGCCGAGCACCCTGGACCGGCTGGAGCTGAGCATGGCCCGCCTGCAGAAGCGCCTGAAGCGGGAGGCGGTGCGCCAGCACCGGGCGCTCTTCCAGCGGGCGCCGGCCGCGTTCGAGCGCAAATTCTCCGATCTTCACCCCGGCCCCGGTCGACGCGCCGATGTGGCGGATGCCGAGCTGGAGCCGGTGGACCGCGACGACTGAGCGCACCCCTGCGGAACCGCGCCGGGCGCAAGACATGACGCCATCTTGCCGGTTCTCGGTGCGCCCTCACATTGTTTCGCCATCATCCGCGGTTGCGGTAGCATGGGGTTCGATTGGTGGTCGCTCGTGTTCCGGGATTGCGGCTGGCGCGGTGTTGACCGGCGCCAGACCCGGAAGGGCGCGGCGCCCGAAAGGCAGGAAGACCGATGTCCGTGGAAACTCCCGTCGCCCGTCCCTCCGAGACGGTGGCTGCCGCGCCGGAACTGGCGCCCGAGCCGAAACTGCCGGCGGTTCAGACCCCTGCCGCGGCGCCGGCCGCTGCCGCGGCGCAGACCTCGGCTCTGTCTTTGGCCCATCCCGGCCAACTGCTGGCGGAAGCGCTGGCGAGCCTGAGCCGGGTGGACGACAGCGATTTCGACCGGGGCAGCGGCCAGGAGGCCTTGCGCGCGGTGGATCGCGCGGCTGCCGCTTATGTGGCCCACCTCACGTCAGGCTTCTCGCCCACGGCGCTCACCTTGGCGTTCCTGGACTGGTGGATGCACCTGTCCGCCGCGCCTGGAAAGCGGGCGGAACTGGCGGTGAAGGCGGCCCGCAAGATGGCCCGCTTCGGCACCGGCGTGCTGGCTGCCGCCCTCGATCGCGAGGCCCAGCCCTGTATCACGCCGCTGGCGGGTGATGATCGCTTCCGGGCGCCGGAATGGCAGGCATGGCCCTATTGCCTCTGGTCGCAGGCGTTCCTGCTGAACCAGCAGTGGTGGCACAATGCCACCCATGACGTCCCCGGTGTCGATCCGCACAATGAGGCGGTGGTGGCATTCGTGGCGCGCCAGCTGCTCGACATGTTCTCGCCATCCAACAACCCCTTCACCAATCCGGAAGTGGTGCGGCGGACGCGCGAGACCCACGGCATGAACTTCGTGCAGGGCTGGCGGAATTTCCTCGATGACATGGCCCGCAAGGCCACCAACCAGCCGCCGCCCGGAGCCGAGGCCTATACGCCCGGCAAGAACGTGGCGGTGACCCCGGGCGAGGTGATCTTCCGCAACCACCTGATCGAGGTGATCCAGTATCGCGCCACCACGGCGGACGTGGCGGCGGAGCCGGTGCTGATCGTGCCGGCCTGGATCATGAAATATTACATTCTCGATCTGTCGCCCCACAATTCCCTGGTGCGCTATCTGGTCGAGAAGGGACACACCGTGTTCTGCATCTCCTGGCGCAATGTGTGGGAGGAGGACCGCGACCTCGGTTTCGACGATTATCGCCGGCTGGGGGTGATGGCGGCACTCGATGCGGTGAGCGCGGTGGTGCCGGGTCGCAAGGTGCATGCGGTGGGCTATTGCCTGGGCGGCACCATCCTGTCGGTCGCTGCTGCGGCCATGGCCCGCGCCAACGACGACCGCCTCGCCTCGGTGACCCTGTTCGCCGCCCAGACCGATTTCAGCGAGCCGGGCGAGCTGCAGCTGTTCGTGGATCCGAGCGAGCTCTACGTGCTGGAAAGCATGATGTGGAACCAGGGTTATCTGTCCGCCGGGCAGATGGCCGGGGCGTTCCAGATGCTGCGCTCCAACGATCTCGTGTGGTCGCGCATGGTGCACGAGTACATGATGGGCGAGCGCACGCCCATGAACGACCTCATGGCCTGGAACGCCGACGCCACCCGCATGCCCTATCGCATGCATTCGGACTATCTGCGCAAGCTGTTCCTGGACAATGACCTGGCGGCGGGCCGCTACCAGGTGGACGGGCGGCCGGTGTCGCTGCTGAACCTGCGGGTGCCGCTGTTCGTGGTGGGCACCGAGCGCGACCACGTGGCGCCGTGGAAGTCGGTCTACAAGATCCACCAATTGACCGACACCGACGTGACCTTCGTGCTCACCTCCGGCGGGCACAATGCCGGCATCGTCAGCGAGCCCGGCCACAAGCACCGCCACTACCGCATCCACGACACCAAGCTCGGCGAGCTGCATCTCGGTCCCGACGAGTGGGTGGAGGCGAATGCCCCCATCGAGGGCTCGTGGTGGCCGGCCTGGGAAGAGTGGCTCACCGCCCATTCCGCGCCGGGGCGTTTCTCGCTGCCGCCCATCGGCGCCCCCGGCTTCGCCCCCATCTGCCCGGCGCCGGGCACCTATGTGATGGAGCGCTGAGGGGTATTGCGAACACGAAAGGCCGGCGCTCCAGGGCGCCGGCCTTTTTCGTGGGGCGGATCAGGGCTCAGGCACCAGCACCGCAGCGCCGGTGAGGCGGCCGGTGCGCAAATCGTCCAGGGCTTCATTGGCCTTGGTGAGGGGATAGGGCGTCACATGGGTGGTGACGCCCACCTGGGGCGCCAGGGCCAGGAATTCGTGGGCATCCTCGCGGGTGAGGTTGGCCACCGACATGATTTTCCGCTCCTCCCACAGCCAGCGATAGGGGAAGGAGGGGATGTCGCTCATATGGATGCCGCCGCACACCACCCGGCCGCCCTTCCGCACCGCCTGGAGCGCCTGCGGCACCAGCTCGCCGGCGGGGGCGAAGATCAGCGCGGCATCCAGCGGCACGGGCGCCGGTGCGTCGGACGGGCCGGCATAGATGGCGCCGAGGCTTCTGGCGAAGTCCTGGGCCTTGGTGTCGCCGGGGCGGGTGAAGGCGTAGATCTCGCGGCCCTGGTGGCGGGCCACCTGGGCGATGATGTGGGCGGCGGCGCCGAAGCCATATATGCCGATGCGCCGGCCTTCCCCCGCCATCTTCAGGGTGCGCCAGCCGATGAGCCCGGCGCACAGGAGCGGCGCCAGGGCCACATCCTCGCCGATCTCACCGAGGGGATAGGTGAAGGAGGCGTCCGCCACCGTGTGGGTAGCGAAGCCGCCGTTGCGGGTGCATCCGGTAAACTCCGGCGTGTCGCAGAGATTTTCCTCGTGCGCCGCGCAATAGGGGCAGGTGCCGCAGGCATGGCCGAGCCAGCCCACCCCCACCCGCTCGCCGAGCTTCAGGTGGGAGACGCCGGCCCCCAGCCCCGCCACCCGGCCGACGATCTCATGGCCGGGAATGATGGGCAGGCGGGTTTCCGGCAGTTCGCCATCCACCACATGCAGGTCGGTGCGGCACACCCCGCAGGCGGTGATCTGGATCAGCACTTCGCCCGGGCCGGGCACCGGATCGGGCCGGGTCTCGCCCACCAGCGGGGTGCCGGTGTGGTTGAGAACCATCGCGAACATGGGCGGCCTCCTTCATTGGGACGCGCCCATGTTAGCGCGGACGCACGCGCAACGGGGCCGCGACGCGCGCCATGCGGGCATCTGTCGCCCGCCCCGCTGGCCGCCTAGCTGCCGCCGATGAAGATGCCGGCGGCCAGCACCAAAGCGCCGCCGAGCACCACCTGCATCACCGAGCGCCAGAACGGGGTTTCCATGTAGCGGTTCTGGATGAAGGCGATGGCCCACAATTCCACGAACACCACGGCAATGGCGATGGCGGTGGCGGTCCAGAATTCCGGGATGATGTAGGGCAGGGCATGGCCGAGGCCGCCCAGCGCCGTCATGGTGCCGGAGGCGATGCCGCGCTTGATGGGCGAGCCGCGGCCGGAGATGACGCCATCGTCATGCACCGCCTCGGTGAAGCCCATGGAGATGCCGGCGCCCACCGCCGCCGCAAGGCCCACCAGCAAGGTGGTGTGGGAATTCTGGGTGGCGAAGGCGGTGGCGAAGATGGGGGCGAGAGTGGAGACCGAGCCATCCATCAGGCCGGCAAGGCCCGGCTGCACCCAGGTGAGCACGAACTGGCGGCGAGCCTTCTCGTTCTCCTCCTCCTTCTTGTCCACGGGCAGGTAGCGGGCGGCGAGCTCGCTGGCGATCTCCTCGTGCTTGGTCTCCTCGCCATAGAGACGCTGCAGCAGGGCCCGGGTCTCGGGATCCTTCGCGTGCTCCTTGGCGTGCAGGTAGAAATTGGCGGATTCATCCTCCATCAGGCCCACTTCCTGACGGATCCGCTCGATGCCGAGGTTGCACACGTACCAGACAGGCCGACGATTATAGTAGCCGGCGATGCTCTCGCGGCGGATCAGCGGCACATGGGGGCCGAAGCGGCGTTCATAGTCGCGGGTGAGCGCTTTCTGGTGGCCGCGCTCCTGGCTGGCCATGGCCTCGAACACTTTCGCGGTGTCGGGAAAGTCCTTGCGCAGGTGCTCCGCATAGTCGACGTAGACCCGCGCATCGTCCTCCTCGGAGGAGATGGCGAGGGCGAGCACCTCCTGTTCGGAGAGGTCGGAAAACCGGCGGCGATTGGGAAACAGGGATTTCATCGCGATTTCCAGTTTAGAATTACTCTAAATATGATCATAGCCCTTGGGGCATTTTTGCAAATAGGTTGCAATGTCGCAGGGTAATCCGGGGTGGCGGCGCCTGCGACCCCGGAATGTTCCGGACACAAAAAAGCCGGTGCGCGGGGGCGCACCGGCGGGTCGTTGTCGAACCGGCCACCCTGAGGTGGCATGGCTCACTCGGAGATCTTGCGGGCCCGGTTGCCCAGGGTGCGCAGGCGCAAAGCGTTGAGCTTGATGAAGCCCGCCGCGTCGCGGTGGTCATAGGCGACCGCGCCTTCCTCGAACGTCACCAGTTCCTGGTTATAGAGCGAGTAGGGGCTCTTGCGGCCGATGACGGTGGCGTTGCCCTTATAGAGCTTCACCGTCACTTCACCGGTCACATAGGTCTGCGAGTGGTCGATGGCGGCCTGCAGCATCTCCCGCTCGGGGGAGAACCAGAAGCCGTTATAGATGAGCTCCGCATAGCGGGGCATCAGCTCGTCCTTGAGGTGGGCGGCGCCACGGTCAAGGGTGATGCTTTCCATGCCGCGGTGGGCGGCGAGCAGGATGGTGCCGCCGGGGGTCTCGTAGACACCGCGGCTCTTCATGCCCACGAAGCGGTTCTCGACGAGATCGAGCCGGCCGATGCCGTTGGCCTTGCCCAGCGCATTGAGGCGGGTGAGCAGCGTGGCGGGGGAAAGGGCCTCGCCATTGATGGCCACCGCATCCCCCTTCTCGAAGGAAATGGTGATGAGGGTGGGCTCGTCCGGCGCCGCTTCCGGGGAAATGGTGCGCTGGTAGACGTATTCGGGCGCATCCTCGGCCGGATCTTCCAGCACCTTGCCTTCGGAGGAGGAGTGCAGGAGGTTCGCGTCCACGGAGAACGGGGCCTCGCCGCGCTTGTCCTTGGAAATCGGAATCTGGTGCTGCTCGGCGAACTCCAGCAGCCGGGTGCGGGAGGCGAGATCCCATTCGCGCCAGGGCGCGATGACGGTGATCTCGGGTTCGAGCGCATAATAAGCGAGCTCGAAGCGCACCTGGTCGTTGCCCTTGCCGGTGGCGCCGTGGGACACCGCGTCCGCCCCCATCTTGCGGGCGATCTCGATCTGCTTCTTGGCGATCAGCGGGCGGGCGATGGAGGTGCCGAGCAGGTACAGACCCTCATAGACCGCATTGGCGCGGAACATGGGGAACACATACTGCGAGACGAATTCCTCGCGCACGTCCTCGATGAAGATGTTCTCGGGCTTGATGCCCAGAAGCTCGGCCTTCTTGCGCGCCGGCTCCAGCTCCTCACCCTGGCCGAGATCGGCGGTGAAGGTGATCACCTCGCAATTGTAGGTGGTCTGCAGCCATTTCAGGATCACGGAGGTGTCGAGCCCGCCGGAATAGGCCAGCACCACCTTCTTCACGTCACGCGCCATCAGGTCTCTCGAAGCGTCTGAGGAAAGGGAAAACCGGCGCGGACTATAGGCCGGCGCGCCGCCGTGGCAAGGCCGCCGACGCAAGGCAGCGGGCCGGCGGCACCTGTTCCGGCGGCGCTCTTGCCCGTGAATTTGATCGAGATCAAGAGCGGCCCGCTTCTTGCTGCGGTGCGGCGGTCCGCGCCGCCCGGCGGTTGAAGCCGTCGCGCCCTGTGGCGGGACCGACAAATTGTCCGGGCCCGGACATCGCTTGCGACTATGGGGTGATCCATGAAACTGATCGTCGAACGGCTGGTGATCGAATCCCTGGTGGACACCTTTCCCGATCAGGCCCACCTCCTGGCGCAGCCGCGCTTTTCCAACCGGGTGGAGGTGGGGCTCGACACCTTGAAACCCGATGCCCTCGCCCATCTGCACGATTTGGTGTTGAAGACCGGCGGCACGGTCATTCGCGGCCAGGAGGAGCAGCTTTCCAATCTGGTGAGGGTGTTCCAGGACGACGGGCCGAAATTCGCCCCCGACGATCTGGAAGAGCTGGCCGGCGCGCTGGCCATCTTCCTGGTGGACCACTGCATCCGCGGCTGGCTGTTCCGCATGAACCCCGGCGGCAAGCCGGAGCCCTATCTCGTCACCCGTCTCGATTATACCCCGCCGGGGGACGAGGAGGCGGGGCGCGTCATCATCGAGCTCAAGGCCAACAACCGCGGCAAGACCCATGTGGAGAACCTGTTGATCCGCTCCAAGGATCTGCGCGGGCTCACCATCCTCGGCACCCTGGCCGCCAAGGGCTGGCTGATGGAGGACGAGGCGCTCCTGAAGTCGTTCGACCAGGAGATGGTGCTCTATTTCGATTGGCGCAGCCGCTACGGCCAGCAATTCTCCGCCACCGGTACCGGCATCTTCGCCGAGGACCCCACCGCCAACCGCCGCGATACCGATTGGGCCCGAAAATCAGTCATCGTGTTGTCTTCCACGGGCTCGGCGGCGCGCCTCGTCAATGACGAGGAGCTGCTGGGCGACCGGGTGCTGGGGGCGGAAACCTCCGGCTTCTTCCTCGACAAGCTGGTGAAGAAGGCGGAGAAGCAGAATTGCTTCGACATGGCGGTGGACGAGGCCCTGAAGACCGCCAAGTCGCGCATCCCCAAGGGGGCCTTCACCGAAATGCCGGTGCACCCCCTGATCCTGATGTTCCACCTGGAACTGCATCACCACGTGTGGGTGCATGTGGATGACATCAAGCCCTATCAATACCATCCGGAACTGAAGCAGAAGCTGGTTTTGCCGCCGGAGCAGACCGACCTCATCGACATTCTCACCGCCGAGATGAACACGCTCATGGCGGACATTGTCGAGGGCAAGTCCGGCGGTACCACGGTGATGTGCGCCGGCCCGCCCGGCGTCGGCAAGACGCTGACCGCCGAGGTCTATTCAGAGATCATCCAGCGGCCGCTCTACCGGGTGCATTCGGGCCAGCTTGGCCTCGACGTCGCCACCATGGAGACGGCGCTAAAGGACGCGCTCACCCGCGCCCAGCGCTGGGGGGCAGTGATGCTGATCGACGAGGCCGACGTCTATATCAAGCGGCGGCAGGACAATCTCACCATGAATGCGGTGGTGGGCGTGTTCCTGCGGGTGCTGGAATATTTCAACGGCCTGCTGTTCCTCACCACCAACCGCGTGGACGATATCGACGAGGCCATTGTCTCGCGCTGCATCGCCCTCATCAAATACCACTCGCCCAGCGCCGATGATCGCCGCAAGATCTGGGGCGTGATGGCCGAGCAGTTCGCGCTGGATCTGGAGCCGGGCCTCATCGACATGCTGGTGACCCAGTTCCCGGACACTTCGGGGCGCGACATCAAGGGGCTCGCCAAGCTGGTCTCGAAATTCTGCTCGCAGAAGAACATGCCGCCCTCCATCGAGATCTTCCGCCGCTGCGCCATCTTCCGCGCGCTCGACGTGCCGCCCATGTGATGAAGCGGCGTGATGCAAGGGGCGTGATGAAGGGGCGTGATGAAGGGGCGTGATGAAGGGGCGTGATGAAGGGGCGTGATGAAGGGGCGTGATGAATGCGCTCTGTGAGGGCGCCCACGCGCGAGGCTCAGTGTCCGTTGAAATGCACGGTTCCGAAGCCGGAGACATCATAGCCGCCCAGGGCGTCGGCCCGGGCGGCAAGGGCGGGGGCCCGGCAGAAGGTGACGAATTTCTGGAAGGACGGCTCGAAATAGGCCTGCCGCCAGACCAGCAGATCGAAGCGTTCCTCCTGCAGGGGCACGAAATCGAGATTGAACTGGCGCGCCGCCGCCTCGATGCCGAGCCCCACATCGGCCCGCCCGGTGGCGATGGCCATGGCGAGGTCGGTTTCGGAGCGCTCCACCGTGTCCACCGGCAGGAGGTCGGCGCGGCTCAGTCCTTCCCGCTGCAGCAGCCGGTCCAAGACCAGCTCGCTGCCTGCTTCCGGCTGGCGCAGCTGAAAGCGCAGGCCGCGGGCCTCCTTGAGGCGGCTGGGCGGGCGGCGCAGATCGGCGCGGCAGATCAGGCCGCGGCTGCGCCGCGTCCATTCCAGCAGAACCCACGGCTCGTGGCCGAACTGATGTTCCACCTGGGAAATGTTCCAGCCGTCGCCATCGGGCATGTGCAGGCCGGCGGCGATGCAGGTCCCCGCCGCCGCCCGGGCGAGGCCATCCAGCGTGCCGTCGAGAAAGGCGGCGATCCCCGAGCGGGACTCGCGCAGCGCCCATTCCAGAAGCGGGTCGTGGCCGCCGGCAACGACCAGCGGGCGGCTGGCCTCCACCGCCTCGCCCGCCTCCTCGGCGGCGCTGCCGCGGGTGCCGGCGCCCAGCCAGGCCTCGATTTCCTTGCGCGGAAACAGCAGCTTGCCGGTGACACGGCGCACCGGGAGGGTGTGCGAGGCCACCAGGTCATAAACCTTGCGTTCCTTGACGCGCAGCAGCGCGGCCAGCTCGCGTGTGGTGAGAAACTCCGACATGGAGATGTCCGGATGGGAAAAGGAGCGGAAAAAACGACACAGAAAAGCTATATCCGCATAAATACGGTGTCATCGGCCAGACGCAATTAAAATGCGCGGCGGCATCCGCCGGATCGCTGCCCGGACGCACGGGGGGCGCCAGGGTGGAGGTGGCCAGACAAGCGTGGCATATGTCTCCCCAAGCTGCGGAAAGAGGATCGCCTGCATGGCAACGGCACGCATCGGCATCGTCACCATCTCGGATCGGGCCAGCCAGGGCACCTATGAGGACAAGAGCGGACCGGCCATCGAAGCGTGGTTGCGGGCGGCGCTGACCAGCCCGTGGAGCGTCGATTACCGCATCATTCCCGATGGGTTTGAAAGCGTGCGCGACACCCTGATCGACATGTGCGACGGGGAGGGGCTGGACCTCATCTGCACCACCGGCGGCACCGGCCCCAGCCCGCGCGACCTGACTCCCGAAGCCATGGCGGCGGTGATCCACAAGCCGCTGGCCGGCTTCGGCGAGCAGATGCGGCGGATCTCCCTCAATGAGGTGCCCACCGCCATTCTGTCGCGGCAGGAAGCCGGGGTGCGGGGCAAGACGCTGATCGTCAATCTGCCCGGCAAGCCGGCCTCCATCGCCGTGTGCCTGGCGGCGGTGTTTCCCGCCATCCCCTATTGCCTGGATCTCATCGGTGCCGCGCGGCTGGAGACGGATCCGCAGGTGGTTACGGCATTCCGCCCCAAGGGCGCTTGAGACGGCAGGCCGGCGGCGCGTTCAGAGCACCACCACGCCGTGCAGCTTGGCTTCCGCCTCCGGCTCCACGTGAATGGTGAGCAGCGCGTCCTTCATGTCCTCGGCGAAGGCGGTCTCGATCCGGTCGCAGATGGCATGGGCGGCCGCCACCGTCATGTCGCCGGGCACAACAAGGTGGAATTCCACGAAGGTCATGCGGCCGGCATGCCGGGTGCGCAGGTCGTGCACCTCCAGCGCCCCCTGGGCGTGGCTGGAGACCAGCTCGCGGATGCGGGCCACCACATCCGCCGGCGCCGCCTCGTCCATCAGTCCGCCCACGGATTCGCGCATCAGGCCCCAGCCCATCCAGAGCACATTCAGGGCCACCAGGGCGGCGATGGCCGGATCGAGCCGCGGCCAGCCGGTGAGCGGCACCAGCACGAAGCCCGCCAGCACGCCCACCGAGGTGATCACGTCCGACAGCAGGTGCTTGCCGTCCGCGATCAGGGCCGGTGAGCGATGCGCCTTGCCCTCACGCAGCAGCACCCAGCACCAGATGGCATTGAGCACCGTGGCGAGGCCGTTGAACACCATGCCGAGGAACGGCTGATCCGGCAGGCGGGGGTTCATGAAGCCGCCGTAGGCCTCACGCAGGATGGTGAAGGCCGCCAGCATGACCAGCACGCCTTCGGCCACCGCCGAGAAATACTCCGCCTTGTAATGCCCGAATTGATGGTTGTCGTCGGCAGGCCGCGCCGAGATCTGGAGCGCGACGAGCGCGCCGAGCGAGGCGGCCACGTTGATGATGCTCTCGAGCGCATCGGACAGCAGCGCCACCGAGCCGGTGACCCACCAGGCCAGGGTCTTGAGGCCCAGCACCACGATGCCGACGAGCACGCTGGTCGCGGCCACCCAAAGGGTCCTGCGGCTCATGCCTCTACTCCTGTGGTGGCGCCGGTGGCGCGAGCGACGTGTTTGTATCTATTCTAAAGTTGCGCTGCAACATTCCCATGGCCGAATGCCCACCACCGGGTCAGCCGCTCATGTGGGCAAGGGCCGTCCGCATGGCGGTGGCCGGCACCTTGATGACGCCCTCAAACGGCCCGCCCAGTTCCAGGATCAGGAACAGGGCGCCCGCCAGCGAGGCCGAGCACAGCACGAACATCACCAGCGAGACCCGGTTGATGGGGGCGAACAGCCCGAAGCTCACAAAGATGAGGGTGAGCCAGGCGATCAGGACGGCGATGAAGACGGGCGGAACCACCGTCTCGCTTTCGGCGATGACGTTCCAGCGCAGCGCGGAAATGGTCTGAAAGCCGGTGATCGCCTCCGCCTTGAGCTCCGTCTGGTCCGCGTCGGTGGGGGTGAGCGCCCGCACCCGCCGGCCAAGGTCCAGCATCAGCTGCTCCGAGGTGCCGCTCTGCACCTGGCTGCGCACGCCGGGGTCATCCGGCCAGGTCTCTTCGAGCGCGTGGCGGGTATAGGCGCGCAGCGCCTGGCGCGCGTCGCCGGCGCCGGGACCATAGGCCCGCAGGGAAACATCAAGGGTGATGAGGGTGGTGGCGAACTGCTGGACGTCGCGGCTGGTGGCGTCGAAATTGCCCTTCACAGAGGCTGTCATCAGCCCCAGGATGAGCGAGGACATGGCCGCCACCATGCCCACCCCCAGCTTGACCGCCTCCTGGGTCTCCTTGGACAGATGCTCGGCCCGTAGCCGCCGCGCGCCCCACATGCCGAGGCCGGCGCCGGCCAAGAGGCTGATGAAGACCAGCGCCGATACCGCCAGTGAAGGCATGCCATTCCCCGCCGCAGGTCCTGACATGGTCATGAACCAGGTTCAGGTACCAAAGTCATGCGCACTCAGCATCGCCGGCGCCCGGCCGGTGGGTCAAGATCGCGGGCGGGGCGCTCCAGGGCGGAAAGCACCGCCTATTCGGCCGCCTTCACCGGTTCTTCGGCGGCGAGCTTGGCCTCGGCGTCTTCCTGGGTCTTGAGCACGTCGGGATGGGGCATGGAGATGATGTTGTAGCCCGAATCCACGAAATGCACCTCGCCGGTGACGCCGGTGGAGAGGTCGGAGAGCAGATACAGGGCGGAGTTGCCCACTTCCTCGATGGTCACCGTGCGGCGCAGCGGCGCGTGGCGCTTCTGATAGTTGAACATCAGCCGCGCATCGGCGATGCCGGCGCCCGCCAGGGTCCGCACCGGGCCGGCGGAGATGGCGTTCACGCGGATGCCCGCCGGGCCGTAATCGGCGGCGAGATAGCGCACGGAGGCTTCCAGCGCCGCCTTAGCCACACCCATCACATTGTAATTGGGCATCACCCGGGTGGAGCCACCATAGGTGAGGGTGATGATGGAGCCGCCATGGGGCATCAGCGCTGATGCGCGCTTGGCGATCTCGGTGAGGGAGAAGCAGGAGATCACCATGGTGCGCGAGAAATTCTCGCGGCTGGTGTCCGCATAGCGGCCCTTGAGCTCAGACTTGTCGGAGAAGGCCACCGCATGCACCAGGAAGTCGATCGACCCCCATTTTTCCTTCAGCGTGTCGAAAACCGCGTCCACGCTGGCGAGGTCTTCCACGTCGCAGGGCAGCAGGATCGACGAGCCGAGGCTCTCGGCCAGGGGCCGGACCCGCTTGGCCATGCCTTCACCCTGATAGGTGAAGGCGAGTTCCGCGCCCTGTGTCGCCAGCGCCTTGGCGATGCCCCAGGCGATGGAGTGATCGTTGGCGACACCCATCACGAGGCCGCGCTTGCCTGTCATCAGCTCCTGCATCACCCACCCTTGAGCGTGATCATTCCTGTTCGCGGCGACCCGCGCACCGCGTTATCGCCGGCGATGTCCCTCCCGCGCATGCCGCAAGGGCATTCGGGAAAGCGGACACTGCGGCGGCGTGCCGCGGTTGCCGCGCGATTGTTCTGGTCAGCCGATAACAGACCTTCGGCCGCCGCGCCACGCCCTTCAACTCACCGTTCACGACCAATCATGACAAAGCGTGTGCGGGCAACGGCCACGCTCAGGCATCCACGTGCTTGATGACGAGGCTCGCATTGGTGCCGCCGAAGCCGAAGCCGTTGGAGAGCACATGGCCGAGGTTCACATTGTCGATCCGCTTGCGCACGATGGGCATGTCCGCGAAGGCCGGATCGATCTCCTCGATATTGGCGCTCTCGCAGATGAAGCCGTTCTGCATCATCAGGATGGAATAGATGGCCTCGTGCACGCCGGTGGCGCCCTGGGAATGGCCCGTCAGCGACTTGGTGGCCGAGATGGGCGGGCAGGTGTCGCCAAACACCGCGCGGATGGCCTCGATCTCCTTCAGATCGCCGATCGGGGTCGAGGTGGCGTGCGGGTTGATATAGTCGATGGGCGCCTTGATGGAGCTCATGGCCAGCTTCATGGCGCGCTCGGCGCCCTCGCCGGAGGGCGCCACCATGTCGGCGCCGTCGGAGGACGCGCCATAGCCGGCGATTTCCGCATAGATGCGGGCGCCGCGCGCCTTGGCGTGCTCCAGTTCTTCCAGCACCAGCACCCCGGCGCCGCCGGAGATGACGAAGCCGTCGCGATTCTTGTCATAGGCGCGCGAGGCCACCTGCGGCCGGTCGTTATAGGCCGAGGACATGGCGCCCATGCCGTCGAACAGCACCGACAAGGTCCAGTGCAGGTCCTCGCAGCCACCGGCAAAAACGATGTCCTGCTTGCCGTACTGGATCATCTCGTAGGCGTTGCCGATGCAGATGTTGGTGGTGGCGCAGGCGGCGGAGATGGAATAGCTCGGGCCCTTGATCTTGAACCAGGTGGAGAGCGTCGCCGAGGCGGTGGAGGCCATGGCCTTGGGCACCGCGAACGGGCCCACCCGCTTGGGGCCCTTCTCACGGGCGATGTCGGCGGCATCCACGATGGTCTTGGTGGAGGAGCCACCCGAGCCCATGATGAGGCCGGTGCGCTCGTTGGAAATCTCGTTCGCTTCAAGGCCGGCGTCACGGATGGCCTGATCCATGGCCACGTGATTCCAGGCGGTGCCGCCGCCGTGGAAGCGCATGGCGCGGCGGTCCACCACCTCTTCGGCGTTCAGGGTCGGGGCGCCCTGCACCTGGGAGCGGAAGCCGAGCTTGGCATAGTCTTCCGCGAAGGTGATGCCGCTCTTGGCCTCGCGCAGGCTGGCGAGCACCTCCTGCGTGGTGTTGCCGATGGACGAGACGATGCCCATCCCGGTGACGACGACGCGGCGCATGTCATATCCCCATTGGAACGCTCGAAACAGACCCTCTCCCCCGCCGTGACCGGCGCCGGCCAGCCTGCGCTGTGGCGTCGTGCGGGGAGCGCAGAGGGCCCGGCTCCACCCGTGAATGGCGGGTCCCGCCTTGCATCAAGGCGCCCGCCGTCACCGGCACTGTGACATCGGATCGTGGCAGCGCCTTGTCAGGCGCCGGCCGCTCCCGGTGCTGCTTCGGCCTGGAACAGGCCCACTTTCAGATCCTTGGCGCGATAGATGATCTCGCCATCGGCGGCCAGCCAACCGTCGGCGATGCCGAGCACCAGCTTCGAGCGCATCACGCGCTTGAAATCGACGCCGTAGACCACCTTCTTGACGCCGGGCAGAACCTGCCCGGTGAACTTCAGCTCACCCAGGCCCAGGGCGCGGCCGCGACCGGACGAGCCGAGCCAGCCGAGGAAAAAGCCCACCAGCTGCCACATGGCATCGAGGCCGAGGCAGCCGGGCATCACCGGGTCGCCCTTGAAGTGGCAGTCGAAGAACCACAGGTCGGGGTTCACGTCGAGCTCGGCGCGCACCATGCCCTTGCCGAATTCACCGCCGGTCTCGGAAATCTCGGAAATGCGGTCGAACATGAGCATGGGCGGCAGCGGCAGTTGCGCGTTCCCTGGCCCGAACAGCTCGCCACGTCCACATGCGAGGAGATCCTCATACCCGAAGCTGGTCTGCCGTTCTGCCATTTTCAGAGCTTAATCGCCTTGCTGCCCGTGAGGGTCGTTTCCACCGGGCCCTGCGGCCCGCCCCCGAAGCCGAGTTCGAGATCGGGGGCGGGCACTCCCTAACATACGCACGGGCGCACTCAAAGTCATGAAAGCGTCACGGCCGCGAAGAAGGCGCAACGCAAGGCGGCCATCGGCGTCATCGAGGCGCGGTGCAGCGCGGGGAACGGGTGGCCAGCACCCGCACGGGGGCCATTCTTGTCCCCTGGGGGCGGTTGAGGTCAGATGTCGCGACGCGGTGATTCTCCACCGCGAACGCCATTCGGGGCGCATGCTGGGAGTTGGTCCATGGGGATTTTGAAGGAATTTCAGGAATTCGCCGTCCGGGGCAATGTGGTGGATCTCGCCGTCGGCGTGATCATCGGTGCCGCCTTCGGCAATATCGTCAGCTCGCTGGTGGGTGATGTCTTCATGCCGGTGATCGGCGCGGTCACCGGCGGCCTCGATTTTTCCAACTACTTCATTCCACTGGCGAAATCGGTCACGGCCGAGAATCTGGCGGACGCCAAGAAACAGGGCGCGGTGCTGGCCTACGGCGCCTTCATCACCATCGCCATCAATTTCGTGATCGTGGCGGCCGTGCTCTTCCTGGTGGTGCGCACCCTCAACGGCCTGCGCCGCAAGCACGAGGCGGCGCCGGCGGCGCCGACCAAGACCGAGGTGCTGCTCACGGAAATCCGTGATCTGCTCGCCAAGCGCGCGCCGGGGGCGTGAGGCGCTACGGCCGGTCCTTCGGGACCGGCTGCCGCGGATGGACCCGCGAGGGCGGCGCGGTGTTCAACGCACGTCTGCGCCCACGGCATCGCTCACATGCGCAAAGCCGTCGGCCTTCAGGCACGCGGCAAGCTCGGCCTTCACCCGGTTGACGAGGCCGGGACCGTGGAACACCAGCGACGAATAGAGCTGCACCAGGCTCGCGCCGGCGCGGATCTTGGCATAGGCATCGGCGCCGGAAGCGACCCCGCCCGCGCCGATCAGCGGCAGGCGGCCGTCCACCAGTCGGGCGAGCGCCGCCAGACGCTCGGTGGAAAGCGCCATCAGCGGCTTGCCGGAGAGGCCGCCGGTCTCGCCCTTGTCCGGGCTCTTGAGGCTGGCCGGGCGCGACAGGGTGGTGTTGCCCATGACGATGCCGTCGACGCCGGTGGTGAGCGCCACTTCGGCCACGTCGGCCAAGCCTGCGTCGTCGAGATCGGGCGCCACCTTCACCAGCAGCGGGGGCCGCCCGGCGGGGTCGGGCATGGAGGCATCGCGCACCGACAGCACCTGGCTCAGCAGGGCCGACATCTCGCTGCGCGCCTGCAGGGAGCGCAGACCCGGGGTGTTGGGCGAGGAGATGTTGCACACCAGGTAGTCGGCCAGCCGGCAGGTGGCGGAGACGCCGAGCACATAGTCCTCGATGGCGTCCTCGCTCTCCTTGTTCTTCCCCACATTGGCGCCGACGATGCCGGTGGCGCCCGCCGCCCGCCGCTGCCCCAGGCGCGACACGAACGGGGCGAGGCCCTGGCTATTGAAGCCGAACCGGTTGATGACCCCTTCATCCGCATCGAGCCGGAACAGGCGGGGCTTGGGATTGCCCGGCTGCGGCCGCGGCGTCACTGTGCCCGCCTCCACGAAGCCGAAGCCGAGCTTCAGCACCTGGTCCGCTACCTCGGCATCCTTGTCGAAGCCGGCGGCGAGGCCGATGGGGTTGGGAAAGTCGATGCCCCACAGCCGCGTGGCCAGCACCGGATCGTCCGGCCGGGCCAGCCGGGGCGCGAGGCCGCGCCGCAGCGCCTTGATGGCGAGGCCGTGCGCCTGCTCCGGCGTGATGAAACGCAGCAGCGGCCGCGCGAGGGCATAAAGGTCCATCATCTCATTCGCCGCTGACGGCGGTGCCTCCGTGGGCCTTGGACCAGCTGTGGGGATCGTGCAGGAACGCCTCGATCTGGCCCACCTGGGCGTTCTCGAAGCGGTTGGAGCGCTTCACTTCCGCCAGGATGTCCCACCAGGTGGCGAGCCGGTGCAGGCTGAGGCCAGCCTCGTCCAGGATGCCGGCGGCCTCCGAGAAGATGTCGTAATAGAAGAAGACAAAGCAGTGATTGCAGTCGGCGCCCGCGGTGCGCAGGGCGTTGACGAAATTCACCTTGCTGCGGCCGTCGGTGGTGAGGTCCTCCACCAGGAGGATGCGCTGGCCGGGGGCGAGGTGGCCCTCGATCTGGGCGTTGCGGCCGAAGCCCTTGGGCTTCTTGCGCACATACTGCATGGGCAGCATCATCCGGTCCGCCACCCAGGCGGCGAACGGAATGCCCGCGGTCTCGCCGCCGGCCACCGCGTCGATCTGCTCATAGCCGATGTCGCGATAGATGGTGGAGATGCCGAAATCCACCAGGGTCTGGCGCACGCGGGGGAAGGAGATGAGGCGGCGGCAGTCGATATAGACCGGGCTCGCCCAGCCGGAGGTGAAGATGAACGGCTCGCCGGACGAAAAGCGCACGGCCTCCACTTCGAGGAGCATCCGCGCGGTCTGCTCGGCAATGGTGGCCTTGTCCGGAAAAGCGGTAACATTCGCCATGGTCGGCTGAGCCTCTCGGGTCGCGGGAAAGAAGGCGGGCGGACACGGGCGGCCCGCCGCGCGGCATATAGCAGAGCCGGCGGCCGCAAACACCCCGCCTGCGACGTCGAAGCCGGCAAAAGATGTGCGCGCGGACCTCAGGCGGCCGCAGCCAGGGTGTGGGCGTGCTCCAGCGCCATCTCCAGTCGGTCATTGCCCCAGAACAGCTCTCCGTCGGCGGTGACGAAGCTGGGGGCGCCGAAGATGCCGCGGGCCCTGGCTTCCTCGGTTTGGGCGCGCAGCCGCTCCTTGGCGGCCGGGGACTGCGCCTCGTCGATCAGCTGCCCGTCACAGAAGTGGCCGAGCCCGCCCAGCACCTGGCTGATGGTGGCGCGATCGGAGATGTCGCGGCCCTCGGCGAACTCGGCATGGAAGACGCCGCGGGTGAAGGCCGGCCGCGAGGCCTCGTTGAGATAGAGCGCCACCCGGGCCGCCAGCAGGCCGTTGGCGGGAAACGGCTGGGGCCGTGTGATGGGCGGCAGGCCGGCGCGGGCGGCCAGGCGATCCATGTCGCGCCACATGTGCGCACCCTTGATGGGATAGACGTTGAAGGGCGAGGTCGTGTACCCCTGGGCGGCGAAGATGGGGCCCAGCAGGAACGGCTTCCAGTGCACCACCACCCCATGCGCCTCGGCCAGAGCGGCGATGCGGGCCGCGGTGAGATAGGAATATGGCGAGGCGAACTCGTAATAGAAATCGAGTGTGGCCCTGGCCATGACATGATCCTCCTTGTACATCGCGCGGCCAAATGTGCGGCCGCCGACCCGGGTGGGGCAAGGGTGTGAATCAAGCATGCACGGAAAACGCGGCTCTCACGCGCGATCCGGCGAGCGTTGCGGAGAGATGACGTGCGGGTGATGCGGTGAGGTGGGTGCTGTTCTTCATGCTGGTGATCGGCGCCGCGGTGGCGATTTTGTTCACCGTGTTCCCGCAATGGGATCTCGCCATCACCGAGTTGTTCTGGGATGCGTCGCGGCGCCATTTCGCCCTGGCGCGCCAGCCCTGGGCCCTGACCTTGCGCGCGTGGGGCAACTATATTCCCTGGATCTTCGCCGTGCCGGCGTTCGCCGCGCTGGTGCTGAAGCTGCTGTTTCCCGACCAGCGCATGTTCATGCCGGCGCGGGCGGCGGTGCTGCTGGCGCTGACCATGGCGCTCGGTCCCGGCCTCGTGGTCAACGGCATCCTCAAGCAGGAGTGGGGTCGGCCGCGGCCCGTGCATGTGGACGATTTCGGGGGCAAGGACACCTTCATGCCCTGGTATGACAATTCCGGCGCCTGCCCGGGCAATTGCTCCTTCGTTTCCGGCGAAGGTGCGCTGGGCTTCTGGATGACGGCGCCGGCCAGCCTGGTGCCCGGTCCGCTCGGGGCGGTGGCGCTGGGCGCGGCGGTGCTGTTCGGGGCGGCGGCCGGCGGCCTGCGCATCGGCTTCGGCGGCCACTTCTTTACTGATGTGGTGTTTTCCGGTGTGCTGGTGGTGTTGATCGTGGTGCTGGCGCGCCTGTGGCTCTACGATCGTCCCCGCGCGCCCACCGATGCCGCCGTGGAGGCGGCCATCGGCCGGGTCGGCTTCGCCTTGCGGCATGGGGTTCTCGCCCTCTGGCGGGGCGCCGCCCGCCTGTTGGCGCGGCGGGCGGGCTGACGCCTCAGCCTTCCAGTTCCTCGCGCAGGATCTCCAGCCGCAGCCATTCCTCCTCGGCCGCATCGAGCTGGCCCTGGGTCTTGGCGAGGGCGGCGGAGGTGGCCTCGAACTTGGCCGGATCGCGGGCATAGAGCTGTGGATCGGTCAGCGCCGCGGCCAGCTTCTCCAGCTCCTTCTTCAGCTTCTCCATGGTCTCCGGCAGCGTCTTGAGGGCGTGCTGCTCATGGAAGGATAGGCGCTTCTTGGCCTGCGGCTTGGCGGCCGCCTCGCCTTTCGCAGAGCTGTCGGCCTTGCCCACAGGGGCCGATGCCTTGGCCTTCGCCTCCACGCCACGGCCGCGCTGGGCCAGCATGTCGGAATAGCCGCCGGCATACTCGCGGAACACCCCGGCGCCCTCGGCCATGATCACGCTGGTGACGGTGCGGTCCAGGAAGTCGCGGTCATGGCTGACCAGGATCACCGTGCCGGGATAATCGGCCACCATCTCCTGCAGCAGGTCGAGGGTTTCGAGGTCGAGGTCGTTGGTGGGCTCGTCCAGCACCAGCACGTTGGAGGGCAGGGCCAGCGCCCGGGCCAGCATGAGCCGGCCGCGCTCGCCGCCGGAGAGAACGGACAGGGGCGTGTTGGCCTGCTCCGGGCTGAACAGGAAGTCCTTGAGATAGCCCATGACGTGCTTGGGGGTGCCGCCCACCATCACGGTGTCGGAGCCGCCTCCGGTCAGGGCATCGCGCAAAGTGGTGGTGGGGGCCAGCGCCGCCCTTTTCTGGTCGAGCGAGGCGATCTCGAGGTTGGTGCCGAGCTTGACGGTGCCGGAATCCGGCCGGATCTCGCCGGTGAGCAGCTTGATGAGGGTGGTCTTGCCGGCGCCATTGGGGCCGACGATGCCGATGCGGTCGCCGCGCAGGATGCGGGTGGAAAAGTCCGTCACCACCGGCGTGCCGTCATAGGCCTTGCTGATGCCCTTGGCCTCGATCACCACCTTGCCGGAGGTTTCCGCCTCGGTGACGGTGATCTTGACGTTGCCCTGGGCCTTGCGCTCCTCGCGCCGGTCCTTGCGCATGGATTGCAAGAGGCCAAGCCGGCGCACGTTGCGCTTGCGGCGGGCGGTGACGCCATAGCGCAGCCAGTCCAGCTCGGCGACGATCTTGCGGTCGAGCTTGTGGCGCTCGGTCTCTTCCTGCTCCAGCACGCTGTCGCGCCAGGCCTCGAAGCCGGCGAAGCCCTGGTCGAGCCGGCGGGTCTGGCCGCGATCGAGCCAGATGGTGGCGCGGGAGAGGTTTTCCAGGAAGCGCCGGTCATGGCTGATAAGCACGATGGCGGACTTGAGCCCCCTCAGCTCGCTTTCCAGCCATTCGATGGCTGGCAGATCGAGATGGTTGGTGGGCTCGTCGAGCAGCAGCACGTCCGGTTCGGGGGCGATGACGCGCGCCAGCGCCGCCCGCCGCGCCTCACCGCCCGAAAGGTGGGCGGGATCTTCCTGGCCGCTCAGGCCGAGCTGCTCCAGGAGATATTGGGCGCGGTAGGCGTCGTCACCGGGCCCGAGGCCGGCCTCGACATAGGCGAGGGTGGTCGCGAAGCCAGCAAAATCCGGCTCCTGCGGCAGATAGCGCACGGTGGCGCCGGGCTGAAAGAAGCGTGTCCCGTCATCGGGCGCCATCAGACCCGCCGCAACCTTCAGCAGCGTGGACTTGCCCGAGCCATTGCGGCCGACCAGGCACACGCGGTCACCCGCCGAGACGGACAGGTCCGCCCCGTCGAGAAGAGGGGTGGCGCCGAAGCGCAGGTGGATGTCTTGCAGCAGGATCAGCGGAGGGGCCATGACGCCCGATTAAAGCCACCGGCGCCGGAACGCAAAGGGTGTGCGTTCCGAAGCCGCAGATCAGGAACGGCATTGTCGTAAATACGACAAATCGAACCGCCGCCGAAGCTGCGTCACGCGCCAGGCTTCAGCCGCATCCCTACTTCCGCCGCCGGGACATTCCCGACGTCGGTCACAGGCCCTGCGGGCGCATCAATGGAGGGTGGTTACGCCGCCCAGGCGGCTCATTTGGTCTTTGAGAACAAGCTTCTTGCGCTTGATTTCCGCCACTCGGACAGAGTCCTTGGCGGGGGAGGCGAGTTCGCGGGCAAGCTCCTGATCGAGAGCCGCGTGGCGACGCTTCAACTCCGAAAGGTGCGACTGGATGGACATGCTGAGCCACTCCCTGTCTGCATCACGCCAGGAAGTGTGTCACGGAGTTGACACTGAGTCGACCACCTTTCTTGCGAGCGGCGCGGCAACTTATCTTGCAGCGCAAAAAGCCCGTGCCATAGTCGACGATGAAGGAAGGGGCTTGCGGCAGGCGGTCCCACGGGGAACTCTAGTGGTGTGAACGGGGGCGGCGCCGGGCGCCGCGGCGTGGACCCGCGGCGGCCGGGCGACTGGCGCGGCCGACGGCTGGAGGACACAGCTGCGTGAGGTGCGGCGCGGTCAGCGCCGGAGTGGGGCGGAAATGGTGAAGGCTTGGCGAGGCGCGCGGCCGCGGCCATGAGGCTGCGGCTCCAACCCTTCAGGGGCGTGTCGCGTTCGTGGGGGCCGTGTTGCGACGGATGGGTGCATGACCAGTGACGAGGAACGGGACCTCAAGCTTCTTCTGGAGCGCTTGAGACAGGAGCATCGCGACCTTGACGCGGCCATCGAGGCCCTGACCGGCGTGACCGGGTCCGATGTGCTCCAGGTGCAGCGGCTGAAGAAGCGCAAGCTGCAGCTCAAGGATCGCATCACGCATATCGAGGATCAGCTGTTCCCCGACATCATCGCTTGAAAAAGCGGGCCGCCCGTCTGGCGGCCCGCATGGTTCGGTGCGGCTCAGAGCTGGGCGAGCATCGCCGCGGCGCTGGAGACGTCCGCCTTGCCGGGGGTCTCCTCGATGTTCAGCGTCTTCACGACGCCATCCTCGACGATCATGGAATAGCGCTTGGAGCGCACGCCGAGGCCGGCGCCCGATCCGTCGAAGGTGAGGTCCAGGGCCTTGGCGAAGCTGGCGTCGGCATCGGCCAGAAACACGATCTTGCCCGCCGCGCCGGAGGCGTTTTCCCAGGCGCCCATCACGAACGGATCGTTCACCGCCACCACCGCGATGGTGTCGATGCCCTTGGCCTTGATGGCCTCCGCCTCGGCCACGTAGCCGGGCAGGTGATTCTTGTGGCAGGTGGGGGTGAAGGCGCCCGGCACCGCGAACAGCACCACGCGCTTGCCCTTGAAGATCTCGTCGGTGGTCTTCTGCACCGGCCCATCGGTGGTCATCACACGAAAGGTGGCAGAAGGCAGCTTATCGCCGACCGAAATGGTCATGGCATTCTCCGCGGCAAAGCGGCCCCAAGCGACCGCGTGCGGACAATACGTGGTTTTACGGAGGAGAAAAGCGCCTTTGGCGCCCCTTCACGGCGCAGGAATCGTCCAGGGCGCGGTGACCGAGCGCGGCATGTCCACCAGCGTGAGGGTGAGGACCGCGCCCGGCAGCGCGGCGTCCGGCGGCACGCCTTCCAGCGGCAGGGTGAAGCGCACCAGCCCATCGGCGAGGGCGACCTTCTGTGGCAGCGGCAGCGCCCAATGATGGTCCGGCCCCTCCGCGAACAGGTCGGCCTTGGGGGTGACGTCGCGCGCATCCACCACCAGCTGCGGCGGCGTCGCGCCCGTGTCCAGGCGCGCCGAGACGATCTGCGGCGTGCCCGCCACACCCACCGCCTGCGGCTCGGGGATCCTGGCGCGGGCGGCGGCGATGCGCGCGGCGGCGCCCGGGTCGGGCTCGGCGGCCAGGTCGAGGGTCAGATCGGCGGTGGCCGGCATGCACAGGGCCTCGCAGACAGCGAAATCCAATCCCAACACCAGCTTTGCCGGCTGGCTGGGGTCCTTGAGGGTCACCGTCAGCGGCAGCACCACCGTGCCCTTGTAGCCGATGGAAAAGCCGCCGGCGCCATCGGCGAAGCGGCGCGGTGCCGGCCAGCCCACCGCCACGTCGGCCACGTTTTCCGATTGCTCGAAGGCCAGCATCGGCGGCACGCCGCTGTCGCCCGGGTAGCGCCAATAGGTCTTCCAATGGGTTTGCAGCTGTAGCTCCAGCCCCACGTCGCGGGTGTCGGCAGTGCCCCCCCCATTGAAGAGGCGGACGGTGACGCCCGGCAGGGTCACGCTGCTTGGCTCGGCCTGCGCCACCGATAGCGCCGCGCCCATCAGCAGCGCGGAAAGCGCCAGCAGGGCGGTGGTCCAGGGCGCTTTCGGCCGCCGGCGGGCACGAGTGGAATGCGGAGCGATCATGTCTCTGCCGGTACCGGTTTTGCCGCTGCGGTGCAAAGCCGGGGCGCGCACAAGGGCGTGAGCCATTGGGACCAGGGCTGCCGCGGCGCGGCTGTGAGGGCGCTGCCCGGCGTCCGCTCCATTCCCAAACGCCACGAGGCGCGGTACCCTCGACCCATGATCGCGACCGATACCCCCATCCCCCCGACTGGCGGCTCGCGCTTCCTCGACGGGCAAATGCTGATCGCCATGCCGACCTTGCGGGACGATCAGTTCGCGCGCAGCCTCGTCTATGTCTGTGCTCATTCGGCGGAAGGCGCCATGGGCATCATCGTCAATCAGCTGGCCAGCCACATCGATTTCGGCGACCTTCTGGTGCAGCTCGATGTGGTGCCGGCGGCCGAGCGCATCCTGCTGCCCAAGAGCGCCGGTGCCGTCAAGGTGCTGAAGGGCGGGCCGGTGGAGACCGGCCGCGGCTTCGTGCTGCATTCGGCGGATTATTTCGTCGAGAATTCCACTTTGCCCATTGATGACGGCATCTGCCTCACCGCCACCCTGGACATCCTCAAGGCCATCGCCGGCGGCAGCGGGCCACGCAGCGCGGTGCTGGCGCTGGGCTATGCCGGTTGGGCGCCGGGGCAGCTGGAAGCCGAGATCCAGGCCAATGGCTGGCTGAACTGCCCGGCGGATCAGGACCTGATCTTCGGACGGGCCATCGAGGGGCGCTATGACGCCGCCCTGAAAAAGCTGGGCATCGACCCCGCCATGCTCTCCAGCGAGGCCGGGCACGCCTGAGGTCGAGGACCCGTGATTGCAGCGCGTGGCGGGTGGGCCGTGCCGACCCTCACTCGCCGGAGGCGCGCTTCTTCTTCTTGGGCTCGGCCGGGGCGGGTTCGATCAGCACCCGGCATTCATCGGCGGTGAGCGGCTCGCCGAACACCACGCCCTGAGCGTATTCGCAGCCGAAATGCGCCATCTCGGCGATCTCGCTCTCGCGCTCGATGCCCTCGGCGATCACGTCCATGCCCAATTGGTGGGCGAGCTCCACCATGGAATTGACGATCACCGGGCGGGCCGCCCGGGCCGGCCCCTTGGCGGTGTCGCGCACGAACCGCTGGTCGATCTTGATGGTGTCGAAGGGGAAACGCTGCAGATAGGCGAGGGAGGAATAGCCGGTGCCGAAATCGTCCAGGATCAGACCGGCCCCCAGTTCGCGCACGCGGCCCAGCAGCACCGCGGCATATTCCGGATTCTCCATCACCAGGGTCTCGGTGATCTCCAGCTTGAGCGAGCTCGGGGCCAGCTGATTGCGGGTGAGCACCGATTTGAGGTCCTGGATGAGATCGTGCCGCAAGAGCTGCCGCGACGACACGTTCACCTGCACGAACAGCGGCGGGTCCACCCGCAGCATGCGCTGCCAGAGGGCGAGCTGGCTCGCCGCCCGCTCCAGCACGAACAGGCCGAGATCGAGGATGAGGCCGCTGTCTTCCGCCAGTGTCAGGAATTCGGAGGCGGCCAGCTCGCCCAGGCGCGGATGGTTCCAGCGCATATAGGCCTCGAAGCCGCCGATGGCACGATCGCCCAGCCGCACCACCGGCTGATAGCGCACGAAGATCTCGCCCTTGTCGAGGGCCTCGCGCAGCTCGGTCTCCAGCGCCACGCGGTCGATCTTCTGCTGGCGCATGGCCGGGCGGAACACCTCGATGCGGTCGCCGCCGATGCGCTTGCCGTAATACATGGCGAGCTCCGCATCTTTCAGCACGTCATCGCGCTTGCCGAGCTCCGGTCCCGACAGCACCAGTCCGATGGACGCGGTGACGAACACTTCCTTCTCGGCGAACGAGATGGGCGCGCGCAGGGAGCGGCGCAGGGTGTCGGCGAAGGTGGTGATGCGCTCGGCGTCGCGCTCCGACATCAGGATGAGGCCGAACTGGTCGCCGGCGATGCGGGCCAGGGTGTCCTGCGGCTTCAGCAGCCGCATCAGCCGGCGCGAGACGGTGAGCAGGATGGAATCCGCCACCGCCATGCCCACCTGCATGTTGATCTGCTTGAAGCGATCGAGGTCGATCACCATCACCGTCGGCTTCACCTTGGAATCGAGGCGGGCGAGGGTGAGGGCCTGGTCCAGCCGGTCGAGGAACAGTTCGCGGTTGGGCAGGCCGGTGAGATTGTCGCGCACCGCGTCGTGCAGCAGCCGTTCGGCGGCGATGCGCTCGCCGGTGACGTCGAACAGGGTGCCGACGCAGCGCACCACCTCGCCATCGGCCCCCACCACCGGGCGGGCCTTCAGGTTGAAGGTGAGGTAATGGCCGTCGATGGCCTTGAGGCGGAAGTCCTGGTCGATGCGGCCGCGACGCTGGTCGATGATGCCGTCGAGGGTGGCGCGGAAGCGGTCGCGGTCGGCGGGGTGCAGCACCTCCAGCCAGCCGGCGGCCTCGGTCTCCAGGGAATGACGCTTCAGGCCCAGGGCTTCTTCCGCCTCGGGCGAGGTGTAGATGCGGTCGGTGTCCACATCCCAATCCCAGACGATGAGGCCCGAGCCGGCCAGCGCCAGGGCACGGCGCTCCAGTTCCGAGGTGGAGCCCTGGATGCCGCCGATGCCGGCGAAGGCGTGCTGCATCACGGTGAAGCCGATCAGCATCACGATCAGCACCAGGCCACCGGAGAGGGCCGGGGCGGCGAGCTCGTTGGAAATCACACCGGCGATGGTGAGCCCGGCCATGAGCACCCACACCAGCAGCAGGCCCCAGGTGGGGATGATGAGCACAGCCCGGTCATAGCCATGCTGGGACAGCCACAGCACGATGCCGAAGCCGGCCACCGCCACCGCCAGCAGCGACAGGCGCGCCACGCCGGCGGCCACCGGCGCATCCAGGAGCGCTACCACCACCAGCGCGGCGAGGAAGGTGAGCCAGCCGGCCGCCACATGCACATAGCGCACGTGCCAGCGGTTGAGATTGAGATAGGCGAACAGGAACACCAGCAGGGTGGCGGTGAGGATCGCCTCACCGGCGGCGCGCCAGAATTGCTCGGCCACCGGGGACAGCCCGAACACCTTGGACCAGAAGGCGAAATCGAGGCCGATATAGCCCAGCACCGCCCACGCCAGCGCCGCCGCAGCCGGGAACATCACCGAACCCTTCACCACGAACAGGATGGTGAGGAACAGGGCCAACAGGCCGGCGATGCCGATGACGATGCCGTGGTAGAGGGTGAAGGCGTTCACCCGGTCCTTGTAGGCATCGGGCTCCCACAGATAGAGCTGCGGCACCGTGGAGCTGCCCAGTTCGGCGATGAAGGTGACAGTGGAACCGGGATCGAGCGTCACCAGGAAGACGTCGGCGTCAGGCGCGTTCTGCCGCTCGGGCTTGAAGCCCTGGCTGGGGGTGAGCGAGACGATGCGGCGGTTGCCGAGATCCGGCCAGAACAGGCCCGAACCCACCATGCGGTAATGGGGGGCGACGATGAGGCGGTCCACCTGCTCGTCGGTATTGTTGGTGAGGGCGAAGGCGATCCATTCGGCGTGCTGGCGCCCGTCGGTGGTCTGCACCTCGATCCGCCGCACCACGCCTTCGGAATCCGGCGCCGTGGAGAGCTGGAAGCGGCCGTTCTCGGTGGTCTCGCGTTCCACCGCCGGGGCGAGGTCCGTCACTTTCGCGTCGAGCCGGATGGCGACGGGCTCCAGGGCCTGGGCGCGCTCCACGGGCAGGAGCAGCGCCGCCAGGATCAAGGCGACCGCGACAGTGCAAAAAGCGGCGAGAAAGGGACGCAACGGCATGTCTCCGGCCCGGCGGCGGCCGGGCGACGATTCGTTCACTAACGAAGCCATACGGCTGGAGCAAGGCGCTCCGGCTGTAACATGGTAGTGTTTTGCGGATCGGGATCCGACGCCGTGCCGGATCGTGCGGAACTTTGGTCGAAGGTTAGAGCACCTCGTCTGCGCGGGGGAAACGGAAAGTCGCCTCTGCCCTTGGGTGAATGGGTACTTCTACACAGATCCACCGGGGTTCAGCGAAGGGTGAGCACGATCTTGCCCACGTGGGCGCTGGCATCCATGCGGGCGTGGGCGGCCGCGGCCTCGGCGAGGGGGAAGGCCTGATCCATCACCGGCCGCATTTTCCCGGAGGTCACCAGCGGCCACACCTGGGCGGTGACGGCAGCGGCGAGGGCGGCCTTCTCGGCGAGCGGGCGGGCGCGCAGGGTGGAGCCGGTGTGGGTGAGGCGCTTCAGCATCAGCCGCATGAAGTCCACTTCCGCCTTGGAGCCCTTCTGGAAGGCGATCTGCACGATGCGCCCGTCCACGGCCGCGGCCTCGTAATTCTTCTGGATGTAGGGGCCGCCGATGATGTCGAGGATCACATTGGCGCCCTTGCCGCCGGTGGCGCTCTTCACCTCCGGCACGAAATCGGTGGTGGTATAGTTGATCGCCACATCAGCGCCGAGGGCCAGGCAGGCGGCGCATTTCTCGTCGGAACCGACGGTGACGATGACGCGGGCACCGAACGCCTTGGCGAGTTGGATGGCCGTGGTGCCGATGCCGCTGGCACCGCCGTGCACCAGCAGCCACTCGCCGGCCTTGAGGGTGCCGCGCTCGAACACGTTGCTCCACACGGTGAAGACCGTTTCCGGCAAGGCGGCGGCCTCGGCGGCGCTGAGCCCTTCGGGCACGGGCAGGGCGGTGGCTTCCGGCGCCGGGCAGTATTGCGCATAGCCGCCACCGGAGACCAGCGCGCAGATGCGGTCGCCCAGCTTGAAGCGGCTGGTGTCGGCGCCCAGCGCCACCACCGTGCCGGACATCTCCAGGCCGGGAATGTCGGAGGCGCCGGGCGGCGGCGGATAAAGCCCCTTGCGCTGCATCACATCCGGCCGGTTGACGCCGGCCGCTTCCACCTTCACCAGCACCTCGCCGGGCCCCGGCCGCGGCACCGGGCGCTGCTCGGGCTGGAGCACCTCCGGCCCGCCAGGCGCGGTGATGGCGATGGCGGTCATGGTCGCGGGCAAAGCGGGCTCTGTCTGCGCGGGCTCTTTCATGGCGAAGCTCCAGTACGGCCGGGCTCTGCTGTATAGCTCCACCATCGTGGTGGACCAAATCCAAAGCGCGCGCCCGCCCATTCCCAGGCCGGTTGCGGGTGGCTACCATCGCCTCGCAAACGCACGGAGGATGTCATGGAGGAGGAGCAACCCGCCCCGCGACCGGACCCGCTGGTGGGGATCGACGTGTCGCGTCTCTCGGTGGCCGAGATCGAGGCGCGGATCGCCGCCCTGAAGGCGGAGGTGCTCCGGCTGGAGGCGGCCCTGGTCTCCAAGCAGGCGTCCCGGGCGGCGGCCGATGCGGCCTTCAAGTTGTGACGCCGGCGGGCGGCGTGCCGCGAGGAGCAAGAAAACACGACCGTTGATTGCAGGGGCGCGGGTTTGTTAACCTTTCGTTAACGATCGAGGCAGACACTCGATCGTGTCCGACGGGTTTCGATTCCTCCCCCGGACTCCTGGCAACTCCCTGTCAGACTGCGAGCCGCCGCGAGGCGGCTCTTCTTTGCAGCGGCCGGCGTGTGCCCGTTATCCCCAGAGCGGCGGCGGCGATCACCCTTTACCTTTGCGCGCCCCCCCGTCTTCATGCCGGCTCGGCTGGGGAGGGTCTGGCGTGGCGCGCAAGCGGGAGGGGACGATGGACGGTCTCGATCCGGTCGTCGAAGGCGGCATGGCGCTGCTGGCGCAGGTGCGCGCGCGGCTGGCCGATCCCACCCTCACCGAAGGCCTGGACGGCGCGGCGCTCGCCGCACTGTCGGCCTTGTCCCTCGATCTGTCCTCGGCCCTGCTGCTGCTGCGCGCCGCCGGCGAGGGCGACCTCGTCGCCAGCCATGCGGTGGGTGAGGCCGCGCGGCTCGATCTGCCGGGGCAGGTGGCCCGCGCCCTGGCGCCGGCGCTGCTCAAGGCGCGCGCGCCTGCCTTGCAGGTGGTGCTGCTGCAGGTCAACGGCCTCGCGGCGCAGGTGCTGGCGCTGCTCGATGGGCTGGCGGAAGCCGCAGATGAGCCGGATGGCCACCCCCAACAGGAAAAGCCGCGACGGCGCCCCACCGGGCGCCCGCGGCTTCATGTGGTTCCATCAGAGGACTGAACGGAACTTTGGACTGAACGGAACTTCTGCGGTGACATCCGCGTGAGGGAAGCTGCGGCCGAGGCGCGCAGCTTTCCCAGAGGCAGGGCCGCCGCCGTCCGGCCTTGGGCCTCAGCCCTTCAGCAGCGCGCCGAACTTGTTCTTGAAGCGGGACACGCGGCCGCCGCGGTCCATGAGCTGCTGGGTGCCGCCGGTCCACGCCGGATGGGTGCGGGGATCGATGTCGAGCTGAAGGGTGTCACCCTCCTTGCCGTAGGTCGACCGGGTCGTGTACTCGGAGCCGTCCGTCATGACCACCTTGATGAAATGGTAGTCGGGATGGATGTCGCTTTTCATTGCTTCAATCCTTTCGCCTCGCCGGGCTCATGAGACGATCCCATAAGACCCCGACGCGCTGAAATTCGTTTCCTGCCGGAAGTGGCGGGTCTATAGCCGAGAGCCTCCGTTGACACAAGCCGACCTCGCAACCGAACTTCCGCCCACCGATGCCGAGCCCGAAACCGCGGGCCGTCCGGGCAAGCGCCGGCGCAACCTGAAACCCTTAAAGGCGCTGTGGCCGCATTTGGTGCGCTATCGCGGCCGGCTGCTGGCGGCGCTGGCGGCCATCCTGGTGGCAGCGCTGGCCACCCTCGCTTTGCCGCTGGCGGTGCGGCGCATGATCGATTTCGGCTTTGCGGCCGAGCATGCGGACCTCATCAATCGCTATTTCGAGCTGCTGGTGGCTGTGGTGGCGGTGCTGGCTGCCGCCTCCGCCGCCCGCTACTACCTCGTCACAACCTTGGGCGAGCGGGTGGTGTCCGATCTGCGCACGGCGGTGTTCAAGCGCTTGGTGACCCTGGACGGCGCCTTCTATGACGGCGCCCGTTCCGGCGAGCTCACCTCACGCCTCACCGCCGATACCACCCAGATCAAGGCGGCGGTGGGCGCCTCGGCCTCCACCGCCTTGCGCAATCTGGTGCTGTGCATCGGCTCCATCATCATGATGGTGGTCACCTCGGCCCATCTGTCGGGCCTGGTGCTCATCGCCATTCCCATCATCGTGCTGCCGCTGGTGGCGGCGGGGCGCAAGGTGCGCTCGCGCTCGCGGCTGGCGCAGGACACCTTGGCCGATGCCTCCGCTTATGCCGCCGAGGCGCTCACCGCCATGCGCTCGCTCCAGGCCTCCACCGCCGAGGATGCGGCGCTGGGGCGCTTCTCCGGCGCGGTCGAACGGGCCTTCGGTGCCGCCCAGGAGGCGAGCCGGGCGCGGGCGCTGCTCACCGGCGTCGCCATCTTCCTGGTGTTCGCCTCCATCGTGGTGGTGCTGTGGGTGGGCGCCCAATCGGTGCTCACCGGCACCATGAGCCCCGGGGCCCTGAGCCAGTTCGTGCTCTATGCCGTGCTGGCCGCCACCTCGCTCGGGGATCTCTCCCAGACCTGGGGCGAGGCGGCGGCCGCTGCGGGCGCCGCCGAGCGCATCGGCGAGCTGCTGCGGGCCGAGCCCGCGGTGAAGGCGCCGGCCCGGCCGGCGGTGCTGCCAGCCCGCATCGCCGGCGCCATCCGCTTCGACGAGGTGAGCTTCGCCTATCCGCGCCGCCCCGGCAGCGCCGCCTTGCACAATATCTCGTTCGAGATCCGGCCCGGCGAGCGGGTGGCCCTGGTGGGCCCCTCCGGCGCCGGCAAGAGCACCGTGTTCCAGCTGCTGGAGCGCTTCTACGATCCCCAGGCCGGGCGCATCCTGTTCGATGGCACCGACATCCACGCCTGTGATCCGGTGGCAGTGCGCCGCCAGATGGCGCTGGTGCCGCAGGAGGTGGCCATCTTCGCCGATACCGTGCGCGGCAACATCCGCCTCGGTCGGCCGGACGCCACCGATGCCGAGGTGGAGGCCGCCGGCCGCGCCGCGCTGGTGGATGAGTTCGTGGCCCGGCTGCCGGAAGGCTGGGAGACCCAGGTGGGCGAGCGGGGCGTGACCCTTTCAGGCGGCCAGCGCCAGCGCATCGTCATCGCCCGGGCCATCCTGCGGGCCGCGCCCATCCTGCTTTTGGACGAAGCCACCAGCGCCCTCGATGCCGAGAGCGAAACCCTGGTGCAGACGGCGCTGGAGCGCTCCATGGAGGGGCGCACCACCCTGGTCATCGCCCACCGGCTCGCCACCGTGCTCTCCGCCGACCGCATCCTGGTGATGGAGGCCGGCCGTATCGTCGACGAGGGCAGCCACGCCGAGCTGGTGGCCAAGGGCGGCCTCTACGCCCGTCTCGCCGCGCTGCAGTTCCAGGGCGCGGCGTGAGCGCCCGTGCCCTGTTGGTGGGGGCCGTTCAGGGCCGCCATTCCATGCGGAAGGTGCGCCGGCCGGACAGGGAGTTCTCGCCCTCGCCGGTGATGGCGAGACCCATCTTCTCATAGAAGCGCACCGCGCGCGGGTTCTCCTGGTTCACGTCGAGGGCGACCAGGGAGGGGGAGATGGCTTTGGCCTCGGCCATCAGCGCTTCCGCCGCGCCCCGGCCCCAGAAGGTGGGGCCGACGGCGATCTGGTCCAGATAGCCGGTGCCCGGGTGGATCACCACGAAGCCCGCCAGCTGACCTTCCGCCGCCGCCACGCGGATCAGCGCGCCGCCGGCGGCCAGTTCGTCGAGATGGCTGTCGAGCCAGGGCCGGCGCGCCTCGAAATCGATCTCCGGCAGGGTCTTCACCCAGCTCGCCACCCACAGATCCGCCATGGCCGGCCGGTCGCCCGCAGTGGCGGGGCGCAGGCTGTAGGCGGGTGAGGGAGAGGTGGCGGACATGGGATGGGCCTGTAGCCGGTCGAGTGCACCCGCGGGGAGAGTGGTGGCGTGGAGGCGCCGCAGAGTACACAGGGAATCACGCCCCCGCATTCTCTCACGCTACGCCCTCCGCAGCCCGCCGACGACCCCGATGCGCGGCGGGGCCCGCCAACCCCCATCGGGGCTCTACAACGCGGCTCCCTCTCCCGCTTGCGGGGGAGGGCCGGGGAGGGGGCAGGCGCTTTCCGTTAGAGCCGCCGCCGGGCACGAGACCACGTGGAGCGCTGGATGCCGAAGGCGGAGAGTTCCCCCTCCCAACCCGCCCCCGCAGGCGGGAGAGAGCTTTCGCCCCTCTGCCATCCCCGCCGCTCAGCGCTCGGTGAGCTTCAGCTCGATGCGGCGGTTGCGGGCGCGGGCCTCGTCGGTGTCGGCGGTGTCGATGGGTTGATATTCGCCGAACCCGGCCGCGATCAGGTGCTTGGGGCTCACCCCCTTGGCGATGAGATATTGCACCACGGCGATGGCGCGGGCCGCCGACAATTCCCAGTTGGAAGGGAACTGGCTGGTGGCGATGGGCCGGTTGTCGGTGTGGCCGTCGATGCGCAGGGTCCAGTTCACGTCCGGCGGGATCTCCCGCTCGAGATCGACGATGGCGGCGGCAAGCTTGTCCAGCTCCGTCAGAGCCTCGGGCCGCAAAGTGGCGGAGCCGGGATCGAAGAACACTTCCGACTGGAACACGAAGCGGTCGCCCACCATCCGCACGTCCGGCCGGTTGCCGAGGATCTGCCGCAGGCGGCCGAAGAATTCGGAGCGGTATTGGGTGAGCTCCTGCACCCGCTGGGCCAGGGCCACGTTCAGTCGTCGTCCAAGATCGGCGATCTTGGACTGGCTCTCCGCATCCTTCTTCTCGGAAGCCGCAAGGGCCTCCTCCAGCGCCGCCATCTGCCGGCGCAGGGCGGCCAGCTGCTGGTTGAGCAGCTCGATCTGCGACAAAGCGCGGGCGGCCACGTCCTTCTGGGCGTCGAGGTCGCGGGCCAGGGACTGGGCGCGGCTGTCGTCCGGGGCGGCGGGCACGGCGGCGAGCTGGCTGCGCAGCTGGTCACGCTCCGCCTCGGTGGCGGCGAGACTGGCCTTCATGGCGGCGAGCTCGCCCTCGGTGGTCTGGCCGGAGGCCCGCTCCAGGGAGAGCAGCTCGGTCAGCTGGCGGATCTGCGCCTGCAGCCGCTGCAGCACGTTATCCTTGCCGGTAATCTCCTGGGTCAGGAAGAACTGCGTCAGCATGAACACCGACAACAGGAAGATGAAGACCAGGAGCAGGGTCGACAGCGCGTCGACGAAGCCCGGCCAATAGTCCACATGGCGGTCGCGGCCGCGCTTGCCGAGGGCCATGGCTCACCCCCGCCCGGCGTCGTCGGTGAGCTGTTCCAGCCGCTGCACCAGTGCGCGCAGCTGCTCGTGCTGGCGGCCCTGGGCCTCCACCATCTGCTTCAGCAGCGCCTGCTCGGAACGCATGTGGGTGACGAGGCCCTGCAGGCTTTCGGCAAGATGCGACATGGCGGTGGTGACGCGCTGGGAGCTCGCCTCCGTCATGGTCTTCTCCAGCCGGCCCATGGCGCCCACCAGCGGCTCGAGATCGAGCTTCGGCGCCGGCAGGGCGAGGGGCGCCGTGGTCGTCACCCCGTGGGCCGAGGCGGCTTCCGCCTCCTCACGCGGGCGGTCGAGATCGCGCACGGTGGTGGAGAGCCAGTCTTCGAGATCGGTATAGAAGCGGTTCTGTGCCTGGGCCGCCTGCAGGTCCAGAAAGCCCAGCACCAGCGACCCGGCGAGGCCGAACAGCGACGAGGAAAAGGCGATGCCCATGCCGCCCAGCGGCGCGGCAAGTCCGGTCTTGAGATCCTCGAACACGGAGCCGGAATCGGATCCCACCTGCAGCGTGCCGATCACCGAGCCGATGGAGGAGACGGTTTCCAGAAGGCCCCAGAAGGTGCCGAGCAGGCCAAGGAACACCAGGAGGCCGGTGAGGTAGCGCGCCATGTCCCGGCTTTCGTCCAGTCGGGTGCCGATGGAATCGAGAATGGAGCGCATGGTGGTCTGGGAAATGGCCATGCGGCCCACCCGATCCCCCAGCAGCGCCGCCATGGGGGCGAGTAGGGTGGGGGACTGGGAGACCGCCAGGCCGGGGTCGGCGAGGCGGAAGGAGTTCACCCATTCCACCTCGGGGAACAGCCGCGCCACCTGGCGGATGGCCAGGATGATGCCCACCGCCAGCACGCCGAAGATGACGCCGTTGAGCCCGGGATTGTTGAGGAAGGCAGCCCAGATCTGCCGGTACAGCACGGCAGCGAGGGCGGCGCATAGGGCCAGGAAGACGAGGATGCGCACCAGGAAGATGCGCGGCGACGACACTTTCAGGAATGGATCGACGACGCGCGCCATGGCTGCTCCAACGTGCTCCTGTTCGGGCGGCTCCGGAACACCGGAAACGGGCGCACGATGGACCGCGCCCCCGCAGGTTCCATTGGTGGCCGAATATGGCACAGCGGGCGGCAAATGAAACCGCATTGCGCGTGCCGATCATGACGCAGGGACCGTCGGGGGACTGTCGCGCCCCTTGCGCCGCCGGGCGCGCGGGATTACTCCGCCGGCATGTCGTCCGATCCGGCCAAGTCCGAACGCCTCGCCGCGGCCCTGCGTGCCAATCTGGCCCGCCGCAAGGCACAGGCGCGCGCCCGCAAGGATGTGCCGGCGGCGGATGCCGCCGATGCCGGCAGCGTCGACGCACGCGAAGGTAGTGGTGCCGCGCCCTCGGGAAATGTCACGATTGTGTCGAAGGACGAGGCGGGCTAGAGCTAGCGTCTTCGGTCGGGCGGTCCGGGAGTGGGTCCGGTGCGACCTCGGCTGCGCGCACGGTGCCGGCTTTGGCAACGGGCCTCTGGGACAGGACCAGCATGGATAAGATTCGGATCGTCGGCGGGAACGAACTCAAGGGCACCATTCCCATCTCCGGTGCCAAGAACGCAGCCCTCCCGTTGATGATCGCGAGCCTCCTCACCGAGGACAAGCTGATTCTGGACAATGTGCCCCGGTTGGCGGACGTGGCGCTGCTGCAGCGCATCCTCGGCAACCACGGGGTGGACATCACCACCAATGGCAAGCGCAACGGGGATGATCCCAATGCCGGCCAGACCCTGGAGATCGACGCCCGGGTGATCGTCGATACCACCGCGCCCTATGACCTCGTTTCGCGCATGCGGGCGTCGTTCTGGGTGGTCGGTCCGCTGCTGGCGCGCATGGGCGAAGCCCGGGTGTCGCTGCCCGGCGGCTGCGCCATCGGCACCCGGCCGGTGGATTTCCACCTGGATGCCCTGCGGGCGCTGGGCGCCGATCTGGAGATCGACGCCGGCTATGTGCGGGCCCGCGCGCCCAAGGGGCTGAAGGGCGCCCGCATCGTCTTCCCGAAGGTCTCGGTGGGCGCCACCCACACGGCGCTGATGGCGGCGACCCTGGCCGACGGCGAAACCGTGATCGAGAACGCCGCCCGCGAGCCGGAGGTGACGGACCTCGCCGAGTGCCTCATGAAGATGGGCGCGCAGATCAGCGGGGCGGGCAGCTCCACCATCCATATTCAGGGCGTGCCGCGGCTGCGCGGTGCCCGCCACGCGGTGCTGCCGGATCGCATCGAGACCGGCACCTATGCCATGGCCACCGCCATGACCGGTGGCGACGTGCTGCTGGCCGGCGCCCGGCCGGACCTTCTGGAGAGCACCATCGACATCCTGCGCCAGGCCGGGGTGGAAGTGGACGCGACCAATGAGGGCATCCGGGTGCGCCGCAATGGCGCCGGCATCCTGCCGGTGGAGGTGAGTACGGCGCCCCATCCGGGCTTCCCCACCGACCTGCAGGCCCAGCTCATGGCGCTGATGACCAAGGCCAAGGGGCGTTCGCGCATCACCGAGACCATCTTCGAGAACCGCTTCATGCACGTGCAGGAGTTGGCGCGGCTCGGGGCGAAGATCCAGCTGGATGGCGATACCGCCACCATCGAGGGCGCCGAGCGCCTCACCGGCGCGCCGGTGATGGCCACGGATCTCAGGGCCTCCGTCTCGCTGGTCATCGCCGGCCTTGCGGCGGAGGGCGAGACCCTGGTGCAGCGGGTCTATCACCTGGACCGGGGCTTCGAGCGGCTGGAAGAGAAGCTGTCCCGCTGCGGCGCCGAGATCGAGCGCATTTCCGGCTGATCCCGCCTTTCGGCTGCCCCGATGGAACCCTGGGGCGCGGCGCCGCGTTGCTCAAGCGACGGAATGTGACACTGTACGTGACGGCGGGCTTTGGTCCGGCGCGCGGCGGGTCATGCGCCCAGCGGGTCATGCGCCGAGCGGGTCATGCACCCATGAGCTCGGATCCTCGAGGTCTTCGCCACGGTGCGGCCGGCTGCTGCCGGTCAGCTTCGGGACAGGTTCGTGTGGCCAGATGACGTCCGTCTTTGTCCGCATTGACAGCTTCCAGCTGCTGTGTGGACATGCGGCGAGATGGCGCTGAAGGTATGCGGTTGCGCGGTTTGCTTGACTGCATCTGGACGTTGCATCCAAAATTGCCTCGACGGCACGTCGGGGTGGGGTCGGAAACAGCGGGGCCGGAGGGCGGTCCAAAATGGTGCGCGCGGATTTTTTTCCGAAGTCCAGGCGGGTCTACTGGAAGATCTATCTTCTCATCGCCGTCGTTTCGGCATGCGCGTTCGCGCTGCTCTACGGCAGCGACGCTTTCGAGAGGATCTATGCGCTGTCACGGCAATACGAGGCCTGGCAGCTGGATGAGCTGTTCTCGTTCTTCGTCATCGCTACGTTTGCGTTGATCGCCACCCTTGTGGTGCACGAGCGCCACTTGCGGGCGGCTCTGGTGGAGCGCAAGCAGGCCGAGCAGCAGGCAGAGAACGCCTCCCGCTACGACGGCCTGACGGGTATTCCCAACCGCATGATGTTCCAGGAAGAGTTCGCTCGGGGCCTGGAGCGGGCCAAGGCCACGCGCACGCGGCTGGCGGTGCTGGTGATCGACATCGACGGCTTCTTCGCGGTCAACGATGCCTGGGGGCATACGGTGGGCGACGGGGTGCTGCGTGAGGTGGCGGAGCGCCTGCGCGGAGTCCTGCGCAAGGGCGATCTGGTGGCGCGGCTCGGCAGCGACGAATTCGTGGTGCTGTTTCCCATGGTGACCGAGCAGACCGACGACCTGTTCCGTCTGGCCACCCGGATCCTTGCCGTTCTGCGCGAGCCTTTCGTGTGTGACGACCGGGAGGTGGACCTGACCGGCAGCATCGGCATCGCCAAGTTTCCGCGTGACGGGGACCAGGACACCGTGCTGCTGCAACGCGCGGAAAACGCCATGATGCAGGCCAAGAGCAGCGGCAAGAACCGCTATGCGCTCTATGACGCGGGTCTGGAGGCGTGCCGGCGCCAGCGCCTGGCTGCGGAAAGCGACCTGCGCGATGGCCTGGAGCGGGGCGAGATCGTTGCCCATTACTAGCCCCTGGTGGATCTCGCGACCATGCGTCCGCGCGGCTTCGAGGCGCTGGCCCGCTGGCAGCATCCCACCCGTGGCCTTCTGGGCGCGCCGGAATTCATCCCCATCGTCGAGGATGCGGGGCTGAGCGAGCGCCTGTTCACCGCCATGCTGCAGCGGGTGTGCCAGGATACGAAGGATTGGGCGCCGGACCTCACCGTCGCCATCAACCTGTCGCCTCCCCAACTGCTGGACAGCCGGTTGGCGGACCACATCCTCGCCCTCCTGGCCGACATGGGTGTGCCGCCTCAAAGGATCGAGATCGAGATCACCGAGACCGCGCTGCTGCTGGATTTCGACACGGCGCGGCGCACCATGTCCGCCTTGCGCGAGGCCGGCGTCCGCATGTCGCTGGATGATTTCGGCACCGGCTATTCCGGGCTGCGCCACCTGCGGGAACTGCCCATCGACAAGATCAAGGTGGATCGCTCCTTCACCCAGCGCATCGTCGGTGATCCGCAATGCCGCAAGATCATCACCTCCATGCTGCATCTGGGCTCGGCACTGGGCATGACCACGGTGGCGGAGGGGGTGGAGACGCCGCAGGAGGCCGATTGGCTGCGCTCCCAGGGCTGCCACCTGGGGCAGGGCTATCTGTTCGCGCGGCCGCTGCCGCCCGAGGAGGCGCTCGGTCTCGGCGGCCTGGTGGCGTTATGACGGAACGGGCGCCCGATGCCCGGTTCGCACTGCGCTGAAGCTCACGCTCCCCCGTGGCGGCATTGGAGGCATGTGTCGCTGACGCATTGAAACCGGGGTCGGCGCTGTCTATCTCGAAAGGGCCGCAAGACGGCGCACGAGCAAGAAGGCAGCGAGAAGGCGAGAGCCATGACCGATCTGAAACTCCTGGCCCTGGACGAGGAGGACCTCGCCGTCGTGTCCGCCCATCTGCAGGATGCGGTGGTGAAGATCGTCGACATGGGCTTTCTGCCCACCGCGCAGCGCTTCGCCCTGCTGTTGAACCGGTTCGACTGGGATCAGCAGGTGGTCGCGGGGGAGAGCGTGCGCCGTCGCACGGGGCTGCATTTCGAGCGCGTGCGTGCCGCCCAGTGCCGGGGCATGGCTGCGGCCGCGCGGGATGGCGTGCTCAATCTTCTGGCCGTCACCTTCCTGCCCACCGATGCGCCGTCCGGCTATGTGCTGCTGACCTTTTCCGGCGGCGCCGAGGTGCGGCTGGAGGTGGAATGCATTGAGGCCGGCCTGAAGGATCTCGGGCCTGCCTGGGGCTGCGCCCACGCGCCCAAGCATGACGGACGCCCGCAGGAGGCGCCGGGTGGCGCCGGTATGCATCCGGCCTGACCGCAAGAAAAGGGCGTTTCCGAAGGCGTCACGGCGGCGCATCCGGTGCGCCGGGGCTTCCCTCCGCCGCCGACCTGATCTAGCAAGACGCCCATGCCCATCCGTCTCGATACAGAAACTTCCGATTTCCCCCAGCGGTTCGCTGATTTCCTCGGCTCCAAGCGCGAGGCCTCGGTGGATGTGCAGGACCAGGTGTCCGCCATCATCGCCGAGGTGCGCGCCCGCGGCGACGCGGCGCTGATCGACCTGTCGCGCAAGTTCGACCGGGTGGACCTCGCCGCCCTCGGCCTGCGCGTGACCGATGCCGAGCTTGATGCCGCCCTCGCCTCCATTCCCGCCGAGACCCGCGCGGCGCTCGAATTCGCCAAGGGGCGCATCGAGAGCCATCACGCCCGCCAGCGGCCCCACGACGAGACCTATACGGATGCGGCCGGCGTCACCCTCGGCCAGCGCTGGACCAGCGTCGATGCGGTGGGGCTCTATGTGCCCGGCGGCACCGCCGCCTATCCTTCCTCGGTGCTGATGAACGCGGTGCCGGCGCAGGTGGCCGGCGTGCCCCGCATCGTCATGGTGGTGCCGGCGCCCGACGGGCAGATCGCTCCGCTGGTGCTGGCGGCGGCCCGGCTCGCCGGGGTGCATGAGGTCTATCGGGTGGGCGGCGCCCAGGCGGTGGCGGCGCTGGCCTTCGGCACGGAAACCATCCGGCCGGTGGACAAGATCGTCGGCCCCGGCAACGCTTATGTGGCCCAGGCCAAGCGGCAGGTGTTCGGCAAGGTGGGCATCGACATGGTGGCCGGCCCGTCCGAGGTGCTGATCCTCGCCGACGGCAATGCCAATGCCGACTGGATCGCTGCTGATCTTCTGGCCCAGGCGGAGCACGACACCGCGGCCCAGTCCATCCTCGTCACCGACAGCGCCGATCTCCTGGCGCGGGTGGACGCGGCGGTGGACGGCATGCTCGCCACCCTGCCGCGGGCCGAGATCGCCCGTGCCTCCTGGCGCGACCATGGCGCCCTCATCAAGGTGAAGAGCCTCGACGAGGCGCCGGCGCTGGTGGATCGGGTCGCGCCTGAGCATCTGGAGATCCAGACCGAGGCCCCCGACACCTTGGCCGAGCGCATCCGCCATGCGGGGGCGATCTTCGTCGGCGCCTATACGCCCGAGGCCATCGGCGACTATGTGGGCGGCACCAACCACGTTTTGCCCACCGCCCGCTCGGCCCGCTTCTCCTCGGGCCTTGGCGTGCTCGATTTCATGAAGCGCACCTCCATCCTGAAGCTGAATGCCGAGGCGCTGGGTGCGCTGGGCCCGGCGGCGGTGCGCCTGGCCGAGGTGGAGCGCCTGCAGGCGCACGGGCGCTCGGTGTCGATCCGCACCAATGCCGGAGGAGGCCAGTGACCCCATGAGCGAGACGTCGCCCGCGCGGCTGTGCGCCGTGACCCTGGACGAAGGCTCCATCGGCCATGCCGGCGCCGATGTGGAGCACGAGCGCGCCACCGCCATCTGGGATCTGATCGAGGACAATGCGTTCCATCCCTGTGGCGATCCCGGGCAGGGGCCCTACAAGCTCCACATCTCGCTCATGGACAACCGCCTGGTGCTGGACATCAAGCGGGAGAATGACGAGCAGGTGGTGCAGCACCACCTTTCCCTCACCCCCTTCCGCAAGGTGGTGAAAGACTATTTTCTGATCTGCGAGAGCTATTACGCCGCCATCCGCACCGCCTCGCCGACCCAGATCGAGGCCATCGACATGGGCCGCCGGGGGGCGCACAACGACGGGTCCGAACTGCTGCGCGAGCGCCTTCAGGGCAAGATCGACGTGGATTTCGATACCGCCCGCCGGCTCTTCACGCTGATCTGCGCGCTGCACTGGAAGGGCTGAGCCCATGGCCTCCGCGCCGGACCCTTCCGTAGCGCATCCGCGTTCGGCTCGGCCCCAGTCGGTGCTTTTCATCTGTGGGCAGAACGCGGTGCGGTCCGTCATGGCGGCCGCGCTGCTGCGCCACCTCTATGGCAAGTCCATTTATGTGGGCTCCGCCGGCGTCATGGCCGGCGAGGCGGATCCGTTCGTCACCGCTGTGATGGAGGAGATCGGCCTCGACGTGCACCGCCATCGCCCGCAGAGCGTGGAGGATCTAGAGGAATATGAGGGGCTTGGCTTCGATCTCGCCATCTCCCTGTGCCCCAGCGCCCATCACCGCGCCCTGGAGCTGACGCGCACCAACGCGCTGGAGGTGGAATACTGGCCGACGCCGGATCCCACCCGCGAAGGCGGCAACCGCGAGCAGCGGCTGGAGGCCTATCGCGCCGTGCGCGACGAGCTCGAAGCCCGCATCCGCGAGCGCTTCCGCCACCTGTGAGCCCACCGATCGGGTCTTCGAGCGGCGCCCGCGCCCGCTTGAGCGTGGGCCGGCTGTCCACCGGACAAGCGGCCGCGGCCTGTTCTTTGACCTTGTGATCGTGTTGGCGCTCTGCAACGGTGCCGAAACGTCATCGCGCCAATCGAGGACCGGGGAACCATGTCGCTGAAGGGACTTCTCGCCGCCACCGCTCTCACCGGAACGCTCCTTGCGGGGGCGCTGGCCAGCTCCGGCGCGGCGCTTGCCGATCCGGTGAAGGTGGGCCTCGTCTCCACCTTGTCCGGCCCCTCGGCGGTGCTGGGCCAGCACATGCGCGACGGCTTCCTGCTGGCGGTGAAGGAGCTGGGCGGCAAGCTCGGCGGCCAGGAGACCGACGTCATCGTGGTGGATGACGAGCTGAAGCCCGACGTGGCGGTGCAGAAGGTGAAGGGCCTCATCGAGCGCGACCACGTGGATTTCGTCGCCGGCGTGGTGTTCTCCAATGTCATGGGCGCGGTGGTGAAGCCGGTGACCGCCAATGACGTGTTCCTGATCTCCGGCAATGCCGGGCCCTCGCCCATCGCCGGGGCGGGCTGCAGCCCGTTCTTCTTCTCCGCCTCCTACCAGAACGATCAGGTCCACGAGGTGCTGGGCCAGTACGCCCAGAACAAGGGCTACAAGAAGGTTGTGCTGATGGCCCCCAATTATCAGGCGGGCAAGGATTCACTGGCCGGCTTCAAGCGCCACTACAAGGGCGAGGTGCTGGACGAGATCTACACGCCACTGGGCCAGCTGGATTTCTCCGCCGAGCTTGCCAAGATCGCCGCCGCCAAGCCCGACGCCATCTTCACCTTCATGCCCGGTGGCATGGGTGTGAACCTCGTCAAGCAGTATCGCCAGGCGGGCCTTGCCGACACCATTCCCTTCCTCTCCGCCTTCACCGTGGACGAGACCACTTTGCCGGCCACCGGCGAGGCGGCGGCGGGCTTCTATTCCGGCGCGCCGTGGGCGCCGAACCTCGACGTGCCGGCCAATAAGGCGTTCGTGGCGGCGTTCGAGAAGGAATACGGCTACGTGCCCGCGCTCTATGCCGCCCAGGGCTATGACGCGGCCAAGCTCATCGATTCCGCGCTGAAGGCCGCCGGCGGCAAGACCGCCGACAAGGAGGCCCTGCGCGCCGCCCTGAAGAAGGCCGACTTCGCTTCCGTGCGCGGCAATTTCAAGTTCAACACCAACCAGTTCCCCATCCAGGATTTCTACCTGGTGGAGGCGACCAAGCGGCCCGATGGCAAGTTCCAGACGCAGGTGGTGGAGAAGATCTTCTCCGACTATGGCGATGCTTATGCCGAGAAGTGCAAGATGAAGTGAGGGCCGGCGCCCTCACCGTGTCGGGACGGGCCGCACAGCGCCCGCCCGTGCTTTTCGTCCCCGCTGTTCCTGGTTCACCGCTCCCCCAATGTCCCTTGCCCTGTTCCTGGTCCAGATCCTCAACGGGCTCCAGCTCGGCATCCTGCTGTTCCTGGTGGCGGCGGGGCTGACCCTGGTGTTCGGGGTGATGGATGTCATCAACCTCGCCCACGGCGTGCAATACATGCTGGGGGCTTATCTGATGGTCACCGCCACGGCGCTCACCGGCAGCTTCTGGCTGGGCCTGCCGCTGGCGCTGGTGGCGGCGCTGGTGCTGGGGCTGCTGCTGGAGCGTCTCGTCATCCGCCAGCTCTATGGGCGCGATCACCTGGAGCAGGTGCTGGCCACCTTCGGCATCATCCTGTTTGTCAATGAAGCGGTGCGGATGATCTGGGGCGCCTCGCCCCTTTCCATTCCCATGCCGCAGGCGCTGTCCGGTTCGGTGCCGCTGCTCGACGGGCTCAATTACCCGGTCTACCGGCTGGCGCTGATCGCCGTCGGGCTGGCGCTGGCGGGCGGTCTTTATCTCCTGGTCACCCGCACCCGCTCCGGCATGCTGCTGCGGGCGGGAGCCTCCAACGCCCCCATGGTTTCGGCGCTGGGGGTGGATATCACCGCCCTGTTCGCCAAGGTGTTCGCCTTCGGCGCCATGCTGGCGGCCTTCGCCGGGGCCATGGCCGGGCCCATCCTCTCGGTGGAGCCGGGCATGGGCGACAGCCTGCTCATCCTCGCCTTCGTCGTCATCGTCATCGGCGGCATCGGCTCCATGCGCGGCGCCTTCATTGCCGCTCTGCTGGTGGGGCTCATCGACACCTTGGGCCGGTCCTTCATCACCGATCTCCTGAAGCTGGTGATGCCCGCCGCCGATGCCAACCAGGCCGGCCCGGCCCTCGCGTCCATGAGCGTCTATCTGCTCATGGCGCTGGTGCTGTTCTTCCGCCCGCGCGGCCTGTTTCCGGTGCCCGCATGAGACCGGCGAGCATGAACCCGAGCAGCGTGAGACGCGCCGCCATTCCCCTCATCCTGTTCGCGCTGCTGGCCGTCGCGCCGCTGGCGAGCGACGGCTACACCTTGTCCCTGCTGGCGCGGGCCATGATCTTCGCGCTGGCGGCGGTGAGCCTTGATTTCATCCTGGGCTATGGGGCGCTGGTGTCGTTCGGCCATGCCGCCACCATGGGCATCGGCGCCTATGCGGTGGGAATCCTGGCGGAGGAGGGCATCGGTGATGCCCTTGTCGCCTTCCCCGCGGCCATGGCGGCAGCCGGCCTGTTCGCCCTGGTCACCGGCGCCATCTCGCTGAAGACCCGCGGCGTCTATTTCATCATGATCACCCTGGCGTTCGGCCAGATGGCCTATTTCGTCACCCAGAGCCTCTCCGCTTATGGGGGCGACGATGGCCTGTCGCTGGCGGTGCGCTCCACCATCGCCGGCCACCGCTGGCTGCGCGATCCGCTCATCTTCCATTATGTGATCCTCGGTCTTCTGGCCCTCACGTTCCTGTTCTGCCGCATGCTGGTGCGGGCGCCGTTCGGCCGGGTGCTGGAGGGGGCGAAGGAGAACGAGCGGCGGATGCGGGCGCTGGGGGTGAACCCCTATCCCTATCGGCTCATCGCCTTCACCTTGGCCGGCGCGCTGGCGGGGCTGGCCGGCGCGCTGTTCGCCAACCTCACCGAGTTCGTGAGCCCGGCCTATCTCTCCTGGTACCGTTCCGGCGAGCTGATCGTGATGGTGGTGGCGGGCGGTGTCGGCACCCTTTATGGCGCCATCCTGGGGGCGCTCGGCGTGGTGCTGGCGGAAGAGGGCTTGTCCCTCATCACCGAGCACTGGCGCATCCTGTTCGGACCGCTGCTGGTGCTGATCGTGCTGTTCACCCGCGGTGGCCTCGCCGCAGTGCTGGGCGGCAAGGGAGGGGCGGATCGTGGCTGAGCCGCTCCTGTCCATCCGCCATCTGCGCAAGGCCTATGGCGCCCTGCAGGTCACCGACGGAGTGAGCCTCGACGTGCGGCCGGGCGAGATCCATGCGGTGATCGGCCCCAATGGCGCCGGCAAGACCACCTTGGTGTCGCAGATCGCCGGCGAGGTGGTGCCCGATGGCGGGCAGATCCTGTTCGCCGGCGCCGACATCACCCGCCTGCCGGTGCACAAGAGGGCGCGGCGCGGGCTCGCCCGCTCGTTCCAGATCACCTCGGTCCTCGCCGGTTTCACGGCGCTGGAGAATGTGGCGCTCGCGGCGGCGGCGGCGCAGGGGCACACCTTCCGCGTCATCCGTCCCGCCCGCAGCGATCGCACCGCCCATGAGGCGGCCGCCGCTTTGCTGGAGCAGGTGGGGCTCGGGGCGCGGGCGCAGGTGCCGGCGGCCGATCTCAGCCACGGGGAAAAGCGCGCGCTGGAGCTGGCCATGGCTTTGGCGGGGCGGCCGCGCCTGCTGCTGCTGGACGAGCCCATGGCCGGCACCGGCCATGAGGAATCCGCCGCCATGGTGCGGCTTCTGGAGCAGGTGCGCGGGGCGGCGGGCATTCTCCTGGTGGAGCACGACATGGATGCGGTGTTCCGCCTGGCCGACCGCATCAGCGTGCTGGTGGCGGGCCGCGTCATCGCCTGCGGCCGCGCCGATGAGGTGAAGGCCGATGCCGGCGTGCGCGCCGCCTATCTCGGGGATGAGGCATGAGCGCCCCGCTGCTCACCGTGCGCGGGCTCAAGGCCGGCTATAGCGGGGCGCCGGTGCTGTTCGGCGTCGACCTTTGCGTGCCCCGGCACGGTGCTCTGGCCTTGCTGGGCCGTAATGGCATGGGCAAGACCACGACCATCCGCACCCTCATGGGCCTTCTGTCCGCCAGTGCCGGCGCGGCGGATCTGGATGGGGCGCGGCTGACCGGCCTGCCGCCGCACAAGGTGGCGCGGGCGGGGCTCGGCCTCGTGCCCGAAGGCCGGCAGATCTTCCCCACGCTGACGGTGGCGGAAAACCTCGTCGCCACCGCCATGGCGCCCCGCGCCGGACTGCCGGCCTGGACCCTGGAGCGGGTTTATGGGCTGTTTCCCCGCCTTGGCGAGCGGCGCCGCCACTATGGCAACCGCCTCTCCGGTGGCGAGCAGCAGATGCTGGCCATCGGCCGGGCATTGATGACCAACCCGCGCCTGCTGATCCTCGACGAGGCGACGGAGGGCCTCGCCCCGCTGATCCGCGAGGAGATCTGGTCGGTCATCAACACCCTGAAGGGCGAAGGGCTGTCGCTGATCGTCATCGACAAGCACATCGGTGCTCTGACCCGCATCTGCGACACGGTGGTGGTGATGGAGAAGGGCCGCGTGATCCACGCCGGCCCCGCCACCGACTTCGCTGCCGATCCCGAACTGGCTGGGCGGTTGCTCGGAGTTTGAGGATGGGCGCGGAAAAGAAAAAGGCGGCCGAAGCCGCCTTTTTGCAGTCTGATTGCGCAGAACGTTCGCTCAATTGTCCAGGAACGAGCGCAGCTTGCGCGAGCGGCTGGGGTGCTTGAGCTTGCGCAGGGCCTTGGCCTCGATCTGGCGGATGCGCTCGCGGGTCACCGAGAACTGCTGTCCCACCTCTTCCAAGGTGTGGTCGGTGTTCATGCCGATGCCGAACCGCATGCGCAGCACCCGCTCTTCGCGCGGGGTCAGCGAGGCGAGAACACGGGTGGTCGTCTCGCGCAGGTTGCTCTGGATGGCCGCATCGATGGGCAGGATGGCGTTCTTGTCCTCGATGAAGTCGCCCAGGTGGGAATCTTCCTCGTCGCCGATGGGGGTTTCGAGGGAGATGGGCTCCTTGGCAATCTTCAGCACCTTGCGGACCTTCTCCAGCGGCATGCCGAGCTTTTCCGCCAGCTCTTCCGGGGTCGGCTCGCGGCCGATCTCATGGAGCATCTGCCGCGAGGTGCGCACGATCTTGTTGATGGTCTCGATCATGTGCACCGGAATGCGGATGGTGCGGGCCTGGTCGGCGATGGAGCGGGTGATGGCCTGCCGGATCCACCAGGTGGCATAGGTGGAGAACTTATAGCCGCGGCGATACTCGAACTTGTCCACCGCCTTCATGAGGCCGATGTTGCCCTCCTGGATGAGATCAAGGAACTGCAGGCCGCGGTTGGTGTATTTCTTGGCGATGGAGATGACGAGGCGCAGGTTCGCCTCCACCATTTCCTTCTTGGCCTGGCGGGCTTCCTTCTCGCCCTTCTGCACCATCTGGACGATCTTGCGGAACTCGGCGATCTCGAGCCCCGTCTCGGTGGCGAGGGCGTGAATCTCGCCGCGCAGGTCCTTGATGCCGTCCTTCTCGTGGGCGACGAAGCCCTTCCAACCGCGCGAGCCCAGCTTGGACACCCGCAGCACCCACTTGGGGTCGAGCTCCGAGCCTTGGTAGTTCTTCAGGAAGTCGTCGCGGCCCACGCCATAGCTGTCGGCCAGCCGCATCAGCCGGCCTTCCAGGGACACGAGACGCTTGTTGATCTCGTAGAGCTGCTCCACCAGGGCGTCGATGCGCGCCTGGTTGAGGGAGAGGCTCTTCACGTCGAGAACGAGATCTTCCTTGAGCTTCTTGGCCTTGCGCTCCTGCGCCGGGGACAAGGTCTCATTCTTGAGCTTCGATTCGACGTTCTGGTCCTGCAGGCGGCGCAGCTTCACGTAAGAGCCGGCGATGCGGTCGAAGGTTTCCAGCACCTTCGGCTTGATCTCCGCCTCCATGGCCGCCAGCGACATGGAATTCTCCATGTCGTCCTCGTCGCCCTCCGGCCCGGCGCCGTCGCCGAGCATGCCGTCCTCGCCGGCTTCCGGGGCGAGCGCGGCCTCGTCACCCAGCGCCGCCGGCGGGTTCTTGCCTTCCGGGCCGGCATAGGTGGCTTCGAGGTCGATGATGTCGCGCAGCAGAACCTTGCCTTCCACCAGCTCATCACGCCAGATGATGATGGCCTGGAAGGTCAGCGGGCTCTCGCACAGGCCGGCGATCATCGCCTCGCGGCCCGCCTCGATGCGCTTGGCGATGGCGATCTCGCCCTCGCGGGAGAGCAGCTCCACCGAGCCCATCTCTCGGAGGTACATTCTTACCGGGTCGTCGGTGCGCTCCGCGGGCTCCGACTTGGTCTCGGAGCGGGCGACGGCGCGCGACGAGGTCTCGGCGATCTCGCCGCCTTCGGCCTCCTCGGGCTCGTCGGGTGATTCGGCCTCCTCGGCGTTCTCCTCGCTCTCGGCCTCTTCCGCCTCGATGACGTTGATGCCCATGTCGTTGAGCATGGCGAGGGTGTCCTCGATCTGCTCGGAGGTGACTTCCTCGGAAGGCATCACCTCATTGAGCTGCTCGTAGGTCACATAGCCCCGGCGCTTGGCGTTCTTGATCATCTTCCGGACGGCCGCGTCCGAGAGGTCGAGCAACGGCCCGTCGGGGGCGTCGGTCTCCTTCTCTGGCGCTTCGGTCGTCTCGGCAGATTGCTTCGCCATGGACATCTCCTGATGGTCTCGCCGGTATACAACGGCGAAGCGGCGACGCAGCCAAAGGGCTCCGCCGCCTGTCGTTCTCATGCTCCGGGCGCGCCTGTTGTTGACGCATCCCCGTTAAGCCCGCCTGAACGGCGGTGCGCCCCGAAGGGCTTATCCCCATTCCGCCGGCCGCCCGGATGCCGCGCCGCTCACATGGAGCGCACCGCGCGGCGGCCCGAGAGGGCGCCGAAGCCTTCCACCAGCGCATCCATCCCCTCCACCGTGGAGAGACGCTCGCGGACATCGCGCAGCCAAGCAAAATTCGCCTCGCTCGGGTCCTCCCCCAGCGACCGCTCGGCTTCCTTCAACTCCCTAGATAGCGCGTAAGCCTTGTGATGCAAGGCCGTCCGCTGCTGCCACCAGAGCCGGACATCCTCTTTTGCGGTATCTGGATAAGCTGGCCAGTCCATTTTTGGATTGGCGAGGGTGCTCACCCGCCGCGAAAGGTCGTCGAGGTCCCCCTGGCCGAGGGCGCCGAGGAGGGTCGCGAAGCCGTCCCGACTCCAGTCGAGCCCCTCCAGATGGGCGCCGATGAGGGCCTGACGCAGCCGGTCCGCCTCGGGATTGGCGAACGGAAGCCGCGCCACCTCCTCGGCCGCCTCGTCGAGCAGGAAAGGGTGGTTGATGAGGCAGAACAGCAGCAGCGCCTCATTGCGCGGCAAGCTCGCCAGCGGCCCGCGCACGGCCGAGCTCTTGGCGATCTCCGAGCCGGGCAGGGGAAACCCGCCATCCCGGGGGGACCCGCCGCGGCCGTTCCGCCGGCCGTTGGTCCAGCCGCCGCCCTGCCATCCCCCGCCTTGCCAGCCGCCCTGCGGACGACCGCCGCCGTCGCGCCAGCCGCCGCGGCCGCTGGCGGGGGCGAGCAGGGCGCGCAGGCGCTCGTTCATGTCCTGACGGTAGTGTTTGCGGACCGTTTCGTCGGCGATGACGCCCACCACCTCATTGAGGCGGGCCTCCAGGGCGGCGCGGCGTTCCGGGGTGTCGATGGCGGCTGTCTCGCTCTCCCGCGCCCACAGTTCGGCGGCGAGCGGGCGGGCGCCGGCCAGCACCTGCTCCATGGCGTCGCGGCCGGAACGGCGGATGAGATCGTCCGGGTCCTGGCCTTCGGGCAGCGCAGCAAAGGCCAGGCTGCGGCCGGCCTTGAGGTGGGGCAAAGCGATGTCCATGGCTCGATGGGCGGCGCGGCGGCCGGCCTTGTCGCCGTCGAACAGCAGCAGCGGCTCCTCGGACATGCGCCAGAGCAGTTGCAGCTGATCCTCGGTGAGGGCGGTGCCGAGCGGCGCCACGGCGCCGGTGAAGCCGGCCTCCACCATGGCGATGACGTCCACATAGCCTTCCACCAGGATCACCCGGGCGCCAGTGTGGGCGGCCGCGCGGGCGCCGAAGCCGTTGTAGAGCAGGCTGCCCTTGTGGAAGAGCGGGGTTTCCGGCGAATTCAGATACTTGGCCGGAACGTCCTTCTCCAGCGCCCGGCCGCCGAAGGCCACCACCCGGCCCTTGAGATCGGTGATGGGGAACATGACCCGGTCGCGGAACCGGTCGTAGGGCACCGGGATGTCGTCGCCGGAGATCAGTAGGCCGGCCTCGATCATGGCCTCCACGCTCACCCCCTGCTTACCCAGCGCCTCCTTGAGGTGGAAGCGCTCACCGGCGGCATAGCCCAGGTGGAAGCGCTGCTGGGTGGCGGGGCCGAGCTCGCGATCGGCCAGATAGCCTCGGGCCTTGGCGCCGGCGCGCGATTGCAGGGTGTCCTCGAAATGCCGGGCAGCCAGCGCCATGACCTCATGGAGCGAGCGCCGGCGCTCCTCCCGGGCGGCGGCCTCGGGGGTGACTTCCGGCAGCGGCAGGCCGGCCATGCCGGCGAGCCGCTCCACCGCCTCGCCGAACGGCACGCCTTCCGTCTCCATCAGGAAGTCGAACACGTCGCCATGCTTGCCGGACGAGAAGCAGTGATAGAACCCCTTCTGATCGTTGACGAAAAAAGAGGGTGTTTTTTCCGGGTTGAAGGGCGACAGGCCGGCGAACTCGCGGCCCTGCTTCCTCAGCTTGACGCGCCGACCCACCACCTCCGACACGGGAAGGCGGGCGCGGATCTCGTCCAGGAACGCCGGTGGGAAGCGCATGCGCGAATCAACTCGATCAAAGGTCTGGCCGGCTATGGTAAGGCGTCCGTCTTGCACAGGATCTGGGCTTTCGTGAGGACGGGGCCGCAGGCGGGCGCGCCGTTCCCGTTGCGCCCGCAATCCCCCTTATCCACACCTGCTGATCGATGCCCGCGCCGCTCGATCCGCCCGGCCTTGCGCGCCGCTCCGCGCCCGCGAACTGCGACTTGCGTGCAACGGAACTCCCGGACACGCGAAACGGCCACGCTTGATCGTGGACCGCAGGGGAAGGCGCGGCTAGCCTGTTGAAAAATCCAGCGTGGGGCCGGGCTGATGGATGCGATCATCGATTTTCTGAACACGGTGTTCTGGGGCTATGTGCTCATCTATGGCCTTCTGGCCGTGGGCATTTATTTCACGCTGCGGCTGAAATTCATCCAGATCCTGCATTTTCCCGAGATGCTGCGCTCGGTGTTGCGCTCCGACGCCAATGACCGCTCCGGCATCACCCCGTTCCAGGCCCTGTGCACCTCGCTGGCCTCGCGGGTGGGCACCGGCAACATCGCCGGCGTGGCGGTGGCGCTCTATCTGGGCGGGCCGGGCTCCATCTTCTGGATGTGGGTGGTGGCGGCCCTGGGCATGGCCACCGCCTTCGCCGAGAGCACCCTCGCCCAACTCTATAAGGTGAAGGACGACGAGGGCCGCTATCGCGGCGGGCCGGCCTTCTACATCGCCAAGGGGCTGAAGGCGCCGTGGGCCGGGGCCATCTTCTCGGTCTGCCTCATTCTGTCGTTCGGCCTGGTGTTCAACGCGGTGCAGGCCAATTCCATCGCCGATGCCATGGATGGCGCGTTCGGCGTGCCCAAGATCGGCACCGGCGTGGTGGTGGCGGCGCTGGCCGGCATCATCATCTTCGGCGGCATCGCCGCCATCGCCCGCACCGCCGAGCTGGTGGTGCCGTTCATGGCCGGCATCTATGTGCTGTTCGCGCTCTATGCGGTGGCCACCAACATCACCGAAGTGCCGGCCATGCTGTATCACATCGTCGCCAGCGCCTTCGGCCTGGAACCGGCGGTGGGCGGGGTGAGCGGCGCGGTGGCCGCGGCCATGATGAACGGGGTGAAGCGCGGCCTGTTCTCCAACGAGGCGGGCATGGGCAGCGCCCCGAACATCGCCGCTGTGGCGACCCCCGATCCGCACCACCCGGTGAGCCAAGGCTTCGTGCAGTCGCTGGGCGTTTTCGTGGATACCATCGTGATCTGCACCGCCACCGCTCTGCTGATCCTGCTGGCGGATGTGCTGGTGCCGGGCAATGGCGTCACCGGCACCCAGCTCACCCAGGCGGCCATGGAAGTGCATGTGGGCTCGGCGGGGCGCTATTTCGTGGCCATCGCCATCTTCTTTTTCGCCTTCACCTCCATCATCGGCAACTATTCATATGCGGAGAATGCGCTGGTGTTCCTCGGCCACGGCCATGTGGGGGGCATCATCGTGCTGCGGCTGGCGCTGCTGGCCATGGTGATCTGGGGCGCGCTCCAAAGCGTCGCCACCGTGTTCAACACGGCGGATGCCGCCATGGGGCTGATGGCCTCCATCAACCTCATCGCCATCGTGCTGCTGTCGGGCCTGGTGTCAAAGCTCGCCGCCGACTATCTCGCCAAGCGCCGGGCCGGCCAGGAGCCGACGTTCGTGGCCAGCGAGATGCCGGAGCTGGAAGGCCAGATCGATCCGCAGATCTGGAGCCGCCGCGAGGGCGCGCCCGATCCGGCCGCCCGCGGCTAGGGCGATCGGCGCTCGAAGAGACGATTGTGGCGCGCGTACCCTCCTCCGCGTGCCGGGGGAGGGGCAGGGCCGCCTGAGTGGCGCGCTTGACCGCGCTGCCCGGTCCGCTTCGCCAACGCCTTGCCCCCGCCCCAACCCTCCCCCGCAAGCGGGAGAGGGAGAGCGCCGGGACGAGGGGCATCGGCTGAGGCCGCGCGCGGCGTCTTCCACGAAGCGTCTTCCACGAAGCGTCTTCTGGGCGGCGTGTTCTGGTGCCGCGGGTGCGCCTCAGCCGGCGGCGGTGAGGGCGTCCTTCACCCACTGGGAAGCCTTGCCGAAGTCGATGGCGCCCACATAGCGCTCCTTCAGCACCGCCATGGTGCGGCCCATGTCCTTGATGCCCTTGGCCTCGATCTCGGCGATCACCGTGGCGATGGCGGCGCGGGTATCCGCCTCGCTCATCTGCTGCGGCAGGAACACCTGGATATAGCCGATCTCTTCCCGCTCCTGGGCGGCGAGCTCGGGGCGGCCGCCCTCGTCATAGATCTTGGCGCTTTCCTCGCGCTGCTTCACCATCTTGGCGAGCAGGGCGCGCAGCTCGTCGTCGGTCAAGGGGTCCTTGCCATGGCCGCGCTGTTCGATGTCGCGATCCTTCAGCGCGGCATTGATGAGGCGCAGGGTGGAGGTGCGGCGCTTGTCCTGGGCCTTCAGCGCCTCCTTGAGGGCGGCATTGATGTCGTCACGAAGCACGGATCGGATTCCTTAAGGGTAGAGAAAAGCCAGTGGGTGGCATCGGGCAGCATCGCTGCCATCGGCGATCCCGTTTCGGGTCGCGACCATCGCTCAGCACATGAGAGTTCTGCAGAACACGAGGGTCTCGAGAGGTCTCACCCGCATCGGCTCGAATGGTTCAGCGTCGGCATGTGCATCCCGCAGATGGCCACATCCCCTTGAAAGGCCCGTCATCGCTGCATTCCGGAAACGGAACACTGGCAGCCGGGTGGACCTTCACGCAGCAGGACCTCCATGCGACCGCATGGACGCACACAAATTCGCGCGCGGACGCTGGAAACGCGGCGCGTGACGCTCTATCTAGGCGATCCATGACGAACGAACAAGACCAGACCCCCACCGATCCGGTTTCCGCCGGTTCCGGGCGCTCCCCCGCGGCTGACGGCTGGAGCGAACCCGTTCCCACCGCCGTCCTCGTCCTTGCCGACGGCACGGTGCTCGAAGGCTTCGGCATCGGTGCCGCGGCCACGCTGGCTGGCGAGGTGTGCTTCAACACCGCCATGACCGGCTATGAGGAGATCCTCACCGATCCGTCCTATTCCGGGCAGATCATCACCTTCACCTTCCCCCACATCGGCAATGTCGGCACCAATGAGGAGGACATCGAGACGGTGTCCATGGCGGCCGCTTCGGGTGTGCGCGGGGTGGTGCTGCGCACCGCCATCACCGAGCCCTCCAATTATCGCGCCACCCGGCATCTGGATGCCTGGCTGAAGGCGCGGGGCATCCCCGGCATCACCGGCATCGACACGCGGGCGCTGACCGCGCTGATCCGCGAGGCGGGCATGCCCAATGCGGTGATCGCCTATTCCCCCGACGGCCAGTTCGATCTCGCCGCCCTCAAGGCGGAAGCCCGCGCCTGGCCGGGCCTGGTGGGCATGGACCTCGTCCCCTCCGTCACCTCCGCCCAGCGCTTCGACTGGGACGAGACCCCCTGGCAGTGGCCGGAGGGCTTCGGCCATGAAGGGGCGCCGCAGCACCATGTGGTGGCGGTGGACTACGGGGTGAAGCGCAACATCCTGCGCCTGCTCGCCGGCGCTGGCTGCAAGGTCACCGTGGTGCCCGCCACCACTTCGGCCGAGGACATCCTGGCGCTGAAGCCCGATGGCGTGTTCCTCTCCAACGGCCCGGGTGATCCGGCGGCGACCGGGGAATATGCGGTGCCGGTGATCCAGAAGGTGATCGAGAGCGGCGTGCCCACCTTCGGCATCTGCCTCGGCCATCAGATGATCGGCCTCGCGGTGGGCGCCAAGACGGTGAAGATGCACCAGGGCCACCACGGCGCGAACCATCCGGTGAAGGACCTGACCACCGGCAAGGTGGAGATCACCTCCATGAACCATGGCTTCGCCGTGGATCGGGACACCCTGCCCAAGAATGCGGTGGAGACCCATGTCTCCCTGTTCGACGGGTCCAACGCCGGCATCGCTTTGGCCGACAAGCCGGTGTTCTCGGTGCAGTACCACCCGGAGGCGAGCCCCGGGCCGCAGGACAGCCACTATCTGTTCAACCGCTTCGTGGACCTGATCGCCAAAACCAAGGCGGCGTGAGACCAGCCGCGCCGCCCGCCGGCGCGCTCTTGCTCAAGAAAGCCGGCCCTCGGGCCGGCTTTTTCATGGGCGCATTTTCATGGGCGCAGCGGCGATGCCCGGGCTGGATTTGGTCTCGATGGGGTGATTTGTCGCAGTTTTCATTGACAGGATGAATTGTCGCACCCCAGCATAGGCGTGGGGTTTCACCGGGCCCGCGCCGCAGAGCGCCGTCGAGCCGCCCGGCCGGCCCCGCCGCAACCGGCGAGGAGGATGCGCCTGTGATCACCGTGAACGATATTCTGCGTGAGAAGCACGACACCCGGCTCATTGCCATCCGCATGACCGAGACGGTGGCGCGGGCGACCCTGCTGATGAAGCGGGAGAATGTTTCCTCCGTTCTGGTGATGGACGATTGCCGCTCCGAACATGGCACGCTGATCGGCGTATTCTCCGAGCGCGACGTGGCGCGGGCGGTGCTGGAGCATGGGCCGGCGACCCCGGGCATGGTGCTGGCCGAGTTCCTGGAGCGGGAGCTGATCTGCTGCGCGCCTTCCGATTCCATCGTCACGGCGCTGCGGCTGATGAACGAGCACCAGATCCGCCACCTGCCGGTGATGGAGGATTTCGCCTTGCAGGGGGTGATCAGCGCCACCGACCTGCTGCGCCATTATCTCAAGGAAGCCGAGAGCCGGGGCGCGGTGGATCCCATGCTCCACCCGACCTCGCCGGAACTCTCCGTGCTGAGTTGAGCGGTGCGGGCGGCGGCTAGCCGCCCGGCGCACGTTCTGCTTGCAGGTGGATCGCCCGCAGGTGGGTGATGAGGCCGGCGGTGGAGCACGAGGCGTCCGGCGGGACGGTGCCCTCGCGCACCGCCGGCAGCAAAGCGGTGGCCAGCTCCTTGCCGAGCTCCACCCCCCATTGGTCGAAGGCGTTGATGTTCCACACCGCCGCTTCCACAAACACGCGATGCTCATAGAGGGCGATGAGCCGGCCCAGGGTGAAGGGGTCGAGGCGGCGATAGGCCAAGGTGACCGAGGGGCGACCACCGGGAAAGACCCGGTGGGGGGCGAGCCGGGCCACCTCGGCCTCGGGCAGGCCCTTGGCCCGGAGCTGGTCCGCCGCTTCCGCCAGGGTGCGCCCGCGCATCAGCGCCTCGGACTGGGCCAGGCAATTGGCCACCAGCAGCTCATGGTGGTGGGCGAGGGCCGGTTCGTGGCTCTCGGCGGCGATGAGGAACTCCACCGGCACGATCTGCGTGCCCTGGTGCAGCAGCTGGAAGAAGGCATGCTGGGCGTTGGTGCCCGGTTCCCCCCAGACGATGGGGCCGGTGGGCTGCGTCACCGGTGATCCGTCCACGGTCACGCTCTTGCCGTTGCTCTCCATGTCGAGCTGCTGGAGATAGGCGGGAAAGCGCGCCAGGCGCTGGTCATAGGGCACCACGGCGCGGCTGGGATAACCGCACACATCGCGATGCCACAGGCCGATGAGGCCGAGCAGCACCGGCAGGTTGTCGGCCAGCGGGGTGGTGCGGAAATGGGCATCCATGGCGGCGGCGCCGGCCAGCAGCTCGCCGAAACGCACCGGACCGATGGCCAGCACCAGCGACAGGCCGATGGCCGACCACAGGGAATAGCGCCCGCCTACCCAATCCCAGAACCCGAACGTGCGCTCGGGGGGAATGCCGAACGCCCCCACCTTGTCGAGGGCGGTGGAGACCGCCGCGAAATGCCGCCCCACCGCGTCCTCGCCGAGGGCGGCGGTGATCCAGGCGCGGGCGGTGCCGGCGTTGCACATGGTCTCGACGGTGGTGAAGGTCTTCGAGGCGACGATGAACAGGGTGGTGGCGGGATCGAGCCCCTTCAGGGTGTCGGCGATGTGGGCGCTGTCCACATTGGAGACGAAGTGGCAGCGGGGCCCGTCGTGATAGGGGGCGAGGGCCAGGGTGGCCATCACCGGTCCGAGGTCCGAGCCGCCGATGCCGATGTTCACCACGTCGGTGAAGGCGGCCCCGGTGGCGCCGCGGGCGGTGCCCTGCCGGACGGAATCGGCGAAGGCCGACACCTGGGCCAGCACCTGGCGCACGTCGTCGCCGACGGCGACGCCATCCACGACGAAGGGCGCGTCGCCGGCGGCCCGCAGGGCCACATGCAGCACCGCGCGGCCCTCGCTGGCATTGATCCGGTCGCCGGCGAACATGGCGTCGCGCTTGCCGGCGACATCGGCGGCCTGCGCCAGCTGCAGCAGCAGCGCCAGGCTGTCGTCGGTGAGGGCGGTCTTCGAGAAATCCAGCAGCAGGTCATCCGCCCGGCGCGAGAAGGCGGGGAAGCGCGCGGGGTCTGCGCACAGGGCGCGCAGCGGCTGCTGGGTGGTGCCGTGGGCGGCGGCAAGAGCGCGCCAGACCGGCTTCAATTCGCTCATGGGCAGAGAAGTCCTCTTCCATCATCGCGCCAGTGTGGACCGGTGTGGGTGAGGATCACGCAGCCCGCCGCAGGCGCGGCGTCGTCCTGTTACGAATTGTCGGCAGCGGTGCGCCGCAACAAGACCTTTGCCTCAACTGTCGAAGGAAGGCAATCCGGCGGAAGGGCGCACGAAAATCTATGGGGACGGCCATACAATGGACGCGAAGACAGGGGTGCGTGCGCCGAATCCGGGAGGTATTCAATGCCGCGCAGAGGGCGGTGCCGGGGTGCGGTGCACGCGCTTCAGGTTGCTGCCATTCGGGCGGGCGCGTCGCGGATCGGATGGGGCCCATAAACGAAATCCGCGCAGGGGGCTGCGCGGATCAAATGAGGCCTGAGATCGCTCTGCGCGGATCGGCTTGGTCGATCAACAGTCGGCATGGCCCGAAGGCGGATCCGAAACCGCGGCGCCCAGGGCGGGCGGATGCCCGCCGGCGGATGCCGCGGCCGAAAAAGTCAGCGGCCGAAAAAGTCAGCGGCTGCGGGGCTTGGACGGCAGCAGGCCTTCGCGCTGGGCGCGCTTGCGGGCCAGCTTGCGGGCGCGGCGGATGGCTTCCGCCTGCTCGCGGGCGCGCTTCTCCGACGGCTTCTCGTAATGACCACGCAGCTTCATCTCGCGGAAGATCCCCTCGCGCTGCATCTTCTTCTTGAGCGCCTTGAGGGCCTGATCAACATTGTTGTCGCGGACGAGAACTTGCACGTGTTTGCCTCTTCGAGCTGTTGCGCCGATCCGGTGCGATCATGAATTGGGTGTCCGGATCCGGAAGCAAAACGCCAAGCGACGTCCCTGCCGTGGGTCCGAAGGAGGCGTTCTCTTATCAGAGCTGAAAAAGGTTGTCCACTCGTCTTCGCTCCCGGCGCGGCGTCGCGAACCCTTGTGCCGGCTCATAACAGCGCCGCCCGCGCCCGCGGGAAGGGGCGTTTCGACCCGGCCCCAGGGGCCAAACCACGTGGCTTGGCCGAAGGCCTCTCCGCGCGGGAATCGCTGCGGCACCCCCAGGCGTGACGGCGCGGTGGCGGTCAGCAGCCGTCTTGGGCGGCACCCGGGCAGCTGGAGCCGTCGGGCCAGATGCGGTTCACATGGCCCATCTTGCGGCCGGCGCGCACCTCGCTCTTGCCATAGAGGTGCAGTCGGGCACCGGGCTCGCTGAGCAGGCCATGCCAGGCGAGCGCGTCCTCGCCGATGAGATTGGTCATCTGCACCCGGCCGAGGCGATCCACCTCCCCCAGCGGCCAGCCGGCAATGGCGCGCACGTGCTGCTCGAACTGGGAGGTCGCCGCGCCATCCTGGGTCCAGTGGCCGGAATTGTGCACCCGCGGGGCGATCTCGTTGACGATCACCCGTTCCTCGCTGCCGCGGCCCACCACGAACAATTCCACCGCGAAGACGCCCACATAATCGAGCGCGCCGGCAATGGCATAGGCCAGGGCATGGGCCTGGCGGGCGGTGGCGGCATTCACTTCGGCCGGCACGGTGGAGGTGTGCAGAATATGGTCGCGATGGACGTTCTGCGTCACCTCATAGGCGACGAAGGCGTCATCGGCGCGGCGCGCGGCGACCACGGACACTTCCCGCTCGAATGGCACGAAGCCTTCCAGAATGGCGGGCTGGGCGCCGATGGCGGTCCAGGCGGCGGCGAGGTCATCGCCCGGCCGGAGCGTCACCTGGCCCTTGCCGTCATAACCGAAGCGGCGGGTCTTCAGCACCGCCGGCAGGCCGATCTGCGCCACCGCGTCATGGAGGGTGGCGAGATCCTCCACGGCGCGGAACGGCGCGGTCTCGATGCCGAGGCCGTTGACGAAGGTCTTCTCCGCCAGCCGGTCCTGGGTGAGCGCCAGGGCGCGGGCGCCGGGATGCAGCGGCACCCGGCCGGTGAGAAACTCGGCAGTGGCCAGCGGCACGTTCTCGAATTCGTAGGTCACCACCGCGACGGCATCGGCGAGGCGGGCGAGCGCCTCCTCGTCCTCATAGCCGGCGCAGATGACGCTGTCGCACACCTGGAAGGCGGGGCTGTCCGCCTCGGGACAGAGCACGACGCTCTTCAGGCCGAGCTGGGCGGCGGCGAGGGCGATCATGCGGCCGAGCTGGCCGCCGCCGAGGATGCCGATGGTGTCTCCGGGCTGCAGCATGGACCTAGGCCGGCTGCTCCGCCACGGCGGCGGTGCGCTCGGCCCGCCAGGCCTCCAGCCGGGCGGCGAGGGCGGCATCGCTGAGCGCCAGCACCGCGGCGGCGAGCAAGGCGGCATTGGTGGCGCCGGCCTTACCGATGGCGAGGGTGCCCACCGGCACGCCGCCGGGCATCTGGACGATGGAATAGAGGCTGTCGACGCCGGACAGGGCCTTGGATTCCACCGGCACGCCGAACACCGGCAGGGTGGTGAGCGCCGCCACCATGCCCGGCAGATGGGCCGCGCCGCCGGCGCCGGCGATGATGACCTTGGTGCCGGCCGCCTTGGCGCCGCGGGCGAAGTCATACATCCGCTCGGGCGTGCGATGGGCGGACACGATCCGCGCCTCGTGCGAGACGCCGAGCACCGCCAGCGTCTCGACGGCGTGACGCATGGTGTCCCAATCGGACTGGCTACCCATGATGACCGCCACGTCAGGCGCGCTCATCCCATTCCACCTCGTGAAAACGGAAAGCGCGGCTTTATCGGATCAGGGCGCGGCGGGCAAGGGGGAGAATGGGAGGGGCGCTTGCGCGACGGGCGCCTCGGGGCGGTCGGGCGAAGGCGGGCGGTGTTGCGGTCCGGGGGCGTCGCGCGGCGGCTGGTGTGGCATTCCCCCTCCCAACCCTCCCCCGCAAGCGGGAGAGGGCTTTCGCGCAGGGACGTGGAAAGGCCGGGCTTTTCTTCCCCGGGGTGGTCGCCGCGCGGCTGTTCTGCTGCACCGCGCTGTCCCCTCTCCCGCTTGCGGGGGAGGGCGAGGGAGGGGGCCGGCGGCGCTGGAGCGTTTGCTGCCGGTTGGCGGAAGGCGGGCGGTGTTGCGGTCCGGGGGCGTCGCGCGGCGGCTGGTGTGGCATTCCCCCTCCCAACCCTCCCCCGCAAGCGGGAGAGGGCTTTCGCGCAGGGACGTGGAAAGGCCGGGCTCTTCTTCCCCGGGGTGGTCGCCGCGCGGCTGTTCTGCTGCACCGCGCTATCCCCTCTCCCGCTTGCGGGGGAGGGCGAGGGAGGGGGCCGGCGGGGTTGGACCGTTTGCTGCCGGTTGGCCGATTGCGGGCGGTGTTGCGGTCCGGGGGCGTCGCGCGGCGGCTGGTGTGGCATTCCCCCTCCCAACCCTCCCCCGCAAGCGGGGGAGGGCTTTGGCGCAGGGACGTGGAAAGGCCGGGCTTTTCTTCGCTGGGTGGTTGGATCAGGGCTCTTCCTACCCGCCGCACTAGTCCCTCTCCCGCCTGCGGGGGAGGGAGGGGGCAGGTGGGACCGGGAAGGACCCGTGGCGGCGTTCAGGCGGGCCTGGGCCGTCTTACCGCCAGCGGCGGTGCAGCCAGAGCCATTGCTCGGGATATTCGCGGACCCAGCCCTCGATCACACTGGTGACCGCCTGCATGGCACCCTGCACGTCGATCTGGCCTTCGCCATCGCGGGGCAGCACCACCTCTTCGGTGATCTCCACCCGGAACCGGGCACCGGGCAGGCGGATGACGCGCATGCCGTGCACCGGGCAATCGAACTGGCGGGCGAGGCGGGCCAGCGTCGGGTTGGTGGCGCAGGGGCGGCCGAAGAAGGCCACCTGCGGCCCGCCGGTCCAATACTGGTCCACCAGCATGCCCAGATGCTGCCCGTCCGCCAGCATGTGGGCCATCATCACCCCCGCCTTGCGGCTGGCGCGGATGAGGCCGGGCATGTTGCCGGCGCGCATCTCCTCGATGAGGTCGGCGGCCTTCTTGTTGTTCGGCGCGCGATAGAGCACGCCGCCGGGCACCTGGAACTTGGCCCCCGCCACCGCGCACAATTCCCAATTGCCGGTGTGGGCAGTGAAAAACAGGGCCGGGCGGCCATCATCGCGCAGGCGCTCGAGGATGTCGGCGCCCTTCACCTCGATGCGGCCGGCATCGGGATGGGCCGGGTCGTAATCCCACAGCTGGTCCTGCTGGGCGAAATCGGCGGCGAGCCGGCCCATATTGGCCCACACCCCGCGCACCATGGCTTCGATTTCGGCCCGGTTCTTGTCCGGGAAGGCGGCGGCGAGATTGCGCCGCGCCACCTTGCTCACCGGGAAGAAGGGGCCGAGAAGGCGCGCCCAGAAGGCCATGCCGCCGGAGGAGAGCCACAGGGGCCACAGCCGCAGCCACCAGATGGAGAAGCGCACATAGCCGCCGACGATGGCCTCGACGACGGGCGCGAACACCGGCCGCAGGCGGTTGCGCCAGCGGCGGAGCTTCTGTTTCAAGGGGGGCACGGCGCGGCTCGGGCTCGCCCGTCAGAACTTCACGACGATCTTGCCGAACACCTTGCGGCTCTCCAGCCGCTCCAGGCCGTCGTTGAAATTCTCCAGCGGCACCACGGTGTCGATCACCGGCTTGATGCCGCGACCCATCTTCTCGAGGCCGTCGGCCACATTCTTGATGGTGGCGCCGAACGAGCCGAAAATCTTGTACTGGCGCTGGAACAGCTGCATCAGGTTCATCTGCACGGTGACGCCCGAGGTGGAGCCGCAGGTGACGAGCCGGGCGCCCGGCTTCATGGAGAGCAAAGAGGCGTTCCAGGTGTCGGCGCCCACATGCTCGAACACCACGTCCACGCCCACCTTCTTGGTGATCTTGCGGACTTCGTGCTCGAACCGGTCCTTGCGGTAGTTGATGACGTGATCGGCGCCGAGCGCCTTGGCCTTCTCGGCCTTCTCGTCATCGCCCACGGTGGTGATGACCGTGGCGCCCACATCCTTGGCGAGGCGGATGGCTGCGGAGCCGATGCCCGAGCCGCCCGCATGCACCAGCACCGTCTCGCCGTCTTCAAGCTTGGCATTGTCGAACAGCATGTGCTCGACGGTGGAGAAGGTGATGCCGGCGCAGCCCGCCTCCTCGAAGGAGACGCCGGCGGGGGCGGGGATCACCAGCCGCTCGGGCATGTTGATCACGTCGCGGGCGAAACCGTCGATGTGGAAGCCCAGCACGCCGCCCACGTTCTGGCACAGGTTGTCGCGGCCGGCGAGGCAGGCCTTGCAGTGGCCGCAGGTCATGGCGCCATACATGGCCACCGTCTGGCCCACCTTCAGGCCGCGCACGTCGGCGCCCAGGGCGACGATCTCGCCGGCGGCTTCCGCGCCCACCACCAGCGGCATCTTGCGCTTGGCGAAGGCCATGCCGCGCCAGCCCCACACGTCGATATGGTTGAGCGCCAGCGCCTTCACCCGGATCTGCACCTCTCCGGCGCCGGGGGCGGCGGGCTCGGGCATGTCGACGATTTCGAGCTTGCGATCGGAGACGAGCTGGAGGGCGCGCATTCTTATTCTCGCGGTTGTCTGATGGGTTCGGATCAGCGATGGGCCGGCAGGCTGGCGGAGAGGCCCCCATCCACCGGCAGGACGGCGCCGGTCATATAGCCCGCGCCGGGGGAGAAGAGAAAGGCCACCACCTGCGCCACATCATCGGGCTGCGCGAAGCGGCCGGCGGGGATCTGCGCCTCCATCTTCGCGCGGTAGTCGGCATATTTCTCCAGCATGGCGGTATCGATGAAGCCGGGCGCCACATAGTTCACCGTCACGCCGCGCCGGGCGCTCTCCACCGCCAGGCCCCGCACATGGGCCAGCAGGGCCGCCTTGGAGGCGGCATAAGCGGCGTTGCCGGGATTGGCCTGGAGCGCCGCCACCGAGCCGATGGCGACGATGCGCCCCGCGCGGGCCCGGGTCATCGGCCGGATGAGCGCCCGGGTGAGGCGCACGAAGGCGAAATGGTTCACCTGCATGACCGCCTCGGCCTTGTCCTGGTCGATCATGGCGGCCAGCGTGTCATAGGAGGCGCCGGCGTTGTGGCAGAAGCCGTACCAGGCCTCTCCTGCCTCCAGCTCCTCGGCGAAGGCGTCCACCGCCGCGCGGTCGGCAAGGTCCAGGGGGCGGGCGGCAATCTGCGCGGCTGGATCCGCAGCGCGGATCTCGGCCATCAGCGCCTCCGCCTCGGCGTGAGCGGAGCGATAGGTGAAGGTGACGGCGAAGCCCGCCGCCGCCAGGCGCCGCACGATGGCGGCGCCGAGGCCCCGCCCGCCGCCGGTGACCAGCACGGGCTTCATGTGAGGTTTCCCGCCGGGTGCGGGGCGCGGCTCACGCCGGCTCCCCGGTCAGCACCAGGCACACGTTCTGGCCACCGAAGCCGAACGAGTTGGAGATCACCCGCTTCACCGTCGCGTCGCGGGCGACGTTGGGCACCACGTCCAGCGGAATGGCCGGATCGGGGATGTTGTAATTGATGGTCGGCGGAATGCGGCCATTGGCGATGGTGAGCAGCGATACCACCGCCTCGATGGCGCCGGCCGCCGTCAGCGTGTGGCCGATCATGGACTTGTTGGAGGAGATGGGGGTGGCCGCCAGCTTCTCCTCGCTGAACACCGCCTTGAGGCCCACATATTCCATGCGGTCGTTCTCGGGGGTCGAGGTGCCGTGGGCGTTGATATAGTCCACGTCGTCGGCGGTGATGCCGGCATCGGCGAAGGCATTCTTCATGCAGCCGATGATGGGCCGGCCGTCCGGATTGGAGCGGGTGCGGTGGAAATTGTCGGCCATCTCGCCGCAGCCTTCCAGCACGCCGAGGATCTTGGCGCCGCGCGCCACCGCGTGGGCATAGCTTTCCAGCACCAGGGCGGCGGCGCCCTCCGCCATCACGAAGCCGTCGCGGTTCTTGGCGAACGGGCGGGCGGCTTCCTCGGGCTTGTCGTTGGCGGTGGTGAGCGCCGACAGGAGCGAGAAGCGGATGAGGGCTTCGGGATGCACCGAACCGTCGGTGCCGAGCGACAGCGCCACCTCGGTCTCGCCGCGGCGGATGGCCTCGACACCGAGCTGGATGGCGGTGGCGCCCGAGGCGCAGGCGGTGGAGAGGGAGATGGGCTGGCCGCGGGTGCCGAACTTGTCGGCCAGCCGGTCGGCCACCGAGCCGAACAGGAAGCGCTCGTGCCAGGGGCGGAACTTGCCGGAATCCGCCGCCGCCAGAAGGTCGTGATAGACGATGGGGTAATGGCCCACCGCGTCGGCCAGCTGGCGGCGCTCCGGCCATTCCAGCTCCACCGGCGGCACGGCGGCGAACAGCGGGCCGGGGAAATCGCCCGGGGTGCCGATGCCGGCCTCGGCGATGGCTTCTTCCACCGCCAGCGTGGCCAGCTTCTCGGAGAGGTCGGGCGCGGGCACCCGGCCGTCGAACAGGAAGTCGACGGTGCCGGCGATGGTGGTGCGCATGCCCTCGATGGGGAAGCGGGTGATGGTGTGGATGCCCGATTCGCCGGCGGTGAGGCGGCGCCAGTTGTCGGCCTTGCCCTGGCCCAGGGAGGTGATGAGGCCGATGCCGGTGACGACGACGACGGGCCGTCCGAACTTGTCCAAATGCGCCTGCGTCATGCCGCGGCTCCCCGATGTGAGGCGCGCCCGCCCCAGGCGCACGTGGATGGCGAAGATCGGCCCGGCGCGAATCGCTTGGGAAGCGCGCTGCCGGCGGCCGATGTCGCCGGAAAATACGCCGAAGCCGCACTCAAGGTAAATGAGGGGCCCGGCAGCGGTCGTTTCGCCCCGATCACCGCACAGCGGCGAGGGGGCTTGAACGGCAAAAGGCCCGGCGCGCATCGCCGGACCCCGGTTCAAGGGTTGCGCGGAGCGGGAAGGATCAGACCTTCTCGACCACGCCCGCGCCTTCGCCGCGCCAGTGGCCGACGCCGGTGACCACCACCCGGTTCACCGCATCGCCGCCGGTCTCGGCGGGATCGGTGGGAAGGGCGGGGAACAGGGCACCCTTGGAGACGCACAGCGCCGCGAGCGCCAGGCCGGCGATGAACTGGGCCTCGAAGCCGTGGCCGAGCCGGTTGGCGATGGAGCGCACCGGCAGGCCGGTGGCGGCCAGCACCTCGGCTTCCGGCGCGGTGGCGCCGCGCGCGCCCGAGGCGCCGGACATGATGGCGGTGCCGGCCGCGGTGCCCGCGGTGGTGAGGAGCGCGCGGACCTTGTCCTTGATGGCCCCTTCCACCTGGCGGCGGGCCCGTTCAGACCACACGCCGGAGATCTTGGCGATGGGGGTGGCGCCGCGCGCGGTGGCGTGCTCGGGCGATTCCAGCACCAGGAAGGCGCCCATGGAGCCGGCGGCAATGCCCGGCTCGGGGCTGCTGAACACCGGACGCGGCGCGCCCTTCATGCAGAAATCGTCGAGATCGTTGAGGAGCAGGGTGTCCTCACGCTCGGCATTGTAGGCGCCGCCGACGAGGCCGATCTCGCTCTGCCCGGAGGCGATGCGCGAATAGGCCACCCGCACCGCGTCCACGCCCGAGCTCTCCTCGCCCATGAAGGTGCGGGAGGAGCCGGTGACGCCGTGCACGATGGAGATGTTGCCGGCGAGCAGGTTGGAGAGCTGCGCCAGCGACAGGGTGGGGCGCAGGTCCGACAGCAGGCGCTCGTTGAGCAGCCGGCCGGCGTCGTTGGAGGTGGCCAGATCGTTGAGGATGGCCGCATCCACCGCGAAGTCGCGCTCGCCGCCGCCCGCCGCCACCACCATGTCGGTCTTCGACAGGATGTCGGCATTCTTGGCGATGCCGGCGGCATCGAGGGCGAGGCCGGCCGCATAGGTGCCGATGCGCTGCCACGGCTCCATCTGCCGCTGATCGCCCCTTTTGGGGATCTGGCTGTCGAAGCTGACCTTGACCAGGGGATGCACCACGTACGGCGCGAACGTGGTCGCGTCGGTGACGGGGGCCTGACCCTGCGTCAGAGCTTCCCAATGGGCCTCAAGGCCCTCACCGAGGGAGGATACGAGACCAATGCCCGTAATCCACACCTCACGCCGTTTGGCGCGCGCTTCAGGCATTGGCGATGTCCGTCAGGGGAAAGTTAACGTGCTCGGCCACCTTCAGGACCACCGCCTTCATCTTGCCTTCCGGCCAGGGGAGCACGCGGAAGGTGAGCTCGGCGTTGCAGATCAGCTTGCCTTCGATGAGGCCCTGGGTGCGGGCCACGACGAAGCCAGAGCCCTCGTGCAGCACCTCGGAATAAAGGTCGAGATTCTGTCCGGGCACCACGAAGGTGCGCAGCTTGCCTTCCTTCACGGTGGCGAGGAAAGGCATCTTCTCGAAGCGGTTGCGCGCCAGGATGAGCCATCCTGTGGTCTGCGCCATGGCCTCGATGAGGAGCACGCCGGGCATGATGGGATGACCGGGGAAGTGCCCCTCGAAGATGGAGCTTTCCTGCGGCACCAGGCCCTGGCAATGGATCTTATTGAGCGCCGGGTCGATAGCCACGACCCGGTCGATCATCTTGAAGACTTCAGGACGCATCAGCTCCGCCTGCCCTCACGCGGCTTTGGCAGCGACCAGCTCGTCGATGCGCGCGCAGAGGTTCTTGAGCACGAAATACTGCTCGGTCGTGGCCTTGCCGTCGTTGACTTCCTGCGTCCACTGCTCCAGCGGCAGCTTGATGCCGAAGGCCTTGTCGATGGCGAAGGCGATATCCAGGAAGTCGAGGCTGTCGATGCCCAGATCGTCGATGGCGTGGCTGTCCGGCGTGATGGTGTCCCGCGGGATATCACACGTTTCCGCGATGATGTTGGCCACCGTGTCGAACGTGGAAGACATGGACTGCTGCCTCTTCGTAAACTCGGCCGCTCCCGCCGCACCGGCTGCAGGCGATGCCGCCCACGGCCGCAGCCGAGGGTGCGGCCCGAGGGCCCTTCGGATGAGTTGACCGCCCCTATAGCGAACGCGCGAGATGGTTTCAATGGTCGGCTCCGCAGGTCCAGACCAAACCGCCAGTCTTCGCCGCGGGGGTGCGGCGATTCCTTCGCATGCCGCGCCGGTTGCCGCAAGTGCTTTGGCAAGTGCCTTGGCAAGTGCCTTGGCAAGTGCTTCGGCAAGGGCTTCAGCACGTGCGTTGGCGCGGACCTTTCGGCTGGCTCGGGCGGCCGCGGCGTCTTAGCTCGCCAGCGCCCGGTCGAGCAGCAGCGCCGCCACGGGGGCGACGTCGTTGGCGCCGAACAGCGCCCGCGACGCCTTCAGCCGGGTGCGGGCGAAGGTTTCGGCGATGGCGGCGGGGGCGGTCTGCACCAGGGCGGCGGTGGCCGCCAGGGTGGCCAGCAGATGGCAGGCGCGGCGGGCGTGGGCCTCCGCGGCGCTGCCGCGCACCAGGGCCGCGATCTCCTCCGCCGCGGCATCCGCGCCGGGCAGGCCGGCGGCCTCCTTCTTCAGCTCCGCCAGCACTTGTTGCAGGCTGTCCGGTTCGTGGGCGGTGGCGCGCAGCAGGTCGAGGGCCATGACGTTGCCGCTGCCCTCCCAGATGGCGTTGACCGGAGCCTCGCGATACAGGCGCGGCAGCATGCCGTCCTCGACATAGCCATTGCCGCCCAGCGCCTCCATGGCCTCGAACACGAAGCCGGGGGCGGCCTTGCATACGGCGAACTTGACCGCCGGAGTGAGCAGGCGGGCGCGGGCGCCCTCCTCGCCCTGGTGGGTGTCGAAGCTGCAGGCCAGCCGCAGGGTGAGCGCGGTCGCGGCCTCCGCCTCCAGGGCAAGATCGGCCAGCACCATGGTCATGGCCGGCTGGTCCACCAGCCGCTTCTGGAACACCGTGCGGTGGCGGGCATGGTGCAAAGCGAGGCTGAGGGCGATGCGCATGACACCGGCGGAGGACACCGCGCAGTCGAGCCGGGTGCGCTGGACCATCTCGATGATGGTGCGGATGCCGCGGCCCTCTTCGCCCACCCGCCAGGCGAAGGCGCGGTCGAATTCCACCTCGGAGGAGGCATTGGCGCGGTTGCCCAGCTTGCGCTTCAAACGCACCAGATGGATGGCGTTGACGCTGCCGTCCGGGCGGAAGCGGGGCATGAGGAAGCAGGTCAGCCCGCGCGGCGCCTGCGCCAGCACCAGGAAGGCGTCGCTCATGGGGGCGGAGAAGAACCATTTGTGGCCGGTGATGGCATATTCGTCTCCCGCCACCGGCTCCGCCCGGGTGATGTTGGCGCGCACGTCGGTGCCGCCCTGCTTCTCGGTCATGCCCATGCCGATGGTCACGCTGGCCTTTTCCCAGAACGGCAGGAAGCGGCCGTCATAGGAGCGCGAGCGGATGCGCGGCAGCCAGTCCCGCAGCAGATGGGGCGCGGCGGCGAGGGCGGCGGGTGCCGCATGGGTCATGGTCAGCGGGCAGACGTGGCCGGCCTCCACCTGGCTCACCAGATAGAGGTGGGCGGCGCGGCGCCCGTGGGCCGGCCCGCCAGCGATCTCCCAGCTGGAGCAGTGCAGCCCGGCGCTCATGCTCTGGGCCATCAGGGTGTGGTAGGCGGGATGAAACTCCACCATGTCGCACCGCCGCCCCTGGGCGTCGTGGGTGTGCAGGATGGGGGGATTCTCATTGGCAAGCCGGCCGAGGGCGAACTGGTCGGCGGCGCCCCATTCGGCCCCGAAGGTCACCAGGTCCTCGCCATTGCCCATGGCCGCCGCGCAGGCCATGAGCGGCAGATCCTGGCTGGCGAGATTAATGTTCTCGAACGGCGGCGACTGATTGAACACGATGTCAGTGGGCAGCTCTGCGGGCATGGCGTTCCCCTATCGCCGGCGCCGCGCGCGTCCCGCCTCGGCCCTGTGGCCCGTGGCGGAGGACACGGGCCGGGCGCGCCAGGCGGGATCGCGGCGGCGTCTTCTGCAACCAAAGATTGCTACAGGCGTCTCGCCTTTCGCAAGGCAGGATGTGCCCGACGCGATACAGCCATGCGTTCAGATCATATCCCGCCGTCAAAGGTATTGCACTGCTGCATGGAGCCGGTCTTGAGCCCGCGGGTGAACCAAGTGACCCGCTGGCGCGACGTGCCATGGGTGAAACTGTCGGGCACGGCATAGCCCTGGGCCTGCTTCTGCAGGCGATCATCACCGATGGCGCTGGCGGCGTTGAGGGCCTCTTCCACGTCACCCTGCTCGAGGATCTTGGCGCGGGCATCGGCGTGGTAGGCCCACACCCCGGCGAGGCAATCGGCCATCAGCTCCACCCGCACCGAGAGGTCATTGGCCTCCGCCTTCGAGGTGGCGCGGGCCTGCGCCTGCTGCACCTTGGGCAGGATGCCGATGAGGTTCTCCACGTGGTGGCCCACCTCATGGGCGATCACGTAGGCGGCGGCGAAATCACCCGGGGCGTTGAAGCGGGTCTTCATCTCCTGGAAGAAGGAGAGGTCGAGATAGACCTTCTGATCCAGCGGGCAATAGAACGGCCCCATGGCCGACTGCGCGCCGCCGCAGGCCGAGCGGGTGGCGCCGGAGAACAGCACCAGCTTGGGGTCCTGATAGGTCTTGCCCTGGGCGCGGAAGATGTCAGTCCACACGTCCTCGGTCTGCGCCAGCACGGTGGCGGCGAAGCGGCCGAGCTGATCCTTCGGCGCCGCCTGCGTGCCGTTGCCCTGGGCCGACGATTGCGGGGCCGATTGGCGCTGCTGCGGGGCATATTGCTGCTGTCCGCCCCCGCCGTTGATGGCTTCCAGCCCGCCGATGAGGATGGCGGGATTGATGCCCAGCGCCCAGCCGATCAGGCCGACCACGATGATGGTGCCGATGCCGAGGCCGCCGCGGCCGCCCGGCATGCGGAAGCCGCCGCCGCCGCCGCTGCCGCGCCGATCCTCCACATTGTCGCTGGAGCGGTAGTCTTCCCAACGCATCCTGAGATCTCCCGCGCGGCGAGCGCGCCCTTGCATGTCTGATCTGGAATTACACCCTGGCAACGCCGCTGCCCATCCCCCGCCACCCCTGCGGCAGGGGGGCGCGCCGGGCCCCTGCCTTTCGTGCTATCAGCCGCTGGCGGCGCAATTGCGCCGGGACCGGGAGCCGAGGGACGATGCGGGCGAAAAGCGCGGGAGCACAGCGCGGCACGGGCCGTGGGCGGGCCGGGCAACGGGGTGATGCGCTGTTTCCACCGCTGGATTTCAGCCACGAGCGGGCGCTGATGGTCCAGGGCCTGGTGCCGGTGGCCGGCGCCGACGAGGTGGGGCGCGGGCCGCTGGCCGGCCCGGTGGTGGCCGCCGCGGTGGTGCTCGATCCCGCGTGCATCCCCGCCGGGCTCAACGATTCCAAGAAGCTGACCGCGGCCCGCCGGGAGGCGCTTTATGCGCAGATCTGCGCCACCGCCGAGGTGGCGGTGAGCCTGGCGCCGCCGGCCCGGATCGACCGCGACAACATCCGCCAGGCCACCTTGTGGGCGCTGGCCAAGGCGGTGGAGGGGCTGCCGCGCCGTCCCGCTCTGCTGCTGGTGGACGGCAACGATCCGCCGCCGGCCCCCTGCGCGGTGGAGACCTTCGTGGGGGGCGACGGGCTGATCGCCTCCATCGCCGCCGCCTCCATCGTCGCCAAGGTGGTGCGCGACCGGCTGATGGCGCGGCTGGGGGCGGCGTTTCCCGCCTACGGCTTTGAACGCCACATGGGCTATGGTACCGCCCAGCACGCTGCCGCCCTGCGGGCGGAGGGGCCGTGCCCGCATCACCGGCAGTCGTTCGCTCCGGTGCGCGCGCAGCAGCTTGCGCTGTTCCCGCCACACCCCGACGCAACTGACTGAACGGGGGCGCCCCGCCTCTTCCGACAGGCGGCGGATTGATGGTATTCCACCGCGGCGAGAGTTGGGCGCCCGATGCGCGCGACAGGGAACCTGGGGATGGCAGATTTGTTTGCGCCGCTGCGGCACCGTGCCCTGCTGCTGTCGGCGGTGGTGCTGGCGGTGGGGGTTGGGGCCAGCGTCGCCGGCCAGCGGCTGGCGGAGCGGGTGATGCACGCCAACGCGCAGGCCCGCTTCGCTTCCGATGCCGCCGCCATGAGCACCGATGTGGGTGAGCGCCTGCGCACCCATTCGGAAGTCCTGGTGAGCATGCAGGGGCTGTATGCCACCGTCGGCCGCATCGATCGCGCCCAGTTCCAGCGTTATGTGGACACCCTGGACCTGATGCGGCGCCACCCCGGCTTCGACTCGCTGCAGGTGCTGCGCAAGGTGGCGCCGGCGGATCTCGACAGCTTCATCGCCGAGGTGCGGGCCGACCGCAGCCTGGCGGACCGCACCTATTTGGACTTCACCGTTCATCCGGCCGGCGCGCGGCCGGTCTATTTCCCCATCGAGTTCGTGGAGCCGCTGCGCGGCAACGAGATGGTGCTCGGCTTCGATCCCGGCTCCAAGCCGCAGGAGCTCGATTCCCTCGCCCGCGCCGCCGACAGCGGCCGCATCGTCGCCACCCCACCGGTGAAGCTGCTGCAGGACCAGAGCGGCGGCCTCGGCTTCATTCTGCGGGTGCCCATCTACCGCGCCGGCCTGACGGTGCAGAGCGTGGAGCAGCGGCGGGCGGCCCTGCGCGGCTACGCCGCCGCCGTCTATCGCATGAATGACCTCATGCGCGGCGTGCTCGACGTGCGGACCCTGCAGCAGATGATCGTTCGGGTGGTGGATCTCGGCTATGCCAAGCTCTCCGCCGAGGGCATCCCCATCTGGGAGCCGGCCGACCCCGACCTGCCGGGGTCACTGATGTTCGACAGCCGGGAGCCCAACCTGAGCCTGGTGACACCGGTGGCCTCGGTGCCCATCGGCATCAGCGCCGAGCGCTCGCTGGTAGTGGGGGATCGCCTGTGGCGGCTGCATTTCGCCGCCCGCGCCGGCTCCGTCTACGAGGTGGACCGCATGACCCCCCGGCTGGTGCTGGCCGGCGGCAGCGTCATCAGTCTCCTGCTGGCGCTGGTGACGTTCGTGTCGCTGCGGGCCAACCGGCTGTCCGGCAACCTCAGCGCCCTTGATGCGGAGCAGCGGGCGCTGGTGGAAAATCCCCTGGCCGGCATCCTGTTCCTGCGCGGCCGAACGGTGGTGCGCGGCAACCAGAGGTTGGCCGCTATGTGCGCCCGTGAGCGCGACAGCCTGGAAGGGCTGGACGTGGAGGCGCTGCTGGACGGCCCGGCCGATGTCGCCGCCTTCGAGAAGGTGCTGGCCACGGTCCAGGCCGGACATGCGAGCCACGCGGTGCTGCATCTCAAGGGGGCCGAGGGTCGCCCGGTGCCGGTGGATGCGTTCGCCCGGCCCCTGCGCGATGGCCGGTCCGGGGGTGGAACCACCCTCTGGGTGGTGCAGGACAAGACCGATGCGCTGAAGCACGAGGCCGAGCGGCAGGAGCACGAGCGCGCCCTCAAGGCAGCCAATGCCCGCCTGACCGGCCTGCTCGACGTGGCCGAGGCCCGTGCCGGGGAGATCACGCTGCTGACCGAGCTCAGCGGCGTTCTGCAATCCTGCCACAGCCTCGACGAGGTGTTCCGCTCTGTCACCACCTATGCCGCCCGGCTCTTCCCGGACGAGGCGGGGGCGCTTTACGTGCTGAACAAGGCCCGCGACCAGGCGGTGCGCGGCAGCCGCTGGGGCGCGCTGAAGGCGGATGTGACGGCTTTTGCGCCGGATGAGTGCTGGGGCCTGCGGCGCGGCCGGGTGTTTCCCGAATCCGAGGCCAGCCGCGGCCTGGTCTGCAATCATGTGTCCGGCTGCTGCGGCGAGGCGGCGCCCGACTATGTGTGCCAGCCGCTGTTCGCCCAGAACACGTTGCTCGGCCTGCTCTATCGCGAGACGCCGGCGGTGGGGGATGCCCATGCCCAGCAGCTCGCCACCATGCTGGCTGAGCAGGTCTCCCTCGCCATCGCCAATATCGAGCTGCGCGAGCAATTGCGCGGCCAGGCGCTGCGCGATCCGCTCACGGGCCTGGCCAATCGCCGTTTCCTGGAGGGCGCGCTGGCGCTGGAGGGGGCGGGCTCCCTGCGCAGCGGCCATCCGCTCGCTTTGGCGCTGCTCGATCTCGACCATTTCAAGCGGATCAACGACACCTACAGCCACGAGGCCGGCGACGCCGTGCTGCGGGCCATGGGCGATGTGCTGCGGGAGCAGACCCGGGCCACCGACATCGTCGGCCGCTACGGCGGCGAGGAATTCCTGGTGCTGCTGCCGGACACCGGGCTCGACGGCGCCATCGCGGTGGCCAATCACCTGCTGTCGGCGGTGCGCCGGCTGAAGGTGCTGTGGCCCGGCGGGGTGCTGGACGAGGTGACCGTGTCCATCGGCCTTGCGGTATTCCCGCAGCATGTGGAACGGGTGGAGGATCTGGTGGCCGCCGCCGATGCCGCCCTCTACCAGGCCAAGGCGGAGGGCCGTGACCGCATGGTGGTGGCCCGCGCCATGGCGCCGGATGCGGCGCCGCCGGCGGGCGGCGGCTGACCTCAGTCGCGCAGGGCGCGGCGGATCACCTTGCCGGTGGTGGTCAGCGGCAGCTCCGGGGCGAAGACGATCTCGCGCGGATATTCATAGGCGGCGAGGCGGGTGCGCACGAAGTCCTGGATCTCCGCCACCAGCGCGTCACTGGGCGCGTGGCCCGGCGCCAGCACCAGCACCGCCTTGACGATTTCCGTGCGCAGCGCATCGGGCTTGCCCACCACCGCCGCCAGCGCCACCGCCGGATGGCGCAGCAGCACATCCTCGATCTCCGCCGGGCCGATACGGTAGCCGGCCGAGGTGATGATGTCGTCGTCGCGACCGAGGAAATGGAAGTAGCCGTCGGCGTCCTGCCGGGCGAGATCGCCGGTCAGCAGCCAGTCGCCGGCATATTTCGCGGCGCTCGCCTCGGGCCGGTTCCAGTAATTGAGGAACATCACCGGATCAGGCGCGCGCACCGCGATCTGCCCCATCTCGTCCACCGCGCAGGCGGTACCGTCCTCGCGCAGCACCGCCACCTCATGGCCGGGAAGGGCCTTGCCGGTGGCGCCGGCGCGGGTGACGCCCAAGGCGGCGTTGGAGCCGATCACGTAATTGCACTCGGTCTGGCCATAGAATTCGTTCACCTGCAGCCCCAAGGCGGCGCGGCTCCATTCAAAGGTCTCCGCGCCGAGCGCCTCACCGGCTGATCCCACGGTGCGCAGATCGAAGCCGAAGCGTGCCTTCGGCTGGGGGACCGCGCGCATCATCTTGAGGGCGGTGGGGGGGATGAAGGCGTTGCGGATGCCGGCCCGCGCCATCAGCGCGAAGGCCGCCTCGGGATCGAACTTGCCCTTGGGCTGCACCACCACCGGCACGCCCAAAACCAGCGCCGGCAGCACCGTGTTGAGCAGGCCCCCGGCCCAGGCCCAGTCGGACGGCGTCCACATGCGATCGCCCGCATGGGGCATGAAATCATGGGTGAAGCGCACCCCGCTCACGTGCGGCAGCAGCACCCGGTGGCCGTGCAGCGCCCCCTTGGGCTGGCCGGTGGTGCCGGAGGTGTAGATCATCAGCGCCGGAGTTTCGGGACCGGTGGCGACGGCGGGCGGAGTGTCGGCGGCGCGCGCCGCCAGCCCGTGGAAATCCAGCACGTCCGCGCGCGCGCCATCCACGTTCACCACCAGCTCCAGCGTCTCGGGCCGGGGGCTGATCTTGGCGAGGCCGGCATCGTCGGTCACCAGGGCGCGGGCCCCGGAATCGGTCAGCCGATAGGCGATGGCGTCGACGCCGAAGGCGCCCGCCAGGGGCACGGCGATGGCGCCGAGCTTGTAGACCGCGAAATGGGTCGCGAGCACTTCCACCGACTGGGGCAGCAGGATGGCGACCCGATCGCCATGCCTGATGCCGTGGGCGGCGAGGGCATGGGCCAGCCGGTTGGAGAGGGCGCACAGGGCACCGTAGGAGACCGCCCGCAGGCCGCCGGCCTCGGGCACGAGCAGGGCCGGCCGGTCCGGGGCGCGCAGGGCCCACTGGTCGCAGGCGTCGGTGGCCATGTTGTAGGTGGCCGGCAGGTTCCAGCGGAAGGCGCGGGTCAGCGCATCATAATCGTGAATGTCCGGCAGCATTCCTCACACCCCGTTCGCCCCTCGCATGACGGGCGCTCGCCGGAGCGGTTGGGCGGTCACGGGACGGCCGGTCCGCTCTCGGTGCCGGGGGTGATGCGCCAAGGCCCCACGCCGGGTGCCGCCGCCGCGGCCAAGCGCTGAGGTGACCCGCCGAACTGCGCCGCTGAAGCGGTGGGCTGCCACGGCAGCTCTTCAACGCGGCATGCCGGTCTGGCGTGTGACGCGCCTTGACCCCGGTCGCCTCGCGTGACCAAGGGTTTAGGGCCTCAGGGGCGGCCGGTCCACGATTGTTTTGCCGCGACGCAACGGAACGTGCGGCGGCGCACCCTCAGCGTTCGTCGGGCTGCGCCAGCACCAGGGCCCAATACACCTTGTACTTGGAGTTCGGCGCGTTGGCGGTGGCGATCCCCATGCGGGTCATGCCGGGGGCAAGCATATTCTTGTTGTGCGAGGGGGAGTCGCGCCAGCCGGAGAACGCTTCCGCCAGGGTGTGGTAGCCGGCGCCCACATTCTCCACCGCCAGCTTGGCATCGTAGCCCGAGGCCTTCATGCGCTGCATGAAGCTGCGCCCGCCCACCTCGTGGGACAGGTTGTCGGCCCGGGCCATGGCATTGGCCTGGTCCTGGGCGATCTTGTTGAGGGCCGGGTCGACGCTGACCGGGGTCAGGCCGCGGGCGGTGCGGTAATCGGAGATGATGGAGGCGGCGGCCTCCGGATCCACCGGTTTCCCGGTCTTCGCCAGGTTGGTGTAGAAGGCCGGCTGGTCGGTGAGGCTGGTGTCGGTGGTGCCGCAGCCGGCGAGCAGCAGGGCGAGCAAGAGACCGAAGCCGGCATGACGACGGGCGAAGGGGGCGCGCATGGCGGCTCCGACTGGCTGAACGAACGGACGGTTGCGCCGGCGAAGGCCGGCTGGCCGGTTGGGCGTCGTTGTGCGCCCAGCCGGGTATAGGAGGCGTTAAAGCAGGACGGCGGGGCTCAGGCCTCGTCGCCCTGGGGTTCCTCGGCCGAAGGCGTCGCGGGGCGCGGCGGCACCAGATCGGCCGGGGCCCGCGCCAGTGATGCCCAGGGCTGGGAGGCCATGCCGATGCCGGCGGCGCGGAACTTGGCCAGCAACTGGAAGTGCAGGTCACTGCGTACGGTGAGGGAATAATCCACGTTCGCCACCACGCAGCGCAGCTCGAACACCATGCCCATTTCCGAGAATTTGGTGAGGAACACCCGCGGCGGCGGCGTCTGCAGCACCTGCGGATGGGTGCAGGCGCAGCCCACCAGGATGTCGCGCACCTCCTCGGGATCCGCGTCATAGGCCACCGAGACGGTGATGATGACGCGGCCGGTGGTGTTGGCATGGGTCCAGTTCTTCACCATGCCGGTGATGAGGTCGGAATTGGGCACGATCACCGAGGCCCGGTCGAAGGTCTCGATCTCGGTGGAGCGCACCGAGATGCGCCGCACATAGCCTTCCTCGCCCTTCACATTGATGGTGTCGCCCACCCGGATCGGCCGTTCCGCCAGCAGGATCAGCCCCGAGACGAAATTCGACACGATGGCCTGCAGGCCGAAGCCGATACCCACCGACAGGGCGCCGGCGAGCAGCGCCAGATTCTCGAGATTGAGCCCCAATTCGCTCATGGAGACCATGATGGCGATGATCACGCCCACATAGCCGACGATGGTGGAAATGGACGATTGCAGCGAGGGCTCGAGCCCGGTGCGGGGCAGGAAGGACACCGAGATCCAGCGCTGCAGGCCGCGCGCCACGGCCAGGCCCACCAGCAGCATGCCGGCGGCATAGAGCACGCCGGTGAGGGTGATGGTGGCGGTGCCGATGCGGATACCGAAGGACAGGCGCTCCACCGTGTCCAGCACGTCGGTGGACGAGGCCCCCCAGCTGCCGACGATGAGGAACACCGCCACCACGAACAGCAGCACCTTCAGCAGGCCGGCGACGATGATGCCCATCAGCTCCAGGTTGGCGGGCTTGAGGCCGAGGGTCTTCGACAGGTGGCGGGCGCGCGTAGTCTCGGACGAGAGGCCCTCGCCGAAGAAGGCATCGATGAGGCCGTAGAGCACGTAGAGCATGCCCAGGATGGCGCTGGCCACCACCACCCGGCCGGCCACGAAGGCGGCGAAGCTCACATAGCCCAGCACCAGTGCGGTGAAGAGCAGCAGCACCACCAGCCACACCAGGAAGCGCACCCAGTGGCGGCCCTCCATGGGGTGGCCGCCGGCCGCCGCGTCAACGGCCGGCGGCGCGGCATCCTCGTCTTCCTCGGAGCGGGCGAGGTGCAGCAGGAACCGGGCGATGAAGGCGCCGATCAGGAGCGCCATGACGGCGCTGGTCACCACTGTCAGATCGAGCGGGGCGAACAGCACCCGGTGCAGGGCATTGAGCACCACCGCCACCACCAGCGCCCACACCGCCCACGAGAAATAGCGGAAGGTGATCATGGCGGCGCGGTCGGAGATGGCCGGCATGCGGCGCCAGGCCTCCCCCGGCGCCAGCATGGCCCGGGCGGCGCCGGTGCCGATGGCCTTGATGAAGACCGCGGCGATGAGGCCGTGCACCAGGTCTTCCACCCGCGGTGGGATCAGCGAGAAGGCGTTGAGGATCATCACGGCGATGATGCTGGCCAGCGGCGCGACGGTGGCTTCCAGCACCAGCACCTTGATCGCCTCGCCCGCGGCGCGCAGGCGCGAGAAGCTGAGGCCATCGGCCGGCGGCGGGGTGCGCAGGCGGTTGCGGAGCCAGCGGCCGACGGCCACCACCAGGCCCACCAGCACCGCGGTGCCGCCGAGAATGCCGGAGAGCGCCAGTGGACCGTGGGTGCGGGTGGCGTAGGCGCTCCAATCGGTCATCAGGAACTGGGTGGCGCGCGCCTCGCCGGCGGTGGCCGCCAGCGCATTGGCCCACAAGGTGGGGTCGAGAATGGAGTCGGAGCGCTCGAACAGCTGGCTGGTGAACATCGCCCGGCGGCGGGTGCTGATGCGGTCGGCGGCCTGGCTGGTGCGCTCCGAGAGCGTGCGGATGGGCCCGAACACCGCATCGAGCTCGGCGACCTGCTTCTGCACCCGCTCGCGGTCGGCGGTGACAGTGGGGTCTTCGGTCGTGTCCTCGGTGGCCTTGGCGGGGATCGACTTCAGCCGCGCGCGGGCATCGGCCAGGCGGGGGGCGACGGTTTCCGACAATTGCTGGAGGTCTCGGCGGATGGGGTCGATCCGCCGGCGCAGGTCATCGAGATCATTGGGGCGCAGCCCCTCCACCGACAGCGCGGCTTCGAGAGCGTCGAGCGCGGCGCGGCTCGATTCGATCTTGTCGCGCGCGCCGGTGATCATGGGGTCCGGCACTGCAGCCGGTGGCTTGGGTGGCTCGGGCGCGGCCGCCGGCGCGGCGGGCTCCGGTGTCGCGGCGGGCGTGGCGGCCGGGGCCTTGTCGCTTGCCGCTGCGACCGGCGCGGCGGCCGGTTCAGCGCCCCCTTGAGCGAAGACCAGGTTCGGGCCACAGGCCAGGACGGCCCACAGGACCAGAAACGCGAGGAGCCCCTTCGACTGCGAACGCATACCTTCCACCTCCGGAGCGGCGTTCCTGTCGCGCGAACACGGCGGCGTCATGGCAGGGCCTTATGGCAAGGCGGCGTGATGGCAAGGCCCTGAGGCACGGCATCATGCCGCTGCGCCGGCTCGGCACCCCAGGGGGCAACCGGAGGGGAGGCGGGTCGCTGCACCCCCGGGATCCTGTCTGTCACCACATGGAACCTGTCACCAGACCAGACTTGCCACCAGACCAGACTTGCACTCGACCAGACTTGCCGCGACGCTGAACTTGCCGCTAATTCGGCCTGCATCCGGCGGGTTCGAGCCGGGTCCGCGCGAGGCATTCCTTGATGACACCCGAAGATTCCGTCAAGTCCGCATCCAGCGTCGTCCTGCCCGATACGCAAGATCCCGTCGCCATCGCCGCCGCCCTGATCCGGGCGCCGTCGGTCACGCCGGATGCGGAGCCGGCGATGGAGATCGTGGCGCGGCTGCTGGAACAGGCTGGCTATCGGGTGGAGCGGCTCACCTTCGCCACCGGCGGCACCCCCATCGTCAACCTCTATGCCCGCATCGGCGAGACGGGCCCCAACCTGTGCTTCGCCGGCCATGTGGACGTGGTGCCGGTGGGCGACGCCGGCCAGTGGACCCACGGCCCGTTCGCCGGCGAGGTGGCCGACGGGATGCTGTATGGCCGCGGCGCGGTGGACATGAAGGGGGCGGTGGCCGCCTTCCTCGCCGCGGCCCTGCGCCATGGCAAACCGGCCAAGGGGAGCCTCTCCTTCCTCATCACCGGTGACGAGGAGGGCCCCGCCCTCGACGGCACCGTGAAGGTGGTGGAATGGCTCGCCGCCAAGGGCGAGACCATCGACCATTGCGTGCTGGGCGAGCCCACCAATCCGGCGGCGCTGGGGGATGCCTTCAAGATCGGCCGGCGCGGCAGCCTCTCCGGCGTCATCACGGTGAAGGGGGTGCAGGGGCACGTGGCGTATCCGCACCTCGCCGACAATCCGGTGCCGCGGCTGGTGCACCTGCTCTCGGCGCTGATCACCGAGCCGCTGGACGCCGGCTCGGACTTCTTCCCGCCCTCCAATCTGGAGGTGGTGTCGGTGGACGTGGGCAATGCCGCCTTCAACGTCATTCCCGCCACCGCCACCGCGCGCTTCAACGTGCGCTTCAACGATCATTATTCCCTGGCGAGCCTGGAACAGGAGATCCGCCGCCGGCTGGATCGGGCCGGGACCGGTTATGCGCTCGCAATCCAGGCCGGCGCCTCGGAGAGCTTCATCACGGCGCCGGGCCCGTTCGTGGACATCGTCGCCGGGGCGGTGGAGGCGGTCACCGGCCGCCGGCCCCAGGCTTCCACCTCCGGCGGCACCTCGGATGCCCGCTTCATCAAGAACCTGTGCCCGGTGGTGGAGTTCGGCCTGGTGGGGCAGACCATGCACAAGGTGGACGAGGCGACGCCGGTGTCGGACGTCACCGACCTTACCGCCATCTACAGCCAGATCATCACCCACTATTTCGCGCAGTTCGCCTGAGCACGGGATCCATCATGAGCGCAGCCGAGACCTCTTTCCACCTCGACTTCGAGGATCGCGACATCGCCGTGCGGACCATTCCGGGCGAGGGCCCGGGCGTGTTCTGGCTGGGCGGCTTCAAGTCCGACATGACGGGCACCAAGGCCCAATATCTGGCCGATCTCGCCGCTGATCGGGGCAAGGCTTACACCCGCTTCGATTATTCCGGCCATGGCGCCTCCGGCGGCCTGTTCGAGGAAGGCACCATCTCCCGCTGGCTGGAGGAGGCGCTGGCGGTGTTCGACACCACCACCGAGGGCGAGCAGATCGTGGTGGGTTCCTCCATGGGCGGCTGGATCGCTCTGCTGCTGGCGCGGGCGCTCAAGGCGCGCGGCGACAGCCGGCTCAAGGCGCTGGTCCTGGTGGCCCCGGCCCCCGATTTCACCGAGGATCTCATGTGGGCCCGCTTCCCGCCACCGGTGCAGGAGCTGATTCTCGGCAGCGGGCAATTCCTCAAGCCCTCGCTTTATGGCGAGGAGCCCTATGTCATCACCCGCGCGCTGATCGAGGATGGTCGCAACCACCTGCTGCTCGGCGCGCCGCTGGCGGTGGGCTGCCCGGTGCGCATCCTGCAGGGGGCGAAGGATGAGGACGTACCGTGGGAGCACGCCATGGCGCTCGTCACCTGCCTCGCCGAGGACGACGTGGTGTTCTCGCTGATCAAGGACGGCGACCATCGCCTGTCGCGCCCCGAAGACCTGGAGCGGCTCGGCGTGGCGGTGGAAGAGTTCTTCTGACGACGCCGGATGCGCTGGGGCTTGAGCGCCCCCGCTTGAGCAACCCCACTTGGGGCCGGTCGAAGACCGGGACAGATGGGCTCAGGCCTCGGCGCGGGCGGGCGACCACATGGGCATGCGGGCGATGAGGTAGCGATAAGGCGCGAGGAACAGCGCCACCATGGCGAGCTTCACCAGGTAATCCACCATCGCCCAATTGGTCCACGGCAGGTCGGTGCCGGAAAAGGCGAGGGAGAAGAACACCACCGTATCGATGGCCGAGGAGACGACGCCCGAGAGGAACGGCGGCAGCCACCAGGCGCGCCGGCGCAGAGTGTTGAACACCGTGGCGTCAAGCAATTGGGCGACGATGAAGGCGGTGCCGGAGGCGAGCGCGATGCGCGGCGTGGCGAACAGCGCCGACAAAGCCAGCGCCAGAGCGAAGCCCGCATAGATCACCTGCCGCGTGCGTGTGAGCCCCAGCCGGCGATTGGTGAGGTCGTTCACCAGGAAGGTGAAGGGATAGGTGAAGGCGCCGAAGGTGAGGTAATCCTGCAGCCCGAACGGGGTGAACGGGAACTGCACCAGGACGTTGGCCGCCAGAACGGTGGCGCACATGGCAAAAACCGCGAGCGCGAACGCCCGCGGTTCGGACCGAACCAGACCAGAAAGGCCGGACATCAGGCGGCGGGCGCTTCCGCGCTCTGAGCCTTGGCAATCTTGCGCTTCAGCTCGAGGGCGCGCGGCGACAGCTCCTCGTCGCGGGCCTTCTTGAGGAACGCGTCGAGGCCACCGCGGTGGTCCACGCTCTTGAGCGCATTGGCAGACACGCGCAGGCGGATCGACTGGTTGAGGGTCTCGCTCTGCAGGGTCACGTTGCACAGGTTCGGCAGGAACCGGCGCTTGGTCTTGCGGTTCGAGTGGCTCACGAGGTGGCCGGTCAGAACCGCCTTACCGGTCAGATCACACCGCCGGGACATGGCAGAAGTCCTTCTAGTCTTGTTGCACGCAGGGAACGCTGAGAGCCTTCGGGCCCTGCCGCACTCACCCGCTGGATCGGGAAGCGGCTCCTATAGGGGCGAAGCGCGCGGGCGTCAAGGTCGCGGCGGTGTCCCGCAGGGGGCGAACAGGGTCCGCTCAGCCCCCATAACGCAGATTGAGCAGGCTCGCGCTCACATTATAGCCGAGGGTGCCGCCGGCGCCGCTGGTATCGAACAATTGCAGCACCGGGGCCGAGGCCGCGTTCTGGGTGGCATCCCAGATGGCGGTGAAGCGGGCCAGCAGCTTGTCGAGCTTGGCGGGGTCCTGCAGGTCGGCCACCTTGAGCTTGGCATCAACGATGGATTTCTGGGTCTTCACATCCACCTTGCCCATGTTCTCGGGCAGGCCAAAAGTGGTCTGCACCACCTTCCAGAGCGCCGAGTCGCCGAGCAGGCCATAGGCGCTCTTCACGCTCGGCGCCACGCGCTTGAAATAGAGCGCGAGCTGCACCCCCTGGTCGTTCTGCCCCAGGGTCTCCTCGATGGATTGCTGCAGATAGGCCTTCACCACGTCATCAGCGCTGGCGGGGGCATAGAGCGCGGCCGAGGCGTTCGGATTGAGATTGCTGAACGCCTTGGCGAAATTGACGAATCGATTGTCCGCCAGCTTGTTGGCGAAGCTCTTGGAATCGCTGAGATCGCTGGTGATCACCTTTTTCATGTAGGCCTTGGCGTGGGTCATGTCGCTGAGGCCGTAGGCGGTCATGGCATAATTGAACAGGCGGTAGTTGCCGATGAGGTCATCCACCGTCTTCACCTTGCCGATGTTGGCGCGGAAATAGGCGGTTTCCGTCTTCACCTGCGGATCCGCCGCCTGCTGCTTCAGGGCGGCGGCGCTGTTCTTGGCGTAATAATTATAGGTCGCGACGGTGGAGCCGAGATAGATGCTCATGGATAGATGCTCATGGATCGATGCTCATGGGACACCCGGTGGAGCGACCGGCGTCGCCCGTTCATCCCTCCACTCTAGGCACGGGGTGCTTTTCGCCTCAAGGGCACCAGCGTCGCCGCCGCAAGCCTCACGCCAGCTTCGCCGGCCCGCCCGGGGGCAGCAGAGTGGCACGGTCCCGGGCCACCGCATCGACAATGAAGTCCGCCGCCACCCGCACCCGGGCAAGGTCGCGCATGTCGGTGTGGCTGAGGAGCCAGAAGGTGCGGGTGAGACTCACCTCGTCGGCCAGCACCGGCACCAGATCGTCATCGCCGGGGCCGGCAAAAAGGTCGCCCATGAAGCAGGGCAGAACACACACGCCGGCACCGCCGCGGGTGGCGGTGAGCTGGGCCACCAGGCTGGAACTCTTCAGCCGCACCCTCAGATCCTTCGCCACCAAGGGCACGTAATCCAGCTCCGGCGTGTAGATGAGGTCATCCACATAGCCGATGAAGGCATGGCGGGAGAGGGCGGCGCGGCTGTCGATGGCGCCGGCGCGGGCGAGATAGCTCCGCGATGCATAGAGCCGCAGCCGGTAGTCGGTGAGCTTTCTGGCATGGAGCCGCCCGGCCTTGGGCCGGCTCAGGGAAATGGCGAGGTCGGCCTCGCGCTTCGATAGAGAGAACAGGCGCGGCATGGCCAGAAGCTGGATGTCGAGATCGGGATGGGTCTCGGCCAGCGCGGCGATACGCGGGGCCAGGAAGAAGGTGCCGAAGCCGTCCGGCGCGCCGATCCGCACCGTGCCGGCAACACCCAGATCCGCGCCGCCAATGGTGCCCTGGGCGGACAGCGCCAGGCTCTCCATGCCCTCCGCCGCCGCCAGCAGCCGCTCGCCGGCGGCGGTCAAGGCATAGCCATGGGGCTGGCGATCGAACAATTGGGCGCCCAGCGCGCCCTCCAGAGCCGCCAGGCGGCGGCTGACGGTGGAATGCTCCACTTTGAGCCGCGCCGCCGCCACCGTGAGGCGCCCGGCCCGCGCCACCGCCAGGAAGAACTTCAGGTCCGACCATTCAAAGTCGCTGGCGCGCACGGGACCTCCGGATGGGCAATGGCGCAATGGGCAATGGCGCATGTGAAAGGGCGCACAGGGATCGTGCAAGAATTGCCCTAGCTGTGCGCAAAAGGATAGGGCATCGTCACCGCAATCAAGGTCGCAGGCAGCGGCCGGAACAGTTTTGGAAACGCAAATGTCCCGGGCCAGACCCCGGGGCCACGGGCCAAGCCCAGGGAAGGACACGCACCATGCGCGACATCGGCCATTTCATCGGCGGCAAGCACGTGCCGGGCACCTCCGGCCGCAAGGCGGATGTGTTCGAGCCCATGACCGGCGAGGTGGTCGGTAAGGTGGCCCTCGCCTCCACCGAGGAGATGCGGGCGGCGGTGGAAAACGCCAAGGCGGCCCAGCCGGCCTGGGCCGCCACCAACCCGCAGCGCCGCGCCCGGGTGCTGATGAAGTTCCTGGAGCTGGTGCAGCGCGAGTATGACGCCCTGGCGGAACTGCTCGCCCGCGAGCACGGCAAGACCGTTCCCGATGCCAAGGGCGACATCCAGCGCGGCCTCGAGGTGATCGAGTTCGCCTGCGGCATTCCCCATCTCCTGAAGGGCGACTTCTCCGACGGCGCCGGCCCGGGCATCGACCTTTATTCCATGCGCCAGCCTCTCGGCGTGGTGGCGGGCATCACCCCGTTCAACTTCCCGGCCATGATCCCCATGTGGAAGTTCGGGCCGGCCATCGCCTGCGGCAACGCCTTCATCCTGAAGCCGTCCGAGCGCGACCCCGGGGTGCCCATGCGCCTCGCCGAGCTGATGATGGAGGCGGGCCTGCCGGCTGGCATCCTCAATGTGGTGAACGGTGACAAGGTGGCGGTGGACGCCATTCTCGATGATCCGGATATCCACGCCATCGGCTTCGTGGGCTCGTCCGCCATCGCCCAGTACATCTATGCCCGCGGCGCCGCCAACGGGAAACGGGTGCAGGGCTTCGGCGGCGCCAAGAACCACATGATCATCATGCCCGACGCCGACATGGACCAGGCGGTGGATGCCCTGATCGGCGCCGGCTACGGCTCCGCTGGCGAACGCTGCATGGCCATCTCGGTGGCGGTGCCGGTGGGGCAGGAGGCGGCCGACCGGCTGATCGAGAAGCTCATTCCCCGGGTCGAGAGCCTGAAGATCGGCCCCTCCACCGACCCCACCGCCGATTTCGGCCCGCTGGTGACCCGCGAGGCGGTGGAACGGGTGAAGGGCTATGTGGGTCTCGGCGTGCAGGAAGGCGCCAAGCTCCTGGTGGATGGCCGCAATTTCACCCTGCAGGGCTATGAGAACGGCTTCTACATGGGCGGCTGCCTGTTCGACAACGTGACGCCCGACATGCGCATCTACAAGGAAGAGATCTTCGGCCCGGTGCTCAGCGTGGTCCGCGCGCCGGACTATAAGGAAGCCCTGCGGCTGCCCACCGAGCATGAATATGGCAACGGCGTCGCCATCTTCACCCGCGACGGTGACGCGGCGCGCGATTTCGCCTCCAAGGTGAACGTGGGCATGGTGGGCATCAACGTGCCGATCCCGGTGCCGCTCGCCTACCACACCTTCGGCGGCTGGAAGCGCTCCGGCTTTGGCGATCTCAACCAGCACGGGCCGGATGGCGTGCGCTTCTACACCAAGACCAAAACCGTCACCGCCCGCTGGCCCTCGGGCATCAAGGACGGCGCCGACTTCAACATCCCCACCATGGGGTGAGACGCACCCGGTTGCGGCCCGCCGCTGGCTCAATTGAGAATGTGCTATCATTTTTGATAGCACATTTGAGAGCATGAGGCGGGCCATGGCCCAGGTGCTGATCCGCAATCTCCTGGAGCAGAGCCGGCCCTATACGCCGGAAGAGCGGGTGGCGATCTCGCGTTATTTCCATTCCAAGACCTTGAAGGTCTCGCCGCCGCTCACGCTCGATGACATCCGCGAAGGCCTCGAATGAGTGACCCCGTCGTCGTGGATGCCAGCGTTGCGGTGAAGGGGCTCGTGAAGGAGGAGGCTGCCCGGCAGCTGGATCTGCCGCTGATCACCGCTGACGCCCGCCTCATCCGCAAATTCGCGGCCTCGCCTTATGCGGCCTCCATCCTTCCCTTATCCGACTGGCGCCCCTGACATGTTCACCCTCACTGACGACCAGAGAGCCATCCGCGATATGGCGCGGGATTTCGCCGCCGCCGAGATCGCGCCGTTCGCCGTGGAGTGGGACGAGCGCAAGCATTTTCCGGTGGAGACCCTGCGGGCGGCGGCGGCGCTGGGCATGGGCGGCATCTATGTGGGCGAGGATGTGGGCGGCTCCGGCCTCAGCCGGCTCGATGCCGCGCTGATCTTCGAGCAGCTGGCCACCGGCTGCCCGGGCACCTCCGCTTATCTTTCCATCCACAACATGGCCACCTGGATGATCGACCGCTTCGGCGACGACGCCCAGCGGGCGGCCTTCGTGCCCCGGCTCACCACCATGGAGCACCTCGCTTCCTATTGCCTCACCGAGCCCGGGGCCGGTTCGGATGCGGCGGCGCTGAAGACCCGGGCGGTGCGCGACGGCGACCATTATGTGCTCGAGGGGCAGAAGCAGTTCATTTCCGGCGCCGGCGCTTCCGACATCTATGTGGTGATGGTGCGCACCGGCGGTGACGGGCCAAAAGGCATCTCCACCTTGGTGGTGCCCGCCGACACCCCCGGCCTGTCGTTCGGCGCCAATGAGAAGAAGATGGGCTGGAACGTGCAGCCCACCCGCGCGGTGATCTTCGAAGGCGCCCGGGTGCCGGTCGCCAACCGGCTCGGGGCGGAAGGCGAGGGCTTCAGGATCGCCATGGCGGGGCTTGATGGCGGCCGGCTCAACATCGGCGCCTGCTCCCTGGGGGGTGCCCAGGCGGCCCTGGACAAGACCCTCGCCTACATGCGCGAGCGCAAGGCGTTCGGCAAAAGGCTCGATGAATTCCAGGCCCTGCAATTCCGCCTGGCCGACATGGCCACCGAGCTGGAGGCGGCGCGCACCTTCCTGTGGCGGGCGGCCGCCGCCCTCGATGCCAAGCGCGCCGATGCCACCCGCCTGTGCGCCATGGCCAAGCGCTTCGCCACCGATGTGGGTTTCAAGGTGGCCAATGAGGCGCTGCAGCTGCACGGCGGTTACGGCTACCTCGCCGACTACGGCATCGAGAAGATCGTGCGCGACCTCCGGGTGCACCAGATCCTGGAAGGCACCAACGAGATCATGCGCCTCATCGTGTCACGATCGCTGATCGCCGAGGGCCATTAAGACGATCTCCCTTTCCCGCAAGGGGCGAGGGGAGGCAAACGATTGGGGAGGAGCCACATGACCACCATCGCATTCATCGGCCTCGGCAATATGGGCGGGCCCATGGCCGCCAATCTCATCAAGGCGGGCCATCAGGTGCTCGGCTTCGACCTCTCGGCGGCGGCCATCGAAGGGGCGAAGGCGCGGGGCGTCGCGGTGGTTTCCAGCGCCAAGGCGGCGGTGGCCGATGCGGACGTGGTGATCACCATGCTGCCGTCGGGCATGCATGTGGTGGGGGCCACCACCGGTGCCGAGGGCCTGTTCGCCCTGGCCAAGGCCGGCACCTTATTCATCGATTCTTCCACCATCGACGTGGAGTCCGCTCGCGCCTTCCACGCGGCGGCCCAGGCATCGGGCCATGAGAGCGTCGATGCGCCGGTGTCCGGCGGCGTCGGCGGGGCGGAGGCGGGCACCCTCACCTTCATGGTGGGCGGCACCGATGGCGCCTTCGCCAAGGCGCGGCCCTTTCTGGAGCTGATGGGCAAGAAGATCGTCCATTGCGGCGGTGCCGGCGCCGGGCAGGCGGCGAAGATCTGCAACAACATGATCCTCGGCATTTCCATGATCGCCGTCTCGGAAGCCTTCGTGCTGGGGGAGAAGCTGGGCCTCTCCCATGAGGCACTCTATGAGGTGGCCTCCACCTCCTCCGGCCAGTGCTGGTCGCTCACCACCTATTGCCCGGTGCCCGGGCCGGTGCCCACCAGCCCCGCCAATCGCGGCTATCAGCCGGGCTTTGCCGCGGCGCTGATGCTGAAAGACCTGCGCCTGTCCCAGGAGGCGGCGGGATCGGCCGGCGCGGTCACCGCGCTGGGCGCGGCGGCCACCGCCCTCTACACCGCCTTTGCCGAGGCGGGGAACGAGGGGCGTGACTTCTCCGGTATCGTGGAGTGGATCCGCACCCGCGACGATACTTGAGCGCATCTCTCCGTCAGGTCATGAAAAAGGGGGCGGATGACCCGGGTCATCCGCCCCCTTTTTATGGTGCCGGCGCCTCAGGGGCGCGGCAGCAGCGGCAGGGGCGAGGGCCCATAGGCATTGTCCCGCGGCTCGGAGGGCTGCACCCACCAGAACAGCAGCACCAGGAAGCCGATGAACGGCAGGAAGAGGATGAAAAACCACCAGCCGCTGCGCCCCACGTCATGCAGCCGCCGGACCATGACGGCGAGGGAGGGCAGGATCAGCAGCAGGTGGACGAGGCCGCTCAGCCAATTGGGGGCGGCATAGACATAAAAGGCGGACATGGACGACATGCCCGGGCCCATCACCACCGCATGCTCGCTGACGGAGCTGGTGAACAGCATGACGCCGATGATGGCCGCAACCACCTCCACCAGGATGGTGAACACCCAGAACCACCAGAACTCACTGCGCGGCGCGCGGCCGCGGAACACGGCATATTTCGACAGGCAGCTTTGAACTGCAGCTCCAAACGTCATCGCCCCCTCCTCACGACGCGGGCACGCCCGCTGTGCCTCAGCCTATAGCGGAGCGCGGCGGCGTTCGCCATGGAGGTCGCTTCACCGCCGAGGCCCGTGCACCCCAGACGGCGCGTGCCAAGGAGCTGACTCGTCAAGGAGCAGACGCGCCAAGGGGCAGACGCGCCAAGGGGCAGACGCGCCAAGGGACAGACGCGCCAAGGGACAGACGCGCTGAAAGGCGGTCTTGCTGAGGGCGGATGTGATGAAGGCGGAGCGCTCGCGAAGTGGTAGCAGCGGGCGGACTTGAACCGCCGACCTCCGGGTTATGAATCCGGCGCTCTCACCAACTGAGCTACGCTGCCTCGACCAACGCGACGGCGCGCCGTCGCTGCGAGAAGGCGCATATAGAAGTGTCGCCTTGCCCCTGTCAAGGAAGGCGCGGGGGCTTTCCCCCGTGGTGAAAAATCCCCTCGGGAACCCCGCCCGCAGCCTCGCGGCCGTGGCACGAAGCCGGTGTTGCGGAGCAAGGGCACGTCAGTCCTGGAGCCAGGCGAAGGCACGTCGCAGCTCGGCGGTGCCGTTCTGTGGATGCCAGCGGCCATGGGCGAGGATGATCCGATCGGGAGCCCAGCCGATCATGGTCTCCACCGCCGCCCGCAGCTCCGGCCGGGGGAAGGTGAGGCGCAGGTCGCGCGGGGTTCCGCCGTGGGGCGCCAGCACCCCGCCGAGCCGCGCCAGCAGCCGCAGCAGCGGCGAGCGCAGATGGCTCGCCTCGAAATTCTCGATGAGGTCGGTGAGGATCAGGGTGCGGCTGGCGCGGTGGAAGAACTCCACCTCGGTCATGTAGCGGCCGGCGATGGGCAAGGTGTCGAGCGCACCATCCCAGGGATAGCCCATCGCCGCCTCCAGCGGCTGCGACGGGCCGGTGATGCGCCCGTGGGCCTGCGCGAGGATGTGCGGGGCGACGTAGATCTGGGCGTCGGGATAGGCGGCGTGCCAATCGGGGATCCACCAATAGTGGATGCGGTTGGGCCCGACGATCCAGCGCGGCGTGCCGAGCGTCTCCACCGCCCGCCGCAGGATGGGCGGCAAGGGCGTGGGCGAATGCACGAACAGGTCGCGCCCCTTGAGGCGGACGATGGTCATGCGGGTGGGAAACGGCATCTTCGGCCAGGGCAGGCCGAAGCGCAGGGCCGGCCCATCGACGATCCACACGTCGTCGGCCACCGGCTTCAGGGTGTCGAGCGGGGGATAGGCGCCGTGATCCGCGTCCATGGCGCCTCCGCTGCCCTCAGCCTCAGGCCTGCTTCTTGATGCGCACCAGCTTGAAGAAGCCCACCGGGAACACGGGGGAGATCTCCACCACGTCCATGTCGGGATATTTGGCCGCCCAGTTGCGCAGCCGGCTCGCCTTGAAGGCGATGGACCAGCCCACCTTCTTCACCAGCGGCGCCAGCGCCTGCTCGATCTGGGCCACCGGGCCGTCATCGGCACCGAGCTTGGAGGCCACCACGATCTCGCCGCCGGGCTTCAGCACCCGGTACATCTCGTCGAGCGCGCCTTCCGGGTCCGGCACCAGGGTGATGACGAACGGCACGGTCACCGCGTCGAAGGTCTGGTCGGCAAAGCCGAGGTTGCAGGCGTCCATGGCGGCCAGCAGGCCGACCTGGGTGAGGTTGCGCCCCACCTTCTTTTCCACCGCCTTGCGCAGCATGTCAGCGGACAGGTCGATGCCGGTGACGTGGGCGCCCTTGGGGTAATAGGGCAGCACCAGGCCGGTGCCCACCCCCACCTCGAGGATGTTGGGGCCGCAGGCGGCGGCGGTGGTGGCCGCCTTGCGCTGGGCATCGGCCAACAGCTTCACATAGACCTTGTCATAGATGGGGGCCCACTTGGCATAAGCGCGCTTCTGGCCCTCAAGATCGTACTGAACCGCCATTCTCGCCCTCTTCCAGCCTGTTCCGCGCGCGGTTGTCTATGGCTGGTGGCCCTCAGGCCACCTCGGCCATGCTGCGCGCGTCCCGCTCCGCCTTCAAAATGGTTCCGCCACCCAGCAGGCGCGCCTGCGCCCCGGCCGCATCGTAAAACACGCAAGCCTGCCCCGGTGCAACGCCTTCTTCACCGAGCGCCAGATGCACCACCGGCTGGCCGGCCGCGTCCCGGCCCAGATGGCCGGGGGCGGGGGCGCGGGTGGAGCGCACCTTGACCTGCACCTCGGTACCGGCGGCGCAGGCCGCGTCAAACGGTGTGTCGCCCAGCCAGTTCACGTCGGCGATGGCGATGGTGCGCACTTTCAGCGCCGCGCGCGGGCCCACCACCACCTGATGCTGGCGCGCATCGATGCCCACCACGTAAAGCGGCTCGGGACTGGCAATGCCGAGGCCTTTGCGTTGGCCGATGGTGTAATGCATCACGCCCCGATGCCGGCCGAGCACCTGGCCGTCCAGGTGGACGATGTCGCCCGGCTCCGCCGCTTCCGGTCGCAGCCGCTCCACCACCTCGGCATAATTGCCGCCCGGCACGAAGCAGATGTCCTGGCTGTCGGGCTTGTCCGCCACCGGCAGGCCCAGCTCCGCCGCCAGCGCCCGCACGTCCGACTTGCGCCGGTCCCCCAGCGGAAAGCGCAGCTTCTTCAGCTGGGCCGCGGTGGTGGCATACAGGAAATAGCTCTGGTCGCGGGCCTCTTCCGCCGCCCGGTAGAGGGCGCGACGACCATCGGGCAGGGCCCGGCTGGAGACGTAATGGCCGGTGGCCAGCACCTGCGCGCCCAGCTCTTCGGCGGTGGCCAGCAGGTCGCGGAACTTGACGGTGCGGTTGCAGTCCACGCACGGAATGGGGGTGACCCCCGAGGCATAGCTGGCGGCGAAGCGGTCGATCACCTCCTCGCGGAACCGGCTTTCATAATCCAGCACGTAATGGGGAATGCCCAGGGTGCGGGCCACTTCGCTGGCGTCATAGATGTCCTGGCCGGCGCAGCAGGCGCCGCGGCGGTGGGCCGCCTCGCCGTGGTCGTAGAGCTGCAGGGTCACGCCCACCACGTCGTATCCGGCCCGGGCCAGCAGGCCGGCCACCACCGACGAATCGACGCCACCCGACATGGCCACCACCACGCGGATGGAAGCCGGATCGCCATCAATATCGAGGAGGGTGGAAGGCGCGTTCATGTCCGCTGTGGGTGTCGCAGGGAAAAGGGGGGTCGAAGCCAGGGGCCGGATCTCAGCTGCAACTTGCTCGCATCTCTCAGGCCATGGGAGCAAGGCGAAAAATGGGCCATCGGCCGGCGCGGGTCCATGGGACGGTCGCGCCGCGGCGGTTTCCGGCGCCGCCGGGTGACATAAAAATCCTCTGCGATCAACGCTCTGCGCCCCTCGGCGCCCCTCGGCGCCGACCCCGGCGCGTGCGGCGGTGGTCGTGATCGAATGTGCAATGCTGTCACGCATCGTGATCATGCGTGTCGTGATCATGCGTGCGGCGCGGGCGGCCGCGGCATCCGCGCTGGCGGTCGGAAGGACTCACGCCCGGGCGGCGCGGCGGGGCGTGTCCTCATCCTCCACGGGCCCCTCGAACACCGCCATGAGCGCCCGCCGAATGGCCGACTGGCGGGCGGCGGCGGTGATCTTCGCGCCCATCAGGTCGGTGACGTAGAACACGTCAACCGCCCGCTCGCCGAAGGTGGCCACATGGGCCGAGGCGATGTTGAGGTTGAGCTTCGACAGGGTGTTGGTGAGGGCGAACAGCAGGCCGGGCCGGTCGAGGCCGGAGACCTCCACCACCGTGTGGCGGTTGGACCAGGCGTTGTTCACCGTCACTTCCGGTTCCACCGAGAAGGTGCGCCGGCCGCTCTTGGGCAGCTTGCGGGCCATCACCTCCGGCAGCCGCACCTCCCCCTTCAGCGCCTGCTCCACCGCCTCGCGCACGCGGGTGGCGCGCCGCTCCTCGTCCTCGTTCATGTCGAAGCCGCGGCGAATGGCGATGGAATCGAGCGCGAGGCCATCGGTGGTGGTGGAAATATGGGCATCCATGATGTTGGCCCCCGCCGCCGCGCAGGCCCCGGCGATGATGGACAACAGCTTGGGATGGTCGGGCGCCAGCACCGTGAGGGTGGTCACGCCCCGCTCGGGCTCCAGGGTGATCTGGGTGGCGATGCTCTCCCCCGCCGCTTCCGTGGCGTCGATGAAGCGGGCGTGGCGCAGCTTGGTCTCCAGGTCCATGCGCAGCCAATAGGAGGGATAGTGGCGGGCCACATAGGCATCCACCTTGGCGTCGGACCAGTCGGTGAGGGCGTGGCGGAACTGCCCCTGGGCGGCGTTGACGCGCTTGCCGCGGTCCACCTCGGAGAAGCCGCCGGTGAGCACCGGCTCGGTCTCATAGTAAAGCGTGCGCAGCAGCTGCGCCTTCCAGCCGTTCCAGGTGCCCGGGCCCACCGCGCGGATGTCGGCGGTGGTGAGGATGGTGAGCAGCTTCAGCCGTTCCAGGCTCTGCACCACGGCGGCGAAATTCTCGATGGTCTTGCGGTCGGAGAGATCGCGGGACTGGGCGACGGTGGACATCACCAGGTGCTGCTCCACCAGCCAGGCCACGGTATCGGTTTCCACCGGGCTCATGCCGAGCCGCGGGCACAGGCGGCGGGCGATGCGGGCGCCGGCGATGGAATGATCCTCCGGCCGGCCCTTGGCGATGTCGTGCAGCAGCATCGCCACATAGAGCAGGGTGCGGTTCTTCAGCGTCGGCATCAGCTCGTTGGCGAGGCCGTTCTCGGGATTGGTCTTGTGCTCGATCTCCGAAAGCACGCCGATGCAGCGCAGCAGGTGCTCGTCCACCGTATAGTGGTGGTACATGTTGAACTGCATCATGGCGACGATCTTCCCGAAATCGGGAAGGAAGCGGCCCAGCACGCCCGCTTCGTTCATGCGCCGCAGCACCGTTTCCGGCGCGGTCTTGGAGGAGAGCACCTCCAGGAACAGGCGGTGGGCCTCCGGATTTTCCCGCAGCTTGGCGTCGATGAGCCCCAGCGAGCGGGCCGCGAGGCGCATGGCGTCCGGGTGGAGCGCCAGGTTGCGCTTGTCGGCCACGTGGAAGATGCGGATGAGGTTGACCGGATCGCGCTTGAACGCCTCGGCGTCGGACACGTTGAGCCGGTCGTGATCGAGGATGAAGTCGGGGCTGTCCTTCAGGGTGCTGCGGCGGTGGCCGCCGCGGAAGCGCTCCACCATGCCGCGCAGGCCCGGGACGGGCTTGGCCTGATGCTCTTCCAAAGCGGCGGACAGGATGGCGGTGAGGTCGCCCACGTCCTTGGCCACCAGGAAGTAGTGCTTCATGAAGCGTTCCACATCCCTCTGGCCGGGGTGCTCCGTATAGCCGAGCCGCTGCGCCATCTCCCGCTGCACGTCGAACGACAGGCGGTCCTCCGCCCGGCCGGTGAGGAAGTGGAGGTGGCAGCGCACCGACCACAGGAAGTCCTCGCAGCGGGTGAAGAGGCGGGCTTCCTCGCGGGTGAACACCTCCTTGGCCACCAATTGGCTGGCAGTCTGCACCCGGTAGACGTATTTGGCGATCCAGAACAGGGTGTGCAGGTCCCGAAGGCCGCCCTTGCTGTCCTTGACGTTGGGCTCCACCAGATAGCGCGACTGGCCGGCCCGGCGCAGGCGCTCCTCCCGCTCGGCCATCTTGGCGGCGACGAACTCGGCGGCGGTGCCGTCCACCACCTCCTTGTCGAAGCGGGTCTGCAGGTCGTCGAACAACGCGCGGTCGCCGGCGAGGTAGCGCGCTTCCAGGATCGAGGTGCGGATGGTGAAATCGGCGCGGGCCTGGCGCAGGCACTCGTCCACCGAACGGGTGGCGTGGCCCACCTTCAGGCCGAGATCCCACAGAATATAGAGAATGGCCTCGGCCACGCTCTCGCCCCAGGCGGTCTGCTTGTAGGGCAGCACGAACAGGATGTCGGTGTCGGAGCCCGGCGCCAGCATGCCGCGCCCGTAGCCGCCCACGGCGGCGATGGACATGCGCTCGGAGCGGGAGGGATTGTCCGCCGGATAGAGGATGGTGGTGGCCACCTCATGGGCGCTGGCGATCATGGCGTCCTGGAAGGCGGACAGGCGCATGGCGCAGCAGCGGCCGCAGCCATCCTCTTTCAAGAGCCGTTCGGCCTCGGTCCGCGCCTCCTGCATGGCGGTCTTCAGGTAGGCGACCACCGCATTGCGCAATTCGAGATCGCGGCCCTGGTGGGCGCGGGCGATCTCGCGGACGTCGGCACGCAGCTTCTGCCCCTCGAAGGGTTCGCCGATGGTGCGGGCTTTGGAGGTACGGACACTGGACATGCGCGGCGATCTGAAACCACTTGGAGAACAGCCGCCATCCTTACCGCAATCCGCGCGCCATCGCGAGCGGTGCATTGCGCGGGCTGGCGCCCCGACCGCACATGGCCGGGGCGCGTGGGCTCAGTTGGTGGTTTTGGGCGCCGCCTTGCTCTCGGCCGCCTTACCCTCGGCCGCCTTGGCCTTCAGCTTCTTGATCTCGTCGCGGATCGGCTGGAATGGCCCGTATTTGTGCTGGGCGGCCGGCAGGCTGTCGGCGAAGGGGCCATAGGCGGCATCCACCGGCTTCTCGGTGAGCTTGGGATAATCCTGGTCGATTCCCTCCCGCTGCGGCCGGTCCATGGCCTCCACATAGGCGGTGACGTCCCAGGCCTCCTCTTCGGTCAGCACCGGCGCGTCGTGGCTGGTGCCGAACGGCATGTTGGCACGCACGAAGCTGGCGGCGGTGATCAGCCGAGCCATGCCGGCCCCGTTGTTGAAGGTGTCGCTGCCGCGCAGGGGCGGGAATTCATAGCCCTTGCCATCGCCCACCGCGCCGACCCGCTTGCCGCGTCCCTCCGGACCATGACACGAGGCGCAGTGCTGCTCGAACACGATGGCGCCCTTTTCCGGGCTCGCCGGACGGTCGAGCTCGGCCAGCTTGGGGGTGCCGCGGCCCGGAGTGGGATGGCCGATGGGCCGGTCGGACGACAGGAACTTGATGTAGCTGACGAACGCCATCATCGGCTCGGAATCCACCGGCAGCGGCTGGCCATCCATGGAGCGGGTCATGCAGCCGTTGATGCGGTCCTCCAGGGAGGCGACCCGGCCCTCGCGCCCGCGATACATGGGAAAATCCGCGAACACGCCGACGAACGGCAGGCCGTATTCCTTGGTGCCGGCCTCCAGGTGGCAGCTCTGGCAGGCGAGATTGTTGCCGGCGAAGCGCATGGCGGGGTCCGCCACCTCCGGTCCCAGGTGGGCGAAGGTCCGCTGGGTCAGCTCGCGGCCTTTGCGCACCATGCGGCCATAGGCGTTGTCCGGCAGCGCATCCACGTCGGGCACGGTCCAGCCGGCCGGCTCTGCCGCCGGCGCGCTCTTCGCCGCCACCTGCTGCACCGGCGGGGCGGCCGGCGCCTGCCGCTGGCCATCGTGATAGGCGAAGTAGCCGAGGGCCACCGCGAAGGCGAATACATAGGAACCGACGACAGGGTAGTCCATTTTTCCTCCGGATTATGTCTTCGATCTTGGAAGGCGCTGAAAATGCCTTCGTCCTATCGAGAAATAAGCTGCCGACTGAAAGCTGTGAGATGCGCAATGCCACCCGTGCGCGGGCACAGGCTTGGACCACCCTGTGAACGGCCAACCTTAAGTGAACCTTAAGGAAGTTGTGCCGGGCTCGGGCGGCCGCTGCGTCGGTGCGCCTTAACGCCCCCTTCATGGCGGCATCGGCACAGTGAAGGTGGGGGCGATGGCCGCAAATGGGGGCGCACAGCCCAGCCACTGCCGTTTTCGCCCCATTTGAGTGGTGGAAGGGGATTCGGAGAGCCGCAGGCGAACGGACAGGACGACGGATGGCGACGCGAGGTTACGGCGAAGGGACAGGGCGCGAGCCCACCACCCCCAAGGGGGAGGCCCATGCGGACTCGCGCTTCGACATCCGGCTGTCGGCGGAGGATCGCCCGGTCGGCGGAACGCGGCCGGCGCGGAAGACGGCGCGGCCGGTCCACAAGGAACCGCCGGCGCTCGATCGCTTCGATCGTGTCCCCCCCTTGAATCCGCCGCCGGACGGGCGGGACACCCCACGGGCGGCGCGGGCCGCGGCGGCACCGGAGCGCGGGGCCCCCGCGCCGGAGGTGCCGGTGCCGGACGCCGCGGGGCGTGGAGCCAGAGGAGATGCGGAGCTGAGCGGTCGGGCGCACAAACGGAGCAGGGCAAAGGCCGAGAAGCCGGCGCGGGCGCGCCCCGTCCGGCGGCGGCGCTCGCTGCTGTGGGGCCTCGTCAAATGGGGCATGGTCCTGGCCGTGTGGGGGGTCATCGCGGTGGCCGGGGTCATCGCCTATGAGGCTTCCAAGCTGCCGCCCATGCAGACGCTGATGATCCCCAAGCGGCCGCCCACGGTCACCATCCAGGGCGCTGATGGAAAAACCTTGGCGACCCGTGGCGACATGGGCGGGGTGGCGGTGCCCATCGGCGAGCTGCCGCCCTATCTGCCCAAGGCGTTCGTGGCCATCGAAGACCAGCGCTTCTACAGCCATTTCGGTCTTGATCCGGAAGGCCTGGCGCGTGCCCTCGTCACCAACCTCACCTCCCGCCGGCTGCGGCAGGGCGGTTCCACCCTGACCCAGCAGCTGGCCAAGAACCTGTTCCTGACCCAGGAGCGCACCGCCTCCCGCAAGATCCAGGAACTGGTGCTGGCCCTGTGGCTGGAACAGAAGTTCAGCAAGAACGAGATTCTCGATCTCTACCTGAACCGCGTCTATTTCGGCGCCGGCGCCTATGGCGTGGAAGCGGCGGCCCAGCGCTATTTCGGCAAATCGGCGCGGCAGGTGACCCTGGCTGAGGCGGCGATGCTGGCCGGCCTTGTCAATTCACCCTCGCGGCTGGCGCCCACCCGCAATCTGAAGGGGGCCCAGGCGCGCGCGGCGCTGGTGCTCCATGCCATGAAGCAGCAGGGGCTCATCACCCCGCAGATGGCCGAGACCGCGCTCGCCCGCCCCGCCCAGCTGGCACCGCCGAAGGCGCCCGATTCCATGGGTTATGTGGCCGACTGGGTGATGGACCAGCTCGATTCCTTCGTCGGGCTCCTGAGCGGCGACGTGACCGTGCGCACCACCATCGACGGCACTCTGCAGCAGACCGCGGAGAAGGCGCTGGATGAGACCTTGGCCAAATCCGGCACCAAATATGGGGTGGAGCAGGGGGCGATGGTGTCCCTCGACACCGATGGCGCGGTGAAGGCCCTGCTGGGCGGGCGCTCCTATGAGAAGAGCCAGTACAATCGCGCCGTCACCGCCAAGCGTCAGCCGGGTTCGGCGTTCAAGCCGTTCATCTATCTCACCGCTTTGGAATCCGGCCTGACCCCGGACACCATTCGCGAGGATGCGCCGATCCAGCTCAAGGGCTGGCGGCCGGAGAACGCCAGCCACGACTATCGCGGGCCGGTCTCCCTCACCACCGCGCTGGCGCTGTCGCTGAACACGGTTTCCGTGCGTCTGGCGCTGGAGGTGGGGCCGAAGGCGGTGGTGGCGACCGCCCATCGGCTGGGCATCGTCTCCAACCTCGATCCCAACCCCTCCATCGCGCTGGGCACATCGGAAGTCTCGGTGCTGGAGCTGGCGGGCGCCTATGTGCCGTTTGCCAATGGCGGCATCGGCGTCATTCCCTATGTGATCGAGACGGTGAAGGATGCCCAGGGCCAGGTGCTGTACCAGCGCGCCGGCTCTGGTCCCGGGCGGGTGATGGACCCGGCCTACGCCGCCGAGATGAACCAGATGCTGACCCAGACCCTGATCATGGGCACCGCCCGGCGCGCCGATTTGCCCGGCTGGGAGGCGGCCGGCAAGACCGGCACATCGCAGGATTATCGCGACGCCTGGTTTGTCGGCTACACCGCCCGCTTCGTTACCGTGGTGTGGCTGGGCAATGACGATTCCTCCCCCACCAAGAGGGCCTCGGGCGCCAACCTGCCGGTGGAGATCTGGAGCCGCTACATGAAGGTGGCGCACAAGGGGCTGCCGGTGGCCGAGCTGCCGGGCGGCACCCGCACCGCCGGTTTCGGCGGTGTCGGCTATGGCGAGCCGGGCGGCTCCTATCTGCCGCCGGAGAACCTGCCGGACGACCGCCCGCCGGCGGTGGTGGGGCAGATCGGCGGTGGGCCGGCGCCGCAGCGTGAGCCACCCATGACCATTGATCGCTGGTTCGCTGAGACCTTCCTCGGCCAGGGCCGGCGCTGAAGCCACGGCGCCGCCCACCAGGATGCCTGTTGGCCCTTGCGTTGTCCGATCCCGGCTCCGGGTCGCTGACCGGGGATGACGCTGCCAGCGACGATACGGCGGAGAGCCCCACCCTCGGCGCTGCCGGCGGTGGTCGAAGTCAAGATATGAGCCCCGGATGGCCGGCGCCGTGCGGCCGGCCACCGGGACGCGCCAGCCGGCGCGGCGCGGGGGCCAGGGGAGGGTTGCGCTTCGCCGCGGGCTCTAGGATAAGGCGGGATGACCGCTTCCGATCCCGACGCCCCCAATCCCTTCATCGAAGCCGGACGGCTGCTGTTCGCCGGAGACTGGCAGTTTCTGGCGGCCGCGCCCACCATCGAGACGCTGCCCGCCATGCTGGGCATCGAGGTGGCGCTGGCGGGGCGCTCCAATGTGGGCAAGTCGTCGCTGGTCAATGCGCTGACCGGGCGCAAGGCGTTGGCGCGCACCTCGGTGACGCCGGGGCGGACGCAGGAGCTGATCTTCTTTCGCGTGGGGCCGCAGCTCTCGCTGGTGGACATGCCCGGCTATGGCTTCGCCAAGGCGCCGAAGGACAAGGTGGACGCCTGGACCCAGACCATCCGGTCCTATCTGCGCGGCCGGGTTAATCTCGCCCGGGTCTTCGTGCTCATCGATTCGCGGCACGGCATCAAGGCGGTGGACGAGGACATTCTCGATCTGCTCGACAAGGCGGCGGTGTCCTACGCCATCGTTCTGACCAAGGTGGATCAGGTGAAGCCGAGTGCGTTGCCGCAGGTGATCGCCGCCATCGAGGACAAGATCCGCAAGCGGCCGGCGGCCTATCCGCAGGTCTTTCCCACCTCCAGCACCACCGGTGCGGGCTTTGCCGAGTTGCGGGCCGCCATCGCCCAATTGATCGCCGAGCGCGCCGGCTGAGGCCACGAGGGCCTCACGCAAGCGGGACCCAAGACAGGCGCGCCTACCCAACGGCGGATGCGCGCGGGACCTGCGGAGCCACGCTGTCGCGGCGCCGGGCCGGCCGATACCGCGGCGTGACTCGATGATCTTGCTTTGGAAGATGGGCGTTAAGGCGCACCGGGATGGCGGTTCCGGCGGCGGCCGCATCATGCGGCATGTCGGCGCTGAAGCGCGCTTTGCGGCGGATCGCCGGGGTGGCCGGGAGGGGCCGCCAGCGCGTGGGCTGGGGGCAAGTTGGCCGCGGGTACGCACCGATGGGTGATCGGCATCCGGCGAGCCAAAATGTATACGTAAAGGGGTAGGGAGACGCGCCGGAAGGCGCGTCGCCAGTCACTGGCTGTCGTGCTCTTCCTGGAGCAGCGCTTCGGTGGCGGCGATGGCGCCTTCGAGTTCAGAGAGCTTCCTCAGCATCCCGTCGGACGGCAGGGTATCCGTCTTGGCGGCCAGGAGCAGCAGGTCGCGCTGGGCAGTCTTGAGACGATCGAGGAGGCGAGATAGGCCGGCCTCTACGGATTGCGTCATGTTGTTATGGAACTCCAAAATGCTTGTTCTGGAGACGGCGGCGCGGCCGCGGTCTCCCTCGTTTCGGCGGACACGGCGGTTGCCCTGAAACCGTCGCCCATGCCGATGATTGCGGAAGTGTCCGACCGGTCGGCGCAGGGGCCCGGGGTGCCAGCTGCCGGATGATCGGTCGTCGGATTATCGCTCACAAGAGCGCGCCGGCACGCCGTTGTTCCGCCCGATCCGCCGGATCGAGCCGCCGCGGCTGCCGGCGCTCATGCCCTTCAGCGCAGAAGGTGCCCCCCACACCGGACGGCGAAGGGCCGTCCGGGTGCGGATGAAGGGGGCTCAAAACAACTGCGCGCACCATCTTGGAGATGGTGCGCGCAGAATGGGAACTGGGATCAGTCCGCCAGCTCGATGCCGCGGGCCTCGGGACCCTTGGGGCCCTGGCCCACCTGGACCACCACCCGCTGGCCCTCGGCCAGGTCGGTGAGGCCGGAGCGGGAGATCACGGTCACATGGACGAACACATCCTTGCCACCGCCCTCAACGGCGATGAAGCCGAAGCCCTTGTCGGGGTTGTACCACTTGACGGTCCCGACGCGCTCCTCGGTGGGGCCGGTGGCTGCCCGGGGGGCAGCGCCGGCGCCGCCGCCCATGCGGGGCGCACCGAAGGCCCGGCGGGGGGCCGCAGCCTCGGCGGTGGAGGTGTCGACATCGAGCACCTCGGTCACCTGGCGGCCCTTCTGGCCCTGGCCGACGCGCACCGACAGCTTGGAGCCGGGAGGCACGCTTTCCTGGCCGGCGGCCTCGAGGGCGCGGGCGTGCAGGAACACGTCACCGGAACCGTCGGAAAGCTCCACGAAGCCGAAACCCTTCTCGGGGTTGAACCACTTCACAGTGGCGTCGATCGGCGGGCCGGACGGAGCGGGGGCGCTGAAGCTGCTCGGCGAAGAAAACGGACGGTCCCCTCCGAAGCCGCGATCACGCGGCGGCGCAAAGTCGTCGTCAAAGCCACGGCGGCGCGGCTCTCGGAAGTCTCGGTTACGGCTCATGTGTATTTCCGTTGAGGTCAATCGCCAATTTGGGCTTAGGGCCATCCACCACTGCTGAATTAAAATGCGTGTTTCGTGCGCTTAAAATGCACGCCTCGGGCGTATTGACTTCCGCCTTCGCACAACGCTCAACCCAGCCACCCGCTTCTTGCCTCGCAGCCTAATGGACAAGGCCGGATTTCGTGTCCAAACAACTCGCTTGAGCGCACTCGACCGGCCAGACGCGAGACTAACACACATTTGGTTCCATTTGGTACATGAATGTTGAAGACTCTTGCTCTCATCGTGATTTTTACCGGGGTGACCGGTTGGTCGGCGCGCCGCCGGCCCCATCGTGGCTTGGCCCGCCCGGTTGTAGCGGGGCGCGGGGCCGGCGCGAGACGGGGCTGTGGGTTGGTGTCATTTCGCGTCGTCTCAGATGCTTGGCGGGCGCGTGGGGTCGATCGCGCGACGACCGGCGCCGTCGCCAGCGCCGTTCACGCGGCTATTTTGCTCACCTCACGAAAAGGTGATCATGCGGGGCGGCGCCCTGGCGGGAGGGGACGTTATGCCTGACAAGATACAGCCCGATGCCGCGCCGCGGCACCACGAGGGGGCGGCCACCGCCTATCCGGAGCAGCCGCTGCCGCTGCGGGCGGTGCCGGCGGCGCTGGAACTGCTGGAGCGGCGGCGATCGGTGCCGCTGCGGGCGCTGCGCGGCCCGGGGCCGGCGCCGGACGAATTGGACCGCATGCTGACCATTGCCGCCCGCGTGCCGGACCATGGGGCGCTGGCGCCGTGGCGCTTCATCGTGCTGGAAGGGGCGGCGCGGGCGGCGGCGGGCGCGGCGCTCGATGCGCTCTACGCCCGGCAAAATCCCCGGCTGCCGGCGGACAAGGCCAGCATGTGGGGCACCTATCTGTCACATGCGCCGGTGACGGTGGTCCTGGTCAGCCGGCCGGACCCCGGCGCCAAGGTCCCGGTATTCAACCAGCTCTTGTCGGTGGGCGCGGCGGGCATGAATCTGGTGCTGGCGGCGGAGGCCATGGGCTATGCGGCCCAGTGGCTGCTCAAATGGCCGGGACGCGACCCGCAGGCCGCCGCGCTGCTCGGGGTGGGGCCGCAGGAGGCGGTGGCCGGCTTCATTCATATCGGCCGTCCGGCGATCCGGCGGGAGGATCGGGCGCGTCCCGCCCTCGATGCGGTGGTGACGCGCTGGCGTCCCTGAGGCGCTGCGTCAGCCGCGCAGCGGCTCGGCGGCGCTGGCTTTGCGGAAATAGGCGAGGCTGCCGTAAAGCGCCACCACGCCGAACACGACCATGAGGGCGTATTCGCCGATCTCGCCGAGGTTGAACAGACCCGCCAGCGCCCAGGCGGCCGCCACGGCGGTGGCCAGCGCCTCGGTGGCGATGAGAATGGTCGCGCTCCCCACGGTGAGCAGATTGTCCCAATGCACCGATCCACGGGGTGCAGGCTGCATCGTCATCTCTCCTCGGCGGCGGGATTTTCCATCGGCCGCGCCTTGCTCTATTGGGGCGGGACCTTGGCCCGCCGGTGCGCCAGGGTCAAGGTCCCGCCCCACGCACACGCCGCGCCGTTGCGCCCGGCGCCTTCGGAGTCGCCCCATGTTGTCCGCCCGCACCCATGAAAGCGTCCACGTTCGCCGCGGCCTCGTCGCCGCGCCCCACGCGCTCGCCGTGGAGGCCGGACGGCAGGTTCTGGCGGAAGGGGGCAACGCCATTGAGGCGGCAGTGGCCACCGCCGCCACCATCGCCGTGGTCTATCCGCACATGAACCATGTGGGCGGCGACGGCTTCTGGCTGATTCGCGAGCCCTCCGGGCGGGTGCGTTATATCGAGGCGTGCGGCTTCGCCGGCGCCGACGCCAGCATCGCCCACTACCATGACCGGGGATGCGAGAGCATTCCCTTCCGCGGTCCGCTCGCCGCCCTCACCGTGCCCGGCGCCGTGGGTGGCTGGCGTCTGGCGCTGGAGGCGGCGCGCGCCCATGGTGGCCGGCTGGATCTGCCGCGGCTACTGGAGCCCGCCATCCGCTATGCGCGCGAGGGCATCACGGTCAGCGGCTCCCAGGCGCGGCTGAGTGTGGAGAAGGCAGACGAGCTGCGCGATGTGCCGGGCTTCGCCGCGGTGTTCCTGCCGCAGGGGGCGCCGCCGAAGGCCGGCAGCCCGCTGCGCCAGGAGCGGCTGGCCGATACCCTCGAGCATCTGGCGCGGGCGGGGCTGGACGATCTCTATCGCGGCGACGTGGGGCGCGAACTGGCGCATGATCTTCAGGCCATGGGTAGCCCAATCCACCGGGCCGATCTGCAGGCCTTTCAGCCGCGCGAGCGGGCGCCGCTGCGGGTGAGCCTGCCGCAGGGCGAGGTGTTCAACGCGCCGCCGCCCACGCAGGGGCTCGCATCGCTGATGATTCTGGCGCTTTACGCGCGATTGGGGCCGGCCCAGGCGGAGAGCTTCGCCCATATTCACGGCCTGGTGGAGGCCACCAAGCAGGCCTTTCTGGTGCGCGACAAGGTGGTGTGCGATCCCGATCGCGTCACCGCCAATCTCGACCACTTGCTGTCGGCGCCGCAGCTCGATGCCCTGGCCGGCCGCATCCGGCCCGACCGGGCGCTGGACTGGCCGCGGCCGGCGCAGCCGGGCGACACCATCTGGCTGGGGGCGGCGGACAGTTCCGGGCTGGTGGTGTCCTACATCCAGTCTATCTTCTTCGAGTTCGGATCGGGGTGCGTCTCGCCGTCCACTGGCATCCTCATGCAGAATCGTGGCGCCAGCTTCGCGCTCGATCCCAAGGCGCTCAACGCGCTGGCGCCGGGCCGGCGGCCCTTCCACACCCTCAATCCGGCGCTGGCGCAGCTGAAGGATGGGCGGGTGATCGCCTATGGCACCATGGGTGGCGAGGGGCAGCCGCAGACCCAGGCGGCGGTCTTCACCCGGCATGTGCTGTATGGGGTGCCGCTGGGCGAGGCCATCGCCCGGCCACGCTGGCTCCTGGGGCGGACCTGGGGGGCGCCGGAGACCCGGCTGCAGCTGGAAAGCCGCTTCGAGGAGGGGCTGGTGGAGCGCCTGCGGGCCGCCGGGCACGATCTGGTGGTGCTGCCGGAAGCCTATTGCGACACCATGGGCCACGCCGGCGCGGTGGTGCTCCACCCCAAGGGCCAGGTGGAGGGCGCGCACGACCCGCGCGCCGATGGCGGCGCCGCCGGCGTGTGAGCGGACGCGCGGATGCGCCGGACAGGCCGGCGCATCCTTCTGGAAACGGGTGTTTAACCGGAGCCGGGCTCAGCGCTGGCCGGGATTGTGCTGGCCGGGACTGCGCTGGCCACCCTGCTGCTGCTGCCGGTCCTTCTGGCCGGGCGTCTGCGCCTGCTGCTGCTGGCGGTCCTGATCCCGACGGGGGTCGGGGTTCTGCGGTTTCTGGCTGGGGTTGGACGTCGAGGGACGCTGCTCCTGATCGCGCATGGTCATCTTCGCTTCTCCAACTTGAGCCCCCGGAGAAGAGAACGCCCCCCACCCGATGCGGTTCCATGGGCGGCAGTGATGGGGCGGCAGTGATGGAGCGGCGCGACTGGGCGGATGGGGCAGGGGGCGCGCCCGCGGCCAGGCCCAAAAATGCAAAAGGCCCGGCGGGTGCCGGGCCTTGCGCAGGGGGAGGGGAGGCTCAGGCGGCCTCTTCCGCCTCGATGTCGCTGTCGACGTCCGCCTCTTCCGCCGCCTTGGCGGCGCCGCGCCGCGGGCCCTTGAGCAGGTTCTGCTCGATGAGCTTCACGGACTCGGTCTCGGTGATGTTCTGCACCGCCGACAGCTCGCGCGCCATGCGATCGAGGGCCGCCTCATAGAGCTGACGCTCGGAATAGGACTGCTCGGGCTGGGTGTCGGAGCGATAGAGATCGCGCACCACCTCGGAGATGGCGACGAGATCACCGGAGTTGATCTTGGCTTCGTATTCCTGGGCCCGGCGGCTCCACATGGTGCGCTTGATGCGGGCGCGGCCCTGCAGGGTCTCGAGCGACTTCTCGACGATGTTGGTCTCGGAGAGCTTGCGCATGCCGACGCTGGCGATCTTGGGCACGGGGACCCGCAGCGTCATCTTGTCTTTTTCGAAGGAGATAACGAACAGTTCGAGCTTGAAACCGGCGACTTCCTGTTCCTCAATGGCCGTGATTCGGCCGACGCCATGCGAGGGGTAAACAATGTGCTCACCCGTCTTGAAGCCGAGACGGGTCTGCGCGTTCTTCTTGGGCGACATGCTTTTGACCACTCCCGATCCGGCCCGGGGGCCGGATCTGTTGGCGCGCGAAAACACTCCGGTCCGGTCACCGGGGGCGTGGCGCGCCGTGCGCTGTCGACATGGGCCGCGGCCGGAACGCCCGACGACCCGCTCTGTCAGCCGAAGGCCATATCAAACTGCCGCGTCACGCCGGTAAGACGGCTGACACGCAAATCTCGCCCCTGTGTCCCGAGAATGCGCGAAGGTGCACGCGCCTGCAGCATTGGTGGAAGCAATCGACTGTAAACGGCTGTATATCACAATTTTTGTAAGAATCAAAGCGCGGGTGTCGTCAATGCGACCAGTGGCTGTCGCATTGCGTGCGTTGCGATGACTCTGGCGGCCCCCTCTGGCGCCGGTTCCGCCGCCTGCCGGTGAGGTCCTTGCTTCAGCATATAAACATTTCTTTATATCCTGATTGCTGCCGTGCCTGCGCCGTGCTAATGCCCCTGCCGAACGTGGTATCGCGGCCGCGGCCATCCTGCGCCCTTTCGAGGCGGCTGATTTCGAGCGGAGAGAGCAATGAGCAACGATTACGTGGTGAAAGACATCAACCTTGCCGACTGGGGTCGCAAGGAGCTGGACATCGCCGAAATCGAGATGCCCGGCCTGATGGCCACCCGCGCCGAATACGGGCCCGCCCAGCCGCTCAAGGGCGCCCGCATCGCCGGCTCGCTGCACATGACCATTCAGACCGGCGTGCTGATCGAGACCCTGAAGGCGCTGGGCGCCGATGTCCGCTGGGCGTCCTGCAACATCTACTCGACCCAGGACCATGCGGCCGCCGCCATCGCCGCCGCCGGCACCCCGGTGTTTGCCGTGAAGGGCGAAAGCCTTGAGGATTACTGGGAGTATACCCATCGCATCTTCGAGTGGGCCGACGGCGGCCTGCCGAACATGATCCTCGACGACGGCGGCGACGCCACGCTGCTGGTCCACCTCGGCAAGCGCGCCGAAGAGGGCGACACCGCCTTTCTCGACGGCGCCACCAACGAGGAAGAAGAAGTGCTGTTCGCGGCCATCAAGCGCCGCCTGAAGCACAAGCCCGGCTGGTACAGCCAGCTCGCCGCCGCGATCCGCGGCGTGACGGAAGAGACCACCACGGGCGTGCATCGTCTCTATGAGATGCAGAAGAAGGGTACCCTGCTGTGGCCCGCCATCAACGTCAATGACAGCGTCACCAAGTCGAAGTTCGACAACCTCTATGGCTGCCGCGAGTCGCTGGTGGACGGCATCCGCCGCGGCACCGACGTGATGATGGCCGGCAAGGTGGCCATGGTTGCCGGCTTCGGCGACGTGGGTAAGGGCTCGGCGGCTTCGCTGCGCAATGCCGGCTGCCGCGTGCTGGTGTCCGAGGTCGATCCCATCTGCGCCCTGCAGGCGGCCATGGAAGGCTATGAGGTCACCACCATGGAAGATGCCGCGCCCCGCGCCGACATCTTCGTGACCTGCACCGGCAATGTGGACGTGATCACCGTGGAGCACATGCGCGAGATGAAGGATCGCGCCATCGTCTGCAACATCGGCCACTTCGACAGTGAGATCCAGGTCGCCGGCCTCAAGAACTTCAAGTGGCACAATGTGAAGCCGCAGGTGGACGAGGTGGAGTTCCCCACCGGCCGCCGCATCATCCTGTTGTCGGAAGGCCGCCTGGTGAATCTGGGCAATGCCACCGGCCACCCGAGCTTCGTGATGAGCGCCTCCTTCACCAACCAGACGCTGGCGCAGATCGAGCTGTTCACCAAGCCCGGCGTCTATGAGAAGAAGGTCTACACCCTGCCCAAGCACCTCGACGAGAAGGTGGCGACCCTCCATCTCGACAAGATCGGCGTGAAGCTCACCAAGCTCACCGAGCAGCAGGCCAAATATATCGACGTGCCCCAGGCCGGCCCGTTCAAGGCGGAACACTACCGCTACTGAGCCCGACATCTTCCAAGTGCAAACGCCGGCCTTTGGGCCGGCGTTTTTATTTGAGCCTCGCGATGGCAGGCTCAGGCGCCGGTATCCTCGCCCGGCTCGGGCTGCTCCTTGCCGGTGTCGATGAAGTCGGCGGCCAGCACCACCCGTCCGGCGGCCACATCCACCACCGGCACGGCAAGGCGGCTGAAGGGCACCATGAGGGTGCGGCCCTTGGTGGCGCCGGTGGGGGCATATTCGAGCACATCACCGGCGCCGAAATCGTGCAGCGCGATGACGGCGCCGAGGGTGGCTCCAGCCTCGTCCTCGACCCTCAGGCCGATCAGGTCCGCATGGTAGAAGGTGTCATCGTCCTCCGTCGCCGGGAGGGCGTCGCGGGGCACGAACAGGTCCATATTGGTCAGCGCCTCGGCGGCGGTGCGGTCGGGGACGCCCTCCAGCCGGGCGACGAAATGGTCCTTGGCCGGCCGCAGGGCGGTGATGCGGAAGGTGCGCCGGCCGCTGGCATCGGTGAGCGGGGCATAATCCAGCACCGCCTCCGGATCCTCCGCGAAGATGAACAGCCGCACCTCGCCCCTCACGCCATGGGGAGCGCCGATGCGGGCGATGAGGATGCGGTCGGTCACGGGAGACTCCAGGCACGGGGGATGGGCGCCCGTTCTTTCCCAATCGGCGACAAAAGGAAAGGCCGAACCGCGGTTAGGGCACCAAAGCGGCGTCGAGGCTGATGTCGGCCTTGAGCACGCGCGAGACCGGGCAGCCGGCTTCCGCCTTGGCCGCGAGCGCCTGGAAGGTCTCGGCCTCGATGCCCGGGATCTTCGCCCGCAGGGTCAGGTGCACGGCGGTGATTGTGAAGCCGTCAGTGCCTTTTTCCAGCGTCACCTCGGCCTTGGTCTCCATCTCCTCGGCGGTGAAGCCGGCGGCGCCGAGCATGCCGGACAGGGCCATGGTGAAGCAGCCCGCATGGGCGGCGCCGATCAGCTCCTCGGGATTGGTGCCAGGCTGGCCCTCGAAGCGGCTGGCGAAGCCATAGGGATAGGCGCTCAAGGCGCCGCTGGCGGTGGAGATGGCGCCCTTGCCGTCCTTGATGCCCCCGCTCCACACGGCCTTCCCGAAGGTCTTCATGATGTCCATCCTCTGGTTTCGGCGCCAACCTGTCGGCGCCTTTCAGGATAACGGTGCCGGAGTGGTGGCGGTTCCGCGCCTCAGGCCTCCGCCGGGGCCGGCCTGCCGGCGACGCCGCGCCGCGCGATCACCTGCAGCAGCTCGGTGTGCACGGTGCCGATATGGGCATCGAGCAGGTGGCAGGCCTCCTCCGCCTTGCCGGCGCGGCACAGGGCGATCAGGGCGGCGTGCTCGGTGCGGGCGCGCTCCATGGCTTCCGGCGTGGAAAGTTGCAGGCGGGTGTAGCGGTCGGACGTCTGCAGCAGCGCGGCGACGATCTGCCGGCTGCGGGGCAGGGGCGCAGGCGCATAGAGCGCCATGTGGAAGTCGGCGTTCAGAAGGCCCCAGCTCGACACGTCGTGGGCGAGGGTCGCGCCCACGAAACGGGCCTGGATGGCATCGAGCCGGGCGAAATCCTCGCCGACGAAGCGGGGCAGGGAGGCTTCCAGCAGGCGGGGCTCCAGCATCCGCCGCAGCTCGAACACGTCGTTGATCTCGTCCACCGACAGATCGGAAACGATGGCGCCCTTCTGGGGCACCATGCGCACCAGCCCTTCCGCCTCCAGCTGGAACAGCGCCTCGCGCACCGGAATGCGGCTGACCCCATAGGCCTCCGCCAGCGCATCCTGGCGCAGCTGGGTGCCGGCGGGATGGCTGCCGTCGAGGATCGCCTGCCGGAGTTGATCAAGGATCGCCGACGACAAGGTGCGGTGCTTCAGGTTCGTCTTCATTGTGCGGCCAAGCTAGCCGGATTTCGCCGGGGAGGGTATTGACGTGTCGATTGTATAAAATCTACAGTTTGGGCGAAAGCACGAAATCGAGACCGAAACGGTCCGTCTTCCAGAGCGTGAACATGACCGAAACTTCCTCCACGACGCCCGGCAGGGCGGCGACGGGCCGGCTCGTGCTGGCCGCATCGTCGGCCTGGCTCAGGGTGGAACGGGTCGCCATCATCGTCCTCATGGCGCTGCTGTGCGGCCTGATCCTGTTGAATGTGGTGACCCGCTACACCGGCGTGCCGCTCTATTGGATCGATGAATCCGCCATTTACACGGTGGTCTGGCTCGCCTTCATCGGCGCCTCGGCCATGACCCGCCTGCGGCTTGATTTCACGGTCGGTCTTCTCACCGAGAAGCTACCGCGCAAGGGCGCGCAGGTGGCGAAGGCGCTGGCCACCGGCTTCACCGTGCTGTTCGGCCTGCTGCTCGCCTATATGTGCTGGCTGTGGATGGATCCCGTCGGCATTGCCGCCGCCGGATTCGACGCCAGGACCTTCGCCGGCGAGAGCTTCAACTTTCTCTATACCGAGCGCACCCAGACCCTGAACTGGCCTACCTGGGCGGTTCAGCTGATCATTCCCATCTTCGCCTGCTCCATGATCCTGCACGGCCTCGCCAATCTCATGGAAGATCTGGGGCTGGTGCCGATGGCGGCGCATGCGGGCTTTCCCATGGCTCATGCGGAGGCGGCGAGCTGAGATGCTGACCTCCGCCGCCTTCCTCATCACCATGCTGGTGGGCGTGCCCATCAGCCTGTGCATCGCGCTTGCCGGCATCGTCTACATCCTGGCTACCGGCAACCCGCTGCTGCTGCAGACCTTTCCCACCCAGCTGTTCGGCGGGGTGGACAGCTATGGCCTCATTGCCATTCCGCTGTTCGTGCTGATCGGCGAGATCATGAACGGCGGCGGCATCACCCGGCGCCTCATCGACATGGCCATGGCCTTCGTCGGCACCATGCGCGGCGGCCTCGCCTATGTGAACCTGCTCGCCAACATGTTCGTCTCCTCGATCCTGGGCTCGGCCACCGCGCAGGTGGCCATCATGGCCCAGATCCTGGTGCCGGAGATGGAGAAGAAGGGCTACGACAAGACCTTCTCCGCCGGCCTCACCGCCTATGCGGGCATGCTCGGGCCCATCATTCCGCCCTCGATCATGTTCGTGGTGTATTCGGTGCTGGCGCAGGTCTCGGTCAGCGACATGCTGATTGCCGGCATCATTCCCGGCGTGCTGCTCACCGGCCTGTTCTGCCTCGTCATCTATGCCATGGGTTACGTCTACGCCTATCCCAAGGGCGAGCCCATGAGCTGGGCCGAGCGCATCTCCATCGTGCTGGGTGCGGTGCCCACCCTGATCATTCCGGTGGTCATCGTCGGGTCCATCCTCACCGGCCTTGCCAATGCCACCGAGGCGGCGGCGGTGGGGGCGCTGGCGGCGGTGCTGATCGGCCGCTACTGGACCCGCGAGCTGTGCTTCGCGCAATTGCCGCAGATGCTGCTGCGGGCGGGGCTCTATTCGGCCGTCATCCTGTTCCTGGTGGCGGTGGCGGCGGTGCTGTCCTGGGTGCTGGTCTACGGGAAGGTGCCGCAGGCGGTGGCCGCCTGGGTGCAGACGGTGGCGACCGATCCGATCACCTTCATGCTGCTGGTCAATGTCATCCTGCTGGTGATCGGCACCGTCATCGACGGCGCGCCCGGCCTCATCATGACGGTGCCCATCCTGCTGCCCATCGCCACCCTGGTCTACCACATCGATCCCGTGCAGTTCGGCGTGGTGGCGGTGATCAACCTGGTGCTTGGCTTCCTCTCGCCGCCGGTGGGCCTGTGCTTCTTCGTCGCCTCCGCGGTCACCGGGGCCAAGACCGGCAAGATGTTCATCGTGACCATGCCGTTCTTCTTCGCCGCCTGTGCCCTTCTGGTGCTGCTGTCGCTGGTGCCGACGCTCTCCACCTTGCTCATCAAGTGAAACAACAAACACGACCTTCCACGAGATCCAACGGGAGCCTGACATGACCTTGACCCGTCGCCACTTCCTCCTCGGTGCCACCGCCGGCGCCGCCGCTCTGCCGTTCGCCGCGCCCCATGTGGCCCGGGCGGCGGACGGGCGGGAATTCCGCCTCGGCATCATCACCCCGGTGGGCCACCCCTGGAACGTGGCCGCCGAGAAGGTGGGCGCGCAGCTGAAGGAGGCCACCGGCGGCCGCCTCTCCATCTCCGTCTTCCCCTCGGGCCAGCTGGGCAACGAGGCGGCGATGATGCAGCAGCTGCAGACCGGCGCCCTCGATATGGGCTGGATCATGACCGCCGAGCTCGGCTCGCGGGTGCCTTCCATCGCCGCCATCAACGCGCCGTGGGTGGTGGATTCCACCGCCAAGGCCGGCCAGCTTGTGCGCACGCCGGTGGCCATGGAGATGCTGAAGGTGCTGCCCAAGGAGACCGGCACGGTCGGCCTCGGCTGGGGCATCACCACCATGCGCGTGGTGTTTTCCGCGAAGCCCATCTCGGGCATCAAGGACCTCAACGGCATGAAGCTGCGCATCAACACCACGCCGGCCTACCGCGACTTCTACCAGTTGCTGGGCGCTGCCCCCACGCCGATCCCCACTCCGGCGGTGTTCGATGCCATGTCCAACGGCCAGGTGGACGGCCTGGAGGCCGATCTCGACTTCTCCTGGAACCAGCGCTTCGACAAGGTCTCCAAGACCATGCTGAAGATGGACGCCATCTTCATGCCGGTGGTGGCGCTGGTCTCCGGCCGGGTGTGGGCCACCCTCTCGCCGGAGGACAAGGCGCTCATCACCAAGCTCACCAAGGACGCCCTCGACGTCCAGATCGACGAGACCGTGGCCAACGAGCCGGTGCTGCTGAAGAAGTTCGGCGAGGTTATCCCGATCAAGGTGGCCGAAGTGGCCGATCGCGAGAAGATCATCGCCGAATACGACAAGATCTGGCTGCCCAAGGCGCCGGTGCTGGGCGAGCTGCGCAAGGTGGGCGCCAGCCTCTGACCTGCGCGGTCTCCCGCGAACGCCTCAGACGGCCGGGCGTGTGCCCGCCGTCCCCCCTCAGATCCCAACAAGGACCAATCAAGATGAAGCCGGCTATCGGGTGGGAAGGCGTCTTTCCCGCCGTGACCACGCAGTTCCGTGAGGACTATTCCCTCGACATCGACGCCACCGCCAAGGTGCTCGAAGGCCTGATCCGCGATGGCGTGTCCGGCCTCATCGTCTGCGGCACGGTGGGTGAGAACACCTCGCTTGCCACCGCGGAGAAGGTGCAGGTGATGGAGGCCGCCAAGTCCGTGGCCGCCGGCCGGGTGCCGGTGATCTGCGGCATCGCCGAATTCACCACCGATTTCGCCGTCGCCACCGCCAAGGAGGCGGCCAGGGTGGGGGTGGATGGCATCATGCTGATGCCGGCGCTGGTCTATTCCTCCAAGCCGCATGAGACCGCGGCCCATTTCCGCACCGTCTCCAAGGCCACCGACGTGCCGGTGATGGTCTACAACAACCCGCCGATCTACAAGAACGACGTGACCCCGGACGTGATCGCCTCACTGGTGGATTGCGACACCATCGTCTGCTTCAAGGAAAGCTCCGGCGACACCCGCCGCTTCATCGACCTGCGCAACAAGGTGGGCGACCGCTTCGTGATGTTCGCCGGGCTCGACGACGTGGTGGTGGAGAGCATCGCCGTGGGGGCGCAGGGCTGGGTGTCCGGCATGTCCAATGCCTTCCCCCGCGAGGGCGAGACCCTGTTCCGCCTCGCCCGTGCCGGCCGCTACGCGGAAGCCATGGCGCTCTATGAGTGGTTCATGCCGCTGCTGCACCTCGATGCCCGCCCCGATCTGGTGCAGTGCATCAAGCTGTGCGAGCACCTTCTGGGCCGCGGCACCTGGCGCACCCGCCCGCCGCGCCTGGCGCTGCTGGATCACGAGAAGGCCGAGGTGGAAGCGCTGGTGGCCAAGGCCCTCGCCACCCGCCCGGACCTCCCCGACGTGGGTCTGAGCCCGGCCGCCTGAGGCGCCGGATCGCCGCCTGCTCGCCATCCCCGTGCCGCCGGCGGGGGGATGGCGAAAATGTCGTGCAGGTGCGGCGCGAGGGCTCTTGCGGGGAAACAAGGGCTGCGGCACTTTCCCGGCCATGTCCATCACCACCCCCGAGCCGCTGGCTCTCGACGCCACCCGCGTCGCCACCCTGCTGGAGCGCGTCGCGGCGCGCATCGGTGCCCCTCACGTGGTCACCGATCCCCAGGAGATCGCCCCCCACCTCGTGGAAGGGCGCGGCCTGTTCCATGGCGCCACCCCGGCGCTGCTGAAGCCCGGCAGCACCGAGGAGGTGGCCTTCATCGTCGCCACCTGCGTGGAGCTGGGCCTGCCGCTGGTGCCCCAGGGGGGCAATACCGGCCTTGTGGGCGGACAGGTGCCGTTCGGCGCCATCCTCATGTCGCTGGGCCGGCTCAACCGCATCCGCAGCCTGGATGCCACCGACCTGACGGTGGTGGCGGAAGCCGGCTGCACTTTGCACCAAGTGCAGCAGGCGGCGGCCGAGGCGGACTGCCTGTTCCCGCTCTCCATCGCCTCGGAAGGCACCTGCCAGATCGGCGGCAACCTCTCCACCAATGCCGGCGGCACCGGCGTGCTGCGCTATGGCAACATGCGCGAATTGGCCTTCGGCCTGGAAGTGGTGCTGCCCGACGGGCGGATCTGGAACGGCCTGTCGCGCCTGCGCAAGGACAATACGGGCTACGATCTCAAGGACCTGTTCATCGGCGCCGAAGGCACTTTGGGCATCATCACCGCCGCCTCGCTGCGGCTGTTTCCGGCGCCGCGCCAGCGGGCCACCTCGTTCGTGGGCCTCGCCGACGCCCATGCGGCGCTCGCGCTGTTCAACCGGCTGCGCAACGTGGCGGGCGATGCCCTGACCGGCTTCGAGATCATGCCGCGCATCGGCCTCGAGATGGTGCTGAAGCACATGCCCGGCACCACCCGCCCGCTCACCAGCGAGCATGAATTCTACATTCTGGCTGAGCTCACCTCGACCCGCCGCGACGATGACCTGGCCGGTCTGGTCGAAGGCGTGCTGGCCGATGCCTTCGAGGCCGGCGAGGTGGAAGATGCGGTGATCGCCTCCAGCGAGGCCCAGGCCCAGGCCCTGTGGAAGCTGCGCGAGACCTTGTCCGATGCCCAGAAGTTCGAGGGCGGATCCATCAAGCACGACGTGTCGGTGCCGGTGTCGCGGGTGCCGGAGTTCATCGTCGAGGCGAGCCGCCTGTGTATCGAGCATATGCCGGGCCTGCGCCCGTGCCCGTTCGGCCACATGGGAGACGGCAATATCCACTTCAACCTGAGCCAGCCCCTCGGCATGGACAAGCAGGCCTATCTCGACACCTGGGAGGAGTTCAACCGCCTGGTGCACGATCTGGTGGCGAGCATGGGCGGCTCCATCTCGGCCGAGCACGGCATCGGCTATCTGAAGCGGGACGAGCTGCCGCTCTACAAGGATCCGGTGGCCCTCGACCTGATGGCGGCGCTGAAGCGCACCCTCGATCCGCGGGACCTCCTCAATCCCGGCAAGGTGCTACCCACCTCGTGACACCGGTGCAGGGCGAAGCGGACCCTTCGCCCGGGCTTCAGGCGGGGCGCCGGCGCACGCCGAAGGCGGTGCCCACGGCCAGGGCCAGCGGCACCGCCGCCGCCAGATAGACCAGGCGCGGGGCGTGGTGATCGAGGATCATGCCGTAGATGACCGGCCCCACCAGACCGCCCACGTCGTAGCCGGAATAGACCACGCCGAACACCTTGCCGGTGGCCCCGGCCGGCGCCGTGCGGCGCACCAGCACGTCGCGCGACGGCATGGTGATGCCGATGGCGAAGCCCACCGCGGCGATGAACGCCACCGTCACTTCCGGCGGCACATGCATCACCGCCGCCAGCACCGCCAGCACGGCGGAGACCGCGAGCCCGCTCATGGCGATGAGGTGGTGGTTCTCCGCCCGGTCGGCGATGTGGCCGCCGATGGCGACCCCCGCCGCGCTGCCCAGCTGATAGAGCGTCACCGCCAGGGTGGCGAGCATGAGCGAGGCGCCGAAGCCCTCCTGCAGCGCCACGATGGAAAAGCTCTGCACCCCGTTCAGGGAGAGTGAGGTGAGCAGGAAATAGAGAAAGGCGACGATCACCACTGGCGTGGTGAGCACGGTGCGGAAGGTCAGCGGGCTGGCCGCATGGGGCGTGCCCGCCGCGGCGGCCGGCGCGGGCGCGCAATGCAGCAGGGCGCGGAACAGGGCGAGGCCGGCCACCACCAGCAGCGCGCCGAGGCCCATGGTGGTCAGCGCCGTGCGCCAGCCGAAGGTGGCGCCCAGGGCACCGCTGATCAGCGGCGACAGGGCAAAGCCGATATTGCCGCAGATCACATGGGTGGCGAACGCCCGGCCCAGGCGTTGGGGGGCCACCTTGTGGCTGAGGATCGACAGATCGGCGGGGTGATAGACGCTGTTGCCGAGCCCGGCGAGGGCGGCGAGGGGTAGCAGCATCTCGTAATGGGGCGCAAATCCCATGGCGGCGGTGGCGCCGCCTTGCAGGATCATGCCGGACAGCAGCAGCCGGTCGGCGCCGAACCGGTCCACCAGCACGCCGGCCATCACCTGGCCGGCCGCCGAGCACAGGAAATAGACCGACAGAACCAGCCCCAGCGCGGTGAAGGAGGTGCCCAGATCATCCCGCATGAACAGGAACAGGGGCGCCAGTGCCAGCTGCAGCATGTGGCTGGTGAAGTGGGCGACGCCCACCGCCCCGATGGTGGCGACCTCGCCCGAAACCTCGGGGGCCGCATCGGCATTCACAGACACCCTGTCCTCCCGTCCGCCTCTTGTCGGGCGGCGGTGCCGTCTCCGATGGATGGGCGTGTGGCTGCGCCGCGGGGGCAGCTCAGTCCGGGCGCTGGGCTCCCTTGCCGTCGAAATAGCGCAGGGTCAAGCAGGTGATGTCGTCCGCCTGGGGCGCGCCGCGCTCGAAAATGTGCACCGAGGCCAGCACCCGCTCGGAGAGTTCCAGCACCGACCAGTCGTTGGCGCCGCTCTGCAGCAGGGTCTCCAGGCGCGTTTCGCCATAGGGATTCTGGTCCACGTCGAAGGCTTCGGTCACGCCGTCCGTGTACAGGAAAAGGGTGTCGCCAGGGGCCAGGGAGAAGGTGCGCTCCACATAGACGAAGCCTTCCAGCACCGCCACCGCCATGCCGCCAGTGGATGGCAGGGTTGCAACTTTGCCGGAGCTGGCCACGTGATACGGCAGGTTGTGGCCGGCGTTCACATAGGTGACTTGCCCGGTGTTGAGATCAAGCACGCCGTAGAGGACGGTCACGAACAGCATCTGGTCGTTCTCGACCGCCAAGAGGTCGTTGAGGCGGCGGATGCAGCGAGCCGGCGAGCGCTCGAACAGCGCGGTGGAGCGTAGCAGGGTGCGCGAGATGGCCATGAACAGGGCGGCCGGAACGCCCTTGCCGGAGACGTCCGCCACCACGAAGCCGAGGGTGTGGTCGTCGATCATGAAGTAATCGTAGAAATCGCCGCCCACCTCGCGGGCCGGGGTCATCTGGCCGTGCACCGCCACCCGGGCATCGGGCGGGAACTCCTTGGGCAAAATGGCGAGCTGCACCTGACGGGCGATCTCCAGCTCCTGCTGCAGGCCGGCCAGCTTGGTCTTGGTGATGAGGGCCTCGCGCAGCTCGACCACCATGGAGGACAGGCGGGTATGCTGCTCGACGATGCGCCGTGAAAGGTCGTGCAGCACCCGCGCCACGCGCCGCAGCTCGTCGTCGCGCTGGTCGTCTTCGGGCTGGGTGGCCAGCAGTGCCAGCACCTCCTCGCGGTCGGTGGGGTCGATGGCGGCGGCGAGGGCCTTGAGCTCGCTGGAGATCACCGCCTCCTGGCGGCGCCGCACCCGCTCGCGCTGGCGGCGGCTTTCGGCCAGCGCCTGCACATGGCCACGCAGCGCCACCACCGCCGAGGCGATGCGGCCGATCTCGTCGGATCCGGCATGGTCCACGGTGACCGAAGTGTCGCCGCGGGCCAGCGCCTGGAGCACGTCGATGGCCGATTCCAGGGGCCGGAAGCTGTACCAGAGGAACAGGTTGAGGCCGATGATGCCCAGCACCATCAGCGCGATCGCCCCCCAGACCGCGGCCTGGCGGATGAGGTTGGAGGTGCGCAGGGTCTCGGTGGTGTCCACCAGGCTGACCAGGGCGCCCACCACGCTGCCGCCGATGGCTTCCACCGGCACGCTGGTGAGGGTGTAGTTGCGACTGTCCACGCTGATGCGCTCGGCCAGGGGGCGGCGCGGGGTCAGGGTGAGCTTGGCCCGTTCCCACAGGCGCAGATCGGTGCTCGTCACCACCCGGCCGCGCACGGTGATGAGGGTGGTGGTGGCGCCGATGCCTCGGGCGAAGCGGTCGATGCCGAGGCTGGCATCGCGCCCGAGCACCAGCACCGCGCTGCCGCCATTGGGCAGGGTGACGGTGCGGGTGGAGATGACGATGATGCGGTCGGCGGCCACCTGCCGCAATCCGCCGAGCACTTCGCCCTTGAGGGCGCGGTCGAGGCTGCTGGCGTCGAGGATGGTGCGCGTGTGCCCGGTGCCGCCGGCGCCGTAGATCAGCTCGCGGTCGCTGCCCACCACCTCGAACGAAGTGTCGGGGTCGCCCACGTCCACGCCGGCGTCCTTGAGCGCGGTGGCGACTCCCGGCCGGTCGGCGAAGCCAAGGGCGATGCGGAACGCCGAGGAGCGGTCGACGCGCTCCAGGATGCGGGACAGGTTGTTGGTCTGGAAGGCGACGATCTCGCGCCACAGCACCGTCTGCCCGGCAATGGCCACCTCGCCCTCGCGCACTTCCGCGACGCGGTCGCGCAACAGCGTCGCGGCCCACACGCCCAGCATCAGCACGAGGAAGCCGAGCGCCACGATGAGGGTGATCCGGGTGCGCAGCAGCATCAGGCGTCGCGCTCCTTGTCCGTGGCGGCCGGCGGGGCCAGCACGTCCTGGCGCAGGCTTTCCACCTCGGGGCGCAGGCTGCCGTCAAAATCCACCGCCAGCAGCTCCTCCGCATAGGCATCGAACACCGCCCGGCGATCGCGCACATGGCGATTGCCGGCGCTCAGGGCCCGGAAGGCGCGGCCCACCGCGCCATAGCGCACGCCGGAGCGGGCGTCCCAGTCGAAATCACCGGCGATGGCGCGGTTGAGGCCGTCGGCCAGGCGCGCTTCGGCGCGGTCGAGGGCGAGCCCCACCAGCAGGCCCGCCGCCAAGGCCGCCAGGGCGGCGCAGATGAACACCACCACCGCCGCCTGCACGGCCACATTGGCGAACGCCTGGGCAAAGGCCACGGGATTGGTGCCCACCTCCACCGTGGCCACGACATTGCCGTCGACCACCACGTCGGCGGTGGCGGAATCGATGCCCGGCTCGCCGTCCATGGCGCTGCGCAACTCGCGCCCGTCGGGTCCGCGCAGGATGATCTGGGTGATGCCGGGGGTGGCGATCACCGTCTCTTCCAGGTGGGCCTCCACCCCCGGCAGCAGCTTCAGGGGAATGCCGAAGCGGGCGGCTTTCTCGAACTGCTGGGCCAGGGCACGGGCGACCGAGGTGCCGATCACCAGAGCGTCGCGCCGGGCGCTGTCCTGCACCTGGGCGCGGTAGGAGGTGGTGAGCAGCGCCGCCGCCGTGCCGCCGATGAGCAGGGTCACGAGGAAGGCGAACACCGCCGTCAGCAGGCGCGCCCGCCCGGGATCCACCGGGTCAGGCCGCATCGTCGAGTGCCCCCAATTGGCCGAGGCCGCGGTCGACCCGGGCTTCGGCGCGTTGCCAGTTGCGGTGGGTGAGGAAGGCGAGGCGCGACAGCTGCCGGTCGGACGTGGCGCTCATGGCCTCGCCGGAGAGGATCCGCGTCACCTGCTCGAACGGGCGGGACATCACATAGGAGAACAGCACGGCGGCGATCACCACGATGATGGCGGCCACCGCGGCGAGGGCGATGGCGAGGCCCAGCAGGCTCAGCCCCAGGGATTGGGTCCGCGCCAGGCGGCTGCGGTCGGAGACGGTGACCGAAAGGCCGCCGGCGACGCCGAGGTCGTTCTCGAAATGGGTGCCGAAGACGGTGTCGCCCCGCTCCACGGTCTGCCAGATGCCGGCATCGGCGAGCCGCTGCACCCAATCCTGCGGCAGGGCCTCACCGATGACGCTGCGGTCGGTGGAATAGATGGCGCGGCCGGCGGCGTTGAAGATGTCGATGGCGAGGATCGACGGGTCGTTGGCCTTCTCGCGCTCGATGCGCGCCTGCAGGGTGGAGATCTGGTCGAGGGTCAGGCCAATGGAGAGGTTGCCCTCGGTGGCGGTGCGCAAGGTGGTGAGCAGATTAGCCACCCGGGCCCGTTCGATCTCCACATTCACCCGTTCGCTGGCGGCAAAGCAAAGCCCCGCGACCGCCACCACAGTGGCGATCACAGCGAGGATCATAACCAGAGCCAAGCGACTTACGAACGTCATGAACCTGCTTCACCGGATCGACGCCGGGGGACGTTAAACGGAGCCGTGGGACCAAACCAGAAAAAAACGGTACGCGATCAAAAAAATCCTGCAATCTCAGGATGCTTTTCATACCGCTGCGAGGTTGACATGGTGGTGGGATCTCCGCTCCGTTCCGGCCTGGACATGACGCGCGCCACCGTGTCGCTGATCGCTGTTTTCGCCTTGATCGCCGCCGCCTGCGTGGCGTTCGGCACCTATTTCGCCAATGCCACCTTGAGCGGTGCCTATGGCACGGCGGTGGAGGCGCGCTTCAAGGTCACCGCCACCCGCATCTCCAGCATCATCGAGCGCGCCGCCTCCCTCGGTATTGCCGTGCCGGTGCAGCGCACCCTCACCGAGGTGCTGCGGCGCGAGGCGCGGCTGGAAGCCGATCTCATTTCCATCGACATTGCCGACGAACGGGGCGCCATCGTCTTTTCGAGTGCCCCCGAGCGGGTGGGGCAGGTGGCTGACGCCGCCGCCCCCCACCAGGTGGTGAGCTTGGTGCGCAACGATTTCGATGCGATCATCGGGCGGGTCATCATGCGCTATGACCCCCGTGCGCTCGCGATGGTGGCGGATGAGATCCACGGCGCCCTGTGGGCGGTGGCCTGGCCGACGCTGGCCGGCGCGGTGGTGGCGACCATCCTGGTGGGCGCGGTGCTGGCGGGGGCCCTGCGCCGGGCAGTGCGGCGCGCGGCGCATCCCAGCCGCTGGCCCGGCGCGGCGCGGGCGGTGCTGGCCGAAATCGAAGGGGTGCACCGGGACGCGCAGACCCCCGGTGCGGCCGGAGGCGGACGATGATCGGTCTGCGCGCCGCGGTCACCATCGCCATCGCCCTCATTCTGTGCGCCGCGCTGGCGGTGATCGGCTGGGGCGCGCAGCGGGTGGCGCAGCGCACCATCGTTCCGGCCATTCTCGCCAAGGCCGAGACGGTGGGCCGCTCGGCCGGAGGGCTGCTGGAGCGGGCGGTGGCGGCGGGCATTCCGGTGCGTGATCTTGTGGACGTCCCCGCATATTTCGACGAATTGCGAGCCCCCAGCCGCGAGTTTGCGGAAATCCGCCTGTCGTTGCCCTCCGGCGAGGTGCTGGCGCGCTCGGGAACCCGGGTGGGGCTCGACGACGCGGCTGTGGTGCGCACCGCGGTGCAAGGCGCAGGGGGGCAGGTGGCGGAGATCGCCATCACCGTGGATCCCACCGTGGTCTGGCAGCAGGTGGGGGCGGTGCTTCTGGATGTGGCCTTCATTGGCGTGGTGGCCCTGCTGGTGGCGCTGGAACTGGTGGCGCTGGTGGTGGGCGGCCGGGCGATCGCCGCGCTGGTGGCGGTGGAGCAGCGCCTGAAGGCGCTGGCGCGGGGCCGGCTCGCGACCCAGCAGGATGACGGCGGCACGGCGGTGCGCGCGCTGCTGGCGCCCATCGACGCGATCACCAGCCGCCTCGGCGCCCGCCATCGGCAGGCCCGGGCGCGGGCGGTCCAGGCCGGGGATGCGGCGCTGGTGGCGCGGCTGGACCGGCTGGCGGAACGCAGCGGTGTCGGCGAGACCGAGGGCACTGAAAGCCGCCTCGCCGCCGCCGTGCGGCCGGCCCTGTTCCTGTTCATGCTGTGCGAGGAGCTCACCCGGCCCTACATGCCGCGGCTGGCCCAGGGGCTGGCCGCGGGGGATGTGGGGCTGAGCCCCAATGTGGCCGCCAGCCTGCCCATCGTCGCTTTCATGGCGGTGGTGGCCCTGTGCCAGATCCCGTTCGCCAGCGTGTCGGAGCGAATGGGGCGGCGCAACGGCTTCCTCGCTGGGGCGCTGCTGGCGGCGCTCGGCTATGCGGTCTCCGCGGTGACCGGAAACTACCACCTGTTCCTGCTGGCGCGGGTGGTCACCGGTCTCGGCTATGCGCTGGTCTTCGTCTCCGCCCAGGGGCATGTGGTGGATCATTCCCATGGGGCTGGCCGCAGCGCGGCGCTGGCGGTGTTCGTGCGGGCCATCATGGTGGCGTGCCTGTGCGGTCCGCCCATCGGCGGTGTCATCGCCGACCGGCTGGGAGCGGAGGTGGCGCTGTTCACCTCGGCGGCGGTGGCGGTGGTGTCGGCGCTGGTGGCCGCCATGGTGGTGCCGAAGGCGCCCCGTGGGGTGGTGCATGCGCCGGCCACCCTGCGGGATCTGGCGCGCTCTGCCCGCGCCCCCCGGCTGATGGCGCTGCTGCTCGGCTGCGCCTTTCCCGCCAAGCTGCTGTTCGCGGCCCTGTGCCTGCTGCTGGTGCCGCTGGAGCTGCAGCGGCAGGGCTATTCGTCGGCGGCGATCGGCCGCTTTCAGATGATCTATCCGCTGCTGATGGTGCTGGCGGTGCCGTTCTTCGCTGCCCTGGCGGATCGCTGGAACGCGCGTGCCGGTTTCGTCATCGCCGGAGGGCTGGTGTCGGGCATCGGCTCCATGCTGGTGCCGCTAAATCCCTCCGCTGTGCTGATCGTGGTGGCGCTGGCGCTGCTGGGGCTCGGCCAGTCCATGTCCATCGCCTCGCAATCGGCGCTGGTGGCCGATACCGCGGCGCACGCCGGGGGGCGTCCGGCCGGCGTCCTGGGTTTGTTTCGGCTGGTGGAGCGCTCCGGCAATGCGGCGGGCCCGGCGGGCGCTGGTGTTTTGCTGGCAGCGGTGGGATTCTCCATTGCAACCGCGCTTTTGGGCGCTGTGGTTGTGGCGGGCGCAGCGGTATTTGCGCTATCGGGACGACGGTCTGCTGCAACGTCCGGTTCGCGCCGCGCCATGCGCGCATCCTCGTCCGAAGGGAGTCCTGTGTGATGGACCGCCGTTCGCTCCTCTCGCTGGGTCTGGGCGCCGGCGCCGCCGGTCTTCTCGGCCGCGCCGCGCGGGCCGACAGCCCGGGCGCCCCCTTCCGCATCCTGATGCTGACCTTCCGTGGCGAGACCGACGTGGAGCGGGGCTTCCGCGACTATTTCGCCGCCAACGAAATCAATGCGGAATTCCTCACCAGGGACGTGGAGCGCGATTCCGGTCGGGTGAAGTCCATCCTGGCCGAGACCCTGCCCACCTTCCGCCCGGACCTCATCTATACTTACGGCACCCCCAACACTCTGGCGGTGGTGGGGCCTTATGATGCGCCACCGACTGCGCCGTTCGTGCGCGACATTCCGGTGGTGTTCGCGCTGGTGGCGGCGCCGGTGCAGGTGAAGATCGCGCCCTCGTTCGCCTCCTCCCAGCGCAATGTCACCGGCGCCGTGCACGTGGTGCCCACCGATGTGCAGATGCGCGCCATGCAGGGCTACAAGCCGTTCAAGAAGGTCGGCGTCATCTATTCGCCCAACGAGAACAACTCGCTGGCCATCATCGAGGAAATGCGGGCCTTCTGCTCGGCGATCAATGTCGAGGTGATCACCCGGCCGCTGGTGATGAACGGGACCCGCGCCACCGGTGACGGCGTCGAAGGCTTCGTGCGTGATCTCAAGGAGCAGGGCGCCGACTGGCTTTATCTGCCGGCGGACACGTTCCTGGCCAGCATCTTCGACCGGGTGGGCGAGACCGCCCTCAAGGTGAAGCTGCCCACCTTCGGCGCCACCGAGTTCTTCCTGCGCCAGGGCCTGGGGCTGGTGGGGCTGGTGAGCCGCTATTACTCGGTCGGCCAGCTGGCCGGCTCCAAAGCGGCCGAGATCCTGGTCAACCATCGCGCACCGCGCACCATTCCCATCGAAACGCTGCGGCGTTTCGCACTCATCATCAACATGAGCGTGGCGCGGCAGCTCGGGGCCTATCCCCCCATCGCCATGCTCAATTATGCGGAGGTCATCACGTGACCAGCGCTGTTGTGGCCAGTGCGCCGGCTCGTCCCCTCACTCAGCGCGAGCTTGGCCCGGCGGACCTCGACGCGGTGGAGGCGCTGCATCGCGTCGCCATCGGGCCCATCGCCCGACCCGAGGTGGTGAAGCCGGAGAGCCGGGCCTATTTCGAGAGCATCCTGGCGGGTCGCGGGCGCACCGTCGGCCTGTGCGACGGCGGCGCCCTGGTGGCCTACGGCATCCTCCAGCATGAGCACACGCCGAAGGACGGCCCGCACCGGCTGCTGAACGTGGCGCCGAGCCGGGCGGTGGGGCGGTTGGCGGGCGCCTCGGTGCATCCGTCCTATCGCGGGCAGGGGCTGCAGAAGGCCCTCATCGCCGGGCGGATCGACCTGGCGCCGGCGGACATGCTGCTGTTTTCCACCGCCGCGCCGGTGAACGTGCCCAGCTGGTCGAACCTGGTGGCGGGCGGTTTTCCCATCTCCGGCATCGAGCTGTTCTTCGGTGGCTATGCCCGCTACGTCATGGTCCGCGACGGTTCGGAGCCCGATGATGGCGCCCGGATCGTGGTCGATCCGCTCGATACGGACCGGCAGAAGGCGCTGTTCGCCGAGGGCTGGCGTGGCTATGGGCGCGGCCGCTCGGACACGGGCGCCACGGGCCTGGTGCTGGCGCGCCCGCGCTGAGGCGCGGGCGCCGCGGCGGGGCTTCCGCTGCGGCTTGCGGCGCTCTAGAATGTGCTGCGCGCTTTGGGGCCCATGGATGGCGCTCGCCGCCGATCGAGAGATCCGACGCATGAAGATGGACACGTCGCCGTTGGCCCTGGATGTGGTGCTGATCGCCCTGGAGGGCCGTCTGGACATCGCTGGCGCCGCCGCGGTGGAAGCCGCCTTCGCCGTCGAGGCGGGCAAGGCCCGGGTGGTGGTGGTCGATCTGTCCCAGACCCCGTTCATCGCGTCGATCGGCATTCGCCTGCTGCTCGCCAATGCCAAGGCGCTGAGCCGCCGCGAGGGCAGTATGCTGCTGTGCGGCTGCGATCCCCAGGTGGAGCGGGTGCTGCGCAGCACCGGCGTCGATCAACTGATCGCCATCGTGCCCACCCGCGAGGCCGCGCTGGCGGAATTGGGCGGCGGGGTTGCGGGCGGAGCAGGCTGACCGGCGCCCATGAGCACCTCGCCTGCCGCTGATACGCTGGTTTCCGCGCTGCAGGTCGGCGCGGAGCTTGCCGCCATCTCCGACGCCACCGCGTGGCTCGGTGCGCTGGGGGCCCGGGAGGGCTGGCCCGATGCGCTGCGCTTCGGTCTGGAGCTGAGCGTGGAAGAGGCGCTGACCAATGTCATCTCCTACGGCTTCGCGGCGGTCGACCATGCCCCGCAGATCCGCCTGGAGGTCTATCGCCAGCCGCACGGGCGGGTGGCCGTGCGGTTGATCGACAATGGCATCGCCTTCGATCCCACCGGCCTGCCCGAGCCGGATCCGGCCGCCTCCATCGAGGAGGCCCGCATCGGCGGGCATGGGGTGCAGCTGATGCGGCATTTCCTCGAAAGCCTCAGCTACCGACGCGCGGGCGGGGAAAACCAGCTGACCCTGGTGGCCGGCCCGAAGGCCGCGGACTGAACCGGGCGCCGGACCTGTCACAGGATCAAGGGGCTGTCGCATGACTGACATGCGCCGCCGCTAGGCTTGCTCATCCTCCCCCGTGCCGGCTCCCGCGCGGGCGGCGTCGCTGTGCGTGTTTTCAGCGGCGGGCGCGGTGGCGTCCGGTTCGGGGCGGGGCGTCGCGCGGTTTGTGAAATGCGTCACTGATGTCCGTTCTTGCTGAGCTTCTGGCCGGCCTCGGCCTTCTGTTCGTCGGGCTGAGCCGCCTGTCGTCGCACCTGCAGCACGCCACCGGCTGGCGGGCCCGGCAATGGATCCGCCGCGCCACCGGCGCGCCGCTCCGGGGCCTTGTCTGCGGCACCCTGGCGGGGGCGGCCACCCAATCCAGCAACGCGGTGGCCGTCATCTGCGGCAATCTGGTGCGCGGCGGCGTGTTCCACACCCGTGACGCCATTCCGGTGGTGGCCGGCGGCAGCGTCGGCACCGCGGCGCTGGTGCTGGTGGCGGCCATCGACTTTCGTCTGCTGGTGTTCTTTGCCCTCGCCGCGGTGGGGTTCGCCATTCATCTGCGGCTCGATCGTCACCCGGGCTGGCGCGACTGGATCGGCGCGGCGCTGGGGCTCACCCTGGCGCTGCTGGGATTGGTCTTCATCAAGCAGGCGCCGCGGGCCCTGGACGCGGCCGCCATGGCCACGTGGATCGGGCCGCTGCTCTCGCCCTGGCTCGGCTTCGCCATCGGCCTCGCGCTGGCGGTGGTGAGCCAGTCGTCATCGGCACCGACGCTCCTGGTGCTGGCGCTCCTGCAGGCGCACCTGCTGGATCTGAGCGCCGCCTTTCCCCTCGTGCTGGGCGCCAATCTCGGTTCCGGCCTGTCGGCCCTGCTGGCGGCCGGCGGGCTGGAGGGCACAGGGCGGCAATTGTGCCATGTCCATGTGCTGGTGAAGGCGGTCGGCTGCCTGCTGGTGGCGGCGCTGTGGGCGGTGGGCCTGGTGAGCGCGCGATTGTGGGGCAGCGCCGAGCCGGCCGACCTGCTGCAGGCGGCCGCCGGCGGCAATATCGCCCTGGCGGTTTCGGTGCTGTTCCTGACCCTGCAATTGGCCGGAGCGCTGCCGGTGACGCTGGCGCGGGGCGCGGCCGAGCGGCTTGCGAGCCGCCTCAGCCCCCCCAGCCTGGAGGATGGCGCCTCGCGGCCCCGCTACATCGACACCCGCGCCCTCGATGCGCCGGCCTCGGCGCTGGACCTCTCGCAACGGGAGATCCAGCGGCTGGTGTCGCTGCTGCCGACCCTGTTGCCCGACCTCGACCAGAGCGACGCGGCCACCCCCGGAGAACGGCTTGCGCTGTGGCGGGGGGCGGGGGCGGTGGTGCGCGACGTGGATCTGTTCCTCGTCGCCCTCATGGGCCGCGGACCGGGGCCGGAGGAACTGGCGGTGGCGCTGCGCCAGCAGGCGCTGGTGGAGATGATTCGCGCCCTGCAGGACACCCTGCACGACTTCTCCGAGGTGGTAGAGAGCTTCGACGCGCTGCCGCCGCTCGGCTTCAACCTTTCCGAATCCCTGCGCACCCTCGTCCTGTCGCTGGCCGATGCGGAGGGGGCGGAGGATCTGTCGGTGCTGGCGGCGCTCACCGCCGATCGCAGCACATTGCTGCATCGCATCCGCCAATCGCTGCTTGGCACCCAGGCGGAAGCGGGCGACGAGATGCGCCGGCTGCTGCTTGCAACCACGCTGTTCGAGCGGGCCGTTTGGCTGATGCACCGCATCGTGGTGGCGTTGCACCCTGTCGAGAATGACGATAATCCGGGACTGTCGTCGGGCGCGGAGCGGAACGAAGTCCATGCACATTGAGCGTGATCTGGTTGGCGGGGACGTGCTCCTGAAAGTGGCGGGGCGGCTCGATACGCCCAATGCCAAGCCGTTCGAGGCGAGCCTGATGGAGGTGGTCTCCACCACCGGCGGCGGCATCGTCGTCAATCTCGCGGGGGTGGACTATGTGTCCTCCTCGGGCCTGCGCGCTCTGCTGGTGGCCGGCAAGGCCATGCGCACGGCCAAGCGCCGGCTGGCGCTGGAGGCGCTGCAGCCGCAGATCCGCGAGGTGTTCGACATCTCCGGCTTCTCGACCCTGTTCGAGATCTCCTGAGACCAAAGCCCGCGCGGCGCTCGAGCGAACACTTTTGGCGCCGGTCGCAGGCCGTGGCCTGCGCCTTCAGGGCGTCGCCACCGGCGCCCACAGCACGTCGTCGATGCGCCGGGCGCCGCTCGCCAGCAGCACCAGCCGGTCGAAGCCCATGGCGCAGCCGGCGGCGTCGGGCATGTGGGCGAGAGCGGCGAGAAAATCCTCATCCAGCGGATAGCTTTCGCCATAGAGCTGCGCCTTCAGCGCCATCTCGTGGGTGAAGCGGCGGCGCTGCTCCTGTGGATCGGTGAGCTCTCCGAACGCGTTGGCCAGCTCCAGACCGCAGGCATAGAACTCGAATCGCTCGGCGAGGCGGGGATCGTCCGCCTTGGGGCGGGCGAGGGCCGCCTCGCTGGAGGGGTAATCGCACAACAGGGTCGGGCGGCCCATGCCGAGGTGGGGCTCGACGCGCTCCACCAGCACTTTTGAAAATATATCGGTCCAGCCGTCATCCTCGGCCACCCGGATGCCGGCGGCGCGGGCGGCGGCGGCGAGCGGCGCGGGGTCGGCGGCCGTCCCCGGCGCCGGCAGCACCGCATCGAGGTTGATGCCGGCGTAACGGGCGAAAGCGTCGATCAGGGTGAGCCGCTCCGGCGCGGCGAAGGGGTCGCAAGCCGCCCCCCGGTAGCTGAATGACGGGCAGCCGCCCACTTCGGCGGCCAGCCGAAGCAGGTCCGCGCAGTCGTCCATCAGCTGCGTATAGGACGCCTCGGCCCGATACCATTCCAGCATGGTGAATTCGGGGTGGTGGGCGGGGCCCCGCTCGCGGTTGCGGAACACCCGGGCGAGCTCGAACAAGCGCGGCTCGCCGGCCGCCAGCAGTTTCTTGGCGGTGAATTCCGGCGAGGTGCGCAGGTGCAGCGGTGCGCTTGTGCCGTCGGCGGCGATGAGATCGGTGGTGAAGGCGTGCAGGTGGGCCTCGTTGCCCGGCGAGACCTGCAGAACCGGGGTTTCCACCTCCATGAAATCGCGGGCCAGGAACCAGGCCCGCACCGCCGCCGTGATCCTGTTGCGGGCGAGGAGGAAGGGCCGGCGGTCGGCATAGACTTCCCGATCCCACCAGGGGCTCTGGGGGCTCTTTGCGGAACCAGATACCATTTTCACGGGCGAAAGTCCTTCACGGGGGCGTTCCGGCGCCAGAAACGGCGACCAAGGGTGGCGCTCGGCGCGAAGATGGGTATGGTGCGCGCCGAAGGTGAAAAGCGGCATGACGCCGCGAGAAAAGTTCAAGGAAGACGCGACGTGGTCAAGGTCATCGCCAGCTCCCTGCGCAAAGGCAATGTGGTCGATATCGACGATAAGCTCTATGTCGTCCTGAGCGCTGAAAACATTCATCCCGGCAAGGGCACCCCGGTGACCCAGCTGGACATGCGCCGCATTTCCGACGGTGTGAAGATCTCCGAGCGCTATCGCACCACCGAACAGGTGGAGCGGGCCTTCGTGGAAGACCGACCCCACACCTTCCTGTACGAGGATTCGGACGGCTACACCTTCATGAATCCGGAGAATTACGACCAGGTCACCGTGCCCAAGGACGTGATGGGCGACCTTTCAGTCTATCTCCAGGAAGGCATGGAATGCATGCTTTCCACCCACAATGGCAATCCCATCGCCATCGAGCTGCCGGCCCGCGTGACCCTGGAGATCGTGGACACCGAGCCGACCGTGAAGGGCCAGACCGCCTCTTCATCCTACAAGCCGGCCATGCTCTCCAATGGCGTGCGCACCATGGTGCCGCCGCACATCTCCGCTGGTACCCGCGTGGTCATCATGACCGCCGACGCCTCCTATGTGGAGCGCGCCAAGGACTGACGACCGGCGCCATTCCGCCGCCGGCGGGATGGCGCTGTGACCAAAGGCGAAGGGAACTTTCACGCCAGCCGCCCGTTATGGGGCGGAAGATGTATTGAAGGCGTGAACGATGAACCTTGCGGGATTGCGGGTGCTCGTCGTGGAAGACGAGTTCCTGGTCGCCCTCGTCTTGGAAGATGGCCTCAGGGCGCTCGGCTGCGCCGTGGTGGGGCCATTTGCGAGCCTCGCCGCAGCGATGGATGCGGCCGAGAACGAGGCGGTGGATGCCGCCCTGCTCGATGTGAACCTCAATGGCGAGAGCGTCTATCCGGCCGCGCGGCTGCTGGCCGAGCGCAACATCCCGTTCGTCTTCTGCTCCGCCTTTACCGGCCGTGAGCGCATGCCGCGTGAGTTCACCCACAAGCCGCGGGTGGCCAAGCCCTATACCAACCGGATGATCGCCACCGCGCTGGCCAACGTCCTTGCGCCCCAGGCCCGTCACCATGGCGCCTCGGGCGCCCTCGGGCTGCGCGGCGTCGGCGAGAGCCCGGGCAGAGCCTGAGGGCGCGCCGGGACGACGCCACCACCCATGCTCTTCCGCACGCGGCTGAACCAGGCCCTACATGGAAACGGCGGCATCTTGCCGATGCCGCCGTTTCAGATGTGTTGGCCCATGGCCTGCCGGGGGATTGGCCTGCCGGGGGATGGCCTGCCGGCTGGGTGCGTTCAGCCCTGCGGCTTGGCGTCCGCGTTCGGCTCTGCCTTCGGACCACCGCGGGAGACGCCCACCATGGCGGGGCGCAGCACCCGGTCGCCGATCACATAGCCGGCCTGCACCACCTGGACCACGGTGCCGTTGGGCACGCTCGCATCCGGCACCTCGAACATGGCCTGATGCAGGTTCGGGTCGAACTTCTCGCCGCGCGGCTCGATCTTGCGCACCTTGTGCTTTTCCAGCGCCTGGGCGAGGCCGCGCTCGGTGATCTCGATGCCTTCCAGCAGCGCCTTCACCGGGCCTTCCGCCTTGTCCTTGGTCTCATCATCCACCGCCGAAAGGGCGCGGGAGAGGTCGTCGGCCACGGTCAGCATATCGCGGGCGAAATTGGCGATGCCATAAACCTTGGCGTCGGCGATCTCCTTGTCGGCGCGGCGCCGCACGTTCTCCGCTTCCGCGAAGGCGCGCAGGAACTTGTCCTTCAAGGTGGCGATTTCCGCCTCCAGGCGGTCCTTCTCGCCTGATGTCTCGGCTCCGGCCTGCGCGGGGGCGGCGGCGGGCGCGTCGGGGGCCGCTGCCGCCGTCGCGTTCACATCGTCGCCGGTCTCGGGCGCGCTCGTCTGCTCGCTCATCCGGTCTTTCCTTTTGGCTGGGATTTGGCCCCGAAGGGGGCCGAGCCGTCTGTCTCACGGCATATCGGGGGGCGGGCGCGAAAAATCAAGCCTGCGCGCGGCTTCTTCTCAGGCCGCATCCACCCCCGGGGCGCCCAGCACCCGGCTCACCAGCCGGGCGGTGAAGTCCACCATGGGCACGATGCGTCCGTAATTGAGCCGGGTGGGGCCGATCACCCCCAGCACCCCCACCACCCGGCCCTGGCCATCGCGATAGGGGGCGACGATGGTGGAGGAGCCGGAGAGGGAGAATAGCCGGTTTTCGGAGCCGATGAAGATGCGCAGCGCCTGCGCCTCCTCGGCGCGGCCCAGCAGGTCCACCACCTCGCGCTTGGATTCCAGATCGTCGAACAGGAGGCGGATGCGCTCCAGGTCCTCCAGCGCATGGAGGTCCTCCAGCAGTTTGGCCTGGCCACGCACGATCAATTTGCGCTCCGCCGGTTCGTCGCCGGACCAGGAGGCGAGGCCGTCCTCCACCACCCGGGCGGTGATGGCGTCGAGATCGCGCCGCAGTTCTGCCAGAAGGTTTTCCATCTCCGCCCGCGCTTCCGCCAGGGTGCGGCCGCGGATGTGGGAATTCAGGAAATTGGTGGCCTCCGCCAGCGCCGACACAGGCAGGCCGGGCGGCAAAGCGAGGGCGCGGTTCTCCACCTGCCCATCCTCCGACACCAGGATCACCAGCGCCCGGCCGGGATCAAGCGGCACGAACTCCACATGCTTCAGGCGCGGATCGGTCTTGGTGGCGGTGACGACGCCGGCGCCGCGGGCAAGGCCCGAGAGCAGGGTTGAGGCCTCCTGCAACACCCCTTCCACCGTGGTGGTCTTGGCGGCGGCCATCACCTGGGTTTCGATATTGGTGCGGTCGCGGGCGTTGACGTCGCCCACCTCCATCAGCGCATCCACGAAGAAGCGCAGCCCGCGCTCGGTGGGCAGCCGCCCGGCGCTGGTGTGGGGGGCATAGATGAGGCCTGCCGCTTCCAGGTCCGCCATCACGTTGCGCACCGAGGCGGGCGACAGGGTCATGGGGATGAGGCGCGAGAGATTGCGCGAGCCCACCGGCTCGCCGGTGGCGAGATAGCTCTCGACGATCTGGCGGAAGATCTCCCGCGCACGGGCGTCGATCTGCGCCAGCGCGCCGGAGGACAGGGACAGAAGAGGATCCATCGCCACGGTTCCACACGCCTCAGGTCAGGGCCCGGCGGGCGCCCCGGATGGCCGGTTTTGCCCGCCGCTCCCCATTATGTGTCGTCTCCGCCGGCCGGCTTCAAGCGGTATCGGTGGCCGACGCCTTGCCGGAAGGCCCGCGCGGCGCCTAAAAGGAGCGCCCGAAAGCCCGCACCGGCGGGCCTTTCCAGAATCTGAAGTCATGAAGGAACATGCCATGCGCCCCAGCAAGCGCGCCAGCAACGAGATGCGCGCCGTATCGTTCGAACGGGGCGTGATGCGCCATGCGGAAGGCTCGTGCCTGGTCAAGTTCGGCAACACCCACGTGCTCGTTTCCGCCACCCTGGAAGAGCGCCTGCCGCCGTGGCTGAAGGGCCAGGGGCGCGGCTGGGTGACCGCCGAATATGCCATGCTGCCCCGCGCCACCCATGATCGCACCCGGCGCGAATCCACCACCGGCCGCCCGTCCGGTCGCACCCAGGAAATCCAGCGGCTGATCGGCCGCTCGCTGCGCTCGGTCACCGATCTCGTGGCCATGGGCGAGAAGCAGATCACCATCGACTGCGACGTGATCCAGGCCGATGGTGGCACCCGCACCGCCTCCATCACCGGCGCCTGGATCGCCCTGCACGACTGCCTGTCGTGGATGTATGCGCGCTCCATGATCAAGGAGATGCCGCTGAAGCAGCACGTGGCGGCGGTCTCCTGCGGCATCTATGAGGGCACGCCGGTGCTCGATCTCGACTATGCCGAGGATTCGGTGGCCGAGACCGACGCCAATTTCGTGATGACCGGCACTGGCGGCATCGTCGAGATCCAGGGCACCGCCGAGAAGACCCCCTTCACCCAGGACGAGCTGCTGGCGCTGCTGGGCCTCGCCAAGGACGGCGTCGACCAGCTGGTGGCGCTGCAGAAGCAGGCGATTGGCAAATGAGCCACCGGCGCCTCACCGGGCGGCTGGTGGTCGCCACCCACAACCCCGGCAAGCTGATCGAGATGCGCATGCTGCTCGAGCCGTTCGGGGTGGAGGCGGTCTCCGCCGGTGAGCTCGGCCTGCCCGAGCCGGAGGAGACGGAGACCACCTTCGAGGGCAACGCCCGCATCAAGGCGGTGGCGGCGGCAAAGGCGGCGAACCTGCCGGCCTTTGCCGACGATTCCGGCCTCGTCATCGATGCTCTGGGTGGCGCGCCCGGCATCCATACCGCCCGCTGGGCGGGGCCGGACCGCGACTTCGAGATGGCCATGGAGAAGGTGGAGGCGGCCTTGCAGAAGGTCGGCGCCACCGCTCCGGAGCAGCGCCGCGCCCGGTTTGTCTCGGCCTTGTGCCTCGCCTGGCCCGATGGGCACCTGGAGGAGTTCCAGGGGGTGGTGGACGGCACCTTGGTGTGGCCGCGCCGGGGCGCCAAGGGCTTCGGCTACGACCCCATGTTCGTGCCCGAGGACCACACGCGCACCTTCGCCGAGATGACCGCCGACGAGAAGCACGCCATGCCCCCCAAGGGCTTCGGCCTCTCGCACCGCGCCCGCGCCTTCCTGAAGCTCTCCAAGGCCTGCCTGGAAGGATGAGCGACTTGCCCGCCGTCATCTGCTCGCCCGATGCGAACCCTCTCCCGCCTGCGGGGGAGGGCAGGGTGGAGGCGTGCGCGGACGGCGCGGCGGAGCATCAGGGAAGGGCGGCGCCTTTCCCCCTCCCGTTTTCTCCTCCTTTCCCCCTCCCCAACCCTCCCCCGCAAGCGGGAGAGGGGGCTACCGGGCAGGGGACCGACGACGGTGGTTTCGGGGTCTATGTGCATTGGCCCTTCTGCCTCGCGAAATGCCCCTATTGCGACTTCAACAGCCACGTGCGGCGTGCGCCGCCGGATCAGGCCCGCTTCCTCGCCGCCTATCGGCGCGAGATCGCCGCCATGCGGGCGCTCACCGGGCCGCGGCGGGCGCAGACCGTGTTCTTCGGCGGCGGCACCCCTTCGCTGATGGATCCGCAGACGGTGGCCGGCGTGCTGGCCGCCATTCATGAGGCCTGGCCACTCACCGCCGATGCGGAGATCACCCTGGAGGCCAACCCCACCTCGGTGGAGGCTGCCCGCTTCCACGGCTACCGGGCGGCGGGGGTGAACCGGGTGTCCCTCGGGGTCCAGGCGCTGAACGATGCGGACCTGAAGAACCTCGGCCGCATGCACAGCGTGGACGAGGCGTTGGCGGCGGTGGCCATCGCCCGCAGCGCCTTCGAGCGGGTGTCGTTCGATCTCATTTATGCCCGTCCGCGCCAGACCCCGGAGGCCTGGGCGCAGGAGCTGAAGCGGGCGCTGGCGGAGGGCTGCGAGCATCTCTCCCTCTACCAGCTCACCATCGAGCCGGGCACGCCGTTCGAGCGGCTCTATGGCGCCGGCAAGCTGATCCTGCCCGATGACGACCTCTCCCGCGCCCTGTGGGACGTGACCCGGGAAGTGACGGCGGAGGCCGGCCTGCCGGCCTATGAGATTTCCAACCACGCCCGCCCCGGCGCTGAGGCCCGGCACAATCTCGTCTATTGGCGCTATGGCACCTATGCCGGCATCGGCCCCGGCGCCCATGGCCGGATTGCCGTCGACGGCGAACGCCGCGCCACCTTCACCGAGCGGATGCCCGACGCCTGGCTCGACCGGGTGGCGACGCAGGGCCATGGCATGGTCTCCGACGAGACGCTGACCCGCGCCGAGCAGGGGGATGAGATGCTGCTCATGGGCCTGCGCCTGAAGGAGGGGGTGGACCTGCGCCGTTATGCGCGCCTCGCCGGCCGGCCCCTGTCCCCCGCCCGCATCGCCGATCTCGCCGCCGCAGGGCTGGTGCGGCAGGCGGGCGACCGCCTCGCCGCCACCGAGGCCGGCTTCCCGGTGCTCAATGCGGTGATTGGCGCTTTGGCTGAGGATTAGAGCGTTTGTGCACGGCCCCGTGCCGTGCCTGCCCGGCGCCATGATCCGCGTTAACATTCCCTTCACCATCCCTTGAGTCGCCCGGAGGCGCCGTGCCTGATGTCCATTCGTCGCCTGCCCCCCGTGCTCATCGACCGTATCGCCGCCGGCGAGGTGGTGGAGCGGCCGGCCGCGGTGGTGAAGGAGCTCATGGAAAACGCCATGGATGCCGGCGCCCGGGCGGTGGAGGTGATCCTCGCCGGTGGTGGCCGGGATCTGGTGCGCATCACCGATGACGGCGCCGGCATGGGGCCGGACGACCTCGCCCTGTGCATCGAGCGGCACGCCACTTCCAAGCTCGCCAGCGAGGACCTGCTGGCCATCAACACCCTGGGCTTTCGCGGCGAGGCGCTGCCCTCCATCGGCGCGGTGGCGCATCTGGCCATCACCAGCCGGCCCAGGGGCGCGCCCCATGCCTTCGAGGTGCGGGTGGATGGCGGGGTGGTGACGCCGCCGCGCCCGGCGGCGCTCGCCGAGGGCACGCGGGTGGAGGTGCGCGACCTGTTCTTCGCCACTCCGGCGCGGCTCAAGTTCCTGAAATCCGACCGCGCCGAGGCCATGGCGGCGGTGGATGTGGTGCGCCGGCTGGCCCTGGCGCGCCCGGATGTGGCGGTGACCCTGGTCAATGAGGACAAGCCGGCCATCACCTGGCCCGCCCGCAGCCGGGATGCCGCCGGCCGAGCCGCCCGCCTTGCCGATGTGCTGGGGGCGGAGGTGGGGCGCAATGTCATCACCATTGCCGGCGAGCGGGGCGGGGTGACGCTGGAGGGCCTCGCCGGCCTGCCCAGCTATTCCAAGGCCAATTCGCTGAGCCAGTATCTGTTCGTCAACGGCCGGCCGGTGCGCGACAAATTGCTGATGGGCGCCATCCGCGGCGCCTATTCCGACCTTTTGCCCTCGGACCGCTACCCGGTGGTGGCGCTGTTCTTCGCGCTCGACCCGCGCGAGGTGGATGTGAACGTGCACCCGGCCAAGACCGAGGTGCGCTTTCGCGACGGCGGCAATGTGCGCGCGCTCATCGTGCGCACCCTCACCGATGCCCTGGCCGAGCGGGTGCCGCGCACCGCCGGCACCATCGCCGATCGCCTCGTCACCCTCGCCCGCGCGCCGGAGCTGGAGTCGCCGCCACCGGCCCTCGGGGTTGCCGCTCCCGGCTGGTCGGTTCCGCCTCGCACGGCCGCCTTCGCGCCGCGCGGCGGCTATGACTGGCGCACGTCACCGGCCCGGCCACTGCCGGCGGACGGCTTCGCCGAGCCTTTGGCGCTGGAGCAGGCGCCAGCGGGGCCGGACGGGCAGGGGCGTCTCGACATCGCTCTCCCCTCGGCCGATGCGCGGGCCGATGCCGCTCCGGTCCATGCCGCCGACCTCGACCGCCCGCTCGGCGCGGCGCGGGCGCAGCTGCACGAGACCTATATCGTCGCCCAGACCCGCGACGGGCTGGTGCTGGTGGATCAGCACGCGGCCCATGAGCGGCTGGTCTATGAACGGCTGAAGGCCGGCCTCGACCGCGATGGCGTCGCCCGCCAGGGGCTGCTCATTCCCGCCGTGGTGGATCTCGACCCGGCCGAGGCGGAGCGGCTCGCCGACAAGGCGGCGGATCTCGCCGCCTTGGGCCTCGTGGTGGAGCCGTTCGGCCCCGGCGCGGTGCTGGTGCGCGAGGTGCCGGCTCTGCTCAAGGATGCGGACGTGACGCGGCTGGTGCGCGATCTCGCCGAGCATGCGGCGGAATGGGACGATGCGCTGCCCCTGGAGCGGCGCCTGCTGCACGTGGCGGCCACCATGGCCTGCCACGGTTCGGTGCGGGCGGGGCGCCGGCTCAGGGTGGAGGAGATGAACGCGCTGCTGCGGGAGATGGAGGCCACGCCAAATTCCGGCGAGTGCAACCACGGCCGCCCCACCTTCGTCACCCTCTCCCTGAAGGACGTGGAAAAACTGTTCGCCCGGCGCTGAGCTGCTCCAACGAAAATGCCCGGCACGGGGCCGGGCATCGAACGTCAGGGATGATCGGACCGCTCAGGCGCTCTTCAAAAGGCGCAGCAGGTCGCGGTGCATCAGCTCGTTGCCGGCCAGCACCTCGCCCTTCTCCAGGGTCTTGTCGCCGCCGTCCATGTCGGAGATGAAGCCGCCGGCTTCCTTCACCATCACCAGGCCGGCCGCCATGTCCCAGGGGGCGAGCTTGCGTTCCCAGAAGGCGTCGAAGCGACCGGCGGCCACCCAGGCGAGATCGAGGGCGGCCGAGCCGGTGCGGCGCAGCCCCGCCACCTGCTTCTGCACCACGGCGAGCTCGGCGTTGAACTGCTCATGGTTGCCGCGGCCCATGTGCGGCAGGCCGCAGCACACCACGCAATCGGCCAGCTTGCGACGGGCCGCCACCCGCAGGCGCCGGTCGTTGAGATAGACGCCCTGGCCCACCTCGGCCACGAACAATTCGTCGGTGGCCGGGTTGAAGATGACGCCGGCCATGGGCACGCCATTGCGCAGCAGCGCCACCGAAATGGCGAACATGGGAATGCCGTGCAGGAAATTGGTGGTGCCGTCGAGGGGATCCACCACCCATTCGTTGGCGGGGTCGGTGCCTTCCACCCGGCCGCGCTCCTCCATCAGGAAGCCATAGCCGGGCCGCGCCTTCGACAGCTCGGCGAACAGCACGTCCTCGGACTTGCGGTCGGCGGCGGAGACGAAATCCGCCGGGCCCTTGGTGGAGACCTGCAACTGCTCCACCTCGCCGAAATCGCGGATGAGGGCGCGGCCCGCCTTGCGGACGGCCTGGACCATGACGGTGATGAGCGGTGAGCGGATCATGCGGGCACTCTGAAGCGGCTGGCCGGCGAGGCGGCGGGGAAACGACGCGGGAGCGCCAGACGGCGCCGGGCGAGGATGCGGGATGTTGGGGGGACGTGTGCCCGCCGGAAACGGCGCCGTCAAGGCACACGCGCCGCGCGCGCCCCGTCAATGCACTTTCAGGCCGCATTCATTTGGCTGCGGCGGGTTTGGCGGCGGGCTTGGCAGGGGCCGTCGGTGCGGTTTTGGGCGCAGGCGCGGCAGCCCCTGGCGCGCCGTTGGCCGAGGATGCCAGATCGGCGCCCCAGCGGTTGGCCAGGGCCTGGGCGCGGGCGCGCTCTTCGGGCGAAAGCTCGGCGACCACCTGGTCGAGCATGGGATCGCCCAGCCCGCGGCTCTTGGCCATGAGGTGCCAGGTGGCGGCAGCCACCCGGTCCTGTGCGGTGCCCCGGCCCACCGCCAGCAGGCGCGCATAGCGGTTCTGGGCGATGACGTTGCCCGCCAGCGCGGCCTTGCGGAACCAGGCGGCGGCCGCCGCCTCGTCCTTCGGCACGCCGTTGCCGTTGAACTGCATGATGGCGAATTCCACCTGCGCCGTGACATGGCCGAGCTTGGCGGCGCGACCCATCAATTGCCCCGCCCCGGGCAGGTCGCGCTCCACCCCATTGCCGGATTTCAGCAGCACGGCGAGGGCGTATTGGGCGTCCTCCACGTCCTGCTCGGCGGCGATCTCGAACCAGTGGGCGGCCTGCCGCATGTCCTGCCGCATCTGGCGTCCCTGCATGTACAGCAGGCCGAGATTATAGGCTGCGGCGCCATTGCCCTTCTCTGCCGCCTTGCGGAACAGCTTGGCCGCCTTCTCCTCGTTGCTGGCGCCGTCCTGGCCGGTGAGCTCCATCATCCCCAAGGCGAAATTGGCATCGTCGGAGCCGAGGTCAGCCGCCTTGTGGTACCACTGCGTTGCCTTCTTCGGGTCATAGGGCACACCCACCCCGTGGCCGTAGAGCTCACCCAGCAGGGTCATGGCGGCCGCGTCCTGGCCGCCGGCTGCGCGGGCCTGGGCGTCCTTCAGGGCGGTCAGGTAATAGCCCCGCTGATAGGCGCCATAGGCGACGTCGCCGCTGGCGCCGGGGCTGTCGAGGTGAGGAAAGGTGGTTGGTGGCGCAATCCCCAGCAGCGGCGCCGGGGCCTTGGCCGAAGCCCCCTCGGGTCCCGGCTTGGCGCCGGGGGGCGCCTCGGGCGCCGCCGGCTTCGGTTTCGGCTGCGGCTTGGCGGTGCTGCGGGTGGCGGGCTTTGTGCGTTCCTCGGCGCGGACCGGGGCGACCATCGAAAAGGCGAGCAGAAGACCGAGCACCGCCACGCCCGTCCTGGCCCACCCGCAAGCGCGGCGCCGCGCCCCGCTCATGGTGCGCGATCCGCGCCGTCGGCCGCGATGATGTCCTGGGCCGCGATGATGTCCTGGGCGGCGCGGATCTGGGCCGGGGCGTCGTCGGCGCCCGTCAGGGGGGCGGCGAGGGCGATGAAGTCGGCGCCGGCGGCGGCGAGGGTGGCGACCGCTTCGAGATCGGCGGCGACGCCCACGCAGGGAATTTCAAACAGCTCGGTCCACCACACAACCATGTCGCGGGTGCGCGGCAAGCTGGCGGGTGCTCCGTCGAGATCGCCGAACAGGACGTAGTCGGCGCCCGATTCGCCGGCCTCCATGGCCTCGTGCCGGCTCTCCAGCCCGCCGGCGCCGACGATGGCCTCGGGCTTCAGGGCCTTGAGGGTGGCGGCGAGCGTGGCCGGGGTGCCCACATGCACGCCGTCGAGCCCGGCCGCGGCGGCAGGCGCGGCATCGGCGGCCAGCACCACGGCGCAGTCGAGGGCTTGCAACGGCGCGGCGAGGGCACGAAGCGCTACCGGATCGAGCGGGGCCGCCGTGGGGGTCAGAATCACCGCCGCCACGTCACCGGCCGTGGCGCAGGCGGTGGCGTGAGCGGGGGTGAGGCTGCCGGTGAGCGGCAGGATCAGCATCAGACGGGCGCCGGGCGGCGGAGCAGGGTGCGACATGGGGTGATCGGTCGGCCAAGAAAGGGGCGAATTGGCGGCAGGAGGGCGGTTCGGGCCCCATTGCCTCGCGGACCGGGATCGAGCCGGCCGCTGCGGAACCCCGGGGCGCGGATGTCCCCGGGCATGAAAAAGGCCGGCGCAGGGCCGGCCTTTCACAAGGGAGGCGCGGCGATCAGGCCGCCTTCTGCTCTTCGCCGGCCGACCACAGGCCGCGCGCCGCCAGGGAGTTCATGCGGGCGCGGTGGGTGAAGGCCGCCTGGGCCGCGGCGACGTTCTCCGCCTTGCCCGACCACGCCTTCTGCGGCGCCGCCTGCAGGGCGCGACCATAGGAATAGGTGAGCTTCCAGGGCAGGCCGCCCAGCTTCACCATGGCGTCGAGGTGGGCCGTGGCCTCCTCGTCCGACTGGCCGCCGGAGAGGAAGGCGATGCCGGGCACCGCGCCGGGCACGCAATTCTTGAGCAGGCGCACGGTCTTTTCCGCCACCTCTTCCACCGACGCCTTCTGGGCGCACTTCTTGCCGGGCACCACCATGTTGGGCTTCAGCACCATGCCTTCCAGGCGGATGCGCTGATGGTAGAGCTGATAGAAGGTCTCCTTCAGCACGAACTCGGTCACCGCATAGCAGCGATCGATGGTGTGGTCGCCGTCCATCAGCACTTCCGGCTCGACGATTGGCACGATGCCGGCTTCCTGGCACAGGGCCGCATAGCGGGCCAGCGCCTGGGCATTGGCTTCCACCGCGCCGCGGGAGGGGATGCCGGCGCCGATATCGATCACCGCGCGCCACTTGGCGAAGCGGGCACCGAGATCGCGATATTCCTTCAGCCGGCCGGCGAGGCCGTCGAGGCCTTCGGTGATGGTTTCGCCCGGGCAGAACGGCAGCGGCTTGGCGCCGGCGTCCACCTTGATGCCTGGCAGCGCACCGGCCTGCTCGATGAGCGCCACCAGCGGGGTGCCGTCGGCGGCCTTCTGGCGGATGGTCTCGTCATAGAGAATGACGCCGGAGATGTAGTTCTGCATCGCCTCGGTGGAGCGGAACAGCAGCTCGCGATAGTCGCGGCGGTTGCCTTCCGTGGACTCCACGCCGATGGCGTCGAACCGCTTCTTGATGGTGCTGGTGCTCTCGTCGGCCGCCAGGATGCCCTTGCCGTCGGCCACCATTTTCTGCGCGTTCGCGTCGAGCTCCGCCGTCATGCCTTGAAATCCTGCTTTGCCGCCACATTGGGCGGATGGAAGGTTTGGGTTTGACCGGCCCGCCGCGGAACCCGAGGTCCACGACGGGCGGTTACGCAACTGAGAAGAGGCCCGGGCCGGCACGCGCCGCTCCGGGCCGAACGATCCGCCGTCAGCGGTGGGAGCACAGGGCCTCGACGCCGGGCAGGGCCTTGCCCTCCAGCCATTCGAGGAAGGCGCCACCAGCGGTGGAGACATAAGAGAACTCGTCCGCCACCGCGCTGTGGTTGAGCGCGGCCACGGTGTCGCCGCCGCCCGCCACCGACAGCAGCTTGCCGGCGGTGGTGAGGGCCGCGACCTCCTTCGCCACCGCCACCGTGGCGGCATCGAAGGGGGTGATCTCGAAGGCACCGAACGGGCCGTTCCAGACCACGGTCTTCACGCCCTTGAGCTTCTCCTTCACCAGCGCGACCGTGGCCGGGCCGGCGTCGAGGATCATCTCGTCGGCGCCCACATGGTCCACGTCCACCACCCGGTGCGGGGCGTTGGCCTTGAACTCCTTGGCCACCACCGCGTCCACCGGCAGCACGATCTCGCACTGGGCGGCCCTGGCCTTCTCGAGAATGGCCCGGGCGGTCTCGCCCAGATCATGCTCGCACAAGGACTTGCCCACGTTGTGCCCCATGGCGGCCAGGAAGGTGTTGGCCATGCCGCCGCCGATCACGAGGATATCCACCTTCTGCACGAGATTGCCGAGCAGCTCGAGCTTGGTGGAGACCTTGGCACCACCCACCACTGCCAGCACCGGACGCTCAGGCGCCTCCAGGGCCTTGGTGAGGGCATCGAGCTCGCCCTGCATGCAGCGGCCGGCGAAGGCCGGCAGCCGATGGGCGAGGCCCTCGGTGGAGGCGTGGGCGCGATGGGCCGTGGAGAAGGCGTCGTTCACATAGACATCGCCGAGCTTGGCGAGGGCCTCGATGAAATCCGGCGCGTTCTTTTCCTCACCCGCGTGGAAGCGGGTGTTCTCCAGCACGATCACATCGCCGGCGGCGAGCCGGGAGATGGCATCGGCCGCCGCCTCGCCCACGCAATCGGAGGCGAAGGCGACGGAATGGCCGAGCTGGGCTTCCAGCGCCTTGGCGACGGGCGCCAGGGACTGGCTTTCGTCACGGCCCTTGGGCCGGCCGAAATGGGCCAGCAGCACCGCCTTGCCCCCCTTCTGCGTGATGGCGCGGATGGTGGGCAGGATGGCCTTGAGGCGGGTGTCGTCGGTCACGCGCCCACTTTCCATGGGCACGTTGAGATCCACACGGACCAGCACCCGCTTCTGGGTGAGGTCCGCATCGTCGAGGGTGCGGTAGGCGGTCATCGGTGCGCCCCCCTGTCCGCTCAGCCGAGCTTGCCCATGGCGACGGCGGTGTCGCTCATGCGGTTGGAGAAGCCCCACTCGTTGTCGTACCACGACAGCACCCGCACCAGCGTGCCGTCCATCACCTTGGTCTGATCCAGGTGGAAGGTGGACGAGTTGGGATTGTGGTTGAAGTCGATGGAGACGTTGGGCTGGTCGGTGAAGCCGAGGATGCCCTTCAGCGGGCCGTTGGCGGCGGCGATGATGGCCGCGTTGATCTCATCCTTGGTGGTCGACCGCTTGGCGATGAACTTGAGGTCCACCACCGAGACGTTGGGGGTCGGCACGCGGATGGAGGTGCCGTCGAGCTTGCCATTGAGCTCCGGCAGCACCAGGCCCACCGCCTTGGCGGCGCCGGTGGAGGTGGGGATCATGGACATGGCCGCCGCGCGGGCCCGGTACAGATCCTTGTGCATGGTGTCGAGGGTCGGCTGGTCGCCGGTATAAGCGTGAATGGTGGTCATGAAGCCCTTCTCGATGCCGACCGCATCGTTGAGGACCTTGGCCACCGGGGCGAGGCAGTTGGTGGTGCAGGAGGCGTTGGAGACCACCAGGTGCTCGGCGGTGAGTTTCTGGTGGTTCACGCCATAGACCACGGTGAGGTCGGCGCCGTCGGCCGGGGCCGACACCAGCACCCGCTTGGCGCCGGCGGTGAGGTGGGCGGCAGCCTTCTCCCGGGAGGTGAAGATGCCGGTGCACTCGAGGGCGATCTCGACGCCGAGCTCCTTGTGGGGCAGCTCGGCTGGGTTGCGCACGGCGGTCACCTTGATGGGGCCGCGACCCACGTCGATGGTGTCACCAGCCACCTTCACCTCACCGGGGAAGCGGCCGTGCACGCTGTCGAAACGCATGAGGTGGGCGTTGGTCTCGACCGGGCCGAGATCGTTGATCGCCACCACCTCGATGTCGGTGCGGCCCGATTCGATGATGGCGCGCAGCACGTTACGGCCGATGCGTCCAAAACCGTTGATGGCCACCTTGACGCTCATGTCTCATCCTCCATAGCCGGCCATGAGGCACGGCTCCTGCATTATGGGCGCGGCGGCGGGACCCATTCCCGCGCCGCTGCGATGTCGCGCCCGCCGCGCGCGGAACTCAAACCTGCCGGAGCTTGTCGAGGGCGGCCTCGGCCACCTTCTCCGCGGTTATTCCGAAATGCGCATAAAGGTCCTTTGCCGGCGCACTGGCGCCAAAAGATGTCATTCCCACGAAGGCGGCATCCGAACCGACGATTTCGTCCCACCCCATGCGGATGGCGGCTTCCACCGCCACCTTGGCCGGAGCGTCCCCGATCACCTTGGCCCGCTCTGCGGCGGACTTTTCGAGGAACAGTTCGAACGAGGGCACGGAGACCACGCGGGTGGGCACACCCTGGGCCTCCAGAAGGGTTCGCGCTTCCGCCGCCACCGAAACCTCGGAGCCGGTGGCGAACAGCGACACCTGGGCCGGGCCGCTGGCGGCGATCAGCTCATAGGCGCCGGCGGCGCTGCGGTTCTCGGCGGTGGCGTCGGTGCGCAGCAGCGGCAGGTTCTGCCGCGACAGGATCAGCGCCGAGGGGCGATCCTGCGCCTCCAGGGCGATCTGCCAGGCTTCGGCGGTCTCCACCGTGTCGGCCGGGCGCAGCACCAGAAGATGCGGAATGGCCCGTAGGGCCGCCAGATGCTCCACCGGCTGGTGGGTGGGGCCATCCTCGCCGAGGCCGATGGAATCATGGGTGAGCACGTGGATCACCCGGGCGCCCATGAGCGCCGCGAGGCGGATCGCCGGGCGGCAGTAATCGGAGAACACCAGGAAGCCACCGGAGAAGGGCACCACGCCCTTGTGCAGCGACATACCGTTCATGGCCGCGGCCATGCCGTGCTCGCGCACGCCCCAGTGCACGAAGGTGCCGGAGAAGTCGTCCGGGGTGATGGACTTGGCGGTCTTGGCCTTGGTGTTGTTGGAGCCGGTGAGGTCGGCCGAACCGCCGATCATTTCCGGCACCACCGGGGTGATGATGTCGAGCACCATCTCCGACGACTTGCGGGTGGCGACAGCGCCACCGGCGGCCACCGCCTGGGCCTTGGCCTCCACCACGGCGGTTCCCAGGGCGGCCGGCAGGGTGCCGGAAACGCGGCGCTCGAACTCAGCCTTGCGCTCCGCCGGGGCGGCGGCGAGGCGCGCCTCCCAGGCGGCGCGGGCGGTGGCTCCGGCGCTGCCCGCGGCGCGCCAGTCGGCCAGCACGTCGGCGGGGATCTCGAAGGGGGCGGCGTCCCAGCCGAGGGCGGCGCGGGTGGCGGCGATCTCCTCGGCGCCCAGCGGCGAGCCGTGCACCTTCTCGGAACCCGCCTTCTTGGGCGAGCCGAAGCCGATGGTGGTGCGGCATGCGATCAGGGTCGGCCGGTTGGAGGTCTTGGCGGTTTCGATGGCGGCGAGGATCGCCTCGGGATCATGGCCGTCCACCCGGGTGGTGGCCCAGCCGGAGGCGGCGAACCGCGCCAGCTGATCGGTGGAGCCGGAGATGGAGGTGGGCCCGTCGATGGAGATGTGGTTGTCGTCCCACAGCACGGTGAGCTTGGCGAGCTTGAGGTGGCCGGCGAGGTCGGCGGCCTCCTGGCTGATGCCTTCCATCAGGTCGCCGTCGGAGCACAGCACATAGGTGCGGTGGTCCACCAGTTCGGGGCCGAACTGGGCGGCGAGGGCACGTTCCGCCATGGCCATGCCCACCGCGGTGGCGATGCCCTGGCCGAGCGGGCCGGTAGTGGTCTCCACGCCTTCGGTGACGAAATTCTCGGGATGGCCGGGAGTGAGCGAGCCGAGCTGGCGGAAGCGCTTGATCTCCGCCATGGGCACGCTGGCATAGCCGGTGAGATGCAGCAGCGAATAGAGCAGCATGGAGCCGTGCCCGGCGGAGAGTACGAAGCGATCCCGATCGGCCCAGCCGGGCTGGCTCGGATCGAACTTCAGGACCTTGGAGAACAGGACGGTGGCGATGTCCGCCGCACCCATGGGCAATCCGGGATGCCCGCTCTTGGCCGCCTCGACGGCGTCCATGGACAGAAACCGGATGGCATTGGCCATGCGATCATGGCGGGTGCGGTTCGACATTAATCCTCTACTCCTGCGGCACGCGCGGCGGGCCGGAACGGCGAAGGTGCGCACCGAATGGCGCGGCCGGAACGGCGACCTTCGGGCCCATGCGGAGCCCATGCCGACCGTGCGGCAGTCTAGATAACAGTGCCTGCCGGGGTGTCAAACCCGCCCGGCTCCGTGACGTCAAGGGGCGAGTGCCATCACGGCCGCGTTTCATCGTCGCTGTGGCGCCCTCTTGTGCAGGGCTATTTGGCAGGCAGGCGCCGATGGTGCTGCGGGAGGCGGTAGTTTCTTGCCGCCGGTGCCCTCTGGCACGGGGTTTGGCCGCCCCGGGGGTGGGGTCAGGCGCATCAACCACTCGCTAACGCCATGCAGAAAAAAGCCGAAAGCATTCTGGTTGACAACTCAAGGAGCAGTGGCGCCGGCCGGGTCGACTCGGCTAAACTTTCTGCATGTACGCGCTGAAGCAACGTCTCCCCATTGAGGACGCCCCCATTGAGGCGGCGACCCGGCGGTTGCATGCCGCCCTCGATTCGCTGGTCGACGCGCTGGAGCGGCGGCGGGACGCGGATCGTCACCAGGAGGCGCTGCAGGCGCAGCTGCATGCGCTGGGCAACGACCGGGCGCGGCTCGCCGCCCAGCTGGACAAGGCGCAGGCGGAGGCCGGCGACGTGGGGGAGGTGGCGCAGGAAGTCATGCGCCGGCTCGATGTCGCCATGTCCACCATCCGCGACGTGCTCGCGACTCACGGCGGCTGATCTTCATGCCTCATGTCTCCGTCACCATCGCCGGCCGTCAGTATCGGATGGCCTGCGACGAGGGCCAGGAGGACCATCTCGTACGCTTGGCGCACGATATCGACACGCGCATTTCGCAGCTGCGAACGGCCTTTGGCGAGATCGGGGACCAGCGCCTGGTGGTGATGGCCGCCATCACCATCGCCGACGAACTGGCCGAGGCGCGTAACCGGATCCGCGCGCTGGAAAGCGACATCGAGGGGCAGCGCGACGCGCGCGCCTCCGCCATCGCCCGCATCGAGGCCAGCGAGGGCGAGGTGGCCCGCACCATTGAGGAAGTGGCCGAGCGCATCGAGCGGCTGGTGGCGGATCTGGTGCCGCGGGAGCGCGGCGGCACCATCGGCATGGGATAACCTCGGGTCGCGTGGTTCCGGTCGCGGGAAGGACTGGCGCCTTGGGGCAAAGCTCCCTAGATATGAGGTGCGGAGCTGCGGGGTGCGTTAGGAGACTATTCCCCGGGGCCTTATCGATCCTTAAGGGAGCTGTCTCTGACCTCGCCTGCGGGCTTGGACACACGGCGCCCACCTACGTTGTAGGTTTCCCGGGATCGACCTCCGACGGCTTTGCGGCCCCGCACTGATTTCAAGGCTCTCGTCGCAGGGCCTTCGCCCGGTGGTTTCACCGCCAGGGCGTGGTGGCCAGGATCCTCATGCCTTCTCCCGTCGATCTTCCGGTCGGTGCCGCTGCAGATGGCGAGGCCTCGCGCGCCGAGAAGGCGCGGCTGCGGGCCCGGGCGCTGGCGCAGCGGGCGGAGATGGGCGTTGTGGCCCGCTCCCGCGCCTCCGCCCAGGCCGCCTGGCTCGCCACATCGCTGCTGGGCCGCGACGGTGACCTGACGGGGCGTCGCATCGCCTTGTTTGCCAGCTTCCGCGATGAGATCGACACGCTGCCCCTGGCCCGCGAGCTATGGAGCCGCAACGCCCAGCTGGCGCTGCCGGTGATCGTCGATCGGGGCGTGCCGCTCCTTTTCCGCTATTGGGCCGAGGGGGCCGCGCTGGCGCCGCAGGGCGCTTTCGCTATTCCGACCCCGGGCCCCGAGTGCGCGCAGCTGGAGCCGGAGGTGGTGTTGGTACCGCTCGCCGCCTTCGACCGGCGCGGGCTGCGCATCGGCTATGGCGCGGGTTTCTATGATCGCACCCTGGCGCGCCTGCGGGAGGCGGGGCCGCTTCTGGCCGTCGGTTTTGCCTTCGCCTGTCAGGAAGTGGAGCGGGTGCCCGCCGAACCCCATGACGAGCCGGTGGATGTGATGGTAACGGAAGCTGAGGTGATCCCCTGCAGCGGACGATGAAGGCCTGACGATGCGTATTCTGTTCCTGGGCGACGTGGTGGGACGGCCGGGCCGGGAGGTGGTGCAGGACCGCCTGCCCGGGCTGGTGGAAGCCTGGAAGCTCGATTTCGTGGTGGTGAACGGCGAGAACGCCGCCGGTGGCTTCGGCATCACCGAGGCCATCTATGAGGATCTGCTCGCCGCCGGCGCCGATGCGGTGACCCTCGGCAACCATGCGTTCGACCAGCGCGAGGCGCTGGTGTTCATCGAGCGGGCGCCGCAGCTGGTGCGGCCGTTGAACTATCCCGCAGGCACCCCCGGTCGCGGCGCCGCGCTGGTGGAAGCCAAGAATGGCGCCCAGGTGCTGGTGCTCAACGTGATGGGGCGGACCTTCATGGATCCGCTGGACGACCCCTTCGCCGGCATCGACCGCGCGCTGGATGGCGCGGTGCTCGGCGAGGTGGCCGATGCGGTGGTGGTGGACGTGCATGCGGAGACCACCAGCGAAAAGCAGGTGATCGGCCATTATTGCGACGGCCGCGCCTCGCTGGTGGTGGGCACCCATACCCATGTGCCGACCGCCGATCACCGCATCCTCACCGGCGGCACCGCCTACCTCACCGATGCCGGCATGTGCGGCTGCTATGACGGTGTCATCGGCATGGACAAAGAAGAGCCGCTGCGCCGCTTCACCCGCAAGCTGGCTTCTGCGCGGTTCGAGCCGGCCACGGGGCCGGGCACCCTGTCCGGGGTGGCGGTGGAGACCGATGACCGGACCGGCCTTGCGGTGCGCGTCAGCGCCGTGCGGCTGGGCGGCAGCCTGGCGGAGACGCGGCCGACCTTCTGGGAGAATTGAGCCATCGGGCGTGCTGACGAAAGGTCAGCACGCCTTTGTCCGCCGGCTTTTCTGCGCCGGCTTTCTTGCCCTTTTCCCTTCCTCCCGACTATAAGGCCGGCTCCAGTCAACGTTGCGGTTCGGGCGGCCTCGTCTTCGGCGGGGCGCGGGGCCGTGTTCAATGGGATGGTGGCGCCATGGCCGGGCATTCACAGTTCAAGAACATCATGCACCGCAAGGGACGCCAGGATGCGGTGCGTTCCAAGCTGTTCTCCAAGCTCGCCCGCGAGATCACGGTCTCGGCCAAGATGGGCCTGCCAGATCCCAACATGAACCCGCGCCTGCGCGCCGCCATTCTGGCCGCCCGGGCGGAGAACATGCCCAAGGACAATATCGAGCGCGCCATCAAGAAGGCGGCGGGCGGGGATGCGGAGAATTACGAGGAGATCCGCTACGAGGGCTATGGTCCCGGCGGGGTGGCGGTGATCGTCGAGGCGCTGACCGACAACCGCAACCGCACCGCCTCGGAAGTGCGCTCCTATTTCACCAAGTCGGGCGGCAATCTGGCGGAGACCGGGGCGGTGTCGTTCATGTTCGACCGGATGGGGGCGATCGAGTTCGATGCCGCCAAGGCGGATGCCGACGCCATGATGGAAGCGGCCATCGAGGCCGGCGCCGACGACGTCTCCTCGGACGAGGACGGCCATGAGGTGCTGTGCGCGGCGGAAAGCCTCGCCGAGGTGCAGAAGGCGCTGGAGGCCAAGTTCGGCGAGCCCCGCAAGGCGGGTCTGGTGTGGCGTCCGCAGAACACCGTGGCGGTGGACGACGAGACCGGCGAGAAGCTGCTGAGGCTGGTCGACAGCCTTGAGGACAATGACGACGTGCAGAACGTCACCGCCAATTTCGAGCTGTCCGAGACCCTGCTGGCCAAGATGGCCGAGTGAGTGGCCAGCTGAGGTTTTAAAATACCACTTTTCTGACATCAGCCACCGCGTCCTCCCGGGGGAGGGCGCGGTGGGCGGGGATCAGGCCGCCAGGCTGTTGGCGATGGACTGCAGCTCGGCGATGGCGCTGTCAATCTCGCCACGCTGACGCTCCAGCTGGGCCAGCTGCTTCAGGCAGCGCTCGCGGGTCAGGGCGAGGCCCTGGGCGGCATCGTGATCGGCGGCGGCGCCGGTGTGGGCGGCCACCAGGGCGCGGATTTCGGCCAAAGTGAAGCCGAGCTGCTTGCCCTTGAGGATCACCTTCAGCCGCTCGCGATCGGTGGCGGAGTAAAGCCGGGTCATGCCGTCGCGGCGCGGCGCGATCAGGCCCTTGTCCTCATAGAAGCGCAGGGCCCGGAGGGTGGTGCCGAACTCGCGGGCGAGGTCACCGATGGTGAACACGTCCTCGGCCTTGCCCAGGGCGTCGACCTTGCCATCGGGCCGGGGCATGGCCACCGGATGGGACAGGCCACGGCCGAGTTCGTAGGTATTCGCGTCCATACAGGGTCACTCCCATGTCATTCAATCTGCGTCCGGCTCGGGCTGGGGGCGGAGCGGGAGCGCGCGGTTCCAGTGCTGCTCGTCATGGCGCCCGGGCGGCGGGCGCCACAGATGGCGGCGGCGAACGGCCCGTTCGCCGGATGGGTGGAGGGGACCGGACCCGTAGCCGCCGGCGCACCGTCGCGCCCATCCCGTGGCATCTGCTGGATCGCCAGGGAGGGGCTGGAGCCGGCCGGAGGGACCACCACCCGTGACATCCGCCCGGATCGACCTTGGCGCAGGGCGCCGCAGTCCCGGGTTGAAAGCGGGCTGGCGGTACAATTCCGCTGGCAAGTTCCGCTCCGTCACGGCAACCTTTGTAGCGTGATGCCGGGCGTCGCCGGGAGAGACAACGGGCTACCGTTAGGGAAAGTAACCGTTACCTGACGTTGAAAATAAACGAAAATTTCCGGCTTAACCCCTCATTTACCACGTTCGCGAGATGCTGCAGATCACGAATCACCGCAGTGCGAGCATGGTAGTTGGGCACCCTCACAGGTTCTCTCCTCCGGCCGCAGGGAGGCGGACATGGAGCGATTTCAGCGCACGACCTGGGCGGGCTCCGCGGCTAAGGCTCAGATCCGCGACGAGGGGTACCCGGCGCGGGAGGGTCGCGCCGGCGACACCGGCGCCGTGAACGATCGGGACTGGAACCCCGCCCCCCGCCCCCCGGCCGCCTGGCCCTCGGGCAAGGCGCGCGGCTCGGCCGGCCCGGACACCTGGGTCGACCCATCATCCTATGATCCGCCCCATGGGGCTCCGGCCTTCGCCATGGGCGCCGTGGAGGCGCTGAAGGCGGAGGTGGCCGATCTGCGGGCGCGCCTCTCGCATGCGGCGCCGCGCCGGGCCGTGGTGGAGATGGACCGGGCCATCACCCTGCTGCATCACCGGGTGGAGGATCTGTGGATCGGCGGGCTCGGCGACGGGCAGGACGATGTGGCGCTGTTGGCCGACGAGCTGATGGCGGTGCGGGCCGGCCTCGACGAGATGCGGGCGCCGGAGCGGTTCGAGGCGCTGTCCGCCGGCCTCGATCTGCTGGCGCGCAAGATCGACATTCTGAACGCCAAGGCCATCGATCCGGTGGAGATGGCGCGGCTGCAGGCGCAGTCGGCAGAGCTCAAGTCGCTGGTCACCCGCACCCTTTCCGGGTCCGCCTTGCAGCCGTTGGCAGAGCGTCTGGCGGCATGTGCCGAGCAGATCACCCGCGCCGGCGAGGAAACCGCCCAGCGGGTGGCCGAGGCCACCAGCGCCCTGGAGCGCAATGCCGAGGCGCTGCTGAGCCGGGTGGACGCCTATGAGGCGCGGGCCCGCGAGGGGCAGAGCGCCAGCGCCGAGGAACTGCGGCGCGATGTGGAAGCCAATGTGCGCACCCTGCATGATCGGCTGGATGGCGTGAGCGCCCAGCTGAGCCGCCTGTCTCCCGCCTTGGGCGCGGATCTGGCGGAGCGGCTCGGGGCGGTGCTGGACCGGCTGGACGTCGCGCAGGGGGCCGGCACGGCCGTGGTTTCGCCGCTGGCCGAGGTGGTGGAACACCATTTGATGGCGCTCACCGAGCGGTTCCAGAGCGCGCAGGTGCATCTGCAGCGGCTCGACGGCATCGAGGACGCGATCGGCGCCGTGATGGAGGAGTTGCGGGGCGTGCGCCACGCGTCCGTCGTGGCCGCCCAGGGAGCGGTGGAGGAGGCCGTGGAAGCGGTGACCCGCAAGGTCTCCACCGACACCGAAGGACCGGTGGTGGTCGGCCTCAAGCGCGGTCTCGCCGCCCTGGAGGCCCGTCAGACCGAGGTGGAGCGCCGCGCCAGCATGCTGATGGGCGAGGGCCCCGGCATGGATCTGCAGGAGGCCCCGGTGGTGCTCGACCGCACCGCCGACGATGTCTGGTCGCCCCAGGTCACTGATCCCCAGGTCGCTGATCCCCAGGTCGCCGATCCTCAGGTCGCCGATCCGCAGGCCCCGGCTGCCGCCGCGCCCCCTGTGGCGCCGGTGCGTGGGGGAAGGGATGCCGGTGGCCAGGATCCGGCGACCCTGAATTTCGTGACGCTGGATGAGGAACGCCTGGATGCGGGGGCCCCGGATGTGGGGTCGCTGGACCGGAACGCGATGGATCTCGACGCGATCGCTGCGGATGCGCGGGACCGGGATGCCGGAGATGCGGCGTGGGCGCCGGAGCCCGATGCCTGGGCCGAAGTCTTCGCCGGCCTGCCGGCCGACGGGCATCCGCAGGAGGCGAGCCCGACAGACGCGGGTCCACAGCAGGCGGCTGCCCAAGAGATGAACCGGGCCGAGCTGCGGGCGGAGCCCCGTGAGCCGGCTGGCGGGTCGCGTCCGCGCAAGACGCTGCGGGTGGAGCGCTCCGGTCGCGAGCGCAAGGACGCCCGCGACGCCGAGACGACCAAGGCGGAGGCGGCCGCCCGGCCACGGGTGGATCGCCATGCGCTGGGGCGCAAGCGGCAGATGTCGCGGGCGACGTCGCGGCCGGCGCGCCGGCGGGTGTCGCCGGCGTTGATCGCCGCCAGCGGTCTCGTGCTCCTGCTGACGGCGACGGGCGCCGCGGCGTGGAGCAGCCGCGATGCGCTGATGGCGCGGGCGACCCAGACCTTCGAGCGGCTCAAGTCCGCCGCGGTGCCCTCGGCGGTGCTCACGCAGGGGCCCACCAGCACCACCGCCGAGCTGCCGGTGCCCACCGGCCCGCAGCCGCTGCGCACGGCGGCGCTGGAAGGCAACCTGGCGGCGGCCTACGAAGTGGGCGTGCGATATGCCGATGGCGTCGGCGTGCCGGTGGACCTGGATGCCGGCATCAAATGGCTCGGCTATGCGGTGTCGAACGGCTTCGCCCCGGCCGCTTACCGGCTCGGCAGCCTTTATGAGAACACGCTGCACAACATGGATGAGGCCTATCGCTTCTATAAGTGGGCGGCGGAGCAGGGCAATGTGCGGGCCATGCACAATCTGGCGGTGCTCTACAGCCAGGGCATCGACGGCGCGCCCGATTGGGGCCGGGCCATCGAATGGTTCCGCAAGGCGGCCAATCTCGGCCTGAAGGATAGCCAGCACAATCTTGGCATCATCTTCGCGCGCGGCATGGCGGGAACCAGCGACCTCACCGAGGCGCTCACCTGGTTCGAGATCGCCGCGGCCCAGGGCGACCAGGACAGCGCCGACAAGCGCGATGCCCTGGTGAAGGAGGCCGATGCCGCCGTGCTGGCGAAGGCCAAGCGGGCCGCGGCCGCCTTCGTGCCTAAGCCGCAGAGCGAAGGGTCCAACCAGGTGGCGGTGCTGCCGGAATGGAACGCCAGTGAGGCCGGCGAGCACATGGCCGCCAATGCCATGCTGTTCTCCAAGAACCGCATCGCCGCCAAGCAGTGACGTGGCGGCGGTGAATGGCGCCGCCACCTGCGGTGCCCGGGCGCAGGGGCGCATGTGTCGGCAGATCTGGTGTCGGCAGATCTGGTGTCGGCAGATCTGGTGTCGGTAGATTCTGCGTCGAGAGGCCTTGCGACGATCGCCGTGGGGCCACCGCCGCGGTGGGGTAGGTTTTATTTGTTCACCATTTGTACGTTTTCGCACTTTTCTCCCGACAGGTGAGGGGGCAGTTTGTGGCCATGACTGCCGCACCGATTCGCGCCACCCGCGCCATTCGCATCCTTGGTCTTGATCCCGGCCTGCGCCGGACCGGCTGGGGGGTGATCGAGGCTGAGGGGCCGCGCCTGCGCTATGTGGCGTGCGGCACCATTCTGCCGCCGGAGACGGCGCCCATGGGCGCGCGCCTCGCCGCGCTCCACCATGGCCTGATGGCGGTGCTGGACGCGCACCGGCCCGATGAGGCGGCGGTGGAGGAGACCTTCGTCAACATGAATCCCTCGTCCACCCTCAAGCTCGGCCAGGCGCGTGGTGTGGTGCTGCTGGCGCCGGCCCTGATGGGGCTGGACGTGGCCGAATATGCCCCCACCCTGGTGAAGAAGAGCGTGGTGGGCGCCGGACGGGCGGAGAAGGCGCAGATCCGCATGATGATTTCCATCCTGCTGCCGCAGGCGACGCCGGAAACCGAGGATGCCGCCGATGCGCTGGCCATCGCCGTCACCCACGCCCACCATCGCGGCGCGGCTGCACGGGCGCGCGCGGCGCTGTAGGATGGCAACGAGGCCGGGGCGGATACAGAGATGGCCGATGGATCGTGGCGAGGGGAACCGGCGGATGGTTCTGGGGCATCTGGCGCTGCTGGTGGCGGCCCTGTTCACCGGGGCGGCACTTTATATCAACGTGGTGGAGCAGCCGGCGCGGCTCAGCCTGGCCGACGGCGCGGCCCTGGGCCAATGGAAGCCCGCCTATGCGCGCGGCTTCGCCATGCAGGCGAGCCTGGCGCTCGCGGGCTTCGCGCTGGGCGCCGGGGCGTTCGCCCAGACCGGCAACTGGCAGTGGCTGGCGGGCGGCGTGCTGCTGCTGGCCAACTGGCCCTATACTTATATCGGCATCATGCCCACCAATCGCCGGCTGATGGCCAGCCGCGAGCCGGGACCGGACACCCGCCTGCTGCTCGCCAATTGGGGTCAGCTGCACATGGTGCGCACCGGGCTCGGCGTGGTCGCCTGCGGGGTCTTTTTGTGGGCGGCGCTGGCGTGAGCGGGGCCGCGACGCCGGGGGCAGGCGCATGATCGGCAAGCTCAAGGGGCTGGTGGACACGGTGGCCGAGGATCACCTCATCCTCGATGTCCATGGGGTGGGTTATCTGGTGCATTGCTCCGCCCGCACCCTGCGCGACCTGCCGCGCATGGGGGAGGCCACCAGCCTCGTCATCGAAACCCATGTGCGCGAGGACCAGATCCGCTTGTTCGGCTTCGGCTCGGACAGCGAGCGGGACTGGTTTCGCCTGCTGCTGACGGTGCAGGGCATCGGCACCAAGATCGCGCTGGCGGTGCTCTCCACCTTGCGCCCCTCGGAGCTGGCGCAGGCGGTGACCCTGGCCGACAAGACCATGATCGCCCGCGCCCAGGGGGTGGGGCCGCGGGTTGCCACCCGCATCGTCACCGAGCTGAAGGACAAGGTGCCCGGGGGCCTCGCCGCCGACATGGGCCTGCCGCAGACCGGGGCCGGGGGCGCCGTGACCCTGGATGGCGGGCCGGTGGCCGATGCCATCTCGGCCCTGGTCAATCTGGGCTATGGTCCGCCCCAGGCCAACACCGCCATCGCCGCCGCCTTGCGCGATGCGGGGGAGGGCGCGACCACCGAGACGCTGATCCGCCTCGGGCTCAGGGAACTGGCGAAGTAGCGGCAGGGATCTGCGGTGGCCCTCCGCCGGGGCGCGTTGGGGGCGAATGTGATTGTCGCGCGGGATCGCACTTGATCCGGCGCGACGCAGGTGCGACAGGGCTCGGACATGAACACCCGCCTTCTTTCGGGCGAAAAGCGCGACGACGACGCCGAGCTCCATCTGCGGCCCCAGATGCTGGGCGAGTTCGTGGGGCAGGCCCAGGCGCGCGCCAACCTCGACATCTTCATCAAGGCCGCCCGCGCCCGCGGCGAGGCGCTGGACCACGTGCTGTTCGTGGGCCCGCCCGGCCTCGGCAAGACCACGCTCGCGCAGATCATGTCGCGGGAGATGGGGGTGGGCTTCCGCTCCACCTCCGGCCCGGTGATCGCCAAGGCGGGCGACCTCGCCGCCATTCTCACCAATCTGGAAGAGCGCGACGTGCTCTTCATCGACGAGATCCACCGCCTGTCGCCGGCGGTGGAAGAAATCCTCTATCCGGCCATGGAGGATTACGAGCTCGATCTCGTCATCGGCGAGGGGCCGGCGGCCCGCTCGGTCAAGATTTCCCTGCCGAAATTCACCCTGGTGGGCGCCACCACCCGCTCCGGCCTCCTCACCACGCCCTTGCGCGACCGCTTCGGCATTCCGGTTCGGCTGCAGTTCTATACGGTGGAGGAATTGGAGAAGATCGTGGTGCGCGGCGCCAAGGTGCTGGGCATCGCCATCGTGCCCGATGGCGCCACTGAGATCGCCCGCCGTGCCCGTGGCACCCCACGCATCGCCGGCCGGCTGCTGCGGCGGGTGCGTGACTTCGCCGTGGTGGCGGGGACCGAGGCCATCGACCGGGCCATCGCCGATCGCGCGTTGTCGGCGCTGGAGGTGGACAGCCTCGGCCTCGATGCCATGGACCGGCGCTATCTCACCGTCATCGCCGAATTCTACGGCGGCGGGCCGGTGGGGGTGGATACGCTGGCGGCGGCTCTCTCGGAGCCGCGGGACGCCATCGAGGAGATCGTCGAGCCCTATCTGGTGCAGCAGGGCTTCATCCAGCGCACGCCGCGCGGCCGCCTGCTCACCGCGCTGGCCTTCCGTCACCTGGGCCTGCCGGAACCCCAGCGGGACCCTGCCACTCTTCCGCCGAACTTGCCTTTGTTCGACGATGAGGGGTAGGTGTGCCGCCGACGCGGGGACCGGCAAACCGGGATGAGGGCATGAAGACGGATCTTTCGGGCGAGCGGGCGGTGACACCAGGCGAGCGCGAGGCCCACCCCCATCTGGCGGGGCGTCTCATTCCCGGCGGTCACGTGCTGGCGCTGCGCGTCTATTATGAAGACACCGACTTCTCCGGCATCGTCTACCACGCCAACTACCTGCGCTTCATGGAGCGCGGCCGCTCCGATTACATGCGCCTGCTGGGCGTGGTGCAGGGCGAATTGTTCGCCGAGGCGGCGGCGGAAGCCCCGGGCTTCCATTTCGTCGTGCGCTCCATGCAGCTCGATTTCCTCAAGCCCGCCAAGATCGACGACGTGCTGGAGGTGGTGACCCTCTCCAAGGACGTGGCGGGTGCCTCCATCACCTTGTCCCAGCAGGTGAAAAGGGGTGGAGAGGTTCTGGTGTCGGCGCTCGTGCGGGTGGCGTTCGTCTCCCAGGGCCGGGCCAAGCGCATTCCCGACGCTCTGCGCCAGGCCACCGCCGCCGATGCCCGCGCCCTCGACGGGCAGGGCGAGGGGTAGCGGGCGGCCGCGGCCCCTGATTCTGCCGCAGCGCCATATTCCCTTGCGAAATCCGGTGTTTTCACCGCCTTGCGTGACCGCGCTAACGTGTCATTAAGCCTGATCATGGCTAGGTTTGCGGTAAGCCTTGCGGCGATTTCTTCGCGCCGCAGCACTTATCGGGGCGCCCGCCAAAGTTTGGACAGAGTCAACCGGTCAAACACCGGATGACTTGTGGACAGCTCCGGCGGAGATGTCCCGCGCGGCCGCGCGCCGCGCGCAGCGGAGCCGAGAATGACCGAACAGATGAGCAGGCATGGCGGGGCGCCTGCGCCGAAGTCGCCCCTTCCCACCCTTCTTTGCCTGACGCTGGGCCTGCTGCTGGCGGGCGCGCTGCCCGCCGCGGCCCAGGACCTGGGCGCCGCGCCGGTGGCGGCGCCGGCGGCGGACATCTCCTTCCTCTCCCTGTTCCTGCAGGCCCATTTCGTGGTGAAGCTGGTGATGATCGGCCTGATCGTCGCCTCCATCTGGGTGTGGGCCATCATCATCGACAAGACGCTCCTGTTCTCCCGCAACCGACGGGAGATGGACCAGTTCGAGCAGGTGTTCTGGTCCGGCCAGAGCCTGGAAGAGCTCTACCGCTCCCTGTCGGGACGTCCCAACCACGGCATGGCCTCCATCTTCGTGGCGGCCATGCGGGAGTGGAAGCGCACCTATGAAGGCGGCGTGCGCTCGCTGGCCGGCCTCAACCAGCGGCTCGACAAGGTGATGAACGTGACCATCGCCCGCGAGGTGGAGCGGCTGGAATCGCGCCTGCTGGTGCTGGCGACGGTGGGTTCGGCGGGCCCGTTCATCGGCCTGTTCGGCACGGTGTGGGGCATCATGACCTCGTTCCAGTCCATCGCCGCCTCGAAGAACACGTCGCTGGCGGTGGTGGCGCCGGGTATCGCGGAAGCCTTGTTCGCGACCGCCATGGGCCTCATTGCGGCCATTCCCGCGACCATTTTCTACAACAAGTTCATCTCCCAGGCGGGCCGCCAGGCTCAGCGCCTCGAAGGGTTCGCGGACGAGTTTTCCGCCATCCTGTCGCGGCAGATCGACGAGCGGGGCTGACGCCATGGGCATGGGAGGAGCAGGGGCTTCCGGGTGGCAGAGCCGCCGCGCGCGCGGCCGCCGCGCCCCGGTGATGGCGGAGATCAACGTGACGCCCATGGTGGACGTCATGCTGGTGCTGCTCATCATCTTCATGGTGGCGGCGCCGATGCTCACCGTGGGCGTGCCGGTGGACCTGCCGCAGAGCCAGGCGAGCGCGGTCAACCAGGACAACAAGGAGCCGCTCATCGTCTCGGTGAACGACAAGGGCCAGATCTTCCTGGGTGACAGCGAGATCAAATACGAGGACCTGGTCGCCAAATTGCAGGCTGTGACCCAGGCACGCGGCGGCATGGAGGAGCGGATCTTCGTGCGTGGCGACAAGAAGGTGGATTACGGCACGGTGATGCGGGTGATGGGCCGCCTCTCCGGCGCCGGCTTCAAGAAGGTGGCGCTGGTCACCGAAGTGGAACAAGGGAGCTAAAGACGGCCATGCAGGTCGGCTTCACGGCATCGACGATCGCTCACGCGAGCATCCTCGTTCTGGCCCTGGTGTCCTTCACCGGGGCGCAGCCGTTTGAGCCCATGCCGGAATCCATGCCGGTGGACGTGATTTCCGCCACCGACCTCACCAAGCTCACCAAGGGCTCGAAGACCGCGCCCAAGATGGAGAAGCAGGTTCAGGTGGCCGAGCAGGTGGGCGAGCCGACCCCGGTGGCGGATGCCAAGCTGAAGGTGAGCAAGGATGCGCCGGTGGAGGCGACCCAGCCGCCGCCCCCGGCTCCGGCGCCCGCCCCGAAGGTGGAGGAGCCCCCGGCGCCGCAGAAGGCCGCCGAGGCGCCGCCCAAGCCGGCGACCCCGCCCAAGCCCGCCGAGGCCCCCCCCAAGGTGGAGCCCAAGGTCGAGGACGCGCTGAAGAGCGAGCCCAAGAAGGAAGAGAAGCCGAAGGACGAGCCGCCGAAGGAAGAGGCCAAGGTGGCCCCGGCGCCGCTGCCGCCCAAGAAGCCGGCGCCGCCCCCGCCGCGCCCCGTGGAGGCGCAGCAGACCCCCGCGCGCGACTTCAATACGGATCAGATCAAGGAACTCCTGGACAAGCGCACCCCGACCCGCCAGGTGGCGAGCGCCAGCCAGGTCTCCAACACCTCCTCCCTGGGCGCGCCCTCGGGCCAGGCCGCGACCTTGAGCATGAGCGAGATCGACGCCTTCCGCGCCCGGGTGCGCCAGTGCTGGAATGTCATGGGCATTCCGGCCGACGAGAAGGTGTACGTGGATATCCGCGTGGATCTCAAGCCGGATGGCATGCTGCGGGCCGAGCCGGTGGTGCTGGGGGGCAGCGCCTCCACCTATGGACCCGCCGTGGGCCGCACCGCCGTTGCCGCGCTCACGCGCTGCCAGCCCTTCACCATGTTCCGCAAGGAGACCTATGCCCAATGGAAGAGCATGGATCTGACCTTCCGGCCGCAGGAGTTCGAGCGGTAGTACCCTCGCCCGATTCAGCCTAAGCGTTTTGTTATGATGCGGTTCCGCATCGCCCGTTAAATCCACTTATCCCTTGAAGGCCGCCGCGCGGGTTCCATCGCAGCGGAGCGGCCGAACCCCAGAGGCCCCGACCCGTGATGCCCCCCTTCGACCGCTTCGGATCCGCGCTGAGTCGCCGCCGCTTCGTCGTCGGTGCCGGTGGTCTTCTCGCAGCCGGCGCCGCGCTGCGCGGCCTGCCGGCGCAGGCCGCCACGAAGCTTGAAATTTCCGGGGGCACACCCCAGCCGATTCCGATCGCGGTGACCGACCTGCTCGGCGAGACCGAGCAGGGGCGCGCCATCTCCGGGGTGATCGCCGCCGATCTCAAGCGCTGCGGCCTGTTCGCGCCCATCGATCCGAAGGCGTTCGTGGAGCAGATCACCAATCCCGACACGCCGCGGTTTCAAGACTGGCGCGTCATCAACGCCCAGGCCCTGGTCACCGGCCGCATCACCCGCCAGGCCGATGGCCGGCTGCAGGTGATGTTCCGCCTGTGGGATGTGGTGGCCGGCCAGCAGCTGGCGGGCCAGCAGTTCGTGGCCCAGGCGGAGAACTGGCGGCGCATCGCCCATATCATCGCCGACGTGATCTATGAAAAGCTCACCGGAGAGCGGGGCTATTTCGATACCCGCATCGTCTTCGTGGACGAGAGCGGCCCCAAGGAGCGGCGGGTGAAGCGCCTTGCCATCATGGACTGGGACGGCGCCAACGTGAGCTATCTCACCCGTGGTGATGCGCTGGTGCTCACGCCGCGCTTCTCGCCCACCAGCCAGGAAATCACCTACATGTCCTACGCCCAGGGCGAGCCCCGGGTGTATCTGCTCAATATCGAGACCGGCCAGCGGGAGATGGTGGGCAATTTCCCGGGCATGAGCTTCGCGCCCCGATTCGCGCCCGATGGCCAGCGGGTCATCATGAGCCTGCAGCAGGGCGGCAACTCCAACATTTTCGTCATGGACCTGCGCTCGAAGGCCACCACCCGCCTCACCGACACGCCGGCCATCGACACCGCGCCGTGTTATTCGCCCGATGGCCGGCAGATCTGTTTCGAGAGCGATCGCGGCGGTTCCTCGCAGATCTATGTGATGAATGCGGATGGCTCCAACCAGCACCGCATCTCGTTCGGCACGGCGCGTTATTCCACCCCCGTGTGGTCGCCGCGCGGCGACTGGATCGCCTATACCCGCCAGGCCGAAGGGCGTTTCGCCATCGGCGTGATGAAGCCCGACGGCTCCGGCGAGCGTGTGCTCACTGAGGGTTACCACAACGAGGGCCCCACCTTCTGCCCCAACGGCCGGGTCATCATGTTCTTCCGCGATCCCGGCGGTGCCTCGGGCCCCTCGCTCTATACGGTGGATGTCACCGGCTATAACGAGCAGCGGGTGCCGACCCCGAGCTATGCCTCGGACCCGGCCTGGTCGCCGCTGCGCTCCTGATCCCCGGGGATGCCTGTTGCTTATGGGCAACAGGTTGGAGCGCGCAAGGGCGCTGGAGGGCTTCGCCGCGCCACCAGCACAACCTTGCCATGATGCCGCCACGGCGCGGCATCAGTGAAGAACCCATTGAGGACGGGGCGGCATGGCCGAGGGTCCTCGCCTTTTCCGAGTCGCAGTGGAGCGCGCGCCCGACCCGTTCGGGGGCTTGGTTTTTGCTGCGTGCCACCTGGGGCGGCAACCGCTTGGAAACCATGACGCCCGGTATTCATCTGGATTGATCCTGCGGGCTCGAAGGCTCCTGTTTGAAGAACCTTCGCTTAACCGGTGGCTGGCTAGATCGCAGCATCCGGTCCGCGTTGAGATAGGGAGTTACCGGGATGCGTTTGCTTGAGATTGTTCGCGGTTTCCGGTTCGTGGCGCTGTTTGGCTTCGCGCTCGCTCTGGCCGCGTGCGCCAACAACCCCAACCAGAACGCCGCTGGCTATGGTGGCGCGGGCGGCCCTCCCGGCTCGCCGCAGGAATTCGTGGTGGCGGTGGGTGATCGCGTGTTCTTCGAGAGCGATCAGACCGACCTCACCCCCCAGGCGCGCGCCACCCTCGACCGTCAGGCCCAGTGGCTGCAGCAGTGGAATCGCTACACCTTCACCATCGAAGGCCATGCCGACGAGCGCGGCACCCGCGAGTACAACATCGCCCTCGGCGCCCGCCGCGCTCAGGCGGTGCGGGACTACCTGACCTCCCGTGGTATCGACCCGGCCCGCATGCGCACCATTTCCTATGGCAAGGAGCGCCCGGTGGCCATCTGCAACGACATCTCCTGCTGGTCTCAGAACCGGCGCGCGGTGACCGTGCTGAACACCGGCCGCGCCTCCTGACCGCACCCGCGCGGACCGGATCTTCCGACCGGATTTTCATCGTGGCCGGCGTCCGCAGGGGCGCCGGCCATGGCGTCTGCGGTGGCGTCCGCCGGGCCGGCCGGCCCTGCCGGCCCCTGTGGCCGCTGCCGGCCGCGGGTCACACTTTGGACGTGATCCGGCAGCTATCCTCCCGCTGATCCTGTGGGATCCGTCCTGTGGGATGCATCCTGTGGGATGCATCCTGGGGCGCAGGCGCGCCGGGGTGGGGCCGAGAGTCCTTGCGCATCACTCCGACCGCCTGTGGTGGTTCGCCTGATCCCGGATGTGTCTTATACCGTCATGTGCCTGCGCCTTCGCGCGCCCGTCGATGGGCGGGCCCAAGCCGCTCCAGCCCCATGCGAGCCCCATGTTGTCGTCTCTGTCCTCGCGTCCGAAGACCAGCTCTTCCCTCACCCGTCTCATGCTGACGGCGGCGCTGCTGGCCGCAAGCCCCTTGGTGGGCCCTCTCGCCGGGCAGCCGGCGGCGGCCCAGGACAACAACCTGTTCGGCAATCTGTTCAAGCCGCCGGGCGCGCCGGCCCAGAGCGAGACCAACGCTGCGGCTGAGGCCGCCATGCGGCTGGATCGCATGGAGAACGCCCTGCGCCAGCTCACCGGGCAGGTGGAGGAGCTGCAATATCGCAATCAGCAGCTCGAGGCGCAGGTGAAGCGCCTGTCGGAGGAGGGCGGTGGCCGCCCCGGCGCGGCGCCACCCGCCGCGCCCGCTGCGGCGCCGCGGGTGGCACCGGCGCCGGCCAGCCCTGGCCGGCGCTCCGATGCGTTCGATCCTCTGGGTGATCCCACGGCGCCGGGCGTGCCGCAGCCGCTCGGCTCGCCGGCCAGTGCCTCCGCCGGCCTTACCCATCCCAATGTCGGCGGCACCCAGGTGGCGGCGCTGCCGCCCTCGGGCAGTGCGCGCGAGCTTTATGACGCCGGCCAGGCGCAGATTCAGCGCCAGGATTTCACCACCGCCGAACAGACGTTCCGCCAGATCATCCAGGCCAACCCGGGGGACCGCCTGATTCCCGACGCCACCTTCATGCTGGGGGAGAGCCTGTTCCTGCGTCACAATTACGGGGATGCGGCGGCCCAGTTCCTGGAGGTCTCCACCAAGTATCCCAACTCCACCCGGGCGCCGGAGGCGCTGCTGCGGCTCGGCCAGTCGCTGGCCGGGCTGGGGGAGAAGGAGACCGCCTGCGCCACCTTCCTGGAGGTGGATCGCAAATATCCCCGGGCTGCCTCCGCAATCCGCCAGGCGGTGGAGCGCGAGCAGAAGCGTGTCGGCTGCTGACGCCGCGCCTCTCGATGCGGCCGCGGCCGCGCGGCTGTTCGCCGGTTTTCTCGATTTTCCCCGCCTTGTGATCGCCGTTTCCGGTGGCCCCGATTCCACCGCCCTGCTGTGGCTCGCCGCCCGATGGCGCGCCGGCCGTGGGGACGGGCCGGAGCTGATCGCCGTCACCGTCGACCACGCCTTGCGCCCGGATTCCGCCGCCGAGGCCCAGGGGGTCGGAGCGCTGTGCGCGCGCCTCGGCATCGCCCACCGCATTCTGGTCTGGACTGGGGAAAAGCCGCGCCAGGGGCTGCAGGCGGCGGCCCGGGACGCCCGCTATGGACTGCTGGGGGAGGCCGCCGCCGCCTTCGCCGCGTCCGCCGTGGCGCTGGCCCATACCCGTGACGACCAGGCCGAAACCGTGCTGTTCCGGCTGGGGCGGGGGTCCGGCCTCACCGGCCTTGCCGCCATGCGGCCGCGGGTCGCACGCGGGGGGCTCACCCTGCTGCGGCCGCTTCTCGATGTGCCGAAGGCGCGTCTTGTGGCCACCTTGGAGGCCGCCGGGGTGCCGTTCGTGCGCGATCCCGCCAACACCAATCCACGGTTCGCCCGGGCGCGCCTGCGTCAGCTGGCACCGCGCCTCGCGGAGGAGGGGCTCGATGCCCGCCGGCTGGCGCAACTGGCGGCGCGGGTGGCGCGCGCTGATGCTGCTCTGGAGGCCGCCACCGACGCCGCGGCACCCCTTTGCACGCCCCAGGGCGAGGCCATCGCGCTCAACGCGGCTGCCCTGGCGTCGCTGCCGGAGGAGGTGGCCCTGCGCCTGCTGGGGCGGGTGCTGGCGCGGATCGGCACCGAGGGGCCGGTGGAGTTGGGCAAGCTCGAGCAGCTCCATGACGCGCTGCGGGCGCGCATGAGCGCCGGCAGCGGGCCGCGTTTCCGCCGCACCCTGGCGGGGGCGGTGGTGACCCTCGGTCCGGATCGCGTGACCGTCACCGCGGCACCGCCGCGGCGGCAGCGCCGTTAAGGGCGGCGCGATTTCCCGGCGATTTGCCGGCCAATCGCGCCCGTCTGCCTTGGCAATGCCAGAGTGCGCACCTAAATTAGCATCAGACGGTACGGGAGGTGTCGTCGGCGCGCGTCCTCGTGGGATCTCTCTTCCCTAGGGGCAAGGTCGCTTAAAGCCGCGCTTTCGGCTGTCCCCACGAGGGTTCAATGAACGCCAACTTACGCAACTTCGCCCTTTGGGTGATCATCGTTCTGCTGCTGCTCGCGCTGTTCTCCCTGTTCCAGAGCCCGGGCCAGCGCACGAGCGCGAACGATATTTCCTTCTCGCAGCTCCTGTCCGACGTGGATCTCGGCCGGGTGCGCGATGTGGTGATCGAGGGGCCGAACATCTCCGGCACCTTCACCGACGGCCGCCAGTTCCAGACCTACGCGCCCAACGACCCGTCGCTGGTGCAGCGTCTGTATGGCAAGGGCGTGCAGATCACCGCCCGGCCGCCGTCCGACAGCGTGCCGTGGTTCGTGAGCCTGCTGGTGTCGTGGCTGCCGTTCCTGCTGCTGATCGGCGTGTGGGTGTTCATGTCGCGGCAGATGCAGGGCGCCGGCGGCAAGGCCATGGGCTTCGGCAAGAGCCGCGCCAAGATGCTCACCGAGGCGCACGGCCGGGTGACCTTCGACGACGTGGCCGGCATCGACGAGGCCAAGAGCGACCTCACTGAGATCGTGGAATTCCTGCGCGATCCGCAGAAATTCCAGCGGCTCGGCGGGCGTATCCCGCGCGGCGTGCTGCTGGTGGGCCCGCCCGGCACCGGTAAGACGCTTTTGGCCCGCGCCATCGCCGGCGAAGCCAACGTGCCCTTCTTCACCATCTCCGGCTCGGACTTCGTGGAGATGTTCGTGGGTGTCGGCGCCAGCCGCGTGCGCGACATGTTTGAGCAGGCGAAGAAGAACGCCCCGTGCATCATCTTCATCGACGAGATCGACGCGGTGGGCCGCCACCGCGGCGCCGGCCTCGGCGGTGGCAATGACGAGCGCGAGCAGACCCTCAACCAGCTTCTGGTGGAGATGGACGGCTTCGAGGCGAACGAGGGCATCATCCTCATCGCCGCCACCAACCGTCCCGACGTGCTGGACCCGGCGCTGCTGCGTCCCGGCCGGTTCGACCGGCAGGTGATCGTGCCCAACCCGGACGTGGTGGGCCGCGAGCAGATCCTGAAGGTGCATGCCCGCAAGATCCCGGTGGCGCCCGACGTCAACCTGAAGACCATCGCCCGCGGCACCCCCGGCTTTTCCGGCGCCGACCTCGCCAACCTCTGCAACGAGGCGGCGCTGATGGCGGCCCGGCGCAACAAGCGCATGGTCACCATGGCGGAGTTCGAGGATGCCAAGGACAAGGTGATGATGGGCGCCGAGCGCCGCTCGCTGGTCATGACCGAAGAGGAGAAGATGCTGACCGCCTATCACGAAGGCGGGCATGCCATCGTCGCCCTCAACGTTCCGGCCACCGATCCGGTGCACAAGGCCACCATCATCCCCCGTGGGCGGGCGCTGGGCATGGTCATGCAGCTGCCGGAGCGCGACAAGCTCTCCATGAGCTACGAGCAGATGACCTCCCGCCTCGCCATCATGATGGGTGGCCGGGTGGCGGAAGAGCTGATCTTCGGCCACGAAAAGGTCACCTCGGGCGCGGCGTCCGACATCGAGCAGGCCACCCGCCTGGCCCGCATGATGGTGACCCGTTGGGGCTTCTCCTCCGATCTCGGCACGGTGGCCTATGGCGACAACCAGGACGAGGTGTTCCTGGGCATGTCGGTGTCGCGCCAGCAGAACGTGTCGGAGGCCACCGCCCAGACCATCGACCGCGAGGTGCGGCGCCTGGTGGACGAGGGCTATGCGGAAGCCACCCGCATCCTCACCGAGAAGAAGCAGGATCTCGAAACCCTGGCCAAGGGCCTGCTGGAATACGAGACCCTCTCGGGCGACGAGATCGTCGACTTGCTGAATGGCAAGGAGCCGACCCGCGAGAGCGTGATCGAGCCAGCCAATCCGCGTGGCTCGGCCATCCCCAACCCGAAGAACCGGCCGAGCCCTGGCGGCGCCGGCGGCTCCATCGAGCCCCAGCCCCAGGCCTGAGTGGCCGACCCTGCCCGGCGCCTGAGGCGGCGGGTGGTTCGCCCCCATCGCACACCGTCAAACGCGCGCCCCTTGGGTGCGCGTTTTTCGTTTGGAGGCTGCGTCGGCCGTGACGCCGGGGGCGCGCCGAGCGCGGCAGACTTTGGCGAAGATCGGCATGTGCTCGGTGCGATCGACTTTCAGCATGGCCGATCGCGGAGGCCCGTTTCCTCTCCCGCGTGCGGGTGAGGGTGAGGGAGGGGGCGTTTCCGTTGGGCAGAGGCTTGAGGGTTCTCGCTTTTGGGCCATCGCGACGCTGCCTTTCGGCTCCGGTGGCGCCATGGTCCCGGCGTTCTGCCCCCTCCCCAGCCCTCCCCCGCACGCGGGAGAGGGGGCGCGACGTGAGGTGCGTTGGCCGGGGCAAGACCGCATCACGTGTGTCGAAATGGGCATGAGCCATCGAAGGGACGGGTCTGTCCGCTTGGCCTCTGGCGCTCGTCACGACCGCGAAGGGGCGCCTCCTTGGTGCGATCGACTTTCAGCGGGGCGGACTGTGGAAGGCCCGTTCCCTCTCCCGCGTGCGGGGGAGGGTGAGGGAGGGGGCGTTTCCGTTGGGCAGAGGCTTGAGGGTTCTCGCTTTTGGGCCATCGCGGCGCTGCTTTTCGGCTGGGCGGCGCCATGGTCCCGGCGTTCTGCCCCCTCCCCAGCCCTCCCCCGCACGCGGGAGAGGGGGCGCGGCGAGAGGCGGGTTGCGTGGGCCGGGGCCGCATCATGTGTGTCGAAGCGGGCATAAGCCATCGTAGGGACGGGTCTTGCCCGCTTGGTCTCTGGCACTCGTCACAACCGCGAAGGGGCGCCCTCTTGATGCGATCGACTTTCAGCGGGACGGACTGTGGAAGGCCCGTTCCCTCTCCCGCGTGCGGGGGAGGGAACGGGCGTTTCCGTTGGGCGGGGGCGTGAGCGTTCTCGCTTTTGGGGCGTCGCGACGCTGCCTTCGGCTCGGGTGGCGCCATGGTCCCGGCGTTCTGCTCCCTCCCCAGCCCTCCCCCGCACGCGGGAGAGGGGGCGCGGCGAGAGGCGGGTTGCGTGGGCCGGGGCCGCATCACGCGTCTCGAAACCGGATGAGACATCGCAGGGGCAGCGGCCTGCTGCTCGCCGCACCGGCTGGCTCGGTCGGGGTGCGCCCTCGCCCGACCTGCCGCCATCTGCTGAACCATCGACGGTCGCGGCGACCACATTGGGATTCTCGACGACCGCATGATCAGCACCTGAGCCATAGACACCTGAGCCATAGACACCGGGGCCATAGACACCTGGGCCATAGACACTTCGGCCAACGGCATCTGGCCAACGGCACCTGGCCAACGGTACCTGGACTATCGAGCCACCGCCCATCGGTCGCAGCACCATAGCACGCCGGGCCGTCGATACAGGGCCCTCCCCGCCGGAAGCATCGACACCGGGGCGGCGGCGGGCCATAGAGCAGGCGCGGCGGGCTGCGGTTCGCTTGCCAAGGTGTCGGTTGTGGGGCCCGGTCCTCCTGTCGATGGCAGGGGTCGGGTGGGCCGCGGCCGGCGCGAGAGGCCCGCCATGTCCATCCTCGGTCGCACCTCCATCGTCTCCGCAGCCACCCTCGCCTCGCGGGTGCTGGGCTTTGCGCGCGATGCCGCCACCGCCGCCATTCTCGGCGCCGGCCCGGTGGCGGATGCGCTGGTGGCGGCCCTGTCCCTGCCGCTGCTGGCCCGCCGTCTGCTGGCGGAGGGCGCGTTCAATCTGGCGCTGATTCCCGCGCTCGCCCGGGCGGAGGGCGAGGGAGCGGTGGGGCATGCCGGCGCGCGCCGGCTGGCCAGCGCCACGCTGCTGGCCCTCGGCGGCCTCCTGGCGGTGCTGGCGCTGCTCGGGGCGGTGTTCATGCCGCAGCTGATCCGGCTGCTGGCGCCCGGCTTCTCGCCCGATGGCGCCCGCGCCGACGTGGCGGTGCTGTGTGGCCGCGTGGCGGTGCTCTATCTGCCGCTGGCGGGGTGGGCGGCGATCTATGGCGGGGTGGCCAACGGGGTGCAGCGGGTGCTGCTGCCGGCGCTGGCGCCCCTGGTCGCCAATCTCACCGTTCTGGCGGTCATTCTGGTGCTGCTGCTGCGCGGGCTCGTCGCCAGCGATCAGGCGGCGCTGGCCATTGCGGTGGCCACGGTGGCCGCCGGTGTCAGCCAGTGGCTGCTGATGCTGCGAGCCGCGCGCGGCTGCGCCGCCGCCCCGGATCGCCACGACCTGGCGGGCGCCCTGCGGGAGGCAGTGGGCTGGCTGCGGCGGCGCATCGCCCGGGCCCACGCGCACGCCCCAGCGGCCGACATCGGCGCCGGACGGGCCGCCTGGGTCGCCAGCCTGGGGGCGCTCCGGGCCGCTTCGCCGGCGCTTCTGTTCGCCGGCCTCAGCCAGTTCCGCATCATCATCGCGGCGGCGCTCGCCTCACAAGTGGAAGGGGCGGTGGCGTCGCTGAATTACGCCCAGCGGCTGATGGATCTGCCGTTGGGACTGGTGGGCGCCAGCGCCGGCGCGGTGCTGGTGCCGCTGCTGGCGCGGCAAGGGGCGCAACAAGGGGCGCAACAAGGGGCGCAACAGGGCGCGCAACAGGGGGAGAACGCCGGTCCGTCGACGGCCGCCCTCGCCGCCACCAACGGGGTGCTCGGGGCCCTGGCCTTCGCCCTGCCGGCCGCGGTGGGCCTCGGGGTGCTGGCCGAGCCCATCGTCGCCGTGCTGTTCGAGCGCGGCGCGTTCACCGCCGCCGATACCAGCCGCACCGCGGCCCTGCTCATCGTGCTGGCGGTGGCACTGCCCGCCCAGGGGCTGGAGCGCATCCTCTCCGCCACGGCCGCCACTTCCGGCCTGGTGCGCAGCGCCGAGCGAATCGCGCTGGGGTCGCTGGTGGTGTGCCTCGGCGTCGGCGCCGTTGGCGTGGCGCTGATCGGCCCGCTGGGCGCGGCGCTGGGGGTGACGGTGTCAGCCGCTGGGTCCATGGCGGTGTTCGCCGGCGTGCTCCATCGCCACCGTGCCCTGGCCCTGCATCCGCGGGCGGTCGCGACCGTGCTGGGCCTCGCCGGTGCGAGCCTGGTGATGGGGCTTGTGGTGGCCGCTGCGCAGGCGGCCTGGCCGGCCCCGCCCGGCGTCGGTGTCGGAGCCTGGGGACGGGTGGCGGCCCTGGTGGGCTGCGGCGTGCTGGTCTATGGCGCCTGCGGCCTGCTGGTGAAGCGCGGCGTGGAGGCCCGTTGGCCCGCCCGCGCTCCGGCGGAATCGGACTGAGACGGCGCCCTGGCCGGAGGCGGCGGGTCCGGTCCACGCCGGCAGCCGCGCCAGGCGCCATGCCGGCTCTCCATGGCCCGTTCAGCGCTGCGCGCAGGGTCTTTCTGCGCACCGTGCAGGCGCTTTGAGCGGACCGCGCATCTTGCATCGCACAGGCGAGGGTGGCATGACGCCCAGCATCTCGCACGGAGTCCGCCGGGCTGCCGCGCGCCCTTCTGCCGTCTTCGGCCTGGTGTCCCGCGCGCCCGGTGCCGCCGTCCCAGGGACGCCGGCAGGGGTGGGGGCCATGGCTCGAACCGCCGGCGCGAGGCGCAGGCACGCGCGGTGGGGCGGGATGCGTGGATGGCCTGGTCGGCGCCCCTGGGCGCGGACGGGGCCTGGGTTCAGGAACAATGGGGCGGCACCGCCCCTCGGGAGGTCGCCATGGCGGCGGTCGCGGAACGTGTCTTTTCCGGCGTGCAGCCCACGGGCAATCTGCACCTCGGCAACTATCTCGGCGCCATCAAGCGCTTCGTGCAGCTGCAGGACAGCCACGACTGCATCTATTGCGTGGTGGATCTGCATGCCATCACCGTGTGGCAGGATCCCGAGGAGCTCAAGCGCCACACCCGCGAGGTGACCGCCGCCTTCATCGCCTGCGGCATCGATCCCAAGGCGCATATCGTGTTCAACCAGAGCCAGGTGTCCGGCCACGCGGAACTGGCCTGGATCTTCAATTGCGTCGCCCGCATGGGCTGGCTGAACCGCATGACGCAGTTCAAGGAAAAGGCCGGCAAGGACCGCGAGAACGTCTCGGTGGGCCTGTTCGCCTATCCCACCCTCATGGCCGCCGACATCCTGCTGTATCGCGCCACCCACGTGCCGGTGGGCGAGGACCAGAAGCAGCATCTGGAGCTGACCCGCGACATTGCCCAGAAGTTCAACACGGACTTCGCCCCCTCCATCGCCGCCTATGGCCATGGGGAAGGCTATTTCCCGCTCACCGAGCCGCTGATCGCCGGCCCGGCGACCCGCGTCATGAGCCTGCGCGACGGCGCCAAGAAGATGTCGAAGTCGGATGCCTCCGACTTTTCCCGCATCAACCTCACCGACGATGCCGACGCCATCGCCGGCAAGGTGCGCAAGGCCAAGACCGATCCCGAGCCTCTGCCGTCCGAGGAGGAGGGGCTGAAGGGCCGGCCCGAGGCCGACAATCTGGTGGGGATCTACGCGGCGTTGTCGGACGGGACCAAGGCCGGCGTGCTGCACGATTTCGGCGGCGCCCAGTTCTCCGCCTTCAAGGCGGCGCTGGTGGATCTGGCGGTGGCCAAGCTCGGCCCCATCGGCGGCGAGATGCAGCGGCTGATGGCCGACGTTTCCGCCATCGACGCCATCCTGGCCGGCGGGGCGGCCCGCGCCCGCGTCATCGCCGATCAGACCATCCGCGACGTCAAGGACATCGTCGGCATGGTGCGTGCTTAGGCTTTCCGGAGCTCCGGGCCCGGTGCCCGGGCTGCTCCACCCGGTGGCACGGCGGATCCTTCTCGCCACGCCATCCGCTTTCCGTCCCGCAGCCCGGCCGAAGGAGGGCCGAGGGACGGCCTGGTGCGACGGGGCCCGATCGGGGTTCGCCGCGCCGTCGAGCAGGTTGAGGTAAAATAGGGTGACGAAGGGGATTTCCTTAGGGTCAAACCTTAGGAAATAGGCGTGAAAGGACGGTGGAAAAGGTCGCTTTTGGCGCGACCCGCCGCCGCAGTGCGCAAGAGCCCCGGGACATCACGTACCTTTGACCTGTATCAAGGAGAAAATGGGGCCGCTGCGCATGGTGCGCTGGAGGCTCCCTGGGTGCATTGTCACGCCTCGGCGCGAGGGGTTTTGTAATGTCGACAATCCAAGATCCGATCCCAGCCCCGGCGAAATCCATGCGGTTTGGTGAGGCCGGGCTGCTGGTGGTCTTCGCCATATTGGCTTTCTGTTCGATCATCGTGGCAGCGAAGGCCTATTCGGCCTCCTACGCCTTCCACGCTTATATCTTCGCGGCTGCGTCCATCGCCGCCGTGTTCGCTATCGGCAACCGCTACATGGATCGACCCGCTGGCCCCGTGCCGCAGGAGATCAACGGCAAGCCGAACTACAATTTCGACGTGGTGAAGGTGGGTACGGTGCTCGCCGTGTTCTGGGGCATCGCCGGCTTCGCGGCGGGCGTCACGGCGGCCTTGCAGCTCGCCTTCCCCATGTTCAATTTCGACACCTCGTGGTTCTCGTTCGGCCGGCTGCGTCCGCTGCACACCTCGGCGGTGATCTTCGCCTTCGGCGGCAACGTGCTGATCGCCACCTCGTTCTACGTGGTGCAGCGCACCTCGCGCGCCCGCCTCGCCGGCGACCTGGCGCCCTGGTTCGTGGTGCTCGGCTACAACCTTTTCATCGTCATCGCCGCCACCGGCTACCTGCTGGGCATCACCCAGTCGAAGGAATATGCCGAGCCGGAATGGTATGCCGATCTGTGGCTGACCGTCGTGTGGGTGACCTATTTCCTGGTCTTCCTGGGCACCGTGCTGAAGCGCAAGGAACCCCACATCTATGTGGCCAACTGGTTCTATTTCGCCTTCATCATCACCATCGCGATGCTGCACATCGGCAACAATGTGACCATCCCGGTGTCGGTGTTCTCGCACAAGTCCTACATCTATTGGTCGGGCGTGCAGGATGCCATGTTCCAGTGGTGGTATGGCCATAATGCGGTGGGCTTCTTCCTGACCGCGGGCTTCCTGGCCATCATGTACTATTACATCCCCAAGCGGGCGGAGCGTCCGGTCTATTCGTACCGGCTCTCCATCGTCCACTTCTGGGCGCTGATCTTCATCTACATCTGGGCCGGCCCGCACCATCTGCACTATACGGCGCTGCCGGACTGGGCGCAGACCCTGGGCATGACCTTCTCGGTGATCCTGTGGATGCCCTCGTGGGGCGGCATGATCAACGGCCTGATGACCCTGTCGGGCGCGTGGGACAAGCTGCGCACCGATCCGGTGATCCGCATGATGGTGGTGGCGGTCGCGTTCTACGGCATGTCGACCTTCGAGGGGCCGATGATGGCGGTGAAGGCGGTGAACTCGCTCAGCCACTACACCGAGTGGACCATCGGCCACGTGCACTCCGGAGCCCTGGGCTGGGTGGCCTACATCTCGTTCGGCGCCATCTATTGCATGGTGCCCTGGCTGTGGCACAAGAAGGAGATGTATTCGCTGCGCGCCGTGTCCTGGCACTTCTGGGTGTCGACCCTGGGCATCGTGCTCTACATCTCGTCCATGTGGGTCGCCGGCATTCTGCAGGGCCTCATGTGGCGCGCCTACACCAGCCTTGGCTTCCTTGAATATTCCTTCATCGAGACCGTCGAGGCGGTGCACCCGCTCTACGTGATCCGCGCCGTTGGCGGCATTCTCTTCCTGATAGGCGGCCTGATCATGGCTTGGAACGTGTGGATGACCATCAGAACGCCCCTGACCGAGGCCGAGCGCGAGCTCGCCCTTGCTCCGGCGGAATGAGGAGAGCGACCCATGGCGTCCCAAGGCACGTCCATCTGGGCCAAGCACCAGATTTTCGAGAAGCACAGCTACTGGCTCACTCTGGGGATCCTGTTGGTGATCTCCATCGGCGGTCTGGTGGAAATCGCCCCGCTCTTCTACCTGAAGGGCACCATCGAGACGGTGCAGGGCATGCGGCCCTACACCCCCCTCGAGTTGGCCGGGCGCAACATCTACATCCGCGAGGGCTGCTACAACTGCCACTCGCAGATGATCCGCCCGCTGCGTGACGAGGTGGAGCGCTACGGCCACTACTCGCTGGCGGCCGAGAGCATGTATGACCACCCGTTCCAGTGGGGCTCCAAGCGCACCGGTCCGGATCTTGCCCGGGTGGGCGGCAAGTATTCGGACGTGTGGCACCAGGAGCACCTGTTCAACCCGCGTTCGGTGGTGCCGGCCTCCATCATGCCGTCCTACCCCTGGCTGTCGAAGACCAAGCTCGACAGCAAGCGGATCGACGAGGACATGCGGGTGCTGCGGCTGGAGGGCGTGCCCTACACCGACGACATGATCGCCAACGCCAAGGCCGACCTGGACACCCAGGCCACCACCGATGCCGACGCCGAGGCCTTCAACAAGCGCTATCCCAAGGCGCAGGTGCGGGACTTCGACGGCAACGCCGCGCAGATCACCGAGGCCGACGCCCTCATTGCTTACCTGCAGATGCTGGGCACGCTCGTGGACTTCAAGCTCTACGACAACAAAGCCAACGTGAGGTGAGCGATGGAGGACGCGACCTACAACGCACTCGCCGCCTTCGCGCAGACCTGGGGCCTGCTGCTGTTCGTGCTCGGTTTCCTTCTGGTGATCGCCTACGCCTTCTGGCCGGGCAAGAAGCGCAAGAAGGAAATGGACGACGCGGCCAACATTCCGCTCAGAGAGGACTGATCCCGTGAGCACGAACCCGAATTCCAGTCACGGCCGCCTCGACACCGTCACGGGCGTCACCACCACCGGGCACGAGTGGGACGGCATCGAAGAGCTGAACAACCCGCTGCCGCGCTGGTGGCTGTGGGTGTGGTATGCCTGCATCGTGTGGTCCATCGGCTACTGGGTCATGTATCCCTCGTGGCCGCTGCTGCGCGAGGCGACCCCCGGCGTGATGGGCTGGAACTCCCGCACCGCGGTGACCGAGCAACTCGACCAGCTGCAGGCCCTGCGCGCCGAGAGCACCGCCAAGCTGGCCAACGCCTCGCTGCAGCAGATCGAGGACACCCCGGCGCTGCTGACCCTCGCCCGGGCCCAGGGCCGCGTCGCTTTCGCCGACAATTGCGCGCCCTGCCACGGCCAGGGCGGTGGCGGCGCGGTGGGCTTCCCCAACCTCAATGACGACGATTGGCTGTGGGGCGGCTCGCTCGACCAGATCTACCAGACCATCAGCTATGGTGTGCGCTCTGGCGACGACAAGGCGCATAGCGGCAACATGCCGGCCTTCGGTCGCGACGGCATCCTCACCCGGCCGGAGATTTCGGCGGTGGCGGGCTATGTTCGGGTGCTCGCCGGGCTCGACAAGCCGGGGCCGACGACGGAGAAGGGCAAGGAAGTGTTCCTCGCCAACTGCGCCGCCTGCCATGGCGACGAGGGCAAGGGCAACCAGGAGCTGGGCGCCCCGAACCTCACCGACGGCATCTGGCTGTATGGCTCGTCGAAGGCGACCATCGAGTACGGCGTCACCAATGGCCGCGGCAACGTGATGCCGGCGTGGCACACCCGTCTGGACCCCACCACCATCAAGGTGCTGACGGTCTATGTGCACTCGCTGGGTGGCGGTCGCTGACCCTCGGGAGTTGCGTCTGCGGCCCACGTCCGCAACGTTCAGAACCGACCCCGGAGCGCCGTGCGCTCCGGGGTTTTTTGTTGCCGTTGCGGTCGACGCGCGTCGGTGCGGCGGGCGAGTTGGTCCCGCGGTGATGGCGATGTCCCGGTGGGCCCCGCACCGGTGGGAACCGGCCGGCACCGATCGGCGGTGCGCGCAGGGGGCGGCCGGGTGCGGCGGGCTCGGCACCACGGGCCGGCGGCGTGCCGCCAGGACGGGCGCAGTCCGGGGCGGGTGAACGGGCGCAATAACGGACGCAGCAAGCGCCTCGGGACGCGACGGCTTGCCACAGAACCGCTTGCGACAGAACCGCTTGGCGAAGGCCCGCTTGGCAAAGACCGGTTGGCAAAGACCGGTTGGCAGCAACTGCTTGGCAGGAGCTGCTTGGCAGTGGCAGCTCGGCTCGGTCCGCTTGGCAGCGGCGGCGCGGCCAGGGGCGTCGCCAAAGGGGCGTCGCTGGGGTCTGTTGCGAAAGCGGCGGGCGCGACGCGGCGGCAGGCATGGACGCTCCGGTGGTGGGGGTGTATCGCTCCGGTGTGCGTGGGCCCGGCGTCGCTTCCGGGCGCGGGTGGCCGGCGGGTTGTAACGGCCCGGGGGCCCGCAGGCCCGCGGAGGTGGCGGAGCGGTGCGAAACGTCGCGCGGCGAAATGTCAGTGTGGCCTTTAGACCACCTGACGACCATCTACATTCTGGAGCATGAATATTGAGAAGCTCCAAGGTGGCTGCAAGGTGGCTGTCCGAGGTGGCTGCAAGGTGGCTGTCCGTACCGACCTTCCACCCGGGGTGATGATATCCGGGACGTTGGTCCGCTGGCAGAGCTTCTGCAGTGCCGCGCCGGTGACCGAGCCACGCGCAGAGGGGCCGTTCGGATGGCCGCTGCGGGCCGAGGTCCGGGAGTGGGTGAGGCCGTCCGCCTCCGTCTGGAGCGGGGGCGGGCGACGACGTTTAGACCGTGCCGGGCAAGAGGTCCGGCGCTGACAGGCTCCACCGCGCGGAGCCGCCCATCCGATGAACGCGCCAACCGGCGTGCGGTTTGGGACCAACATTCGGCGATGTGATCATGACTGCCCTTTCGACGAACACCGACGCCAAGCCTCATGAGGATGCCGACGCCCCCCGTGTGGTGGGCCCGGATGACGACATTCCGCTCTACGAGAGCCGTCAGCAGATCTATCCGCAGTCGGTGCACGGTCGCATCCGCACCATCAAATGGGCGGTGCTGATCGTCGCTCTGGCCGTCTACTACCTGCTGCCGTTCGTGCGCTGGGACCGCGGTCCGGATGCCCCCAGTCAGGCGGTGCTGATCGATTTCCCGGCCCGGCGCTTTTATTTCTTCTTCCTCGAGATCTGGCCTCAGGAATTCTATTACGTCGCCGGCCTGCTGATCCTGGCGGCCCTGGTGCTGTTCCTGATGACGGCGGTGGCCGGCCGTGTGTGGTGCGGCTACATGTGCCCGCAGACGGTGTGGACCGACCTGTTCATGGCGGTGGAGCGCATGGTCGAGGGCGACCGGCGCGAGCGCATGCGCCTGGATGCGGCGCCGTGGAGCCTCGACAAGGTGGTGCGCAAGACGCTGAAGCACAGCATCTGGCTCTTGATCGCCTGGTGGACCGGTGGCGCCTGGGTGCTCTATTTCGCCGATGCGCCGACCCTGGTGAAGGAGCTGGTGACCTTCCAGGCTCCCATGGCGGCCTATATCGCCATCGCCGTGCTCACCTTCACCACCTATACCCTGGCCGGCCACATGCGCGAGCAGGTGTGCACCTACATGTGCCCGTGGCCGCGCATCCAGGCGGCGCTGACCGACGAATACGCGCTGAACGTCACCTATCGCTACGATCGCGGCGAGCCGCGGGCCTCGGTGAAGAAGGCGGCGGCGGCGCGGGCGGCGGGCCAGGCTGCCGGCGACTGCATCGATTGCGGCCAGTGCGTGCACGTGTGCCCCACCGGCGTCGACATCCGCAAGGGCTCGCAGCTCTCCTGCATCCAGTGCGGCCTGTGCATCGATGCCTGCAACACGGTGATGGACAAGATCGGCCGCCCGCGCGAGCTGATCACCTATGAGAGCGAGGCCAACATGGAGGCCCGCATCGCCGGCAAGCCGTTCGTGCAGCGCATCGTGCGCGCCCGCACGGTGCTCTATGTGGTGCTCATCGCCATTGTCTGCGGCCTCATGCTGACGGCCCTGGTGGGGCGTTCCAACGAAGGGGTGGCGGCCATCCACGATCGCAACCCGCTGTTCGTGGCTTTGTCCGACGGTTCCGTGCGCAATGCCTACACCCTGCGGCTCAGCAACAAGATGCTGCAGGAGCGGGCTTTCTCCCTGTCCATCGACGGTGTGCCAGGAGCCAAGCTCGACGTGGTGGGGGATGATGCCGGCAAGCTGGTCATCGGCCCGGACCAGACGCGGGAAATCCGCGTGCTGGTGACCACCAAGGACAAGCTGCCGCCTTCGGCCTCACTTCCGCTCACTTTCCGCATTCGGGATGTGGCGACGGGCGCCTCGGCATCGGTGTCCGACCACTTCATCGGCCCCTGAGGGCCGGGGCCGGCTTCAGCGCCGGCCCGCGCCCGTCGGGGCCGAGAGCGGAGCAGTGCATGACGCGGGTGGACAGCGGCGAGAAGAAGCCGCGGCAGATCACCGGAGGGATGGTGCTGGCGGGGCTGATCGCCTTTTTCGGCACCGTCATGCTGGTGGACTTCAACATGGCGCGGCTCGCCGTCTCCACCTTTGCGGGGCTTGAGACGGAAAGCTCCTACAAGGCCGGCCTGGTGTTCTCCAAGGAGGCGAGCGCCGCGCGCCAGCAGGAGGCGCGCAACTGGCAGGTGAACGTGGACCTCGGCGCCCTGGGTGGCGAGGGGCGCCAGGTGACCGTGCGGGTGGTGGACGCCGAGGGCAAGCCCCTGTCCAATCTGGTGGCGGACGGCCGCTTCGCCCACCCCACCGATGCCCGCCGCGATGTGAAGCTGGAGCTCAATCCGGTCGGTGACGGGCGCTATCGGGCCTCGGCGGAGGCCGGTCCCGGGCAGTGGGACCTGATCATTGATTTTGCGCAAGGCGGAGAGCGGCTGTTCCGGTCCAGGAATCGGGTGCAGCTTCCGTAAGCCGCTTCACGCGCGTAACCCGGCCCTGCGCCGGGACCGAGGGGGCGACGAGACTGCGGATCGAAGCTCCAGGGCCTCGATCCCTGCCTGGAGTACGATCCGGCCCAAGGGTTTGTCGCGCCGGCGGGTCTGACGTACTCATTCTCTTTTCGCCGCCGGCCGTCGCGGTCGGCGGCGTTCTCCTCAGCGGTCACGATGGTCGCGCCCGGGGGACATCGCGTCACCTTGCGCCGCAGCCGCCGAGGTGCGATTCACGCGCATGCGCCGTCGGCCGGGCCGAGGCACATCAGGACAGGCGCAGCTCGGTAAACTGCATCTGCCAAGGTGCGTCGGCTCAAGGTGCGGCGCGCTCGGGCGAACGGGCGGCGGAAGAGGAGCAGCGCTGGAACGGGACATGGCGGAAGCGGTCGATTATTCCATCTTCGTGGCCAAGGATGACGACGGGCTCTCGCAGATGAGCCTCGCCATCGACGGCATCGACTGCGCCGCCTGCATCGCCGACATCGAGCAGGGTGTGAAGGCATTGCCCGGCGTGGTGCGGGCCCGCCTCAATTACACCACCCATCGCCTCTCCGTGGCCTGGAGCGCCGAGGGCTCGCCGGCGGAGGTGGTCGACAAGCTGGAGCAGCTCGGCTATCGCGCCCATCCCTTCACCGGGCGGGTGGAGGAAGAGGAGGCCCGGCGTGCCCAGTGGCTGCTGCGCTGCCTGGGGGTGGCGGGCTTCGCCACCATGAATGTGATGCTGCTGTCCATCTCCGTGTGGTCCGGCAACGTCACCGACATCACCCCGGAGACCCGGGATTTCTTCCACTGGATCTCGGCGCTGATCGCGCTGCCGGCGGCCGCCTATGCCGGCCAGCCGTTCTTCCAGAGCGCCTTGCGGGCGGTGCGCTCGGGCAAGCTCAACATGGATGTGCCCATCACCATCGGCGTGTCCCTGGCGCTGGCCATGAGCGTGTTCGAGACCGCCATGAGCCAGCCTCACGCCTATTTCGACAGCGCGCTGATGCTGCTGTTCTTCCTTCTGGCCGGCCGCTATCTCGACCATGAGGCGCGCCGGCGCACCCGGGCCATGGCCGGCAACATCGCCGCGCTGCGCGGCGAGATGGCCCATCGGCTGGATGCCGCGGGCACGCCGGTGCGGGTGCCGGTGCAGGCACTGGTGCCCGGCGACGTGATCCTGGTGGCCCCGGGCGAGCGGGTGGGTGCCGATGGGAGGGTGGTGGCCGGCCTCTCCAGCATCGACGAAAGCCTTGTCACCGGCGAAACCCTGCCGCGCGCGCTCAAGCCGGGGGCGGAGGTGTTCGCCGGCAGCCTCAATGGCGAGGGGGCGCTGCAGGTGGAGGTCACCGCCGGCGGCCAGAACACCCTGGTGGACGAGGTGCAGCGCCTGCTCGACGGTGCGCTGGCGGCGCGTGGCGGCTACATGCGCCTTGCCGATCGGGCGGCGCGCCTCTATGCGCCCATGGTCCACCTCACCGCATTGCTGTCCCTGGTGGGCTGGCTGATCGCCGGCGCCAGCCTGCACACTGCGGTGATGATCGCCGTGGCGGTGCTCATCATCACCTGCCCCTGCGCCTTGGCGCTGGCGGTGCCGGCGGTGCAGGTGACGGCCACCGGCCGGCTGTTCCGCGCCGGCCTTCTGGTCAATGCCGGCGATATGCTGGAGCGCCTCGCCGAAGTGGATACGGTGGTGTTCGACAAGACCGGCACCCTCACCCTGCCGGACCCGCGGCTGCGGCTGCCGCCGGACGTCGCGCCCGGGCTGGTGGCGCTGGCCGGGCAACTGGCCCTGTCCAGCCATCATCCGCTGGCGCGGGTGGTGGCGACCCGCGCCACGGGCGGCCCGCTGGCGGATGTGACGGAAGTCAGCGGCCAGGGGGTGACGGCCCAGGTGAATGGCCAGGAGGCGCGACTGGGCTCGCTCGCCTTCTGCGCCGTGGCGCCCCCCGATCACCTGCCGTCAGACGTCTCCCTCATCGCCTTCCGCTACGGGATGCACGGCTTTGTGATCGGCGTGGAACAGGCGCTGCGGCCCGATGCCAAGGATGTGGTGGAGGCGCTGCGCGCGCGGGGCTTGGGGCTGCGCATCCTCTCCGGCGACCGGGCCGAGGCGGTGGCGCCGGTGGCGGCCGAGCTCGGCATTGCCGACGCCAAGGCGGGCATGAAGCCGGCGGACAAGATTGCCGCCCTGGAGGCGCTGAAGGCGGCCGGCCACAAGGTGCTAATGGTGGGAGACGGGCTCAACGACGCGCCGGCGCTGGCGGCGGCCACGGTGTCCCTGTCGCCGGCCTCGGGCGCGGCAGTCACCCAGGCTCATGCGGATGCGGTCTTCCTCGGCCGCCGGCTGCGGCCGGTGCAGGCGGCGGTGGAAGGGGCGGGCGTGGCGGCGCGGCTGATGTGGCAGAACCTCGGCCTCGCCGTCGTCTACAACATCATCGCGGTGCCGCTGGCCATCGCCGGGGTGGTCACGCCGCTGATCGCGGCGCTGGCCATGTCCGGCTCGTCCATCCTGGTCACGGTGAATGCCTTGCGCGCCGCGCGGGGCGGGCGCAAGGATGAGGCGACGGACGCCACACCCGCGCAGGAGGTGCTCGCATGAACGTCCTCGTCTTTCTCATTCCCACGGCGCTGCTGCTGGGCTTCATCGGTCTGCTCGCGTTCCTGTGGAGCCTCAAGAGCGGCCAATATGACGATCTGGATGGCGCCGCCGTGCGCATCCTGCAGGATGATGATCTGAAGACATGAGGCGCCAGGCCGAGATCGCCGAACCCCGCGCGGGCATGCTGGTCTGCATTTGCGACCCGCAGCTCGAACCGCCGGCGAACGACAATGGCCCGCGGGCCATTCCCACCTTTGGGCTGGCCCTGGGCTTCGCCTTCGCCGTGCTGGCGCAGACCGTGGCCTCGGCGGCGCTGCCGCTGGCCGGTGCGCAGCTGGCGCCGCAGCCGGCATTCGCCACCTGGCCGTTCGCCGCCATGCTGCTGGGCGCGGCCTTGGCCTCCTTCCCCGCCTCGTTCCTGCGGGATGCATTCGGCCGGCGCACCGGCTTCGCCCTTGGCGCCTCCCTCGGCATCGCCGGCGGCGCCATGCTGGTGATGGCGCTGCTGCAGAGGAATTTCGCCTGGGCCTGTCTCGGCGCCCTGTGGCTGGGCATGGCGCAGGGCTTTTCCTTCTTCTATCGCCATGAGGCGGCGGCCGCGAGCGGCCGGCCGGCGGCGGCCACCGCCGGCGTGCTGGCCGGCGGCGTGCTGGCGGCCCTGGCCGGTCCCACCCTGGCGGGCCTCGCCGAGGATCTGGTGGCGCCCTTCTTCCTGGTGGGCGCGGCAGGCCTTGCCGCCCTCGCCCATGCGCTGTCCCTCGGGGTGGCGGTGACCCTGGCGCCGGATCCCCCGCCGGTGTTCCGGCCCAAGACCAGCGCCCCCTTGAAGGCCATCGTGGCGCCGACCCTGCTCGGGGCGCTCACCTGGTTCGGCATGAACGCGGTGATGTCCGGCGCGCCGCTGGCCCTGGTGGGCTGCGGCATCGGCGAGGCGGCGGTGTTCGGCTTCATCGCGCTGCACGTGGCGGCCATGTATGCGCCGGCGGTGCCGCTGGCCCTGGTGGGCGACCGGGTGCCGCCCGCTATGCTCACGGTGCTGGGCCTGGCGCTGGTGGCGGCGGCGGTGCCGCTGCAATGGCAGGATACGCCGGCCACCATCACCGCCGCGCTCATCGCGGTGGGGGCGGGCTGGTCGGTGGCGACGGTGGGGGCCACCGCGTGGATCTACCGCGCCGGCCGTCCCAGCCGGCTGGCCCTGGCGCTGCACGATGGCGTGCTGTTCACCTGCGCCATCCTCGGCGCCGCCTCGGGCGGGGTTTTGTTCTGAACCGCGTCGGCGCGCGCCGCTGCGCCGGCTGAGGCCCTGCGCGCGGGCGGCGGCGTCTTCCATTCTTTTCCTGCCCTTGCCGGAGGCCCTGCCGTGACCCATCCGTTTTCGCTCGCCGGTCGCACGGCCCTGGTGACCGGCTCGGCGGCCGGCCTCGGCTTCGAGATCGCCGCGGCCCTGGCGGTGGCCGGCGCCCATGTGCTGGTGAACGGGCGGGATGGGGCGCGGCTCGGCGCCGCCGTCACCGCCATCATCCAGCGCGGCGGCCACGCCTCGCCGCTGGTGCTGGATGTGTGCGATCCGGCGGCGGTGAGCGCGGCGGTGGCGGATCTCGGGCCCATCCACATCCTGGTGAACAACGCCGGGGTGCGTGACCGGCGCGCCTTTCTCGACATGCCGGCGGCGGATTTTCACCGCATGGTGGAGCTGGACCTTCTGGCGCCTGCCCATGTGACGCGGGAGGTGGCCAAGGGCATGGTGGCGCGTGGCGCGGGCGGCCGCATCATCAACATCACCTCCATCGCCGGGCCGCTCTCGCGGGCGGGGGATGCGGCCTACACCACCGCAAAGGGCGGGCTTGCGGCCTTCACGCGGGCGCTCGCGGCGGATCTCGGGCCGCACGGCATCACGGTCAACGCCATCGCACCGGGCTATTTCCTCACCGCGCCCAACGCCGAGCTGGCCAACGACCAGGCGGTGGGCGAGTGGCTGTCGCGCCGCACGGCGCTCGGCCGCTGGGGCAAGCCGGAGGAAGTGGCGGGGGCGGCGGTGTTTCTGGCCTCGCCTGCGGCGTCCTACGTCACCGGCACCGTGCTGGCGGTGGACGGCGGCTATCTCGCCCATTTCTGAGCGGCGTCAGCGCACCCAGAAGCGCGGCAGCAGCAGCACCAGGGCGGTGAGGATTTCCAGCCGTCCGAGCATCATGGCCAGCACCAGCACCCACAAAGCGGGGTCGGGCAGGCTGGCATAATTGCTGGAGGGGCCCACCACCGGGCCAAGGCCGGGACCCACATTGGCGAGGCAGGCGACCGCCGCCGAGAATGAGGTGATGAGGTCGAGCCCCATCAGGTTCAGCGTCAGCGCCGCGACGATGAAGGTGGCGAAGTAGAGAAACACGAAGCTCAGCACCGAGGCCACCACGTCATCGCTCACCGAGGCGCCACCGTAGCGGATGGGAAACACGCCGTGGCGAAAGGCGATGCGCTTGAAATGCTGGCGGATGGCCTTGCCGGTGATGGCGATGCGCATGGCCTTCAGGCCGCCGGAGGTGGAGCCGGTGCAGCCGCCCGCGAACATCAGCACGAAGAAGATGGCGTTCGAGAGCGCCCCCCAATTGGTGTAGTCCACCGACATGAAGCCGGTGGTGGAGATGATGGAGGAGACGGTGAACAGGGCGCCGCGGAAGGCGGTCTCGCCGCTGGCGATGCCCTGGGTGGTCTGCTGCAGGAACGAGGCGGCGGTGAACAGGGCCACGATGGTGAAGAACACCCGCACCTCGGGATTGGTGACGAGCCGCCGCACATCGCCATTGAGGGCCCGCACATAGAGCGGGAACGGCAGGGCGGCCACCAGCATGAACACGATGGCGACATAGTCCACCGCCGGTGTCTTGAACACCATCAATGAGTAATCGGAATTGGCGAAGCCCCCGCTGGAAAGGGTGGACATGGCCAGGGTGATGGCATCGAAGGTGCCCATGCCGGCCAGAGCAAAGCTCACGGCGCACAGCACGGTGAGCAGCACATAGGCGGTGATGAGCCCCTTGGCGATGGCCCCGGCGCGGGGCAGGAACTTTTCCGATTTGTCCGACGATTCGGTGCGGAACAGCTGCATGCCGCCGATGGACAGCACCGGCAGCACGGCGATGGCGATGGCGATGATTCCGATGCCGCCGAACCAGTGCAGCAGCGCGCGCCACAGCAGGATTCCCGGATACTGGGCATCGAGCCCCGACATGACGCTGGCGCCGGTGGTGGTGAGCCCCGACATGGCTTCGAACATGGCCTTTGTGAAGGTCAGCTGCGCGTGGCCCCACATCAGCGGCAGCGCCGCGAAGGTGGTCAGCACCACCCACACCGAGGCGGTAAGCAGGAAGGCCTGGCGCAGATCCAGTTTCTGGATGCCGGAGCCGCGGCCGGACATCCACAGCAGCACGCCCACGAAAATGGTGACGGCGGCAGAGCCGACGAATGCGCCCTGGCCGCCCGAGCCGGCGGCGAGGTCCACCAGCGCCGGCAGCAGCATGGCGGCGCCGAGAATGGCCAGGAGAATGCCGAGAGTCGCCGCCACTGGGCGCAGATTGAGGACCGAAAGCGCCTGCGCCTCGACCGTCGGAATACGCGCCGCGTGCATGTGCCCCCGCCTGCCTGTCCCCGCCTGCTGCGTCACCGCGCCGTGCCCGGTGCGCCGCGGGCGCTGCGCAAGGATTAGTGCATTTTCTCATGCGCGCGAAGCCTGAAGCGATCCGGAGCCTCGCGCGGCGGGTTGCGACACGACGCTGGGTGCGACGGCAAAGGTGCGGGGCCGAAGCGTCGGCCCCGCACGGTGGCGCGGCTAGTTCAGGATACGGCGGACATCGGGCACGTCGAGGGAAAAGGCGGGCACCTCGATGGAGAAGCGCTCGCCGCCCTCGGTCAGCATGTCATAGCTGCCGCTCATGATGCCGGTAGCGGTGGTGAGCGGCACGCCGCTCGTATATTCAAACCGGCCACCCGGGGGCAGCACCGGCTCTTCGCCCACCACGCCGGCGCCGTGGACTTCCTCCACATGGCCGTTGGCGTCGGTGATCATCCAGTGGCGGCCCTTCAGTTGCACGGTCTCGTTGCCGAGGTTGGCGACTTCGATGGTGTAGGCCCAAAAATAGCGGCTCTGGTCCGGCTCGGATCGTTCCGCCACGTAGCGCGGCGTGGCGGTGACCTGGATCTGCCGAGTAATGGCGCGGTACATCCCCGCTCAGCTCCCCTCAAGGCGGGGGCTGGCGCCCCCGCAGCCAAAAATGAGTTCGCGATCAGCTCGCGTGCAATCAAACGCGGGCAGCATATCGCGGGGCACCGAGCCGCGCACCCTTCCCGTTGGCCTCAGATGGCGTCGAGCGCCTGGAGGAGATCGGTGACGAGGTCGTCGGGATGCTCCAGCCCCACGGAGAGGCGCAGCAGGCCATCGCTGATGCCCATCTCGGCGCGGGCCTCGGGGGTGAAGCGCTGGTGGGTGGTGGTGGCCGGATGGGTGATCAGGCTCTTGGCATCGCCCAGATTGTTGGAGATGCGGATGACCTTCAGCGCATCCATGAAGCGGAAGGCGGCCGCCTTGCCGCCGGCGATGGTGAAGGTGACGAGGGTGCCGCCGCCGCTCATCTGCCGCCGCGCCAGCGCCACCTGAGGGTGATCGGCCCGGAACGGATAGAGCGCCTTTTCCACGCGGGGGTCTTCGGCCAGCACATCGGCGATGCGGGCCGCGCTCGCCTGCATGCGCTCGACGCGGATGGCCAGGGTCTCCAGCCCCTTCAGCATCACCCAGGCGTTGAAGGGCGAGAGGGAAGGGCCGGTCTGGCGCAGGAACACCTGCAGCTCCTCGTCCATGAACTTGCGGGAACACAGCACCATGCCGCCCAGACAGCGGCCCTGTCCGTCCACATGCTTGGTGGTGGAATAGACCACCACGTCGGCGCCCAGTTCCAGCGGGTGCTGCAGCAGCGGGGTGGCGAACACATTGTCCACCACGAGGCGGGCACCGACCGCATGGGCGATCTCGGCCACCGCGGCGATGTCGACAATGTCGAGGGTGGGGTTGGTGGGGCTTTCCAGCAGGCACACCCGGGTGTTGGGGCGGATGCCGGCGCGCCAGGCTTCGATGTCGGTGCCGTCCACCAGGGTCACCTCCACCGCGAAGCGCGGCAGCAGTTCCTCCAGGATCCAGCGGCTGGAGCCGAACAGGGCGCGGGAAGCGAGCACGTGGTCGCCGGCCTTCACCTGGCACAGGATGGCCGCGTTCACCGCCGCCATGCCGGAGGCGGTGGCCCGGGCCACTTCCGCCCCTTCCAGCAGCGCCATGCGCTCCTCGAACATGGAGGTGGTGGGGTTGGCGTAGCGGGAATAGACGAAGCCGGGCTCGTCGCCGGTGAAGCGCGCCTCGCAGGAGGCGGCGCTGTCATAGACGAAGCCCTGGGTGAGGAAGATGGCCTCGGAGGTTTCGCCGAACGGCGAACGGGCGGTACCGCCATGCACCAGCCGCGTCTCGGGGTGCAGGGTCCGCGGGTCGGCGGGGGTGAAGGTGGTCGGGGTCTTGGCGGGCGCACCGGACGACATGGCAGTCTCCACGGCCGAGGGGATATTGCGTGAGACACCTTGCATTTGGCCGCGTCTTCACGGCACATGCGGTGCGTCGATCCGCTCATCCCCGGCCTTTTAGCAAGTTCGCTTTAACGTGGCTGCAAGCCGGCCGGCTCAAATTGACCACGAGCAGGATCACTAATGCCGGTGTCCCCTTGGCGTCAAGGAATTCGTTCGATAAATCGAACAAGGGGGCCGGCGAAGCGGATGTGAGGACGGCGCGTGGCGGAGTTATTGAAGCCGGGGATCCTTCCCGCCGAGGCCATTTCGGCCCTCAAGGCCCAGGGGGCCATCGCCTGCCGCAAGGCGCTGGATGTGGATCAGATCCAGCCCGCCAGCCTTGATCTCCGGCTGGGACGGGTGGCCTGGCGGGTGCGTGCCAGCTTCCTGCCGGGCGCCGGTGTCGGCGTCGAGGAGCGGCTCTCCGAACTGGCGCTGCACAAGCTCGATCTGAGCAATGGCGCGGTGCTGGAAACCGGTTGCGTCTATGTGGTGGAGCTGTTCGAGCGGCTGAAGCTGCCGCTGGATCTGGCCGCCGCCGCCAATCCCAAGAGCTCCACCGGGCGGCTCGACGTGTTCGTGCGCGTCATCACCGATGGCGCCCGCGCCTTCGATACCATTCCGGCCGGCTACAAGGGCCCGCTCTATCTGGAGGTGTCGCCGCGCACCTTCCCGATTCTGGTGCGCACCGGGTCGCGGCTGTCGCAGGTGCGGTTCCGCCGTGGCGTCGCCCGGCTCAACGACCTGGAACTGCTGAACCTGCAGAACGAAGCCTGCCTGGTGGATGCGTCGCAGCCGGATGTGGCCGCCGGCGGCATCGCCCTCGGCGTCGACCTGGCCGGTGATGCCCTGGGCGGCCTGCAGGGCTTCCGCGCCAAGCGCCACACCGGCGTCATCGACGTGGACCGGGCCGGGGTGCTGGACGTGGAGGACTTCTGGGAGCCCATCCGGGCCCGGGGGCCGAGCCACAATCTGGTGCTCGATCCGGACGCCTTCTACATCCTCGCCTCCCGCGAGGCGGTGCACGTGCCGCCGGACTATGCGGCGGAGATGGTGCCATTCGATCCGCTGGTGGGGGAATTCCGGGTGCATTACGCCGGCTTCTTCGACCCCGGCTTCGGCAATCCCGCCGCCGGCGGGCGTGGCGCGCGGGCGGTGCTCGAGGTGCGCTCGCGCGAGGTGCCGTTCATCCTGGAGCACGGCCAGACCGTGGGCCGGCTGGTCTATGAGCGCATGGCCGGGCGGCCGCAGACCCTCTATGGCGCCGACATGCGCTCCCATTACCAGGGGCAGGGGCTGAAGCTGTCCAAGCATTTCAAGCCGTTCGTGCCGAGCCTCTGAGGCTTGGCCGGTCACGGCGGCGTCATCTGCACGGTGCTGGCGGCCAGCGTGTGCTCCTTGCGCCAGGGGGTGTCGTCGGACAGCACGGTGCGCAGCTCGCGCAACGGCCGCAGCAGGGTTTCCGAATAGGCGAGATAGTCCGCCACCAGCGGCAGCGTGCCCTTCACCTGCGGGTCATCGGCCAAGGTGAGGGCGGTGGAGATGGCGGCATCCACCGCCGGTGCCGCCGCCGCCATGCCCCCCGCGCCGCCCTGGCCCAGCAGGATCTCGAAGGCGGTGAGGGTGCGCGAGCGCGCCGCTTCCACCACCGCCACCACCTCGTCCTTGGCGGCACTGGCGGCGAGGCGGTGGGAGATGTCCTCCAGCAGCGCCAGATAGGTGGTGAGCACGTCGAGGGTGGAGACGATGTTGGCGGCATCGCCGGCGGAATGTCCGAACACCTGCTCGGCGCCCAGATGCGGCACGCGATTGCCGAGCTGGCGGACCGCCTGGGCCAGGGGGGCGAGACTGACCGGCGTGCCGGGGCGCGGCCACCAGCTGGCGAAGGCGTCGCGGCAGCGGACCAGGATGGCGCGCACCTCCGGCCGCAGCTGCTCGGTCAGATAGACCGGCAGCACCACATAGGAGACCAGCAGGGCGATGCCGGCGCCGATGGCGGTCTCGTAGATGCGCGCCAGCATGCCCTGGGCCCCTAGGCCGTCGATGATGTGCAGGCCCAGCACCACGGAAAAGCCGACGGCGGCGGAAGCCACGTCGTAGCGGTCCTTCTGGGTGACGATGGAGGTCAGCTGCGCCAGCATGCACAGGCCGGCCAGCAGCCAGATGCGCTGGCCAAGGGCCAGGAACACGCCGATGCCCATCATGACGCCCACCAGTGTGCCGAGCACGCGATAGCGCACCCGGATATAGGTTTCCCCGACGCTGTTGCCGATGACGAACATCACCGTCATGGTCGCCCAATAGGCGTGGCTGAGGTGGAACCCCAGGTCGAGGCTGGTGGTGATGGAGGTGGCGATGGCCCCCTGGCAGGCCACCTTCAGCGGCGCGGAGAGCCGCACCGCGCCATCGGCCGCCCGCTCCAGGAGCGGGATCGGCCGGGGCGCCGGCAGCTGCACCTCGGTCTCATGCGGGTGGGGCGGCGGGAACGGCGCGGTTTCAGCGGCGGCGATGCCGGTGATGACCAGCGACAGGCGATCGAACGCGGTGAGCGCCCGCAGCAGGGCGAACCGCCCCTCGGGCGGCAGCTCCGGGGAAAACGCCCGCTCCCGCAGCAGCGCCACCGCCCGCTCGAACCGCTCCTCCGACTGGATGTCGCTGATGTGGATGGTCTCCAGCCGGCGGGCGATATGGTCCACCGCCGCCGCGAACGGGCCGCGCCAATCCGGTTGGTTGGCCACGTGCTGGGGGATGCAGCTGGCCAGAAGCTCCACCGCCACCCGCAGCCGGTAGAATTTGGCGCGCAGCGCCTCGAAATCCTCGCGGGCGCCGGGGTCTTCCGCGGTGGCGTTGGCGAGCGCGTTCCACACCCGGCTGCGCAGGCCTTCCAGCGGCGCGGCGGCCTCCTCGGGAAACGGGCGGGCTTCGCGGACCGCATCGGACATGTCCCGCAGATAGGCCGCCACCGCATCCTGGATGTCGATGGTGGAGCGGACATAGGCGGCCACCGCCGAGGGGCGCCACGGCGAGAGCCGCAGCAGCGCCCCCACCATCGCCCCCTGGCAGAAGGCGAGCAGCAGGCAGGCGGCCTGGAACCGGGTGGGGTTGAGAATGGTTCCCACCGTGGCCACCACGATCAGCGCCAGGCCGAGCCGCTGGCCGTCCATGCCGTAGCGCCGCAGCACCAGAGCGGTGAAGGATAGGGGAATGAGCAGCAGCTTCTGCGCCATGGCGGCCAACGGCCCATCCCCCGGGCCGATCAGCGTCAGCACCACCAGGAAGGTGGCCGAGACCAGGAACAGCCGCCCCATGGTGCGCGCCTCTGCGCGGCGGCTGGCAGCGGGGTTGAAGGAGATCATCACCAGGGCGCCGGCGCCCGCCATCATGGGAAAGGTGATCTCCATGCCGAGTTGCAGCGTCCGCGAGGTGGCGAGGCCGCAGAAGATCACGATGATGAAGGCGAGGCCGAGATGGGCCGCCCGCGTGGCATCGATGCCGCCGGGATCATGATCGGCGAGCCAGCCGGCGAGTCGCTGCAGCCAGGGGCTCTTCGGGCGGTGGGGAGGCGGCGGCGGGGAGGACATGGTGGCGGGTCCGGCTCGGGTCACTCGCGGCGGGCGGGTCCGGCACAGGGGCTCGGGGACGGCGGCCAAATTTCATGGTTCGCCGCGGCTGTCCAGTGCGCGATGGTCACGAAGAGGCTAACCTGGCGATATCTTGCGGGAGAGTGCGCGTGCAGCCCTTGAAACTCTATTGCTTCGCCGAATCCGGAAACGCCTATCGCGCGGCGCTGATGCTGCAATTGTGCGACCTGCCCTGGGAGCCGGTGTTCGTCGACTATTTCAAGGGGGAAACCCGCTCCCCCGCCTATCGCCTCAAGGTGAACGAAATGGGCGAGGTGCCGGTGCTGGACGACGGCGGCCTGAAGCTCACCCAGTCCGGCGTCATCCTCGATTATCTCGCCGACAAGACCGGCCGCTTCAAGCCCGACGGGGAGGCCGAGCGGCGCGAGGTGCTGCGCTGGATCCTGTTCGACAACCACAAGTTCACCAGCTACTTCGCCACCCTGCGGTTTCTGGTGGGGCTGTCGGGCCATGACGAGGGGGAATTGACCGCCTTCCTGCGCGCTCGGGCGCTGGCCGCCTATGGCATCGTCGATGGCCATCTGTCCCGCTCCGATTTCCTGGTGGGCTCAACCCCGACCATCGCCGACATCTCGCTGGCCGGCTACATCTATTATCCCGAGCGGGCCGGCGTGGAGCTCGATGCGTTTCCCCATATCGCCCGCTGGGCCGCGCGCCTCGCCGCCTTGCCCGGCTGGATGCATCCTTATGATCTGATGCCCGGCCGCACCTCCTCCTGCGCGTCGACATGAGCCGCGGGCTTCAACTGGCGGCGGAAGTGCAGTAGAGCCCATTTCCGAACGAACAGCTCGGCCGCACGCGGCCGCGACAGCAGGCCCGGGCCGCGCAGGGGCGTGGCATCGGGGCAAGCGGGGATGGGGCCATGGTGAGCGAGACGACGGCGCGGGTTTCGGAGCTCTATGCGGCGCGGCTCGCCGCCGGCGACATCTCCGAGGACCCGGCCCAGGCGGCGGTGGTGGCCGAGTTCGCCCGCCTGGAGCTGGAGCTGCGGCAGCGCGCCCTGGCGCGGAAATCCTCTGCCCTCGGCTGGCTGTTCCAGCGCCGCGCGCCGGTGGTGCCCAAGGGGCTCTACATCTATGGCGAGGTGGGCCGCGGCAAGAGCATGCTGATGGACCTCTTCTATGAGGCCCTGCCGCCCGCCGGCAAGCGACGCGCCCATTTCCACGCCTTCATGGGCGATGTGCACGAGCGCATCTTCAAGGAGCGCCAGGCGCAGAAGGCGGGCGACCGCAAGGCTGCCGATCCCATCGCCCCGGTGGCGGCGGCGCTGGCGGGCGAAGCCAAGGTGCTGTGCTTCGACGAGTTCCACGTCACCGATATCGCCGATGCCATGATCCTCGGCCGCCTGTTCGAGAAATTGTTCGCCGACGGGGTGGTGGTGGTGGCCACTTCCAACGTGGCGCCCAAGAACCTCTATTCGGGCGGGCTCAACCGCGCCCTGTTCCTGCCCTTCATCGGCATGATCGAAGAGCGCATGAAGGTGCTCTCCCTCGAATCACGCACCGATTACCGCATGGAGAAGCTGGAAGGCCTCTCCACCTGGTATACCCCGCTGGGTCCGGAGGCGGATGCGGCCATCGATGCCGCCTGGCTGCGGCTCGCCGGGCCCAGCGGAGGCAAGCCCTCCTGGATCGAGCTGAAGGGCCGGCGCCTGGAAGTGCCGGTGATGGCCCATGGAGCGGCGCGCTTCTCCTTCGCCAATCTGTGCGAGGCGCCGCTCGGCCCCAATCCGGACTATCTGAGCCTGGCGCGCATGTTCCACACCCTGGTGGTGGAACATATTCCGGTGATGGGGCCGGACCAGCGCAACGAGGCCAAGCGCTTCATCTCCCTCATCGACACCCTGTACGACGCCAATGTGAAGCTGATCGCCTCCGCAGCGGCGCCGCCCGAAGGGCTCTATGTGGCGAGCGAGGGCACGGAGGCGTTCGAGTTCGCCCGCACCGTCTCCCGCCTGCACGAGATGCGGTCCGGCGAATATCTCGCCAAGCCCCATGGCCGCCCGGATTCCTCCGCTTCCGGCGATACCACCGGCCTGGTGGAGACCTGACCGGCCGCCGACGGATATGCCCCTCGGTGCCCTGCTGGCCTGCCTTGCTTGTCTACCCTGCGCGTCGCCGGGGCCACCCGCAGCCGTCGCGAAAAGGCCTTGAGGCGCGCGCAGGCTCCGGTCTGCCGAACTGCGTCTGACCTGGGATGAACGACAATGCGCGCCGCGCAATGCGTCGACATCCGGCGGCTGTTTCGCGGCGGTGGAAGGGGAGCTTTGCCATGCGTTCAAGAACGTTGCTTGTCTCAGCTGTGCTCGCGGTCGTCGGCTCATCGACCGGTTTTGCTCAATCCGCTGCGCCGGCCGCTCCGGCGCCGGCGGTGGCCAAGGCCGAGGTGATCGGCAATGCGGGTAAGCCCATCGGCGCGGTGACCGCCACCGGCACCGAGCGGGTCACCATCGTGCGGCTCATGCTCGCGCCCGGAGCGGTGCAGCCGGGCTGGCACGGCATTCACTTCCATGCGGTGGCGGATTGCTCGGACCCGGAGAAGTTCGCCGCTTCCAAGGCCCATGTGAACCACGGCGGCAAGGCCCATGGCCTGCTCAACCCCAATGGGCCGGACGAGGGCGATCTGGCGAACGTGTTCGCCGCCGCCGATGGCTCGGTGAATGCGGAAGTAACGAGCCCCACCGGCCTTGTTGGGCCCCATGGGCTGCTCGATGCGGATGGCTTCGCGCTGGTGATCCACGCGAGCCCCGATGATCACACCAGCCAGCCCATCGGCGGCGCCGGTGCCCGGGTGGGTTGCGCCGCCTTCAAGGCGTCCTGACCGTCTGATTGCGCTCAGCAAAAATCCCTGCCGCGCTCAGCGCGGCAGGGTGGTGGCGCCCATCAGCGCCTTGTCGATGGCATGGGCGGCCTGGCGGCCCTCGCGGATGGCCCAGACCACCAGCGACTGGCCACGGCGCATGTCGCCGGCGGCATAGAGCTTCGGCACCGAAGTGGCATAGTCCTCGTCATTGGCGGCGACGTTGCCGCGCTTGTCGAGGGCGACGCCGGTGTCGGCCAGCATCCCTTCATGGATGGGATGGGCGAAGCCGATGGCCAGGAACACCAGATCGGCACGCAGCACGAATTCGGTGCCGGGAATGGGCTCGCGCTTGGCGTCCACGCGGGCGCACTTCACGCCGGTGACGCGGCCGTTGCGGCCTTCGATGCCCAAGGTGGCGCAGGCGAACTCGCGTTCGGCGCCCTCGGCCTGGGAGGAGGAGGTGCGGAACTTGGTGGGCCAATAGGGCCACACCGCCAGCTTGTCCTCCTTCATGGGGGGCACCGGGCGGATGTCCAGCTGGGTCACCGAGAGGGCGCCCTGGCGGAAGGCGGTGCCGACGCAGTCGGAGGCGGTATCGCCGCCGCCCACCACCACCACATGCTTGCCGCCGGCCAGGATCGGCAGTTCGTGGATCTCTTCGTCGCCTTCGCGGCGGTTGGACTGCACCAGATAGGGCATGGCGTAATGCACGCCCTCGAATTCCTGTCCGGTGAGCTTGGGATCGCGCGGGGCTTCCGAGCCGCCGGCCAGCAGCACCGCGTCGTGGCGGTCCAGCAGCTCCTGCAGCGGGGTGGAGACGCCCACGTTGACGCCATAATGGAAGGTGACGCCCTCGGCCTCCAGCTGCTGCACGCGGCGGTCGATGTGCTTCTTTTCCATCTTGAAGTCGGGAATGCCATAGCGCAGCAGGCCGCCGGCCTTGGGCTCGCGCTCATACAGATGCACGTCGTGGCCGGCGCGGGCCAGCTGCTGGGCGGCGGCAAGGCCGGCGGGGCCGGAGCCGATGACGCCCACGCTCTTGCCGGTCTTCACCTTCGCCGGCTCGGGCTTGATCCAGCCCTTCTTCCAGCCCATGTCGGCGATGGACTGCTCCACCGTCTTGATGGTGACCGGCATGTCCTCGAGGTTGAGGGTGCAGGCTTCCTCGCACGGGGCCGGGCAGATGCGGCCGGTGAACTCGGGGAAATTGTTGGTGGAATGGAGGTTGCGGACCGCCTCTTCCCACTCGCCGCGATAGACGAGGTCGTTCCAGTCGGGGATCTGGTTGTGCACCGGGCAGCCGGTGGGGCCGTGGCAGAAGGGAATGCCGCAATCCATGCAGCGCGAGGCCTGGTTCACCACCTCGGATTCGGGCAGCGGCAGGGTGAATTCGTGGAAGTGGCGAATCCGGTCCGATGCGGGCTGATACTTCTGCTCGCGCCGATCAATCTCCAGAAATCCCGTGACCTTGCCCATAAGAACCTCTTTGGCGAACCTCGTGGCGGGAGCGCCGCGCGCCGCTTTTGCGCGCCTCGTGCTCCATTACAAGAATTAGAACAGCTTGAGGAGGCTGATTTCGCGCGGGCGAGCCCCCCAACCCTGGCTGGAAAAGCCCCCCGCGAGCGTTGCCGAGGCGGGGGAGGGGAGGGGCATGCGCGGCGCGCGGTGACCTGACCGGAGCTGTTCCGCCGCCGTTGGCGGCAGCCCCGCCCCACCGTCTCCCGGGTGGGAGCGGCAGGGAGGGGGACCCGCCTATTCCGCGGCGGCGAGGCCGCGCAGTTTCTCCATGTCGCGCAGGGCGCGCCGGTATTCCACCGGCATCACCTTCACGAACTTGGAGCGATACTCCGCCCAATTGTCGAGGATGGTCTGCGCCCGCGTCGAACCCGTATAGTGCAGGTGCTTGGCGATCAACTGGTGCAGGCGTTCCTCGTCATGGCGCGACATGTCCGAGTGGACGTCGATGCGGCCCTTGAACTCCAGGTCGCCGCCGTGGTGGTGGAGGCGCTCCAGCAGGTCCTCCTCCTCTTCCACCGGCTCGAGGTCCACCATGGACAGGTTGCAGCGCTTGGCGAAGGTCTTGTCTTCGTCGAGCACATAGGCGACGCCGCCGGACATGCCGGCCGCGAAGTTGCGCCCGGTGGGGCCGATCACCACCACTACGCCGCCGGTCATGTATTCGCAGCCGTGGTCGCCGGTGCCTTCCACCACGGCGATGGCGCCGGAGTTGCGCACCGAGAAACGCTCGCCGGCGACGCCGCGGAAGTAGCACTCGCCCTCGGTGGCGCCATACATCACCGTATTGCCGACGATGATGGACTGCTCGGGAATGATGGCGGTGTTGGCCGGCGGCCGGACGATGATGCGCCCGCCCGAGAGGCCCTTGCCCACATAGTCGTTGGCTTCGCCCACCAGATCGAAGGTGACGCCGGTGGCGAGGAAGGCGCCGAACGCCTGGCCCGCGGTGCCGGTGAGGGTGACGTGGATGGTGTCATCCGGCAGGCCGGCACCGCCATGGCGCTTGGCCACCTGGCCGGAGAGCATGGCGCCGGCGGAGCGGTCCACCGAGCGGATCGGCGTCTCGATCACCACCTTCTCGCCGTGCTCCAGCGCCGGCATGGCCTTCTCGATCAGGCTGCGGTCCAGCACCTTCTCGATGGGGTGGTGCTGGCGCTCGGTGTGGCGGATGCCCACGTCGGCCGGCATGTTCGGCTTGGCGAACAGCTTGGAGAAATCGAGGCCCTTGGCCTTCCAATGGTCGATGGCGGTCTGCTGGTCGAGCACGTCGACCCGGCCCACCATGTCCTCGATCTTCCGGAAGCCCAGCTGCGCCATGTACTCGCGCACTTCCTCGGCAACGAAGAAGAAGTAGTTGATGACGTGCTCGGGCGTGCCCTTGAAGCGCTTGCGCAGCACCGGGTCCTGGGTGGCGACGCCCACCGGGCAGGTGTTGAGGTGGCACTTGCGCATCATGATGCAGCCGGCCGAGATCAAGGGCGCGGTGGAGAAGGCGAACTCGTCCGCCCCCATCAAGGCGCCGATCACCACGTCACGGCCGGTGCGGAAGCCGCCGTCCACCTGCAGCGCCACCCGCGAGCGCAGGCGGTTGGCCACCAGGGTCTGCTGGGTCTCGGCGAGGCCCAGCTCCCACGGCGAGCCGGCATGCTTGATGGAGGTGAGCGGCGAAGCGCCGGTGCCGCCCTCGAAGCCGGAGATGGTGATGTGGTCGGCCCGCGCCTTGGCGACGCCGGCGGCCACCGTGCCCACGCCCACCTCGGAGACGAGCTTCACCGATACATCCGCATCGGGGTTCACGTTCTTGAGGTCGTAGATGAGCTGCGCCAGATCCTCGATGGAATAGATGTCGTGGTGCGGCGGCGGGGAGATGAGGCCGACGCCCGGGGTGGAGTGGCGCACCTTGGCGATCACCGCATCCACCTTGTGGCCGGGCAATTGGCCGCCCTCGCCGGGCTTGGCGCCCTGCGCCACCTTGATCTGCATCACGTCCGCATTGACCAGATATTCGGCGGTGACGCCGAACCGGCCCGAGGCCACCTGCTTGATGGCCGAGCGCATGCTGTCGCCATTGGGCAGGGGCTTGAAGCGCTCGGGCTCCTCGCCGCCCTCGCCGGTGTTCGACTTGCCGCCGATCCGGTTCATGGCGATGGCCAGCGTGGTGTGCGCCTCGCGCGAGATGGAGCCGAACGACATGGCGCCGGTGACGAAGCGCTTCACGATCTCCGCGGCGGGCTCCACCTCGGAAATGTCGATGGGCTCGTGGCCGATCTCCTGCGCCTCGCGGATGCGGAACAGGGAGCGCAGGGTCAGCAGCTTCTCGTCATGGGCGTTCACCATGCTGGCGAAGGCGCGGTACTGGTCCTGGGCGTTGCCGCGCACGGCATGCTGCAGGGTCGCCACCGTGTCCGGGGTCCAGGCATGGTCCTCGCCGCGCATGCGGTAGGCATATTCGCCGCCCACATCGAGCGCCATGCGGTAGACCGGGGCATCCGAGAAGGCGAGCTTGTGCCGCAGCACGCTCTCTTCGGCGATCTCGGGAAGGCCGATACCTTCCACCGTGGTGGCGGTGCCGAAGAAATACTTCTCCACCAGCGCCGAGTTGAGGCCCACCGCATCGAAGATCTGCGCGCCGCAATAGGACTGGTAGGTGGAGATGCCCATCTTGGACATCACCTTCAGGAGCCCCTTGTCCACCGACTTGATGAAGCGCTTGACGATTTCCTTGTCGTCCACTTCCTCAGGGATCTCGTCCTTCATGGCGAGCAGGGTCTCGAAGGCGAGATAGGGGTTGATGGCCTCGGCGCCATAGCCGGCGAGGCAGGCGAAGTGGTGCACCTCGCGCGCTTCACCGGTCTCCACCACCAGGCCCACGGAGGTGCGCAGACCCTTGCGGATGAGGTGGTGATGCACCGCCGCGGTGGCCAGCAGCGCCGGGATCGGGATGCGATCGGGGCCGGTCATGCGGTCGGACAGGATGATGATGTTGTAGCCGCCGTGCACCGCCGCCTCGGCGCGGTCGCACAGGTGCGCCACCGCTTCCTCCATCCCCGCGGCGCCCTTCTCGGCGCTGTAGGTGATGTCGAGGGTGCGGGTGTCGAACCGCTCCTCCATCATGCCGATGGAGCGGATCTTCTCCAGGTCCTCATTGGTGAGGATGGGCTGGCGCACTTCCAGCCGCTTGCGCCGGGCGGTGCCTTCCAGATCGAAGATGTTCGGCCGTGGCCCGATGAAGGAGACGAGGCTCATCACCAGCTCCTCGCGGATCGGGTCGATGGGCGGGTTCGTCACCTGGGCGAAGTTCTGCTGGAAATAGGTGAACAGCGACTTCGACTTGTTCGAGAGCACCGAGATCGGCGTGTCGGTGCCCATGGAGCCCACTGCTTCCTGGCCGGTGATGGCCATGGGCGCCATGAGGAGCTTCAGGTCTTCCTGGGTGTAGCCGAACGCCTGCTGGCGATCGAGCAGCGACACGTCGGTGCGCACCTCGCGCGCCTCCACCGGGCGCAGCTCCTCCAGCACCAGCTGGGTGTGCTTCAGCCACTCCTTATAGGGGTTGGCGCGGGCGAGCTCGGTCTTGATCTCCTCATCGGGAATGAGGCGACCTTCCTCCAGGTCCACCAGCAGCATCTTGCCCGGCTGCAGGCGCCACTTGGTGACGATCTTCTCCTCCGGCACCGTCAGCACGCCCATTTCCGAGGCGAGAACGATGGTGTCGTCGGTGGTCACCATGTAGCGGGCGGGGCGCAGGCCGTTGCGGTCCAGCGTCGCGACGATCTGCCGGCCGTCGGTGGCGACGATGGCCGCCGGGCCGTCCCACGGCTCCATGAGCGAGGCGTGATACTCGTAGAAAGCACGCCGCTCGTTATCCATCAGCGGGTTGCCGGCCCAGGCCTCGGGTACCAGCATCATGGCCGCGTGGGGCAGCGAGTAGCCGCCCTGCACCAGGAATTCGAGCGCGTTATCGAAGCAGGCGGTGTCCGACTGACCTTCGTAGCTGATGGGCCACAGCTTGGAGATGTCGGCGCCGAACAGCTCCGAATCCACGCTGGCCTGCCGCGCCGCCATCCAGTTGACGTTGCCGCGCAGGGTGTTGATCTCGCCGTTGTGGGCCACCATGCGATAGGGGTGGGCCAAAGGCCAGGCGGGGAAGGTGTTGGTGGAGAAGCGTTGGTGCACGAGGGCGAGGGCGCTCTCGAAATCCGGATCGTGCAGGTCCGGATAATAGGCGCCCAGCTGGTCGGCCAGGAACATGCCCTTGTAGACCAGGGTCCGGCACGACAGGGAGACCGTGTAATAGCCGGCGGTGCGCGGATCGTTGGCGCCGAACACGATGTTCGACACCACCTTGCGCAGGATGAACAGGCGCCGCTCGAAGCCGTCCTCGTCGCCGGCGAAGTCACCGCGGCCGATGAACACCTGGCTGTGCAGGGGCTCGGTGGGCAGCACGCTCACGCCCAAAGAGGAATTGTCGGTGGGCACCTCGCGCCAGCCGATGAGGGAGAGGCCTTCCTCGGCCACCGCCCGCTCGAAGGTCGCGCGCACGAACTCGCGGCCTTCCGCGTCGCGCGGCATGAACAGGTGGCCGACCGCATACTGGCCGGGCTCGGGCAGGGTGAAGCCGAGGCGCGTGGCCTCCTTCACGAAGAACTTGTGGGGGATCTGCACCAGCATGCCGGCGCCGTCGCCGGCGCGCGGGTCGGCACCCACGGCGCCGCGGTGCTCGAGGTTCAGCACGATCTTGATGCCGTCCTCGACGATCTTGTGGGACTTGCGGCCCTTGATGTCGGCGACGAAGCCGACGCCGCAGGCGTCGCGCTCGTGGGCCGGATCGAACAGGCCGAACGGCGCCGGGCGGCCGACGATCGCCGTGCCTTTCACGGCGGCGGCACCCTGAGCCACGCTTCCGTTCCAGCCATCCTTGCGATCTGAACCTGCCATCGTGTCGTCCCTTTTCATTTGTCGAGCCGAAAGCGCGCCCGCGCGCTGCCGGTCAATTCCACCCTGCCTTGGCATTATCCGCCCGCACCGGTCATGTTTGGCCCATGCACCGGTGGTGTCGCCAAACTGCCGCGACGCCGCCTACCGCGCAATGGGTCTATCCGCAACTCCGTGCTTTGCAACTTCCACGCCACCCCGGCCGTCATCACCGCATCGGACGTGCGTCCGTTGCGTTCTGTCAGGCTTGGGATGCGGGAGATAGGGAAGCACGACTTCCCTATCGCTTGGACGATGCCAGAAAAATGGACGTTTCACAAGCGGCGCATTGGCGGAGATTTCAACTTTCTGATCAAATGTTGCGCATAGCGGGCCTTAGACGAAAGAACGGTACGGGTGGAGTGGGTGCGGCGCAATGGCGTTTCAAGATGCCCGGGGCGTGCACATTGGCTGCTCAGTGCGGGGCCGTTGACCGTTTCTGCGGCCGCTGCATCGCCCGAAGCACGCTGACGTGCGGGGCGCGCACGCCAGTCCCACGTCTGCCGCAATGGAATGATGTCCTCGCCGGCCGTCAAACCCGTTGAGGCAGGTGATCTTGTCCATGGCGTCTTATTCTTCATCCGCGCGCGGCGTCTTTTCCGGTGATCGCGCGGACCCGGCCCGGCGACCTGCGGCGTCGCCCCCATGGCGCGGCATCGCGGCCGGCATGGGCCTGTGCGTGGCGGCGGCCACGGTGGCCAGCTCCGGCGCGGCGCGGGCGCAGTATCTCACCTACGAGCGGCCCTATATCTATGAGCGGCCCTACGTCTATGAGGAGCCGCCGCCGATCCGCTCCTACAGCATGCTGCCGCCCGGCGAGGTGCGCCGGCTGGTGCGCAATCTGGGCTATTGGGATGTCTCAGTGCCGCGCCTCGCGGGGCGCATCTATGTGCTGCGGGCGACCGACGAGGAAGGACCGGTGAGTCTGCGGGTGGATGCGTTTACCGGCCGGGTCGTGACGGTGGATTCCGCCGTGCCACGTTCCGCCCCGCCGGCCTACGGCGCGCTGCCGCGCCCGGCGAGCCCGCCACCGGTGGTGCCGCTGCCGCCGCGCCGGCCCGCCGAAGCGGATCTGGCGCTCACCAGTCCGGCCGCACCCGCACCGGCCATTGCCGCGCCGGCCGCACCACCATCCGCAGCGCCGGCGCCTTCGGCATCCGCACCGCGTGAGCCCGCTGCGTCCGCAGCGCTCCAGCCGGCGCCTTCCGCACCCGCGCCTTCCGCATCTGCGCGCGTTGCGCCGGCCCCCTCGGCGGCGCCTGTCGCAGCGGGTGCGTCGCCGGCGCCTGCGACGCCGGTCCCCGCCGTGGCGCCGGCATTGCCGGCCGCCGGAACGGCGACGCCGGGCTCGGAGGAGGCCGGCTCGGCGTCGGTGCTGTCGCGCGGCACCGGCAACTGAGCGAGGGGCGGCCTACACCACGTAGGCCGCCGCCAGCAGGCCCAGCACCACCACCGCCAGCAGGCCGAGGGTGACGAGGCCGAGGCGCTTCTCGATGAACTCGCGCGCCATGGGCCCGAAATGGTGCAGCACCGCTGCCAGCAGGAAGAAGCGCGCGCCGCGGGTGATCAGCGACAGCACGACGAACCAGAACAGATTGTAGTCGGCGAAGCCCGAGGTGATGGTGACGAGCTTGAAGGGAATGGGCGTGAGGCCCTTCAGCAGGATCACCCAGTGGCCGTAATGGGCATAGGCGGCGCGGAACGCATCCACCTTGTCGCCATAGCCATAGAGATTGATCAGGAACTTGCCGACGCTTTCATAGAGCAGGGCGCCGATGGCATAGCCCACCAGCCCGCCCAGCACCGAGGCGATGGTGGCGATCAGCGCGTAACGCCAGGCCTTGTCGGGGCGCGCCAGCGTCATGGGCACCTGGAGCACGTCCGGCGGAATCGGGAACACCGAGCTTTCCGCGAACGAGACCACGGCCAGGGCCCAGGGAGCGGAGGGCTTCGCCGAATAGGCGAGCACCCAATCGTAGAGTTTGCGGAGCATGAAGGGTTCTCTGCGGAGGTGGCCCCCGCTTAAGGGGCAGACGCGGCGGAGTAAAGGCAGAGCCGGCGCATGGCCGCACGGCGCCACCGGATCCCCTGTTACTTGAACGGCGTGGCCGCCGAAATGCCCGTCGTGTCGCGCCCGGATTGCCGTCTGCGTGAAGGGCCGCGCGTGGGTGGTGGAGTGCCTTTGGCTTGGGCGACCGGCCCGGAAGCTGCTTTTTTATGCGATGGGCGTGCCAGGAATCTTGCCGGCCCGAATTCTTAGTGGTTTCATGCAACCGGTTGCGGCCTTTTGGGCCGAGATTGGGCGAACGTGTCGCAGGGCTTCACCCGGGAGGGCGGGCTGAGTGGGCAGGTTCGAGGCCAATCAAGCGCTGACGATACCGATCCGGTCGCACGAGAAGTGGGGGCTCTCTCGTCGCTGCCGTATGGGGGTCGGCAGAGCCTTTGCGCCGGGTCGCAACGTGGGAAGGATAGGTGAGGAGCCCCGGAACCAGAGCGTGGAGCCGGCCTATGGAGCGGTTGCTTGAGAATGTTTTGCGTCGCTTGGTGATCGACGGTGGCTTGAGGGTGACGACGGCCTCGGGCCGCAGTTTCGTGGTTGGCCATCCGCGGCCGGACAAGCCCGAGATTGCTGTGCGCTTCACCACGGCCGCGACGGAGCGGGACCTGCTGCTCGATCCCGAGCTGAAGCTGGGTGAGGCCTTCATGGACGGCACCTTGGTGCTGGAGCAGGGGTCGATCGCCGACCTGCTGGACCTGCTGATGGCTCAGCCCATGGTCAACAACACGACGGCGGCGTCCAAGCTGTTCTATGCGGTGCGCCGCATGCTGCGACGGGTCGCCCAGTTCAACCCACGGGGCCGCTCGCAGCGCAACGTCGCCCATCACTACGACATCGACGGGCGTCTCTACTCGCTCTTCCTCGACGCCGACCGGCAGTATTCCTGCGCCTATTTCGAGTATCCGGGCCAGTGTCTGGATGATGCGCAACTGGCCAAGAAGCGGCATATCGCGGCCAAGCTCATTCTCGATCGTGATGATCTGAGCGTGCTCGACATCGGCTCGGGCTGGGGCGGGCTTGGTCTGTATCTGGCGCAGATGGCGCAGGCGAAGGTCACCGGCGTCACCCTGTCCAAGGAGCAGCTCGCCCTGTCGCGGGAACGGGCCAACGAGGCCGGCCTCGCCGGCCGGGTCGAGTTCCGCATGCAGGACTACCGGGACGTGCCGGAGACCTTCGATCGCATTGTCTCGGTGGGCATGTTCGAGCATGTGGGGGTGGACCATTATGCGGAGTTCTTCCGCAAGGTGCATGGGCTGCTGAAGGATGACGGGGTGATGCTGCTGCACTCCATCGGCCGCTCGGACCCGCCGGGCATCACCAATCCCTTCATCGCGAAGTACATCTTCCCCGGCGGCTACATTCCCGCCCTGTCGGAGGTGCTGCCGCACATCGAGCGGGCCGGGCTGGTGGTGACGGACATCGAGCTGCTGCGCCTGCATTATGCGGAAACGCTCAAGGCGTGGCGCGAGCGTTTCGTCGCCCGCTGGGACGAGGCGGTGCGCCTGACCGACGAGCGGTTCTGCCGCATGTGGGAATTCTATCTCGCCGGCAGCGAGATGGGCTTCCGCCACCAGGGCCTCGATGTGTTCCATATCCAGCTGGCGCGGCGCCAGGAATCGGTGCCGCTGACCCGCAGCTATATCGAGGTCGCGGAAGAAAAGCTCCGGAAGGTCGAAGCCGCCCAGCGCTCGCCGCTGCGGCTGGCGGGGGAATAGCCGGCCGTCCGCGGTCCCGCCAAGACGACACAGCCCGCCGCGCAGGCCTGCGCGGCGGGCTTTGCTTTGGGGACATCGCCGTGGCGCCGGAGGCGGCGCCACGGCCAGCGCTCACAGGAAATAGAGGAAGGTGAGCAGCACGAAGCAGGGCACCAGGAACACCACGGACCACGCCATGTAGCCGAAGAAGCTCGGCATCTTCACGCCGCGGTGGCGGGCGATGGACAGCACCATGAAGTTGGGCGCGTTGCCGATATAGGTCATGGCGCCCATGAACACCGCGCCGGCCGAGATCGCCTCCAGCGTCACCGCCAGCGGGCCCATCAGCTGGTGCGGGTTGCCGCCGGCCAGGTTGAAGAACACCAGATAGGTCGGGGCGTTGTCGAGGAACGACGACAGGGCGCCGGTGAGCCAGAAGTACCACACGTTCACCGGCTCGCCGGTGGGTGAGGTGACCAGCTGCACCAGCGGCGAGAAGGCGCCGTTGAGCCCCGCCTTCAGGATGGCGATGACCGGGATAATGGTGAGGAAGATGGCGGCGAACAGCTTGGCCACCTCCAGGATCGGCTCCCAATCGAAGCCGTTGCGCTCCCGCAGGATCTTGGGGGTGATGGCCAGCGAGATCAGGGAGATGACCACCAGCAGCACGTCGCGCACGATCCACTGCAGCTCCACATGGGTGCCGAGCACGTCGAACACGATGCCGGGCTTCCACAGCGCGGAAAGAAGGATGGCGCCGATGATGCCACCCAGCAGCGGCAGGTTCTGTGCGCCGCGCAGGCCGAGGCCTTCCGTGTCCGGGGTGGGGTCGAGCTTCAGCTTGCGCCCCTCTTCCTTGGCGTAGAAATACCGATCCAGCAGGTAGAAGGCGATCAGCAGCAGCACCGCGATCACCACGGTGTCGTGCAGGAGGTGGGTGGTGGTCCAGAAGAAGCTCACCCCCTTCAAGAAGCCCAGGAACAGGGGCGGATCACCCAGCGGCGTCAGCGAGCCGCCGATGTTGGACACCAGGAAGATGAAGAACACCACCGTGTGCACGTTATAGCGGCGGTTGTCGTTGGCGCGCAGCAGCGGGCGGATCAGCACCATGGAGGCGCCGGTGGTGCCGATGAGGCTGGCGATCAGCGTGCCGAAGGCCAGGATCGCCGTGTTCATGGCCGGGCTGCCGTGCAGATTGCCGGTGATCAGGATGCCCCCGGACACGGTGAACAATGCGAACAGCAGGATGATGAAGGGGATGTATTCCAGCAACGCGGTGTGCACCACCTCGTGGGTGGTGGCCCCCGGCCCGTATGTGGCGGCGAAGGGGATGACGAAGGCCGCCGCCCAGAACAGCGCCACCTTGCCATAGTGGTGATGCCAGAAGTGGCCGGCCAGCAGCGGAAACAGGGCGATGGACAGGAGCATGCCGGCGAACGGGATGCTCCACAGCGGAGACAGGGTGGCGCCGTTCAGCACCGGTGCGCCATCGGCCGCCAGCGCCGCCGATGTGGAGAGTGCCACGGCTGCGAGGGCGCTGGCGAAGACCGCTGAGGTCGTGGCGACGAGTCGGAGCACCATGGCGCGGCGCACAAATCCCATTCTGCATCCCCTCTTTTGTATGCAGCTTGATGGACGATGGGGCGCCGTGAGGCAAGCCTTGATGGCCGGCTTGATGGCCGGCCTGATAGCCGGCTTGGGCGCCCTTGCGGCATCCTGCGGCCTGCGTTGCGCTGCGATGGTTGACCGGGACGCCGGTTTCTGTCCTAGTCCCGCCGCTTTCCGATCCCTAAACGGCACTATGACCCAAGATCGCACTGCGGAGCGCGCCTCCGACCGCTACAACGCCCGCGAGGCTGAACCCCGTTGGCAGAAGACCTGGGCTGAGCGCGGCATCTTCCGCACCCGCAACGACGACCCGCGCCCAAAATTCTTCGTGATGGAGATGTTCCCCTATCCGTCGGGGCGCATCCACATCGGCCACGGTCGCAATTACGTGATGGGCGACGTGCTGGCGCGCTACAAGCGCATGCAGGGCTTCAACGTGCTGCACCCGATGGGCTGGGATGCGTTTGGCCTGCCGGCGGAGAATGCGGCAATCGAACGCGGCATCCATCCCAAGAGCTGGACCTACGAGAACATCGCCGCCATGCGTGAGCAGCTGCAACTGCTCGGCCTCTCCCTCGACTGGAATCGGGAGATCGCCACCTGCGATCCCTCTTATTATGTCGAGCAACAGCGCATCTTCCTGGATTTCCTCGACAACGGCCTCGCCTATCGCAAGGAGAGCGAGGTCAATTGGGACCCGGTGGACCACACCGTGCTCGCCAATGAGCAGGTGATCGACGGCCGCGGCTGGCGCTCCGGGGCCATCGTCGAGCGCCGCAAGCTCTCCCAGTGGTTCCTGCGCATCACCGATTTCGCCCAGGAACTGCTGGACGCCCTCGAGACCCTCGACCGCTGGCCGGAGAAGGTGCGCCTCATGCAGCGCAACTGGATCGGCCGCTCGGAAGGGCTCGAAGTGCTGTTCGAGTTCGCCAAGGGTTTCGCTCCGGCCGACACCAGCGCCGTGAAGGTCTACACCACCCGACCCGATACCCTGTTCGGCGCCGCCTTCCTGGCGCTTTCGCCCGACCATCCGCTGACCCAGGCCCTGGCTGCCCAGAACCCGGCGCTCACGGCGTTCGTGGCCGACTGCAAGACCGGCGGCACCTCCGCCGAGGCCATCGAGACCCAGGAAAAGAAGGGCTTCGATACCGGCCTCAAGGTGGTGCATCCGCTGGATCCCAAGCGCATCGTGCCGGTCTATGTGGCGAATTTCGTGCTCATGGACTATGGCACCGGCGCCATTTTCGGCTGCCCGGCCCACGACCAGCGCGACCTTGATTTCGCCCGCAAGTATCACCTGCCGGTGGTGCCGGTGGTGCTGCCGCCGGACACCGACGCCGGCGCCTTCGCCATCGACGATGAGGCCTATGACGGCGACGGCACCCTGTTCAATTCCGGCTTCCTCGATGGCATGGGCATCGCCCAGGCCAAGGAGGCGGTGGCGCGCCAGCTGGAGCGCTTCCGGGTGGGGGAGGTTCCCCAGGGCACCCGCAAGGTGAACTTCCGCCTGCGCGACTGGGGCATTTCCCGCCAGCGCTATTGGGGCTGCCCCATCCCGATCATCCATTGCGACAGCTGCGGCCCGGTGGGCGTGCCGCGCGACCAGCTGCCGGTGCGGCTGCCGGAGGATGTGAGCTTCGACAAGCCCGGCAATCCGCTGGACCGCGCCACGGCGTGGCGCGATGTGCCGTGCCCCAAGTGCGGCAAGCCGGCCCGGCGCGAAACCGACACCATGGACACCTTCGTGGATTCGTCCTGGTATTACCTGCGCTATGCCTCGGACAATGTGGAGGTCCCGCTGGACAAGGCCGCGGTGGCCCATTGGCTGCCGGTGGACCAGTATATCGGCGGTATCGAGCATGCCATTCTGCACCTGCTCTATTCCCGCTTCTTCACCCGGGCGCTGAAGCGCTGCGGGCGGGTGGACGTGGAGGAGCCGTTCGCCGGCCTCTTCACCCAGGGCATGATCGTCCATGAGACCTACAAGGATCAGGACGGCAAGTGGCTTTACCCCGAAGAGGTGAAGCTGACCGGCCCCGGCAAGGCGGTGAAGCTCTCCGATGGCTCGCCGGTGACGGTGGCGCCGCCGGAGAAGATGTCCAAATCCAAGCGCAACGTGGTGGCGCCGGAAGTGGTGGCGGATACCTACGGCGTGGATTGCGCCCGCTGGTTCATGCTCTCCGATACCCCGCCCGAGCGCGACAGCGAGTGGACGCAGGGTGGCATCGAGGGCGCCTGGCGCTTCGTGCAGCGGGTGTGGCGCCTGGTGGGCGAGAGCATCGAGCTCGGCGCTGCCCCCGGCGCACCGAAGCCGGAGACCTTCGGCGCGGCGGCGCTCGGCCTGCGCCGGGCCGCCCACGGATTGGTGGCGGCAGTGGCCGAGGACATCGAGCGGCTGCGCTTCAACGTGGGCGTCGCCCATGTGCACGAGTTCGCCAACGTCTATGGCGGCGCCGTGGCTGCGGCCCGTGCTGCCACGGATGGCGTGCCGGCTGATCTCGCCTTCGCGTTGCGCGAGGCGGCGGAGATGGTGGTGGCCGTGGTGGCGCCCATGACCCCGCATCTGGCCGAGGAGTGCTGGGCGGCGCTGGGCCACGACACGCTGGTGGCGGAGGCGCGCTGGCCGGCGACTGAGCCGGCGCTGCTGCGCCAGGACACGGTGACCCTGCCCATCCAGATCAACGGCAAGAAGCGCGGCGACATCGAAGTGTCCCTTGGCGCCACCCCGGCCGAGGTGGAACAGGCGGTGCTCGCCCTCGACAGCGTGCAGCGGGCTCTCGACGGCCGCGCGCCAAAGCGTATCATCGTGGTGCCGCAGAGGATCGTGAATGTCGTTGCCTGACACCCCGTCTTCCGGGACCGCTCCGGTCTCCCCCGCGCTCCGTTCCCGCCGCGCCGCGCTTCTGGCGCGCTTGGCGGTGGTGGGGCTGTTGTCCGGCGGCCTCGCCGGCTGCTTCCAGCCGATGTATGCGGAGAATTCCACCGTCGGCGGCCCCGCCCTGCAGGAAAAGCTGCAGGACGTGGAAGTGGTGATGATCCAGGGCCGGCTCGGCAACGACCTGCGCAACGCCCTGATCTATGACCTCACCGGCGGCGCCGGCAATCCCAAGGGTGCGCCGCTGCAGCTGCTGATCTCGGTGGAGACCTCGAGCTCCACGGCGTTGGTGAACTCGTCCTCGGGCCTGCCGGAGAATCAGGTCATCCGGGTGGGAGCCAACTGGCGCCTGGTGAAAGCGGGCGACGAGAAGAAGAAGCCGCTGGCCCAGGGGCAGGCCTCCGGCACCACCACCATCGACGTGAGCGACCAGCGCTACGCCAACTACGCCGCCCGCAAGAATGCGGAAGAGCGTGCCGGCAGCGAGGTGGCCGCCCAGATCAAGGTGCAGCTCGCCGACTATTTCATCCGCAATCCCAATGGGGTGCCGGCCGGCGGCAAGGAGCCCACCAAGACCCCGGGCAGCTGATCCCATGGTGGCGGTGCGCCCGGGGGACGCCGAGGCGGCCCTCGCCAAGCGCGACCCCAAGCGGAATGTGGTGCTGATCTTCGGACCCGACGTGGGGCTGGTGCGCGAGCGCGCCGCCGCGCTGGTGAAGCGCGCCATTCCCGATGCCCATGATCCGTTCGCCTTGGTGCGGCTGGAGGGCGATGAGCTCTCCTCCGACCCGCGCCGGCTGATCGACGAAACCTCCACCATCGGCCTGTTCGGTGGTGAACGGGTGGTGTGGGTGCGCGCCGGCAGCCGCAACATCGTGCCGGCCCTGCAGCCGGTGCTGGAGAGCGGCAGCTCCACCCTGGTGGTGGTGGAGGCGGGCGACCTCAAGCGCGGGGCGCCGCTGCGCAATCTGTGCGAATCCTCCCCCAATGCCCTCGCCATCGCCTGCTATGCGGATACCGAGCGGGACCTCGCGCGGCTGGTGGATACCATGATGGCCGAGGCCGGCCTTGCCATTGATCGCGATGCCCGCGAGCTGCTGGTCTCGCTCATCGGCGGCGATCGCCTCGCCTCGCGCGGCGAGGTGGCGAAGCTGGCGCTCTATGCCCAGGGGCAGGGGCGGGTGACCAGCGAGGATGTGCGGGCCATCGTGGGCGATGCCTCGGCGTTGGCCCTGGACGACGTGGTGGATGCGGCCCTGAGCGGCGCCACCGGCGATGCGGTGGAGGCCCTCGGCAAGGCGTTCGGCGCCGCCACCCGGCCCGATGCGGTGCTCGGCGCGCTGTTGCGCGGCCTTTCCAGCCTGCATGCCATGACCCTGCAGGTGGCGGCGGGCTCCAGCCCGGACCGGGTCATCGACCAGGCGCGCCCGACGGTGCACTTCTCCCGCAAGCCGAAATTGCAGCGGGCGCTCAACGGTTTCAGCCCCGATCGCTGCCTGAAGGCGCTGCTGGCGGTGGATGAGGCCGTGCTGGCCGCCCGCCGCCATGCGCCGCTTGCCCCGGCCATCTGCGAGCGGGCGGTGCTGCAGGTGGCCCAGCTGGCCGGCCGGCGGCGCTGACGCCCCACCCGTGGGGCCGCGCCCGCCACCTTGCCTTTCCCGACAGACCTGCTATACGCCCCGCTTCCGTCGCACCCGGCCGGGGGCTGAACGGACGGCTTGTCTTTGCCGGACCTCAGGGTCCGAAAGGGCGGGCAGGGCGAGAGCCCGTCGTCCCGTGTCCCCGCCTTCCGAGCTTCGCGCCTTTCCGAAAGGCAAGAAGGGCTTGGCGCCGGTGGGCGGAAGATGAAACTGAAAGGCAGACGAACACATGCCGCTTTACGAGCACGTGTTCCTCGCGCGCCAGGACGTCACGGCGCAGCAGGTCGAGGAACTCACCACCCGTTTCAAGGGTGTCATCGAGGCGAATGGCGGCTCGGTCGGCAAGACCGAGTATTGGGGCGTGAAGTCCCTCACCTATCGCATGAACAAGAACCGCAAGGCGCACTTCACGCTCATGAACATCGACGCCCCGGCGGCGGCGGTGCAGGAGCTGGAGCGTCAGCAGCGCATCGACGAAGACGTGCTGCGCGTGCTCACCCTGCGCGTCGAGGCGCATGAGGAGGGTCCCTCCGCCATGCTGCAGAAGCGCGACCGTGAGGATCGCGGCGAGCGTGGCGAGCGTGGTGACCGCGGCTTCGGTGGTCGTGAGGACCGCCCGCGCCGTCCGCGTCCCACTGAAGAGACCCAGGCCGAAGCCGGGGAGGAGAACTGATGGCTTTCGCTCCGGCTGGTGGCGGCGCGCGCCGCCCCTTCTTCCGTCGTCGCAAGACCTGCCCGTTCTCCGGCCCCAACGCGCCGAAGATCGATTACAAGGACGTGCGGCTGCTGCAGCGCTACATCTCCGAGCGCGGCAAGATCGTGCCCTCGCGCATCACCGCCGTTTCGGCCAAGAAGCAGCGCGAGCTGGCCGCGGCCATCAAGCGCGCCCGCTTCCTGGGCCTGCTGCCGTTCGTGATTCGCTGATCACGATCCACGTTTGACCGGGCCGCCCGCGGGCGGCCCGTGTCTTCAAACGACACGTCGCGGGGAATGGTCCCCGGGGCGCTTGGCTGAGCCGGCCGCGGGCCGCCTCTAACCGCAGATCGCGGGACAGCTCGTCGCAATGGGACTGCTTTTCCTCATCGCCATCGCCGCCGCTGCGGCGTCCGCTCTGCTGGCCGCCGGTGTCGCGGCCGGGTCGATGCTGGCTGTCCCCTTGTTCTATCTCGCGCCGCTGCCGGTGATGATCGCGGGCGTCGCCTTCTCTCCCCTTGCTGCTCTCGTCGCCGTGGTGCTGGCCAGCGCCGCGCTCGGCTTCTTCTACAGCGGCTCCTTCCTGCTGGCCTATGCGGTGGGCATGGGGCTGCCGGCCTTCGCCCTTTCCTATGCGGCGCTGCTGGGTCGCCCCCTCGCCGAGGCGCAGGGCGGGCTCGCCTGGTTCCCCGTGGGGCGCCTGGTGCTGCTGGCCGCCGGCTTCGCCTCTCTCGGTGTGTGGGTGGCCCTGTTCGCCATGGCTACCGACTATGAGACCTATCGCGCGGCGGTGACCGAGGCGTTCGAGGCCATGACCGGCGGCGCTGCCGCCGGCGCCGGGCACGATGGGCAGGCAATGGGCACCTTCGTCGCCCATGTCATGCCGCCCATGGCTGGCACCATCTCCATGGTCTCGCAGCTGCTGTGCCTGTATCTGGCGGGCCGCGCGGCACTGGTGTCGCAGCGGCTGGCGCGGCCGTGGCCGCAGCTCTCCGCCTTCCGTCTTCCGCCGCTGGCCGGCTTCGCGCTGGTCGGCGCCCTGGTGGTCAGCCTGGTGCCGGGCATGCCGGGCCTGTGCGCCTCGGTGCTGGCGGCGACGCTGCTGCTCGCCTACGCCCTCGCCGGCTTCGCGGTGGTGCACGCCGTGACTCTGGGCCACGGCGCCCGTTTCCTCATCCTCGCCGGCCTGTGGATCACCGCTCTGGTGCTGGGCTGGCCGATGATCGCCATGGCGGTGCTCGGCATCGCCGATGCGCTGTTCGATTTCCGCTCCCGGTTCGCCACAGGGCTCGGCCCGCCGGCGGCCAACGACCGGTGAACGGAGCCTCTTCCCCTCAGTCAGATTCCAATTCCAGGAGACAAAAATGGACGTCATTCTTCTTGAGCGCGTCGCCAAGCTCGGCCAGATGGGCGCAGTGGTGAGCGTGCGCGACGGTTTCGCCCGCAACTTCCTGCTGCCCAAGGGCAAGGCCCTACGCGCCACCAAGGCCAACAAGGCGCGCTTTGATTCCATGAAGATCGAGCTCGAGGCGCGCAACCTGGAGCGCCGCAAGGACGCCGAGGCGGTGGCCGAGAAGCTCAACGGCCAGATCGTCACCATGCTGCGCCAGGCGGGCGAGAGCGGCCAGCTCTACGGCTCGGTGTCCACCCGCGACATCGCCGAGGGCCTGACGGCCGCCGGCTTCGCCGTGGACCGCGCCCAGCTCGACCTCAACCACCCCATCAAGACCCTGGGTCTGCATGAGGTGCCGGTGCACCTGCACCCCGAGGTGGCCGTGACCGTGTCGGTCAACGTGGCCCGCAACGCCGACGAGGCCGAGCGTCAGGCCCGCGGCGAGGACGTGCGCACCGCGCGCGATGAGGATGCGGAGATCGAGGCCGAGCTGGCGGAAGCCCGCGCGGAAGTGGTCGCCGAGCTCGAGGCGGAAGAGGCCGTCGAAGGCTGATCAGCGCCTTCCCCCGCGACGGAGCGTCGCGCAGATTTCTGTGCGACGTTCATCGTCCATTTGGGTTTGGGGGATTAGAAAACGCTTCGGTTCGGGATTCGGCGAGGGGGCCGCGACCCGGACGAGACGTTTGGGTCGGGGTGACACGATGTATAAGCGCATTGCCGTGTTCGCGGTTCTGGTGCTCGGCTACGTTCTGACCGGCATGGCGCTCAACGCCAGCCAGCCGGAGAACGCCGGGGCTCCGGTGGCCGCTGACGCGATCGTGGAGTGAGGGCGTGGAGTGAGGGCCGCCCGCTGCGGGCCCGCCATGTTCCTTTGAACGCTTGATCTTCAAACCGCCCGTCGGGACCGCCCGGCGGGCGGTTTGCGTTTTCAACGCCAGTGTCCCGCCGGCGGTGCCGCTTTCTCCCTCACATTGCGCGAACAGGGTTAACGAAGTGCGCACGATGCCAAGGCCGCGCCAAGGCCGTGCCATCGCCGGGGCGCGGCGGGAGGAGGGGGCCCTCAGGTGGACCAGTCGCAGAGAATGCGGCCGGGCTCCTCGGTGGGGATCTCGGCGAAATAGCCGGCACCGTCCTGGCCCTGCTCTTCGCCCTTCTTGTTGCCGCGCGCCACCGAGGCGCCGAAGGCCTTCACCACATCCGCCCGGCTGGCGCTGAACACCAGGGTGGCGGCATTGATGCCGTTTTCATTCCCGAAGGCGAATTCCAGACGGCTCACCGCCAGACCGCCAAAACTGCCCTTGAGGGGCACTGTGACGAGGGTGTGGTCGCCCTGGTTCTGGCTCTTGGGGCGGCCGATGGCGCTGGCGAGCTCTGGCGGCACCACGATCGCCAACTCGGCGCGCTCGGCGGCGCGGGCCGGGGCATCGGTGAAGGGGTTGCCATAGCGCTCCGCCAGGGAGTGGACGAAGCGCTCGAAGGGGTCGCCTTCATCAGCATAGTCGCAGGCGCGGAAGCCGGAGAGGAAGCCGTCGAGGCCGGCCGCGTGCGCCGCGGTGACCGGAAGGAGCGCGGACATGAAAATGGCGGCGCCGGCCAGAAGCCGCGCCGCCATGGAATGAGTGTTCAATCTGGACTGAGCGTTGAACAGCATGGGTGTCCCCTCCAGGGTCCGCCGATGATACGTCGGCATCAGCGGCGGGCCAATGGGGAGACGGGGCGCCTCAGCCCTTCTTGTGGGCCAGGGCGGCCTGGGCGGCGGCCAGGCGGGCGATCGGAACCCGGAACGGCGAGCACGACACATAGTCGAGGCCGATGCTGTCGCAGAACTTCACCGAGGCCGGATCACCGCCATGCTCGCCGCAGATGCCAAGCTTGAGGTTGGGCCGGGTGGCGCGGCCGCGCTCGGCGCCGAGCTTCACCAGCTGGCCCACGCCTTCCACGTCGATGGAGACGAACGGATCGGTCTCCATGATGCCCTTCTGCACATAGGTGCCAAGGAAGGTGCCGGCGTCGTCACGGGAGACGCCGAAGGTGGTCTGGGTCAGATCGTTGGTGCCGAACGAGAAGAATTCGGCGCTCTCGGCGATCTTGTCGGCCTGCAGCGCGGCGCGCGGCAATTCGATCATGGTGCCCACCTGGAAGGTGAGCTTGGCGCCGGTCTCGGCTTCCACATCGGCCGCAGCCTTGCGGATCACCGCGCCGACGATGTCCAGCTCGGCCTTGGTGGCGATGAGCGGTACCATGATTTCCGGCACCACGGTCTCGCCGGTCTGCTTGGCGGCGATGACCGCCGCCTCGAAGATGGCGCGCGCCTGCATCTCGGCGATTTCGGGGAAGGCGATGGCGATGCGGCAGCCGCGGAACCCGAGCATCGGGTTCATCTCGTGCAGCTCCTTGTTGCGCCGCTCGATGCGCTCCACGTCCACGCCCAGGCTCTTGGCCACCTCCAGGGTTTCCGCCTCGGTGTGAGGCAGGAACTCGTGCAGCGGCGGGTCGAGCAGGCGGATGGTGACCGGCAGGCCCTTCATGATCTCGAACAGCTCGACGAAGTCGGCCCGCTGCATGGGCAGCAGCTTGGCGAGCGCGGCGCGGCGGCCGGCCTCGTCATCGGCCAGGATCATCTCGCGCACGGCCAGGATGCGGCCGGCATCGAAGAACATGTGCTCGGTGCGGCACAGGCCGATGCCTTCGGCGCCGAACGAACGGGCGACGCGGGCGTCGGCCGGGGTCTCGGCATTGGCGCGCACCTTCAGGCGGCGCACCTTATCGGCCCAGCTCATGAGGGTGGCGAACTCGCCGGAGAGTTCCGGCTGCTGCATGGCCACCTCGCCCTTCAGCACCTGGCCGGTGCCGCCGTCGATGGTGAGCAGATCGCCCTTCTTGAAGGTCTCTCCGCCCACCGTCATGGTCTGCGCGGCATAGTCGATGCGCAGGGCGCCGGCGCCGGAGACGCAGGGCTTGCCCATGCCGCGGGCCACCACCGCCGCGTGGGAGGTCATGCCGCCCCGCGAGGTGAGGATGCCTTCGGCGGCGTGCATGCCGTTGATGTCCTCAGGCGAGGTCTCGGCGCGCACCAGGATGACCTTGCGGCCCTTTTCCTTCCAGGCCTCGGCCTCGTCGGCGGAGAACACGATGGCACCGGCGGCGGCGCCGGGGGAGGCCGGCAGGCCGGTGGTGAGCACCGTGCGCGGGGCCTTGGGGTCGATGGCGGGATGCAGCAGCTGATCGAGGGCGCCGGCCTCGACGCGGCCCACCGCTTCCTCCTGGGTGATCAGGCCCTCATTGGCCAGCTCGACGGCGATGCGCAGCGCGGCCTTGCCGGTGCGCTTGCCGGAGCGGGTCTGCAGCATCCACAGCTTGCCCTTTTCCACCGTGAATTCCATGTCCTGCATGTCACGGTAGTGGTTCTCGAGGATGTGCGAGATGCGCTCGAACTCCTTGAAGGCGTCCGGCAGGGCGCTTTCCATGGAGGGCTTGTCGGAGCCGGAGGCAATGCGGGCGCGCTCGGTGAGGTCCTGCGGGGTGCGGATGCCCGCCACCACGTCCTCGCCCTGGGCGTTCACCAGGAACTCGCCATAGAGCGCGTTCTCGCCGGTGGACGGGTTACGGGTGAAGGCGACGCCGGTGGCCGAGGTCTCGCCCATGTTGCCGAACACCATGGACTGCACGTTCACCGCGGTGCCCCAACTCTCCGGAATGGCGTGCAGCCGGCGGTAGGTGATGGCGCGATTGTTCATCCAGGAGCCGAACACGGCGCCGATGGCGCCCCACAGCTGCTCGCCCGGGTCCTGCGGGAAGGGCTTGCCCAGCTCAGCCTCGTACTTGGCCTTGTACTTGGTGATCAGGAACGCCCAGTCGTCCGCCGAAAGCTCGGTGTCGAGGGTGAAGCCCTTCTCGGACTTGTAGTCCTCGAGGATCTCTTCGTAATGGTGGTGGGCTACCCCCATCACCACGTCGGAATACATGGTGATGAAGCGGCGGTAGCTGTCGTAGGCGAAGCGCCGGTCGCCGGCGAGCTTGGCCACGGCCTCCACGGTCTCGTCGTTGAGGCCGAGGTTGAGCACGGTGTCCATCATGCCCGGCATGGAGGCGCGGGCGCCGGAGCGCACCGAGACCAGCAGCGGGTTGGTGGCGTCGCCGAACGACTTGCCGGTCAGTTCGCCCACCTGGGCGAGGGCCTTCTCCACATCACCCTTCAGCTCGGCCGGATAGGTCTCGCCGTGGGCGTAGTAATAGGTGCACACTTCCGTGGTGATGGTGAAGCCGGGCGGGACGGGCAGGCCGAGGTTGGACATCTCGGCGAGGTTGGCGCCCTTGCCACCGAGCAGGTTCTTCATATCGGCTTTGCCCTCGGCCTTGCCGTCGCCGAAGGTGTAGACCCATTTCGTCATCTAAGAGATCCCTTGTGGAGGGGCGCGGGACATGCGGGATGGGCGGATGCTTTAGCTCGCAGTGCACAAAGCATCAACCGCAGCGGCACGTTCCAAGGCGCTCCTTTCGTCTTTTCTTTCGAGAGTCGCCTATTGGGCCAGCAGCCCCGTGAGCCCGACGATGATCAGATAGAGGGCGACCAGAACGTTGAGCAGGCGCGGAAAAACGAGGATCAGCACACCTGCGATCAGCGCCACCGCCGGCTGGATGATGACCATGTTGAAATGCATCGTGAACGCTCCGCCCCTGCGCGGGCTTCGTTCTGCACCCTTGCGCATGATTTCTCAAGGTCAGATGCCGGAGCCAATCTTGGTCTTTGTGGGGCATGCCCATCTCACGCCGGTGTGAGTCGCCACTGCATTGCGGAATGGGTGTATTTGCTGAAGATTGAGGCGTGCCTGTTCTTTGGTCTGGTGGTGGCTTGACCGCCGCGCGGAGGCGCCATGACGAGAAGACGCGGATGCCGGGGCCTCGCGGCCCTGTTCCTCTTCGCCGCGATACTCTTTTCCGTCCCCGCCTGGGCGGTACCGGAGAAGTGTCCGCGCCTGGTGGCGGGCGCGCCCATCCCCACTCTGCTGGCAATGGCGCGGCCCCGACTGGCCGCCTGGAGCCCGGCGGATGCGGGGCGTCCCCTGGACCGGCTGCGCCAAACGCAGGCGGATGTGCAGGCTTATGTGCAGGCGGATGCGGCTGCGGGTCAGGTGGCCGTGACTTTTCTCGGCCATGCGAGCTTCCTCATCGAGAGCCCCGGCGGGGTGAGCATCGTCACTGACTACAATGACTACGTGCCGGTGCCGCGGGTGCCGGATGTGGTCACCATGAACCACGCCCACGACACCCATTACAGTTTCGCGCCCGACCCGCGCATTGCCCACGTGCTGCGCGGCTGGAATCCGGACGGCGGGCCGGTGCGCCACGAGCTGACCCTGGATGACGTGTGGATTCGCAACGTGCCCACCAACCTGCGGGATGGGGCCGGCACCGAATATGACGGCAATTCCATCTTCGTGTTCGAGGTGGCCGGGCTGTGCATCGCCCATCTCGGCCATCTGCACCATCTGCTGACGCCCGAGCATCTGGCCGCGCTCGGCCGCATCGACGTGGTGCTGGCACCGGTGGATGGCTCCTATACCCTCGACCTCGACGGCATGGCGCAGACCCTGGCGCAGATCGGCGCGCCGCTGGTGATTCCCATGCATTATTTCAGCCGCTGGGGGCTGGAGCGGTTCCTCGACCGGCTCGGAACCCGCTACGCCATCACGTCTGCATCGGAACCCATGGTGCGCCTCAGCCGGACCGAGCTGCCAAAACGCCCGACGGTGCTGGTGCTGCCCGGGCGCTAGCCGGGCCCGTCCGGCGCCGGTGCGGCGGCATCGAACCGGTCGCGCAGGGTCGTGTCGATGCCCGGGTCGCGGGCGAGATAGGTGGTCTGGCTGGGGAAGGCGAAGCCGGTTCCCGCCGCGCCCACCAGCCGCATGATCTCCAGCAGCAGCTCGTGTTGCACCGCCAGGAACACCGGCAGCTCCGCCGTCAGCACATAGACGCGCACATGCACGTTGATCGCCGAGCTGGCGAAATCGGTCACCACCACCCGCGGGAAGCCGGGCGCCTGCTCCACCATGGGGTGGGCGGCGAGCCGGTCGCGGATGGCGCCGATCAGCGCCTCGACCTGCGCCGGCGAGGTTTCGTAGCGCAGGCCGATGTCGTGATCGAACAGGCTGCGGGTGCGCCGGGTAATATTCCGTAGCGGCATGTTGGCCAGTTCGCCGTTGGGCACGGTGATCAAGGTGCCATCCAGGGCGCGGATGCGGCAGGAGCGTGAGCCGATGGCTTCCACCCAGCCGCCGCCCACGGGGCCATAGTCGATATAGTCGCCCACCCGAAATGGCCGGTCGGCGAAGATGGCGATGCCGCCGAATAGATTCTCGACGCTGGATTTGGAGGCCAGCGCCACGGCGAAGCCGCCGATGCCGAGGCCGGCCACCAGGCCGAGGGCGGGGATGCCGATGGCATTGGCGCCATAGACCAGGATGATGGCGGCGGAGATCGCCGCCGCCAGCCGCGCGGCAAGGCGCAGCAGGTGAGCGTCATAGCTGTGGTCGGGAATGCGCGGCGAAGCGATCACGGCTTCCGCGAGGAAGAAGCAGCCGAGCCAGGCGGTCCAGGCGCCGGCGCAATAGAGGACAATGGCGGTGAAATAGCCTTCGCCAATGGCGAAGGCGCCGGACAGGTTCACCTGGCTGCGGATGAAGACCACCGCCGCGAAATAGGTGATGAGGAACAGCACCGGCACCGACAGGCGCCAGCCCAGCCGACCGGCGGCGCCGGCGCGCCGGGCGAGGCGCCGGGCGAGGCCGGCCCACAGCCGCACCACGGTGAAGACCGCGACCACCAGGGCGAAGCTCAGCAGCACCTTCCAGAGCGGGGTGTCGAGCACATTGCGCAGCAGCGGCGCCGGCAGCCGCCGCAGCCAGTAGTCGGAGAACACCGGCCCGGTGAAATTCACCTGCTCCATGTGCCAATTGGCGAACAGCACCGGCCGCAGGGGCGGCTGGCCGATGATGCGGCTGTGAAAGTCTTCCAGTTGCTCCACAGTGTCGGCGGAAAACAGATATTCGCCAGCCCGCGGACCCTCCTTGACCTTGGCGATGGTGATCTCGGTGCCGGGGATGCGCCATTTGTCCGGCAGCGTGCCCCAGTCGCGGCCGGCGGCGCCGGGGATCTGCGCGGCGGGCACCTGTGGCAGCCGCTCCAGGATGTCGGCCAGATAGCCGATGGCCAGGGCGCTCACCTTGAAGCGGGTGGCGCGGGGCAGGGGATCGAGATCCAGCAGCTGGCGCAGCCGGTTCATGTCCGCCAGCAGCGTTTCCGCGCCGTCCAGGGTCTTGTGCCCGAGATAGGCCTTGAAGGCGATGCCCAGCGCCCGGCTGCCGCTCATCAGGCTCTGATAGGTGGCGCTGGGGCTTGAGGTGTCCATGGGCTGGAGCGGATTGACCGGCGCCGCGTCGGCCGGCGCTTCCGGGGCCAGCGGATCAGGCGCGGTGTCGGCTCCGGCGGGGGCGAGGCACGCCAGCAGCAGCCCGGCGACGAGAACCAGTGCACGCAAAACGTCGGACATCGACGGCGGGGCCTCCTCGGGGCCGGGCATTCGCGGCCGCGTTCGCACGGCTGCCGTCAAGAGGTAGACGGCGCGGCCGGCGATGTCATCTGCGGCAAGCGGGGCCGCCGTGCCTTAGTGCTTGTCGCTGGAGAGTTTGTCGCTCCAGGCGAGCAGCAGGCTGGAGCCGACGAACACCACATGGATCACCACCAGCCAGGTCAGCGTGTCCTGGCTGTAGCCCTTCGGCAGGTTCATGAACGCCTTCAACAGCTGGATCGCGGAGATGGCGACGATGGACGCCAGGAGCTTCTGCTTGAGGCCGGTGAAGTCGACCTTGGTCATCCACTCCGGCCAGTCGGGGTGGCCGGCGGGATCGATCTTCGACACGAAGTTCTCGTAGCCGGAGAAAATGACGATCAGCACCAGGTTGCCCGTCAAGGTGAGGTCCACCAGGGCCAGGATGCCGAGGATGATGTCGCTCTCGGAGGCGGACACCGCATGGCCGATGAAATGCACCAGCTCGGCGCCGAACTTGAACAGCAGCACCAGCAGCGCCACCGCCAGCCCCAGATAGAAGGGGGCCATGATCCAGCGGCTGCGAAACAGGATTGATTCGATCAGCCGTTCGACCATGGTGTCGTTCCTTCGCCTCGTCCCGTGGGGAGCGGCCACGCCCCCGGCACGGCGCCGGGCGGGGCCAAATCCAGCAAGGGGTGCCATGGCCGTGAGCGTCGGGCAAGCGGTCAAAGCCCCGCAGGCCCCGCCCGGAGCGGCCCGCGGGTGGGGGGCCGCGCCAGGGCGGGCGCCTTGAGCGGGCGCGGGGCGCGGCCTAAACAGCCTGACCTGTCCCCAACCCAGCCGTTGGCCCCCGTGGCTGTCGGCGCAGCCCCCACAGGCCGATGCCGCACCCCGCTCCGGTTTCCGATCCTTCGTCCCGTCCCCTGGTGCTGCTCACCGGCGATGTGATGCCCACGGTCGTGGAGGCGCAGCTCGCGCCGCGCTGCCGCCTGCTGGGGCTCACCGCGCTCGACGCCGAAACGGCGCCCGCCGTGCGCGCCATCGCCACCCGTGGCGGGCAGAAGGTGGATGCCGCCTTGATGGCGCGGCTGCCGGCGCTGGAGATCGTCGCCAATTTCGGCGTCGGCTACGACACGGTCGATGCCGCCGCCGCCGCGCGCCAGGGGGTGATCGTCACCCATACGCCCGATGTGCTGAACGAGGAGGTGGCCGACCTCACCCTCGGGCTGCTGCTGGCCACCATCCGCCAGATTCCCCAGGCGGATGCCTTCGTGCGCGCCGGGCGCTGGCCGGCCGGGCCGTTCCCGCTGACCGGCACCCTACGGGGCCGCACCATCGGCATGGTGGGCATGGGCCGCATCGGGCGGGCCATCGCCCACCGCCTGGAGGGCTTCGGGGTGGCCATCGCCTATCACGCCCGGCACCCGCAGCCGGATCTGGCCTATGCCTATTACGCCGACCTCATGGCCATGGCCCGCGCGGTCGACACGCTGATCGTCATCGTGCCCGGGGGCGCGGCCACCCGCAACCTGATCAATGGGGAGGTGCTGGCCGCGCTCGGGGCCGATGGCATCGTGGTGAACGTGGCGCGCGGGTCGGTGGTGGACGAGGCGGCGCTGCTGGCGGCGCTCCTGGAGCGCCGGATCCGCGGCGCCGGGCTCGATGTGTTCGCGCGCGAGCCCCACGTTCCTGAAGCCTTCTTCGCCCTCGACAATGTGGTGCTGCTGCCGCACGTGGGTTCGGCCACCGGCTTCACCCGGCAGGCCATGGGCCAGCTGGTGGTGGACAATTTGCTGGCCTGGTTCGACGGGCGTGGACCGCTGACCCCGGTGCCCGAGACCCCCTGGCCCCGCGCGCCTGCGCCCATCGCCTGAGGCCCATTTCCCGTCCCGCCGCTGCGGTGGCACACTGCGTCGCCGCGCCGGGACTTGTCTCGAGGGCGCGGGCAGGATGGCGCCGGCTCGCCTCGGGCCCGCCGCCGATGAGGTCCGGAGATCAGACCATGTGCCGCCGCCGATGGACTGCAACCCTACTTCTGGTGGTGGCCGCCGGGGTCCCCTGGTGTCACGCCCAGGAGTTGAATTCGGCGGAACGGGCTGTGGCGCAAATGCAACAGCCCGATGAGGGGGCATCTGCGGTCCCCTCCGGGCCGTCGCGGGCCTCCGTGGAGGCGCTGGCGCGGGCCTACTGGCTCACCAGCGCCGACGGCGCGCGGCGCTGTGAGATCACCCTTTCCGCGTCTCCTACGGCGAGCGGCTTCGCGCTCGCACTGGACCGTGCGGCCTGTGCGCCCATCGCCTTCACCGGCCATTTGGTGGCCTGGGTTCCCGACGAGTCCGGGGCGATCCGTCTGGTGGATGCCAAAGGCCACGTGGTGGCGGAATTCACCGGGGCCTCGGAAGGGAGCTTCGAGGCGCTGCGGGAGGGCGACGGAGTCTATTTTCTCGGCCCACCGGTGGCCGCCCGGGCCGAGATCGCCGATCCCGCCGAGGTGGTGGGGGACTGGGTGCTGTGGCGCGAGGGCCCAGAGCCGGTGTGTCGCTGGCGCCTCACCGATCAGCCTGCGGCGGGAGGTGGTAGCCAGGTCTTGGTTGCGCCCGAGTGTGACGTATTTCTCGTGCGTTTCGCGCCCTCCAGCTGGCAGATCGTCGGCGGCAACGTCCTGGTGAAGGGTGCAACCGATGGTTCCACGATTCGCTTCGCCCGCCAGGAAGACGGCACCTGGGCGCGGATTCCGGAGCGCAGCCGGCCCCTGCACATGACCCGTCCGTGAGCCCGAAACCGGCGAGTTTTCTCGTGAAGAAGGATGCTTGCTTCAACTTGAGGGCGATGCGTTGCGAAATGGCAACATTGAAAATGAGGGTTTACAACGGTTTGTATAATTTTTAGGCAGGTTGTGCCTCATTTTTCTCAGTAGACTTGAAGCCCTCTCCCCCTTTTTATCGGTTCAAAGCTCTTCGGGGGTCACACTTATGAAAAAGATCGCTCTGGTTGCCGCGTCCATGCTCATCTCCGGCGCCGCTTCGGCTGCCGACCTGTCCTATCCCACCAAGGCCGCGGTCGAGCCGCCGGCTCCGGCGTGGGATGTCGCCTTCGGCACCAAGCTGACCACCGATTACGTGTTCCGCGGCATCACGCAGACCAACGGCAACGCGGCCGTGCAGGGCTATGCCGAACTGCAGCTGTTCGACTGGGTCTATGCGGGCATCTGGGCGTCGAACGTCAGCTTCCTCTATGACGGTTCCGCCGAAATCGACCTGTACGGCGGCCTGCGTCACACCTGGGGTGGCCTGACCCTGGACCTCGGCTTCGTCTATTATGCGTATCCGGGCGGCACCAACCCGGTGACCCTGTGGGACGACACCGACTACAATTACTGGGAAATCTACTTCAAGCCGACCTACGCCTTCAATGACGTGGTCACGGTGGGCGCCAACCTCTACTACGGCGACAGCTATGCCGGCTCGGGCGCCGATGAGACCTACCTCTCCGGTACCCTCAAGCTCGACTTCAGCAAGTGGAGCGTGGTGAAGGACGTGGGCGTCTACGCCTCCGGTGAGCTCGGCTATCAGTGGCTCGGCACCACCACCAAGTTCTTCCCGAACTATGCCATGTCCGATTACACCACCTGGAACGTCGGCGTCGGCTTCACCTACAAGGCGATGACCCTCGACCTGCGCTACTACGACAGCGATCTCGACGGTGCCCAGTGCGCCCTCATCAGTGGCGCGTCGACCGCCTGCGGCGATCGCTACGTGGCCTCGCTCTCCTTCGACACCAGCCTCAACAAGCTGAAGTGATCTGAAGCACCACGACTGACAATCCGGCGCCGCGCTCCTGCGCGGCGCCTTTTTTGTGTTCAGCCGTCGGTGGCGGGCCCAATCGCGAGGCGGGGGCGTCGTCCACCCATGCACCCATCCTGTGCCCACCCATCCCGTGCCCACCCATCCCATGCCCACCCATCCCATGCCCACCCATCCCATGCCGCGTGCGAAACCCTGCCAGCGCTGTCGGTGTTACCCGCGGGCGCTGCCCGCCGGCTGAGCGCGGCCCTCCGTCAGGCCTCTGCCTCAGGCCGGCACGGGGTGATCCCCTGGACGTTGCCGGGGGACGGGCGATAGCTGAGCGTGCTTGGGGCATGGCGGCCGTCGTCGCAGCCGGTCCGGGCCGGCCACGGCCTGGGAGTTTGGCCCGAGGCCCGTTCTCCGCGGCCGGCGGCTCAGATGAGGCGCAGGCCCTTGAGGCTGGCGTGGCCGTCCTTGCCGACGATGATGTGGTCGTGCACCTCGATGCCCAGGGGCTTGGCCACGTCGATGATCTTGCGGGTCATGTCGATGTCGGCCCGCGACGGTGTCGGGTCGCCGGAGGGGTGATTATGGCCCACCCGAAGAGATTTCATAATATGATGAAATTTATTAGATTTTTCCAGCTCAATGAGTGATTGGTGCCGGAGAGTGGGGTATGTCTGCAATGCCTGATCGTGATCATCACGAGCGATCATCGACATGCTCGTTGACGCGCTGTGGAGCACGGCATTGAACTCTGTTCCTTTCGTCCCATGCTTCAAGCGCGTCGATCGGATAGAGGACGGCCTTGCCGATTTTGACGAACGACGGGCCAATTTTCATGGCACGCCAATTTCGAAGTGTTCCTACGGACACTCCTCCACGATAGCGCTCGCTAACCTCTTCGGGCGTGAGGAATTTGGTCTCCAACATGCTGTCTCCTGCGAGTGGCGGCGCGTCAGCGTTTCACTGCCGATCATGGCGTGATTGTCGAGCGCAAGGTATTTCCTCTGGGCGTGGCCGTCATTCAGGATCACCGACGGTCTTGGTGGTCTCCGGCTGCACACGCTGTTGCATGGGTATCGATGCAACATGAGCAGGCGAGGAGGGAAGGCCTTTTCGAAAGGCATAGGTAGGAGGGCTATCTGCGGATAAAAATAGGCGGGGGGCACCTTCGGATTCAGCGCGCCGGTTATTTTCGATGGCTGGGATCGACTGTTGCTCTCGGAAGGCGTTGCTACACGTTTGAATCGTGTCTTGTGCGCGATTGCAATCAAAAATCTTGGTTGGAGTTAGCCTCTCATAATCTGAATCTTCGTTGGCACATTGAACTACGAATCTGGGGGTCGGGAGTTCGAATCTTCCCCGGCGTGCCATCTAACTAGATGAAATTGTTTAGATTTCCGGGCTTCCTCTCGGAGGGCGTCGGTTGAGTTTTGTGGGTTCAGCCGGTTTTTTAGCCGGTTTTGGACGGGCGGATATCCGATCGTACCAGATCGCAGCGTGGCGCATGTCCCGAGAGCCGGACGAGCAGAGAAGCCGCGCTTGATCCGGTCCCCATTGTGCCTGTCCGCAACAGCCCGAAGCATCGACCTGACGGGTCCTCCGTCGTCGCAGACCCTTCGGCGCGGGTGACAAATCCGGGATGGCGTTCGGATTGCTCGGCCCTTCCAGTAGGACGTCGCGGGCTCGCTTAGGGTCGGACAGCGCAGGTGTGGTCGGGGCGACGTTGCTGATCTCTATTGGGGCAGGAACATGTGTCGCGCGGACTTCACGGTGTCGACGATGAAGTCCGATGTGATCCGGACGCGCGCCAGCTCGCGCAGATCGGAATGGACGATCAGCCAGAATGAGCGAACGAGGGACACGGCGCCCGCCAGGACCTGTTCCAGGCGCGCGTCCTGCTGCGCCATGAAGGTGGGCAGCACGCAGAGACCGTGGCCAGCGAGCGTCATGTTGTACTGGGCGATGAGGTTGGAGCTGGCGATCGACGGGGAGAGGTTCTTCTCGATGAGCGGGATGTAGTCGAGCTCGGGGGCATAGATCAGCTCCCCGATATAGCCGATGAGGCGATGGTGGCGCAGGTCCGTCCGCCGCTTGGGCACGCCGTGGCGCGCAAGGTAGTCCCGCGAGGCATAGAGGCCGAGGTGATAGTCGGTCAGCTTCCTGGCGTGCAGCCGGCCTTCGCGCGGCGGGGCAAGGCCGATGGCGATGTCTGCCTCGCGCTTCGTCAGGCTGAAGATGCGGGGCATGGTCACCAGCTCGAGCAGGAGGTCGGGATGGGTCGCATTGAGGGCAACGAGGCGCGGCGCCAGGAACGTCGTGCCGAAGCCGTCCGGCGCGCCGATACGCACCGAGCCAGCGATCTGAAGCTCTGAATCGGGCACTTCGGCCAGGACGCCGAGCGCGATGGATTCGATGGACTGCGCCGAGTTGAGCAGCTTCTCACCCTGTGGGGTCAGCGCGTAGCCCTGCACGCTGCGCACGAACAGCTTCGTGCGCAATGTCCGTTCCAGCTCCGCGATGCGCCGGCTCAGCGTCGAGTGGTCGACGCCCAGCCGGCGCGCCGCTGTCGTGAGCCGCCCCGTGCGGACGACGGCGAGGAAGGATTGCAGGGTGTTCCAGTCAAAGGCCGGCTTCATATGGGAATCTACACACAATCAGATGGGAAATGATGGCATATACGTGCGAAAATTTTAATGCTTAACGTCATGAAAAAGGGGCTCTGGCGGGGAAACGAAAGCGATAAGCGGTGCGCGCGTAATGCCATCGGCAATGTAGGTGTCTGGAGGATCAGGTGTCAGCGGGACTCCGTTCTCCTTGCCATTGCGCCCCAGGCTGAAACGCTGCGCACCGACTTTTTCGCCATCGCTGCTTCCGTCGGGAGCCGTGGGACCCGACGGTCCCGCGGCTCGTCGCCCCCTGTGGGAGATCGACGTTGAGCAGCATTCTGACTGAAACGGCCGGCGCTCTGGGCCACATCACCCTCAACCGGCCGGCGGCGCTCAACGCGCTGACCCTGGAGATGGTCCGGGAGATCACGGCCGCCCTCAACGCCTGGGTCGACGATCCCGCAGTCGCGGTGGTGCTGCTCGACGGCGCTGGGACGCGCGGCTTCTGCGCCGGCGGTGACATCCGCGCGCTCTATGATGCGGCCAAGGCCGCCGACTGGGAGGGGCCAGAAGTCTTCTTCCGCGAGGAGTACACGCTCAACGCCTTCATCGGACGCTATGGGAAGCCGATCGTCGCGGTGATGGACGGCATCACCATGGGCGGGGGGATCGGACTTGGTGGGCACGCCTCCCATCGAGTCGTGACCGAACGGTCCTCCATCGCTATGCCCGAGGCGCGCATCGGCTTCTTTCCGGACGTGGGCGGAACCTATCTCCTTGGGACTGCGCCCGGCGAGCTTGGCACCCATGTGGCGCTCACCGCCGGCCGGCTCGACGCTGCCGACGCCATCGCCTGTGGGCTGGCTGACGTGCTGATCCCCGTGGAGCGGTTGGCGGAACTGCCGCGCCGGCTCGCTTTGTGCCGGACCGGCGAGGAGGTGGCACAGGTCCTCGCCGGCCTCGGCGGCGTCCCGCCCGACAGCGGCCTTGCTGCGGACCGTACGTGGATCGACCGGTGCTATGCCTTCGAGAGTGCGGAGGCGATCTTCGAGGCCCTTTCGTCCGCCCCGGAGCCCGGAGCTCGCAAGGCGGCAGGGGAGATCGCCGGTAACTCGCCCAGCTCGGTCAAGATTACGCTGGCTGCCTTGCGGACAGCCCGCCGGCTGGGCCAGCTGGAACCCTGCCTCGATCAGGAGTTCCGCCTCACGCTCTCGGTGATCCGCGATGCCGACTTCGTAGAAGGCGTGCGCGCCGCCGTGGTGGACAAGGATCGCAGCCCGCGCTGGTCGCCGGCAATCCTCGAAGGGGTCTCTGAAGAGGCCGTCACGCGCCATTTCCGTCCGCTGACCCATACCCGGGAACTGGGCCTCGCCATCTGACCGGAAGGCCAGTCCGCCGGTCCCTGCCACAAGGACAGACGACATGAGTGAGACGTCTTACGAAACCATCCTGCTGGAGCGCCACGACCGGGTTGCCGTTGTCACGCTCAATCGACCGCAGGCCTTGAACGCCCTCAACTCCCAGGTGATGCGGGAGCTGACCGCTCTATTGCTCGATCTCGATCAGGACCCGGGCGTCGGCTGCGTGGTGATCGCCGGCTCGGAGAAGGCCTTCGCCGCCGGCGCCGACATCAAGGAGATGCAGCCGCAGAGCTACATGGACATGTACAGCGCGGACTTCTTCGCTGGCTGGGATGCCCTGGGGCGGGTGCGTAAGCCCATCATTGCCGCGGTCTCGGGCTTTGCCCTCGGCGGCGGCTGCGAGCTGGCGATGATGTGCGACTTCATCATCGCCAGCGAGACCGCAAGGTTCGGCCAGCCGGAGATCAAGCTGGGCGTCATGCCGGGCATCGGCGGCTCCCAGCGCCTGACCCGCGTCATCGGCAAGGCGAAGGCGATGGAGATGTGCCTGGCCGGCCGGATGATGGATGCGGCGGAGGCCGAGCGCTCGGGCCTCGTCACCCGCATCGTGCCGGTGGCGGATCTCCTGAAGGACGCCCTCGCCACCGCGGCCACCATCGCCGGCATGTCCACCCCTATCGCGATGATGGTGAAGGAAAGCGTCAACCGCTCCTACGAGACGTCGCTGGCCGAGGGCATCCGCTTCGAGCGACGAGTCTTCCACGCCACGTTCGCGACGGCGGATCAGAAGGAGGGCATGGCGGCCTTCGTGGAGAAGCGCCCACCCCAGTTCTCAAATGTTTGAGTGAGGATCAACATCTACGCGCGCGGGTGATTTTTTGCAAATATTTATTGGCATAAATACGTGTATATTACGACTTGAAATAAAATTATATTTATAATATATTGCTGCCGCGTCACAAATCAATACATTTTACTAGTTCCATTTGAACAATGGGCGCCGGATTTGCGGTTCCGTGATCTGCGGCGCCGACCATTTTTCTTCAACTCAGTCGTGGGAAAGCCTGACTCATGAAGCTCTGCCGCTATGGTGCGCCCGGTGCGGAAAAGCCCGGTCTGATCGATCGCGAGGGGCGCTTACGCGACCTCTCAGGCATCTGCGCCGACATCGGCCTTACGGAGATTTCACCGGAGGGCCTCGCCGCGCTCGCGGCCATTGATGTCGCAAAGCTGCCTTTGGTCACTGGCACGCCGCGCTTTGGTGTGCCTTATACCGGGCTTTCCAAGTTTATCTGCATCGGCCTTAACTATTCCGACCATGCTGCCGAGGCGGGCATGGCAGTGCCGAGCGAACCCATCATTTTCTTGAAGGCGCCATCGGCCTTGTCAGGGCCCAACGACCCTATCGTCCAGCCGCCGCATTCCACCAAGCTCGATTGGGAGGTTGAGCTGGGTGTGGTCATCGGCAGCACGACGCGTTTTGTGGACGCGGCGGATGCGCTCGCGCACGTCGCCGGTTATTGCGTGGTGAATGATGTGTCTGAACGGGCTTTTCAGCTTCAGTCGTCGCAGTGGGACAAGGGAAAGGGCTGTGACACATTCGGGCCAGTAGGCCCCTTGCTCGTTACTGCCGACGAGGTGCCCAATCCCCAGGATCTCGACATGTGGCTGGACGTAAATGGTCGGCGCATGCAAACCGGAAACACACGCACGATGATCTTCAGCGTGCAGGAGATCGTTGCCTATTGCAGCCGCTACATGACGCTTCTGCCGGGCGACATCATCGCCACGGGCACGCCTCCGGGCGTCGGAATGGGGATGAAGCCTGATCCCGTCTGGCTCAAGCCAGGAGATTTGGTCGAGCTGGAGATCGCCGGCCTCGGGCGGCAGAACCAGCAGGTTGTAAGAGCAGGATGACGCGCAAAAATTCGGATCACTGAGGGGTGTGCCGCTAAAGGAGCACCCCGGCACATCCGAATTAGCGCATTGTCCCATTCCTGGTAGTTACCGACCTCGAAATTTGCGCGCATTTCGGCACGCAGCGTTATGGCTCAAGCGCACCGCCCCGGATCCTCCGCATTTTTCAGTGGGAGATGAGCAAAGGGACCGGCGACTGTCTCAGGAGCGAACGCGTCACCCCGCCGAACATGATCTCCCGGGTGCGGGCATGGCTGTAGGCGCCGAGCACGATCAGGTCGTGGGCGTTGGACGTGGCATATTCCAGGATGACCTCAGGGATCGCCCGCCCGTGCGACGGCACGGGATCGACGGTCAGGCGCACGCCGTGGCGCAACAGGAACATCGCCACTTCCATTCCCGGCTCCTCTCCGGCGGGGAGGCTTGCCTGCGGATCCACGATCAGCACCGTTACCGAAGACGCGAGCGCCAGCAGAGGCAAGGCGTCGCCGATGGCCCGGCGCGATTCCCGGCTGCCATTCCAGCCGATCAGAATGCGCTGTGGCAGTTCGGTATTGTGCCAGTTCTCCGGCACGAGCAGGAAGGGGACGCCGGTGGCCAGCTGCACCACATCGGCCGGGGGTCCGTCCTCGATCCAAGATTCGTGCGGAGGCGCAGCGACGACGAGATCCGCGTGCAGGGCGCCGATGCGGCGTTCATCTTCTCCATGGGGCGTGTGGACGCGGAACTCGCAGCGCACATCCTGCCGGGCAGCGTGCTTTTCGAAGCTGTCCTGCGCTTGCCGGATCATGTCGTCCTTGCGGACCTGCTGATGGTGTAGGAGGTCGGCGATTGCCACCTGCCCGCGGACATGGGAGGCGGCCGCCCGGCCGCCGCTGTCCGGGGGAAGCAGGAAGATGCCGATGAGATGGGCGCCGTGGCGCCGCGCGAGATGGATCGCGTAGTCGATCCGCGTTTCGCGCGACGGGCTGGTATCAATCAGAACAGCGATCGTCTTGATGTCCATGTCTTTCACCCTGGGGAGCCCGTGTGTCCTATCGTGCGCCTGCCCTACGGGACTGCGCGTCTTGGTCGCCCGGCGATCCAGAAGGCTGCCTGGGCGATGATGCCGGAGCCGGCCAGCACGAGAGCGGCGGCCAAAGCGGGGTCGGACCCGACACCGGCCAAGGCCGTGCACAGGGCGCCGACCGCCATCTGCATGGCGCCGTAAAGACCTGATGCGGAGCCGGCGACGCGGGGATTGACGCCGAGGGCCTCGGTCAGCGCTGCGGGCGCCGCGGTGCCCACGCCGACGGAGAAGGTGAACACGGTGGCGATGGCGAGCGGCACGGTGAGCTGATCCATGAGCACGACGGCGAGCAGGATGAAGGCGGCGGCCACGCTGACCTCGTTGGCGCCCACCAGCAGCCGGCCGATGGAAACACGGGTGATCAGCCGGCTCGCCAACATGCTGCCCACCCACACGCCCAGAACCAGGAGCGCGATGTAGCCCCCGACGCGGGCCGCCGGCTGGTGCAGTTCGCCGATGAAGATGAAGGGGGCCGCCGCGACGAAGCCGTAGAGGGAGGTGGTGGCGCAGCCGCCACCCACCGCATAGCCCCAGAAGGCGGGCGCCCGCAGCAGCTGGCCGTAGCTCTCCATGATCCCGATCGCGTCGCCCTCATTGGTCCGCCCGGTCTCCGGCAGGAGACGCCAGGTGAGCAGGAGATTGACCACGCCGAGCAAGGTGAGGGCAACGAAGATGGAGCGCCATCCCGTCGCATCGGCGAGAAGGCCGCCCACCAGCGGTGCCGCGCCCGGGCCGACGGTGATCATGAGGTTCATCAAGGCGAGGCGGCGGGTGGTGTCCGCCGGTGCCGAGGTGTCGCGCACGATGGCGCGGGCGAGCACGAGGCCGGCGCAGCCGCCCAGCGCCTGGAACAGCCGGGCGACGATGAGGGCGTTGATGCTGGGGGCGAGCGTCGCCGCGAGGCTGGCGGCGGTGTAAAGCGTCAGCCCCGCCATCAGGACGGGCCGGCGCCCGAACCGGTCGGCCAAGGGCCCATAGACGAGCTGCCCGCCGGCGAGGCCGAGGATGTAGAGGCTTATGGTGAGCTGCATGGCCGCCATCCCGCCGCCGAGGTCGGCCTGGGCGATGGGCAGCGCCGGCACGAAGATGTGCATGGCCAGGGTGCCGGAGAAGGCCAGGAGCGCCAGCAGCCAGAGCGGCACGGTCCGGCGGGGCGTGTCCGCCTTGGGCTCTGACGTCAGCGGCGCATTCACGGGCGCGTTCATGGCATTTCGTCCCGAGCCTGCTTCCGCAGGGGGAGTGGCCTTTGGAGCCACCGGCTGGCGGCAAGGCGCATTGCGCTCACCGGAGCGGCCGGGAGGCTTGCGCGGACCGGGTGTCCGAAGTGTCCGCGCGCGCGGCCTTTCCGGCCGCGGAGGGAGGCTCGATCTCCACGGTGGCGGTGAGGCCGGCCACGAGGCGGATATCGGGCGGGACCTCCTCGATCGCGATGCGCACGGGCACGCGCTGGGCAAGGCGCACCCAGTTGAAGGTGGGGTTGATGTTCGCGAGGAGGCCGGTGCCGACGACACGCTCGCGGTCCTCGATGGCCGCTGCGACGCTCTGCACGCGGCCGCGCAGCAGGGTTGGCTCCCCCATCAGCCGGATGGTGACGGCATCGCCCACATGGATGCGCGGAAGCTTGGTTTCCTCGAAATAGCCCTCGACCCGGAGCGAATCCGTATCCACCAGCGCCACCACCGCCTTGCCGGTGGAGACATAATCTCCCCGCCGCAGCTCCAGATTGGTGACAATGCCATTGGTCGGCGCCTTGATCTCCGAGCGCTCGAGGTTGAGCCGGGCAATGTCGCGTTCACTGACCGCCTGCTGGTAGGCGGCGTCGGCCTGGGTCAGGGTGGTCTGGGCCTGCTCGGCATTCTGCGGCGAGACCACCTGCCGCTCGCGCAGTTGGGCGTAGCGCGTGAGATCGCGCTTCGCCTGGTCGAGCGTCGCGGCGCGGCCTTCCACCGCGGCCTCGGCCTGTTTCAGGGCGAGGGTGAAGCGCTCGCGGTCCACCCGGAACAGGACGTCGCCCTTCTTCACGGGAGCGTTGTCCTGCACCAGGACCTCGCTCACCAACCCTGAGACGTCCGGGGCGATGCCGACCACGTCGGCGCGCACGCGCGCGTCCCGCGTCCAGGGGGCGTTCATGTAGGTGTCCCAGAGCGCGTGGCCCACGAGGACCGCGCCCGCGAGCACGCCGAGGGTGACGCAGGCGCGGCCCCACTTCGCGACGTCGATCTTCATCATGTGATCCGTTCAAGAAGGAAGTAGCCGGCACCGGTGACGAGGATGAACACGGCGAGGTCGAACAGCGCCCGGTGCCAGATGAGCCGGCCGAGTCCGGCGCGGGTGAGGCCGCGGGAGATGAGCCGCGTGACCGCCATGGCGACGGGGGCGAGGAGGAGAAAGGTCGGCAGATAGACGCCGAAAATGTCGATTTCCGCGGGCATCGTGCTCTCCTGCATCCTCTCACTCGGCCGCGAGCAAAGGCGGGGCGCCGGCGGCTGCCACCGGCGGGAGGATGGGCGCTGCCGCACAGGGGAACAGGGCCTGTCTGAGACCCACTAGCGCCTGGAGGGCATTGTCCGCGGCCAGCCCCTCCCGCCGCGCCAGCACAGCGGCGATGGCGTGGTCCACCTGATCCAGCAGCGGATGAGGCGGGGGCAGTGCGGCGCCAGCCGTGGCCTGCGCGCGGAAATGCCCGGCCACTCCGGCGAGGACGGCATTGAGGGCATCCTTCGCGGCCCCCGGCAGGGCCCGGCGATCGCGTTGGAGGTCGAGGACATTGTAGCCGATGCGCAGGTCCCTCAGCCCGTCCGTGGCGAGGTCGTCGCCGATGGCGCCGGCCGCGAGGCGAGGCACCAACTGGCCGAGATGGTCGAAGATGCGGCTCACCAGCACGCGATGGTCCTGCAGGCGGCTGCCGGCGGCGCAGGCGGCAAGGTCCGCCCAGCCGGAGCGCACGAGGCGGCGGGCGGCAATCTCGGCGCCGAAGGGCTTGGTCGCCAACGCCCAGATCCAGGCGAACAGGAAGCCGCCGGTCACCGCCAGGCTTTCATTCACATAAACGGTGAAGTCCGCATTGTAGTGGCTCTGGACCGAGAGGGAGCCCGAACCGGTCGCAGCGAGTAGGAGGGTCACGAGGCCGAGCTCCGGCCGGGGGATGAGGGCCCCCACCAGCAGGAACGGCGGCGCAAGGACCAGAACGAGCGTCACAAAATCGTGGACCTGGGGCACCACCGCGAACAGCAGGAGCCCCGCGATCGCCTGCGCCGCTGTGCCCCAGATGACCATCATCCAGATAAACGGAGCCGGCCGGTCCTGGGCGCCGAAGAAGCAGCAGGCGACGGCGGCCATGGCCACGAAATTGGCGCCGCCGGGCCATCCGCTCATGATCCAGATCAGGCTCGCCGTCAGGGTCGCGAGCGCGGCGGAGGCGGTGGAGAACAGCAGCAGGCCGTGATCGTGGTGCCGCGCGGTGCCGATGATGGGCCGGTGGTGCAGCACGGGCGCCCAGTGTCCCGCAGCGGGGCCTCCAGCAATCTGCCGACGCAAGGCGAGGCAATCCTGCCAGAGATCGACGAGTTCCTTGAGGCGCGCGCACAGGTTGGCACGCAGCAGGCCGGCCCAGTCCTCAATAGCGCCGGGATCGGGCGTCAGAGCGGCGATCCGCGCGCGCAGCCGCTCCGGCGTGTCGGGGGCGCCGGTGATCCAGTCCGCGATCTCATGGGCGAGAGCGACGAGATCGTCCCGCGCGCTGCCCATCGCCTCCTCACGGCTGATGGCGCGCAACCTGTCATTGAGGGAGGACAGCACCGGGAGCAACAGCAGTAGGCGCCCCCGGAGCTCTCCGGCCCCGCGGGCAAAGGCGCGCCCTTCGGGATCATGCGCCAGCTGCGTGATAAGCGCGTCGAGGGCTGCGACGTCCACGGCGAGCTTCTGCCGGACCAGGGGCACTGCCTCACCCGTCACCTCGCCGCGCAGCACCTCGCCGGCCCAGGCGCCGGCATCGCGCAGCCAGCCGCCGACCCGCGCGGCGAAGGCCGGCCCGACGCTCACCGGGAACACGATGGCGCCCACGAGGCTCGCGCACAGGATGCCGAGAATGATCTCCTCGCTGCGGGCGAGCGCCACATCGAAGATGGTCTCGGGCGCCGTGACCACCGGCAAGGCGATGATGGGCAAAGTGTAGGCCGCCAGCATGAACACGTAGCTGCGGGGCGTGCGGTCGAGCAGGGAGAAATAGAGCAGGCCGCCGACCCAGAGCGCGACGGCGATGCTCAGAAGCTCGGGCGCGGTCACGAACGTCGGCAGCAGCACCACCGCGCCGGTGGCGCCGATGAGGGTGCCCAGCACGCGGTAGAGGGCCTTGGAGGTGGTGGCGCCGGTGAGCGGGTGGGACACCACGTAGACTGTGGTCATGGCCCAATAGGGGCGCGGCAGGTCCATGGCCAGGGCCACGTAGAGCGCCAGCATGGCGGCGGTGAAGGCCTTGGCGGAGAACAGCCAGTCCCGTGCCGCGGGAAGCCTCACGTGCCCGCCTCCGAAAAGGCCCTCGCAAGGGAGGGGGCCTGCTGGAGGCGCGCGTGGGCCTGCTCGATGGTGTCCAGCACCCGCAGCGTCGCCTCCACGTCCGCATCGCTGATCTCTCCCAGGATGCGGACCCGCAGCCCGGCGATGGTGCGCTCGATGCGTTCCGCCAGTTGCTCGCCCGTCTCGGTGAGCCACAGGGTCTTGGCGCGGCGGTCCTCCGGATCGTCCCGGCGCACCACGAGCCCGGCATCGCAGAGGTGGTCCAGCAGGCGGACGAGGGAGGTCCCTTCGATGCCCACATGGGCTGCGAGTGTCACCTGTCGCACGCCGCCGCCGAGCCGACGCAGCCAGACCAGAGGAGAGGCACAGGCCTCTGAAATGTCATCGGCCGCGAGCGCGGCTTCCGCCAGCCGCCGCCACTGCCGGCCCGCCTGCAGCAGCCCGGAGGTGAGCCGCCGACGGTTTGCCTGTAGGTTATTCATGAGCACATAATGTGTCAGAAAATAATTCTGATGCAATCAATTATGGCGGATGGGATCAGGTAACATGGTAGTGGCCCAACCTTGGAGGTGAAGATCCTTTTAGATGCGACGAACCAAGCCTGTTGCAGCTAGCCTAAAGAATGGGTCCCTCTCGGCGTTTGCGCGTTCCAGGAATGGAAGCGATGCGAAGCAAGAAGCGAGCGCAGTCGTCTACTAGACGAGCCTAGGTTGGGCTGGAGCATGGTCGTAGGTTGGCTTCGCATGGGAGCGCTACGGCCTCTTTCCCGTGGCGCGAGATCCGGCTCCCGCTCCTTGCAGGATCGGAGGGATCAGCCGTGATTGGCTTTGGCAATGGCAAGCGCGGTCATATTGGGACGGATACGCCATCTGCGAGTTGTGCACGACGGGACCGCGCGGCCTCCACGAGGGAATGAAAGATCCGGCGGGCGAAGGCGCGGTGCAGCAGAAATTCGGGGTGGAATTGTACGCCTACACAGAAGGACCGGGTTTCGTGCTCGATGGCCTGGATGAGGCCATTGGCCTCCGCCGCTATCACCTTGAATCCGGCGCCAAGATCTTTCAGCGCCTGGGTATGAATGGAATTGACCTCTATTTTCTTGCTGCCGGATATGCGGGCGAGCCAGCAGCCGGGTGCCAGAAATGCGGTCTTGCGATAGAAAATGCGGTGCAGAAAGCTGGTCGGATATCTCTCCACATGGTGGTTGAGGTCTGGGTAGAGCGTGCCGCCTTCAAGCACGTTGAGCATCTGCATGCCCCGGCACACGCCCAGCACGGGGATGTCGTGCGCCAAAGCGGCCTCGGCCCAGGACGCTTCCATGTCGTCGCGAGCGAGGTCATAGTGATGGCCGGCCTTCTGCTCGCCGCCATAGCGGCCGGGGAAAACGTCGGAACCGCCTCCGAACAGCAGCCCGTCTATGGAATGGGGGTCACGTGGCGCCTTCGACGTGATGGTTACGGCCTCGCCTCCCGCCATCCAGATGGCGAAATGCAGGGCGTAATAGGCTAGCCATTCACCTTTGTCCGGTTTGGTCACGCCGATGATGGGCCGTCCGCGGCGTTCATAGCGGCGGGAGATTGCAGAGCTGCCAGGGCGGCGCGAGCGGGCCTTGTCGGCAGCCTGAGGAACCGCATATCTGAATTCCGCCGGCAGTTCGTGGTGCTTCAGCAGGCTTGACACCACGAACAATATTCCAAGGCCAACGGCGGGGTCGTCGTCGAAATCGAGCTCGGTGGGCAGGTCCTTGTGCACCTCCAGGCGCTTGCGGAAATCCTTGAAGACGCGCGCGCCCTTCGCTGCGGCGCTGGCTGATTCCAGCAGGCGGTTCGCCGCCACGAGGACCTCCTTGCGCGAGGCGTGACCGCGGCTTTGCGCCCAGGCTTCCGCGGCGCGCTCTAGATCGGGGTCGGAAGCGGCCAGATCCTCGGCCGCGGAGAGGATCCATGCGCCTGGCGTGCGGGTGCGGTGCCCCTGCCGGACGGCGTGGGGATCGGCTGGTGGCAGTGGACGGCCCGCCGCAAGCTGGAAGGCGAGCCAGGGGAAATCGACGCCCGAGGACATGGAATGATAGAGCCCGGCCCAATAACGCGGGTTCATCTCGATCATCCTGGGTGGCGTCGACGGATCGCCGTTCCAGCGGAAATCGATCTCTCCCACGCCGTTCCACTGCGTCGCCCTGAGCAGCGCCTGGGTCGCGCCCTCGAAGGGTGTCTCGGCGACGGTCTCGCGGATGGCGCCGGCGCCCACGTCACGGGGGAACTGGGCAAGGTTCCGATAAACGACCATCCCCGCCAGCTTGCCATGATCGGCGATAATGGAGACGCAATAATCGTCACCTTCGACGACGTCTTGCAGCAGGATGGGGCTGCCCGGATCTGCGCCTTTCAGATAATCGTTGAGCTCGTCCAAGTCCTTGATCTTGGTCACGCCGCGTCCACCGACACCGTCTGTCGGCTTGGCCATGACCGGAAACGCCAGGGGGGCATCGGCGGGAACGCCGTTCGCAAACGTGCCCGGTTGCAGGATGCGGGTGGCGGGGCCGGGCAGGTCGGCTTCCGCCAGAAGACGGGCGAAGTGATCCTTGGGCGAAACCATCTCGATGGAGGCGATGTCCGGCGCGGCGACCCGGATCAAGGGCTCGAACCGCTCGCGGTATTTGGCAAAGAGGCGTGCATCGCGGAAAGCTGGCATCAGCACGTAGGGTCGACCGTCTTCCGGGGCGTATTTGCGCACGGCCGCTTCGAAATCGCTCAGCGCCTGTTCTTCGTCGTCCTCGAATGCGGTGTGGGTAAAGTTGTCGATCACATGGCGCGAGAAAGACAGAACGGTCATGTTGACGTCGTCGCAGCCGATCACCTCCACGCAGTGTTCGTGCAGAGAGCGCGCGATCGCCAGCGCCATCAGGCTGCGGCCGTAGGTGACGATCACTCGACCGGCTGACAGAGGTTCGTCGGATCGCGACATGCCAGATACGGAAAGTCTGGACATCGGGTCGTTTCCTTTCGCTAAAGTTACGGTTCGTCATCGTTGACAAGTGACCAGACGGCGACGAACAGGGCGACAATCAGCGGGCCGAGAACAAATCCGTTCATGCCGATCAGCGAGAGGCCGCCCACCGTGGAAATGAGCACCGCGTAGTCCGGGAGCATGGTGCCCTTCCCCACCAAAGGGGGTCGCAGAAAGTTGTCCACCGTGCTGATCACCAGCGTGCCGATGGCGAGCAGGATGGCGCCCTTCAGATAGGTGCCGGTCAGCAGCAGATAGGCGGCCGCCGGCACCCAGACCAGCCCGGCGCCAACGGCGGGCAACAGGGAGAAGACGGCCATCAGGACGCCCCACAGGAGCGCAGCCTGGATCCCCAGCATCCAGAAGGTGACCCCGCCGATGGCGCCCTGGATGGCGGCGATGGTGACATTGCCCTTGACCGTGGCCTTCACCACGGAGGCGAACTTCTCGATCAACTGGTCGGTTTCGCGCGCGCCGAGGGGGCTCGCCTTGCGGATGTGGACGGCCAGGGCCACGCCGTCGCGGAACAGGAAGAACAGCAGGTAGAGCATCACCCCGAGGCTGATGATGAACTGGGCCGTGTTCTGCCCGATGATGACCGCCCTGTTGGCAACGGTCTGGCTGAATTCAAGCAGGAACGATGTCAGCCGGGCCTGGAGCTGGGCCATGTCGCCGAGATCGAGGGCGGCAAGGGCTTTCCAGACGAAGGATGGCAGTGCGCCCTGGAGCTGCGCCAGCATGGTGCCCGGATCGAATTCGCGCGTGCCGATGCGGGTGTAGAGGCCGGCGGCTTCGTTGGCGAGGGCAGCGAGGATCAGCGTGCCCGGGATGACGACGACGCAGATGCAGGCCAGCACGCTGAGCGCCGCCGCCAAGTTGCGCCGGCCGCCGAGCCGCCCCTCGAGCCTGTGCTGGAGCGGATCGAACAGGATCGCCAGGATCACCGCCCACAGGATCGCGCCGTAATAAGGCGACAGCAGCCAGAGGAACGCCACCGTCACCAGGACGAGGGTAGCGAGAAAAGCGAACTCCTGAATCTTCGTCCGCGCCATGGGCGGCATTGCCTCCGTGGTTGCAGGTTCCCTCTCTCGCCTATTCCGGCCCGGCATGTCCAAGCAATCAGGGTTTGGCCCCGCCCCCTGCCGGTTGGATTTCGTCGCCGGCCCCGAGGTGCCGCGCCCGCCGCCTTGCATCGAGATCATAGAGGATCGGGACCACGAACACGGTGAGCGCGGTGGACACCACCGTTCCGAAGATCAGCGAGATGGCAAGCCCGCCGAAGACCGGGTCTGTCACCATGATCGCCGAGCCGAGGATGATGGCGAGCGTCGTCAGGAGGATCGGGCGCAGGCGCACCGCGCCGGCCTGCCGTACGGCGACGTCGAGCGGCATGCCGTGTTTCAGGTTGTCCTGGATGAAGTCGATGATCAGCAGCGAGTTGCGGATCACCACGCCGGACAAGGCGATGATGCCCACCATGGAGGTGGCCGAGAAATCGGCGCCCGCCAGCCAGTGCCCGGGAAAGATGCCGATGATGCCGAGCGGCACCGAGGACATGGCGATCATGGGAATGAGGAATGACCGATAATAGGCGACGAGCAGGAAGTAGACCGTGAGGAGGGCGCCGCCGAGGGCCACGCCCATGTCGCGATAGATGTCGAGGGTCATGCGCATCTCACCGCCCCACAGGAGCTGGTAGCCGCCGATGGTGTCTGGCACGTCCTGGACAAAACCGAGATTGCCGGTGCGCAGCTTCTGTCCGTCCGGCGCAGTGATGCCCGAAAGGCGCCGCTGCAGATCCAGCACCGCATAGAGCGGCACGGAGTTGGAGAGCTCCGCCCCCACGAATGTCACCTTCTCGTTGTCCCGGTGGAGGATGGGACGGTCCGCCTCGGCGGGGGTCACCGTCACCAGTTCGGAAAGGGGCACTGGCCGCCCGTCCGCATTGTCCACGAACACGCGGTCGAGCCGGGTCGGGTCCACTTCGAAGCGACGGGGCACGTAGGCGCGCACGTCCACCGGATTCTTCTCGTCCGGCAGATGGGCGCGGCTCAGCACCTTGCCGCCATGGATCAGGGAGAGTGCTTCCGCGATCTGGGCGGTGGAGACCTTGGAGAGGGCGGCCTTCTCCTTGTCCGGAACGATGCGGTGCTCCCGCACGTCCTGTGGCTCGGTGTCGATGAGATCGACCACGTCGTAGGTCTCGGCGAAGGCCTTGCGCACCTCGCCCGACAGCACCCGCAACCCTTCGGAGTCGGGGCCGTAGAGCTCGGCGAGGATGGTTGAGCGCAAGGGTGGTCCCGGCGGATCCTCCACCAGGGAGACCTCGGTGCCGGGATAGGCTCTGGCAAGGGCGTCCACCTTGGGCCGCAGATTGCGCACGATGTCGATGGAGCTTTCCGAGCGGGCGTGCTTGTCGGTGAGGTTTACCCGGATCTCGGCGATGTTGCTGCCGCTGCGGCCTGCCGTGCCCTTGAACAGGCCGTTGAAATCCTCGACGCCCGCCTGCCCGATCCAGGTCTGGGTATTGGCGACCTGCGGCTCCTTCGCGAGCAGCGCCGTGATCTCCCGCGCGAAGCGGTCGGTGGCTTCGAGGGGGGTCGTCTCCGGCGTCTTGATGACGACGTTGAAGGTGTTCTTGTTGTCCTTCGGCAGGAAGCCGAGGGGCACGCCCAGCGTGGAGACCGCCCCGCCCACGCCGGACGGGCGGATGAACTGCCACGCCCCCTGCATCATCGAGGCGACCATCAGGAGGAGCACGGCCGCGGCGAAGAGGCGGCGGGCGCCGCGGCTCTGCTGCAGCGGCGCGATGAGCCGGAGATAGAGGCGCTCCATCCACCCCGGCTCGCCGTGGCGCGCGGCCTCCGCGTGGGCGTCCTCGTCCTGCACCGCCTGATGGTGGAGCCAGCGGTTGGCCGCCCAGGGCGTGACGATGTAGGCCACCACCACCGACGCCGCCATGGCGATGGGCACGTTGTAGGCGATGGGATAGAAATAGTCGCCCGGCATGTCGGTGATGAGGAACAGGGAGGCGAACACCAGCATCACCGCGAAGGTGGCGAGGTTGGTGGCGTTGCCGATCTCGTTGGTGGCCTCGACCGTGATCTGCTCCTTGTCGGCGCTGACGCGCTTGACGCCGTAGTGGCGGTGGATGTTCTCGATCACCACGATGGCCGCGTCCACCAGCAGGCCGAGGGCGAGGATCAGGGCGAACAGCGTCACCCGGTTGATGGTGACGCCCCCGAGCAGGTCGGCCGCAAGGGTGATGGACAGGATGAGGGGCACCGTCACCATCACGATCAGCGCCTCGCGCCAGCCCAGGAAGAAGATCAGCACCAGCCCCACCGTGGCGAGGGCGATCAGCAGGTGCTCCAGCAGCAGGTTCACCGCCGCATCGGCCTTCTCGCCGTCGTCGCGGGTGACCACCACCTGGACGTCCTGGGGCACGAAGGCCGCCTGCATCTGCGTCACCCGGCCGATGACGGCATTGGCCACCGTGACGGCATTGGCCCCCTTCTTCTTGGCGACCGCGATGGTCACCGCCGGCAGGTCCGCCGCGTCGGGGCCGGCGAAGCGCGGGTCGCCGGGGCCGAAGGAGAAGCGGCTCAGGGTGGAGATTTCCGCTGGCGGCCCGTCGGTCACCGTCGCCACGTCGCGCACATAGACCGGGCGGCCGTCATGGATGGCCACGATCTGGTTCAGCACGTCGTCCGCCGAGGTGAAGTCGGCCGAGAGCTTGATGGCCTCCGCCCTGCCGCCGCGCACGGTGGGCGCAAGGGGCACGGAGAGGTTGCTGGCGCCGAAGGCCGCATAGGCCTGGCTCAGCGTCACTCCGAAGGCCTGCAGGCGGTCGGGATCGAGCTCGATGGCGATCTCCCGCGTCTGCCCGCCCTTCACCGAGACCACGGAGACATTGTCGGTGCTGCGCAAGTGCTCCACCATGCGCTCGGCGAGCCGCTTCAGCGCGTAGTCGTCATAGCGCGGCGAGGCGACGGTCACGGTGACGATGGGCACGTCGTCGGCATCGATGCTCCGCACGAAAGGCGTGCCCGCATCAGCCGGCAGGCGGGCACGGCTCGCCAGGACCCGGTCGTAGAGCTTCACCAGCGAGGCTTCCTTCGGCTGGCCCACCTTGAACTGGACCTGCACCATGGCGAGGGCGTTCTGCGCCGTGCTCTCCACATGGTCGACGCCGGACATCTCGCTCATGATACCTTCGAGCGGCCGGACGACGAGCTGTTCCACCTCGGACGCCGACGCCCCGGGCAGGCTCACCGTGATGAGGGCTGCCGGCACGATGATCTGCGGGTTCTCCTCCCGAGGGGTCTTCAGCACCGCCACGACGCCGATCAGCGCGACGGCGATGATGAAGACGATGGTGAGCTTGGAGGTGATGAAGGTCTGGGCCAGGCGCCCGGCCATGTTGAGACGCGAATCGCTCATTTCCGACCCTCCGTGAGGTCGACGCTCGCGCCGTCGCGCAGCGTGCCGGTGACGCCGAGGAGAATGGTCTCGCCAGCGGTGAGCCCGGCATTGACTTCCACGGAATCGTCGATCTCCTTGCCGGTGCGCAGCCAGCGGAACCGGGCCGCGTTGCCGTCCAGCACGAACACCCCGTCGAGCCCGCCACGATGGACGATGGCGGCGCGCGGCACGAGCAGCGCCTTGCGGGTGCCGAAGACGAAGTCCGCGCGGCCGAACATGCCCGGCACCAGTGCCGGATCGGATGGCAAGATCACATTGATCTCATAACGTCGCGTGATGTCGTCTCCAGACGGGACGATGCCGCGTACGCGACCAAGGAAAACCCTGCCCTTCAGCGTATCGATCCGCACCTTGATCTCGGCTTTCGGATCGATCTGTGCGAGCCTGCTTTCGGCGACGAATGCCTTGAACAGGAGGACTTCCCGGGACTCCACTGTCAGGAGCGGCGTTCCAGCGGTCGCCATCTCGCCGGTGCGCCGCATGACCGCCACCACCACCCCATCCACGGGGCTGGTGATGGCGGCGTAGCCTTTCTGGGCCCTGGCAGCGGCGAGAGCGGCCTGCGCCTTGTCGAGAAGCGCTTGGGCGACATCCACGCGTACCTTGGCCTTGCGCAAGGTCTCCGCAGCGATGGCGCCCGTGACGGCAAGCTTGGAATATTTCTCCACGTCCGCCTTGGCGTCGTCGAGGTCCTCCCGGCTGGCCCGCACGCCAGCCTCCGCCTGCCGGATGGCTTCGTCGATATCGGAGGGATCGATGCGCACGAGGAGATCCCCGCGCGACACCCTCTGCCCCTCGCGCACGTCGAGCTGCTGGATGAAGCCGACAACCCGTGAGGATACGTCGATGCGCCCGTCCGACACCACCGAGCCGGGAACGCTGTAGGTCACAGGCACCTCGCTTTCCACGACGGCCACTGCGGAAAGGCTCGTGGACGGTTCGGCGGCGGCCACCGCCGAGATGGCGACAACAGGCGAAAGGAGAAGGAACAGCGCCGCAAGGCAAGTCGCACGCAACATGGTGGCACGCCACATAGGCGCCGCGTGGCACGCCGTCCGTCCGGCCGCTGGTACGGGCTGCCCGAGCGGCATGATTGCGCCCCGCGTGGTGGCGCCGCGGCGGGTGGACTCTAGCGCCAAGGCCGCCGCGAGATCAGGCAAGGTCAAGGGCGACATGACGTATCCTTTTGGTAAGGCATCAGAATTCTTGAGCTTAAGCGGACCGGTCGCGAACGCGTCGAATGGCCACTTGATAAGTTCATTCGAATGAACTAATTATTCAGTGAGGAAATTGCAATGCCATTGAAATCGAAAGCACCGAGCGGCCACGACGCCCGCAGCGCCAAGACACGCGAGCACCTCTTGGAGGCGACGATCGAGGTGATCGGGTCGGTCGGCTATGAGGCGGCCAGCACACGCATCCTGGCCAAGGCTGCGAATGCGAACCTGTCGGCCATTCCCTATCACTTCGGGGGAAAGAAGGAGCTCTACCTCGCAGCAGCGCAGATGATCGCCGACTATGCACGCGCTCGCTTCAAGGAAGTCGATGCTGTGTTGGACGAGCGCGCGGATGTCGACCCGAGGCGCCGGTTCGAGGGCGCCCTCATCCATCTGCTGCACATCGTCCTGGAGGATGCGGAGCCGCACTCTTGGACGTCGTTCCTCGCCCGCTGCACGTACGACAATGACGAGGCATTCGAGCTCATCCACGCGCAGGCCATCAAGCCACTGGTGGACCGGCTCGTTCTCGCCGCACGCGCGACATGCGGCCCGAAGGCAGAGGACGAAGCGATCCGGCTGCGCGTCAGCGCAATCGTGACGGCGATCATGAGCTTCAGGTTCCTGCGCGGCATCGTGCTTCGCAGCATCGGCTGGCCCGGCTTCCAAGGGGGGCACGTCGCGCAGTTCGAGGCCATGGTTCGCGATCTATGTCGAAGCAATTTTCTCGTAAACTTTAATATAGATCAATAACTGCGACGCACAAATATCTATATATATCATAAAATGTAGATATTATTCTACAACAACGAGAATAGGTGCACGATGGGTGAAAAATCATACCCTCACGAAACCATCGCATGGGCGAAGCAGCGGCTCGATGAGCTGGACACGATCATCTCCGAAGTGGAGAAGACCTCCCGCGAACTGAGCGGCAGTGTCCGTGCGGAAGCGGATGCCGCGCTGGCGCGTCTTGAGGCGTCCCGCGCCAGCCTGCAACGCTCATACGATGAGCTTCGCGCCGAAGCGGAGGATCTCGAGCGCACCACGGAAGATCTCCAGGATGCTCTCGACGCCGAGTGGGTCGAGGTCGAGACATCCTTCCAGTCCTTCCTCGGGGCGCTCGCCGACCAGGCGGACACGGTGCGTGGTCTGGTGGCGGCGCGTGTCGAAGCGCAGCGCCAGGCCTGGGACAATTCGCTGAAGGGGCTGCGCGATCAGGCCGCCGAGACGGTGGACACCGCGCGCGGGGAACTGGACGCGGCCATCAATCGTCTGTCCGAGGAGGCCGAGAGGTTCCAGGCAAGGATCGGTGAGGTCAAGGACGCAGGAGATACATCTTGGGAGGCTGTGAAGAGCGGTCTTGCGGAGGCAAAAGCGGTTCATGACCGCACCATCGACAAGATCAAGGGTGCGTTCGTCAAGTTGTTCTGACGCATGTGACGTACGGGCTTTCCGACACCTTCCTCCTGCTGCGGAGATCACAATGAAGAACATGCGCGCCACCATCGCCGGGATTGCGTTCCTGGTTCCCGCTCTCGCGTTCGCCACCCCGCCCGCACGTGCCGAGGGCGCTGCGCCGCCGGCGCAGGACGTCGATAAGACTTCGGCGGCCCGCCAGGCCATCCAATGGACCCAGGATCGTCTGGCGGAGGCCGATGCGACCATCGCCGCGCTAGAGCGCAACGCCGCAGCGCTTACGGGCGAGGCGCGCGCCAAGGCGGATGCCGCAATCAAGACGCTGCGCGAGCAACGCGACGCTTATCGAGCGCAGGCCGACACGTCGATCGCCAACGCGAAATCCTGGACCGATGCGCAGGTCAGCGCGGCTCAAGAACGGCTCGATGCAAACTGGACGGCATTCCAATCCGCGCGCGATTCCTACCTGGATTCCGCCAAAGCAGACCTCGCGACGCGCCGGGCCGTGCTCCAGGCGGAATTGGACGCCAGGCGCACAGCTTGGCTGCAATCGGTCGAGGACTTGCGCGCACGGGCGGAGAAGGTCGGGGCCGACCAGCGCGTAGCCATTGAAGCGCGCATCGCCGCATTGAAGGCGCAGGTCGATGATGCCCAGGCGAGGCTCGCACGGCTCGAAGAAGGTTCCAGTACAGCCTGGAAGGCCGTCCAAAAGAGCTATACTGACGCCAGGACGCTTTTCTACGAGACCTATCGCTCGATTCGAAAGGCGATCGACGACGCGTCAAAATAAAGATGTCCTGGCACTGCCCACTGATGGTTCGGCAGGCAGTGCCAGCGCCCTTTCAGCCAACCTGAACGGCTTCCCACAATGAAGTCATCTCTACCCCGCAGAGCGGAAGGCTTGGCGAGCAATCGCCGCTACGGCGACGAGAGAAACGATTGCGAAAATCAAACCTGGAACATACCCGATGATGGACGCGAGCGTTCCGTGACCGAATGGGTTCGCTCCGATCGTCAGCGCTCGGTTCGGAGCGAGGAGCGCAGCCCAGTAGAAGAGCGTATTGGCCCAGCCGGTTCCGACGAGAGCCCAGCCGATCCGGCGTGCGGCACGGTCGGAAAAGCCGAGCCCTGGCAGGACGAGCGCCACGGCGATCACCAGCAGGGCGTTGAGGATACCGCCCACGTGCGTTCGCGCCCAAGCTGCCGGCTCGCCCGGCAGGGTGAGAGGATGGATCTGGCCGGGCGTCACCTCGAGCCCGCCCACAAGGCTGACCAGCAGGCAAATGCCTGCCACCAGGGCCACGAGAAGGATGAGCGCCGCATGGCCGATCATGATTTTCTGCCGGCGATCCAACATCTGATCGTCCTCTTTCGGGTCCTTCGCGATGAAAGAATAAGGAAACCTCCAGAACGGAGGTTTCCAGTTGGCGTGCTCGGACACGCAGGCCGGGAGGTCGGCCGAAAGCCTAGACAACACGAGCATCGTGATTTCAGTAGGGAGCCGTTTCAGCAGCGAGATTCAGCGGGCGCCCCCAAACTTGCATCAGAAGCGATAGGTGATGCCGGTCGACACCACGAGCGGATCCAATGTGATATCGGCCGTCACCGGTGCGGGACCAAGAGTTCCGGTCGCGTTCACTTGCAAATAAAGCTTCTTGACGTCGAGATACATGCCCCAATGTTGATCAAGCATGATGTCGAATCCAGCCTGAAGCACGAGCCCCGGCGCACCCTTGATGCTGAGATTCTTCGTTGCCGCGTCCTCGGAATTAAAGATGATCGCATAGGCGAGTCCGCCACCGAGATAGGGCTGGAATGCGCCAAACTCAGCAAAATGGTACTGGGCGGTAAGGGCGGCAGGGCCATAGACGGTCCGTCCGACGACACCGAGGGCGGTGGCCGTGCCTTGGCCGGTGAGAGCCGTGGTGGGTGGGTAACCGCCCGTGAACGTCACAGAAATGCGATCGTAGAGATAATAGCCCACATCAAATAGGAAGGTGTAGTTGTCATCGGCGGTGGCCGTCGCGCCGAGAACAGGAGTTCCCGCGGCTTTCAAAGAAGCGCTTGAATCGAAATAGATCCCACCCGCACCCAGTCGGACGAACCAGGGAGAGCGGCTTTCGATAGGCGTCACCTTCGGTTGAGCATCGTCCAGATCTGCACCATAGCATTGGGAGGCAAGGCACCCCCACATCAATGCCGCAATGATGGAAAGCCGAGTTGCTATTCTTTTTTTCCACAGATACTGCATAACTCCTCCCCAGGATATGTATTGAGCCGCATAAGCGGATGACAATGCATTTTGTTCTTAAGCTTGGGGTGGCCAATCCGAGCAACGCACGGGGCTTTGCTGCCGGGGAAATCCGGTCGAAATGGATTCGTCACGCTTCGCTCTCGGGGAGTCGATACGGAGGGGAGAGGTGGCGCCCTGTACTTTTGTATGGCCTGGCCACCGATGCCGCGATCCGTTGCAGAATTGATACAAGGGTCGGCAGTCGGGCGCGCTTCCTATGGGAGAGAAGCGCCGAAGTGGTGCGACCCGCACTTTGGTACGGCCTTCCTCACCCAATAGGGCTCCAACATCAAGCCAACGTCGAAAGTGTGGATTGCAGGCGCCGCGCCTGTCGTCGGCTTTGGATGACCCTAAGGGAGAAGCGCCATGTCATACCTTCTGTATTATCTGCCGATACTGGTGCAATTGATTGCGGGCTATGGTTTTTATCAAGGCGGGAACTGGGTCTATGCAGCGATTCTGAGCTTTCCGATCCTGATGCTCATCGACACCATCCTGCCGCGCGACTATTCCGTTCGAAAAATCACAAGCCGTTTTTGGGCGACGGTGCCGCTTTATCTCGCGTCCTTCGCGGGACTGGGGCTGTATTTCGTGTTCGCCTGGCGCGTCGGCCAAGAAGACCTGACGGGCTGGCAGGTGGTGGGGTCGGTGGTCGGTCTGGCGTGGCTCTCGGTGGTGCCCATGGTGCCTGTCTCGCACGAGCTCTACCACTACCGGAATTCCCTGTCCCGTTTTGTGGGTCAGGTGGCACAGCTGTGCTATTTCGATGTCACCCGCGACATCGCGCATGTCATGGGCCATCATATCGACGTCGCCACCGCGCCGGATTCCGATACGGCGGATCGGGGGCTCAATCTCTATAGCTTCACCGCGGGCGCTCTGGTGGAAAGCACCCGGACGTCCATGCGGGCAGAGTGTGCCGCGCTCGAGAAGCGCGGCAAGGGCCGCTGGTCGCTCGGCCACCGGATCTACAAGTTGATCCTGGCGCAGCTCATCATCCAAGCGGCCTTCTTCGCCATTGGAGGATGGAAGGCCGTGCTGGCTTGCCTTACCGCCATGCTGATCGGTCGCATCTGGGCCGAATCCTTCAACTACTTTCAGCACTATGGATTGATCCGCGTCCCAGGCGCCCCCATCCAGAAGCGCCATGTGTGGAACCACCTGCATCCACTGAGCCGCATCTTCGGATGGGAGATCGTCAATCACGCGGACCATCATCTGGACGCCTACAAGCCCTACTACGTTCTTGTGCCCGACACTAAGGCGGTGAAGATGCCGAGCGTCTTCATCTGCTTCGCAACAGCACTTGTGCCCCCGGTGTGGACCAATCTGGTGGCCAAGCCGGCGCTCAAGGAGTGGGACCTGACGCAAGCCTCTCCAGAAGAGCGACGCATCGCCCGGGAAAAGAACCGCGCAGCCGGCTGGCCCGATTGGTTCGATGAGGCGGCGGGCCGCCCTGCGAGCATAGCGGCGGAATAGCGCCCGCCATCGGCCTGATGCGGACGCCGAACTGACAGCGTCGATGCGTCAGGCCGCAAACGCCGCTGCGATGCCGACAACTGCCGACATCGTAACGCCGGTGACGCGACAACAACCACATTGGGCGAGGATGCCTGGAGGCGTGATGAGACTGAAAGACAAGGTGGCGATCATTACGGGTGCCGCGACCGGCATTGGCAATGCAATCGCGCAGACATATCTAAATGAGGGTGCAAAAATTGTCGTTGCCGATGTTAAGGGGGCCGAGGAAGCGGCCGCGAAATTCGGTGCCGACGTCGCATTGGGGCTGTTCACCGATGTCTCGGATCCCGAGAGCACCAAGAGAATGGCAGAGGCCACGCTCGAGCGCTTCGGGAAGATCGATATCTTGGTGAACAATGCCGGTATCTTCACGGGGCTCAGCTATGTTCCTATGGACGCAATCTCCATTGCGGACTGGGACAAGTTGTATGCTGTGAATGTCAAGGGGCCGTGGCTTTGCTCCAGCGCCGTGTCCAAGGCGATGCGAGAGGGCGGCGGGGGCAGAATTATCAATATCGCGTCGGTCATTGCGCATATGGGCGTGCCTTTCATGCTGCACTACGTTTCGAGCAAGGGCGCGGTGGCGGCGATGTCCCGGGCTATGGCGCGGGAGTTTGCGGCGACCAAAGCAAACATCCTGGTCAACTCCATCTCGCCCGGATACACCCATTCGGCCAACGCGGTCGCCAATGCGCAGCAGCACGAACAGTTTGAGGGTGTAGCCTCGTCCATGCGTACTGTCGAACGGCCGCAGGTTCCGGAAGATATTGCCGGCGCGGCGCTGTGGCTGGCCAGCCACGAGGCGTCCTATGTGAATGGACAGAACATCATCGTGGACGGTGGGATATTCATGAGCCTGTAGGCTTAGAGCCCGCGCCGATCTGATCGCGCCGCGATCAGATCGGATAATCCCGTCTCTACCAACAATTTAGTGGGCGAAGCGCGGTCGGCAGTCTTGCTGCCGACCCGCAAGGCGGGAGTTCGTTGGCCGTTTCGGTCGTTGAAGGGGCACTCGCCGGCCCATTTGGGCGCTCGCGGAATAAGTTCAATGCCGAAGCAACCGCAGCGTGCGCGCTTTGGCCACTGCGGAGGATCGATTTTTCACATCGAGCTTCGCATAAAGGTTGGACAGGTGCCACTTGATGGTCCGCACCGTCACCGCCAAGCGGTCTGCAAGCTGCGCGTTGTCGAGCCCGCTTTCCAGAAGATGGAGCAGTTCGATCTCCCGTGGGGTGAGTGGGTCGGCAAAGTTCTCGAACTGATTGTCCGACTCGTGGGCTGAGGGCTGGACGCCCAGCCGGCTGAGGATTTCGCCATAGGCGGCGAGTTCTTCGCGGTTGGTGAGCCCAAGCTCTTTCACGCGTCCGTTCTCAAGCACATGCGCCAGAAACGCCCTCCTTTCCACGAAAGGGCCAAAGAGGTTGCGTTTCGCAGCCGTGGCGATAGCACGCGACAGGAAGCGGAGGGCGGCTGGACGCGCGTTGGCGTGCATCTGGATTTCGGCGCTTAACAACAGCCATTCTACCTGCGCCTTCCGTCGGCCGGTCTCCTGGGCGCGGCGCAATTCCTCCTGCGCTAGATTCGCTGCCGCCGGATGGTGGCCTGAAGCCATCAGCAGGCTCGCCGATGTAAAGGCCGCCGCAGCCATCACCATGGGGGAAACGTCCTCGAGCAGTACTGCCGGCCAGCCGACGCGTGCATCCCAGCCGAGATTCCGCGCCAGATCGAAGGCGTCTTCCAACCGGCCCAGTAGCAGGTCGCGCTGGATCAGCTTGAACTCCGTCAGGATGCTCACCCGTTTGGTGTAGTCGCGCGCGATGCGGCGGAGGTCGGAATCGGTAAACTGGGGTGCACCGGCAACGGCGCAGGCGAGCGCCGCCTCGATTCCGAGCCAGGCCGTATCAGGGATCTCGTTGTGCGCCGCCCGTTCGAGATTGGCCGTGACAAGGATGCCGGCTTCGCCGTGGTGGCCGAGGTCGCACAAAGCGGCAGCGCGAACCAGGGCGATGATGGCGGCGATGCTTGCGAACGGGGCGATCTCGCGCCGAGCCTCGGCCTCCATTGCCAAGAGGCGTTCCTCCACCATCAGCGGATTGCCCTGGGAGATCTCCAGGATTGCCGTCGCCACCTCCACCCAGCATCGCCCATAGACCGCCGTGGAGCGGGCAATGGTGGCATTGGCCATGAGAAGGGAGCTGCGTGCCTCCGCGAACTCGAACCGGGCGAGGCGGGCGAGCGCCACCGACGTGGCGGCCACCGCCACGTCGAACGCATCCTCGTGAGGGTAGGTCGCGAGCCAGGAGGCGGCTTCATTCAATATGTCGGAGGTCGTGTCGAGCTGAACTGCGACGATGACGTCGACGATGCCGAGCTTGGTTTTGAAATCGGCCGAGAAGGATGCAGGCTCGGCTGACTCGAGCGCCGCTGCGGCTCGACGCGCTTCTTTTCTGGCCGCCTCGAACCGCCGCTCGAAAATGAGCGCCCAGACATACCAGAATGTTGCTTGAGGTCCCTTGCTCACCCCCGCATCTTCGGCGCGCTTGAGCCAGCCGATGAAAGCCGTCGTATCGCCCTGGTCGCGCACGAGAAGGCAGGCGACCTGCTCCAGCAAGAGGGCGGCCGCTGTCAGCTCCTTCGCGTTGAGGGCAAGGTCGAGGGCGCCGAGATAGTCGCCCCGCTGGGAAAGCCAAGCGATTGCCTTGCCATGGACCTCGGAGCGGCGCGAAGCCGTTACGTGGCGGCGGGCTTCCTTCGTGAGGAATTCACGTAGCAGCGTATGGAAGCGATACCATTGCCGCTTTTCGTCGAGGGGGATGACGAGGAAGTTATGCTCGACGAGAAAGTCGACCCACATGGGCGCTCGCTCCTCGCCCGTCACCTCCTCTGCAAAGGCTGCCGAGAAGCGTCGGAACTCGCCGATCTCGTAGAGAAAGCGGGCGAGATCCGGCTCGAGCGACGCCATGAGCCGCCGTGACAGAATATCCGCGATGTGGATGTCCCTGCCCGAAAGAAGCGCGATCCCGCGGTCGAAGGAGTTTTCATTGTCGACAATGAGCTGCAGGAGACGTACCGCGGCTGGCCAGCCTTCCGTCTTCTCCACGATGGTGTCGAGAGCGCCGGGATCGGCGATGCTGAGGCCGGCTTGGGCGAAAAGGGCTGCTGTGGAATCCTGGTCAAAGGACAGCTCGGTGGCGCCCACCGCCCGAAGGATGCCCTCGCATCTGGCCCGACCCGCGTTGAAGGGAACCGGCGTCGACGCCGAGGAGACGTAAAGCGTGACGGTTTCCGGGGTATCGAACACAAGCGCGTCGACGAGTTGGTCGACAGCGGGATCCTTGCAGACATCGATATTGTCGATGAAGACCGCCAACGGCGCTTTCTGGTCGCGCAGTTGCTTGCGGACCGCCTCGATCCGGTCGAAGGAGTCGGTCGGCTGCAGGGACGCAGCGAACGGGCGGGTTTTCGCCGAAAGGTCTAGTGCGTGTTCCAGCAAGGCGAGAACCGAGCCGAGGCCGTTGTCGCCCTCCTGCAGGCCAAGCCAAAGACAGCCGTGCCCCCCCCGCCGGAAGTGGTGGTAGAGCTGGGACAGAATGACCGTTTTCCCGTAGCCGGGCGGCGCCACCAAAGTGGTGATCTTCTTTCCCGCCTCCCGCTTTGCGAGCACCGCGAAGAGCGACGTCTCCACGGGCTGAAAGGAATAGACCGGGGGACGAAAACGCTCTGGTCGCTCGCTCTGCGGGGGGAATCGCATCACGGAGGTGGCATCGGGCGACGAGATGGACCCTCCGCGCCCGTCGAGCGGAGGGGCAAGAACCCCTCGCCGGCCGGCAATGTCCGTCATCTGGGCATTTCCTCATTGAATTGTTTTTAGAACAATTATCGGCTCTGAAATATGGGAGGGTCCTGTTCGAAAGTACAGGCTACCTCGTGGCTGAAGGTAAAATAGGAAGCGGCGTTGGAGCCTGGAGCTGCGGTGTCGGAGGAGTGCCGAAATGGGTTGTATCGGACGCGCGGCCGCAGCGCGCTGGCCGCGTTTCCTCCACGGCGCCTGGCCGGCTGCTGAATGCGATCAGATGGCTTTGCCCATGGCCCTCAGCGCAGCACGCTCGCCGCTCAGGACCGCCGCCTCGACACCAGCGTGGGCGAAAGAGTCGCCGGCGAGATAGATGCCCTCGGGCATCTGGGCGTGCAGGCCGTCCATAGTCTTGTAATGTCCGGGTGCGGCGATGGACAGGCCCCGGCGGTAGCGGAACAGCTCCACGAAGTCGGGCTCCGGCGCCGCCCCAAAGACCTCGGTCACCGCCATCAAGGCCTCCCTCTTGATCTCTTCATCGCTCATGTTGCTGAGCGGCGGGGTGTAGAAATAAACCCCCACGGCCTCGGCGCCGGGCGGCACCGCGTCCGGATGGCGGCGGCTTTGCAAAACGCAGGCGCCCCAGTTGCGCAAGTCGGTCGCGGGGAGCGCGATGCTCACGGGAAAGTTGGGCCAGGGATTTTTCTTATAGCACACCTGCACATGGGCATATTCGCTGTAGAGGCATTCCTGCAGGGTGGTTTCCGCTCGGTCCGGAATGAGCCCGCCGAGAAGCTGGGCGGCAACGCCCGGCTCGCACGAGACAATGATCTTGTGCACGTCATAGGTCTCGCCATTGGCCTTGATGCGGTAGCCATCGCCCCGGCGGGTGATGGTGTGGACCGGGCTGGCGAGATGAAGTTTCAGCCCTTGGCTGCCCTCGATCAGCCAGTCGCAGATCTGGCCCATGCCCTTGGGCGGTACGGCAAGCGAAAGCTTGTAGAACTGCTGAATGATCGCCTTGTAGAGGGCCATCGACAGCCAATGCAGGGGCACGGCATAAAGAAAGCCCATATAGGGGTAGGTAATATAGGTGGTGCCTTTCTTTCCCAAAACCTTTTCGGACCAGACTTCCAGCGACTCTGCCTCATCGAACTTGGCAAGCTCCGCGCCGTCGAAACAGGATTTCGGGCCGGGCTTGACCAGCTCACGCAGAACGCCCCAGCTCAAGCGCAGCTTTTCAAGCAGGGAGAAGATCGGCAGCTTGAGGAAGCTCATCACCTGATCAAAATCTACGGTGTAGCGCTGGTGGTCCCAGTCGATGACGTGGGTCTTGGCATCCCAGGGCACGAGCTCGCCATACCTGCCCAGTTCCTTGAGGAGGGCGTTGGTGCGCGGATAGATGCCGCCCATGAGGAACAGCGCGCCGGAGCCGAGATTGAACCCCTCTTTGCGCACCTGGGCCGTGCGGCCGCCCACATGATCCTGCGCCTCGAAGAGATGCACCTGGTGGCCGTCCCGGCACAGCTTATACGCGGCGGTGCAGCCCGCAGGGCCCCCGCCGATCACAGCAATCTCCACGTTTCCTCTCCCGTAAGATCATTCTTGCCGCAAAGCGCCGAGCGGGTAGTCCCGCAGGATCCTTTCCACCACGAGCCGCGCCGTCTCCGAGCAGGATGCCGTTCCCGCCTGGCCATAGGGCTTCGTGCCGTCGCCCACGTTCCAGAGATTGGCCACGGGCGTGTCATTGGGAAGATCGTAGCCCGTGATGGCGCGCTGCGCCGGCCAGTCATGGGCGGTCACGTCGATGGCCTTGACCATGCTTTCGTCAAAGCCCGGGAAATAGTCTCGAATGTCGTGGAGCAGCAGCTTGGTCTCAAGGTCCTCGTCGAAGTCGCCGGTCGCGGGGCGCGGAACGGAGGCGGCGCAGTAGAGGTGCCAATCGGGCGGGCAGCGGCGGAGCGACGGCTCGCTGAAATTGGCCGCGTAGACCATCCGGCGCGTCTTGGCATAGATGGCGAGCCCGTCAAACTTCGCCAGCGGCTTACGGCTGGCGAAGTGAACGGTGATGATCGAGGCCGGATCGGTCTTGGCCTCCACATCCCGGCCATAGCCGTCGGGCAGGTTCTGCTCTCCGGCCAGCCTGACCGTGGCCAGCGGGCCGGCATTGCTGATGGCGAGGCGCGCCTGAACCTCGATGGCGTCACCATCGCGGTCGACAAACGCGCCGTTGACCTTGCCGTCATTGCCGAACGTGAGCGACCGGACGGTCGAGTTCAACCAGATCTCGCCGCCATTCTCCTTGATCACCGCCGCCATCGGCTTCCACACCTCGATGGTGCCGCCCCTCGGGACGCCGATCTTCTTGAAGGCGGAGCCTTCTGTGAAATAGTAGAGGAAGACTTCAGCTGGAAAGACGTCGAGCGTGGCGGCGAACATGGCACCGACCACATTGTCCAAAAGATCATGGATCGCTTTGTTGCGGGTAAAGCGGTTCAGCCAATCCCGTGTCGACTGCCCCGGCTTCGGCCGGATGGCGGGGACGATCCGGCTCAGGCGCGTCAGGAACCCGGGAACCACATCGCGAAGGAGCGGCACGAGGCCGGAATCCATGGAGATTTCCCGGCGACCCCAGATGAGCACGGTTTCCGGCTTGGGGATGTAGAGGTCAAGCGACTTTCCCACCTTGGTCAGGGTCTGCTCCACCATCCCACCGCGTTCGATGACGAGGGCGCCGGTGTTCAGCAGGAAGCCGTCCACATCGCGGGTCGAGGCACGCCCGCCGATGCGCTCGCGCGATTCCACCACGAGAGTCCGATAGCCCGCATGGGCGAGGCGCGCCGCCGCAGACAGGCCGCCCGCCCCGGCTCCGATGATGATGGCATCGAATCGAGCCTGCATTTCCTTCCCCTATAATTGTATATTTTATGTGATTGCGACACTTATACTTTAACTAAACTACATACGTTCGCGGCTCAGATCGAAACCCGCGGATCCGCCCCGTGCGGGACGAAGGGGTGGAGCTCTCTCAGGATGCGCGTGTCAGCTCCGGCGGTTGGGGGGAGCCTTGATGCGGCCGCGCATCGGTGAACTTGTCGTAGTGAATGCAGCCGATGTCGACCCCGCCGGCCGTGAGCACGGATATCGCCTGGTCGATCATGGGCGGAGGGCCGCACATATAAGCCTGCGCCGGCATCGGGCTGGACTCCACTACGGCGGGGAGAAGCGCGCTCAGCGCCTCTGTCACCAGTCCACGCCGTCCGGGCCAAGCTGATGCTTCGGGCTCTGCGCTGAGCACCGGAACGAAGCGGAAGTCCGCTAGCCATTCTCGCGCCAACTGCTCGATTTCCTCCACCTTGTAGAGATCTGCCGCCGTCCGCGCGCCGAACAGCAGGATACCTGGCCGGCGAATGTTCTTCTTGCGGGCGTCCGCGAGAAGGCTGAGCAGCGGCGCAAGCCCGCTCCCACCGGCAACGCAGATGATGGGTCCGTCGCCGGGGCGCAGGAAGAAGGTGCCGTGCGGCCCCTCCACCTCCAGCGGCACGCCGTCGAATGCGCCCGCAAACAAGGGCTCGGTGAAGGCCCCACCCGGTGTCAGCCGGATGAAGAAGCTGATGTCGGTGCGTCCGTTGCGCTCAGGCGGATCTGCGAAGGAATAGGAGCGCGGCGCGAGTGCGCCGGCACGCAACGTGGCGAACTGGCCGGCCGCGTAGCGGATCGGCCGGTCCAGTTCCACCATTACCTGGAGGATGTCGTGAGTGAGGGCGATCCTGCCCGTGATCCTGCCCTGAAAGTGCTCCGGCGGGGGCGCATCGGCGCCGGCGGCTTCCACCTCCACCACCGCATCCGACGTCAGGTTGGCCTGGCAAGCGAGGATATAGCCTGCGTCCAGTTCCTCCTTGGACAGGGTGTAGCCGAAATCCATGGCCGGCTTGACCTGTCCGGAGACCAGGCGGCACTTGCAAGAGGCGCAGGTGCCGACCGTGCAGCTATGAGGGAAGGCGATGTTGTGCGCCAGCGCCGCCTCGAGCAAGGTCTGGCCCGATTCCACGGGAACATCCACCCCGAAGGGCAAGAACGTGACCTTTCTTGGCTCGGCCTTGGTGAACCAGCTTTTCCAAAACGGAGTCATTCCGATGATCTCGACTTCTCGGGCGCTTGCCGGCCCCGCGGGGCCGGCAGATGAGGTGCGGTATCTCCAGGCGCCCTGCATAGGTTTCAGCGCGCGATCGCCGCGGTGAGGAACTGGCGCAGGGGTTCGCCGAACGGCGGGCGGATCATGTACTCGGCTTCCACCGTCCGGCTCTGACGATAGATGGAGCGGGCGTGGCTGAAATTGGTGAAGCCGGCCTTGCCATGATAGGCGCCGGTGCCCGAGGGACCCACGCCGCCGAACGGTAGGCTTTCCGCAAAAGCGTGGGTCATCACGTCATTGAGGGTCACGCCGCCCGAGCGGGTATGGTCGAGTACGTAGCGCTCCTCCTCCTCGCTGTCGCCGAAATAATAGAGCGCCAGGGGTGCCGGCTTGCCGTTGATGTAGGAGACCGCCTCGTCGATGGAATCATACGGTTTGACCGGCAGCAGCGGGCCAAAGATCTCGTCCTGCATGATCTGCATGTCGTCGGTGGCGCCGAGCACGAGGGTCGGCGGAATGCGGCGGGAATTGCCCGCGAAGGCTTCCCCGGCGGGGTTGATTTCGATGACCGTGGCCCCTTTGGCGCGGGCATCCGCGAGGTAGCCTTGCAGCCGGTCGAAGTGCCGCTGATTGACGATGGATGTGTAGTCGGGATTCTTTTCGAGGGTGGGGAACATGCTGGCCACCGCCCCCTGTGCCGCTGAAACGAAGGCATCTACCTCACTTGCGGGGGCGAGCACATAATCGGGGGCGAGGCAGATCTGGCCGGCATTCAGCCCCTTGATGGTCATGACGCGCGCCGCCACATCGGCGATGGAGGCGGATTTGGAAACGACCACGGGGCATTTCCCGCCCAGCTCCAACGTCACGGGAACGAGGTTGTCGGCCGCCGCCCGCAGGATATGGCGCGCCACCGATCCGCCACCGGTGAACAGGAGATGATCGAAAGGCAGAGCGGCAAACGCCTGAGCCACATCGGAGCCGCCTGTCACCACGGCGATCTCCGACGGGTCGAAAGCCGAGGAGATCATGCGCGCCATGAGGGCGGACGAAGCCGGCGTGAATTCCGATGGCTTGATGAGGCAGCGGTTGCCGGCGGCCACGATGCCGGCGAGAGGCGCGAAGGTGAGATTGAAGGGAAAGTTCCACGGGCTGATGACGCCCACGACACCCAGCGGTACATATTCCACCCACGCTTCCGCGTCGGGAAACATCCCTTCATGGGGCACGGGCTGCATCCATTCCGCCACATGCGCCTTGGCAAGCTTGAGGGAACTGACGACCGCGAGGACGTCCGCCATCAGGGAAGCTTCCCGGCTTCGCCCACCGAAATCGTCGTTCATCGCGTCGGCGATCTCGTGCTGATGATCCACCATGAGACCGATGAGACGGTCGAGCCATTCGATGCGCTGCGCCGCGGTCAGGGGCACTGAGGCGAGGTGGGCGGCGCGCTGGCGTTCAAGAAGGTCTTTCATGCTGCTTGAGCTCTCCCTGTGTGGTTTCATCCCCGCGGTGGCGCATGTGACGTGTTGCTCGCCCCGCGCAGATTGATTTTGAGGCCGCTTGAAAACGGCTCTTGCCGGCTCATCCGCCGCGCCGAGTGGCCTGGCGAACACTTGGTGAACGGTGGCGGCGGACCGTCGGCGGCAAGAAGGGGGCGGAAGGCGTGTCCTCCTAAGCCTCGATCCGCTTCGATCATGTCGTCTGCGGCCACCCTTCGGTGCTTGCGCGTCCGATTTCACCGCGCCGGAAAACCCCCCACCTTTCGACAGGGACGCATTTTCCCTTAGTCTCCGGTGGCGTCCCCCGTCCCGGACCTTAGTACGGGGCCGGCGTGCGGGGTGCGGATACGCGATCGGGCGGCGGGGTATCCTCTCGCTGCTCAAAAGGCCGCCAGATAGAGCAGGACGAGACCGATCACCCCGAGCGATCCATGCCCCGCGATGAGCAGAAATGGTCGAGCGCGACGGTACATCAGGCCGAAGAACAGGCCGCCACCGAGCAGGCCCGCGGCAAGCACGCCGAAGGCCCACCACGCTTCTGGAGGGAGTGGAGCGGGGGCGGCAAGATTGGCGTAGAGCAGCAGCCCGGCCGCCGTCAGTCCGCCGAGGCCGTGCAGCGGGGGAAGGACGGCGGGCACCGGTATCCGGCACAGATGAAGGATGGCAATCAGAAGCCCTCCGAGCGCGATGGCGCAGAAGAGGACGAACGCGATTTGCGGTAGGGTCATGGGGCAGAAATTCCCTATGTTTCGCCTTTGGCCGATCACGGAAAGAACTCTTGTCCCTTTCGCGAGCAGTGCCTTTGGCGCCTTCGGGCCTGGACGCCCGTGTGGAGAAAACGCGTCGCCGAAATGCTCTAGGCGCGCTGATCCAGGGGGATAGCCCGCATGGCGAGGCTGAGAAGCAGCACTGCTCCAAGTCCCAGCCCGCCATAGGCCAACCGTGTGTTTGCGTTGGCATGGAACAGCGCGAAGATCGTATCCCCCGGCGACAAGGCGCCGGCCAGTGCGAGACTCACAAAAACCGCCGCCGCGATGGACAGCCCAGCCAGCGGCCGGCCCAGGAGCCCGAGCAGGCACAGGACGAGGCCGACGCCGAGAGCGAGAATGTCATTGGGCTGGTTGGCATCGAACATTGCCCCGGTGCCAATGTAGGCGTTGGGCACGTAGCTGGCGGTATACCAGGTGCCGATGAAGAACAGGCCCGCAAGGATGATGAGCACAGAAAAGGCGGTCCGCATCTTTCTTCCCTATTGCGTCTGCCTGGCGGAATTTTCCCGGCCGTCGTCCGAGCTGTGACATCCGCACAGGTCTCTTGATCGTTTAGCTCCGCCGGTCCTCCATGAGTGGTCCGGCACGGGCCAGACTGGCGCCAGGGCCTCGGCATCGCCCCGACCGAAAGTACAGTGACTGTCCCGCGAAATCGGCGCGTGTTGGATCGCGCTGAACCCGCCCGAACGTCGGGGAGCTGCCCACCGTCTCTTCGGAGCTGATGGGCAACAAAAATCATTGGAGGAGACGGGCTGTGAGAGGCTATCGCCAAATCAGAAGCTATCGGTCATTTGCACTATTTAACGACACAGTTGTTGTGGCGAATTCGTTCAACTGTTCGACAAACCGTATGTACGCTTTTTAAGCGAGCAGAAGTGGCCTAATATAAATATATATATCTATAAATATTACATGGAAACCACTCCTGGCGCCGTGCCGGAGCGAAAGCTTCATGTGCGGCCTGAACGGAAACGGTAATGACGTCATCTCAGAACCAAGCTGATGGACGCGATCGGATCGTCATTGTCGGCGCCGGCCAGGCCGGTGCCCGCGCTGCCGAAGCACTGCGGACGGCAGGCTACAAGGGATCTATTGCTCTCGTCGGCGACGAGATTCATCTGCCCTATGAGCGCCCCCAGCTGTCCAAAGAGGTTCTTCTGAAGCCGGAAGAGCCCGTCGTTCTGGTCAAGACCGCCGAGGCGTGGCGCGAGATCGGCGTGGACGTTTATGTCGGGGCGAAGGCGGAAGCCGTCGATGTGGAACATCGCATCGTGCGCCTCAGCGACGGGCGTGAACTGCAATACGACAAGCTGCTGCTGGCCACGGGAACCGTCGCCCGGCACCTGCCGGTCTTGGAGGCAGGACCTGTTCCCGTGCGATATCTGCGCACCATCGAAGACGCCGTTTCCTTGCGGGAGGCTCTCATCCCAGGCGCCCATGTGGTTCTGATCGGCGGCGGGGTGATCGGGCTCGAGGTGGCGGCGGCCGCCGTGGCTGCCGGGGCAAGCGTAACTGTGATCGAGGCGGGTAAGACCCTTCTCGCCCGGGCTCTGCCCGGCGTCGCCAGCGATTTCTTGCTGCAACGGCATCGCGCCGCGGGTGTTGATTTCCGTTTCGGGGTGACCGTATCCGCGGTGGAAGACGGCGGGCTCGTGCTGTCCGATGGCTCACGGGTGCCGGCAAGCGTGGTGGTGGTTGGCATCGGGGCCGAGCCGCAGACGGCGCTTGCGGTGCAAATGGGGCTCGATGGTCCGGACGGAATCAAGGTGGACGCTTGCGGCCGCACGCCCATCGATGGGGTTTTTGCCGCGGGCGACGTAACGCTCCAGCGCTGTTCGCGTACCGGCCGGTGGCGCCGGGTGGAGACCTGGGCCAACGCGCAGAACCAAGCCATTGCCGCCGCCAAGACCATGGCGGGGATCGAGACACCATATGACGATCCGCCGTGGTTCTGGAGCGACCAGTACGACGTCAATCTCCAAGTTGTCGGCGACATGGGGGCGGGAGACCTCATCGCCCGGGGAGATCTCGCTTCGGACCGTTTCACACTCGTCGCGGTCGAGGATGGTGTCGTGCGCGGCGGCGTGACCGTGAACCGCCGCCCGGACATGGCGGCGTTGAGAAAGCTCGTTGCGTCAGGTCATCGGGTCACACGCGATGACCTCGAAAACCCAAAAGTCGACCTGCGCAAAATCGTCAACTGAAGTCCAACGGGGAGGTCCCTATGTTCATCGCACCAGGAGAAGTCGTGAGGATCGATCCGGAGCTGCAGAGTTTCTGTGTGGCGCGCCGGGCTTTCGCGGAAGAGGATATTCTTGCTGCCGAGCGCGAGAACATCTTCAATAAGTGCTGGCTTTATCTCGGCCATGAGAGCGAGCTGAAGAAGCCTGGTGAGTTTCTGACGCGCTCGGTGGGCGGCCGCGAGATTCTCTTGACCCGCGATGCCAAGGGCGAGCTCCACGCTTTGCTCAACACCTGTCCCCACCGCGGCGCGCGCGTGTGCCGGGAGCGCAGCGGCAGCGCCAAGTCTTTCCAATGCTTCTACCACGGCTGGGTGTTCGGGCTCGACGGCGCGCTGCGTAATCTGCCGGGCGAGGAAGGTTATCCGGCGGGCTTTGCCGCGCGGGCGACGTCCCATCTGCAGCCGGTGCCGAAATTCGGCAATTACCGGGGCTTCCTCTTCATCTGCTTCGATCCGAAGGCCGTCTCGCTGCCGGATTACCTTGGCAACGCGAAGGACTATATCGACCTCGTGGCCGATCAGTCCGAGGCCGGTATGACCATCGTCGGCGGCACGCAGGAGTATTCCATCCGCGCCAATTGGAAGCTGCTCACCGAGAACAGCTTCGACGGCTACCACGCAGCCACCAACCACGCCACCTATCTTGACTATCTTCGCAGTAGCACGGGTGGGCTCGTTCCCGTCAAGCTGGAGGGCATCGCGCGAGACCTCGGTAACGGACACGGCGTCGCCGAATATAGCGGCCCGTGGGGGCGCCCCATCGCGCAGTGGATCCCGGCCTGGGGCGACGATGGCAAGGCGCGGCTCGACGCCATCTATCGCGGGCTGGTGGACCGGTTCGGGCCCGAGCGCGCGCAGCGGATGGCCTTCACCAACCGCAACCTGCACATCTTCCCGAACCTCGTGATCAACGACATCATGGCCATCACGGTGCGCACCTTCTATCCGGCCGCGCCGAACGCCATGAACATCAATGCGTGGGCGCTGGCGCCCGGCGACGAGGCGCCGGTGGACCGGCAGACCCGCCTGTTCAACTTCCTCGAGTTCCTGGGGCCGGGCGGCTTCGCCACGCCCGATGACATCGAAGCCCTGGAGCAGTGCCAGGCGGGCTTCTCCAATCGTGGGGAAGTGGGCTGGAACGACATCTCCAAGGGCATGGGCAAGAACGTGCCTTCCTATGACGACGAAGCCCAGATGCGCGGCTTCTGGAACGAATGGAACAAGCGCATGTCGGGAGCAAGGGCATGACCACCTCCGTCTTGAAACCCGTCCTCGTCCCATCCGCGGTCACGACGGCAACGCTCTCACGCGCTGATGTGGAAGATTTCCTCTTCGTCGAGGCTGATCTCATCGATACGTGGCAATTGCCGGCCTGGCTCGAACTGTTCACCGAGAACGGCGTCTATTACGTTCCCTCGACGGACGTGGCGCCGGATGCGAGCCCGGACGACAATCTGTTCTACATCGCCGATGATCGTTTCCGCCTCGGCGAGCGGGTGAAGCGGCTCATGAAGCGCACGGCCCATGCGGAGTTCCCCCGCTCGAAGCTGCGCCATCTGGTGAGCAATGTCCGCATTACCGAGCGCAACGAGGATGAAGTGCGGGTGACCTCCGCCTTCATCACCCACCGCACCAAGGACGGCGTCACCGACGCCTATTTCGGCACCGGGCTCTATCGCCTCGTGCTGGGCGAGGGACGCCTGCGCATCCGGGAGAAGCGCTCGATCCTGAGTTCGGACGGTCTGCGCACCCAGGGGCGCGTCAGCTTCATCCTCTGAAGGCGAGAACGGAACTCAGGAAATCTCCATGTCCGGCATGTTTCAAGACCAGGTGGTGCTCATCACCGGCGCGGCACGCGGCATCGGGTTCGCCATTGCCGAGCGCTTCGCCCGCGAGGGTGCCGCGCTCGCACTGTCGGATGTGGATGCCGACGGGCTTGCCGGCGCGAGCGCCAAGCTCGCGGAACGCCACGGGCGTGAGGCCGTTGCGGTGCCGGGCGATCTTTCCCAGGAGGATGTGAGCCGGGCTCTGGTGGACCGCACCGAAGCGGCGTTCGGCGCCATCCACATCCTCGTCAACAATGCGGGGGGCGGGGTCATCCGCCCCTTTCTCTCCCACACGCCAGAGACGCTGAAGGCGACGGTGGATCGCAATCTGTGGACCACTTTGTGGGCCTGCTGGCACGTGCTGCCGATCATGCGCCGGCAGGGCTACGGCCGGATCGTCAATCTCGGCGCGGATTCCGTGCGCAACGGGCTGTGGGATCACGCCGCCTACAACGCGGCAAAGGGCGGTGTGCATGCGCTGACCACCGGGCTGGCGCGGGAGTTCGTCGGGGACGGCATCACCGTCAACACGGTGGCGCCGTGCGCGGTGAACACGCCGCAGTTGGATGCCTTCGTCGAGAAGGCGCCGGAGCTCGCGGCAAAATTCCTGAGCGTCATCCCCATGGGACGCGCGGCGGAGATGGACGAGGTCGCCTCCATGGTGAGCTACCTCGCCTCGAAGGAGGCGAGCTTCGTCACAGGACAGGTGATCAGCGTCAACGGCGGCAGCGCGATGTTGTGAGCAGGCAGAGATGCGGACAGACATGACTGAACTGGTTCCCTTTTTTCCGGCGGCAGAGCTCGAGGTGGGAGAAATGCGCCAAGTCCTCCTGCCTGACGGCACGGCGGTCGCGCTCTACAATGTGGACGGGCGCATCTATGCGACCGACGATTGCTGCTCCCATGGCGCCGTATCCCTCAGCGAGGAAGGAACGCTCACCGGGGCGACCGTTGAGTGCAGCTGGCATTTCGGCACGTTCGACGTGACCACCGGCGCCGCCACCGGCATGCCTTGCGAGATCCCGTTGAAGACCTATGAGGTTCACATCAAGGACGGTATCATCCATGTCGAAGTCTGAGACCATGGTGCAGTCGCGCCGGGTCAGCGGCGTGGACGCCTCCGGCGACCCGGAGAGGACGGTGCCGCGACGCCCCGTCCGCCGTGCCCAGGCGGAGCGCAGCGATGCGACCAAGCGCCAGATTCTGGAGGCCACCGCGCGCCTCATCGTGCGCAAGGGCTACTCCGAGCTGCGCGTCGCCGATGTGGCGAGCGAAGCCGGCGTGTCGGTGGGCGCCCAGTTGCACCATTTCCCCAGCAAGGATGCTCTTCTGGTCGCGATGATCGAGCACGCCTTCGCGCAGGCCGCGGTGGCGGGTCAGTTGCGGGCGGCGTCCGAGGGGACGGTGCGGGAAAAGGTGCGCGCAATCATCGATGACGCGAAGTCTTTCTTTTTTAGCGAGCATTTTCTCATCGCCACGAATATCGTCCTGTCCACGCGATCATCGGCGATCCGCGACGAGGTGCTCGAACTCTCCAGGCGTTCGCGTCTTCCGCTGGAAGACGCCTGGCGGGATGCCATGATCGCTGCGGGCATTCCCGAAGATCTTTGCGCCGAGCTTTTGACGCTCACCTTGTGCATCATCCGCGGCTTCACCGTGCGCCGGCTATGGGACGATGACGCCCTCTGGCAGAGCCAGTGCCTCGCCTTGTGGGAGGATATGATCGAGCTTCTGCTTGCGAGCCGGGAGCGATCGGCTGAACACGCAAAGGCCGGGCGCGGCCGGGTAAAGGGCGCGAAGCCATGACGAAGCCACTCCTCCAAACCATCGCCTATGTCCGTCTGCCGGCCCGGGATGTCGAGGCGAGCGCATGGTTCGCCGCCGACCTCTGCGGCCTGGAGCGCAGTGTCGTATCCGGAGAGGATGCCGCATTCCGCGCGGACGAACGGTACCAGTCGCTAGTGTTCCTGAAGGATAGGAACGCCGTGGGAACCGTCGGGATCGAGCTTTACGACGAGGACGCCTTCACGCGCGCGGAGGCCGTGCTGCGCGACGCTGGGGCGGAGGTTGCGGTCGCAGACGCCGAGGCTTGCGCCGCGCGCGCGGTGCGCCGCGCCCTGCTGACCCGTGATCCTTCGGGCAACCCCGTCGATCTCGTATTGGGGCCACGCCTGACGGCGCGTCGCTTCTTCCCAACCCGGGACTGCGGGGTGCGCGGCCTTCAGGGCGCTGGGCTGCGCAGCACGAACATCACGACGGATGTCGCCTTCTGGACGGATTTGCTCGGAGCTCGGGTCGCCGATCGCATCGGGGATATCACCTATATTGGCATGGATGAGAGTCATCATCGCCTTGTTCTCTACCCCGCCGCGCATTCCGGCCTGTTCAACCTGGTTATGGAAGTCGAGTCCCTCGATCTTCTGATGCAAAACTACTATCTGATGCTGGAGCGTCAGGTGCGTATTCATCAGGGTCCGGGCCGGGATGTCGCTTCGGGACAGGCCTTCATGCATTTCGCCGGACCGGATGACGTGGTCTTCACCTTGGCGACCGGCGTGCCGCGGGCTGATGGGGCGAGACGGCCGCGGCAGTTCGAGCGCAGTCGGGAAACCCTCTGCGCCTGGGGCAGCGAATGCCTCGACCTGCCCGAGCTCGCGGCAGATGGACCATCCATTCATGTGCAAAGGAGAGCGTCATGATCCAGTTGAAGGACCTGACCTATGTCCGGCTCGGCACCCGTGACCTCGCTGGTGCGGAGGATTTCTCAACCCGTGTCATCGGCTTGCAGGTGGGCGCGCGGGCCAAGGATGCGATCTACCTGCGGTCGGACCAGCGTGCCCATTCCCTCTGCTATTTCGAGGGCGATCCCGGCGAGCAGGTCGTGGGCTTCGAGGTGGACAACGAGGACGCCCTGACCGGCGCGGCCGATGCGCTCGACCGCATCGGGCACCCGGTGCGCCGCGGCACCGCTGAGGAGGCTGAGCAGCGCTGCGTGACGTCTTTCATCGCCTTCCAGGATCCCACCGGCAACCGCATCGAGCTCGTCACCCGCCCGGCACTGAGCGGCCGGCGCTACTTCCCCAGCCGAGATGCCGGCATTACCGGCTTCAACCATGTGGGCCTCTTCTCCACCGACGTCGTGCGGGACGAGCAGTTCTGGACCACGGTGTGCAATGCACGTGTCAGCGACAGGATCAGCGACATCCCGTTGATGCGTATCAACGCCATTCATCACACGCTCGCATTGGTGAAGTCGCAGCATGCCGGCATCCAGCATATCAACCATCAGGTCGAAACCATCGACGATGTGCTGAAGTCTTTTTACCACCTCGGCAATTTGAGCGTGCCCATCGTCTTCGGCCCGGGCCGCCACCCCACCTCCGGCGCGCGGTTCCTGTACTTCAAGGGGCCGGACGGGATGGTGTTTGAATATTCCTGCGGTGTCGGTGAGATCGAAGACGAGGCCAGCCATCGCCCCCGTCAATTCGGCCTTGAGCCCACCAGCTTCTGCATGTGGGGCGCACGGCCGGGCGGCCTGATCCCGGGGACCTGACCCGGATCCGCGACGGCTTGGGCTGTCCGTTACGAGGGGATTCAAGCGTTGAAAATGAGCCTTCCCGGCGGGCCGGCGAAGGACGGGAGAACTTTGTCTGTCCTGGCTCGTCCAGGTGCCCCCGTGCGCCCTGAGGAGCCTCATCCATGAGGAGGAATGCCGTGACGGCGCACACACCGGAAATTGCTGCATTCGTGAAGACCGGAGCCTTCAACACCAACTGCCACGATGTGGGGAGCGGGAAGCCTGTCGTCCTCATCCATGGTTCCGGTCCCGGTGTCACCGCCTGGGCAAACTGGCGGCTCGTCATTCCGGAGTTCGGAAAGTCGATGCGCGTCATCGCTCCCGACATGGTGGGCTTCGGCTATACCGACCGACCGGACGGCATCAGCTACACGAAGGACACCTGGGTACAGCAGGTGGCTGATCTCCTCGACGCGCTTGGCGTCGCCCAGGCTGATTTCATCGGCAATTCCTTCGGCGGGGCCATCTCCCTCGCCTTCGCTTTGCGCTATCCCGACCGGGTCGGCAAGATCGTGCTCATGGGCAGCGCGGGCCTGAGCTGGCCGGTCACCGAGGGCCTTGAGGCGGTGTGGGGTTATGAGCCTTCCATCGAGGCTATGAAGGGTCTCCTCGACATCTTCGCCTATGACCGCACGCTGGTGACCGACGAGTTGGCGAAGCTGCGCTACGAGGCCAGCATTCGCCCCGGCTTCCAGGAGTCGTTCTCCGTCATGTTCCCGGCCCCGCGCCAGCGCTGGCTCGATGCGCTGGCGACCTCGGAGGAGGAGCTCAAGGCGCTGCCGAACGAGGTTCTCATCATCCATGGACGGGAAGACCGGGTCGTTCCGCTCGGATCCTCTCTGCGGCTGCACCAGCTCATTCTCAAGTCCCAGCTCCACGTCTTCGGCCAGTGCGGCCACTGGACCCAGATCGAGAAGACGAAGGAATTCATCCATCTCGTCGAAAACTTCTTCACAGCATGAACTCCGGACAGGCCATGACCACACAGCTTCAGGAGGTTGCTGACCTCCTTCACGCGGCCGGCGAAAGCCGCCGTGCCCTGGAGCCGATCCATGCCCGCATCGGCGCGGGCGATCTCGATCGCGCCTATATCGTCCAGAACATCAACGTGCAGCGGCGCGAGGCCGCCGGCGGTCGGGTGGTCGGGTGCAAGATCGGTCTGACTTCTGTGGCGGTGCAGAAGCAGCTCGGCGTCGATCAGCCCGACTTCGGCGTCCTGTTCGACGACATGGCGGTGCCCGACGGCGGCGAGGTGCCGCTGGGCAAGCTGATCCAACCCAAGGCGGAGGCGGAAGTCGCGTTCGTCCTGGGCCGGGACTTGACGGACGACCACATCACCGCGGCAGACATGATCCGCGCGGTGGAATTCGCCCTCCCGGCCATCGAGATCGTGGATTCGCGCATTGCCGACTGGCGCATCAGCATTGTCGACACCATCGCGGACAATGCCTCGTCGGCACTTTACGTGCTCGGTTCGTCGCCGCGCCGGCTGGAGGCGTTCGACGTCGTCGGCTGCCAGATGACGTTCCAGGCGGATGGCAAGGACGTGTCGTCCGGCTCCGGCCATGCCTGTCTCGGCAGCCCGATCTCGGCTGCGCTCTGGCTGGCGCGGACCATGGCCCGCATGAGTCGTCCCCTCAAGGCAGGGGACACCATCCTGTCCGGAGCCCTTGGCCCCATGGTTCGGGTTGAGTGGGGCCGCCGGATGGAAGCGCACATCTCCGGCCTCGGCTCGGTCCGGGTGTCGTTCGCCACGGAGACCAACTCATGAAGAAGATTTCCTGCGCCATCATTGGGTCTGGGAACATCGGCACCGACCTGATGATCAAGATCATGCGCACGTCCCGGCATCTTGAGATGGGCGCCATGGTGGGTATCGACCCCAAGTCGGACGGCCTCGCCCGGGCGGCGCGCCTCAACGTGCCGGTCACCCACGAGGGCATCGAGGGGCTCCTGAAGCTGCCCAACTACAAGGACATCCGCATCGTCTTCGACGCCACCTCGGCGAAGGCGCACATGCACAACAACGCACTGCTCCAGAAGGACGGCAAGAAGGTCATCGATCTCACCCCCGCCGCCATCGGCCCCTTCACCATCCCGGTGATCAACGGCGAGACCAATCTCGACGAGCCGAACGTCAACATGGTCACCTGCGGTGGCCAGGCGACCATCCCCATGGTCTATGCGGTGAAGCGGGCAACGAAGCGCCTCGTCTATGGCGAGATCGTCGCCTCCATCTCCTCGAAGTCCGCCGGGCCCGGCACCCGCGCCAACATCGACGAGTTCACCGAGACCACGTCGAAAGCCATCGAGGTGCTGGGCGGGGCCGAGCGCGGCAAGGCGGTGATCATCCTCAACCCGGCCGAGCCGCCCCTCATCATGCGCGACACGGTCTTCACCCTCTCCCAGGGCGGCGATCGCGAGGCCATCGCCGCCTCCGTCGCGGAGATGGCCGTCGAGGTGCAGAAATATGTGCCCGGTTATCGACTGAAGCAGAAGGTGCAGTTCGAATCCATCGGCGGCAACGCGCCGCTGCGCATTCCAGGCGTCGGCCCCTGCGAAGGCCTCAAGACCACCATTCTTCTGGAGGTGGAGGGCGCTGCACACTACCTGCCGGCCTATGCCGGCAACCTCGACATCATGACATCCGCCGCGCTGACCACCGCCGATCGCTGGGCCGGCAGCGTGCTTGCCAAGGAGGCCGCGTGATGGCCCGTCCGAACCCCGACAAGCTCTATATCCAGGACGTCACCCTGCGCGACGGCATGCACGCCGTCCGCCACCAGTATGACCTGGAGACGACCCGGGCCATTGCACGCGCCCTCGACAGGGCGAAGGTGGATGCCATCGAGATCAGCCACGGCGACGGCCTCAGCGGCTCGACCTTCAACTACGGCTTCGGCGCCCATGACGATGCCGAATGGATCGCCGCGGTGGCGGAGGAATGCCAGCATGCGGTGGTCACGGTGCTGCTGCTGCCCGGCATCGGCACGGTGCATGACCTGAAGCATGCCTATGAGGCAGGAGCCCGCTCGGTACGGGTGTGCACCCATTGCACCGAGGCCGATGTGTCGCGCCAGCATATCGAGGCCGCACGCGAGCTTGGCATGGACACCGCCAGCTTCCTGATGATGGCCCACATGATCCCGGCCGAAGCCCTCGCCGAGCAGGCGAAGCTTATGGAGAGCTACGGTTCGGAGTGCATCTATGTGACGGATTCCGCCGGCGCCCTGTTGCCGGAGGACTATACGCTGCGGGTGAAGACGCTGCGGGATGCACTGAAGCCCGGAACGGAGATCGGGGTCCACACCCACCACAACCTCACTCTGGGCGTCGCTAATGCGGTCGCCGGCATCGAGGCGGGGGCGGTGCGGGTGGATGCGTCGCTGGCCGGCATGGGCGCCGGCGCCGGCAATGCGCCGCTGGAGGCGCTCATCGCCGTGCTCAACCGCAAGGGCATCGACACCGGCTGCGACCTCTATGCCTTGATGGACGCGGCCGACGACCTGGTGCGCCCCCTGCAAGACCGTCCGGTGCGGGTGGACCGCGAGAGCCTCGCGCTCGGCTATGCCGGGGTCTATTCCAGCTTCCTGCGCCACGCCGAGAACGCGTCCAGGACCTATGGCGTCGATACCCGCGAGATCCTGGCCGAGCTCGGCCGCCGCCGCATGGTGGGCGGGCAGGAGGACATGATCATCGACGTGGCGCTGGACATGCAGGCAGGCGCCGGGAAATGACCGGCGCCGTCGACATCCATGCCCACGTGGTGCCGGCCGACTTCCCCCGCTATGCTGGCCGGCACGCCGACCACGCTTGGCCCTCCATGTGCCCTGTGGGCTGCGGACACCGGCACATTATGATCCGCGGCAGCGTCTTCCGCACGGTCTCGGAAGGGTCCTGGGATGCGGCGCGGCGCATCGCCGACATGGACGCCGCCGGCATCGCGGTGCAGGTGCTTTCCCCGATGCCGGAGCTGTTGTCCTACTGGTTTGACGCGGACGACGCCGTGGCCATGGCCGAGGTGGTCAATGGCACCATTGCCGACATGGTCGACGCCCGGCCGGGCCGCTTCACCGGGCTCGGCATGGTGCCGTTGCAGGCGCCGGAGCGTGCCGTGGAGGTCTTGCAGGCCCTGATGCGAGATGGCCGGTTCCGGGGAATCGAGATCGGCACAAACGTGAACGGGGTTCCCATCGGCGACGCGCGTTTCGCGCCCCTGTTCGCCGAGGCCGAGTGCCTCGGGGCGGCGGTGTTCGTGCACGCGCTTCACCCGGTGGGCGACGAGCGACTGGTGGGCCCGGCGCTGCTCAAGGCCATCGTCTCCTTTCCCTGCGAGACCGCCTTCGCGGTAGCGAGCCTGATGACGGGTGGCGTCCTTTCGCGGCATCCGGGGCTCAGGATTGCCTTCAGCCATGGCGGCGGCGCCTTTGCCAGCGTCCTTCCGCGCCTGCAATACGGCTGGGAGACCCTGAAGCCCGTCGGCGGCCTGATGGCGGAGGCGCCGCGGGATATCGCCCGGCGGCTCTATTGCGACACCCTGGTCTACGACGCGCCCACGCTGCGCCATCTCGCCGATGTGTTCGGGCCAGACCGTCTCCTCGTCGGCACCGATTATCCTTTCGACATCCAGGATCGCGATCCCCTCGGCAGCTTGGCCGCTGCGGGTTTTTCCGAAGATGTCCGCGATCTCGTCACCCGCCGGAATCCTGCCCGCTTTCTCGGGACCGGCGATTGACCCGCTCAACACAGAAAAGAACGCAGAGGATGCCCCATGGACAGCCGCTATCACGAGATCTATGCGCGCTGGCGTGCCGAGCCGGAGGCCTTCTGGCGCGAGGCGAGCCGCGATGTCGCCTGGATCAAGCCGCCTCAAACCATCTTTGATCCCGCCTCGGGGGTCTATGGCACCTGGTTCCCGGACGCCACGTGCAACACCTGCTACAACGCCATCGACCGGCACGTGGAGGCCGGACGCGGCGACCAGGCAGCCCTGATCTACGACAGCCCGCTCACCGCCCAAATGCGGCGCTTCACCTATCGCGAGCTGCAGGAAGAAGTCGCGGTGCTGGGTGCCGTCCTTCAGGATTTCGGTATCGGCCCGGGCGATCGCGTGGTGCTCTACATGCCGATGGTTCCTGAGGCGGTGTTTGCCATGCTTGCCTGCGCACGCATCGGTGCCGTGCATTCGGTGGTGTTTGGAGGATTTGCCGCCCACGAGTTGGCCAAGCGTATTGACGATGCGACGCCCAAGGCTGTGCTTACCGCCTCCTGCGGTCTCGAGCCGGGGCGCATCGTCCAGTACAAGCCGCTGCTCGACATTGCCATCGATCTTGCAGCCACCAAGCCTGACACCGTGCTGCTGCTGCAGCGCGAGCAGAGTCAGGCAGAAATGAAGGCTCCCCGGGACCACGACTGGGCCGAGGCGGTCGCCTCCGCGCGTGCCGCCGGACGGCGGGCGCCGTGCGTCGAGCGGCGCGCCAGCGATCCGCTCTACATCCTCTACACCTCGGGAACCACCGGCGTCCCCAAGGGGGTGGTGCGGGATAATGGCGGGCACCTCGTGGCCCTCCACTGGACCATGAGCAATATCTACGGAATCGCGCCAGGTGAAGTGTTCTGGGCCGCCTCGGACATCGGGTGGGCGGTGGGCCACAGCTACATCACCTATGCCCCGCTGTTCTATGGCGCGACGGCCCTGCTTTATGAAGGCAAGCCTGTGGGAACGCCGGATCCCGGGGCCTTCTGGCGGGTGATCGCCGAGCACAAGGTGGCGAGCCTGTTCACCGCGCCCACGGCGCTACGCGCCATCAAAAAGGAGGACCCGGCCGGAACGCATCTGCAGCGCTACGACATTTCCAGCCTGAGGTCCCTGTTCCTCGCTGGCGAGCGAGCCGATCCGGACACCGTCCAGTGGGCCGAGGGCATGCTCAAGGTGCCGGTGATCGATCATTGGTGGCAGACGGAGACCGGCTGGCCGATCGCCGCCAACCCCGTTGGTCTCGGACTGTTGCCGGTGAAGCACGGATCGCCCACCGTTCCCATGCCCGGCTACGACGTGGTGGTGGTGGATGATGCGCACCAGGAAGTGGGGCCGAACACGATGGGCTCCATCATCATCCGGTTGCCGCTTCCGCCCGGAAACCTGCCCACCTTGTGGGGGCACGACGATCGCATGAGGACCAGCTACCTCGAAGATTTTCCGGGCTTCTATTCCACGTCGGACGCGGGTTTCAAGGACGAGGACAGTTATCTTTACATCATGGGCCGCACCGACGACATCATCAATGTTGCCGGCCACCGCCTGTCCACCGGCGGCATGGAAGAGGTCGTCGCCTCCCATCCGGCGGTTGCAGAATGCGCGGTCGTCGGCGTGAGGGACGCCCTGAAGGGCGAGGTGCCCTGCGGCTTCGTGGTCCTGAAGGCCGGGGTCGATCGTCCCCACGAGGAGATCGAGCGGGAGGTGCTCGGCTTGGTGAGGGAGCGAATTGGCGCCGTCGCGGCGTTCAAGATCGCCATCGTGGTTCCGCGCCTCCCCAAGACGCGTTCGGGGAAGATCCTGCGGCGTTCTATCAAATCCATCGTCGACGACGGGCAATGGAGCGTCCCCGCGACGATCGACGACCCTGCCATTCTAGATGAGATCGCCGGCCTCGTGCGTCCGAAGATCTCCGGACCATAGATGTGAATGGGGCAGGCGCTACACGTTAGCTAAAAATATCAGAGACCAATAATAATCATCTTACGCTCATATTGGGTTGGTGCGATTATGTATAAAATACAATTGATGTAATAATTATGTTTCGCACCAGCTAAGCCGATATATAATTTGTAATTCTTAGTGGAGGCGACTATATGTTATCGTATACAATATAGTTAAGTTATATATAGATATATGTACAATATAAACTTACATAGTGCATATTGGATATATGCCATGCCAGTTGAGCTTCGTGATATGCGCTGGGCAATCGTAGCTGCCGAGCATAGCAGCTTGAGGCGAGCAGCGGAGGCACTCAATGTCCGCGAGTCGACCCTGAGCCGTCGCCTCCGGGACCTTGAATACCGCCTTGGCGCAGAACTGTTCGAAAGGAGCTCGAATGGAACGTGTCTCACTGCTGCCGGTGAGGAGTTCATCGCGGCTATAAAAGAAATTCTAGCGGAGATAGATGTAGCGTCTGAGCGGATCAAAGCGCACGGGCGAAGCGAGAATGGTGATCTCGTCATTGGCATTTGCATGGCCTTCTCCGTGGGCAATCTTCGGGCGGCACTTGAGGAGTACAACCTCCGGCATAGTGGAGTGAATGTTCACTGCGCTGACGGATCGCGCTCCCTGCTGTTTGCAGCTCTCAAGTCGGGGAGCATTGACGTCCTCTTCTCCGCGGAAGGGCGTTCAGCTTGGGGTGGGGCCCTGCTGCCCCTTTGGAACGAACGGGTTATGGTCGCACTGTCGGGAGACCACGCCCTTTGTGACAGCCCCATTGTTCGCTGGCCAGATCTCTCTGGAGCACGCTTCCTGGTCAACCGGCGCGATCCGGGGCCGGACTATGAGACGATGCTGCGGGCAAGGCTTGGTGACCGGCGCGGCTGCGCTTTCGTCGGCCATGATGTTAGCCTGGATCGCTTGTTGGCGCTTGTCGCAGCAGGTCTCGGGTTGACGCTGGTCTCAGAAGGTGCGACCGGGATTATCCATTCTGGGGTCACCTATCGCGAATTGCACGATGACGACGGTCCAGTCCGCATCCGGTTCGCCGCCTATTGGAAAGAGACCAACCGCAATCCCACGCTGCGTCCCTTCCTCGACCTGCTGCGCGAGCGTTATTCCGACACGGCTCCCGCCTTATTATCGGAATGAGCGATCGGCCCGCGCTTGGCCTTGGCGAAACCACGATCCGTGGAGATGAACCGCTCCAGCATCGGAGCGATCAGCCGAGACGGATCACCGACTGGCTGTCCCGTCTCGCGGGCCAACACCTGTGCATAGGCAACCAGGTCGCGATAAAGCGCGGCGGGTAATTCCAGCGCGACCTTGACCGGCTTGTCGTCGGCAATCGGACCCAGCTTCAGCTTCGTCATGGTCAACCTCCATAGGGTTCCAGGACCAAATCACGCGGGACGATGACCCGGACAGGAAAGCCCGGCCGGATCGTCAGCGTCGGCGGCACGTTGAGCTGCCGGCGGATGATCTGTTGGCCGGCATCGTTGATGGTGTCCTGGCCTCCGTTGCGGATTGCGCGCAAGAGACGGTCCTCATCGTCGACGGCAAGCTCGGCGCCAACGCTGAGAAGAGTGGACATCGCGGCGGCCTTGGCGAGTTCCCACCAATGGTAGTCGACGCCGTCCTCGAGGCCCGCATAGCCCTGGGTGTCGGCGCCGGGCTGGCGCTCCAGCACGATCGAGCGCCCATTGGGGAAGATCAGCCGGTTCCAGACCAGCAGGACGCGACGCTGGCCGAAGCCGACATCGTCGCTGTACTCGCCGACGAGGCGGGCGCCCTGGGGAATGAGGAGGATCCGTCCCGTCGGGCTGTCGTAGATGTGCTGCGTCACCTGGGCAGTGATCTGGCCCGGCAGGTCCGAGCGAATGCCGGTGATGAGCGCGGCCGGGATGACGGCGCCCGCCTGAAGCACATAGGGCGAGGTCGGCGCCATCACCCGATCCGGTGCGACGGTCCGTCGGTCGACCGCGGCATTGAGGAAGTTGAGCTGCCGGTCCTGCGCGGACGGGGCCGGGGGCAGGCCATTCAAGCCCGGGACGCCCATGCCAGAAGTGCCGGCAAGCGCGGATGCCGGTGCCCCCGACCTCGGCTCGGTCTGGAAGAACACCCGGGAGGTCCTGGCAGCCTCCTGTTCGGCATGGCGGCGTTGCTCCTCCGGATCGACGGTGGCGGCCGGCATGGCCGGCGGCACGACCGGCTGCCCACGGCTCTGGGCATCAACGATGGGCCGCCCGAGGTCCCCTGGCAGCGGCGGCCCGAGGATGGGCCCAGTATAGTCGCGCGGCAGGCCAGCAAGGCCATCCGCGGTCGGCCGGTTCTCGGTGGAGTAGAGCTCTTCCGAGCCCGTTCCGGCATTGCGGGTCTGCAGGGCGTAGATGAGCGCTCCGCCCAAACCCAGGCCGGCCACTAGGCCGACGCCGGCGAGCACCTTGCGGGAGATGCGGGTCACGCGTGGAGGCTCTGCCCGCAGACGCATGGGCGCGGCGGCCTCCTCGGATGGCCGGTCCTGAACGGGCGTGGGGGTGTCGGTCATCAGGCGGGCCTCCCGTCGGTGCGCACGATCCGAACCTTCTGCTGGCGTTCGCCGCTGCCGAGGCGCAGCTCGGCGGCACCAAACAGGCGGTCGACGATCAGGATGTTCTGGTGGATGCGGCTGTTGACGATCTGCGCCTCGCCCTCGGGGCCGATGACGAAGAGGGGCGGCATCTCGCCCTGCACGATGCCGCGCGGGAAAACCACATAGACCCGTCGGCCGTCGTCATAGATTTCGTCCGGCCGCCATGGTGGCGTGTCGCCGGTGAGGCCATAGCGGTAGTTGCGCGCCTCGAGCGCGGGGATGAGCGGGGCCGCGGGAACAGCCTGCCGCTGGGAGGCCGGCGGCTGGGGATAGGCCCAGGCCACCGCCGGCATGTACGGCTTCTCGCCGGAGCGCAGCTCGATCATGTAGGTGCGCCGGTCGGTGGTGAGGACGAGGTTGGTGGTGATGTCCGGGCGGGTGGGCTTCACCAGCACGTGGACCCGCCGGGTCACGCCGGACCCGCTCTCGGTGTCGCCGATGACCCAGCGGGCCGTGTCGCCGGCGGCGATGGGCCCCGAGCCGGTCAGGCTCTCGCCGGGCTCGAGCCCGATGTCCGTGATCTGCCCGGGCGCCGCATAGACCTGGTAGAGAGCGCCTTCGCTGAAGGGGAAGATCTGGATGGCGTTGTAGTAGCCCTCCTTCTTCGGCTCGACGCGGGCAGCGGCATTGGCGTTCTCCACCCGCGCGGTCGGCGCACCGGCGGCGGCGCCTCCCCGGCTCGGAGTCCAGGCCGGCGGGATATGCAGCGGCCTCGGACGCCCATCGGCGATGGCGGGAATGGCCGGCAGCGGCGGCACGTCTGCATCGTAGCTGATCTCGGGCGGCTTCTGTGCTGTGGCGCACCCGGCGAGCGCCGATGCGGACAGGAGCAAAGCCGCCAATACGGGACTGCGGAAACCCGTGCTTCCGGCTTTACGGACAGGCGGTGTCATTGGGCAAGCTCCCGCGACCAGCTGATGGCATGAACGAAGATCCCCAGCGGATTGGCCCGTAGCTTCTCGGCGTCGCGCGGCGGCTGCACCACGAGGGTGAGGATGGCGGTCCAGCGGGTGGTGTCGGCCAGCGCCCCGTCCTGGTAGCGGCGCTCGCTCCAGGCGACGCGGAAGGAGTCGCCCGAAGCACGGATCACGCTGGAGACGTCGACGGCGATCTGCTGCTTGCCTACCTTGGTGAATGGGTCGTTGGAGCGGGCGTAGTCGTTGAGGGCCTGGGCTCCGCGGTCGGTGGTGAACTGGTAGGCCCTCAGCCAGTTCTCCCGCACGATGACGGGATCTGCCGGCACGCTCCGCACCTGTTCGATGAACCGCGCCAGGTGCCAGGCGATCTGTGGATCGCTCGGCCGATAATCGGCCGTAGCAGCGGCGACGGTTTGCGCCTGGCCAAGCTTGTCGACCTGAACCACCCACGGTACGACAGTGCCGCGGGCCGATTGCCAGACCAGGGCCGCCGCAAAGCCTCCAGACAAGATCAGGCAGCCGAAGGCCATGAGGCGCCAGTTCTTGGCCTGGACGCGGGCGGAACCGATCCGTTCGTCCCACACCTGGGCGGCGCGCTGGTATGGCGTCTCCGGCTGCGGGGTCGTGCCGTAGTGGACGAAGGGTCGCTTGAAGAGGCTCATGATCAGTCGCCCTCGGACAGGTTGACGGAATGCCCGCCGCCGTGACTGTCGCCGGAGCGCACGGCGTGGGCAGCGGTCTGGACGCCGTGGCTCATCTGCTGGGCGCGTTTCATACGCTTTGCCCAGCCGGGCGGGCCCTCGCGACCGGAGCCGGAAGCGGAAGCTCCCTCGTTGATTGCTCCTGTGCCGCTTATGGTGGAGCCGCCGCCGGCGGGTTCCGACACGGCGCTGGCGCCGGCGGCATAGCTGGCGCGGAGCGAGTCTGCCGCACGGACGACCGCGCGCTTCAGTGGAGAGGCCGCGGCCCGCCCGCCCGCGGCCGCGACGCCCCCGAGACCGGAGGCGACCCCGGCGGCCCCGGTCTTGCTGCCGGCACCCTGGCTGTAGGCGGCCGACGCGCCACCGGCGAGCGCTGCTCCACCACGAGCGGCCGCAGCGGTGCCCGACAGTGCCGCCATGCCGCCGCGCAGGGCCATGCCACCCGCGGCGCCGGCAGCCATCATCGCACCCCCTGCGGCAAGGCCGGTGCCGACCGCGGCGCCGGCGCTGAGCTGCGGGCCACCGCTCACGAGGCCATTGGCGATGCCGGGACCGAAGATGCCGAGGCCCAGCAGGGACAGCGCAGCGAGGACGATGGCCATGGCCTGGTCGATGGTGGGCGTCGTGCCACCAAACCCGGCGGTGAACTCGGAGAACAGCGTCGAGCCGATGCCGATGATGACGGCGAGCACCAGGACCTTGATGCCGGAGGAGATGACGTTGCCCAGGACCCGTTCCGCCATGAAGGCGCTTTTCCCGAACAGGCCGAACGGGATCAGCACGAACCCCGCCAGGGTGGAGAGCTTGAACTCCACCAGCGTCACGAACATCTGGACGGCGAGGATGAAGAAGGCGAGGAGCACCAGGGCCCAGGCCAGCAGCATGACGGCGATCTGGATGAAGTTCTCGAAGAAGGAGATCCATCCCATCAAATCGGAGATGGATTCCAGCAGCGGGCGCGCGGCATCGAGCCCGGTCTGCGCCACCCGCCCGGGGCGCAGGAGGTCGGCGGTGCTGAACCCCGTTCCCGACGCCTTGAGGCCGAGCCCGGCGAAGCTCTCGAAGATGATCCGGGCGAGGCTGTTCCAGTTGGAGATCAGATAGGCGAAGACGCCGACGAAGAGCGTCTTCTTGACGAGGCGGGCGATGATGTCGTCATCCGCGCCCCAGGACCAGAACAAGGCGGCCAGCGTCACGTCGATGACGATGAGGGTCGTGGCGATGAACGCCACCTCGCCACCGAGCAGGCCGAAGCCGGAATCGATGTAGCGGGTGAAGACCTCAAGGAAATGGTCGATGACGCCGGTGCCGCCCATGTCAGCGTGCCTCCTGCGGGTTGCTCGGCTTCGACACCAGGAAGCGGGCGCGGTTCTGCGCCCAGGCATTGAGGCAGCTGGGATCGCGCCCGCCGGCCTCGCCGAGGCGGGCGCAGCGGTGCAGGTCCTCGCTCAGCGGATCCGGCTCCGCCCTTCCGGGCGGTCCGGCAAGGTGTGGGGCCGGCTCTTCCCCTTTCCGGGTCATCTCGATCGCCGTGGCCGTGATCGCCAGGGCGACGAAGACCACGGCGCCGAGGCGGACCAGCATGCTGGTGTCCATGGCGTTGGCTCAATTGTTGAACATGCGCGCGTTGCCGGGCTGGTAGCCCGTGCCCGGCGTCAGGAAGCGCCGGCGCTGCTCGCGGCCCTGGTCGGCCGCGGCCGCGCGCTCGGCCTCGGTCAGGGCCCGGGCCCGCCCATTGGCCGCAAGAAGCGCGGTGAGGTCCGTGAGCTGCTGGGCCTGCAGCGCGAGGAGCTGGTTGCCGGCCTGGGTCGCCTGCAGGGCGCCGGTCGCGCCCTGACTCTGGCCAACGAGAGCCGACATCTGGGTCCGGTTGGTGTCGATGTTGCCGACGACGCCGGCCTGGACGCGCATGGCATCCTGAAGTCCTGCCACCGAGGTCTGCCAGCGCTCCTTGGCCTGGGCGACGAGCTGTTGGTCGGAGGCGGTCAGCGAAGCGTTGCCATAGGTGGTCTGGAACGCCCGATCCACGCTCTGGACGTCGTAGGCGATGCGCTGCGCCTGGTTCAGGAGCTGCTGGGTCCGTTGGATCGACTGCTGGACCTGCTGGAGCGAGGAGAATGGCAGGCTCGCGAGGTTGCGGGCCTGATTGAGCAGCATCTGCGCCTGGTTCTGCAGGCTGGTGATCTGGTTCTGGACCTGCTGGAGGGCGCGGGCCGCCTGAAGCAGGTTCTGCGCGTAGTTGCTGGGGTCGTAGACCACGTATTGCGCCGTGGCGGGTTCGATCAGCATGGGGGCAAAAGCACCGGCGCCCGTGAGAAGCACAGCGCTGATGTGCAGGGCGCGCGACGGGGAAAGGACAGGACGGCTCATGGCAGGGCCTCCGGATCGGGAGCGAGGTTGACGAGATCGGGGATGAGGTCGGCGGCCCAGGCGAGGCCGCGGGCGGCGAGCCATTCATCAAGGAAGCGGCCAGGCTCAGAGCGGGCCTCCACCTCGGTGATGAGGGCCTGGTCGGATTTCGAGGAGGCCCCGCACAAAGCGAGCGCGATCTCGGACAGGCCAAGCTCGAACAGGCGGTTGCCGCGCCGCGACTGGCAGTAATAGTCCCGCTTCGGAGTCGCCCGGGCGATCAGCTCGATCTGCCGGTCGTTCAACCCGAAGCGACGGTAGATGGCGGCGATCTGCGGCTCGACGGCCCGGTCGTTGGGCAACAGGAGCCGGGTATGGCAGCTGTCGATGATCTCCGCCGCGATCCGGCTCTTCTCGATCTGGGCGAGGGACTGGGTGGCGAAGATGACGGATGCATTCTTCTTGCGCAGGGTGACCAGCCATTCGGTCAGCTGCTTCGAGAAGCCGGGATCGCTGAGCGCCAGCCAGCCCTCGTCGACGATGATGAGGGTGGGCCGGCCGTCGAGGCGATGGGTGATGCGGTGGAAGAGATAGGCCAGCACCGGGGCCGCGGCTCCGGTCTCGATGAGGCCCTCGGTCTCGTAGACCTGGACCGCGGCATCGCCGAGCTCTTCGCTCTCGGCATCCAGCAGCCGGCCATAGGGACCGCCCACGCAATAGGGCTGAAGGGCCTGCTTCAGCGGGTTGGACTGGAGAAGAACGGCGAGGCCTGTGAGGGTCCTCTCGCCGGCTGGCGCCGAGGCGAGCGAGGTCAGGGCCGACCAGAGGTGCTCTTTGACCTCGGGCGTGATCTCGATGTTCTCGCGCAGCAGGATCGACACCACCCAGTCGGCGGCCCAGGCGCGCTCGGGAACATCCTCGATGCGGGCGAGCGGCTGCAGCGACACGGACAGGGTGGAGCCGCCAGTCAGGCGGCCGCCGAGGTCGTGCCAGTTGCCGCGCATGGCCAGCGCTGCCGCCCGGATCGAGCCGCCGAAGTCGAACGCGAACACCTGGGAACGCGCGTAGCGTCGGAACTGCAACGCCATCAGCGCGAGCAGCACGGACTTGCCGCTGCCCGTGGGGCCGACCACCAGCGTGTGGCCCACATCTCCCACGTGAAGAGAAAACCGGAACGGGGTCGAGCCTGCGGCCTTGCCGAACAGCAAGGGGGGAGCGCCGAAGTGCTCGTCCCGTCCCGGCCCCGCCCACACGGCGCTGAGGGGGATCATGTGGGCGAGATTGAGGGTCGAGACCGGGGGCTGACGGACATTGCCGTAGAGGTGTCCGGGCAAGGTGCCGAGCCAGGCATCGACCGCATTGATGGTTTCGGTGATGGTGGTGAAGTCGCGACCCTGGAGCACCTTCTCCACGGCGCGGAGCTTCTCGTCGGCGGCGCGGGGATCTTCGTCCCAGACCGTCACGGTGGCGGTGACAAACGCGATGCCGGCGAAATCCGCGCCGAGCTCCTGCAGCGCGAGGTCGGCATCCATGGCCTTGTTGTCGGCATCGCTGTCGACCAGGACCGACGCCTCGTTGGTGAGCACCTCTTTCAGGATCGCGGCGATGCTCTTGCGCTTGGCGAACCACTGCCGCCGGATCTTGGTCAGCAGCCGGGTGGCATCGGTCTTGTCGAGCAGGATCGCCCGCGTCGACCACCGATAGGGGAAAGCGAGCTGGTTCAGCTCGTCGAGGATGCCAGGCGTGGTGGCGCTGGGAAAGCCGACGATGGTGAGGATGCGCAGATGAGCCGTGCCCAGCATCGGCGCGAGCCCGCCGGTCAGCGGTTCGTCGGCGAGGAGCGCATCGAGATACATGGGCGTCTCGGGCACACGGACGCGATGGCGTTTGGTCGAGACGCAGGAATGCAGGTAGGTCAGGGTCTCCCCGTCGTCGAGCCATCGGCACTCCGGCATGGTGCCTTCGAGCAGTTGGAGGACGCGATCCGTCCGATCGATGAACGACCGCAGGACGTCATGGGGATCGACGCCGGCCTGCTCCCGGCCCTCATAGAGCCAGCTCTCGGTGCGGGCGGCGTCGTCCGCCGGCGGCAGGAAGGCGAAGGTGAGGACATAGCTCGACTCGAAATGGCGGCCGGCCTCCTCGAAATCGGCCTTGCGCTCGGCATCCACGAGCGCCGCGGCGGCATCCGAGAACACGCTTGAGGGATAGGCGCCAGCAGGATGGCGCTGCGCCTCGACGAAGATGGACCAGCCGGAGCCGAGGCGCCGGAATGCGTTGTTGAGGCGGCTGGCGAAGGCGATGAGCTCGGCGGGCACCGCGCTGTCGAGGTCCGGCCCGCGGAACCGGGCGAAGCGTTGAAATGATCCGTCCTTGTTGAGGACGACGCCGTCACCCACCAGCGCCGCCCAGGGCAGGTAGTCGGCGAGGCGCGCGGCGGTGCGGCGATATTCGGCGAGGTTCATCATGGGCGTCGCTCACACCGACAGGTGGCTGGAGATGCGCAGGTGGCGCCGGGTGACCTCGACGAACATCGGGTCGCGCCGGGCGGCCCACACCGCCGCGAAATGACCGATTGCTCCAAGCGCGACGCCGACAAGCCAGAGGCGCAGGCCGAGGCCGAGGGCCGCCGCCAGCGTGCCGTTAAGAATCGCGATGCTGCGTGGGGCGCCGCCGAGCAGGATGGGCTCGGTCAGCGCGCGATGGACCGGGACGCAATAGCCCGGCAGCTCGGCGGAGGGATCGGTCAGGGAGGTCATCAGATGGTAACCCCGCCGCCGAAGCTGAAGAACGACAGGAAGAAAGAGCTGGCGGCGAAGGCGATCGACAGGCCGAAGACGATCTGGATGAGCCGCCGGAAGCCACCCGAGGTATCTCCGAACGCCAGTGTCAGACCCGTCGTGATGATGATGATCACCGCGATGATCTTGGCGACGGGTCCCTCCACCGAGGTCAGGATCTGCTGCAGCGGCTGCTCCCACGGCATGGAGGAACCGGAGGCATGCGCAGCGGGCGCCAGCATGGTACTGGCGAGGACACCCAGGGTGGTCGAACCAAGGTGACGAAGACGGCGGACACGCTGGATCATCAGATTTCTCCGGTCTGGTGGGAGGCTTCGGCAGGGGTGACGAGATAGTCGCCGGTTGGCCCGAGCCCCTCGACGCGGGCGAGCTCAGCAAGGCGCCGAGCCGAGCCACGCCCAGTGAGCACCGCGACGAGGTCGATGGTCTCGGCGATCAGGGCGCGTGGCACCGTGACTACGGCCTCCTGGATCAGTTGCTCGAGGCGGCGCAGGGCGCCGATGGCGCTGCCCGCATGGATGGTGCCGATGCCGCCGGGGTGGCCGGTGCCCCAGCACTTGACGAGATCCAGCGCCTCGCTGCCGCGCACCTCGCCGATCGGCACACGGTCGGGACGCAGCCGCAGGGACGAGCGGACGAGGTCGGAAAGGGTGGCGACACCATCCTTGGTGCGCAGCGCCACCAGGTTGGGCATCAGGCATTGAAGCTCGCGGGTGTCCTCGATGAGCACGACACGATCGGAGCCCTTGGCCACCTCGGCGAGGAGCGCGTTGGCGAGCGTGGTCTTGCCCGTTGAAGTCCCGCCGGCCACGAGGATGTTGCGGCGCTCGGCGACGGCGCGGCGCAACACGCCGGCCTGCGCCGCGGTCATGATCTGTTCGGCAACATATACGTCGAGGTTGAACACGCCGGAGGCCGGCTTGCGGATGGCGAAGGCAGGCCCCGTCGTGATGGGCGGCAGCAGGCCCTCGAACCGCTCCCCGGTCTCCGGCAGCTCAGCGGAGACACGCGGCGCGTTCGCATGGACCTCAGCCCCCACATGGTGGGCGACGAGACGGACGATGCGCTCGCCATCGGCGAACGAGAGCCGCTCCCCCGTGTCGGCGAGGCCCTCGGACAGACGGTCGACCCAGAGGCACCCGTCCGGATTGAGCATGACCTCGACCACGGCGCTGTCTTCCAGGAAGCGCGCAATGGCCGGCCCGAGCGCGGTGCGCAGCATGCGCGCGCCGCGTTGGCTCGCCTCGGAATTGCGATGTGTGGCTCCCATCCCGTCCCCCGCCTCGGTAGGGGACGCCATCTGCAATCCCCGGATCGGGGATGATTAAGAGAGCCAGAAATCAGGCCGGCTCAACACATTTCCGGCGTCGTAGGGCTGTGGCGTGCAAAGACAGGAGGACGGCGAAAATGAGGGTGCTGGTCTGTTCAGGCCCGCAGCGGCTCCCAACGGCGGCAATCAAGCTGGCTCGCGTGCCGCCGTCTGCTTGTTATCCGATCACTCGACCGGTTCGATTTCGCTTGGACGCCAGCTCTTGTCGAAGAACGACGGGAGCGGGCTGTAGAGGCGAAGGATCGTGAACCAGCCTTTCTTGGGATCGGTCTGGATCCAGTTGCCGCGCGCGACGCCCTTCGGCTGGGTGGGGCCGAAATAAACCATGGTGGAACCATCGCTGGCCGCTTCCGCCGCTGGCGAGGGGTAGCTCTGGCTGCCGGCGCGCGGGTATTTCTGCGGGGTTTGCAGCATCGAGCGCGTCTGGTTGTCGTAGAGCGTGAAAGACCAGAATGCCGCTGCCGGAATATCCTTGGGCAAGATGACCCTGTAGGTCTTCGCGCCGTCGAAGGGGGTTCCATCGGCATCAAGGAAACCCATCAGATACTGCGAGCCGACACCGGGGATGCGCATGATCATGCCCGGCGAGTCCAGCGTGTAGCGGTAGTAGAAGGCCGCGCGGGAATCGAGGGTTCTGGCCCCGGTCGGCGGCAGCGGCTTGAACATGCCGGCTTCGAACACCGGCGGAGGCGTCTCGAAGAAGGCCCCGCCCTCCCACAGCATGTTGCCCCAGTGCGAGCCCTCGTAATAGGCCCATTCCGGATGCTTCATCGCGAAGCGCCAGTTGAGCGCCCGGCCCGTCGCCTGTCCGACCGCAGCGGCGTCGGAGAGGATCTTCTTCATCCGCTCGTCCGGCTTGAATGCCTTGCCATGTGGCCTGCCCCCTGAAAAGTGGTCCTCCGTGAAGTAGGCTTTTTGAGCCTTTGGAGGATGGCGCGATGGCGCAGAAGAAGCACAAGCCGGAAGAGATCGTCGCGAAGCTTCGGCAGATCGACGTTTTGGTGTCGCAGGGGCGTCCGGTTGCGGAGGCGATCCGGGCCATCGGGGTGACAGCATTCACCTATTATCGCTGGCGCAAGGAGTTCGGCGGATTGAGGAGCGACCAGGTGAAGCGGCTGAAGGATCTGGAGAAGGAGAACGAACGGCTGCGTAAGGCGGTTTCGGACCTGACGCTGGAGAAGTTGGTCCTGAAGGAAGCCGCGTCGGGAAACTTCTAAGCCCCTCCCGTCGCCGTCGCTGCATCGCGCACGTCGTGGCCAAGCTCGGCGTATCGGAGCGGCTCGCGTGCCGGGTTCTGGGGCAGCATCGATCCACGCAGCGCAAGATGCCGATGGGCCGTTCCGATGAGGCGGAATTGACCGCCGACATCATCGAACTCGCCACCCGATACGGTCGCTATGGCTATCGGCGGATCACGGCATTGCTGCAGGCGTCCGGCTGGGCGGTGAACGTGAAGCGGGTCGAGCGGATCTGGCGGCGGGAAGGGCTCAAAGTGCCGTGCAAGCAGCCGAAGAAGGGGCGCCTGTGGTTCAACGACGGGTCCTGCCTGCGGCTGCGGCCGGAGCATCCCAACCACGTGTGGTCCTATGACTTCGTCGAGGATCGCACCCACAACGGGCGGAAGTTCCGCATGCTGAACGTGATCGACGAGTTCACGCGGGAGTGCCTGGCCATCCGCATTGACCGCAAGCTGAACTCGACCGCGGTCATCGACGTGCTGACGGACCTGTTCGTGCTGCGGGGCGTGCCCAGCCATATCCGTTCCGACAATCGCCCGGAGTTCATCGCTAAGGCGGTGCGGGACTGGATCACGGCAGTCGGGGCCAGGACAGCCTTCATCGCGCCCGGCTCGCCGTGGGAGAATGGCTATTGCGAGAGCTTCAACTCCAAGCTCAGGGATGAACTGCTCGACGGCGAGATCTTCTACAGCCTGGCCGAGGCGAGGATCGTCATCGAGGGCTGGCGCCAGCACTACAACACCGAGCGGCCGCACTCAGCGCTCGGCTACAAGCCTCCGGCACCGGCCGTCATCGTGCCGCCGGTGCCGCCAACATCAAATGCGGCCAACAGGCCCACAATGCATTAGACTCAAGCCGGACCACTCAATAGGGGCACGCCACGGCGAAGTCCGATATAGTTACGCATCTTCCCTGGCCGGCGCCAAAGAATACGCCGCTGTGGCCAGCGCCGCAGCCGGTGAGCTGCTCAGTCTCTTCAGGGCATATTTGCCCGAGAGCTGGCGACCCTTGCGCATTGAGCTCGACATCGAAACTCCGCGCCAGGCGGCTCTTTTCGAGGACGTGTTTCAGTGCCCGGTGCTTTTCAACGCGCCAGCGGTGACGGTCGTTGCCGAACAACGCCACCTGATGGCGGGCTCCAAGCGCACATCGCGGCCAATCGTGACCTTGGAGGATGTGGCGTGGGACCGGCCTGGTGGCGCTCCGAAGAGCCTGCTCGGCGTGGCCGTCGAGCAGATCCGTACCCAGGTTCTCGCCGGCGACGTGGCGATCGACGATATCGCCCGATCGATAGACACCAGCGTTCGAACATTGCAGCGAGAGTTGCACAATGCTGGAACTGACTTTCGTCGCCTCACGACTGCGGTCAGAGTTCAGCGCGCCACCGAGCTGTTGCACCACACGAGCGGGTCGGTGACCGATATTTCGGCAGAGTTGGGATATTCCTCTTCCGCCAATTTCGCTCGTGCTTTTCGAAAGGCGACTGGCCTTGCGCCGCGCGAATTTCGCGCGAAGAAGCAGCCTGGCGGATGAAAGCCTGGAGCGCATAGGCGCGATCTGAAGCCGATATTCTGCATGGCTGAGAGCTGGTTTCCGGAACCGGGAATGCTCAACGAGAATGCCGGCTTTGTAACGGGGCACCTGCTATCCGGTTCTGATGCAAAGGGCGAACATAGGTCCTGAAAAGGCCTGAGCATCAACTATCTTCTCCCTCTTGCGTGGGCTTTGCAGGGGACCCGACATCATCCGGGATATCATGCAGGAAGCTCTGCCCCTTCTGCAGCCGTTTGCCGAGCGTCTCGATGAAGCCCTCGTAACGCTCCCGCCCCTTGATCTGGGCGGCGGCCTGGGCATCGTGCGGCAATGGCGGGGTGATGGTGAGCCAGAAGCGGATGTAGAGCGAGAGCGCATCGGCGGTGACGCGCACGTCGCGCTCAATCCGCTGGACCTGCCGCGACAGGCGGTCGAGGCGGCGGGTGAAGGCCGCCTCCCGCTGGTCGGCCGCGTCAGGCGACAGGAAGGAGGCAACCGCCGCCTCGACGATGGCCGAACGGGGGAGCCTCTTGCGGTCGGCAAGCTCATTGATGCGGCCGATCATCTCCACCGGCAAGGTCAGGTTCAGCCGGTTGCGCATGGGAAATCTCCTAGAGGTCGATGCCGTCATGGGGGTCGAGCGCGGCCTGCCGGGCGACGCCGCGCATCTGCTGGCGCAGCACGCGGGCCTGCTGGGCCGTGTCGTCCGGCCCATCGTCGAGGACGATGGCGAACTCGTCCGCCGGCCGCGGCGCGGTGGACTCGCTGGCGATGGCCACATGTTCCGGCAACTCGGGCTCCCGGCGCAGGCCGCTGTTGGCCTTGTCCTCGGCCTTCTCGATCTCGGCTACCAGCGCCGCGTCGGGCCTGATGGGTGCCAGCGCTGACCAGCTGTCGGTGCGGGATGTACGCGGAATCCTGCCAAGATCAGGCGGCGATAGGACACGTTCGGTGAAGCGCTGGTCCTCGAAGTAGCGCGCCTTCTTCGCCCGGACCGGCGGTGCCGCAGCCACCATGACGATCTCGTCGGAGGGTGGCAGCTGCATGATCTCGCCGGGGGTAAGCAACGGGCGCGCCGTCTCCTGCCGGGAGACCATCAGGTGCCCGAGCCACGGGCTGAGGCGGTGGCCGGCATAGTTGCGCATGGCGCGCATCTCGGTGGCGGTGCCGAGGGCATCGGAGATGCGCTTCGCCGTCCTCTCGTCATTGGCCGCGAACGACACGCGGACATGGCAGTTGTCGAGGATGGAGTTGTTGGCCCCATAGGCCTTCTCGATCTGGTTGAGGGACTGGGCGATGAGGAAGCTCTTGATGCCGTAGCCAGCCATGAAGGCGAGGGCTGACTCGAAGAAGTCCAGCCGCCCCAAAGCGGGGAACTCGTCGAGCATCATCAGGACGCGATGGCGCCGGTCCCTGGCCTGGAGGTCCTCGGTCAGGCGCCGGCCGATCTGGTTCAGGACGAGACGGATGAGCGGCTTGGTGCGGCTGATGTCGCTGGGCGGAACGACCAGATAGAGCGAGACCGGCCGTTCGTCGGCGATGAGATCGGCGATCCGCCAATCACAGCGCCGCGTGACCTCGGCGACCACGGGGTCGCGGTAGAGGCCGAGGAAGCTCATGGCGGTGCTCAGCACGCCTGAGCGTTCATTGTCCGACTTGTTCAGCAACTCCCGCGCGGTCGAAGCCACCACGGGATGCGGCCCCGCCTCGCCGAGATGCGGGGTCGTCATCATGGCCCGGAGCGCGGTCTCGATGGGTCGGCGTGGATCGGAGAGGAAGCCCGCCACCCCGGCGAGGGTCTTGTCCTGCTCGGCGTAGAGCACGTGCAGGATCGTCCCGACCAGGAGCGAGTGGCTGGTCTTCTCCCAGTGGTTCCTCTTGTCCAGGGAGCCTTCCGGGTCGACCAGCACGTCGGCGACGTTCTGCACGTCGCGCACTTCCCATTCACCCTGGCGGATCTCCAGCAGGGGATTGTAGGCCGAGGAGGCGGGATTGGTGGGATCGAACAGCAGGACGCGGCCGTGCCGGGCCCGGAAGCCGGCGGTGAGCTGCCAGTTCTCTCCCTTGATGTCGTGGACGATGCAGCTGCCGGGCCAGGTCAGGAGCGTGGGCACGACGAGGCCCACGCCCTTGCCGCTCCGCGTCGGGGCGAAGCACAGCACGTGCTCGGGGCCATCATGGCGCAGATAGTCCCGGCCGAGCCGGCCGAGCACCACGCCGTCGGGACCGATGAGGCCGGCCGCCTTCACCTCGTGCGGCTCGGCCCAGCGCGCCGAACCATAAGTGGCGACGGCCTTTGCCTCGCGCGCCCGCCACACCGACATGGCGATGGCGGCGGCGATGGCGATGAAGCCGCCGGACGCGGCGATGAGGGCCCCCTTGCCGAGGATCTCGGGGGCATAGGCGTCATAGGAGAACCACCAGGCAAAGAAGGCGGGCGGGACGTAGACTGGCATGCCGACAAGATGGAACCACGGCGGCCCCAGCTGGGCCTGGAAGCCGAGCTGCCAGGCGACATACTGGGTCGCGCCCCAGGTCGTGGCGAGCACGATCAGGAAGACGACGATGATCTGACCCCACAGGATCCTGGTGGCGGACATGAGAGCGCCCCTTTGTGAGCATGGGTGGCAGCTAGAGCCCGAGGTCGCGCTTTCGACCGAGGCTCCACTCGATGCCGCCGCCGTCCTTCGCGGTGCCGGTGACATGCTGGCCGAGCCTCTTCTCGATCTCCCGCGACCATGGGACGAGCTGGAAGCCGAGGCCGTCATCGATCATGGCGTACCGGCCCGAGGCCAAGGTCAGGCGCTGGCGGTAGATGCCGGAGACATGCTCTCCCGCAGCGGTCTTCACCTGCGGCAGGCCGGTCTCGGCGGCGATCCCCGCGCCGACGGTGTCGAGCTCGCGCCGACGCAGGGTGGCGAGGAGATCCCGCTGGAGGATGATGCGCGGGCCCTGCCGGCGGGCGAGCCCTTCCGCGACGAGGTGCTCGGCTCGCGCCTGCATCGCCTCGCGCGCCTCGCGGCCGAAGCCGCCCATGGCCAGCGCCAGGGGCTCGCGCTCGACGAGGCGGTGATCGAGCCAGGTGGCCCCTCGCGCGGAGACCTGGCGGGCGAGGTCGAAGTCGGAGCGGGTGGCGAGCACCAGGGTCGGATGGGTGTCGTCAGCACCGCCAAAGCGGCGGACCTCGACGATGCCGCCGAGGGGCGGCGCATGCGCGAAGGCCTCCACGCCGGGGAAGCGGACATGGTGGGCGCGACCATCCAGGCCGTCGATCACGGCATAGGCCTCGCCGGTCAGCTCGTTGTGCAGCCCCTTGTTCACCAGCCGGCCGATGATGGGAGAGGATGTGTCCAGGCCGTCGATCACATAGTCGGCGACGCCGCGCTCCTCGCCCCGTTCGATAAAGGCCCGGTGCATGGTCTTGATGATGTCGCCGCGCAGGCCGAGGTCGCGCAGGTGCCGCTCGGCCTCGAGCCCCACCATCCACTCGCCGGGGCTCGCGGGAGCGGCGAGCCCCATCTTCTCCAGATGCTGCAGCCGGCCGATCATCAGCCGCCGGATCTCGGGATCGGCGGGGCCAGTTGTCTGCGGCCTGAGGTCGAGATAGCCCACATCGTCCGCGGCAAACCGGATCTCGCAGTCGAGCCGGGTCCAGCGCTCGGCGGTGATCTCCGTCTCAAGCGCGTGCCGGATCTCGTGCTCGGGCCTGGGGCCGAGCTCGAGGGAGACGAGGTCCTCCGCCCGGGAGCGCAGGCCTTGGCTGATATAGTCCCGGGAGATGACGAGGTCGGCGCCGGTCTCGTCCACCCCGCGCACCAGCAGGTGGACATGGGGGTTGTCGGTGTTCCAATGATCCACCGCGACCCAGCCGAGGCGGCTGCCGAGATCGGTCTCCATCTGCTGCACGAGATCGCGGGTGAAGGCCTTGAGGTCGGTCATCTCGCCGGCGTCCTCCGGCGAGATGATGAAGCGGAAATGGTGCCGGTCGTCCTCGCACCGTCCGGTGAAGGCGAGGTCGTCGGCACGATCAGAGACGGCGTCGAACATCACGCCCTTTTCCCCGTCCCGGCTCACCCCCTCACGCTTGAGATAGGCGAGGTGCGTGGACAGCGGTGCCGAGCGGAAGGACCGCCCCTTGTGGCGCACGACCCGGGCCTTCACCACGACCCGGCGGTCCGGACTGAACAGGCGCGAACGGCTGAAGCTGCCGCGACCCCGGCCGAAGGTCGAGCGGCCGTAACCGGAGCGGCCCGCCCCGCCCGGTGAGGCGCTCGATGTGTGGCCAGCCTTCTGGGCGGCCCGCAGGACCTGGTTGATGAAGCTCTTCGGGCGCGGCGCGCGGGTTGAGCGGATGCGGCCGGGCCGGATGCGGATGTCGCTGTCGCCCTCGCTCACGGCAGGCCCCTCGGCGGTGCCAAGAAAGGCTCGTGCATGCGGGAAGCTTGTAATCCCTCATGAAAACCGGGCAGCATGCCCGCGACCGGCCGGCATGCACGGAAAAGCGCGAGCCACGTCAGTGGCTTGGCGCGATACGGGCATGGGCTTTTATCTCGCCCTCCTAATCGGCCGTGTTTCCACTGCTCTTGCCATCCCGCCCTCCCTATCCAGGGGAGCGCGTGAGGCCGCGAGGGTACGAGCGCGACCATCGGGGCTCCCCTGCCGCCGTTCGGCGAGTCGGATTGCGCCGGGTCGCATCCGTGGTGCCTTCCTGCAGGAAGAACTTCTGTAGGAAGGAGCGTGCGGGGGCGACGGTTGGCAACGACATGAGCGTGCGCGATCACAGCCGTCCTCCCGCACTCGGAAGCGCAACAAAGAGACCCGTAGGCTGCGATGCGAGCCTGGGTGCCGCTACCGGTGCCCGAGCGTTCGGCGCGCTGCCGATTGGTCTGGTAGTCGCCGCCGCATCGGCCGAAAGAGCGTGCTCCAGTCGAGAGACGAACAGCGGTGCGCCACGCCAGGATTGCGGCTCGGCGTCAGGTGTGGCCGTCGGAGCCTGTAGCTCACGGCCGCCGAAGGCCGGCGCGAGCATGGCGACATAGGCGCGGGTCTCGGCCGGCAGCGGGCGACCGGCGAGATACGCTCCGTAGCGCGCCGACCCCGCATGGTAGGCGGCGAGCAGGCCCGGTGCGCCATAGCGGTCGTTGAGTTCGCGCAGATAGGCGGCGCCGGAGAGGATGTTGTCGCGCGGATCGAAGGGATCATCGCCGAGACGGTGGCGACGGCGCAGCTCCGCCCAGGTCTCGGGCATGATCTGCATCAGTCCCATCGCCCCCTTGGGAGATACGGCGGTCGCATCCACGGCGCTCTCGGCCCGCATGACGGCCCGGATCCAGGCCGCCGGAATGCCGAAGCGCTGCGAAGCCTCGGCAATGGGAGCGCCGAAGGGATCACTCGCTTCCGGCAGGGAGACGGGTACGTCCTGCGCACGCAAGCCGGCCGGCGCGATCATGATGGCCAGCAGGCCGGAAAGGAGAAGAAGGCTCAGGCGGCGGGCTGCGGAGGAAGGGCCAGCCCATGGGTATCGGCGAGGGACAACCATTGCTCAGTCCCGCTCGCCGCGCTTCGACGGGCGGCTCCAGTGCAGGCCCCATGTGCTTCGGTCGACGACGGACTGGAACAGGAAGGCACGAATAGGCTGGAGAAAGACCGGATCGTCGATCACCAGCGAGACGTAGTCGCCGGCCTTCTCGCCGATGCGCTTCCATCCCGCACCGATCTCCGGCCCGTCGTCGTCCAAGAGATGAATGCGGTAGTCCGGCGCATGCTCGGCGTCAGATTGCTCCGCCGGCACGAGGACGATCTCCGCGTCGATGGAGAGGGTGCGGATATGCCCGGCATAACCGTTGCGGGTGCGGCTGAACTGACCAATCAGGGACATGGGGTTGCTCCTTCGATGTGTGGGGAAAGGGTCGTGGAGGCGGCATCACCGCGTCGGCGCGCGCCAGACGAAATGGCCGTCGCCGTCTTCGTCGGTGTAGAGCGGCATGGCCTTGCCGATGACGGCGCTGGCCGGAAGCGGCCCGAAGTAGCGCCCGTCCAGGCTGTCGTCGGACTGCCAGTTCATAAGGAAGAGCTCCCCGTCGGCGACGACGTGGCAGCCGCTCCATGTGGGCAGGTCCCGGCCTTGGTGGTCGCGGTCCAGGGTCCGTCCCATGGCGATGCCGTCGACGGTGATCTCGCCACGCAGCCGGCAGACACGCTGTCCCGGCAGCGCGGCGACGCGCTTCATCAGCGGCACCCCCTCGGCCAGATAGCCACGCGCCGCCAGGAAACGTCCGAGCCAGTCGGGCGCGGCGACGGCGACGAGGTCGGTCACCTCCAGGTGCTCCGCGGGCCCGATGGTGTAGAGACCGATCGGCACGCTCGGTGAGGCGTTCCAGACCAGCTTCAGCGAGGTCGGGACGAATGCCGCGCCGGCGACGCCCATGGTCACGAAGTAGGTCGCCATCACGTAACCGAAGCGCGTCATGGCTGCGCCCTCCGGCGCAGCAGGAAGGCGCGGTGCTGCTCGATGGTGTAGGCGCGCGGCTCCTGGCCGGCAGTCAGGCGATTGTGGACGTGGCGCCAGTAGTCCGGCGAGACATCGGCCGGATCGATGCCGCGCGTCTCAATGGAGTCGATCGCCTGCAGGGCGCTCCAGACTTTGGGCCAGCCGCTGACGCGCAGCAGGATCTCCCCGCCCGGACGGACGAAGGACAGGGTCTGGAACGGCGTCCCTTCATCGACCGCGCGGACGATGTCGAGCCGCGAGAGGATGGTGCCGTAGTCGTTGGCGGCCCAGCGCACGAAGCAGAACACCGTGTTCGCGGGAAACCCGAGGACACGCCGGTGGCGGTTGATGATCTCTTCGCAGGTGCTGCGGCCGAAGCGGATCCAGGTCTCGATCCGCCTCTCGACCCAGGTCAGCTCGACGAAGGTGATCGCGGGGCGAGGGCCGTTCGGCCGCAGGTCTTCACGCCCGCGGGGCGTGGCGGAGCCGCTCATGGGGTGTCTCCTTCGGGAGCGGGCGGGAACTCGCGCGCGAGGAGGTCGCGCAGCATGTCGGCGACGGTGACGCCGCGCTGGAAGGCCGCGATCTTGATGCGGGCGCGCTGGTCGGGTGTGACGTCGATGGTGAGCCGCGCCGTGAAAGCGCCATCCGGCGCCTCGCGCCTAGGTCGCGCTTCGGGCGCCTTGATCCAGGTTTCGGCATCGCCTGGGCGTGCCGCGAAGCCGCGCCGGCTCATGCCGCGATCCTCCCGATGCGCAGGCGGTCGATCTCGTCGACGAGGGCAGAGATCTCGCGCGCGGCCGGGCTTGCCTCGTCGATCTCGAAGGCGAGCCGGCCGGTCTGCGCGGCGTCGGCGAAGACGACGCGCTGGCCGATGGTGGTGGTGAGCACCGGCGGATCGTGGTCGGCCAGCGTCTCGGCCGTCTCGCGGGCGATGACGGTGCGGGCGCCGCAGCGGTTCAGAAGGAACCGTGCGGCGAGTTGCGGCCGGTAGATGCGCGCTTCCCGCAGCAGCCCGAGCATCTCCGCCGAAGCCCAGCCGTCGAGCGGGGATGGCTGGACGGGGACTAGCACCAGGTCGGACGCCAGCAGCCCCGAGCGCATGAGGCTGGCGATGCGGGGCGGCCCGTCGATGATGACGCGCTCGACATCACGAGCGATCTCCGGCGCCTCGCGGTGCAGCGTGTCGCGTGCAAGCCCGACGACGCCGAACAGGCGCGGCAGCCCTTCACGGGCGCGCTGCTGCGACCAGTCGAGGGCCGAGCCTTGGGGATCGGCGTCGATCAGAGTGACGCGCTGGCCTTGGCGCGCCCAGGCCCCTGCAAGGTGCAAGGCGAGCGTCGTCTTGCCGACGCCGCCTTTTTGGTTGGCCAGCATGACGATCATTGCCGGCCTCCGGGCTTGGGTCCGGAGGGATGCTGAAGAGCGTCGCGAGCATCGACGAGCGTAAAGCCGTCTTTACGGAAAGACGTATCGGACCTATCCTTCAAGACAGGCGGTGGAGAGGTGTATTGGGGATGGTTATCCACATCGCGTGCGCGCGTCTTAAAGTTAGATTCTGTGTTAGATACTAAGTTAAGGGCGCGATTTCGTTTTTGACCTCTGCGGCTTAAGCCCTGTTTTGGTTCCTGATGGCACGTGGGGGCGGTTCCCGATGTCACGTGCCTCAAGGTTCCTGAAGGCACGAAGCTTTCCACAGCTTGTCCACAGGGTGCCGTCGGCTCGAACGCGAGCAGAGCGTGGCCGCCGGCATCCGCCTCGAGGAACAGCGTGTAGCCGGGGAGCGGCTGGCGGCGGATCGCGTCGCGCAGCTCGAACGCGAAGCGCTTGAAGGGTGAGAGGCTGCCCGACTTCTGGTGGAGGTGGCGGAAGTCGAAGCGCCATCCGGCGCGCTGCTTGCCGCCATGCCGGCGCACCACGCGGTAGAGCCAGCGGTCGAGGCCCCCGGTCAGGCTGAAATAGGCCTGGTCGATGGTCAGGATCAGGGCATCGTCCAGCACCGCGCGGTAGAACCAATCCGGCAGGATCAACTCGATGCCGAGCGGCTTGCCGGAGGTGTCGATGCGTTCCTTCCACTCGTTGATCCACGAGAACCGATGGCGGCGCCCTTCGGCCGGCTGGCGGATGGACGTGACCACCGTCGTGGACTGGAGGCGGTCGAGCGCCGCCTTGAGGCGCTGGTAGTCCCGCAAAGACACCCCGCGCCGGATGAAGGTGAGGATCTCGTAGGGCGTCGCCGCCATCAGGCGCGAGGTTTTCAGTCCCGCGTCGCGCGCCTCGACGATCTGGCTCGCAGCCCAAATCAGAATGTCGGCGTCCCAGATGGTCGCCATGCCATGGTCCGGCACGGCTTCCACCCGGATCCAGACATTGCCGGCGGAAAAGTCGATGGGCACCGTGCGGTGCGATTTGGACAGCGAGAAGAACGGGAAGCTCATGAGATCCTGCGCGTCGCGGGGCGCGAATGCGCCGGGACGCGCGTGGAACAGGTCGAGCTGCCCACGCTCCGGGGAAGGACGGTGGTGCGCCGGCATCTGGAAACCGCCGATCAGCGCGCGTAGCGGCCGGCATGCGCCGGCGGCGCGGGCTCATGACGCTTGGCGGGCAGCACAGTGCCTCGCGGATCGGAGGTGGAGGTGACGGCGCCGCGCTCGGCCCAGGCCCTGAGGTCGTCGACAGCATAGACGACACGGCCGCCAAGCTTGCGATAGGCGGGGCCGGTCCCGTAAGTGCGGTGCTTCTCCAGAGTGCGGGCGGAGAGGGAGAGGAATTCCGCGGCTTCCTTGGTGCGCAGGTAGCGCGGCGGCAGAACGGCGAGATCGGGTCGCATGGATCGGGCCTCCGTGAGGGTCGCTGAGGCCGCCGGGGAAAAGCGGCCGATGGCGGTCACGATGGCGAAGCGCGGCTGGCGAGATGCAGTGGGATTTTAGGGGAGCTAAGTTTCCACACCGCCGCGGGTGCCGAGCGGCGTTATGGTCGGCGCCTATGATGAAGCAGCTTGCGATAGCCGCCGGCGATCATGTCGCGGGCCCCGCGCAGCAGGTCCATGACGGCATGACGGGCCGAAGAGGCCTGCCATTCGTCACGGGAGAGCTGGCCGGTTTTGAAGATCACCGCGGCGATCTCCTGTTGTGTGGCGCCGTTGCGGCGTCCGTCGGCTGCCTGCAGCATGCGACGGGTCCGGGCCAGTTGCTGCTGCGTCAGGCGCGTATCGCGGGGCACCTCGCGACCGTGCAGCGAGGCGAGGAGCCGGGCGACCGCTTCGAGACGGTCGAAGCCGTCCGGCCCCAGCGGAACGATGGCCGCAAGCGGCCGGCCCGGCACTGCGTCGGATGGAAGGATGAGGTGGAGGCGCTGGCCGCCGGCCAGGTCGCGCAGATGGTGAAGCCCATCATCGGCGCGGACGAGATCCGAGCCGTTCAGCAGCGAGAGCACGTCGCTGGAGGAACGAAAGACCGGCAGCGCGAGGGCGAGGATAACGCTGCTGGTGTCTTCCTCGGGCAGCCAGAAGATGGTCGCGTCGGTTGCCCTATGCGCCGGATCGACCGGGAAATCGCAGTCCCCACTTTCGTGCCGCACCGTCCGCCAGCGCTGGTGCGGGATGTTCGACCAGGCTGAACGCGGCGTAGCTGCTTTGGTAATCCTCGTTGCGCCTCAGCCATTCCCATCCGATGTCGGGGGCTGTCAGCGTGTCGACGTAGTCATAGATCGACGATGATCGCCAGCGGGACGTGTCCAGGGACATTGCATTCTCCGACCGTCAGTCTGGGGCAGACTCAGCCGGCTACAATTTCGACGTGTGCAACGCAGCGGAAGCCCCAAATTCTGCAACAGCTGTTGCGCTCCGCGCATCACGACGGCGGGCCGCGATGGCCCTCGCGAACGAGCAGGCGATAGCCGTGGGTGGTCATCCAGCGGGCGCGGGCAAGATGGCTGTCATGGACCCGGCGTGCCCGTTCGGGCTCCCGGGCCGGATCGAGGCCGAACAGAACCGAAACCACCTCACGCCAATCGGCGCCGTCCGTCGCGGCATCCATGACGCGCAGATAGAGCTTCATGTGGGTGCGGTCGTAGTCCGTGAGCTTCGAACTCTCCGGTGGCTCGTCGAGGAAGGCTGCGTCGCTCATCCCTTTGGTCCCAAGGTTTTCTTGAGCTCCGGTGCAGGTTGGGACCCAACACCCACCGTCTCGACCTCGTCGTTGAGGAACCGGCGAATGCGGTGCCCCTGGCATGAAACCGCGGTTGTTCGTTTTGTCATGTAACCAGGGTCCCCATTCCCTGATTGATAGCGGGATACGCTCATCTTATTCCCGCTCGATCATCGCCTATGCACCATACGCTTATCCTCTTTGAATAGCGAGATTACATATTAAAGTTGATAAACCCAAAGTATGTAAATTGCCATCCGTCTGTGCATGGACATGCGCAAACTGGTTGGACGGAACTTCGCCCGCCTGCGTCGGGAGAAAGGCCTGACCCAGGAGGAAGTCGAAACGCGTTCCGGCTTCAGTCAGCAATATCTCAGCGGCCTCGAGCGTGGCAGGCGGAATCCGACTGTCATCACGCTCTACGAACTGGCTCAGGCTCTCGATGTCAGCCATGTCGAGCTGGTCAAGCCGGACGACGAGACCTGACAGGCAACTCCCGCCGGCGAGGGGGGATTGAGGCGGAGGTCTTTACCGTCTAGGCGCACCCACCTATATTCTTCTCTCTGAGGCGAATGATTATGGCCGAAGCTGCCCGCATCTACACACCGGCTGAAGCCGCAGCCGTCAGTGGCATCGCGGTGAAGGCGGTCCACAATGCCATCGACAAGAAGATCGTCGAGACGAAGCCCGATCCCCGGCCGCGCGGCACGGCTCGGCGCGCGCTGACCCGTGAGGGGCTGCTGCGCCTTACGCTCTGGCACGGCATCGGATCGGCCCTGAGCGCCGAGCGGCGCGAGAAGCTGTTCGAGGCGATTGCAGCAACGCCGAATGCCAGGACGGTGCGGGCCGATGATCTGTTGATCGTGGATGTGGCCACGGCGCGCAAGCAGCTCGACGCGCGCATCCGGGCCCTCGACGAAGCGGAGGCTGCGATTCATCGCGACAGGGGCACTCTCGGGGGCGAGCCGGTCTTCAGGGGAACCCGCATCCCGGCGCGCGCAATCGCGGCGATGGTGGCGCAGGGGGCGAGCACCGAGGAGATCCTCGAAGGCTATCCGGCGCTGACGCCGCGCATGCTGGACTTGGCGGCGATCTGGGCGACCGCGCATCCGGCCCGCGGGCGGCCGAAGACGCTTCATGAGCAGGGATTGTCGCCGAAGTCCACACGGCGCCTGGCGCTCAAGAGCGATCCGCAACCGCGCCGGCCGGGCGCGGCCGGATGAGGTTTCTGATCGACGAGTGTCTGCACACGTCTCTCGTCGGGGTAGCTCAGGCCCGCAGCCATCAGGCCGATCATGTGACCTGGCTCGGCCTCGGCGGCGAGACGGATTGGGACCTCATGCCCCGGATCGTCGCCGGCGACTTCACCTTCGTGACCAACAATGCCCGCGACTTCCGCAAGCTCTACGCCAAGGAGGAGATCCACGCCGGTCTCGTGATCATCGTGCCGCAGGTGACACCGGCGCGCCAGCGCGCGTTGTTCGACGCCCTGCTGGAGGCGATTTCGACCGAGGCGGCGTTGGTCAACGAGGTGATCGAGATCGTCGAGGACGTCGGCGAGGCCGTCCTGTTCAGATATTCGCTCCCCATTTGAACCGAAGGGCAAGCTGTGGAGATAGGAGGGAGGGGTCACCCTCCCTCCGCCTCGTCGCGGGGCTGCGCGACCGCCGCAAGCAGATCCTCGATGCGGCGAAGGGCGTCAGCGCGCTCCTTGCGGGTGAGGAAGCAGGCCGAGAGCTCGGCGCGCAACTCGGCGATTTCGACGTGGATGTGGGTGAAGTCGGTCATGGGAACCTCCGTTGTCTCGATGACGGAGGCGGGGGACCGGGTGCCGGAGGGCCGGGTCAGGGATCGCGCAGCGACCGGCAGCGCCGGCGGGTGGGGGAGCTGATTTTCCGGTTCGGCCGCAGGCCAGGGAGGAAAATCGGGGGACCGCCCGTCCTTGACGCGGCTCGACGGCCGGTAGGATGGGTGGGTTGAGAGACAAAAACGTCCTGGCACAACGGTCGTGCTGGGCTCCCGTTGCTGCGCCGGGGGTAAAGCGGCGCGGTGTTGGAGCGCACGAACGCCGTCTGGGGATGGCCACCGTTCGTCGCTGGCGAGGACGCCCCGCCCGGGATGACCGGATGGGGCGTTTCGGTTGGGCCTCAGTCTGCGCTGCGCCGGCCGTTGGGGCGGGACCAGATGAGGCTGAAGCTCTCGCCGTCCTCGTCCTCGAAGAGGTTGGCGTAGATGGGGGCGTTGAAGCTCGGGTCGTCGAGCTTGAGGCCCAGATAGTCCCGGCCCTCGTTGGAGCGCTTGCTCCAGGCAGCGCCGATCTCGACGCGGCCGACGAAGACCCGGTGGGAAGGGGCGTTCTCGCCGGTGGTCCGGACCTCGGGGAGGATGCGCACGCCCCGCGCCTGGACGCTGAGGGTGACGATCTCGCCGGTGAACTCGTTCGCAGCGGTCTTCTTGAAGGTGCCGATGGTCGCCATGTTCCGTCTCCTGATGTCTGTCCCGAGCCCGCACCATTGCGGCCTCGATGGGGATCGAGGGGCCGGAGGCGACCGGCGCCGCAACCCCGCAGGGGCCTGCTGCACAGGAGGAGCTTTCTTGCTGCGCGAGGAATGGGTGATCCGGGGCCCCGCGCGGCCTGCCGCGTGGGGTGGTCGCCCAGGGGAAGAAAGTTTCGACGACGCTGTTGTGGCATAGCCGGTCGAGGCGTAGCCGGCTTCGGCCATAGATCAACCCATCGAAGAGGCCGCTTCGGTGCGCTCGGACCGACAGGGATCAGACAGAAGGCATGGCGAGGCTCGTCCCACCGCCCCGGGACCGGCACGATGTGCGCCGGATCAGCCGCCCGCCCAGGCATTGGAATGACCTGCATCGTTCCCGATGCCCTGTCGGCCCACGGGCCCGTTCCCACAGCCTGGGCCTCGGACGATCGAGCTATAGACCGCCCCCGGAGCTTTGCCTCAATGGGCCGGCCTTGCGGTCGACCTCGCTCTCGGCCCGAGCCTCGCAGCTCCATCGCCGAGCGCCACCATGAGGAGGACGCATGAGCCTGAAGCCGGCCTGCGTCCGTCACCCCCGCCGGACATGAGAATCAGGCGCCGGCGGAGCCCCGTCCGGACCCTTCGGGCGGGAACAGCGTCGTCAGCCGAATGAACGCAACGATTCCGACCGCCAGCGCGCCGACGCCCGAGAAAATGAGCTGCCAGGTCTCCGACGGCATGGTGTGCTTCACGATGCCATGGGTGGCCGCATAGCCGGCAACGACCGCCGGGGCGACGAAGGCCAGCACCACGAGGAGCTTCAGCCACAGCGGCCGCGCGAAAAGGAGCAGGAGCTGGCCGATGGCGAAGGTCGCACCGGCGGCGAGAAGGCCGATGACGATGGCGCCGAGCCAACCGGTGCCGGTGCCGTAGACCCAGGTGCCGGCGGTGACACCCATGAAGAAGGGCAAGGCGAAGACGGCGAGCGTGAACAGCAGCCAGCACAGGACGCCGATGGCGGCGAGCGATCCGAGGATGGAGAGGAGGGTCATGGCGGTGGTCTCCGAGCAACGGTTTGCCGGTTGCGCCTTCCACCACCACCACGGCGCGATCGGGATCATAGCGTCAGACCGACGCGAGCGGGAGCGGAAATCCCTGCAGAGTTCCGCCCGCCGCCGCAACGCGGTCTTGCCTCCTCATGTCCGGAAGGGATCGAATTCATGGACCACGGCGCCGACATCGCCGTCATATTCGTCGGCCGGCATGACCCCGTAGGTGTCGGCATCGGCAAGAAAGACGACGACGCAGACCATGAGGGTGGTGGCGAGGTTCCAGCCACGGGCCTGCGCAAGAGAGAGGGCTTGAGACATGGATCCGGCTCCTGTGCTGCGGCGGGGGACATCCCCGCGCGACAGGCGCCCGATGGGTCCGGCCCGGGGCCGCAATCACCGCGCAGGTGGAGCCGGAGCGGCGGCACGCTTCGCGTAGCCGACCCCTCGTGGGTTGAGGGCGCCAGGCCCCCGACCGGATCGAGGATCAGCGCCCAGGACGCGGGATGTCTTTCGCCGACAGGAGCCGTGGCTCGGAGCCCCGGTCGGCCGCATCGTGCCGCGCGGTCGCCTCACCCACCCGCGGCTGATCCGCTAAGATGGGGTACGAAGGGGCATTGGGGGGTGCGAAGTCATGCCGGAGATCACGGGGCGCGACCTGCATCTGGTGAAGAAGGCGCTGGCCATCGCGGTGTTGGCGATCGAGCGGCAGCCCGGGCCGTTCCAGTCGGTCTCGGACCAGAACGACATGAAAGCGCTGCTCGATGCCCTGATCGAGAACGACGCGGAGCTGGCCCATTATGCCCGCGCGGCGCGGATCGCCGTGACGGGCGAGGCGGGCTGAAAGGCGGGTCTGCGGAAAGGCGCAGATACGCCAAGCTGGCCGAGCGACCTTTTGCGAATGGAAAGCGGCGCCTAGGCGCCGCCGAACCGCCAGACCGGGATGCCGAGCGTCTTCGCCTTGTCGGCGAGGTTCTGCTGGATGCCGGTGCCCGGGAACACCATGACGCCGATGGGCAGCACCGCGAGCATCTGGTCGTTGCGCTTGAAGGGGGCGGCGCGGCCGTGCCTCATCCAGTCGGGGGCAAAGCCGATCTGCGGTACCTTGCGGTGGTCGGCCCAGCGGGCGGCGATCTTCTCGGCGCCCTTCGGCGACTTGCCGTGCATCAGCACCATGTCGGGATGCTTGGTGTGGACCCTGTCGAGGGCATCCCAGATGAGGCGGTGGTCGTTGAAGTCGAGCCCGCCGGTGAAGGCGACCTTCGGCCCCGGCGGCAGGAGCACCTGTTGCTCGGCGCGCTTCTTGGCCATCAGGAAGTCGCGGCTGTCGATCATCGCAGCGGTCATGGCCTTGTGGTTGACCAGGGACCCGGTGCGCGCCCGCCAAGGCGTTCCGGTGTGCCGCTCATAGTGCTCGGCGGCTTCGTCGCGCATCAGCTCGAACGCATCTCTCCGCTCGATGAGCGTCTGCCCTTCAGCGGTGAGGCGCTCCAGCTCGACGGACCTGACCTCACTGCCGTCCTGCTCCTGCTGGGAGCGGCGCTGGGCCTGCTCGTTGTCGTCGAGTTCGCGTGCGATCCGGCCTATGGCGCGGTGGAAGAGGTTGACCTCAGACCACAACACCTCGTCGAGGTCCGGCTCGAGGCACGTGTCGGCGAGGGTGGCGATCAGGGCATCGAAGATATCGGTGACGGCGCCCGCGAGATGGGTGTCATCGGGCACGGGCCGAGGGTCGGGCTCGTCGGGGAGGGGCCGATAGCCATAAAGCTGAAGCTCGGTCAGGACATGATCGGTCGGGGAAGAAGCGTGGTGCGGCTCGTCGTCGTGCTCGCTCATGGGATGCTCCGTCGGCTGGACCGCGACCGTCGCGGCCTTCATGGCGGCGGAAGCCCACAGGCGGGACGGCTTGGCAGCCCTCGCGCTCGCGCGGGGGCCCTGATGGCCAAGGCCGGCGATTTTGCTTCGCGGTGGAAAGCGCGGGCTTTGCCCGCGCGCCGGAAAATCGTCGGCCGCCGCCATTGCCGGGCCGGCCCGTTTGTGGGCCCGATCGCCCTCTCGGAAGGCCACGGCGCGGTCCTCTCTGACGGCGGGATGCCTCCGGGCGGGACCGACGGCGCTCGCCGCCCCCTCGATCCCCTTCCGGCTATGCGGCCGATGCCAGGAAGCGGCCGACATCCTGCGGGGCGAGCTGGACCCGCGCGCCGGCCCGAAGCGACTCAATGCCAAAGGTGCACAGATCCTCGTTGAAGTCCCCGAGTTCCGGCGACAGCACAATGGCCTCGATCCCGGCTGCGTCCGCCCGCTCGATGAGGCGGTCCCGCGCCCCGTCGCCGGCCGGATCGTTGTCGCGCACGATGTAAAGCCGGCGGAGCGTGTCCGGGAACAGGAGCGTGGCGAGATGAGCCGCCGAGAGCGCCGCGGCCATCGCCATGCCGGGCAGGACACAGCGGAGCGAGAGCACGGTCTCGATACCCTCGCCGGCCGCCATGACATCGCCCGACACACCGAACCGGACCGCATTGCCGAGCAAATCGCCCATGGCCCGCCGTGGCGTGTCGATGGGCGCCTTGCCGAGCCGGATGGCGTCGAAGCCGTCGGGGTCGAGCCAGGTGCGGTGGGCGCCGGTGAGCCTGCCGTGGGGATCGGTGACGGCGGCGATCATGGCCGGCCAGATCTCGGTCGGCGCATGCAGGTCGGGCCGGTAGTAGCAGCGCGGATGAAAACGCAAGCTTTCGGTTCCGTGCAAAGCCGCAATGCCGCGGTTCCGCAGATACGTTTCCACGATTGTGCCCGAAATCGGCTGCGTCATTGCGATGAGCCGACGTGCTGCGTCTGCCGAGCCGGCCTGTGCCGAGGCTACGGGTCGCCGGGCGTTCTTCGGTTCTGGCTCGGTCCGTGGCAGAGTGAGGAAGGTGCGGGCCTCCTCGGCGACGTTGCGGAAGTCGACGAGGCCCAGGGCCTCGCGAATGACGTCGAGGAGATCGCCATGCTCGCCGGTGGCGGCGTCGGTCCACTTGCCGGCACGGCCTTTCGGAGAATCCCTGAGCCGTACGAACAGGGAGCGGCCCGGCGTGTTGCGGACATCTCCCACGAGCCAATAATGGCCCTCCCGCCGTCCGTTGGAGAGATAACGCCGGCACACCGCCTCGGCATGCTGCCCGAGGCGGTACGCCAGGTCCGCGGCATCGGGACGGGACATCACGCCGCCTCCCGCTCGCCGACGCGCTCGATCGGATAGCGGTGAAGCACGCGCGCGAGCACGGCCGGGCCCTGGGCATCGGTCGGCACGAACATGCGCAGCTTCCAGGAGATGATCTCGTGGAACAGGCCGTAGGCGGTGAGCCGTTCGCGCATCGCGTCGGTGAAGCCGCTGAGCTCGATGCGGTGGGTACCCATGACGCGAACGCGGCGCAGCTGGAGGCCCTCGGCGAGATCGAGGATGGTCCGACCACTCATCAGCGCGGTGAAGGCGTCGTCCGGCGTGAGCGTGGACGCGCCGGTCGCGGCGGCCTGGGCGACCCAGGCGGGCGAGACCCGGCGGCCGATGATCCGCTCGCCCTCGTCGGTCTGGAGACGATAGACTCGGGTGGACTCATCCGGCAGGCGCTTCCAGATCGGCAGCAGCAGCCCGGTGACCATGTGCAGCGCGGCGTCGGAGAACTCCGGCACCTCGGCGACCTCGGTGTTCCAGGCCGAGGTGAACGCCTCGCGGTCGGCATCGACCCAATGGGTCTCGGCCATCATCCTGACCGGGACGTTCTGAGCTTCCATCGGCCGGATCAGCCGGACGCGGCGCTCGATCTCGCCGTCATCCAGCATGATGCTGGTGGTCGGGATCTGCACGGCGGCGCGGCCCGACCGTTCGTTGACGAGGAGCATCGCGCGCGGATCGCCGAGATGGCCGAGCGCCTCGGCGAGCGTGACCGGGCGGTTGCGCCTGCGCTCGGTGATGGTCAGCAGCCGGGTTTCCGCGCCCGTGCGCGGATGGGTGTAGATGGTCCGGCGATCCGTGACGACGAAGCTCTCGGCGCGCAGCGTCTCCAGCCCGGCGTCATATGTGCCGGACGCGATGGCGCCCTCGATCCTCGCGGCGAGGAGCTGCTCGAAGGCGGTGAACAGCACGCCCTGAAGCTCGATGGTGAGCGCCAGCATGCGATTCAGGAACGTCGTGATGCCGGGAAGCTCGTCCTTGATGCCGCCCGCGTCCATCAGTTTGAGGCCGGTGGCCGCCTCGAAGGTCTGCAAGGAGCAGCCTTCGACCTTGCCGCGCACGAGAAGGAGATAGAGCTGGCGCAGCGCGTCGCGGGCGTAGCGGCTTTCAAGATTGTCCTCCGGCCTGAAGAGGCCTGCGCCTCCGGTCTGTCGTTGGCCGCGCGTGATCGCGCCCAGCGTGTCGAGGCGACGGGCGATGGTCGAGAGGAAGCGTTTCTCGGCCTTCACATTGGTCGAGATCGGCCGGAACAGCGGCGGTTGCGTCTGGTTGGTGCGGTGCGTCCGGCCGAACCCCTGAATGGCGGTGTCCGCCTTCCAGCCGGCCTCCAGCAGGTAGTGGACGCGCAACCGCGTGTTTCGTGCCGACAACTCGGCATGATAGCTGCGGCCGGTCCCGCCGGCGTCGGAGAACACCAGCACGCGCTTCTGGTCGTCCATGAAGGCCTGGGTCTCAGCGAGATTGGCCGAGCCGGCACGGGTTTCGACGATGAGCCGGTCGGGCCAGGTTGCGCCGCCCGGCTTGCGGACAATGCGGCGGGAGCGGCCGGTGACCTCGGCGACAACGTCCGTCCCGAAATGCTGGACGAGCTGATCGAGCGCGCCAGGAACCGGCGGCAGGCTGGCGAGCCTCGCGATCAGCTCATCGCGCCGGGCGACGGCCTCCCGGCTTTCGACCGGCTGGCCGTCGCGATAGACCGGCCGCGACGACAGGTTGCCCTCGGAGTCCGTGAAGGGTTCGTAGAGCTGCACCGGGAAAGAATGAGCGAGATAGTCGAGGACGTATTCCCGCGGGGTGATGTCGATGCGGACATCGTTCCACTCCTCCGTCGGGAGCTCGGCGAGACGGCGCTCCATCAACGCCTCGCCGGTCGAGACGATCTGGACCACGGCGGCATGGCCCTCCGCCAGATCGCGCGTGATTGAGCGGATTAGCGTCGGCGTCTTCATCGAGGTGAGTAGATGGCCGAAGAAGCGCTGCTTGGCGGCCTCAAACGCCGAGCGAGCGGCGGACTTGGCCTGCCGGTTCCGCGTGCCCGTGCTGCCGGTGATGTTCGCGGCCTCCATCGCGGCGTCAAGATGGTTGTGGATGATGGCGAAGGCGCCGGCATAGGCGTCGTAGATGCGGGTCTGCTCGGGCGTCAGCTCGTGCTCGACGAGTTCATATTCCACGCCCGCGAAGGAGAGCGAACGGGCGGTGTAGAGGCCGAGCGCCCGAAGGTCGCGGGCCAGCACCTCCATGGCCGCGACGCCGCCGGCCTCGATCGCCTCGACGAACTCGGCCCGGGTGGCGAAGGGGAAGTTCTCCCCGCCCCAGAGGCCGAGCCGCTGGGCATAGGTGAGGTTGTGGACCGTGGTGGCGCCCGTGGCCGAGACATAGACGATCCGGGCGGCAGGCAGCGCGTGCTGCAGGCGCAGCCCGGCACGGCCCTGCTGCGAGGCGGCGACATCGCCCCGCTCGCCGTTGGCACCGGCGGCGTTTTGCATGGCATGGGCCTCGTCGAAGATGATGACGCCGTCCCAGTCGGCGCCCAACCATTCGACGATCTGCCGAACCCGCGAAACCTTCTCGCCGCGGTCGTCGGAGCGTAGCGTGGCATAGGTCGTAAACAGGATGCCTTCCGGCAGCGTGATCGGCTTGCCTTGCGGGAAGCGCGATAGCGGCGTGACCAGCAGGCGCTCCATGCCGAGCGCCGACCAGTCGCGCTGGGCGTCCTCGATCAGCTTGTCGGATTTCGAGATCCAGACCGCCTTGCGACGGCCTTGCAGCCAGTTGTCGAGGATGATGGCGGCGGACTCGCGGCCCTTGCCGACCCCGGTGCCGTCGCCGATCATGAAGCCCTGGCGGAAGCGGACAGCGGCCTCAGCGTCTTCCGGCGCGGCGGTGACGACATCGAAGGTGGCGTCGACAATCCAGGCGCCGGCGAGATGATCGCAATGGGCCTCGCCCGCATAGATCACGGTCTCGAGCTGCGCCTCGGACAGCAGGCCGAGGACGTTGCCCGGCAGGCGCGGCCGGTAGCCCGGCCTCGGCGGGGCGACGCTCGCCATGGCGGCCGACTGGACGAGCTGGGTCGGATGCGCCGTCGCGCCGGGAATACGGATCGCCTGAAGCCCGTACTCTTCATAGATGGCGTCGGTGATGTGGCCGGCCTCGGCAGGCCGCCAGTCGACGGTCTCATAGGTGAGCTCGACGCCGTCCGGCTCGGAGAGCGGGACCGGCGGCGCGGCCTTGGCGGAGCGGCTGACAGAACCGCGCACGGTGCGGGGCGTCGCGGCGGCCGTTGCCGCGACCGGAGCGGCAGGCAGCACGACCGGCGTCCGCGCCGGAACATGCGCGCCAACCCATGCCATGAGCGTAGCGGCATCGGGGGCGATGCCCAGCGGGCTCGGAAAGGCGGCAGGATCGTCGGCCGGCAGCTTGTCGATGACGGTGAGCCGCGTCGGGAAGGTCGTGCCGTGCCTAGCGTAGACCGAGCCGTCGATCGCCGCGGAGAAGACGACGCGGCCGAGCTCCTGCAGCCGGGCGAAGGCCGCGGTCCAGGCGGGATTGTCGAGGGTGAGATTGGCGCCGGTGATCGTCACTAGGCGCCCGCCCGGCGCAAGGCGTGCCAGCGCCGAGGCGACATGGCGCCATGCGGCCTCCCGCACGTGGCCCTCCACATGGGCCAGGACTGAGAACGGCGGATTCATCAGCACGACGGAGGGCACGGCTGCGGGACCGAGATGATCGTGGATCTGCGCGGCGTCGAAGCGGGTGACGGCAACGGCCGGAAAGAGGGAGGAAAGAAGATCCGCGCGGGTGTCGGCCAGTTCGTTGAGCATGAGCCCGGCGCCGGCGATCTCGGCCAGGATGGCGAGGAGCCCGGTGCCGGCGGAGGGCTCCAGCACGACGTCATCGGGCGTCACCGCCGCCGCCGTCAGCGCGGCGAGGCCGAGCGGGATCGGGGTGGAGAATTGCTGGAGCGCCTGGCTTTCCGCGGAGCGCCGGGTGTGGGTCGGCAGCAGCGCGGCGATCTTTGTCAGTGCGGAAAGTCGTGCAGCCGGAGACGCGGCTTTGCGGAACAGCGCCTTTCCGTATTTGCGCAGCATGAGGACGGTGGCGGCCTCACAGGCGTCATAGACCGCCTTCCAGTCCCAGACGCCGGCGGCATCGGAGGCGCCGAAGGCGGTCTCCATGGCCGCGCGCAGGGTAGCGGCGTCGACGGGATGCCCGCGTTCAAGATGGGGGAGGAGCTGCTGGGCGGCGGTCAGGATGGCCGCGGCGGATGACCTCTCGGAGGCACGCGGGAGCGGTGCGGCCGGGGCGGCCGCGCGAAGCGAGGCAGGGAGCATGGAGCAGATCTCGGGAGAGCAGGTCACGGGCGAGCCCGCCGGCGCTCTCTCTGGGACCCGCGGGGCTCAAACCCGTTCCGGCCGGCCTCTCCCTCTCGGCCGCAGCGGCGCGTTGACATGGACCATGTAATGGTCCATTTCTCCCATGGAATGTGGAGCCCGAAGGGCGCCAGAGGGAGCTTCAATGCGCATCTCCGTCACCGAGGCCAAGGGACAGCTGACCGAGCTGGTGCGGCGCGCCGAGGCCGGTGACGAGGTGGTGCTCACCCGACACGGCCAGGCGGCAGTGCGGCTGGTGCCGGTCCGCGCCGTTCCGGATGCCAAGGGGCGGCGCAAGCTGCTTGAGGCGGTGCGCGCTGCCGGTGCCGCCAAGGCGAAGGCTGGGCCGGGTGCCGCGCGCAGCCAGGACTTTCTCTATGGCGACGGCGGCCTGCCGAAATGATCGCGGTCGATACCTCTGCCCTGATGGCCATCGTGCTGGGGGAAGCGGAGGCAGACGCTTGCATCGCGGCGTTGGAAGTCGAAGACGAGATCGTGATCTCGGCGGGCACCGTCGCCGAGGCGCTGATCGTGTCGGCGCGGCGGGATGTCGGCGAGGAGATGATCCGTCTGATCGACGGCCTCGGCTTCACCATCATGAATGTCACGCCGGCGGCGGCGCGCCGGATCGCCGAGGCCTATGCGCGCTGGGGCAAGGGCGTGCATCCGGCGGGGCTCAATTTCGGGGACTGCTTCGCCTATGAGGTGGCGAAGGAGGAAGCCTGCCCGCTGCTCTATGTCGGCGGGGACTTCGCGCAGACCGATATCGTGTCTGCGCTCCGATCCTGAAGGCCGCCGGCTGCAACAGAGTGCCGGAAGCTCGAGGAAGGCTCAGCCGAAACGACGGCCGGCTTCAGTGAAAGTGTAGCCGTTGGCGCGGATGGCCTCGTCGATCTGCTCGTCCGAGGTCAGATAGGCGTATTCGCGCTCGAGCTGGCGATAGAGCCAGTGAGCCAGGTCGCGCAGCGCCTCGCTCACCGCATCCTTGGCATCGGCGGTCAACCCATCGGCCGATCAATCGAAGAGCTGCGGGCGTCTCCGGAAACAAAAAGGCCCGGGGGGATGCCGGGCCTTGGAGGTGATTGGGGGGACCAGAGGTCGGACGAACGGTCCGTCCCGCCGGTGAGCGCTACTCGGCGGCGTTCAGGTGTTCGTGAGCGTCGTCGGTGCCCGCTGGCGCTTCCTCGTCATCGCCGGTGAGGAATTCGGGTAAGGCGTCGGCCTCCTGCTCCGTGGGGTTGTCCACGGACGGCTCGTCCGCGCCGAGGCGCAAGGGCTCCGGCAGCCAGCCGGTATCGGCAAGGAGCCTCTCGGCCTCCTTGGCCATGTCGCCCTTCTTGAGGTGGGCGATCAATGTGGCGGCGCGTTCACCGGCACCCTCGCGCACCGCCTCGAGGATCCTCGGCTTGGTGACGCGGTTGAGGTAGTTGGCGAAGGTCGGCCGCCAGCCCGCCTCGACCATGTCGAGCCCGGTCGCCCGCGCCAGCCGGTCGGCCTGGGCGAGGCGGACCTGCAGGCCATGGGTGCTGACGCCGTTGCCGCCATAGGGGTTCGGCTTCTCGTGGAGCGCGTTCACCCCGTAGCTCACGCAATGGGAGAGGAGCGCCATGCGGCTGGTCTCGTCGAGCCCGGCGAGCCAGTCCCACAGCGCGTCATCATCGGCCGGGACATCGAGCTTCCACGCCTCATGCCTCTCGGCGATGGTCTTCGCCGAGAGGCTGTCCTTCAGGTCGTCGGCCTGGGCAGGGAAGAAGACGTGCCGGACGCTCGCTTCCAGGCAACCCGCCGCGGAACGGTGCTCGAAGGTGTCGCAGACCAGCTTGTGGAGCAGCAGGGTCAAGGCGACATGCGGGGTGTGCGCCACCGCGTCCCGCAGGGCGAGGGTGCGGTGGGCGGTCAGCTCCATGACGAGACGTTCCGGCAGCGGCCTGATGGCCTCGTCGTCCTCTTCGGGATCGGTGGGCTGGCCGCCGACGGTGATGACCGCGCGCTGCACGGCCGGCGCCGCCGGATCGTCATCGGTGGTGTCCTCGTCCGGCGTCTCGCTGCCTTCGGGCTTGGCCGGAGCTTCGTCTTCGGGACGGACATAGCCGCGATCGACCGAGAGCGCGCCCTCCGCGTCGATGCTGACGAAGACGCCGGCGCGGGCGATGTCGGCGAGCTCGTAGCGGAGTGGCCGCTCGTCGAGACGCGCGAGCGCGGCTTCGATTTCGCCGAGGCGTTCATCGACCGCGTCGGGCAGTTCGTCCACCGCTTCGTACTCCGCCTCGAGCTTGGCGTATTCGGCATTGAGCGCGTCGATGGTCGCCTGGTCCTCGGCGGTCAGCGGAACCGGCGTGCCGGGGAGCCTGCGCAGGCCGTTCGTCGCGCCATAGGGGAAGCTGATCGCGGCTTCGATCCACTTCCAGCCTTCCTCGGCGATCTGGTGGGCCAGCATGTTCAGCTTTTCGGCCACGAGGCGATCGAGGAGCGCGACGTCATCGAGCCAGCCGCCGTCGTCCGCCTGGAACAGGTCGCGCATGACGGTGCCGCCGGCCGCCTCATAGGCGCCGATGCCGACGAAAAGGACACGTTTGTCGGAGGCGCGCACCGAGGTCTCGGTCAGCATCCGCCGGATCTGCCAGGGTTCCTTCTGCCAGGTGTTGCGGATCGCCTCGAAGACCTGTTCCTGGCGGGCGTGGTCGGGATTGACGGTGAAGGCCATCAGCATCTCCAGCGTCATGCCGTCCTCGGCATAGACGTCAAGCAGCGCCGGCGACACGGAGACGAGCTTGAGCCGCTGTTTCACTACCTGGACCGGGACGAAGAAGGCGGCGGCGATCTCCTCCTCGGTCATGCCCTTTTCCAGCATGTCCTGGAAGGCACGGAACTGGTCGAGGGGGTGCAAAGGCGCACGCTCGATATTCTCGGCGAGCGAGATCTCCTCGGGCAGGACCGCGCTGTCGCGCTCGCGCACCACGCAGGGGACGGGTGAGGTCTTCGTGAGCCGCTTCTGCTTCACCAGCATCTCCAGGGCCCGGAAACGCCGGCCGCCAGCTGGGACTTCGAACATGCCGGTCTCGTTGCCCTCGGCATCCACCACTGGGAAGACGCTGAGGCTCTGGATGAGGCCGCGGCGGGCGATGGAGGCCGCGAGGTCCTCGATCGAGACGCCGGCCTTCACCCGCCGCACGTTGGACTGGGAGAGGACCAGCTTGTTGAAGGGGATGTCGCGCGAGGACGACAGGGTGATCTTCTGAACGGCAGGTGCCATCGGGATTTGCTCCGCGACGGGCGCCGAGAGCCTTTCTCTCGGGCTGAAACCCGTCACGACGCGAAGCGCCGCCCTCTTCCTCTCAGAGGGCAGCGCCGCGGTTCCGGAGAACCGGACTGTCGTGAAGCCGGGTCTCCAGGTTTATGCGCTTGCGGGTTTCCGGTTGTGCGGTTCCACGGGTCGAGATCACGGTCGCCGCCGGTCCGCCGCGGAAGGGCATCAGGTGCTGTTCGGCCGGTCCTTCGCGATGGCAGAGAGGACTTGCTCCGCTGCGCGGATGCTGCCGGCATGGCGGGCGGTCTCCGCCCAGATCGAGATCGGAACGCGGCCGGTGAAGAGGAGGTCGCGCTCGATCCCGAGGCCGAACGGCAGGCGGATCGACGCCATCTCCTCCAGCGAAAAGCTGCCGAGCTCGGGACAGCCGAGATCGGCGAGGCCGAACAAGGTGTCCCCGTCCGCTGCCAGCTCGGTGGCGAGCCACACGCCTTCACCGAGCGGATTGAAGAACTTGACGACCGGGATGTGGTCGACGTCGTGCTCACGGCCATTGGCGATGAGGCGCTCCCGCAGGTCAGGGGTGAGGAGGATCATGCCACCCTCCTGTCCATGGAGGCCTCAACCGCGACGCCTTGGGGCTCATCGTCCGGCAGGAAAGAAAGCAGCCAGTCCGCCGCCTTGCTCGCCTGGGAGGCGGCGCGGACGATGGCGCGATTGTCCTCGCGAAGGACCTCCAGCCAGGAGCCTATATAGTCGGCATGGCGCACGGTCGGCACGATGCCGAGCGCGGCGCAGCAGAAGGCCGCATTCATCTCGGCGATATATCCTGACAGTCCAGCCCCAATCTGAAATTTTTCCGCAGTGAAGATGAGGCTGATCATGCTGCCATCTCCTCTGCCTGGGGCTGCTGGGCGTGCATCCAGTCGGCTGCCTGCTGCGCCTTGCTCGCTGTGGTGAAGATGGCCTTAGGATCGTCCTTCAGGACCTTTAGCCACGAGGCGACATAGGCGGCGTGGTCGGGGCGCGGATGGTGGGCGACGCCAAGGTCAGCGAGGACGAGCCCGCTGAGAATTTCCACGCAGCATTCTTCGACGGCATAGGCGGCCGAACCGAAGCGCCCGGAAAGATCGCGGTCGAGCCTGTGCTTGGAGCCGCTGGCGTGCCCACATTCATGGAGCCACACCCCATAAAACGATGCGGCGTCGCGGAAGGAGGAGAACGGTGGCATGAACACGGTGTCGGCTGACGGGCGGTAGTAGGCTTCCGACCCACCGAACTCAGTCTTGACGCCCAGGTTCGCGATGAACGCTTCGGCATGGGCGAGACGTTCAGCCTCGGGCAGCATGGGCGTATCCGGGCGCTCGTAGCCGTCAACCTGCGCGATGTTGAAGACGGAAAATGCGCGGGCGAACATACGGCGATGGTCGTCATCGTCGTCTTCTTTGTCGGCCTGCCGGGAAGCCTGAATCTCCCGCCACAACACGACAGTGGTGGAACGCTCTCCCTCCCGCACCTGCGCACCGGCATCCTGCCATTGCTTGTAGGTGCCCCACAGGCCATCGCCATATCCGGCGGCAAAGCCCGCTGCCCAGAGGGCCAGCGTATTAATCCCGCGATAGCGCTTGCCAGAGGAGAGGTTGGTCGGGCGCGCGATGCTGGACCCGTTATGGAACCAGGGCGCACGCCATTCGCCGGCGCCTTGCTCGATCGCGGCGATGATCTCTGCGGTGACGCGGGAATAGACGTCGGCGCGCTGGACGGATGACGAGGTATTCCTCATTGTGGAATCTCCGTGGCCGGCGGCGCGAGCCTCTCTCGCCCCTTCAACCGACCGCCCGACTCCGGCAGTCCTCTTCCTCTCCTGCCGCCCGTTCGGGCGGCTGTTCCTGATTTTTTCTCTTGTCATGATTGTTGCTCCTTCTCCGCCGGGGCCTGTCCCGGCGTCGGAGCAGCGGATTGCGATGTCTCAGGCGCGGCCGCGCACTCGCAGAGCCGAAGCGCGAGCGGAGGACGGCGTCAGCCGTTGCGCGGATGCGTCGGGCATCGCGCGCTCCGAGCACGCCGGGCGGGCCACCGGCGAATGAGCACCCAGCTCCCCTCAGGAGCCGGGCGCGGATTGGTCCTTGTCGATGCTGTCGAGGACCGTCTTCGCCCGCTCGAGATCCTGCTGAAGGATGCGCCGTTGAAGCGTAGACAGCCGCTTCTCCTTCAACAGGTCTGCGGCTTCCTGGGCGGAACGTGCCCATACTGGCCGGTGCCTCGCGGTGATGCAGGCATTTGGACAAAGAGTCGGCTGGCAAAGCGCGGTCAGCGGGCCTTTGGCTCCGGTGGCCTGCTTCAAACAGGCGGCCGTACCGGGATCGAAGAAGCAATCGGCCAGCACGCCGACATGCAATGTTCGCGCGAGGCTCGCGAGCATGGTGCGCAGCCGGGCCCGATCGGCGATCATGGCCGGAAGCGGGCCTAGATCATCCGATATGCTGTCGAGCGTCTTTGCGATACGTGCCGCCGCAGGCCCCGACAGCTTGGCCCCGGCCTGTCGTTCGTCGAAATAGACCAACAGGTCATCGAGCTGGCCGAGACTCCGCTGGTTCTCGACTTCGGCCCGAAAGCCGGATCGGCTGGAGCCGGCATATCCCTCGAACGCCGCGACTGACGCATGCTTGTACTGGATCATGCCGGCGATGGTGCCGAACGGACGGTTGGCGATGTGCCACGCGATCGTGCGTCTGAACTGCCGCGTCGTGATGCGCCATGGCTGTCCACTTGGCCCGTCAGGGATCGCTGGCGCGTCAGACGTGCCGAACAGGTCGTTGAGGTGGTCCCGGAAGAGGTTGAGCTGGCGAACTACCTCAGCCGAGAGGTGATCCTTGCAGACCGATTTGGCCGCGAGCACTGGCCAGAGCGTCGTCAGCCCACGCGCTGATGTTGCCCGAAGGGATAAGCGTTCCAGAACATCGACAGCTTTAGCGACAGGTTCGATGGTGACCCACTCGGCAGGCTCACCTCGGGCGGACTTGCCCTTATAAGCGACGGATCGCACGCGATGGCGCATGATCATGCCGTCTTCGCTGCGCGCCAGCGAAAGACATCCATGCTGCATCGCCTGGACTTCGCAGTCCCGCATGCCGGTCAGATAGGCGCACAGGATGTAGGCCGCCGACTGCAGCATGCGCTCTTCCGCAGCGAGGGTCTTGGTGTCGAAGCGGGGTCGCCACGGCTTGCCGGTCTCAGGCAGAATGGCGATCGGCGTATCCATCCCTCCAGCTTCCACGCCGAGTTCGCGTAGAGCGGCATCGATGAGATCGGGCGCACCACTTGCGAGTTGAACATGCATTCGCTTCTCGGCGCGGGCGTCGATGCCGATATGCAGATGAAGCAGGTGGGCGTTGACAGGTGGCGACACGTCTCCTGTCTCGGGATGCCGGAGCAATATGCCGTTATGGGCGGTACCCCAGATTGGCACCCCGCGACCTTCATTGCGAAGCCGCCTGAAATAATCCTCAAGCCGCTTGCGCTGCTCGCGCCGTCGGCCATGACGGTCGAGGGGGCTGTCCTGCTCGACAAGCATGGCGCGATGCGCTTCGAGACGATCCATCTCCTCGCGGGCCGCGAAGATATCGGCAGCAAACTCGGTGACATATCGGATCGACCAGGCCAGCAGCGGCGATATGATCGCCTCAGGAATGCGCGGCGTCCGGTTCTCGGGAGCATGACGATAACCCGCGACGCGCGCAGGTGCGCGTCCTGCCCACGGTTGGAATGCCAGGCCGCCAGAGGGAAGATAGTCCCGCAACACATGGAGGTCGAATGGGATCTCCAGCAAGTGAGCGACGATGATCGGGCGACGGGCACGATCATCCCTGAGATGGCGGGCATATCGGTCCAGAAGGGACTGGTCGACCCGGTGTAGATCGACAACGCCAAGTTCATCGCGCACGAAATCGAAGAAGCGCCGCGCGCGGTTGAATATCTGCCGGACACTTCCGGGAGGAAGGATCTTGCGGTGACCTGGCAGGTCGACGTTGAGGCGGGCGTAGAGGAACTCGCGCAATGCGTCGCGGACACACGCGTCCTCGACCGACGTGAAATGCACGGTGACGTGACAGCGGCGGGCGTTCTCACGAAACACGGCCGGCCCAAGATCCCAGCTTGGATCGCCGTAGCGAGAGAGGGAATCCCGATCAAAGCCAGGCTTCAACGGAGCGGTTGCAAGAACCGGGCGCTGATCGAGTTGCAGGGAGTTGGAAGCTGCTGGCGACAATCCCTTCATTGCCGGGCCTCCGGTGGCAGATAGAGCGCATGCACTTCCGCCTCACGGCGGGCTGCGGCAACCATGCTCTCGGGAAATGCCGGCAGAACCTGCCCGGCAATGCGAGCATGGGCGCGGCCAAACTTCATGGCCCAGTCTGAGGCGGACAGACTGGCCCGTTGCTCCTCGATAAACTGCTGGAACGCTATGATCGCTGGCAGCTTACGCGCGGTGATGACCGCATTGCGGCACTCCAGACAGCCCCAGAACGGCTGCGGGCACGGCGTTCCCGGCGCCCCGAAGGGGCTACGGTCAAAACCGGAGCATGCCGCCAGCCAAACGTCCTGCTCGCCACGCAGGATACCGTCGCGTTCCTCATGCTCCTCAGGCGCTGCATCGCATTGCCGCCAGGACACTTCATCGGCAGGTGCCAGAATAATCGGGGTGGCCATTGCGGCAACTTCCGAAAACGTGTCGGCAATGGTGGCTTCGTGCAGCGGCCGCAGCGAGGGGATATCCGCGTAGTGGCGAGCGGCGATCTCCGGCGTATGCCCGATGGCGAAGCGGGTCATATGCCCCTCGGTCTTCAGATACCAAAGCGCCTTGTGGGTCTTGCGCAGCCTGGAGAGAACGAGACGAAGAGGTTCACCATTGTCATCGACGATGCCATGGCCTGCGGTCCATCGGTCGACGAGCTCATGTGGATGCTCGATACCCGCCCGGAGCTGCGTAGGCCCGGTATAGTAATAAAGCCAAAGGTTATCACTCGGGACAAACTGCCTGGTGAAGGCCGTGGCCTCGATCAGCTTACGGATCAGACCGCCCGGTGTTCCGATCCCGCCGTCACGAACGCGAATGCGTTTGTGCTCAGCGCCGCGGGCACGGCGCTTCACATAGGAGATCTCGATCGTGCCGGGTCCGGGGTTCTGAAGGCAGTTGATCGTCAAGGCTTTGCAGCACTCGATCTCAAGGCCGGTCTCCAGTGACAGGAAGGTCAGTAGAGGCGGAATATCCATTGCGCACAGATGGAAACGTGCGTGCAGATCCTCGGACAGGTTGGAAACCGGCAGACCGCGACGCAGCCTCATGAAATAGAGGCTCTTGAAGGCGCGATCCCCACTGCTGAGCCTGCCGGAGGCGATGATCCGGGCATTGGCCTCATCGGTCACTCTGCGAAGGTTGGGATAGTTGTCGTCTTCATCGAGCGGCTTCCCGATCCGCCGGAATATCCTGGCGATATCGCGGCGGGCAGCGTCCCGAAGTTGCCGCGCGACAAACGGGCTATAGGCATCCCGCGGTCGGGATCGTCCGGCCGATTGTGCGCTGGTGTAGCTCAACCGGTAACGGACCCCTTCAACCAGAAGGCCAGGTTGGTCGGCATCGATCGAGCGCAGAGCGAGGATGGCTTTGGCGAGAACGGTGTGCCGGTGGATCGGGGTCATCCCGCCAGCTTCGAGGAAATGCTCATACCCATCGAGATCGTCAGCACGCAGATCGGCGGGCGTCTTTGCCGTGGAGTGCTCACGCAGATATGCGAAAAACCGAAGGTACGCAGCGAGATGCTGCTTGATGGTGCTCCGCGCGCCGAGCGATCCGCCAAGCTCGGACTGCCGCCGGAGGGCACCTGCAAACGCGACAGCGATGGCTCGCGGACGCTCGCTGACAAGATCAACCTCGACGGTTCCGCCATAGCGCGCCTCGATGTTGAAGCGCAGACCGAGCACCGGATCGCCTGCGTGCGGGGGAACAGCGCCATCGGCGCGCGCAAAGCGCACCGCGGTTCCTTTGCGCGGACGCCCCCTCATAACGAGGCCTCCGAGGGGAGCAGCCCCAGGAGTTCCTCGACGGCCGCATCGACGGTATCGGCGCGCGTCGCAATGTGGTCGAGGTAAATATAGGTCGTTGTCAGGCTGGCATGGCCGAGAAGCCGTTGCACCTGCTGGAGAGGATCGCCAAGAACTTGCCGATATCCCTCCATCGGCCCGGCAGGCAAGGTAGCATCGCGGAGGCGGTGCTGGATAAGCATCGCCAGCATGTGAACGGCGAAGGTGTGGCGGAGCTGGTGCGGGCTGATGTTGATATCGAACCCGAAGGATCTGCACCGGCTGGAGGCACGGGCAAAAGCGACTTCCCAGGAGTTCGGCTGCACCGGCAAGCCGATCTCCGAAAGCCATAATATCGCCGGTTCGCTCGGTGTGCCGTCGCTGTCGCAGACAATGAACCGACCGCGTTCCTCCGGGTCGAGCAGGTCGAGTGCCACATCGCCGCCATCAATCAGCCGCAGCCGGGTAGCATGCTGATCCCGATGAACGAAGATCGGTCGGTCGATCGACCGCCACGCCGAGCGCTGCCGGAACTTCCCGACGGCATGAGCACGTTCGACATCGACATAGGCGCGCACCTGTTCGAGCAGTCGAGCGGGAACGAGGATCTGGCGACCGCGATCACCCTTGGTCTGTGCATCCGGCAGGTCCAGCCAGACCTGACGGCCCGAATGCTGATCGGCGAAAACGAGATCGGAGGCGAAGAGAGATGATGCTTCTTCCAGCCGAAGCCCTGTGGTTACGAGGAGATCGGCGAAGAGCGCATTGCGGATACCGTTGCGATCTCGGGCGCCGGGGCGTGTGCTGCCGTCAGGCAAAAGCGCCTTCAGGCCGACATCCCGAAAGCGCCGATAGTCTTCGAGCGTGACGAAACTGACGTCCGCTCGACGCGCGGCAGGTTCATAGGCATCGTTCCGCGCTGCCACCTGCGACCGGCGCCCGGTGTACCCCTGCCTCCAGACCGAGCGATGCGTGAAGGGGGCTTCCGCAATCAGTCCTTCCTGCACACCCCAGCGATATAGCCGATCGAGACAGGCAACGGCGCGATTCCAGGACGCAGCGGAAATGCGTTGTCCCGCGTCGGCGCGGCGGCGGACGCGATGATAGGCAAGGACATCATGCCGGTCGGCTTGCCATATCGTCTTGGCGCGGGCCTCCGAAAGAAAACGAGCCCAGACGAGAACATCGTAGCCATAGGCGCGAAGGGAATGACGGGAGCGAACGCCGTTGAGAGGAAGGTCGCGGAAAAAACGATCCAGATCAGGATCGTATAGCACCCCGTCCCGGAGGATCATCGGGACATGGGTATCAAGACCCTCCGCCGATCTGCGCTCCTGAATCGTAATGCTCGAAGCTGCGATTACACTGTCCACAAGTTGTTCAACCTTCCCCCGGACCCCCATCCGGGGAGTCCAGCATCAACGAAGGAGTTCAACTTGCCCGGCGCTATCCAGGCCGGCCTCCGCCAGCTATGTGGGAGCGCTGCGGCCGGCCTGGATAACGCCTCCGTCAGTCCTGTTGCATCGACTTCAGAATGACACTGGCAATCGGTGCAGACTGTCAAGATAAGGCGATCAATTCCTCGAAGGCATATTTCCGCGTGCCGAAGGAGCGGGCGAACTCCCGGTTGAGCCGTGAGGGATGGCTGGTGGCATGTCCCAGCTCGTGCAGTGCGGTGCGATGCCAATCGATGGGCTGGAAATAGGCCTGGGGCGGCGGGACCATCACATAGTCGTCGGACGGGACATAGTAGGCTTCGTTGCCGCCGATGCGGAAGTCGATGCCGGTCGCCTTGATCAGCGCCTCGACCCTGGGCTCAATCAGGCCGGGCGGTGGCGGCGGCGCGGTGGCTGCGATGTCTTCGGGCAATCCCTCGCACTGCGCCGCGTTGAAGACGGTGAAGCGTTTCAGGAAGGGGACGGCCTGGGCCTCCTCTCCGGATTCGCGGGCGCGGCGTTTCTCCTCGCCCGGCACGAAGCGGTCGGCATAGACGACGGTGGTGCCGCGTTCCCCCTTGCGCACATTGCCGCCGAGCGACAGGGCCTGGCGGAAAGTGAGCCAGCTCTGGCCCGGAAAGCCGTGCTCGATGACGGCGCCCCAGAGGATGAGAATATTGATGCCGCTGTAGGTCCGGCTCGTGGTGGCGTTCCGCGGCAGATCGAGCGGCGCCTTCGCCACGGATGTGCCCCACGGCTGGACCCAGGGCACCCGGCCGGTCTCCAGCTCGGCGATGATCTTGTTGGTGATGTCGTCATAAAGGCTCGCCCGGTTGGAGCCGGCGCGGCCGCTGCAGTGATGTCTCGTCATCGCGGTTCTCCGCGACGGGCGCCGGAGACCTCCTCTCCGGCCCTCAACCCGTCACGGAAACCCGGTCCGCACTCTCACTCTCAAGGGGGCGTTGCGGAGTCTCCCCGCGAGACAAGAGTCGGCTGAGAGACCCTGGGCCCGGCAGCCGGAGAAGGCTTTCCCCTCAAAGCCGGCACTACACCGAAGCGTGGCCCCGGATTTCAGGCCGTCTTGGTGCTCAGGCCACAATGGAATTGTGACGTGCCTGGCTTGAGCGACACGCGAGCGGACGGCAGGCGCCCTCCGCGAGCCATCTTCTCCAATGAAAGACCGCTTCCGCAATCAGCCGGCGACGGTCTTACGCCGCGCGGGGGTCTTCCGTGCTGGCGGGGCAGGCTCTTCAGCCTTCTTGCGGACCTGCCCCAGCCCCATCGTCTTGGCAAGCTGCGAACGCGCCGCGGCATAGGCCGGGGCGACCATCGGATAGTCCTTCGGCAGGCCCCACTTCTCGCGATAAGCCTCCGGCGTCAGATCGTAGACGGATCGCAGATGCCGCTTCAGCGACTTGAACTTTTTGCCGTCTTCGAGACAGATGATGAAGTCGGGCGTCACCGACCGCTTGACGGGCACGGCGGGCTTCAACTCCTCGACGACAACGCTTTCAGGTGCCGTCCCGAGCTTGCCCAGTGTCGCATGGACGCTCTGGATCAGAGCGGGGAGCTCCGCTGTGGAGACAGTGTTGTGGCCGACAAAGGCCGCCACGATGTCGGCGACAAGTTCAAGATGATTATTCTCTTTGGTTTCGTCGGAAGCCTCGACCACGGCGCACCTCATTGCAAGTCACGGCCTTGTTTGAAGCTCATTTTCCTCTGAGCGGCAAGCAGTGTGAATTGCGAGGGAAGTTTCTGCCCAGTCGGAGGTTGTCACGCGATGTCTTGTATCGGCTTGGTCGGATGGACATCTGATTCTCCGTGACGGGCGTCGGAGGCCTCTCCTCCAGCCCTTATCCCGTTGCGGCAAACCCGGTCAGTGCTCCCACTCTCAGGGGGCGTTGCGGGGGCTCCCCGCAGCAGGGGCGTGCCGGCAACGAAGTGCCGGCCAGGGGGAAAGCTTTCCCCCTCCAGCATTGCTCAAGGATTCTGATGTTTCCGTATTTCCTCGTCGGCAATGGCCTGCACGACCTTTATGTCCATTTCCGCGATGGGCGACAGTCGCGCCACTTTCGACGCCACTTTGGCCCAATGCCAGAAGCCGGAGTTGTCTCCTTCAATCCGGCTGCGCGCGGCCAAGCGCTGCGCTTCGTAGTAGGCAAGGCGTCCGTGCCTCTCGATCGTCACCCGCGCGTCCCGCTGCCAGCGGTGGCGGATCTGCCTGCGTTTCTCGATCCAGCTGATAAGGGCACTGAACATTCGGCCTTGTCTTCTCATTTCGTTCGGGAACAAGCACGAGGCGCACCAGATCCGGATGCGCCGCCTGAGCACGGATATCAGGGAAAACACGCGGCCTTTCGGGGCCCACCCGATCCTAGGAAAGCAAGATCATGGCTCTACGGCGTTTGTGCAACAACCTGCCGCACAATTTTTGAGTTGGGCCGGCGTTGCCGGGTTCGTGGCCGACCGCTCGATGAGATCAGCTCGTCCGCTTCATGTCCGGCGGCGCAGTCGTGTTCGTCGACCGGCCCCGCATCTTGATTTATCCGGCCATTGGCCGTACGTTTACCGGGTAAATTGGAGGTCGAAAATGGCTGAAGCAGCAAAGGGGCCGGCGACTGGCCGTGTCCGAGGGGAACGCCTCGAGACGCGCGTAACCGCTGACCAAAAGCGCCTGATCGAACATGCCGCTGCCTTGCAAGGACGCACCGTGACGGATTTCGTTTTGGCAAGCGTACAGGACGCGGCGCGGCGTGCCATCGAGGAACATCAACATCTGGAACTTTCGGTGCGGGACAGCCAGGCGTTCGTCCAAGCCTTGATTGAACCACAGCCGGTCAATGAACGACTGCATGACACCGTTCGCCGCTATCGTGAGAGAACGGGCGTCTGAGCGTGGGGCAAGAAGCGGATGACGTTCTGCGGGTCGAGGTTCTCGGCGCGCAGCATGACCGATCGGGATTCGTAAGCGGTGTAGAGCCACTCGACCGATATTTCCATACGCAGGCCGGGCAGGACGCCCGGAAGAAGATGGCGGCCCCGTTTGTCCTCGTGCTGAAGGACGGCAGCATCGCCGGATACTACACGCTCTCGTCGACGGCGGTACGGCTTCCGGAACTGCCCGCGGCCGTCGTTCGCAAGCTGCCGCGCTACCCTCTGATCCCGGCAACATTGCTAGGTCGCCTCGCTGTCGATCAGCGCTACCAGGGAAGAGGCTACGGTCGGTGTCTCCTTGCTGATGCGCTCTACCGGGCCGTGCGCAGCGAGATCGCATCCTTTGCGGTGATCGTGGACGCCAAGGACGAGAGCGCGAGGCGCTTCTATGAGCGAGAAAGCTTTCTACCGTTTCCGGATCAGCCGTTGAAATTGTTCCGGCCAATGTCGGACATTGAAGCGTTGTTCAAATGAGGGGGGAAGTTCGTGGCGGATTCCGGTGGAGAAGAATCTCAGAAATTGACATTCAACTTCCTGCGGGGCGCCGAGGGTGATCCCGGTGTGCTTGAATGGCCGGCTGGCGCCGATGTCGTCAGGAAGGCGCTGTCGGAATCACTGAACGCCAAGAATGTCGCCTTCCTGCTGGGAGCCGGATGCTCGTCTAATTGCGTCAAAGAGAAAGATGCTGCGGGAAATGATGCCTGGCGGGAGCTTGGCATTCCGACCATGGCACCCCTTGCCGCCGAATTCACCAAGGCGCGCACTGCCGACGAGGCGGGATTCCCGACCGGCGCGGAGCGAAAGGTCCTCGCCGACGAGCTCGGGATCGACATCGGGGACAAGGAATATGCCCGCAACCTTGAACGGTTGATGGAGCTGCTCTTCAGCCTTCGGTTCTCGCTGGCTCGAAGCACACTCCCCAAGAGCAAGGATAATCTGAAGGTTGTCAATTCGCTCATCGAGAAAGTGCAGGCATTCCTATGGGGCAAATGCACCAACGGAGCATTCGCCAATGGGGACAGCACCGTCGGGGCACTCTACGAGACTTTCTATAGAAAGCTGGTGCTGCGTGACCGCTCGCTGCCGCGTCCGTGGATTTTCACCACCAACTACGACCTTTTCAACGAGACAGCGATGGATCGGCTCGGCCTGCCTTACGCCAATGGCTTCTCCGGTGTGGTCGAGCGTCGCTTCAATCCGGCGACATTCCGCTATGCACTTGCCGAGCAGCTCGATCTGACCAACCGGAAATGGTCCGCGGTGGATGGCTTCGTCTATCTCTGCAAGATCCATGGATCGATTAGCTGGACCGAAGACGACCATGGCCTGTTCCCGATCCGTGAGACGGCCGTCTCGAAGGCGCAGGGATCGGGCAAGGTCATGATCTATCCTACCCCGGCGAAGCAAAATTCCAGCCTCGGATCGCCCTACGCCGACCTGTTTCGCGAGTTCCAGTCGCGGATCGTGAGGGAACAAAGCGTTCTCTTCACGATGGGATACGCCTTCGGAGACGAGCACATCAACAACATCATCTATCAGGCGCTCACCATACCGACCTTCCGCCTGATAATCTTCGTCGATCCGATGCTTGAGGGAGAGGTGGCCAAGCTCCGCGCTCTGAATGATCCCCGCATCTGGGTCATTGGTGGCAACGGCCCGGAAGCCGGTCGCAAGGCGCATTTTTTCGATACGATCATCGAGCACTTCATGCCGCAGCGGCCGAGCGAGCGCATCGATGACGCGATCCGGAGGGTGCTGGAGGTAATGTCTCCCCGGAAGGCGGAAGCTCCTTCCGTCGATGGAGAGAGCAAATGAGCCGCGATGACCGCAAACGCGCCATCGGCAAGGTGGTTTCCGTCGCGGCTGATCGCTTCGTCGTCGAGATGCACGCCGGCACGGACAATTTCACCGTCGTTGGGTTCGATGACGTTCATTATGTCGCTCGCCTTGGCTCGTTCCTGATGATTCCGGTCCAGACGGAATATGTCGTGGTCGAGGTTGTCGGCCTGCGGGAGCGGGACATCGCCAGCCCCGGTCGCGGCGAGGGGGAGTTGGACAAGGCGGCGTCCGCGAAATACCTCGACGTCGTGCCGGTCGGGATGCTGCCGCAAGACCGCAACGCGAAGTTCCGCTTCGGCGTCTCTGTCTTTCCCTCGCTATATGCCGATGCGCTCTATGCTCTCGATGCTGAGCTTGACCGTGTGTTCGAGACGGACAAGCCAAGCGAACCTGCTCTGGGCCTCAATGGCGCTGCACCAGTGCCTAAAGATGCGACGCGCTTTCGCGCCCTGTCGATCGGTCGTTCGGTGGTGTTCGAGGGATACGACGTCAAAGTCCGGATCGATGATTTTTTCGGTGGCCATACCGCCGTTCTTGGGAATACGGGCAGCGGCAAGTCCTGCACCGTGGCCTCGGTCCTTCAATCGTTGTTCGACAAGGTTGACGAGTATCATGCACGAGGTGCGACCTTCGTCGTGTTCGACGTGAATGGCGAGTATGCCAATGCGCTCAAGCCGCTCGCCAAGGCGAGTCGTATCGGCGTCGCTCATGTCGTGCTCGATGGGACCGCATCCGACGGGAAGTTCCGCCTTCCGCATTGGTTTCTGGAACAATCCGAATGGGAGCTGCTGCTTCAGGCCAGCGAGCGAACCCAACTGCCGATTCTGCGAATGGCACTTGGCCTTGCAACGCTATTTTCTGCCGGAGCAAGCGCAGAGTTGAAAGGCATAAAGAACCATATCCTGGCTACGTGCCTGAGCCAGATTCTCCGTGACGACACCGGCAGCCCTTCGAAGCACGATCGAATGGTCGGCCTTCTACAACGGTTCAACACTACAGAGATCAGCACGGCAAAGATCAAGCCGTATATAAAGATCAGCTATGGTCAGATGGCCGATTCGGATGGGCTGACAAAATATCTGCTAGGCGATGCAAATGGTGGAGGGTTCATCATCGATGGGCTGAAGCTCCCAGCCTACTCCAACCTGCCATTCGAATTTTCGGCATTGGGTGAGGCGCTGGACCTAGCGATACTTTACGAAGAGGCACATGGGAACAGGCAGATTCGAGACTATTGCTCACAGATGCTGACACGCTTCAAATCCTTGGAGGAGCGTCCGGAGTACGAATTTCTTCGTCACAACGCGGCAGGCGGGCAGGCCGAACTGTCCCGCGATAAGTTTCTGGAAGGGCTCCTGGGTCTGGAGCGCAACGGAGCGAACTGGCTCAAGCGAGATCAGATCATCATCGTAGATATGAATGCGGTTGAGGATGAAGTCGTGGAGTTGGTGGCGTCTGTTCTCGCACGGATGGTGTTCAGATTGCTGCGGCAGGCTGAACCGCGAAATCGTTTTCCAGTGCATTTGCTTCTCGAGGAGGCGCATCGCTACATCTCCGAATCAATCTCACGATATGCAATCGATGCCAGTAAGATCTATGAACGTATAGCCAAAGAGGGACGAAAGTACGGGCTTTTCTTGCTAGTTGCCTCGCAACGACCGAGCGAATTGTCGAAAACGGTCCTGTCGCAATGCTCGAATTTCGTCATCCATCGCATACAGAATCCGGATGATCTTTCTCAGATTCGGCAGATGACGCCATTCATCTCGGAAGCGGTTCTGAAGCGTTTGCCTTCTTTGCCGAAGCAGCACGCGCTCGTCTTCGGCACATCGGTGAACCTCCCGACCACCTTCAAGGTACGAGAGGCGAATCCACTTCCGAAAAGCGATGATGCGAAGATCGGGGAACTCTGGTTCCACGAAGAAGGCCGGGCAGCTTTGGTCAATATCGCACCGACCGCCACGGGCGGCGGCGTCCGCGGCGCGACCACAGCATGATAGGCCAACCGGATGCCGCAGCGCTGGAGGCGGCGGCAGCCCTCCTGGAAGCAAGCCAGGACTATCGGGTTCTTCGTCGTTTGCGGCCACGTGCGCCAGTGACTGGAATACCTGAACAGGACACCCGCCTCGGGCTTTTCGTGGACGTAGAAACAACGGGCCTCGATCCGTCGAAAGACGAGATCATCGAACTCGCCATGTTGCCGTTCCGGTATTCGCTCGATGGCATCGTTATCGATGTTGGGGAGCCGTTCGATCGGCTGCGAGAGCCATCGGCTCCCATACCTCCCACCATAACCGCTTTGACGGGCATTACCGACACGATGGTGGCCGGCAAAAAGATCGATCCGGAGGAGGCTTGGCAGTTTGCGCTCCCTGCCGCCGTTGTCATCGCCCACAATGCTGCTTTTGATCGCAAGTTTCTGGAACGCTTCTGCCCCTCATTCTCGGTCAAGCCCTGGGCCTGCTCCATGTCAGAGATTGATTGGGCCGCGGAGGGATTCGAGGGTACAAAGCTCGCATATCTCGCGGTGGGATGCGGCTTCTTCTACGATCGGCATCGTGCGGCAAATGACTGTCTCGCAGCGGTGGAGGTGCTGTCGCGCCCACTTCCGAAATCCGGCGTGAATGCACTTGGCCACTTGCTCGCGCGTGCTCGACGGCCGACATGGCGCATCTGGGCAGAAGGCTCTCCGTTCGAGTTTAAGGATCAGCTTAAGTCACGGGGATATCGTTGGAATGGAGAGGAGAACGGCCGCCCCCGTTCCTGGTACATTGATGTCGCGGATGAACAGAGGGATCCAGAACTGGCCTTCCTGAAGGGGGAAATCTATCAGCGGGATATTGACCTGAAACCTTCCCGTATCACAGCCTATGAACGCTTCTCTGAAAGAATGTAGGGAATAGCGCTTACCTTGGCGCGACGCCTGTAAGCTCGGCTACCACTATCATTATCTCAATGCCAGAAAGGAGCGGTTGGACGTGGCGCTTGTTTGGACATCCGCGTGGCCCGACAGGCGCTTCATCCGTTGTTTCAGGAGAAGCACGGGGAGTCCCGAAGTAGATTTTCGGGACGGTTCGACCTGTGCTGAAACAGCAAGCGCCGATCGTCCACAAAGTCTGCGTCAAATATCTGGAGCGGTGAACACTCGATAAATTTAGGATGGCCTCCGCTAAAAGATCGAGATAAGGAGTCTAGCGGTCGCAGTGACGATGCAAGGCCTCTATTATGAATAATATTATACATATAATCGTCGATTTTTGTGTTAAATTATGAATTTTGGAAATTATATCATAATAAATTTAACGATAAATGTTTAGAAAATTTTTATTTTTCGCAAAATGGTATCGAATCTCATGGCATATTAATATTTATAATTGATTCAAATTTCTCTAAGAGGGACGTCGCAAGATCGGGGCCTCTCAAGTACAGACCGATCTCGTCGAGCCGGTTGTCGGGCAAGCCCGATTGGGATCCCCAGTTCATGCTGCTTATGACGATGTGATCCTTGTCCCAGGCGAGAAACTTCGCGTGGAGCTGCGGATCGCGGACCGCCAGGAGGTCGACGAGATCGTGCAACCGCTCACGGTGTGCCACCACATGCCGGCGTTTCGTGGGGCCAGTGTAACGGGAGAAGTACACCCTGACATCCGAAATGCGGCGGCCCGCCACTTCTGCCGGATTGAAAAGTGCCGGCACCATGGGCGCCCCAACCTTGTTGGTGCAACATACGAAACTTTCAGTCGCTTCATGCGCCGCCGTTCGCAGCACCCGCTCGTGGTCATCAGCATAGAGCACCGTCAACTCAGCCTGGGGGCACTTCGTCGCCTGTCCGCCGGGAGTCATGTCCGTCCGGCTCCGCCGCAGGTCGGACGCCATGAACTGCAGGATTTCTACCGAACGGCGGGCGCTTGCGAGGCCCGCCACGATCGACCGCAGGAGATCCAACGCGATCGCCGCCGCCTGGTTCTCGCGCAGTTCGGCCGAGACCTCCACCGCCGAAAACGGCGATGACAGCCAGTTGCACGACCCCAGCAGGGCAACCGCGCCTCCATGACCGTCGTCGGCCGCGACGATCTTCGCGTGACTGCCGACGGAATCGCGCTGCGCAAGCACAATCCCGCGCGCCGAACGCACTGTCGAGAGGCGTGTGTTGAGCTCCTGCATCGCAACCGCATTGCGGGCGCCTTCATCGAGGGATGTCCCGCAGAACAGGTGGCACTGCACTCCCCTGTTGACAGCGTCCTCCAGCGCACGCCAGATGCGCTCCCGCTGCTCCTTGCCCCGTTCATCCGCCTGCGCGGCGACAAAGGTAGAGAGAACAAAGACATCGGATCTCGCGCCGGCGACGATCTGCTCGAAGCGCTCCAGATGCTGTTCCGATCCCACGATCAGCTGGTTGGCGTCGAACGCAATCGTGGTCGAGGGGGAAGGGTCCCGTTGCGGACTCGCGATCGGTGGAAGCACCCCTGTTGTGATGGTCGTCTGCAGGGCCGCAATCAGGAGATCGCTTGCTCCGTCGGGCAGCATGCCATTTGCCACGTCGTCCAGATCGAGAACCAGATACTTCTGCTCGATCACCGAGCTGATTGCCTGGACGCCGCGCAACCATTCACCCGGACGGAGTGTGCCCGCCATGAAGCGATGGACACGTTGCGCCATCGTAGCGTCCGTCTCGGGGGCTTCTCCCTGCGGAAACGGCACGGCGTGCCCGGAAGAAGGGAGCTTGCGGAGCGGGATGGTCATCACATCCCGGTTGCGAAGAATGGAGTGTCCGACCTTCTCGAAGATGAGGCTAATGCCAACTTCCCGATCTTCGGTGCGCTCCGGCAGCGCGCGGTTGGAACGAAGGAAGTCGTGGCCGACGCTGCTGCTGGTCAAGAGCGGCACCGGCGCAAGACGTACTTCGATCAAACCAAATTGCATCAAGCGCGCGACGGTTGAGGCCGCGACTTGCCTGGGAATTTTTAGGGACGCCGCCACCTGCTCGATGGTTCCCGGCGTCCGGTCGAGCGTGAGCAGCACCATCTCCTCAACCGGGCTCCAGCCCCAGATCCTCTGGACGATGGCGCGCGCCCGGTAGTGCCACGCGGGAAGGAAGATCTTCACAGGAGCAGCTTCCCCTCTGCGTCGCCCCTGATGATGGCGGCGCCTTTGCCGACGGCCTCGAACTCAGTCTGGCTCAGACGGTCGATCTCGCCGAGCATCGTGCGAAGGAACGCCAGCTCGCCGCCACGGCGATCGGGGTCCACGCCGTCAACTGCCTCCGCAATGAATTGCCGGCTGGTGGCGAGCACCAGCTTCTGTCTGGCGCGGCTCAGGAGAACGTTCATACGCTGCGGATTTCTGATGAAGCCAAGCGCGCGGGTCCCGACGAGCAAATTGTTCCGGACGAGGCTTGCGACCACGACATCCGCCTCTCCGCCCTGGAAACTGTCGCTCGTGTAGATGAACTTCCCATTCCTCCGAGGGCTCTCAAAGCCAAACAGGGTGCCGGTGTCGAGATCCACCTGGTCTTTCAGAAGCCGTTCGAAATGATCGACCTGGGCGAGATAGGGCGACAAAATCACCAATGTCGGCAGGCATCCATCTGCATCCCGGACGGGGCGCAGATGCTTCAGCGCCGCCAGCAGTGCGGCGGCCTCGGTTTCATTGCGGTACGACCGCCGCACCGGTTGTTCGAACGCGCGCTTCTTGACCACACTGAGCGCCGGTAGGTCGAGGACAATGATGGGCGCGGTGGGAAAACCCGCGTCCGACGCCACCGTCAGCGGGCGCGTCGTCACCCGTTCTGACGGAATCAGCTTACCCTTGTAGAACGTGTTGGAGACCAGCTCGCTGATCGCCGGGTGCATGCGGCTCTGCTCGAGCAGCGTCGTGGCGATCGAGCTCGGGCGGCCCGTCGTCTTTTCCCGATCTTCTTCCCGCTCGGCAATGGATCGGAACGCTTCCTCAAGCCGGTTGGCGGTGGCAAGGACATCCGCCAGGAGCGGTTGATCGGTCTTGATCAGCTCGAGCGTGGATTCGATCTCGGGCGGCAGATCCGGTATCGTTACGATCTGTTCCTTGGCATCGCGCAACAGCTCGGCCGCGACCGCAGCATTGTAGAATCTTTGCCGGTCGACGACGTCGAACGGGGAAAGCTGATTGTGATCCCCGATCATCACCCGGCGGTTGCCGAGCAGGAGCGCGCCGATCAGCTCCGCCCCATTCGCCCGCGCCGCCTCCTCGATGATGACCCAGTCGAACTGCTCCCCATCGGCGATCATTTCCTCGATCACATACGATGATGTCGTCGCGAGCGTCACGTCGGATGATCGCAACAGAAGATTGTCCGTGTCCCGAAATACCTGGTCGGCGACGGCCTGCTCCGGCTCACCGGACGGTCCGAGGGCCAGCTGAATCAGGCCGTGCTGGCTCGACAGGATGGCGGCGCCGTGGCCCGTCATGGCCAATGTTGACTGCAGAAGCGCGACCGACGCCTCCCGCAATATGCCGGTCTTCTCGTCCACGCCGGAACGCTCGACGCGGACGACGATCGTCGTCTGTGCGGGCAGTGTTCGCGCGAGCGCTTCCTCCATCTGAACGAGCGTCTCGTGATTTTGCGCCGAGATCAGTACGCGCGCATCCGGCGTGTGGGATAGGACGCCCTGCACCAGATGCGCGATCAGGTAAGTCTTGCCGACGCCGGGAGGGCCGACGACGACATTGATGGACCTCCCGGCCGCGATCGCCTCCCACGCACGCTTCTTTGTCGCATCCAGGCCAGCCGGCGGAACGCCCGGGGCGGCAATGTCACGAAGCGCGTCATCCAGCGCCACCTGCGCGGGATCGTCGAGCGCTCGCAGCAGCTCAACATTGCTTCGCGCCGCAACAATATTCTGAAGCCGGCGGCTGATGGCGCGTTCGAAGCCTGTATCCCGCTGCGGGCGAAAATAATAACCTGCGCCGGCGACGATGGGCTGGTTCGTGGCGAAAGCGAAGGCTTGTTGACCTTTATATTCGCCGTTCCCGAGATAGCGCAGCTGCGGAAGCCGTTCCCGTCCGCCGGCGGGCGTGTCGAATTCTGCAACTGTCCATTCGGTTCTGCCGTCATCGTCGCGCAGCTCGCGCTTGAGGGCTTCGGCCGCCGGGCGCAACCCAATTCGTCCGCGCCGTTGGTCCCGGCCGGTCTCTTCACGCGGCAGGAGCCAGACCAAGCTCGCGTCATCGTTCGGTGAGGCCGGAAGAATCTCGACGGGGTAGATGCGAAACCGTTCCCGCAGCCAGGTAAAGGCCTCGAGAATGATCAGCGCATACCAGGACGTCACGTCCCGCGCCGTGTCGGGCAAGGAACCTTGCTCGCCGAGGTCGGCCCACCGCATGGCACCAGGACCGAGCTTACGCACACGCTCCTCGGAACCGCGGCGGTTGTTCGAGAGGTAAAGCCGGTGGTTCAGCTCGACCGCGTTGTAGACCCGGTCGTCGGGCCGTCTCTTGTCGGCCCTGACCAGCAGGCCGATCCGATCATCGACAATCCTCACGCCGTATGTCGCCAAATCGGTGACGATCTTTACCGAATCGCGGCCCGTGACCACGGCCCGAACATCCGGTCCGAGCAGATCCTCCTCGACGAACCGCAGCACAGCCTGGGTGTCGTCCGCCGCCAGCGCGCCAGATGTCAGCTGCGGGAGGTCGCTTTGCATGACCTGTTGGGAAGGGTAGAGCACAAGCTCCCCTTCCGAGCCCGTTCCCACGCGCTCAAGTTCGGCAGCAAGCTCCCGCAGTTCGCGCAAGACCACCGAGCCGTCGAACAGTTGATAGTGCGGCGGACTGGCAAGGCGATCCAGCATCCGCCGCTCGATCGCGAGCAGCGCGGGGCCGCCGTCGGCCGTGACGCCGAGAATCCTGGTGGCGGCGCCTCCCAGATCCATCCAGTCCTGGCGGAACGAGATCACACCGGACGGCCGCAGCGGATGACCGGCGCCGCCGAGATCGCCGTCGCCGATGTGCACGCATGCCTCGTATCCGCCAAGGCGATAATCCTCGCGATCATCGCCGTGGGAGAACATTGCATGTTCACTGACGGCGCCGTGAACGATCCCCGCATCGTGACAAATCGCCAAGGCCTCGGCGACACGCGCGATGTTGCGCCAGAACAATTTCCTCCCCGTTGCCGTGAGGAAGAGATTTTGCCTGGCGCGGATAGCACGCGATGAGCCGGCGATCGGGCTTCCGGGTTCGAGCATGACGATCGCAAGCTCGTGACGGTCTTCCACGACATCCCGCACCTCGACCAGCAACTCGCGGGACCGGCGGGACGACAGAACGCGGCGGATGCGGCGCAGTCCCCGCGCGATCAGGCGGCTCAGATCGTCGTCAAGCGGCGTACCGGACTTCTTGAACAGGCGAAGCAGATAGCGTTCGCCGTCGTCGACGCCCACCCCAAACCGAAGATGCGAATCCCAAGCGCCAGCCGCACCGGGAAACGAATCCTCGGCAAACCGAAAGCGGTCATCAAGAGTGGCTTTTGCTGTCTTCGAGGGCTGCGTCATATCCTTTGTTCTCAACGAAGCTTGACTCTAAGGGTGGGCGATTCGGGCAACCCAGTCATTATAGCTGCAGTCGCCGGCCAGTGGATGAGTAAGGGCTTATGCCGGAAAGGTTTTCCACGTTTCGCCTCGATCGTCGACAGCATTGTATAATCCAAGTATATAGCGATTTGCGGTTCTCACATGTGGCAGGATTGGCGCCTATCGGTGGACCTCCTGCCTGAGCCCAAAACGGACGAACGCCCGCGCGTTATTTACTTGATTTTACGGTGAAATTCCGCTGGTCTGTCCGATCGCTGTTGTATGCTCCGAAGCGGAGACTCCCGATGTCCCTTCTGATGGGAATGGGGCCTGTTCGGTGGTGAAGCTCGGCCGAGCACTCGCAAACATAGGTTCCCAGAGTCCGAGATGGGGCCGGTGTAGGACGACCAAGCGGTGGGACCGTCACGCGCCACGAACGCAGTCTGTGTCGGACGCAGCCCAAGATTCAGTCGAGCTAGAGCTGCCCGGTTGCTCCTTTATCTGGCCTTGAGGCTCGCCACGAAGCGCTTCATTCGCACGCGGTCCTCTGGCTGCATGTGAAAAGAGGTGACGGTAAATTTCGTCCCCAATGTCTTGCTGACGCGCTCATCGGGAATTTGCGATGCGGCGTGTTCGAACGCCGGATTGAAGCGGCGCTCATCCCATCCGGTCTGCGCGAAAATCTTTTCAGCGCTGACGCTGTCGGGTCCGGACAGAGCAAGCTCCGCGACGGTCACCGTATCGGCAATCGAATCACGATCGAAGGCCGGTCCGTCGAAGGTCAGGTAGAGGTCCAGCGAGGGGCGGAATTGAAGGAGCCCGCCCCCGATCGTGTGCGACACCGTCGCGAAGCCGTCCACTTCCAGCTCCGCGATGGCTTCCTCAAGCTCCACATCAGCGCTGTCCTTGAATGCCTCGCGCAAGCTGTCCGGGTCAACGAAATTGCGCCTGCCGTCGGCATCCTGTTGGGCGACCCAAACGGCAATCTTGCGCGCGAGTAGCGACAGTTGCAGGTCCATTCCCATGAGGTTTTGCGGGTCCTCGGGATGTACCGTGGGCTCCTTTACGGTAAGGAGAAGGGGCGCCTGTTTTATCGTCGGCGATGGTGAACCGCCGAGCCAAGCGTCGAGCTTGTCGATGACCTTCTGGCTGATGGCGGCAAACTGGCGGATGTCCTCACCGACAAGATGCACCGTCTCGCCGACCCTGGCGTCGCTGGCGTGGGTCGCGAACTTGTCGTCCACGATGCCGAGATTGTGCCCGATGATGTGGCGCTTCTGAATGTTCAGCTTGAGCGCTCCCATCTCCGCATCAGTCAGGCCTTCGAATGGATCGCAGCTGAACTCCGCGAACCGCTTGAGTCCTTTGTCGACATTCTGGAAGTCGTTGCCGATCTTTGGGAGCGGGGTCGTGCTGGCCTGTCTTTTGCCGTAGAGATAGACGGCCTTGAGTGTTGCCTCGAACGCCGTGAGAACGTCCTCGTGAGCGTTCCCGAGCAGTCGGTAGGCGAGTTCTTCCTTCTTGGAGCCGATCTCCTCGGCGAGCGAGACTTGATCATCAACGAGTTCGGCTTCGCGCGCGAAATGAAGCCGCAGGTTCGGCGCGCCACAGTCGGGGCAGAATAGACCGATGGCGAAGACACCATAGTCGCGTCCGCAATGATCACAGATCAGCTCGCGCATCAGGTCCTGTCGGGCGAAGCGGGGTTTCGGCTTGGGCGAGCCGCGCTTCACGTTCGTCGTGATCTTGATAAAGCCCTTGCTTGAGGAACTGCCTTTGAACGCGTCCTTGAACATCTGTGCAACCGCGTCCTCGATGTCTTGGGCAGCCTCGTGCTTCACCATCTCCAGTGCGGCTCTCTGATCGTCCGGATGGGTGAATGCCTCGTCATCCGCAACAGTGCCGCTGTAGGGACAGACGGTCTTTGGGATATGCGGCTCGTGCTTCATCCGGGCGCACAGTGCTTCAGTCAGGGGTATATCCGCGACGACGTTGCCGAGAACGAAGTGGCGAGGCTGCGCGTCCTCATTCGGCGAGAAGCGGTAGACGCGCCCGTCGGGTGTACGCGGCAGCGGTAAGCTGAGCTTCATGTTGCCGGTCGTGCCACCCGTCCGGTAGCGGCTGAGTCGTGGGAATTTCATAAGGCTAAGATTGGCCCGCGCTCGGAATAAATCAAGAACGCGGATGGCGCGCAGATATCCAACTCCGGGACGTTCGCGCTAAGCGATAGCTCTTTGCGCTCAGAGCCACGACGGCCCTCGTTGTGGTCAGGTCTTCCGAGCCCCACGTCGCAAGATCTGAGGGCTTATCTTTCATTGCGGCGCCACCGTTGTGGGGGGCGCCGTTTCCAGAACCAGCCTTTTCCACAGCAAGAGCAACATACTGAAGTTAAGGGCGAGACAGCTAAATATCGTCATTATGTCAACATGAGATATCTCTTCACTATCGGCTATCTCAGAGCCTCTAACTCAGTCGCGGCTTCTTTCACTGCCAAATGAGCAAATTCAATTCTTTGACGTAGGCGAGTTCTGGCTGCCAGAATTTCCATTCGCAAGCGATTGAGCTCCGCTGCGCCTCCCGCAAGCTCAGCTTCTAGAGCCTTCCGCGCAGCAAGAATTTCTTGCTCGACTTGTTGGATGTCACGAGGGTCGATGGCTTTGTTCGAATCGAACACAAACCGTTTCTCGATCGCGGATCGCCAATCCAAGAGCTTGGATTGCAGTACCGGACCAAAGCCAGGCACATGTTGCAACGCGCTTTTGGTAATGTCCAGTGCGGTCTCGATGCCGAAAGACTCCAATGTCTGTTTGCGTCCGGGGCCAATTGAATCGATCTTTGCGTCGGAAATTTCGAATTTATCGAGAAATTTATTCATCTGAATACGACGCTGATCGCGCTTCAATTGATCCATTCGCTGCTGCCGCAGCGCCGGAAGTTCCTCCAGGCTGAGACGTCGCTCGCGCAATGTGGATAGCCTCTCGTCGAATAGCTTGGGCCCGGCTTTGTTGTCCCATTCTGAAGACGCATTTCTCCATTCGACGTTCACGCGTCGTAGTCGCTCTTCGGCCATTTTCACTTTCTCTCGGTCGGGACCGATGAGCTTGGCGCACAGAAGCCCAGCAACAGGTGCTGCCAGAACTATCCAACCACCCCCACCGTTCACACCGATCAGCAACAAGATTACGGCGACCACCCAAGGTGCCAGCCATCTGGGCTTGAATCCCGACGAATCGACGTATGAAGGTGGCGCTTTCCCATCGGCAATAGGTGGTGCGCTGCCAGGGTGCTGCACCGCCTCGATGGCGGACCATATGGCTGTGAGATTGAAATTGCTGAGGGTTGGCTGCTTGGCGGCCCGCAGCTGGAACAGCTGGATTCCGGTAACCCTTTCGATCGCGCACCATGGACATACTGTGCTTGTATGATGCCAATGGGCTTGGTTCGCCGAGCAGTATCGCAGTTCCTTCTCCATCAAGGAGAGGGCATTCACCCAATCTCGCGCGGACGGTCGTCCTCGCTGGATGGCGTCGCTCGCGAATGCTCTTTCGAAAAGGCCGCCAACGTGCGGACCGACAATCGACAGCGGTGCGGATGCGGGCGGGCGCTGCATCTGAACCGATTGGTTCTGGCCGCCGTAAGCAAAACGAAACTGCTCGATCGCTTTTCCGATCGGCATATCGCCGGGGCCGGAATAAACCCCCGCAAAGGGATGACGCCCCATGAATAGGAGCAGGAAGGCCATTACTGCCAGGCCGAAATTGTCATGATTTGGTGTCCGGAGAAGACCGGAAAATGATTTACCCTGAAGCTCCGGTGGTGTAAACGTTTCGACTCCTACCTCGCAAAGATATCGGTTCCCAGCATGCGTGACCTGAAAGGAATCGCAGTCTATCAGTTTTACTGTTGCATCCAGACCAACCAGTACTCCACCGTGATTGACATCGCCGATGACGCAGCCTGCATCGTGAATCGCTGCAAACGCCCGGGCCGTGTTTCCCGCCGCTCGGATTAGGAAGCGCCAATCCGTTCCAGGGAATTCGTTGGCTCTGCTTTTTGGACTGTATAATTGGTGAATGTCTTTCTTGCCATCGACACGGGGCATTAGGGTCGAAACCCAATCATGGGGTTGAGGAGGGGCGGTTTTCCTGATTCACAGGGGCATGGATCACGGGAGGCGGCGTATGGCATTGTTCTGGTTGTCGGATGCGGCGTGGGCGGCGATCGAACCGCATCTGCCGAAAAACCAACCCGGTGCGCGGCGTGTTGATGACCGGCGGGTGATCTCCGGCATCCTGCACGTCCTCAAGGTCGGCTGCCGCTGGTGCGATTGTCCGGCCGACTACGGGCCATCGACGACGGTCTACAATCGCTTCAATCGCTGGTCTCGCCGGGGCTTCTGGCTCCAGTTGCTCGACGCGCTGGTGGAGGCCGGTGCGGTCACGAAAAGCACAGCAATCGACAGCACCTACATCAAGGCGCAGCGCGCGGCATTCGGGGCAAAAGGGGGCGGACAGCGCAGGCGATCGGCCGCTCGCGTGGCGGCTGGACAACCAAGATCCACGCGCTCACCGACGTCATCGGCCGTCCCTACGCGCTGATGCTGACACCCGGAAACGTGAGCGACATGAAGGCCGCCCCCGAGCTTCTCGAACGGGCCGGGCCCATGCGTTACCTGCTGGGCGACAAGGGCTACGATGCCGACCGCTTACGCCACCTGGCTCGCGAAGCGGGCGCCACGCCCGTCATACCGGGCCGTCGCAACCGCAAACGTACCATCCGATATGACGAAGCGCGCTACCGGGGCCGCCATCTGATCGAGAATGCCTTCTGTCGCCTCAAGGACTTTCGGCGCGTCCACACCCGCTACGACAAACTCGCTGTCAACTTCCTCTCAGCCGTAGCGCTCGCCACCGCCGTCGCCTTCTGGCTCTGATCGAGTCTCAGCCCTAAGACTGGGGAGGTATGGCCTCCCGAACAGAGGAAGCTGTGGCTTGAGCTATTGGAAGGCAGCTTCCGGCTCATTTACAAGGACACACCTAACTGACGGAAAAGCCCGGGCCAGCGCCGGGCTTTTTCATATGCGCCAACGGCTTTCGTCGGCATCGACCATTCTAGGTGAGCTTGCTACCTAATACCGCATCGACCCGCCGCAGGGGGCCGCCTTCCTGCTGCAGACCGTGACCCTGGACGAGCAGGGTGTGCCGGTCGGCGAATGGCGCTTTTACGGCGACCGGATGCAGCTTCTCAGCTTCAAGGTCATGCCGGATTACACTTTCGATCCGCGCACGCGCCCCTGGTTCCGCGACGCCGCCCAGGGTCAGGGAATGCAGCTGACCGCGCCTTACGTTTTCTTCACCACCCGCGCCATCGGCATGACCATCAGCGAACGGCCGAAGCTGGGGGATGCGGTGGTTGCCCTTGATGTGGAGCTGTCGGAACTCAGCGCCCAGCTCGGGGAGCTGCGTCCGACGCCGGGGACCGAGATCGTCATCGCGCGCGGCGATGGCAGCGTCGTGGCCCATTCTGATCCGGACGAGGTGCTGGATTGGCGCGACGGCAAGCCGGTCTTCCGCCGCCTTGCCGATCTTCGTGAGCCGGCGCTGGCCGCATTCGCGTCCCGCGACGTCAAGGCCGGGGAAACCCTGCCGCTCGATATCGATTCAGAAACCTGGTTCGGCATCAAGATCCCCCTCTCGGGCATCAAGGGCGCCGATCTCAATCTCTATCTCGCCACGCCGGATCGCGACCTGTTCCAGGCCACCCGCGACGGCCTTGCCCGCCACGCCGTCGGCGCGGCGGCCCTGAGGCTCCTGCTGATGGCCGCGGGCTGGATGGGGGGCAAGCGGATCGGCCGAGATCTCACGCAAGTGACGGCGCGCGCCCAGCAATTGTCGCGGTTTGATTTCTCTCGTCCGCTGAAGTCGCCGAGCCGCCTCAGCGAGGTGCAGGCGCTTGAAGTGGTGCTGGACGAGGTGTGCACCACCATCGAGGGTTTCCTGCTCACCACCGAGACCATCGGCCGGGAAGCCGACCTCGAGCGTATGCTGGGCAAAGTGCTGCGGCAGATGGTTGGCGCCACCGGCAGCCGTTTTGGCGCGGTCTATCTTTTGGACGAGTGCGGGGGGACATTGCAGCTCAACGCCGTGGCGCAGGCGGCCTCGGCGGAGCCGATCCTGCCCGATCCGGAACTGCCGCTCGATTGCATCGCGCGCCCGGGGGCCGTGCTCGACGACATCGGTCCGGAGATCGTGCAGCTGGCGGTGCCGCTGACCGATCGGCAGCGCCGGCCGATCGGTCTCCTCATCCTCGCCCACCCGCTCGATCTGTGGCACTCCAGCGCCGATTTCCGGGTGTTCGTCGAGAAATTGTCCGGGGCGCTGTCGGCGGCGATCGAGGCGCGGCGGATGGCCGAGGCCCAGCAGCAGCTGCTGGAGGGCTTCATCCGCCTGATCGCCGGCGCGATCGACGCCAAGAGCCCTTACACCGGCGGGCATTGCCTGCGGGTGCCCGAGCTCGCCACCACGATCATCGCCCGCATGGCGGGCGAACGTGACGGCCCTTATGCCGCCTACCAGCCGACCGCCGATGACCTTTACGCCTTCCACCTCGGCGCATGGCTGCACGACTGCGGAAAGGTGACGAGCCCCGAGCATGTCATCGACAAGGCCACCAAGCTGGAGAGCCTCTACAACCGCATCCACGAGGTCCGCGCCCGCTTCGAGATGCTCTGGCGGGATGTCGAGATCGCCCATCTGCGGCGGCTGCTCGCCGGCGAGGACGAGGCGGCCTCGCAGCAGCGGCTGAAGAGCGAGCAGGACAGGCTCAGGGAGGATTTCGATTTCGTCGCGCGTTGCAATATCGGGGGCGAGTATATGACCGATGAGGCGATCAGCCGGCTGAACGAGATCGGCCGCCGCACCTGGCAGCGGCATTTCAGCGACCGGCTGGGCCTGTCGCGGGACGAGGCGGTGCGCCTGGACGCCATCCCCGAGGCATCGCTGCCGGTGACCGAGCAGCTGCTTGCCGACAAGCCCGAGCACCGGACGCCCTGGGGCGAGCGCCGGCCGCCAGTGGAAAAGGGCGACGGCGCCAATGTCTACGGTTTCGACATGAAGCTGCCGCCCTACGCTCTCGACCACGGCGAGCTGCACAATCTCTCCATCCGCCGGGGCACCCTGACCGATGAGGAACGCTTCAAGATCAACGATCACATCGTGCAGACCTACATCATGCTGCGCAGCCTGCCGTGGCCGCGCGCGCTGCGGCGGGTGCCGGAGATCGCCGCGACCCACCATGAGCGGATGGATGGCAAGGGCTATCCGCGCCGGCTGACGGCGAACGAGATGACCCTTGAGGACCGCGTGATGGCGATCGCCGACGTGTTCGAGGCCCTCACCGCTGCCGACCGGCCCTATAAGCCGGCGAAGACCCTGTCGGAAGCGCTCGGCATCATGCTGGGCATGTGCCAGGGGGGTCATCTCGATCCCGAGCTGTTCCGCTACTTCCTCCAGAGCCGGCTTTGGGCTGACTATGCCGCCCGCTTCTTGAAGGAGGAGCAGCGCGATCTCGACGACATCGGGCCTTTGCTCACGGCTCTCCCGATGGGTGCCGGGGCTGAGGACCGACACCGCCAGGTGAATTGAGCGGCCGTGGTCAGGATCCCCGCCCCCCGGGGACTGAAGGGCTGCCCGATCAACTGCACACGGCGGCGGGAGCGACTGATCGCGTCCGTGCCTGTTCGGATCTGCCTTGGCGCTTGATCCAGAGCATTTCAGCGTTTCATAGAAACACTGAAATGCTCTGGATTCTTGAGTTATCGCGTTTTCTTCACGCGAACCGGTGTCCACTTCGCTCGAAAACGCTCTAAAGGATGACCGACAAGCCTGCCACCTCAGGCCGTGTCGGATCGCGGCATCGCCACGACGGCGTGCGGCGTCCCGATGAGATTTTTCCCGGTCAGAGCCGCGGCGCTGGCAGTGAGATGGCCTTGTTTTCAAACGCGCTCTGAAATTCAGCGCAGACCCCCGACAGGGCGGTGAGTGCAGAAATCCCGGCCAGCTCATCACGCAAAGTGCGCCTCTACAGCAAACCCGACACCCGCCCAGCCCTGGGATCTTCATTCCGGTGCGAGATAATCAAGCACCACGCTGCGCATATGGTGAACCGCCGCCGGCTGGTCGAACTCCTGCGGAAAGAGCACTGCGCGGATCAAGGAGCCATCCAGGAAAGTGGAGATGAACGTGATGGTTTCCTCCACGTTCCGCGGTCGAAATATCCCCTCCGCCATGCCGCGCTCCAGCGCGCTTCCAAGCACCTCCGCTTCCATGCGGTAGAATTTATGGATTGCGGCATCGATGCGCGGCGAGCGGCCGTGCGCGGTGGCGTAATCCAGGCTGATCTGGATCAGCTTCTGCATCAGCTCGAACTGCAAGATGTGATTCTCGATCCACAGGGAGACAACATCCACAGGGGCGACCGTATCGTGACGAATAGCCTCGAACGTATCGAAGGCCTTGTTGGCTGTCGCTTCCACCACCCGCAAAAATAGATCTTCTTTGCAATCAAAATAATAATGAACAAGGGATGGGTTAACGCCTGCCGCGCGCGCGATATCCTTGATTGTGACCGCAGAATAGTTCTGTGCGGAGAAGAGCTCCAGGGCGATGCGCAGGATCGTCTCAAGATTGTCTCCTGAGGAATTTCGCGGCCGCCCAATCCGGCGCTTGGTCCGCGGCGCTGTATTCTCGATTTCAGTCACGACCTTGCCCTGTGCGCACACCGACCTGTCGCCGCGTCAACGGTACCCTCAGGTCTATCTGGAAACGGTGCCAAGCACTAGCAATTCCGTCGGATTGCCGCAACCTGAAGCGACCGTGCATAAGCCCGCTGCAGAGCCGCGCATAAAATATGACCACCATGAACATAATATAATCAATTGAGAAAAAAATTAATGGGCTGACCAATTATATATTGCGCTGCCACCGAGGCTTGCTAGCATCTCGTCAATCGGCGCCAAACGCCGCGGAAGTCGAGCTGCCAAACCGGACGCGCCTCAGCCCGGCCCGTCACAGCGAGAGCGAGGGGTTAGACCATGGATACGTTGACTGGACCCATGCCGCGACAGGACAACGAAATTGATCTTGAAGACCTTGTGAAAGCTGTGGCCAGTGGCGGCGGTCGCGATCTCGCCCACTCGGAAACCCTGCCGCCGGCAGCCTATACATCTCAGTCTTTTTTCGATCTCGAGGTGGAGAAGATCTTCAAGCCTGGCTGGGTCTGCGTTGGTCATATCTCGCAAATCCCCAATGCGGGTGACTATTTCTCGATCGATCTGTTCAAGGAAATGCTTGTCGTGGTGCGCGGCAAGGACGATGTCGTCCGCGTCCTCTCGCGCATCTGCACCCATCGCTGGGCGCCGCTCACCAATGGCTGCGGCAATGCGAAGCTGTTCTCATGCCCCTTCCACAAGTGGGGCTTCGACCTCGCCGGAAACCTGCTCGGCGCGCCGCTGATGGATCAGGTGGAGTTCGAGACCTCCAAATACAACCTGCCCAGTTTCGCGACCGAGGTGGTGGATGGCTTCATCTTCACCAATCTCTCGAATGACGCTGAACCCTTCGCGCCTCAGATCAAGGATTTCAGTGAGAAGATGAAGAAATTCGGCTTCGGCGAGCTCGTCATGGCCGGGGGCATCGAATACGAATGTCAGTTTAATTGGAAGATCATGGCGGAGACATTCATGGAATGTTACCACCATATCGCCGCTCATGAGAAAACCTTCGAGGCACAGTTTCCGGCCCGGCTCTCTTATATCGAAGAGGGTTCCGCCGCCTGGACTTATGGCGTCGTGCCCGCCAAGAGCACGGTGTCGACGGGGGAGATCGAGCTCGGCCTACATCCCCTGGCTGATGATCTCTCCGAGCTCGAGCGCCGCAGCTTTTTCCTCTATTTGGTCTACCCGCAGCATCTGCTCGCGGTCTGGTCCGACCGCGTCTATTGGTTCCGCTCCCAGCCGGTGGGGCCGGACAAGACCCTCCTGCAGACCTATGTGCTGGTTCATCCCGAGGCGAAGAAGCAGCCCGACTATGAGGAGATCATGAAGCGAGAGATGGAGTTCATGGACATGTTCAACAATGAGGACATCACCGTGAACACCATGCAGCAGCGGGGTGCGGAAACTGCATCTGCGCTGCCTGGTCGCCTCAGTCATCTTGAGAAGGCGATCTGGCAGCTGTCCGATTACATCCGCTCCAAGACCGCGGACTGAATTTTACGCACAATCTGAACCCAGCGCCGCCGGCAGCTTGCCGGCGGACGGGAAAGTCTTGCCTCGAAACGAGGGTCCAGGAGTGAGATGAAATGAATCTGATGGTGTCCCAGCCCAACATGCTTGAGACGACGATCGCGGAAAAGAAGATCGAATATCTTCTGGCGAGCTATGTCGACATGCACGGCGTATCCAAGGGGAAGATCGTGCCGGTCGGTCATCGCGACCAGATGATGATGGGCTCGGAACTGTTCACCGGTGCCGCCCTTGAGGGGGTGCCCCAGAGCGTGCATGACGACGAGGTGGCCGCTCATCCGGATCCCAGCTCGGCCACCGTGCTGCCGTGGCGGCGCAACGTGGCCTGGCTCGCTTCTGACCTGTGGCTGAATGACAAGCCGTTTTCCGCCTGCAGCCGGGGCATTCTCAAGCGCCAGCTCGCCGACGCCAAGAGCCTGGGCTACCGCTTCAATCTCGGCATCGAGGCGGAGTTCTACGTGCTGCGCCGGGGCGCGGATGGCAAGCCCGACCTCGTCACCAACCGCCGCCTCGCCAAGCCCTGCTACGACATCGGCGCGGCGCTCGACAATTTCGACTGGCTGAGCGAGCTCGTCGATGCCATGAACGAACTTGGATGGGACGTCTATTCTTTCGATCAGGAAGATGGCCAGGGCCAGTTCGAGATCGATTTCCAGTATGCCGACGCCCTCACCTTGTCGGACCGTTACGTCTTCCTGCGCATGATGGCGAACCAGATCGCCCGCAAGCACGGCTGCTTCGCCTCCTTCATGCCGAAGCCCTATTCTAACCGGTCCGGATCGGGCGCCCACTTCAACATGTCGCTCGGCGATTTCTCAAGCGGCAAGAACCTGTTCGCCGACAAGGCGGATCCGCGCGGCTGCGGCCTCTCCACCCTCGGCTATCACTTCATCGCCGGCGTGGTGAAGCATCTGCCGGCGATCTGCGCCGTCGTTTCGCCTACGGTGAACAGCTACAAGCGCCTGGTGAAGCAGGGCTCCATGTCGGGCTTCACCTGGGCGCCCATCTTCGCTTGCTACGGCAACAACAACCGCACCAATGCCGTGCGCATTCCCGGCGGCGGAGGACGTATCGAGCTACGTTCCGCGGACAGCGCGTGCAATCCCTATCTGGGCGCCGCCATGGTGCTGGCGGCGGGCCTGGAAGGCGTGCGCGCGGCGGCCGATCCTGGCGAGCCTAACCGGCAGAACATGTATCAGGCCACCGAAGCCGAGCTCGAAGCCAAGGGCATCCGCCAGCTGCCGCGCACGCTCGGCGAGGCGCTGGAGGCTTTCGCCGCTGATCCGCTCTCCGAGACTGTGTTCGGCTCCGAGATGAAGAAGGCGTGGCTCGACTACAAGCAGGACGAATGGCTCTCCTACATGGCGCATATCTCGGAATGGGAAACCGAGCGCTATCTTGAATTCTTCTGAGCGCTCGGGGCTTGAAGACAATGGCTCATTCCGCAGCGCGGCCGGCGCCGGCGAGCGGCGCGCCCCCCGCAAAGGCGCCCGCCAAGCCGAATGCCTTTTCCAGCGAAACAGTGCTGTCGGTGACGCGCTGGACCGAGCGACTATTCAGCTTCACGCTGAGTCGTGATCCGTCTTTGCGTTTCGAGAACGGGCAATTCGTGATGATCGGCCTTGAGGTGGAGGGTCGCCCGCTGCTGCGGGCGTACTCCATCGCCAGTGCCAATTACGAGGATCATCTGGAATTCCTCTCCATCGTCGTCCCCGACGGTCCATTGACCTCGCGCCTTCAGCACATTGCGCCGGGCGATCACGTCCTGGTGGGCCGGAAGCCCACCGGAACTCTCGTCACCGACAGCCTTTTGCCGGGGCGCAACCTCTACCTCCTATCCACCGGAACGGGGCTCGCCCCGTTCCTGTCCCTGGCCCGGGCGCCGGAGGTCTACGAAAAGTTCGAGAAGATCATCGTTGTCCATGGCTGCCGGCAGGTGGCGGAATTCGCCTTCCGCGACATGCTCGGGGGTGGGCTCGCAGCCCATCCCTATCTGGGCGAGCTGGCTGATGCACAGCTCCTCTATTACCCGACCTGCACCCGGGAGCCCTTCGTGCATCAGGGACGGGTCACCGAGCTGATCGAGGGAGGACGGCTCATGTCGGACCTCGGCTTGCCCTCCCTCGATCCGGACAGTGACCGCGCCATGATCTGCGGGAGCGAAGCAATGCTGGCGGATACTGTCCGCATCCTGGAAAGCCGCGGCTTCATCGAAGGCGGCAATGCTGCACCCGGGTCCTATGTCGTCGAGAAGGCGTTCGCGGAACGCTGAACGCCCGACTTTTTCGCCTCCCGAGACCCTTTCTTTGCAACCGATTGAAACGGAGCCTCACGACATGAAGCACTTTGTTCAGGCCCTGTGCACCGTGGCGAGCCTTGCTCTCGTCGGGCCGACCTTTGCCACGCCGAGCTTCGCCGGCGACATCCCCGCGAAACCTGAGCCGGGGGTGGTCAAGATGAGCATCATCCCCTGGCTCGGCTACGGCCCCTGGCTGATCGCGCAGGATAAAGGTTACTTCAAGGATGAGGGCCTGGAAGGGGTGGATATCATCACCTTCAATGCCGTGACTGAGGTCTTTGCAGGTTTCACTTCCGGTCAGGTCCAGGCCGCGAACATGTCGAGTAATTCGGCACTCCTGCTTTCAACCCTCTCCGACGACGTCGCAATTGTGATGATGGAAGACTTCTCGCTGAAGGCCGATGCCATCCTCGCCGGCAAGGACATCAAGAGCATCAAGGACCTCAAAGGCAAGCGGGTCGCCTATGAGGAGGGTGACACCTCCGACGTGCTGCTCAACTATGCGCTCAAGGCCAACGGCATGAGCCTTGATGACATCATCAAGGTGCCCATGTCGCCGGCCCAGGCCGCCACTGCGGTCATCGCCGGGCAGGAGCCGGTGGGTGTCAGCTACGAACCTTATCTCACCACGGCCCTCAGCCAGAACAAGGATGTGCGCACTCTCTATACCGCAGGCGAAGACCCTGGCCTCATCTCCGATGTTCTTGTGGTGAGCAAGAAGATGATCAAGGAAAAGCCTGGCCAGGTGCTCGCGCTGGTGAAGGCCTGGGATAAGGGGATGCATTTCTACCGTGCCCACACGAAGGAAGCCCGCGCGATCATCGCCAAGGGCGTCGGCGCCAGCCCCGAAGAGCTGGAGACGGCCTTCGATGGCGTCGTCTATTACGACCTCGCGGAGAACAAGGCGCACTTCCTGGGCGAATACATGAACGTGACCCTGCCCAAGGTGCAGGACGGCATGCTCGGCGCCAAGCAGATCAAGGCGAAGGCGGACGCCAAGGCGTTGATCGACGGCCGCTTCGTGGAGGCCGCCGGCAAGTGAACGCGACGCGGTCGCCAAGCCCCCTCTCCCGTTCACGGGGGAGGGGGTAGGGGGGCGGACGCCCGGCTTCCGCGGCGCTTCTCACCCTCCCGCTGAGCGCGACGAGGCGCAGCACAATCCCTCTTCCCGCGACGAGCTGAGGCACGCCGGCGCACCGTGTCGGCAGCCGTTTCAAGTCCACCCCGCCGACGCCGATGTTCGGCATGGAGATGCAGATGGCTTTTGCAGCGAAACGGACCGAGGCGCGAAAGCCCATCATCCTTTCGGCCTTCTGGAGCGAAAAGGCGCGCACGTTGGGCGTCAGCCTTCTGAGCTTCCTGGTGATGCTCCTGATCTGGTCCGTCGTCAGCGGTGCGGGATTGGTCAAACCCATCTTCCTGCCCGGGCCGCAGGCGGTGTTGAACCGCCTGATCCAGGTGGCCGCGAGTGGTCAACTCTGGAGCGACCTGTCCATCAGCCTGTGGCGCATCTCGTTCGCTTTCGTGCTGTCGGCCGCCATGGCCATTCCCGGCGGCATCATGATGGGCGTCTATGGGCGGCTCAACACAGCGGTCGAGCCGGTGATCGACTTCATCCGCTACATGCCGGTGGTGGCCTTCGTGCCCTTGTCGATCCTGTGGTTCGGCACCAACGAGATCCAGAAATACGCCATCATCTGGATGGGCACGTTCTTCCAGCAGATTCTCATGGTGCAGGACTGCGTGAAGCGCGTCCCGCGCGATCTCCTTGACGTGGGCCGCACGCTGGAGATGTCGCGCCCGAAGATCATGTGGCGCATCGTGCTGCCGGCGGCCGCGCCCGGCATCTGGGATGCGCTGCGCATCACCATGGGCTGGGCCTGGTCCTGGCTGGTGCTGGCCGAGCTTGTGGCCGCTACCAACGGCCTTGGCTATCGCATTACCATCGCCCAGCGCTATCTCCAGACGGACCTCATCATCGGTTACGTGCTGGTGCTCGGCTTCCTTGGCCTCATCACCGATCAGATCATGCGCCGCGCCGAGCATCGCATGTTCCGCTACCTGCGGCCGCGGCCATGAGCGCGACGCCCCGCAGCGCCCTCCGCCCCGCAAGGAGCCCTTCGATGACACAGACCGCGAGCCTATCCCTGCCGGCGTCGGCGACCGGCGCATCTGCTGCCCGCACCTTTCCGAAGCTGAAGGTGGAGGATGTGTCCAAGTCCTATGGTGAGGGCGACAAGCGTGTCACCATCGTGGACAAGGTCAATTTCTCTCTGGCCGACAATGAGTTCGTGGCCCTGGTCGGAACCTCCGGCTGCGGCAAGAGCACGGTTCTGTCCATCGTCGCGGGCCTCACTGAGGACTATGAGGGCGTGGTGCTCGTGGACGACCGGCAGGTGGTCGGACCCGGCGTCGATCGCGGCATGATTTTCCAGAGCTATTCCTTGATGCCCTGGCTCACCGCGCTCGGCAATGTGGAGTTTGCCCTGGAGGCGGTGGGCGTGCCGCGCAAGGAGCGGCGCGAGCGAGCCATGGAGACGCTGGCCCTGGTCGGCCTCGACCGGTTCGCGGATCGCTTCCCGGCCCAGCTCTCCGGCGGCATGAAGCAGCGGGTGGCCATCGCCCGCGCGCTCTCCTACCGCCCCAAGATGCTGCTGATGGACGAGCCCTTCGGCGCCCTCGACGCTTTGACCAAGCGCCATCTGCACGAGCAACTCACCACCATCTGGGAGAAGCACCGCCTGACCGTGCTGTTCGTGACCCACGATGTCGAGGAAGCCATCTTCCTTTCCGACCGGGTGATGATCATGAGCACCATGCCGGGGCGCATCAAGCAGGTGGTGGATGTAAATCTGCCGCGCCCGCGGAATGGCGAGATGATCTCGAGCCCGGAATTCACCGCATATCAGAAGGAGATCCTCTCCTCTATCCGCGAGGAAACCTTGAAGCTCGCGCGCCTCGACGGATCCGCCCAATAAAGAGGCCGATCATTCCAATGAACTCGAACGGGTGCGCGTGCAAGCGCCGTTTGCCCTGAACGGAGAAGGCCATGCATTACCTGCACACCATGATCCGCGTCCGTGACCTCGATGCGGCTCTGACCTTCTTCTGCACCCATCTCGGGCTCAAGGAGGTGCGGCGGATGGACTCCGAGGCGGGCAAGTTCACCTTGGTCTATCTCGGCGCGCCTGCAGACGTGAACGACGCTGGCGAGAACGCCCCCCTTCTGGAGCTGACCTACAATTGGGGCTCGGGCGAGGACTATGGGTCGGCGCGTAATTTCGGCCATCTCGCCTTCGAGGTCGACGACATCTACGCCACCTGCGCCAGGCTGCGGGTGGCTGGCATCACCATCAACCGCCCGCCGCGCGACGGCTGGATGGCGTTCGTGCGCTCGCCGGACCTGATCTCCATCGAACTCCTGCAGAAGGGCGCCCCTCTGCGGCCGGAGGAGCCGTGGGCGTCCATGCCCAATACCGGAGATTGGTAAGTTATCGGCGGATTAAGCCTCGCATATGCCCATTGGCTTGGCAGTATTCTAGCTCTATGACCTATCGATCGGATGGAAAGTTAGGAACTTTCCATCTTCGACAGCGCCGCTTTTCGAATTTCGCGTTTCAAAAACATGATTGTTGCTTGCTCGAAGGCAGATGCCATGTCTCCCGCCATTTCGCCCAGCCTTGCTGCGCCCGAGGCCGTCACGGCCTATTTCAAGCTCGGCGATGTCTCGCTCACGTCGGGGAGCGTGCTGCCCGACGCGCGGCTCGCTTATGCGACCCATGGCCGGCTGAACGAGGCCGGCGACAATTGCATCTTGATGCCCACCTATTACACCGGGACCCATCGCTCCTACGAACCCATCATCGGCCCCGGCCGCGCGCTTGATCCCGAGCGCTGGTTCATCGTCATTCCCAACATGTTCGGGAACGGCGAATCCACCTCGCCGAGCCACGGCCTCGGCGCCGATTTTCCCCAGGTCTCGATTCTCGACAACGTCCGCTGCCAGCGCCGGCTGTTGATCGAAAAGTTGGGTGTGCGGCGGATTGCGCTCGCTACCGGCTGGTCCATGGGCGCTGTCCAGTCGCTGCATTGGGCTGCGGCCTATCCGAGGTCCGTCAAGGCCGTGCTGGCGGTGTGCGGCACCGCCAGCTGCTGGCCCTTGAACCGGGTCTTCCTCGAAGGTGTGAAGGCCGCCCTGACCGCGGATGCCGATTTTCAAGGCGGGCGTTATGTTCACCCGCCCCTGAAGGGTCTTCGGGCGTTCGGGCGCGCCTACGTGGGCTGGGCCTATTCGGCCACCTTCTTCCGCGAAGGCCTCTATCGCCAGCTTGGTGCCAGGAGCCTCGATGCCTTCCTGAGGGCCTGGGAACTGGAGCACGAGGTGTGGGACGCCAACGATCTCCTCGCCATGCTCACCACCTGGGCGGAGGCGGACATCGGCGCTGCGATTGGAGGTGAGGCGCATGCGGCGCTGAGGGAGATCACGGCCCGCACTGTCCTCATGCCCGGCGCCCACGACGCCTATTTCACCTTGGAGGAGGCCGCCATGGAAGCCTCCTTCATTCCCAATGCGGAAGTGCGGCCGCTGCTGTCTCCCTACGGCCATTGCGCCGGCGCGCCGGGCCGCTTTGCCGAGGAAACCGCCCTCATCGAACAGGCCATGAGCATGCTTCTGGCCGCCTCGGAATGACACCGCATCCCGTTTTCACCTCATGAGCCGGCGCAGTGACGTCGCCGCCGGCGCTCCTCAGCCCCGCTCCGGTGCGCAAGTGCCGGCGCGGTAGATCATCGCGACGCAGCAGCTGAACCAGAAACGGACAGGAAAAATGTCGATCACCTTTGATTTCACGGGCCAGGTTGTTCTCGTTACCGGTGGCTACAGCGGCCTCGGAAAGACCGTAGCGCTCGCTTTTGCGGACTTCGGTGCGGAGGCGGTGGTTGTCGTCGGGCGCAATCCTGAGCGCTGCCAGGCGATGGAAACCGAGCTTGCGGCCAAGGGCGTCAAGGCGGCCGGCATTGCCGCCGATGTGCGCAAGCCCGCTGAGATCAGGGCGGCGGTGGGCGAAGCGCTGACGCGTTTCGGGAAAATCGACGTGCTGGTGAATTCCGCGGGCATTTTCCGCATGGGCCCTGCTCTCGAGACCAGCGACGAGGAGTGGCAGGATGTCCTCGACACGAACCTCACTGGCCCCTTCATCTTCTGCCGCGAAGTGGGTGCGGCCATGGTGGAGAAGGGCTATGGCCGCATCGTCAATATCGCGTCGACGGACGCGATCTCCGCAATCCCCGACGAGGTGGCCTATTGCTCCAGCAAGTCGGCGCTGGTGGCCATGACCCGGGTGATGGCCGTGGAATGGGTGAAGAAGGGCATCAATGTCAACGCCGTATCGCCCAGCGACTTCGCCACCCCGATGACTGCCCCCTTCCTGTCGGATCCCGCCGTTCTCGCGGCGCAGATGGCCGGAGCGCCGGTGGGCCGCGTCGGCCGGCCGGAAGAAATCATCCCGGTGGTGCTCTATCTCGCCTCGCCTGAAGCGGAGATGGTCGTGGGGCACAATTTCGCCATCGATGGCGGTCGCTCCGTGATTTGAGCGACCTCGTCTCAACCGCCGGAGCGCTCTGGCTACTGCGAGACGACCGGCGGCGGGGATCAGCAACCAGGGACGCCCGGCACTGGAATTGGGCGTCCTTCTTCGACGAGGATATTCAAGGCTCACGAGCGGGCTCGCCCATCAAAGCCGCGAGCTCCGTTCAGCTAGGCGATTCCCCGTCCAAACGTTCTGGCGTTCTCGGCAGCGTTAGCTTGGCTAGCCGCGGCGTATAGCTTTGAGCCGTTCGCAGGCATCCAGGGGCGCGAGGAGAGCGGAGAGGGTGGAGGCATCTGAACCGCCCCGGCTTTGCCGGAGGCCCCAACTCCTGAGAGGATGGGGCTATGACGAGCAAGACGACGAACAAGTTCTCGCCTGAGGTGCGTTCGCGTGCGGTGCGGATGGTGCTGGATCACGAGGCTGAACACCCTTCGCGCTGGCAAGCGATCGTGTCGATTGCGGCGAAGATCGGCTGCTCGGCGCACTCACTGAACGAGTGGCTGAGGAAGGCCGAAGTCGATGCCGGCAAGCGGGCTGGCGTATCGACAGATATGGCGGCGAAGCTGAAGGCCCTTGAGCGCGAGAACCGCGAGCTGCGGCAGGCGAACGAGATCCTGCGCAAGACGTCGGCGTATTTCGCCCTGGCGGAGCTCGACCGCCGGTCGAAGACATGATCGCGTTCATCGACGATCATCGCGGTGCGTATGGGGTCGAGCCGATCTGCAAGGTCCTGCCGATCGCCCCATCGACCTATCATGCGCATGTCGCCCAGCGGCTTGATCCCTCGAAGTGCTCGGCACGGGCGAGGCGGGACGCAGCCTTGCGGCCCCAGATCGAGCGCGTGTTCGCCGAGAACTTCGAGGTGTACGGGGCACGCAAGGTCTGGCGGCAGATGGTGCGGGAGTGATCTTCCCCCGGAAAAGTGGACGGGGTTAAGCCGCTCTGCGTTCCATCTCGGCTGGGCTGATGTAGCCGAGGGCCGAATGCAGGCGGCGGGGATTGTAGAAGCCCTCGATGTACCCGAACAGGTCCCGTCTCGCCTCGGCCCTGGTGGCATAGAGGCGATGATGAACCCTCTCGGTTTTCAGGGTGTGGAAGAAGCTCTCCATGGGTGCATTGTCCCAGCAATCGCCCTTGCGGCTCATGGATGGGGTGATGCCTGCGGTGGCAAGTGCCCCGCGGTAGGCCTCGGCCGCATATTGGATGCCGCGGTCCGAGTGGTGGATCAGGCCGGGTGCCGGCCTCTGGCGCGCGATGGCCATGGCGAGGGCCTCCAGCGCGATCTGTGTGTGCAATGTCTCGCGCATGGACCAGCCGACCAGCTTGCGGGTGTGCATGTCGAGCACGCCGGCAAGGTAGAGCCAGCCCTCGCCTGTGGGGATGTAAGTGAGGTCCGCCAGCCAGACCTGGTTCGGTGTTGAGGTCGCGAAGTTGCGGGCGAGCCGGTTGGGAGCGATCGGATAGGAATGGCAACTGTCGGTCGTCCGCGTGCGCCGTGGCACGGCGGCCAGGCCCCTTATGCCGGCGCGGCGCATCAGCCGCTCGATCCGGGACCGGCCCACGCGCCGACCGTGCCCCCTCAGGACCGCATGGATCCGGGGGGCGCCATAGGTTCGGCGGCTCTCCGCGTGGATCAGCCGGATGTCGTCGGTGAGTGCCCGGTTGGTCTGCGCGCGCAAGCTCTCCGGCCGTGCGCGCCAGGCATAATAGCCGCTGGCGGACAGCCCCAGGGCCGCGCACATCACACGGACCGGCCACACAGCGCGATGCTCATCGACGAACCCGAACGTCATCGGGCGGCCGCTCCGAAGATGAGCGCGGCTTTTATGGAATGGCCCGCCCCTCACTTCCCGGCATGATGACGATGTCGGATTTGGAGGAGAGGACCGATGACGAAGCCCCCTATCGCCGTGCTCGGGATCGATCTGGGCAAGAATAGCTGTAGCTTGGCGGGCATGGACGCGACCGGTGCCGTGGTGATGCGCAAGCGGCTGACGCGCGAAGCGATCGTGGCGTTCGCGGCGACGTTGCCCGCATGTGTCATTGCGATGGAGGCGTGTTGCGGCGCGCACTTTCTCGGCCGGACGCTAGCACTGCACGGACACGCGATCCGGCTGATGTCGCCGGAATATGTGCAGCCCTATGTCAAGGCGCAGAAGACCGACGACCGTGACGCCGAGGCGATCGCCGAAGCGGCGACACGGCCAACGATGCGCTTCGTCTCGCTGAAGAGCGAAGCTCAGCTCGATCTCCAGATCCTGCACCGGGTGCGGGAGCGGCTGGTGAACGCGCGCACCGCGCTGATCAACCAGTTGCGGGCGGTGCTGCTTGAGCGCGGCATCGTCCTGCCAAAGGGGCGTGTCAACCTGATGGGTCGCCTCGAAGAACTCATGGCTGGCGATCCGGCTGTCAGTGCGCGTACGCGCACCTTATTGGCTGACCTCCACAAGGAATGGGCGGGGCTCGACCAAAAGATCAAGGCCTATGACGATGAGCTCGCCGCGCTGACCCGCGAGGATGAACAGGCCCGGCGCCTGGCGACAATCCCCGGCATCGGCGTCATCAACGCGACCGCATTGCTGGCGGCTATCGGCGACGGTAGCGCGTTCGCCAAGGCAAGGGATCTGGCCGCATGGCTCGGCCTGACGCCTCGGCAACACTCGACCGGCGGCAAGACGAAGCTTCTCGGGATCAGCAAACGCGGGAACGGCTATTTGCGCAAGCAGCTGATTCACGGTGCCCGAGCCGCCATGCCGCATCTCGCGGCGAAGCTGAACCCCTTGGGCACTTGGCTCAAGACCATGCTGACCCGCGCGCATCCCAATGTCGTGGTTGTGGCGCTGGCGGCGAAGCTGGCGCGCATCGCATGGGCGGTGTTGCATACGCAGAAGGACTTCGATCGGCACGCGCTTGACGCCGCCTAATCACCCGGAACAGCGGGCGGGGAACGCCGCACGCTCAAGATGTCTGCGAGAGGTGAAGTAAAGATGGCATAACAGGTCGTACCGGCAGCCTGAAAACCTGATCTTAAATGTGGTGCTCGGCACCGGCGCTTTTATGAGGATCAGGCCGCGCGGATATCCATCTTGGCCGAGGCTTCAGCCTTGAGACCGGATACGTTGATGCAGACCACCTTGCCATCTTCGACACCCCCCTTGCGGACGGGGCGGGCCATACGTTTTTAAGATGTCGCGCTCCATCCGCAACCGCTCGTTCTCCCGCCTGAGCCGGGCGTTCTCCGCAGCAAGGTCGGCCGGCGACGGGGCCGCCACCTGCGGGATCGGGCGCCGCGCCGGCCCCGTCGCCTGGGGTGCGAGATCTCTCACCCATCGGCGCAGAACCGTCTCGTGCAGACCCTGTTCCTGTGCCACTTGTGAGGCGGAAAGGCCGCTGGAGGTCACCCGCTCAACCGCCTCTCGCTTGAACACCTCCGGAAACACCCGACGCCGTGTGCCCATCAGACACTCCTGTGAAGCTCGCAAAAGCTAGGATCGAAACCCAATCATGGGGTTGAGGAGGGGCGGTTTTCCTGATTCACAGGGGCATGGATCACGGGAGGCGGCGTATGGCATTGTTCTGGTTGTCGGATGCGGCGTGGGCGGCGATCGAACCGCATCTGCCGAAAAACCAACCCGGTGCGCGGCGTGTTGATGACCGGCGGGTGATCTCCGGCATCCTGCACGTCCTCAAGGTCGGCTGCCGCTGGTGCGATTGTCCGGCCGACTACGGGCCATCGACGACGGTCTACAATCGCTTCAATCGCTGGTCTCGCCGGGGCTTCTGGCTCCAGTTGCTCGACGCGCTGGTGGAGGCCGGTGCGGTCACGAAAAGCACAGCAATCGACAGCACCTACATCAAGGCGCAGCGCGCGGCATTCGGGGCAAAAGGGGGCGGACAGCGCAGGCGATCGGCCGCTCGCGTGGCGGCTGGACAACCAAGATCCACGCGCTCACCGACGTCATCGGCCGTCCCTACGCGCTGATGCTGACACCCGGAAACGTGAGCGACATGAAGGCCGCCCCCGAGCTTCTCGAACGGGCCGGGCCCATGCGTTACCTGCTGGGCGACAAGGGCTACGATGCCGACCGCTTACGCCACCTGGCTCGCGAAGCGGGCGCCACGCCCGTCATACCGGGCCGTCGCAACCGCAAACGTACCATCCGATATGACGAAGCGCGCTACCGGGGCCGCCATCTGATCGAGAATGCCTTCTGTCGCCTCAAGGACTTTCGGCGCGTCCACACCCGCTACGACAAACTCGCTGTCAACTTCCTCTCAGCCGTAGCGCTCGCCACCGCCGTCGCCTTCTGGCTCTGATCGAGTCTCAGCCCTAGAAGCCCGATGGGGCTGCCGCTGCGCTCTTTGAGAAGATCTAGCGGCCATGCAGAAAGTTGAACGACATTCTGATTGGCGATCGTCGTCATGGCCGTGATCTTGGCGGTCCGGTCGGCGGAAAGCGCTCTATGATAGACCTTAGCTACTGTTTCTTTCTTATCTGTCACCTCATATACAGCACCTTCACCACCTTGTCCGAGGCGAGCGCCCAACGGAACAGGACGGCCAGCGCTATCGATAACTGCAGGCGGCCGCTTGTTCATTTTTGCTCCACTGAAGGCGCCATGCGCGAGGCCAATATCAACGTCTTGTCGTCATCCGTCCTGGCGCAAAGCGAGGGCGAAGACAGGTACGCCGACAAGCCGCGGCACAGCCTATCGTCAAGCCCCATACTCGGAGAAGCTCTGACGGGTGCCATCATGGCGTCGAAGAAGGGAGCATGGACTGTACGCGATGCAAGGTGCAGGACGACATTTTCAATACCGTCAGAAAACATCGCCAACTCGTCGATGCGTCTGGGTGCGATCTCGAACTCAAGAGCATCCGCCGCGTTTGGGGAGATAACGAAGTTGGTGGAGTTGGCGTACTCGCCGTGTTGCGGCCAGAAGACGTAGCTCCAGCCGTCCGCTTCTCCGTGCGTGACCACGATTGCACCGTCGCCGATCTGCATAAAAGCAGCTTCGGAGGGACCAGCGATGGCGGCCAATAAGGTGCAGGCGTAGTCGCGCACGGCGTGTGCACTGATTTGAGCCCGCGCTGCGAGCGCATCTGAGATTTCGGAAATCCAGCCTTGTGCGATGTCCCGGGAAAGATCCCGCAGCAACCCACCGCCGGTGACGTACAACTCCACCAGCTCCAAGAGCGTCTGCGAGGCAAGCTCCGCTGCGACATCGGAATAGGCTGCGCTGCCGGCGCCATCGCAGACGACGGAAACCAGATAGGTTGCGTGAGGCGTTTCGAGGACCTCACATAGCGAGCGATCCTGGCACGGCAGGCCGCTTGCGACATGAGAGGTGCCAATCGTAGACGCCAAAGCGAATCGCCATGGCTCCTGCGACATGCTTCAGACCGAGGACCAACCAGTCGGAGTCGGCAGGGCGACAGAATCTCCGACTTGAGAACGGGAAACCCCACTAAGTGAAGCTGAAAGCCACTGGAAAAGTTCACGGAACTTCAACCCCGAAAGTTGAAGCGGCGCCCTCACCGAAAGTTTCGATAGGGAGTCCATGTCGGCGCCTTTGACGCCCACTGCAAAGAAGGAAAGAGCCTTGCTTTCCTCCCCCTCCCTGACAAGCTGGCTGGCGTGCCCGATGCTGTCTGTGGGACTCCCGTCTGTAATCAGGAAGACCCATGGACGGTAGTAGGCGACGCCGTTTGCCTTGTAGGCAGTCTTGCGCTGCCGAAGCATCTCCAGGCCTTGCTCGATCGCGGCACCCATAGGGGTATCACCCGTTGTGGGCAAAGCCGTAGGGAAGAACATATCAGGGGTAACGAAATCGGTGATCACATTGACCGGGCCGAAGGTCACGACGGCAATTTCCACCCGCTTCATTGCCATCGCGTCGGCTGCCAGCTCCTCTTTGAAGGTTGCAACGCCAGCGTTCAGTTGGCTGATAGGTGCCCCGCTCATTGAATGTGAGGTATCGAGGAGAAGAAGGCAGGGACAGCGCGGTTCGGGATTGTCGACTAGACCTGGGTCAGTCGGGAATGGGATCTGATCGAACTCGGACGAAGACATGCATCCCCCCTGAATGATGGCGCCACCGAAAACTGCCGTTAACGCACCATTCTCGCGTATCGATGGTCGCCTTGGCTAGGCTTGAGTTGCCACAATCCCGCGGCGTGGGCACCCATCGGTGCGATCGGCGCCAGCCCTGCCTAACGACCTAACTCCCGTACGCCATCGCGCGGTGGGCGAAGAGAAGGGCTACTCTTTACCTATGGACAGTAGGCGGCGAGTTCCGCAACCATAAGCTACGCGTTTCGGCCCGATGCAGGCGGGAGCGGGGAATAGATGGGGGAATGTCATGAGGGGATTTTTCATCGCCAGCATCGTCGGTTTGCTCGGGGTGAATTCGGGAGCGGAGGCCCATATTTTATCCGTTCCGGCCATTTCGGCTGGTGTTGTCGCTAAGGCCGCCCGGGACTTTTCTCAGCAGGTCGCTTGCGGCTCTCGTGGCGGGCCGAGCTACAGGAAATCCAACGGCAAATGCGCATCCTGGCGTCGCTGATCGTCTTTTCGCTAATAGCAAATTCAGGTTCCGCTGCGGCTGGAGAGCCGATCGCCGGGCAAGCGTCCGTGATCGATGGAGATACTTTGGAAATCCATGGTACCCGCATTCGGCTGGAAGGGATCGATGCACCTGAGAGCCGACAAACCTGCGTCGATCGGGCGACGGGCGAGGCGATTCGTTGTGGGCGGAACGCAGCCTTCTTTCTCGCTGACATGCTGGGCGAGCACACGGTGACATGTGTGGCGGCGGGTCGGGATCGATACGGGCGTATGCTCGCGCATTGCGAGGTAGCGGGGCAGGACGTGGGCGCGTCCATGGTTCGTGCCGGCTGGGCGCTCGCCTTCGTGCGGTACAGCCGGGAATATCTGCCCGAAGAGGAGGAGGCACGGATAGCGGCCGCAGGCATTTGGGGGACGGAGTTCATCGCGCCATGGGAGTGGAGAGCCGCCAGGCGGGCGAAGTGATGCCGGAATCGCGGACTTCGCCAGATGCCGCGCGGTGGAAGCGCGCCGCCGCTTACGGTGGTTGGCGAGATGCTGCGCCTCGGCCATCTTTTGCTTGAGATCGGCGACGAAGGCCGTCGGCGCGGGAGTTGTCTTGGCGCGGCGAGAGTTGGGTATGGACGGCCGGGAGGTCATGCGGCCGCCTTCAGGCGCTTCTTCGCCAGCATGGCGCGGACGAACTTGTCCCATTTCGCTATACCGGCGCGCTTTTCTACCATGTAGTGCCAACGGTCGTAGTGCTTGGAGCTGACATCCTGCAAAGCATGGTTCTGGAGGCGATCGCGGATTTCCTTCGAGACGCCCGCCTTACCGGCCAGCGTCTTGAAGGTCCGGCGCAGGTCGCGGTTCGTGACATAGGGGATTACGCCGCGATCCCGCTGGCGCCACATGAACGAATAGAGCGTGCCATGGCTGACCGGTTTCGACGGGTCTTTGGCTGACGGGAAGAACCAGCCGTATTCGTTGACGTTGATGGATGCGAGCAGTTCTGCAGCCAACTCCGGCACCGGAATGGCATGAGGTAGATCGTTCTTGGTCTTAGACCAGTCGATGATTTTCTCCTTAGCGTCCCATTGGTCAATGTGGAGCTTGGCAATTTCCTCGACCCGTTGGCCTGTCAGCATGATGATCCTGACGGCGCGGGCATAAGGTGGATGAACCGGCGTGTCGGGGCATTCGAGCCAGCGATAGAGTTGGACGAACTCGTCTTCGTCGAGCCAGCGTGTGCCTCGGACCTTGGGTTCGGTCGGAATGCCCGCCGCTGGGTTGAAGGGGATGCGGAAGCGGCGAGAGGACTGCTGCCGGTAGTCGTTGTCGGACTTCATCCCCCAGCTAAAGGCAGCATGGATATAGGTGCGCACATGGTCGGCCATCGATTTGGCACCGCGATCGTAGATAGGGCGGATCAATTCGATGATTTCCTCCGCTTCGATCTCACGGGCGAGGCGGTTGCGCCCGAGTGTGTCCGCGATCTTGTTGAGGCCCTTTTCGGTCTCCTTCCAGGATGATTTCCCGGCGGTCTTGAGCGCTGCAACGTAGCCGGCGAACAGATCGGCGATCGTGCCGGGTCGCGTGTCGGTCGCGATCTTGATGCTCCGGCCCTTCTGGATTACGTCAGCGAAGTCGCGCTTGTAGATCTCGCGGGCCTGGGCGAGCGGCATCGATGGATAGGCGCCGATCTTCTTCTTGGTACGTTTGCCGTCACGCCATTGCTGCGCCATCCAGTCGGCAGTGACGCGCTTTGGCATGGGTTTCAGGACGAGGACGAGACGGCCGGTGCCGCGCCCTTCGCCATCGACGAGGTTCTCTTGCTTGCGGCTGATCTCGACCCGCTTCAGCGCATGTCGGATCGCGGTATCGGTCAGGGCAGGCATGGCGTTTCCTCCTTTCCGGAACTGGGATCGGTCGAGGAGAAACGGGGGGCGTTAGCTGGGAGCGGGAGGCCGGTTTCTACCCCTTTTACAACCCCCAATTTGCCGTAACCGCCCCCTGTACGCAATGCTAAAACTGCACGAATTTCTTAGTGATTAAGCTGGTTTGAGCGTGATCCGGCGGGATCAAAATGAGTAAGTGGGATGGTTGTGGCACAGGATGAGGGCGGAGGCGGAGACCTCCAGCGCCCGCTTCACCACCTCGCGCGGGTAGACGGGGGCATGGTCCACGGTGCCGGTCTGCAGCACCTCGTCGGTGATCAGCTGGTTGCGCTTGTCGAGGAACAGCACCCGCACCTGCTCGCGATCGGCATAGGCCATGGCGGTGCGGCAATAATCGATGACGGCGCTCCATGAGGAGAGGGCCGGGCGCCGCTTCACCTGGCCCTTGGCCAGCCGCTGGGCGGCGGCTTCGGCCACCTTCAGCTCGGTGATGATGGCATCCTTCACCCCCGGCACCTCGGCGAGGCGTGGCACCGGCGCGGTGATCACCTCGGCGAACGAGCCGAACCGGTCCAGCAGGGCCTTGGCGAGGGGCTTCACATCGCGGCGCGGCACGGCGCGGAACAAGAGCAGTTCCAGCAACTCGTAATCGGCCAGGGCGGCCGCGCCCACCTCACGGAACCGCGCCCGCAGCCGGTCGCGATGGCCGTGGAAATGGGGAGCATCGTTGAGGCCGTCTTCAGGCTCGTCCGCCATGACGCCGTTTCCGCCGGTGGGCTGCCACAAGGCCGTCATCACCGCGCTACCCCCGGTCGGGGGCGCGGTGATGAGGCGAATCATTCCAAGGTCATTCCAGGTCCATGGTGCGCACTTTCGGCACGTTCGGCCATGGCTGAGCGTGCCGTTTTGCGGGTCATGGAATGTTGTAGGGCGGCTTGTGGTAGCCCTTCGGGCTGATGGTGAAGATCTCCACCCCGGTCTCGGTGACCCCGACCGCATGCTCGAACTGGGCGGACAGGGAGCGGTCGCGGGTGACGGCGGTCCAGCCGTCGGAGAGCACCTTCACGTGGGGGCGGCCGAGGTTGATCATCGGCTCCACGGTGAAGATCATGCCCGGCACCAGCTCCGGCCCCTGGCCGCGCTCGCCCACGTGGACGATATTCGGCTCGTCATGGAACACCCGGCCCACACCGTGGCCACAGAAGTCGCGCACCACGCTCATGTGCTGGGGCTCGACGAACTCCTGGATGGCGGCGCCGATATCGCCCACATGGCCGCCGGGCTTGATGGCGGCGATGCCGCGCATCATGGAGTCATAGGTGGCGTCCAGCAGCCGCTCGGCCCGGCGCGGAATGGCGCCGATGGCGAACATGCGGCTGGAATCGCCATACCAGCCGTCCAGCACGATGGTGACGTCGGCATTGACGATGTCGCCTTCCCGCAGGGGCCGGGAATTGGGCATGCCGTGGCACACCACGTGATTGATGGAGGTGCACACCGAGTAACGATAGCCGCGATACATCAGCGTCGCCGGATAGGCGCCGTGGTCCACGGCATAGTCATAGACCAGCTTGTCGACAGCGGCGGTGGTCACCCCGGGGCCGATCATCTCGGCGATGGCGTCGAGAATCTCCGCCGCCAGCCGGCCGGCGCGGCGCATGCCCTCGAAGCCCTCTGGCCCATACAGCTTGATATGTCCGGTCTTTCGCAGCGGCGCGTCCGCCGCTTCCACATAGCTCATGATGTCGCCTTCTGCCGGGCGCGCCCGTGGCGCCCCGATGTCTGTCTCCAGATTTAGGCCAACTTGCCGTCAACGCAAGCGCGGGCGCGGGCATGGAGCTCCCGCGTCAGCCGATCATCGGGATGTCACCAATCACCTGGATCCCTTCTGGCGATAGCGCACAGGTGAGGGCGATGGCCTCCACACCGGCCGCACGGGCGGCATCGAAGGCGAGGCCGTAGGCCGGATCGAGATCGCGCGCGAGGGCGATGCTGCGGGCCGAGCCGATCTGGCTGATATAGACCATCACCGCGCGCACTCCCGCGCGGGCCTGCGCCGCCAGTTCCACCAGATGCTTGGCGCCGCGGGCGGTGACACAATCGGGAAACTCCGCGGCGCCGGGCGCGCGCATGAGGTGCACGTTCTTCACCTCCACCAGGCAGAGGGGGCGATGGTCGGCTTCCAACTGGATGTCGATGCGGCTGTTGACGCCGTACTTCACCTCGCGGCGCAGCCGGTCATAGCCGGCCAGGGCCGGCACCTGGCCGGCGGTGATGGCCTCCGCCACCAGGGCGTTGGGGTGCATGGTGTTGACCCCCACCAGCTCCGGCCCGCCGCCGAAATCCGCTTCCACCAGCTCCCAGCTATAGGCGAGCTTGCGGGCGGGGTTGGGGCTGAGCGACAGCCAGACGCGGCTGCCGGGGGCGGCAAGCCCGGTCATGGCGCCGGAATTGGCCACGTGCACGGTGGTTTCAGAGCCATCCTCCAGCACCACATCCGCCAGAAAGCGCTTGTAGCGGCGGACCAGCCGCGCGGGAACCAGTGGCGTGGGAAAGCGCATCAGGAGGCCGCCGTCGGGGCATCGCTGCGGCCCATCAGGCAGATCAGGGTCTGGGTGGCGGTCGCGCAATGGGTGCGCGCGCCGTCCGCCTCGGCATAGACATCCACCCGCGTGACAGTGAGCGTGCGGCCGGACCGGGTCACCTCGCCCACCGCCACCAGCCGCGCGCCGCGGCCGGGTGCCATGATGTTGATTTTGTACTCCACCGTCAGCACTGTGGAATCGGCAGGGAACAGGGTGAAGGCGGCATAGCCGCCGGCGGTATCGGCGATGGCGCCGATGGCGCCGCCGTGGAAGAAGCCGTGCTGCTGGGTGATGCTGTCCTGATAGGGCAGCACCACCTCGACCCGCCCGGGCTCCACCGCGCCCAGCGCCGCCCCCAGGGTGGCCATGAAGGGCTGGCGGGCGAAGCTCTCGCGCACGCGCGCTTCATAGGCGGGATCGCTGGGATCGAAGGGGAGGCTCATGGGGGCGTGTGTTTCTTCGGGCGTGTGTTTCTCGGGGGCGGGTGAGGCAGCATAGCCGGGAAGCGGTGCGCCCGCGAGCCGGTCAGGTGATGTCGGTGGCCTGGGCCGCCTGCCAGTGGGGCGAGCCGCGTGGCACCAGCAGGTTCAAGGCGCGCGGGGCGATGGCATAGCGCAGGGGCAGGCTCTCCCGGGTGACCTCGCCATCGGTGGCCACCCACGCCCGGTGGCGTCGCGCGTGGATGGTGACGCGCGGGGTGGAGAACAGGTGGATGCCCGGATTGTCGCGCCACGCCCCCACCAGCACGTCGGCCCCGGCCTTGAGCCGGGCGAAGGCGCCGCGATCCTCCGCCACCAGCACCTCCAGCAGCCCACCGTCGAGGCGCGAGCGGTGCAGGCCTGGCGCGTCGAAGGCATTGACGGTCACCAGCGCCGCATAGGCTTCGATCGGCTGCCGGGCGCCCGCCAGCTCCACCTCCAGCGACATGCGGCCGGCGCGGAAGGCGGCCTTGCCCAGGGCGATGAGCCAGCCGAGCACCCGCCCGTGCCGCTCGCGCTCCTGCTCGCGGGCGAGGGCCATCTGGCTGAAGAAGCCGACCCCGGAGACGCCGTGGAACGGCCGCCCGTTGACCAGCCCCAGGTCCACCTTCATGGGCGCCGCCTGCGCCAGGGCGGCGAGGGCTCCGGCCAGATCGCGCGGGATGCCGATGTCATGGGCGAGCAGATTCATGGTGCCGAACGGCAGCACGCCGAGCACGGTATCGGAATTGGCGTAAGTGGCGGCGGCGAGGGACAAGGTGCCGTCGCCGGCGCCCACCACAACCGTGTCATAGCCATCGAGGGGCGCGCGGCGGATGAGGGCCGCCAGCTCGGCGCCGGCGGCGACCGCCACCTGAACGTCGAGATCGGCTCGCGTCAGGCTGGAGTCCACCTGCCGGCGAAGCGGCTCGGCGCCGAAGTCGGTGACACGGCCGGCTTTGGCATTGAGTACGACGAGCATTCGCCGCATCGTGGGCATCCTTGTTCGGCCGGCGCGGGAACTGTCGCGCCGCGCCATCTCACGTGAGGAAGGGTTTCATGTCCAGTCCATCGCCCGCGACGTCCAAGGTCGGCATCCTGCGTCTGCGCGCCGGGCTGTTGCTGCTTGTCGGTTTCGTGCTCCTGTGCGCCGTCGGTGGACATTTCGTGGCGCGGCAGTTCGGCCTGGGCTGGGGGTGGGTGATCCTCATCGCCGTCATCATCTGGGTGGGCGTGGGCATCACCCTCGCGCGGCTCGATGCGCGCATCTATTTCGCCGTGGCGGCGGCGGTCACCGCGCTGCTCGCCTATCTGGTCTATGATTTCTGCGCCTCGGCCCTGGAATGGCCGGCGACGATCTCGGCGATCCTCGCTTTGGCCGCGACGGCGCTGCTGGCCTTCACCTTCTATGACTTCCTGCGCCTGAAGCAGGAGCTTCGTCGCTGGATCTACCGGCGCTGAGCGCCCCGCGCCTTGACTTTGTGCGGCACTCGTCTAGGTGGAGCCACGCGCGGCCCGCCTGAACGGCGTGTGACTCCTTGCGGGCGGTGATGTCTAAGATGTCGGTCATCTAAGGGTGCTGATCCGAGCGCGGGGGTGGAGCGGGCGATGACGTCGAGCGGCCTGTACATGTACACGGGGCCGATCGTCGCGCTGTTCTTCGCGCTGCTGTATTTCTTCGCCTGGCTCTATCGCCGCGCCCGCCTCTACCTGCTGATCCTCGCGCTGGCCTTCTTCTGCTACACCGTGGCAGCGCTCACGCAGATGGCCCATGTGCCGGCCGATGCCGGGCTGAATGCGGTGCTCTCCGGGGCGGGCTACACCTTGTGCATCCTCCTGCTGGTGAAGGGTATCGAGGGGCGATTCGGTGAAACGCGGCGCGAGGTCTTCAGCCTCGCCATGGCCATCACCGTGATGCTGCTCACCGTCCATTTCTATTACGTCGACCGCAGCCTCATCTCCCGTATCTATGCGCAGAATTTCGGCTATGGGCTGATCTGCACGGTGGCGGCGCTGCGCCTGCGGTTCCACGGCCAGGTGCGCACCCCCCTGGATCGCGCCTTCTTCTGGATCTTCCTGGCGTTCGGCCTGCAGTTCTTCGTGCGCACCGCGCTGACGGTGCCGCTGACCGGTGAGCTTGCCCAATATGAGCAGCTGCTGCAGGCCGGGGTGGAGCGGCGCCAGCTGCTGGAGGTGTTCCGCACCTCGCCCTTCTGGCAGGTGCTGAACTTCACCATCTTCATCAGCGGATTGCTGATCGGCCTCCTGCTGTTCGTGGCCGTGGCCCTCGATGTGATCGAGGATTTCCGCCAGGAAAGCAGTGTCGACCCGCTCACCGGCCTTCTCAACCGCCGCGGCTTTCAGCTGAAGGCGGAGCCGCTCTGGCGCGATGCCGCCATGCGGCCGCTGAGCCTTGTTTATTGCGACATCGACCACTTCAAGACCATCAACGACAGCTTTGGTCATCCCGCCGGAGACGTGGTGCTGCACGGGGTCGGCGAGCTGCTCTCCGGCGAGCTGCGCCATTGGGACGTGGCGGCCCGGTTTGGGGGCGAGGAGTTCGTGCTGCTGCTGCCGCGCGCGTCCGGCGAGAGTGCGGTGGGCCTCGCGGAGCGCATCCGCACACTGCTGCAGGCGACCACGTTCGACGTTCTCGGCGATGGACGGAAGGTGACCGCGAGTTTCGGTGTGGCGGAGGCGGGCGCGACGGAAACTCTCGCCGAGGTGATCCATCGCGCCGACCTCATGGTCTATGAGGCCAAGAGGTCCGGCCGCAATCGCAGTCTTCTGGACCCGGACACCCCCGCGCCCTGAGCCGCGGCTCTAGAACACCTGCAGCAGTCGCACCGTGCCGCGGAAGTCTTCCGGGAAGCCGCCGGAGGTGTTGAAGTCGCGCTGCACCAGACCCAGCACCTGGAAGGTGGGGGTGATGAATTTCGACAGTTCCAGCCGCACCTGGTCACGCTCGGTGGCGTTGCCGGTGGCGACGCCGCCCAGATATTCGGTGCCGCCCCAGAAGCGGGAGTAGCCCACCGCCGCCCGCCAGGTCTCGGCAAAGCCATAGGAGAACCAGGCCTGGACCTGGTAGGTGTTGTCCTGGCTCAGGGTCTGGGTGCCGTTGCCGGCGGATGTATTGTCCCCATACCAGATGACGTCGCCGGTGAGCTGCAGGGCGAAGCCTTGGCCGAGGCCCTGGTACCAGCCCGCCTGGAGATCCAGTTTCCAGCGGTTTTCGCCGAGGTTGAGTGCCTCGCCGGAGGAATATTGGCCGAGCGGCACGAACAGGTAAGGCATGAGACCCACATAGGTCTCGGTGGCCTTGTTGTTCACCACCCACACGGTGGTGGCGAGGATGGGATCGCCAAGGCCCGCTGCGGCATTGAGATCGGTGCCGGCGATGCGCCCGTTATAGAGGGTTCCGGCGGGCAGGAGCACCTGCGGCGCGATGAGGATGCCGCCGATGTCCATGTAATGGACGTAACGCAGAATATCGACGTAGGAATCAAGGCCGGTCTTGCTGGAAATCGTCTGGCCGGATGTGCTCATATATTCCGAGCGGGTGGCGTATTGGCTGTAGAAGACCAGAAGATTGGTGCCGGCCGGCGCCGGCAGGTAATCGGTGGAATTCACGTCGGCGCCGTGGGCGCTGCCGAGCATCAGGGGCAGGGCGCACAGGCCCGCCGCCAGCGCGCGCTGGATGGTGGTGGTCATGTTTCCTCCGGGACTCTTTTGATTTTGAGTTTTGTCCGATAGCCCCCTCCCGCCCGGGAATACGGCGGCAGGGGGCGGTCCGAGGCCGGAGGGTCGCGCGCTCCAGCCTCGGCGAGGGTGCAGCTCAGCCGCGCAGCCGCGCGAGATGGTGCAGCACGGCTTCGGGTTCCGCCCCCACCGGGATCTCGGCGAAGTAGAACTGGCCGGCGGCCAGCGGCGCCAGCTCCGTGCCGTCCCACAGCGTGTTGCTCACGTCGAGGCCGAGGGCCACATCGCCGTGGGCGTCGCTGTCGGTCGGGCGCGGGGCGATGAGGGTGTCGAAATCCCCCGTGGCGGCGCCCGCCCTGCCGCGCAGGGCGAGGCCCCAGCGGTAGTGGCGGGCCACGTTCACCAGCGGCCGATAGCCGGCGCGGTCAGTGGCAGGCGTATCGGCGCCCTCTTCCAGCAGCAGGCCGCCGATGGGCAAAGCGGAAACGGCGCGCATGAGGTCGGCCATATACATGGCGGCGTCCTCCACCATGTCCGCGTCCACGTCGATGCCGTCGCGGCCGGCCATCTGCGCCGCCTCGGTGAGCCAGCGGCGGGGGGCAGGCGCGGCCAGCACCAGGGGCGTCTGGCCGCGCAGGCTTGCGGCCACCGCTTCCACCACCTCGGCCAGGAGCCTGCGCGGGCCCTCCTCCTCCAGCATACGCTTCAGGGGAAAGGCGGCGCGCTTCTTCGATCCCATCTCCGCGGCGAGCGCCGGGTGGCGCGTGGCCCAGGAACGGTAGAGATCGCCCACATCCACCACCCCCACATCGGGGCGCAGCAGGCCGTGGGCCTGGTTGAAGAAGGCGAGATAGCCGGCGGCGCTTTCCCAGGGGTCGCCGGCGGCGCCCAGCAGAAGCCGCCGGGCATAGCCCGACGACTTCAGCCACACGCGGATGCCGGGCACCCCGGATGGCCGGGGCAGGTCATCGGCGAGGCGGGGGCTCATTGCTTCTCGCCTCCCATGCCGCCCAGCGCCGCCAGCCGCACTTCCAGCTCGGCGATACGCACATCCTTGGGATGGGCCATGTAATTGGGTCGGGGCGTGGCGGCGTCGCGCGTTTTCTCGGGTGAACCCATGTAGAGCACCGACACGTCATCGCCCCAGGCGCCGAAATACTGGAGGTGGGACGGCGGGGTCGGCTTGCTCCAGCTCTTCACGAACTCCGAATAGGGCGTGGAGCGGGCGATGCGGGCCTTGCGCTCGGCGGCGCGGGCCTCGGCGGTGGCGGCCTCGTCGATGGCGAGGGTCACGGGATCGAACACCACCTTGTAGAGTCGCGCCGCCACCTCCGGCGACATCAGCCCGTCCTCGATGTCCTTGATGACGCTCGTGGGGTCGCGCTCCAGAAGGTCGCCATAGCCGGCGCCGGCCCCCTGGGAAATCATGAACAATTCACCGCGCTTGGAGATCTCGAAGCCCATGCCCATGTGGTGGGTGGTGTAGCTCGCCCCCTCGAACGGCTGCTCGTTCATGATCTCCTCGATGGAGTGCTTGAACTTCTCCGGCGTGTTCATGAGCACGTCGTAGACGTCCACGCCCTGAACCTTGGAGAGCGGATAGGTGCCGCAGGCATAGCCGCCGAACAGGCCCTGCAGCGGGGGGATCTTGGCGCCCTGTGCGGTGGTCATGAAGCCCCACTGCTCGCTGTCCTTGGTGGCCACCATCATGGTGTAGCCCTGGCCGCCGCGATACTTGCCGGGGGCGATGGCATCGCGCGTCATCTTCTTGGACACGAGCTGCAAGAAGGGCACTTCCTCTTCGTTCAGCTCCTGCTCGCCGATGTCGGCCATGGTGGCGAAGATGGGCGCCAGCGCATGCTCGCCGTCCCGATCGATGGTGGCGCCGGCGCCCATGCCGTTCAAATCGGCGCAGAGATTGCCCAGCGTCTCGCCATGCTGGGAGACGCCGCCCCAGATGAAGGTGTTGATCATGTTGAAGGTGGGCGCATGCACCTTCGTGAACTTCTCCGGGCACGAGTAGAGGAACTTCGCCACCGCGTGCTGGCCCGCCGTGAAGCCCGTGAAGATGGACATCAGCGACTGAGAATTGGGCGCGTCATAGGAGCAGTTGACGATGGAATGGGGGTCGGTGATGACCTCGATGGGCGCGAACGCCGCCTGGCCGCGCGGCAGGTCCGGCCACACATAGCACAGGAACACCTGGGCCAGCATGCCCTTGAGGCCGGCGACGATGGTGTTGGTGGCGCGATTGGTGAATTCGGGCGCCGAACCGCGGAAATCGAAGATCAGCCGGTCACCGGTCTTGGTGAGCTTGCAGTTGATCTTGACCACGCAATTCTCGCGCAGGGTCGAATCCTGGATGATGTAGGTGCGCACCGTCATGTCCGGCCATTGGGAAATGCGGCGCTTCACCTCGGCCCGCACGTTCTCCATGGTCAGGCGCAGGGTGGAGATGAGGGCGTCGGCGCCATCGGTCTTCAGCGTCTCTTCCAGCCGCTGCTTGATGCGCAGGCAGGCGAACAGCTTCACCTTCATGTCTTCATACTGCAGCTTCGGCTCACGCACCGAATTCTGCAGGAAGGTGAGAATGTCGCGCTTGATCTGGTAGTTCTCGACCACCTTGAACGGGCTCATCTTGAGGCCTTCGTCCGAGGGGCTCTCGGCCATGGAGGGCATGCCGCCCGGCTCGATGGCGCCGTTCTCGCCCTCGTGCACGGTGGAGGCCACCCAGCACACCAGCCGGCCCTCGTGGAAGATGGGCAGGATCATGGACTGGTCGGTGTTGTGCACGTTGCCGTAACGGCTGTCGTTATGGATGAAGCCATCACCCTCGCGCACGCCGACGGTGGGATCGTTCATCCAGTTCTTGATGATGAACTTGATGGGGTGGTGCACGAGCGCGGAGAAGATCAGCACGCCGCCGGCGGACGCAATGGCCAGGTCGCCGGACGCCGAATAGACGCCGGTGATGACATCGCCCCACTTGGCGCCGGGGGCGGCGCCCATCTGCTCCACCATCTCATAGCCTTCGTCACAGCCCGACTGGATGCGATCGCGGATCTTGGCGATGGTGTGGGCGTCGCAGGAGGTGGCGATGGCCGCTTCCTCATCCGCCGAGCGCGGCATGAGATCATGGTTCTGCATGATCTCGGGATCGGGGCCGAGGAACAAGGTGGTGTCGTTCAGGAACTTCTGAATGAGGGCCACGTCTTCGCTGCTGGGCAGCTTGCCGTGACCGGTATTGCTCATGTCGTTCATGGGGTGTCCTCCCGGACCATATTGGTGGCTTCTCGCGCCAGGGCGCGTGTCCCCCCGCCGTGGCGGGGGGAGGGCATCAGTGGGTGGTGTCCGGCGTCTTGGCGCGCAGGAACCAGGAGGCGCCCTGCTTGGCGGCGACGAAGGTCCAGCCCGGATTGACCAGGAAGGTGGTCACCTCCGAGGCGACGATGGCCGGCCCCTCGATGGCGACGCCGGGGGCGATGGCGGCGCGGCTCCACACCGGGGTTTCCACCGGCCCGTCCTGGCCGACGAAGTGGCACACCCGGACCGAGGCGGGGGCGGGCGGCGCCTTGCGCTCCGCTTCCGGCACCGGCTTGATGTCGTCGAACTGCACCGTCTCGTGGTGCACATAGGCGGCGACGCGGATGGTGTTGATGCGGATGCCCGCTTCCGGTGCCTGCGACCCCTCGCCGAAGCGCTTGCCGTAGTCGTTCGAGAACTGGGAGATGATGGCGAGCACGTCGCCCGCCCCCTGCACCTCGTGTTTCCCGATCACCGCGGTGGTCTGCACCAGTTGGTTGCCGTAGCGCATGTCCAGTTCGAGGTTGTGGCGGATGTCAGCCAGCGGCACGCCCTGGCGCAGCAGGTCCTGGGTGCCGCGCTCCTTCAGATCGGCGACGATGGCGTTGAAGCGGTCATAGTCGTCGAACAGGGCCCGGGTGTTGCTGTCATACAGCACCATGTAGAGCGACTGCTCGTGGATATGGAGCTGGTGCATGTTGCCCGCGCCCACCGCCGAGAAGACGGAGGAGAGCGGCGGGGCGAGGATGCGGTCGATATTGAGGTTCTGGGCGATGCCGCAGCAGTGCAGCGGGCCGTTGCCGCCATAGGCGAGCATGGTGAAGTCCTTGGGGTCGTAGCCCCGGGCCCGCAGCTCGGTGAAGAGCCCGTTGGCCATGTTGTCGTCCACCTTCTCGCGGATCAGCAGGGCCGCTTCGATCACCGAGCAGTCGAGGTCATCGCACAGCGCATCCTCGATGGCCGCCTTGGCGCGGCGCGGGTTGAGCGGGATGGAGCCGCCCGCATAATTTTCCGCATCGAGATAGCCGAGCAGCAGATCGGCGTCGGTCACCGTGGGGCGCATGCCGCCGCGGTCGTAGCAGGCCGGTCCCGGATCGGAGCCGGCGCTTTCCGGGCCGCACTTCACGGTCTTGTACATGCGGTCGTAGGAGGCGATGGAGCCGCCGCCGGCGCCCAGCGTCACCAGATGCACCATGGGCACCGAGACCAGCCAGCGGTCGATGACCGGGTTGAAGTCGTAATGCTTCACCCCGCCTTCCACCACGATGCCGATGTCGTAGCTGGTGCCGCCCATGTCGGTGGCCACCACATTGCCGAGGCCGGTGAGCATGGCGAGATGCTCGGAGGCGCCGATGCCGGAGACCGGGCCGGAATGGATGGTCTGCAGCGCATCGGTGGAATTGAGCTGCGCCATGCCGCCGGAATTGTGGATCACCAGCATGGGCTTCTCGTAACGATGGGCCCGCAGGTTCTGCTCCAGCGCCGAGAGGGCGTGATACATGGTGGAGTGCAGGTAGCCGTCGACGATGGCCGAGGTCGCCCGCACATATTCGCCTTTGCGCCCCGCCACCTGGTGGGAGAGGATGACCGGAATGGCGCCGAGCAGGTGCGAGGGATATTCCTCCAGCAGGATCTCCTCGATGCGCTGCTCGTGGGCCGGGTTCACCACCGCGTTCACCAGCGCCACCACGATGATCTGCGCGCCGCGGTTCACCAGCTCGCGGATCTGGGTGCGCACGTCCTCTTCGTCCAGCGGCATGACGAGCTTGCCCTGGAAATCCACCCGCTCGCGGATGCCGCGGATCATGTGGGCTTCCACCAGCGGGTCGGGCCGCTGGGCGTTGGGCATGTCCTGCTGGCCGAGATTGTCCAGCCCCTCGCCATAGCCGCGGGCGCGGCTGAGCGGCACCGTGGCCTCATAGCCGGCGGTCACGAGCATGCCGATCTTGGGGCCCTTGTGTTCGATGAGGGCGTTGGTGCCCAGCGTGGTGGCGTAGCGCACGCTGTCCACCGCGCCGAGGATCTCTTCCAGCTCGAGGCCCAGCACGCCGCAGGCCTTGCCCAGCGCCTCGTTGAAGCCCATGGCGAGGTTGTGGTGGGTGGTGAGGGCCTTGGCCTCGATATATTGCTTGTCCCAGACCACGAAGCAGTCGGTGAAGGTGCCGCCGATGTCCACGGAAACGCGTTTCATGTGTCCTCCCTAAGGCGTGTGGCGCCGTTGTCGGTGCTGCGGGCCGCGCGGGCGCTCAAGGGCGCGTGTCCCGGCACCCGCGCGGTTGGCGTCAGTGGCTGTGGCCGTCGTCGCGGGTGACCGCCGGGCCGGCATAGGGCGCGGCCGCCTCGCCGCGGGCGGCCCACTGGGCCTTCAGGGCGTCGAGGTCCACGTCCATGTCGTGCAGGGGCGGATGGCCGGGAATGGCGTATTCGGTCTCCACCTGGGTGCCGCAGTGGGGGCAGCAGAATTCCAGGATGCGCACCCATTCCGGATCCGGGCTGAAGGTGAAGCGATACTTCTGCGGATCGATGATGGGCGGGTGGATCTCGGTGGGGTCGCGATTATAGACGAGGAGGCCTTCCTTGTAGTTCCCGCGGGCCGAGGCGATCTCATGGTCGCAAACCCGGCATTCCCACTTTTCCGACTGCGTATCGATGCGCAGATATTCGGTCATGGCGATTTTCATGTTTTTCAATCCTCCCGGCTCAGCAGGATGTCGCCTGCGTCGCTGATGACGAACTGCCAGCCCCGGGGGACGCGGCAGGTGAAATAGTCTTCTTCCAAGATGGCGGGCCCGGCGGCGAAGTCGCCGGCGGCAAGGTCCGCGAGGCGATAGACCGGCACGTCCATGCGGCCATGCTCGCGCACCAGCACGTTGCGCTTGCCATGGGCGGTGGCGGGGGCCTTGCGGGCAAAGCTGGCCGCGGTTTCCGCCGCCGAGCGCAGCGCCTTCACCGCCTTCAGTTCGAGATCCAGGCTGCGCGCCGCCGCGAAGGCGGTGGGCACCACCGGTTGGTCGCCCAGCGGCAAGGCTTCCGTGCGGCCTTCACCGAAATCGGCGACCAGGCGGGCCTCCACCGTGTAGGTGCCTTCGGCGCAGCCTTCCGCGAACATGTCGCGGGCGGCCTTCACCTTGAGCGTGCGCAGCGTCTCCTCCAGCGTCGCCGGATCGGCAAGGCTCACCTGGTAGCGCTGGGAGATGTCGCAGGCGCCGATGCCGTAGGCAGAGAACACGGCGGCCATCTGCGGAATGGCGACGCGGCGGATGCCGGCCTTGTCGGCGACCCCGCAGGCATTGAGCGGGCCGGCGCCGCCAAAGGCGAGCATGACCGTGTCCGGGCTGATGTGGGTGAAGCGGTGCAGCTCCGCCGCGATCTTCTCCTCATAGGCGAATTCCATGCGCATCAGCGCCTCGTCGAGGCTGATGCCCAGCGGCGTGGCGATGTTGGCGGTCACCGCCGCCGCCGCGCGGTCCACATCGAGCCCCATGCCGCCACCGAAATAGGAGGTGGGATCGAACAGGCCGCTGAGCAGGCTCGCGTCGGTGATGGTCGCCTGCTGGCCGCCACGGCCGAAGCAGGCCGGCCCCGGCACCGCGCCCACACTCTCCGGGCCGATGACGATGCGCCCTTCCACCGCCTTGAAGATGGAGGAGCCGCCGGCGCCGGCGCTGAGGATCTCGCACAGGGGGAAGGAGACGGAGATGCCTTCCACATGGCCGCGCCGCACCTCGGCCACCGTGCCATCCCTGTACTGGCCGATGTCGGTGGTGGTGCCGCCCACGTCGATGGAGACGCTGTCGGTAAAGCCGTAGCGGCGGGAGAAGGCCTTCACCCCTTCCATGCCGCCCCGGGGGCCGGAGGAGTAGGTCTTGATGGCGATGGTCTTGGCGACGCGGGAGGCGTCCCCGTCATTGCGGAAGATGAGCAGCGGATTCTTGGTGCGATAGGCCCGCAGCCGGTTTTCGGCGTTGAAGAGGAAGGCCTCCATGGAGGGGTGGAGGAAGGAGTTGATGAGGGCGGTCCAGGTGCGGCGCTCGCCATCGGCATCGGTGGTGATGTCGGAGCCGTAGAGGATCGGCACCGCGCCCAGCAGGTGGCGGGGATATTTGCGCAGGGCGACGAGGCGGAAGCGATCCTCCAATGCCTGGAAATCGGCGCCGGCGAAGCTCACCACCAGGCGGTTGGCGCCGGCGGCGGTGAGCGCGTTGATGGCCTTCACCACGTCCACGTCGGCGTTCTCGCCGGTGACGGCGGCGGCATCGAGGAACACGATGCGGTCGCCCACCAGGGCCTCGAACACGTCCGCGTCATGGGCGGCGAGCCGGCTCGGCAGATCATGGGCGGCGGCATCGAGGATGAGGCCGAGACGCGGCCCCTTGCGCTCGCAGATGGCGTTGGTGCCCTGGGTGGTGGAATAGCGGATGAGGTCCACTTCCTCGAGCAGTCGCTTCACATCCGGGGCGCCGTACAGCACGCCGGAGGCCTTGGTGAGGCCCTCGAAGAAGCATTTGCTCAAATCATAGGGAGTGGTGAGCACCTTGGTCTTCTTCACCGCGTCATCCGCCATGATGCAGATGTCGGTGAGGGTGCCGCCATTATCGATATTGATCTGCAGGGCCATGCGAGAACAGTCCTCCCTTTTCTTTTCCATGCCCGCCGGATGTCTGCCCCGCCCCTTCGGGCACCCGGTCGGCGCGCGGCCGGGCTGGAGCATGTGAAACGGATTGCAGGGGGACGATCGCAAGCGATGTGCCAAGTGACGGCGACCAGCGCAAAACGAATATTTTCAAGGAATCCGCATCGACTGAAAAAGATTCGCGCTGTGGCGCCTCATTTCAGGAGACGTCTTTGCGAATACACGTTCGGATTTCGGTCGGCATGCTGCGACGCAGGCGAGAGAGTGTTGCGATGCAAAACGTATGAAGGCAAAAAAGAACGCCGCAGACCAAGGCCTGCGGCGTGGAGGAGGTCTTTCGGGGGAGTCGAAAGCCGTTGGGATTTTTGCAAAAGCCGTGCCGATTGCGTGAGGCCGATACTGTAGTGGGATTTTTCTATCGTTTAAAATTGAAAGTGTTGGCCAGTTCGGCGGATGAGTCCGAAAGACTGGTGGAATGTTCTAAGCCGAGGTGCGCCGCACTTCGTCCACGGCGCCTTCCAGGCCATAGCGGCGCAGCTTGGCGTAGACGGTGCTCTTGGCGATGCCGAGGCCGCGGGCCACCGCGGTGACATTGCCCCGATGCGCCTGCATGGCCCGCACCAGCGCCACCCGCTCGGCGGCTTCCATGCCGGTGAGGCCGCTCACGGTCGGCGTCGGGCCTGTGGCATCGTCCGCTGGCGCGACGATGCCGTCGCCGGCCGTCCAGATTTCGTCCGGCACGTCCGCTTCGGTCAGCACGCTGCCTTCGCTGGTCAGAAGCATGCTCTCGATCACGTTGCGCAGCTCGCGCACATTGCCGGGCCAGCCATAGGCGGCGAACAGGTCCAGCACCCGGGGCGCCAGGGGCAGCGCCGGCACCCCCTGGCGGCGGGCCAGCTCCGCCACCAGGTGGCGGGCGATGAGGGGAATATCCTCGGCCCGTTCGCGCAGCGGCGGAATGGTGATGGAGGTGACCGCCACCCGGTAGAACAGATCCATGCGGAACCGGCCGGCGCGCACCTCCTGCCGCAGGTCGCGGTTGGTGGCGGCGACAAGGCGGAAGTTCACCTTGCGCGGCCGGGTCTCGCCGATGCGGTAGACCTCGCCGGATTCCAGCACCCTGAGGAAATGGGGCTGCAGGTCCTTCGGCATCTCGCCGATCTCGTCGAGGAACAAGGTGCCGCCGTCGGCCGCCTCGATCTTGCCGGTCATGCCGCCGCGCCGGGCGCCGGTGAAGGCGCCTTCCGCATAGCCGAACAGCTCGCTGGAGAGCAGCTCGCGGGAAAGGCCGCCGCAGTTCAGGGCCACGAACGGACCCTCAGGGGTGGTGCTGGCGGCGTGCAGGCTCTGGGCGAACACATCCTTGCCGACGCCGGTCTCGCCCAGCAGCAGCACCGGAGCGCGGCTTTTGGCCAGCTGGCGGGCGCGGGCGATGGACTGGCGCAGGGCCGGCGCATCACCCACGAGGCGCGAGAAGGCGGCGGTCTGCGCGGCCGGCGGCGGTTCCGGGGTGGCGCGGGCGATGGGGGCGGGCGCACGGCGGATGGGCAGGGAGAGCACCGCACCCAGCCGTTCGCCGTCCACCTCCACCGGTTCCAGCCATTCCCGGCGGACCCAGGCGGGCAGCTCGCGGGGCAGGCTGTCGCCCTTGCGCCAGTGGAAGCGCAGGGCGCCGACATCGTCGGGCGCCGGCAGGTCGGGGTGGCGACGGCGCAGCTCCATCAGCGCATCGGTGGCGGTGGCATTGGTCTTCACCGCCCGGCCGTGGCGATCGAACACGATGACCCCATCGGTGGTGCCGGCGCCGAGGCGGTCCATGCAGCGTTCCAGCAGGCGGAAGCGCGCATCCATCTCGATCTGCGCCAGCCGGTTCTCGATGCGGCCGGCGGTGGCCACCACCAGCGCCAGGCTGTGCCGGTTGAATGTGTCGGAGAGGCCGGAGACGTCCACCACGCCGAGGATGGTGCCATCGAACGGGTCGCGGATCACGTCGGCGGAGCAGGACCAGCGCTTGATACCGGAACAGAAATGCTCGGCGGAATGGATCTGCACCGGCTGGCCCACCTCGATGGCCGTGCCGATGGCATTGGTGCCGCAGGTCATTTCGCTCCAGGTGGCGCCGGACAACAGGTGGATGTTCTCCGCCGCGTCGCGCAGGCGGGAATCCCCTTCGAGGTTGAGGATGACCCCGGCCTCGTTGGTCAGCACCATCACCGTGCCGGTTTCCGAGAGCAGCTCGCGGGCCGAGGCCATCACCGGGGCGCTGGCTTCCAGGAGGTCGCTGCAGTCGTCCCGCAGGGAGAACAGGGAATCCTCCCGCATGGGCGGCGGCGCCTGATCGCGGCGGGGATCCACGCTGCCGCTCGCGCAGCGGCGCCAGGAATCGTCCACCAGGCGGCGCAGCGCGTCGGAGCCCGGCTCGTTGCCGTGCAGGAAGCGCTCCCACGAGGCCATGATCTTCTCGTCATTCTCGGGGACCGAGAATTTCTGTCCGGGCCTTGAGAAAGGCATGCGGTCGTCCTCCCCTTCACCGGGCCGGCTGGGCCGACCGAGCCTTTCCCCGGACAGATCTGACGTCTGGCTCTGCGGGCAGGCGGCGGTGATGTTGTTTCGGCATCGCAGGGCGCGGCCGCACGGTTCCAAGCATGCGTTCCCAGGCCGCGGCGCTGGCGATGACACGGCCCGCCGCCGTTGGGACGTGCGTGCCGTGCTGAAGAGCGCACTGTAGCATCGTTCGTGCCAATAGGCGCGGTGGTGCAGCGCGCCGCCTGCGGCCGGATCTCGGTGTGCGGGGAGGTAACTTTCTGCTGGTGTGACCGGCGCCACGGGCGGGGCCGTTCGATTTTCGGTCGATCGGGCGGCTGAAAATCGAACGGATCAGGCCGGCTGTGAGGCGCATGGTCTATGGCTGCGACGCTGGCATGGCGGTTGCTGCGGTAAGCCAACCTCAGAACACACAAGATCCGGAGGAACGCCATGGACCATGACGTCGATGCGGCTGGCCCGCAGGTGCAGATGCCGCTCGCATCGGAAGGCGACGGCCGCATTCCGGTGCTGCTGCTCACCGGCTTTCTCGGCGCCGGCAAGACCACCTTGCTGAACCACCTGGTCCGCCAGCCCGCATTCGCGGGCACGGCGCTTCTCATCAATGAGTTCGGCAGTATCGGTATTGATCATCACCTGGTGCAGCACCTGGGGGAGACCATGGTGCTGCTCGAGTCCGGCTGCGTGTGCTGCGCGGTGCGCGGCGATCTCGTGGCGGCGCTGCGAGATCTGCACGATCGGCTGGCGCGCCAGCAGATTCCTCAGGTGCGCCGGGTGGTGATCGAAACCACCGGCCTTGCCGATCCCGTGCCGGTGGTGTGGACCTTGATGCAGGAGCGCTTTGTCAGCACCCGCTTCCGCTGCGATGGGGTGGTGACGGTGGTGGACGCCGGCCGGGGCGCGGCCCAGCTCGACACCCATGAGGAAGCGCGCCGGCAGGTGGCCTTGGCCGATCGGCTGGTGATCTCCAAAGGCGACTGTGCGGATCGCTCCACTCGCGAGGCGTTGGATGCGCGGCTGGCGGCGCTGAACCCCAGCGCCCTCCGGGTGGAAGCCTGCCATGGGGTGCTCGACGCCACGCTGCTGGCCGGCGCCGGCGTCTATGCGGTGCCGCCCGGCGGGGCGGCGCTCGCCCAGTGGCTGGGGGGCGATGATCCGCAACAGGACGCGCCCGTGGCGCGCCACGGCGCCCATGTTTCCAGCTTCAGCATGACATTCGATCGGCCGCTGCCCTGGCGGGGGTTCGCGGTGGTCCTGGGCGAGATCCTGGCCAGCTATGGCGCTGCGCTGCTGCGGGTGAAGGGGGTCATGAACATTGCCGGCCTTGCCGGGCCGGTGGTGGTGCAGGCGGTGGGAGAGGTGGCCTATGCCCCGGTGCGCCTGCCGCGCTGGCCCAGCCACCGCGGGCGCTTCGACATGCGCGGCCGGCTGGTGATCATCGCCGAGGGGCTGACGCCGGCGCAGGAAGACGACATGCGCGCCCGGCTCGCCGATCTGCCCACCGATGCCGCCGCCCTGCGGCAGGCGGCGCGCCTGCCGCTTTTGCCCACCCGCTGCTGGCTGAGCGCGCGCATGCCGGGGGCTGGCGGAACGATGGAAACGGAGGGCTGGCAGATTTCTGCCTTTCGGCCCGGCCGGGGCGCGGTGCGGGCCTGAGCAAAAAAAGTCAGCCTGACGACCTGCGGGGGAAGGCCGTCAGGCTGAACGCGACCCGGGAGGACCGGACGAACTCGCGTGACACCTTCATCCTACGAAAGCGGTCGCGCCGACATCCCCAAAATGGTGGATGCGCGGTCGTTTTCGCGACGGTCTGCCGGCATTGCTGGGGCGGCGGGCGGAGGCTGCGGCTGCAGGGGACTTGAGTTTGCCGCTGGCGCGCCTATATCGGTCAAACATTCATAGTCATGAATGAATGGAGTGACGGCTCGCGCACCATTCATTCCCCCGGGCCAGGCTGCTGGCCGGCCTCCAGGATGGCGTGTTCATGTCCCCTTCCGCTCCGTTGCGCCCCGAGGTGACGGGCTTTTTCGATCCCGACACCAACACCATCAGTTATGTGGTGAAGGATCCGGCCTCGTCCGCCTGCGCCGTCATCGACAGTGTGCTCGATCTCGATTACGCGGCCGGCCGCCTCGCCACCTCCTCCGCTGACCGCATCATCGCTTTCGTGCGCGGCCATGGCCTGACCGTGGAATGGCTGATCGAAACGCACGTGCACGCCGATCACCTCTCCGCCGCGCCCTATCTCCAGCGGGAACTGGGTGGCAGGATCGGCATTGGTGCGCAGATCACCGTGGTGCAGGACACCTTCGGCAAGGTGTTCAACGAGGGCACCGAGTTCCGCCGCGACGGCAGCCAGTTCGACCATCTGTTCGAGGACGGGGACCGCTACACCATCGGACGGCTCGAGGGCCAGGCGCTGCATACGCCCGGTCACACCCCCGCCTGCATGACCCATGTGATCGGCGACGCGGCCTTTGTGGGCGACACCCTGTTCATGCCCGATGGCGGCACCGCGCGGGCGGATTTCCCGGGTGGCGACGCCCATGTGCTCTATCGCTCCATCCAGAAGGTGCTGTCGCTGCCCGACGAGACCCGGCTCTTCATGTGCCACGATTACGCGCCCGGCGGGCGGGAGGTGCGCTATGAGACCACGGTGGCGGAGGAGCGCGCGCACAACATCCATGTGCACGAAGGGGTGAGCGAGGCGGCGTTCGTCGCTTTGCGCACCGCCCGCGATGCCACGCTCGGCATGCCGCGGCTGATCCTGCCCTCGCTCCAGGTGAACATGAAGGCCGGCCAGCTGCCGGAGCCGGAAGCCAATGGCAAGCGCTTCCTCAAGGTTCCCCTCGATACCCTCTGACCGCGCAGGCGGCCGCCTCCCCCGGCCTGCGCCGGGGTTTTCCGTTCAGGTTCGCCCGTGCTGTTCCAGACCGTTTCCGCCGTCCTGTCCGGCGCCCTTTCCGGCTTCATCCTCGGCCTCATCGGCGGTGGCGGGTCGGTGCTGGCGACGCCGCTGCTGCTCTATGTGGTGGGGGTGGGCGAACCCCATATCGCCTTCGGCACCGGCGCTTTGGCGGTGTCGGTGAATGCCTATGCCAATCTCATCGGCCATGCCCTCAAGGGCCATGTGATGTGGCGCTGCGCGGTGGTGTTCACGGCGGTGGGCACCCTTGGCGCGCTCATCGGTTCCACCATCGGCAAGCTCACCAATGGCCAGGTGCTGCTGTTCCTGTTCGGCCTCGTCATGGCGCTGATCGCCGCTTTGATGCTGCGGCCGCGCGCGGTCACCTCCGCCGACATGCCGGTCATCACCCGGAGGCTGTGCGTGAACGCGGGGGTGGCGGCGCTCGCCACCGGCATGGCGTCCGGCCTGTTCGGCATCGGCGGCGGCTTTCTGATCGTGCCGGCGCTCATCTTCTCCACCGGCATGGCCACCATCTATGCGGTGGGCACCTCGCTCCTGGCGGTGGGCACGTTCGGCCTTGCCACAGCGGTGAATTATGCCGCGTCCGGCCTCGTGGATTGGCGCGTGGCGGCGGAATTCCTCGGCGGTGGCCTCATCGGTGGCGTGGCGGGCATGGCGCTCGCCACCCGGCTGGGGGCCAACAAGAACACGCTGAACCGCATCTTCGCCGTGGTGGTGGCCTCGGTGGCCGTCTATGTGCTGTACCGCTCGGGCAGGGCGCTGCTGGGCTATGGCGCCTGAGCCTCAGGGCTCCACCAATTGGCGCAGGCGCGGCAGGTCGCAGACAATCTGATTGGGCTTCGGCTCCCGGATGAAGCCCTGCCGCTTCAACTCCGCCATGGTGCGGCTGGCAGTCTCGGTGGTGAGCCCCAGCAGGGCGCCCAGGTCCTCGCGGCTGAACAGCTCGCAGCGGGCGCCCTCCTCCGGCTCGGCGAGCCAGATGAGGAAGCGCACCACCCGTTCGCGCGCCGCGCCGGTGGAGAACTCGGTGATCCAGCGGTCGGCGCTGGACAGGGCCTTGTGCCAGCGCGCCATCAGCTCGTGATAGAGCCCGCTGTTGCCGTGGGAAAGCGCGCGCACCACGTCCACGGGCAGCCGGCATAGCTCGGTGGCGTGCAGGGCCGTGGCGGTGTGCGGATAGCTGTCGTCGATCAGCGCCTCCAGCCCGAACAGATCAGTCTTGCGCAGCAGCCGGACGATGCGCTGGGTGCCGTCGGGCAGGTATTGGGTGAGCTTCACCAGCCCGCTGCGCACCGTATACAGGGTGTGGGCCGGGCCGCCGGCGCTGTAGATCTCCGTCCCCGGTGCATAGACCAGTTGGTCGATCGGCCGGTGCAACTGGTCGAAATCCGCCTCCTTCAGCCCGGCGAACAGCACCGCGTTGCGGATGGTGCAGTGCCTGCAGTCCGCAACGCCGGTCCAGGCTTCGGCAAGGGCGACGTGCTTCACCCGGCGCCTCCCGGGGCCCGCTCCATGTGGCGCAGCATCTCGGCCGGCGCACCACGGGCGGTGATGCGGCCCTCCTCCATCAGCAGCACCTCGTCCATCGCCTCCAGACGGGCACGGCGATGGGTGATGAGCAGCAGGGCCTGATCGGCGGCGAGGGCACCCATCACCCCGTCCATCACCCGCCGCTCGGTCTCGCCATCGAGGCCTTCGGTGGGTTCGTCGAGGATCAGGATGGGTGCATCCTTCAACAGGGTGCGGGCGAGGCCCAGGCGGCGGGCCTCGCCGCCGGAGATCTTGGCGCCATGGGCCCCCACGAAGGTGTCGAGCCCGGCCGGCTGGGCGGCGACGAAGGCGGTCAGCCCGGCCCGCTCCAGCACCGCCGCCAGCTGGGCGTCGGTGGCCTCGGGGGCGGCGATGCGCAGGTTGTCGCGCAGGGTGGCCGAGAACAGGTGATCGTGCTGGGACAGCACCGCGAGGCGCTGGCGCCAGGCATCGGCCCCATAGGCGTCAAGGTCCGTGCCGGCGAAGCTCACCGTGCCGGCGCTGGGCGCCCGGAAGCGCAGGGCCAGCGCCACCAGGCTCGACTTGCCCGAGCCGCTGGCGCCGATGAGGCCGATCCGCCGGCCGGGCTCCAGGGAAAGGCTCACGTCCGTCACCGCGGCGCTGCCGGCGCCGGGGTAGGTAAGGCCGGTATGGGTGAAGGTGAGGGCGCCCGCTGCCGGCACATCGCGCGGCGTCACCGGCTCGGCCACCGGGGCGGGGCGGTCCACCAAAGAGAAAATGCGGCGAGCCGAGGCGAGGGTGCCCGGCAGGGTCTGGAAGGCGAGGGGGAGGGGCGCCACCGCCTCGAACAAAGCGAGGGAGAGCAGGGCCAGCATGGGCAGGTCGGCGCCGGGCAGGGTCCCGGCCAGCACCTGCGGCGCGCCGATCAGGATCACCGCCAGCAGGCTCAGCTGGGCCGCAAGGCCCACCCCCGCGCCACCGAAGCCGGCGATGCCTGCGAGGCGCTTTTCGTCCGTGATGAGGGCATCGCTGGTGGCGTCGAGGGCGGCGCGGTGGCGCCGCTCAGGATCATAGATATCGAGTTCCGCGCGCCCCTCCAGGTGATCAACCAATTGGGCGTTGAGCTCGGCAGTGCGGGCCGTCACCTGCCGCGCTGCCGGCGCCGCGAGGCGCTGCAGCAGTGCGGGCAGGCCGAATCCGGCGCTGAGGGCCGCCACCAGCAGCACGCCGGCGATGGCCGCGTCATAACGCGCCACCACGCAGAGGCCGACGATGAGCACCAGCACTCCCGCCAGCAGCGGCGAGAGGATGCGCAGGAAGGCGAATTCGAGCCGGTCGATGTCGCCCTTGAGGCGGGCCAGGAGATCGCCGCTGCGCTGGTCTTCCAGGGCGGCGGGGGCAAGCGGGGTGAGGCGGATGAAGAACCATGGCCGCAGCCGCGCCACGAATTTCAGCGTCGCCTCATGCCCCACCAGCCGCTCCACATAGCGCCCGGCGGTGCGGGAGATGGCGAAGCCGCGGATATAGGCGGCGGGGGTGAAATAATTCATGGAGACGCCGGCCGCCCCGGCCAGCGCCATGGCGGTGATGAACCAGCCGGAGGTGGCCATCAGCGCAATGTGGGACAAGGTGGCGAGGGCCGAGAGCAGCACAGCCAGGGCCATCCACCCCGCCTGCGGCCGCATGAGACTGAGAAGGCGCTTGAGATCGCTCATTGGGCGGCCTCCCACAGCTCGGTGTCGCCGGAGGCCAGCCGGGCGAACAGGCCGCCCTTGGCGAGGAGGGCTGTGGCCGCGCCTTCCTCGGCGATGCGGCCGTGGTTCAGCACGACGATGCGCCGGGCGCTGGAGATGCTGGCGAGGCGATGGGCGGCGATGAGGCCGCTGCGGCCCGGCAGCAGGCGGGCGAGGGCGGCTTCCACCTGCGCCTCGCTCTCATGGTCGAGGTGGGCGGTGGGCTCGTCGAGCACGATCATGGGCGCATCGCGATAGAAGGCGCGGGCAACCGCAAGGCGATGGGCCTCGCCGCCCGACAGGCCGGTCCCACCCTCGCCGAGGGTGCCGTCGAGGCCGCCGGGCACGGCCGCCACCACATCGGCAAGGCCGGCCTGGGCCACCGCCTGCCGAAGGCGCTCGCCATCGGGCGCGGCCTCGCCGGGGGCGATGTTGGAGGCGAGGGTGCCGGCGAAAAGGCGCGGGCGCTGCGGCACATAGCCGATGCGGCTGCGCCATTGGGCGAGGTCCAGCTCGGCCAGCGGCACGCCATTCACCAGCACGCGGCCGGACGTGGGTTTCACGAAGCCCAGCAGCAGATGCAGCAGGGACGACTTGCCGGCGCCGGAGGGGCCCACCAGCGCCACCGTCTCGCCCGGCGCCACGGTGAAGCTGACCCCGTCGAGGGCGCGGCGGCCATCGGGGAAGGTCAAGTGCACATCCTCGAAGCGGATCTCGATGCGCTCGGGATGGGGCAGAGGCGTGCTGCCGCCGGTTTCCGCCAGCGCCGGCAGGTCGTCGAGGGCGACCATGCGCTCGGCGGCGCCGATGGCCTCCATGCGGGCGTGGTAGGCGGTGCCCATGGCCCGCAGCGGGGCATAGAATTCCGGCGCCAGCAGCAGGATGAACAGGCCCTCGAAAAAGGCCATTTCGCCCCACAGCAGGCGGAAGCCGATGAACACCGCCACCAGGGCGATGGAGACGGTGGCGAAGAATTCCAGCACCAGGGAGGAGAGGAAGGCCACCCGCAGCACCGCCATGGTGTCGCGGCGATAGGCATCGGCGACGCTCGCCACCTGCCGCGCCATGCGGCCGGCGGCGTTGAAGGCCTTCAGGGTGGCAAGGCCCTGCACCGCGTCGAGCAGGTGGCCGGACATGCGCGCAAGGCGCCGCCACTGCTTCTGGTTCAGCGCCTCGGCCCCCTTGCCGATCAGGATCATGAACACCGGGATCAGCGGCGCGGTGACGAGGAACACCAGCCCCGACAGCCAGTCGAGGGGAAACACCACCACGATAATGGCCAGCGGCAGCACCACCGCCAGGACGGAGGCGGGAATGTAGCGGGAATAATAGGGCTCCACCGCCCGCACCCCGTCGGCGAGGGCGGCCACCATCTCGCCGGTGCGGGTCTCGGCAAGGCCCACCGGGCCGATCTTCTCCACCCGGTCCAGCAGCTCGGCGCGCAGCGCCCGCATCACCTTGCCAGCGGCGGAAAAGCCGAAGCGCTCGGTGGCCCAGACGGTGAGGAAGCGGGCGGCGATGGCGCCGAGAAGGGCGGCGATCTCCACCGGAAAGGCGGCAACGGGGAGCTTTTGGAACAGCACCCCGTTGAGGATCCGCGCCACCAGGAACGCCTGGAGGATGATGAGGAGACCCGTCACCAGCGACAGCGTCATGGTGAGGTTGAGCTCACGGCGCGCCGAGGGGCGGAAACGGGACAGGAAGGCGGACAGCTTCTTGCGGTCAGGCCTCTGCTCTAACTCGCGGTCGGTGATGACGCCTTCTCCCCGTGATCAGCGCGAGATCACGGGGCCTTCTGGTCACCCTTGGTCTCGTCGAACTCGTTCTGGAACTCGAACCACATGACATTGATGACGCCCATGGCCAGCGCGGCCGTGACGCCGAGGACCCATGCGAAATACCACATGTCCGCCTCTCCTTCACTGCGATCAAAAGACCGATCGCGGTTGATGGGAATTCGCACGCCCCGCGCCCATCGGGCCGGGGCGTGTGCTGATCGCGGGCCTCAATAGGCCTGGTGCTTGCGCTCTTCGATGTCGGCCACCGTCACCTTGCCCCACATGGTGCGGTAGCACCACAGGGTGTAGAGCAGGACGAGGGGCAGGAAGATCACCACGGCGCCCAGCATCACCTTGAGGGTGAGCGCCGAGGAGGCGGCGTCCCACAGGGTCAGCGACGAGTTGAGGCTCATGGTGGAGGGCATCACGAACGGGAACATGGACACGCCCGCGGTGCCGATGATGCCCGCCAGGGCGAGGCCGCTCGCCACGAAGGCGAAGCCCGGCCGGCCGGCCCGGGCCAGCAGCGCCACCAGCAGCGGCCCGATGAGGCCGAGGGCCGGCACCACCATGGCGATGGGCAGGGTGCGGTAGACGGTGAGCCAGGCGCCCGGCTCGCGCACCACTTCCTTGGCCAGCGGGTTGGGCAGGCCGGTGAGCGGCGGCTGGGAGACGATGCGATAGCCATCGATGCCGAACGCCACCCACACGCCGGCGAGGGCGAACAAAGCGGTGACCACCAGCGGCAGCCAGCCGAGCACGCCGCGGGCGCGGGCCTGGATCTCCCCTTCCGTGCGCAGCTGCAGCCACACCGCCCCGTGCATGGTGAGCATGCCGACGGAGATGATGCCGGCCAGGAGCGCGAACGGGTTCAGAAGGCCGAGCAGGGCCCAGATGAAGGTAGCGCCGTAATGGGGCTTCAGGAAGCTGTCGAGGTAAAATGGCACCCCTTGCAGCACATTGCCCATGGCCACGCCGAAGATGAGGGCCGGCACCAGGCCGCCCACGCACAGGCCCCAGTCCCAGGCATTGCGCCAGCGCGGATCGGCGATCTTGCTGCGGTAGTCGAAGCCCACCGGCCGCAGGAACAGCGCCATGAGCACCACCAGCATGGCGAGATAGAAGCCGGAGAAGGCGGCGGCATACACCGCCGGCCAGGCGGCGAAGATGGCGCCGCCGGCGGTGATCAGCCACACCTGGTTGCCGTCCCAGTGCGGGCCGACGGTGTTGATGATCACCCGCCGCTCGGCGTCATTCTTGCCAAGGAAGGGCAAGAGCGTGCCCACGCCCATATCCATGCCATCGGCGATGGCGAAGCCGATCAGGAGGGTGCCGACCAGGACCCACCAGATCAGGCGAAGGGTTTCGTAATCGAGCATGGCTCGGTTCCTTTCAGGGGTTCCGGTTCATTCGGCGGGCTGGGCGGAAAGAGCCGCCTTCTGCTCGTGGTAGTAGCGGCCGGTGTGCAGCGAGCTGGGTCCCTGCCGGGCGAAGCGGAACATCAGGAAAATCTCGATCACCAGCAGCACCGAGTAGAAGATCAGATAGCCGGCGATGGAGAAGATGAGGTCGGACACGGTGAGGGCCGACGTGGCCAGGAAGGTGGGCAGCACCTCGCCGATGGCCCAGGGCTGGCGGCCGAACTCGGCCACGAACCACCCCATCTCCGCGGCGATCCACGGCAGCGGGATGGAATAGACCAGCAGGCGCAGCAGCCAGCGCTTGTTCTCCAGCGTGCCCTTGGCCAGGAAGTAGAACGAGGCCAGGAAGTAGCCCAGCAGCAGGAAGCCGAGGCCGACCATGATGCGGAAGCCCCAGAACACGTAGAACACGTCGGGAATGGAGCTCTTGGCGGCTTCCAGCACCTGCGCATCGGTGGCGCTGGCGGGGTTCTCCACATAGCGCTTCAGCAGCAGGCCATAGCCGAGGTCGCGCTTGTGCTGCTCGAAGGTCGCGCGGGTCGCTTCGGACTTGTCGCCGCTGCGCAGGGCTTCCAGGGCGCCATAGGCGATCATGCCCGAGCGGATGCGGGTCTCGTGCTGCTTGATGAGGTCATCGAGGCCGGTCACCTGCTTGTCGAGGGAGCGGGTGGCGATCAGGCCCATGACGCCGGGGATCTTGATGGCGTATTCGGTCTCCATGTCCTTCTGGTCGGGAATGCCGATCACGGTGAAGGCGGCGGGGGCCGGTTCGGTCTTCCACTCGGCCTCGATGGCCGCGAGCTTCACCCGCTGCACGTCGCCGAGCTCGTAGCCGCTCTCGTCACCCAGCACGATCACCGCCAGCGCCGCGGCGACGCCGAAGCCGGCCGCCACCGCGAACGAACGCTTGGCGAAGGCGAGGTCGCGCCCCTTCAGGATGTACCAGGCAGAAATGCCGATCACGAACATGGAGGCTGTGACATAGCCGGCCGCCACCGTGTGGATGAACTTCACCTGCGCCACCGGGTTGAACACCACGGCGGCGAAGTCGACCATCTCCATGCGCATGGTCTCGGCGGAGAATTCGGCACCCACCGGATTCTGCATCCAGGCATTGGCGACCAGGATCCACAGCGCCGAAAGGTTCGTGCCCACCGCGGTGAGGAACACCACAGCGAGGTACGCCTGCTTGCTCATGCGGTCGCGACCCAGCAGCAAGAGGCCGACGAAGGTGGATTCGAGGAAGAAGGCCATCAGCCCTTCGATGGCCAGCGGGGCGCCGAACACGTCGCCCACATAGTGCGAGTAATAGGACCAGTTCGTGCCGAACTGGAACTCCATGGTGAGACCCGTGGTGACGCCCAGCGCGAAATTGATGGCAAACAGCTTGGTCCAGAACCGCGACATGTCGCGGTAAATCTCGCGGCCCGTCATCACATAGACCGCTTCCATGATGAAGAGGATCCAGATCAGACCGAGGGTGAGCGGCACGAAAATGAAATGGTACATGGCGACGGCAGCGAACTGCCATCGCGAAAGTTCGACAAACAGCGGGTCGATCATTGGGGTCTCCTTCGACACCTCATCGGCATCGCGCGCCGGCACGCAGGGCGTACGGCCGGGCGCACAGGTCTCCTGCTTCTCATGCACGGGCCATTCCCGTGCCACATTGCGATGTCGCAATGGGAACGTGCGGCCTACAGCCGCGCATCGGCCCACATTCGCGACGGCGCAATCTGGTCGTGCCGGACCGGCGTGCAGACGTGAGGGGGCCGGCCCGTGACCGGCGCCACGTTAATCCCTTACCGACCCGCGGCAACCCCGATGTGCCCGAGGTGGCCGGGACATGAGGCCGCTGAGACAACTCCGCGCATTGGTGGAATGAACTGTGCCGGGCGCAGCGGGCCGCGGCCCGTCGCCGACGATGACCTCAGCGGCAGCCCTTCCGGCTCTCCCAATACTTCACCTGATCCACATAGCGCTGCTGCTCGGGCGTGAGCTGGCCATAGGGCGGATAGCAGCGGGGGCCGAACGTGGCGAGGGCATCCGCAGTCTTGAAGCAATAGCCCTGTTCGGCATAGGCCGCGTTGCGCTGAACCCAGAGCGCCCGGCACGACAACTGGCTGAGAGGCGTCTGCTGCGCCCGCGCCATGCCGGGCGCGGCGAGGCCGGCGCAGAGGACGAGGGCCAGCGCCAGGGCGAAGGAGGTTGCGCAGGCGGCCGCGCGGACGGTGGGCCGTGAGCGGGCAGGGCGCCAGGGGAGGGCGCTGCGGCATCCGGCGCGTGATTGAAGCCGCCAGGCTTTGCGATACCCTGCCATTTCAGCCTCCCGATCCCGAAAGCCCCATGCGGGGCCTCAGGATACCTCGGGGAGCAGCTCTCGCAAGGGTGGTGGTTTAGATGCCGAGATTTGCCGCCAATATCAGCCTGCTGTGGCCGGAGCTGGGGTTTCCCGAGCGCATCGCGCAGGCGTCCGCGGCCGGCTTTCAGGCGGTGGAATGCCAGTTTCCCTACGCCTTCAGCGCGTCCGAGCTGGCCGAGCGGCTGGCTGACCATGGCCTGGTGCAGGTCCTGCACAATCTGCCGGCGGGGGATTGGGCGGCGGGCGAGCGAGGCATCGCCTGCATTCCCGGCCGCGAGGCGGAGTTTCGGGATGGGGTGGGGCTTGCCCTGACCTATGCGCAGGCGCTCGACGTACCGACGCTCAACTGCCTTGCCGGACTGACGCCGCCGGGGGTGCCGGCCGAACGGGTCCGCGAGACCCTGGTGGAGAACCTGCGCTTCGCCGCCGCCGCCCTCGCCGCCGTGGGCCGCACGCTGACCGTGGAGCCCCTCAACACCCGCGATGTGCCGGGCTTCCACCTCCATGGCTCGCGCCAGACGTTGGAACTGCTGGACCAGGTGGGTGCCGACAATGTGCGGTTGCAGTATGACGTCTATCATATGCAGGTGATGGAAGGGGACCTGACGCGCACCCTGCAGCGGGAGATGCCGCGCATCGGCCATATCCAGATCGCCGACAATCCCGGGCGGGGGGAGCCCGGCACCGGGGAGATCCATTTTCCCTTCCTGCTCGCCGCCATCGATGCGGCTGGCTACACCGGCTGGATCGGCTGCGAATATCTGCCGCGCACCACCACCGGAGCGGGCCTCGCTTGGTTCGACCCCTACCGGCCGTGATGCGGGGTGGGCTGCGCAAAGCCTTGGTGCGACAGTCTTCCTGACCCTTGTGCGACTTTATGCGGAGACGCTCTAAGGGCATGATGCCGTTAAGCGAGAGCAAGCCGCGCGCGACGTCGCGGCGCCGGAGGAAGCCCAGCCATGCCCCACAAGCGCCCTCTCACCCGCCGCGAGCGGGCCACCAAGATCGTGGCCACGGTCGGCCCGGCCTCCAACAGCGAGGAGAAGCTGGAGGCCCTGTTCCGCGCCGGCGTGGATGTGTTCCGGCTCAATTTCAGCCACGGCACCCAGGCTGACCACGGGGTCGTGCTCGACCGCATCCGGCGGTTGGAGAAGACGGTCAATCGCCCCATCGGGGTGATCGCCGACGTGCAGGGCCCCAAGCTGCGCATCGGCCGCTTCAAGGATGGCGCCATCACCATCGCCCCCGGGGACGTGCTCAGCTTCGATGCCGAGACCGAGCGTCTGGGGGAAGGCAAGAGAGTACCCATTCCCCACCCCGACATTCTGGAAGCCCTGCCCGTCGGCGCCACGGTGCTGTGCGACGACGGCAAGGTGCGGCTGAAGGTGGTGGGCAAGAGCGCCGGGCATCTGGAGGCTCAGGTGGTGGCGGGCACGCGCCTGTCCAACAACAAGGGCTTCAACATTCCCGACGTGGTGCTGCCCATGTCGCCTTTGACCGAGAAGGATCGGTCCGATCTCGAGTTCGCCTGCGCCGCCGGGGTGGAATGGATCGCCCTGTCGTTCGTCCAGCGGCCGGCGGACATTCACGAGGCGCGCGAGCTGATCCAGGGCCGCGCCGCGGTGATGCTGAAGATCGAGAAGCCCTCTGCGGTGGAGCATCTCACCGAGCTGGTGGAACTGGCCGACGCCATCATGGTGGCGCGCGGCGACCTCGGCGTGGAGATCTCCCTGGCGGAGGTGCCGGCGCTGCAGCGGCGCATGATCGCCGAGGCGCGTAAATATGGGCGGCCGGTCATCGTCGCCACCCAGATGCTGGAATCCATGATCCAGGCGCCGGTGCCCACCCGCGCCGAGGTGTCGGACGTGGCCACCGCCGTCTATGAGGGCACCGATTGCGTGATGCTCTCGGCGGAAACCGCCGCCGGCCAGTATCCGGTGGAGGCGGTGAGCGTGATGGACGACATCATCCGCCACGTGGAGCGTGACCCCGGCTATCGCAAGGTTCTGGGCGCTTCGGCGGCGGACTGGGGCGAGACCATCGGCGATGCCGTGATCAAGGCCAGCTACCAGGCGGCGGTGGCGGTGGATGCGGCGGCGCTGGTGGCCTTCACCCTTTCGGGCACCACCGCCCTGCGGGCCGCCCGCGAACGGCCGGAGATCGCCATTCTCGGCCTCACCCCCCAGCTCGAAACCGCGCGGCGCCTGGCGCTCTCCTATGGCGTGCATGCGGTGCACATGAAGGAGGACATCCACTCCTTCGGCGACATGGTGGACACCGCGGTGCGCACCACCGTGGTGCAGGGACTGGGGCGGCCGGGCGACCGGCTGGCCATCTGCGCCGGCGTGCCGTTCGCGCAGCCCGGCACCACCAACATCATGCGCATCACCATCATCGGTGCCGACGATCCGCCCTCGCGCTACGACGTGGATGTGCACACCCCGCGTCCGGCCCGCCGCGCGGCCCGCAGCTGACCGCCGGGCGGAACTGGCGGAGTGCCGGTTCCGCCACGCGCGCACGCCCTTCAGGCAGGCAATTGTGCGGAAGGTCTTCGGGTTCGAAAAATGATCATTGTCGCTTATTGGCGCGCATAGGTTGTATTGTGCCCGCGATGGCGCCATTGTTGCCACGCTTTCGCGACGGCATGCGAGATATACATAAATGCATGGCATTGATTGTGTGATGATTTTTTAGGTCGAAAACGTTTTCTACTGCGGAATGCCACTGAAAGCGGCATTTCTGAGTCTGGACGGATGCGCGCCCAGCCGCTTTACTTCGGCCGCCTTTCTCATGGCTACGGCTGGATCATGGCTGTCGAAGTCGAGCGCAAATTCCTCGTGACGTCCGATGCCTGGCGGGCCGGTGCGCAGGCTTGTGTCATTCGCCAGGGCTATCTGTGCCTGGGCTCGGGTGCCACCGTGCGGGTGCGCATCGCCGATGCCACCGCCTTCATCACCGTGAAGGGCACCACCCGCGGCATCTCGCGGGACGAGTATGAATACCCCATCCCCCTCATCGATGCCGAGGCCATGCTGCGGGACCTGTGTGCCCGGCCGCTGATCGAGAAGATCCGCTATGCTGTGCCCCATGCGGGCCGGCTGTGGACGGTGGACGTGTTCGGCGCCGACAATGCCGGGCTGGTGCTGGCCGAGGTGGAGCTGGGCGATCCGGAGGATGCGGTGACGCTGCCGCCCTGGGTTGGCGAGGAAGTCACCGAGGATCCGCGCTACCGCAATTCCGCTCTGGTGCGCGCGCCATTGGGCGCCCTCTGCGGCGCCTGAGCCACCCGCGGGGGGCAAGCCAGGCCGGACAAGCCAGGCCGGGCAAGTCAGGCTGAACAGGTCAGGCTGAACAGGTCAGCCCGTGAAAGTCAGCCGCCGGCCAGGGCGGCTTCGATGGCCAGAAGATCGCGCCACGCCAGCCGCTTGCCGATGGGGGTGCGCAGCAGATACGCCGGATGGAAGGTGGCGATGGCGCGGATGGTGCGCGTGCCCGTCTCATAGGGCATGAAGCGGCCCCTCAGCTTGGTGATGCCCTCGGTGGTGGCCAGCAGCGCCTGGGCCGACTGGCCGCCGAGGCACACCAGGATGTCCGGATTGGCGAGCTCGATCTGGCGGGTGATGAAGGGCAGGCAGATGGCCGTTTCCTGCGGCGTCGGCGTACGGTTGCCGGGCGGGCGCCAGGGGATGATGTTGGCGATATAGGCGCTCGAGCGGTCGAGGCCGATGGCGCCGAGCATGAGATCGAGAAGCCGGCCGGCGCGACCGACGAACGGCACGCCCTGCTGGTCCTCATCCCGCCCCGGAGCTTCGCCCACCAGCATCACCCGCGCCTGCGGATTGCCATCGGCGAACACCAGCCGGCTGGCGGTGCGCTTGAGCGCACAGCCCTCGAACTGCTCCAGCAGTGCCCGCAGCTCATCGAGGCTGGCGGCCCCGCGCGCGGCATCGCGGGCGGCCATCGCCGCCTCGTCGGGGGTGTGGGACACCAGCGGGTGCCCGGAGGCGCTCCCGGTCGCCGCCTTCGCGGGCGCCTGGCGCGCGCGCGCCGGTTCTTGGCTCGGATGTTGGCTCGGATGTTGGGCGAGCCCCTGGCGCTGGGGGGCCGCGGGCTCATCCTCCTGCCGCGGCGCGCGGCTGCCCCGCGCCACCGCTTCGGCGGCGCTTTCGGCAAACCGATCCACCGGCGCCTCGCCCACGGCCAGGTCGACGCCTGCGTCCCAGTGGAAGGCGAGGATGTCGGCCCAATCGAGCTGCGGCAGATCGGTCATGGTGTTGATATAAGATTCGCGCTTGGTGTCGGCACCGGAGCGTGCCGCGTTCTGCAGTGCAAACCTATGGCACGATCAGCCGTGCGGGTGAAGCCGCAGAAGGGCGGCGCGGCACCCATGGATATGGGGAAAAGCGCCATTCCTGGTCAAGTCGTCGCAGCTGTGGCCCATCTCCTGAATTGTCAGAACGGCTCAACCGTGGAAGAACTCCAACGAAAGCACGATGACGTAAACGGGAGTTGTGGGGATGAGCGCGGCTGAGCTGCCTGAACGCGAAGGCATGGATTACGACGTGGTGGTGGTGGGTGGTGGTCCCGCCGGCCTGGCCACGGCCATCCGCTTGAAGCAGAAGGCAGCGGAGAGCGGCGCGGACATTTCCGTCGTGGTGGTCGAAAAAGGGTCCGAGGTCGGTGCGCACATCCTGTCCGGCGCGGTGGTGGATCCGGTGGGGCTCGACCAACTGCTGCCCGAATGGCGCACCGAGGACGACCGTCCGCTGGTGACCGAGGTCAATGACGACCACTTTTATCTGCTCGGCCCGGCCGGCGGCGTGAAGCTGCCCAATTTCGCCATGCCGCCGCTGATGAACAACCACGGCAACTTCATCGGCTCCCTGGGCAATGTGGCGCGCTACCTGGCCCGCAAGGCCGAGGAGCTGGGGGTGGAGATCTACCCCGGCTTCGCCGCCAACGAGGTGCTGTACGACGAGAATGGCGCGGTGAAGGGCATCGCCACCGGTGATATGGGCATCGGCAAGGATGGCGAGCCCAAGCCGGAATTCACCCGCGGCATGGAGCTGCGCGGCCGCTACACGGTGTTTGCCGAGGGCGCCCGGGGCCAGCTCTCCAAGCAGCTCATCGCCAAGTTCGGCCTGGATGCCGGCCGCGAGCCGCAGAAGTTCGGCATCGGTCTGAAGGAGCTGTGGAAGGTCAAGCCGGAAAAGCACAAGCCCGGCCTGGTGCAGCATGCCTTCGGCTGGCCGCTCGATTCCAAGACCGGCGGCGGCGCCTTCCTCTACCATATGGAAGATGAGCAGGTGATGGTGGGCTTCGTGGTCCACCTGAACTACCAGAACCCCTGGCTCTCGCCGTTCGACGAATTCCAGCGCTTCAAGACCCACCCCATCTTCAAGGACACGTTCGAGGGCGCCACGCGCATCTCCTACGGCGCCCGCGCCATCACCGAGGGCGGCTGGCAGAGCGTGCCGAAGCTGTCCTTCCCCGGTGGCGTTCTGGTGGGTTGCGCGGCGGGCTTTGTGAATGTGCCGCGCATCAAGGGCAGCCACAATGCGGTGCTCTCGGGCATCCTCGCCGCCGATCATCTGGCCGAGGCGCTGGCCGCTGGTCGCAGCCAGGATGAGCTGGCGAGCTACGAGGACGCCTGGCGCACATCGCCGGTGGGCGACGACCTGAAGAGGGTCCGCAACGTGAAGCCGCTGTGGTCCAAGCTCGGCACCTTCATCGGCATTCCGTTGGGCGGCCTCGACATGTGGGCCAACACCCTGGGCTTCTCGCTGTTCGGCACCCTCAAGCACGGCAAGCCGGATTATGCGTCCCTGAAGCCGGCGGCCCAGTGCAAGAAGATCGTCTATCCCAAGCCGGATGGCGTGCTCACCTTCGACAAGCTGTCGTCGGTGTTCATCTCCAACACCAACCACGAGGAAGACCAGCCGGTGCACCTCAAGGTGGCGGACATGGCGCTGCAGAAGGCATCCGAGCACGACATCTTTGCCGGCCCCTCGAACCGCTACTGCCCGGCCGGCGTCTATGAGTGGGTGGAGGAGGGGGCCGATGCACCCCGCTTCCAGATCAACGCGCAGAACTGCGTGCACTGCAAGACCTGCGACATCAAGGACCCCAACCAGAACATCACCTGGACCGCCCCCGAAGGCGGCGGCGGCCCCAACTATCCCAATATGTGAGCGGGCTCTGCGCCCACTGTCGGCCGGCCGCTGTGCTTGGCCACCGGTGGGCGCGGACAGCATGAACAAAAGGGGCCGGCGCGGGTTTCGCGCCGGCCCCTTTTCGCTGGAAAACTCCGAGGCGGCTCAGGCCGCCCGCGAGGGGTGGCGGGCGACGATGTTGCAGAAGTCGGTGGGTCGGGTGGGGAGGGGCTGCAGGGTGCCGTCCCACTGCAGGCGCGCGAAGGTGTAGCCCAGCTCCGCCAGGGTGTTCCACGGCGCCGCCGGATCGCCACCGCTGGACAGCAGCGCGGGACAGTTCATCTCGAAGATGATCAGCGGATGGTGGGTGGAGATGGTGGCCATGCCCCCGGCCAGGACGCGCTGCTCGGCACCCTCCACGTCGATCTTGATGACGTCCACCCGCGGCAGGGAAAGATCGGCCACCAGCTGGTCGAGGGTGGTGATCTCCACCTCTTCGGCCTCGGTGGCGGCGCCGTCGTTGACCAGGGAGAAGGCCTGCGGGTCATCCCCCACCGGGTTGTGGAACAGGCTCGCGCGGCCGGCGGCATCCGCCAGGCCCTTGCGGACCAGGGTGACATTCTTGAAGCCGTTGAGGCCCACGTTCTGCACCAGCAGGTCGCCGGCTTCCTTGCCGGGCTCCACCGCGACGATGCGACCGGCGCGGGGCGCCATCTTGAGGGTGAACAGGCCGATGTTCGCGCCCACGTCGACGAAGATGTCGCCGGTGTGCACGAACTTGTCGATATACTTCAGCTCCGGCTCCACCTCATCTCGCAGAAGGTATGTGGAAACCGTCGTGTAACGCAGATTGGCGGGGGCCTCCATCTTCACGCCCGGCACCAGATGGAATAGCGGCTTGCGGCCGAGACCCACCAGCATCGCGAGAGAGGCGACGCGCCCCAGCACCGTGATGGGGGCTTCCTGGAACGCGGGTTCATTCAGAAGCTTCTTGATCCGCTTGAGCATTCTGGTTCCTGCAGTCCTATGCGGCTGAAAAGGCGCCTATTCGGGTTTGGGCCTTGCAGCTCCGGATGGCACGTTGGCAACGGGTGGGCCTGGAGACGGTCGGGTCCCCAGATAGATGGCGAGGGCCAGGGCGACACCGAATTCGCCCGGCAGGAAGACGAGAGAATAGACGGCAGACGTCAACAACAAGTAGAGCAAGTAGTCGGATAAGGCCAGGATGAACGGGTCATGGTGCTTGGCGCCAAGCCGCGCCGTGATGAAAAAGCCCCAGGCATGCACCGCGAAGATCAGCAGAGCGCCGATGAGGCCGTACTCAAACACCACTCCCAGCCATCCCAGGTCGGCGATGAAGAATTGATCATAGCCGAAGATGTCCGCCAGCGTGACCGAGCCGAAGCGCGTGGTGGCGCCCACGCCGAAGGTCCAGCGCAAGGTATGGTCGCCGAGATAATGGCTGGCCAGCGCGGCGGAGTTCTGCCGCACCGACAGCGAGCCGCCGAGGCTCTGCTGCAGGTTGTCCAACCCGCCCCCCAGCAGCACCCAGGCCGCGACCGCCACGGCCGGCACCGCCAGGAGCAGGCCGAGCCCGATGGCGAGCTGCCGCATCCGCCGTGGCAGCGCCATGACGATGCCGTAGCCGGTGACCATCATGGCCATGAGGATCGCCGTGCGCTGCTTGTAGATGACCATCAGGATGAGGAAGGCGATCGGAATGGCGATGAGCCGCCACACCTTGCGCTCGATCACGAAGCTGCGGCCGAGATAGAAGATGAAGAGCATGCCGAAGAACATGGACAAATAGACGCGGTAGCCGCGGTCCACGTCGTATTGCAGCAGCTTGCCATCCTCGGGATTGGTCACATACCAGGACGTGGGCGCCGCAATCCAGATCAGCACCAGCAGCGCGAAGGTGCCGGCTCCGTAGCCCAGGCAGATGGCCCGCACCCGCTCGGCTGGCAGCGCCAGCAGCGACAGGAGCGCCGACAGGCCGAAATAATAGGTGAAGGGCCACGCCTTCACCGTTGTCGTCAGCGCATCGAACAGCCCGTTGCCCAGCTGGATGATGGACACCAGCGGCGTGAAGCCGAGCAGATAGGCCAGAAGCAGCAGGAACAGGTTGTGTCCCGGCAGCTTCATCCGGATCAGCCCGTACAGCGTGAGCGGAAACACCAGGATCGGCCACGCCTTGGACAGGAAATAGGGCGGCGGCAGCTCGTTGAGATAATGGAAGACCTGCGCGAAGAACGGCAGCGCCAGGATCAGGGCGAGGCTGGCGATGCGCGATACCGTGGCGGCGGCCGGCGCGGCGCGGCGCGCCGCCATGCGCAGCGGCATCTCCACCTGATGTACCCGTGGCGGCCCGCGTCGCAGGGCGCCGCGCGGAACCCGCCCGCGCGGTGACCCGCCGCCGGGTTGCCAGATGCCGGTCATGGCCGGACGGGCCTCATGGCGCCCGGTCCGGGGGTTTGGCCATGCCGTAGGCCGCCGGGTTCAGCTTTGCCTTGGCCACGGTGAGGAAGATCGGCATGGAATCGATGAAGATGCGCTTCACCTGAACCTTGGGATCCTGCAGCAGGCGGTGCAGCCACTCCATGCCGCGGCTGCGATAGGAGATCGGTGCGCGCTTGGAAAGGCCGACCAGGAAGTTTAGGGAATTGCCCACGCACAGGCCGGTGCCCACCGCCGCGCCGGTCTGGTAGACGCGGCGCGTGACATATTCCGAGCGCGGCGAGCCCGTGACGAAGAACACGTAGCGGGCCGGGTGGGCCAGCACGAAGGCCACGCACTTCTCCACTTCCTCCGGCTTGTTGATGAAGCCCATGGGCGGCACGTGCATGGCCACGTTGGTGAGGTGGTAGCGCGCCTTGAGGCGCTCCAGCATCTCATCGGAACCGCCGATGATGGTGATGGGGTCATCGGGCTGGATAAAGGTCTCGAACAGCTCGGCGGTGATGTCGCTGCCGGGCGCGAGCGGAATCTGCAGGCCGAACACCTTGCGTGCCAGTGCCCGGGGCACCGCGCCATCCAGCGTGTGCAGCCAGGCGTTCTGGTAGATCTCGATGAAGATCGGATCCTTGAGCTCGTTGAGCCGCGTCAGGTTGGAGGCGTTGGGGGTCACCACATATTCAAACGGCGCCCCCACCGGGCGCGCCGCGATCTGCGCCGCCGCACCCTTCACGTCCAGGCACGCGAACGGGACATTGAGGAAGGTGATGGTCTTCGGCGGCGCCGGCGTGATGGCCGGGGAGGTGGCGTGAGACATGATCTTTGCCCGTGTCATGCCGGAGGCTCCACCGCCCCGGTTCGCACCGTGCGGTTGGCCCTCCGTCTGCGGCGCGCGGCCGGCTCGCACCAGCCGGCGGCGGAATGGCGTCGTCAGGGGAGGACGGACGTGGAGCCGCCGCCATACTGCGTGTAGGTCCCGACGGTATAGCTGAACTGACGCTGGAACGGCACCACCCGGTTGATGAACTGGTCGATCCAGAGGTTGAGCTCGGCGATGTTGGTGCGCGGCACGAAGATGACGTCGCCGGTCATCAGTGGCACGTCGAGATCGGTGGCGCCGGTCTCGATGATCTCGCGCACGTCGATCAGCCGCAGCATCGGCTCGTTGTGCGGGCCGCGGCGGATCAGCGCCACCTGGCCGGTGCGGGCGTTTTCGGAGAAGCCGCCGGCGATCATGATGGCCTGCAGCACGCTGGTGCCCACATTGTCGAGCTTCACCACGCCGGGCTGCTGCACCATGCCGCCCACATAGACCTTCGGCGCGGATGCGCTTTCCAGCGCCACCACCACCTTCTGGTCCACCAGCTCCTTGCGTGAGGCCTTGCGGATATAGTCTTCCACGCCGGCGAGGGTGGAGCCCTCCACCCGGATCTGGCCGATGGCGCGGGGCGCGATGGTGCCATCCGGACTGACGGTGAGGTCCTCGTCCATGTCGCGGGTGATGAAGTACTTCACCTTGAGCTTGTCGCCGGGGCCCACCCGGTAGAGGGCGGGCGCATTGCTCCAGGGCCGGAAGCGATCGGCATTGACCTCGGTGAAGCGGTATTCCTGGCCGGTGGAGAGGGCGGGCGTGTTGGTATCCTGGGAGGTGCCGGTGGTGGTGCAGGCCGCAAGGCCCATCACGCTCACGCCGAGCAGCAGCGCCGTGCGCAGGTCTCGCACCAATTCGCGAGCGGATGTGATCCAACCGCACTTGGGCAAGACCATCGAAGACTCCCAGGGTCACGCGCTAAGAATCAGTTAACGCGCAGCCGGACCAGGGTGCTCAAACCGGAGTCCTCCGGTCAAGCAAACCCGGCAGCGGCGCATCAACCGCAAATCATGGTAAAGGCACGCTAAAGGGTTACGGTTAAGAACTCCTTATGCGCCGCACCCGGTGCCGGCTGCGGGCTCATCCCACCCCGGTGCCGCCCAAGCGCCATCGCGCGCCCCCCGCGGGAACGCTCTCGCCTTGTCTGTCAAATGGTTGTGGTGAGGCGGCCGCCTGCCCGGCAGCCGCAGAGGGCAGGGCCGCGGCCCGCGCCACGACGACCGCACCGCAGCGCGGGGCGGTCGCCTGATCGGCGTCGACATCCTGTGGACAAGCCTTGCCGCCCGGCGATCGGCGCGGGGGCGAAGCGCGGACCGGGGCTCAGGCGATGCGGTAGAGCCAGGACGGCAGGTAGTAGCGGCGGCCGAAGAAGACGAGGCCGAGCAGGGCGCCATCGGCCTCCACCACGCTGTCGCGCAGATGCAGGGCGGCGGGCTTGCGGGTTTCCTCCGCATGCACGGCGAGAATGTTGCCATCGGCCAGCTGGCTGAGTCGCTGGCGGATCAGTGCCGTGCCCTTCAGGTTGGAACAGATGATGATGCACTCGAACTCGGCCTTGAGCTCGCGCAGCATCAGTTCCCCCTCCTGCTCCGGCAGGCGCACGCTGAGCAGGGGCGAATGGGCGGTGTCGTCGGCCATCCACAACAGCGGCGCCGGCGTGGTGGTCACCGCCAGCCCGCCCACCATGCGACCGTGCCCGGTGTGGAGCGGGTAGGGGTTCTCCGAGCACAGGTCCACCAGCAAGGTGCGCCGGCCGCGCTGCACGGCGAATTCCTCGGCCAGCCGCCGGCCGAACCAGGGCAGGGTCTCGTCGGCTTCGGCGGACTGGATGTGGATGGTGCGCAGCGGCCGCCCGTCGACCCGCGTATCGAGCAGCAGGGTCGCGCAGCTGCCGATGGCCTGGTCCACATTCAATCCGGCGTGCTCCTCGGCCCCGGCATCCAGGGTGGCGAGGTTCGGCAGCTCGAGCAGCCGCTCGGCCTCGCTGGGCATGATGAAGGTGGTGCGCAGCACCGAGGCGATGGCGCCCGCCGCCGCGCCGAACAGCAACCCGGCGAACACGCCGCCGGCCAGCAGTGGCAGGGCCAGAGAGCGCTTGGTGACATCGGCGCCGGCCTCCTGCACCAGCCGCACGTTGGATTGGCGGGTGCGGGCGGCGGTTTCCTCGATATTGGCGGCCACGGCGCGCCGCAGATATTCGCGATAGCCCTCGCTGAGGGTGTCGCGCTGGCGGTTGAACTCGATCAGCTGGGTCTCGGCGTCCCGCAGGGTGGCGATGCGCGCTTCGGCCGCCTTCTTCTGCTGCTCCAGCTCGCCGCGCTGCCGATCGATGGAGTCCTTCTCCACCGTGAGGTTCAAGATCAGGTTGTCGACATAGTTGAGCGAGGGATTACGCGAGGCGCGATCGGTATAATAGGGGGTCTCGCCGCGCTGGGTGATGCGCTTGCGCACCGTGTCGATCTTCTTCTGGATCTCCCGCAGCAGCGGGCTGCCGGGCGCGTACTGGGCGGCGAGCCGATCGCGTTCCAACAGCAGCTGGGTCAGGAGATTGCCAGCTTCGTCGCCCTGCAGGGCATCGGTCTTCTCGGAGAAGTCGAACACCGAATCCGGCATGGCCTTGCGCTGGCGCTGGGCCTCGGCCAACTGCGCCGTGAGGGTGGCGTCACGCTCGTCCACCTGGCGGATGCGCTGCACGATATTGTCGAGCTGGTTGGAGGCGAGGATGGCCTCCTGGTTGAAGTCTACCACGCCAACCTTGGCCTTGAGCTTGGCGATGTCTTCATCCACCGAGGTGAGGTCGCGCTTGAAGCGTTCCACCTCGAGCATCAGGATCTTGGCGGTGGGGTTCTCGAACACCTTGCGGCGGGTGGCGAGATAATTCTGCACCAGCGCGTTTGTGGTTTCGACGGCGAGCTCGCGGTCGGGATTGGTGAAGGACACCTCGATGACGTTGGAGCCGGACAGCACCCCGGCTTTCAGATTGCGCCGGAAGCGCTCAATGGCCTGATCCATCACGTCGTTGCTGGAGCTGAGCCAGCGCGACAGGGTGGTGAGCGGACCCGGCGGGAACAGCCGGTCCATGCCGATCTGCTCGATGGTGGTGCGGATGACGTCGGCGCTTTCGATGATCTGCACCTCCGACTCCACCTGCTTGAGGCCCTCCACGGAGAGCACCGCCGGGCCGGAATCGGTGACGCTGCTGGCGGTCGACACCTCGCGGCTGACGATGGCGAGCAGCATGGAGCTGGCGGTGTATTCCGTCTTCATCACCAGCGCCGCCGCAGTGCCGATGACGAGCGGCACCAGCGCTGCCAGCAGCACGACCCGGATGTGGAAGAAGGTGGCGATCAGGAAGTCGCGCAGGGTGAACCCCGGGGTGGCCTCTCGGCTGGACGGAACGAGCGGGACTTCATCCGCCAGGCCGGCCGGTTGCGCCATCGACATGCTTCCCCCTCAGGCCCTTCGTGTCCATGCGCCGACCCGTGCCCGCGCCCCACTGGTGCGGCGTGTGCCGCGATGCGCCAAACCCGCCGGCGCCGGCCCGCATGAGGGCGCCGACGCATGCCGCAGCATCCGTGCCGCAGAATCATGGCGCAGCCCCATTACTTTACGGTTAAGCGAGGGTTGCGCCTCAATAGGCCCGGGGCATCAGCTTCAGCACCGCCAAAGTGGTGCCGATGCCGCCCTGGGCGATGAACAGGGCGGTGGCGATGGCGGCGCCCATCATGCCGAACGGGGGAATGAGCGCGAAGCACAGCACGCAGCAGCTGACCAGCTGCGCGGCATTCAGCCAGCGCAGCACCCGGCCATGGCCAGTCATGGCCAGCATCACATCCTGGGTGGGCAGCAGGCAGTTCACCAATTGCCCGAGCGCCATGATCATCAGCGCCGGTGCCGCCATCTCGAAGCCGGGGCCGATGAGGTGCAGGAGCGGCGTCGGGGCGATCAGCATGATGGCGATGGCCGGTACGCCGCAGGCCGCGATGGCGAGCCGCGCCTTGCGGTTGAGCGCGCGCAGCTGGTCGAAATCACCCACCCGGTGGGCGGCGGCGAACGAGGGCGCGGCGATGGTGGAGATGGCGATGATGACCACCCAGATCAGCACCGTGATGCGGTTGGCCACGCTGAAGGCGCCCACCGCCGAGGCGGCGGCGAAGGCGGCCAGCACCATGGTGGGAATGGAGTTCAGCGCCGCCTGGACATATTCGACGATGGCGAGCGGCCAGGCGGTGCGCCACAGGGCCGGCAGGTTCTCCACATGGCCGCCGGCCGGCGGCGCGGTGTCATGCAGGCGCCGGCGTTCGTGGAGGAGCAGCACCACGCCCCATACGGCGCCCACGAGATTGGCGAAGGCGAACGCATAAAGGATGCCGCTGAGGGAATGAATGCCGACCGCCAGGGCAGCGAAGGTGATGATGGGCCACAGGCCGTTCTGCACGAACTGGCCGGCGACCCCGCGATTGAAACCGGTGAGCGCGTGGGCGGTGAAGATGCACAGGGTCTGCGGCAGAATGGACGCCGCCGAGATCATCAGCGGGACGGTCAGCTCGTGCTCGTGGAACACCAGTGTGGCGAGGGGCTCGGCGAACAGCACGGTCAGCAGGCTGATGAGAATGCCGCCGACGGTGACCCACAAGGCGCCGCCCAGCAGCGCCCGGCGGGCCTCGATGCCCCGGCCCACCGCCAGCTCGGCCGCGATATGGCGCATCACTGCCTTCTCAAACCCGGCGCGGGCGATGGTGGAGCTGGCGCTGACCCAGGTGTTGCACAAGAAGAACAGGCCGGCCTCGAACACACCGAGAATGCGCGCCGCCAGCATGTAGAGGCCGAGCTTGCCGACCACCTCCAATCCCCGCACCACCAGGGCGGCGCCAAAGGCCCAATGGGCCTTGAGCAGGCTCAGGAGGGTGTGACCGGTCAGCTTCATGGGCATATTGGAAGCCTGTGCGGGCTCATGTAGAAGCGCAGGAAGGAGGGGCCCTGGTCATCGCTGTGACCCGGGGATCCGCTTGGATTCACAGGCCGAATGCGCAGGGTGTTCGCGGGACAGCAAGGATACCGCCTTCATGAAGCATGCGCAGCATGCGGCCGCAAGGGCCGCTGGTGAGGTTGCCGCTGGTGAGGTTGCCGCTGGTGAGGTTGCCACGCAGCTGTCGGGGCCGGGCTGGTTTCGGCTGGGCCGGCGACAATGTTCGGCGCCGTGGCGCGGCAGGGGGCTTTGGCGCGCGCTTCCCCTGATGTTGGTGGCCCTCGCAAGCCCCGCCGCCGCGCAGATGGCGATCCAGGATCTCAATGATCTGCCGGGCCAGCGCACCCTCACGCCCATGAACCGCCTGTTGCCGACCGATCCCCATGTGGTGATCCGCGCCTTTCTGCGCGATCGGCTGCCGAGCATGTGGTGGGGCCGCGAGTTCAGCTACAGCCCGGGCCGCATCGCAGCCGAGGTGCACATTCCCACCGGCTGGCAGGGCAACCCCACCTCCGCCATGATGAATCTCTGCCCGCCGCCCAACGACAATTTGTGGCGCATCTTCCGTGAGATCGAGCTCAAGCCCTATTACGACAAGAAGTTGTGGCCGAGCTACACCTGTCGCGGCTGAGCGCGCGCTCAAGGACGCGGCCGGCAGTTGCCCCGCTCGCCGTGCGGCTATCATCGTCGCAGCGTGACGGGACACCTGTCGTGTGGGCTCCCGGGCAAAGGCTCTTGCGCGACAGATGGCGCCCGGCGCGGAGGGCCCGCCGTGTTGGAAGGGCCAGGGGCCCTCCGCTTGGCTGCGAACACGGGACGATTCCCGCCAAAGCGTGCGAGGGGGGCATCGGGCGAGCCGTGAGCCGCGCCGCAAGATCTCATCCGGCAAGATCCCACTCGGCAAGATCCCACTCGGCAAGAACCCACTCGGCCACACCTCACTCAGTCACACCTCACTCGCACGGCATGAGCGCGCGGACTCTGCGCCGACGGACGGAGCCAGATGTCGCTGCCGCCTTTGGAGGCGGATGCGTAGGGTGGCGGGGCGGGCAGGCCGGGGGAAGGGGAAGTGTCCACATCGCGACGGGGCGCAGGGGGCTACCACAGGCCCGTGGAGCCGCATGCGGGGTGTGGGGCCGGCACAGCCGTGCGCGGGTACCCAGGCCCGAGTTCGGACCGCAGGCCAGAGCCGACGACCGGCGCCGGAACTCGGTCCTCGGCGGGATCACCCATTCTGGCGCTGCAGCGCCTTTCACTGTGGGCGCTCCGAAGGATGCCGAGACCGCGACCCGAGGCCTGCGTCAGCCGGTGTGGCCGGCCGTTGGGACCGGCTGTGCCGGTGCTGCGGGATGCCGGGGAAGATGCGTGTGCTGGACAGCCCATCAGCGCCATAGACCCCGCCAAGAGAATTCACGGCAGGGAGAATTCACGGCAGGGAGAATTCTCAGCAGGAAACGGCTCGGCTGTCGTGGCAGCGAAAGCCATCACACTGCACGTCGGCGCCTCGCGTGAGCGACGCCCGTGCAGTCACCGGCACGGCATTCCGCCACTTAACCCGATCACGTCGCCCGCGGCGGACAAGGGCGCTGCGGCGACAGCCTCAGGCGACGAACTGATCGCCGAGCGAGCGATGGGCCGGCTCCGCCTGGGCCACCTGGCGGCGGCTGGCGTGATCGAATCCGATGACCAGGGCAGTGATGGCGAAAGCGAAGAAGATCAGCGTGCTGGCGGTGCTGAAGATCAGCAGCATGCCGGCCGCCAACTCAAAGCTGCCTTCCGGATATTTCAGCAGCAGCGGCACCAGGGCGGCGATGGCCACGGCGAAAATGATGAGACGACGAAACATCGCACTTCCCCTGTGCGGCCGGAAGCATCCCCCAGCGGAAGAACCGTTACTGTCCTTTTTACCATGCGCCGGGAATTCCGCAAGCTGTCAGCTGCGGCGCCACAACGCCCGCGCGCAGCACCGCCCGGCTGCGGTGGGAGCGGGGCGCGAAAAACAAAAGGCGCGGACCGGGGCCCGCGCCTTGAAATGCTCTACTGGCCTGCGCGCTCAGATGCGGCGTTCCACCATCATCTTCTTCACTTCGGCAATGGCCTTGGCCGGGTTCAGGCTCTTCGGGCACGCCTGGGCGCAGTTCATGATGGTGTGGCAGCGATAGAGCCGGAAGGGATCTTCCAGATTGTCGAGCCGGGCGCCGGTGCGCTCGTCGCGGCTGTCCTTCAGCCACCGGGTGGCCTGCAGCAGGGCCGCCGGGCCGAGATAACGGTCGCCATTCCACCAATAGCTGGGGCAGGAGGTGGAGCAGCAGGCGCACAGGATGCACTCATAGAGGCCGTCAAGCTTCTCGCGGTCATCCTTCGACTGGCGCCACTCCTTCTCGGGGGCGGCGCTGTCGGTCTGCAGCCAGGGCTCGATGGAGGCGTGCTGCGCATAGAAACGGGTGAGGTCGGGCACAAGGTCCTTCACCACCGGCATATGCGGCAGCGGGTAGACGTTGATGATGCCCTTCACCAGCACCTCGTCCATGCCCTTGGTGCAGGCCAGGGTGTTGGTGCCGCCGATGTTCATGGCGCACGAGCCGCACACGCCTTCACGGCAGGAGCGCCGGAAGGTCAGGGTCGGGTCGATCTTGTTCTTGATGTAGATGAGGCCATCGAGAACCATGGGGCCGCAATCGTCGCGGTCCACATAATAGGTGTCGATGCGCGGGTTGCGCCCATCGTCCGGGTTCCAGCGATAGATGCGGAACTCGGTCACCTTCTTGGCATTGGCGGGCTTCGGCCACACCTTGCCCGGCGTCATCTGGGAGTTCTTGGGAAGGGTGAGCTCAACCATGGGAGGTCCTGGATCGCTGGAGCGGGAGCCGCCCGCAGGAATTCTGGCCATGGCCGCGCGCTCCGATGCCGGGGCGCGCGGTCGAGAAATGGATCAGTACACGCGCTTCTTGGGCTCGATGTACTGGATGTCGCTGGACAGCGTGTAGGTGTGCACGGGACGATCGTCGAGCCGCACCGCGCCGGTCTTGGTGTCCAGATAGGCGAGGGTGTGCTTCATCCAGTTCACGTCGTCGCGATCCGGGAAGTCCTCGCGGGCGTGGGCGCCACGGCTTTCCTTGCGGTTGGCCGCGCTTTCCATGGTGACCACCGCCTGGCCGATGAGGTTGTCGAACTCCATGGTCTCCATGAGGTCGGAGTTCCACACCAGGCCGCGGTCGGTCACGCCGATGTCGCTCGCGTGGTCGAACACCTCGTGGATGAGGGTCTTGCCTTCTTCCAGAACCTCGCCGGTGCGGAACACGGCGCAATTGTTCTGCATCACCTTCTGCATGCTGAGGCGCAGCTCGGCGGTGGGGGTGCCGCCCTTGGCGTAGCGGAACTTGTCGAGCCGCGACAGGGCGAGCTCGGCGCTGTCCGCCGGCAGGGGGGTATGCTTCTCACCGGGCTTCACCAGCTCGGCGGCGCGCAGGCCAGCGGCGCGGCCGAACACCACGAGGTCGATCAGCGAGTTGGAGCCGAGACGGTTGGCGCCGTGCACCGACACGCAGGCCGCTTCGCCGATGGCCATCAGGCCGGGCACCACCTTGTCCGGATCGCCGCCGCGCTTGTCCAGCACCTCACCGTAATAGTTCGTGGGGATGCCGCCCATGTTGTAGTGCACGGTCGGGATGATCGGGATCGGCTCGCGGGTCACGTCCACGCCGGCGAAGATCTTCGCGCTCTCCGAGATGCCGGGCAGACGCTCGTGGAGGATGGCGGGGTCGAGATGGTCGAGGTGCAGGAAGGCGTGGTCCTTGTTCTTGCCCACGCCCCGGCCTTCGCGGATTTCCATGGTGATGGAGCGCGAGACCACGTCGCGGGAGGCAAGGTCCTTGGCCGAGGGGGCATAGCGCTCCATGAAGCGCTCGCCTTCGGAGTTGGTCAGGTAGCCGCCTTCGCCGCGGGCGCCCTCGGTGATGAGGCAGCCCGAGCCATAGATGCCGGTGGGGTGGAACTGCACGAATTCCATGTCCTGCAGGGGCAGGCCGGCGCGCAGCACCATGCCGCCGCCGTCGCCGGTGCAGGTATGGGCCGAGGTCGCAGAGAAATAGGCGCGGCCATAGCCGCCGGTGGCGAGTACGGTGAGGTGCGCGCGGAAGCGGTGCAGAGTGCCGTCGTCCAGCTTGAGGGCCACCACGCCGCGGCACTTGCCATCCTCATCCATGATGAGGTCGATGGCGAAGTATTCAACGAAGAACTCGGCCTTGTGCTTCAGCGCCGCGCCATAGAGCGTGTGCAGCATGGCATGGCCGGTACGGTCGGCGGCGGCGCAGGTGCGCTGGGCGGTGCCCTGGCCGAAATGGGTGGTCATGCCGCCGAACGGGCGCTGGTAGATCTTGCCGTCCTCGGTGCGGGAGAAGGGCACGCCCCAATGCTCCAGCTCGTAGACGGCGGCCGGCGCGTTGCGCACGAGGTACTCGATGGCGTCCTGGTCGCCCAGCCAGTCCGACCCCTTGACGGTGTCGTACATGTGCCATTCCCACTTGTCCTCGCCCATGTTGCCGAGGGACGCGGCGACGCCACCCTGGGCGGCGACGGTGTGGGAGCGGGTGGGGAACACCTTGGTGATGCAGGCGGTGCGCAGGCCGGCTTCGGAACAGCCCACCACGGCCCGCAGGCCGGCGCCGCCGGCGCCCACCACCAGCACGTCATAGGTGTGGTCTTCGATCGGATAGGCGGCGCCCAGCTTCGAGGGCGCGGCGGCTCCGTTGGTTGCGGTATCGGCCATGTGTCAGCCTCCCAGGCTGATCTTGAGCACGGCGAAGGCGCCGGCGAGAGCGATCGCGGTCGTGAAGAAGGTGTTGCCGATGATCAGCAGCACCTTCAGGCCTTCGGTGTGCACGTAGTCCTCGATGACCACCTGCATGCCGAGGCGCATGTGGGTACACACCGAGAGCAGGGTGAGGAGAATGATGATCGCCACCAGCGGCTGGCCGAGCACCGCGCGGGCTTCCGCGTAGCCGGCGCCGGCGAGGCGGATGACGATGCAGATGAAGGCGATCATCAGCAGCAGGTTGGCGAGGGCCGTGACCCGCTGCAGAAAGAAATGCTCGGTGCCGGACCGGGAGGCGCCGAGGCCGCGCACGCGGCCCAGGGGAGTGCGCATGGGGGTGTGAGTGGAATCGCTCATGGCAGTGTCCTCAGGCCTTCAGCGCGAGGCCGATGGCCCACAGCACGATGGTGAGCACCACGGAGCCGGCCAGCGTCGCCTTGGCGAGCAGCACGCGCTCATTGGGCCCGAAGCCGTGGATGAAATCCCAGAGAAAATGGCGGATGCCGCCCAGGGCGTGATGCAGCAGGGCCCAGGTCAGGCCGAACAACACCAGCATGCCGATGAACGAGCCGGCCAGCCAGCTGAAGGTGGCATAGGCGGATGCCGTGGAGGCGGCGGCCAGCAACCACCACACGAAAAGCACCATGCCGAAATACAGCCCGATGCCCGTGATGCGGTGCACGATGGACATCATCATCGTGAACAGGGGGCGGTAGATCTGCAGGTGAGGCGAAAGGGGGCGCGCGACGCGCGAAGGACTATCGGCCATGGGCCTCCTCCAAAAATTGACCGATCAGGTATCCCAATCGTGGCCTGTTCGCAACGATTCCAAAGCGGAAAAGCGTCGGTTTAATGCGCCTGGCACCGATGTTCGGCAATTCACACTAGGTCGCATGGGCCCTTAGGGCTTGATTCCACTCTACTGCCGGCCGCGGGGGAATGGTGCGCAGCATCATGGCCGCTCGCCGCTTTTTTTGCATGACGCAGCGTCATATTGTTGGGTGGCGTGGCCGGGTGCACAAAAACGAACGGCGCCGACCAGGGGTCGGCGCCGCGCGCATCATGAAAGGCAGGTGGGATCAGAAGCGGTAGGTGACACCGGCGCCGATCAGCCAGGGATTGAGGTCGGCCGAGCCGCTGACCGCGCCGACGCCCGACACGGTGGCATCGAAGGACGGCTCGAGGAAGATCTTCTTCACGTCGACGTTGATACCCCAGTGGCGGTCGAACATGTAGTCGAAGCCGGCCTGCAGGGCGAAGCCCCAGGCGTTCTTCACCGAAAGGTCGGTGGTCGGCAGGTCCGCGCTCTGGCTGTAGAAGATGGTGTAGTTCACACCGGCGCCGATATACGGCTTGAAGGCGCCGAAGTTGGTGAAGTGATACTGCAGGGTCAGCGTGGGGGGCAGGATCCAGGTGGAGCCGATCTTGCCGAGGCCGTTGATGGTGCCCGCGCCATAGACGTTGGACTTGGTGGTGCCCAGGATGAGCTCGGCCGCGAAATTCTCCGTGAAGAAGTAGGAGATGTCGAGTTCGGGCGTGATCGAGTTCGAATAGTTGAGGTCCGAACCCATGATGCCGTTCACCGAGCCGCCATCGGTGGGCAGCACGCCGAGGGCGCGCACGCGGATCATCCAGGGGCTGAGGGGAGCTTCCACCGGCGCCTTGTAGGCCGCCTTGTAGCTCTCGGAGAGGTCGGCCGCGACCGCTTCACCGGCCACCAGTGCGCCAAGCCCCGCCGCCAGCGCCACGCCCAAACCGAACTTCTTCATGCCCCGAACTCCCGAACCTGTGATGTGTCTGCGGCAAGACATCGGCCCGCCGCGGAGGAATGCGTTTGATCTGAATCAAGCGTTAATCGGATCATGCCCGATCTGTGGCGTGCGTGCCACAGCGCTGCCGTCGCCCCGCCTTATTCTGCAGCACAGGCTAACGATGGTCGTTCGATGCGGGCGGACGCTGCATTTTTCCCGTCAGATCAAGGACATTAGAACGATATGAAGGTGGGTTTGACGGGCGCCGGACTCGACATTCGAGGGAGCAGTCGGCGCGGTGCGCCGCACCTTTCTCGCCGATTGTGGCGTGCAAGCCACATGGTGTTCGCCCTTTGGCTGATGGCCCTGGGGACAAGTGGCGCGCAGGCGCTGGAACTCACCCGGGGCCGCCTGATGGTGGGGGGCGAGGCGCGGACCTATCTGCTGCTGCGGCCGGAGGGGAGCAGCGGGCCGTTGCCGGTGGTGATCGCGCTGCATGGCGCGGCGCAGAGCGCCCAAGGCTTCCGGGATTATTTCGGTCTCGATGCCGCCGCCGCGGCCCACGGCTTCGTCGCCGTCTACCCGCAGGGGGAGGGGCGCGTGTGGAACGACAGCCGGCCGGCGGCCATGCGGCTGAAGGCGGTGCTGCGCCCCGGCGATGACGTGGCGTTCCTGGTGGCGCTGGTGCACCGGCTGGTGGCCGAGGGCATCGCAGATCCCGCGCGACTCTATCTCACCGGCATTTCCAACGGCGGCTTCATGGTGGAGCGCATGGCCTGCGAGCAGGCGCAGCTGTTCGCCGCCTTCTCCGTCATCATGGCCACGGCGCCGGCCAATGCGCGGGAAGAGTGCCGGCCGAGCCGGGCGGTGCCGATTCTCTTCATCCATGGCACGGCCGATGCGGTCATTGCCTACAGCGGCTTCTGGACCCCCATGGGCGCCACCCTTTCGGCGCCTGACAGCGCCGCGCTGTTCGCCCGGCTCAATGACTGTGGCCCGGCATCGACCCGCAATCTGCCCGATCTTGATCCTCTCGACGGCACCTCCGTGACCGAGCGGAGCTGGGACAGTTGCCGCGATGGCAGCGTGGTGCGGCTGCTCAGCGTCGAGCGCGGCGGCCACCAGTCCCCGGCCCGGGTGGAGACCAAGCCGGATCTCGCCACCCCATTCCTTGGGCTGCGCAACCACGACATCGACGCGGGCGAGGAAGTGTGGGCGTTCATGTCCGCCTTTGCCCTCGCCGCGCCGGTCCTGTCCGGGCCGGCGGGCGTCGCCCCGGCCGCCGGCCCGATGGGCGGCCAGCTTCCGGCCCAGGCGAACGGTGGCCTCTCGGGTCGGGGGGTGGTGCCGCTGCCGGTCCCCTCGCCGCTGCGGGCGCGAGCAGCGCCGCCCGCCGGGCAGCGCTCCTCCCTCGATCGCGAGGGCGGGCCGTGGGGTCAGCGGGGAATCAGCACCCAGTAATCGAGGTCGAGAATGACGCTCGGGTCGTAGGTGTCGCCCGCCTTGAAGGGGAAGTCGTCGGTCGGGCGGTCCTTGGTGGCGATGGTGCGCACCCGCAAGGCGCCAACATCGTCGCGGCCGGGCAGGGGCTGAGCATCGAGGATCTCGCTCCAGGCGAACACGGTGAGGCCGGCGAACAGCGGCGCCACATGGCGTCCGCCATTGATGGCGGCCACATGGAACGCGTTGGCGAGGCCGTTGAACGACAGAGCCCGCGCCAGCGAGATCACATGCCCGCCGTAGATGAGCCGGCGGCCGAAACGGCCTTGGCCCTCGGTGAACTGGTTGAAATGCACCTTGGCCGTGTTCTGGTAGAGGCGGGTGGCGAGCATGTGCTCGGCCTCTTCCACGGTCATGCCGTCCACGTGGTCGATGCGCTCGCCCACCTCATAATCCCCGAACCGGGCGGAGGAGCCGGACAGATCATCGCGCCAGCCCTCCAGGTCCAGCACCGGCACGGCACTGCCGAGGGCGTCCGGGGCGAGGGCGGCGGGCAGCTTGGGCACCACGGCTTCCGGCGCGGGGGCCGCGGGGTCGGCCTTGCGCACCATCACCCAGCGCACATAGTCCAGCACTTCCACGCCGTCCTGGTTGAAGCCCGTGGAGCGCACATAGACGACGCCGCTCTGGCCGTTGGAATTCTCCTTGAGGCCGATCACCTCGGAAACGGCGGTGAGCGAATCGCCGGGGAACACGGGAGCGAGGAAGCGCCCGCCCGCATAGCCGAGGTTGGCCACGGCGTTCAGTGAGATGTCGGGCACGGTCTTGCCGAACACCACATGGAAGGTGAGCAGATCGTCGATGGGGGCGCGGGGATAGCCGAGGGCCTGGGCGAAGCTGTCGGCGGACTGAACCGCGAAGCGGGTGCCGTAAAGGGCGCTGTAGAGGCTCGCATCACCCACCGTCACCGTGCGCGGCGTGGCGTGGCGGATCACCTGGCCGATGGTGAAATCCTCGAAGAAATTGCCCTTGTTGGTCTTGCTCATCGCTCTCCCCCACGGTGGTGTCGCATGTTGGCAGAGGGAGCGCGCGGCTGGCAACCGGGCGGGCCAACCAGCAATGCGGGTATCCCAAGGCTTTTCGCGCTGCGGCAATACCCGCTGAGGATGCTTGACGTCACGGCGTCGGCCGGTGCTCATGGCACGCGGGCAATGGGGGGAAATGCGGTGTCCCAGTCGGAAAGCCAGAAGCTCTCGTTTCAGGCCATGGTCTTCACGGCCTGCCTGTTTCCATTCTACATCCTGGCCGCGACGCTCACCAATTCGGCGGCGATCCTCACCGACCTTCTGGCCACGTCGTTCGATCTGACGGCGCTGACCGCCTGCTGGCTGGTGCTGCGGCTGGCCCACGGGGCGAACACCGGCAAATACGCCTATGGCCTGGGCAAGCTCGAAAACCTGGCCGAGCTGATGATCGCCGTGCTGCAGAGCGTGCTGGTCATCATCGCCGGCACGCGGGCCATTTCCCGCATCATTCAGCCCGAGGGCGTGAGCGGGGCGGAACTGGGCCTGTTCGTCACCGCCGCGGCGGTGATCGGCAACGTCATCCTCAATCGCAAGGCGCTGCGGCTGGCGGCGGAGACCCGCTCGCCGGTGCTGGCGGCGCAGGCGCGGGTGCATCTGGTCTCGGCCATTTCCTCGGGCGCGGTGTTCATCGTTACCGTCGTCACCTCGATTTTCAACGATGTCTATTGGATCTTCTATCTCGATCCCATGGCGTCGTTCGTGGTGATCGGCTTCATGATCTACAACATCCTGGCCATGCTCTCGAATTCCGTCGCCTCCCTGCTCGATCAGGCGATCGACGAGGCCGGCCAGCTGCGCATCCTGCGGGTGCTCACCTCCCATTTCGACGATTTCGCCGAGCTGGGCGAGATCCGCACCCGACAGTTCGGGGGCAAGATGTTCGTGGAACTGCACCTCGGCTTCGAGGATGGCTGGACCATGGCCCACACCCGCGGCGTCGTCGCCGAGCTGGTGGAGGCGGTGCGCAAGGAGTTCGCGGCGGCCGGCGACGATGTGGAGGTGGCGGTGGTGCTCATCCCGGGCACCGGCGCCGCGGTGTGATCGCCCGGCTCAATAGTCGGACAGCTTCACATCCTCGCTCCACTCGCCCGGCACGTCCTTGACCAATGCCTGCCCGCAGATGACCCGGCCCTTGACGGGGTCGAAGGTGAGGGTGGGGGCGCCATGCAGCTGCCAGCCCTTGTTGAGGGCCGCGGTGACGCGGTTGCAGAACGAGGTGTCGTCGGGACCGGTGAGGTAGCGATAGAGCTTCATGGACGAGCGGGCTCAGCGTTTCGATGGCGCGCCCCGTGGGCGCCTGGCCACCCGACCATAGAGCATTTCCCCGCCGCTGGGCATGGCGCAGGCGCACCGCCCCGCCTCGTCACGCGGGGGTGGCGGCGTCCCCATCCGGCGGCGTGATGCCGAGCCGGGCGCCGGCGGCGCGGGCGGCGGCAATGCGGCGCGCCTGGAACGGGGCCGTGCGCGCGCGCACCTCGTCCACCAGGCGCGCATCGGTGGTGGCGGGCGGAAAGGGTGGATCGGGATCGTATTCGAGCGCCAGGGCGATGCGCCGGGCCTCGTCCTCTCCGGCGAGCTGCCCCGCCAGGGCAAGACCGAAATCGATGCCGGAGGTGACTCCCGCGCCAGTGATGCGATTGCGGTCCACCACCACCCGTTCCGCCACCGGCACGGCGCCCAGCAGGGCCAGCTGCGGCAGGGAGAGCCAGTGGCAGGTTGCGCGGTAGCCCTTCAGCAGGCCGGCCGTGCCCAGCAGCAGCGAGCCGGTGCACACCGAGGTGATGAGGCGGGCCTCCTGCGCCATGCGACGCAGGAAGTCGATCGTCTCCACATCCTCCATCAGGTCGAGCTGGCCGGGGCCGCCGGGCACGAACAGAAGATCGCAACCGGCGAGCCCGCCGAACGCGGCGGTGGGCATGATCTTGAGGCCGGAGGCATCCTCCACCGGCTTGCGCCACTTCTTCCAGGCAAGCTCGATCTGGACATCCGGCAGCCGCGAGAGCACCTCGAAGGGGCCGGTGAGATCGAGCTGGGTCAGGCCCGGATAGAGCAACATGACCACACGCAGCGTCATGGCATCAGCCCCGGGCGGCGATGGCGTCGGCCACGGCGACGGTGCGCTTGGCCATGTCCGCGTGCAGCAGCTCCACCATCCGTCCGTCGAGGGTGATGACGCCCTTGCCGGCATTCTCCGGCAGCGCGAAGGCGGCGATGATGGCGCGGGCGCGGGCCACCTCCGCCTCCGGCGGAGAGAAGGCGCGGTTGCACGGCTCGATCTGGCTCGGATGAATGAGGGTCTTGCCATCCATGCCGAACTGCGCGCCCTGCAGGCATTCCGCGTCGAAACCCTCGGTGTCCTGATAGGCGTTCCACACGCCATCCAGCACCTCCACGCCATAGGCGCGGGCGGCGGCGACCACCAGGGTCAGCCAGGCCACCATGGGCGCGCGGCCGGGCAGCAGCGCCGCGCGGGTTTCCTTGGCCAGGTCGTTGGTGCCCAGCACGAACACCGAAAGGCGGGTGACCGGGTCCTTGGCCGCGGCGGCGATGGCCTTGATGTCGAGGATGGCGAGCGGCGTTTCGATCATCGCCCACACCCGGGTGGCCGGCGAAACACCCAGCGCCTCCAGCCGGCGGCCCACGGTCACCAGCTGCTCCACGCTCTGCACCTTCGGCAGCAGAATGGCATCGGGCGCGGCGCCGGCGGCGGCATCCAGATCATCGGAGCCCCAGGGGGTGTCGAGGCCGTTGATGCGGATGACCACCTCGCGGGGGCCGAAGCCACCGGCCTTCACCGTCTCCACGATGCGGCCGCGCGCTTCCACCTTGGCGTCGGGCGCCACCGCGTCCTCCAGGTCGAGAATCACGCCGTCGGCCGGCAGGGTCCGCGCCTTCTCGAGGGCGCGGGCGTTGGAACCCGGCATGTAGAGAACGCTGCGGCGCGGGCGAATGCTCATGGAAAACTCCCCTAATGTCCCGAGCGGAACTTAAGGCGTCGGCGCCGTCGCGGGAAGCGCGACTGTGGGCGGAGGGGGAGGCGGTCGGCGCACCGCCACGCGGCAGAGTGTCTCGACGCGCGGACGTCAATTGGCGGCCGGCGCTTCCAGGCCGGGGGGCGGCCAGGAAAAGTCATCGGTGCGGCCGCGCAGGGCCGGGGGCGGCACGCCTTGCCGCAGCGCCTCGGTGGCGGCCCGCGCGGGGTCGGCGGAGAGGCTCGCCGGTTCCGGCTTCAGGTCCTTGTCGCGCATCGGTCCGCCAATCAGGGTGAGGGGGGCACGCGCGCCCTCCACCGAGGTGCTGGGCTTGGCGGGGTCCTCCAGCAGGCGGTTCAGGTCTTTCTCCACGAAGAACGCCAGCTTGCGCCCGCCGGCCCGCGTAAAGCGGATGCCGTCATTGTAGCGCAGGCGGCGGCGTTGGCCGTCCACCGCCGGCCCGGTGGCCAGATACTTGCCGTCCTCATCCACGAAGCCATCCCAGACATTCACGAATGGCAGTCCGGCGCGCGCCGCGCGGGCGCGCAGGATCTCGTTGAGACGGGCATAGTCTTCCGAAACGCCGGTGTTCGAGACCGGCGCGAGGCCCACCACGATCACCCGGCCCGCCTTCTCCCGCAGTGCGGCAAGCACGTCGTCCACGCGCCGGCTGTAGGCCTCGGTCCAGCGGTCGGTCAGCGGCTCCAGCACGAGGCCGTTCTCGGTGATGGGCTTCAGGTCCTCGGCGCCGAGGCCGAGCACGGTCACATTCGGTCGCCCGGAGGCGATGGCGCCGGGCGCCTTACTGATCCAATCCACCGGCGGGGCCAGGAACCCACTGTCGTCCACGGTGTATTCGACGATGGCGACACGGTCCCGCTCGGGCAGATAGGCGTCCGCCAGGCCCTGGGCCAGCTGCCCGGCCATGCGATCGCCGAGCACCAGCACGAATTGCGACGGCGGCTGGCGCCGCCCGCGGCTGGCCGCTTCGGCGCTGGGATAGACCGTGCCTTCCGGTTCGGCGGGCTTGCGGGCGACGGGTGGGGCCGGGGCGGCCGGCGGCGGAGCTGCGCGCCGGGGCTGCGCGGGCTGGAAGATATTGCCCGGCCACCAGCCGTTGTTCCGCTCCCTGGGGGCCTGGGGAACCGAGGCGGGCGGGCGCAGGAAGAAGAAGAAATCGTCCTGCGCCGCCGCTGGCCCCGCACCGGGCAGGCCCAGGGCCACGGCCGCGAGCAGCAGCCCGGCCGCGACCCTCCGCTTGGCGCCATGGCCGATGCACGCGAGGGAGCGAAAGATGGCGGGAGCCGAGATCATGCGCCAGCATTGCGCTGGCCTGCCCCGGATTTCAAGGCCCCGCCGCGGGGGGCAGTGTCTCCCCGCCGTCACCATCGCCGGTGCACGCTTCCGCGCTGGCGCCGATTGGCGCTGCCGGCGGCGGGATGCCGTGCGGCGTGCTGTGCGGCTCTTCGTCGAAGGGGTGACCCTGCGGGCGCGCGGACGCTCGGACCGATGCGGCGTCCGTGAGCGCTCCCATTGTTCATCGGGCGGGCAAGCCGCTGCGTGAGCGGCGCGAGGGGCGGGGCCACCGGCCGTCGCGGCGCGGGCCGCGCATCCGCTCCAACGGGGCAACGGCGCGGCGAAGTGCCGGCTCCGCAGTCAATGCCTCCGTCTTGGACCGCTGCTGGCGCTATGTGGCGGGAGCCGACACACGCGCAGGGGTGGGCCGATAGGGCGGACGCTCCGGAGCAGCCGGCGTAGTGGAGGAGGAGCCGGCCGTTCAGGCGCAAAAAAAGCCGCCCTCCCGGGCGGCTTTGATGGGCGTCCGTCCGGCTCAGTTGAGCTTGGACTTCACTTCCGAAATGGCGCCGGTGATCAGCCGGTCAGCCACGCTGCCGACAGCGGCGGCGCCGAGCAGGCCTTCCGCGGCGCGGGCGGCGGCGTCGGCGGCAATCGCCTTGACGTCGTCGATGGCCTGCTTCTCAGCCTGGGCGATCTTCTCTTCCGCCATCTTGGTGCGGCGGGCGACGAAATCTTCCATCTTGGTCTTGGCTTCGGCGGCCAGCCGCTCGGCCTCGGCCTTGGCCGCGGTGACGATGGATTCGGCTTCCGCCTCGGCCTCGCGCTGTTTGCGCTTGAATTCGGCGACCAGCTTCTGCGCCTCTTCCTTCAGCCGGCGCGCCTCTTCCAGCTCGGCGGCGATCCGCGAGCCGCGCTTGTCGAGGGCGGAGGTGATGGCGCGATGGGCGCCGGCGTAGAGCAGAATGCCCACGAATACCAGGAAGGCGATGGCGACCCAGAGTTCCGCCAGTTCCATCTCGCTCATGACACGGTCCTCAGATCCGTCGGCCCGCCGGCCCCGGGTGGCGAGGCGGGAGGCAATCTATGGGTCATCCCGGTGGGCGCTGCGCGCGGCGCCCGGGGGCTGAACAGGGCCGCCGAACCATCGGCGGTGTGGGCGGACGCTGCGCTCAGGCGGCATCCTTGGCGGTCAGCGCCGCGTCCACCGCGCGCTCCACGTCGGCGGAGGCCGGGGTGGAGCCGATGAGCGTGTTGACGATCGCCTGCGTGGTATCCACCGCAATGCCGCGCACGTGGCTCATGGCATCGCTCTTGGTGCTGGCGATGCGCTGCTCGGCGGCGGTCAGCTTCGCGGCGAGATCCGCCTCGAGCGACTTGCGGTTGGTGTCGGAATCGGCGGCCAACCGGTCGCGGGTTTCGCCGGCGATGGTGTTGGCCTTGGTGCGCGCCTCGTTGAGTGCCTTCTCATAGGCGGCCTGAGCGGCTTCGCTCTCGGTGCGGTGCTTCACCGCTTCCTCGAGGTCGTCGGCGATGCGGTCGTGGCGTTCTTCCAGGATGCGGCCGATGCGCGGCAGCGCCACGCGGCTCATCAGCAGGTAGAGCAGGCCGAAGGAGATGGCCAGCCACAAAAGCTGGGAGGGGAAGGTGGTGGCGTCGAACGGCGGAAACGTCACCGCATGCTCGTCCACCACATTCTCGTGGCCACCGGCGACGGCATGGCCGCCGGGGGCAGTTTGCGCGGGCGCCGCCTCGGCCACGCGGACCGGCTCGGCATATGCCGCCTTCGGTGCGACGGCGAGCGGCGCAGCCAGGAGGCACACGCCCGTCACCGCCAACGCGACAGAAAACTTCCACGGCTTCATCATGGCTCGCCCGCCTGACTTGAACTAGACCAAAGCCCCGCGCCCCGTGGCGCGAGGCTCCCTGCCCCTGCCTGAATCAGGCCACGAACAGCAGAACGAGCGCCACGACGAGCGAGAAGATGCCGAGACCTTCGGCGAGCGCCGCGCCGATGAAGGCCCGGGCGAACTGGCCATCGGCGGCCGACGGGTTGCGCAGCGCGCCGGACAGGAAGTTGCCGAAGATGTTACCGACGCCGACGCCGGCGAGACCCATACCGAGGCAGGCGAGGCCGGCACCGATGAACTTTCCAGCTTCCGCTTCCATTGGACTGCTCCTTGAGAAAACCGTTTGGATTGGTGAGACGGGTGAAACTTGAACGGATCAGCGCGTCACCGCGCCCGGCCGTCAGTGGCCGGGGTGGATGGCGTCGTTGAGGTAGATCGAGGTGAGCACCGCGAACACATAGGCCTGCAGCACCGCCACCAGCAGCTCGAGCGCGGTGAGCGCCACGATCATGAAGAACGGCAGCGTCGCGCCGAACCACCCGACCACGCCGGCCGAAGCCAGGCCCACCACGAAGAAGGCGAACACCTTCAGGGCGATATGGCCCGCCAGCATGTTGGCGAACAGACGCAGCGAGAGGCTGATGGGGCGGGAGAGGAAGGAGATGACCTCGATCACCACCAGGAACGGCAGCAGGAAGGCCGGCACGCCCGACGGCACGAACAGGTGCAGGAAGTGCGAGCCGTGCTTCAGGAAGCCGTAGACGATGACCGTGCCGATCACCAGCAGCGCCAGGGCGGCGGTGACGATCAGGTGTGCGGTCACCGTGAAGGTGTAGGGGATGAGGCCGACGATGTTCGCCACCAGCACGAAGGTGAACAGCGAGAACACGAAGGGAAAGAAGACCATGCCTTCGTTGCCCGCCGAATCGCGCACCATCTTGGCGATGAATTCGTACCCCATCTCCGCCACCGACTGCGCCCGGCCCGGCACCAGCGTGCGGCCGCGGGTGGCATAGGTGAGGAAGAAGAAGACGATGGCCACGATGGCGAACATGAAGATCGCGGAGTTCGTGAACGAGAACTGCACGCCGCTGACATTCAGCAGGTCCGCAAAGCGCTTGATCTGGAATTGATGGATCGGATCGACGGTCATCCGAAACGCGCCCCCTGCCATGCGGCGCTGACGCCGCGGTCAATGCATTGCGGCCGAGGCCGCGCCAAACTGAGCGGCCGGAGCCGCGTGAAACTCGTGCGGCCGGAGCCGCGTGAAGCTGATGCGGCCGAAGCCGCCAGGAAACCTTCTGGCCCGAAGGCCCAAATGCCGTGCCGCCACAGCGCTGCCGCGCGGCGGCGTCAGTTCCCGGTCTGGCCGTCGCGACCCTTGGCGGGCGGCGCCGAAGCCGTTCCGGGAGACGCGCGCTTGGGGCCTTCGCCGGCGGCACGCATCATGTTCAGCACCCCGGCGCCGAAGCCCACCAGGGTGAAGACGATCAGCCCCCAGGGCGTGATCGCCAGCAATCGGTCCAAACCGTAGCCGAGGAGCGCCCCCACCAGCACGCCCGACACGAACTCCGCGCCCAGGCGGAAGGCGAGAGCGACGCCCGACCGGGAGGAGGTGTCACCGGCGGGCCGTGCGGCCGCGGGTGCTGCTCCCTTGGATCGAGCCTGGCTCAACGACGAGTTGAGCTGCTCCAGCCGAGCGCCGAGCTCGGAATCGGTCGGCCGGGGTGCCTGCGTCGCGTCCGCGGCCCGGTGGCGCTCTCCTTCTGGAGAATGTTCAGGCTCGGACATGGCACAGACCTCGGCTCTGGAGCAGGACACAGGCCCTACCCCATGAAACCGGGGCGCACCATAGTTGTGTCAAAATTGGGTGTCAAGGCGGAGGTGATTTTACTTAAGTCTATGAAATAAAATCGAAAAAATGTGGCTGCGACAACGTGGAATGGGGGCTATCCCGCCTCGCGCATGCGCTCGGCTCCCTGAAGGTCAACGGACACCAGTCGCGAGATACCGCGTTCGGCCATGGTGACGCCGAACAACCGGTTCTGGTGCGCCATGGTGATGGGGTTGTGGGTGATGGTGAGGAAACGGGTGTCGGTGCGCCGCGTCATCTCCTCCAGCATCAGGCAAAAGCGCTCCACATTGGCGTCGTCGAGGGGCGCGTCCACCTCGTCCAGCACGCAGATGGGGGCCGGGTTGGTGAGGAACACGGCGAAGATCAGCGCCATGGCGGTCAGCGCCTGCTCGCCGCCGGACAGCAGGGAGAGGGTCTGCGGCTTCTTGCCCGGAGGGCGGGCGATGATGTCGAGGCCGGCTTCCAGCGGGTCCTCGGCGTCGGTCAGCACCAGATCCGCCTCGCCACCGCCGAACAGGGTGTCGAACAGCGATTTGAAGTGCGCGTTCACCACCACGAAGGAGGCCTGAAGCCGTTCGCGCGCCTCGCGATTGAGGCTCTGGATGGCGCCGCGCAGGCGCTTGATGGCCTCGATCAGGTCGTCCCGTTCGGTGACGAGGCCGGTGTGGCGGGCGTCCGCCTCCTCCAGTTCCACGTCGGCGCGCAGATTCACCGCCCCAAGCCGGTCCCGGTCGCGCTTGGCCCGGTCCAACACGGCCTCGATTGCGGCGACATCCGGCAGCGCGCCGTCGTCCCCTAGACCGGCCTGCTCGCGGGCGGTCTGCGGGGGGCCGTCGAGGGCCTCGAGTATCTCGCGCTGCAGGTCGTCGCGGCGCTGGCGGGCGGCCTCCAGGCGGGCTTCGGCGCGGGCGGCTTCGGCGCGGGAGTTGGACATGGCCTCGATCGCCGCACGGGCGGCCTTGTCGGCGGCGGCCTGGGCCGCCTCGCCTTCGGCCAGGCGGTCGGCGGCGGTGCGGCGGGCGGCCTCGGCCTCTTCCAGGCCGGTCATCAGGGCGCGGCGTTGGCGGATCAGTTCGGACGGGGCATCCTCAATGTCGGCGAGCTCGGCATGGGCTTCCTCGGCGCGTGCCTCGATGGCGGCGAGGCGCTCCCCGGCGCCGCCGGCCCGCTGCTGCCACGAGCGGCGCTCCCCGGCGATCGCCTCCAACCGCTTGATGCGCTGGGCCGAATCGCGACGTAAAGCCTCCGCCGCGGCGCGCGCTTCCGCCAGTGCGGCGCGGCGCTCGCCGGTCTCAGCGCGGGCGCGGGAGAGCTCGGCTTCCAGGATTTGCGGGGTGTCCAGGGCGGCGAGGCTCGCCTGGGCTTCGGCCAGGTGTTCCTCCGCTTCTTCCCGCACCGCCGCCAGGCGGGTGCGGGCTTCGGCGATGGCGGCGAGGCGCGCCATGTGCTGGGCCGCTTTGCGCTCGGCGGCGTCCAGCACCGAACGGGCGGTTTCGGCGGCGCGCTGGGCGGTGCGGCGGGCCTCGCGGGCCTGGGTTTCTGCAGCGCCGGCGACCCTGAGGCCGGCTTCCCGCTCCGCCAGGGTGGCCCGCATTTCCTCAACGACCGCAAGTGCTTGCTCGGCCTCTTCGGCGAGATCGGCGAGCCGGTTGCGCTCCGCCAGGCGACGGGCGGCGGCGGTGGGGGCGTCGGCGGCGGCGACCATGCCGTCCCAGCGCCACAGGTCGCCGGCGCGGGAAACGAGGCGCTGGCCGGGCTTGAGCTCGCGGGCGATGCGCGGGCCGTCTTGCGCCGCAACGATCCCCACCTGGGCCAGGCGCCGGGCCAGGGCCGGGGCGCCGGAAACGTGCGCCGCCAAAGGTTCGGCGCCCAAGGGCAGCAGCGGATCGGCGGGGAGCGAGGCGCTGCCGGCCCAGCGGGCGGGGGCGGCGGGGTCCACTGGCAGATCGAGGTCGTCGCCGAGGGCGGCGCCCAGCGCGGTCTCATAGCCCTTGTCCACCGTGAGGAGGTCGACGACGGGCGGGAAGCGGTGGTCGGAGGCCTGCAGAAGCTTGGTGAGGGTGCGCACCTCGGCGTCGAGGCGGCCGAACCGCTTCTCGGCTTCCCCCATGGCCGGGCGCAGCTCCTCCACCGCGCGGCGGGCAGCGGCATGCTCGGCCTCGGCGGCAAGGGTCGCCTCCTCCGCCTCGGCCAGGGTCTCCCGGGCGATCTCCGCCTCGAGCCGCACCCGCTCCAGACTGTCGGTGCCGGCCTCCCGCTTCAGGCGGCCTTCCTCGGCCTCCACCGAGGCGCGCTCGGCGGCGTTGCGCAGCAGCCGGTCGCGGATCTCGCGCACGCTCTGGTCAAGGCTGGAGCGGCGGGCGCCGAGATCGGCGAAATGGGCGGTCTTCTCCTCCAGGAGGCGCTCGGCGTCCTCCAGCAGAGCGGCGGCTTCCTCGCGCCGCTCGGTGGCAATCGCCTCGTCCTCGGCGGCGTTCTCCTGCTCGGCCAGCAGGGTGTCCGCCTCGGCATCGAGCCGCGCCAATACGCCTTCGGCATCGGCGGAGAGGGCGCGCTCGCGCTCCAGGTCCTGGGCCAGCTGCACCAGGCGGCGCTCCAGCTCCTGGCGGCGGGCGGCGAGGCGGGCCTCTTCCTTGTCCAGCTCATTGCGGGCGAGGGTGAGGCGCTGCAGGGTCGCGGCGGCTTCCGCTTCCGCCTGCCGCAAGGGCGGCAAAGCATGGGCTGCCAGCGCCTGGAGCCGGGCCGATTCGGCCTGCACCCGGGTGAGCTCGGCATCGTCGCGCTGGGAGGCGGCGAGGGCCTGCTCGGCCTCCGCCAGGGCCCTGGTGACGTCGCCCCAGCGCAGCCACAGCAAGGTGGCCTCGCAGCGCCGGATGTCGGCGGCCAGCGCCTTGTAGCGGGTGGTCTGGCGCGACTGGCGGCGCAGGCTCTCCACCTGGGCGGCCATCTGGATGATGACATCCTCCACCCGGGCGAGATTCTGCTCGGCCCCCTTCAGCCGGATTTCCGCCTCGTGGCGGCGGGCGTGCAGGCCGGCGACGCCGGCGGCTTCCTCCAGGATGCGGCGGCGGGCGTTGGGCTTGGCGCCGACGATCTCGCCGATCTGCCCCTGGCGCACCAGTGCCGGCGAGCGCGAGCCGGTGGAGGCATCGGCGAACAGCAGATGGACGTCGCGCGCACGCACGTCGCGACCATTGATGCGGTAGGCGGAGCCGGAGCCGCGCTCGATTCGCCGCACCACCTCCAGCTGTTCCCACTCGTTGAAGGCGGCGGGGGCGGTGCGATCGGCATTGTCGAGGTGCAGCGCCACCTCGGCGGTGTTCCGCGAGGGCCGGCCGGTGGTGCCGGAGAAGATGACGTCGTCCATGTCCTGGGCGCGCATGGCCTTATGGGAGCTTTCCCCCATCACCCAGCGCAGCGCTTCCACCAGGTTCGACTTGCCACAGCCGTTCGGTCCCACCACCCCTGTCAGGCCGGGTTCGATGACGAGTTCGGTGGGCTCGACGAAGGTCTTGAAGCCGACGAGCCGGAGGCGGTCGAACTTCATGCCCGTCGCGCGCCGGCGCGTCTCCTGAGACAGATCATGGAACGGATCATGGCAAGAGGTGTGCCAGTGGCGGCGGCTTCCGTCAAATGGTGGCAAGACGAAGGCATCGCCGCCGGGTTTGCGGGGCGGACGCCTTACGCTGGCGCGGGGAAAAGGGTAGAAGGCACGGACAACGATTGCATGCGGCGGGCAGGGCCCCATCTATGGGGGCGAAGCTGGGCCGCGCGGCCACGGGCAGGGATCGAGGAACCGACATATGCTGTTCAATCAGCCGGGCGCCGCGGGCGTCCCTCTGGGCAATGGGGCGGCGGGCCAGGCCGCGGCCGCGCCGAGTGGCGACATCATCGACGTCACCACCGAGAGCTTCATGACGGACGTCATGGAGGAATCCAAGCGCCGCCCGGTGCTGGTGGATTTCTGGGCGCCCTGGTGCGGGCCGTGCAAGAGCCTCGGCCCGGTGCTGGAAAAGGTGGTGGCCGCGGCCAAGGGCAAGGTGCGCCTCGCCAAGCTGAACATTGACGACCATCCGGTCATTCCCGGTAAGCTCGGCATCCAGTCGGTGCCCACGGTCTATGCCTTCGTCGGCGGCCAGCCGGTGGACGGCTTCATGGGCGCGCTGCCGGAGAGCCAGGTGAAGGGTTTCGTGGACCGGCTGCTGGCCGGCGCCGGCGGCGCCGCCGCGGGTCCCGATCTCGGCGAGATGCTGGCCATGGGCGAGGCGGCGCTGGCGGAAAAGAACCTGACCGGCGCGGCGGAAGTGTTCGCCGCAGTGCTGGGCCAGGATCCCGAGAACCTGCCGGCCCTGTCGGGCCTCGTGCGCAGCCAGGTGGCGGCGGGCGCGCTGGAGCAGGCGAAGGCCATTCTCGCCTCGGTGCCGGCCGAGAAGCAGAACGATCCGGCCATCTCCGCCGCGCGGGCGGCGGTGGACCTGGCCGAGCAGGCGGCGGCCCTGGGCGATCTCGCCACCCTGGAAGCCAAGGTGGACGTGGACCCGGCCGATCATCAGTCCCGCTTCGATCTGGCCCTCGCCCTCAATGGCCGGGGCCGGCGCGAGGAGGCGCTCATCCACCTGCTCGACATCGTCAAGCGCGACCGCGCCTGGAACGAGGATGCCGCCCGCAAGCAGCTGCTGCAATTCTTCGAGGCCTGGGGGCCGGCCGATCCGCTGACCCTCAAGGGGCGCAAGAAACTGTCGGCGATCATGTTCGCCTGAGGAAAGATCTGTGGCGTCCAACAAGACCTATCTGACACCGGCGGATCTGCCGCCGGTGATTCCCGTGTTTCCGCTGACCGGGGCGCTGCTGCTGCCGCGCGCCGAGCTGCCGCTCAACATCTTCGAGCCCCGCTATCTCGCCATGGTGGATGCCGTGCTGGCTGGACCGCGCCTGATCGGCATGGTGCAGCCGGACGAGACCCTGCCCTCGGTGCCGCAGGGGCCGGGCCTGTACAAGGTGGGCTGCATCGGGCGGCTGACCGAGTTCAGCGAGACCGGTGACGGGCGCTATCACATCAGCCTCACCGGTATCTGCCGGTTCCGCATCGCTGAGGAGCTGGTGGTGACCACCCCCTATCGGCAGGTGCAGATCGACCCCGGCGCCTTCACCCAGGACTTCCAGCCGGCGGGCGAGAAGGAGGTGGACCGCTCCGCGCTGCTCGATGCGCTGGCCGCCTTCCTCGACGCCAACAAGCTGGAAGCCGATTGGGAAGGCATCCGCGAGGCGGGCACCGAGACGCTGGTCAACGCCCTGTCGGTGATGTCGCCTTACGGCTCGCTGGAAAAGCAGGCCCTGCTGGAGGCGGAGACGCTGAAGGCGCGGGCCGACATGCTGGTGGCCATCACCCAGATGATGCTGGCGCGCATGCCGGGCGACGGCGAAGGCTCGCTGCAATAGGCCGGAGAGCGGGCGGGGCGCGCCCCGCTCACGGCTCCACGGCGAAGCGCAGCTTGCCGGCGGGCGCCAGGGTGCGCAGATCGAAGGTGCGGATTTCGGTGGCGCCATTCACATCCAGCACCACCACCACCACATCGCCGGAGACGGTGGTGGAAGCGATCTTGGCACCCTTGGGCAACAAAGCGGTGACCTCGCCGGTGGCCAAGGGCGCGGTGCGCATCATGCGATAGCCGATCACGCCCAGCACGGCGGCCACCCCCAGCACCATCACCAGGATGGAGATGCTGGAGAAGCGGCGGAACTTGGCGAGCACCCGCTCCTGATCCGGCGTCAGAGGCTGGTCGGTGGTGTCGGACGGGGGCGGCTGGTGGAACATGGCGCACCTGGTGCTGACGGACGAAGGAGACGGACACGATTATGACGGCCCGGGACAGCGCTGACGACAGCCTCGAGGAGAGTTCTGCCGAAGAGCCTATGCTCACTTTGGCGGCGGCGCCGGAGGATGCCGGCGCACGGCTCGACCGCGTGCTGGCCCGCCTTGCCCCGGATCTCAGCCGCACCCGCATCCAGCGCCTGGTGGGCGAAGGGCGGGTGCTGCTCGGCGGGCGTGTGGTAGGCGACGCAGCGACACGGGTCAATGCCGGCGACGTCTTTACCGTGCTGCTGCCGGCGCCCGAGCCGGCCGAGCCGGTGGCGGAAGACCTGCCCCTCAATGTGGCTTATGAGGATGACCACCTCATCGTCATCGACAAGCCGGCTGGCCTAGTGGTGCACCCCGCGCCCGGCCATGCCACCGGCACGCTGGTGAATGCGCTGCTGTATCACTGCGGCGACAGCCTCTCGGGCATCGGCGGGGTGAAGCGCCCCGGCATCGTGCACCGTATCGACAAGGACACCTCCGGCCTGCTGGTGGTGGCGAAGTCCGACAAGGCGCACCAGGGCCTGGCCGCCCAGTTCGCCGACCATGGCCGCACCGGCCCGCTGGAACGGGCCTATCTGGCCTTCGTGTGGGGCGTGCCCGAGCTGCGGGGCACGGTGGATGCGCCCATCGACCGGCATGCGACCCATCGCCAGAAGATGGCGGTGCGCGCCAGTGGGCGGCACGCCATCACCCATTGGCACGTGCTGGAGACCTATGCGGGCAGCGACGGCACGCCGGTGGCGAGCCTTCTGGAATGCCGGCTGGAGACCGGGCGCACCCATCAGATCCGCGTCCATATGGCACATGTGGGCCATCCGCTGATGGGGGACGAGGTCTATGGCCTCGGCTTCCGCACCAAGGCGTCGCGGCTGGCGCCGGAGGCGCGCGAGCTGCTGGCCGGGCTCGGTCGGCAGGCGCTGCACGCGGCGCGGCTGGGGTTTGCCCATCCTGTGACGGGGGAACACCTCTCGTTTGAGAGCGAGCTGCCGGAGGACCTCGCGGCGCTCAGGGCCGCGCTTCAGCTGCTGCAGCGCACTCGCGGCGACGTGAGGGGATGAAACCTATTCCACCGGTCTTGTGTTCTGTATGATGATGAGTTGCGGCGGGCATCAGGCAGCCGCATGCGGTCGCCCGGATCGGGGGCTGCTGGAACAGGAGGCGTCATCCATGGCCCAGGCCAAGAGCATGCCCATTCCCTCTGCAGAGGGCGGGCTGACGCGGTATCTCGAGGAAATCCGCCGGTTCCCCATGCTGGAGCCGCAGCAGGAATACATGCTTGCCAAGAGCTGGCGCGAGCACGGCGACCGGGACGCCGCCCACCAGCTGGTGACGAGCCATTTGCGCCTGGTGGCGAAGATCGCCATGGGCTATCGCGGCTATGGCCTGCCCATTTCCGAAGTCATCTCCGAAGGCAATGTGGGCCTCATGCAGGCGGTGAAAAGGTTCGAGCCCGAGAAGGGCTTCCGCCTCGCCACCTATGCCATGTGGTGGATCCGCGCCTCGATTCAAGAATATATCCTGCGGTCGTGGAGCCTCGTGAAGATGGGCACCACGGCGGCGCAGAAGAAGCTGTTCTTCAACCTGCGCAAGGCCAAAAGCCAGATCTCCGCCCTTGAGGACGGAGATCTCAGGCCCGATCAGGTGCAGCAGATCGCCACCAAGCTCGGCGTCTCCGAGCAGGACGTGGTGGACATGAACCGGCGCCTGTCCGGCGACGCCTCCCTCAACGCCCCCATCCGCGAGGATGCGGACGGCGGTGGCGAGTGGCAGGACTGGCTGGTGGACGAGCGCCTCGACCAGGAGGAGCAACTCGCCGAAAGCGAGGAGCTGGACAACCGGCGCACCGCGCTGGCCGGCGCCCTCTCGGTGCTGAACGAGCGCGAGCGCCGCATCTTCGAGGCGCGCCGCTTGTCGGAAGACCCCATCACCCTGGAGGAGCTGGCGGCCGAGTTCGGTGTGTCCCGCGAGCGGGTGCGGCAGATCGAGGTGCGCGCCTTCGAGAAGGTGCAGAAGGCGGTGATGGAGCGCATGCGCCAGACCGAAGGCGAGCCGCCGGCGCTGCCCGGCGGCAAGGCGGAGGGCGGCCGCTCCGGCAAGCCCGCCGCGGCTGCGGCGCTCTGAGGCGCACCATGCCGCGGTGGGGCTAACGCAGGTCGTTCTGCGCCAGGGGGCCGGCGCGCGTCTGGTCGCTCAGTTGCGGTCTTCGGGCAGGAGCGGCAGGGGGAAGACTTCGATGTCGTCCTCGTGCAGGGCCTTCACCTCATCGGCGCTGGCTTCCCCATAGATGGCGCGGTGCTCCACCTCGCCCTCGTGCATCTTGCGGGCGAGATCGGCGAACTCGGTGCCCACATAATCCGAGGTCTTCACCACATGCTCGCGGAGCTTGCGCATGAGGCTGCGCAGCTCCGCCTCCGGCTGGGACATGACGGGCAGCGGCGTCTCCGGAGCCGGGGCCTCGGCCAGCGGCGCGGGGGCCGGTTCGGTCGGCACGGATGCGCGCGGGCGGTCGGTGCGGGCGACGGAAGGGGCCATGATGGCCTTGTCCACGGCGCTCGATCCGCAGTCCGGGCAGGTCACGAACCCCCGCTCGCGCTGGCTCTCATAGCTGGAGGAGGAGGGGAACCAGCTCTCGAACCGGTGCCCCGCCGCGCATTGCAGGGTGTAGCGGATCATCACACGCCCCCGACCACGTGCAGCCGGCCCACCGGCACGCTCTCCGCCACCTCGAACCGCCGGCCGTTGGTGAGGGAGGGGATGCGGGCGCGGGCGGAGGCCACTTCCTTCAAGTCGATTTCCGCCAGCACCACGCCGGGATCGGTGCCGCCCTCGGCGATGACGCGGCCCCACGGGTCCACCACCAGGGAGTGGCCATAGGTCTCGCGGCCGTTCTCATGCTTGCCGCCCTGGGCGGCGGCCAGCACATAGGCGCCGTTCTCGATGGCGCGGGCGCGCAGCAGCACATGCCAATGGGCTTCGCCGGTGGGGCGGGTGAAGGCGGCCGGCACCGTCAGCACCTTGGCGCCGGCTTCCGCCAGCGCGCGATAGAGCGAGGGGAAGCGCAGGTCGTAGCAGATGGTGAGGCCGAACGGGATCTGGTCCACCTCCGCCGCCACCGCCCGCTCGCCGGGACGGTAGGCGCTGGATTCGCGGTAGCTCTCGCCATTGCCGAGATCCACGTCGAACATGTGGATCTTGTCGTAGCGAGCGGTGATGTCGCCCTCCGGGTCGATCAGGAAGCCGCGGTTGACCGCCTTGGCCTCGGCCACCTTGAGGGCGAGGGAGCCGATGTGCAGGTGGATGGACAGGTCCCGGGCCAGCTCGCGCAGGGCCGCGAGGGTCTCGTCGTCCGCCTCCTCCTTCAACTGCTCGAACAGGCGGGGCCGCTCCAGCTCCATGATGTTGGTGGTCTCGGGGGTCTGCACATAGCGCGCGCCCTCGCGCGCCGCCTCGCGGATCAGCGCGGCGGCGGCATCGCGATTGGCGGCGACGTCTCGGCCACTCCGCATCTGAACGAGGCCGATGCGCAGGGCCTGGGCGGTTTCAGGAGAGGTCATTCAGCATCTCTCATCTCGGGCGGGCCACCGGCGGCGGTGATGTGAACCGCGCGCGATGCCCTGTCTTTCCAGAGATAGAGAGCGCCGGCGCCATTTGCAGGGGGAGCGAGGCAATTGCCCGCTCCTTCACCGGCATTTTATGCGCAGCGGCGCGGGCTGTCACAGCCCACAGCGGCGTCGCTCAGGCCGCCAGCGCGTCCAGCCGGCCCTCGCGGTCGAGGGCGTAGAGGTCGTCGCAGCCGCCCACATGGGTGTCGCCGATGAAGATCTGGGGCACGGTGGTACGGCCATTGGCCTTGCGGGACATCTCCTGCTGGCCTTCCGGATCGGTGGTCACGTCCACCTCGGTGAAGGTCCAGCCTTTGCGCCGCAGCAATTCCTTGGCGGAATGGCAATAGGGGCACCAGCTCTTGGTGTAGATGACGATGGGCTTCATGGGGCGTCACAGAAAGGGGCTGCGCGACGGCGGGAGCACCGTCACGAAAGTGACGTATCATAAGGCTTCAGCCGAAGTCGACAACCCGCGCGAAGGTGAGCGCGTCCACATGGGCGGCGCCCGCCCGGCGCAGGGCGCGGGCGCAGGCATCGAGGGTGGCGCCAGTGGTGGCGACGTCATCCACCAGCAGCACCCGCTGTCCCGGCAGCACCGATGCTGCATCGCCGCACGATGCAAAGGCACTGGCGACGTTGGCGTGGCGTTCGGTGCGGCTGAGGCGCGTCTGTGACGTCGTGACGCGTCGGCGTCGCAGCAGGTCGGTCCGCACCTTCACGCTTTCCGCCGGTGCCAGCCGCCGCGCCAGCAGCGCCGCCTGATTGAAGCGCCGCCGCCACAGCCGCAGCGGATGCAGCGGCACCGGCACGATGATGTCGGCCTCGGCGATCAGCTCCCGCCCGGCCTGGGCCATCAGCCGCGCCATAGGGCCGGCCAGCTCCAGGCGGTCGGCATATTTGAGATTGTGGACCATGCCGCGGGCCACATCGGTGAATTCCACCGCCGCCCGCGCCCGGTCGAAGGCGGGGGGATCGGCCAGGGCCGCGGCGCTGATCAGCGGCGCGCCGGGCCGGGTGGGGTCGGGCAGGGCATCGGCCATCGGCACGCCGGTGCGCTCGCAATAGGGGCGGGTGATGAAGGCCAGGCCGCTCCAGCACGGGCCGCACAGGCCGCCGGCCTCGCCCACCACGGTGCCGCAGGCGCTGCAGGTGGGCGGCAGCGCGAAGCCGAGCACGCCTCGGCCGAGCCCCGCGCCCCAGCCCTTCACATGCAACCCCGCCGCCTTCAGGCGGCCCGCGACGCCCGCCATCTCCCGCTCCCCACAACCGCCTGAGGGCCATGATCGCGCCGCCGCCGGCGAAGTAAAGCCGGCAGCGGGGCTTCGACCTTCGGCCGGAGCCTGTCGGGTCCGCTCAGGCGCCGCGCGGCCTCGAGCGAAAGGCCCTGAGGCAAGCTCAGGGCCTTCGGTCCTATTCTGGCCGCCAAGTGCGCAGCAGCAAGGCGTTGGTGATCACGCTCACCGACGACAGGGCCATGGCCGCCGCCGCCACCATGGGCGACAGCAGCAGCCCGATGACCGGGTAGAGGATGCCCGCCGCGATGGGCACGCCGGCCGCATTGTAGATGAAGGCGAACAACAGGTTGCGGCGGATGTTGGCCATGGTGGCCTTGGAGAGGGAACGGGCATGGGAGATGCCGGCGAGATCCCCCTTCAACAGGGTGATGCCGGCGCTCTCCATGGCGATGTCGGTGCCGGTGCCCATGGCGATGCCCACGTCGGCCACCGCCAGAGCGGGGGCGTCGTTGACGCCATCGCCAGCCATGGCCACCACATGGCCTTCCTTGCGCAGGCGCTCCACCACCTCGGCCTTATGGTCGGGCAGCACCTCGGCTTCCACCTCGTCGATGCCGAGGCGCTTGGCCACCGCCAGAGCGGTGGTGCGATTGTCGCCGGTGAGCATCACCACCCGCACGCCATCGCGGGTGAGCCGCTTCAGCGCCGCGTCGGTGGTGTCCTTGATGGGATCGGCGATGGCGATGACGCCGGCCGCGTGGCCGTCCACCGCCACCAGGGCCGCGGTGGCGCCCTCCTTCTGGTAGCGCTCGGCAGCGGCGGTGAGGTGATCGGTGTGGATATTGTGCTCGCCGAGGAAGGCGGCATGGCCCACCACCACCTGGTGCCCGTCCACCAGGCCGACGATGCCCTTGCCGGCCGGGCTTTCCACCTGGGAGGGCTCGGAGAGGGGAAGCTCGCGGGCCTTGGCCTCGGCCAGCATGGCGGTGGCGAGGGGGTGCTCGCTGGAGCGCTCCAGGCTGGCGGCGAGGCGCAGCACATCCGCTTCATTGGCGCCGCGCAGGGGATGCACGGCCACCACCTTGGGCTTGCCCACGGTGAGGGTACCGGTCTTGTCCACCACCACCACGTCCACCTTTTCCATGCGCTCCAGCGCCTCGGCATTTTTCACCAGAACGCCGAGCTGGGCGCCGCGCCCGACGCCCACCATGATGGACATGGGAGTGGCAAGGCCGAGGGCGCAGGGGCAGGCGATGATGAGCACGGAGACGCCGGCCATGAGCGCGAAGGTGAGGCTCGGTTCCGGCCCCACCGCCAGCCACACGGCGAAGGCCACCGCGGCGGCGGCCACCACCGCCGGCACGAACCAGCCGGAAACCTGATCGGCCAGGCGCTGGATGGGCGCGCGGGAGCGCTGGGCTTGGGCCACCATCTGCACGATCTGGGAGAGCACGGTGTCGCGGCCCACCTTGTCGGCGCGCATCACGAACACGCCGGCGGAATTCACCGTGCCGCCGATGACCCGTTCGCCCGCCTCCTTGGTGACCGGCATGGATTCGCCGGTGACGAGGCTTTCATCCACCACCGCGCGGCCCTCGGTCACGAGGCCATCCACCGGCACCTTCTCGCCCGGGCGCACCCGCAGCATGTTGCCGGGGGCCACCAGCTCCAGGGCGATCTCCTCGTCGGAGCCATCGGCGGCGATGCGCAAGGCGGTCTTGGGGGCGAGGGAGAGCAGCGCCTTGATGGCGCCGGAGGTCTGGTCGCGGGCGCGCAATTCCAGCACCTGGCCGAGCGCCACCAGCACGGTGATGACCGCCGCCGCCTCGAAATAGACCGGCACCGCCCCATCATGGGTCTGGAAGGTGGTGGGGAACAGGCCGGGCAGGAAGGTGGCCACCAGCGAATAGACATAGGCCACGCTGGTGCCCATGCCGATGAGGGTGAACATGTTGAAATGCCGGCTCTTCAGCGAAAGCACGGCGCGTTCCAGGAAGGGCCAGCCCACCCACAGCACCACCGGGGTCGCCAGCAGGAACTGCACATAATTGGAGATCTGCTGCGGCAGCAGGTGCAGGCCGGCCAGATGCTGGCCCATCTCCAGCACGAACACCGGCAGGGTGAGGACAAGGCCGATCCAGAACCGGCGCGTCATGTCCTTCAGCTCATGGTTGGGGCCCTCGTCGAGGGTCACCAGCTCCGGCTCCAGCGCCATGCCGCAAATGGGGCAGATGCCCGGGCCGATCTGCCGGATCTCGGGATCCATGGGGCAGGTATAGATGGTGCCTTCGGGCACTTCGGCGGGCGGCGGCGCCGCCTTCTCGCCGGTATAGACGCCGGGGTCCGCCTTGAACTTGGTCTCGCAGGCGGAGGAGCAGAAGAAATAGGTCTTGCCGGAATGGCGGGCGGCATATTTCGCGCGGCCCGGCTCCACGCTCATGCCGCACACGGGGTCGATCACCGGCGCGAGATACTGCTCGGGGTTGGCCTCGAACTTGGTCTTGCAGCCGTTGCAGCAGAAATAGAAGGTCTTGCCGTTATAGGTGGCGGTGGGCTTGGCCGCCTCGGGGGAGGTGTCCACGTCCATGCCGCAGACGGGATCTTTGGCCTTGGCGGGGGCGCTGGCGGCGGCGTGGTCGTGCCCTCCGTGCGCACCGTGAGCGCCGCCGCAGCAGGCGCCGGCCGGCTCGGACATGTCCGGCTCAGCCTTGGCGAGATACTGCTCGGGGTTGGCTTCGAACTTGGTCTTGCAGCCGTTGCAGCAGAAATAGAAGGTCTTGCCGTTGTAGGTCGCGGTGGGCTTGGCCGCCTCGGGAGAGGTGTCGACATCCATGCCGCAGACGGGATCTTTGGCCTTGGCTGCGGGCACCGCATGGTTGTGCCCCGCATGTGCGTCATGGGTGCCGCCGCAGCAGGCGCCGGCGGGCTCAGCCTTGGCGAGATACTGCTCGGGGTTGGCTTCGAACTTGGTCTCGCAGCCCTTGCAGCAGAAATAGAAGGTCTTGCCGTTATAGCTGGCGGTGGGCTTGCCCGCCTCGGGGGAGGTGTCCACGTCCATGCCGCACACCGGGTCCTTGGCCGTGGCGCGGGCCGGGGTGTTCTGCGAGGGATGCGAGGGATGATCCTGGGCCATGCGGCGCCCTTTCGGCCTGCAGTCGGGCTTGAGCCTCCACTCCTTCGGCCCCCTCGGCCTTGAGCTGGCTCACGCCCGGAAGAATTCCAAACCCCTGGGGGGTATCTGGCTTGTTAAATATACCCATGGGGGGTATATGACAAGCCATGCGCAGTCCGACGAAGGAACAAGTCCTCAAGCGCCTGAGCCGTATCGAAGGCCAGGTGCGTGGCCTCTCCCGCATGGTGGAGGAGGATCGCTACTGCATTGATGTGATCACCCAGATTTCCGCCGTGCGCGCGGCCCTGAAGCGGGCGGAGCAGGAGGTGCTGCGCGATCACGTGGCGCACTGCGTGGAGCACGCGATCCGCTCGGGCGATGCGGAAGACCAGCGGCGCAAGGTGGCCGAGCTGATGGATGTGATCGTCCGCAGCGAGCGCTGAACGCGGCGCCGGTGCCGCGCCATCCTTCGATACCCGCGCAAAAAACGCCCGGAGACGGGCGGCCGGCTCCGGGCGTTGGTTTCCTGTCGATCGTGATGTGACCATGCGGCAGTTGATCTGCCGCGCCGTCACGACATGGTCACGACAATCAGGGCAATGAACATCAGGAAGGTGGAGGCGAGGCCGATGGTCCACAGGATGGCGGGGCCGATGGCCAGCCAGCCGACCACGAACGCGGCCACGACGACAATGAAAACAAGAAGGGCAAACAAGGGGTTGCCGCGAGCGGCTGTGGCTTCCGCCATGAGCTGTGTTCCTTTCCGGAAGGCAAGGTGAAGGCCATCAGGGGCGTCATCGGGCCATCGCCGGCGGAAGGTATGGCGTTCGTCCGCGTCGTCAATCTCCGGAGGCACCGCACGCTTGCGGCAGCGTGTCGCGCAGGCGCGGCTGGCGGGAGGCGGCCCATGGGCCGGCGCTTGCGCCACGGCTCGGCGCCCCGATGCGGCCGCGCCTTCGGCCGTTGTCACGTGGCGCGTCGGAACAGCGAAACCATCTGAGCCGCCACGCCGATGAGAAAGAGCGCGAGCACGGTGCCTTGAGCGCCAAGGACAAGCGGCGCGGCCGGGCTCGCCGCCCAGGGATGACCGTCCGGCACGCGGGTCAGAGTTTCGGTGACCGTGGGCACCATCAAAAGCAGGACCGAAAAGCTGAGGCTGAAGGTTTGCAGGGCGCTCAGGAGCCGTCCCGGGCTTTCGAGCCGTGAGATGCCGTAGCCAACGGCCAGCGCCAGCAGCGTCAGCGTCGCGATCGCGGAACTGACCGGGGCCTTGGCGACGGCATAGGCGCTGAGCGCCCCGATGGTCATCGCGACGAGGTAGCCGCTCCCAGCGCGGGACTGCGGCACGATCCGCCCGTGGCGCGCAAGCATCCAGGCTGCGAGGGGAATGGCCGGCAGGCTGCCGAGGGTGTGAACCCAGCCGATGGGGGAAATGCCGAACATCTGTCTGTCCTTGACCTTGGACCGGGGCGCACATGCGCCTCTTGTCCGAATGCCAATCTACCTATCAGAAGGTAGGTATCACAGCAAGCCCGCCGACACGTCGTCGGCGGACCTGAGGCCTGCGCGATCTGGGGTCTGCGCGATCTGGGGTCTGCGCTGCCCGCACGGCCGCCTGCCCCGGGCTGGCCAGGCGGAAAGCTAGCGCATAAGCGGCGGGGGAGCGTGCCCCGGGAACCGGGAACGACGATCCCGGGTGATCAGGCGGGGTTCATCGCGGAAAAGATCTCCGCATAGGTGCCGTCGCGTTCGGCCCATCGGCGCGCGCGATCCCGTTCCAGCAGCAACTCACCTTGCGGGTGGTCGCCGCGGCAGAGCATGGCCAGGACTTCGGCCACATAGGCTTCCGGGGGCATGGCACGGGGGTCTTGCGCCTGCGCGGGCCCCGTCAGCCCGGTCCGCACATAGGGCGGCGAGAGCTCAAGCACCTCCACGGGCACGTCGCGCAACTGGTGGCGCAGGGACACCAGCCAGGAATGCAGGAAGGCTTTTGTGGCGCAATAGGTCGGGAAATCGGCGCGCGGAACGAAAGCCAGAGCCGAACCGGTTGCCATGATCGTCGCATGGGGCTGCGCCTTGATGATCGGCAGCACCGCAGCGGTCACCCGGAGAACCCCCAGGATGTTGGTCTCGACCATCGCCTCGGCCGTCCTTGCCGTCCAGCTGTCGGAGCGCAGGTCCTCCGGGCGGGAGATGCCGGCGTTGGCGATCAGGACATTGAGGGTCGGGAACCTGTCGCGCAGTTGCTCCGCCAGGGCGGCGACGGATCTTGGGTCGTCCAGGTCGAGGTGCAGGCCGGTGATGCCGGGACGTTCGGCCGCGATCGCCTCAAGCAAAGTGGTCTGGCGCCCGGTCACGATGACGCGGTTGCCGAGATCGTGGAACGCTTCCGCCAGCGCACGGCCGATCCCGCTGCTGCCACCGGTGATGAGAAGGGTGTTGCCGGTCATCTTCATGGATGAAACCTTTCCAAAGCTGCTTCAGGAAAGGCTGCGGCATAGCTGTCCGCCGGAGCATGCCCTCGACGCCCGACCTTGCGGTCGTCGTGATGGAACCGTCCGGGCGATAAGGAGGCAACCTGCCACGCGCCTTTGACATCGAGTTCTCCCGGCTGGGACCCTCTCGACCAAGGACGCGTTGGATGACGGTAACGCCTACGACACCCCCGTTGCCGGGGCTGTGCGCGGAAGGTGGCGATGATGGCGCCAGATATCAAGCTGAAATGGCATCGCGCAGCTTGAACGTCGACCCATCAGAAGGTAGCTGCGGTCCATGAGCGACAGCATCCCGACCCAGGACCAGATCCTCGCCTGCGCGCAATCGCTGATCGAACGCGGGGGATACAACGGCTTCAGCTATGCCGACATTGCCGCCACGGTCGGCATCCGCAAGGCCAGCATCCATTATCATTTCCCGGCCAAGGCCGACCTGGTGCGGGTGCTGGTCGAGGGGTATCGCAAAGCCGCCGAAGCCAGCGCCGGCGCGTTCGCCGCCAGCGGAATGGGGCCGGTGGAGCAGTTGCGCGCCTACACGGACTACTGGGCGAAGTGCATCCAGGAGGGGGCGAGGCCCTATTGCCTGTGTGCCATGCTCGCCAGCGAGCTGCCCGTCCTGCCCCTCGAAGTTGCCGCCGAGGTCCGCAAGTATTTCACCGTCCTCTCGGGATGGCTGGAGACGACGCTAGCCCAGGGTGCTGCAAGCGGCGTGTTGCGACTGTTGGATACGCCGAAGATCGAAGCGGAAGTCCTCATGGCGACAGTCCACGGCGCCATGCTCTCCGCCCGCGCCGAGGGCGATGCCCGGGTATTCGAAATTGTCACCGACGCCTGGCTCAGGAGGCTTTCGGATCAAGGCTGACACCTCTGCCGACGGTCCCCTCAGCCACCTTGGACCGCATTGGGCCAAAGAGTTCAGCGGTTACAATGATGTTGGGGAGTTTTTGGCACCACCCTAGAAGGGTAGATGGTGCCCAGGAGAGGACTCGAACCTCCACGGCCGTTAAGCCACTGGCACCTGAAGCCAGCGCGTCTACCAATTCCGCCACCTGGGCCCGGACGACGCAGCGCGCCGTCGGGAGCGACACCACTAAGGAGGAGGCGGGGGCTTGTCAATCGCGCCTCCAGCCCGTTGCTGCAGAAAATGAATTGTCCACAGGTCCCTGCGCGCAGGGACCTGTGGAGCCGGGCTCAGTCGTGGAACTTCGCCGGCCGCTTCTCGATGAAGGCGGTCATGCCTTCCTTCTGCGCCGGCACCGCGAACAGCGCCTGGAACACCCGGCGCTCGAAGCGGACGCCTTCGGCGAGGGTGGTCTCATAGGCGCGGTTGACGCTCTCCTTGGTCTGCATGGCGACGGTGATCGACATGTCGGCGATGGTCTTCGCCACCTTCAGGGCCTCGTCCACCAGCTCGGCGGCCGGCACGATCCGCGACACGAGGCCGGCCCGCTCCGCCTCCTGCGCATCCATGAAGCGGCCGGTCAGGCACATTTCCATGGCCTTGGACTTGCCGACGAAGCGGGTGAGCCGCTGGGTGCCGCCGGCGCCGGGCATGACGCCCAGTTTGATCTCGGGCTGGCCGAACTTGGCAGTGTCGGCGGCGAGGATGAAATCGCACATCATCGCCAGCTCGCAGCCGCCGCCCAGGGCGAAGCCGGCCACCGCCGCGATCACCGGCTTGCGCGCGCGCGACACGCGCTCCCACGAGGTGATGAAATCGCTGTCGTAGCTCTCGGGATAGGTGAGGTCGTGCATCTCCTTGATGTCGGCCCCGGCCGCGAACGCCTTTTCCGAACCGGTGATCACGATGCAGCCGATCCCCTTGTCGGCCTCGAACGCATCCAGCGCCGCGTTGATCTCGCTGATGATCTGCCCGTTGAGGGCGTTGAGCGCCTTCGGCCGGTTGAGCCGGATCAGCCCCACCCGCTCGTGGGTTTCCACCAGGATCGTTTCGTATGCCATCCCAATGCCTCCTCGTCGCCGCCTGATCCTCAGGCGGTCCATGTGTCGTTTCCACTTAAGACCCGGCTGCTCTAACCCGACTTGGCCGTTTCGCAAATGGCCAAGGCTTCAACGCTGGCAGTGCGGGCAGAAGAAGGTGGAGCGACCACCCTGCACGATGCGCTGGACCGTGCCCTTGCAGTGCAGGGTGGGGCAGGGCTTCCCCTCGCGGTCGTAGACGCGGAAATTGTGCTGGAAATAGCCGAGCGCCCCATCCACCTGGCGGTGGTCGCGCAGGGAGGAGCCGCCGGCCTGGATGGCCTCGCGCAGGACGTCGCGGATGGCGGTGACCAGCCGCTCGGCCCGCAGATTGGGGCTGCCATCGCGATTGGCCAGGGTGTGGGCGGCGCGACGCGGCGAGAGCCCGGCCCGGTGCAGAGCCTCGCACACATAGATGTTGCCGAGCCCGGCCACCAGCTTCTGATCCAGCAGCGCCGATTTCAGGCAGGTGTTGCGATGGGCGCACGCGTGGGCGAGGTAGGCGGCATTGAAGCTGTTGCCCAACGGCTCGGGCCCAAGGCCCTGCAGCAGCGGGTGGGTGTCGAGCCGGTCATAGGGCACGATCAGGATCGCCCCGAACCGGCGCGGATCGTTATAGGTGACGGTGGCGCCGCCGGCGAGGTGCAGCACCACGTGGTCATGGGCGCCGCCGGCCGCCTTGGGATGGTGGAACAGGCCCGGCTGGCCCTTCACGCGAGCGCCATCGATGCGGATGGAGCCGGACATGCCCAGGTGTAGCAGCATGACCTCGCCGCCGGAGAGGTCCGCCAACAGGTATTTGGCGCGCCGCCCCACCGCCTCCACGCGCCGGCCGGCGAGGCGCTCCGCGAAATTCTCGGGCAGCGGCCAGCGCAGATCCGGCCGTCGGGCCTCGGCACTCTCGATGACGGCGCCCTGCAACACGGGCAAGAGGCCGCGGCGGACTGTCTCCACCTCGGGCAGTTCAGGCATTCGTCTTTGGCTCAGCCACGCAGCGCGGGCGCTCAGATTCGGTCACGGCAACCCAGAATTACGCTACGGCCGGCTTCGCGCAAGATGGGGGCTCTTGCGGAACGGGCGCCGCGGAGGAGGGAGAGGTATCAGCGGGGCGGATCGGTGGCGTCGAACTCCAGACTCTCCAGGCGGATGCCCCGTTTGGCGATCTTGTCGGCGGAGATGAGCACCTTCGCCACGTCGTCGCCGACCTGGCCGAAATGGCGCGACAATTCGCCGACCCGTTCGCGCAGGCGGGCCACGTCCGCCACCAGCGCTCCCACCTCGGCGCGGATGCGGTCGGCCTCGGCGCGCATGCGCGCATCCTTGGCGATGGCCTGCACCAATTGCACCGCCAGCATGAGGAGAGAGGGGGAGACGAGGACGATCCGGGCGCGGAAGGCGGCCTGAATCACGGCGTCGAAATGCTCGTGGATCTCCGCATAGACCGATTCGGAGGGCACAAAGATCAAGGCGATGTCCTGGGTCTCCCCGGGCACCAGATAACGCTCCGCCACATCGGTCACATGCTTCATCAGGTCGGCCTTGAGCCGCGCCGCCGCCGCCTTGCGGGCCTCGATGGTGGGGGCCTCGCGGAACAGGGTCACCGATTCCAGGGGGAATTTGGCGTCGATCAGCAGCGGCCGCGGATCCCCGGGCAGGAAGATGGCGCAATCGGGCCGCCGGCCGCTGCTCAAGGTATATTGGAAGGCGTAGGCCTCCTTGGGCAGGCCGTCGGCGATGAGCGCTTCCATGCGGGCCTGGCCGAAGGCGCCGCGGGCCTGCTTGTTGGCGAGCGTGTCGCGCAGGGACACCACCTGGGCCGACAGCTCCGACAGGCTGCGCTCGGCGGTCTCCACCATCACCAGGCGCTCGGCGATGCGGGTGAGGCTCTCATGGGTGGCCCGGGCCGCCTGGGTCATGCTCTGGCCAAGGCGGAAAGAGGTGGCGTCGAGCCGCTCGGACACCGCCCGCGCCAGCTCGCTCTGGCGCTGGGACAAGACCTCCGCCAGGCTCTGCACCCGCCCGGCGGTTTCGCTCTGCCCGTGCGCCAGCTCGCGCATGCGCCGGTCCATCTCTTCCGCCCGCAGCACTTCGGCCTGGAGCAGTTCCGCCTGCAGGGCGCGAACGGAAGCGCCCCGCCACAGGCTCAGGGCCAGCAGCACCAGCACCGCCGCGCCCAGCGCCACGAGCGCGGCGCCCAGGGTGATGGCCGTGCCGCCAAGGGTGAAAAGCACATCGGACATGGGTCTGCATTACGCGATTCGATATCAGAACAAAATATGAACATATTGACCGCGGCCGCGCTATCGCTTATTTCCCTGGAATGACCACGCGACCCATCCTCATCATTCCCGACCATCAACTGCGGACCACATCGGCCCCCGTGGGCAAGATCGATTCCGAGATTCGCAAGCTGGTGGAGGATATGTTCGAGACCATGTACGACGCGCCGGGCATCGGCCTCGCGGCGATCCAGGTGGGCGTGCAGAAGCGGGTCATCACCATCGACGTGGCCCGTGAGGGCGAGGACAAGAAGCCGATCGCCTTGATCAATCCGGAGATCATCGCCGCCTCCGACGAGACCTCGGTCTATAGCGAGGGCTGTCTTTCCATCCCCGATTATTACGAGGAGGTGGAGCGTCCGGCCCGGGTGGCGGTGCGGTTTCAGGATCTGGACGGCGCGGTTCGGGAGGTGGAGGCGGAGGGCCTGTTCGCCACCTGCGTGCAGCACGAGATCGACCATCTCAATGGCGTGCTCTTCATCGACCATATCTCGAAGCTGAAGCGCGATCGGGTCATCAAGAAATTCACCAAGGCGGCGCGGCACACGGCCGCGATCTGACCGCCGCTGGCCCCGGATCATTCCATGCGCATCGTCTTCATGGGCACGCCGGATTTCGCCGTGCCCACCCTTACCGAACTCGTCGGGCGGGGCCACGAGGTGGTGGCCGTCTACACGCGGGAGCCGGCGCCGGCCGGGCGCCGCGGGCTCGATCTCACGCCCTCGCCGGTGCATCAGGTGGCGGTGCGCCTGGGCCTGCCGGTGCTCACCCCCAAGACCCTGCGCAGCGAGGCGGCGGCCGAGACCTTCCGCGCCCATGAGGCCGATGTGGCCGTGGTGGTGGCCTATGGCATGATCCTGCCGGCGGCCATCCTGGCGGCGCCGCGCCTGGGCTGCGTCAATCTGCATGGCTCGCTGCTGCCGCGCTGGCGCGGTGCGGCGCCGATCCAGCGCGCCATCATGGCCGGCGATGCGGAGACCGGCGTGGCGGTGATGCGGATGGAGGAGGGGCTGGATACCGGGCCGGTGGGTCTGGTGGAGCGCATCGCCATCACACCCGAGATGACCGCCGGCGACCTGCATGATCGCATGATGGTTCTCGGCGCGGATCTGATGGCCCGGGCCCTGGCTGCGCTGGAGCGCGGCGGTCTCGTCTTCACCCCGCAGCCGGCCGATGGGGTGACCTATGCGGCCAAGATCGGCAAGGGTGAGACGCGCATCGACTGGTCGCGCCCCGCATCGGAGGTGCACGACCATATCCGTGGGCTGGCGCCGTTCCCCGGCGCTTGGTTCCCGCTCGGTGCGGCGGAAGCGCGGGTCAAGGTGCTGCGGTCCGCCATACACGCCGGTGCTGGCGCGCCGGGCGAGGTGTTGGATGACCGGCTCACCATTGCCTGCGGGAGCGGCGCGGTGCGGCTCGGCGAGCTGCAGAAGGCGGGCAAGCAGCCCATGTCGGCGGACGTGTTCCTGCGCGGCAATGCCGTGCCGGTGGGGAGCCGGCTCGCCTAAGGGCGGGCCTCGCCGCCGCTGATGCCGCGCTACAAGCTCCTCATCGAATATGACGGCACCTCGTTCTGCGGCTGGCAGATCCAGGCCGGCCAGCCCACCGTGCAGGGGGTGCTGGCGGAGGCGTTCGCGCGCTTCTGTGGCGAGAGCGTGCATGTGGCCGGCGCGGGGCGCACCGATGCGGGGGTTCACGCCACCGGCCAGGTGGCCCATGTGGATCTGACGCGCCACTGGCGCGCCGACACGGTGCGCGATGCCATGACCGCGCAATTGCGGCCCCACCCCGTGGCCGTGCTTCATGCCGAGCAGGTGGCGGACAGTTTCGATGCGCGCTTTTCCGCCGTGCGGCGGCACTATCTTTATCGCATCGTCAACCGCCGGCCCGATCTGGCGCTCGATCGCAACCGGGCCTGGCGTGTGCCGCAGCGGCTGGATGCGCGGGCCATGCACGTGGCGGCGCAGCGCCTGCTGGGCAAGCATGACTTCACCACCTTCCGCGCCGCCGAATGCCAGGCCGCATCGCCGGTGAAGACGCTGGACCAGCTGGACGTGACGCAGCAGGGTGACGAGATTCGCATTGTCACCTCGGCTCGGTCCTTCCTGCATCATCAGGTGCGTTCCATGGTGGGGTCGCTGATGCGGGTGGGGGAGGGGCGCTGGAGCGCGGACAATCTCGAGGCTGCGCTGCTGGCGGCGGATCGGGCGCGCTGCGGCCCCATGGCGCCGGCCTGCGGCCTCTATCTGGCGGCGGTAGGCTATTGATGAGCGTGGTGGCGATGCCACAGGTCCGGTGGGATAGTGGCGCGGCGGTGACCTCCGCCATATTGCCGACGGAAAAGACCGATACCGCGGTCAGATCCTTGAGGCGTGCCGCGGGCGGCGGGCATGGCGCGAGCGGGTCGAGGAGGGCGAAGCGCCCGCGCGAGGGGCGCCAGGGCCCTTGGTCCGCGCCTGGAGGGAGACGCCGTGCGGACGGCGGTGAAGGGGGCGAAGGTCTCGGCGGCGCGTGGCGCCGAGGGGTCGCCTTGAGCGGGTCTCTACGCTACGTGGCTCCGGCGGCGGGTGTGGAAGGCGGGGTTCACACAGAGACTTGGCGATTTTCGCGTTTCCTTGAGCCGTGAAAATGCCTAGAAGAGCGGCGCCATCGGCGCGGGACGGAACCTGATCGTGATGACACTCATCAACGAAGCGCGGCGCATGTACGCGATCGTCAAGGCCAAGGGTTGGGCGATGGGCCTCGCCCTGATGCTGGTCAGCGGCACCCTGCTGGCCGGCTGCGCCAGCGACAAGGATGACGTGATCGCCCCCGACGAGCCGGCGGAGAAGATCTACAACGAGGGCCTGACCCTGCTGCGGCGTCAGCAGCCGGACAAGGCCGCCAAGCGCTTCGAGGACGTGGATCGTACCCATCCCTATTCGGAATGGGCACGTAAGTCCTTGATCATGACAACCTATTCCTATTTCGAAGCGGGCAAGTACGACGAGGCCATCGCCGCCGGCCGGCGCTATGTCTCGCTCTATCCCGGCTCGCCCGATGCCGCCTATGCGCAGTATCTGGTGGCGTCCTCGCTTTATGAGAACATCCCCGACATCACCCGCGACCAGCAGAAGACCCGCCAGGCCCTCGATGCCTTGGAAGAGGTGATCCGCAAGTATCCCAATACGGAATATGCGGCCACCGCCAAGAAGAAGATCGAGGTGGCGCGCGACCAGCTGGCCGGCAAGGAAATGATGATCGGCCGTTATTATCTGGAGCAGCGCAACTACACCGGTGCCATCAATCGCTTCAAGGTGGTGGTGACGCAGTACCAGACGACCCGCCAGGTGGAAGAGGCGCTGTTCCGCCTCACCGAGGCCTATATGGCGCTCGGCGTGGTGAACGAGGCGCAGACGGCGGCCGCGGTTCTGGGCTACAATTTCCCCGATAGCCGGTGGTATAAGGACGCCTACAAGCTGGTTCAGTCCAAGGGGCTGGAGCCGCAGGAAAACAAGGCGTCCTGGATCAGCCAGGCGTTCAAGAAGATGGGACTCGGCTGATCCTCCATGCTGGCATCGCTCTCGATCCGGGACATCGTCCTTATCGAGAAGCTCGATCTCACCTTGTCGGACGGGATGACCGTCCTCACCGGTGAGACGGGGGCGGGCAAATCCATTCTGCTCGATTCGGTCTCGCTCGCCCTGGGCGGGCGGGGCGACGGCGCCTTGGTGCGTCACGGCCAGTCCAAGGGCCAGGTGACGCTCGCCTTCGATTTGACGCCGGAACATCCCGCCCATGCGGTGCTGGCGGCGGCCGAGCTGCCCGACGAGGATCAACTGGTGATCCGCCGCATTCAGATGGCGGACGGGCGCACCCGCGCCACCGTCAATGGTGAAGCCGTGAGCGTGCAGACCCTGCGTACCCTGGGCGCCAGCCTGGTGGAGCTGCACGGTCAGCATGCCGACCGGGCGCTGGTGGACCCGACCCTGCACCGCACGCTGCTCGATGCCTTTGGCAGCGTCGGCGCGGATGTGGCGGAGGTGGGGCAGCGTTGGCGGGTGTGGCGCGCCGCGCGGGAGGCCGCCCGCGAGGAGCGGGGCCGGCTCGCGGAGGCGGAAAAGGAAGCCGATTTCGTCCGCCATGCGGTGGAGGAGCTGCAGGCGCTGGGGCCGGAGGCGGGCGAGGAAGCGGCCTTGTCGGAGCGGCGCACCGCCATGATGCGGGCGGAGAAGATCGCCGCCGACCTGTCCGAGGCGCTGGACGCGGTGGGCGGCGGCAGCTCGCCCATTCCCTCCCTTTCGGCGGCGGTGCGCCGCCTGGAACGCCGGGCCGGCGAGGCGCAGGACGTCATCCGCCCGGCGGTGGAGGCCATCGACCAGGCGCTTGATGCGCTGGAGCAGGCGCGGGGCCATCTGGAAAGCGCGCTGGCCGAGGCGGATTTCGAGCCGCGGGAGCTGGAGCGGATCGAAGAGCGGCTGTTCGCCCTGCGGGCGGCGGGCCGCAAATATGCGGTGACGCCCGATGCGCTGCCGGAGGTGGCGGCGCGCTTTGTGGCGCAGCTGGAGCATCTCGACCAGTCGGAGGCCCGGCTGGCGCGCCTCGACGCGGCGGCGGCCGAGGCGGAGGCGACCTATCACCAGGCCGCGACGGGGCTTTCGGCGGCGCGACACGCGGCGGCCGCGGCCCTCGACGCCGCCGTGGGCGCCGAACTGCCGCCGCTCAAGCTGGAGCGCGCCGAATTCCTCACCAAGGTGAGCGGGGACGCGCAGACCGCCGGGCCGGAGGGCTATGACGCGGTGGAATTCTGGGTGCGCACCAATCCGGGCAGCCGGCCGGGACCGCTGATGAAGGTGGCCTCCGGCGGTGAGCTTGCCCGCTTCCTGTTGGCACTCAAGGTGGTGCTGGCGGATCGCGGCTCCGCCCCGACGCTCATTTTCGACGAGATCGACACCGGCGTGGGCGGGGCGGTGGCCGATGCCATCGGCCAGCGGCTGGCCCGGCTCTCCGCGCGGGTCCAGGTCTTGTGCGTGACCCATGCCCCGCAGGTGGCGGCGCGTGCGCACCATCATCTGCTGATCGCCAAGGCGCCGGCACCGGCGGAGGTGGGCGAGGATGCCGCCGCCGAGGCGCCGGTGACCACGCGCGTCGCCGCGTTGAACCCGGCCTCGCGGCGCGAGGAGATTGCCCGCATGCTGGCCGGCGCCACGGTCACCAGTGAGGCGCGCGCGGCGGCCGAGAGGCTGCTGAAGACCCCGCGCTGAGCGGGCGCCGGGTGGGGCGAATCAATCGAACGAGGGCTTGCCCTGCCGCAGGCTTTTCACCTCGCCCCGGCGCGCCTTGGCGGCCAGGCGGCGCTGCTTGGAGCCGAGGGTAGGGCGGGTGGCGCGGCGCACCGGCGCCACTTCGGTGGCGCTGCGGATGAGCTCAACCAGACGGCCGATGGCGTCCTCGCGGTTGCGCTCCTGGGTTCGGAAGCGCTGGGCCTGGATGAGAATGTCGCCATCCTGGGTAAGCCGGCGGCCGGCGAGGCGGGCGAGGCGCTCCTTCACCCGCTCGGGCAGGTCGGCGGAGCGGGCCATGTGAAAGCGCAGCTGCACCGCGCTCGACACCTTGTTCACATTCTGCCCGCCGGGGCCTGAGGCACGCACGAAGGCGAACTCGATGTCGTCCTCGGAAATGGAGAGGCGGGCGGTAATCTCGATCATGACACATCCGGCGCGTGGTGGCGCACGATACTGCGGCGCGGCGGCGAAGGAAACGCCGCGCCGTGCGCCGCCGGCGGCCTCAGATGGCGTGGCGGTTTGCGGTGGGGCCGAAATGCTCCACATAGCGGGCGCTGATGACCGAGACCGGCAGGATCACGAGAACGTCCGTCGTCCCGAACTGATGGTCCACGACGGCGCCGTCCCCCACGAAACCGCCGAGCCGGAGGTAGCCCTTGATCATGGGCGGCAGCGCCTGCAACGCCGCCTTGGGCGAAATCGCCTCTTTGGCCATGCGGTTCATATCCACGTAGCGGCCGGGCACCGCGTGGGTGCGCCACTCCTGTGGTGCGAGGGCGTTGTGATGCAGGAAGGAGAGCGGCAACGCCAGGGCGTCAGGATCGGTGCCCTCCAGGCTGGCGCAGCCGAACATCACGTCGATCTTGTTGCGCAGGATGTAGGTCCACACCCCGTGCCACAGCAGCTCCACCGTGCGCTTGTTTCGATAGGGCTTCAGCACGCAGGAGCGGCCCAGCTCCAGGAAGCGGAGTTGGGGATGGGCGGCGATCATGCGCGCCACGTCGAACTCGCTCTGGGTGTAGAAGCCGCCGTGCCGGACCGCCACGTCCTGCCGCAGCAGCCGGTAGGTGCCCACGACCTTGGGCTGGCGGCGGCCGAACACCACCTTGCCGGCATCATGGTCCAGCACCAGCAGGTGCTCACAGATGGCGTCGAAACTGTCCATGTCGCGGCGCGCGATCCGCGCGGCGGCATCGGGGACCGCCGACATTTCCTCGTAGAACACCTTGTAGCGCAGGCGCTGGGCGCGGCGCACATCCCGCGCGGTGCGGGCGAGGCGCACCTCCAGCGCGCCGAGGCGGCCGAGGGCGAGGGAATCATCGCCCGGCGGCAACGCCTCGCGGTGGCGGATGCCGGAATAGGCGCGCAGGTCGGCGACGAGCTTCTGCGGCGCGGGCCAGGCGGGCCGGCCCGGCTCGGGCGCGCCGAACAGGAGGGGCGCCGCCGTCGCACGGTCGAACAGGGGCCCGCCCTGATTGGTCACGCCGTCGGCCGGGCGCAGGCCGGGCCAGCGGGCGAAGCTCTCCTTCGCCAGGTCAAGGCCGCCGCGCGCCACATCCAAGCTGCGGCCCACCAGGGCCGGCAGATTGAAGCCGGGCTCCATGTCTCCGATGCGCTTCATACAACGAGCCTCCCCCCCGAGACGCCGCTGGTGATGAGCCTGTCATCTTGCGGGCCGCTCACCCATCGACCTTCGATGCGCGAAGACCCCATGCGCTGGCAGCCTTCACGTCTCCCGCACGAGTTTTGTGACGGTGCGAATGTGAACGTCACATTCACCATAGTTTTCCAACGCCGATGTGACAATGGCGTCACCTGCCAGACAGCCATCTGTGATAACAGGCTTTCTTAAGGATAGGTCGAGATTTCGCCATGGCGCGGATGTGAGCAGGCCGTCAAATCTGGCTTTATCGGCTGCGACCGCGACGGCAGGCGCTGCGCCTCTGCGCTCGCGGCATTGGGGGAAGAGATGAAGGCACGTCTTGTCGCGGCGGCACTGGCCGCGCTGGTGGTCACGGGCGTCCATGAGGCGAGCGCGCAGCCGCAGCCCACGGCGGTGGAGCAGGTGACCATCGCCGGCGTGGGCACGGTGCCGGTGCGGGTGTTCCGGGCGCAGTTCGTCTCCGCCGATCCCGCCACCCGGCGGGTGGTGCTGGAACTGCCCAATGGCCGGCGCTGGGCGGTGATCGCGCCGCTGATCGTCGGGGACCTGAGCGCCTTCCAGAACGGCCAGCGTCTGCTCATCCGCGTGGTGCCCGGCGTGGTCACTGGCCTTGGCAAGGCCCGCCAGGGCACGCCCGGCGAGGTTCTGAGCGAGGTGGCCATCAACGACGGCCTGCCGGGCTGGCCGGAAGGCTTCGGCGTGCGTGCGGTGACGCTGACCACCATCTTCGTGGACGTGAACAAGCAGGCCGGCACCGTGACCTTCGAGGGGCCGGAAGGCGGCGTGCGGACCATGCGCGCGGTGGACCCCAAGGTTCTGGCGGATCTGCAGCAGGTGGAGCCGGGCGACCTGTCCCAGATCAGCTATCTGGAAGGCATCGCCATCAACGCCGAGTGAGCGGGCGCACCCGCTCAGCCGTGTCATCCCTGCCTCCGGCGCACGCTCGGCGCCCGGAGGCAGCGGAGGTCTGCGGGGGGTGCCCGACGCCTCCAGGGCGCCCGCACTATGCAGCGGCGCGCGGGCGTTCAGCCGCCGCGCGATAGGCGAGGGCCTCCGCCAGATGGCGGCGCCCCACGCCATCGGCGCCGTCGAGATCGGCCAGGGTGCGGGCCACCTTCAGCACGCGGTGATAGCCGCGGGCGGTGAGGCGCATGGCATCGGCGGCGTCGCGCAGCAGGGTCGCCCCCGCGGCGTCGGGCGTCGCCACCTCTTCCAGCAGGGGGCCGGAGGCCTCCGCATTGGTGCGCACGTCCGGCCGACCCAAAGCGATGTAGCGCTCGCGCTGGATCTCCCGGGCCATGGCCACCCGCGCCCCCACCTCCCGCGAGCCTTCGGTGGGGGTGGGCAGCACCAGGTCGGAGGCGCTCACCGCCGGCACCTCCAGATGAAGGTCGATGCGGTCGAGGAAGGGGCCGGACAGGCGGGCCTGATATTCATCGGCGCAGCGCGGGCCCCGCTTGCAGGTGTAGCCCGGTTCCCCCGCCCGCCCGCAGCGGCACGGGTTCATGGCGGCGATCAGCTGGAAGCGGGCCGGATAGGTCACCCGATGGTTGGCGCGGGCGATGAGCACTTCGCCGCTCTCCAGCGGCTGGCGCAGGGAATCGAGCACCTGGGGCGAGAATTCCGGCAGTTCGTCGAGGAACAGCACGCCGTTGTGGGCCAGCGAGACCTCCCCCGGCCGCGCCTTGGCGCCGCCGCCCACCATGGCGGCCATGCTGGCGGAGTGATGGGGCGCGCGGAACGGCCGCCGGCTCACCAGCGCCCCGTCGTCGATGGCGCCCGCCACCGAGGCGATCATGGAAACATCCAGCATCTCCGCCGGTGACAAGGCTGGCAGGATGGAGGGCAGACGCTGGGCCAGCATGGATTTGCCGGCGCCCGGCGGGCCGATGAACAGGAGATTGTGTCCACCGGCCGCGGCCACCTCCAGCGCCCGCTTGGCGGTCTCCTGACCCTTCACGTCCCTGAGGTCGAGGGCGATGGCCCCGCTCTCCTTCATGCGCGGCTCGGGGCGGGTCATCAGCTGTCGTCCGCTCATATGGTTGGCAAGCTGGATCAGGGAGTCGGGGGCCAGGATCTCCATCTCGGGGCTGGCCCAGGCGGCCTCGGCGCCGCAGGGCGCGGGGCAGATGAGGCCATGGCCACGGGCGTTGGCGCCGATGGCGGCGGGCAGCACCCCCGCCACCGCGGCGATGGTGCCATCGAGGGCAAGCTCCCCCACCACCGTGAAGCCCAGCAGCGCATCGGCCGGAATGGCGCCGATGGCGGCCATCAGCCCCAAGGCGATGGGCAGGTCATAATGGGAGCCTTCCTTGGGCAGGTCGGCGGGGGCGAGGTTGATGGTGATGCGCCGCGCCGGCAGCGCGAGCCCTGAGGCGATCAGGGCCGCGCGCACCCGTTCCCGGGCCTCGCTCACCGCCTTGTCGGGCAGGCCGACGATGGTGAAGGCAGGCAGGCCGGAGGCCACGTGCACCTGCACATCCACCGGGCGCGCCTCCACCCCCGCGAACGCCACCGTCGCCACCCGCTGGATCACCGCTGGCCCCCTGTTCAGCCGTGGATTGCAAAAAGCCTAGCCGAGGGTCCCGTTGCGCGCAAGAACGAAATGGGAACGTTGGCGTCCCCCCGCCGCACCGGCGTGGCCGTCGCCGATATTCGGCAATTGGCGCTTGAAGCCGCCGCGGCGGGCTGCCAGACCTGGAGGCGACCTGGAGGCGCGCGGGACGAGGAGGGCGGACAATGGCGGCGACGCGGTTCCGGTTCGTGGTGGTGCTGTTGCTGTTCGCCATCACGGTGGTGAACTATATCGACCGGGCGGCCATCGCCTATGCCATTCCGCTGATGGAGCAATCCCTCGGCCTGTCGAAGTTCGATGCCGGCACCATCCTCGGCGCCTTCGGCCTCGGCTATGCCATCACCACCCTGCTCAGCGGCTTTGCCGTAGACCGCTGGGGCGCGCGCATCGTGCTGGCGGTGGCGGCGGTGCTGTGGAGCCTCTCCATCGGCCTCACGGGGGCGGCCACCGGCTTTGCCGCCCTTTATGCGGCACGGGTGCTGCTGGGGGTGGCCGAGGGGCCGAACTTTCCCGCCCTCACCGGCGCGGTGAGCCGCTGGCTGCCGCCCCAGGAGCAGGCGCGCGCGCTGGCTTATGCGCTGGTCTCGGTACCGTTGGCGCTGGCCATCGGCGGGCCCATCGTCACGCAGCTGCTGGCGGTGCTCGACTGGCGCTGGACCTTCGGCGTGCTGTTCCTCATCTCGGTGGCCTGGGTGCCGCTCTGGGTGATGCTGTTCCGCAATGATCCGGCCCAGTCGCGCCATGTGAATGCGGAGGAACTGGCCCGCATCCGCGCCGGCGCGCCGGCGGCCCCTGCCGGCCATGCGGGCGGGGGCGGGGTGGTGCGGGTGCTGCTCACCAATCCGACCCTGGTGGTGAATTACTGGGCCTTCTTCGTGTTCGGCTATTTCCTGTTCTTCTTCATGACCTGGCTGCCGAGCTACCTGCACCAGGCCTATGGGCTGGATCTCACCACCGTGGGCGCCTTCACCGTACTGCCGTGGCTGGCGGCGGCGGTGGTGCTGTGGGCGCTGGGCCATTGGTCCGATCACCTGTTGAAGACGACGGGGCGGCTGCGGGTGGCGCGCTCCTACCTCATTGCCGGCACCCAGTTCATCGCCGCGCTGGCGGTGCTGCCGGTGGCGTTCGGGGTGAGCCTGCCGGTGGCGGTGGCCTGCATCACCGTGGCGGTGGCGGCCTCCATGGGGGCCAACGCGGCCTATTATGCGGTGAATGTGGATATCGTGCCGCAGCGGGCGGCCACCGCCCTCGGCATCATGGATTTCGGCTTCGCGCTGGCCGGCTTCCTGGCGCCGGCGCTCACCGGCTGGGTGCTGCATCTGCGCGGCTCGTTCGCCGACGGCTTCCTGCTGATGGCGGCGCTGGGGGCCTCCTCGGTGGTGCTGGTGCTTCTCTTCCACCATCCCGACCGCGATCGCGCCGCGTCCTGACCGATCGTGATCTTGCTCCGCGCCGGTGGATCTGCCACCCAGGGGCACGAACCACAGGGAGGACGCCATGACCGCCGAAGCCAAACGCAGCGTCAACGTGCAGGATCTGGTGGCGCAGCAGTTCGGGCCGCAGGCCGCGGCTTATGTGGCGAGCGCCGTGCACGCCCAGGGTGCTGATCTCGAGGCCTTCGCCGCGCTGATGCAGCGCGAGCAGCCGGCCCGCCTGCTGGATCTGGGCTGCGGCGGCGGCCATGTGAGCTTCACCGCCGCGCCTTTCGCGGGCGAGGTGGTGGCCTATGACCTGTCCGACGCCATGCTGGCGGCGGTGCGGGGCGAGGCCGCGCGGCGGGGCCTTGCCAACATCACCACCACCCAGGGTGTGGCCGAGAGCCTGCCGTTTCCCGATGCCGCCTTCGATGCCGTGGCCTCGCGCTACAGCGCCCACCATTGGCGCAGCCTGGAGGCGGGCCTCGCCGAGGCGCGGCGGGTGCTGAAAGAGGGCGGACGGGCGGTGTTCATGGATGTGATGGCGCCGGACTGGCCAGCGGCCGACAGCTTTCTGCAGACCGTCGAATTGCTGCGTGATCCCTCCCACGGCCGGGATTTCTCCCGGGCTGAATGGGAGCAGCGCCTGCGGGCGGCCGGCTTCGCGCTGGAGGCGGTGACGCCGCGGCGGCTCCGGCTGGAGTTTGCCTCCTGGGTGGCGCGCATCCGCACGCCGGAGCTTTATGTGTCGGCCATCCGCGCCCTGCAGCAGGGGGCGAGCGCGGATGTGGCCCGGCATTTCGAGATCGAGCCCGACGGCACCTTCACCTTCGACACGCTGACGGTGGTGGCGCAGGCCGCCTGAGCCCTATTTCTTCTCCAGCAGCAGCTGACCTTCCTTGTGGATCAGGGCTTTGGCCTTCTGCGCCATGAGGTTCAGCAGGAACGGCAGTTCCACCGACAGGTGCACCGCCTCTTCCGCCACATCGAGGGTGCCGGCGGCCTTCTGGCCCAGAACGACGATCTGGAACTCCAGATGGTCGCCGGTCCAGGTCTCCTCCACCAAAGTGACGTGGCGGGCGAAGCGGGTGCGCACGGTGGAGAGCCCCGCCTGCAGGCGGCGGGTCGCCTCGGCGCGGCCGAGGCGGTGGGGCACCGAGGCGGTGAAAGGCTGGGCCATTCAAGTCTCCGCGGAGCTGGTGGGTCAGTCCGGCTTGCTGTGGCGGATGGCGCCGGTCATGGGGTCGATGTCGGCCTCGGTGCGGGCGCCGGCGCGGTCGGTGAGCTCCACCTCATAGCCGGTGGCCTCCGCCTCGATCTTGCGCACCATATAGCCCTGGCCCTCCAGATGGCGGGCGATCTGCGCCACCGTCAGCCACTGGTCGGGCAGGGGGCCGGCGCGGCCGTCCATCTTGGTGGAGAGGAAGGCGGCGCTCACCGGATCGATGCGCGCTTCCACCAGGTTGCCCTGTGGGCTCACCAGCTCGGCTTCATAGACCGTGGCCTCGCGCTCCAGCTTCAGCACGTGAAAGCCATTTTCGGCGATATGGGTGGCGATCGCCGCGGTGGAGCGGCCGGGCGCTGGCGTCTGCGCCCATGCCGGCAGCGTCAGCGGAGCTGTCAGGGCGAGCGCGACGGCGAAGGCGCGCACGGTGGGCGCGCGCCAATAGGCATGTCGATGGCGTGTCATGGGCGGCCTCCTCAGGCGCGGCGCTTGTCCTCGATCTTGTCCCAGATCTGCGCGGCGATATCAGGGCCGCCCAGGCGCTTGATGGCGCGCAGGCCGGTGGGCGAGGTCACGTTGATCTCGGTGAGGTTGCCGTCGATCACGTCGATGCCCACGAAGATGAGGCCCATGGCCTTCAGCGAGGGACCGATGCGGGCGCAGATCTCCAGCTCGCGGTCGGTGAGATCGGTGGGGCGGGCGGCGCCGCCGCGCACCATGTTGGAGCGCAGGTCGCCCTCATTGGGCACCCGGTTCACGGCGCCGGCGGCCTCGCCATCCACCAGGATGATGCGCTTGTCGCCATGCTTCACCGCCGGCAGGAAGCGCTGCACCACCCAGGGCTCGCGGAAGGTGACCGAGAACAGGTCATAGAGCGAGCCGAAATTGAGGTCGTCGGCGGTGAGGCGGAACACGGCGGCGCCGCCATTGCCATAGAGCGGCTTCATCACAACGTCGCCATGCTCGGCGCGGAACGCCTTGATCTCATCGAGGTCGCGGGTGATGAGCGTGGGCGGCATCAATTCGGGGAAGTGGGTGACGAAGATCTTCTCCGGCGCGTTGCGCACATGGGCCGGATCGTTCACCACCAGGGTCTTGGGGTGGATGCGCTCCAGGAAATGGGTGGCGGTGACATAAGCAAGGTCGAACGGGGGATCCTGGCGCATCAGCACCACATCCATCTCGCCGAGGGGCACGCGCCGCTTTTCGCCCAAGGTGAAATGGGCGCCGGCCTCGTCCTTTACCGTCAGCGGCTCCACCGTGGCATAGAGCGTGCTGCCCGCCAGCGCCATGCGGTCCGGCGTGTAGTGGTAGAGGGTGTGGCCGCGCCGCTGGGCTTCCAGCAGAAGGGCGAAGGTGGAATCGCCGGCGATGTTGATGGTGGCGATGTGGTCCATCTGGACCGCGACCTGAAGGGTCATGGGGATCTCCAGCGCCCGGCTCGGGCTTGTGGCCTTATCTATAGCGTGGCGGCCGCCCCCGCCAGTTCACGCAGGATCAAGGGCAAGTGACGGACCCGTTTCGATCATCCCTCCATCTCGAACGCGCCTTCCAGATGCGTGGGCGCGCCGGAGGGGGTGACCAGGATGGCGTCGAAGCGCATGTCGAGGCCGGCACACTCGGGATGGTCGGCGAGATAGGCCTCAGCGGCGGCGGCGATGCGCCGCTGCTGGCGGCGCAGCAGGGATTCGGCCGCCTGCTCCAGCCGCGCCCGCGCCTTCACCTCGCAGAACACCAGCAGCGTGTCGCGCCGGGCGATGAGGTCGATCTCGCCGGCGGGCGTGCGCACCCGGCGGGCGAGGATGGCGAAGCCCTGCGCCTCCAGGAGCCGCGCCGCCCGCGCTTCAGCCACCAAGCCGCGCTCATAGGTGGCCTTGGCGTGGGCCGCCTTGGCGCGGGCGGGCCGGCTGCCGGCGCCCTCAGGCGTCGTCTTCCGGGTCATCGCGGCTGCCGGCGTTGCGGGCTTCCACCAGAGCGAGGGCGCGGGCATAGACCTCGCGCTTCGGCCGGCCGGTCATGCTGGCCACCGCCGCCACCGCATCCTTGAGGGAGGCTTCATCCAGGGCGCGGGCGAGAGCGGAATCCACCGCATCGTCGCCGGCGGCTTCCTCCAGGGGCGGGCCCACCACCAGCACGATCTCGCCCTTGGGCGGATCCAGCGGGGCATAATGGGCGGCAAGGGCCGCCAGATCGCCGCGCCGCACCTCTTCGAAGGTCTTGGTCAGCTCGCGGCACACCGCCGCCGGGCGCGGGCCGAGGGTCGCGGCCAGATCCGCGAGGCTTTCCGCAAGCCGCGGCCCGCTCTCGTAGAACACCAGGGTGGCGGGCACCTGGGCGAGGGCGGTGATGCGGTTCTTGCGCTGCCCGGCCTTGGGCGGCAGGAAGCCGTCGAACAGGAAACAGTCGGTGGGCAGGCCCGCCGCCACCAGCGCCGCCAGCAGCGCCGAGGCACCGGGCAGGGGATGCACGCGATGCCCCTCCTGCGCCGCCTCCACCACCAGCTTGAAGCCGGGATCGGACACCAGCGGCGTGCCGGCATCGGAGATCAGCGCCACCCGATCACCGGCGGCGAGCCGGGCCAGCAGCTTGGGCCGGGCGCTGGCGCCATTGTGGTCGTGATAGGCGACCAGTGGCGTGGAGATGCCGTAGCGCTCCGTGAGCCGGCGCGAGACCCGCGTGTCCTCGCAGGCGATCACGTCCGCCGCCGCCAGGGTTTCCAGGGCGCGAATGGTGATGTCGCCGAGATTGCCGATGGGGGTGGCCACCACGTGCAGCCCGCCGGCGAGGCTCGGGGCGGTCACGGTCGTGCCGCCGAGGAGGAAGGTGCGCGGATGATCGCCGCGGCCGGCGGCCGGCGCGTGGGCGTGAGGACTGATGGAGCTGCTCATGGGCGGACCATAGCGCCGCGCGGGCGCCGACGGAACGGCTTCCGGCGGCGCCGTTGCGCCCGGGGGAGGGGCGGGATTAGCATGCCTCTCTTTGCGCCGGGCCAAAGACGGCGCCGGGATTGAGCGGCAGGATCATGCCATGGCCATGGGGGAGGACATTCATCTGACGCCCCCGCGCGCCGGCGCCGCGCGGGGTGGTCTTGCTGCGCCTGATCTCGCGGCCTCTGAAATGGGAAGCGCGGAGACCGACCAGGCCTGGATCGCGGTGATCCAGAAGATGGACGAGGCCTATGCGGAGCTGGTGAGCCAGCAGGTGGAGCTGGAGGCCAAGAACGTCGCGCTGGAAGAGGCCCAGGGCTTCATCGCCGGTCTGCTCGGCGCCATGACCGATGTGCTGGTGGCCTGCGACCTGTCCGGCCGGGTGGAGCAGGTAAACCTGGCCGCCGAGCGCGCCTTCGGCCAGCGGGCCGAGGCCCTGGTGGGCCGGCCGCTGGCGGAGCTCATCCATGGCGCCTCCCCCACCAGCGCCGCCGACGTGCTCGACACCATGGCGAGCCGCGCCCGCATCGCCGATCGGGAATTCAGCCTCGCCACCCCGGAAGGCCCCCTGCCGGTGGCGGTGAACGGCGCGCTGCGGTTCGATCCGCGCGGGCGCGCGGTGGGCATCGTGCTGGTGGGCCGGCCCATCGGCGAACTGAAGCAGGCCTATTCGGACCTCGCCAGCGCCCATGAACATCTGAAGCGCACCCAGCAGCAATTGGTGCATGCGGAAAAGATGGCCTCCCTCGGCCGGCTGGTGGCCGGGGTGGCCCATGAGCTCAACAACCCCATCTCCTTCGTCTATGGCAACGCCCACGCTTTGAAGCGCTATGTGGATCGCCTGCTGCGCTATCTCGATGCGGTGCCCGCCGAGGGGGCGGCGGCCACCGCCGCGCGGGCGGAATTGCGGGTGGACCGGGCGCTGGCGGATATTCCCTCGGCTCTCGCAGGCATGCTGGAAGGGGCGGAGCGGGTGCGCGACATCGTCGCCGACCTGCGGCGCTTCTCCTCCGACCAGCGCGGCGCCCGCGAGCCGTTCGACCTCGCCGCCGTGGTGCGCTCGGCGGTGGACTGGGTGGCGAAATCCCAGATGCCGGACCTTGAGGTTCAGGTGGCGCTGCCCGACGATTTCGAGACCATCGGCCATCCCGGCCATATCCATCAGGTGGTGATGAATCTGGTGCAGAACGCCGTGGACGCCATGGAAGGCCAGAGCGCGCCACGGCTCGACATTTCCGGCTCGCGCACCGCCGATAGGCTGGTGCTGGAGGTGCGCGACAGCGGCACGGGCATTCCGACGGAGGTGGTGGACCGGGTGTTCGACCCCTTCTTCACCACCAAGCCGGTGGGCAAGGGCACCGGGCTCGGCCTCTCCATCTGCTATCGCATCGTTGCCGAGCATGAAGGCCGGCTGACGGTGGAAAATGCCGCCGGCGGCGGCGCCGTCGCCACCCTCGCCCTGCCCGCCGCTGGAGGACGCCCATGAGCCGCGCCGCTTCTCCCGCCTTCAACGTGCTCTGGCTGCAATCGGGCGGCTGCGGCGGCTGCACCATGTCGCTGCTGTGCGCCGAGGCGCCGGATCTCGCCACCACCCTCGGCAGCGCCGGCATCCACATGCTGTGGCATCCCACCTTGTCGGAGGAGACCGGGGCGGAGGCGGTGGCCCTGTTCGAGGCGGTGCTGGCGGGCGAGATCGTGCTCGATGCCCTGTGCGTGGAGGGGGCGCTGCTGCGCGGGCCCAACGGCACCGGGCGCTTCCACATTCTCGCCGGCACCGGCATCGCGACCCTGGACTGGGTGCGGCGGCTGGCGGCCAGGGCGCGCCACGTGGTGGCGGTGGGCACCTGTGCGGCCTATGGCGGCGTCACCGCCGCCGGGGTCAATCCCGCCGATGCCTGCGGCCTGCAATATGACGGGCGGCAGAAGGGCGGGGCGCTGGGCGCCGATTTCCGCGCCGCCGGTGGCCTGCCGGTGGTCAATGTCGCCGGCTGCCCGACCCATCCCAATTGGGTGACGGAAACCCTGATGCTGCTGGCGGCGGGCCTGATGGGGCCCGACGATCTCGACCTCTATGGCCGGCCGCGCTTTTACGCCGACCACCTGGTGCACCACGGCTGCCCGCGCAACGAATATTATGAATACAAGGCCAGCGCCGAGAAGATGAGCGATCTCGGCTGCATGATGGAGCATCTGGGGTGCCTGGGCACCCAGGCCCATGCGGATTGCAACACCCGCCTGTGGAATGGCGAGGGCTCGTGCACCCGCGGCGGCTATGCCTGCATCAACTGCACCGCGCCGGAGTTCGAGGAGCCGGGCCACGCCTTCCTGGAAACGCCGAAGATCGGCGGCATTCCCGTGGGCCTGCCCACCGACATGCCCAAGGCGTGGTTCATCGCGCTGTCGTCCCTCGCCAAGGCGGCCACCCCGGAGCGGCTGCGCCGCAATGCGACCGCCGACCACGTGCTGACGCCGCCCCAGGTGCGGGATATTCGGAAAAGATGAGCGAGACCCGCCTGATCGTCGGTCCCTTCAACCGGGTGGAGGGGGACCTTGAGGTGCGCCTCGACATCGCCGACGGGGCGGTGCGGGCGGCCTATGTCTCCTCGCCCCTGTTCCGTGGCTTCGAGCGCATCCTGGAGGGGCGCGACCCGCGCGACGCCCTGGTGATCGCCCCGCGCATCTGTGGCATCTGCTCGGTCTCCCAATCCCACGCGGCGGCGCTGGCCCTGGCGGCGCTCGAAGGGGTGGCGCCGACGCCGAACGGGCGCATCGCCACCAACCTCCTGGTGGCCACTGAGAATCTCGCCGACCACCTCACCCATTTCCACGTTTTCTTCATGCCGGATTTCGCCCGCGCCGCTTATGCGGACCGGCCCTGGTTCGGCATGGCGGAACGGCGGTTCAAGGCGGCCAAGGGGGAGAGCGTCACCCGCGCCCTCGCCACCCGCGCCACCCTGCTGCATGTGATGGGCCTTCTGGCCGGCCGCTGGCCCCACACTCTGGCGTTGCAGCCGGGCGGGGTGAGCCGCAGCGCCGATGCCCGCGACCAAATGCGCCTTGTGGCGACGCTGGCCGCCGTGCGTGCGGCGCTGGAGGAGCATCTGTTTGGCGGCGCGCTCGACGAGGTGGCGGCGCTCACCAGCGTTGCCGAGCTCGAGGCGTTCGTGCGCGGGCGGCGCGGCGACCTCGCTTTGTTCCTGGAGATCGCCGAGGACCTCGGGCTCGATCGCCTGGGCCGGGCCTATGACCGCTTCCTGTCCTATGGCGCCTATCCGCAGGCGGAGGGGCGCCTTTACGGGGCGGGCACCTTTGCCGGTGGGCAGGCCGGCGCGGTGGATGTGGCCGCCATCGCCGAGGATCACACCTTCGCCCGTATGGAGGGGCGGGAGGCGCCCCATCCTCCGTTCGAGGGCTCCACCTTTCCCGATGCGGATGATGAGACCGGCTACACCTGGTGCAAGGCGCCGCGCCTTGCCGGCCAGCCGTTCGAGACCGGGGCCCTGGCCCGCCAGGTGGTGGCGGGCCACCCGCTGGCCCGCGACCTGGTGGCGCGGGAGGGGGCGAGCGTGCGGGCCCGGGTGGTGGGCCGCCTCCTGGAACTGGCGCTGACCCTGACCGCCATGAGCCAGTGGGTGCGCGACCTCTCCCCCACGGCTCCCTGGTGCGCCCAGGGGCGCCTGCCCGCCACCGGCCGCGCCTTTGGCCTGACGGAAGCCGCCCGCGGGGCGCTCGGCCATTGGGTTCAGGTGGAAAAGGGGCGCATCGCCCGCTACCAGATCATCGCCCCGACCACCTGGAATTTCTCGCCCCGCGACGGCGCCGGGGTGGCTGGGCCGCTGGAAGCGGCGCTGGTGGGCGCCCCGGTGCGGCCGGGGGAAACGACACCGCTGAGCGTGCAGCATATCGTGCGCTCGTTCGATCCCTGCATGGTCTGCACGGTGCATTGATGGCGGGCGCGGACGCCGGCGCCGAGATCCGCCTCAGCGGCATCGTCCAGGGGGTGGGCTTTCGCCCCTTCGTCTATCGCCTCGCCCTGCGTCTGGGCCTGCGCGGCAGCGTGCGCAATGCCGGCGATGCGGTGGTGGTCGTGGCGGTGGGGCCAGCGGCGGCCCTCGATGCCTTCGTGCAGGGGGTGCGGGACGAGGCGCCGCCATTGGCGCGGATCGAGGCGTTTGCCCGGCGGTCGCTGACGGCGCAGGAACTGGCCCTGTGGCCGGGCGAGGCCGGCTTTTGCATCGCCGAGAGCGGCGCCGGCGCGGTTTCCGTCGGGGTGGTGCCCGATGTGGCCACCTGTCCCGCCTGCCGCGCGGAGATCGCCGATCCCCGGGCGCGACGGTTCCGCTACGCCTTCACCAATTGCACCGATTGCGGCCCGCGCTTCTCCATTGTCACCGGGCTGCCCTACGACCGGCCCGCCACCACCATGGCCGGCTTTCCCTTGTGCCCCGCCTGCGCCGCCGAATATGCCGACCCCGCCGATCGCCGCTTCCACGCCCAGCCCATCGCCTGCCCCACCTGCGGCCCGCGGGTGTGGCTGGAGCGGGTGGATGATCGTGGTGGCGCGGGGGCGATCGTCGATGGCGGTGTTCCCCCTCCCAACCCTCCCCCGCAAGCGGGAGAGGGCCTTTACGGTGGCGCGGGTGCTGGCTCTGGGCGGAGCAGCGAGGCGGTGGTGTCCGCTCCGGCCTCCCCGGGTGGCGCTTCTCCCTCTCCCGCTTGCGGGGGAGGGCCGGGGAGGGGGCTCGCCGGAGATGAGGGCGAGCGCTCCGAAAGCGCTGTGGCGCTGCCGGCGGGAGAAGGCGTTCGCGTCGGGATGGCGGATGCCATCGGTGCGGCCGCCGCGCTGTTGCGGGCGGGGCGGATCGTGGCGGTGAAGGGGATCGGCGGGTTTCACATCGCCTGCGATGCCACCGATGCCGCCGCCGTCGCCAATTTGCGGCAGCGCAAGCGGCGACCCAGCAAGCCGTTGGCGGTGATGGCCGATCGGGCACGGGCTGAGCGGCTGTGTGAGATCGGCCCGGCAGAGGCGGCGGCGCTGGAGGCGCCGTCGGCACCCATCGTGCTGCTGCCCCTCAAGGAAGGCCACGGGCTGGCGCCGGAGATCGCCCCCGGCCAGCGGCAGGTGGGCGTCATGCTGCCCTATACGCCGCTGCACCATCTGCTGATGGAGGCGGTGGGGCGGCCGCTGGTGATGACCTCGGGCAACAGCTCCGGCGTGCCGCAGGTGATCGCCAATGAGGAGGCGCGCGCGGCGCTCGCCCACATCGTCGATGGGTTTCTCATGCATGACCGGCCCATCGCCCGCCGGCTCGACGACAGCGTGGTGCGCCTCGCCGCCGGTGCGCCGCGGGTGATGCGGCGGGGCCGGGGCCTCGCGCCCCTGCCGCTCACCCTGCCGGAGGATTTCGCCGGAGCGCCGCCGGTGCTGGCGCTGGGCGCCGAGCTGAAAAGCGCCATCTGCCTCACCCATGGCGCCAAGGCGCTGCTGTCCCACCATCTGGGCGATCTGGACGAGCCCGGCACGATCGATGCCTTCGAGGCGGCCATCGCCGATTATGCCGCCATGTTCGCCCATGTTCCCGCCCGGGTGGCGGTGGATGCCCACCCCGGCTACCACGCCACCCGCTTCGGCACCGCCTGGGCGGCGCAGCGGGGGGTACCACTGGAGGTGGTGCAGCACCATCACGCCCATATGGCCGCGGCCATGGCGGAGGCCGGCTGGCGACGGGCCGACGGGCCGGTGGTGGCGATCCTGCTGGATGGCTTAGGCCTGGGGGAGGACGGCACCCTCTGGGGCGCGGAGATCTTCATGGGCGATTACCGGTCCGCCCGCCGGACGGCGCGGCTGGCGCCCATTGCGCTGATGGGTGGCGATCAGGCGAGCCGGGAGCCCTGGCGGGTGCTGCTGGCCCATCTCGACCAGGCGCTGGGCCGCACGGCGGTGGATGGTGACCCGCAGCTGGCGGCGCTGTTCGCGGGCAAGCCGCTGGCGACCCTGCGGGCCATGGCGGACAAGGGCCTCAATGCCCCCCACGCCAGCTCCGCCGGGCGGCTGTTCGATGCGGTGGCGGCGCTGCTGGGCCTGGCGCCCGACCGGCTGAGCCATGAGGGCGAAGCGGCCATGGCGCTGGAAGCGGTGGCAGCCAGCGCCGCGCCCTATCCGCTCGCCGTGACCGAACGGGACGGGCTCTGGGCGCTCGACCCGGCCCCCCTGTGGCGCGCGCTCCGGGCCGACCAGGCGGCCGGCCGGCCGCTCTCCGCCATGGCCGGGGCCTTCCATGCCGGGCTCGCGGCCGCCTTCGCCGAGACGGCGATCCTCATCGCCCGGCGCGAAGGCATCGGCGCCGTGGCCGTGGCCGGCGGGGTGTTTCAGAACCGGATGCTTCTGGAGGCGGTGGTCGCCCGGCTGGCCGATGCCGGCCTGCGGCCGCTGGTGCCCGCGAACGTGCCGGCCAATGACGGCGGCCTCGCCCTGGGCCAGGCGGTGGTGGCGGCGGCCCGCCACATTTGAGCGCCCGGCGCCACGATGGGTGCCACGGTCGGCGCCTCAGCGGGCGTCGATGCCGTCGCGAATGGCGCGCAGGCGGGCGTAGACATCGGGGAAGGCGTCGAGCTTGGAAACCGCCACCATGCGCATGTGGCCGGTGGGGCCGAAGCGCAGCCATTGCACGATTTTCACCGGCTCGCCGGTCTTGGCGTCCACCGCCTGGGCCATCACCTCGAAGCCCGGCGTCTGGTTGATGCGCAGGGGCTCGGCGCGCTCCACCTTCATGTCGCGCAGGCCGTTGAGGGTGCTGAGGGCGCGCAGGGCGAACTGCCGCCGCTCGTCCTCGCGGGGGGAGCCGTTGGCCACCGTCACCACCATATAGGGCTGCTCCGGCCCCTCAATGCTGTTCTTGGGGCCCCGGGTGAGGATCACGGTGTTGCCGCCGAAGGTGCGCACCACGTGGAAATCGGACAGTTCGGTGACGGTGAAGGGCAGCGCCGCCACCTGGTCCTGCACGGAGCGGAAGGCGAGGGTGGCCAGCGCCGCCTTCATGTCGGCATCGGGAAACGCGGCGGCGTCGCTCTCCGAAACCTGGGCGGTGATGAGCGCAGTGGTCATGTCGGTGCCGGCCAGGAGGATCCACTTGCGCACCCGGAACGGCCCGGCGGTCTGGGTGCCGGTCACCAGCTCCGCCTTGGCGCCGGGAATGGGGAAGGGCGCGCGGGACTCCACGGTGATGCCCTTGGAGGCGAGGGCGGCATCGGTGAAGCCCTCCACCAGCTGGCCATAGGCCTCCGGCGGCATGTCCACCATCAGGATGGAGGCATTGCGGCCCCGGTCCTCGAAGCCGGCGAACTTGTCGCTCGGCACCATGCCCGGGGGTGGCACAAGGCCGATCACCGCGCCCGGTGGAAACACCACCTCGCGGCTCGGCGCGGCCTGCTGGGCCTGCGGCGCCGGGGCGGATTGGGCAGGGGCGGATTGGGTGGACGGGGCCGGCGCGGAGGCTGGCGCAGTCTGGGCCGGCGCAGTCTGGGCCGGTTCAGCTTGGGCCGTCTGAGCCTGGGCCTGCGGGGCGGCCAGGGGGGCCAGCGTCACGGCGGCCACGGCAAGGGGGGCGAGGGTGGAGCGGGCGTTCACCCGAAGGCGCGCAATTGCGTGGATCATGAACGTCGCTCCTCAGCCTCCAGCGCGCCCGGCCGCTTGGCAAACCCGCCGGGCCGGGGGGTGCCGGACGAATCGCCCGAATGGATCCGGCCCGCACCGTGGCACGAATGCCGCGCCGGCGTCACCGGCTTCACGCAGCGGTGACCCGCCGCAAGGTCAGGTTGAACCGCCCGCCTTCCGCCAACAGGCGCGATGAACCGGGAATGATGCGATCGACCCCGTGGAAGGCGAGCCGGCTCGCCCCCGAGAGCACGAACACGTCGCCGGAGCCGAGGCGGATGGAGCGGGTGGGGCCGGAGCGGACCTCGGTGCCGAGGCGGAACACCGCCGTATCCCCCAGCGAGATGGAGACCACCGGCGCCGTCAGGTCCGCTTCATCCCGGTCCTGGTGCAGGCTCATGCGGGCGTCGGGGCCGTAATAATTGATCAGGCAGGCCTCCGCCGGCACGTCGGCGCGGCCGAACCGGCTCCAGGCATCGGCGATCCGGGGCGGCAGGGGCGGCCAGGGCGCGCGCGTGTCCGGGTGGAAGGCCTGGTAACGGTAACCGGCGGCATCGGAGACCCAGCCGAGTGGCCCGCAATCACTCATGCGCACGGTGAACGGCTTGCCGGAACGCGGCATGGTGGGGGTGAACAGGGGTGCCTGCGCCAGCACGGCGCGCACCTCGGCCAGGAGCGCGGCCTGCGCCTGCGGATCGAAGGCTTCAGGATACCATCGTGCCCCGGGGGCGAGCGTGAGAGACGAGGTCACGGGCAGCCTCCGGTGGGACCGGGCCGGGACGGCCTTGCGGTCACGTCGAACTTAGTCCAAGCCTGTGGGCAGGCACATGCCCCAACATGCAATGAGGCGGTGCGCCCCGTCACCGCCCGGAAGGAAGCAGGCCCATGGCCCAGCACGGCAAATTCTACTGGAACGAGCTTCTGACCGACGACGTGGAAAAGGCCAGGGCGTTTTACGGCGCGACGCTGGGCTGGACCTTCGACGCCATGCCTTCCGGCGACGGCCACGCGTATTACGTGGCGCATCTGGGCGGCGAGCCGGTGGCCGGGATGATGGATAAGACCGACATCCTGCCGCCGGAGGTGCCGCCCCATTGGTTCCCCTACATCAATGTGGACGACATCGACGCCCGGCTGAAGCTGCTGGAGGCCAATGGCGGCCAGGTGCTGCGGTCGGCGTTCGAGGTGCCCGGCATCGGCCGCATCGCCATCGTCGCCGACGCCACCGGCGCGCCCATGGGCTGGATGACCGCCAACGACGCCTGACGACGCGGGCGGCTGGGCTCAGGCCGCGAACTCGTCGAGCGTGACCCGGTGGACACCCGCCGCAGTCATGTCGGCCCAGGCCCGGGCGAGGGAACCATTGAGGTCGAGGCCGCGGCATCCGTCCTCGATCACATGGGTGGCGAAGCCATGCCGCGCCGCATCGACCGCCGACCAGGACACGCAGAAATCGGTGGCGAGCCCCATCACATAAACCGTGTCGATGCTGCGGTCGCGCAGGTAGCCGGCGAGCCCGGTGGGCGTGGCGCGATCGGCCTCGTAGAAGGCGGAATAGCTGTCGATGTTGCTGTGGTGGCCCTTGCGCACGATCAGCTGCGCGTGGGGAATGTCGAGCCGGGATGCCAGCCGCGCCCCGACGCTGTCCTGGATGCAGTGGTCTGGCCACAAAATCTGCTCGCCATAGGGCAGCGATATGGTCTCGTGGGCGACCCGGCCGGGGTGGCTGGAGGCGAACGAGATGTGGCCCGCGGGATGCCAATCCTGGGTCAACACCACATTGTCAAAGCTCTGGGCCAGATAATTGGCGATTGGCACGACTTCGTCGCCGTGGGGCACCGCCAGGGCACCGCCCGGCAGAAAGTCCACCTGCACGTCGATCACAACCAGGGCAGAGCGGGCATTCGGGGCGCGCCCCGACCTCGCAGTTACGGGCGCAACCTGCTGGGCGGGCATTGGGCATCCTCACGGCGCGTGAAAAAGGGCGCGTCGGCCAGTTAGCATGCCTTGCGGCGCCAAATCACCCCCCCTATATCCGCCTCGATCGTCGTTTCGCGACGAACCCCAATTTCAAGTGAAGGGGGCCGGCGGACTGGTCGGGGGAGGGGCCCGCGATCGTTCCCTGCGGGTGCCGAAAGGGCCCGGTCGGTCTGCCGACAAGGAGAAACTATATGGCCAAGATCATCGGTATCGACCTCGGCACCACCAATTCGTGCGTTGCGGTGATGGAGGGTTCCAGCCCGAAAGTCATTGAGAACGCCGAGGGCGCGCGCACCACGCCGTCCATCGTCGCCTTCAGCGAGGATGGCGAGCGTCTGGTCGGCCAGCCCGCCAAGCGGCAGGGCGTGACCAATCCGGAGCGCACGTTCTTCGCGGTCAAGCGCCTCATCGGCCGCCGGTTCGATGATCCCACCGTCACCAAGGACAAGAGCTTGGTGCCCTACCAGATCGTGCGCGCCGACAATGGCGACGCGTGGGTGGAGGCCGACGGCAAGAAATATTCGCCCTCGCAGATCTCCGCCTTCATCCTGCAGAAGATGAAGGAGACCGCCGAGTCCTATCTCGGTGAGAAGGTCGAGAAGGCGGTCATCACCGTTCCCGCTTACTTCAACGACGCCCAGCGCCAGGCCACCAAGGACGCCGGCAAGATCGCCGGTCTCGAGGTGCTGCGCATCATCAACGAGCCGACCGCGGCCGCGCTCGCTTATGGCCTCGACAAGAAGTCGGCCGGCACCATCGTGGTCTATGACCTCGGCGGCGGCACCTTCGACGTGTCGGTGCTGGAGATCGGCGACGGCGTGTTCGAGGTGAAGTCCACCAATGGCGACACCTTCCTGGGTGGCGAAGACTTCGACATGCGGCTCGTCAACTATCTGGCTGACGAGTTCAAGAAGGAGCAGGGCATCGACCTGCGCAACGACAAGCTCGCCCTCCAGCGGCTGAAGGAAGCTGCCGAGAAGGCCAAGATCGAGCTCTCGTCCGCCACGCAGACCGAGATCAACCTGCCGTTCATCACCGCCGATGCCTCCGGCCCGAAGCATCTCACCATGAAGCTCACCCGCGCCAAGTTCGAGGCGCTGGTGGAAGACCTGATCCAGCGCACCATCGAGCCCTGCCGGCTCGCTCTCAAGGATGCCGGGCTCTCCGCCGGGCAGATCGACGAGGTGGTGCTGGTGGGCGGCATGACCCGCATGCCCAAGGTCCAGGAAGTGGTGAAGCAGTTCTTCGGCAAGGAGCCCCACAAGGGCGTCAACCCGGATGAAGTGGTCGCCATCGGCGCCGCCATCCAGGCCGGCGTGCTCCAGGGCGACGTGAAGGACGTGCTGCTGCTCGACGTGACCCCGCTGTCGCTGGGCATCGAGACCCTGGGTGGCGTGTTCACCCGCCTGATCGATCGCAACACCACCATCCCGACCAAGAAGAGCCAGGTGTTCTCCACGGCCGAGGACGGGCAGACCGCGGTGACCATCCGCGTGTTCCAGGGTGAGCGCGAAATGGCGGCGGACAACAAGATCCTCGGCCAGTTCGACCTCGTCGGCATCCCGCCGGCGCCCCGCGGCGTGCCGCAGGTGGAAGTGACCTTCGACATCGACGCCAACGGCATCGTGCAGGTTTCCGCCAAGGACAAGGGCACCGGCAAGGAGCAGCAGATCCGGATCCAGGCGTCCGGCGGTCTCAATGAGTCCGATATCGAGAAGATGGTGAAGGACGCCGAGGCCCACGCGGCCGACGACAAGAAGCGCAAGGCTCTGGCGGAAGCCAAGAACCACGGCGAGGCGCTGGTCCACTCCACGGAGAAGGCCCTCTCCGAGCATGGCTCGAAGATCGGCGACGCCGACAAGGGCGCCATCGAGAGCGCCATCGCCGACCTCAAGGGCGTGCTCTCGGGCGAGGATGTGGAGGCCATCGAGGCCAAGACCCAGACCCTGGCGCAGGTGTCGCTCAAGCTCGGCGAGGCCATGTATGCGGCCCAGCAGGGCGGCGAGGAAGGGGCCTCCAAGCCTCAGGAAGACGTGGTGGACGCCGAGTTCACCGAAGTGGACGACGACAAGAAGAAGTCGGCCTGATCAAAAGCGCCGGTGGGCCCCAGGGCCCGCCGGCGTCCCGCTTCCGGCGGGACGCATGTTGTTTCAATCGTCGCGTCTGGATCCGCTGGGCGTGCCGTGGCGGGAGGTGGGGGCATCGGCCCCCTGCGATGCCGGCGGTAGGCTCCGGACAGGGCGGCGTTTCATAGGAACCGGGGACACTGTCCGGCGTGCCTCAGGCCCGGACGGCGGGGCAGAGGCCCGTTGCGGCGGGTGATGGACGAGCATGGCCAAGCGCGATTTTTATGAAGTTCTCGGCGTGGACCGGGGCGCCGACGAAACGGTGCTGAAGGCTTCCTACCGCAAGCTCGCCATGAAATGGCATCCCGATCGCAACCAGGGCGACGGGGAAGCCGAGATCAAGTTCAAGGAAGTCAACGAAGCCTATGAGGTCCTGAAGGACCCGCAGAAGCGCGCCGCCTACGACCGCTTCGGCCATTCCGCCTTCGAGAATGGCGGCGGCGGCGCCGGCTTCGGCAATGACTTCGCCTCCTCTTTCGCTGATATTTTCGACGATCTATTCGGCGGCGCCATGGGTCGCGGCCGTGGCGGTGGCGGCGGTGGTGGCCGCGGCCGGGGCGCGGACCTGCGCTACAACATGGAAATCACGCTGGAAGAGGCGTTCTCCGGCAAGACCGCGCAGATCAAGATTCCCACCTCGGTCAGCTGCGAAGCCTGCAACGGCACCGGCGCCAAGGCGGGCACCAGCCCGAAGCCCTGCCGCACCTGCGGCGGCGCCGGCAAGATCCGCCACGCCCAGGGCTTCTTCACGCTGGAACGCACCTGCCCGAGCTGCCAGGGCCGCGGCTCGGTGATCGAGGATCCGTGCGGCGCCTGCGGCGGCGCCGGCCGGGTGACCCGCGAGCGCACCTTGTCGGTGCAGATCCCGGCGGGGGTGGAGGATGGCACCCGCATCCGCCTCGGTGGCGAGGGTGAAGCCGGCGTGCGCGGTGGCGCGGCGGGCGATCTCTACATCTTCCTGTCCATCGAGCCGCACCCCTTCTTCCAGCGGGAAGGGGCGGACCTCTATTGCCGCGTGCCCATCTCCATGGTGACGGCGGCCCTGGGCGGCCAGGTGGAGGTGCCGACCATCGATGGCGACCAGTCCAAGGTGAAGGTGCCCGAGGGCACCCAGTCGCAGAAGCGCTTCCGGCTGGCCGGCAAGGGCATGCCCATTCTGCGCACCCGCAATTTCGGCGACATGTATGTGCAGGTGGTGGTGGAAACCCCGCAGAAGCTCACCAAGCGGCAGAAGGAATTGCTGGCCGAGTTCGACAAGGAATGCTCCGGCGAGACCCATCCTGAATCCACCGGCTTCTTCGCCAAGGTGAAGGAATTCTTCCAGGGCGCCGCTGGCGAGAGCGCCTGAGGCGGGATGATGTCGTGAAACGGCCCGGCGACGGGGATGTCGCCGGGCCGTTTTCGTTTGGGTCAGCGGTCGCGGGCAGCCTTGCGCGCGGCATCCATGCCCAGGGCGATGCCCTGGGCATAGGGAGTCTTGGGGATGGGGCCGATGAGGCGGGCGAGGGCGCTGTCGTCGAAGATCACCGGATCGGTCATCAGATAGTGCATCTCCACCAGCTCCCGCATCATCGGATCGAACAGGCCGGCGAGGCGGAGCATGAGCCGGTTCGCCACCAGCAGGCGGGGCTGCCGGCGGGCCAGCGCGAACGCCTGCTCGGCCACCTCCCGCACGGTGATGGTGCCGGCTCCCGCCAGGTTGAAGGTGGTGCCGAAGGCGGCATCCTGCTGTAGCAGCCGCAGCACCACCGGGCCCACATCGGGCACGAACACGAACTCATGGGGCCGGTCGATGGGGCCGATCACCTTGGCCCGGCGCCCGGTGGCGGCGGCAGTGAAGATGTCGGCGAGATAGCTGCGCTCCACGCCCGGACCATAGAAATCGGGCAGGCGCAGGATAGAGGTGGCGATGCGGCCCCGGGCGTGGGCCTCCAGCACCAGGTCTTCCTGGTCCTTGCGCATGCGGCCCTTGAAGGTGTGCGGCACGCGCGGATGGCTCTCGTCCACCCGCGCGGCCTTTGGCCGGCCGAACCCGTAGGCGGTGCCGATCAGGAGCAGGCGCCGCACCCCTTCCGCTTCCGCCGCCGCCAGGGTGCGGGCCATCAGCTCGGGGTGCAGGTGAAAGGCGTCATAGGGCACGCCGACCGTGTAGACGAGGGTGTCGAGCCCGCGCATGGCGGCGCGCATGGAGGCGGTATCGGCCGGGTCCCAGGGGCGGGCCTCGACCGAAGCCGGAAAATGGCTGTGGATGGCGCCGGCGCTGCGGCCGATCACCGCAAAGGGTTCGCCGGTCGCGGCCAAAGCCGCACCGACGCTGGCGCCGATGGCCCCGGTGCCGCCCACCAGGGCGAGGCGCGCGGGAATTGCGGCTTGTGATGCGGGCACATCAGTCATAGAAGAACCCTGAACAGCGTTCACTGAACGATGTTCATAAACTAAACAATGTTCATGTCAATTGCCGAAGGAGACCTCCGTGGAGGGTGCGACCCTGCGCGCCAGACGCAAGGAGGAGGCCCGGCAGCGCATCCTGGCGGCGGCGCGGCGCATTGTGTTGGATGAGGGCTATGATGCCCTGACCATGCGGCGCATCGCCCAGGAGGTGGCCTATTCCCCGGCGGCGCTCTATCTGCATTTCGAGAATCGCGAGGCCATTGCCCGCGAGCTGGGCGGCGCAGGCATGCGCGCCCTTCATGACAGGTTGGCCGAGGCCGCGCAGGTGGCCGCGCCGCTGGCCCGCATCCGCGCCCTGGGGCAGGCCTATATCGCCTTCGCCCGGGCGGAGCCCGAAAGCTACCGGCTCATTTTCATGGAAGCCGGCTTCGCCCAGAGCGCGCTGGGTGGCAAGGACGAGATGGGCGCCACCGCCTTTGCCCTTCTCACCGCGCCTTTCGCCGCGCTGGACGCGGCCGGAAAGCTGCGCGCGGGCAGCGATCCGGCGACCCTCGCCACCACCCTTTGGGTCTGCCTGCACGGCATCGTCAGCCTCAAGATGACGTGCTCGGCTTTCCTTTCGGCACCTGCCGAAGACCTGTTCTCCGCCGCCCTGGATCCGCTGGTCCACGGCATGCTGGAGGCCGGCGCCGAATCTTGACCATCCCTCGTTTCCCGTCTAATCGCCTCGCATCCTTCCGATGACCGGGCGCCAGAGGTGCCGCTGATGCTACATTCCCGAGAGCCGCGCAGATCCAGCCACAAGCCGGGCCTCAACGACGAAGTGCGCTTCCTGCAGTCGTGGTTCCGCAATCCGCTCAAGACCGGCGCAGTCTCTCCCTCCAGTCCGGGCCTCGCCAAGATGATGGCGAGCTATCTCGATCCGCGCCAGGATGGCCCGGTGATCGAGCTCGGGCCGGGCACCGGCCCGGTGACCAAGGCGCTGCTCGCCCGCGGCTTCGCGCCCGAGCGGCTGTTCCTCATCGAGTACAATCCGGAATTCTGCGCGCTGCTGCGCCGCCGCTATCCGGGCGTGACGGTGATTCACGGCGACGCCTACGCCATGCGCAAGACCCTGGGCGACAAGCTGCCGGGCAAGGCGGTGGGCACCATCTCGTCGCTGCCGCTGTTCACCATGCCCCAGCCCGAGCGCCATCGCATGGTCAACGAGGCGTTCGACATGTCGATCCCCGGCGCGCCGTTCGTTCAGTTCACCTATGCGGTGGTCTCGCCGGTGCCGCTCTTGCCGGGCAAGATCGAGGGCAAGGTGTCGCCGCGGGTATGGATGAACCTGCCGCCGGCCCGGGTGTGGGTCTATCACCGGCCGTGAGGGGGCGGAACGGGAGCGCGACAGGCTTTTCGCGTTCTCCACCTTGCCTCGGTCCACCTCGGCGGGCTAGGCCATCCGGTGGTTGAAGACGCGCCAGGCTGCGTTTCGGGCGCGGTGGCGTGAGACAGGAGGGGTTATGTCCGGGGCGTATCTGGGCGGGGAGCATGGGTTGGAGGCGGCGCGCGATCGCCTCATCGTCGCTCTGGATTACCCCACGGTGGCCGCCGCCGAAGCGCTGGTCTGGCAGCTCGGCGACGACGTCACATTCTATAAGATCGGCCTCGAGCTCACCATCGCCGGCGGCCTTGATCTGGCGGCCGACCTCATCAGCGCCGGCAAGCGGGTGTTTCTCGATCTCAAGCTGCACGACATCGGCAACACCGTGGAGCGGGCCACCGCCGCGGCCGCCGCGCGCGGCGTCAGCCTGCTGACGGTCCACGCCTATCCCCAGACGCTTGCCGCCGCCGCCCGTGGCGCCGCGGGCAGCGGGCTGAAGGTGCTCGGTGTCACCGTGCTCACCTCCTATGACGATGCCGACCTCGCGGCCGCCGGCTATGCCGCCGGCGTGACGCAGACCGTGCGCCGCCGGGCCGGCGACGCGCGCGCCGCCGGTGTTGCCGGGGTGATCTGCGCGCCGACCGATGCCGCCATGGTGCGCGGCGTGCTCGGGCCGGATGGCCTGGTGGTGACGCCGGGCGTGCGGCCCGCCGGGGCCGCCGTGGGTGATCAGAAGCGGGTGGCGACGCCCGCGGAAGCCATCGCCGCCGGCGCCAACATGGTGGTGGTGGGCCGGCCCATCACGGCTGCGGCCGACCCGCATGCGGCGGCCCTTCAGATCCTGTCGGAGCTTGCCGGCGCCTGAGGCGCGAGAGGGGGGTGGTCATGGCGAAGGGCTATTGGTTCGTCAATGTCGACGTGGTCGACCCGGTTGAGTTCATCACCTATGCGGAGGCCAATATCCGCTTCCTGCGCGAGCAGGGTGCCCATTTCCTGGTGGCCGGAGGCGATTTCGACCATCACGAAGGCATCAAGCGCCATCGCAACGTGCTGGTGGAATGGCCTTCCTATGAGGCGGCCCTCGCCGCCTATCAGCTGCCGGAATATCAGAAGGTGGTGCGGCTGCGCCGGGACAGCGCCATCACTGATCTCGCGGTAGTGGAAGGCTATGACGGCCCGCAGGCCAGCGCCGCGCCGCCGCAGGCGGTCGGCCCGGAATTCCCCCTGGCCTACTGGATGGTGCGGATGGATGTGACCGATCCGCAGCGCTACGAGGCCTACAAGGCGGCCGACGCCCAGGCGCTCAGCGCCTACAAGGGCTGGTTCCTGGTGCGCGGCGGCCGCGCCCAGGTGATGGAGGGCAAGGGGCGCTCCCGTTACGTGGTGGTGGCCTTCGCCGACCTCGCCACGGCGCGGGCCTGCTACCAGTCGTTCGAGTATCAGCAGGCGCTCGCCCATCGCAAGCTGGCCGCAGAGGGCGACCTCATCATCATTTCCGGCTATGCCGGCAAGCCGGCCGCCAGCTGAGCCGGCCTCCGGCCGGCGCACGCGCGGGCCGGCAATCTCAAGGAGAGACCCTGTGTCGGAGCTGCGTATCGTCATTGCCGGAGCCGGCGGCCGCATGGGCCGTGCCCTCATCAAGGCCGTCGCTGAGCAGCCGGGGCTGGTGCTGGCCGGCGCCCTGGAGCACGCCGGCAGCAGCCATCTGGGCGAGGATGCGGGGGTGATGGCGGGGCTGCCGGCCTGCGGCATCACGGTGGAGAGCGACGCGGCGGCCAGCGTCTCGGGCGCCGATGTGGTGATCGATTTCTCCTCGCCCGCCGCCAGCGTGCGGCTGGCCGAGCGGCTGGCCGAGGCGGGCATCGCCCATGTGATCGGCACCACCGGTTTCTCGCCCCAGGACAATGCCGCCGTCGCCGCCGCCGCGCGGCGCACGGCGGTGGTGAAGTCCGGCAACATGAGCCTCGGCGTCAACCTGCTGGCCGCGCTGACCCGGCGGGTGGCGGCCACCCTGGACGAGAGCTTCGACATCGAAATTCTCGAGATGCATCACAACCGCAAGGTGGATGCCCCCTCGGGCACCGCTTTGCTGCTGGGCGAGGCGGCGGCCGATGGCCGGGGCCGACCGCTCGATGAATGGTCCGAGCGCGGCCGCGATGGCCTGACCGGTCCGCGCAAGCCGGGAGCCATCGGTTTCGCCTCCCTGCGCGGCGGCTCGGTGGTGGGCGAGCACGCGGTGATCTTCGCCGGTCCCGCCGAGCGGATCGAACTGGTGCACAAGGCGGAGGATCGCATGATCTTCGCCCATGGCGCCCTGGTGGCGGCACGCTGGGTCAAGGGGCGCGAGCCGGGCCTCTACTCCATGACCGACGTGCTGGGCCTGTCCAATTTCTAAAGATGTTGCGGAGCCTTTGATGTCCGATCGTATCCTCGTGCTCGTGCGCCACGGCCAAAGCGAGTGGAATCTCAAGAACCTGTTCACCGGCTGGCGCGATCCCGCCCTCACCGAGCAGGGTGTGGCCGAGGCCAAGCGGGCTGGTGCGCGGCTGAAGGCGGAAGGGCTCACCTTCGACACCGCCTTCACCTCCGGCCTCACCCGCGCCCAGAACACGTGCGCGCTGATCCTTTCGGAGATGGGCCAGGCCGATCTCAAGCCGGTGACCAACCTCGCCCTCAACGAGCGCGATTACGGTGACCTCTCCGGCCTGAACAAGGACGACGCCCGCGCCAAGTGGGGCGAGGAGCAGGTCCTGGTGTGGCGCCGCTCCTATGACGTGCCGCCGCCCGCCGGCGAGAGCCTGAAGGACACGGTGGCCCGCACGCTGCCCTATTATGTGCAGGAGATCCTGCCCTGCGTGCTGCGCGGCCAGCGCACGCTGGTGGCCGCCCACGGCAATTCCCTGCGGGCGCTCATCATGGTGCTGGAGAAGCACACGCCGGAAACCATCGTGAAGCGCGAGCTCGCCACCGGCGCGCCCATCATCTATCGCCTGGCCGCCGATTCCACGGTGGCGGAGAAGCGCGAACTCATCGGTTGAGGCCGCGCCGCGCGCATCTTCGGGCGAAACGGATCCCGGCTCGCGTCAGGACGGTGCGTGACGTCAATGGATCAGAGCCTTTCATTGAAACGATGAAGGGCTCTAGTCGAGCGTCGGCGGCACCGCATAGATCCAGACGCTGCGGCGGGGCTGCGGACCCTGGGGGGCCGCCGCCGCACTGTCGGCAGAGGCGGCAGCGCTGCCGCGCTGTGGCGGGCTCTGCGGCCCGGAGGCGACCGCAAGCGGCGCATCCGTGTAGCGGGCGTGCAGGTCCTCGGCCCGGCGGCTGTTGGCGCCGATGAGACATAGGGCACGCTGCTCGAAATTGCCGATGCCGCGGGGGCCTTCAAACGGCGCCACGCTCTGGCAGTCGAAATTGCGATACAGAAGGAAACGGCTCTGCGCCTCCTCCAGCAGGGTCTTCCAGCGGCCCCGCTGGGCCGGCGAGAGGTCGGCGCGCGTGGCGATCACCAGCACGGCATTGGCCAGTTCCGCTTCCAGCGCCTGCTCGCTGGTGCGGATGGTGGCAGCGAGGCACTGGGCATAGTCCCGCGGGGCGCCGGTGCCGCGCGGGCAGATCTCCACCGGCTGCCAGAAGCCGCCGTCCGGGTCGACGGGCGCGGCTTGGGCCCCGCCGGCGAGCGCCAGCGCCGCCAAGCCTGGCGCTATCAAGCCCAACGCCACCCGGCGCAGGCCGGTTCCGGGAGCAGACCTCAAGCCGCTGCCCGCCGGGCCAGAAAGGCGCCGATCCGCTCCATGGCGGTGGCGATGCTGTCCCGCGAGGCGGCATAGGAGAGGCGCAGATAGCCTTCCCCGTGGACGCCGAAATCCGGGCCGCCGATCAGGGCGACGCCCGCCTCCTCCAGCAGCGCCGATGCCAGCGCCTTGGCCGAGGTCCAGCCGGTGCCGGTGATGTTGGGGAAGGCGTAGAACGCCCCCTTGGGGGTGGTGCAGGAGATGCCGGGCAGGGCATTCAGCGCCTCCACCACCAGCCGGCGGCGGGCGTCGAATTCGGCCACCATGGCGGCGACGGCATCCTGTGGACCCTCCAGCGCGGCGATGCCGGCATATTGGGTGGGGGCATTGACGCAGGACCACGCATTCACCGCCAGCTTGCGCACTTGGTCGAACAGCGGCCGGGGCCACACTGAATAGCCGAGCCGCCAGCCGGTCATGGCATAGGTCTTGGACCAGCCGTTGAGCAGGATCAGCCGGTCGCGGATGTCCGGATAGGCCAGCAGGGTGCGGTGGGTGGCGCCATCGAACAGGAAGTGGTCATAGATCTCGTCGGAGAGCAGCGCCACCTGCGGATGCGCGGCAAGGCCGGCCACCAGGGCGTCGATCTCCTGGGGCGGGGTGACGCCGCCGGTGGGATTGGCCGGGGAATTGATGATCAGCAGCCGGGTGCGCGGGGTGATGCGCGCCAGGGTTTCCGCCGCCGAGAAGGCGAACCCGTCCGCTTCGCGGATGGGGACCGGCACCGCCGTGGCACCGGTGTGCTCGATCATGGAACGGTAGATGGGGAAGCCCGGGTCCGGATAGAGGATCTCCGCCCCCGGCTCGCCAAACAGGCGGATGGCCGCATACATGGTCATCTTTCCGCCGGGCATGATCATCACCAGGTCGGGGTCGACCTCCACCTGGTAGCGGTGAAGCAGGTCGCGCGCCACCGCCTCGCGCAGGGGCAGGATGCCGGTGGAGGGGGTGTAGCCATGAGCGCCGTCCCGCAGCGCCTTCACCGCCGCGTCGACGATGTGCTCGGGGGTGCGGAAATCCGGCTGGCCGATGCCGAGATTGATGATGTCGCGGCCGCTGGCGGCCAAGGCGGTGGCCCGGGCCAGCACCGCAAAGGCATTTTCTTCGCCGATCCGGTCGAAGGCGGCGACGGTGGTGAGCATAAGGCGTCTCCCGCGCGGGGCCGCCTGGGATCGCGGCTGTGGGATGATGAGATAGCATCATCCCACCAGCCGCGGCGACCCCCGCGGGCGGGATCAGGCGGCGGCCAGGGCCGCGCGGGCGTGGGTGCGGATGCGCTCCACCATGGACCGCAGGCCGTTGGAGCGCTGCGGCGTCAGGTGCCCCTCCAGGCCGATCTGCCGGAAGATGCCGAGAATATCGGTCTCCAGGATCTCCTTGGGGCTGTGGCCGGACACCAGCGTCAGCAGCACCGCCACCAAGCCCTTGACGATATGGGCGTCAGAATCGCCCTGGAATTCGAGAACGGTGCCCTTCGGCGTGCTCTTCTGCTCGCAGATGAGCCACACCTGGCTCGCGCAGCCCTGCACCTTGTTGTGCTCGTTGCGCTCGGCTTCCGGGAACGGGGGAAGCGCCTTGCCGAGCTCGATGACGTGCCGGTAGCGGTCTTCCCAATTGTCCAGGAACTCGAAATCCTCGATCAGCGTGTCCTTGTTCATGAAACCGGTCCCTTCGCGGAAAGCCGCTTGCTATCCATGATGCGCAATAGGGTGCCGCAATGTGGCGGCAGGCTGTGCAATGCACCATGAGCATACCGCGAGAGCGCTGCGGCGGCAAAAGGAACCTTGCCGCGCCACCTGTCCCTGACCGCTTGGCGGCAAGGGGTGGATCCGGCGCGCGAACGGCGTGGGTCAGCCGGAATGCTTGCCGCTGGTGGCGGGGGCGGCGGGCTGCACCTTGTCGCCCTTGCCCCAGGCGGGGGCGAGGTCCTGCGGCGTGAGGCCGAGGGCGCCGGTGGCTTCGGGCGCGCCGCCGCTCGCCACGGTGGCGTCGGCGGGGGCTGTGGGCGCGGCCGGCGTCGGCGCGTTCTGCGTGCCGATGGCGTCGGCCACCCACTTGGCGCCGGCCTGGGCCTTCTGGGTGAGGTGCGTGACCATCTGGCCGCCCACGGCGCAGGCCTCCGGCTGGCGGCTGCAGAAGCCCCGCACATCGGCCACCACCGCCTGCGCCGCGCCGAAGGCGTCGAACACGCTGACGTTCGTGCCGTCGTTGCCCTTCAGGCCAAGCGGCAGCAGCAGCAGCACCAGTCCGATCCAGAACATCACGCGCAGCAGGAAGAACATCGCTCCCTCTCACCCCATCTCGCACCGGTCGCTGGGTGTGCGACACGTCGAACAGGGCCATCATACCAGAGCGGGGGCCCCGGGGGGTGTGAGCGGGGGGCGGGGGCGCAGGACTTTTCAAGGCATCGTTAACGCTGGAGCGGCCCCGTGGCCGGCTTAGCGTTCGTTTAAAGCCTTCATGGCACAGTGGCGCCACTGCACGGAACGGAACTACGACAAGACCTTCAATGCCGGTGACACAACGCAACATGGCGCCGCCCAGCGGCCGTGACGGCTTCGGTGGCCTGGCGCGGGCCTCCATGTCCCGCGTGGCGGGCGCCGCCGATGACGGGCTGCCGCGCCTCGCGGTGCTGGGGCGCATCGTCGCCGCGGTGCTGGGAGCATTGGGCGTCGTCGCTCTGGTCAGCGCCGGATCGGTGCTGGTGGGGCAGGCCTCGGGCCTGCTGGTGGGCGAGCCGCTGGATGCGCTGTTCCTGTTCGCCGCCGGCCTGCTGTGCGGCGCGCTGGCCGCCATCGCCGCCCGCCTCAGCCGCGCCGCCCGTGGGGTGTCCGATGCCGGGCTGTGCGCCGGCGCCGTATTGGTGACCGTGCACGGTCCCATGGGCGAGGTGCGCGCCGTGGAACATGCGGATGGTGCGTTCACCGGCGCCGCGCGCGAGGCCCTGCTGGGCCAGGCCCTGTTCAACCGCGTGCAGGTGGCCGACCGGCCGGCGTTCCTGGCGGCGGTTCGGGTGGCGGCGCATGGCCGCAATGCGGTGAGCTGCGACCTGCGGCTGCGCGGCGGCGCCGACGACAGTTCGTTTCAGGCCTTCGAGGTGCGGGGCCTGCCGGCTCGCCAGGGCGGCGCCCGGCTGGTGTGGCGCGAACCCTCGGTGCCCAAGCAGCAGGCCGACGAGGAGGCCCGCGCCCGCGCTGATGCCGAGCAGGCCAACGCCGCCAAGAGCCGCTTCCTGGCCGCCATGAGCCACGAGCTGCGCACCCCGCTCAACGCCATTCTGGGCTTTTCCGAGCTGCTGGCCACCGAGACCGGTGCCCAGATGGACGATGCCCGCAAGGCGGACTACGCCCGCATCATCCACGAAAGCGGCCAGCATCTGCTCGGCCTCGTCAACGATATCCTGGACCTGTCGCGGGTGGAGGCCGGCGCCTATGCGCTGGAGCCGGAGACCGTGGACACCGCCGAGCTGGTGGCGGGCTGCGCCGAGATGGTGGCGCTGGAGGCGGCGCGCAGCGGTGTGGAGGTGCGCAAGGTCATCGCCTCCGGCCTGCCGCGCCTCGATGCCGACAAGCGCGCCCTGCGGCAGATCGTGCTCAATCTCCTGTCCAACGCCGTGAAGTTCACGCCCGCCGGCGGGCGGGTGCAGATCACCGTGCGCCGGCAGGCCGACCGGCTGGTGCTGCGGGTGCGTGATACCGGCCCCGGCATGCGGCCGGAGGATGTGGCGCGGATGGGCGAACCCTTCTTCCAGGCGGGCGACCGCACGCAGAAGGCGCGGGGCAGCGGCCTCGGGCTGGCGGTGGTGAAGGGGCTCGTGACCCTGCACGAGGGTAATTTTAGCGTGGAAAGCGCCATTGGTCGCGGCACCACCGTGACCGTGAGCCTGCCCCTGAAGGCCGCGGCCAGTGCCGCGCGCGAGGGTGGGGCCGAGGTGGTGGCGGCCTTTCCCCAGCGGCGCGGGGCCGCAGCGCCGGCACGGAGGATGGCATGAGTCTCGATCAGGCGGCACTCGACCACGCACCGGAGCTGGTGGCCCCGGATCTGGGCCTGGACGGCGCGCCGGGTCCCGGCCCGCGCGGCGGGCGCCGGTTGAAGGTGCTGGATTTTTTGATGACCGCGGTGGTGGCGGCGGCGGGGCTCGGCATTCTGGCCAATGCCCTGGCTCTGCAGGGCCGTCATCCGGTGGCCCAACTGCCGGCGCCGGCGGTGGCCGGCGCGGCCGACGGGCTGGGCGACAAGGGCAAGGCCACGGTGCGGAGCACCTCCATCCCGCTACCGCCGGTCAACCCGAGCCATCACGGTGGAACCAGCGTGCAACTGGGCGAGCCCAACGGAACCCTCGGCTATCTCGCCTCCAAGACCTCGGTCACGGGCCTGTCCACGCCGCTCAAGCCGGTGAGCGCGGAAGAGGCGGCGGCCGGCGCCATCGCCGCGCCGCGCCCGGTGGCCGGCCAGCGCCCGCCGCTGGCCATGGGGGCCGTGACGGGAGATCTGGGCGGCATGCGCCCGCCCGCCAACATTCCCGCCTCGCCCCGGGTGCTTTCGGTGCAGCGGGCCCTGGCCAAGCTGGGCTATGGGCCGCTGAAGGTGGATGGCACCTTCGGCACCGAGACCCGGCTCGCCATCCAGCGCTTCGAGCGCGATCGCAAGCTGCCGGTGGATGGCGAGATCTCCGATCGGCTGGTGCGTGAGCTTGGGGCGGTTTCCGGCCTCGCGGTCAACTGAGCGGAGCGCGCGGTGGCCCGTCTGAGAAGCGATATCTTCGTGTCGGCGGTGATTCGCCAGGCCCAGGTGGAGGGCGCCTTCGCGGTGGTGGCGCGGCGCGGCTCCGAGGAGGCCGGCGCGGTGTTCGTGAAGGTGGCGGCGCTCGATGGCACCGCCGCCCTCTATGGGCCGGCGCCGCAGAGCGTGTTCGAAGCCGACGACACCGGCGCCCGGCGCTTCAGCGTGCTGGTGCCCCCCGGCCGTCCCGAGGCGGAGAGCGACCAGCGCCTCGCCAAGGAAATCCGTTTCGATCCCGATCTTTACGTGGTGGAGATCGAAGACCGCCAGGGGCGCTGCTTCCTCGATCTGGTGGAGCCATGAGGGCACGGGCCGGAAGGGCTGCCCCACCGGCATCGTTAACGACGTGTTAAGCCCCGCGAAACCATAAGAAGGCAATGGACGTTGTGGTCATGGTCGCACTGGAGGACCAGAGGCATGAACACGGTCATTGCATTCCCGACCAAACACGAGCGCGCCACCCGGGCGACGTCGGCCGCGCGCCGGCCCAAGGCGGATGGGGCCAGGCCTGATCTCGCGGGGCCCAGGATCGTGATCCTGCCGGTAGTGCGCATCGAGCGTCACGCGGATCCGGTCTCCACCCTGGCGCAGGAACAGGTCACGGCCCAGCGCGGCACGGGTTGCCGGCACTGAGGCGCAATCGTCGGGATTGAGTGTTCGTCCGGTCGCTATTCGGCGCGGGCGCAGGTGGCCGCCGCCAGCTCGCGACGCACCTTGGCCCTGAGGCTGCGGTCGCGCACGAAGGCGCGCACCAGCACGATGCCTTCCTGCGAGGGCGCCTCGATCACCAGCCGGTCGGCTGCGGTGATCTCTTCATCCTCCGGCAACGCCGCCTTCTGGTCGGCATTCATGAGATCGAGCTCGATCACCTTGCCCGCCGCCTGATCGGACAGCGCGTAGAAGGGCAGGATCTCATCCGTATAAAAGGACACCGACGTGTAGTCGGCGGTGGCGGGCACGCGCACCTTGAGCGGATGCTCGGTGAGGTCGAACAGGCACACCGCCGAGACGAAGGCCGGGTCCATCATCGGCAACGCCGCCTGCTGCGGCGTCGGTTCCGGCAGCAGCGTCATCACATTGGCATCGGTGATCTCGGACAGGCGGGCGAAGGCATTGCGCTCCGCCAGCGCCGGCATGGCGAGGATCGACACGATATGGGCGATGGCCGCCAGCACCAGCACCATGGCCAGCGGCACCATGAGCCGCAGCGGCCACAGCCAGGGAATGCGGCCCAGCAGTGCGCCGAAGCGGTGGCCCAGCCCGCTGCGCGGCGCGTTTGGGTGGGACGGACGCAGGGTGAAGGTGTCGAAGAGGCTCACGGGCAAGCCTCCTGGGTGATGTGCGGCAGCACGGTGGAGGCGTCGCCGGCCCCGGAGGCGAAGGAGAAGGGGGCATCATAGAGCCGGAGCGCCACCTTGAGGCGGCTGCGGGCCCCGGTGGGGATCCAGTTGCCCGGCCGTGCCCGCGGCGCCAGGCGCACATCGATGCCGCCGGTGGCCGCATAGACCGCCTCGGCGCTGGTGAGACCATAGCGTTCCGCGTCATTGGGAATGAAGCGGCCATCTTCATCCATCACCGCGAGAGTCCAGAGCCGGGCCTGGGGCAGGGTTCCGGTGATGCGGGTTTCGCAGCGTCCGTCGATGGGGCGGCCGGCATCGTCGGTGGTGGCGAGGAACAGCAGCCCGTCCGCCAGCTCCAGCGGCAGCTCGCCGGAACGCGCCACCGCCGCTCGCGCATAGGGATCGGCCTTAATGGTGCCGGAGCGGGGCCAGCCTTCCCAGGCGCCGGCCCGCACGGTGTCGAGCCCGCGCGAATGGGTCACCGCATAAAGCGTCACCCCGAGCCCCAGGGCGATGGCGACCAGGAAGGAAAAGGCGAGAGTGAGCAGGCGCACGGGTCGATCCGGGCTCGGCCCCCCAGCGGGCGGCGACGTCCTTAAGTAGAACACAAGGGGGGCGAGGCCAAGCCTGCCGCCGGGTGGCTACATGTAGCGTTCCAGCAGGGCGCGGCTCTCGGGCGGCAGCGGCGTGGCGGCGCGGGCGCGGGTGTCGAACAGCACCAGCACGGTCTGGGCAGTGGCCGCGCACACGCCGTTCTGGAACAGCGCCTGCGACAGGCCGATGGAGCTGCGGCCCACGGTGGCGATCCGCGTGCCGATCTCCACCTCGCCGGGCCACATGAGTTCGGCGCGAAAATCCAGCTCCAGCCGCACGATCACGAACGAGGTGCCGGCCGGCGCCACCTCCACCCCCGGGCCGAGCAGCATGGAGGCGCGGCCGGTCTCCAGGAAGGTGGAGAAGACCGCGTTGTTGACGTGCCCGAGCTTGTCCGTGTCGGCGAAGCGCACCGTGTCGCGGGTGCGCACCGGGAACGCATCGAGGCGCGGCAGCGGCGGCTTCTCGGTGCTCATGACAGGGCCTCAGCCGTTCGGGCCGAGGGCCCGCCAGCCGATGTCGGTGCGGTAGAAGCCATCCGGCCAGTCGATCGCGCCGATGGCGGCATAGGCCCGGTCCCGCGCCTCGGCGAGGCTGGGGCCGGTGGCGGTGACGTTCAGCACGCGCCCGCCGTTGGAGACGAGGTCGCCGCCCTTGCGCCGGGTGCCGGCCTGGAACACCAGGGCGCCGGCCTGGGCGGCGGCATCGAGGCCGGTGATGACGGTGCCGGTCTGGTGCGGACCGGGATAGCCGCGGCTGGCATAGACCACGGTCATGGCGCTGTCGGCGGACCAAATGGGCTCGATCTCGGCCAGGTGGCCGGTGGCGGTGGCATGAAGGGTCTTCACCAGGTCACCGGTGAAGCGCGGCATCAGCACCTGGCATTCGGGATCGCCGAAGCGGCAGTTGTATTCCACCAGCTTGGGGCCGTCCTTGGTGAGCATGAGTCCGGCATAGAGCACGCCGCGATAGGGCGTGCCGGCGGCCACCATGGCGCGGGCGGTGGGGCGGATGATCTCGTCGAGGGCGCGGCGCTCCAGCTCGGCGGTGAGCACCGGGGCCGGCGAATAGGCGCCCATGCCGCCGGTGTTGGGGCCGAGATCACCGTCGAAGGCGCGCTTATGGTCCTGGGCGCTGCCGAACGGCACCACGGTCTCGCCGTCCACCAAAGCGAACAGGCTCGCTTCCTCGCCCTCCATGAATTCTTCGATGAGCACTTCGGTCCCGCCGCTGGCGAACACCTGCTCCACCGCCTCCACCGCGTCATCCACGGTGAGGGCGACGACCACGCCCTTGCCGGCCATCAGGCCATCGGCCTTGATGACGATGGGGGCGCCTTCCGCCTTCACATAGGCGGCGGCCTCGGCGGCGGTGTCGAAGCGGGCGAAGGCGGCGGTGGGAATGCCGTTGGCCCGGCACAATTCCTTGGTGAAGAGCTTGGAGCCTTCCAGCCGCGCGGCGGCGGCGGTGGGGCCGAACGCCGGAATGCCGGCGGCTTCCAGCCGGTCCACCAGCCCGGCCACCAGCGGCGCCTCCGGGCCGACCACCACGAACTCGATGCCGTGATCCTGGCACCAGGTCACCAGCGTGTCGTGGGCCGAGAGGGGGATGCCTTCCACGAGATCCGCATGCTCGGCGATGCCGGGATTCCCAGGCAGCGCGTAGAATTGGCCGAGCTCAGGGCTCTGCGCCAGCTTCCAGGCGAGGGCATGCTCGCGGCCCCCCGAACCGAGCAGCAGAATGTTCATCCGCCCTCCACTCCATGCTTGTTGTTGGATCGGCCGTGCGGTGCGGCCGGTCTGATGTCAGGTTGTCGGCTCTTCGCTATCGGCTCACGCCGGAGCAAACAAGAGCTTCGGCTCTGCGCTCGCCGCATAGGGGAGCACCGCGTTATGCTCAAGACCTTTCGTGATCCTGTAGACTGATTCGATGGTCGAGACTGCCGAGCCGCGCGCCAATGCGCCCGAATGGAGTGTTTCCGAGCTCTCCGCCGCCCTCAAGCGGACGGTGGAGGAGGCGTTCGGCTATGTGCGGGTGCGCGGCGAAATCTCCGGCTATCGCGGGCCCCATTCCTCGGGCCACGCTTATTTCAGCCTCAAGGACGTCGGCGCCCGGCTCGACGCGGTGGTGTGGAAGGGCAGCTTCTCCCGCCTTCGGGTGCGGCCGGAGGAGGGGCTGGAGGTGGTGGCCATCGGCCGCCTCACCACCTATCCGGGCAAGTCGGGCTACCAGATCGTCATCGAGCAGATGGAGTTCGCCGGCGCCGGCGCCATCATGGCCATGCTGGAGGAGCGCAAGCGCCGGCTCGCCGCCGAAGGCCTGTTCGATGCCGCCCGCAAGCAGGAGCTGCCCTATCTGCCGCGGGTGATCGGCGTCGTCACCTCGCCCACCGGGGCGGTGATCCGCGACATTCTCCACCGTCTGGCCGATCGCTTTCCGCGCCGGGTCCTGGTGTGGCCGGTGCGGGTACAGGGCGACACCTCCGGCGCCGAGGTGGCCGCCGCCATCCGCGGCTTCAACGCGCTGCCGGAGCACGGCCCGGTGCCGCGCCCCGACGTGATCGTGGTGGCGCGCGGCGGCGGCTCGCTGGAGGACCTTCTGGGCTTCTCCGAGGAAGCGGTGGTGCGCGCGGCAGCCGACAGCCGCATTCCCCTGGTTTCGGCCGTCGGCCATGAGACCGATGTCACCCTCATCGATTTCGCCGCCGACGTGCGCGCGCCCACCCCCACCGCCGCGGCGGAGATGGTGGTGCCGGTGCGGTCCGATCTGATCGCGGCGGTGGAAGGACTGGGCGCACGCCTGGCGGCAAGCCCGATCCGCCTTCTGGAGCGCCGGCGCGCGGATCTGCGGGCCCTGGCGCGGCTGCTGCCGACGGCGGAGGATCTGTTCGCCATTCCCCGTCAGCGGCTGGACGGGGTGGGCGATCGCCTGCCGCGGGCGCTCAAGGCCAATGCCGACGCCCACCGGCTGCGATTGACCGCGGCGTCCGCCCGCCTGTCGCCAGCGACCCTGCGCCAGCGCTGCCGCCAGGCGGGAATGGGGCTGCGCGATCTGGAGGGGCGGCTGGCGCGGGCCTCGGCGATCGGCCTGCGTCGCGCGCGCGACCGGCTCGACAGCGCCATGGGCCGTCTGCAGGCCGTGGGCGCGGTGCAGCGCGATGCCCTGTCCCGGCATGATCGGCGGCTCGACGAATTGATCGGCCGGGCGCGCTTTCTGGTTTCTGCGGGGGTGCGCGAGCGGCGTCGCCACCTGGGCAGCCTCGCCCAGCTCTTGTCGGCGCTGTCCTACCACGGGGTGCTGGATCGCGGCTTCGCGCTGGTGCGCGATGGGGAGGGCCGGCCGGTGCGCCGGGCGGCGGCGCTGGCGCCGGGCGCCCGCATCGACCTTCAGTTCGCCGATGGTCATGTGGCGGCGGACACCCTCACCGCCGACGGCACGCCGGCGGTGGCCCCGGTGCCGGCCCGCAAGGCGCCGGCGCGACGGGCCCGCAAGCCCGATCCCGGGCCGACCTTGTTCGACCGCTGAGACAACTCTGGCGGGCGAGACATTTGCCGGGCCTCTTTCGCCCGCGTGGGCAAAGCACTATGTTAAATATCCTCTTCAGGATCTTGCGTGACGTGATGAACCGATTTGAACGCTTCCCCGATCCCAACGGCGAGGCGGAGCTGCGCTATCTCGATGGTGAATTCCGCATCGTGCGTCCCGGCAGCTTCGTGCGCTGCGCGGTGACCGGGCAGATCATCCCCCTCGACGACCTGCGCTATTGGAGCGTCGATCTGCAGGAGGCCTATTCCGGCCCCGAGGCGGTGCTCGCCCGCATGCGCGAGGCCGGCCGGCCCGAGGCCTGAAATCCAGCGGCCGGCCCGAGGCTTGAGGTCTTCGGCCGGCCTGGAGCGCAAAAGCGCGGGGCTGTCGGCGGCGGGTCAGTCTTCGGCGCCGGGTAGCGCGATCCGGGCCTCGAAGCGGCGGGCGGCGAGGCGCAACAGCGCATCGAAGGCGGCGGGCTGGTCCAGTTCCAGGGTCACCGGCACGGCGGTGAAGTGCGCCCGCATATCCCGCAGTTCCGGTGTCGCCAGCCGGGCCATATCCTTGGTTGTGGTTACGAGCCGGGCGCCTTGGGCGCCAGCGATCAGCGCTTCGATCTCCGCCCGCGTGAAGCGGTGGTGATCGGCGAAGGCGGTGCGCGCCACCACGTTCAATCCGGCCCGCTCCAGGGTGGCAAAGAATTTGTCCGGCCGGCCGATGCCGGCGACCGCATGGAGCGGCATGCCCCGCAACGCGTCGATGCTGTCCGGCGCCGGCGCCAACCGCCCGCGCAGCACCGTCTTGCCGAGGCCGAGGGCACAGTCCGCGACCGCCTCTCCCGCCGCGCCGCCGCCGATCAGCAGCACCGCGTCAGCCCGCGCGATCTGCGGGGCGAGGGGCGCCCTGAGGGGGCCGGCGGGCAGCACGTAACCGTTGCCGACACCTACTTCCCCATCCACCACCAGCACGCTCACGTCCTTGGCGAGGCTGGGATTCTGAAAGCCGTCGTCCATCACCACATGGGTGGCGCCGCGGGCGGCGGCCAGTTGGGCGCCGCCGAGCCGATCGCCGCCGGCGACGATGGTCGGCGCATGGGTGGCCAGCAGCAGCGCCTCGTCGCCCACTGCGTTGGCATCGTGGTGGGCGGGATCCACCTCGGTGGGCGTGGTGATGGCGCCGCCATGGCCGCGCAGCAGGGCGAACGGCCGGGCGCCCGCGGTGGTGAGGCGCTCGAGGCACCACAGAGCGGTGGGCGTCTTGCCGGCGCCGCCGACGGTGGGGTTGCCGATGCAGATGACCGGCAGCGGCGCCGCGCCGCCCGGTCGGGCCATGCGGCGCAGGGTGAAGGCGCCGATCACCGCGCCGATGGGCGCCAGCAGGTGCGCCGCCCAGCCCGGCGCGCGCCACCAGAAGGCTGGCGCCCGCGCGGTCATCGGTGCTGCAGGCGGATCTGGATGAGATAGGGCTCGATGGCGTGCAGCGTGTGCTCCAGCGCGCCGCCGAGGGCTTCGAGCGTCTTCTGGCCCTGGCTCGCCGCCTGGGCACGCAGTTCGGGATCATGCATCAGGGCAAAGGCCGTGCGTGCCAGGGAATCCGCGTCGCTGACCGGCAGGGCGCCGTATTGGGCGTCCAGCTGGCCATAGGTGTCGGCGAAATTGCCCACGTGGGGGCCGTGCAACACCACGCTGCCGAGCTTGATGGCCTCGATGGGGTTCTGGCCGCCGCGCGGCACCAGCGAACCACCGACGAACGACACCGGTGCCAGACGGTAGAACAGACCGAGCTCGCCGAGGGTATCGGCCACATAAAGGTCGGCGTCGGTGGCGGGCAGTTCGTCACGGCTGCGCTGCGCGGCGGCCCAGCCGGCGGCGTCGGCCAGGCCGACGATGGAATCGCCCCGCTCGGGATGGCGCGGTACGATCACCGTGAGCAGATCCGGCATCTGCTGGCGCAGCAGGCCGTGCGCGGCCATCACCAGCTCATCCTCGCCCGGATGGGTGGAGGCCGCCAGCAGCAGGGGCCGGGGGCCGAGGGCGCGGGCGAATTCGTCGAAATCGGCGCCGTCCACCGCCGGCGGTGGGACATCGAACTTGAGGTTGCCGCACACTTCCACCCGCTCGGCGCCGAGCGCGCGGAAGCGCCCGCCGTCCTCCTCGCTCTGGGCGAGGCACAGGTCGACCCGGCGGAGCAGGGCGCGGGCGCTGCCCTTCAGGCGGCTCCAGCGGCGGGCCGAGCGCGGCGACAGCCGGCCGTTGACGAGCACCGTGGGGGTGTCACGGCGGCTGAGTTCCGACAACAGGTTCGGCCACAATTCGGATTCCGCCAGCAGCACCAGGTCGGGCTGCCAGTGGTCGAGAAAGCGGCGCACGAAGCCGGCCGCATCCAGTGGCACGAACTGGTGGATGACGCCGTCCGGCGCCCGATGGGCGGCCACCCGGCTGGAGGTGAGGGTGCCCGAGGTCAGCAGCACCTCGAATCCCCGCTGCCGCAGGCGCTCGATCAGCGGCAGCACGCAATTGACTTCGCCGACGCTGGCGCCGTGCACCCAGATCAGCGGGCCTTCGGGTCGTTCGGCGCTGGGATAGCCCCGGCGCTCGGACAGCCGCTCGGGATCTTCCTTGCCCTTGCGCACGCGGTAGCTCAGCCAGGCCGGGGTCAGCAGCGCGGCGGCCGAGCTGGCGCCGCGGTAGAGGCGGAGGGGGACGGGCAGCGCGCGGGATCGCTTCATACGCGCGGAGCCCCCTCCGGCTTCGCGGTGCCCCGGGCCAGCGCCTCGGCCCGCGCGGTGATGGCCTCGAGCCGCGACTGCAGCAGATCGCGCGCCGCGGCGAGCGCCGCATCATCCGCATCGCGGGCGACGAACACAGGCTCGCCCACCACCGCCGCACCCCGGCTGAACGGCAGGTTGAGGCTGGCCCGATCCCAGCTTTTCAAGGTGATGCGGTTTCCGGTGGCCATGGCGAGCGGGATGATAGGCCGTCCTGAATACCGTGCAATAGTAACGACACCCATCCCCACCTTGCGAGCAATCTTGGGGACATCGGCGGTCATCGCCACATTGATGCCGGCTTCCAGCGTCGCCAGGATCTCATAGGTGGCGGACACGCCACCCTTGCGGTGGAAGTCGCGCCTGGAGGTGGCGCCGGAGCCGCGGATGGTGCCTACGCCCAGCTTTTCGGCGGCGATGGCATTGATCTGCGCATCGGCATGGCGGGAGATGAGCACCTTCGCCTGGTGATGCGGCTTCATGGCGAAGGGCGTGAGGAAATGCTGTCCATGCCAGAAGGTCATGATGACCGGCATGCGCTCGTCGATGGTCTCGAAGATGTCGGGCGGCTCGATCACGAACCGCGTCGTGTGCGCCACAAACTTGAAATATTGCGCAAAGGTAGTCCCAGCCGCGACCTGGAACGCGCGGTTGGTCCTCAATCGCCGCCACATTGTTCTTTTTGCTCGCTGTCGTGAGACGCACACCGCCAGGGAGGGCGATGCACCGCGCCATCCATAGCCGCTTGTGCGCGGCAGTCAAAGCACAACAGCACGGGCGGGGCTTTCACCACCCGTGCTGTGGAGATCACGCGGGCCGGAGGGGCGCGTCGCGGCGCCCGATCACTCGCCGTGCGCCTTGCCGGTCTCGGGATCGAGCAGGCGATGCAGGTGGACGACGAAATACCGCATCATGGCATTGTCCACGGTCTGCTGCGACTTCGCCTTCCAGGCCGCCGCGGCGCTGGCGTAGTCCGGGAAGATGCCGACGATGTCGATCTTCGACAGGTCCTTGAAGTCGGTGCCGTGAATGTCCGTCAGCTCGCCGCCGAACACGAGGTGGGGCAGCTGTTTCGAGGGTGTTGAGGTGGTCATGGCGTGTCCGAATGGGTGGTCACGGGAGAGAGGGGTGGCACGGCGTCGGGCGCCGTGCCGCTGCGGGCCGCGGCCATGGCAGGGCCGTGAAGCCGGATACCCGCGCATACCAAGGCGGCGTGACGCGGAGTGGCCCGGTTATAGACGAGGGGCGCATCGTCCAGGGTGGTGAGGCGGCCGCGGGCCTCCTCCACCACCAGATCGGCGGCCGCCAGGTCCCAGTCGTGGCTGTCGGCGCGCGAGACCGCCACGTCCACCTCGTCGGTGGCCACCCGGGCGAGGCGCAGGGCCAGGGAATGGCCGCGCGGCATGCGGGTGATGGCGGCCGCGGCGGCCAGCCGGTCGAGGGCCTCGCTGGGGCCAGCGGCCCGCGCGCCCGCCAGATCGGCGCGCTGGCCGGCGGTGAGCGCCGAGCCGTTGCGATGAGCGCCGGCGCCGCGACGGGCGGTGAACATTTCTTCGAGCATGGGGGCGAACAGCGCCGCCAGCAGCGGCCGGCCATCCTCCACCAGCGCCACCGACACCGCCCAATCGGGCGCGCCGTTCATGAAGCCGCGGGTGCCGTCGATGGGGTCCACCACCCAGACCCGGCGGCGCGTCAGCCGGGCCGCCGCGTCGGCGGTCTCCTCGGACAGCCAGCCGTAATCGGGGGCGAGGGCGGTGAGGCGCTGATGCAGATAACGGTCGACCGCGAGATCCGCCTCGGTCACCGGCGAGCGATCGTCCTTGCTCCAGGCCTTCACGCCCGAGCGGAACATGGAGAGCGCCAGCGCGCCAGCCTCGGCCACCGCATCGCTCAGCTGGCGGGCCAAAAGGGCATCGTCGCGGTGGTCGTCGGCCGGTCCGGGCGAGCCGTGGCCAGGCGCGGCTTTGTCGGGGTCTGCGCTCATGGCTTCGCCACATAGGAGGAGGCGGCCGCGATGGCAATGCGCCTTGCGTCGCGCCGGCCGGTGAAATGTCTCCAAAATGCGATGCAAATCCCTCGCGAAATCGCATAGCACATTGATTTTAAAGAATGAAATTTTTTTGCCGCAGGGCGCTGGGTGGCCTGCCCAACTATAGTGCAATGCCTAGGGGAGCAGCAGGCGGAGCACGGTCGGCGCCAGCGTGTCGAGGCAGAGGCCGGCGAACAGGATCAGCCCGGCGTCGCGGTTCGACTTGAAAATGCGCAGGCACAGGGCCGGATTGTCGATGTCGAGCTTGGCTACCTGCCAACGCAGATGCAGCGCGAAGCCGACCAGCCCCAGCATGGAGAACAGGCCGGTGGGCACGGACAGGAAGGCGAGCGCGAACAGGATCACCACCAGCGTGTAGCACAGGGCCACCGCAAGGCCGGTTCCGCGGCCGAACAGCAGGGCGGTGGAGCGCACGCCGACGATGGCGTCGTCCTCACGATCCTGATGGGCATAGATGGTGTCGTAGGCGAACACCCACACCACAGCGCCGGCGAACAGCAGCAGCGCCGGGTCGGCAATGGTGCTGAACACCGCCGCCCAGCCCATCAGCGCGCCCCAGGAAAAGGCGATGCCGAGGGTGAGCTGGGGCACGGAGGTGATGCGCTTCATGAGCGGATAGACCGCCACCACGCCGAGGGAGGCGATGCCGGTGATGACCGCGAAGCGCGGCAGGCTGAGCAGCACGGCGAGGCCCACCAGCGCCTGAAACAGCAGGAACGCGAAGGCGGCGGGCACGCTCACCGCGCCACTGGCGATGGGCCGGCTGCGGGTGCGCGCCACCGCGCGGTCGATCTTGCGGTCGAGGATGTCGTTCCAGGTGCAGCCGGCGCCGCGCATGGCCACCGCGCCGATGGCGAACAGGATCAGCAGCACCGGGTCGGGGTAGGGCGCATCGGCGGCCACCGCGGCCAGCGCCGTCGACCACCAGCACGGCAGCAGCAGCAGCCAGGAGCCGATGGGGCGGTCGAGTCGCGCCAGGTGCAGATAGGGCCTCACCCCCACCGGGGCGTACCGATCAACCCAATTGTTCGGCGGGGCGTCGGCGACGGTCGGGCCGAGGGAGCCTTCCTGAGATGTCAATGCAGCGCCTATTTCTGAAGCGCGTTGCCGCTGAGTGTGTCGAACACCCCGCTGCGGCCGTTGGGCGTCTTGCTGATGCTGTAGCCGGTGGTGATGCCCAGGGCGCTGGACATGGAGCCCTGCGGCGGCGGCGTGGCCGGACCGCCCGGCGCCATGCCGGTGGCGGCCACCTTGCAGACCTGGTCACGCACCTGATTGGTCTTCTTGTTGCTGGCGATGGCCTGCTTGATGGCCTCGTCCGGGATCTGGCACCAATCCTTGTTGGATTGCAGGAACTTCACCCAATTGGCCTCGGCCGTCGCGAACGAGCGGAACAGCGGGCACAGGGTCTGCGGGTCCGCCTTCTTCTTGCCCGCCGCCTGCAAGGCCGCGCCCTTGGCTTCCAGCTCCGAGCGCAGGGAGGTCACATCGCTCTGGCAGTCCGCCCACGCGGCGGAAGCCGAAACGGCGCTCACGACGACGGCCGCCGCAATCTTGAGCGTCATTGTCCGCATCTGGCTGCCCTTCTCTTATCCGCCCCCAGCGGGCTTCTTGATATACACAGCATCCACATGGGGCAATATCGCGGCGAACCTTGCGGAACTGTTGCCAAGGGGTCGCATGGGTGCCCTGCGATCGGCACCGCCGCCGATTACCGGCGGCCGGGCCGGCGCCTCGGTCACCCGGCATGGCCACGGCAGGTATCTGGTGTGAAAGGTCTTTTCAAGGCGCGCGGCGGGTGCGCGCCGCGCCGGCCCGGCTGGCGGGCGAGGGCGCTGCGATCGGTGCTTGACGGGCTCCCGCGCGGTCGGTACTTTCGCGCAACTTTTGGAAGGGACTGCGTGACCATGCGCAATTTCGTTATTCTTCTCGTATGCGGGGGCGCCACGATCGGCTCAGCCTGAGCGGCTGTGCGAAGAGACGTGGCGCGTGACGATGGGGCCCTTGGGGCCCCTTCGTCGTTTCTGAACCGCCGCGTCCGATCCTGTTCGCGGCTTGAAGCGATCAGTTGAAGGTTCGGCGCCGCGGCGCCGCGGGAGTTCCAGGCCATGACGAATGCAACGAGCGGCAACACGACCGGCGCCCGGATGACCGGCGCCGAGATGGTGATCCAGGCCTTCGCCGACCAGGGGGTCGCGCACATTTTCGGCTATCCGGGTGGCGCGGTCCTGCCCATCTATGATGCCCTGTTCCACACCAACGCCATCGAGCACATCCTGGTGCGGCACGAGCAGGCGGCGGTGCATGCCGCCGAGGGCTATGCCCGCTCTTCCGGCAAGGTGGGCGTGGTGCTCGTCACCTCCGGCCCCGGCGCCACCAACGCGGTCACCGGCCTCGCCGACGCCATGATGGATTCGATCCCGGTCGTCTGCATCTCCGGCCAGGTGGCGAGCCACCTCATCGGCAACGACGCCTTCCAGGAATGCGACACGGTGGGCATCACCCGCCCGTGCACCAAGCACAATTACCTGGTGCGCGACGTGAACGATCTCGCCCGCGTGCTGCACGAGGCCTTCTACGTGGCGCAGAACGGCCGTCCCGGCCCGGTGGTGGTGGACATTCCCAAGGATGTCCAGTTCGCCACCGGCACCTATATCGGCCGCGACAACATCCAGCATAAGACCTACCGCCCGAAGCTCGTCGCCGAGGATGCGCAGATCAATGCCGCGGTGGAGCTGCTTGCTTCCGCCAAGAAGCCGATCTTCTACACCGGCGGCGGCGTCATCAATTCCGGCCCGGAGGCGAGCCGGCTGCTGCGCGAGTTCGCCCACACCACCGGCGTTCCGGTCACCTCCACCCTGATGGGGCTGGGCGCCTTCCCGGCAAGCGACCCGCAGTGGCTGGGCATGCTGGGCATGCACGGCACCTATGAAGCCAATCTCGCCATGCACGATTGCGACGTCATGGTGTGCATCGGCGCGCGCTTCGACGACCGCATCACCGGCCGGCTGGACGCCTTTTCGCCCGGCTCCAAGAAGATCCACATCGACATCGACCCCTCGTCCATCAACAAGAACGTCAAGGTGGACCTGCCCATCGTCGGCGATGTGGCCAAGGTGCTGGGCGCCATGGCCATCGCCTGGGCCGGCAAGGGCCTGAAGCTCGACAAGGAGGCCCTGGCCGCCTGGTGGACGCAGATCGACCGCTGGCGGGCCCGCCAGTGCCTCGCCTATCGCGCCTCCGACGAGATCATCAAGCCGCAGTACGCCATCGAGCGGCTGATGGCGGCGGTGAAGGGCAAGGATGTCTACATCACCACCGAGGTCGGCCAGCACCAGATGTGGGCGGCCCAGTTCTGCCATTTCGATGAGCCGAACCGCTGGCTCACCTCCGGCGGTCTCGGCACCATGGGCTATGGCCTGCCGGCCGCCATCGGCGCCCAGAAGGCGCACCCGGATGCGCTGGTGGTGGACATCGCCGGCGAAGCCTCGATCCAGATGAACATGCAGGAAATGTCCACCGCCATGCAGTTCAACCTGCCGGTCAAGGTGTTCATCCTGAACAACAAATACATGGGCATGGTGCGCCAGTGGCAGGAGTTGCTGCACGGCGGGCGTTACTCTCACTCCTATTCGGAGGCGCTGCCCGATTTCGTGAAGCTGGCGGAAGCCTATGGCGGCGTCGGCATCCGCTGCGACAAGCCGGCGGATCTCGATGCCGCCATTGCGGAGATGATCTCCATCAAGCGGCCGGTGATCTTCGATTGCGTCGTCGACCAGCAGGAAAACTGCTTCCCCATGATCCCCTCGGGCCGCGCCCACAACGAGATGATCCTGGGCGATATGGCCGTGGATCTCGATGCCGCCATCACCGACGAGGGCAAGATGCTGGTGTGAGGCGGCCCGCGCCGCCTTGTGCACCCCTTTGCCGTCCAGTTCCCTCCCCAGCCGGGGGAGGGCCCCGTCGATCGTCATGCCCAGAGCTTTTCCATGACTTCTTCCCCTGAGCCCATCGAGCGCCACACCCTCTCTGTCCTGGTGGACAATGAGCCCGGCGTTCTCGCCCGCGTCATCGGCCTGTTCTCCGGCCGCGGCTACAATATCGACAGCCTCACCGTGTCCGAGGTGAGCCAGGAGAGCCATCTCTCCCGCATCACCATCGTCACCACCGGCACCCCCATGGTGATTGTGCAGATCCGCAACCAGCTCGACCGGCTGGTGCCGGTGCACCGGGTGGAGGATCTCACCACCGAGGGCATCGGGCTGGAGCGCGAGCTGGCCATGGTGAAGGTGCGCGGCACCGGCGAAGCGCGCTCGGAGGCGCTGCGCCTGGCCGAGGCGTTCCGCGCCCGGGTCATCGACGCCACCCGCGAGAGCTTCGTGTTCGAGATCACCGGCAAGACCGACAAGATCGACCAGTTCGCCTATCTGATGGAGCCCCTCGGTCTCGTCGAGGTGGCGCGCACCGGCGTGGTGGCCATTTCGCGCGGGCCTCAGGCCCTGTGATCCGGCCGTTCAGCGCCGCCAGCTGAAAAGTCCCTGTTTCCATCGCTCCCGTTCCGGTGCAAACAGCGCCCGCGGGAGCGGTGGCGGTTCAAGACCCCGCCTCATCGAGGCACCGCCAATTCAAGACGCCCACAAGGAGACACTGATGCGCGTTTATTACGATCGCGACGCCGACCTGAACCTGATCAAGGGCAAGAAGGTCGCTGTCATCGGCTATGGCAGCCAGGGCCATGCCCACGCGCTCAACATGCGCGACAGCGGCGTGAAGGATGTCGTGATCGCCCTGCGTCCCGGCTCCGCGACCGCCAAGAAGGCCGAGGCCGAGGGCTTCAAGGTGCTCTCCCCCGCCGAGGCCGCCAAGTGGGCCGACGTGGTGATGATGCTCACCCCCGACGAGCTGCAGGGCGACATCTATCGCGAGAGCCTCGCCGACAACATGAAGGAAGGCGCGGCGCTGTTCTTCGCCCACGGCCTCAACATCCACTTCAACCTGATCGAGGCCCGCAAGGATCTCGATGTGCTGATGGCCGCCCCCAAGGGCCCGGGCCACACCGTGCGCGGCGAGTATCTCAAGGGCGGCGGTGTGCCGACCCTCATTGCCATCGCCCAGGACGCCACCGGCAACGCCCATGACCTGGCCCTCTCCTATGCTTCCGCCATCGGCGGCGGCCGCGCCGGCATCATCGAGACCACCTTCAAGGAAGAGTGCGAGACCGACCTGTTTGGCGAGCAGGCGGTGCTGTGCGGCGGCACGGTGGAGCTGATCCGCGCCGGCTTCGAGACCCTGGTGGAGGCCGGCTACGCCCCCGAGATGGCGTATTTCGAATGTCTGCACGAGATGAAGCTGATCGTCGACCTCATCTATGAGGGCGGCATCGCCAACATGAACTACTCCATCTCCAACACCGCGGAATACGGCGAATACGTCACCGGCCCGCGCATCATCACCCCCGAGACCAAGGCGGAGATGAAGCGGGTGCTCACCGACATCCAGTCCGGCAAGTTCACCCGCGACTGGATGCTGGAGAACAAGGTGAACCAGACCTCGTTCAAGGCCACCCGCGCCCGCGTGAACGCCCATCCCATCGAGGAAGTGGGCGAGAAGCTGCGCGGCATGATGCCCTGGATCAAGGCCAAGGCCCTGGTGGACAAGAGCAAGAACTGAGGCGTCTATCGCGCCGGGCTCTCTTCGGTGCGGCTCCTGCATCTTTGCTCGGGAGCCGCACCGGATGGATGAAAAAGAAAGGCAGGCCGCGATCCCGCGACCTGCCTTTCTTGCTTTCTAGCTCCGGCTCATGGGCTTTCGCGCGTCTCACGACCCGCTCTCAAGAATCGCTTTGCTGTATGCGCGGGGCTTGCGGTCTCCACACTAAAATTAGAAAAACAACAAAGAACCTAAAGCTCGAAAATCGTTCCGAGAAACGTCTGTTTCCGGATGCTTCATCTGTTATATCAACTTCTTCTTTCTTGCAATTCGGTGTTGCGCTATATTGTCAGTTCATCAGGTGTTTTTTAGCCTGAGCGTGCTGAGTGTTCAGGCCTCGCTTCTCTGCGAGGCCGTTTATTTGATTTTGAAGAATTCAATAAAGAGATCGAGCTATGAATGTGACCGTGATCTTCGGATCGGACGGCGGCGCGACCAAGGGTGTCGCCTCCAAGATTTCCAAGAAGTGCCAGGGCCGCAGCGTCGACATCAAGAGTGCGAGCCCGGCGGATTTCGAGAATTGCGATCTTTTGATCCTCGGCTCGCCCACCTATGGGGATGGCACCCTGCAGACCGATTGGGAAGAGCATATCGACAAGCTGCGCGCGGCCAAGCTGCAGGGCAAGAAGGTGGCCCTGTTCGGCACCGGCGACCAGGCCACCTATCCCGACAGCTTCGTGGATGCCATGGGCATCCTTTATGACGAAGTGACGGAGCTGGGCGCCGTGGTGGTCGGCTTCACCGCCACCGAAGGCTACGACTATCTCAACTCCACCGCCGAACGGGATGGCCAGTTCGTGGGCCTTGCCCTCGATCAGGACGGCCAGTCGGGCATGACCGAGAAGCGGGTGACGGCATGGCTCAGCAAGCTGCTCTGAGGCCCGCTTCCGCCAGCTGGGGGTTGGTTCGCATGGACCGCGCGCAAGCTCTTGCCGATCGCGCCGCCGATGCGGCGGTGCTGAAGCTGTTCCATCACCACCTCTATGAATATGGGCGGGGCGTGCGCGGCCTGTTCCTGATGACCGTCAGCCTGCAGCAGTCGTTCCCCGTCGTCGCGAAACTTCGCGGCGATGGGATCGATCATTTCGTGCAGCAGGTCAGCGCCAACAAGGTCAATGTCTTCTTCGGGCGCGAGGCGTTCGTGGCGGTGGTGCGCAGCTTCGTCACCAAGCCGCTCAACCTCCTCTCGCCGGAGGAGGATTTCATGCTCGGCACCCTGCTCGGCTACGACAAGGAGCAGCAGTGCCGGCGCTTTCTCGGCAAGGTCGCCGTCGGCTGCTGCCCGCTGGCGGCGGAATAGGGCGCCGCGCCGGCCAGCCTCATGTGCCGCCGCTCAGGTGGCGGCGTCGGAATAGCGCGTCGCCAGCGGCAGCGAGGCGGTGGCGAGGAAGGAGCGATAGCGCCGCCGGGCATCCATGGCGGTGCCGTTGTCGGAAATGGCGGCTTCCTGGAGTTCCGCCAGCGCCCACGGGCCGGGCTCCACCGGCAGCGCGACGATTTCCGGCGCGTTGTGGGAGGTGATCTCGATGATGTCGTGGGCGGTGAGCGCCTGCAGGGCGTGGGCGGCCAATTGGCGCTGATAGGCGCGGCGCTCCGGCGACAGGTCTTCCCATGCCTCCAGCAGCGGGTATCGATTGCGGGAAAAGGCGTGCATCGCGCGCGCCATACGCTCCACCATGTCCGCCGCGATCATCCGAGCCTCGCTACGCCTTCACTACTCGTTCGCCCAATGTGGCGGGAAGCGGTTTCGCGATGGTTGCCGCACGGGACATCCTTGTTCCATGGTGTATGAAACATTAAGCAACCCATGGCTGCCGCTGCAGGAGGAATTCCCATGTCCGTCACCCTCGCCGATCTCAAGGTGAAGCTGTTCACCGATGGCGCGGACAAGGCTCAGATCGTCGAGATGGCCCGCCATGGCCACATCGCCGGCTTCACCACCAATCCGTCGCTGCTGCGCAAGGCCGGCGTGACCCATTACGAGGCGTTCGCCCGGGATCTGGTGGCGGCGGTGCCCGACCGGCACATTTCCTTCGAGGTGTTCTCCGACGAGATCGCCGAGATGCGGGCGCAGGCGCGGCTGATCGCCGGCTGGGGCCCCAATGTCTATGTGAAGATCCCCGTCTCCACCACGCGCGACGAGCCGCTCTACGATCTGGCGCGCGATCTCGCCCATGATGGGGTGAAGGTGAATTTCACCGCCGTGTTCGACCTGCCGCAGGTGGAAGCCGGCGTGGCGGCGCTGGCCGGTGGCGCACCCGCCTGCATCTCGGTGTTCGCCGGCCGCCTCGCCGACACCGGCATTGATTATGCGCCGGCGGTGTCGCGGGCGGTGGAGTTGGCCCGCGCCACCGCCAATGTGGAAGTCATCTGGGCGTCCACCCGCGAGGTGTGGAACGTGGTGGAGGCCGATCGCATGGGCTGCCACATCATCACCGCGCCGGCGGATGTGCTGAAGAAGCTGCCGGCGCTTGGCAGCCGCACCGCCGCCGAGCTGGCGCTGGAGGCGGTGAAGGCGTTCCGCGTGGACGCTCTGGCGGCGGGCCTCACCCTGGATCTCGACGGTCGCACCGCCGCGGAGTAGGGGCGGCGCCCAAAACTCGGGCAAGATCAAGAGAAGGGCGGCGGATGCCATTGCGCCGCCCGGATGCGCTGTTACATTGATTCCAAGGCGCAACCGGGGTGTGACGCGCACCCCCGGTTCGAGCGCATGTTCCGCCTTGCGGCGAGGGAATCGATATGAGGGACGAGACGCACGGGTCCGCGTCGGGCTCGGGGCTGTCTTCCCCTTCCAGGGGCGAGAAATCCCGCGACAGGGACCACGCGGCGCTGGCGACGCCGGAGCGGGAGCAGGGCGCCGCGCCCGCCGATCCGGTCTATGCCGCCATCGATCTCGGTACCAACAATTGCCGCCTGCTGGTGGCGCGCCCCACCTCCCGTGGCTTTCGCGTCGTCGACGCGTTCTCGCGAATCGTCCGCCTGGGCGAAGGGCTCACCGCCTCCGGGCGCCTGGGTGAGCCGGCCATGGAGCGCGCCGCCGCGGCGCTCGAGGTCTGCGCCGCCAAGATGGCCGCCCGCGGGGTGTCCCGCGCCCGGGTGATCGCCACCGAGGCCTGCCGCGCCGCCGCCAACGGCAGTGATTTCTGCGCCGATGTGCGGGCGCGCACCGGCCTGCAGCTCGAGGTGGTGGACCGCCGCACCGAGGCCGGCTTGGCCGCCGCCGGCTGTGCGCCGCTGGTGGATCCCAATTGCGATGGCGCCATTCTGTTCGACATCGGCGGCGGCTCCACCGAGGTGGTGTGGCTGGGCCGCCGCTCGGCCGGCGATGACGGCCCGCCGCGGGCCCGCATCCGCTCCTGGATCTCGCTGCCGGTCGGCGTGGTTTCCCTGTCCGAGCGCCATGGCGGCGTGCGGGTCTCGCCGCAGGTGTTCCGCGAGATGGTGGCCGAGGTCCGCGCCATGCTGGAAGGCGTGCGGGAGAGCTGGGGCCTCAAGCCGCCGCTGCGCATGCACCTGCTCGGCACTTCCGGCACGGTCACCACCGTCGCCGGCATTCATCTCGGCCTGAAGCGCTATGATCGCACGCGGGTCGACGGCACCTGGCTCCATGCCCAGAGCATTTCCGGCGTGGTGGACCGTCTCGCCACCATGTCGTTCGAGGAGCGGGTGGCCAATCCCTGCATCGGCGCCCAGCGGGCCGATCTGGTGCTGGCCGGCTGCGCCATCATGGAAGCGGTGCGCGAGGTGTTCCCGGCCGACCGCCTGCGGGTGGCGGATCGTGGCCTGAGGGAGGGGATGCTGGTGCAGCTCATGCGCTCGGACGGCGTCTGGCGCCGGGCGCGGCCGCAGGAGCCTGCTCCAGGCCTGGAGCCGCCGGTGGGTGGTGGCGCGGCCAACGGCATGGTCAAAACGTGCGGCGTGGTCAAGACGTGCAGCGTCGACGGCGGGCCGCGGCCGCCGGAGGCACCCCGGGGCGAGTTCGCGCCCCGGCTTGGATATTCAGCGGGCATGAAGAGTGGTGACATGAAGGGTTTCAAGGCGGGCGGGCGGCGCAAGTCGAAGAAGGGCGGGCGCCCATGACCGCGCCGACTCACGGTCCCGACGGTCGGCCGCTGAAGGTGCGGGTGAAGACCTCCCGCAATCGCACCACCTCGTCCCAGCGCTGGCTGCAGCGCCAGCTCAACGATCCCTATGTGGCCCGCGCCAGGCGCGAGGGCTGGCGCTCCCGCGCCGCCTTCAAGCTGATCGAGATGGACGAGAAGGCGAAGCTGCTGCGCAAGGGCATGCGCATCGTCGATCTCGGCGCCGCCCCCGGCGGCTGGAGCCAGGTGGCGGCGCAGAAGATCGGGCTCGAGGGCGGCCACGGCAAGATCGTGGGCATCGACCTTCTGGAGATGGAGCCCATTCCTGGCGTCATCTTCGCGCAGATGGACTTCCTGGCCCCCGACGCGCCGGAAAAGCTGCTCGCGTTGCTGGATGGCCCGGCGGATCTGGTGATGTCGGACATGGCGGCCAACGCCACCGGCCACAAGAAGACCGATCATCTCAAGATCGTGGCGCTGGTGGAGCTGGCGGTGGATTTCGCCCGCCAGGTGCTGGCGCCGGGTGGTGCCTTCCTCGCCAAGGTGCTGCAGGGCGGCACGGAAGGCACGCTGCTGGCGGACCTGAAGCGCGATTTCGCCCAGGTGAAGCATGTGAAGCCGGCGGCGAGCCGCGCCGATTCCGCCGAGCTCTACGTTCTGGCCACCGGTTTTCGCGGCCAGTCGCGCGATCAGATGGACGACGCCGAGGCCGAGTGAGCCGCCCTCAGGGGTGCTCCACCTCGCCGCGCGGATCGGCCAGCTCGGGCTTGGAGCCGGAGAGCTGGGCGCCGGCATTCTTCGGCAGGCGGATGAAGTAGAAGAAGGAGAGGGCGCTCACCAGCGCCACCGCCACGAAGGCCACCGTGAAGTCGTTCTGGGTGACGTGGGTTTCGCCCCGCTCGCCCCGCATGAACTCCAGCACGAACCCTGCCAGCGCCACCCCCATGGACAGGGACACCTGCTGCGCGACGCTGGCGAAGGAGGTGGCGCGGCTCATTTCCTCCGCCTCCACCTCGGCATAGCTCAGCGCATTGAGGGCGGTGAACTGCAGCGAGCGCAGGAAGCCGCCCGCCAGCAGCAGCATGGTGATGATCCAGTGCGGGGTGAAGGGCGTGAACAGGGCGTTGATGGCCACGAAGCCGGCCGACACCAGAGCGTTGATCACCAGCACTCGCTTGTAGCCGAGCCGGCGCAGCAGTGGCGCTGCGGTGAACTTCATGATCATGGCGCCGGCGGAGGCGGCGAAGGTGAGCAGGCCCGAGGCGAAGGCCGACAGGCCGAAGGAGAGCTGCAGCATCAGCGGCAGCAGGAAGGGCAGGGCGCCGATGCCCACCCGGAACAGCGAGCCGCCCACCACGCCGGCACGGAAGGTGGGATAGCGCAGGAGCCGGAGGTCGATGACCGCGTGCGGCGTGTGGTGGGCATGGTGCACATAGGCGGCGAGCGCGATGAGGCCGATGCCGCCCACCAGCAGCGCCACCCACAGGGGCACCAGCTCCTGGCCCAGCACCGCGAAGCCGAACACCACGCCGGCCAGGCCGAGGCCCGAGAGCACCAGCCCCTTGAGATCCAGCGGCGGCACGTCCTCTTCCCGCACATTCTCGATGAAGCGGGTGGCGAGGAACACGCCCAGGATGCCCATGGGCACGTTGATGAAGAAGATGAGCCGCCAGTTGAAATAGGTGGTGATGAAGCCACCCAGGGGCGGCCCGAACACCGGCCCCAGCAGGGCCGGAATGGTCAGCCAGGCGAGCGCCGAGACCAGCTCGGTCTTGGGCACTGAGCGCAGGATGACCAGCCGGCCCACCGGCACCATCATGGCCCCGCCCAGCCCCTGGATGATGCGATAGAGCACGAAGTCGCCAAGCGACGTGGACAGACCGCAGAGCACCGAGCCAATGGTGAAGATGACGATGGCGGAGCGGAAGACCGTGCGCGCGCCATAGCGATCGGCCGCCCAGCCGCTGGCGGGAATGAACACCGCCAGGGACAGCAGATAGGAGGTCAACGCCAGCTTGAGCGCCACCGGATCCTCGTGGAGGTCGGCGGCGATGGCGGGCAGGGAGGTGGCGATGACCGTGGCGTCCACCTGCTCCATGAACAGGGCGCACGCGACGATGAGGGGAATGAGGACCTGCGGAGGCAGAGCAAGGCGGGACACGGGGCAATCCTGACGGCGGATCGCCTCTTTAGGTCAGTTTCGCCGCAGGATGAAGGGGGCGGGCGCCACATCGTCGTGAGCGTCGGGTGCTCTTCCCTTGGGCGGGGAGATGCCGGCAGGCCGTGCCAGCAAACAAAAAGGCCGGCGAGCAGGGCTCACCGGCCATCTCTTGCGGAAGGCGGCAGGGCCGCCCCCGGCTCAGAAGAAGCGACGTCCCGCTTCTTCTTCCTGACCCGGCTCGCGGGTCAGGCGCGCCGCCTCATCGCGGCGCACGAAATCCGAAAAAGGGTCGCGGGCGTCCTCCCGGGCGCTGGCCGGAGCCACTTCCAGGGGTTGCGGCCGGCTGGTGGCCGGGGCGGGACGGGCGTCCGACACCGGAACGGCGCGGCTCGAATCCGTGGTGCGCGAGGCCTTGGCATCAAGCCAGGGCAGCGGGAAGGGAGAGGCGATGAAGGCGATGCCGTCCTCCTGCTCCCAGGCCACCATATAGACCTCCTCGTCCACCGGCATGCCCGGCAGGGAGAACATCTGCGGCGCCTCGCGGGCGGTGCCGGTCCAGCCCAGCGAATGGGCCAACTGGAACGCCTCGTCCAGGAAGCTGGTCAGAGCGGCGAGCCGGTCAGCACGCAGGTTCTGAATGAAGTCCACATCCAGCAGGCGACGGAGATAGGTCTCCACGCTGTCACCCGCGGCCCATTGGGCGCCGGTGGCGAACTGGTACACATAAACGCGGGGGCTCTCCATCGCTCAGCTCCACCCATCAGGACATTATCAACCCGAGCGTGTCCACTTGATCCCGGGGGCACGGGAAACGACTGGGTCTCATCACATTTCTTTTAGCCAGTTCTCGCCGGTTTTCAAAGAGAACCTCCCGGCGGCCCACCGGCGGGGGGTGCCCGATCCTGTCGCCGCAGGGCTTGGCGGCCTGTCCACAAGTGCTTGTGAGAAAAGCGGATCTGACGCACGCAGAGGGAATCAGTCGCGCTGTGGCTCGCATTACGGCCGGCGGCGCTGCGTCCCACGGTAGAAAAATCACAGGCGATACGGCCGCCGCGAGGCCCGCCCCGGGGGGCTTGCGGGGGGAGGGGTGATTCCGTGTATGGTTAACGGCTACCGTCCTTCGATTCGCTTTCGGGCGCCGCCTTCGGCCCATCTTCGGGCCCATCCTTCTGCCCTTGTTGGGCGGGCGGGCTCCAGCGGGCGGCGGCCTGATCATCGGCGGCCTTGGCCGCGACCCAGCCTCCGTGATGGGCGGCCCGCTCCTCTTTCTTCCAGAAGGGGGCGCTGGTCTTCAGCCAATCCATCAGGAATTCCGCCGCCGCGAAGGCTGCCGCCCGATGGGCGGAGGCGGTGACCACCAGGACGATGGGCTCGCCCGGCACGATCCGCCCGTGGCGGTGGATGATGATCGCGCCCTGCAGTGGCCAGCGGGCGCGGGCGGTGTCCAGGTGACGGGTGATCTCTTCCTCCGCCATGCCCGGATAATGCTCCAGCACCAGGGCGGTGAGCGGCGCGTCGCCGGCGTCGGCCCGGCACAGGCCGGTGAAGGTCACCACCGCGCCCATGTCGGTGCGACCCCGGGCGAGGCGCGCGATCTCCGTCGCCGCGTCGAACGGAGCCGCCTGAACGGCGACATGAAAGATCGCTTCCGGGGCGGCCGCGGGCGTCATCCCTCAGCCCCCGGTCATGGGTGGGAAGAAGGCCACCTCGCGGGCCGCGCCCAAGGGGGTGTCGGGCTTCACATGGCGCCGGTCGAGGGCGGCACGCACCACGGCGGGGTCGGTGAAGGCGTGGGCGTGGGCGTCGTCGCGCGCCGCCAGCCAGCGGGCCAGATCCGCCACGGTGACCACCGTGGCCGGCGGGCTCACCTCTTCCTCGCCCAGGCCCACCCGTTCGCGCAGCCAGGCGAAATAGAGCACCCTCATGCCTCGTCCTCCACCAGGTGGCGGGCGCCGGCGCGGAAGTAGTCGTAGCCGGTATAGAGGGTCAGCACGGCGGCGATCCACAGCAGGCTCAGGCCGGCGAGGGTCACCCCCGGCAGCACCCGCTCGCCGGCCTGGCCGGTGATGAGCACGCCGACTGCCACCAGTTGCACGGTAGTTTTCCACTTGGCGAGACGGGACACCGGCACCGAGACCCGCAGCTCCGCCAGGAACTCCCGCAGGCCCGAGACCAGGATCTCGCGGCACAGGATGACGATGGCCGCCCACAGGGACCAGCCGCGAATGGTACCGTCGGAGGCCAGCATCAGCAGCGAGGTGGAGACCAGCAGCTTGTCGGCGATGGGGTCGAGCATGCGGCCGATGGCCGATTGCTGCTGCCAGGCGCGGGCGAGGTAGCCGTCGAAGAAGTCGGTCACCGCAGCGGCGATGTAGATGGCCAGCGCCACCCAGCGCAGCCACAGGCCGCCGTGCAGGATGTCCGACCAGAACAGGCAGGCGGCCACCAGCGGCACCGCGATGCAGCGCGCATAGGTCAGGAGATTGGGCACGGAGAGGGCGTGGCCCCGGCCGGGTGAAGGTGTGGTGCGCGTTGCGGCCTCAGCCATGCTCGTCACTTCGCGGATGCAGATCAGGTAGCTTGCGATCCCCTGTTTAATGCGCGACGCGGACCGGGGAAACCCGCGCCGGGGGGAGGGCGCCTCACGAAGCCGGGCGCTCGTGGAAATAATCATAGACCGCTTTCGCGGTTGTGGCATTGATTCCAGATACTTGTTCAAGATCGGCGAGCGCTGCGCGTTCGATGGCCTTGAGGGTGCCGAAGTGACGCAGCAGCGCCCGCTTCCGGGTGGGGCCGACGCCGGGAATGGCCTGCAGCCCCGCCTCGGTGATGTCCTTCTTGCGCCGCGCCCGGTGGGAGCCGATGGCGAAGCGGTGGGCTTCATCGCGCAGGCGCTGGATGAAATAGAGCACCGGGTCGCGCGGCTCCATGCGGAACGGCTTCTGGCCGGGAATGAAGAATTGCTCGCGCCCGGCCTCGCGGTCGAGCCCCTTGGCGATGCCCACCAGGGGCACAGTGGTGATGCCGAGCTCGGACAGCACCTCCCGCGCCACATTGAGCTGGCCGAGGCCGCCGTCGATGAGCACCAGATCAGGCCAGGGCGAGGCGGCATCCGCATCGGGCAGCGGGCCATCCTGCTCGTCGGCCTCCGTCTCGCCGTCGGTGGCCTCGGGCAGATCGGTGTCCCGTGGCGCCTGCGGAGCATTCTCCAGGGTGGGTGCGTCCGCCTGTTCCTCCGGCGGTGGGGCTTCCGCCTCCTCTTCCCCCAGCGGGGCTTCCTTCAGCAGTCGGGAGAATCTGCGGCGCAGCACCTCGCGCATCATGCCGAAGTCGTCGCCGGGCACGAGGTCAGCCGACTTGATGTTGAACTTGCGATATTGCGATTTGCGGAAGCCTTCCGGCCCGGCCACGATCATGCCGCCCACCGCATTGGTGCCCATGATGTGGGAATTGTCATAGACCTCGATGCGCTGGGGCGGGTGCGGCAGGTGGAAGGCCTGGGCGACGCCCTCCAGCAGCCGCGCCTGGGTGGCGGTTTCCGCCAGGGTGCGGCCGAGCGCCTCGCGGGCGTTCTGCAGGGCGTGGTTGACGAGATCGCGCTTCTCGCCCCGCTGGGGCGCGGCGATCTCCACCTTGAAGCCCGCCTTCTCCGAGAGGGCCTCAGCCAGCAGCGCCTGCTCCTCCACCTTGTGGGACAGGAGGATGAGGTGGGGCGCCGGCTTGTCCTCGTAGAATTGCGAGAGGAAGGCGCCCAGCACCTCGGCTTCATCCAGCGAGCGGTCGGCGCGCGGGTAATAGGCGCGGTTGCCCCAGTTCTGGCCGGTGCGGAAGAAGAACACCTCGATGCAGGTGGCCCCGCCCTCCTGGTGGCAGGCGAACACATCCGCCTCCTCCACCGAATGGGGATTGATGCCCTGGGTGCCCTGCACGGCGGAGAGGGCCGCCAGACGATCGCGCAGCCGCGCCGCGCGCTCGAACTCCAGCGCCTCGGCGGCCTGCTCCATCTCCTGGGCCAGCTCTTCCTTGATGGCGCGGGAGCGGCCGGAGAGGAAGGCTTTCGCCTCGCGCACCAGCTGAGCGTAATCCCGCTCCTCGATCTCGCCCGTGCAGGGGCCGGCGCAGCGCTTGATCTGGTAGAGCAGGCAGGGCCGGGAGCGGTTCTCGAAATAGCTGTCCGAGCAGGAGCGCAGCAGGAACGCCCGCTCCAGGGCGTTGATGGTGCGATCCACCGCCCAGACGCTGGCGAACGGCCCGTAATAATCCCCCGGCCGGTTGCGGGCACCGCGATGCTTGAGGATCTGCGGCGCCGCGTGGTCGGCGGTGATGAGGATGTAGGGAAAGGACTTGTCGTCGCGCAGCAGCACGTTGAAGCGCGGCTTCAGCTGCTTGATGAGGTTGGCTTCCAGCAGCAGCGCTTCCGGCTCGGTGCGGGTGGAGACGAACTCCATGCGCGCGGTGGCCGCGATCATGCGGGCGATGCGGTTGGTGTGGCCCACCGGGCGGGTATAGCTCAGCACCCGCTTCTTGATGCTCTTGGCCTTGCCCACATAGAGCACCGTGCCATCCACCGACAGCATGCGGTAGACGCCGGGGCCGGTGGGCGCGTGCTTCACCGCATGGATGATGGCGGCGCGGCCGATGGCGAGTTCGGAGGCTTCCGGCACGTCCTCCGGCGTTTCGCGCAAGAGCGGGGAGGCGCCCGCCTCGGGCAGGGCGGCGCCGGTCTCCGGGGCCGTGGCTTCGGCTGCGGCGAAGGGGGCCGCCAGCGGCGCTTCCGGTGGTGCGCGGTGGGACTCATTGGGGCGTTTGCCGTTCATGCCGGCAACTTAGGCAGTGGGACCGGGAAGAGCCAGAGGGCGCTTGGCAACCTTTCCTCAACCACGATCGCGCGCGGTGGGGGATGTGGCGGCGGCCTCATCCGCGTCGGTGTCAAAATCACAAATACTTTTCAATGTGTTGTCTGATTTACCTGGCGTTCAGCACGTCGCTAGGAGATGCGGTGAGGTCAGAGCCGGGCAAGCTTCGGCTGTGATAGTGCGGCACAGGCTCGAAGCGCGGTGACCGGGTGCCCCGCCGCGGCGCGTGGGGCCGAGGATGCCGACGCCGCCAAGCCTTCTGGGTCCAGGTGTTGAGGAGGTTGTGGCGCGCGAAGACGCATCGCAAAAATCGAGTGTCCGTACGTAAAGCTTCTTCGTCCGAACGCTCGTGTTGATATGGAATGTGATTGTTGAATCGGAGAAGAAATATTCACTTTCTGCGGTTCAACTATCGATGCAGTTTTCGGAGCCATGTTGGCTCTTGGAGAATAAGGCGCAACTGTGGTCAATCCCGATCTCGCCTTGTTTGACGTTGAGTCGGCCTGGATGTGTTAGGAAGTTGGAAACGATTTGCCACATCCCTGCCGCTTTTGATTTTTCTGGTGTGGCGGGTTCGCTACAGACGTTCGCGGCGCCAGTCGGTATGAAGTCATCCATCGTCGGTCGCGGCCCCTAGGGCGGACCGAGAGTTACGAAGAAGGTATCCATCATGTTGAAGCGTGCCCTCCTGGGCGTCTCTGCCCTCGCTCTCCTGGCTGGTTCGGCCTCCGCCGCCGATCTGTCGACCCGCTATCCTGTGAAGGCTGCGGTGGTGCCCGTGCAGATGTTCTCCTGGACCGGCTTCTACATCGGCGGCAACGTCGGTTATGGCTGGGGGTCGAACTCGTTCGACTATGCCACCGGCGGCATCAACTACAGCTACAACGTCGGCGATGCCAACGGCATGTTCGGCGGTCTGCAGGGCGGCTATAACTTCCAGTTCGCCAACAACGTCGTGGTGGGCCTTGAGGCCGACCTCGAGTTCGCCGACATGGGCAAGGACAACGTGCTGATCGGCGGGCCCATGGCTGGCCGCTTCACCTCGCAGAGCCTTGACTACTTCGGCACCATCCGCGGCCGTCTCGGCTATGCCATGGACCGCTTCCTGCCGTACTTCACCGGCGGCGCGGCCTGGGCCAACACCAACTTCACCGGCCCGCTCGGCGCCTCCGCCGACAGCACCAGCTGGGGCTGGACCATCGGTGGTGGCCTCGAATACGCCGTCACCAACAACTGGACCGTCAAGGCCGAGTATCTGTACGCCGACTTCGACGGCCAGAAGATCGTGTATCCCGGCGGCGACGTGGCCTCTTCGGGCTTCAGCATGAACACCGTCAAGGCCGGCGTGAACTACAAGTTCTGATCGACCGCATCGGATGCGTCTTGGGGCTCCCCGGCCATGGTCGGGGAGCTCTTTTTCGTTGCGGCACATGACTTTCCGGCAGCTCACGCGCTCGTGCGCCGGGCCCAATTATGGTCACGCCGGCGCTGTCGCGGCGCCACGAGGCGGCCGCCGCCGGCGCCGAGGCTTTTCCCGCTCACAGTGAGCGGAAGGAGCTTCCATGACGCGCGGATCTTTCGCGGGGGCGATTGTCGCAATGGTGGCGCTGGGAGGCGCGGCAGCGCCGGCGCTTGCCGCCGACCTGTCCCGACCGGCAACGGTGGCCAAGGCCCCGGTGGCGATGCCGGCGCCGGCCTTTTCCTGGACCGGTTTTTATATCGGCGCCAACGCCGGCTACGGCTGGGGCAGCGGCACCGGCCTCGCCGATGCCTATGGGCTCTCGCCCAAGGGCTGGTTCGGCGGCGGCCAGCTGGGCGTGAACTACCAGTTCCAGAACAATGTCGTCGCCGGCCTCGAAGCCGATGTGGATGGTGGCGACATCTCCGACAGCGGCCTCGGCGTGTCCAGCAAGCTCAACGCCTTCGGAACGGTGCGGGCGCGGTTGGGCTATGCCTTCGGCCGGGTGCTGCCCTATGTCACCGGCGGCTTCGCCTGGGGTAACAATACCCTGGATTACGGCGCGCTGAGCCAATCCCAGACTCACACCGGCTGGACCGCTGGCGCCGGGCTCGAATATGCCCTCACCGATCATTGGACCGCCAAGACCGAGTATCTCTATACCGATCTCAGCTCCAAATATTACGATATCGCCGGCGCCGATTCGGGGGTTAACAACCAGGCCGTGCGGGTCGGTGTGAACTACAAGTTCTGATCGCGCCCCGCCGGCGCACGGCTGCCCTGCGCCAACCGCGCGGCTGTCCGGCCGCGCGGGGGCTCATCCGCGGGGTTTGGCCTTCAGCGGAATGGGCTGGGCGGCGCCGGTCTCGTCGCGGATGGAGAAGCGGTAGCCGCCTTCCGCGTCCCGCTCCACCTCATAGACCAGCTTGCCGGTGACCTTGTTGTCCTTGTCGAAGGTGAGAACGCGCGGGCGCAGCGCCGGGATCTCCGCCTCCTCCACATAGACCGAGTTGCAGATGATGACTTCGTCGCCCGGCTGGCAGGTGCGGGCGGCGGCGCCATTCAGGATGCAGCAACGCGAGCCGCGCTCGCCCAGGATCACGTAAGTGGAGATGCGGGCACCGGAATTGCGGTTCCAGATCTCCACGAACTCCAGCGGCAGAATGCCCGCCTGCTCGCAGTGGTCGGGGTCGAGGGTGATGGAGCCGTGATAGTTGAGATCGGCTCCTGTCACGGTGATGCCGTGCAGCTTGCCGGCGACGATCTTGCGCATGAGGCTCTGGCCCAATCGTGGTGGTGGCTTGAGGGTAGCCCGGGTTTGGTTGGGGTGGTCCCTTAATCGCCTCGACCGCCGGAGGGAAGACTTTCCCTGTTCCGGCGCCGACCCCGGAGAACGATTTCAGGACGCCGATGTCGCTGCGTCAGGCCTGCCGCGGGGGCGTGCATTGGTAACATGGGGACGCAATTCTTGAACGTCGCCGCCGGGTCTGTTCGGCCCGCCGCCTCGCTTCTTCCTTCATTGTCGTGCTAGGAGCCGCACTCGTGAACAAGGAGTGAGGGCTCTCATGGCTCATGTGGCAGCGCCGGATGCGCGCGCCCTTCGCGTCGGTGTCACGGGCATCGGCATCATGGGATCCAACCACGCCCGCGTGCTGTCGGAACTGCCCGGCGCCGAGCTGGTGGCGGTGGCGGATCCCGACCAGGCCCAGGCGGAGCGGGTCGCCAATTTCCTCGGCTGCAAGGCGGTCGGTGATCATCGCGCGCTGCTGGATCTCGGGCTCGACGCGGTGGTGGTGGCCGCGCCCACCCATCTGCATCACCAGGTCGCCCTCGACGTCATCGGCGCCGGCTGCTCGGTGCTGGTGGAAAAGCCCATCGCCTCCACCGCCGAGGAAGGCCGCGAGATCGTCGCCGCCGCCCGCGACAAGGGCGTGACCCTCATGGTCGGCCATGTGGAGCGCTTCAATCCCGCGGTCCGCGCGGTGAAGGAAGCGATCCGCGGTGAGCACATCCTCTCGGTGGCGTTCACCCGGGTGGGGCCGTTCCCGCCGCGCATGTCCAATGTGGGCGTGGTGATCGACCTTGCGGTGCACGACATCGACCTGATCCGCTGGCTGACCGATTCCGAGATCATCGAGGTGCAGCCGCAGACTGCGGCGGCGCTGGCGGCGCGCGAGGATATCGCGCTGCTGCAGTTCCGCACCGCTTCCGGTGTGCTCGCCCACATCAACACCAACTGGCTCACGCCCTTTAAGGCGCGCACGGTGCATGTGGCCACCGCCAAGAAATACGTGATCGGCGATCTGCTCACCCGCCAGGTGACTGAGCATTTCGACTATCGGCCGGACGGGTCCTATTCCACCCGCCACCTGCCGGTGGCCTATGCGGAGCCGCTGCGCAGCGAGCTTGAGAACTTCCTCACCGCCGTGCGCACCGGCCGCCCGCCGGAGGTGACCGGCGAGCAGGGGGTGGCGAGCCTCGATATCGCCATCTCGTGCCTTGCCGAGCATGGTCCGGCCACCGCCACCAAGCGGCGCGCCGTCGGCTGATCCTTCTTCGTTCTTTCGCAGGACCTTTTCATGACGTCTCCCGTGACGGCCGCCCCCATCGCTTTCATTGATCTCGCCGCCCAGCGGGCGCGGATCGGCCAGAAGATCGATGATGCGGTGCTTTCCGTGCTCGCCTCCTGCCGCTTCGTGAATGGACCGCAGGTGACCGAGCTGGAACAGAAGCTCGCCGCCTTCGCCGGCAGCAAATATGCGGTCACCTGCTCCTCGGGCACCGATGCCCTGGCGCTCATCCTCATGGCCTGGGGCCTGAAGGCGGGCGATGCGGTGTTCTGCCCGGCCTTCACCTTCTGCGCCACCGCCGAGGTGGTGCCGTGGGTGGGCGCGACCCCGGTGTTCGTGGATGTGAAGGCCGACACCTTCAACATGGATCCCGAGAGCCTGGAGGCCGCCATTGCGGTGGCCATCGAGCAGGGGCTGACCCCCAAGGCGGTGATTCCGGTGGATCTGTTCGGCCAGCCGGCCGATTACGACGCCATCCTGCCTATCGCTGAGAAGCATGGCCTGAAGGTGCTGTGCGACACCGCCCAGGGCTTCGGCGGCACCTGGAACAACCGGCGCACCGGTTCCATCGGTGACGCCACCGCCACCTCCTTTTTCCCCGCCAAGCCCCTCGGCGCCTATGGCGACGGCGGCGCCATCTTCACCGACAGCGAGGAATTGGTGACCATCCTCAAGAGCCTGCGCGAGCATGGCCAGGGGGTGGACAAGTACCAGAACGTGCGCATCGGCATGACCGCGCGCCTCGACACGGTGCAGGCGGCGGTGCTGCTGGAAAAGCTCGCCATTTTCGAGGACGAGATCGCCGCCCGCGAGAAGGTGGCCCGCCGTTATAATGAGCTGCTGAAGGACGTGGCCATTGTGCCGAGCGTGGACCCCCGCGCCACCTCGGTGTGGGCCCAGTACACCCTGCGCCTGCAGCCCGGCGTGCGCGACGAACTGGCGGAGAAGCTGAAGGCGGAGGGCGTGCCCACCGCCGTTTATTACCGTCTGCCCATGCACCTGCAGCCGGCCTATCAGCAGTATCCGGCGGCGGGGGCCATTCTGCCGGTGTGCGAGACCCTGGCGGAAGAGGTCATCTCCCTGCCCATGCACGCCTATCTCGACGAGGCGACGCAGGATCGCATCGTCGCCGCCGTGCGCCGCGGCCTCGGCCACTGAACGTTTTCGGGGCGTCGCCGGTGGCGGCGCTCCGACCGCGGTTCTTCGCTGCGTGATCGGCACCCGTGCTATGCTTCCGTCCCAGGCGTCTCCAGGAGACCGCCGCCGAGGGAGAGGACGGACCGATGGGCAACACCGCGCGCAGTCTGCCCCGCATGACCATCGCCGCCTTCTTCGCCCTCAAGGGCGAGGAAGGCGTGCGCTACGAGCTGATCGACGGCGTGCCCGTGCGTGCCATGACCGGTGCCAGCCGGCGGCATGATCGGATCGTAGTGAACGCCATCGCCAGCCTGCGCCAGGCGCTCAAGGGCCGGCCCTGTGAGCCATCCACCTCCGACATCGCCATCGTCGTCCCCAATGGCAACGTGCGCCGTCCTGATCTCATGATCGATTGCGCCGCTGCCGATGATCGTGACATGACCGCGGTGGATCCCCGCCTCGTCATGGAGGTGCTCTCGCCCTCCACCCGCGGCCTCGATCTCGTGCGCAAGCTCGAGGAATACAAGTCGGTGCCCGGGCTCGCTTATATCCTTATCGTCGAACCGGAGGCGCCGCGGGCGCTGCTGTGGCGGCGGGAGGGAGGAGCGGCGGGTCCCTGGGTGCTGGAGGAGGCCGCCGGTCTCGATGGCGCCTTCGATCTGCCGGCCATCGCGGCGCGCCTCACCCTGGCCGAGCTTTACGAGCGGGTCACCTTCGAGCCGCAAGCCGGCGGCGCGGGGATGGCGCCGGAGGCGCCGACAGGCTAGCTTCCGCGCCGCATTCCTCACGGCGCGACCCCTGATGTTCCGTTCCATTCTTTCCGTTGGCGGCTTCACGCTGCTCTCGCGCCTTGCCGGCTTCATCCGCGATGTGGTGATGGCGGCCGTGCTCGGCGCCGGGCCGGTGGCCGATGCCTTCCTGGTGGCGTTCCGCCTGCCCAATCATTTCCGCGCCATCTTCGCGGAAGGGGCGTTCAATGCCGCCTTCGTGCCCACCTATGCCCGGCTGCGGGAGCAGGATGGGGTGCCGGCGGCGCGCCATTTTGCCGATGAGATTCTGGCCGGCATGGTGGTGGTGCATGCGGTGCTGCTGGTGCTGGCGCTGGGCTTCACGCGGGAATTCGTCTCGCTGCTGGCGCCGGGCCTCGCCGCCGATGGAACGCGCTTCGACCTCGCCGTGACGCTGACCCGCATCACCTTCCCCTATCTCGCCCTGATCTCGCTGGCGACGCTGGTCTCCGGCGCGCTCAATGCCTCCGAGCGGTTCGCGGTGGCGGCGGCGGCGCCCATTCTGCTCAACATCTGCATGGTCAGCACCCTGCTCGGGGCAGCGCTGTTTCCCACCGCCGGGGATGCGGCAGCCTGGGGCGTGCTGATTTCCGGCGTGCTGCAATTGTTCGTGGTGGGGCTCGATGCGGAGCGCCACGGCATCGGCCTTCGGTTCGCGCGGCCCCGGCTCGATCCCGGCACCCGCCAATTCCTGCGGGCGCTGGGGCCGGCCATCATCGGCTCGGCGGGGGTGCAGATCGCCCTATTCGCCGACACCATCATCGCCACCTTCCTGCCCATCGGCGCGCTGTCGGCTCTCTATTATGCCGACCGCATCAATCAGCTGCCCATCGGCGTGGTGGGCATCGCGGTGGGCACGGTGCTGCTGCCGGAGATGGCCCGCCGGCTGGCGGCCGGCGACGACGCCGGCGCCGCCCATGCCCAGGCCCGCTGCGTGGAGCTCGCCGCCCTGCTCGGCATCCCCTTCATGGCGGCGGCGCTCATGGTGCCGGATCTCACCATGCGGGCGCTGTTCGCGCGCGGGGCGTTCACGGTGGCCGATGCGGCCGATGCGGCGGCGACCCTGCGGGCCTACAGCTTCGGCCTCATCGCCTTCCTGGTGGTGCGGGCCTTCATCGCCCCGTTCCATGCGCGCGGCGACACCCGCACGCCAATGATCGCCTCGCTGTCGGCGGTGGCGCTGAACGTGGCGCTCAAGTTCGCGCTGATGGGCACGTTCGCCCAGGTGGGGCTTGCCTTCGCCACGGCGGTGGGCGGCTGGATCAATGTGGGCCTGCTGATCCTGTTTGCCCGCCAGCGCGGCTATCCCCTGGGAGATGCGGCGCTGGGCGGGCATCTGGTGCGTCTGGCGGCGGTGCTGGTGGTGGTGAGCTCCGCCCTGTTCGGGGCCGAGCGGGCGGCGGCGCTGCTGCTGCCCGCCGGCTTCACGGGTCGCGAGGAAGTGATGCTGGCCTTGGTCGCGGCGGGCGGGGCGCTGGTCTATGCCCTGGCAGTGTTCGGGCTGTTGGGCCGCGCCTTCCTGGCTGGGGTGATGGGGCGCCGCTTGGGGCCGCCTGCGGGGGGCGTGCCGCAGGGAAATCCGTGATTTTCTCGATTCAGGCGTTTTGCATTGCAGCGTCCTGTGCTATCCGAACGCGCTATTTCCGGTTTCGGCTCGTCGGTTGCGGGAGGCGCCGAACCTTCGCCCCAGGTTATTTCGCGGATGCCAGCCATCCGCCAGGAGCCGGATTTGATGACCCTCGTCACCACGGGCTATCGCCCGCTCGTTCTGTCCTCGCTTGCGCTCGCCCTTCTGGTTTCCGCCTGCGATCAGCAACCCGCCCAGCAGGCCGGGCCTCCCCCGGCGCCGCAGGTGACCGTGGCGCATCCCGCCACGCGCACCGTCACCGATCAGGATGAATATGTCGGCCGCTTCGTCGCCATCGACGAAGTGAACGTGCGTGCCCGCGTGTCCGGCTATCTCGATGCCATCCACTTCACCGATGGCCAGTTGGTGAAGCAGGGCGACCTGCTGTTCACCATCGATCAGCGGCCGTTCAAGATCGCCTTGGCGCAGGCGCAGGCGAACCTCGCCCAGGCCCAGGCCAATCTCGACTTCACCAAGGCCGACCTGGAGCGCGCTCGCTCGCTGCTGGAGGATCGCAACTCCACCGCCATCTCCAAGCAGACCTTCGACCAGCGCACCCAGGCCGAGCGCACCGCGGCGGCCACCGTGCAGTCGCAGGAAGCGGCCGTGCGCTCGGCGCAGCTCGATCTCGACTTCACCGAGGTGAAGGCGCCGGTGTCCGGCCAGATCGGCGATCGGCGGGTGTCGGTGGGCAATTACGTGACCGGCGGTACTGCCGGCTCGCCGACGCTGCTGGCGGTGATCGTCTCCACCAACCCGATCCGCTTCGAGTTCACCATCGACGAGGCCTCGCTGCTGCGCATTCAGCGCCGCAAGGCAGGGGCCGACATCAAGGGTGATCCGGTGGAACTGAAGCTCATCGACGACAAGGGCTTCGTGCACAAGGGGGAGATGGACTTCCTCAACAATGTGATCGACCGCGAGACCGGCACCATCCGTGGCCGCGCGGTGTTCGACAACCCCAACGGCCTGTTCCGGCCGGGCATGTTCGCCCGCATTCGCCTGAACTCCACCGATCCCTATCAGGCGCTGGTGGTGCCCGATGCGGCCATTGGCACCGAGCAGGTGAAGAAGTTCGTCTATGTGGTGGGCCCCGACAACAAGGTGGCGCAGCGCTTCGTCACCCTTGGTCAGCTGGTGGGTGACCAGCGGGTGATCACGGAGGGCCTCAAGCCCGACGACACCCTGGTGGTGAACGGCCTGATGCGGGTGCGCCCCGGCGTCGTGGTCAATCCGCAGATGGCGGATGCGGCCAAGGCCGAGCCGGGCAAGGCCGAGGCACCGAAGGCGGACGCACCAAAGAGCGAGACTGGCAAGCCCGCCACCGACTCCGCGTCGAAGTGAGGGAGGCGCACCCATGCGATTCTCCCACTTCTTCATCGACCGGCCGATCTTCGCGTCGGTGGTCTCCACCATTGTCATCATCCTCGGTGCCGTCACCTATCTGCGGCTGCCCGTGGCCCAGTATCCGGAGATCGCGCCGCCGGTGATCACCGTCACCGGCCAGTATCCCGGCGCCTCCGCCGAGGTGGTGGCTGACACGGTGGTCTCCCCCATCGAGCAGCAGATCAACGGTGTGGAGCACATGCTCTACATCTCGTCCAACTCCACGGCGGATGGCCGCTTCTCGATCCAGGTGACGTTCGACCTCGGTACCGATCTGGATACTGCCCAGGTGCAGGTGCAGAACCGCGTCGCCATCGCCACGCCGCGCCTGCCCTCCGAGGTGCAGCAGGTGGGCGTGGTGACGGCCAAGTCGTCGCCCGACATCCTGCTGGTGGTGAACCTGTTCTCGCCGGACGGTTCACGTGATCCGCTGTTCATGTCGAACTTCGCCAACATCCAGATCAAGGATGTGTTGTCGCGGATCGACGGCGTCGGCTCCATCACCGTGTTCGGCCAGCGCGATTACGCCATGCAGCTGTGGCTCGATCCCGACCGGCTGTCCCAGCTGAATCTCACCTCCAACGACGTGCTGACGGCGCTCAGGGCGCAGAACGTGCAGGTGGCTTCGGGCATCCTGAACGCGCCGCCCACGCCGCAGCAGAACCCCTTCCAGATCGCCGTGCGCACCCTCGGGCGCCTGTCGAGCCCGGAAGAGTTCGGTAATATCGTCGTCAAGCAGAGTGACCAGGCCCTGGTGCGGGTGAAGGACGTGGGCCGGGTGGAGATCACCGCCCAGGACTATGCCTCCACCTCGTTCCTGGACCGCGACCCCTCGGTGGCGCTCGGCATCTTCCAGCGGCCGGGCTCCAACGCGCTCGCCACCGGCAACGCGCTGGTGGAGGAGATGAAGCGCATTCGCAAGACCTTCCCTGAGGGTCTCGAATACGGCATCTACTACAACCCCACCGAGTTCATTCAGCAGTCGGTGGATGCGGTGGTGCACACCATCGGCGAAGCCATCGTGCTGGTGGTGCTGGTGGTGGTGCTGTTCCTGCAGACCTGGCGGGCGGCCATCATCCCCATCCTGGCCATCCCGATCTCTCTCGTCGGCACCTTCTTCGTCATGGGGCTGTTCGGCTTCTCGCTGAACAACCTGTCCCTGTTCGGCCTGGTGCTCGCCATCGGCATCGTGGTGGATGACGCCATCGTGGTGGTGGAGAATGTGGAGCGCAACATCGCGGCGGGTCTCTCGCCACGGGATGCGGCCTACAAGACCATGGACGAGGTGGGTGGCGCGCTGATCGCCATCTCGCTGGTGCTGTCGGCGGTGTTCGTGCCCACCGCCTTCATCACCGGCATCTCGGGGGCCTTCTACCAGCAGTTCGCGCTCACCATCGCGGGGTCGACCCTGATCTCGCTCCTGGTGTCGCTGACCCTGTCGCCGGCCATGTGCGCGCTGCTGTTGAAGCCGCACCGGGGCGAGCATGCGCACCATGCCTGGTATGCCCGGCCGGTGGTCGGCTTCTTCCGCCTCTTCAACCGCGGCTTCGAGGGGCTGGGCAACGGCTATGCCTGGCTCACCTCGCGCCTGGTGCGGGTGGTGGCGCTGGTGCTGATCGTTTATGTGGCCATCGTCGCCTATGGCGGCCACCTGTTCACCAGCACGCCGCAGGGCTTCATTCCCCAGCAGGATCGCGGCTACCTCATCGTCGTCGCCCAGCTGCCGCCCGGCGCCGCCATGCAGCGTACCGAGCAGGTGATGAAGCGGGCTGGCGATCTGGTGCTCGGCACGCCGGGTGTGGCCAAGGTGGTGAACATCGTCGGCTTCTCCGGCGCCACCTTCACCAACGCCCCGAACGCCGGCGCCATGTTCGTGATCCTGGAGCCGTTCTCGCAGCGCGGTGGCGATCCCACCCGCTCGGCCGCCGCCGTGCAGCGCACGCTGTTCGGCAAGATGGCGTCAATCCAGGAAGCGCAGATGATCGTGGTGCAGCCGCCGCCGGTGAACGGCATCGGCAACGCCGGCGGCTTCCGCATGATGGTGGAGGATCGCGATGGCGCGTCGCTGACGGCGCTGCGCAACGCCACCTACGCCATGATGGGCGCCGCCGCGCAGACGCCGGGGCTGCAGCAGGTCTATTCCCTGTTCGAGACCTCGACGCCGCAGCTCTATCTCGACATCGACCGTGAGAAGGCCCAGCTGCTGCGGGTCAACGTGAACGACGTGTTCGCCGCGTTGCAGACCTTCATCGGCTCGACCTATGTGAACGACTTCAACATGTTCGGCCGCACCTTCCGGGTGCAGGCCCAGGCCGATGCCAAGTTCCGTATGGAAGCCAAGGACGTGCTCGCCATCCGCGTGCGCACGGCCAATGGCGATACGGTGCCGCTGGGCTCGTTCACCACGGTGCGCGACATCTCCGGTCCCTACCGCGTGCCGCGCTACAACCTCTATCCGGCGGCGGAGCTCGATGGCTCGCCGGCGCCGGGCTACTCGCAAGGCCAGGCCATGCAGATCATGGAAGGTCTGGCGCAGAAGATCCTGCCCCAGGGCTTCGCCTACGAGTGGACGGGCATCGCCTTCCAGCAGGAGCGGGCGGGCAACACCGCCATCTTCGCCTTCGCGCTGGGCGTGCTGTTCGTGTTCCTGGTGCTGGCGGCCCAGTATGAGAGCCTGACGCTGCCTCTCGCGGTCATTCTCATCGTGCCCATGTGCCTGGTGGCGGCGCTGACCGGCGTCAACATGCGGGGCATGGACAACAACATCCTGACCCAGGTGGGCTTCATCGTCCTCATCGGTCTCGCCGCCAAGAACGCCATCCTCATCGTCGAGTTCGCCAAGCAGCTCGAAGACGAGGGCCATGGCCGGCGGGAGGCTTCGGTGGAGGCGGCGCGGCTGCGTCTGCGGCCCATCATCATGACCTCGCTCGCCTTCATCCTCGGTGTGGTGCCGCTGGTGTGGGCCGAGGGGGCCGGCGCCGAGCTGCGGCAGGCGCTGGGCACGGCGGTGTTCGCCGGCATGATCGGCGTGACCTTGTTCGGCCTCGTCTTCACCCCGGTGTTCTACGTGTTCGCACGCTGGCTCGCCGGGCTGGGCAAGGGGCGGGCGAAGAACTCGGGCGGCACGCCGCCCAATCATGCCGCCCCCGCGGAGTGATCCGCAGCGGTTCGAGCATTCATCCCCGCGCGGCGTGAGCCGCGCGGGGATTTTCTTTTGTGGGGCCGGGCGCAGGAGCGCGCCCTGGCCGTGGCCATCCCCGCCTTGGGGGCAGAATTCGACAGGGTGCCACCCGTAAATACACTGGCTCCGGCGGTGTCTCATGGTCTATGACTGACGGGTCAGTCATTTGAATTGAGCTGTTGAAGCGGGCCATGGCCGAAACCAAGTCCTCCGCCGGTCGCCCGGCCGCCGCCCCTTCGCGGCGCGGCGCGGCCCCCAAGCTTGCCGGTGTCGAGCGTGCGCCGGCGGAGCGGCGCGCGCGGGCCACCGCCGCAGACCGGGCGGCGCGCCGGCGCGCGATCCTCGATGCGGCGCTGGCGGAATTCTCCGCCCATGGCTTCGCCACCGCGAAGCTGGATGCAGTGGCGCGGCGGGCCGGCATCGCCAAGGGCACGCTCTATCTCTATTTCACCGACAAGGAGGCCCTGTTCCGGGGGCTGGTGGAAGAGAACATCACGCCGATCTTCGCCGATGCGGATACGCTGGTGGCGGATGCGCCCGGCGATACCCGCACGCTGCTGGACGTGCTTATTGCCCTCATGATCGACCGGGTGCTGGATCAGCCGGCGGCGGCGCTGGTGCGGCTGATGATCGGTGAGGGCGGCCGCTTTCCGGGGCTTGCGGCCTTCTACCATCGCGAGGTGGTGGCCCGGGGCATCGCCTTGATCCGCCAGGTGGCGCAACGGGGGGTCGATCGCGGCGAGCTTGCCAGCGACGCGGCGGTGCGCTTTCCCCAGCTGGTGGTGGCGCCCGCCATTCTCGCCATCGTCTGGAATGGTCTGTTCGCCGACATCGAACCGCTCGACCCGCGCGCGCTGCTCGCCGCCCATCGCGATGTTCTGCTCAAGGGTCTGGGCGCGGAGCCAAGAGGGAAGGACGCCTGATGCTCGCACGTTTCTGGTCCATCGGCCTCGCCTGCGCCGCTGCCCTCACCCTCGCCGCCTGCGATCGGGGACCGACGAATTCTTTCTCCGGTTATGTGGAAGGCGACCTTCTATTCATCGGCCCCACCGAGGCGGGCCGGGTGCGCGAGCTGCTGGTGAAGGAGGGCGACAGCGTCACCCCCGGCCAGCTGCTGGCGCGGGTGGAGGACGACCTGCAGGTTGCCGACCTCAATGGCGCCAAGGCCCAGCTGCGCGAGGCGGAAGCGCAGTTGGAGAACGCCCGCGCGCCGCTGCAGCGCCCGGAGGAGATCGCCATCCTGGAGGCGGCCGAGCAGCGCGCCTCCGCCGCCCTCGACCTCTCGCGCATCGAGCTGAAGCGGCAGAAGGACCTGGTGCCCAAGGGGGCCTCGTCCCAGGCCAATCTCGATTCCGCCCAGCACACGTTCGACCAGAACCAGGCCGCCTTCGACGAGGCGCGCCGGCGCATCACCGCCGCCCGCATCGCCTCGCGCAGCCAGCAGATCGCCGCCGCCGAGCAGGCGGTGGACGCGGCCCGCGCGGCGGTGGAGGCCGCCACCGTGCGGCTCGAGCGGCGCACCCTGAAGGCGCCTGAGGCCGGCGCCATCCAGACCATCTATTTCCGGGTGGGCGAGATGGTGCCGGAAGGCCGGCCGGTGGTGTCGCTGCTGCCGCCGGGGCTGATCAAGGTTCGCTTCTTCGTGCCCGAGGCGGTGCTGCCGAAGGTGGCCGTGGGGCAGAAGGTGAGCGTCTCGTGCGACGGCTGCCCGCCGCTCACGGCAACGGTGAGCTTCATTTCAGCCTCGGCGGAATATACGCCGCCGGTGATCTACAGCCGTGAGGAGAGGGCCAAGCTCGTCTATCTCATCGAGGCCCTGCCCGATACGCCGAGCGCGGCCCGGCCCGGCCAGCCGGTCACCGTCAGCCTCGGGGCGATGCCCGGCGCCCCAGTTGGGGAGGGCGCGACGTGAGCGCCGAGGCGGCCGCGCTCCGCCCTTCGGCCGGCGGCGGCGACGTTGCCATCGCGGTGGAGGGGCTCACCAAGAGCTTCGGTGGCCACAAGGTGGTGGATCACCTCACCATGCGGGTGATGCGGGGCCAGATCTATGGCTTCCTCGGCCCCAACGGCTCCGGCAAGACCACCACCATCCGCATGCTGTGCGGGCTCATCACCCCGGATTCGGGAACCGGCACCTGCCTGGGGTTCGATATTCTGACCGAGGCGCGCAAGATCCGTGAGCGGGTGGGCTACATGACCCAGCGCTTTTCCCTCTACCAGGACCTGTCGGTGCGGGAAAACCTGGAGTTCGTGGCGCGGCTCTATGGGGTGCCGCAGCCCGAGCGGGCGGCGGGCGCGGCGCTGGAGCGGCTGGGCCTTGCCGGGCGCGGCAAGCAGCTCGCCGGCTCCCTCTCCGGCGGCTGGAAGCAGCGGCTGGCGCTCGGTGCCTGCATCCTGCCGAGCCCGGACCTCTTGCTGCTGGACGAGCCCACCGCCGGCGTTGATCCCAAGGCGCGGCGCGAGTTCTGGGCGCAGATCCATGACCTGGCCGCCGAGGGCCTCACGGTGCTGGTCTCCACCCATTACATGGACGAGGCCGAGCGCTGCCACGAGATTGCTTACATCGCCTATGGCCAGCTGCTGGCCCAGGGCACGGTGGCGCAGGTGATCGCCGGCGCCCACCTGTCCACCTGGACCGTGGAGGTGAGAGGGGCCGAGGGCCATGCGGCGGCCCAGATCGTCACCGGCCTTGCCCGCGCGCTTACCGATCGCCCGGGGGTGGACATGGTGGCGCCGTTCGGCACCGCGCTGCACATTTCCGGCCGTGACGCGGCGGCGCTGGAGGCGGCGCTCGCGCCGTTCCGCGACGACCCCAAGCTGAGCTGGCGGCAGGATGCGCCGACCCTGGAAGACGTGTTCATCGACCTCATGGGCCGCAGCCGGGATGATCTGCGATGAGCGCGCTGACGGAGAGCCTCGGCGCCCTGCGGCGCATCCGGGCGATGATCGTCAAGGAATTCATCCAGCTCAAGCGGGATCGGGTGACCTTCGCCACCATGATCATGATCCCGCTGCTGCAGCTGATCCTGTTCGGCTACGCCATCAACACCACGCCGCGCCACCTGCCCACCGCGGTGTTCGCCCATGAGAACAACGATGTCTCCCGCGCCATTCTGGCGGCGCTGCGCAACACCGCCTTCTTCGCCTTCATCAAGGAGGTGAAGAGCGCCGACGAGGCCGAGCATCTCATCCGCTCCGGCGAGGTGCTGTTCTTCGTTGAGATTCCCGCCGGCTTCGAGCGGGACCTGCGGCGCGGCGACACTCCCCAATTGCTGGTGGCGGCCGATGCCACCGATCCCGTGGGCTCGGCCAATGCGCTGGCGGCTTTGTCCGGGGTGGTGAGCACGGCGCTCACCCGCGAGCGGTTCGTGGATGATCCGGGCACGGCGGCGTTCGAGATCGTCCAGCACCGGCGCTACAATCCCGCCGGCACCAGCCAGCTCAATATCGTGCCCGGCCTGCTCGGCACCATCCTCACCATGACCATGCTGATCTTCACCGCCCTGTCGGTGACGCGGGAGATCGAGCGGGGCACCATGGAAAGCCTGCTCTCCATGCCCATCCACCCGGTGGAGATCATGCTGGGCAAGATCGTGCCCTATGTGCTGGTGGGCATTTTGCAGGCGGTGCTCATCCTCGGCGCCGGCATGATCCTGTTCGGCGTGCCGGTGGAAGGCCCGGTGCTGCTGCTGGTGGTGGCGACGCTGCTGTTCATCACCGTCAACCTGTCCATCGGCTACACCTTCTCCACCCTGGCGCAGAACCAGCTCCAGGCGGTGCAGATGTCGTTCATGTTCTTTCTGCCCTCCATCCTGTTGTCGGGCTTCATGTTCCCGTTCTCGGGCATGCCCCTGTGGGCGCAATGGGTGGGCGAAGTGCTGCCGCTCACCCATTTCCTGCGCATGGTGCGCGGCATTCTGCTGAAGGGATCGAGCTTTGCCGACCTGCAGGTGGACGGGGCGGCGCTGCTGGGCCTAATGCTGGTGGCCATGACCATCGCCGTCGCCCGCTTCCGCCAGACCCTGGACTGAGGATGGCGGGCGCGTCAGCCGCCGCGCACCACCAGCCGGGCGCCGGGCCGCAGCCGGGCGAGCAGGCGTTTCAGGTCCGCCCGGCGCAGCGCGACGCAGCCCTCGGTGGCCGCAAAGCCGGGCCGGGCGATGTGCATGAACACCGCCGAGCCGCGCCGGGCGATGCGGGGGCGGGTGTTGTGGTCGAGCACCAGCACCAGGTCATAGAGCCCGTCGTCCCGCCACATGCGCTCGTGGGAGGAGGCGAAGGGCAGCCTCACCGGGCGGTTGTAGCGCCGGTGCTCCGGCGCGTCGCACCAGCCATCATCGCGGCGGATGGGGCGGGCGGGCAGAGCGCTCATCGGCCGGGGGCCGGCATCGGCGCGATAGAGCAGCCGTTCGATGCGCCAGCTGCCGGCTGGGGTGCGGCCGTCGCCCTCGCGCTTGTCAGCCCTGATTCCCGAGCGCCCCAAGGCGACGGGAAGGGTGAGGTTTCCCGCCCGCAAAATCCCCTCGTGGCGGCGCCCGGGACGGCGCTGGACCACCAAACGGGAGATGCCCACAGGATGTTCATGGCTCATAACTTAATATAATACCCCTATCGTCGCATTTGGCCTTCGGGGAAATTTGCACTGGGCCAGAGGCATGCTGTACTTGCGCGAATCGCGCGCCCGCAAGGGTGCAGGAGGACTTGATGGCCAATGCGTGGAAAATCCTGGTGGTGGAAGACGACCCGGAGCTTCGCGACGCGCTGATCGAGCAGCTGCAGCTCCAGGAGGAGTTCGAGCCGGTCCCCGCCGATACCGCCGGCGCGGCCATCGCCGCCGCCAAGAATGGCGCGGTGGATCTGGTGATCATGGATGTGGGCCTGCCCGACATGGACGGGCGCGACGCGGTGCGGCAGATCCGCCGCAACGGCTTCAAGGCCCCCATCATCATGCTCACCGGCCATGACAGTGACAATGACACCATCATGGGGCTGGAGGCGGGCGCCAACGATTATGTGGTGAAGCCGTTCCGCTTCTCGGTGCTGTTGGCGCGGCTGCGGGCGCAGATGCGCTCCCACGAGGCGAGCGAGGATGCGGTGTTCGCCATCGGCCCGTATTCGTTCCGCCCCGGCGCCAAGCTGCTGCTCACCCCGCAGGGCTCCAAGATCCGCCTGACGGAGAAGGAAACCGCCATCCTGCGCTATCTCTACCGGGCCGGAAAGGCGCCGGTGCCGCGGGAGACGCTGCTGCAGGAAGTGTGGGGCTACAATTCCGGCGTCACCACCCACACGCTGGAAACCCATATCTACCGCCTGCGGCAGAAGATCGAGCCGGATCCGGCCAACCCCACCCTGCTCGCCACCCAGGCGGGCGGCTACAAGCTGGTGCCTTAAGGCCGTTTCGGCCGGGAAAAGTGGAAGGCCGTCTCGGCCGTGAGAAGGAAGCGTTCGTGGATTTCGAGAAGGAGTTGGAGACCGAGATCGCGCTCTTGCGGGAGATCGCCACCTTCGACGTGCTCGACGCCGAGGCGCTGCGCATTCTCGCCATCAGCGCCGAGGAGAAGACCCTCGCCGCGCAGGACGTGCTGTTCCGCGCCGGTGAGACCGCCGATTGCGGCTATATCCTCGCCTCCGGCCGCCTGGCCCTGGTGGATCCCCAACGCCCCGAGGGCCAGCAGGTGGTGCAGGAGGTCCACGCGGTGGCGCTGGTCGGCGAGACGGCGCTGATCGCGGCGGGGCCGCGCCCGGCCACTGCCGTCGCCATGGAGCCTTCGGTGGTGCTGCGGCTGTCCCGGGCGGCCTTTCTCAAGGTGCTGGAAGCCAATCCCGCCAGCGCCGCCAAGCTGCGCCGCGCCTTCGCCAAGCGCCTGGAACGGATGATGAAGGCCCTCGACAGCGTGCGGGTGGAGCTGGAGGCCCCGCGCCCCGCGCCGCGCCGGCGCTGAAGGCGCTGGCCTCCGAAAACCCCAGATCGCTCTCAGCCGAAGGTGACCGCCACGGGCACGTGGTCGGAGGGCTTCTCCCAGCCGCGGGCATCGGTGAGCACGGTCATGGCCTTGGCGTGGGGCGCAAGGGTGGGGTTGGCCCACACATGGTCGAGCCGGCGGCCGCGATTGTTGGCGGTGTAGTCGGGCGAGCGGTAGCTCCACCAGGTGAACAGCTTGTCCTGCGGCGGCACGAAGCCGCGCATGGTGTCCACCCATTGGCCCGCCGCCTGCCAGCGGGCGAGCTTCTCCACTTCCACCGGGGTGTGGCTGACCACGCTGAGCAGCTGCTTGTGGTTCCACACATCGGTTTCCAACGGCGCGATGTTGAGGTCGCCCACCACCACCGCATGGCGATCGGGCGCCGCCGCATCGGCCAGAAGGTCGGGCCAGGCGGTGACTTCGTCGAGGAAGGCGAGCTTGTGGGCGAACTTGGGGTTCAGCTCCACATCCGGCACGTCGCCGCCGGCGGGCACGTAGAAATTATGGATGGTGACGGGCTTGCCGACGCCATGGGCGCCGTCCAGCGTCACCGCCACGTGGCGGGCATCGCCCTTGCCGCAGAATTCCTGCCGGCTCACCGCGCTGAACGGATGGCGCGAGAAGGTGGCGACCCCGTGCCAGCCCTTCTGGCCATGCAGCGCGATATGGGGAAAGCCCATGTCGCGGATGGCCGCCAGGGGGAATTTGTCATCCTGGCACTTGGTTTCCTGAAGGCACAGCACATCGGGCCGCAGCTGCTCCACGGCGGCGCGGACGATGTCGAGGCGGATGCGGACGGAATTGATGTTCCAGGTGCAGACAGTGAGGGCCAAGGCAGCAACGATATGAAAAATGGAAGGAGGCCTTCACGGTTATCCCCGTGCGGCCCGGCGCGCAAGGGTGGCCCTGTGGGCTGCGGGGGCGGGGGGCAGCTTCCCGCTGCGCGGAGTTGAACCTGCCGCCCGAATCGATATGAGTCCGGCCATGACCTTCCGCCCTCTCCGTATAGGGTGGGCGCCGCGATGACGACGTCCGCCAAGGTGTCCATTGATCTCGGCATCCGCAGTGGTGGCGGGACGGCCGTGCTGGATCTGGAGGAATTGCTCGCCACCCGCCTGCTGGTGCAGGGCAATTCCGGCTCGGGCAAATCCCATCTGCTGCGGCGCCTGCTGGAGCAGAGCGCGCCCTGGGTGCAGCAGGCGGTGATCGATCCGGAAGGGGATTTCGTCACCCTGGCCGAGCGCTTCGGCCATGTGGTGGTGGATGCGGAGCGGGGCGAGGCGGACCTGCAGCGCATCGCCGCCCGGGTGCGGCAGCACCGGGTGTCCGTGGTGCTCAATCTCGAAGGGCTCGACATCGAGCACCAGATGCGCGCCGCCGCCGCCTTCCTCGGCGGCCTGTTCGATGCCGATCGCGAGGTGTGGTATCCACTTCTGGTGGTGGTGGACGAGGCGCAGATGTTCGCCCCCATGGCCGCCGGCGAGGTGTCGGACGAGGCGCGCAAGGTGTCGCTCGGGGCCATGACCAACCTCATGTGCCGGGGCCGCAAGCGGGGCCTTGCCGGGGTCATCGCCACCCAGCGCTTGGCCAAGCTCGCCAAGAACGTGGCGGCGGAAGCCTCCAACTTCCTCATGGGCCGCACCTTCCTCGACATCGACATGGCCCGCGCCGCCGACCTTCTGGGCATGGAGCGGCGGCAGGCGGAAATGTTCCGCGATCTGGAGAGCGGCAATTTCGTCGCCCTCGGCCCGGCACTGGCCCGGCGCCCGCTGCCGGTGCGCATCGGCGCGGTGGAAACCTCGGCCCGCTCCACCAGCCCCAAGCTACTGCCTTTGCCGGAGCCCGCCGCCGCCGAGGACGCCCACGACCTCATCTTCACCCCCGGTGAGGATGAGACGCGGCTCCTGGTGCCGCGCCGCCCGCCGGCAGTGGCGCCCACCGCCGATGTGCTGGCCCAGCTCGCCCGTGGCGCGCCGCCCGCCTTGCCGGCCGCGCCGGCAATGGCCCATGCCGCCCCCGCACCGAGCGTGCCGCCGCCGCCGAGCCTGACGCCGGAGCAGCGCCAAGCGGCCATCGACAGTGCCTTGCGCGAGATCCTGGCGGAGAGCGACGCCGGCTTCCGCACCATTCCCGTGCTCTACCAGGATTTCCTGGTGCGCTGCCGCATCCGCCGGCTGGGCGGCGAGCCGCTGAGCCTGTCGGCGTTCCGCCGTCGGCTGGCGGTGGCCCATGCGGGCATCGACCTCGCCGAGGCCGAGGCGGAGGATTCCCCCTGGGGCGAGGTGCTCGGCATGGCCGCGGCGCTGCCGGAGGACATGCAGGGGGTGTTCCTCTCCCTCGCCCGGGCGGCTTTCGATCAGCGGCCGTGCCCGTCCGATGCGGATGTGGCGCGGGCCTATGGCAGCCGCTCGCCGGGCCGGGCCCGCCGGCTGCTGGCCTATATGGAAGAGCGCCAGGTCATCGTCTGCCGGCTCGATCCGCGCGGCCGGCGCATCGTCGCCATCCCGGGCTTGGCCTGGGAGACCGAGCCCGGCGATCCCGCCGCCCCGGCGGGCGCCGCCGCCGCTGCGGCCCGCCCGAAGCCGGCGGCAGCCGCGCAGCCGAGCCTATTTGCCGAGCCGCCTGCCCCGGAGAATGGGGCGCCAGGGGCTGACCTTCAGGAGGTGCGCGAGACCGTGGAGCCGTCCCCGGGGACCGCCGGCGCGGACGCGACCACGTCCGTTCCGGACGGGGGAACGGGCAGCCTCGCGCCCGCCACCGAGACCGCCCTGCCGGACGACGGCGCGGCGGTGGCCGAGGTGGAGCGCACGGACGATGCGCCGATGCTGCCGAGCCCGGTGGTGCCGTCACTCACCTGACAGACGCGGCCTCAGGCCACCACCGACGCGACGATGGCGTTCAGCGCCTTTGCCGCGTCGTGGGGATCGAGCCGCACCTGCAGCCCGCGCTGGCCGCCATTGAGGAAGACGTGGGAATGGGCGAGGGCCTGCTCCTCCATCACCACCCGGGGCGGGCGGGACTGGCCGAACGGGCTGATGCCGCCCACCTTGAAGCCGGAGATGCGCTCGGCGTCGGCCGGCTTCATCATCTGCGCCGATTTGGCGCCGAACGCCGCCGTCAGCTTCTTCATGGACACTTCCCGGTCGGACGGCACCACCACGCAGCCGGGCTTGCCATCCACCAGCACCATCAGGGTCTTCAGCACCTTCTCGGGCGGCTCGCCGATGGCCTCGGCGGCCTGCAGGCCGATGCGGTCGGCATCGGGGTCGTAATCATAGGTGTGCACGGTGAAGGCGATTTTCGCCTGCTCCAGTGCCTTGGTGGCGCGGGTCGCTTTGGACATGCCTTGTCCTAACGCCTCCCGCCGGGCACCGACAAGGGGCGCCGGGCCGCCAGATGGCGCCGAACCTGCATGCCGCCTTCCGGAACGGCTGGGCGTGTGCCTTTTGCGACAAGGCATGGTGCCGGCTCCGGCAAAAGGGCGCAGGGATGGCGGATCTCGAAGCGACGATAGAGATCGAGGAGTGGGTGATCTGGAACGGCTCCATGGGCATCCTCGACATGGTGACCATTGGCCGGGTGGAGCACCGCGACGGGGGCCGCCATGGCTTCCTGGCCGCGCCCTACGACATCGTCGGGCCGTTCAGCATGGAGGAACTGGAGAATTTGGGGCGGATCGCCTTCGGCGCCTGCCTCGTCATGTCCCGCCTGCGCTGGCAGGAAGACCAGGTGGAGCTGCGCGCCGAGGCGATGAAGGCCCGCCGCGCCTTGATGATGCAAGCCGACCCCGAAGAGGATCGGGCCCATCGCGAAACCCTCGACCTGCCGCTTTCCGGTGTGCTGGAGGTGAGCGAGATCAACGCCGCCTTCCGCCGCAAGGCCAAGACCGCCCATCCCGACGCCGGCGGCAGCGACACCCTCTATCGCCGTATCGCCGAAGCGCGCGATGCGCTGCTGGAATTGCTGGCGCGGCTCTCGTAACCGACGCCTACTGCAGCATGCGCTCGAAATTGATCACGAACAGGCTGGGGTCGGGGCGCTTGTTCACCTGGGCGTTGGCCAGGGTCACCTGGGTGTCGTAGCCCTGGGGATCGGTCACCACCCACTGCTTCAGCGCCGACGTCTTGGTGTCGAACTGGATCAACAGGCGGTAGGTGCCGAGCATGGGCACCTGCTCCTGCATGGTCACGGTGACGAAGCGGTCGTCCTGGAAAATACCGGTCACGTGCGGATCGTTGGCGAGGTCCACATGCTCCGCCAGCAGGAAGCGCAGGGGCGTCTGGCCGAGCGGGGTGATGTCCTGGGTGTTGAGCTTGCGGTCGCGCACCGCCACCGACTGGCCGTTGGCGATCAGCTCCACCGGGCTCGGCGGGTCATATTGGAAGCGCACGCGGCCGGGCTTCTGCATGTAGAAATCGCCGGTGCGGCGGGAGCCGTCCGGGTCGATCTGGGTGAAGGTGCCGGTCATGGACTGCACCGAATTGTAATAGTCCATGATGCGCTGAACCATGGCCGGCGAGGCACGGCCATCGGGCGCCGCCGCGGGCATGGCCGCCGCGCCCTGCTGGGCCACCTGCTGCGGCCGCGGCGCCGCGGCGGCGCTCGCCGGGCTGGCGGCGCCAGGGCCGAGAAGGTTGCGGGGTTTCGGCGGCGGCAGCGGCACCACGCCGAGGGCCGCCACCTGCGGGCTTGTCACTTGCGCACTGCCCGCCACCGGGGCGCCCCCTTGCGGTCCGGCCGGCCCGGAGGCGGTGGAGGGCGGCGCGCCATAAAGGGTGCCGGTGGCCACGGTGCCGGTCACCTCGCCGCCGCCCTGCTCCGGTGCGGCCGCCTGCGGCTGCTGCTGGTTGAACAGCTTGTTGAGGGTGGCCGAGAGGAAATCCTCCGCCGCTGCGGGGGCGACGAGACCCGCCGTCAGGGCGATGATCAGTGCCCCGGTCAAGGCGCGCGGCGCGCGGAAGCGGTACGGCATCATCTTGAAATCTCTGGCACGAGTGCGTGGCGCGGCGTCGATCGGGGGAGGGGGCGAACCGGCATGCCCTTCTCTAACGCCACCCTATGGCGATCCTGTGGTGTGTGGCGGCCCGGTCACGCGCATGTGGCCGGGGCCTATTCGGCGGCCTCCTCGGGCAGCAGGATCTCCCGCTTGCCCGCGTGGTTGGGGGCGCTGACGAGACCTTCGTTCTCCATCCGCTCCACCAGCGAGGCGGCCTTGTTGTAGCCCACCTGGAGCCGGCGCTGAATGTAGGAGGTGGAGCATTTGCGATCCCGCATCACCACCGCCACCGCCTGGGTATAAAGGTCGCCGCCCTCGCCGAAGCCGCCTTTGTCGAACACGGCGCCATCCTCGTCTTCCTCGTCCACGTCGGCGGTCACCGCATCCACATAGGCCGGAACGCCCTGGGCCTTGAGGTGCTTGACCACCTCTTCCACCTCATCGTCGGAGACGAACGGCCCGTGCACGCGGGAGATGCGGCCGCCACCGGCCATATAGAGCATGTCGCCCTGGCCCAGCAGCTGCTCGGCGCCCTGCTCTCCGAGAATGGTGCGGCTGTCGATCTTGGAGGTCACCTGGAACGAGATGCGGGTGGGGAAATTGGCCTTGATGGTGCCGGTGATGACATCCACGGACGGCCGCTGGGTGGCCATGACGAGGTGGATGCCGGCGGCCCGGGCCATCTGGGCCAGGCGCTGGATGGCGCCTTCGATGTCCTTGCCCGCCACCAGCATCAGATCGGCCATCTCGTCGACGATGACGACGATATAGGGCAGCGCCTCGAGGTTGAGCTCCTCGCGCTCATAGATGGCCTCGCCAGTCTCCTGGTCGAAGCCGGTCTGCACCGTGCGGGCGACGGTCTCGCCCTTTTCGGCCGCGTCGCGCACCCGGGCGTTGAAGCCGTCGATGTTGCGCACGCCGAGCTTGGACATCTTCTTGTAGCGGTCCTCCATCTCCCGCACTGCCCATTTCAGGGCCACCACCGCCTTCTTGGGATCGGTGACCACCGGGCAGAGCAGGTGGGGGATGCCGTCATAGACGGAGAGTTCCAGCATCTTCGGATCCACCATGATCAGCCGGCACTGCTCCGGCTTCAGCCGGTAGAGCAGGGAGAGGATCATGGTGTTGATGGCCACGGACTTGCCGGAGCCGGTGGTGCCGGCGACCAGCAGATGGGGCATGCGGGCGAGGTCGACGATCACCGGATCGCCGCCAATGGTCTTGCCCAGCGCGATGGCCAGCTTGTGGCCGCTGTCGCCGAAATCCTTGGTGGCGAGAAGATCGCGCAGCAGCACCTTGTCGCGGCTGGCGTTGGGCAGCTCGATGCCGATGGCGTTGCGTCCGGGCACCACCGCCACGCGCGCCGACACCGCGCTCATGGAGCGGGCGATGTCGTCGGCAAGGCCGATGACGCGGGACGATTTGATGCCAGGGGCCGGCTCCAGCTCGTAGAGGGTCACCACCGGGCCGGGCTTCACCTCGATGATCTCGCCGCGCACGCCGAAATCCTGCAGGGTGGATTCCAGCAGCGCCGCGTTCTCCTTGAGCGCGTCCGGGCTCATGGCCGGGGCCTTCTTGGCCGCCGGCGCGCTCAGCAGATCCAGGGCGGGGAACTGGTAATGGCCCTTGCGGCCGGCCGGCCGCCGGTTGCCGCGGCGGCGGGGCGAGGCGGTGCTCTCCGCCACCAGTTCGGCATTCTCTTCCGCTTCCACCTGTTCGGCAGTCAGATGCGGCCCGGCGCCACCCAGCCGCGGCTCCACACGTCCGTTCAGGCCACGTCCGGTGAGATCGTCGGCATCCCGCGCGAAGGCGCCCCGGCCCGGCGCCTTGAGCGGGGGCAGGTGACGCCCGCCGAGCACCCGGGCCTTGAGGGAGAGCAGGGTGTGGGTGAGGGCGCCGAGGGACACCGCGGTGCCATCATCGTCGTCGTCGTCATCCACGTCCGCATCGTCATCGTCATCGGCGGCGGTCAGCGGCCGCAGCGGCGTGCGGCGCCCGCCGGCGAAGGCGAGGAAGAGGCCCATCGCCGCCACCACCGCGCCGCTGCCGCCCACCACCAGGCGGTCGAGGGGGGCGGCGGCACCGAGGCCGACCAGATCGGCGATGCGCAGGAACAGGTCGCCCATCACCCCGCCGAGGCCGGTGGTGGTGGGCCAGGTGCCGAGCCGGGGCAGGGCGCTGAGCGCCGCGCAGGCCCCCACCACGCCCACCGCCCAGGCGGTGAGGCGCAGCTTCGGCCGGCCGAACGGGCGATGGGTGAGCAGGCGCCAGCCCCATACCAGCAGCGGCAGCACCACCGCCAGGCTCGCCAGCCCCACGACCTGCATGAGCAGATCGGCCAGCACGGCGCCGGGCCGTCCCAGCAGGTTGTGCACCTGCGAATCCGTGGCGTTGGAAAAGCTCGGATCGGCGGCCGACCAGGTGACGAGCGCCGTCGTCGCCACCACCCCCGCGGCCATCAAGCCGATGCCGACGATCTCACGGCTGCGGCGCTTCACCCCCTGGCGGACCGCCTCGGGAATGAAATCGAAGCGCGGCGCCTGCGGGTGCATGCGGGTGTGCATGACCGCGTCGGCGGAGCGGCGCGCAGTGGAGGTCGCGGGCATGACGCAGCTCTCCTTCAGGCCAGACCGGTGACGAGGCGCGTGAGCACCTCCTTGGAGGTGGGAAGATCGTGCACCAGGGCCACCCGCAGCCAGTTCTCGCACGGGTTGGTGCCGCCGATGTCGCGGCGCGCCAGATAGCCGCCGGGCACGGTGCGCAAGCCCTGCTCGCGCCACAGCTTCAACGCCGCCGCCTCGCCGCCGGTGAGGTCGTCGCCCGCCAGATGCGAGACGTCGAGCCACAGGAAGAAGCCGCCGCCGGGCCGCTCATAGCCGAAGCGGGCGCCGATCATCTCATCGGCCATATCGAACTTGGCGCGGTAGAGATCGCGCGAGGCGGTGACATGGGCCTCATCGCCCAGCGCCGCCACCGCCACCGCCTGCAGGGGCTCGGGCACCTGGGGTGCGGCCACCCAGCGGAAGGCCAGGAATTCCTTCAGGAAGGCCGGATCACCGGCCACGAAGCCGCAGCGCAGGCCGGGCAAGGACGAGCGCTTGGACAAGGAGTTGAACGCCAGCGCATGGCTGAGGTCGGCGCCCGCCACTTCCAGGATGCCCGGCGGCTTTTGTGCGCCCAGATAGATCTCCGAATAGCATTCGTCGGAGAACAGATAGGCCCCGTGCCGGCGGGCGAGCTCCAGCGCCCGGCCGAGGTAATCGGCGGAGGCGATGGCGCCCTGCGGATTGGCGGGGGAGGCGATGTAGATGGCCACCGTGCGGGCGAGCAGAGCCGGATCGAGGGCGTCGAGGTCCGGCAGCCAGTTGCTGTCCTTGCGGGTGGGCACGATCACGGCTTCGCAGCCCGCGGCTTCGGCTCCGGCCGCATAAGCGGCGTAGAACGGGTTCGGCAGCAGCATGGCCGGCCGCTCGGCCTTGCCGAGGGTGCGCGGGGCCACCAGCCGGCGGGCGACGATCGCGGCGGAGAACAGGCCTTCGCGGGAGCCGTTGAGGGCCAGCACCTCGCGGTCAGCATCCACCGGGCGGGCGAGGCTGTAGCGCTGGTCCAGCCAGCGGGCGGCGGCGGCGCGGAAGGTGGGGGTGCCCTCGGCGCGCGGGTAGCGGCCGAAGCCGGGCAGGGCCTCCTGCAGCACCGGGCCGACGAAATCGGGCATGGCATGCTGCGGCTCGCCCACGGCGGCGCTGAGCGCCGGGCGGCCGGGCTCCACGCCGGCGATGAGCTCCGCGAGGCGGATGAAGGGAGAGCGGCGATCCTCGACGGGCGCCGGCGCGGCAACGGGGGCGGGCAAGATGGGACGGCCTCGACACACGATATCTGTCAATCGGTGCGAGTGTGCCCCCTTTAGGGTTAAGGGGCGGCTAACCGGCAAGGCCTGCTGTTAGGAGAATTCACGTTTCCGCCAGCACCGCCCGGGCGCGGCGGGCGTCGTCGGCGATCTGCGCCACCAGCGCGTCGATGCCGGAGAATTTCAGCTCCGGCCGCAGATAGGCGTGGAACTCGACGCCGATGGTCTGGCCGTAGAGGTCGCCCTCGAAATCGAAGATGTGCACTTCGAGCAAGGGCGCGCCATTGTCGAAGGTGGGGCGGCGGCCGTAATTGGCCACCCCGTCGAACCGTCCCCTGGCGGTGATGACCCGCACCGCATAGATGCCGAAGGCGAGCTCGATGCCGCCGGGCACCACCAGATTGGCGGTGGGAAAGCCAATGGTGCGGCCGCGCTTGTCGCCGTGCCGCACCTCCGCCGACAGGAAAAAGGGCCGCCCGAGCATGTGGGCGGCATGGCCCACCTGGCCCGAGGCCAGCGCCTTGCGGATGGCGGTGGAGGAGATGGGATCATCCTCGTCGCGCAGCGGATCCACCACCTGGACGGCAAAGCCATGCCGGCGGCCGGCGCCTTCCAGGAAGGCGGGCGAGCCCGCGCGGGCGCGGCCGAAATGGAAATCGAAGCCCACCGCCACCCCGCTCACCCCATAGCGCTTCACCAGGATGTCGCGCACGAAGGCTTCCGGCTCCATGGTGGCGAGGGACGCATCGAACGGCAGCACAATGGCGCCGGCAAGGCCGCTGGCGGCGACCTGCTCCAGCTTGCTCGCCTCCGGCGTCAGGCGGAAAGGGGCGCTCTGCGGGTTGAAGAAGGTGCGCGGATGGGGCTCGAAGGTGAGGGCGAGGGCCGGCACGCCCGCCGCCGCCGCCATGCTCCGGGCGGTCGCGAATACCGCCTGATGGCCGCGATGGACCCCATCGAAATTGCCGATGGCGAGCACCGGCCGGGCCAGCGCCGCCGGCAGCGGATCCGATCCGCGCAGGATCACGAAGGGGGAGGCGGGGGTGGCGGGGGTGGCGGACATCGGCGGCTTTGAACCTGCCTTGGAAGACGAAAGGGGCGGCGGCCTCGGGTGGGCGCGCCCCGGTTGCCTGTGGCTCTAGGCGCTGCCCGCCGGCCGCGTCAAGTCGGGCTCTTCACGGGGGTGGGGGCGCCCGGCGCGGTCGCGGGCGTCACCATGCAAGGCGCGGCATCACCCCGCGCGGGTGGGCGTGGCCGGAGAACAGGGCGGCGAGAGAGGCGCTGTCGGGCACCGCGCCGTCATGGGCCTTGAGCTCCTGGGCGTGGATGCCCCCGGCGATGAACAGGCTGTCGAAGCCGGCCCCGTTGGCGCCGGCGATGTCGGTGCGCAGGGCATCGCCGATGCCCAGCACCCGCGCCGAGGCGACCGGTCCGCCACGCAGGGCGGTAGCGACAGCCAGGGCGGTGTCATAGATGGGCCGGTGCGGCTTGCCGCAATAAGTGGTGCGGCCGCCCAGCGCCTCATAGGCCTCGGCGATGGCGCCGGCGCAATAGACCAGCCGGTCGCCGCGCTCCACCACCAGATCGGGATTGGCGCAGATGAAGGGCAGGTCACGGGCCTTCATGGCCGCGAGCATGTCGGCGTAGTCGGCCGGGGTTTCCACATTGTCGTCGAACAGGCCGGTGCAGACCACGAGGTCTGCCGCCTCGGCCGGGCTCAGGGTGAGGTCGAGCCCGTCATAGGTGGACAGGTCCCGGTCCGGGCCGAGGTGGAACACCCGCGCGCCCGGGTGGGCGGCGAGCTGGGCGCGGGTGACATCGCCGGAGGTGACGATGGCGTCATAAGCGCTGCGCGGCGCGCCGAGCCCGTCCAGCATGGTGACGATGGCGCTGTTGGGCCGCGGCGCGTTGGAGACGAGGACCACGGTGCGGCCGCCCTCGCGCGCCTGGGTGAGCGCGGCGCAGGCGGCGGGGAAGGCGGCAACGCCGTTATGGATCACGCCCCAGACGTCGCACAGGATGAGGTCATAGTCGCCGATGATGGCGGACAGGCCGGAGATGAGGGGGGGCGCGCCCACCTGGGTCGTGGTCCGGGGTCCGTCAGCCATCGGGTCCTCTCCTTGTGTTGCGGCGCACAGGTGCCACGGGGGGCCGCGAACCACAAGAGCGGAGCGCGCATCGGGGAGGGGCGCGGCCGGCGGTTGCCGGGGGCTTTCCGCCTGTAAGCGATGGCGCGGCGGTGGGTAAGTCGGCGTTTCCCCCTTGCTGAGGAGGCGGCGCCTTGTCTATGGTGCCGCCACGTGCGGGCGTAGTTCAGTGGTAGAACGACAGCTTCCCAAGCTGTATGTCGTGGGTTCGATTCCCATCGCCCGCTCCAACGCTCCCCTCACATCACCGATCTCGCACCGCATGGCGCCGGCCGTGGGCTCACCTGCGCCTGGCGTGAAAAAGCCGCCGGGAGGGCGGCTTTTGTGGGGCATCCGTCAGCCGCCGAGATAGGCGGCGCGGATGTGGGGGTCGTCGATCAATTCGGCGCCGGTGCCGGACATGACGATGCGCCCCGCTTCCAGAAGATAGGCGTAGTCGCACAGTTCCAGCGCCGCGAAGGCGTTCTGCTCCACCAGGAGAACAGTGGTGCCGGCATCGCGGATGGCGCCGATGATGGCGAACATCTGCTCGACGATGTTGGGGGCCAGGCCCAGGGAGGGCTCGTCGAACAGGACGAGGCGCGGCCGGCACATCAGCGCGCGGCCGATGGCCAGCATCTGCTGCTCGCCGCCGGAGAGGGTGCCGGCCATCTGCGCCCGCCGCTCCGCAAGGCGCGGAAACTGGCCGTAGATGCGTTCCAGGTCGGCGCGCATCTCCGCATCATTGGGGCGCAGATAGGCGCCCATCGCGAGGTTGTCGGCCACGCTCATGTGCGGGAACACCCGCCGGCCTTCCGGACAATGGGAGACGCCGAGCCGCAGCATGCGCTGGGGGCCGGCCCCGGTCACATCCTCGCCTTCCAGGCGAATGGCGCCGGAGCGGGCGGGGACGAGGCCGGAGATGGTGCGCAGGGTGGTGGACTTGCCGGCGCCGTTGGCGCCCACCAGGGCCACCAATTGCCCCTGGCCCACCGAGAGCGAGATGCCCTTCAGCGCCGCCACCTGGCCATAGCCGCACACGAGATCGGAAATCTCAAGCATCGGCGGCCTCCTTCAGCTCCAGCTTGGCGGCGCTCTTGCCGAGATAGGCCTCGATCACCGCCGCATCGTTGCGGATCTCGGCCGGGGTGCCTTCGGCGATCAGCCGGCCATAGTTGAGGCAGACGATGCGGTCTGAAACCTCCATCACCATGGGCATGTCGTGTTCCACCAGGAGGATGGTGACGCCCGCGTCGCGCACCTTGCGCACCAGGCCGACGAAGCTCTGGGTTTCCGAGGCGTTCATGCCGGACACCGGCTCGTCGAGCAGCAGCATGCGCGGCTCGATGGCGAGCGCCAAAGCGAAGCCCACCAGCCGCTGCTCGCCATAGGAGAGGGAACCGGCCTTCTCATGGGCGCGGGCGCTGAGGCCCACCATGTCGATGATCGCCTCGGCCCGGGCGCGGGTCTCTTTCTCCAGCGCCAAGGCGCTCGGGGTGGGCAGCAGCCGCTCCAGCAGGCTCGGCTCGCCAAAGCGCTGAAGGCCGATCAGCACATTGTCGAGCACCGTGTCGTCGGCGAACACGCTGGTGCGCTGGAAGGTGCGGGCGAGGCCCAGGCGCGCGATCTCGTTGGGCTTGGTCTTGGCGAGATCGCGGCCCTCGAACAGCACCCGGCCGGTGGTGGGCTTCAGGAAGCCGGTCATGATGTTGAAGGCGGTGGTCTTGCCGGCGCCGTTGGGGCCGATCAGGCTCAGGATTTCGCCCGGTTTCACGTCAAAATGCAGGTCGGCGATGGCGGTGAGCCCGCCGAACCGCATGCCCACGTGCTCCACGCTCAAAATGGCGCTCATGATTGGGCTCCCGCTTCCGCCGGGGTTTCGGGCGTCTTGGTGAGGGATGCCGGCCGGCGGCGCGCCGTGAGGTTGGCGAGCGCCGGCACGATGCCGTTTGGCATCACGAACAGGATGGCGATGAGGATGCCGCCATAGACGATCCACTGCGCCTCCGGCGCCATCACCGGCCGCAGAGCCACCGGCAAGAGCCCGAAGATGAGGCCGCCCACCAGCGGACCGGCAAGGCTGCCCTTGCCGCCCGCCACCACCATGATGACCATGGTGACGGTGTAGGAGAACAGGAACACGTCCGGATCGATGATGCGGATGTAATGGGCGTAGAGGCTGCCCGCCGCGCCCGCCATGGCCGCCGAGACGGTGGCGGCGATGGTGAGGGTGCGGGTGGCGTTGACGCCCAGCGACAGGGCGAGGGACTCGTTCTCCTTGAGGCCCCGCATGGCGCGGCCGAAGCGCGAGGCGACGAGGCGCGCCACCACCAGATAGCTCAGCACCGCCACCCCCAGCACCAGATAGTAATTCTGCATCTTGGTGCGCAGGGTGAGGTCGCCGAGGCCCGGCAGGGGCAGTGTCATGTTGGGAATGGAGGTGAGGGCGAGGGGCCCCTGGGTCAGCTCCACCCAATTCAGGGCGACGAGCCGCACCACTTCGGCGAACGAGATGGTGACGATGACGAAATAGGCGCCGCGCACCCGGAACGACAGCCGGCCGATGAGATAGCCGGTGACGCCGGTGATGAGGATGGCGAGCACGAAGCCCAGCAGCGGCGAGCCCCCTTCATGGGTGATGCGGAGGCCGAACGGCAGGCTCACGTCGAAGCCGAGCGCCGTCAGCGCGCTCACATAGGCGCCGATGCCGAAGAAGGCCACATGGCCGAGGCTGAGCTGCCCGGTATAGCCGAGCAGCAGGTTCAGGCTCATGGCGCAGATGGTGAAGATGCCCGTGATGATGAGGGCATTCATGAGATAGGGGTCGTTCAGCCACAGGGGCACCAGGGCGAAGACCACCAGGAACAAGGGCGCGATAAGCCGTGTCATCCGATGCGCTCCGCGCGGGCGAACAGGCCGGTCGGCTTCACCAGCAGCACCGCGATAATGATGAGAAAGCCCATGGCATCGCGATAGCCGGACGAGATGTAGCCCGCCCCCAGCTCTTCCGCGAATGCCAGGATGAAGCCGCCGATGGTGGCCCCCGAGATGGAGCCGAGCCCGCCCAGGATGACGATGGCGAACGCCTTCACCGCGGCAAGGTCGCCCATCTGCGGGAACACCACATAGACCGGGCCCAGCAGCGCCCCGGCCGCCGAGGCCAGCGCCGAGCCGATGGCGAAGGTGGCGGTGTAGATGAGCGAGACGTTGACGCCCATGAGGGCGGCGGTGTCGTGGTCCTGGAAGGTGGCGCGCATGGCGCGGCCGAGCTTGGTGCCGTTGATGGTGACATAGGTGAGCGCGATCAGCGCCAGTGCCGCCGCCAGCACGAACAGCCGCACATAGGACACCGACACCGGCCCGATCACCAGCGGTTCGGCCGGGAACGGGGTGGGCACCGCCTTGGCGACGCCGCCGAAAATCCACAAGGTGCCCGACTGCAGGATGATGCCGGCGCCGATCATCACCAGCATGGTGGTGTCGATGTCGGAGCGGCGCAGCGGCCGCAGCAGCACGAATTCGAGCAGGGCGCCGAGCGCCAGGCCCGCCACCAGGGCCACCGGCAGGGCCACGAAGAAATTGAGGCCGAGGGCGACGGCCGCCAGATACATGGCATAGGCGCCGAAGGTGTAGAGCGCGCCGTGGGTGAAGTTCACCACGTTCATGATGCCGAAGATCAGGGTGAGGCCGATGCCCAGGAGCGCATAGGTGCCGCCGAGCACCAGCGCGTTGACGACGTGTTGCAGGAGTTGGTCCATCTGGCCTGTCCGTTGGGTCGCATTCGGGGCAAGGGCGCGGCCCGCGAGGGTCGCGCCGGGTCGGGAGGCTCCGGCGGGCGGTGGTCCGGAGGTCCCGCGAGGGGGCCGGGCGGCCGCGGCGGGGGCAGTCCCGCCGCAGCCATGGGAGGAGGGGCTGTGCGTCCCTCATCCACACCCGTTGCTGCGCGCTGCTCAGGGGTTGGCGGGCTTGATCTTTCCGTCGGCGATCTCGATCAGGTACACCTCCGGCTTGCTCTGGCCGCTTTCCTTGCCGGCCGGGCCTTCCTTCTCGAACTTGATCGGGCCGTTGAGGCCGACGATGTTCACCTTCCAGAAGCCCTTCTGGATGGAGGCCGGGTCGGCGGCGCCGCCGGCCTCGATAGCGGCCGCGATGGTGCGGATGCCGTCATAGCCGCGGAAGCTCTCGGTGGTGCCGGCGAAGTCGTAGCCGCGCTTCTTCCACTCGGTGATGAAGGCGGTGGCCTCCTCAGGGTTCGGGCTCTTCTCCGGCCACCAGGGGGCGAACGCCACCAGGTGCAGGGTGCCGTTGGCGGTGGAGCCGGCCTGGGCCACCAGCTGGTCGGGGTTCTGCGAACCGCCGGTGGTGATGACCTTCTTCTTGATGCCGAGCGCGGCCATCTGCTTGAACAGCAGGGTCAGCTGGTCCACCGCCGCGGTGATCATCAGGGTGTCCGCGTCGGAGGCCTTCAGCTTGGCGAGCTGGGCGGTCATGTCCTGGGAGGACTGGTCCATGGTCTCCACCAGGCCCACCTCGATGCCGTTATCCTTCAGCACCTTGGAGAATTCGACGGCGGCGCCGCGGCCCCAGTCATTGTTGATGACCAGGAAATCGGCCTTCTTGATGCCGAGCTTCTTGGCGATGGGCTCGAACGCCTCGGCTTCCACCGAGGACGGCGGGGAGATGCGGAAGACGTAAGGGTTGCCGGACTTGGTGATCTTGCCCGAGGAGGAGGTCTCCACCAGCATCGGCACGGAGTATTCCTCCAGCTTCGGCATGGCGGCGAGGGTCAGGCTGGAGCCCCAGGCGCCCAGCAGCACCGGCACCTTGTCGGAGGTGATCAGCTTCTCGGTGACGGCGGCGGCCTCGGTGGGGTTGCTCTTGTTGTCCTCGACCACCAGCTCGATCTTCTTGCCGAGCACGCCGCCCTTGGCGTTGATCTCGTCGGCGGCGATCTTGGCGCCGTTGGTCACATAGGTGCCGGAAGCGGCGAACGGGCCGGTCAGCGGCTGGTTGATGCCGATCTTGATGGTGTCCTGCGCAAACGCGGTGCTCGACATGAGGGCCAGCGCCATGGCGGCGAGGGTGGTCCGGCGGGTCAGCTGCATTTTGGTCTCCAGTTCCTTCAGGGCACTCTGGTTCGGTTGGTTTTTCGGGGCACTCAGGGTCTTGAGATCAGGGCTCGGCCCGCCCCAGCAGCGCCCTGAGACGGGCGCCGATGAGGGAGAGCACGAGCCGGATGGGGTTGACGCCGCCGCTGGCGGCAGCGGGCGCCGGGGCGCCCTTGAGGTGGGCGTCGAGGTTGGCGGAGAAATCGGCGATCAGCCGGCCCGCCACCTCGCGCACCAGGCCGGGGCGGCTGAACTGGGCAAGCGGCCCCTTCAGCGTGTAGCCCACGGTGAGCGCCACCCGGCTGGTGCCGGGGGCGGCGCCCTCGGTGACCCGATAGCGGATCTCGCCCTGGGTGCTGGAGCGGCCATCGCCGCCGGCGCCGAGGATGACGCCGCTGCGGGTTTCCGCGTCGCGGCTGATGCGGGCGGTGCCGCGGAAGGTGGTGGCGATGGGGCCGAGCTTGAGGCGCATGCCGCCCTCCACCCGGTCCGGCGCCGGCATCGCCTCCACCACCGCGCCGGGCAGGCAGGCCGCCACCTCGCGGATGGCGCCGAACACCGCGAACACCTGGTCCGGCGGGAATGGCAGATCGAAGCTCTGGTCGAAGCTGTGGGCCGGGGTGAAGTCCTCCGCCAGCATGGTGGGCAGGGCCGCCGGGCGGGCGGCGTCCGCCGTGGCGAGCGGTGCCACAATGGTGTCAGTGCCGGCGTGCGCGCCCACCGGGCCCAGCGGCCGCTCGGCGGTGCGCGGGCCGATGCCACGGGCACGGCGATCGGCGATCACCGAAGCCACCGCCTTGACGATGCCCGCATAGCCCGTGCAGCGGCACAGGTTGCCGGCAAGGCCCATGCGGATGCGGTGCTCGTCCGGCTCTGGCAGGCGCAGCACCAGATCGCGCGACGACACCAGCATGCCGGGGGTGCAGAAGCCGCACTGCAGGGCATGCTCGCGATTGAAGGCGGCGCGCAGCTCGGCGGCGATGGCGTCGTCGTCGAGCCCCTCGATGGTGGTCACCGCGGCGCCGGAGCAGGCGCTGGCGAAAGTGAGGCAGGAGCGGGCCGGCTCCCCATCCACCAGCACCGTGCAGGCGCCGCACACGCCATGCTCGCAGCCGATGTGGGTGCCGGTGACGTCCAGCGTGTCGCGGACGAAATCCACGAGATTGGTGCGGGCCTCCACCTCGGCGGCGACGGGCCGGCCATTGAGGGTGAGGCGCACGGTCTCGGTGGGGTTCGGCGTCGTGACGGGCGCGTTCATGCGGCGCTCCGGGTTTCGGGAGAGAACAGGCCGGCGGCCTGGCGGACCGCCCGACGCAGCACTTCCACATGGATGTGGCGGTCGACCGCATCGGCGAGGCCGGCGGCGGCGAGGGCAGCGCCGGCGGCCTCGGCATCGAAACGGGCGGCGAAATCGCCATCGATGGCGCCGCCGAACAGGGCGCGGGCGTCGGCCAGCACCAAAGGCGGGGCGTCGATGGCGCCCATCAGGGCACGGGCGGTGCCGGCGGTGGGGTCCACCACGAGCGCGCCCACCGCATGGGCGAACTCGCCCACCTTGCGGCAGTGCTTGGCATAGCCGAAGCGGGCCGAGGCGGGCAGCTTCGGCACCCGCACCGCCACAACGAACTCACCCTCGCCAAGGGCCGTGCTGAGGGCGCCGGTGAGGAAGGCCGACAGAGCGAGGGTGCGCCGGCCGGCGGGACCTTCGATCTCCACCGCCGCATCGAGGGCGGACAGGGCGTTCACCCAGTCGGCGGCGGGGTCGGCGTGGGAGAGGCTGCCGCCCATGGTGCCGCGATTGCGCACCGCCCGATAGGCGATGCCGGCGGCCACCCGGCGCAGCACATGTTCGCCCACGTCGGGCACGCGGCCGTCTTCCACGTCGGCATGGGTGACGAGGGCGCCATAGACCACGTGGCCCGGCTCCTCGCGCACGCTCTTCAGCGCGGCGATGCCGGAAATGTCCACCACCACGTCGGGGGTGGCGAGGCGCAGGTTGAGCATGGGGCCGAGGGACTGGCCGCCGGCCATCACCTTGGCGCCATCGCCCAGCTGGCGCAGCTGCGCCACGGCGCCGGCGATGTCGTGGGGGCGGGCGATGCGGAACGGCGCGGGCTTCATGCCACCCTCCTCGTCGCGCGGGCGTCGAGCACCTTTTCGACGATGCGGCGCGGGGTGATGGGCGAGTGCAGCATTTCCACGCCCAGCGGCCGTAGCGCGTCATTGACGGCGTTGGCGATGGCGGCGGGCGGGGCGATGGCGCCGCCTTCGCCGATGCCCTTCACGCCGAAGCGGGTATAGGGCGAGGGGGTTTCCATATGGCCGATGAAGGGGGCGGGAACCTCCGGCGCGCCGGGCAGCAGATAGTCCGCCAGAGTGGAGGCGAGCGGCTGGCCGGAGCGGTCGAACGGCATCTCCTCATAAAGGGCGGTGCCGATGCCCTGGGCGAGGCCGCCGATGATCTGGCCATCCACCACCATGGGGTTCACCAGCACGCCGCCATCCTCGACGATGACGTAATCCAGCAGCTCCACGTCCCCCACCTCGGGGTCGACGGCCACCACCACCGCATGGGCGGCGTAGCTGAAGGTGCCGGTGTCGCGCACCGGCTTGTAGCCGGCGGTGACCTCCAGCCCGCCGCCGTCCACATTGGCGGGCAGGTCCTGCGGGCGGCGATACCAGGTGCGGGCGATCTCATCGATGCCGATGTCGCCGGAGGGGCCCACCACGCGGCCGTGCTCGAAACGCACGTCGCCGGGATCGGCCTGCAGCATGTGCGCGCCGATGCGGCGGATGCGCTCCGAAAGCTCGGTGCAGGCGGTGGCGACGGCGCCGCCGGCCATCACCATCACCCGCGAGCCCCAGCTGCCGGTGGAATAGGGGGTCATAGCGGTGTCGCCATAGACGAGGCGGGTGCGGGCCACCGGAATGCCCAGCACCTCATAGGCCACCTGGGCCAAAGTGGTTTCGAGACTCTGGCCGTGGGAGTGCACGCCCACCCGCAGCTCCAGGCCGCCGTCGGGAGTGAGGCGGGCGCCGGCCTGTTCGTGGCCGGGCACCATGGGAATGCCCCAGCCGGAATAGACCGAGGTGCCGTGGGCGCCCTGCTCGCAATAGATGGAGAGGCCGAAGCCGAGGCGCCGCCCGTCCGGCAGGCCGGCGGCCTTGCGGGCGCGCACCTTCTCCGGCTCGATGGCCTCGAGGGCGCGCTTCAGCGCCTCGGGATAATCGCCGCCGTCGAAATGCTTCTTGGTGATGTTGTCGAACGGCATCTGCTCGGGGCGCACCAGATTCTTCAGGCGCACCACCTCGGGCGGGAGGTTGAGCTCGGCGGCGAGGCAGTCGAGCGCCACTTCCAGGGCGAAGCACACGCCGGTGCGGGCCACGCCGCGATAGGGCAGGATCGGGCACTTGTTGGTGGCCACCGACCAGGTGCGGCAGCGATAGGCGGGAAAGTCGTAGGGGCCGGGCAGGATGCTCGCCACCTGCGCCGCTTCCAGGCAGGCGGAGAAGGGGTAGGCGGAATAGGCGCCGCTATCCACCGTCGCCTCGCAATCGACCCCGCGCAGGGTGCCGTCGCGATCGGCATAAAGGGTGATCTCGTAATGGTGCTCACGGCAATTGGCGTTGGCGGTGAGGTGCTCGCGCCGATCCTCCAGCCAGCGCACCGGCTGCCTGATCTTCCGGGCGAGCCAGCCGAGGCACACCTCTTCCGCCAGCAAAATGGCCTTGTAGCCGAAGCCGCCGCCCACGTCGGGGGAGATGATGCGGATCTGCCCCTCTTCCAGGCCCAGGCATTCGGAGAGGCCCGAGCGGACGATGTGCGGCATCTGGCTGGCGGTGTAGACCACCAATTGTTCCATGCGGTGGTCGAGATGCACCACCGTGCCGCGGCCCTCGATGGGGGCCATGCACTGGCGGGCGGTGGAGATGGTGCGGGAGATCTTCACCGGCGCGTCGAAGGCCGCCTCGATCCCCACATTCACCTGGGATTCCAGATAGATGTTGTCGCCCCAGTGCTCGTGCACCAGGGCCGCGCCGGGCTTGCGCGCTTCCAGCATGTCGTAAAGGGCGGGCAGTTCTTCCAGATCCAGCTCCACGCGGGCGGCGATGTCTTCCGCCTCGGCGCGGGTGGGGGCGACGCACATGGCGATGAGCTCGCCCACCTGCCGCACCTTCTCGAAGGCGAGCACCGGCTGTTCCGACACCTTGAAGCCGGGCAGGCCGGAGACGGCGCGGATGGGAGAGACGCCGTCGAGATCGGCAGCCAGAAACACCTTGTCGCGAATATCGGCGGGCACATGGATGCCGCGGATGCGGGCATGGGCCAGGGGGCTGCGTACGAACGCCACGTCCAGCATGCCGGGCAGGCGGATGTCGGCGATATACTGGCCCCGGCCGCGCATCAGCCGGTCGTCTTCCTTGCGGGGCAGGCGCGCGCCGACGCCCTCGCCCTGGATGCTGATTGCGCCGGTTTCAACTCCGCTCATGCCGCACCTCTCGCCATGAGGTCGCACACGGCGCGGGTCAACTGGCCCTGCGGCGCGCGCAGTTCGTCGAGGATGGAGAAATGGTCGGCGCCGAGGATGGGCAGCAGCGCGCCCGGCGCGCCGGCCGCCACCCGGCGCCCGGACAAGGCGCGGGAATCGTGCGCCAGCGCCGGCACCTCATGGGTGCCATAGGCGATGATCAGCGGCTTGTGCGAGGGCACGTGGCGCAGCGGCGAGCAGGTGGCGATCTCGGTGTCGGTGAGCTGCAGCGCCGCGTTCAGGAAGGTGTCGCGGATGGGGCCGAGCTCATAGACGCCGGAGATGGCGAGGCCCGCCGTCACCGCCGGATGATCGAGCTGCATCACCGCCAGCTGCGCGCCGGCCGACCAGCCGGAGATCACCAGCGGGCCGGCGATGCCGTGGGCCGGGCCGTCCTTGGCGAGGGTGTCGAGGGCAAGGCCGATCTCATCGACGATGGCGCCGATCCGCGCCTCGGGGGCCAGGGTGTAGCCGACGAGGGCCACCGACCAGCCCTGGGCGAGCAGGCCCTCGGCATAATGGGCGAAGGTCTCGCGGGTGTTGCGCTGCCAATAGCCGCCGTGGATGAACACGAGGCAGGGCGCCTGGGGATCGGCGCCGGGGTAGAGGTCGAGCTTCTGCCGCGCGCCGGGGCCATAGGGAACATCCAGGTGCTCCCCGTGGGCGGCGCGGAAGGCGGCCGCCGCGATGTCGCGGGCGGCCACCCACGCCGCGCTGTTCGGCACGGCGGCGTTGTTGTTGTAGGCGGCGTCCCGCTCGGTCTGGGACAGGGTGTCCCAGACCTCTTGCGGCGCCGTCTTCTCGCCCGGGGCGCTCACGCCGCCACCACGTCGGGCAGGATCGGCGCATCGGCATTGAAGCGCTCGCCCGCGCGGAGGCAGAAGGCGGGGGTGAGCAGCCGGTCGATCTCGACCGTGGTGTCCTCATTGTCCCGCAGCACGAAGGAGCCGCGGTTGTCGTCGAGCACCGAGACGTCGGCCACATAGCCCACCTTCAGGGCGCCGATGCGATCGGCAAGGCCCATCATGGCGGCGGGATTGGAGGTGACCATGGGCACCACCTTTTCCAGCGGAATGCCCAGCGCCATCATGGAGGTCATGGCCTGGGTGAGGCTGAAGCGGGCGTGACCCTTGAACGGATGGTTGTCGTCGTCGGGGTGCTCGGCCGGGGTGCCGGCGGGGGCGGGCACATAGGTGTTGTAGCCGTGCATGTCGGCGCCCAGGGTGGTGGGGATGACGCCGGCGGCCACCGCCTTCCTGGCGATGCGGTAGGAGAAGTGGCTGCCATGGCCCACGTCGATGGTCAGGCCCCGGTCGAGGGCGGCCTGGATCACGTCATGCACCTTGCCGTCGCGGTTCACGAAGCCGCCGGGGTTGCGGGTGAAGGGATGGGCGAGAATGTCGCCTTCCTTCAGCAGCGGGATGACGCGGTCGAGGATGGTGTCGGCGTCCTCGCCGTTGGTGCCGCTCTCGGGCAGGCCCCACAGGGCGCCGAAGTGCACATAGAGCGGGATCTCGGCGCGCCGGGCGATCTCGGCGGCCATCTCCATCACGGTGATGCCCCAGCGGGCGAAGCCGCCGATTTCCGCATGGCCCTTGATGCCGCGCACCAGGTCGCGGTTGGCGATGGCGGCGCGCACGGTGGCGTCCACGTCCACGCATTCGGGGCTATAGAGGTTCGGGTAGTAATGGCCTTCCAGGCCGCCCACCAGATAGGCGGACATGAAGGAATAGACGCGGGTCTTGGAGGGCTTCACCATGAATTCGCGGAAGCCGGGGAAGGTCATGCACGAGGCGCCGCCCTGGTCCACCACGCTGGTGACGCCCGAATGCACGCCCACCATGTCCGGGTTCAGGCCGAACCGGCCGGTGACATACTGGTAGCAGTGGCCATGGGTGTCGATCATGCCCGGCAGCACCAGCTTGCCAGAGACGTTGATCACCTCGGTGGCGGTGGCGGGCGAGATGTCCTTCTCGACAGCGGCGATATTGCCATCGCGCACCGCCACGTCATAGGTGCCGTCGAGGCCCGACGCGGGGCAGATCACGTGCCCACCCTTCAGGAGGATATCGTAGCCCAGGGGTTCAGCCATCTCGGTCTCCGTACAGACAATGCGCAGCTCCGATTGCGCTCAAAAAACGCGAAGCATGCTTCGTATCCCACTATGCAGCTTGCATGCCAAGATTTGATTTGGATCAATATAAGACTGCCGCCGGCCGTGTCGCGCAGAGGGGAGTGTTATGAAAAGTGAAGCAGTATCAGATGCTTGCTCGGTGACCGCCAAGGCGATGCGGGACGATGAGTGGCCCCTGTTCGACCGCCCGGGTTTCCTCGCGCGTCGCATGCATCAGATGCATGTCAGCCTATTTTCTGAGCTTTGCGCACCTTTTGGTGTGACGCCGGTGCAATACAGCCTCTTATCGGCCCTCAGCGACCGGGAGGAGGCCGACCAGACCACCTTGTCGCGCATCGTCGCGCTGGATCGCACCACCACCACCGGCGCCCTCAAGCGCCTGGAGGCACGGGGACTTGTGCAGCGGGGCACCTCGGCCACGGACCGCCGTTCGCAGAGCTGCCGGCTAACCGACGAGGGGCGCGCGACTCTTGCCGCCATGGAGGCGGCGGCCCGCCAGGCCCATGCCGCCACGGTGGCCGCCCTCACCCCGGTGGAGCAGAGACAACTCATTGATCTCATGAAAAAAATTGTAACGTCCCATGCCGACCGCGAGAGCGATTTCGATCTGCTCTAAATTTGCGCAGCGTGCTGCGTATTCATCGGGCAGCGACAGATCCGCGCAATCGCCAGTGGTGTCATCTCACCGGCGTTGCCCGTTGTGGGGCCCGATGCGGGCGCATGTGTGCACGGGGTGCGGATTGCCCGCGGCGGCGTCAGGGCGCCGGCAGGCGGGGCAGGCCGGTGTTAGAGGGGGATGCCGGCGCGCTCCAGCAGCGCCCGGGCCCGCGCCCGTTCGTCCTCGTCGATGACGAGGCGCTGGGCGAAATCGCGGCCGGTGGGGCGGGTGGCGTCGATGCCCATCTTGGTGACGGTGAAGCTCTGCGGGTCGGAGCTGGGATCGAGAATGGCGCCCTTGGCGCCGGGCACGAAGAAGATGTCCTGTTCGGCCCGCACCCGGGTGGCGATGGCCCAGAACACGTCGTTGAGGTCGAAGATGTCGACGTCGTCGTCCACCACGATCACGTGCTTGGTGTAGAGCTCGGTGCCCAGCGCCGCCATGACCGCCATCTGCGGCTCGCCCTCGGCGGTCTTGCGCATGGCGATGATGGCGGTGAAGGCGCCGCAGGTGGAATGCGGCACGTGCACGCCGGTGACGTTCGGCAGGTTGCGCTTCAGCGCGTTGAGGATCTCCCCCTCGCGGGTAATGCAGGACACCAGGATGTGGTCCTTGGCCATGCCGGAGACCACGGAATGGAATAGCGCATCGCGGCGCATGCGCAGCCGGTGGGCGACGAACACGTTCTGGGTGGAGCGGAACGAGGCGTAGCCGGTGAATTCGCCGAACGGGCCCTCCGGCTCATGGACGTCCGCCAGGATCTCGCCCTCGATGATGATCTCGGCCCCCGCCGGCACTTCAAGATCGGCGACGCCGCAGCGGGCGAGCTGATAGGGCGCGCCGAACAGGCCGCCGATGATCTCGAATTTGCGCACGTCTGGCGGATAGGCATAGACCATCGAGCCCATATAATGCAGCGGGTGCACGCCCAGGGTGATGGCCACCGGCAGGTTCTGGCCGCGGGCGGCGGCGCGACGATGAAACTCATACATGCGCCGGCGCGAATGCAGCGACACCCCCAGCCGGTTGCGCCCCTTCAGCATCAGCCGGTGAAAGCCGGTGGTGTCGACCCCGGTCTCCGGGTCGCGCGCGGTGAGCTGCCCGGCGGTGATGTAGGGGGCGGCGTCCACGCTGAACTGCAGGGGGATGGGCAGGCGCGTCAGGTCGAGGTCATCCCCTTCGATGACCACATCCTCCCAGGCGCCGCGCGGCACCACCGCGCAGGGCAGATAGGAGCGGCAGCGCTCCCGGAATGCCGTCGGCAGCGCCTCTTCGCTCACGTCGAGGCAGGCGGCGAGCAGGGCGCGATTGGCGGCGATGTTGGTGACCAGCGGCATGGGCCGCGCCGCCGGCGCCGCGCCGGCCGCCTGCGCCTGGCCGCTGAGATCGCCCAGCCCCCCCAGATCCTCGAACACCATCACCGGGCTGCGGCCCGCCCGCTCCAGCTCGAACACCGCGGCGGTGGAGGCGAAGCGCGGGTCGACCCGCTCGCGGATGCGCAGCAGCTCATCGGGGAAGCGGCGTTCCACCATGGTGAGAAAGCCGCGCAGGCTCTGGCTATCGAGGTCCGTCGTCTCGCTCACGGTGGGTCCTTTCAGGCGGGGTCGCTCAATCATCAGTTCACTGACGGTCTGGGCGCTCTTTATCGCGTCGGGCTCGCTGTTTGCGCGAGGTCGTCAGCGTGCTGAATATGTGGCGCCGGGTCAACGCCATTGTTTGCGCAGCGCTGCCTAAAGGTTCCGCAGCTCGGTGCGGCCCTCGTCATTGTTGGATTCCACCAGCCGGGTCAGCTTGCGGATGAAGTCGGCGCGCTCGGCGGCGGGCAGCGGCGCCACCAGCCGGGCGTGGGCGGCTTCCAGCGCGCTCTGCATCTCCTCCACCATGGCCTCGCCCTGGGGGGTGAGGAAGGCCCGGCGCACCCGGCGATCCTCATCGGTGGCCTCGCGGCGGACCAGGCCGCGCTTTTCCAGCCGGGCGAGGACGGTGGATGCGGTGGTGCGATCAATGCCGATGGTGACGCCCAGGGTCGCCTGGTCGATGCCCGGCTCCAGCAGCAGCACCTGCAGCACGCTGGACTGCACCGGCGTGGTGCCGAACCGCTCGCACTCTTGCAGGTAGATGGCCACATAGATCTGGTGCAGCCTGCGCAGCAGAAAGCCGGGTCGCTTGAACAGGCCTCTCGCCCGGGCCTTCGCACGCTCGCTCACCACCGCCGCCTTTCCCCGCGCGGCCAAGGATCTGCCGCCGCCGGCGATGGAACCATGTTCGCGGCGGCAAATCCAGGCGTGCGCTTCAGCCGACGGCGGCCTGCCCGTCGCGGCGCGGATCGCTGGCGGCGGTGTAGCCCTCCACCGCCGGATCGCCCATGCGCCAGATGAACTGGCCGGCGCCGAAATCCTGGTAGGGGTCGTCTTCCACATTGAGCTGGTGGCCGCGCTCCGCCAGCGCGGCGATGGTGGCGGCGGGCATGGACGATTCCATGTCGAGGGCGAGGCCGGCGTTGAAGCGCCAGCGGGGGGCGTCGCAGGCGGCCTGCGGGTTGAGCCCATAGTCCAGCATGCGCACCAGGGTCTGCACCTGGCCCTGGGGCTGCATGTTGGCCCCCACCACGCCGAAGCTCATCAGCGGCGCGCCATCCTGGGTAAGGAAGCCGGGGATGATGGTGTGGAACGGCCGCTTGCGCGGGGCGACGAGGTTCGGGCTCGCCGGATCGAGGCTGAAGCCATGGCCGCGGTTCTGCAGCGAGAGGCCCCATTCGGGCAGCACCACGCCGGAGCCGAAGCCGTTGAAATTGCTCTGGATGAAACTCACCATCATGCCCGAGGCGTCGGCGGTGGTGAGGTAGATGGTGCCGCCCTTCACCGGATTGCCGGGGGCGAAGGGCTGGGCCGTCTTCATGTCGATGAGGGCGGCCCGGCGGGCGAGATAGGCCTCGTCCAGCAGGGCCTCGGCGGTCACCTCCATGGCGCTGGGGTCGGCCACGTAGCGATAGACATCGGCGAAGGCGAGCTTGATGGCCTCGATCATCAGATGCTGTGCGTCGGGCCCGTCCATCTCATGGGCGGCGATGTCGAACCTCTTGAGGATGCCCAGCGCGATCAAAGCGGTGAGGCCCTGGCCGCTGGGCGGAATCTCGTTGAGGGTGTAGCCGCGATAGTCCTGGGTGATGGGGGTGACCCATTGGGGCGTATAGGCGGCCATGTCGGCGGCGGTGAGCGCGCCGCCCTCGGCCTTGGCGTGGCGCTCCAGCGCCTCGGCGATCTCACCGCGATAATAGGCCTCGCCCTTGGTTTCGGCGATGCGGCTGAGCGTGCGCGCCGCCGCCGGCATGGCGAAGTGCTCGCCCACCCGCGGCGCCCGGCCCCGGGGCAGGAAGGTCTCGGCGAAGCCGGGCTGGGCGGCGAGGTTCTCCGCCGCCACCCATTTGGTCTGGTTCACCGGGGTGACGAGGGAGCCGCGCGCGGCGATCTCGATGGCCGGTTCCATGAGATCGGCGAAGGGCAGCTTGCCGAACCGTTCGGAGAGGGCGACCCAGCCGCCCACCGCGCCGGGCACCGTCACCGCATCCCAGCCGCGCTGGGGCGGGCGCTTGGCGTCGGCGCCGTAGCGGGCGTGGAAATAGGCCGGCGTCCAGGCCGCCGGGGCGCGGCCGGAGGCGTTGAGGCCGTGCAGTTCCTTGCCGTCCCACAAAATGCAGAAGGCATCCGAGCCCAGCCCGTTGTTGTTGGGCTCCAGAATGGTCATGGCGGCGGCGGTGGCGATGGCTGCATCCACCGCATTGCCACCCTTCCACAGCATATTGAGGCCGGCCTGGCTGGCCAGGGGATGGGAGGTGGAGACCACGTTGTTGCCGAACACCGGCAGGCGGCGGGAGGGGTAGCCGGCGCTCCAGTCGAAGTCAGTCATGTCGAGGTTCCGGATCAGCGGGCGGGCCTCAGGCCCGGGGCGCGCAGGGGGATGGGGCGGTGAGGACGGTCAGCACGATCGCCACCACCTGGGCCCGTCGCCGGGCCAGCCAGGCGGGATCGCCGAAATCGCGGGAGAACAGCACGGAGAGGGTTTCGCGCTGGGAGACGTGGGTGATGCAGAGCGACAGGATGGTGACGTAGAGGTCCACCGCATCCATGTCGGTGTCCCTGTCCTTGGTGAACACGCCGGCGGCGCGGCCGCGGGCGAGAAGGTCGTCGATGGCCGCCACCAGCGGGTGCGCGCTCTCGTGGATCTGCGGCATCTGCCGGGCGAAAGAGGCTCCCGCCATGTTTTCGTTGCGGATGATGGCGACGAATTCTGGCGTATCGCGCAAATAGTCGAAAGTGAATTCCACCAGCCGGCGCAGGCCGTCCACCGGGCCGAGGGCGGTGAGGTCGAGCCCCTGTTCCAGGCTGCGCAGATGCCGGTAGGTGGCCTCCAGGACGGCCCGGTACAGCCCCTCCTTGTCGCCGAAATAGCGATAGATCATCTGCACGTTGGTGGCGGCACCGCGGGCGATCTGCTCCACTCGAGCCCCGGCGAACCCCTCGCGGGCGAAGGCGGCGCGGGCGGCCTCCAGAATGCGGGCGCGGGTGGCCGCTGCATCGCGCTTGCGGGGCGCGGGCCGCTCTGGGGCATCCTGAGGGGCGGCGATGGGTTTCAAACGTGTCTCCGCGCGCGTGGAGAGGCGGTGAGAGGCCGTCGCACGGGGGCCTGCCGGGTCGCTCTCAACGCCATTCTGTCGGCGTTTTCGCTTATATGCAAAATTTTACTTACATGCTATCCCCTGTGATGACCTTCAACGTTTCGCACCGTTCACAGCAAGGGGGCTTCGTGTCGTCCGGCGGTCCCGGGGCAGGCCAGGGCGTGCCGTCCGCAGATCTGCCGTCCGGCTCCGTCTCCAGACGGGCCGCAAGTCCCCGCCGTCTTCAAAGTCGCGTTGCTCCAGTCGAGGCCGTCATGTCCGCTCCGCACACTTCGTCTTCCTCCCCCACTGTTGATGATCTCGGCGCCTATGTGCCGGGTCCCCGCGTCCATGTGGCCGGCCGTCCCGGCGGTCCGCTGTCGGGCCTGCGCTTCGCGGTGAAGGATGTTCTGGACGTGAAGGGGGTGGTGACCGGCAATGGCCATCCAGAATGGGCGCGCACCCACGCGCCCGCCCTCAACCACGCCTGGGCAGTGGCGCGGCTTCTGGAGGCCGGAGCCGATGTGGAGGGCAAGACCATTTCCGATGAGCTGGCCTATTCGCTCACCGGCGAGAATTTTCACTATGGCACGCCGCTCAACAGCGCCGCGCCGGATCGGGTGCCCGGCGGCTCCTCCTCTGGCTCGGCGTCGGTGGTGGCGGCGGGCCGGGTGGATTTCGCCCTCGGCTCCGATTGCGGCGGCTCGGTGCGGGTGCCCTCCAGCTATTGCGGCCTCCTCGGCCTGCGCCCCACCCACGATCGCATTTCGCCCGATGGCATCGCCCCGTTCGCGCCGAGCTTCGATTGCGTGGGCTTCATGGCCCGCGATCCGCAGGTGTTCGTGAAGGTGGCGCGGGTGCTGCTGCAGGACAATGGTCCGGCGCCGCGCCCCACCCGGCTGGTGTTTCCGGCCGATGCCTTCGCCCTGCTCGGGGATGACGTGCGCGCCGCGCTGATGCCGGCTGTCGCCAAGGTGGAAGCGCGGGTGGGGCCGGCGCAGGAGACCGTGCTGGCGCAGGATGGCCTCGCCCGCTGGTCGGCGGCGTTCCGCGCGCTGCAGGCGGCGGAGATCTGGCAGAGCGTCGGCGCCTGGGTGGAAGCGGTGCAGCCCACCTTCGGGCCCGGGGTGGCCGATCGCTTCGCCGCGGCCGCCCGCCAGGACCCGGCCGAGGTGGAAGCGGCGCAGGTGATGCGCCAGGCGGTGGTGGAGCGCACCCGCGCGCTGCTGCCCCCCGGCACGGTGATGGTGCTGCCCTCCACCCCGCGGGTGGCGCCCCTGCGCGGCTCGGCGGCGGCGGATACGGAGGTGACCTATCGCCACCTCGCCATGAACCTCTTGTGCACCGCCGGCCTTGCCGGCCTGCCGCAGGTGTCCATGCCACTGGCCGAGGTGGATGGCGTGCCCATCGGCCTGTCTTTGGTGGGCCGGCGCGGCAGCGATCTGGAACTGGTGGAACTGGCCGCCGCTTTGTGCGCGCCCGAAGGCGCGTGAGCGCGGCGCCAGTGTCCATGGCTGATCTGGCCAGACCCGGCGCGCGCGTTGCGCCGCCGGGCGGGCTCGTCTGGCCCGGCCGTCTGATTCAGGCGGCGAGGGCGCTGTCGAGCACCTGGGTCAGGCGCGGATCATCCGGCGTCACGTCGGGGGAGAAGCGGGCGATGACGGTGCCGTCGCGCCCCACCACGAACTTCTCGAAATTCCACAGAACGTCGCTCGGCGCCGCATTCACCCCATGCTTGGCAAGGCGCGCACGCATGCCGTCAGCGCCCACCGCCTCCGGCTGGGCGGCCACCAGCGCGTCATAAAGCGGGTGGCGATCGGCGCCCTTCACCGAGATCTTGGCGAACATGGGGAAGGTGACGCCATAGGTGGTGGAGCAGAAGCTGGAGATCTCGGCCTCGGTACCCGGTTCCTGGGCGCCGAAATTGTTGGCGGGAAAGCCGAGAATCTCCAGCCCATCGCCGTGGCGCGCGGCATAAAGGGCCTGCAGCGCCTCATATTGCGGGGTGAGGCCGCATTTGGACGCGACATTCACCACCAGGCGCACGGTGCCGTGGAAATCACCGAGGGTGGCGGGCGTGCCGTCGATGCGGGTCACGGGGATCTGTTCCAGCGCGGGGGTGGCGGAAGGCTGAGACATTTGGGGCATCCTTGCTCGGGTCCGGTCTTTGGCCGCGAGCCTAGATCAATCGCCCCATCACGCAACCGCGGAAAGCGTGCTGTCCCGCCGCACGCCCTCGCGGCCAGCCCGATCTACGTTCAGCTGGTGGAAACGCTCCCTCTCCCGCTTGCGCGACGGGTGACGGCGCCCGCCCTTCGCGCGCGGCCATGCTGCCGAAGGGTCGTTTCATGGACGCGGTCCGGCGCCGCGCTCCAGGGCGGCCAGCCGCAGATAGAGGGTGGAGCGGGCGATGCCGAGGGCCTTGGCGGCCTTGGAGAGGTTGCCGCCCGCCGCTTCCACTGCCGCCAGGATGGCGGAGCGCTCCAGCGACTTGAGGTCGCCGCCGCCGTCCGCCACCGGGGCGGCGCCCGCGCGGATGTCGGCGGGCAGGTCCTCCACAGTGATGGCCGCGCCGGGGGGCATGAGGGCCACCAGCATGTCGGCCACGTTGCGCAGCTCGCGCACATTGCCCGGCCAGGCGTGGGCCTTCAGGGCATCCAAGGCGGCGGGGGTGAAGCGCGGGGTGGCGCGGCCGGCCTGCACGGCGGCGGCGCGGGCGTAATGCTCCATCAGCAGCAGGATGTCGTCGCCCCGCTCCCGCAACGGCGGAATGGCGAGGCGCAGGGCGGCGATGCGGTAATAGAGATCGCGCCGGAACCGCCCTGCGGCCACTTCGGCGGACAGATCGCGGTTGGTCATGGACACGAGGCGCAGGTTCACCCGCCGTGCCCCGTGGCCGCCGACCCGATAGACCACCCCGTCTTCCAGCACCCGTAGCAGATAGGATTGCAGCTCCAGCGGCATCTCGCCGATCTCGTCGAGGCAGAGCACGCCGCCATCGGCCGCCTCCACCTTGCCGGCGCGCCCGCCGGCATCGGCGCCGGTGAAGGCACCCTTCTCATAGCCGAACAATTCGGAGGCGATGAGATCGCGCGGCAGGCCGCCGCAATTGACCGGCACGAACGGCCCGGCGGGCTCGCGTCCGCCGTGGATGGCGCGGGCGAACACCTCCTTGCCGACCCCGGTCTCCCCCTCCAGCAGCACCGGAACGCCGCTTTCGGACATGCGCCGGGCCTGATCGCGCGCCGCCCGCAGGGCCGGGCTTTCGCCGATGATGGCTTCGAAGCTGAGCGGCGCCTCGCCGCCAAGCGCCGGCCCCTGGCCGCCGCCACGGGCGCGGCGCGGTGCATGCAGCACCAGCACGCCGCCGATCTCCTCGCCGTCCTCCTTCACCACCTCCAGGCTGGCGCCGGGCAGAAGCTCGGCGATCTTGTGAGCCCAGGCCTCCGGCTCGGTCTCCCGCACCGGCATCAGCCGGCCGTCGGCCAGCACTGCATCATTGCGGCGCACCAGCTCCTTCAGGGCCCGGTCGGTGGAGAAGATGAGGGCGCCGGAGCGGCTGAAGGCGATGATCTCCTCGCTCAGCCACAGCGCGCGCTTGCCCAGGAAATGGCGCAGCACCCGGTCGTGCTCGCCGGCGATGCGGCGGCCGAGGATGGCCTCGATCTGGTGGGCGAGGGCCACCGCATGGGCCAGATTCTGCGGGTTGAAGGTGTCGGTGAAGCCGGAGATGTCGACCGCGCCCAGCACCGTGCCTTCCGTGGGGTGCAGCACCGGCGCTGCGGCGCAGGTCCAGCGCTGCACGGCGGCGCAGAAATGCTCGTCCGCATGGATCTGCACCGGGCGGCGGCCGGCGAGCGCCGTGCCGATGGCATTGGTGCCGATTTCCGCCTCGCGCCAGATGCCGCCGCGCTGCAGCTTCACCTCGTGGCCCGTATCCACCGCCCGGGCGTCCCCCTCGGTCTCCAAGATGGTGCCGGCGGGATCGGCCAGCACCAGCATGGAATGGGCATCGGCGAGCAGGGCGCGCGCCTCCTCCATGGCTGGGCGGGCGGCGTGGATGAGGCGCAGGTTCTGCTGGCGGCGGCAATGCAGCTCCGCCTCGCTCACCAGCGGCGCTTCGGCGCGGGCGGCGGTGATGCGGTGGGCGCGGGAGCGCTGCCAGGAGGCCACCACCGCCGGCCGCACGAACGGCGGGGCAATGCCATCCTGGTGGAAGGCTTCCCAGGCGCGCTTGATGTCGGCGCCGGCGACGAGGCGTGTGGCCGTCGCCGCAGGGCTGCCCACAGCCATGTTGTCCATAGCCATCTCGACACGTGTCACCGGCAATGTCCTCCCGGCCGGCGGCGCGTTGTCCCGGGCGCGTCGCCTCAAGGCCGTTGGCCATCGTGGGGGCAGCTGGTGTGCTGGCGTGGCGCCGCCCGAACGATGGCGGTTTCTCCCTTCACTGTCGCATTCTGTCCGCGTGCTGCGGCGATCGACTTGCCATGAAGGATAGGCCCATGGACCCACTGAGCACAAGTGCAGCCGCAGGGGCCGGCAAGAGTTGGTGTCCGGTGCGCGGTGTTCGGACGACACTTGTCCGAAACTCGGACAGTCGTCACCGGGAATGATTGCTGACCTGTCGAATTAACAGCTTGAAATGACGGGATTTCGATCAGAATTACAGAAGTGGCACGATCCTCGCGACCTTTTCTTGCGGAACCGGACCCAGCTTGAGGCCGGCCTGACAAAGGGAGGATCAACACGTGAACGTGCCCGTGGGAACCCTGCGTAACGTCCAGGTGCTCGGCATCGATGCCGGCGGCACCATGACGGACACCTTCTTCGTGGATGCCGAGGGCGACTTCGTCGTCGGCAAGGCGCAATCGACGCCGCAGAACGAATCCATCGGCCTCATCGCCTCCTCCGAGGACGGGCTCGCCAATTGGGGCATGTCGCTCCACGACGCCCTCGGCCAGTTGCAGACCGGCGTCTATTCCGGCACCGCCATGCTCAACCGCGTGGTGCAGCGCAAGGGGCTGAAGTGCGGCCTCATCGTCAACCAGGGCATGGAGGATTTCCACCGCATGGGCCGCGCGGTGCAGAGCCACCTCGGCTATGCCTATGAGGACCGCATCCACCTCAACACCCACCGCTACGATCCCCCGCTGGTGCCGCGCCAGCTCACCCGCGGCGTCACCGAGCGCACCGACATGATGGGCACGCAGGTGATCCCGCTGCGCGAGGACACCGCCCGCACCGCCGCCCGCGAGCTGATCGCCGCCGATGTGGAAGGCATCGTCATCTCGCTGCTCCATTCCTACAAGAACCCCACCCATGAACGCCGGGTGCGCGACATCGTGCTGGAGGAAGTGGCGAAGAGCGGCAAGTCCATCCCGGTGTTCGCTTCGGCCGATTACTATCCGGTGCGCAAGGAGACCCACCGCACCAACACCACCATTCTGGAAGGCTATGCGGCCGAGCCCTCGCGGCAGACGCTGAACAAGATCTCCACCGCCTTCAAGGAGCGCGGCACCAAGTTCGACTTCCGCGTGATGGCGACCCATGGCGGCACCATCTCCTGGAAGGCGAAGGAGCTGGCGCGCACCATCGTGTCCGGCCCCATCGGCGGGGTGATCGGCGCGAAATATCTGGGCGAGGTGCTGGGCTACAAAAACATCGCCTGCTCGGACATCGGCGGCACCTCGTTCGACGTGGCCCTCATCACCCAGGGCGAGATGACCATCAAGAACGACCCGGACATGGCCCGTCTGGTGCTCTCCTTGCCGCTGGTGGCGATGGATTCCGTGGGTGCGGGCGCCGGCTCCTTCATCCGGCTCGATCCCTACACCAAGGCCATCAAGCTCGGCCCGGACAGTGCCGGCTACCGGGTGGGGGTGTGCTGGAAGGATAGCGGCATCGAGACGGTGTCGGTGTCCGACTGCCACGTGGTGCTCGGCTATCTCAACCCCGACAACTTCCTGGGCGGGGCCATCAAGCTCGATCGCCAGCGGGCGGTGGATGCCATCAAGACGCAGATCGCCGATCCGCTGGGCCTGACGGTGGAAGATGCCGCCGCCGGCGTCATCGAGCTGCTCGACAGTGACCTGCGCGATTACTTGCGCTCGATGATCTCCGGCAAGGGCTATTCGCCGGCGAGCTTCGTCTGCTTCTCCTATGGCGGCGCCGGCCCGGTGCACACTTATGGCTATACGGAGGGCCTCGGCTTCGAGGATGTGATCGTGCCGGCCTGGGCGGCGGGCTTCTCCGCCTTCGGCTGCGCGGCGGCGGACTTCGAATATCGCTACGATAAGTCCCTCGACATCAACATGCCCACCGATGCGCCCGAGGCGGACAAGGTGAAGGCGGCCGAAACGCTTCAGGCGGCGTGGGAAGAATTGACCCACAACGTGCTGGAAGAGTTCAAGCTCAACGGCTATGCGCCCGAGCAGGTGACCCTTCAGCCCGGCTACCGCATGCAGTATCGCGGCCAGCTCAACGATCTGGAGATCGAGAGCCCGCTGAAGCAGGCCGGCTCGGCGAGCGACTGGGACCAATTGACGGACGCCTTCAACGCCACCTATGGCCGGGTCTATGCGGCGTCCGCCCGCTCGCCGGAGCTCGGCTATTCGGTCACCGGCGCCATCATGCGTGGCATGGTGCCGATCCCCAAGCCGAAAATTCCGAAGGAGCCGGAGGAAGGCGAGACCCCGCCGGAGAACGCCAAGATCGGCACCCGCAAGTTCTATCGCAAGAAGAAGTGGGTGGATGCGCAGCTCTACAAGATGGAGAGCCTGCGCCCCGGCAACCGGGTGACGGGTCCCGCCATCATCGAATCCGACGCCACCACCTTTGTGGTGCCCGACGGCTTCGAAACCTGGCTCGACGGCCACCGCCTGTTCCACCTGAAGGAGGTGTGAGGCGCGGCGGGTTTCCGCCTCGCCGTCGATGGTGCCGCGCCCGCCCCCTCTCCCGCTTGCGGGGGAGGGCCGGGGAGGGGGCCGCGCCGCCAGGGCCGGGCACTCCCCGCCGGATGGAGTTCCCGGAAAAGGCCGCCCTTTCCCCCTCCCAACCCTCCCCCGCACCCGGGAGAGGGCTTTTGCGAGGAGGCCGGAGGCTCCGGAGACGTAAAGGCCAGGGACAAAGACATCAGGACTGCAAAACCTAAAGAATTGAAGAGGAAACGCACCCATGAACGTCAATGTGAAGCAGACCAGCCTGCAGAGCGCCACCCGCGGCCTCGTGCGCGGGGGCGAGACGCTGAAGGAGCACCGCGATCGCCTCATGGCGGCCACCAAGTCCACCGGTCGCTATGCCGGTTTGACGAAGCTGGATCTGCGGGAAGCCGAGCCCATTCTCTACAACAAGCTGTTCTCACGCCTGCGCGCCGGCGTGGTGGATGCGCGCGAGACGGCGAAGAAAATCGCCGCTTCCCCCATCGTGGAGCAGGAGGGCGAACTGTGCTTCACCCTCTATAACGCGGCGGGCGACAGCATTCTGACCTCAACGGGCATCATCATCCATGTGGGAACCATGGGTGCAGCCATCAAATACATGATCGAGAATAATTGGGAGGCCAATCCCGGCATCGCCGACAAGGATATTTTCTGCAACAACGACAGCCTCATCGGCAACGTCCACCCGTGCGACATCCACACCATCGTGCCCATCTTCTGGGAAGGGGAACTGATCGGCTGGGTGGGCGGCGTCACCCACGTCATCGACACCGGCTCGGTGGGCCCGGGCTCCATGTCCACCGGCCAGGTGCAGCGCTTCGGCGATGGCTATTCCATCACCTGCCGCAAGATCGGCGCCAATGACGAACTGTTCCGCGACTGGCTGCACGAGAGCCAGCGCATGGTGCGCACCACCCGCTATTGGATGCTGGACGAGCGCACCCGCGTCGCTGGCTGCCACATGATCCGCAAACTGGTGGAAGAGGTGATCGCCGAAGAAGGCATCGAGGCCTATTGGAAGTTCGCCTATGAGGCGGTGGAGCATGGCCGCCTGGGCCTGCAGGCTCGCATCAAGGCCATGACCATTCCCGGCACTTATCGCCAGGTGGGCTTCGTCGACGTGCCCTACAATCATGACGATGTGCGGGTGCCCTCGGACTTCGCCAAGATCGACACCATCATGCACGCGCCGTGCGAGATGACCATTCGCAAGGATGGCACCTGGCGGCTCGATTTCGAGGGCGCGAGCCGCTGGGGCTGGCACACCTACAATGCCCATCAGGTGAGCTTCACCTCGGGCATCTGGGTGATGATGACCCAGACCCTCATTCCCTCCGAAATGATCAATGACGGCGCCGCCTATGGCACCGAGTTCCGCCTGCCCAAGGGCACCTGGATGAACCCGGACGACCGGCGCGTCGCTTTCTCCTATTCCTGGCACTTCCTGGTTTCGGCCTGGACGGCCCTGTGGCGCGGCCTGTCGCGCTCCTATTTCGGCCGTGGATATTTGGAAGAGGTGAACGCCGGCAACGCCAATACGTCGAACTGGCTGCAGGGCGGCGGCTTCAATCAGTATGACGAGATCCATGCCGTGAACTCGTTCGAGTGCGCCGCCAACGGCACCGGCGCCACCGCCGTGCAGGACGGCCTTTCCCACGCCGCCGCCATCTGGAACCCGGAAGGCGACATGGGCGATATGGAGATCTGGGAGCTGGCCGAGCCGCTCATCTATCTCGGCCGGCAGATCAAGGCCTCGTCCGGCGGCTCCGGCAAGTATCGCGGCGGCTGCGGCTTCGAAAGCCTGCGTCTGGTCTGGAATGCCAAGGACTGGACCATGTTCTTCATGGGCAACGGCCACATCTCCTCCGATTGGGGGCTGATGGGCGGTTATCCGGCCGCTTCCGGCTATCGCTTCGCCGCCCATGATACGGGGCTCAAGGAGCTGATCGCCTCCGGCGCGCCGATCCCGCTGGGCGGCGATGTCGATCCGGAAAACCCCACCTGGGACGCCATGCTGCCCAAGGCCCGCATCAAGCGCGACAAGCAGGCCATCACCACCGAGGAGATGTTCTCCGACTACGACCTCTATCTCAACACCATGCGCGGTGGCCCGGGCTTTGGCGATCCTCTGGACCGCGAGCCGGCCAGGGTCGCCGAGGATCTCAACGGCGGTTACATCCTGGAGCGTTTCGCCGGCGATGTGTATGGCGTGGTGGTGAAGAAGGGGGCCGATGGCCTCTATGTGGCGGACCTGCCGGCCACCGAGGCGGCCCGGGCGCAGATGCGCAAGGCCCGCATCGCCAAGTCGGTGCCCACCACCGAATGGATGAAGGGCGAGCGCGAGAAGATCCTCGCCAAGGACGCCTCCACCCAGGTGCGGCAGATGTTTGCCGCCTCCTTCAAGCTGGGGCCGAAGTTCGAGCGTGATTTCCGCAGCTTCTGGAACCTGCCCGAGAGCTGGATCCTGACGGAAGAGGAAATCGGCGTGCCGACCTATGGCTCGCGCTACTCCATGGACCTGTCCGAACTGCCGGACGTCCACACCGTCCAGCTCGTGGAGGAGTGAGCCCGGCCGGGGGCAGCCCGCTCCCTTAAAGCCCTCTCCCGCCTGCGGGGGAGGGTTGGGAGGGGGCGGCCGCCCTCACCCCTTGCCCAACGCACCCCCTCTCCCGCCAGGGGAGAGGGGAGAAACCGAAGCGCCCACCGCACTGGCGGCAGGGGCACAAACAAACCCAATCAGGAGGACACCCCATGGCCTACACCCGCTCGAAGATCGAGGATCTGGTCGAAGGCAAGATCGACGCCGATACCCTGCATCAGATGCTCTCCACTCCGAAAGATCCGGAGCGGTTCGAGACCTATGTGGAGATTTTGCAGGAGCGCGTGCCGTGGGATGACAAGATCATCTTGCCGCTGGGTCCCAAGCTCTATATCGTGCAGCAGAAGGTCTCCAAGACATGGACCGTGCGCTGCGAATGCGGTCACGATTTCTGCGGTTGGCAGGACAATTGGAAGCTGCACGCCCGCGTTCACGTGCGCGATACCCCCGAGAAGATGGAGGAAATCTATCCGCGCCTGATGGCGCCCACGCCGACCTGGCAGGTGATCCGCGAATACTTCTGCGGGGAATGCGGCACCCTTCACGATGTGGAGGCGCCCACCCCCTGGTATCCGGTGATCCGCGACTTCGAGCCCGATATCGACGCCTTCTATTCGGAATGGCTCGGGCTGAAGGTGCCGGAGCGGGCGGACGGCTGAGCGGGGGGGCTCGGCGACTGGTCCGCTGAAGGGCGCCCCAGGGGCGCGGTCACTGGCCCCGGCGGAGAACCCGCCGCCGGGGTCTTTTCACGCCAAGGCGTCGCGCCCGGCGCCAGCACCGCGGCCTGTTCCACCTCGGCCAGCGGCCGATCGGTGGCGATCATGCGGTGCTCATAGAGATAGCCGGGCAGGTAGCCGGACAACAGGATGCGCCAGTCGAACGGCATGCCCGGTTCCACCAGCCGCGCCAGCTGGAACACCACCGTGGTGCAATTGGTGGTGAGGGTCTGGTAGAAGCGCGGGCGGGCGGCCAGATCATTGCCCTTGTGGGCGAAGATGAGGAAGGCCGCGCGCATCTGCGCCGGCGTCAGCTTCAGCGCATAGCGCGAGACCCGCTCGCCCCGCGCATCGGTGCGCAGGTGGATGATGTCGGCCGGGTCGGCGGCCACCAGCACCAGCTCGAAATCCTTGAAGAAGCCGCCGATTTCCGAGAATGTCTCGCCCTTCTCCCGGCGGATCTCGGCCGAGAACACCACATATTGCCCATCGGAAAAGCCGAAACCCACCAGGGTATGGGCAATGGCGGGGCTGGCCCACACCGAGCTGTAGACATCCACCCGGTCGAGCCGGTCGAGATCGAAGGTGCGGGTTTCCCAGCGTTCCGTCGCCGCATCTTCCGTGTGCCAGTCGAACACCCGCACATGCGCGAGGGTCACGCGGCTGCCGTGGAAGGTGGCGGTGACGCCCTGGGCCACATCCGGCGCCCAGTCGCGGTCGTCGCGCGGCAGGATGGTGGACCACCACAAGGCGACGATGGCCACGAGTGCCGCCAGCACCAGGCTCGCCCGCTCCGGCCGCCGGGGGGCGAGAAAGAGGATCGCGGCGGCCACCCCCAGCACCGCCGCGGTCGCCGGCCAGCGCCAGAAGGGGCCGGCTTGAAAGGCGAGGGCGGTGGCCGTCCAGCCGGCAAGCCCCAGGGTGCCGAGCATCAGCGCCAGCGCCCACAGGCGCCGCAGGAGCCGGCCGTTTCGGGCCTGTGCAGGGGCGGGGGAGGAAGATCGATCCATGGCGCCCCTCTAGCATGTTCGGGCCCGCGCTTGTGGGGATCACGCGGGCGTGATCGACGGGCGCCTCCAGGTGGCGTAGACCGCTACCAACGGTGGGTTTGGCCCATCGTCCTGTTGAACTGCGTGAAGGAGTGCCGCCATGTCCGCCACCAGCCATACCCCCATCCGCAAGGTTGCCGTGATCGGCGCCGGCACCATCGGCGCCAGCTGGGCGGCGCACTTCCTGGCCCATGGTCTCGACGTGGTGGTGAGCGATCCCGCCCCCGGCGCCAAGGAGCACACCCAGCAGCTCATCGACGGCGCCTGGCCGGTGCTGCAGTCGCTCGGCACGGTGAAGGGCGACCCCAAGGGGTGGCGGTTCGAGCCCGATCCGGCCAAGGCGGTCGAGGGGGTGGACTTCGTTCAGGAGAACGCCCCGGAGCGCTACGAGGTGAAGCAGAAGCTCCTCGGGGTCATCGGCGAGCTTCTGCCGCCCGAGGTGGTGATTGCGTCCTCCTCGTCGGGCCTCCTCGTCACCCGCTTCTCCCAGGGTTGCCGCTTCCCCGAACGCTGCGTGATCGGCCATCCGTTCAACCCGCCCCACCTCATTCCCCTGGTGGAAGTGGTGGGTGGCGAAAAGGCGAGCCGCGCCGCCATCGACACCGCCATGGCCTTCTATGCCGCCATCGGCAAGCGCCCCATCGAGATCCGCAAGGAGGTCACCGGCCACGTGGCGAACCGCCTGCAGGCGGCCCTGTGGCGGGAGGCGATCTACCTTGTGGAGCAAGGGGTTGCATCGGTCTCTGACATCGATGCCGCGGTCACCGAAGGGCCCGGCCTGCGCTGGGCGCTGATGGGCCCGCACATGACCTTCAACCTGGGCGGCGGCCAGGGCGGCCTTGCCCATTTCATGGAGCACCTGTTGCCGGCGGTGGAAAGCTGGTGGGCCGATCTCGGCACACCCGACATGACCGCCGAGCTGCAGCAGACGCTGGTGGACGGGGTCAAGGCGGAAGCCGATGGCCGCTCCATGACCGAGCTCGCCCAATGGCGCGATAAGCTGTTGACAGACATCATTACTTTGCGCGCCGCCAGCGCTGCGGCGCGTGCCGCCGCGGCCGCCGACCGGCGGTTGGACGAGGCGCTGGAAGAGACCTTCCCCGGCAGCGACGCCCCCTCCGTCACCCGCCAAACCCCGGCGGAAGACATCGAGGGTGATCCCGCCAAGCAGGCCTGAACGCCTTCAGCTTCAATGCCTTCGCGACCCGGCCCTGCGCCGGGTCGCGTGCTGTTCGGGCTCTGCCCGTTTGCGCCCGAGAGACTGAGGAGAAGTGCCGGTGCCGATCGCGGACCGTTGTCGGGCCACGCCTGAACCCCTGTTCCAGGTCCGCTGCGCCCGGCCCTGGCTGGTGGCTTGCTTCACCGCGCCGCAGCGCATGGTGTCCTGGTCCATCACCCGGCCGGGCTTCACCACGGCGGATCAGGTGGCCTGGCTGGAGGTGCGCAACCGCGACCTCACGGCTGATCTCGACGTGCCTGCCTGGTTCCGTGACCGCCTGCAATCTGAAGGGCTTGGGGCAGCCGTCGGCCTGCTCACCTCCCGCAACGTGGCGCACCATCATCTGGCGACCTGTCAGGCGGAAGGGATCACCGCCACCTGCCTCGTCACCCTCGGCCTCAATAATGGGGAACGGGTGGGCCACCGCTTCTCGCCCGAGGCGGCAAAGCGGCTCACCGCCGGCACCGTCAACATGCTGGCAGCCCTTGATATTTCCCTGACCGAGGCAGCGCTGCTGGAGGCCTCCTCCATCGTCGTGCAGGCTCGCACCCGGGCCATTCTGGAGGCGGATTTCCGCCGCGAGGGAGCCGATGAGGCGGTGTCTGGCACCGGCACCGACTGTGTGGTGATGAGCGCGCCGGCAGCGGGGGCGCCAGTGCCCTATGCGGGTCTTCACACCGCGGCGGGCGAGGCGCTCGGCGCGGCGGCGCTGGCGGCGACCCGTGAGGCCGCCGCCGTCTGGCTGGCCGATCCCGGCCGGCTGGTGTTCTAAGGCGTGAAGCTCAGGCGACGGTGATGTCGAGGGTGCCGACGCCGGCCACCTCGCCTTCGAGGCGGTCACCGCGCGCCACCGGGCCGACGCCGGCGGGGGTGCCGGCGAAGATGAGGTCGCCGGGGGCGAGGCGGAACAGGGTGGAGAGGGTGGCGATCATCTCCGGCACCTTCCAGATCATCTGGTTGAGGTCGCCGTCCTGCTTCACCGCGCCATTCACCTTGAGGAAGATGCGGCCGGTGGAGGGATGGCCGGTGACGCTGGCGGGCACCAGGGCCGAGCAGGGAGCGGCATTCTCGAACGCCTTGGCCACTTCCCACGGGCGGCCGAGCTTCTTGAGATCCGCCTGCAGGTCACGGCGCGTCAGGTCGAGGCCGACCGCATAGCCGAACACGTGGTCGAGAGCCTCGCTGACCGGAATGTCGGTGCCGCCGGACTTCAGCGCCACCACCATCTCGATCTCGTGGTGCACGTCCTTGGTGGCGGAGGGATAGGGCATGGTGGAGCCGGACGGCACCAGGGTGTCCGGGTTCTTCTGGAAGAAGAACGGCGGCTCCTTGTTGGGGTCGTGGCCCATCTCGATGGCGTGGTCGGCGAAATTGCGGCCAACGCAATAGATGCGGTGCACCGGGAACACAGCGGTGCTGCCGACCACCGGCAGGGTGGGGATGGCAAGCGGCGGAAACACATAGTCGACCATCGCGGACTCCGACACGCCGATGTGGACACCAGGCCTCGCGCCAGTCTCGGTCAGCCTGGGGCGGTCGCGGCTTCGCCAGGTCGGGGCGCAAGGTCCCGGCGCAGCCCGCCCGCATGACGGGCGGCGACCTCAACCGAAGCTATTAGGCCGTTGTGGCGGGCGAGGAAAGCCGGCAACGCCCACCACGGGTGGTTCCCTGGTCTGTCGCGGAACCCCTGCGCAGTCATGACAGTCGAACTATATTCACATATATATAACGTTGTTGTTTCCAGCCCGGGCGTGGGTCGCCGGTCGGGCGCTTACGCGATTTGCTTTTGGGGGATTGCCATGCGTTTCGGCATTTTCTGCACCTATGAGAATCCGCAGCAGGATTATGTCTCGGCTTTTGCAGAGCAGACCCAGCTGGTGCGGGCGGCGGAGAACCTGGGCTATGAAGAGGCCTGGGTGGCGGAGCACCATTTCAACCCCGGCGCGGCCAGCCCCTCCTGCCTCGCCCTTCTGGCCCATCTCGCCGGGCAGACCTCGCGCATCCGGCTCGGCTCGGCGGCGGTGCTGCTGCCGTTCCGCGATCCCATCACGGTGGCGGAAGACGTGGCGACGGTGGATATCCTCTCCCGTGGGCGGCTGAACCTCGGGGTTGCCAAGGGCGGGCCGTTTCCGGTCCAGAACAAGCACTTCCACGTGGCGAAGGAGGAGTCCCGCGCCCGCACCCTGGAGGCGCTGGAGGTGATCGAGCAGCTGCTCTACACGCCGTCGGTGCGCTTCAAGGGGGCGTTTTTCGATCTCGATGGCGTGGAGCTGGTGCCCAAGCCGGTGCAGGCGCCCATTCCCACCTTCCTTGCCACGGCCACGCCGGATGCCCTGCGCCATGCGGCGGCGCGGGGCTATGGCATCATGGCGGCGCCGCCCTTTCCGCTGGCGGGCGCGCGCGAGAGCCTGAACATGTATCGCGCGGCGGCGCCGGGCGTCGATCCGCGCTTCACCCTCATCCGCTTCTTCCACCTGGCGCCGACCCGCGAACAGGCAGTGGAGGAGGCCAAGGGTTTCCTGCGCCCGTTCGTCGAACGCATGCAGGCCACCACCCAGCAGGCGCAGCCCGATTGGACGCCCTGGTTCGCCCTCGATCGCATGGTGGCGGATTCCCTGGTGGGCACGGTGGACGAGGTACGGGCGCAGCTCGCCACCATTGCCGCCGATCTCGATCCGCGCATGGTGCTGCTGAAGCCGCTGTCCCCCGCCTTCAGCAAGCGGCTGGCCGATGTGGAGGCATTCGCCACCACCATCCGCCCACAACTGCCCGCGGCGGCCTGAGGGGCGCGCGGGAGGGCGCGCCCCCGGCTGCCGGCCTATGGAGCGGCGACGCCCGTGCCGATCGGGCAGCTGACGCCGGTGCCGCCCAGGCCGCAATAGCCGTTCGGATTCTTGGCGAGATATTGCTGGTGGTAATCCTCGGCGAAATAGAACGGGCCGAGGGGAAGGATCTCGCTGGTGATGGGGCCGAAACCCCGCGCCTTCAGGGCTGCGCCATAGGCCGCCTTGGCGGCCTCGGCCTCGATCTTCTGCGCATCGTCCGTCACATAGATGCCGGAGCGGTATTGGGTGCCCACATCATTGCCCTGGCGCATGCCCTGGGTCGGGTCGTGGGCCTCGAAGAACACCTTCAGCAGCGCGGCATAACTCACGGCCGCCGGGTCGTAGACCACCAGCACCGCTTCGGTATGGCCGGTGAGGCCGGAGCAGACCTCCTCATAGGTGGGATTGGGCGTGTGCCCCGCCACATAGCCGACGGCGGTCACCCAGACCCCGGGCACCTGCCACAGGCGCCGCTCCGCGCCCCAGAAGCAGCCGAGGGCGAACACCGCAGTCTTGAGCCCCTCCGGATAGGGGCCTTTCAGCGGGTGGCCCGAGACGAAATGGTTGGCGGCGGTGGGCAGTGGCGTGGACCGGCCGGGCAGGGCCTGGTCCGCAGTGGGCAGTTCGAGGGACTTTTTCAGAAAGAACATGGCGGCGCTCCTGCTGAGCGGTGTGCGATCAGGCCCGTGAGGACACCGACCGCACCGTCGCTGTGTTGTGTCGCAGATATGGGGATGGCGCGGGACCGCCGCGAGGGGTCAGCTCACCTCGAAGCGCGAATGCTCGCGGCTGCGCCCCAGGCCGAGCAGGGCGAGGCCCGCCACCACCAGCACCGCCGAGGCTGGCAGGGAGAGCAGCGGCATCACCAGCTTGCTCCATAACAGGGGGGAAGCGGCCTCCGTGACCGCTTCCGCATGCTCGATGTTGCCCGGCGCCAGCGCATACCAGGCATCGCCGGCGGAGGTGAAGAGCATGGCCGAGGCGGCGATGGAGCGTGTGCCATCGACGATCAGCGCGACGAAGCCGCCGGCCAGCAGCCAGAAGCCGGAGAAACGAAGCAGAAAACGGATCATTCGCACGACGGCCGCCACGTCAGTGAAGGAGCCAGGACAGGCGCGCGTCCCCCATTCCAGGGGAGATGCCCGCCCGCAACGATCTTGTCGCCTCCGCGCCGATTCGGGAACGCCCCAGCCGAAAGGCCGGCGCCGGAGGCCGGCGCGCGCATGATATTGCAGTGCATCTTAAGAGAGTGCCACTTGAAGGGAAGCGCAGCGTCTGCTTCCATCGTGCCATGAACACGCTCGTGATCGAAATCCGCAGAGCGAAGGTCGCCGACGCGCCCGTGATCGCGGCGGTGCACGACGCGGCGTGGCGGGCGGCCTATCGCGGCCTCATCCCCGGCCTCGAGCTGGAGCGGATGGTGGAGCGGCGTGGCCCGCAATGGTGGCAGACCGCCATTCGTCGGGGTAGCCGGATTTCCGTGCTGCTGGTGGGTGATGACCTGGCCGGCTATGTGAATTTCGGTGGCAACCGGGCCAAGGCGCTGCCCTATGGCGGGGAGATCTACGAGATCTACCTGCACCCCCAATATCAGGGGCTGGGCTTCGGCCAGCGCCTGTTTGCGGCGGCGCGGCGCGATCTGGCGCTGGCGCGGCTCGACGGGCTGGTGGTGTGGGCGTTGGCCGAAAACGAGAATGCGGTGGGCTTTTATAAAGCCCTGGGTGGTCAACCGGTCGCATCCTCAACCGAGAGGTTCGGCACAAAAACGCTGGACAAGATCGCATTCGCTTGGCAGCGGTAGCGCCCGCGCGGGGGCAGTCCTGCGCGATCCGAAGCTGGAAGCGAGAGTGACATGCGCATCGAAGCCATTCCGATCGGCAAGAACCCGCCCGAACAGGTCAACGTCATCATCGAGGTCCCCATCGGTGGCGAGCCCATCAAGTATGAGATGGACAAGGAGTCGGGCGCGCTGTTCGTCGACCGCTTCCTCTACACCTCCATGCGCTACCCGGGGAATTACGGCTTCATTCCGCACACCCTCTCCGGCGATGGCGATCCGGCCGACGTGCTGGTGTGCAACACCCGCGCCCTGGTGCCGGGCTCGGTCATCGCGGTGCGTCCGGTGGGCGTGCTGGTGATGGAAGACGAGAGCGGCCAGGACGAGAAGATTGTCGCGGTGCCGGTCTCCAAGCTCACCAAGCGCTACGACAAGGTCGAGGACTATTCCGACCTGCCGGAGATCACGCTCAAGCAGATCGAGCATTTCTTCGAGCACTACAAGGACCTGGAGCCCAACAAGTGGGTGAAGGTGCTGCGCTGGGGCGACAAGGCCGAGGCCCACAAACTCATCGTCGAGGCCATCGAGCGCGCCAAGGCCAAAGGCTGATCGCTCCAAGGGCTGATCGGCCGAGAGGCTGATGTTCCTCTGCGGCCAGCGCAGGTGCTGGCCGCAGAGCCCCTCCCGCCCTGCAGGGCGGGCGCATTGACTTCACACCCGAACCCACCCATGCGTGGCCTCCACCCTTAAGGAGGAACGCCATGTCAGGTTCGCAGATCCCGGTGTCGACGACCCCCGATCCTCGCGCTCCGGTCTGCGTCGTCACCGGCGGGGCCAGCGGCATCGGCGCGGCCTGCGCCCGTGAGCTCGCCCGCACCGGCGCGCGGGTCGCCATCGTCGATCGCTCGGCCGAGGCCGCCGCACAGGTGGCTCAGAGCCTGGGCGGCGCCCCCTTTGTGGCCGATGTGGGCGATGCCGCCAGCCTCGAGGCCTGCGCAGCGCAGATCGAGGCGGAATACGGCCCGGTCGAGGTGCTGGTGACAAGCGCCGGCGTGCTGCAGGTGCCGGCCCGCCCCCATGAACTGCCGCTGGAACAGTGGGACAACGTGGTTCGCATCGACCAGCGTGGCACCTATGTGTCCTGCCTCGCCTTCGGCCGCGCCATGCTGGCCCGGCGGCGTGGCGCCATCGTCAACATCGCCTCCATCACCGGACTGCGCTCGGTGCCGCTGCATGCCTATGGCCCGGCCAAGGCCGCGGTGATCGCCATGACCGAGTGCCTGGCCGCCGAATGGGGCCCTGCCGGGGTGCGGGTGAATGTGGTTTCGCCCGGCTATACCCTCACGCCGGCGCTGAAGCAGGCCATCGCCAAGGGCGAGCGTGACGTCTCCACCCTTGCCGCCAACGCCGCGCTTCAGCGGCTGGTGGAGCCCGAGGAGGTGGCGCGGGTGGTTGCTTTCCTCGCCTCCGATGCCGCCTCGGCCATGACCGGAGTGAACGTGCCGGTGGACTGCGGCTGGCTGGTGGCCACCCCTTGGAACACCTATGGCGGGCTGCGCGCGCCTTAGCCGGCTCTCGACGCGGCGGGGCCGCTGCTAGCCGAAAGTCCATTGGCCATGGGCGCGGATCCGGTTTAAGGAATGAAATTCGCAGCAAAATAGCTATTGTCGAAAGCTAATGATTGATCGTGCGGGTCCCGGCAGCCGCTGGAGCGCGCTGCGGTGGCGCGGGGCCGGCAGCGGGCTCGGGGCACCCGGGTCAGGGGAGTTATCGCTTGATGTCGTCGAAGCTCGGCCGTCGCCGCAATGCCTTGCCGCTCACCGTATCCCGGCCCGCCCTCCTGGTGGACGGCTCCGATCTCGTGTTCCGCGATGTGCTGCACGACATGCTGGCCTTCGCCGCGGTGATCGAGCAGGTGCGCGACCGGCTGGGCGCGCTCATCGGCCTGTCCGGCACCCAATACACGATCCTCACCGCCATCGCCCATCTGCGCGCGCTCACCCCTGATCTCGGCGTTAACCAGGTGGCGGAGCACCTGCATCTGTCCGGGGCGTTCATCACCCTGGAGGTCAACAAGCTGGTCAGCGCCGGCCTGGTGACCAAGGCGGTCAATCCCGAGGACCGCCGGCGGGTGGTGCTGGCGGTGACGCCGGAGGCCGAGCGCCGCCTGACGGAGCTGGTGCGGGTCCAGGTGCCGGCCAACGACGCCCTGTTCGAGGGGTTGTCGGCCCAGGAGTTCAAGGCCCTGCGCTCCATCATCGCCAAGCTCGCCGGTCCCGGTGACCGGGCGGTGCGTCTCATCGACTATCTGGCGCCCTCGGGGCAGCTCGACGACGTGCCGCCGGACGTTCGGGCGCCGCTGTAAGCCTGCGCGATCAGGCCGCGGCGAACGGCGGTCCGGCAGGATCGATCTCAGCTGCGGGCGTTATCGTTTGCCCGGCGGAGGGCCAGCCGAAGACCGCGCGCCGCAGGGCCGCGCGGGTGGCCAGGTGGTTGAACCGCCAGATCCGCGCCTCGTCGCGCGCCAATCCATGGATGAAGACGCCGACGCAGATGAACAGGTTGGTGGCGTCCGACTGGCCAATGGTGCCATCCCGCACGCAGTCGGCGACCGCCTGCGCGACGGCGCGCTGGGCGGGGCCGAACACTTGCGCGGCCTGGCGGGCGTCGCGGATGGCCAGCTTGTTGAACAGCACGGTCCGCGGTGCCGCGAGTGAGGCGGGGGCGGGGATGGCCAGCACCGCCGTAAAGCCGTCGTCCGGGCTGGTCAGGGCGCGCACGAACGCCTGTTCGGCGCTGGAGCCGCGGGCCCCGGCGAGCACCTGGACATGCGCCACCTCCGCGCCATCGCCCACCTGGGCGGCGCCCACCAGAAGCCGACCCGGCTGCTGCGGCACGATCTTGGCCATGGCATTCCTCTGCGCTGCGGGGGAACCCGACAAACGGCGGCAACCGGACACGCCATGCGCCGCGTCGGTCGCGTTGGACGCATCAAGCGAAAACGGTGCCAGCGCCCTCAGCGCATGAGGATGGGGATGTTGCCCGTGGCGGCCGCGCCCCGCCCGTCGCGCACGGTGACGAACACCCGGTAGGCGCCGGGGGGCAGCGGACCCACCCGCACGCTGCTCGCCGAAGGCTCGTGGATGGCCTGCGGAAAGCTCGGGGGAATGGGCTCGGGATCGCCGCCGATGCTGGGGGCGGTGCTTTCCGCCATCACCTGCCATTCCACCTTGAGGGGATCACCATCGGGATCGGTGGCGGCCAAACGCACCAAGGCGTGTCCGCCCGGCGGCACTTCGGCCGGACCGTCGAGGCGCAGCGAGCGGATGCGGGGGGCATGGTTGGGGCCGCCGGGCGGCGTGCCGTCCCACAGCTCGGCCATCACCTCCACCGTTTCCGTCCATTCCCCGGTGGGAAGCAGCAGGGAATACCAGGTGGGGGTCACCTCCTGCTTCTGGCCCCACAGGAAGGCGATGGTGCCGATGTCCGCCTGCTTGGCGGCGGTGAGGTAGCGGCGCATGCGATCGGCCTTGACGCTGGAGGTCAGCTCCGGTCGCGCGCCCCAGGGCGTCTTGATCGCTTCCCAATGGCCAAGGCTGCCCATCTCGGTCAGCAGCACCGGCCCGCTCCAGCCCTGGGCCCGGGCGCGGGTGGCCGAGGTGAGCAGGCCATCGCCATAGCCATTGATGCCGAGCACGTCGATGGAGGGCGCCAGGCGCTTGATCTGCGCGGCCTTGTCGGTGCCCACCTCCGCCACCACCGCCATGGTGGGGTGGCTGGGGTCGAGGGTCTTCACCAGTTGCGCCGCCTGCTCGATGGCCGGCCAGACCAGCTCCGTTTCCTCCGGTGGCAGTTCCACCTCCACCTCGTTGCCGATGCCCCACATGAGCAGGGCCGGGTGGTTGCGGTAGCGTTCCACCATGTGACGCAGGGCGTCCAGCTGCGTCTCCACGGCGGCGCGGTTGCGATAATCGAAGCCGAGGCGCGGATGGCCCATCCAGAAGCCGACGATGACCTTGAGCCCGGCGCGCTGGGCGGCATCCAGCACGGCGCCGGGCTCCTGGCCATAGGTCCGCACCACATTGGCCCCCAGGGCCTTCAGCTCGGGAAGACGGGTTTCGCCGCTGGCGCCCCGGGCCACGAAGGGCTGGCCATCCACCAGCAGGCTGGTGCCGCGCACGCTGACCTGGGCGGCGGCAGCCGCGGTGACGAGGGCCGGCCCGCCGGCGCACAGCGCGAGAGCGAGCAGGGGAAGGGGAAGGACAGCGCGCACCAATGCAGGACTCCAGACAGATCGATCGGGGTTCGATCGCCATCGGGCCGCGGGCGGCACCGACTCGCTCGTTGCAGTAGCCGCGGAATCTTGCGAGAGGAGGGCGGCGACATCAACCGATCCGCCCGCATGGCCCCCGGCCTGCGCTTGCGTCCCGCGCGGGATGCGCGATCCGCACAGGCGCGGTATCGGGACGTATCAAGGGGATGTGCCACACGGGCTCGCTCCAAGGGCTCAACTGGAGGCCTGCTGCCGACATGTTCGTGCTTGCCCATCTTTCCGACCCCCACCTGGGCCCCATTCCCGAGGCGCGCGTCTCCGAGCTGCTCGGCAAGCGTTTCTTTGGAATGATGAACTGGATCGGTGCGCGCCGCCGCAATTTCGGGGCATCCACCCTGGGGCCGCTGCTCACGGATCTGATGGCGCAGGCGCCGGACCATATCTGTGTCACCGGCGATCTGGTGAACCTCTCCCTGCCGGAGGAATTCGATACCGGCGCCACCTTCCTGACCTCCCTCGGGGAGCCTGACCGCGTCAGCGTGGTGCCCGGCAATCACGACGCCTATGTGCGCTCCGCCATGCATTACCATCTGGAGCATTGGGCCCCCTTCCTTTCGGGTGACGACACCCATCCGCACACGCCGGTGGATGTGGATGCCTTTCCCTATGTGCGCCGGCGCGGGCCGGTGGCCGTGGTCGGCGTCTCCACCGCCATTCCCACCGCCATTTTCCTGGCCAGCGGCGAAGCGGGGCGGGGACAGCTCGCGCGGCTGCGGACGCTGCTGCTGCAGTTGAAGGAGGAGGGGCTGTTCCGGGCGGTGATGATCCACCATCCGCCGGTGGGCACCCGCCCCTTCCATCGCGATCTGCGGGACGCGGCAGCGGTGCGGGCGGTGCTCGCTGAGGCCGGTGCGGAATTGGTGATGCACGGGCACGACCACCGCACTGAGTTCGGAGTCATTCCCACGCCGGCCGGTGGCGTGGTGCCCGTGGTTGGCGTGCCCTCGGCATCCGCCGGGCCGGACGATGACCGTGGGGCCGGTGCCTATGCCCTGTACCGGATTTCCGGGGAGCCCGGAGCATGGCGCTGCGAGATGGAAAGGCGGGGCTATGCCGCTGGCGATGCAACGGTGCGGGCCCGCGAGGTGCAGCTTCTGGCGCCGTTTGGTTCGGCCGCCTGACCGCTCAGAAATGTGGTGTTTTGATGCTGTTTCCCTGTCGTCATCGGGGGGGCAGGATTACCGAACTTTAAGTTGAGGGGCGGGGCGTCTCCGCGCATGGTGCGGCCATCCTTTAAGGAGGACCGTTGATGAAGAAGACCGTTCTTGCCGCCGTCGCGGCTGCCCTTGTCGCTGGTTCCGTGGCCAGCTATGCGGCGCCGCCCGTGGGGGCCGGCCCGCAGGGGCCGCGGCCCACCGCCGAGCAGCGGGAAGTCCTGTCCGATGCGCGCATCGCCGCCGTGAAGGGCGGGCTGAAGCTCACCCCCGACCAGGAAAAGCTGTGGCCGGCCTTCGAGGCCGCGCTGCGCGATGTGGCCAAGCAGCGCTCCGCCCTCATGGAGCAGCGCCGTGCCGAGCGCCAGGCCGCCCGCGCCGCCGCTAAGCAGGGCGAGAAGCCGCCGATGGTCGATCCGGTGGCGCGGCTGCGCGCCGGGGCCACGCGGATGACCACCACTGCGGGTGAGATGACCAAGGTGGCCGACGCCCTCGACCCGCTCTACAAGGCGCTGACCCCGGAGCAGCAGAAGACCTTCCAGGTGCTCGCGCGCGACAATCTGCGGGCGTTCTTCGGCGGTCCCGCCCGGCCGCCGCGCCCGGAAGCGCCGCGTCGCGGCTGATCTGACGACGGGCGGCGTCGCGTCGCTGCCCCGTTCCGGCCGGAGGGGAACTCCGGCCGGTCTTCCTCTGCGCAAACGCTCCCAGACATTCCTGCAAAGCAGCGCCTGATGCGCGCGGATCCATGACGAGATTTCATGGATCACGTGATCAATATTGATTTTTCTGATGGCGCGTCGGCGGATTAACATGCCCGCGAAGCGGCCGGTGCGCCTTGGGCGTGCGTCTTGGGTGCCGCAGAGCGAGTGTTTCATGTCGATCCCTTCTGAGACGATGCGCCCGCCGGCGGCTCCTGGGCGCCATCTCCCTGCTGTGCTGATCATCATTGCCGGCTGCGTGATCGCCATGATCACCTTCGGGCCGCGTTCGGTGTTCGGCCTGTTCCTGGTGCCCATGTCGAGTGACCTCGGCTGGGGTCGCGACGTCTTCGGCCTCGCGGTTGCGTTGCAGAACCTCTTATGGGGACTGGGTTCGCCCTTCGCCGGGGCGGTGGCCGATCGCTTCGGCACGGTGCGGGTCCTGTGCGCGGGCGCCTTGCTCTACGCGGCGGGCCTGATTCTCATGGCCTACGCCACCACACCGGCGATGCTGCAGATCAGTGCCGGTGTCCTGGTGGGCTTCGGCCTGTCGGCGGCCTCGTTCAATCTCGTGCTGGCGGCGTTCGGCAAGCTATTGCCCGATCGACTGAAGGGGCTGGGCTTCGGCGCGGCCACCGCGGCCGGGTCGTTCGGGCAATTCCTGTTTCCGCCGCTCACCACCGGGCTGATCGACAGCGTGGGGTGGCAGGAAACGCTGATCGTGTTCGGCTTTGCCATGCTGGTGGTGATGCCGTTCTCGATCGCCCTCGCCACCCGTGGCATGCGCGCGGGAGCACCAGGTGCGGCGGCGGCGCCAGCCCTGCCGCAGCAGAGCGTGGCGGGCGCCCTGTCGGAGGCTTTCCGTCACCGCAGCTATGTGCTGCTGGTGCTGGGCTTCTTCACCTGCGGCTTCCAGCTGGCCTTCATCACCGTGCACATGCCGGCCTTTCTGGTGGATCGCGGCATCGGCCTGTCGGTCGGGGCGGCGACCCTGGCGCTCATCGGCCTGTTCAACATCATCGGCTCCATCGCCGCCGGCTACCTGACCGCGCGGGTCTCCCGCAAGTATCTGCTGGCCTGGATCTATGCCGGTCGCGGGGTGGCCATCGCCGTGTTCATCATGCTGCCGGTCACGCCCTTGAGCTGCTACGTGTTCGGCGCCGCCATGGGGCTGCTGTGGCTCTCCACCGTGCCGCCCACGTCGAGCCTGGTGATGCTGATGTTCGGCACGCGCTACATGGCCATGCTCTACGGCTTCGCCTTCTTCTCCCACCAGGTGGGCGGCTTCCTCGGCGTCTATCTGGGCGGCGAGCTCTATGAGGCCGTCGGCTCCTATGACCTCATCTGGTGGTTGTCGGTCGCCCTGTCGTTCGCCTCGGCGGCCATCAACCTGCCGATCCGCGAAGAGCCGGTGCACCGGCCGGTGGTGAGCGTGGCGTAAACGGGCCCTTAACAGACCCTGAACAGGGGGTTAATTTGTTGCGGCCGCAGGGTCACACTGCGTGGAAAAATGGCGTCATTGCTGCATTTTCCGCCATTCCCGGGGGGTGCTGCGCTTGACAGTCGGGGGGTGCGTCTGTGCATCTTCGAGCTTGATCAACAGGCAGTTGTGAAGCAGCCATGCGCAGGACTTTTCTCGCGGCCATCGGTGTCGCCACCGTGCTCTCCGGAGCGACGAGCGCCGCCCGTGCCGGTGAGCAGCTTTCGGCGGAACAGGCGCGGGCCTTCGTGATCGGGCGCTCGTTCTCCTTCTCCTGCTTCGAAGGCTCGAAGGGCTCGGGCCGGGTCTATGCCGACGGTTCGGTGGCGGGCATCATCTCCCTGCGGGAAAACCCCGCCCGCTTCGTGCGGCTGCCGCCCAACACCCTGCGGGTGCGCGGCGATGCCGTCTGCGGCTTCGTCAAGGGCATGACGTTCGAGCCCTGCTTCGATGTGGTGAAGACCGGGCCGGGCTCGTTCCGTGGCTCTTTGGCCGGCGTGCAGACCATGTGGTGCGATTTCGACCGGGTCGGTGGCGAACGGCCCCAGGTGGCCTCGCGGCGCCGCAGCCGCAGCCACGTCGCCGAAGAGGCTTCGGCCCAGTAAGGCGCGCGGCGCGCTCTCGCTGTTCTGATCAGTCCGCAGCGTCGGGGCGGGTTGGGCGCAGCTTCAGGCCGCTGGCGGGTGGTCGTGCTGCCCTTCGATCCACGCCTTGCGCCGCGACAGTTCCCGGCCTACGTGCTCCATGAAGGAGCGGACGCGGGCGGTGGCCTTGATATCCGGATGGGTCAGCAGCCACAGGCCGGATTCCATTTCCGGTTCGGGGCCCATCACGCGCACCAGCCCGGGCGTGCTGGCGCCGATGAAGCAGGGCAGCACCGTCAGCCCGATCCCCGCCACCGCCGCCTCGGCCAGCCCCAGCACCGAGTTGAGCCGATAGACCTGCCGGTCGTCGCCCACCCGCTCGCGCAGCCACTTGGCCGGCTTGATGGAGCCGAGGGTGTCGGAAAAGCCGATCCAGTCGTGCCTGCGCAGGTCGCCCGGCTCCAATCGCCCCGCGCCAATCACATCCGGCCGGCCATAGACGCCCCAGGCAATGCCGGCGATCCGCCGGCCCACCAGGATGTCGCCGGGGCGATCGCTGGCGCGGATGGCCACGTCCGCATCGCGCTTCGACAGGCTCAGCGGCTGGTTGGAGACCACCACATCCAGGCGGATCTCGGGGAAGGCCGCGCGGAAGCTGGCGAAGACCGGCGTCAGCATGTGCACCAGCATGGAATCGTTGGTGGTCACCCGCAGGTCGCCGGAGGGGCGCAGGTCGCGGCCGGTGATGCGCCGTTCCACGGCCGCCACCTCCTCGCCCATGCGCTCCGCCAGCCGGACCATCTCCTCGCCGGTGGTGGTGGGCACATAACCGGAGCGGGCCCGCTCGAACAGGCGGCTGCCGATCAGCTCTTCAAGGGCTCCGAGCCGGCGGAACACGGTGGAGTGGTTGACGGTCAGGAGGTCGGCGGCCCCGGCCAGGGACCCCGTTTGGGCGATGGCCCGGACCAGGCGGAAGTCATCCCACGCGATCATGTTCCTATGCGTCCGCGCAAATGAGAGTGGCCTGCGCCCACTATTGCATTGCGGCGGTGAGGAGGCGAGCCCCTAACCCTGCGGCGGCCCGCCTCGGCGCGGCAGCAGCCTTTGGTAGAGCCACCCCATGGCCACCAGCACCAGCCCGAGGCCGATGAAGGACATGGCGCGCAACACGCCCTCCAGGTCCGACATGTCGGAAAGGAAGACCTTCACCACCGTCGCGCCCACCACGGCGGCGGAGCCGAGGCGCAGGGCGCGGGAGCCGCGGGCCAGCCCGAGCCCCAGCAGGGCGATGCCGAACGCTAGCCACACCGCGGAATAGGTGTACCATTCCATGGAGCTGATCCGGTCCGCATCCAGCACTGGCCCCTGGAACAGGCGCGACACCTGGAACGTCAGGTAGGCGAGGGCCAGCACGGTGGCGAGCGCCCCGGCCGCGAGCCGCAGCCGCGGACGATGCGGCGGCAGGTTGGCCGCGTAGGCCAAGGCCAGCACCGCCGGGAGGGCATAGGCCACCAGCAGGTCGTTGAAGACCACCCCGCCCACATTGGCGCCGGTGAGGAAGGGATTGCCGGCGATGAGGGCGTCAAGGGCACACAGGGCGGCCAGAACCGCCACGCCATCGGAGAAGATGCGGTAGAGACGGCGGCCGGTGGCGCGGGCGATCCGGGCGAGGCCTACCGCATAGGCTGCATAGATGGCCGCCAGGAGCCCGCTCTCCCACAGCCGGGAGCCGACGGCATAGACGTCGCCCCCATGGGCCAGATGGCGGATTTCCAGGGCCGCCAGCAGCACCGCGAACACCAGCGCCAGGCTCTCCAGCACCCGCCGGCTCCAGTCGTCCTGCGCCCGCAGCAGCCATGCGGCGGCAGCGAAGGCCAGGGCCGGCACGCCATAGCCCCACAAGAGCCAGTTGAAGATGGGCGTGGTTCCGAGATCGGCGCCGGCGATGGTGGGATCCCAGCCGATCCGCGCCAGCACCACCATGCCGAGGGCGGCCGCGAGCTGCCGCAGTCCGGGCAGGGGCCGCTGGGTGGCGACCCAGGCGACGCCCAGGGCCGCCAGGGCGAGGCCCACGGTGAGCCATCCCTTCTCCAGGGCGAACGCCAGGGCAAGGCCCAGGCCGATGACGCCAGCGGCGGCAAAGACCGCTGCCGGGACCTCGCGGCCCCGTCGGGTCAGCAGCTCGGCGCCGGCGGTGAACAGGGCCGCCAGCAGCAGGGCGAGGGCGGCGAACGGCAGGCTGCGATCGAGCTCGGTCAGCCGTCCATAGGCGGCGAGGAGCAGCAGCAGCGGGCCGACGGTGGCGGTCAGCGCCCAGCCCAGCGCGGTGAGGCGCCGCTGGGCGCGCAGGGCGCCGGCAAGGCCGAGGCCCAGCAATCCGGCGCCCATCATCAGGCCGTAGGTGGCGAAGTGACCGACGGAGAGCCGCGCGGGCTCCGGCGCGACGCCGGCCAGGGGGCCCGCCGGCGCCACGGCGCTGCCCGGCTCCGGTGGAAAGGCCCAGGCCATCAGGATCGCCGGTGCGGCGAAGGCCACCGCCACCGCCCCGAAGGTGGCGGCCTCCACCCGCCAGGCGAGCGCCAGCGTGCCCAGGCTCAGCCCCACGAACACCGCCAGCGGCAGGCCGGCGACGGCGTCAGAATTGGCAGCCAGCACCGCCACCAGCAGAGCGAGGGCGCAGCCGAGAGTGGTGATCGGATCCGGCCGCGGATCGGCCGGCGGGCCCCACGCCAACCCGGGAGCGATCAGCAGGGCGGTCAGCACCAGCAGCACGGCGGCCAGGGCGCCCGCCGCCGGCACGGCCTGCGGCGGTGCGAAGAGGAGGAGGGCGACACCCCAGGCGGCCCCGCCCAGCAGGGCCAGCAGCGCCAGCCAGCGCCACAGCCGGATGCGCGCCACGGCGAGCGCGCTGGCCCCGACCATCGAGATCAGCAGCACGACGCCCCAGGCATTGGGCGTGTCGGAGCTGATGAGCAGGGGCGTCACCGCCGCGCCGACGAACCCCAGTGCCGCCAGTGCCGGGCCATGCAGCAGCGCCGCCAGCAGCGTCGCGACACCGGTCAGGCCCAGCAGCAGGAATGCGGCGGCCGGCGGGAGCAGGTGGTAAAGCTCATAGGCCGCATAGAGACTGCCGAAGGCGGTCATGGTGCCCACCGCCGTCAGCACCGCGGGCACCTGCGCGGCGGGCAGGCCGGCGAAGCCGTCGCGGCGATCCAGCCGGCGCAGGGCTTCGCCCCCCGCCAGCAGCGCCGCCGCCAGCAGCAGCCCGAGGGCAATGCGGCCGGCCGGACCGATGAGGTTCTGCTCGACCGCGAAGCGCACCAGGAAGACGCCGCCCAGTGCCAGGGCGAGGCCGCCGACCCATACGGTCCAGCGGGCGCCCACGCGCTCCTCGAACCCCGACAGGCCCTCCCGCAGCCGCCCGATGCTCCAGCCCGTGGTCGGCGTTGGTTCGGCTTGTGGCGTGGAGGGGAGGGGGCCGGGGGCGGGCCGCTCGGGGGCGTGCGGGGCGGGTGTCGCGTGGGGGCGTGGCGCCGGTTCCGTGAGGTCCATGTCCGGCGGACGGTGCGCGGTTATCCCTTCTGCCGCCGTGGGTGTCGCCCGGAACTGCGCCAGGGCGAGCTCAAGGGCCTGCACACGCTGTTCCAAGGTCTGCAGGCGCCCGCGCTGACGCAGGGCGAGGATGAGCGCCACCAGCGCCATCACGGGGAAGGCCAGTGCCAGCAGCACCAGCCAGGCCACTTCATCCATTCTCAGTCCTCGGGAGGCAGGGGCGGGTCAGGCGCCGGTCGATGGGGGACGTTGGGCCCCAGTGAGACGGGCGATCCGGCGCGCTGGTGGGTCCACAAGGGCGGTGTGGATCCGCAAGGGCGCGTGGGCCGGAAGAAGGGGATGGCGCCGGTGGGGCGGCGTGACACTGGCGCGGCCGCATCCGCCGGCGCGGTCGCGGCCTGGAGGCCGCCATGGTCCGCCGCCGGCGATGGCGCGCGGCGGCGGGCCGCGCAGCGGCAGGGTGGGGCAGCAGGGGCGGGGTCAGCCGCCCTTCTGCTCCTCGGCCTTCTTCACCGGCGGGGGAGCATCGACGGCGTCGAGGCCCTTGTCGATCTTCTTGACGATCTTGGCGAGATCATCCGGTTCCGGCTTCAGATCACGGGCATGGTTCCACTGGAAGCCGGCTTCGAGCTTGCGCCCGACCTTCCAATAGGCATCACCCAGGTGATCGTTGATCACCGGATCCTGCGGCATGAGCTCCACCGCGCGCTCCAGCTCGGAGACCGCCTCCTCATAGCGGCCGAGCCGGAAGTAGGCCCAGCCCAGGCTGTCGACGATGGGGCCGTCGTCCGGTCGCAGGGCCACCGCCTTGCGGATCATGTCCAGGCCGGCATCCAGGTTGGTGCCCTGGTCGACCCAGGAATAGCCGAGATAGTTCAGCACGTGGGGCTGGTCCGGATTGAGGGCCAGCGCCTTCTTCAGGTCGGCCTCGGCCCCCGCCCAGTTCTTGCTGCGCTCATTGCAGATGCCGCGGAAATAGAACAGCGCCCAGTTGGCCTTGGTGGGCTCGGGAATGAGCGCGATGGCTTGTGAATAGGTGTCGGCGCATTCGGAGAACATCTTGCGCGCCTGCTGGATGCGGCCGAGGGCGACGATGGCCTCCAGATCCTTGGGATTGGCGGCGATGATGTCCTTCAGATGCTTCTGCGCCTCGTCGAACTTGTCGGTGGCATCGAGATTGATGGCCATCTGCACTTCGGCATTGCGCTTCAGGGGCGAGGAGTCCGGCACCAGCTCATAGACGGAGATGGCCTTCTGCGGCTGCTTGAGCTGCTCGTAGAGGTCAGCCAGGGTCAGCCGCGCGAACGGATGTTCGGGATCAAGCCAGATCGCGAGCTGGAGATAGACGAGGGCGAGGTCCTCGCCCCCCTGGCGGGCCAGGGTGGAGCCGAGCCCATAGAGAACCTCGGCGGCGCCTTCCTGCGCGGTGGTCACCAGAGGCGGCAGCGGCTTGCCGGCCTTCAATTCCTTCATTTCGGCGAGCACCACCGGATGGTTGGGCATCGCCTTCTCGAAATCCGCATAAGCGGCGATGGCCGCTTCAGTGCTGTCGTTGCGCGAGGCCCAGCGGGCATAAGCCTCAATGGTCCGCAGCGAGCCGGGGTCGAGCTTCACGGCTTCCGCCAGGCGCTTGCCGGCTTCCTTCTTGTTGCCGGCGGCATCCAGGATCAGCCCGGCCTGTAGCGCCTTCAGCGGCGCATACCACTCGGGCCCCTTGAGCTGGTCAATGAGGCCGACAGCCCCCTTGGTGTTGCCCGAGCCGTAGAAGGTCCAGGCGGCCAGCAGCGTGGCGGTGAGATCGCCGATGGGGCCACGCACCGAAAGGGCGAGGTTGGTGCGCGCGGTCTGGAACCGGCCCTTCTTGATGGCCTTCACCGCCAGTGCGAGCCGGGCGATGCGGTGGCCGTTGTCCACCTTCACCAGCCGTTCGGCCAGCTTCATGGCCTCGGCCATCTGGCCGTCCACCAGGGTGGCGAAGAAGGTGCGTTCCATCACCTCTTCATTGCGCGAATCAAGCTCCAGCAGATTGCGCAGATAGGTCACCGCGGCGTCGGTGTCGCGTTCCGTGGTGGCGAAGCGCGCAGCCAGATAGCTGCCGGCGATGGTGGGATCAAACTCTGCGGGGGCCTCCGCGCGGGCTGTTGCCGGCAGGGCCAGATGCAACACCGCGGCGAACCCGGCGACGAGCGCCAGGGAGGAAGTGGGGCGAGAAATCTTCACCGATCAAGAATCCTGAAGAGCCTGGACGGCTGTTGCACCGCGCCATTCATACGCGAGGAGATGGCGGGAGGATGGCCGCTTTCCCGGTGGGTCGCAAGTTTCCACCCGCGCAGGGGCACTGCAGCGTCGGAGCCCCGCGCCGCAGGCAGGGCCGTGGCGTGGCCTTGCCGGCGCCATGACCCCGGGCCATAAGGCGCCCATGGAGACCTCTCTGGCCAAGGCACCCGCCAAGATCAACCTGACCCTCAGGGTCACCGGCCGGCGAGGGGATGGTTTCCATGAACTCGTCAGCCTGGTGATGTTCGCCGGTGTCGGCGATCTCGTGGCGCTCACGCCCGATCGTCCGCTGGCGCTGACGGTGGAAGGGCCGACCGCCGCCGCGGCGGGGCCCGACGCCGACAATCTGGTGCTCAAGGCGGCGCGGGCGTTGGCCGATCGCGTGCCGGGGCTACGCCTCGGCGATTTCCGTCTGGTGAAGCGCCTGCCGGTGGCCGCCGGCATGGGGGGCGGCTCGGCCGATGCCGCCGCGGCCCTGCGCCTGCTGGCCGCTCTCAACGCTCTCACCCTGGATGACGCGCGCCTGCTGGCGGCAGCGCGGGAGACCGGCGCTGACGTGCCGGTGTGCCTCGATCCGCGCCCGCGCCTCATGCGGGGAATCGGCGAGCAGCTGTCGGCACCGTTGCGGCTGCCGCCGCTGTTCGCCGTGCTGGTGAACTGCGGTGTCGCCGTGCCTACGGCCGATGTCTTCCGCGCCCTGGGCCTGCGGGCGGGGGAGTTGCTGCCCGGCCCCGAGCATCCGCGTGAACTGCCGGCGGATGTCGTTGCCTTGCGCGGGGTTCTGGCTGGTCTGCCCAACGACCTCGAACCGCCGGCGCGGGCGGTGGCGCCGGTGGTTGGCACCGTGATGGGCGCGCTGGCCGCGGCGCCGGAGGCCCGGCTGGTGCGCATGTCCGGCTCGGGCGCCACCGTATTTGCTCTCACCGATGACTGCCGGGCGGCCGCAGCCTTGGCCCGGCGGCTGAAGGCCGAGTACCCCGGCTGGTGGGTTCGGCCCACCGTTCTGCGGTGATTGCGCGCGCGTCGCGTGTCTTCGCCGAGCGCGTCGCGTGCCTTTTTCGATTCGCGTCGGACCCTTGCACCGCAACTGCGGGGGGCTCGGCGGGTAATGGAGTGATGGGGATGACGCTGCCGGCTTTTCTGCTCGCCGCGCTCGGCGAGATCGCAGGGTGCTTCGCCATGTGGCACGTGGTGCGCCTCGGCGGCTCGCCACTGTGGCTGGTGCCGGGGTTGGCCAGCCTCGCCGCCTTCGCCTACGCATTGACCTTCGTGGACGCGGAAGCGGCCGGGCGCGCCTTTGCCGCCTATGGCGGCATCTATATCGTCGCGTCGCTGGCCTGGATGTGGGCCGTGGAAGGCATGCGGCCCGACCGGTGGGACGCGACCGGCGCCCTTTTGTGCCTTGCTGGCGCGGCCGTCATCGTGTTCGGGCCGCGCGGCTGAGCCGCGTCACCCGCGCTCAGTGGGCGCGGGAGAGGCAGAAGTCCACGGCTTCCATCAGCGCGTCCTTGGCCGGGCTCGCCGGGAACAGGGCCAGGGCATCCTTGGCCATGGCGCCATAGTGGCGGGCGCGCTCGACCGTGTCGGCGATGGCGCGGTGCTTGGTGAGCAGGCCGATGGCGGTGGCGAGATCGGCATCGTCCGCCTCGCCGCGCTCCAGGCACTTCTGCCAGAACGCCCGCTCGGTCGCATCGCCGCGCCGGAAGGCGAGCAGCACCGGCAGGGTCAGTTTGCCCTCGCGGAAGTCGTCGCCCACATTCTTGCCGAGCTTGGCCTGGTTGCCCCCATAGTCCAGGGCGTCGTCCACCAGCTGGAAGGCGATGCCCAGATTCATGCCATAGGAGCGGCAGGCGACGATCTCCGCCTTTGCGCGGTCACCGAGCACGGCACCCACCTCGCACGCGGCGGCGAACAGCTCCGCCGTCTTGCCGCGGATGACGGCCAGATAATCGTCCTCGGAGGTCTGGGTGTTCTTGGCGGCGGCCAGCTGCATCACCTCGCCTTCGGCGATGACGCAGGCAGCGTTGGACAGGATGTCGAGGCAGGTGAGCGAGCCCACCTCCACCATCATCTTGAACGCCTGTCCCAGCAGGAAATCGCCCACCAGCACCGAGGCTTCGTTGCCCCACAGCTTGCGGGCGGCGAGCTTGCCGCGGCGCATGTCGCTTTCATCCACCACGTCGTCGTGGAGGAGGGTGGCCGTGTGCATGAACTCCACCGAGGCGGCGAGCTTCACGTGGCCGTCGCCCGCGTAGCCGCACAGTGCGGCGCAGGCGAGAGTCAGCATCGGCCGCAGGCGCTTGCCACCGGAGGAGATGAGGTGGTTGGCCACCTCGGGGATCATCGCCACATCGGAGCCAGTGCGCGCCAGAATGGCGGCATTGACGCGCTCCATATCCGCTTTCACCAGGGCGACCAGCGCCTCGATGGACGGTTCATTGGGCTCGAACGGAAGGACGAGGGCCAAGAAACACGCTCCCGCTTGTCTTTCTTTCGGGCGCACCATAGGGATGCCCATGGGCCTGACGCAAGCGCTGCGGCACGAAAATGCCCGATTGGGAAGGCCATCGGGCAGGCGCGAGGGAGCAGCCGGGAATGCGGGAGCTGGTGCGAACCAACGACGTGGTGCTGCTTGGCGCCATCACCGCGCTGCTAGATGCGGCGGAGATCGGCCATTTGGTCGCGGATGCTCATATCAGCGCCCTGGAAGGCTCCATCGGCATTCTGCCGCGCCGCCTGCTGGTGATCGACGATGACGCGGCGCGTGCGCGCCGGTTGTTGGTGGATGCAGGCTTCGCGCAGGCGCTGCGCGATCCCGAGTGAGCACCGATGGCGATCACCACCGCCGAGACCACTGAGGACGCCGTGCTGGGTGGGCGTCTTACCCTGCGGCAGCCGGTGCGCGGCCATCGGGTGGGGCATGATGCCCTGCTGCTCGCCGCGCTGGCGCCTGCCGCCTGCCGGGTTGTGGTGGATCTGGGCGCCGGGGTCGGCAGCGCCGGCTTGGCCTTTCTTACCCGCTGCCCCGAAGCGCGCGCCACGCTGGTGGAGATCGATCCCGCTCTTGCGGGCCTCGCGGCGGACAATGCGGAGCGCAACGGCCTCGCGGCGCGCTGCCGGGTGGTGGCGGCCGACGTGCTGACCCTCGGCCGGCCCGGCGGCGCGCCGGAACCGGTCGCCCATGCCGCCGATCTGGTGCTGATGAACCCGCCGTTCAATCCCGCCGCCGCGCACCAGGTTTCGCCCCACCCCGGTCGGGCCCAGGCCCATATGGCGGGGGAGGATCTGCTGGAGGCGTGGGTGAAGGCGGCCCACCGCTGCCTCAACGCCGACGGCGTGCTGTGCCTCATCCATCGGCCGGAGGAGGTGGGGGCGATCCTTGCCGCCCTCCAGGGCCGGTTCGGCGCCGCCGATCTGCTGCCGGTGTATGGCCGGCCGGGTGGTAAGCCGGGCGCCGCCGCCGTGCGGCTGCTGGTGCGTGCACGGAAGGGCCGGCGCACCGCGCCGCGGATCCTGCCCGGGCTGGTGCTGACGGATGCGGCCGGCGCACCGACGCCCGAGGCGGCGGCGGTGCTGCGCGCGGGGGATGCGCTTGCGCCGCCTTGAGGCCGTCGTCTCGCGCGCCTACATCTTCACTATGGCCGATCCCTTCTTCTTCCTGCCCCGCCGCCTCCGCAGCCTCATCCCCTCCCGCTGGCGCAGGGATGTGCCCGTGGTGCCGGTGGTGCGCCTTGCCGGTGCCATCGGCATGAACTCGCCCTTCTCCCAGAGCCTCACCCTCGCCGGCTGCGCCCGGACCCTGGAGAAGGCGTTCGCGGTGAAGGAGGCGCCGGCGGTGGCGCTGCTCATCAATTCCCCTGGCGGCGCGCCGGTGCAGTCCCACCTCATCTTCAAGCGCATCCGGGCGCTGGCGGAGGAGAAGGACAAGCACGTCTTCGCCTTCGTGGAGGATGCGGCGGCCTCCGGCGGCTACATGATCGCCTGCGCCGCCGACGAGATCTTCGCGGATCCCTGCTCGGTGGTGGGCTCCATCGGCGTGGTGAGCGCCGGCTTCGGCTTCGACAAGGCCATCGCCCGGTTCGGTGTTGAGCGGCGGGTCTATACCGCCGGCGAGCGCAAGGTGACGCTCGATCCGTTCCAGCCGGAGCGGGCCGAGGATGTGGAGCGCCTCGACGGCCTGCTGAAGGAATTGCATGTGGTGTTCGCCGATCTGGTGCGGTCGCGCCGCGGCAGCGCCCTTACCGTCGACGAGGCCACCGTGTTCTCCGGCGAGTTCTGGCTCGCCACCCAGGCCCTCGGCCTCGGGCTCCTGGACGGGCTCGGTGACGTGCGCGGCATCCTGAAAGCCCGCTACGGGGATGATGTCCGGATGCCGCTGATCCAGGGGCCGTCGCCCTTCTTTCTGCGCAAGCCTGGCGGGTTCGCGGGTGGGGTTGGTGCGGGGCTCGCCCATCAGGCCGCATCCGGCGCCATGGCCGCGGCGGAGGAGCGCGCCCTCTGGGCTCGCCTCGGGCTGTGATGGCCCCGCTCCGCTGGCCCTGGGGCCCGCGCTCCGCTACAGCATTCTTGAGCGACACCGGAGCTCTTAGCCCCGGCCGCCGCTGCGCCGACTGGATGTAAGCACCGCCCCATGAATACGCCCGCCAACACCCTCCATATCGCCGTCGCCCAGCTCAATCCCATCGTCGGCGACGTGGCCGGCAATCTGGAGCTGGTGCGCCGCACCCGCGATGCCGCGCGCCTCTCCGGCGCCGACCTCGTGGTGTTCTCCGAGCTGTTCATCGCCGGCTACCCGCCGGAGGATCTGGTGTTGAAGCCCGCCTTCCAGGCCGCCTGCCGGAAGGCGGTGGAGGAACTGGCGGCGGAGAGCGCCGACGGGCCGGCGCTGCTGGTGGGCGCGCCCTGGGTGGAGGGGGGCAAGCTCCACAATTCGGTGCTGCTGCTGGAAAATGGCGCCATCAGCGCGGTCCGCCACAAGGTGGACCTGCCCAATTACGGCGTGTTCGACGAAAAGCGGGTGTTCCAGCCCGGCCCCATGCCGGGGCCCATCCCGTTCAAGGGGGTGCGGCTCGGGGTGCCGATCTGCGAAGACATCTGGGGCCCCGACGTGGTGGAGTGCCTCGCCGAGACTGGCGCCGAGATCCTCATCGTGCCCAACGGTTCGCCCTATCGCCGCTCGGTCTATGAGGAGCGGGACAATGTGGCGGTGGCGCGGGTGGTGGAGAGCCACCTGCCGCTGCTCTATGTGAACCAGGTGGGCGGCCAGGACGAACTGGTGTTCGATGGCGCCTCCTTCGCCCTCAATGCCGACCGGTTCCTGGCCCTGCAGTTCCCGAGCTTCCAGGAACGGGTGCGGGTGACCCGCTGGGAGCGGCTGGCCGGCGGCTGGGCCATGACCGAGGGGGCTATCGGCACCCGCACCGAGGACGAGGCGGCGGACTATGCCGCCTGCGTGCTGGGGTTGAAGGACTATGTGAACAAGAACCGCTTTCCCGGAGTGGTCATCGGCCTGTCCGGCGGCATCGACAGCGCCCTGTGCGCGGCCATGGCGGTGGATGCGCTGGGGGCCGACCGCGTCCACTGCATCATGATGCCCTATCGCTACACCTCGGAGGAGAGCCTGTCCGATGCGGCCGTGATGGCCGAAAAGCTGGGCGTGCGCTATGACATCCTGCCCATCGCTCCGGCGGTGGAAGGGTTGGAGAGCGTGCTGCATCCCCTGTTCGCCAATCACCCCAAGGACGTGACGGAGGAGAACCTCCAGTCGCGCGCTCGCGGCACGCTTTTGATGTCCATCTCCAACAAGTTCGGCGGCATGGTGGTGACCACCGGCAACAAGTCGGAGATGTCCACCGGCTATGCCACCCTCTATGGCGACATGAACGGCGGCTACAATCCCATCAAGGATCTGTACAAGACCGAAGTGTTCCGCCTCTCGCGCCTGCGCAACCAGTGGAAGCCGGAGGGTGCGCTGGGGCCGGACGGCATCGTCATCCCCGATGCCCTTATCGACAAGCCGCCCACCGCCGAGCTGCGCGAGAACCAGAAGGACGAGGATTCGTTGCCGCCCTATGGCACTCTCGATGCCATCCTGTTCCGGCTGGTGGAGATGGAGGCGCCGGTGGCGAGTGTCATCGCCGAGGGGTTCGATGCGGCGCTGGTGAAGCGGGTGGAGCGCATGCTGGCCATCGCCGAATACAAGCGCCGGCAGGCGGCGCCGGGCGTGAAGGTCACCGGCCGCAATTTCGGACGCGACCGCCGCTACCCCATCACCAACCGGTTCCGCGACGAGGGCTGAGGCGCTTTTCCCACGCTCGATGTGGGAAAAGCAGGGGGCGGCGCGCTTTCGCCTTCCAATGGGCCGGGCAGATGCTCTAGGTCGGAAGCACTCGCATATCTGTCCACGCGATGCTGCCCGTCGCGCCGCCTGAGGGAAGTTGTCCGATGCATCAGCGAACCGCCCGCGCCATTGACCCGTCCTCCGATGTGGCCATTGCGGCGAGCGTGACGCCGGCGCCCATCGCCGACATTGCGGCGAAGCTCGCCATTCCCGCCGATGCGCTCTATCGCTACGGCCCGCACAAGGCCAAGCTCGGCCTCGAGTTCCTGCGCGAGCTGGAGGACCGCCCCGCCGACGCGCCGCAGGGCCGGCTGATCCTGGTCACCGCCATCAGCCCCACCCCGGCGGGAGAGGGCAAGACCACCACCACCATCGGCCTTGGCGACGCGCTCTCGCGGCTCGGCGAGAAGACCGCCGTGTGCCTGCGCGAGCCCTCCCTCGGCCCGGTGTTCGGCGCCAAGGGCGGCGCCACCGGCGGCGGCCATGCGCAGATCATCCCCATGCAGGACATCAACCTGCATTTCACCGGCGACATCCACGCCATCACCGCCGCCCACAATCTGCTGTCCGCCCTCATCGACAACCACATCTATTGGGGCAACGGGCTCGATCTCGACAGCCGCCGCATCGCCTGGCGGCGGGTGATGGACCTCAACGACCGGGCCCTGCGCGCCATCACCGTCGGCCTCGGCGGGCCGGCCAACGGCTTTGCCCGTGAGGACGGGTTCGACATCACCGTGGCGAGCGAGGTAATGGCCATTTTCTGCCTCGCCGACAGCCTGGCGGATCTGGAAGCGCGCCTGTCGCGCATGGTGATCGGCCAGACCCGGTCGCGCCGCATGGTGCGGGCGGAGGAGCTGGAAGGCATCGGCTCCATGGTGGCGCTGCTGCGCGACGCCTTCCAGCCGAATCTGGTGCAGACCATGGAAGGCACGCCGGCGCTGGTGCATGGCGGCCCGTTCGCCAACATCGCCCATGGCTGCAATTCGGTGATGGCCACCAAGAGCGCCCTGGCGCTGGCGGATTATGTGGTGACTGAGGCCGGCTTCGGCGCCGATCTCGGCGCCGAGAAGTTCCTCGACATCAAGTGCCGGCAGGCCGGCCTCACCCCCTCCGCGGCGGTGGTGGTGGCCACCGTGCGCGCCCTGAAGATGCACGGCGGCGTGCCGGTGAAGGAGCTGGGGCCGGAGAATGTGGCGGCGGTGACCCTGGGCACCGAAAATCTGAAGCGCCACGTGGAGAATATGGGCAAGTTCGGCCTGCCGGTGGTGGTGGCGCTGAACCGCTTCACCTCCGATACGCCGGCCGAGGTGGAGGCGGTGCGCACGGCGCTCGCCGAACTGGGCATCGAGGTGTTCGTGTGCTCGCACTGGGCCGATGGCGGCGCCGGCGCCGAGGCACTGGCCCGCGCGGTGCGCACCCTCGCAGCCCGGCCGAGCCGCTTCACATATCTTTATCCCGATGCGATGCCGCTGAAGGAGAAGATCGAGACCGTGGCGCGGGAGATCTATGCCGCGGGCCGGGTGGAATTCTCCTCCGCCGCCCTCAATCGGCTCAAGGAATTCGAGGCGGCGGGCTTCGGCAAGCTGCCGGTCTGCATGGCCAAGACGCAATATTCCTTCTCGGCCGATCCCGCTTTGCGCAATGCGCCCACGGGCCATGTGCTGCCGATCCGCGATGTGCGGCTGTCCGCCGGCGCAGGCTTCGTGGTGGCGCTGGCCGGCGACATCATGACCATGCCGGGCCTGCCGTCCCATCCGGCGGCGGAGCACATCTTCGTCACGCCGGAGGGCGTCATCGCCGGCCTGTCCTGAGGCCGGTGGGGCCAAGCGGATCAGTGAACGCTGATCCGGGCTGGCGATTAGCCCTGGCGGGGACGGTAGTCGCCGGTCTTGGGGTCCCGCTCCAGGGGAATGGTCTTCAACTCGCCCGCGTCGGCGGCCTGCTGGCGCTTGAGGGTGTCGTTGACCCGCCGGCTCTCCGCCGCGATCACCTTCACCAGAGCGGCGGCGCCGAGGGCGCCCAGGGCGACAATGAACAGCGGCGGCACGGGCGGGTCTCCTCACCTCTCGCTTGTCGCGCGAGAACGCTCTAACGGTTGCGACGCATCACGCGTGGACGCCATCTGCCATCAGTCCCGGTCTTCGACCGGGCCCAAGTGGCTTCGCTCAAGCGCCGCGCGAGCTTATCCAAAGGTTCATGAGAAAGCTCAAGAACCTTGGGCATCATTCACCACGCGCTCATGGCGAAAAAGGGTCGAAGCCGCCGGATCGGCCTCAGGCGGCGAACACCTTGTAGCGATGGGGCTTGAGGCCGACCTTCGTGCCGACATCCAGGCTCTGGTCGCGCGGCACGGCGGCCTCGATCACCAGCGGGCCGCCGTCGTTGGCGATTTCCACGTCCGCCCGGCGGTTGGGGCCGAAGGTGCGCACCGCCAGCACCCGGCCGGCGAACGGGCTCGCCGCCGGGTCGGCGATCTCCACATCGTGCGGGCGGGCGAGGATGCGGGCCGGGCCATCGCCCAGCCCCTGGGCATCGAGCCCCAGCGCCCGATCGCCGAGATACAGGCTGCCGGACCGCGCGAGGCCGGGGAAGGCGATGGTTTCGCCAATGAAATCATGGACAAAGGCGGTGGCCGGATCGTCATAGACCTCGGCCGGCGTGCCCACCTGCTCGATCTTGCCACGGCCCATCACCACCACCCGGTCGGCCAGCTCCAGGGCTTCTTCCTGGTCGTGGGTGACGAGGACGGAGGTCACCGGCAACTCCTCGTGCAGGTGGCGCAGCCAGCGGCGCAGCTCCTTGCGCACCTTGGCGTCGAGGGCGCCGAACGGCTCGTCCAGCAGCAGCACCCGGGGCGAGATGGCGAGCGCCCGCGCCAGCGCCACCCGCTGGCGCTGGCCGCCGGAAAGCTGGGCCGGATAGCGCTCGGCCAGCCAGTCGATCTGTACCAGGGACAACAGCTCGTTGACCTTGGCGCGGATGGCGGCTTCCGGCAGCTTGTCGGCGCCGCGCCGGACGCGGAGGCCGAAGGCCACGTTCTCGAACACGCTCATGTGCCGGAACAAGGCATAATGCTGGAACACGAAGCCCACGTTGCGCTCGCGCACTGAGCGGTCGAGCGCGTCCTCGCCGTCGAACCGCACGGCGCCGGCATCGGGCCAGTCGAGCCCGGCGATGATGCGCAGGAGGGTGGTCTTGCCGGAGCCGGACGGGCCGAGCAGCGCCACCAGCTCGCCGGAGCGGATCTCCAGGCTGACATTATCCAGCGCGGTAAAGGACTTGAAGCGCTTGGTGACGCCGACGACGTCGATGCTCATCGCTCTTCCTCTGCAAGGCGGTGTTCAAGAATGGTCTTGGCGATCAGCGTCACGAGCGCGAGCAAGGCCAGAAGGGACGCCACCGCGAAGGAGGCGACGAACTGATATTCATTGTACAGGATTTCGATATGCAGCGGCATGGTGTTGGTGAGGCCGCGGATGTGCCCGGACACCACTGACACCGCCCCGAACTCGCCCATGGCGCGGGCGTTGCAGAGCAGGACGCCATAGAGCAGCGCCCATTTCACATTGGGCAAAGTGACCCGGAAGAAGGTGGACAGCCCGGAGGCGCCGAGCGACACCGCGGCTTCCTCCTCCGCCGTACCTTGTTCCTGCATCAGGGGAATCAGCTCCCGGGCGACGAAGGGGAAGGTCACGAAGATGGTGGCGAGGACGATTCCGGGCAGGGCGAAGATGATCTTGATGTCCCAGTCCTGCAGCCACGATCCGAACAGGCCCTGGGCGCCGAACAGCAGCACATAGACCAGGCCCGCGACCACCGGGGAGACGGAAAACGGCAGGTCGATCAAGGTGATGAGGAAGGTCTTGCCGGCGAAGTCGAACTTGGCGATGGCCCAGGAGGCCACCAGGCCGAATACCAGGTTGGCGCTCACCGAGATCAGCGCGACGAGGAGGGTGAGGCGGATCGCGGCGAGGGCGTCGGGGTCGACGAGGGCGTCGAGATAGGCGCCGAGGCCATGCTTGAACGCCTCGACGAACACCACCACCAGCGGTAGGCCGATGAACAGGCCGAGAAAGGCCAGCGCCACCGCGGTGAGGGCGACCCGTACCGCGACGGGCTCGGTGTTGACCGGGCGGGGCGCGCGGGCGGTGTAGGCCGGGGCCTCCGCCACCGCGCTGGGCAGGCCCTCGCTGGCGCCGCGGACGGGATGGGGTTCGGTCAAGGTCACGACAGTTCCGGTCACGACGCTTTGCCTCCCCGCAGCTCGCTCCAGCGCTGCAGGCGGTTGATGACCAGCAGCAGGGCAAACGAGGCCAGGAGCATCACCACGGCGATGGCGGTGGCATCCGCATAGCGGAACTCCTCCAGCCGGATCACGATGAGCAGCGGGGCGATTTCGGAGATGCCGGGCAGATTGCCGGCGATGAAGATGACGGAGCCGTATTCACCCACCGCCCGGGCGAAGGCCAGGGCGAAGCCGGTGAGCAGGGCGGGCCAGACCGAGGGCACGATGACCCGCCAGATGGTCTGGCTGCGCACCGCGCCGAGGCTGGCGGCGGCCTCCTCCAGCTCCGCGTCGAGATCGGCCAGCACCGGCTGCACCGTGCGCACCACGAACGGCAGGCCGATGAAGATGAGCGCCACCAGAATGCCGAGGGGGGTGAACGACACTTGGATGCCGAGCGGCGCCAGCAGGCTGCCGATCCAGCCGTTTTCCGCATAGAGCGCGGTCAGAGCGATGCCGGCGACGGCGGTGGGCAGAGCGAAGGGGATGTCGATGAGCGCATCCACCACCCGCTTCAGGGGAAAGTCATAGCGCACCAGCACCCACACCACGATGGCGCCGAACACCACGTTCACCGCCGCCGCCGCCAGCGACAGGCCGAAGGAGATCTGCAGCGCGTGCAGGGTGCGCTCGCTGGTGACGATGGTGAGGAAGCGGGCGAAGCTGATCTCGCTGGTCTTGATGAACAGCGCCGACAACGGCAGCAGCACGATCAGGCTCAGCCAGGTGAGGGTGAGCCCGAGGGTGAGCCCGAAGCCGGGAATGACGCTCGGATGGCGCAGGGTGAGGCGGGACGCGGTCATTGTGGAATTATAGCGCCTCACCAGGGGGAACGTCGTGCGCTCGATCAAGGGGAAGGGGTGTTTGCGGCGGCCGCCTGTGGAAGGCCGGGCCAGACCGCGCGCCGGCCGGGCCGGCACGCGGTCGAAGGGGGCGGGCGCAACGGCCCGCCGGTGAGGTCGCCTCAGTTGGCATAGATCTCGTCGAACACGCCGCCATCGGAGAAGTGGGTCTTCTGGGCCTTCTGCCAGCCGCCGAACACCTCGTCGATGGTGAACAGCTTCACCGGGGCGAAGGTGTCCTTGAACTTGGCCGCTACCGCCTCATCGCGCGGGCGATAATAGTTCTTGGCGGCGATCTCCTGGCCGGCCGGGGTGTAGAGGAACTTGAGATAGTCCTCGGCGATGGCGCGGGTGCCCTTCTTGTCCACCACCTTGTCCACCACCGCCACCGGCGGCTCGGCCAGGATGGAGAGGGAGGGGGTGATGATGTCGAACTTGTCGGGGCCGAGCTCGTTGACCGAGAGATAGGCCTCGTTCTCCCAGGCGATGAGCACGTCGCCGATGCCGCGCTCCACAAAGGTGACGGTGGAGCCGCGGGCACCGGTGTCGAGCACCGGCGCGTTCTTGAACAGCGCCTTCACGAAGTCCCTGGCCTTGGCCTCGTCGCCGCCGGTCTTCTGCAGGGCATAGCCCCAGGCCGCCAGATAGTTCCAGCGGGCGCCGCCGGAGGTCTTGGGGTTCGGCGTCACCACCTTGATGCCCGGCTTCACCAGGTCGTCCCAATCCTGGATGCCCTTGGGATTGCCCTTGCGCACCAGGAACACGATGGTGGAGGTATAAGGGGAGGAGTTGTCGGGCAGGCGCTTCTGCCAGTCCTTGGCCAGGGCACCGCGCTCGGCGATGGCGTCGATGTCATAGGCGAGGGCCAGCGTTACCACGTCCGCATCCAGGCCGTCGATTACCGAGCGGGCCTGCTTGCCGGAGCCGCCGTGGGACTGGCGGATGGTGAGGTGATCGCCGGGGTGGGCCTTCTCCCATTCGGCGATGAAGGCTTTGTTGACGGCCGAATAAAGCTCGCGGGTGGGGTCATAGGAGACGTTGAGCAGGGTGGTCTCCGCCGCCCGGGCTGGCGCGGAACCCAGACCCATGCCTAGTCCCATGGCCAGCGCCGCGCCACCGAGGCAGGCGCCGAAGCTCCGGCGCGAAAGGCGGCGGGTCAGAGCGGAGCGGCGCGCGGAACGAATGGGCATGACAGCCTCCGGTGATCGGTGGGGCCCCGGGAGCGGGGCCCAAAGGGAACCCCCGAATGGGGCTCTTCCAGGAATGCAGCAGACGATGGCATCCCTTTCACCGCCGGTCAATGCGTAATTCTACAAAATCCATAGAAATAAAGTTTAAACCTGATTTCAACGCGTTATCAGTGTCAAATGCCTTGGCCTCAAATGCCTTCACCGAGGTGGATGCCGCACTCGGTCTTGGCGCGGCCGCGCCAGCGTCCGGCCCGGGGATCCTCGCCGGGCTTCACCCGCGAGGTGCAGGGCATGCAGCCGATGGAGGCGAAGCCGTGCTTCTCCAGCGGATGGTGGGGCAAGGCATGGGCGTCCATATAAGCGAGGAGATCCTCACGCCCCATGGCGGCCAGCGGGTTGAACTTCACCCGGGCGCCGTCGCCTTCCACCACGGCGATGGCGGCGCGGGTCTGCGCCTGGTAGCGCTTGCGGCCGTTGATCCAGGCCGCATAGGGCGCGAGGCCGCGGGCCAGGGGCTCCACCTTGCGCACCGCGCAGCAGGCGTCGGGATCGGTGGACCACAGGCCGCTGTCACCGTCGCGCGCCGCCAGCGCCGCCGGATCGGGGGCGAGGGTGATAACTCCGGTCAGGCCCAGGAGGGCGATCAGTTCGTCGCGATAGGCGAGGGTTTCGGGAAACAGGTGGCCGGTATCCAGGAACAGGATCGGCGTGGCCGGATCAAGCTGGGCGATCAGGTGCAGCAGCACCACCGATTCCGTGCCGAAGGACGACACGGCGGCGATGCGGCCGGGAAAGGTGGTGAGCGCCACCTTGAGGATGTCAAGGGGCTCGGCCGCCCTAAGGCGGGCATCGAGGGCGAAGACATCCACGGGCAGCGGCGCGCGGTTCACGGCGTTCATGGCCTATCCCCTTGCGGCGCGGCGGATGGCGGCGGCGGTCGGCCGGCCGTCGCCGGTGGGCTGGTAGAACACGCTGTAGCTGCCGAGCGCGGCGGCGAAGGCCTCCGCATCGGCCGGCTTTTCCACCTCGAAGGCATCGAAGCCGGCGCGGGCCATCATCAGCACCTGGTCCCGCAGCACGTTGCCGGTGGCCCGCAGCTCGCCGGTGAAGCCATAACGCTCGCGCAGCAGCCGCGCCTGGCTGAACGCCCGGCCATCCCGGAACTTCGGGAACACCAGAGCGATGAGGGAGAGGCGCGACAGCAGCGGCGCGAGCTCGGCCACGTCGCGGGCATTGGGCCACACCACCCCCAGGGCGCCGTTGCGGCCGGCCGGGGCTTCACCCTCGCGCAGCAGGCGATCGGCGGAGATGAGCGCCGGACCCTGTGGCAACGGCGCGTCGTCGGCGGTGGGCACGAACGGATCGGCCGTCACGGCCCCGGACTTAACGAGGGGCATAGGCGCGCTCCTTGAACGGCTCGACGCCGAGGCGGTCCACCGCGGCGATGAAGGTTTCCTGGGGCGAGGTGCGCAGCGCGAGATAGGTCTCGATGAGCCGCTCCACCGCATCGGCGATCTCGCTCTCGGGGATCGCCGGGCCGATCAGCTCGCCGATGCGGGCCTTGGAATTGGCCTTGCCGCCCAAGGTGATCTGGAAGAACTCCTCGTCCTTCTTCTCCACCCCGAGAATGCCGATATGGCCCACATGGTGATGGCCGCAGGCATTGATGCAGCCGGAGATGTTGACATGCAGCCGGCCGATTTCCGCCGCCTTGGCGTGATCGGCGAACCGCTCCGACAGGCGCTGGGCGATGGGAATGGAGCGGGTGTTGGCCAAAGAGCAATAGTCGAGGCCCGGGCAGGAGATGATGTCGGTGACGAGCCCCACATTGGGGGTGGCGACGCCGATGGCATCGAGCGCCTTCCACAGGGCTGGCAGATCCTTCTGCCGCACATGGGGGAAGGTGAGGTTCTGCTCGTGGGCGACGCGGATCTCGCCATAGCCATAGCGCTCGGCGAGATCGGCGATGGCGTCCATCTGGTCGGCGGTGCAATCCCCGGGCGGGGCGCCCACCGGCTTCAGCGAGAGGGTGACGATGGCATGGCCCGGCACCTTGTGCGGGGCCACCGCATTGGCGTGCCAGCGGGCGAAGGCGGGATCGGCGAGGGCGCCGGTGAGCCCCGCCGGCCGGTCGGGCAGGGCTTCGAAATCCGGCACGGCGAAGCGGCTGGCGATGTCGGCAAAGGCGGCGTCGTCGAGCCTTAAGGCGCCGTCCTTGAGGGCGCGCCATTCCGCCTCCACCTTCTCGGCGAAGGCGTCGGCGCCCATCTCATGCACCTGGATCTTGATGCGGGCCTTGTAGATATTGTCGCGCCGGCCGCCCAGATTGTAGGTGCGCAGGATCGCTTCCAGATAGGAGAGCAGGTCCTCCTTCGGCAGAAACTCACGGATGGTCTTGCCGATATAGGGGGTGCGGCCGAGCCCGCCGCCCACCAGCACCTCGAAGCCGATGGCGCCGTCGCGCTTGTGCAGGCGCAGCCCCACGTCATGGACGCGGATGGCCGCGCGATCATGGGTGGCGGCGGTGATGGCGATCTTGAACTTGCGCGGCAGATAGGTGAACTCGGGGTGGAGGGTCGACCACTGGCGGATGATCTCCGCATAGAGGCGCGGGTCCTCGATCTCGTCGGGCGCGGCGCCGGCCCAGGCGTCGGTGGTGGTGTTGCGGATGCAATTGCCCGAGGTCTGGATGCCGTGGATGCCCACTTCGGCCAGCTCGGCCATGGCGTCCGGCAGCTCGGCGAGCTTGATCCAGTTGAACTGGATGTTCTGGCGGGTGGTGAAGTGGCCATAGCCCCGGTCATAGCGCCGGGCCACCCGGGCAAGGGCGCGCATCTGGGGGGCGCTCAGGGTGCCATAGGGAATGCACACCCGCAGCATATAGGCGTGCAGCTGCAGATAGACCCCGTTCATCAGCCGCAGGGGCTTGAACTCTTCCTCGTTCAGCGCCCCCGACAGGCGGCGCGCCACCTGGTCCCGGAACTCGGCGACCCGCTCCTTGAGGAAGGTGCGGTCGAACTCGTCATACACATACATGGGACTGCGCTTTCCTCAGGCGGCGCCGGGCAGGGCGATGGCGGTCGGCAGGGCCACGGTGGGGCCCTCGACGCGGATGCGTTCGCGCAGGTTGGCGGGGGCGATGCGGCCGTCCGCGGTGCGGCGGACCGGGGCGGGATAGGCGCCCACCGCGGTGTTCTCGTCCCCATGGGCGACGGCGAGCAGCGCCTGCACCCCCTCGCTGGTGTCGCGCACCGCCGCGTCGGCAAGGCGCTCGCTCCACCGGCCGGCAGCGGTGAGCCAGACCACCACGCCATCGGCAAGGCGGTTGGCGGTGATGGCGGTGGGGCCGGAAATCTTCAGCTTGCGCTGCAGCGGCGAGGTCATTCTGGCACTCCTTGCGCCCTAAACAACGGTCAGATGATGTGTAAATAACAGGCTATCGTATTTCTAAATGTAAAATAACATCATCTCACGTGCAATATGTAAAATTAAACGGGACGTGCGTGTGGAAAGGGGCGCGCGGGTCACCAAGCGTGCTGGGATTCCCTCTCCAGACGCCCCTTGCGGGAACGAGCAGGCCCGGTGCAGGCTGGCTTCTGCCTCGTGCACCTTCATCCGCGCGCGCAACCCTGCTCCATGTCACGGGAACCCCGGGGGGAATCCGATGCCCGAACTCGCTGTCGTCTCGCCGTCCCCGATCCTGCTCGACATCACCGACGGCATCGCCCGCATCCGCTTCAACCGCCCCAAGGTGCTCAATGCTTTGGACGAGGCCACCATCCTCGCCTTCAAGGCGGCGGTGGACGAGGTGGCGGCGGATTCGACCGTGCGGGTGGTGGTGCTCTCGGGCGAAGGGCGCGCCTTTCTCGCCGGCGGCGACGTGGGCCGCTTCCACACCGCCGGGCCCGACGCGCCCAAGGTGGTGGCGGCCATCATCGATCCGTTCCACCAGGCCATCCTGGCGCTGGCCGGCATGCCGGCGCCGGTGATCGCGTCGGTGCATGGGGCGGTGGCCGGGGCCGGGCTTTCGGTAGCCCTGGCCGCCGACCTGGCGATCGCCGCCGAGGATGCGGTGTTCACCATGGCCTACACCCGCATCGGCACCACGCCGGACGGCTCCGGCACCTTCTCGCTGCCGCGGGTGGTGGGTCTGCGCAAGGCCATGGAGCTGGCGCTGCTGTCGGACACGGTGGATGCCGCCGAGGCGCTGCGGCTCGGCCTCGTCAACAAGGTGGTGCCGGTGGCGGCGCTCGCCCACGAGACCGACCTTCTGGCCCGCCGGCTCGCCGCCGGCCCCACCGAGGCCTATGGGCGCATCAAGCACCTGCTGCGCGCCGCCTTCCGCCACACCTTGTCGGAGCAGTTGCACGCCGAGCGCGAGGCCTTCATCGCCAGCGCCGGCACGGCGGATTTCGCCGAGGGCGTCGCCGCCTTCGTCGCCAAGCGCCCGCCCCAATTTGAGGGGCGCTAGGGCGCGATCGCGCGGGCTTGCCGGGTTGCGTTGACTGAAATCTATTAATCAGATAATGTTCATAGAAATTACAGGATCTATGAACATGACGCTCCTGCGCCACCCTCTGTTCCGCGATACCGTGCTGTTCGCTTTGTCCTATGGGGTGATCGTGGTCGCGGTGATTTTCGGCTGACGACCGCGCGCACAAACACGAACCGCCGCACCCGGAGGGGTTGCGGCGGTTCGTGTTTGTGCGCGGGGAGGGCGGCTCAGCGCGCCAGGGTCACCTGCTGATTGGTGTCGGCGATGATGCCGGTATAGCGATTGGGTCCATCGGGCTGCAGCCGCGCGGTGACCTTGCCCTGATGATTCTGCAGCACCAGATCCGGCCCCATGGTGTCCCAGCCCTTGGTCATGAAGATTTCGCTGGGGCAGGAGACATCCGCCTGCGCCGCCATGCCGCTGAGGCCGCGGGTGGTGGAGAGGGTGACCGGGCAGCTGTAGCGGCCATTGTCCCAGCTGAAGCTCCAGGCACCGGAGAGCTGCTCCTTGGCGGCGCTGGGGGCATAAGCGGTGGCGCCGGGATTAGCCGGTGGCGGGGTGAGGGGAACGGCGTTGGCGGTGGCACGGGGGGTGATGGCTTCGGCCGCCGAGGTGGCGGCGGGCACGCTGGCGACGCTGGCGCTGGTGGTCGCCGGGGACGGCGCCGGCGAGGTCTCCACCGCGCCGGAAGGCGCCGCCATCACCCGATTGGCCTCCACAGCCGAAGTTTTGCTGCCGAAGCCGTCGAGCTCGGTGCTGCATCCCGCCAGGACCATCACGAGAGCTGCCGCCAACCCACCCGCCGCCACGGTGGTCGCGGTGCTCGATCGCACCCGTTCAGAAACCAACTGCATCCACTCCTCTCCGGACGTGTTCCGCAACACGACGACCCCGGCCCATCGATTCGCCCCCGCTGCGGCGCACGATGGCCCTTGGTTCCCGCTGACGTTCGGATCGCAACCTGTCGCGGCGCTGTCGCAGCCGTCACCCGTCGCGCATCCGGCCACACTTCCCGCAGAACATGGCAGGACCATGGCTGTGAGATTACCGTGATACCATATCACCGGTGCGGATGGACGCCATGGTTAAGCCGCGTTATCCACCCGGGACGGTATCCGCCTTTGGTCGGATCGGCGCGGCAGGGGCCGCGCGGTCCCTCTGGGAGATGGCCATGACCTCCATGCTCGACCCGAAGACCCTCACTTTGCTGGTCACCGGCGCCACGTCCGGCATCGGCGCCGCCACCGCCCGTCGCTTCGCGCGGGCTGGCGCGCGGGTGATCGCGGTCGGCCGGCGCGCCGAGCGGCTGGCGGACCTGCAGGCGGAATTCGGCGCGCGGGTGCACACGGCGGTGCTGGACACCCGCGACCTGGCCGCCACCGAGCGCCTGGTGGCGGAGCTGCCGGCGCCGTTCCGCGATTTCAACGTGGTGTTCGCCAATGCCGGCCTCGCCATGGGCCTCGAGCCCGCCTACGCGGCGAAGATCGAGGATTGGGACACCATGGTGGCCACCAACATCAACGGCATGCTCTACACGGTGCGGGCCACCCTGCCGGCGATGATCGCGCGCGGCGAGGGCCATGTTGTGCTCACCGGCTCCATCGCCGGCGACTATGCCTATCCCGGTGCCAATGTGTATGGGGCCAGCAAGGCGTTCGTGAAGCAGTTCGCCCTTAACCTGCTGGCCGATGTGCATGGCAGCGGCGTGCGGGTGACCAATATCGAGCCCGGGCTGACGGAGACCGAATTCTCGGTGGTCCGCTTCCATGGCGACCAGGGCAAGGCGGACAATGTCTATGCCGGCGCCACGCCCATGAGCGGCGATGACATCGCCGAGCAGGTGCTGTTCGCGTGCAGCCAGCCGCGCCATGTGAACATCACCCGCATCCAGGCGATGGCGGCGCAGCAGGGCTTCGGCCCGCTGGCGCTGAAGCGCAGGCCGGCCTGAGTCGGTTGCCGGGTTCAGGGCGTCGGGGTGCGTGGCGGTGAAGACGGTGTGTCCGGTGTCGGGTGCGTGTGGAGAGCGGGCATGAGCAGCGTCAGCCTGCCCAATGCCATCACCGTGGTGCGGATCCTGCTGGTGCCGGCGGTGGTCTGGGCCATCGGCGTGGGGGAGACCCAGCTGGCGTTCTGGCTGTTCCTGGCCGCCGGCATCTCCGATGGCCTGGACGGCTTCATCGCCAAGCGCTTCCACATGCAGACGGAGCTCGGGGCCTATCTCGATCCGGTGGCCGACAAGGCGCTGCTCATCTCCATCTATGTGGCGCTGGCGGTGGTGGAGCTCATTCCGCGGTGGGTGGCCATCGCCGTCGTGTCGCGGGATGTGATGATCATCGGCGCCGTGGTGTTGTCGCTGGTGATGGCGAAACCGGTCACCATCGCGCCGCTTCTGGTGTCCAAGGTGAACACCGCGGCGCAGATCGCCTTTGCGGCCTTCGTGCTGGCGAGCTCCGGCTTCGCCATCCATCTGCCGCAGGCGTTCGCGCTGGGCCTGACGGCGGTTGGCCTCTTGACGGGTCTTTCCGCCGCTGCCTATCTCGCCGCATGGATGCGTCACATGGCGAGTTGATGGGGCCGGCCGATCGGGCTCCGGCAGATCCTGCTTCGACCGGCCGCGTCCCGGCGGCCCCGGAGGCGTCGGCGCATGAGCCCGTGCCGGAAGGCACCATGCTGGGACGCATTCAGCTGCGGTTCTGGATCGGCGCCCTGGTGGTGCTGGTGCTGTGCCTGTGGCTGCTCAGCGGCATCCTTCTGCCGTTCGTGGTGGGCCTGGTGCTGGCCTATTTCCTCAACCCGGTGGTGATGCGGCTGCGCCGCATCGGCATTGGCCGAACCATCGCCTCGCTGGCGGTGGTGGTGGTGATGCTGCTGGGGGTGGTGCTGTTCTTCCTGGTGGTGCTGCCGATCCTGACCTCGCAGCTGTTCGAGTTCGCCCAGCGCCTGCCGTCCTATGTGGCGCGCCTGCAGGGCCTGTTCACCGAGGAGAACCGCGAATGGCTGAGCCATATCGTGGGCGATCGGCTGCCGGACATGCAGCGCTCCATCTCGGAGCTGATGACCCAGGGCGTCACCTATCTGCTGGGGCTTCTGTCCTCGGTGTGGGCGGGGGGGCAGGCCCTGGTCTCCATGTTCGCGCTGATGGTGGTGACCCCGGTGGTGATGTTCTACATCCTGTGCGACTGGGACAATATGTTGGATTTCGTGGACCGGCTGCTGCCGCTGCAGCAGCGGCCGGTGCTGCGCGACCTGGCGCGAGAGATGGATGGCGCCGTGGCCGGCTTCGTGCGCGGCCAGGCGCTGGTGTGCCTGCTGCTGGGCCTTTATTACGCCATCGCCTTGTCCATGACCGGGCTCAACTTCGGCCTGCTCATCGGCCTGGTGTCGGGGGCGGTGTCGTTCATTCCCTATGTGGGCTCGCTCACCGGCCTGGTGCTGGCGATGGGCGTCGCCATCGTCCAATTCTTTCCCGATTGGGGGATGATCGCCACGGTGTTCGCCATCTTCATCTTCGGCCAGACCATTGAAGGCTATGTGCTGTATCCCAAGCTGGTGGGTGACAGTATCGGCGTGCATCCGGTGTGGCTGATGTTCGCCCTGTTCGCCTTCGGCTACCTGTTCGGCTTCGTCGGCCTGCTGCTGGCGGTGCCGCTGACGGCGGTGGTGGGCGTGGCGGCGCGCTTCGCCGTTGGCAAATATCTCAACTCGACCCTCTATCGAGGCCCGGGTGAGACGCCGGAACCCCGGTGACGCCATGGCTGGACACCCTCCGGTCCGGCAATTGCCGCTCCTGTTGCCCGCCGAACCGGCCCTGCGGCGGGAGGATTTCCTGGCCGCGCCGGGCAATGCGGCGGCGCTTGCCCTCATTGATGCCTTCCCGCACTGGCCGGCCCGGGTGGTGTGCCTGATCGGCCCGCAAGCGGCGGGCAAGAGCCATCTGGCCGCCATCTTCGCCGAGCGCGCCCATGCGCGGGTGATGCGGGCGAGCGACCTGACGCGGGCGCAGGTGCCCGAGGCGCTGGCGTCCGGCGCGCTGGTGCTGGAGGATCTCGACGCGGCGCCGTTCGAGGAGGCGGCGCTGTTCCATCTGCTCAACCTCGCCCGCGAGCAGCATGCCTTCCTGCTGATGACCGCGCGCCTGCCGCCCTCGCAACTGGTGCTGGCCACCAAGGACCTCGCCTCGCGGCTGCGGGCGGTGCCGCTGTTCGAGATCGCCGCCGCCGACGATGCCCTGCTGGCGGCGGTGCTGGTGAAGCTGTTCGCCGACCGCCAGGTGGCGGTGGATGAAGCCACGGTGAGCTATCTGCTGCTGCGCATTCCCCGTACGGTGGCGGGGGCGCAGCGGGTGGTGGAGGCGCTCGACCGGGCCGCGCTGGCGGCCCATCGTCCGGTCACCCGCAGCCTGGCCGCGCAGGTGCTGCGTGACCACCCCGACCTTGCGGCCCAAGAGGACGGCGGGGAGGACGGCGGGGAGGACGGCGGGGAGGACGGCGGGGAGGACGGCGGGGAGGACGATGGCGGGGAGGTGGACGGCCCGGAGGACGAGGTTTCCGGCGGTGGAGAGAAGCGGCGGGGCTGAATGCCGCCGCGTCATAGAGTAGTCATCTAACATGGCCATGGTCCGCCCGAACCGATGGAGCCGACGATGAGCGCAAGAGAGGCCGCAGCTGTGGTGGAAGACGAGATCCTCCCGGAAGGGGCCGACGGTTCGGAGGCGGTGCTGGCTCTGGCGCACTCGCCCCATCGCTTCATCAACCGTGAGATTTCCTGGCTGCACTTCAACCGCCGGGTGCTGGAGGAGGCCTCCAACCGCAGCCACCCGCTGCTGGAGCAGCTGCGCTTCCTCTCCATTTCCGCCAACAATCTCGATGAGTTCTTCATGGTCCGCGTCGCCGGCCTGAAGGAGCAGATTCGCGAGGGGGTGCAGACCCAGAGCCCGGATGGCCTCACCCCCTCCGAGCAGCTGACCAAGATCATGGCGAGCGCCGCCCAGCTGATCGCCGACCAGCAGGTGCGCTGGCGCGAGCTGCGCGGCGACCTGGCCACCGCCGGCGTGGTGCTGGTGGACGGGGCCGACGCCACCGCCGCGGACCGGGCGGCGCTGGAAACCCATTTCCTCAATCACGTGTTTCCGGTGCTGACGCCGCTCGCCATCGACCCGGCCCACCCGTTTCCGTTCATCCCCAATCTCGGCTTCTCGCTGGCGCTGCAGCTGGCGCGCCAGGGCGACGGGCGCGGCATGAACGCGCTCATCCGCGTGCCGGCCAAGGTGGAGCGCTTCATCCGCCTGCCCGACCATGCGGCCACGCCCGGCATGCGCTTCATGACCCTGGAGCAGATGATCGGCCTGTTCATCTCCTCGCTCTTCCCCGGCTATGAGGTGAAGGGGCAGGGGGTGTTCCGGGTGGTGCGCGACAGCGACCTCGAAATCGAGGAAGAGGCGGAAGACCTCGTCCGCCTATTCGAGACTGCGCTGAAGCAGCGCCGCTATGGTGAGGTGATCCGCATGGAGGCCGATGCCTTGATGCCGGAAGAGCTGCGCAATTTCGTCGCCCGCGAGCTCGGCGTCCATGACGACGAGATCTTCGTGGTGAACGGGGTGCTGTCGCTGAACGAGTTTTCCCAGCTGGTCTCGGTGGATCGGCCGGATCTCAAGTTCAAGTCCTACAATGCGCGATTTCCCGAGCGCATTCGTGAAAACGGCGGCGACTGTTTTCTGGCCATTCGCGAGAAGGACATTCTTGTTCACCACCCTTATGAATCCTTTGACGTGGTGGTGCAGTTTCTCCGTCAGGCCGCCCGCGACCCCAATGTCGTCGCCATCAAGCAGACCCTCTACCGCACCTCCTCCGACAGCCCCATCGTGAAGGCGCTGGCGGAAGCGGCGGAGGCCGGCAAGTCGGTGACCGCGCTGGTGGAGCTGAAGGCCCGCTTCGACGAGGAGGCCAATATCCGCTGGGCCCGGGATCTGGAACGGGCCGGCGTGCAGGTGGTGTTCGGCTTCATCGAGCTGAAAACCCACGGCAAGCTCTCCATGGCGGTGCGCCGGGAGGGCGGCTCGCTGGCCACCTACGTGCACGTGGGGACCGGCAACTACCACCCCATTACCGCGCGCATCTATACCGACCTCTCCTTCTTCACCGCCGATCCGGTGATCGCCCAGGACGTGGCGCGCATCTTCAACTTCATCACCGGCTATGCCGCCCCCGGCGAGCTGGACGCCATGGCGGTGTCGCCCATCGGCCTCAAGGCGCGGCTGCTCGACAACATCCGCGAGGAGATCGAGCACGCCAAGGCCGGCCGGCCGGCGGCCATCTGGCTGAAGTGCAATTCCCTGGTGCACCCCGAGATCATCGACGCGCTCTATGAGGCGAGCGGGGCGGGGGTGCAGGTGGATTGTGTCATCCGCGGCATCTGCTGCCTCCGCCCCGGCATCCCCGGCCTCTCCGAGAACATCCGGGTGAAATCCATCGTCGGGCGCTTCCTGGAGCATTCGCGCATCTACTGCTTTGGCGCCGGCCATGGGCTGCCCAGCCCGCAGGCCATCGTCTACATCTCCTCGGCCGACCTGATGCCGCGCAATCTCGACCGCCGGGTGGAGACCTTGTGCCCCATCACCAACCCGACGGTGCACGAGCAGGTGCTCGACCAGATCATGGTTGCCAACCTTATCGACAACCAGCAGAGCTGGCGGGTGTTGCCGGATGGCTCGTCGGAACGCATAGTCCCGGCGCCGGGCGAAGAGCCGTTCAACGCCCATCAGTATTTCATGACCAACCCGAGCTTGTCTGGACGTGGAAAATCTCTCAAGGATTCTTCGCCGCGCAGCCTTCTCGTCCGCCGCTGAGCCGGCCGACGCGGCCCATCGCGCCCCTGGTCGCCTGGGCGATGGGGCGCCGGTGGCGGTCATCGACATCGGCTCCAATTCCGTGCGGCTGGTGGTCTATGAAGGGCTCAACCGGGCGCTGACGCCCATCTTCAACGAAAAGGCCCTGTGCGGACTCGGTCGGGAGGTGCTGTCCACCGGCCGTCTGGCGGAAGATGCGGTGGTGCGGGCCCTGTCCGCCCTCAAGCGCTTCCGCGCCCTGTGCGACGCCATGCAGGTGGGCGCGGTCTATCCGCTGGCCACGGCGGCCGCGCGCGACGCCGAGAACGGCCCCGCCTTCATCGCCGAATGTGAGGCCATCTGCGGCGCGCCCATCGAGCTGCTCACCGGGCGGCGCGAGGCGGAACTGGCCGCCAGCGGCATCCTCGCCGGCATCCATCGACCCGACGGCATCGTCGGCGACCTCGGCGGCGGGTCCCTGGAGCTGGTGGAGGTGAAGGGCGGACAGATCGGCACCGGCATCACCCTGCCACTCGGCGGCCTCGCCCTGCAGGATCGCTCCTCGCGCTCGCCGCGCCGGGCCGAGAAGATCATCAAGGAGACCATGTCCGACGCCGGGGTGCTGGACGACATGGCCGGGCGCACCTTCTACGCGGTGGGCGGCACCTGGCGCGCGCTGGCGCGCCTGCACATGTTCCAGAAGGGGTATCCGCTGCACGTGATGCACGGCTATGTGATCCCCGCCCGCGAGGCGCTGGACTTCACCCGCATCGTGCACCGGGCCGATACCGAGACCCTCGCCCATATCGACGTGATTTCCGATGCCCGCCGGCCGCTGCTCGCCTATGGTGCGCTGGTGCTGGAAAACCTGGTGCGCCAGGGGCGCGCCTCCGAGGTGGTCATCTCCGCCCTCGGTGTGCGCGAGGGCCTGCTCTATGCGCTGATGGCGCCTGAGATGCGGGCGGAAGATCCGCTACTGGTGGCGGCGGCTGAGCTCAACGTGCTGCGCTCGCGCTCGCCGCGCCATGGCGAGGAGCTGGTGGCCTGGACCGACGCCTTCTTCGCCTCCTCCGCGGTGCTGGAAGAGGCGGAGGACGAAACCCGCCTGCGCCGGGCCGCCTGCCTGCTCTCCGACGTGGGCTGGCGGGCCCATCCCGATTATCGCGGCGAGCAGAGCCTCAACATGATCGCCCATGCGGCGTTCGCCGGGCTCGACCACGCCGGGCGCGCCTATGTGGCCCTGTCGGTCTATTTCCGCCATGTGGGCATCGGCGCCGACGATGCGGAGACGCGCCTCCTCGAGCTGGTGACCACCGGCATGCTGGACCGCGCCCGCATCCTCGGCGGCGCCATGCGGGTGGCTTATCTGCTGTCCGCCGCCATGCCGGGCATCCTGCCGCGCGTGCCGTTGCAGGTGCGCGGGGATCAGCTGGTGCTGAGCGTGCCCCGCGCGCTCGCCGCCCTGGTCAACGAGCGGGTGCTCTCGCGCCTGCGGCAGCTGGCCCGCCTGATCGGCCGCGAACCTTTGACGGAAATGGTGGACTGAGCCACGGCCGCCTGCGGGGGACGTTCCGCGCAGGATCCTTTGAACCTGCGACCGGCGCTCTCGGGAGGGCCGGTTTGCGGTGCGTCGCACGCGGCGTGGAGACGCGCGTCAGGCCTGGGCGTCCCCGGCGGATGGCTCCACCGCCACCACGCGCCCTTTTTCCACCGCCAGCGCCAGCCGGCCGGCCTTGAGGGCGAGGGCCCGTTCGCCGAACAGCTCGCGCCGCCAGCCCTTGAGGGCTGGCACGTCGGCGTCATCGTCGACGGCAATGCGCTCCAGGTCCTCGGTGGTGGCGATCACCTTGGCGGCCACGGCGTTCTGCTCGGCGGTCATGCGCAGCAGCACCTTGAGCAGCTCGACGGTGGCGCTGGCGCCGTTGGGCAGCGCCTTGCTGCGCTCGATGCGCGGCAGGGTGCGCGGATCGCGGGCGAGGCCGCGCTTCACCGCCTCCAGCACCGACTCGCCATAGCGGGAGCGCTCGAAGCCCTTGGGTAGCGAGCGCAGTTCGGAGAGACGGTCGGGGGTCTGCGGCTGCTGGACGGCGATCTCGCCGATCACGTCATCCTTGAGCACCCGCCCGCGCGGCAGGTCGCGGCTCTGGGCCTCGCGCTCGCGCCAGGCCGCCAGCTCCACCAGGACCGCCAGTTCGCGCGGCTTGCGCACCCGCGATTTCAGGCGCTCCCAGGCGCTGTCGGGATCCTGCTCATAGGTGGTGGGGGAGGTGAGGGTGTGCATCTCCTCGCCGACCCATTCGCCGCGCCCACGCGCGTCCAGGTCGGTGGTGAGCTTCACATAGATGTCCCGCAGGTGGGTGACATCGGCCACCGCATAGGTGAGCTGCGCGGGGCTGAGGGGCCGGCGCGACCAGTCGGTGAAGCGGGACGACTTGTCGATGGCTTCCCCGCACACCCGCTGCACCAGCTGGTCGTAGGAGACGCTGTCGCCATAGCCCAGCACCATCGCCGCCACCTGTGTGTCGAACACCGGATGGGGAATGAGGCGCGCCTGGTGCCAGATGATCTCGATATCCTGCCGGCCGGCGTGGAACACCTTCATGACCCGCTCGTTGGCCATGAGGTGATAGACGGGCGCGAGGTCGAGGCCTTCGGCCAGCGCGTCCACCACGATGGCCTCTTCGGTCGAGGCCAGCTGCACGACGCAGAGCTTCGGCCAGAAGGTGGTCTCGCGGAGAAACTCCGTATCGACGGTGACGAAGGGATGACGGGCAAGACGCTCGCAGGCGGCCGCCAGCGCGTCGTTCGAGGTGATGAGATCCATAAACTTGACCATATCCGGGCCCTTGGCCCGACGAAAGGGATTGTGGCGTGATTTTGTCATGGGCGTTGGTGTCGTCACGCCCCGTGTATCGTCATCCGTCCTGCTTCATGCGCCGGTGCGCGTGCCGGTGGCAAGGGCCCGCGCGCTGTCTGCCGACATGGGCGGCCCCAGCAGGAAGCCCTGCAGATGGGTGCAGCCCTCCTCGCGCAGCAGCTGGGCCTGCGCCTGGGTTTCGATGCCCTCGGCGGTGATCTCCAGATCGAGGGCCAGACCGAGGCTGATGATGGCGCGCACCACCGCGAAGGTGTGGCGGTCCTCCACCACATGGGCGATGAACCCCTGGTCGATCTTCAGGCGGCTGACATTCAGGTCGCGCAGGTAGCGCAGCGAGGAATAGCCGGTGCCGAAGTCATCGAGGGCGAGAGAGAGGCCGCGGGCGCGGAACCGGTCGAGGATGCGCCGCAGCGGCGCATCGGCCTGCAGCAGCAGCGATTCGGTGATCTCCAGCTCGAGCCGCTGGGGCGCGAGGCCGCTGTGCGCCAGGGCGGCCTCCACATCCTGCTCCGCCCGGCCGCCGCGGAACTGGGCCGGCGAGACATTCACCGAGATGAAGACATCTTCCGGCCATGCGGTGGCGGCCTGGCAGGCTTCTTCCAGGATCCACTTGCCGATCTGGAGGATGAGGCCGGATTCCTCGATCACCGGAATGAACTGCTCGGGCGGCACGTCGCCCCGGGTGAGATGGTGCCAGCGCAGCAGCGCCTCGAAGCCGGCGAGGCGGCCCGTGGTGGCGGCGAAGATCGGCTGGTAGACGACGCTGAACTCGTGCTCCCGCCAGGCCGTGTCGAGGTCGATCTCCAATTGGCGCCGGGCCTGCGCGGAAATGCTGAGGTCGGGGTGGAAGTGCTGGGCGTTGCCTCGTCCCTCGCCTTTGGCCTGGTAGAGGGCCAGGTCGGCGCACTTGAACAGGGTGGCCACATCGCTGCCGTCGCGCGGGGCCAGCGCGATACCCACGCTGCAGCCGGTCAGGATCTTGTGCTCGGTGAGGTCGAATGGCTCCCGCAGGGCCTCGATCAGGCGCTGCGCGGCGCGCTTGGCCTCCGTCTCGTCGGCGCACTGGCGGCAGACCACTGCGAATTCGTCTCCGCCCAGGCGCGCCACCATGCTCTGCGCCGGCATCACCCCCCGTAGCCGCTGGGCCACGCCCTGGAGCAGCGTGTCGCCCACGTCATGGCCCAGCGTATCGTTGATGGTCTTGAAATAATCGAGGTCGATGAACAGCAGGGCCAGGGTCGGGGCCTCGCCTTTCAGCCGGCGGGTCAGCTCCTCGGTGAAGGCGAGGCGGTTGGGCAGTCCGGTGAGGGCATCGGTGCAGGCGCGCACCCGCTCCTGTTCGGCGAACGCGCGCTCGCGGGCGATCTGGCGCACCACCAGGAACACGATGAGCCCCACCACCCAGCACACCAGCAGGGCGGCGATGCCGATGGGCAGAATGGCCTTCCAGGCCTGATGGTCGATTCCGTCGGCGGTGTCGCTCACCACCACCGCCAGTGGGTGGTGCGCGAGCGGCTGCACCGCGACGATCCGCTTCTGGGCATCCAGCACGTTTTCGGGCACCGCGCCGTCGTCCGGCAGGTTCTGCAGCAGCAGCGCGGCGATGCGCGCGCGGCCCGCATCGGGCTGCGGCGTGCTGCCGACGCTGGCCGGGACCCGCGCCAGCACCGTGCCATCGTTGCGCACCAGGGCGATCAGGCCGGAGGCGCCGAGCTCGATGGTGCTGAAATCGTGCTCGAACGAGGCCTGCTGCATGGCGCCCAGCACCAGGCCGAGGAACCGGCCATCCGGCCCGTTGAGGCGGTGCGCGACATAGATCGTGATGGCGCCACTGGCGATGCTGCGCACCGGCGTGCTGATGAAGCCGGTGGGCGCAGGCTCGGCCGAGAGGGCGGTGAAATAGTCGCGCATGGCGACATTGATCATCGGCGTCGGCCAGCGGCGTGAGAAGCTGACGAGATCGCCGTTGCGGTCGATGATGGTCACCGCATCCACCTGCGGCAGGCCGGAGATCTTCTCCCGCATGAGCTGGTGGATCTCGGGGGTTCCCATCAGGGACCGCAACTGCTGCTGGGTGGAGATCTCCGCCGCGGCAATGCGCTCGGCCATGGAGCGCTGCACCAGCTCGAGCCCCTGCAGGCTACGCTCGGTCTGGTTGGCGAGGGTGAGCGCGAGGTTGCGCAGCTCCCTGCGGTGCTCCTCATGGCTCTGGACATAGAGCGAGTGGGTGAGCCACGAGGCGCCGGCAAGCACGCAGATGACGATCAGCACGCCGATGGCGATGAAGAATACCGGGGCGCCACGGCGCTGCGCCGCGGACACGGCCTCGTCGACAAACATGGGCCCGGTGGCTTCGGAGGCGGACGAGGGGGCGCAGGCGGTCGGGGTCTCGGGTGAAATCGGGCCTTGTCTCACTGCGCGTCTCGTGGTTGTCGGTCCCGAGACGACGGTCCCCCCGTTGCATCGCTCTCGCCGAGAGGTGCTGATAGCACGCTTTGGGGGGAAGGAACCAGGACTGTCCGCTTGACAAGGGCTGGGGCGCATGCCCTTTCCCCGGCTTTAGACGCGGACGGTCCGCGCCGCGGCGCGCGTTCGCTGGCGCCGGGGGCGAACCATCTCCGCCGGGCTCCGGGCGCGCCGCAAGGCCTGCGCAGGAGCCCGCCGGAAAGGTGTCCTGCCTTCGCGGACCACCCATTTGAGCCTTGAAAGGGCAATCTCGATGCACCGCTATCGCTCCCACACCTGCGGCGCGCTCACCACCGCCGAGGTCGGCGAGCACGTCCGCCTCTCTGGCTGGTGCCACCGCATCCGCGACCACGGCGGCGTGCTGTTCATCGACCTGCGCGACCATTACGGCCTCACCCAGGTGGTGGTGGACCCCGACAGCGCGGCCTTCAAGGACGCCGAGAAGGCGCGCTCGGAATGGGTGATCCGCATCGACGGCAAGGTGCGCCTGCGCCCCGAGGGCACCCAGAACCCCGACCTCGCCACCGGTGCCGTGGAGGTCTACGCCGCCGAGCTGGAGGTGCTGGGCGCCGCCGCCGAGCTGCCCATGCCGGTGTTCGGTGATGTGGAATATCCCGAGGAAACCCGCCTCAAGTACCGCTTCCTGGACCTGCGCCGGGAGAAGCTGCACCAGAACATCATGACCCGCGGCGCCATCATCGACGCCATGCGCGCCCGCATGAAGGGCCAGGGCTTCTTCGAGTTCCAGACCCCCATCCTCACCGCCTCCTCGCCGGAGGGCGCGCGCGACTTCCTGGTGCCCTCGCGCCTCCATCCCGGCAAGTTCTATGCGCTGCCCCAGGCGCCGCAGCAGTATAAGCAGCTGATCATGATGAGCGGCTTCGACCGCTACTTCCAGATCGCCCCCTGCTTCCGCGACGAGGATCCCCGCGCCGATCGCCTGCCGGGCGAGTTCTACCAGCTCGACCTGGAGATGAGCTTCGTCGAGCAGGAGGACATCTTCGCGGCGGTGGAGCCGGTCATTCGCGGCGTGTTCGAACAGTTTGCGAACGGCAAGCCGGTCACCCAGAACTGGCCGCGCATTCCCTATGCCGTGTCCATGCGCAAATATGGCACCGACAAGCCGGACCTGCGCAACCCGCTGGAAATGCAGGAGGTGTCCGAGCATTTCCGCGGTTCCGGCTTCAAGGTGTTCGCCCGCCTCCTGGAGGTGGAGAAGAACGAGGTGTGGGCCATTCCCGCCCCCAAGGGCGGCTCGCGCGCCTTCTGCGACCGCATGAACTCTTGGGCCCAGGGCGAGGGCCAGCCCGGCCTCGGCTACATCATGTGGCGCGAGGGGAACGAGGGCGCCGGCCCGCTGGCCAAGAACATCGGCCCGGAGCGGACCGAGGCCATCCGCGCTCAGCTCGGGCTGCAGGCGGACGATGCCGCTTTCTTCGTGGCGGGCGACCCCTCGAAGTTCGTGAAGTTCGCCGGCGCCGCCCGCACCAAGGTGGGCGAGGACCTGAACCTCATCGACACCGAGCGCTTCGAGCTGGCCTGGATCGTCGACTTCCCCTTCTACGAGTGGAACGAGGACGAGAAGAAGGTCGACTTCTCCCACAATCCCTTCTCCATGCCCCAGGGCGGGCTGGAGGCGTTGCAGACGCAGGATCCGCTCACCATCAAGGCGTTCCAGTACGACATCGCGTGCAACGGCTATGAGATCGCCTCCGGCGGCATCCGCAATCACAAGCCGGAAGCCATGGTGAAGGCGTTCGAATTGGCCGGCTATGACGAGGCGACGGTGATCGAGCGCTTCGGCGGCATGTATCGCGCCTTCCAGTATGGCGCGCCGCCCCATGGCGGCATGGCGGCGGGCGTGGACCGCATCGTCATGCTTCTGTGCGGCACCGAGAACCTGCGCGAGATCTCCATCTTCCCCATGAACCAGCAGGCCCTGGACCTGCTCATGGGCGCCCCCAACGAGGCGACCCCCAAGCAGCTGCGCGAGCTCCACATCCGCCCGGTGCCGCCGCAGAAGTGAGGTGCGCCGGGCCGTCAGGGTCCGGAGATTGCGCCGGTCGATGGGACGACAAGTTGCGCGGGCATTGCCGTTGCGGCAATCTGGCCGCGCAATTGATTCTGTGCGCTGCGGTTCCCGTGCGGGGCGGGAAGACAACCGGGCGCGAGGGGCAATTGCCGCCGGACCTCCGCAGTGGGACCGGCGCCGTGCCTCTTTCCGGAGACATCCCCGTTGAACCGCACCCTCATCACCTCCATCGTCGCCGCATCGTTGCTCCTGCCGGGGCTGGCGCGCGCCGATGATATTTCCGATGCCATCGCCGATGCCCAGAAGGCCTATGGCGCCGGCGATCTGACCGGCGCCAAGCAGGCGCTGGATATCGCTTCCCAGTTGCTCGCCCAGCGCAATGCCGAGGGCCTCGCCAAGTTCCTGCCGCCGGCGCCGGCCGGCTGGACCGCGGGCGAGACGGAGACCGATGCCGCCGCGGCGGCCATGTTCGGTGGCGGGCTGATCGCCAAGCGCGAGTATCGCAAGGGCGACGACACCGTCACGGTGCAGATCATCGCCCAGTCGCCCTTCATCGCCCAGATGGGCGCCATGTTCGCCAACGCGCAGATGCTGGGCGCCATGGGCAAGGTGTTCCGCCACCAGGGCCGGGTCGCCGTGGCCACCCGCGAAGGGGCGGTGCAGCTGATGAGCGGCGGCACCTTCATCACCATCGAGGGGTCCGCCCCGGATGCGGACAAGCGCGCCTTCCTGTCCGCCATCGATCTGGCGGCCCTGGAGAAGGCCGGCGGCTGAGCCGCGCAGCCCATCCTGACAGATCTGCGGAGAGAAGCGGGCCGCCGCGCGTGGGCGAGGCGGCCGTGGCGCTCAGGGCGTGTTGGTGACGGAGAAGGTGAACAGCTGCAGCGGCACTTCCGGATCGTCGGAATTCATCAGCGCCAGCAGCGGCACCGGCCCCTTGGGGGTGGCGGTGAGCGTCAAGGTGTGGGGATTTTCGATGAAGGCGGCGAGCGCCGCCCCCACGTCCGCCGCCTCGGGATTGGTCTTCGCCAGGTCGCCGGCGAGCTGCTGCAGGAGCTGCACCAACGCGGCGCGATACTCATCGACGCTCACGCCCTCCGCCTCCGCCATGCGCTGCATCACCAGCCGGGCGAGGCCGAGGTCGGTGATTGTGAGCGTGGTGGGGCCGAGGTTCACGCCCGGCAGCGCCTCGGTCATCGCCTCTTCGCTGGCGAGGGCGGCGGCCGGCAGCTGGGTGAGGGCGGTGTCCAGTTTCAGGCGGACGGCGTCCTTCACCTCCATCTCCATCGGCGCCACGCGCACGCTGGAGGCGGCGGCGTCATAGGCGGCGCCGAACGCCAGCGAGACCGTGGCGCGGGTGAGGCCGGCGGCGGCCAGGGTGGTGAAGGGCTCGCCATCATCGGCGCCGATGGGGCCGGAGACATCGGTGAAATCGAGCCGGATGCGGGTGGGCAGGTCGCCGGCCAGATCCCCCCACGACAGGGCGAAGGTGCCGATGCGGATGGGCGCGCTGGGGGCGCCCTCGCCACCGGTGGGCACCTCCACATCGTTCACCGTAATGCCGGAGAGCAGGCGGAAGGCACCGAGCGCGGCATCGGGGGTCAGGTCCTCGGCGCTATGGGCGAAGCGGAAGGCGCGGCCGAGATCGAGACCGGTGAGGGCGATGCGGCCAACCCGGGCGCTGCGGCCGTCCTCATCGCCGTCCACGCCCTCCAGGGCGAGCTGGGCCAGCACGCCGGCGTCGAGCCCCTCGAGGGTCAGCACCGCCACATGGCCGTTGCCGCTGGGCTCGGTGCTGCGCAGCTCGCGCGCCTCGAAGCGGGTGAAGCGCACCGCCGAGATGACGGCGAGCGCATCGGTGATCTGCTGGTCGCTGGCGACGGCGTCGTCCGCGGCATCATTGATGGCGTTGAGGGCGGCGATGCGGGCCGGGGTGAAAGCCTCCGGCGCGATGGCGAGGCCGGTGAAGCGCACGCCGGCGAGCTCGGTGCGGCCGTCCTCTTCCTCCACCACCATCTGGCCGGTGGTGGCCTCCTGCAGCACCTGGACGAAGCCGGTGCCGGCGGCCGCGCCCTGGAGCAGCGGCTTGAGGTCGATGCCGGTGACGGCGATGTCGCTGACCTGCGCGTGGAGGCCACTGCCCTGGCCCTCGCGCACGGCCGCCGCGTCCGGCAGCGGCGCGGCGGTGAGGCGGGCGATGGCGAGCTTGGCCACCCGCCCTTCATCCACCCCGGTGAGGCTGAGGGTCTCGGCGGTGATTTCCCGCGGCGCCTCATCCACCGCATCGGCGGGAGGGCTGATGCGGGTGACGGTACGCGGTGCGGCTATCGTTTCAGCGCTCATGCCGACGAGCTGCGCCATGAGCACGTTCATGAGGTCAGTGCCGTCGCCGCGCACCGCCGGCAGCAGCGGCCCGGAATAGCCGGTGATGGCGAGGTGGGGCACCTGGTGGGCCACGGCGCCGGCGGCGGTGCCCTTGAGGCTGACCTTGAGGTCGTCCACCGCCACGCTGCCCGCGGTGATTCGCTCGCCCCGCGGCGGGGCGGCGTCACGGGCGGCGATCTTCCCCACGGTGAGGGTAACGTTTCCATCGGCGCTGACGAAGGAAAGGTCGGTGAGCACGAGGCTGCGCTCGCCCACCGAGACCTCGGTCTTGCCCACCGCCGCGCGGGCGCCGGTGGCGCGGATGCTGGCCAGCGCCTGCTCGATCTGCGCATCCACCTGGTGGCGCGCCCAATAGGACATGCCGAAATAGCCGCCGATGCCCACGAGGAGCAGCGCAAGCACGCTGACGACAACGATTTTCTTCATCGGGAGAGGGCCTCGCCGCGGACATCTGTGGGTTGCAGGGCGATCATGCGCGCGCAACATAACTCATATTTTGTAGTTGGCCGTGACATAAGAGAATCGCCCCGCTACGTTTCGGCCGCGATTTCCCATTAGCGCGAGCCCATGTCCTTCGGCGATATTGCCGGCGGGATGGAGCGTCAACCGCGCCCGCGCGTGGCATTGGGTCTCGGAGCGGGCACGAACGGAAAAAGGTTGGGGGAGGGTATGGCGTCGAATATTTCCGAGGATCTGCGTTCCGGAGCACTCGTCTACCATCGTCTGCCGAAACCCGGGAAGCTGGAGATCCAGGCCACCAAGCCCCTCGGCAACCAGCGGGATCTCGCGCTGGCCTATTCGCCCGGCGTGGCGGCGGCCTGCGAGGCGATCGCCGCCGATCCCCTGCAGGCGGCCGAGCTCACCATCCGCGCCAATCTGGTGGGCGTGGTCTCCAACGGCACCGCGGTGCTGGGCCTGGGCGCCATCGGTCCTCTCGCCGGCAAGCCGGTGATGGAGGGCAAGGCGGTCCTGTTCAAGAAGTTCTCCGGCATCGACGTGTTCGACATTGAGATCGACGCCTCGACCGTCGAGCGCATGGTGGATGTCATCAGCGCGCTGGAGCCCACCTTCGGCGGCATCAATCTTGAGGACATCAAGGCGCCCGAGTGCTTCGAGGTGGAGCGCCAGCTGCGCGAGCGCATGAAGATCCCGGTGTTCCATGACGACCAGCATGGCACCGCCATCATCGTCGCCGCCGCCGTGCGCAACGCCATGGAAGTGGGCAAGCGCAAGATCGGGGATCTGAAGATCGTCGCCTCCGGCGCCGGCGCGGCCGCGCTCGCCTCGCTGAACCTGCTGGTGAAGCTCGGCGCCAAGCCGGAAAACATCTGGGTCTGCGACATCGAGGGGCTGGTCTATGAGGGCCGCAACACCCTCATGGATCCCTACAAGGAAAAGTTCGCCCAGAAGACCGACAAGCGCACCCTGGAAGAGGTGATCGAGGGCGCGCACATCTTCCTCGGCCTGTCCGCCGGTGGCGTGCTGAAGCCGGAGATGGTGAAGAAGATGGCGGATCATCCGCTCATCATGGCCCTCGCCAACCCCACCCCCGAGATCATGCCGGAGCTCGCCCGCGAGGCGCGGCCCGATGCCATGATCTGCACCGGCCGGTCGGATTTTCCCAACCAGGTCAATAACGTCCTGTGCTTCCCCTACATCTTCCGCGGGGCGCTGGATGTGGGCGCCACCGACATCAATGACGAGATGAAGATGGCTGCGGTGGAGGCCATCGCCGCGCTGGCGCGCGAGACCCCCTCGGACGTGGTGGCGCGGGCCTATGGCGGTGAGACCCGCGCCTTTGGCGCCGATTCGCTGATCCCCTCGCCGTTTGATCCGCGCCTCATCCTGCGCATCGCGCCGGCGGTGGCGAAGGCGGCCATGGATACCGGTATCGCCACCCGGCCCATCGCCGATTTCGAGCATTACCTCGTCCAGCTGGATGATTTCGTGTTCCGCTCCGGCTTCATCATGCGCCCGCTGTTCGCCCGCGCGAAGCAGGACAAGAAGCGCGTCATTTATGCCGAGGGCGAGGACGAGCGCACGCTGCGCGCCGTGCAGGCGGTGGTGGAGGAGGGCATCGCCATTCCGGTGGTGGTGGCCCGCCCCTCGGTGGTGGAAACCCGCATCAAGCGCTTTGGTCTGTCCATCCGGCCCGGCGTCGACTTCGAGCTGGTCAATCCCGAGGACGATCCGCGCTATCGCGATTATGTGCGCGATTACATCGAGGTGGCCGGCCGTCGCGGCGTGACCCCCGATGTGGCCCGCACCCTGGTGCGCACCAATTCCACGGTCATCGCCGCGCTGGCGGTGCATCGCGGCGAGGCCGACGCCATGCTGTGCGGCATCGAGGGCCGCTTCAGCCGCCATCTGCGCCACGTCCGCGACATCATCGGCCGTGCCGATGGGGTGAAGGAGCTGGCGGCCATGTCGCTGCTCATCACCCCCAAGGGCAACCTGTTCATCTGCGACACCCAGATCCAGACCGAGCCGACCGCGCCCGATCTCGCCGAGATGACCATTCTGGCGGCGGCGCATGTGCGCCGCTTCGGCCTGGAGCCGCGGGTGGCGCTTCTGTCCCACTCCAACTTCGGCAGCCATGAGACCATCTCGGCCCGGCGCGTGCGCTCGGCCCTGTCCATCGTCCGCGAGCGGGCACCGGACCTGGAGGTGGATGGCGAGATGCAGGCGGACAACGCCCTGGTGGAAGACATCCGCCGGCGCGCGCTGCCCCATTCGGGGCTCAGCGGCGTCGCCAACGTGCTGGTGATGCCCGACCTCGATGCGGCGAACATCGCCTACAACATGCTGAAGGTGCTGGGCGACAGCCTGCCGGTGGGGCCCATCCTGATGGGCACCGCCAAGCCTGCCCACATCCTGAGCCCCTCCATCACCGCCCGTGGCATCGTCAACATGACGGCGGTGGCGGTGGTGGAAGCCCAGACCAACTGCTGAGCGGGCCAAACCGTTGACCCTGCGGCGTTCCGCTTCGGCGGGACGCCGCGGCTACAGCAGCACGATTTCGTACAGCAGGAAGGGGGCGGGGCTGTACCAGGCCGGCGCGCCGGCCCGCAGCAGCAGCCCGCCATTGGCCTCGATGACCCGCCGCGAGGCCACGTTGTCGGTGGCGCAGCTCAGCCGCACCACGCCCAGCCCCATGCCGCGGCAGATGTCCAGCGCCAGCGCCAGCGCCCGCCGCCCATGGCCACGCCCCTGGCGGGAGGGGCGCACCGCATAGCCCACATGGCCGCCGAAACGGGCGAGCGCCGGCGTGTCGATGCGGGCACGGATGTTGACGGCGCCGATGAAATCGCCGTCCTCCACCAGCCAGAAGGTATTGGCCGGCACGCCGGACAGGCGGGGCGCGCCGCCCTGGGGCGTTTGGCCGTCTTCGTCCAGCTGGCGCAGGTAGTCGTCGAAATGGCTGTCGATGAAGGCGATGGCGTCGGCGTCCGGCGCCGTGCGCGTGGCCCACACGAAGCCTTCGCGCAGGGCTGCCACATAGCTCGGCCGGAACACGGCGTGGGGGCGGGCGAGGTAGCTGTTCGCGGTCATGGCTCCCCCGCCCGATGCGCTCTCAGCCCTGCCAGCGGCGCGGCCGGTAGAAGGTGTGCACGCCGATGCGGTCGAGCTTGCGCATCTCCCGCACCCAGCGCGGATGCACCCAATAGGCATGGTAATGGGTGGCGCGGCCGACACTGTCGAGCCAGAGCTTGCCGTCCAGCATGTCGGCGGCGATCTCCTTGGCCTGCACCCACATGTCGGGCTCGCGGATGACGTCCTTCACATTGTCGCAGGCGAAGGTGAACTGGCAGGCCAGATGCCGGTGGGCGTTCTGGTAGACCGTGCCGCACACGTCCGCCGGGTAGTAGCCGGAGAACACCCGGTTCACCACCACCTGCGCCACGGCGATCTGGCCGCGCTTGGGCTCGCCGCGGCTCTCAAAATAGATGGCCTCGGCCAGGCATTTCTGGGCGCGGGCGAGGGGCGGACCTTCGAGACCCAGGCGCTGCGCCGGCGAGGGCCAGATGCCGTCGCGCTCGGGACTCTGCTCGGCGTTGCCGGCGGTGGTCAGCGCCGGGGCTTCGGCCGGTGGCTGCAACGGCGCCGGCACGAAGCCCTGATCGGCCAGCGCGTGATACTCGAACGCCAGGGGCGGAAACAGCTTGGGATCGCTGCCGAACACCGTGAGGCTGTCGTGGCCGATGACCGGGGGATGGGCGACCTCGGTGGCGGAGACACCGGCCAGGGCATTGTCGGGCGGCAGCTCGTCCGGCGCCTCCTCCGGTACCTGTTCGGGGGCATCCGGCAGGGTGAGGGCGGCAGCTTCCTGGCCATCGAAATCGGGGCCGAAATCACCGGCGGTGACCGCTTCCGCCTCGTCCTGGATCACCGGCAGCTCCAGCAGCGCGTCGAGGGCGACCTCCAGATAGGGATGCAGCGGTGCGCTGGCGGCGGGCGCCGCGGCGGCCGCGAGGCCCGGGTCGCCCAGCACCAGCGGCGGGGGATATTGGAAGGCGCGGTCGGCGGCGGCCGGCAAGGCTGGGGGCAGGGCCGCGACGACGATCGGCGCGGCGGTGGGCGCCTCGCTCTCCAGCGCGGCGCGGGCCACCGGCGGGCCCTCGGGCATGGCGCCCAGGGGCCGGGGCAGATCGAGGGTCGCGACCTTCAGGGTGCGCAGGGGAACCGTCAGCGGCGCCGAGATCAGCGCGGCGCCGGGGGCGTCCAGCCGGTCCATCTCGCCGGCGCTCAGCCGCGCCGGCGCCGTGCAGATGGCGACGGCGGCGACCAGAAGCGGCAGCGGGTGCCGCAAGCTGTTCGATGATGCCATAGCTCTGCCCTCTGCCTGTCCGCTGACGCGCCACCAGCCGGCTGTGTCGTGCCGGCGACAGGCAAGAGCATTGTCCGTTTACCCTTGCGTGGAGGTTAACCGGGTCGCCAATTCCGCCTCGCGGGCGAACGGGGTGGTGGCGACGGTGCCCATGGCGCGGGCGCGGCCGAGGCCGTGGGTGCCGAATCGCACCTTGATGGCCTCTTCCACCCATTTGCGCTCCTGGGTGGCGCGCAAATGGTCGCGGCGCCCCCCTTCGGCCAGATGGTGCTGGTGGCTGCCCACCGCCGCCTCGAAGGCATCGAGCCCTTCGCCGGTGGTGGCCGACAGGCGGATCACCGGCACCTGCCAGCTGTCGCCGCCGTCGCCGGACAGGGAGAGGGCGCCGGCCACCTCGGAGGCGGCGCGCCGCGACACCTCCACCATGTCGGCCTTGGTGACGACGATGATGTCGGGCAGCTCCATGACGCCCGCCTTCATGAACTGCAGGCTGTCGCCGGATGCCGGCTGGATGCACAGCACCACCGTATCGGCGACCAGCGAGATGTCAGCTTCCGACTGACCGACCCCCACCGTCTCCACGATCACCAGGTCGTAGACCGCCCGCAGCAGCACCACGGCGGCGATGGCGTCGTCGGAGAGGCCGCCGAGCCGGTCGCGCGCGGCCATGGAGCGCACGAACACGCCGCGATCCTCGGGATCGGTCTGGATGCGGGCGCGATCGCCCAGCAGCGCGCCCTTGGTGCGCCGCGAGGAGGGGTCGACGGCCAGCACCGCCACGGTCCGCCCCTGCTGGCGGGCGCGCTGCACCAGCGCATTGGTGAGGGTGGACTTGCCGACGCCGGGCGGCCCGGTCAGCCCCAGCACCTGGGCCTTGCCGGCGCGGGCGGCCGCATCGAGCAGGGCCACCAGCGCGGCGGTGCCGCGGGCGGTCTCGATGGCGGCCAGGGCCTGCGCCACCGGCCGCTTGGCGCCGGAGGTGAGGGTGTCGAGAGCGGGCAGGGGAGAGGAGTGCGGCGGCATCAGCGGGAATCGGGCAGACCAAGATGCCCCATCTGAGCAGCTTTGCCGCGTCTCTGCCAACGCTTTGCGCCAGCAGGGGTGCGGCCGGGGCAAAGGGAAAAGGCGCCGGCTTGCGCCGGCGCCTTCCCATTGATCGGAACCGTGCGGGGGAACGGAACCGATCAACAGTTCGAATCTGTGTGGGCCCCTCAGCCGCAGTTGGCGCGGGAGACCCGGATCAGGTCGCCATTGGGCTGCTGCAGGTAGCAGCGCCCGTCGCGTCCCCACAGATAGCGGGGTTGCTGGCGATCGGCCTGGGAGCCGATGATGGCGCCGGTGGCGCCGCCGATGACCGCGCCGGCCGCCGCGCCGCCGGCCCGGCCGGTGACCGCGCCGCCGATGATGGCGCCCGTGGCGCCGCCGATCAGCGCGCCGGCGGCGGTGTTGTTCTGCGCCTGCGCGGCGGGGGCCAGGCTGAGCAGAGCGGCAGCGAGAATTCCGCTACGGATCCACATGTTGTTTCCCTTTCAGCTCCGGCTGCCGTGGCGACCGAAGCCCGACGTGGCAGCGGGTTTAGCAAGCCCAAGATGAACGCCAGATGAGCGGATCGTTCCGCTCCGGTTGAGGTGCCCACCCGGCCACGGCCGCCATCCGCCACTTCCATCCCCGTGAGTGGCGGCAAAAAGCGGCGTGATCGTGTTGCGCGCGCTCCCTTAGGGACGCTGCAATTTGCTTGCGTTGCAACAAGGGTCTGGTGCAGGGTTTGCGCCTTCTTTCGAGGACGTCGCATTCATGAGCGAGAAGAACCCCTTCGGTGGGACCATCGTCAATCTGGAGCCGGCCGACGTGAAGGCCGGCATGGACAACGGCAGCATCGTCCTGGTGGACGTGCGCGAGCCCAATGAGGTGGCCGCGGAGCGCATTCCCGGCGCCTATAACCTGCCGCTCAGCCGCTTCGATCTCGCGGCCCTGCCCGATGCGCAGGGCAAGCGCCTGGTGTTCTCCTGTCGCTCGGGCCAGCGCTCCATGCAGGCGGCGGCCGCCGCGCAGCGGGCCGGCCTTGCCTATGAGGAACATATGAAGGGCGGCATCCTGGGCTGGCGCGCCGCCGGGTTCGCCGTGGAGCGCGGCTGACCATGCGGCCGCGGGCCATCCGGTGCCGCGGCCACGCCCCCGCTGATCGTCGCGCTTGAAGGTTGCGCGGCTTCGCGCTTGGATGGATGCCGCGCTCAACGTTCTGACTGGAGCATCATGCCGGCATCCCCGCCCGGCCAGCCTCTCGACGCCGCGGCTCAAGGGGCCGCCACCGACGAGGTTGCGGCCTATCTCAGCACCTTCGGCTCCCCCGATGTGGTGGAGGTCCTGCTGCCGGACACCTCCGGCGTCTTTCGAGGCAAATGGCTGCCGGGGACCTCGCTGGCCAAGGTCTGGACCGACGGCGTCGCCATTCCCCTCTCCATCTTCGGCCTCGATGTGTGGGGCTGCGAGGTGGAGGCCACCGAGATCCACCTGGAGACCGGCGACAAGGACGGCCTGTGCTGGCCGGTGCCGGGCACGCTGACGCCGGTGCCCTGGGCCTCGCGCCCCACCGCCCAGGTGCTGATCACCATGTTCGAGCCCGATGGCTCGCCGCGCGGGCGCCCCTGGCGGCTCGATCCGCGCCAGCAGCTCACCAAGATCGTCGACCGCTTCACGGCCCTCGGGCTGACGCCGTGCGTCGCTTTCGAGCTCGAATTCTATCTCCTGAAGCCGGGCGAGCCGGGAGCGGCGCCGGAGCCGGTGTTCCGCGCCACCGGCCAGCCGCGGCAGAACATGTATTCCATGTCGGACCTCGACGCCTTCGCGCCGGTGCTGCACGAGGTGCGCGAGGCCTGCGCGGCCCAGGGGCTGCCCGCCGATACGGTGATTTCGGAGGCGGCGCCCGGCCAGTTCGAGGTCAATCTCTACCACCGGGCCGATCCCCTGAAGGCGGCGGATGAAGCGCTGCTGCTGCGCCGGCTCATCGAGGGTGTGGCCCGCCGCAATGGCCTGCGCGCCACCTTCATGGCCAAGCCGCTGGCGGATTTCGCCGGCAACGGCATGCATGTGCACGTGAGCCTGCTGGAGCAGGGGGGCGGCAACCTGTTCGCCCGCCCGGATGGGGGCGATGCGGCGCTGCGCCATGCCGCCGGCGGCCTGCTCGCCACCATGGCCGACGCCACCTTGATGTTCGTGCCCAGCTACAACGGCTACCGCCGCCTGGTGCCCGGCAGCTATGCGCCGGTTTCGGTGACCTGGGGCTATGACAACCGCTCGGTGGCGGTGCGGGTGCCCAATGGCCCGCCGGCGGCGCGGCGGCTGGAGCATCGCATCGCCGGGGCGGAGGCGCACCCCCATCTGGTGCTGGCGGCCATCCTTGCCGGCATGCTGGAGGGGCTGGAGGCCAAGATCGAGCCGCCGCCGGCTTTGTCCGGCAACGCCTATGACCACGAGGCCCCCCAGCTGAGCCCCTCCATGGCCGACGCGGTGGCGCGGTTTTCTTCGTCTCCCTTCATTGCCCAGGCGTTCGGAGAGGAATACCGGCGCGTCTATGGGGTGATGAAACGGGAAGAACTGGCGGCCTTTACCCGTGTCATTCTTCCACTGGAGTATGAAACCTACCTTTGACGTTTCCGGTTGAGGGTTGCGTCGCAACGCAATAGCCTCAGGTCGCGGGCGAGGTGGAAAATCTCGCCGTTTCTCAGAGGAGAAGAGCGGATGCGTCGCGCTGTTACTGCGGCTGTCCTGGGGCTGGGACTGGGGGTTGCGCTCGCCGCCACCGCCGGCCTGACCGGGCCGGCGTTCGCCCAGGACAAGGTGCTGAACGTCTTCAACTGGTCGGACTATATCGACCCGACGGTGCTCGAGGACTTCACCAAGGAGACGGGCATCAAGGTCCGCTACGACGTCTTCGACAGCAACGAGGTGCTGGAGACCAAGCTGCTCGCCGGCAAAACCGGCTATGACGTGGTGGTGCCCTCCAACTCCTTCCTGCAACGCCAGATCAAGGCCGGCATCTTCATGCCCCTCGACAAGGCGAAGATCCCGAACCTGAAATATGTCTGGCCGGAGATCGAGAAGCGGCTCGCCGCCTATGATCCGGGCAATGCCCATGCCGTGAACTACATGTGGGGCACCACCGGCATCGGCTACAATGTGGACAAGGTGAAGGAACGGCTCGGCGATATTCCCATGAATACATGGGACATCGTGTTCAAGCCGGAAATCCTCTCCAAGCTCAAGGATTGCGGCGTCTACATGCTGGACGGGCCGGAAGAGGTCATCCCCTCGGCCATGAAGTATCTGGGGCTTAATCCCGATTCCAAGAATCCGGAGGATATCCAGAAGGCCGGCGAGATGCTGATGAAGATCCGCCCGTATATCCGAAAGTTCGATTCCTCGGGCTATATCAACGCTCTGGCCCGTGGCGACATCTGTCTGGCGGTGGGGTGGTCCGGTGACGTGTTCCAGGCCAAGACCCGCGCCGTCGAGGCCGCGGAGAAGACCAAGACGGATCCGGTCAACATCGCTTATGTCATTCCCCAGCAGGGCGCCCTGATGTGGTTCGACAATTTCGCCATCCCCAAGGATGCCAAGCATGTGGATGAGGCACTCACCTTCATCAACTACATGATGCGCCCGGAAGTGGCGGCGAAGAACACCGATTATATCTCCTATGCCAATGGCAATCTGGAATCCCAGAAGTACATCAGCAAGGAGATCCTCGACAATCCGGCCATCTATCCGGACAAGGAGGTGTTCTCGCGACTGTTCATCGTGACCACGAACGACCCGAAGGTGCAGCGCGTGGTCACCAAGACGTGGAACAGCTTCAAGCGCGGCAAGTGACCCGCAAGTGACCCGCAAGGGGCCCGCAAGGGGCCCCGCAGGTGGAGCAGCAAGCGAAGCAAACTGTGAAGCAGAACGTGCAGGCGGCGCCGTGAGAGCGGCGCCGCGAACGCGGTGCGGGGCGCGCCTTCGGGTCCGGCACCGCGTGATCCCTCCCGGCCATGGCCGGGAGGACTTCCTCAGCCGCCGATGCGGCCTTTCAGCTTGAACGGGGCCATGCCCTCGCGGGCCAGCTCGTCGGCCCGTTCGTTCTCCGGGTGGCCGGCGTGGCCCTTCACCCAGTGCCAGCGCACCTCATGGCGCTTCAGCGCTTCGTCGAGCCGCTCCCACAGATCCTGGTTCTTCACCGGCTTCTTGTCGGCGGTGCGCCAGCCGTTGCGCTTCCAGCCGTGCACCCATTTGGTGATGCCGTCCTTCAGATACTGGCTGTCGGTGTGCAGTTCCACGGCGCAGGATTCCTTCAGCGCCTCTAGGGCGCTGATGGCGGCGGTCATCTCCATGCGGTTGTTTGTGGTGAGCTGCTCGCCGCCATTGAGCGGCCTCTCGTGGGCGCCGAAGCGCAGCAGCGCGCCCCAGCCGCCGGGGCCGGGATTGCCGGAACAGGCCCCGTCGGTGAAGATCTCGACCGTCTTCTTCATGCCGCGAGTCCATAGGCGGTGGCGCTGTCCACCGCCTGGTGGAAGCGCAGCTTGCGCAGATATTCCAGCGGGTCCTTCGGCCGCACCAAAGCGCCTTCCGGCACGTTCAGCCAGTCCACCAGCCGGGTCAGCAGGAAGCGCAGAGCGGCGCCGCGGGCGAGCCGGGGCAGGGCCGCGGTTTCCGCCGCCGTCAGCGGCCGCAGCCGCTCATAGCCGGCAAGCAGCGCCCGGCCCTTGGTGATGTTGTAGGAGCCATCCGCCTCGAAGCACCATGCGTTGAGGCAGATGGCCACGTCATAGGCCAAGGCATCGGTGCAGGCGAAATAGAAATCGATGATGCCGGACAGGCTCTCATCGAGGAAGAAGGCGTTGTCCGGGAACAGGTCGGCGTGGATGACGCCGGTGGGCAGATTGCGCGGCCAATCGGCCTCCAGCTGCGCCAATTCCGAGCTGATGGCGGCGCCCAGCCCGGGCGCGACGGTGTCCGCAGCGCCGTGGGCGGCCTCGAACAGGGGGCGCCAGCCGGAGACGGAGAGCGCATTGGCCCGGCGCATGGCGAAGTCGGCGCCGGCCAGATGCAACTGGGCGAGGCCATGGCCGAGCTCGGCGCAATGGTGGGCGGTGGGGCGGCGCACCGAGACCCCGGGCAGGAAGGTGACCATGGCCGCCGGCCGGCCGGCAAGCTCGCTCAGCATGGTGCCGTCGCGCCGCGCCACTGGCTGCGGGCAGGAGAGGCCGCGGGCCGCCAGATGCTGCATGAGGCCGATGAAGAACGGCAGATCGGCGCGCTCCACCCGCTTTTCATAAAGGGTGAGGATGTAGGTGCCGCTGGTGGTCTGCACCAGGAAGTTGGAATTCTCCACCCCCTCGGCGATGCCGTGGAAGGAGGTGAGGGTGCCCACGTCATAGGTGGCGATGAAGTCCGCCAGAGCGGCGGGGGAAACGTCGGTATAAACGGCCACGATCTACTCCGCGGCGTCCGGGCGCAGGGCCCGGGGCAGGGGGAAGAACACATCCTCCTCGGTGGAGAGCACCGTCTCCACGCTCACCTGGTAGCGGGTGGAGAAGGCATCGACGATCTCCTCCACCAGCACCTCGGGGGCCGAGGCGCCGGCGGTGAGGCCCAGGGTGGCGAGGGGGCCGAGGCTGTCCCAGTCGATGTCGGCGGCGCGCTGAAGCAGCAGCGCCTTGGCGCAGCCGGCCCGCTCGGCCGCTTCGCGCAGGCGCTGGGAATTGGAGGAATTGGGAGCACCCACCACGATCAGCGCATCCACCTGCGGCGCCACCTTCTTCACCGCCTCCTGGCGGTTGGTGGTGGCATAGCAGATGTCTTCCTTGTGCGGCTCGGCGAGGTCAGGGAAGCGGGCACGCAGGGCCGCGACGATCTGCGCCGTGTCGTCCACCGACAAGGTGGTCTGCGTCACATAAGCGAGCTGGCCGCCGGTGGGGGGCGTGATGCGCGCGGCGTCGTCCACCGTCTCCACCAGCGTGATGGCGCCGTCGGGCAATTGGCCCATGGTGCCCACCACTTCCGGATGGCCGCGATGGCCGATGAGCAGGATATGACGGCCCTTCTTGTGGTGCAGCAGCGCCTCGCGATGCACCTTGGTGACCAGGGGGCAGGTGGCGTCGATGGCGAACAGCCGGCGGCCGGAGGCCTCCTCCGGCACGGATTTGGGCACCCCGTGGGCGGAGAAGATGACCGGTGCGCCGGTATCGGGCACCTCATCCAGCTCCTCGACGAAAATGGCGCCCTTGGCGCGCAGGGCATCCACCACGAATTTATTGTGCACGATCTCGTGCCGCACATAAACCGGCGCCCCATAGCGGGCGAGGGCCTGCTCCACGGCATCAATGGCCCGCACCACGCCGGCGCAGAAACCGCGCGGCGCGCACAGGAGAATGCGAAGCGGCGGCTTTTGATGGGGTTGGGCCGCAGGTGGAATGGTGCCATCCATGGTCGGGAAGTCCAGTCGAGACATTCTCGCAGAAGGGGGCGCTGGCTGCGGCATGTCAAGGGTGCGGCGGGCGGGCATGGTCCGCAAGGTGTGTCGCGCTTCTGCAACAACCCGGAAGCAAAACGATCGCCTTGCGGCATGTGTCGCCGCAGATGTCGCCGGCAGGCGCACTGCTATCGCCGTGCCGCTGTGCTTTCAAAGCCATGCGCCATAAGCGGTTCTTCTCCGTGCTCGGACGGCATGCCGCCACGGCGATGCGGTCATTTTAAGCCAGCGCCCTGCAGGCGCATCGGTTGTCCACCGTTTGGAGGTATTAAAAAACTGTCACGCTTCCACGCCATAGGGACCGTGCAGACGGATGCGACGCGCCAATCGGGTGTCGGCTGCTGCAGATCAGGGCTGGATCATGACCATTCACACCAAGGCTGCGGCGGCACTCCTGTGCACGACCGCGTGTTTATCGCTGCCGGCACACGCGCAGACGGCCAGCAACATTGATGTCATCAATGTACTGATGCCGTTCAGTCAGCTGCTTTCGACTGAGGCCGGGCGCAGCGTGCTGGCGCAGAATCTGGCCACCTCCATCGCCGTGAACAATGAGGCCGATACAGCCCGTCGTGCGCAAGCCGTCCACGACTACACCATCGATCTTTATCGCGGCACAACCTTGGCCGACGGCCTGGGAACCAAGCTGCAGAGCGTTTATTTCAATTCCATTTTCGCCGGTGATCCGCGAACCACCTCCAACAGCAGCAGTGCCCTGATGGGGGTGCTCACCCAGGCCAATCTGGTTTCGGTTCTCGATGCGAACGCCGCGAAGAACTTCTTCGGTAGCGGTACGGTGGACGGCTATCCCCATTTCACACCGGCGAACGGCGTGTCGCTGCCGGCGGATGGCCAATACAATGTCTATGACACGGCCTATGGCCCGCTGGCGCCGCCGCAGCAGACCAACCTGTCTGGCAATTCGCGTCCCTATCAGGTGGCGCCGGACGCCATTGATGTGTTCTCCGCGCCCGCGTTCGTGGCGCCCGTGGTGGGTGGCACCATGGCCGATACCGTCGGTCCGGGCACTTCCAGCGCGGAACTCAACGCCGATCTCTATGCCAGCGCCGCGTTTCCCAGCGGACATACGGCCTATGGCTACACCACATCGCTGCTGTTCGCGATGATGGTTCCGGAAATGTACCAGGAGATGGTGACGCGCGGTTCCGAGTTCGGCGACAGCCGGATCGTGCTGGGCGCCCACTATGCGCTTGACGTGATCGGTGGTCGCATCACCGCCACTCATGATCTCGTGCAACTGCTCAACAACAACCCCGATTATGCCGGGCAGTCCATCAATCTCGGTGGCGGCCAGGTCATCACCGTGACCTCAGACTTCTGGTCGCTGTTTGAGGCGGCCACCTCACAATTCCGCTCCGTGCTGGCGGACGGCTGCGGCACCGATATCGCAACCTGTGTCGCCAATCAGGCGCCCAACCGTTTCTCCAACTATGCCAAGAACAAGGCGGATTACGAATATCGGCTGACCTACGGGCTGGCGCCCACCGGCCCCACGGATCTGGCGCCGGTGGTGCCGGTGGGCGCGGAGATCCTGCTGGTCACGCGCTTCCCCTATCTTTCCGCCGAGCAGAGGCGTGAGGTCTTGGCCACCACCGAGATCGCTTCCGGCAGCGCGCTCGACGATGGCTCCGGCTGGGCGCGGCTCAATCTGTTCGCGGCCAGCGGTGGCTATGGCGCTTTCCGTAACGACACCACGGTGACCATGGATGCCAGCCTTGGGGGCTTCAACGCGGTCGACAGTTGGCTGAACGACATCTCCGGCGCCGGGCGCCTCACCAAGGCCGGCAGCGGGACCCTGTTCCTGGTGGGTGCCAACAGCTTCGGCGGGGTCAGCGTGGATGGCGGTCTGCTGGGGCTCACCGGCGGGAATGTCCTCACGGGAGCAAGCCGTGTGGGCGGGGCAGGGGCAACCGCGGGCCTCATCGTTTCCGGCACCCTTGCGACCGCTGCCCTGGACGTGCACGACAAGGGCGTACTGATGGGTTCTGGCACCATCTCGGCGCCGGTGAGCGTGCATGCCGGAGGCATCCTCGCGCCTGGCAATGGCGCCGTCGGAACACTCGCCATCGATGGCAACCTGAAGCTGGCGTCGGGGGTCACCACCGAGATCGAGGTGGTCGGCGGTGTTGCCGATGCGGTGACCGTCTCGGGGACGGCGGAGCTGGCTGGCGTGGTCCACGTTTTTGGCGCGCGCAGCGATTTCGAGATCGGCAAGCGCTACGCCATCGTCGCCACCGATGGCGGCAGGATCGGGACTTTTGATGGCGCCGCTTGGGACCAGTCCCTGCTGTTCCTCGACACGAAGCTCTCCTATGACGCGGATGCCGCATATCTGAGCCTCGACCGCAACGACGTCGCTTTCGCGGATGTGGCGCGCAGCGCCAATACTGCGGCCGTCGCCGCGGCCCTTGACCGTCTGGGCCCCGACAATTCCGCGTGGACGGCCGTGGTCGACCAGAGCGACGCTTCGTCCGCGAATGCGGCCTTCAACGCTCTTTCCGGCGAGGTCTATGCCTCCACGCGCGGCGTGCTGATCGAGCGAAGCTCGGATGTGCGTGACACGCTGGTGGACCGGATGCGCAACGCATCGACTGTGGGTGCGGGCGCCGCTGCGGCGCTCTCTCGCGGGCAGCTTGTGGCTTCCTATGCAGAGCCGGGGAGGACTGGCGCCGCCACTGCGGCCATCACCGATGCGGTGGCGGCACCTGCGCCGGCGTATACCTTCTGGGGCCAGGGCTATGGCAATTTCGGGCGGGGCTGGGCCAATGGCAACGCGGCGACCGTCTCGCAGAGCACTGGCGGCTTCCTGACCGGTGTCGATGCCCAGCTCGGCAACCATTGGCTGGTGGGCGTGGCCGGGGGCTATTCCAACACCTCCATCGATGTGGATGATCGGGCTTCGTCCGCGAGCAGCGACAACATCACGGCGGCGCTTTATGCGGCCGCACGCTTCGGCGACCTCGCCTTGCGGCTGGGTGGTGCCTATACCTGGAACGATGTCTCCACCTCGCGCTCGGTGGCTATCTCCGGACTTATGGAAAGCCTGCATTCCACCAGCGACCTGGGCACCGCGCAGCTGTTCGCCGATGTGGGCTATGATGTGGTTGTCGGTGCTTTCGCCTTTGAACCGTTCGCGGCTCTTGCTTATGTGAACCTGTCTGGGGGCGATTTCGTCGAAAGTTTCGGCGGAGCCGCGCTCAAGGGTGGGTCAGTGGATACGGATGTGACGTTCACCACGCTGGGCCTGCGGACGTCGACGGAGGTGGTGTTCGGCGAGGCGACCTATCGCGCCTTGGTTGGGCTCGGTTGGCGACATGCCTTCGGGGATGTGAACCCGACCGCGACCATGGCTTTTGCCGCCGGCTCCCTGCCGTTCGCCACCGAGGGCGCGCCCATCGCCGAGGATGCCGCGTTGGTGGAAGCGGGGCTTGGCGTGCGCTTCAGCCCGGTTGCGCGGCTCGATCTCACCTACCTTGGCCAATTGGCCGGCCCGGCGGTCGACAATGCCTTCAAGGGGACGTTTTCCCTGCGCTTCTGAGGCTCCTTGCAAGCAGGATGGCCCGCGCCTGTGCGCGGGCCATCGTAGATGACGTCCGCGTTTTGGCCTCCGGCCACCTCACGCACGGCGGCTTTTCCAAGCCTGGGTATTTGCAAGTCGCAGTCGAGGCGACTATGCTACGTCTATTCCGGACATTGCGATGTGCTTCGCGGTCCGCCCTCGGGAACGGGGGCGCCAGCGAACCCGCACATGTCCTTCGGTATCGGGCGCTCTGCCCTTGCTGTGGCGTTGGCTGTGCCGCAATGAGGAAAACGGGCCGAACCGACGAATTTCAGAACACGAACCCCAGCCCCCGAGGCCGCCATGTCGACGAATACTCCTTTGATGCCCAAGGCCACCGCCGTTTGGCTGGTGGACAATACGGCACTCTCGTTCGAGCAGATCGGCGATTTCTGCAAGCTGCACCCGCTGGAGGTGAAGGGCATTGCCGATGGCGAGGTGGCGCAGGGCATCAAGGGGCTCGACCCCATTTCTTCCGGCCAGCTGACCCGTGACGAGATCACCCTCGCCGAGAAGGATCCCAACCGCCGCCTGAAGCTGCAGGAATCCAAGGTGCGCCTGCCGGAGCAGAAGAAGCGCCGCGGCCCGCGCTATACCCCCGTGTCGCGCCGTCAGGACCGGCCCAACGCCATCCTGTGGCTGCTGCGCAACCACCCTGAATTGAAGGATGCCCAGGTCATCCGCCTGGTGGGCACCACCAAGTCCACCATCCAGTCCATCAAGGAGCGCACCCACTGGAATGCGGCGCAGCTCACCCCGATGGATCCGGTGACGCTGGGCCTGTGCAGCCAGATCGACCTTGACCTCGAGGTGCAGCGCGCGGCCAAGGATCGGCCCGCCGACATGGTGCAGGACGATCGCGGCGCCACCCTGCTGCCGGCCGATGTCACCACCGGCGAGGAGGCCGAAGAGCCGGCCCGCGGCCGTGGCCGCGAATCCCTCGATCTCGAGACGGTGTTCGCCAAGCTCGGTGGTTCCAAGAAGGGCGAGGAAGAGCCGGAGGAGTGATCCGCCGCTCAGCCCCCGGCGAAGCCGGAGAAGACGAGATCCGGCGCCGTGGGCGCCGGACGGGTGGGCGTCAGGCGGCCCGCCCACAATAAAGTGACATCCGGCGTGTCGGTGAAGCTCATCACCGGCGCCTCGCCGAGCGGGGCCGATGTGCCCGTGCGCCAGGCCAGCCGCGTGATGTCCGCTTCCCCCTGCATCACATAATGGGCCCTGAGGGCCGCGAACGGCGCTGTCACCGGCTGCGCGAAGGTGGCGTCGAGGGCCAGACGCTGCCGGTCGGCGCCCGCCAGGGTCACTTGCGCGCTGCCGCCGTCCGCGAAGCGCAGGGTGAAGCCGCGTCCGTCCGGTGCGATGGCCACCGATGCCAGCTTCACCAGAACCTGCCGTTCCTGCGCCACCGGGCCGATCAGCACCGCCGCGCCAAAGGCGGTGTGGCCGAGGTGGGGCGGCGGCAGGGGACGCAGGCGCCAGGAGCCGTCACCGGGAAACAGGTCCAGCACCGGCACCACCGCGCCGTCGCGCTTGACGGCGAGCTCCACCCGGCCGAAGCCCTCGAACCTCTTGTCTCCCACCCGCACGGGAACCGTCGCCGGCCGCCAGAAATCCGGCGCCCCGTGGCCGCTCACCCGCAGCTCGGCGGTTTCCAGCAGCACCTGTCCATCCGCCCCCTGTGCCACCGGGGGCATCGGGGCGGCGGGATCGGTGGGACAGCCGAGATAGGACGGCACGTCCGCGTCGGAGGCCAGAGCCGTGGTGAAGGCGGGGTGGCGCGCCTCCACATGCAGCCGGCGCACCGCTTCCGAAACGAAGGTGAGAACCAGGTTCTCCGGCCCCGCGCAGCTCGGCGCCGTGCTCTGGTTGCGCACCAGCACGCCCAGGGCAGACGCCGCGCGCGGGCCGATGGATGGCTGGGCGCCGGCAGGCGTCGCCAGCACCGGGGCCATGAAGGGCGTGAACGGGGCGGCGAGCAGCGCTTTCAGCAGCGTGCGGCGCGGCGGGAGCGGAACGGGGGTGGGCATGCGAGGTCCCATGCAAGGTCCCATCCAAGGTCCCCGGGGCGGGGCCATGTGCGGTTCATTCTGGAAGGTCACGGCACAGTAGCAGCCGCGGCCAATTGACATCAAATGCCGAAAGCCCCCTCGCAATCGCTGACGCGGCTCCCCATATGCGTCATATTCCGTTGCGGAAAGGTGGTGCCGGCTTTTGGTATCACGGTAGCAACGTCATTTGGGATGGAGGGTTATCCGTGGGCATGAGGCCGGTTCTGGCGATGCTCGGCATCGTCGCCGCGTTGGGCGTTATGGTGGTGGACAGCGCCGAGGCGCGACGGGGCATGTCGGTGGGCAGCCGCGGCTCGCGCACCTATCAGGCACCCCCCACGACCCAGACGGCGCCGACGCCCGCCGCGCCCATCCAGCGCTCCACCACGCCCCAGCCGGCGGCCTCGTCCACGCCCAATGCATCCGCCATGCGGCCGCAGGCGGCGCGGCCTTCCATGTTCGGCAGCGGCCTCGGCGGCAGCCTCATGCGCGGCCTGCTCATCGGCGGCCTCATCGGCATGCTCATGGGGCACGGCCTGGGTGGCCTTGCCGGCTTCCTCGGCCTGCTGCTGCAGGGCGCGCTGCTGGCGCTGGTGGTGATGCTGGTGCTGCGCTTCTTCCGCCGCCCGCAGCCGGCTCCCGCCGGCGCGACGGCCTATGGCCGCTCCGCCACCGGCCCGGCATCGGGCAACGGTGGCCCGCTCGGTGGCGCCTTGGGCGGTGCCCTGGGGGGCTCCCTCGGGGGGGCCATGGGGCGCGGCATGGGGAGCGGATTGGGGGGCGGGACCGGCACAGCCCAGCCTGCGGCCGCCGCCGCGCGCGGGCCGGTGGACGTGCTGGGTATCACGCCGGCGGATCTCGACACTTTCGAACGGCTGCTCCAGGAAGTCGAGACCGCTTTCGGCCGGGAAGACGCCGCGGCGCTCAAGGCGGTGACCACCCCGGAGGTGTTCGAGGCCATGGCCGAGGAATGGCGTGACAACGCTGCCCGCGGCGTGCGCAACGAAGTCTCCGACGTGAAGCTGCTGCAGGGCGACCTTGCCGAATCGTGGCGCGAGGGGTCCCTGGAATACACTACCGTCGCCATGCGCTTCGAGAGCCGCGACGTGATGGTGGATCGCGCCACCGGTCGCTTCATCTCGGGTGATCGTGACCGGCCGGGTGAAGGCACCGAGGTCTGGACCTTCGTGCGCGAGGCGGGTGGCCCCTGGCGCCTGTCCGCCATGCAGGAGGCGCGCGCGGGGGCCTGAGGCTGCGGCGCAGGGATCCTGAACGGCTCCGTGCGCCGGCATCCCATCGCCGGCGGGGCTTCCCGCCGTCGACGGTCCGTGGTCTAACCGCGGACCATGATCGCTGCCCCCTCCGCTCCGCGCACAGCTGATCCGCCGGCTCCCGGCATCGTCAGCGTCCGCCATCTCTCCAAGACCTACGCCACCGGCCACAGCGCCCTGAAAGACATCACCCTCGACATCGTGCCGGGGGAGATCTTCGCATTGCTCGGCCCCAATGGCGCCGGCAAGACCACCCTCATCTCCACCATCTGCGGCCTGGTGAAGGCGACATCGGGCACCGTCCAGGTGGCCGGCCACGACATCGTCGTCGACTATCGCGCCGCCCGCGCCCGCATCGGCCTGGTGCCGCAGGAGCTGTCGACGGATTCCTTCGAGACCGTCTGGGCCACCGTGAGCTTCTCCCGTGGCCTGTTCGGCCGCAAGGCGAACCCCGCTTATATCGAGACCGTGCTGCGCAGCCTGTCTTTGTGGGAAAAGAAGGATGCCCGCATCATGACGCTCTCGGGCGGCATGAAGCGGCGAGTGCTCATCGCCAAGGCTTTGGCCCACGAGCCCGAGGTGCTGTTCCTGGACGAGCCCAGCGCCGGCGTCGACGTGGAACTGCGCCGCGACATGTGGCGGCTGGTGCGTCGGCTGAAAGAGCAAGGCGTCACCATCATCCTCACCACCCATTATATCGAGGAGGCCGAGGAGATGGCCGACCGGGTGGGGGTGATCAACCGGGGTGAGATCATCCTGGTGGAGGAGAAGGCCACGCTCATGCGCAAGCTGGGGCAAAAGCAGCTTCTCATCGAGCTGGCCGCGCCCCTGGCCGAGGTGCCCGAACTGCTGGCGCCCTATGGCCTTGTCCTGTCCGGCGACGGGCAGATGCTGACCTACAGCTATGGCAGCGCCGACCGGCCGGGCGAGGCGCCCATTGCCGCGCTGCTGGCGGACCTGTCCGCCCAGGGCATCGCCTTCAACGATCTGCGCACCGAGCAGAGCTCGCTGGAGGACATCTTCGTCAGCCTGGTGAGGCCCGCGTCGTGAATCTTCAAGCCATCAGCGCCATCTACCGGTTCGAGATGGCCCGCACCCTGCGCACTGTGCTGCAGAGCGTGGTCTCGCCGGTGATTTCCACCTCGCTCTATTTCGTGGTGTTCGGCTCCGCCATCGGCAGCCGCATGACCCAGGTGGAGCATGTGCCCTATGGGGCCTTCATCGTGCCGGGTCTCATGATGTTGACCCTGCTCACCCAATCCATCTCCAACGCCTCGTTCGCGATCTATTTCCCGCGCTTCTCGGGCACCATCTACGAGATCCTGTCGGCGCCGGTGTCGCCGTTCGAGATCGTGTGCGGCTATGTGGGGGCGTCGGCAACCAAATCGGTGGTGGTGGGGCTCATCATCCTTGGCACCGCCGCGCTGTTCGTGCCCATGGAGATCCGCCATCCGTTCTGGATGCTGGCGTTCCTGGTGCTCACCGCAGTGACCTTCTCGCTGTTCGGCTTCATCATCGGCATCTGGGCCGATGGCTTCGAGCGGCTGCAGCTCATTCCCATGCTGGTGGTGACACCCCTGACCTTCCTGGGCGGCACCTTCTATTCCCTGGATATGCTGCCGCCGCTGTGGCGCACCATCACCCTGTTCAACCCGGTGGTCTATCTGGTCTCCGGCTTCCGCTGGAGCTTCTTCGGCCTGTCGGATGTGGGAGTGGGCATCAGCTTCGGCATGACGCTGCTGTTCCTCGCCGCCTGCCTGTTCATTGTCAGCTGGATGTTCAGAACCGGCTATCGGCTCAAGAGCTGAGCGGCGCCATCGAAAGGGTCTCGCCATGAGCGAAAATCTGCTCCGTCCCGATTACAAGAGCTTCATCGACAGCGCACCTGACATTTATGCGGGCCTCGCCGCCCTCACCAAGGGGGTGGATGCCTCCGGCCTGGAGAAGGGGCTCACCGAGCTGGTCAAGGTGCGGGTGTCGCAGATCAACGGCTGCGCCTTCTGCCTCAAGTTCCATGTGGGTCTTGCCCGGAAGGTGGGGGTGAGCGGGCAGAAGCTCGATCTCGTCGCTGCCTGGCGGGATGCCGGCCTCTATTCGGAGCGCGAGAGCGCGGCCCTGGCCTGGGCCGAGGCGCTGACGGAGCTGGGTGAAGGCGCCGCCTCCGAAGCCGCCTGGGCGGCGCTGCGGGTGGTGTTCAGCGAGGCGGAGGCCACCTATCTCACGGTTTCCATCGCCACCATCAACGCCTGGAACCGCATCGGCGTCGGCCTCCGCTTCGCCCCGCCGGCGTGACGCAAAAAAGCCCCCGCCATGGGCGGGGGCTTTGATTCTGGCGGGGCTCAGATGCCGCCGACGCACACGTACTTGATGTTGAGATAGTCGTCGCAGCCGTATTTGGAGCCCTCGCGGCCCATGCCGCTCTCCTTCACGCCGCCGAACGGGGCGACTTCGGTGGTGAGCACGCCGGCATTGACGCCCACCTGGCCATATTCCAGCTGTTCGGAGACGCGGAAGGCGCGGCCGAGGTCCTTGGTGAAGAAATAGCAGGCGAGGCCGTATTCCGTGGCATTGGCATAGGAGACCGCCTCTTCCTCGGTCTCAAACTTGAACAGCGGCGCCAGCGGGCCGAAGATCTCATCGCGGGCGAACGCCATGTCCTGGGTGGCGCCGGTGAGCACCGTGGGCTCGAAGAAGGTGCCGCCCTGGGCCGGCTGCTGGCCGCCGGTGACGACCTTGGCGCCCTTGTCCAGGGCGTCCTTCAACAGCCGGTTCACCTTGGCGAGCGCCCGGTCGTCGATCAGCGGACCGGCGGTGACGCCCGCCTCCAGGCCATTGCCGATCTTCAGCTTTTTGGCAGCCTCGGCGAATTTGGCGGCGAAGGCGTCATAAATGCCGGCCTGCACATAGAAGCGGTTGGCGCACACGCAGGTCTGGCCCACGTTGCGGAACTTGGAGGCGATGGCCTGCTCCACCGCGAGGTCGAGGTCGGCATCGTCGAACACCAGGAAGGGGGCGTTGCCGCCGAGCTCCATGGAGATCTTCTTCATGGTGTCCGCCGACTGCTTCATGAGCAGCTTGCCCACCGGGGTGGAGCCGGTGAACGTCACCTTCTTCACCAGCGGGTTGGCGGTCATTTCGGCGCCGATGGCCGGGGCATCGCCCACCACGATGTTGACGACGCCGGACGGAATGCCCGCCATCTCCGCCAGCACGCCCCAGGCCAGGCCCGAATAGGGGGTGAGCTCGGAGGGCTTCGCCACCACCGTGCAGCCCGCGGCCAGCGCCGCGCCGATCTTGCGCGAGAGCATGGAGGAGGGGAAGTTCCAGGGGGTCACGGCGGCGCAGACGCCCACCGGCTCCTTGGTCACCATGATGCGGCGGTTGGCCCAGGGGGAGGGGATGACATCGCCATAGATGCGCCGGGCTTCCTCGGCGAACCAGCGCACATAAGCGGCGGAGGCGCCGATTTCGCCACGGGCCTCGGCCAGCGGCTTGCCCTGCTCGGTGGTGAGCAGCACCGCCAGTTCCTCGGTATGGGCGATGATGAGGTCGGCCAGCTTGTGCAGCTTGGCGGCCCGCTCGGCGGCGGTCAGTGCCTTCCAGAGCCGGAAGGCGGCTGAGGCGGCCTCGATGGCGCGCCGGGTCTCGGCGGCGCCTGCCTTGGGGATGGAGCCGATGAGGGCGCCGGTGGCGGGATTGTGAACGGCGATGGTCGCGCCATCGTCCGCGTCCACCCATTGGCCGCCAATCAGCATTTTCTCGCGCAGAAGGGTGAAGGCGGGCGTGTGCGGGTGCGCAAGAGGCTGGGATGCGGCCATGACGGGCTCCTTGGGACGTTGCGGCGGCGCGGCAGGGCGCGCCGCCGCTCATATAAGACGAAAGGCGCACGGCGGGGAGGTGTTCGTGATGCACCGGCGTGGCGGCTATCGCGTCGCCGCTGGTGTCGGCGTTCAGGCCGGCTTGCGGGCCACCAGGTCCACCAGCGCCGACAGGCCGTTGTGGGCGGCGCCCTCGGCGATCTCGGCGTCGTAGCTCACCAGCTCCACGATCTCCAGATCGGCGAACGCGGTGCGCAGCAGCTCTTCCGTATAGAGATTGTCGAGCTGGCCCGGTCCGCCGGTGCGATACTCCAGCTGCTTGGGGCCATAGCCCTCCAGCAGCAGCACGCCGCCGGGCTTGAGGGCGCGGCGAATACCCTCGAACATCTTCGCCCGCGGCTCCGGGCCGAGAAACTGGATGAAGATGCCGGCAATCACGTCATAGGCGGCCTCGGGCCAGGTCCAATCGGCGAGGTCCACCAGCTCCAGCTCGAGGCTCACGCCCCGTTCGGCGGCAAGGCGGCGGGCCTTGTCCTGGGCGACGCTGGAGGCATCCACCGCATGCACCGAAAGGCCCTGCTCGGCTAGCCAGATGCCGTTGCGGCCTTCGCCGTCGGCAATGGCCAGGGCCCGGCCGCCGGCGGTGAGCCGCGGCGCCTGCCGGGCCAGAAACGCATTGGGGGCAACGCCGAAGAGATAATCCTCGCGCGTATAGCGTTCATTCCAGAATGCCGTCATATCCACTCTCACCTTCGCCCAACGTCACGCCCGCCCGCGGTGCGGGTGCGGCGTACTCCGAGACTCGAAACGGGAACGCGGTTCTGAGCCGTGTGGCTGCGGGTTGCAGCATCACACCGGTCGGCGGCACCTTAAGGGCGTTCGTGGCCGGCGCTGCCATCCTGGGGCGAGGTGACGCAGGGGTCGCTTTCCCTTGATCGAGGTCAAGCGAAAGCGATGTTTTGGAAATATATTGAGCGCTTCCAAGGAGGAGGTGTGCCGTGCTGAAAGTTGCAGTTCTCATCTGGTCGGTTCTGGCGGTGGCGTTTGCCGGCATTCTGGTGATGGTCGTGCTGAACGTTCCGACCCCGGCGCAGGAGGACATGCGGGCCATTCCGATCGCCGCGGCCATCGGCGCGGTGCTGGCGATTCCCGCTTCCATCTTCGTGGCCAAGCGCATCCTGGCCCTGACCGCCAAGCCCGGCAACGGGCCCCAGGGCAGCTGAGCGGGTGGGTCCCGTGTGTCGCGAGGCGCGGCACACGGTGAACGCCGGAGCGGCGCGGTCCGCCCTGTGCGCCGGTAGGCTTCGCACGGGTGTTCTCTCTCGCGGGTCTTGCCGCGGGCCCGGCGCGTTCGCCTGACGCCGTCCTATCCTCCTGACGGCCTGTAGCAGTCTGAAACACAACGCCCCGGCCGGAGCTGATCCGACCGGGGCGTTTGCGTTTCAGGGACCGGCCCGCAGGGCCGGTGCTACTCCGCGGCGTCGGGCAAAGGCTGCGGCGCGGTCCAGCGCAGCACCGGGGCACGGGCGGCGCGGGTCTCGTCCAGCCGCCGACGCGGGGCATAGTGCGGCGCGCCGAGGAAGCGCTGGGTGTCTCCGGCCTTGGCCGCCATGGCGAGATCCCGCAAGGCGGCGATGAACAGGTCGAGGGACGCCTTCGATTCGCTCTCGGTGGGCTCGATGAGCATGGCCCCGTGCACCACCAGCGGGAAATACACCGTCATCGGGTGATAGCCCTCGTCGATGAGTGCCTTCGCCACGTCCAGGGTGCTGATGCCGGTGCCGGCGAGCCAGGTGTCGTCGAACAGCGCCTCATGCATGGCCGGGCGCTCGGCGAACGGGGCCGAGAGCAGGTCCATGAGGCTGGCGCGCACGTAATTGGCGGCGAGCACCGCGTCTTCCGACGCCTGGCGCATGCCGTCGGCGCCGTGGGAGAGCATCCAGGCCAGCGCCCGCACGAACATGCCCATCTGCCCATGGAACGCGCTCATGCGGCCGAGGGCCTGTTCCGCGCCGGTGCCGCCCCGCTCTTCCGCCAGGGCCAGGGTGCCGTCGGTCTCCACCAGGGCCGGCACCGGGGCGAACGGCGCCAGCGCCTGGGACAGCACCACCGGGCCGGCGCCGGGACCGCCGCCGCCATGGGGTGTGGAGAAGGTCTTGTGCAGGTTGATGTGCATGGCATCGACCCCGAGGTCGGCCACCTTCACCTTGCCCAGGATGGCGTTGAAGTTCGCGCCGTCGCAGTAGAAATAGGCGCCCGCCGCGTGCACGGCGGCGGCGATCTCCACCACGTCCCGCTCGAACAGGCCGCAGGTGTTGGGGTTGGTGAGCATCAGCGCCGCGACTTCAGGGGAGAGCGCCGCGCGCACCGCCTCCGGGTCCACCGTGCCATCGGCACGGGCGGGGATGGCCCGCACCTCATAGCCGATGAGGGCGGCGGTGGCCGGGTTGGTGCCATGGGCGCTTTCGGGCACCAGCACCACATGGCGGCTGGAGCCCGCCGCCATGTGCGCGGCCTTGATGGCCATCATGCCGGTGAGCTCGCCATGGGCCCCGGCCTTGGGCGGCAGGGCCACCGCCGCCATGCCGGTGAGCGCCAGCAGATAGCGCGACAGCTCCGCCATCAGCGCCAGCGCCCCCTGCACGGTGGAGACCGGCTGCAGCGGGTGGATGTCGGCAAAGCCGGGCAGCCGCGCCATCTTCTCATTGAGGCGCGGGTTGTGCTTCATGGTGCACGAGCCGAGCGGGAAGAGGCCGCTGTCGATGCCGTAATTCATGCGCGAGAGGCGCACGTAATGGCGCATGGCCTCCGGTTCGCTCAGCCCCGGCAGGCCGAGGGCGGCGGTGCGGCCGTGGCCGCCCAGGCGGTCGGCGCCGCCCTTGGGCGCGGGCAGGTCGACGCCGGACACTTCCGGGCGTCCCACCTCGAACAGCAGGCCTTCCTCGAGATCGAGGGCCCGGTTGCCGGTGAAGGTTTCGGGGGCAGGGGTGGGGGCAGGGGTGGAGAGGGGAGCGGGCGCGGTGGCGCCCCGGCCTTCGCGGTTCATCACAGCACCTCCTTGAGGGCCGCGGCGAACGCGGCGCGGTCCTCTGCGGTGGTCACCTCGGTGGCCGCCACCAGCAGCAAATTGTCGAGCCCCGCAGCCGGGGCGAGGCGGGCATAGGGCACGCCGGCCAGAATGCCCTTCCGCGCCAGCTCCTCCACCACATCCACCGCCGGGCGCGGCAGGCGCACGGTGAATTCGTTGAAGAAGCTGGTGTTGACGAGGCTCACGCCGGGCACTGCCGCGAGCTGTTCGGCGAGATCGCAGGCGGCTTCATGGTTGAGCCGGGCGAGCTTGGTGAGGCCCTGTTCGCCGAGCAGGGACATGTGGATGGTGAAGGCTAGCGCGCACAGCCCCGAATTGGTGCAGATGTTGGACGTCGCCTTCTCGCGGCGGATATGCTGCTCGCGGGTGGAGAGGGTGAGCACGAAGCCGCGCCGCCCCTCGGCGTCCACCGTCTCACCGGCAAGGCGGCCGGGCATCTGCCGCACATATTTCTGGCGGGTGGCGAACAGGCCCACATAGGGCCCGCCGAAATTGAGGGCGTTGCCGATGGACTGGCCCTCGCCCACCACGATGTCCGCGCCCTGGGCACCGGGGGGCTCCACCAGGCCGAGGGCGACCGCCTCGGTGAACACCGCCACCAGCAGCGCGCCGGCGGCGTGGGCCGCTTCCGCGATGGGCTTCAGATCCACCAGGTTGCCGAACACGTCCGGGCTCTGCACCACGATGCAGGAGGTGTCCTTGTCGATGCCGGCGATGAGGTCTTCGCCCCCTTCCGGCCGGGCCGGCAGCGCCGTGACCACATCGTCCGCATAACGCGAGACGGTCTCGATGGTGGCGCGATACTGGGGATTGAGATTGCCCGCCAGCACCGCCTTGCGGCGGCGGGTGACCCGGTGGGCCATCAGCACCGCCTCGGCGGCGGCGGTGGAGCCGTCATACATGGAGGCGTTGGCCACCTCCATGGCGGTGAGGGCGGCCACCTGGGTCTGGAACTCGAACAGATATTGCAGCGTGCCCTGGGCGATCTCGGGCTGATAGGGCGTGTAGGAGGTGAGGAACTCCGAGCGCTGGATCAGGTGATCGACGGTGGCGGGCACATGGTGGCGATAGGCGCCGGCGCCCAGGAAGAAGGGCACCGAGCCGGCCGTCATGTTGCGCCCGGCGAGGCGCGCCAGCTGCCGTTCCACCTCCAGCTCACCCTTGGCGGGCGGCAGGTCGGGCAAAGAGGTCATGCGCTTGTCGGCGGGAATATCGACGAACAGGTCGTCGACGGTGGGAACGCCGATGCGCGCCAGCATCTCGGCGCGGTCCTCGGCGGTGAGGGGAAGATAACGCATGGGGGTCCCTCAGGCCTTCACGACGCGCGGAAGGATGACCATCTCGGCGCGCAGGGAATGGGCCACGTAGCATTCCGCATGTGCCTTGTGGTGGATGGCGGCGAGCTCTTCCTCGGTGGGGATTGTCTCGCCGGAAACCGTCATCACCGGAGTGAGGGTGACGCGGGACAGGAACAGCTTGCCGGCGGCGTTGGGGGTCAATTCTCCCACGGCCGCATCCTCATAGCTGTCCACGGTGAGCCCGGCCTTGCGGGCGAAATCGAGGGCGAACAGCATGTGGCAGCTGGAGGCGGCCGCCACCAGCGCCTCCTCCGGATCCACCGCGTCCTCGCGGGAGAGGGGCAGCCGCACCGAGGAGGGCGCGGAGGAGCCAGGCACCTCCAGCCCATCGAACGCCCACACATGGGCGCGGGAGTAACGGCCGTCGGTGAAGACGGCGCCGTCCCGGCTCCACCTTATGGTGGCATGGAAATCATGTGCCATGGGGGCGCCTCAGAGGGTTTCGAGGAAGGCCTTGTAGGCGGCCTCGTCCATCAGGGTGTCGAGCTCGGCGGGGTTGGTGATCTTGAGCTTAAGGAACCAGCCCGAGCCTTCCGGCTCTTCGTTCACCAGGGCCGGATTGCCTTCCAGCTCGGTGTTGACCTCCACCACCTCGCCGGAAACCGGGGCATAGACCTCACTCGCCGCCTTCACGCTCTCCACCACCGCGGCTTCCTTGCCCAGGGCCACGGTCTTGCCCACCTCGGGCAGCTCCACGAACACCACGTCGCCGAGCTGGCTCTGGGCATAGGCGGAAATGCCCACCACCCCGGTGTCGCCCTCGACGCGCACATATTCATGGTCCTTGCTGTAACGCACGCTGCTCATGGCTCAGGCCCCCACGGGATTGGCTTTGGCGGCGCGGGCATAGCGCGCCGGAATGAAGGGAAGGGTGGTGACGGTGGCGGCAAGCGGCTTGCCGCGCACTAGGAGGTGAAGGGCGGTGCCGGGCGCCGCGAGGGCGGGGGGCACATAGCCCATGGCGATGGGCGCGTTCAGGCTCGGGGCGAAGCCGCCGGAGGTGACGATGCCCACCACCGCGCCGTCATGGACGATCTCGGCGCCTTCACGGGCGGGGGCGCGGCCTTCCAACTTCAGGCCCACCCGCACCCGGCTCGGTCCTTCGGCCAGCTCTTGTTGGATGCGCGCGGCGCCGGGGAAGCCGCCCTCGGTGCGGCGGCGCTTCTGGATCGACCACACCAGGGCGGCTTCCACCGGCGAGGTGGTGGTGTCGATGTCATGGCCGTAGAGGCACAGGCCCGCTTCCAGGCGCAGGCTGTCGCGGGCGCCAAGGCCGATGGGCTTCACCTCCGGCTCGCCGAGGAGCGCGGTCCAGATGGCGGGGGCGTCCCCCTCCGCCATGGAGATCTCGAAGCCGTCCTCGCCGGTATAGCCGGAACGGGAGATGTGCACCGGCAGACCGTCGAACCGGGCGGGGGTCGCCGTCATGAAGGCGAGGCCTTCCGCCTCAGCGCAATGGCGCGCCAGCGCGATGACCGCCTCTGGCCCCTGGATGGCGATGAGCGCCCGATCCGGCTGCGGCGTCAGCCGCACGTTCTCGGGCAGGTGGCGGGCGATGTGGGCGAAATCGGCGGCCTTGCCGGCGGCATTCACCACCAGCAGCAGCCGGCCGTCCTCTGCCGGATCCACCGGTCGGGTGACCATCAGATCGTCAAGGATGCCGCCGGCGTCGTCCAGCAGCTGGGAATAGCGCTGCTGGCCGGGCTTCAGATTGAGGATGTCCGCCGGCAGCAGGGCTTCCAGGGCGCGGGCGGTGGTGGCGTGATCGGGCCCCTCCAGCAGGGCCTGACCCATGTGGGAGACATCAAACAGGCCCGCATGGGCGCGCGTCCAATGGTGCTCGGCGAGGATGCCATCGGGATATTGCACCGGCATCTCATAGCCGGCGAACGGCACGATGCGGGCCCCGAGGGCGACATGGGCCGCGAACAGCGGCGTGGTATGGAGAAGGGTTTTTATGAACGGATCGACGGCGTCTGTCATCGCAGCTCCTGAGCAGGGCGCCAAAACTCAGAACCCGTGAAGGTTCCAGCGGCGCCCCCTCTGTCTGCGAGACCTGAGAGATTTCACCGTGCCGTGTGGACCGGCGCGGCTTACTCCTTCGGTGAGCCGGCGCCTCTTCACGAGGCCCCAAGGCTGCTTTCCAGAGCGTCGTCCCCCTGCGGTCCTTTGGCCTGAGCGGTTCCGGGGCGGTTGCGCCTTCGGCGCCGGCGTCGCATCCGTTTGAACGGTGCAGCCGGTCTCTCCCGCAGGGATCATCCGAAACGATGCCCGGCGATGCGGCGTAAAGCACGAATCCGCAGGGTCAGCGTATCGGCGGTGACAATAGGCAATCGGCAGCGGGCGTCAACTGCTGGCTGACACCCGCCCACGCTTTCCGCCGTCGCGCCCGACGGCGGCCCCGCTGGGGGCGACTCAGTTCGGCGGCGGATCGAAGGCGTTGCCCGACGGCGGCGCGGTGAAGCCGCCGCCGCTGCTGCTGGTGCCACTGGTGCTGGTGGGGCCGGAGGGCGGCGGTCCGAACACGTCATCGGCCGGCGGGCCGCGATCGGGCTTGGGGGTGGTCGCCCGCGTGCTCGCGGCGGGCGCGCTGGCCTCCGGCTTGGGCTGGGCGGGCGCGGCCGGGCGGGTGCGGCGCGGCCGGCTGGCAGCCGGCGCCGGCTTTTCGCCCTGCGCGTCATAACCCACGTAGATCACGTAGCGCTCAAGCTCGTCTACCTTGGGAAGGGGGAAGGAGAGCTGGTCCTCGATCACCGTGTAGGGCGCCTGTTGCTGGCCCTGTGCCACCTGAACCGGCACCTTGAAGAATTTGGTGGTGATGGTCTTCGGGGTGGGGCCTTCCTCGACCACGGCGATCCGCACCGGCACGTTGATGGTGCCGGGGGTGCCCTTCTCGCCAAGGATCACCCGTCCCTCGATGCCCACCTTCACGGTCATGGTCTGGCCGGCGATGGCGCATTCCCGCGCCAGCTGGCCCACATTGCCCTGGTAGCGCAGGCCGTTGGCATCGCCCACCTGCCACACGCCGGCGCCGGTGCGCACGGTCACGGAGGGGCAGCTGTAGGTGACCGCGTCGGCGCCGGTCCCCACGGTGAGGGAGGGAGTGGCCGCGCTGGACACGCCGGCGGCGCGACCGGTGGCCACGCCGGTATCCTGGGCGCCGAAGGCTCCATCCAGGTTCTCGCCTGCGGCGCATCCCGCCATTGCCAGCGCCAATGCCATGCCGGCAATGCTGCGTGCGGAGGTGGCTGCTTGCGCAAGAGCCATGTTGCTCAACTCCTTGGCCTGCCCTGATCGGGCGAGGTTATAGCAAAGCGGCGGCGCAGCGGCACCGCCTGGCGGCGGAATTCCCGCCACGGGTCTTGAAAAGCCGACGGCATGGTGAACCGCGCCGGCGGTACCGGCCCGCGCTCAGCCGCCGGAGAGGCCGACCGGCTTGCCCACCACCACCACCAGCGCCTTGCGGGCATCGGCCAGGCGGCCGGCCACGCGCTTGATGTCGTCGAGGGTCACCGCCTCCACCAGCGCGTTGCGGCGGTCGATATAATCAATGCCGAGCTTGTCGAGCTGGATCTGCAGCAGCTGTCCCGCCACCTTGGAGGAGGTGTCGAAGCGCAGGGCATAGCTTCCGGTCAGGTAGCTCTTGGCCTCGGCCAGCTCCTCGGCGGTCGGGCCGTGATCGAGGATGCGCTGGAACTCGGAGGTGATGAGCGAGATGGATTCGGCCGCCCGCTCGTTCTTGGTGGCGGTGCCGGCGAACCACAGGCCCACATGATCGAGGGCCACCTGGTAGGAATAGACGGAATAGGCGAGCCCGCGGGCTTCCCGCACTTCCTTGAACAGGCGTGAGGAGAAGGCACTGCCGCCGAGAATGTGGTTGAGGACGTAGGCGGCCATGAAGTCCGGGTCCTGGCGCTCCAGGCCCACGGTGCCCATCACCACCACCGACTGCGGCACGTTGAGCGGCACGATGTCGACGGTGCCGAGATGCTGCGGCGTGACGTTGGCGATGGGCGCGAGCTCGGCGGCTTCCGGCAGGGCACCGAACACCGCATCCAGCCGCCGGCCCAGCTCCTCGGCGGTGATGTCGCCCACCACCGCCACCCGCAGGTTGGAGCGCGCCAGGGTCTTGTGAGCGAACTGGACGATGTCGGCGCGGGTGAGGGTGGGCACGCTCTCCAGGGTGCCGTCCACCGGCCGGCCATAGGGGTGGCCGGGGAAGGCGCGGGCATACCAGCGCTCGTTGGCGATGGCGTTGGGTTCGGTGGAGCGGCGGCGCAGGGAGGCCATCAGCGCCGCCCGCACCCGCTCGATCGCCTCGTCATCGAAGCGCGGGGCATTCACCGACAGGCGCAGCAGGTCGAACGCCACATCCGCATTGTCGGACAGGGTGCGCAGGGAGCCGCGCATGTCGTCGCGGCCGGCATCGAAATGCAGCTCCACCGCGTGGTCGGCCAGCTTGCGCTGGAACGCCTGGGCGTCGAGATCGCCGGCGCCCTCGTCCAGCAGTGCCGCCGTGAGGTTGGCGAGGCCCATCTTCTGCGAGCCGTCCTGGGCGGCGCCGCCGAGGAAAGCGAACTCCATGGCAATCAGCGGCAAAGTGGTGTCGTGCACCAGCCAGGCCTTGATGCCGCCGGGGCTCGTCACCTCGGTGATGCGGCTGGACTGGGCCTGGGCCGCGGGCGTGGAAATGAGGGAGAGAGCCATCGTCACCATCATGAAAAAAAGCCAACCGGCGCTCGAAAAAGGCCGGCCGGCGGTCTGGCCGGCAGTGGCGGAAGCGCCCGTCACGAGCGATCCCCCGCCTTGCCCGGGCCGGCGGGGGCGTCAGCGGCGGCGGCCGGAGCCGGCTTGAGCTGTCCCGTCACGGCGCGATTGGTCGTGAGATAGCGCTTGGCGGCGGCCTGGACATCGGCCGCGGAAACCGCCTTCACCCGCTCCGGCCAGGCGCGCACCGCGTCGGCGCTCATGCCGGTGGCCCAGGCGGCGCCATAGATGCGGGCGAGGGTAGCCTGATTGTCCTGGGCATAGACCATGTCGGCGGTCAGCCGGGTCTTGGCGCGCGCCAGCTCCAGATCGTCCACGCCCTTTTCGGCCACTTCGGCGATCACCGCGTCGATGGCCGCTTCCAGGGCCTCCAGCGTCACCTCCGGGCGCGGGGTGCCGTAGACGACGAAGCGGGTCGCATCATAGGCGGTGCCTTGATACCAGGCGCCGGTGCCGGCTGCGAGGCCCTTCTCCACCGCGAGGGTGCGGTAGAGGCGGCCGGTCTGACCGCCGCCGAGAATCTGCGCCAGCACTTCCAGCGCTTCCGCCTCGCCGGGGGCGGCGGTGCGGTCGGATGGCACCAGATAGGAGCGCTGCACGCTCGGCTGGGCCACCCGGGCATCGGCCAGGGAGACCCGGCGCTCGGCTTCCGGCTCCGGTTCCTGCGGGCGGTTGCGGGGCGGCGTGTCGGCGCGGGCGACCTTGCCATAGGTCTTCTCGGCCAGCGCGCGCACCTCGTTCGGGTCCACGTCGCCGGCCACCACCAGCAGCGCGTTGTTGGGGGCGTAATAGCGCTGATAGAAGGCGAGGGCGTCCTCGCGGTTCAGCTGCTTGATCTCGTGTTCCCAGCCGATGATGGGGTGCTGGTAGGGGTGGTTGACGTAGCTGGTGGCCTGCATGATCTCGCCCAGCCGGGCGCTGGGCTCGTTGTCGGTGCGCATGCGGCGCTCTTCCAGCACCACGTCGCGCTCCGGCAGCACCACCTCGTCGGAAAGCTTGAGCCCGGTCATGCGATCGGCCTCGAAGCCCATCACCTTTTCCAGGTGTTCCTTGGCCACCCGCTGGAAATAGGCGGTGTAGTCGTGGGAGGTGAAGGCATTTTCCTGGCCGCCCAGGCGCGCCACCTCGGCCGAGAACTCACCCTGGGGGTGGGCCTCTGTGCCCTTGAACATCAGGTGCTCGAGAAAATGGGCGATGCCCGATTTGCCGGGCTGCTCGTCGGCCGACCCCACCTTGTACCACACCATGTGGGTCACCACCGGGGTGCGGTGGTCGGGGATCACCATGACCTCGAGGCCATTGTCGAGCTTGAATTGGGAAATATCGGGCCCGGCCGCAGCGGCGGAACGGGACGCGAGCGCGGCCGCGCTCGCGGCAAGAATGGCAACCATGGCGATATGGCTCATCTTCACGTGAAGGATCTTCCGACATTGCACGCGCCCGCAGGCACGCTCGTCAAGGATAGATAGGGCGTCGCGGCCCCGGGGCCAGGGGCCGGTCGGCGATTTGAAGGGTTCCAGCGCGCCACATGGTCATGCGCGCACAGGGCATCGTCGCCCGCCGCCGGGGCGCGGGGCCGCAGGCCACCCGGTCCGGTGCCCCGGGCCGTCAGTTCTTCTGCTGGTCCTGCCGATCGAAATAGTTCGGCAGCTTGAAGGGCTCGTTCTTCTTCTCGACCACGCCATAGGGGGCGTTCGGCGCCGGGGTCTGGTAGCCCGCGGGCGGCTGCAGCAGGGTTTCCCGCTCCGGCTCGCCGTTGAAGGTCAGCGGCTTTTCCTGGGCGAATCCCAGGCCGCTGGCCCAGCCGGTGAACCCCAGCTCGCTTGGAGAAACGACGTCGCGGGTGCTGTCGCCAGGGGTGCCGGTGTTCGGCTGGTTGATCACGCCGAGAATCTTCTTTCGGCCGCGTCCCAGCTCGGACGGCATCAGCGGCCGGCCGGGATCATCGCGGGTGACCGGGGCATTGGCGGCCTCCGCCTCACGCTTGCGGCGCGCCACGTCGGGATCGTTCGGCCAGGCGGGATTGTTGCGATAGGCCTGCTGCTCCGGGGTAGGCAACTGCTCGGTGGCGGCCGCGGGAGGCACCACCAGCGGCGCGCGCTCGCGATAGTCGATCTCCGGCTTCGGCTTTTCTTCCTTGAGGCCGAACAGCTCCATGGCGCTGTCCAGAGGGTTGGGCGTGAATTCGTCGCTTTGGGCGGCCGCCGGGCGGGGGGCCAGCGGACCGGCCATCACCGCACCGAGCGCCGCGGCACCGCAGAGCAGCTTGAAAGGCAGGCGCGTGGCAGCGGAACGGGACATGGATCTCACTCGGGTCGCGACGGCGGGTCGGGATGTCGGGCACAGGCGCATGATGCTCCCTCCGTGGCTCGCGCTCGGTTTCAGGATTTCGGCGACATTGGCGTCGCTGAGGGCGGCGTTTTTGAGGCACGCCCAAAAAACGCATCGTACAACAGTAGCGCAACACCGACGACCACCGCCACATCGGCGATGTTGAACACATACCAGCGGTAGCCGAAGGCGTGCAGCGAGATGAAGTCGAACACCGCCCCATAGACCACCCGGTCCACCGCATTGCCCAGCGCACCGCCGATCAGCAGGCCGAGGGCTAAGGCCTCCAGGGTGCGATGGGAGCGGGTGAGCCAGACGGTGAACAACAGCGCCGCCACCACTTTCACCCCCACCAGCACCCAGCGCCCGGTGTCGCCCTGCTGGAACAGGCCATAGCTGATGCCGCGATTCCACAGCGCCACCACGTCCATGAATGGGGCGACGGGGTAGAGCGCCGGCCCCATGTCCTGGGTGAAGCCCATCACCCAGGTCTTCGACACCTGATCGGCCACCAGCACCAGCAAGGCGACCAGCAGTCCGAGAATGATGCGGTTGGAGGCGCGGGTCATGGACAGGGCTCCTCGGCCTATCGGGCGTAGAATTCCCGCAGCGCCGCCGCATCGCGCGGGGTCACATCGGGAAATTCGGGATCGGCGCCCACCTCGGGAGAGATCTTCCACGAGCGGGCGCACTTGCGGCCCTCGGCCCGGGCCGGCACTACGGCGACGCCGGGCACCTCCGGCAGCCGGAACGCCTCGGCGGGGCCTTCACCGCGGATCAGGGTCGCCGCGGAGGTGATGCAGATTTCCGCAAGATCGAGCCCGGCAAAGGCATCGGCCAGCGCCTCGTCGGTCACATAGACCTCGGGCGCCGCCTCCAGGGACGAGCCCATGCGCTTTTGCGCCCGCTCCACCTCCAGCGCGCCCAGCACCACCCGGCGCACCAGCCGCACCTTGCGCCACTGCTCCGCCAGGGCCGGATCACGCCAGCTCTCTGGCGTTTCGGGGAAGGTGAGCAGATGCACCGAGCCCTCTTCATCCCCGGTGCGGGCGATGAACGCCTCTTCCGTGGTGAAGGGCATGATGGGCGCGAGCCAGGTGACGAGCCGGTTGAAGGTCTCGTCCAGCACCGTCAGGCAGGCCTTGCGGGTGAGCGAGGACAGGGGATCGCAATAAAGCGCGTCCTTGCGCACGTCGAAATAGAAGGCCGACAGCTCGATGTTCATGAACTGGGTGAGCAGCGCATGCACCTTCTTGTAATCGAAGGAACGGTAGGCGGCGCGGATCTCCCCATCGAGCTCGCTGAGGCGGTTGAGGATAAAACGCTCCAGCGACGGCATCTCGGCAAACGCCACCCGCTCTTCCGGCCGGTAATGGTGCAGCGAGCCCAAAAGCCAGCGCAGGGTGTTGCGCAGCTTGCGATAGGTGTCGGCGGTGGTCTTCAGGATCTCCGGGCCGATGCGCAGATCGTCCGAATAGTCGGAAGCGCACACCCACAGGCGCAGGATGTCGGCGCCGGAGGCCTTGATGACCTCCTGCGGGGCGGTGACGTTGCCCAGGGACTTGGACATCTTGCGCCCGTCCTCGTCGAGCACGAAGCCGTGGGTCAACACTGCATCATAGGGCGGGCGGCCGCGGGTGCCGCAGCTCTCGAGCAGCGAGGAATGGAACCAGCCGCGATGCTGGTCCGAGCCTTCCAGATACATCACCCGGTCATCGCCCTCCGGCGGCCGCACCGCCTTCAGGTCCGGGCGCACCTCCAGGGTGAAGGTGTGGGTGGAGCCGCTGTCGAACCACACGTCGAGCACGTCGTTGACCTTGACCCAGCCTTCATCGGCGCGTTCGCCCAGGAAGCGGGCGCTGGCCCCCTCCTTGAACCAGGCGTCGGCGCCCTCCGCCTCGAACGCTTCGGCGATGCGGGCGTTGACGGCGGGATCGCGCAGGATCTCCACCGCCCCGTCGCCCTTCTCCTTGACGAACACGGCGATGGGCACGCCCCAGGCGCGCTGGCGCGACACCACCCAGTCGGGCCGGTTGGCGATCATGCCGGTGATGCGGTTCTCACCCGCCGCCGGCACCCATTCCACGGTCTTGATGCCGGCCAGCGCCCGCTCGCGCAGGGTGTCGGGCACGTTGCCGTTGAGGGTGGCCGGGCGGACCGCCGCGGTGCCGTCACCCTTGCGGATGTCCTGGTCCATGGCGATGAACCATTGGGGCGTGTTGCGGAAGATGACCGGCTTCTTGGAGCGCCAGGAATGGGGATACTGGTGCTTCACCCGCCCGCGCGCGAGCAGGTTGCCGGCCGTCACCAGGGCCTCGATGACGGCGCCATTGGCGTCGCCCTTCTCGCCCTTCTCGGTGATGACGCGCTTGCCGGCAAAGCCGGGCGCCTGGGCGGTGTAGAAGCTGTCCTCATCCACTGTATAGGGGATGGCGGGGTTGATGCCGCGCTCCTCCAGCCAGCGGCGATGGGCCACCCAGGCGTCGAAGTCTTCGCGGCCGTGACCGGGGGCCGTGTGGACGAAGCCGGTGCCGGCGTCGTCCGTGACGTGGTCGGACTCGATAAGCGGCACCTTGAAGTCATAGCCGCCAAGGCCGAGCTGAGCGAGCGGGTGGAAGCATACGAGCTCCGCCAGTTCCCGCGGTTCCAGCGCGCGCTCCTTGGTGAACCCGGTGACGCGGGCCTGCCGGAAGACGTCCTCTGCCAAGGTGTCGGAGAGGACCAGCCGGTCGCCGACCTTGGCCCAATTGTCGGCGGGGGCCTCGGTCACCTCATAAACGCCATAGGCGATCTTGGAAGAATAGGAGATGGCCCGGTTGCCGGGCATGGTCCAGGGGGTGGTGGTCCAGATCACCACACAGGCGCCGCCGAGGTCATCCTTGACGCCGGACATCACCGGGAACTTCACCCACACCGTGTCGCTGGTGAAGTCGTGGTATTCCACCTCGGCCTCCGCCAAGGCGGTCTTTTCCACCACTGACCACATCACCGGCTTGGAGCCGCGATAGAGCAGGCCGTTTTCCGCGAACTTCATGATCTCGCGGGCGATCTGCGCCTCGGCGGCGAACGCCATGGTGGTGTAGGGGTGGTCCCAGTCGCCTTCCACGCCGAGCCGCTTGAACTCCTCGCGCTGGGTGTCCAGCCAGTGCTGGGCGAAGGCGCGGCATTCCTGGCGGAAGGCGACCATGGCTTCGGCATCGGAGAAGTCGGGCTTGGCCTTGCCCTTCTTGCGGTAGTTCTCTTCCTCGATCTTCCATTCGATGGGCAGGCCGTGGCAGTCCCAGCCGGGCACATAGTTGGAATCATGGCCCAGCATCTGCTGGGAGCGGGTCACCACGTCCTTCAGGATCTTGTTCAGCGCGTGGCCGATGTGGATGTTGCCGTTGGCATAGGGCGGGCCGTCGTGCAGCACGAAACGCGGGCGGCCGCGCCCCACCTCGCGCAGGCGGGAATAGAGGCCGAGGCGCTTCCAGCGCTCCAGCAGCTCCGGTTCCTTCTTCGGCAGGCCGCCGCGCATGGGGAATTCGGTTTCCGGCAGCAGCAGCGTCTTGGAATAGTCTGCGGCTGCGGTCTTGTCGGTGGTGTCGGTCATGAAAGGCTCGGAAAATCAGGGCCGTCAGGCGGCCGGAAGGGCGATGCGAAAACGTCCCGGCTCCCCGGCGCGCTCAGCTGCGCCGGCGGGGAACCGGGCCGGTAATTCGCGCCTGAAGCGGCCGCGGCGTCGCCAGGGGCGCGCGCGGCGCTGAGCTTCCGCCCTGCATGTCTGCGGTCATCCTCGGGCCGTTCGATGGAAATCCGAAGGCCGGCTTCTAGCAGGCGCGGCGGGCGGGGAAAAGGCCGGCGATGCATCGCGCCACGGTCGGCGGGCGTCTGGAGGGGTGTTGGCGGCCCCGCCGCGGGGCGGCAGACAAAGATTTGGCCCCGGCACACGAGGCGCCGGGGCCATTTGGTTCCCCTCTTTTTAAACTGTCCGGACAATGCCGGAATGCGGGGGCGGCGTGCGCCCCCGCTTGAGCTCACGAGTGATACGCGCGCTCGCCGTGCTCGTTGATGTCGAGACCCTCGCGCTCCACTTCGACCGACGGGCGCAGGCCCACGACGATGTTGAGCACGAAGAAGATGATGGCGGAGACCACGCCCGACCACACCAGCGTCACGATGGTGGCCTGGGTCTGCACCCACACCTGGTGACCCATGGAATAGTCGGCCACGCCGGCGCCGCCGAGGGCGGGAGACACCAGGATGCCGGTGCCGATGGCGCCGATGATGCCGCCCACGCCGTGGACACCGAACACGTCCAGGCTGTCGTCATAGCCGAGGGCATTCTTCACCGCGGTGCAGAAGAAGAAGCACACCAGCGCCGCGACGATGCCGAGCACGATGGCGCCCATGGGGCCGGAGGCGCCGCAGGCCGGGGTGATGGCCACGAGGCCGGCCACCGCACCCGACGCACCACCCAGCATGGAGGGCTTGCCGCGCACGATCCACTCGATGACCAGCCAGCCGACGACCGCGCCCGCGGTGGCCAGGAAGGTGTTCACCATCACCAGGGTGGCGAGGCCGTTGGCTTCGAGGTTCGAGCCCACGTTGAAGCCGAACCAGCCGACCCACAGCAGGGAGGCGCCGACCATGGTGAAGGCCAGCGAGTGGGGCGGAAGCTGCTCCTTGCCGTAGCCGATGCGCTTGCCGACGATGATGCAGCCGACCAGGCCGGCGATACCGGCATTGATGTGCACCACGGTGCCGCCGGCGAAGTCGAGGGCGCCCAGGGTGAACAGGTAGCCTTCCGAGAACCACACCATGTGGGCGATCGGGAAGTAGACGAAGGTGCCCCACAGGATGGCGAACAGGATCACCGCCGGGAACTTCATGCGCTCGGCGAAGGCGCCGATGGCCAGGGCCGGGGTGATGGCCGCGAACGTCATCTGGAAGGCGATGAACACGAATTCGGGGATCTGCACGCCCTTGGTGAAGGTGTCGGCGAGGCTGTCGGCGGTGATGCCGGCCAGGAACGCCTTCTCGAAGCCGCCGATGAAGGCGTTGCCCGAGGTGAAGGCCAGCGAGTAGCCGTAGAGGGCCCACACCAGCATCATCACCGCGGTGATGGTGAGCACCTGCATGAGCACGGAGAGCATGTTCTTGGCGCGCACCAGGCCGCCGTAGAACAGGGCGAGGCCGGGAACGGTCATCAGCAGGACGAGGACCGTGGAGGTCATCATCCAGGACACGTCACCCTTGTTGACGGTCGAAACCGCCGCGGCCACGGCCGGGGAGGCGGCGGCGGGGGCTTCGACCGGCTGGCCGAGCGCCGGCAGGGCGAGCGCCGCTGCGGCCAGAAGCGCAGGGAGCCCCGCGCGAGTCCACGTCTTGAACGTCATGGATGAAAGCTCCGTGAAATGAGGATGGCTCAAAGCGCGTCGGCGTCGGTCTCGCCGGTGCGGATGCGCACGGCGTGATCGATGGCGAAGACGAAGATCTTGCCGTCGCCGATCTGGCCGGTCTTGGCGGAGGCGGTGATGGCCTCGACCACCTTCGAAACCTGGTCAGCGGGAACCGCCACCTCGATCTTCAGCTTCGGCAGGAAGCTGACGGCGTATTCGGCGCCGCGATAGATCTCGGTGTGGCCCTTCTGACGCCCGTAGCCTTTCACTTCAGTAACGGTGAGTCCGTGCACGCCGATACCGGTGAGGGCGTCGCGCACCTCCTCCAGCTTGAATGGCTTGATGATGGCCATGACGATCTTCATGGATCGGTCCCTGTCCCCTGATGCCCGTGGATGCGGTCGCGCGGGGCTCACCCCCACGCGCCGTCCATCCGGTGTTTTCTCGCGGCTTCGCCGTGCGGGACCGGGGAGTTCCGCGCTGCGGCAGGCAAGCCTGAACAAAGCGGAATCAATTACCGTGCCAAGTAAAGAAGAGTGGGAGACTCGTTGCTTATTTTCTCGCCATGCCGGGCAAGGGAATGGCGATGCCCAAGGACTGCCGCTTTTGATGCCTAAATTTTAGACGCATCGCCTCAAACAGCGTCATTTCTTCTGGGTGCGCCGCATCAATCCCTCTTGCGCCGCCGAAGCCACCAGCACGCCATCGCGGGTGAAGAACTCGCCGCGGCAGAAGCCGCGCGCACCGAAGGCCGCGGGGCTCTCCTGGCTGTAGAGCAGCCATTCGTCGGCCCGGAACGCCCGGTGGAACCACAAGGCGTGGTCGAGGCTCGCCACCTGCAGGTCGCGATCGAACACCGAGCGGCCGTGGCGCAGCAGCGCCGCCTGCAGCAGCGAGAAGTCCGAGGCGAAGGCGAGCACCGCCTGATGGGTGGGCAGGTCGTCCGGCAGGGGGCCGCGGGCCCGCACCCAGACGCTGGGCGAGGCCTCGGCGGCGGTGCCGAGATAGGTCGGGTCCAGGCCGGTGGGGCGCACCTCCAGCGGCCGCATGGTCATCCAGCCCCGGGTCGCCGCCTCGGGAAAGCGCTTCAGCAGCCGCTCGCGCCACACGTCGTCCGGCGGCAGGTCCTCCGGCATGGGCACTTCGGGCATGGTGATCTGGTGCTGCATGCCGTCTTCGTCCTCGTGGAACGAGACCGCCATGGAGAAAATGGCGCGGCCGTGCTGGATCGCCACCACCCGCCGGGTGGTGAAGGTGCGGCCGTCGCGGATGCGCTCCACGTCATAAATAATGGGGATGGTGGGGTCGCCACCCAGCAGGAAATAGCCGTGCAGAGAGTGGGAGACCCGTTCCGGCGGCACGGTGCGGCGCGCCGCCACCAGCGCCTGGGCCACCACCTGGCCGCCGAACACGCGCCCGCCGCCGGGGTTGCCGCTGCGACCGCGGAACAGATTGATCTCCAATTGCTCCAGGTCGAGGATGGACAAAAGTGCTTCAACGTCGGACGACGGCGTGTCGGTCATCATGTCGCTCATGCGGATCGGCCTCAGGCAACCCGGATCTCTGCCGAAGCCGGCGCCGGGGACGTTGGACAAAGGGTGCACGAACACGCCATGGCACATGCGGTGGCGTCAAGACCTATGCGTGAACGGCGTGCCGCAAGGGTGCACCGTGACCGCCGCGTGAAGGAGACGGACGTTGACTGGCCTGAACGAGCCCGATGTGGCGCCTTCCCCCTATACGGGTGAGTCTGCGGCCTTTGTCCGCCCCGATGCGGAGCGGTGGGATGTGGCCATCGTCGGCGGCGGGCTGGCGGGGCTCAGCCTGGCGCTGGCGCTGCGGCAGGGGCTCGGCGCCGATGCGCGCATCATCCTGTTCGACCCCGCCTTGGCGCGGCCGGTGATCGACGACGAGCGCTGCTCGGCCATCGCCGCCGGCGCCCGGCGGCTGCTCACCACCATCGGCGTCTGGGACAAGGTGGGCGCGGCGGCCGAGCCCATCCGCTCCATGGTGGTCACCGACAGCCGCACCAAGGACGTGGCGCGGCCGGTGTTCCTGACCTTCGATGGCGAGGTGCAGCCGGGCGAGGCGTTCGCGCACATGGTGCCGAATGCGGTGCTGCAGCAGGCGCTTATCGAGGCGGCCGCGGCGGCGGGCATCGCCCTGACCCCGGAGGGGGTCTCGGCCTTCACCCCGGAGGGCCAGGGCGTGTCGCTCACCGCCGGCGACGGCGGGCCGGTGCGCGCGAAGCTGCTGGTGGCCTGCGACGGGGCACGCTCGCGCCTGCGCGCCATGGCGGGCATCGACACCGTCTCCTGGGCCTATGGCCAGAGCGCGCTGACCTTCACGGTGGAACATGAACGCCCCCATGAGGGGCGGGCGGAAGAGCATTTCCTGCCGGCGGGCCCGTTCGCCACCCTGCCGCTGCCGGGCAACCGCTCATCCATCGTCTGGGCCGAGCGTACCGCCGATGCCGAGCGGCTGGCCCATCTGCCGGCGCTGCTGTTCCAGGACGAGTTGGAGCAGCGCTTCGGCCACAAGTTGGGCTGGGTGAAGCCGGTGACGCGGCCGCGGGCCTATCCGCTGGGCTTCTCCATGGCGCGCAGCTTCATCGGCGAGCGACTCGCTTTGGTGGGTGATGCGGCCCATCTCATCCACCCCATTGCGGGGCAGGGGCTGAACATGGGGCTGCGTGATGTGGCGGCCCTGGCCGAGGCGGTGACCGACGCGGCGCGGGTGGGGCTCGATTTCGCATCGCCCCAGGTGCTGGAGCGTTACCAGCGCTGGCGCCGCTTCGACACTCTGGCCATGGGCGTCGCGACGGACAGCCTCAACCGCCTGTTCTCCAATCATTCCGACGCCCTGCGGGCGCTGCGCGACGTGGGCCTGGGGCTGGTGGATCGGCTGCCGCGCCTCAAGGGCCTGTTCATCCGCGACGCCGCCGGGCTCACCGGAGCGCTGCCGAAGCTGCTGCGCGGCGAGGCCCTTTAGAGGGGCCGGGCACCCGCTCAGCCCGGCTGCGGCGGGTGTTCCTGCAGCGGCGCGAGCAGTGCCGGATCGTCGTTGCGCACTGCATTGACGGCGGTCGAGACCGGCCAGAAGGTGAGGAGATCATCGGCGCAGGGGGTGAGCAGGGCGTGGGGATCGTCGGCGCCGAGGAATGTGGGAATGGCTGCCGCGTCGAGAATCACCGGCATGCGCGCGTGCAAAGGCGCCAGCCGCCCGTTGGCGGCGCAGGTGAGAATGGTGAAGGTGCGCAGCCACTGGCCCGTGTGCGGGTCCTTCCACCCCTCCCACAGGCCGGCGAAGGCCAGCGGCGCTCCGTTCGCCGGTGAGATGTAATAGGGCTGCTTGCCGGCGGGGCGGGTCTGCCATTCGTAGAAACCATCCGCCGGAATGATGCAGCGCCGCTTCTTGCGCCAGGCGTCGGCGAAGGTCGCGGTGTGGGCCACCCCTTCCGAGCGGGCGTTGATGAGGCGGGCGCCCCCGCTCGCATCCTTCGACCACACCGGCACCAGCCCCCAGCGCAGCAGCGACAGGTCGAGCCGGCCGGTGTGCGGGTTGAGGCGGATCACCATCAGGTCCTGGGTGGGGGCCGCATTGTACCGTGCCGGCGCATTGGGCAGCTGGATCGCCGCCACGTCGAGCCCGAAATGCTCAGCATAGGCGAGCGGTGCGCGATGCTGGACGAAACGGCCGCACATGCGGGAACCTCCGCTCAGAACCCCCGAGCCCGCCCTACGAGGCGATCCGGAACCGCCCGTCGATGGCCGCCGGGCCATCGGTTGTCACTCGTCCGCTTTCCACGAGGTGCTCGAGATGGGCGAGCACGGTGAGGGAGGCGGCGCCCACGAGCCGCGGGTCGAGCCCGATATAGATGCCGCGCACCAGGTCCGGCACGGTTTCCGCCGTGCGTTCCAGCCCGCGCAGGATGGCGAGCTCGCGGGCGATGCGATGATCGAGATAGTCGCGCACGAAGGCCGGGGCATCGCGCACCGGGCCGCCGTGGCCCGGCAGGTAGGTTCGCTCGGGCCGGGTGCCGAGCAATTCCAGCGAGCGGATGTAATCGCCCATGGCGCCATCCGGCGGTGCGACGATGGAGGTGGCCCAGGCCATCACATGATCGCCGGAAAACAGCACCTCCTCCTCGCGCAGGGCAAAGGCCAGATGATTGGCGGTATGGCCGGGGGTGGCGACGGTGTTCAGCGTCCAGCCACGCCCTTCTACGGCCTCGCCGTCGGCCAGCATGTGGTCGGGCTGGTAGTCGGTGTCGGCGCTGGCGTCGAGCGGGTTGATCTCGCCGATATGTAGTGGGCGTGCGGCGCGGTGCGGCGCGGCGCCGACGATGGGCGCGCCGGTGGCCGCCTTGATGGCGGTGGCGGCGGGGGAGTGATCGCGGTGGGTATGGGTGACGACGATGTGGGACACCGTCTCTCCCGCGACGGCCTGGAGCAGAGCGTCGATATGCTCGGGGCTGTCGGGGCCGGGATCCAGAATGGCCACCGAACCCTGGCCGATGATGTAGCTGCAGGTGCCGGTGAAGGTGAACGGCGAGGGATTCGGCGCCACGATCCGCCGCACCAGCGGCGTGACCTGGTCCAGCCGGCCGGCCGGGACGTTGAAATCGCGATCGAAGGGGATGTCTGCGCTCATGCCCCCAGGCTAGCGCAGTTCCCGCGAAAGGGCATCAGGGACAGCGCAGCTCGGGCGCCGAAGCGGGCAGACGCAGACCGTCGCCCGTGCGGCGGCAGCGCATGGCGTATCCGGGCGGCCGCACGAGTCGGAAAGGGACAAAAGAAAAGGCCCGCCTTGCGGCGGGCCTTTCCCGTCAAACCCTGATCGTTGGATCAGAACTTGTAGTTCACACCAGCCTTGATGGTGTGGAACTTGGTGTCGCCGTCCACGGCGATCGGGCCGATGACGGCCACGTCGTGGCTGCCCAGGTCGACGTACAGGTATTCAGCCTTGAACGTCCAGTTGTTGGTGATGGCATACTCGGCGCCGCCGCCGATGGTCCAACCCCAATCGGTCGAAGAGGTCGACACGGCCCAGGCCGGCACGCCGAACCAGGCGTTGTTCGAGGTCTTGCCGTAGGCAGCACCACCGGTGATGTAGGGCAGGAACCGATCGAACGCGTAGCCGAGGCGGGCGCGGATGGTGCCGAAGTAGTCAACGGTGGAGCCAGCGGTGATGCCGGTGCCGCCCGAGGTCAGGCTGACGTTGCCTTCGATGTTCGACCACTGGATATCGGTCTCGAGACCGACCACCACGTTGTTGGCGAACTGATAGTTGTAGCCCAGCTGACCACCAGCGAACCAGCCGGAGGAGTTCACGTCGGCGCTGGCGACCGGGAGGCCGACGGTGTAGGCGTCGTAGGAGAACTTGTCACCGCCGAAGCCGACGTTGGCACCGATGTAGAAACCGGTCCAGGAGAACACCGGAGCAGGAATGGCCTTCACCGGGTACTTCGTCGCCAGGTCAGCAGCCGCGGCCGGAGCCGAGAGCGCCGCCAGCGCGACAGTGGCGAGAAGAAACCGCTTCATAACTAACCCCCTTGTTTGGGTTGTCCTTGGTCGTGAGACAGGCGAGAGCAAAAATCGTCTCGCGCCGCTCAGTGAGGTGGTTCTAGCAGAGTTCCGTGGCGGGTGCCGTAGCTTTCATGCCACACTGCATTGAAATCGAAGCCTGTTCATTACCCTAGGTATATGATGCTACCTCTATTTCGGGGTTGCCGGGTTGTGAAGCGGCATCCCTGCGGCCTATCCGATAAGAATATGGTAAAAGAATAGTAAATAAAGGCAGTTAGACACCACTTCCCGAACCTCGCCCTGGGCGCCGTGAAGCCGTCGGCGAGGAAAGGCAAGACTGGCGGAGAGGAGGGGGTAAGATGCAACCGAAGGTAAATGGTATGCGGGTCGGTCGCATCCATCGCGGGTGGTATGGGATGCCGCTGGCGCTGCTGCTCGGTCTCGTTGCGCCCGGTGTCGCTCTTGCGCGGCCCGATTCGACGGCCATGAGCTGCCGCGATGCGGCGGCCCTGGTGGCCCGGCAGGGCGCGGTGGTCATGGCCACGGGTCCCAATACCTATGACCGTTACGTGTCGCAGATTCGCTATTGCGCCGGCGGCGAGGATCTCAAGCCGGAGTGGGTGCCCACCCGCGACGTGCGCCAGTGCTTCATCGGCTACACCTGTTTCATCCCGTCGCGCGAAGGGCATCCGGGGCATTGAGGCGGCCGCCGGGGCCGCCGCCGGAGCCGCTGCCGCTTGCGCGGGCCGCCCCGGCAGCTCATGTGAGGCGCGGCCGCCGCGGGGGGCGGGATGCTCCGAGCATCCCGCGGACACGGGGCGCGGAGACGGGTGAGGTGAGTCATGATGGGCAGATGGAACGGCCGGCGGCCGGGACACGCCGGCAACAGCCGGCGGGGCAGGGGTCCGAGCGGCCCGTTTTTCAGTGGTCTGGTTATGGCGGCACTGGGGCTGGCGATGGCGACGCCGGCCGCGGCCAAGTCCCTGGAGGCAGCCGCGTCGGATCCTCTGGTGCAGAGTCGCACGCTCACCTGCGCGCAGGCGGCCGGACTGGTTCAGGACAAGGGCGTCGTGGTCATGGCCACCTCGCCGACACTCTACGACCGCTATGTGCGCGATCTGAATTTCTGCCTGCATGACCAATTGCTGCGGCCGGAATGGGTGCCCACCCGCGACGCGCCGCAGTGCTTCGTCGGCTATGTCTGCCAGGAGCGGATGGGAGCTGGCGAGAAGGGCAATTGAGGCGGGTGCCACAAGACCCGACGGCCCGGCCGGCCCCCGGGTGGGGGCCCGGCCGGGCCGTCGCATTCGTGCCCGCGCGGGGCGCTCAGCCGATGCCACGATCCTTCAGGATGTCTTCGATCTCCTCCAGCACCACCGGATCGTCGATGGTGGCGGGGATCGACCACGGGTCGTGATCGGCGATCTTCTTCATGGTGCCGCGCAGGATCTTTCCGGAGCGGGTCTTGGGCAGGCGGTTCACGGTGACCGCCAGCTTGAACGCCGCCACCGGGCCGATTCGATCACGCACCAGGCCCACCAGCTCCTTCTCGATCACCTCCGGCGGCCGGCGCTCGCCCGCCTTCAGCACCACGAAGCCGCACGGCACCTCGCCCTTCAGGGAGTCCTTGACGCCGATCACGGCGCATTCGGCCACGTCCGGGTGGGAGGCGATCACCTCCTCCATGCCGCCGGTGGAGAGGCGGTGGCCGGCGACATTGATGATGTCGTCGGTGCGGCCCATGACGAACACATAGCCGTCGTCATCCATGAAGCCGGCGTCGGCGGTCTTGTAGTAGCCGGGATAGTCGGCGAGGTAGCTTTCCCTGAAGCGCTCGTCCTGCTGCCACAGGGTGGGCAGGCAGCCGGGAGGCAGCGGCAGCTTCACCACGATGGAGCCCATGGTGCCGGCCGGTACCGGCTTGGCCGCCTCGTCCACGATCTGCACGTCGAAGCCGGGCATAGGCACGGTGGGCGAGCCGAGCTTGATGGGCAGAAGGCCGAGGCCCACCGGATTGGCGGCGATGGCCCAGCCGGTTTCGGTCTGCCACCAATGGTCCACCACCGGCACGCCCAGCTTGTCCTCGGCCCATTGCACCGTGTCCGGATCGGCCCGCTCGCCGGCCAGGAACAGGGTGCGGAAGTGGCTCATGTCGCGCCCGGTCTTGAAGGTGCAGTCCGGGTCTTCCTTCTTGATGGCCCGCAGCGCGGTGGGGGCGGTGAACAGGGCCACCACCTTGTGCTCCTCCACCACCCGCCAGAAGGCGCCGGGGTCAGGCGTGCCCACCGGCTTGCCCTCGTAGACGAGGGTGGTGCAGCCGGCCAAAAGCGGGGCATAGACAATATAGGAATGGCCCACCACCCAGCCGATGTCGGAGGCCGCCCAGAACACCTCGCCGGGCTTGATGCCGTAGAGATTCTCCATGGTCCAGGTGAGCGCCACCATGTGGCCGCCGGTGTCGCGCACCACGCCCTTCGGCTTGCCCGTGGTGCCGGAGGTATAGAGGATGTAGAGGGGATCGGTGGCCGCCACGTCCACGCAAGGGGCGGTGCGGCCAGCCTGGATCGCGTCGTTGCAGGCCTCCATCCAGTCGATGTCGCGGCCTTCGCTGAGGCTCGCCGGACCCTGCGGGCGCTGCAGCACCACGCAATGCTCCGGCTTCACCGCCGACATGGAAATGGCAAGGTCGAGCAGGGGCTTATAGGGTACGACCCGGTTCGGCTCGATGCCGCAGGAGGCGGCCAGGATGACCTTGGGCTCGGCATCCTCGATGCGGGTGGCGAGCTCCTTGGCGGCGAACCCGCCGAACACCACCGAATGGATGGCGCCGATGCGGGCGCAGGCCAGCATGCCCACCAGGGCCTCGGGCACCATGGGCATGTAGACGAGCACGCGATCGCCCTTGGTCACACCGAGGTCGCGCAGCACCGCCGCCAGGGTCTCCACGTCGCGCTTCAGCTCGGCATAGGTGAGCGAGCGCTTGGTATCTGTCACGGGGCTGTCATAAATGATGGCGGGCTGATCGCCGCGGCCGGCGGCCACGTGGCGGTCCACCGCATTGAAGCAGGTGTTGCCGGTGGCGCCCTCGAACCAGCGGCCATAGACGCCGGCATCGGGATCGAACACCTTGGTGGCCGGGGTCGTCCAGTCGATCTTCCTGGCCGCCTCGCCCCAGAAAGCGGACGGATCTTCGCGCCAGCGGGCATAGGTTTCGCCGTAGCGGCTGCTGCTCATCTCACCCATGGACGTCTCCCTCGTCGGCATAATCGTTGGTGTGGTTAGTGCCGATCGTTATTTTACAGAGCAAGTACGCATAACTGCGTACGACCTTGGTTGGATGGATAAACGCCTTGTTCTATCTTGGCCTTGGATTGCGCCTCCCTTAAGCCCTGCTAGGTTCTTGCCCGTCGAACGGGCATTGTTGGCTGGTCTCCCGTGCCCGTCACGTGGCCGGGAGCGATAAGGATGATGGGGAGTTCCATGGCCGGTAGCATCTACGACCTGCATCTCGACCGCAATCAGGCGAATTACCAGCCGCTGACCCCGCTTGGCTTCCTCGAACGGGCGGCGCGGGTGTTCCCCGATCGCACCGCCATCATCCATGGCTCCACCCGCCGCACCTATCGCGAATTCTATGATCGCAGCCGGCGGCTCGCCTCGGCGCTCACCAAGCTGGGCGTGGGCAAGGGCGACACGGTGGCGGTGATGCTGCCCAATGCGCCGGCCATGCTGGAAGCCCACTACGGCGTGCCCATGACCGGGGCGGTGCTGAACTCCCTCAACACCCGGCTCGACGCCGCCATCCTCGCCTTCACCATCGACCATGGCGAGGCCAAGGTGCTGATCACCGATCGCGAGTTCTCGCCGGTGATGAAGGCGGCCCTCGCCATGGCGGTGAAGAAGCCCATCGTCATCGACTATGACGACCCGGAATATACCGGCAAGGGCGACCTCATCGGCGGCACCGAATATGAGGCCTTCCTGGAGACCGGCGATCCGGAATTCGCCTGGACCGGGCCCGCTGACGAGTGGGACGCCATCGCCCTCAACTACACCTCCGGCACCACCGGCGATCCCAAGGGCGTGGTCTACCACCATCGTGGCGCTCACCTCTTGGCGGTGGGCAATGCGGTGACCTGCGCGCTGGGCAAGCACCCCGTCTATCTGTGGACGCTGCCCATGTTCCACTGCAACGGCTGGTGCTTCCCCTGGTCCATCACCCTGGTGGCGGGCACCCACGTGTGCCTGCGGCAGGTGCGGGCGAAGGCCATGTTCGATGCCATCGCCGATTATGGCGTCACCCACATGTGCGGCGCGCCCATCGTCATGTCGACCCTGCTCGGCGCGCCGGAGGCCGACAAGCGGCCGCTGCCGGGCAAGGTGGAATTCATCACCGCCGCGGCCCCGCCGCCGGAAGCGGTGCTGGCCGCCATGCAGGATGCCGGCTTCAACGTGGTGCACGTCTACGGCCTCACCGAGGTCTACGGCCCCTCGGTGGTGAACGACTGGCACGAGGAATGGGATGCGCTGCCCGCCGCCGAGCGGGCCATGAAGAAGGCGCGCCAGGGCGTGCGCTATGCGGCGCTGGAAGCTCTCGACGTGCTCGATCCCGAGACCATGCAGCCGGTGCCGGCCGATGGCGCGACCATGGGCGAGGTGATGTTCCGCGGCAATACGGTGATGAAGGGCTATCTCAAGAACCCCACCGCCACCGATGCCGCCTTCGCCGGCGGCTGGTTCCACTCGGGCGATCTCGGGGTGAAGCATCCCGATGGCTATGTGCAGCTCAAGGACCGCTCCAAGGACATCATCATTTCCGGCGGCGAGAACATCTCCTCCATCGAGGTGGAAGATGCCCTTTACAAGCATCCGGCGGTGAGCGCGGCGGCGGTGGTGGCCAAGCCCGACGAGAAGTGGGGCGAGACCCCGGTGGCGTTCGTGGAACTGCGCGACGGCATGAGCGCCACGGCGGAGGAACTCCTTGCCCATTGCAAGACCCACCTCGCCGGTTACAAGTGCCCCCGCTATATCGTGTTCGAGCCCATTCCGAAGACCTCCACCGGCAAGATCCAGAAGTTCCGCCTGCGCGATATGGCGAAGGAGGTCTGAGCGGGCGAGCGCTGAAGGAGCAGACATGTCCGACATCGAGGTGCGCGACGCCAATGGCGCCGTGCTGAAGGACGGTGACAACGTCACCCTCATCAAGGATCTCAAGGTGAAGGGCACGTCTGTGACCCTGAAGCGCGGCACCCTGGTGAAGGGCATCCGCCTCACCGGCGATCCCGAGGAGATCGACTGCAAGGTCGAGAAGGTGAAGGGCTTGGTGCTGCGCACCGAGTTCGTGAAGAAGGCCTGAGCTCCGGCTCAGGCCACGAGGTGCGCGGGCGTGAGTCCGAGTTCGGTGAGGGAGCGCACCATGGGGCGCTCCCAGCCGGTGGTTCCCTTGGCCGCGGCGTCCTCGAAGGCATCGGACAAGGCGAAGGGATCGGCGCTCTTCAGCGCGGTGATCAGGGCCTCGGCCTGGGCAAGGTCCTTGCGGCGCTTGGTGGTGTCGCCTCCGCGCTTCTGGGCGATGATCAGCTTATGCACGGCGAAGCGCGCCGGCTGGGGAATCCGCACGGCGATGCCGCTGCGGTAGAGGACCGCCGCGGGCATGGGATCGGCAATCAGCCAGTCGAGATGCTGGAGCGGCACGGCGCCTGCGGCCAGGGCCGGGAGCGCCATCGGGTTGGTGTCCGTCCGTCGGCGTTGCGGCGTCAGCAGGTCCACCACGAAGCCTGAAGCGGATCGGAAATGAGACGGCAGCGCCGCCGGATCGAGGCCGGGAACGCCGCGAAAGGTCGGGTCCGCCCGTTTCAGGATGGTCTCCATCGTCTCTCCCGCCTCGTCCGCCGTGACGGCGAGGCTGGCGGTGGCGAGATCCGCGTCCTGGGTGATGAGGCCGGCGGCGGGCAGCATGTGCCCCAGGGGGGCCGGATAGCATTGATAGGCGGCCGTGCCGACCAGGACCGCTTGCCGGAGCAGGCCGGCGTCGCTCATGGTATCGAGCACCTGCGAGAGAGCCTGCACCGGGGCGGGCACATGGGCGCGCCGGAGGGTGGAGACGATCTGCCGCCGCTCCGCCGCCCGCGCATTCTCCTCTTCGATGAGGGCCACCCGTGCCACCACGAGGGGATCATCGGCGCGGCCGATGAAAATGTCGCGCCGCACGCTGCCGACCGGCCGCTTGCCATAGACATAGGACATGCCCTTGATCTCGCGATGATAGAGCGAGGCAGGGCGCTCCATGCTGGCCTGGAGCTGCTGCGCCAGTTCCGCGTAAAGGGTCTGCAGCGGGAGCGGGATGGGCTTCATGGTTACAGACGGATCTTGAGAAACTGTCTGTATTTTTATGCCTTACAGACAGAAATTTCAATTCTGTCTGTAAGGGGCGGCGCGCATCGCCAGGGCCTTCCCCAGCGCCACCTTTCCAATCGTTCATGTGGCCGCCATGGTGCGGTCAGGTTCGAGGCGTCACAAGGCGAGCGGACCCCTTGCGGAGACGATGCCGGTGCGCGCCCTTCTGTCCCTTCTCGGCGACATCCGTCGCCTTGCCGTGCCCTATTTCAAGAGTGAGGAGCGCTGGATCGCCATCGGCCTGCTGGCGGCGGTGATCGCGCTGGAGCTCGCCTGGGTCTTTGCCACGGTGCTGCTGAACGAGTGGAACGTCGCCTTCTACAACGCCATCCAGGAGAAGGACTTTCCGGCCTTCAAGACGCAGCTCCTGGTGTTCTGCGCCATTGCCGCCGGGGCCATCTTCGTGGCGGTGTACCAGGTCTATCTCAAGCAGTGGCTCGAGATCCGCTGGCGGCGCTGGCTCACCCAGCGCTATCTCCACGCCTGGCTGAGCGACGAGGTGCACTATCGCCTGCGCCTCGCCGGCGACAGCGCCGACAACCCCGACCAGCGCATCGCCGAGGATGTGCAATTGTTCGTCGGGCGCACCATCGGCGTCGGCGTCGGCCTGCTCGGCACCATCGTGTCGCTGATCTCCTTCTCGGTGATCCTGTGGAACCTCTCCGGCCCGCTCGCCTTCAGCCTGTTCGGCCATGATCTCTCGGTGCCCGGTTATCTGTTCTGGGCGGCGTTGGTCTATGCCATGGCCGGCACCTGGATCGCCCATCTCATCGGCCGGCCGCTGGTGCGGCTCAATTATGACCAGCAGCGCTACGAGGCGGATTTCCGCGTGGATCTCGTGCGGGTGCGCGAGAATGGCGAGCAGATCGCCCTGCTGCACGGCGAGGCCGCGGAGGATCGCAAGCTCGAAGGCCGCTTCACCCGGGTGTGGGGCAATTTCTTCGATCTCATGAAGGCGCAGAAGCGTCTCACCTGGTTCACGGCCGGCTACAATCAGATCTCGACGATCTTCCCTTATGTGGTGGTGGCACCGGCTTACTTCGCCGGCCAGATCCAGCTTGGGCAATTGATGCAGACCGCATCCGCCTTCGGCTCGGTGCAGGGTTCCTTCTCCTTTTTCGTGTCGAGCTATGTGTCGCTGGCGGAATGGGCCTCGGTGGTGCAGCGGCTCACCGGCTTCGAGGCGGCCATGGTGGCGGCCCGCACCCAGGCGCAGGCGCCCGCCTTCACCGCCGCCACCCATGAGGAGGGGCCCGCCCTCGGCCTGTCGCAACTGGAGGTGCGCCTGCCCGGCGGGGCGCCGCTGATCGCCACCGGCGAACTGGAGATCGGCCACGGCGAATGCGTGCTCATCACCGGCCCCTCGGGGGCGGGCAAGAGCACCCTGCTACGGGCGGTGGCGGGCATCTGGCCCCATGGCAAGGGGCGCATCGCCCGCAAGGCCGGGCAGAAGGTGATGGTGCTGCCGCAAAAGCCCTATGTGCCAGTGGGCCGGCTCGATGCCGCGCTCGCCTATCCCGGCGCCGCTGAAACCTTGCCGCGCGACAAGGCCGTCGAGGTGCTGGAGGCGGTGGGGCTCGGCGCTCTGGTGCCGCGCCTGGAGGAAACGGCGCTGTGGCCCCATGTGCTCTCCCTGGGCGAGCAGCAGCGACTGTCCGTGGCCCGTGCCCTTCTGGAGGCGCCGGACGTGCTGCTGCTGGACGAAGCCACCTCCGCCCTCGATGAGGCGTCGGAAGCCGGCCTCTATCACCTGCTGCGGGCGCGCCTGCCCAAGGCCACCTTCATCTCCATCGGCCACCGCAGCACCCTGGTGGGGCTGCACGACCGGGTGCTGCATCTCGATGGCGAGAGCGCGCCGCGCCTGCTGCGCCCGGCCACCGCGCCGCAGCTGCAGCCGGTGTGAGCGCGCGTCCGCGCGGGCGCTTCGCAGCCGGCGCGCAGGGGCGCGACGGCCGTGGCTCAGAACAGCCGGGTCTGGGTCTCAGCGAGGATCTGCGGCAATTGCGGGCCGTGCAGCACCTCGAATTCCACTTCGCGCTGATGGGTGACGGGGTCGCGGGCGGTCAACGGATCATCCACATGGCCGGGATGCACCATCACCACCGCGCCATCGGGCACGCCGCTGAGGAAATGGGTGAGCAGGGTCGCGAAATCATGGTCGGCGCTGAAGTCATAGGCGCCGGCGAAGCCGGTGTTGGTGGCCAGGCCCAGACGCGCCGCATCCCGCGCGAAGCCGCGCCCGAACAGGCCGATGAGCCGGCCCTTGAGGTCCAGTCCATGGAGCGCCGCCGGGGCCGGGGTCACGTCCCGCAGCCAGGCATTGGGGGCGTGGCGGCGGGTGGCCGCCAGCACCGCCGGGCGCACCCCCGGCAGGACGTGCACATGCTGGTGGCCGTCCACATGGCTGGGCGGCCGGCCGAAGGCGGCCTCGAAGGCCAGGAACTGGGCTTCCACCTCGGCCGCCACCGCTTTGGTGTCGAGGCGGCGGGTGAAGGCTTGGAGAATGAGGTCGTTCAGTCCCGGCAGGGTCCCGCTGCCGGTTCCCGCCGCCAGCGGGGCATAGCCGCCGGTGAGGGTGAGGTGAAGGCCGACGCTCACCGCGGCGCTGCCCGCCACCGCATCGAGCGCGGCTGCCTCGGGGGCCAGATCCGGAAACAGGGTCATGACCGAGGTGGCGTTGATGCGCCGCTCGTCGATCAGCCGGCGGATGGCGGCGGAGACGCCGGGGGCGATGGCATAATCGTCGGCGCAGATGGTGATGCTCTTCACCGGGCGGCTCCCAGCTCGCGGTCCAGCGGCGCGGCGGCGTGGCCTTCCCCGGTGAGCGGGGCGGCATCGGCCTCACCTCGGCTCGCCTCATGGAGCATGTGCTCGGCGACGAAATAGACCGGGCGCGCTTTGATCTCCGACAGGATGCGGGCGATGTACTCGCCCACCAGCCCCATGACCAGCAGCTGGGCGCCGCCGATGACCATGACGCCCACCACCAGCGACGGATAGCCCGGCAGCGGGATGCCCCAGATGAGGCGTTCGAGCACGATCCACAGGCCGTAGAACAGGGCGAGGCCGGCGAGCATGGCGCCGGTGAGGGCGGCGAGCCGCAGGGGCGCCGGCGAGAACGAGGTCAGCGCCTCCATGGACAGGCCGAGCAGGCGCAGGAAATTGAAGGAGCTGGTGCCGTGGGCGCGGGCTTCGGGCTGGTAGGGCACCGCCACCTGCCGGAAGCCCACCCAGCTCGACAGGCCCTTGAAGAAGCGGTTGCGCTCGGGCATCCGCCGCAGCGCCGCGGCGGCCCGTGGCGACAGGATGCGGAAGTCGGCGCCGTCCTCGGGAATGGTGCTGGCTGCGCCATAATTGAGCAACCAATAGAACATGCGCACGAAGGTGCGGCGGGCGAAGGGCTCATCCATGCGGTTCGCCTTCACCGCATAGGCCACGTCATACCCCTCGTCCTTCCAGAGGCGCAGAAAGGTCGCGATCATCTCCGGCGGGTGCTGCCCATCTCCGTCCATGAACAGGATGGCGTCGCCGCGGGCGTGGTCGAGGCCGGCCATCAGCGCGGCTTCCTTGCCGAAATTGCGCGACAGGGCCACCACCTGGATATCCACCCCCGCGGCGGGCAGGCCGCGCGCCACCTCGGCGCTGCCGTCCCGGCTGCCGTCGTCCACATAGACGATCTCCAGCCGCAGCCTTCGGGCGTCGGCCTCGGCCTGGGCGGCCCGGCACAGCCGCTGGTGGAAGGCCCCGAGGCCGGCGGCCTCGTTATAAAGGGGGACGACAATGCTCAGATCGGGTGTCATGGCTCGGCCACTGTCGCAGCTGGCGGCGGGAGGAACGGGTGTAAGTCCGGCCGGGGAGAAAGTGTACGGAATTTTCTTCATGGCGTGGGAACCTGTCGGTCCCTTGGGGCCTTGTCCTCGCAGCACGGTCATACCCCACCAGGCCGTGTCAGCGGCGCGGCTGTCTTCCCCCAGGATGGCCGCGCCGCCTCGGACCCTGCGGACCCGGCGTCGCGGCACCCTCCGCGTGGAACACGGGGCTTCGGCGCGCTTGCGCTACATCAAGACATGAGACTTTGGGCGAGTTTAGGGTAATGTCGCGACGGTGAAACGGCTTAACGAGGGCCTTCGTTCATGATTCGTGACATTCTGGTCAACCTGGCGCAAGGCGTCGAAAAGGACGCCGCCCTGGAATATGCCGTGAGCCTCGCCAAGGAGTTCGGCGCGCACCTGACCGGGCTTTCGGTGGCTTACGAGATCGACGTTCCGCCCTTCTACATGGGCGCCCTGCCCACCGACTTCATCGATGCCCAGGTGCTGGAGAACCAGGCCTCGGCGGAGAAAGCCGCGGAGACCTTCCGCGCTCTCGCCGATGCGGCCGGCGTGCCGCACGAGACCCGCTCCATCTCCGCTTCGCTCGGGGTGGCTGCCAACACTTTCGCCCGCATGTCCCGCCTGTTCGACCTCACGGTGGTGGCCCAGCCCGATCCCGACAAGCCGGGACCGGAGGAAGTCCTGGCGGAAACGGTGCTTCTGGAAGCCGGCCGGGCTGTGTTGATGGTGCCGTATGTGCAGCAGAAGGGCTTTTCCGCCGAGCACACGGTGGTGGCCTGGGATGGCGGCCGCGCCGCCGCCCGTGCGCTCGCCGAGGCCCTGCCGCTGCTGCACCGCACCAAGAGCGTCGAGATCTTCCGGGTGGTCACCGACAGCACCGAGGAAGTGGATGAGGAAGGGCTGGAAGTGGCCCGTCACCTCGCTCGCCACAATCTGGATGCGAAGGTGCGCCGCCTGCCGGTATCCGGCTCCGAGCCCATCGCCTCGGTCATCCTCAATGAGGTGTCCGACCAGGGCGCCGATCTGGTGGTGATGGGCGGCTATGGTCATTCCCGGCTCAAGGAGATGGTGCTCGGCGGGGTGACCCGCGAGATCCTGTCGTCCATGACCGTGCCGGTGCTGATGGCCCACTGAGGGCCCAGGCCCGGCGCCGGGCGACGGCGCCGGGCTTCAGCTCGATGTGTCGGGGTGGGGCGCCTCCAAAGGGGGCGCGTCCCGCCGGGACCAGGGCAGAATGAAGCGCTGGCCGTGCCGCTCGCCGGTCTCCACATGAACGCCATAGGCCGCTTCCAGCGCCACGGGGGTCAGCACCTGCTCCGGTGTGCCCCGGGCCAGTATGCGGCCCTCGCGCAGCAGGGCCAGCATATCGCAGAAGCGGGCGGCCAGCGTCAGGTCGTGCAGCACCACCACCACGGTGCGCCCCTGGCGCGCCTGCTGGCGCAACAGTTCCATTACATGCAATTGGTGATAGGGATCGAGGGCCGCCACCGGCTCGTCGGCCAGCAGCGCTTCACCTTCCACCGCCAGGGCACGGGCGAGCAGCACTCGCACCCGCTCGCCGCCGGAAAGGCTGCCGGTGGTGCGGGTGGCCAACGCCGTGACATCGCAGGCGGCCATGGCGCGGGTCACCGCCGCCGCGTTCTCGGCCGGGCTGGTGCCGTGGGGCAGCCGGCCGAGCTCCACCACATGGGCCACGGTCATCGGCCAGTGGATGCGCCCGTCCTGTGCGAGATAGGCGAGGCGCCGACCCATGGCCCGCCGATCCATCTCGGCGGCGGGGGTGCCATCATAGGTGAGCTGGCCGCCCTGCGGCGGCTCGAGACCGGCCATCACCCGCAGCAGGGTGGTCTTGCCGGCGCCGTTGGGGCCCAGCAGGCCCAGCACCCGGCCGGGCTCGGCGGTGATGTCCACCCGGTCGAGGATGGCGCGACCGCCCCGCTGGACGGTGATGCCTTCGGCACCGATGATCATTCGCGCTCCGTGCCCAGGCGCCGCAGCAGCAGCAGGAAGAACGGTGCGCCCACCAGAGCCGTCACCACGCCGAGCTTCAGCTCGGGCCGGGTGGGCAGGAGTCGCACCAGGATGTCGGCGCCGAGGGTGAGGGCGGCGCCGGCCAGGCCGCTCACCAGCAGCAGCCGGCCCGGCCGGTGACCCACCAGCGGTCGCAGCAGATGCGGCACCACCAGGCCGACGAAGCCGATGGTTCCCGATACCGAGACCGCCGCGCCCACCATGGCGGCGGTTCCGGCGATGGCCAGCAGCCGCAGCCGGCGCAGGGAGAAGCCGAGGCTTTCGGCGGTCTCCTCGCCCAGGGTCAGCGCATCGAGCCCGCGCGCGGTGGCCAACACCAGGGCGGTGCCGACGGTGATGAAGGGCAGTACCAGCAGCACGTGGTCAAGGCTGCGATCGGCCAAAGAGCCCATGAGCCAGAACACGATTTCGAGCGTGGCATAGGGGCTGGTGGACAGGTTGAGGGCGAGGGCGGTGAGGGCGCCGGCGAGGCTGTTGACGGCGATGCCCGCGAGAATCAGCACGGTGGTGGAGGCGCCGTTGCGGGCCAGCGCCAGCAGCACCGCCGTGGCCAGCCCGGCGCCCACCAGGCCTCCCAGCGGCAGGGCCAGGGGAAACAGGGCGGCGGCGCCGAAATAGAAGGCGGTCACCGCGCCCAGGGCCGCGGCACCGGACACGCCCACCACGCCGGGATCGGCCAGGGGGTTGCGCATCAGCCCCTGCAGCGCGGCGCCGGTGAGGCCGAGGCTGAAGCCCACCATCACCCCCAGCAGGGCGCGCGGCAGCCGCAGTTCCAGCAGCACCAGGGCGGACAGGCCGCGCTGGCCGGCCATCAGTTCGCGCAGGGCGGCCGGCCAGTCGAGTGGGGCGTAGCCGACGGCCAGCGACAGGGCGAACAGGGCCAGCACCAGGGCGGCGAGACTTCCCACCAGCAGCGGCAGCGGCCAGGCGTGCGGCGGCGCCGCGGCGGTCATGGGCGAGGAGGCGCGCGTCACGGCGTCCGCACCGGCGATGGAGCGGGTGCCACCGCCACCGCTGCGCCGTGGGCGGCGCGGGAGAGGCGAATGAAGGCCTCGCCCAGCTGCGGCCCCACGCAGGCCCACAGCCGAGTCGGCACCGAGGCGATGCGGCCGGCGGCCATGGCATCCACCACCGCGGGGTGGGCCATCATCTCGCGCGCGAGGGAGGGCGGGGCATCGGGCTCGTCATCCACCACCAGCACGTCGGGCCTGGCGGTGACGATCTCTTCCAGGGAGAGCTGGCCGAGTTTGTCCGGCGAGAGGCGGGCGGCCACATTGTCGAGCCCGGCCCGCCGCATGAGGTCGTCGGCCAGGGTGTCGCGGCCTACGGTGAAGCCGTTGGGGCGCATCACCACCGCGCGCGGTGGGCGAGCGGGGGCGGGCGGCGCGGCCGCCAGGGCCGCCTCGATCTCGCCGACCATGGCCTCGCCCCGCTCCGGCACGCCCAGACGCTGCGCCACCAGGCGGATCTGCGCGTAGGCCTCGTCCAGATTCTGGGGAATGGTAAGCTCCATCACCGGAATGCCGAAGCGGTGCAGCATCGCCACCGTATTGCGGGTGGTGAAGGCGCCGGCGATCACCAGATCGGGGCCAAGCGGCACCACCTCTTCCGCCAGCCCCCGATTGGCCGGCACCCCGGTCGCCAGATCGGCCACCGTGGAACCGACCGGATCGGCGGCGAGGCGGGTGACGGACAACACGCGCTCCTTCGGCACGAGGCGCAGCACCAGCTCATCGGCGCACAGGTTCAGCGAGACGATGCGGCGCGGCGCGGCGTCCGCCGCGGGCTCGCCGCCGCGCGCCGTCCCGTTCCCGCCGGCGAGTCCGAGGGCGAGGCCAAGGGCGAGGACAGCGGCGCCCAGCACCCGTCGCGCCGGGGCGAACGGCCGCCGGCCGCCCGCCGGAGCGGGCCGCCGGCGTGCCTGTCGCGCCCTCTGGTCGTGGTCCATGCGCGGGTCCGCCCCCTCAATAGGTCAGCCGCAGCCCGGCGAAGGCACCGAAGCCTGGAGCCAGCCAACCATTGGGGTTCTCATAGGATTCGTTGAACAGGTTGTCGATCCGCCCGAACACCGCGACGTTCTGGTTGACGGTGTAGTTGGCCGCGAGGTTGACGATGGTGTAGCCGGGCTGGCGCACCACGGCGAAGGTGGTGCGGTCCACGTCCCACCAGTCGGAGAGATAGACCAGGGTGGCCGAGACCGTGAGCGGGTCGATGGGCTGCCAGTTCACGCCCACGCTCACCTTGTTGCTGGGCCGCCGCAGCGGATAGCAGGAGGTGGCATCGCGCGGCGCGCAGCTCACGCCGAACGAGCCGCCGGAGGGGAAATAGCCGATGGTGCTGGTGTAGGTGTAGTCGGTCCGCACCGAGAGGCGATCGGTGATCTTCAGGGCCAGATAGGCTTCCACGCCTTGGCTCGTGGCGCTGGAAAGGTTGGCGTAATTGTAGCTGTAGGTTGCCGCGTCGTAGGTGGTGACGATCAGGTTGGTGATGTCGTTGTGGAAATAGGTGGCACCGAAGCCCACCCGGTCGCTCCACAGCATCTGCTCGAAGCCGGCGTCCCAGCCGGTGCTTTCTTCCGGCGACAGGTCGGGATTGCCGTAATAGGGGGCATAGAGCTGGTAGAGGGTCGGCGCCTTGAAGGCGGTGCCGTAGGTCATCTTCAGCTTGGTTCCGGTTTCCGGAAACAGCAGGGCCGGGGCGATGCGCCAGGTGGTGTGATCGCCGAAATCGTCATTGCTGTCGTAGCGCACATTGGCGGCGACGAAGAAGCGCTCGGCGAACGCCGATTGCAGCTCCAGATAGCCGGCGGTATCGCCGGTGTTCGCGTCCATGGCGGACCAGGCGCTTTCGCTGGTCATGCTCTCATTATAGCGCTCGATGCCGGCGAGCAGGTTCTGCCCGGGTAGGAAGGTGTAGTTGGAGCGCCAGTAATAGGTTTGCCGGTCGCCGTCATAGGTGCTGGCATTGTCGGGATAGGGGCTGGCATTGGTGCGGCTGTAATCGGTGGCGGATACCCCGAAGGTGCTCACCAGCCGGTCGTCGAAGGTCTTCCACAGGCCCTCGGCCTTGCCGATGAAGAAGCGGCCATAGCTGGTGTCCTGCATGGGGGCGGGATAGCCGGTGCCGGTGCTGTAGTTGTAGAGGTCCGAGGTGTAGGCGAGCTGGCTCTCGATGTAGCGCGCCACCACATTCACCGAGAAACTGTCGCTCACGTCCGCATCGAGGCGGGCCGAATAGGTCCAGTTGTCGTTGGCGTTGTTGTTGATGGGCTCGCCCGGCAGGGCGATGTTGGCCGGTGTCACCGGGATCGACGTGCTGGCGAAATGGCCGACGTTGAAGGCATAGCCGATGTTGTTATAGCCGCCGCTGAGGCTCGCCACCTGGTTGAAGGTGCCGAGCGAGCCGGCTTCCACATAACCGCTGGCCTTGGCCGGGCCCTCGCCACGCTGGGTGGTCATGGAAATGACGCCGCCGATGGCGTCCGAGCCATAAAGGCCGGACTGCGGGCCGCGCAGCACCTCCATGCGGGCGAAGTCATTGGTGTAGAGGGTGCCAAGGTCGAAGGCGCCGTTGGGGGCCGAGGGGTCGCCGATGTCGACACCGTCGAGCAGCATCTTCACGTGATTGGAATTGGTGCCGCGCATGAAGATGGAGGTCAGCCCGCCGGGGCCTCCGGTCTGCACCACATTGAGACCGGGCACCGATTCGAGCGCATCGGCCACCGAACGCTGCTGGGTGTTGGCCAGGTCTTCAGCAGTGATGACGGTCACCGAGCTCGCCACTTCGCGCAGCGGCGTGGGGATGCCGGTGGCGCTCACCACCACGTCGGGCAATTGGATCTGGCTGGCATCGGTGCCGGTGGTGTCGGCAGATTGCGCCAGGGCCGGCGTGGCGGCGGCCAGAGCCAAGAGGCTCACGGACAGGCTTACGGACAGGTTCAGGGCGCGGGACAACAGATGAGGGCGGCGAACAGGCACTGTGGCAGACGGCGAAACGACAAGCATTGCAACCTCGGGCGGGACGCCTGTGGCACGTCACCGCGAACGAGGGCTTTCGTGTTGCCGGCCGCAGCCGCCTGACCCGAAACACTCCCACTATCGGAACACCCCGCCCGACGAGCTCGCGTGTGACCACGGTCGACGGCAGGTCTCCTGGCTCGCGGGTCACCATTTTCCGCTGCCTTCCCAGGCCCCGAGTGCCCAGTGGCGTTGCTGCGGAAAACTCGCCGCTTACAGTTGCGGGGGCAGCCGCGGAATAGAAGCGCCAAGCGCCTCGCACCGCATTCCCTTTTATTCCTCCGGGGAGGAGTACCGTCGCCGGCGAACCTAGGCGAGCCGGGGGTGCCCCGTCAATGCCCGGTTGTTGCTGCACTTTGGTCGCAATCGGGCGACGCCCCGTTATTGCTCGGTGAAGAAGGTCATCAACACGTCGCCCTCGGCGCCGGTGAGGCACAGGAAGCGGTGCACCTTGTCGCTGCGGTCGCGCTGGATATAGGCCTCGCCCATGATCACCGTGTCGATGGGGGTGTTGCCGACCTTCAGGTCGCCCTTGGCGATGGTGAGGCCGTCCATGTCGATGAAGAGGTCGTCGATGGACGGCGATTGCGCCTTCAGCCGGGTCAGTGCGTGGGCCTTGCAATCCGCCACGTGCCGCGCCTGCTCGGCGGCAAGGGCCTGTTGGCGGGCCACCGCTTCCGCCGTGGGCTGCGGGCTGGCCGGTGCCGGTGCCGCCGGCGCCTTCTCCGGCGCGGCGGAGGCGACGCGGGGCGCGGCGGAGAGCGCCGCCATCACCAGCAGCGGGAGCAGCGCAACGGGGCGGACGATGGAATGCGGCATCGGGTGTCCTCACGTGGTTGATCCGTGAGGACAACGCTGCAGCTCGAGATTTGTGCCGCCTCAGAGCAGCCCCTGGCCGGTCAGGCTGTGGCAGAACTGGTCGAGCAGCACCGCTTCCTGCTCCTTGAGCACCCCATCTGCGGCGATCACCTTGAGGCCGGCTTTGAGCAACGGGCCGATGGCCGCGCGATCCCCCGCCATCAGGGTGTCCAGCGCCGCCTCGACGCTTTCCGGCGTTGGCCGCAGGCGGCCGAGATAGGCGGCGAGGCGCTCACGCTCGCCGCCGGTGAGGTCAAGGTCAGCGGCGGCACAGGCGCGCTCGCAGAAGAACTGGATCTCCTCCATTTCCGCCGCCCCCAGCTCGCCATCGGCCACCGCCAGGGCCACCAGCAGCACCACGCCGGAACCGTTGACGATGGTGCGGATGCGATCCCAGCGGGGCGCCGCCGGCTCCGCGGGCGGCACGCGGATGGCATCCTGCGGCCAGGTGAAGCCGAAGGTGTCCAGGAAGAACCGGCTGAGCGGCTCGCGCCGGGTCCCGTCGAAATCGCTCACGGCCTTGATGCGGTCCACCCGGAACGCGCGGGCCGCCTGCCGCTCGTGGCAGCGGGCCAGCAGGATGGGCACGCCCTCCACATTGCGCTGCACCGCCCAGACCGAAATGCGCCGGTGGCTGAGATTGCCGGCATGGTCCTCATAATCGATCACGAACGACTGGCCCTCGGCCGGATCGTGATCGTGGGCGTGGTCCGCCCATTCGTCGTGTGGGTCGTCGGCCGGCACCACGATCTGCGAGGCCCGGGCGTAGACCGGCGCGCCGAGGCTGGCGACGCGGCCAATGAAATAGGACTTCAACGAGGTGATGGCGTTCATGAGCCGCTCATGGGCAACGTCTTGAGGCAAGGGCCAAGTCGTGGGCAAGGTCCCGGATCACCTTATTGGTAACCCAGGCGCGCGCGGCCTCAAAGCGGTGCTCTCAGAAGCTGGCCTCGCGCAGGTAGCGGCCATTCACCCAGCCCACCGCCGGTGCCGGCTGGCCCGGCGGCGGCGCGTGGCGGCTCACCTTGCACCAGCGTTGGCGGCCGCGCAGCACGCAGCCCTGGTTGGTGAGAAGGGTGCCATTGGCGAACCGCGCGAGGATCGGGCTTTTGGCGGATGGTTCCGTCCGCAGGTTCAGCGCATCGCCCGGTGGTACGCCCGCCACCGCCCACACATCGGGGCCGCCCATCAGCCCGTCGGCGAAATCCAGGGCCATGGCCGGGGCGCTCAGCCCCACCACCGCCAGCAGGGCGAAGGCCACGCGCCGTGGCCGGACAGGACGCAGACCCATCATGCCGCCTCGGGGGCCAGAGCGATGGCGGCGATCAGCCGGCCGTAATCGGCTTCGCCGCGGTGGGTGGCGCGGCGGAAGGAATAGAAGCGCGTCGGGTCGGTATAGGTGTCCAGCCCCAGGTCCTCGATGAAGACGACGCCGGCTTCCTCCAGCCGGAAGCGGATGAAGCTCGGCAGGTCGAACCAGGCGTGGTGGGGGCGGTCCGCCGGGGCGAAGAAGCGGGCATAGGTTCGTTCGACGCTGAGGAAGCGGGTGACGAAATCCTCCCCCACCTCGTAGCTCGACTGGCGGATCAGCGGACCGATGACCGCCCGGATGGCGCCGCGCCGTGCACCCTGGCTCTCCATTTGCGCCACGGTGGCGCCGATGACGCCGCCGAGCGCCCCCTTCCAGCCCGAATGGGCGGCGGCGACCACCCGCGCTTCGGCGTCGGCAAACAGCACCGGCCCGCAATCGGCGATGGAGACGGCGGCGCCGAGGCCCATGGTGGCGGTGACAATGGCGTCCGCCTTGGGGGCATCGTCCCGGGTCCAGGGGGTGGTGGCGAGCACCGCATCGGCGGAATGCACCTGCCAGCAGGCCAGGAGCTTCTCCGGCGCGACACCGATCTCCGCCGCCATGCGGGCGCGGTTCTCGGCCACCGCGGCGGGGTCGTCTCGGGAGCCCATGCCGCCGTTGAGGCTGGCGTAAAGGCCCGAGGAAACCCCGCCCTGGCGGGTGAAGAAGCCATGGCGGATGCCGGGCAAGCCCTTGAGAGAGGCGGCCTCGATCTTCATCGTCATCCCCATCACCATCCGTCGGCGTGCGCGTTCCGGCGCCCGCTCCGTTCGGTGATCCTGTACGCCTTTTCCTTAACGAGAGGCAGAGGGGGCAGGGGACTGGCGCGTTTTTCCCGGGGCCTCAGCGGCCGCGCCGCTCGCTCGGGTCGAAGCCGGGGGGCACGCCCACGGTGGGCGCACTGAGGGCCAGCACCTTGAACAGCTCTCCCATCTGTCCCGGTCCGCTGCCGGCGAGGCGCAGGGCGGCGGCCTCGATGGCGTCCTGCCCGGCTGGCTCCGCCTCCCGCATCAGCCGTTCCGCCCGTGCGCCGAGGCCGAGGCGGATGAGGAAATCCCCCTGCCCGAGGGGACCAAAGGCGGCGAGCCCCTGGCCGAGGGCGACGCGGGCGAGGGCGGCAAAATCCACATGGGCCGTGAGATCGGCGCCGCCGGGATCGGCCAGCGGATCGGCGAAGCGGTGATGGGAGAGCGCCTGCAGGGTATCGCCGAAGCCACCCGCATGGCCGTAATCAATCACCAGCGCGGCGCCGCCATGGCGGGCGAGATGGGCGGCGAGGGCGAGGGCGGGGCCGGGGTCCATGCGTTCCAGCACGGCCCCATCGGGAGCCGCGGACGCCGCATAAGCATCCGCCAGGGGCGAGGGGCGCGGGTCGAGGCCGAAGCGGAGAGCGCCGCCCGCATCAAGGCCCACCCGGCGCTCGTGCCAGCCATCGGCGGCCCGCACATATTGGTCGACGGGCAGGGCATCGAAGAATTCGTTGGCGAGCACGATGGCGGGGCCTTCGGGCAAGTCCTCGATGCGCCCGTGCCAGGCGAGGGGGACGCCGCACGCGTCCAGGGTGCGCTGCTGGGCGGCGCGCAGCACCGGGCTCGTCTCCACCAGATGCACGCGGGCAGCGGCGCCGAAGGCGGGCAGCAGCCGCGCCGCCCGCAGGGCGTCGGCCATCAGGGTGCCGCGCCCGGGGCCGAGCTCCACCAGGCTGAAAGCGGAGGGCGCGCCCATCTGCTGCCACAGGGCCACCGCCCACAGGCCCAAAAGCTCGCCGAACATCTGGCTGATCTCGGGGGCGGTGGTGAAGTCGCCCTTGGCCCCGAGCGGGTCGCGGGTCATGTAATAGCCGTAGCGGGGATGGCCGAGGCACAGCGCCATGTAGCGGCTCACCGGCAGCGGCCCCTCGGCGGCGATGAGGGCGCGGATCTCCGCCGCCAGCGGGCTGGTCACGCCTTGGCCTTGCGCTTCAGGGCATAAGCCACGAGGCCGGCGCCGGCGAGCACCACCGGCACCGAGAGCCACATGCCCATGGTGGTGCCGAAGGCGAGATAGCCGAGCTGCACGTCCGGCTCGCGGAAGAACTCGCCGATGATGCGCCCGCAGCCGTAGCCCATGCCGAAGATGCCGGCGGCGAGCCCGGGCCGCTTCAGGGCGCCCAGGCGCACCGCAACCAGCATGATGAGGAACAACAACACTCCTTCGAGCCCGGCCTCGTACAGCTGGCTGGGATGGCGGGGCAGGTCGCCGCCATTGGGGAAGACGACGGCCCACGGCACGTCGGCGGGCCGGCCCCACAGCTCCGAATTGATGAAATTGGCGATGCGGCCGAACAGCAGGCCGAGGGGCGCCACCACGCCCGCCACGTCGAGCAGGGAAAGAATGCGGATGCCGCGGGCGCGGGCGAAGAGGATGAGGCCGAGGATGGTGCCAGTGAGGCCGCCGTGGAACGACATGCCGCCCTTCCAGACGGCGATGATGTCGCCGGGATGGGCGGCGAAATAGGCCGGATTGTAGAACAGCACATAGCCGATGCGCCCGCCCAGGATGACGCCCAGGGTGGCCCAGAACAGAGCGTCGTCCAGATCCTGCGGCCGCATGGGCGAGGTGCCGCCCCACAGAGCGGGGCGCGCCACCAGCCAGCGGCCCAGCTGCCAGCCGAGCACCAGGCCGGCGATATAAGCGAGGGCGTACCAGCGGATGGCGAGCGGCCCCACATGGATCAGCACGGGGTCGATGGTGGGAAAGGGCAGGGCGAGCATCAGATGAGGTATCCCGGATGGAGCGCGCCGGCGCCGGAAGGCGGGCGGCATGTGGCGCGGCCGGGCCGCCGCCGTCAAGGTGCCGCACGGACCGGTGGGGGCGACGCCGTTCGGCCTTGCGTCTGCCGGCGCCCCTCGCCATGTTCTGCTGCAAGCGGCATCGACCGCCGAAGGAGATAGTCATGACCCAGACCACGGGCCGCATTTTCGACGAGATGGCTCGCCTCGTGAACGATGCCGCCGGTGTCGCGCAAGGTGTGCGCCGCGAGGCGGAAACCGTGATGCGCTCGCAGCTGGAGCGCTTCCTGCGTGACATGGACCTCGTCAAGCGCGAGGAATTTGAGGCCGTGAAGGACATGGCCGCCGCCGCGCGGGAGGAGAATGAGCGCCTCGCCGCGCGAATCGCCGCGCTCGAGGCCAAGCTGGGCGTCAGCCCCACCGAGACCCCCGCGCAGCCGTATGACGAGAGCTTCGGCGGCACCGCCCAGCCATGAGGTGGGGCGCCTGCGCGCCTGTTTCGTGTGCATGCTCAAAGCGTGCACACAATCTGTCGTAGCGGGGCAATCTTGACCCGCGATATACTGATTTTCAGGGCGATTCGGAGCCGGTTCGTCGCGGGGTGATGGCGACGGGGCGTAGCTTCGCCTGGTGCGGGAGCCGGTTCGTGCTTCTGAATGCACACATCCGGAGACTGCATCGACGTGTGGCACGTGGTGCTGCCCCGCCTTTGGCTGTTCCGGCCTCTGGTGACATTGCCCCGGTGCCGTCCGACCCTGTCCGCGTTCCAGACACCGCGAGGTCGAGGCCATGTCTCTCATCGACATCGAAGCCGAAGCGCCGGCGAACCCCGTGGACCTGATGGAGCAGCTCGCCGCTGTTCACGACTGGTCCTTCGAGCGCTCCGACGAGGACGAGATCACCCTGGCGCTCGCCAGCCGTTGGACCGATTGCCATGTCTCGGTGCAGTGGATGGACGAGCTGGAGGCCCTGCATCTCGCCTGCGCGTTCGATTTCAAGGTGCCGGAGAACCGCCGCGCTGAGGTGGTGAAGCTGCTGGCGCTCATCAATGAGCAGATGTGGCTGGGCCATTTCGACATCTGGGCCCAGGAGGGGGTCATCATGTTCCGCCACGCGCTGGTGCTGACCGGTGGCGCCACCGCTTCCGACCGCCAGTGCGAGGCCATCGTCGATGCCGCCCTCGATGCGGTGGAGCGCTATTACCCCGCCTTCCAGTTCGTGGTGTGGGCCGGCAAGACCGCCCGCGAGGCCATGGACACCGCCTTGTTCGAGACCGTGGGCGAGGCCTGACGGCGCGGCGGCGGCGCGAAAACGTCCCGCGCGGGTTTCCCCTGGCGCGGGCGTGACGTAAATCTGGGCCTCGGTTCGAGGCGCGCCGGGGCGCGCCCGTTTGCGAGGCGATCATGAGCGATGTGGAGTTGAAGGATCTGTCGGGCCCGGTGGTGCTGCTGGGCGCGGGCAAGATGGGCGGAGCTATGCTGGACGGCTGGCTCAACCTGGGCTTGCCGGCCCATCTCGCGGTGGTGCTGGATCCGAATCTGCCCGTCGATGCCGCTGCGCGCCTCAAGGCCAGGGGCGTGGCGGTGAACCCGCCCCTGCATCAGATCGCGGCGCCGGCGGTGGTGCTGCTGGCGGTGAAGCCGCAGGTGGCGCCCGATGCGCTGCCTCAGGTTTCACCGGTGGTGAAGCCGGGCACCCTGGTGGTGTCCATCATGGCCGGGCGCACCCTGTCCTTCCTCTCCGGCTTCTTTCCCGAAGGCACGCCGCTGGTGCGCGCCATTCCCAATACGCCGGCCGCCATCGGCCGTGGTGTGAGCGTGGCGGTCCCGAGCGCCACGGTTTCCGCCGCCGACCGCGATCTCGCCGCGACCCTGCTCGGTGCCATCGGCATCGTTGAATGGGTGGCGGATGAGGAACTGATGGATGCGGCCACCGCCGTGTCCGGTTCCGGGCCGGCCTATGTGTTCCTGCTGGCCGAGGTGCTGGCGGAGGCCGGCCTTGCCGCGGGTCTGCCGGCGGATCTCGCCGCCCGCATCGCCCGCGCTACCGTGGCCGGCTCCGGCGCGCTGCTGGATGATTCGCCGCTGCCTGCCGCGACCTTGCGGCAGAATGTCACGTCTCCGGGTGGAACCACCGCGGCGGCGCTGGCGGTTCTCATGCACGAGACCCGCGGCTTCGGCCCGCTGATGGAAGAAGCGGTTGCGGCCGCCACCCGCCGGGGCAAAGAATTGGCCGGCTGAGGCCGACCTTTGCCGGTGCGCGGGTTCGGCGCGGCGCCGGTGAGCGATGGACAAGAGCCCGGGCCCGCCTTGCGTGGCGGCCCGGTTTCAGGAGTGACGCCATGACCTCGGAGATGTCCCGCGAGGCGTGCCTGCGCGGTTTCCTGGAGCTGCTGGCGGAACGGCCGCTGGCACGGATCGATCTTGCCGAGGTGGCGGCGCGCTGTGGCGTGGCGCTCGGCGAGATGCGGGCTTCCTTCTCCTCCACCGACGACCTGCTGGCGAGCTTCTTCCGCGTCACCGATCGCAAGGTGCTGGCGGAAGGCGGGCCGGATTCGGATGAGCTTTCGGAAGAGGGGCCCAAGGAGCGTCTGTTCGAGGTGCTGATGCGGCGTCTCGACGCGCTGGAGCCCCATCGTGATGCGGTGCGCACCCTCATGCGCTCCGCGAAGCGCGATCCGCTGCTGGCCGCCCGGCTGCTGCGGCTGTCCGAGCGCTCGCAGCGCTGGATGCTGGCGGCGGCGGGCATCGACTGCACCGGGGCGGCCGGCGCCATCCGGGCCAAGGGTCTGGCGCTGCTGTTCGCGCGCGTGCTGGACGTGTGGCTGGCCGATGACGATCCCGGCCTCGGCCGCACCATGGCGGCCCTCGATGAGCAATTGACCCGGGGCGGCAAGCTCCTGGGCATGCTGGACGATCTCGCCTTCCTGGCGATGCCCTGGCGCACCCGTCGCCATCGGGACAGTGCGCCACAGGCCGAAACGCCGTCCGGGGCCTGAAGACTTTCAGTGCTGGGATGGGGTGTCGGTGGCGCGGTCTCAGCGTCCGCCCAGGCGCTGTTCCACCAGCTCCAAAGCCGCGCTGTAGGCCTCTTCGATGCCGAGGTTGGAGGTGTCCAGCTCCATGGCATCCCCGGCTTTCACCAGCGGCGCCGAGGCGCGCCCGGAATCCCGCGCATCACGCCGGCGGATGTCGTCCAGCACGCTCTCGAAGGTTGTCGCTTCGCCGCGCCCCGCCAGCTCCCGATAGCGCCGCTCCGCCCGCACGTGCGGGGTGGCGGTGACGAACAGCTTGGCGTCGGCATCGGGGCAGATGACGGAGCCGATGTCGCGTCCGTCCAGCACGGCGCCGCGGGGGTGGGCTGCAAAACGTCGCTGCAGATCGAGCAGCGCCGCCCGCACCTGCGGCACCGCCGCCACCACCGAGGCCGCCTCGCCGATGGGGGCTGAGCGCAGGTGCTCGGGGTCGAGCTGGGAGACATCCAGGGTGCGGGCCGTCTCGGCCGCCGCATCCGCCTGGCCCAGCTTGCCAGCTGCGAGGCAGCGGGCCCCCACTGCGCGGTAGAGCAAGCCGGTGTCCAGATGGGGCAGGCCGTAATGGGCGGCGAGTCGCCGGGCCAGGGTGCCTTTGCCGGATGCGGCGGGACCGTCGATAGCGATAATCATGGGCGGTCAGTCGATCTGCGCGCCAAGGCCACGCATCATGGGCAGAAAGCTGGGGAAAGAGGTGGCGATGAAGGCCACGTCGTCGACGCTGACACCCTGTTCGGCCACCAGCCCCAGCACCAGGAACGACATGGCGATGCGGTGATCCATGTGGGTCTTCACCGGACCGCCGCCGGGGACCGCGGCGCTGCCGGTGACGATGAGATCATCGCCTTCCACGCGGTGGACAATGCCACAGGCGGCAAGGCCGTCCGCCACCGCGGCCAGCCGGTCGCTCTCCTTCACCCGCAGCTCGGCAAGCCCGCGCATGATGGTGTCGCCTTCGGCGCATGCCGCCGCCACCGCGAGGATGGGATATTCGTCGATCATGGCCGGCGCCCGTTCGGCCGGGACCTCCACACCCTTGAGGCGGGTGTGGCGCACCCGCAGGTCCGCCACCGTCTCGCCGCCCTCGGTGCGGGGGTTCAGGATGGCGATGTCGGCCCCCATCTCCTGCAGGGTGGTGACGAGGCCGGTGCGCAGCGGATTCATCATGAGATCGGTCAGCACGACGTCGGAGCCGGGCACCAGCAGCGCCGCCACCAGCGGGAAGGCCGCCGACGACGGATCCGCCGGCACGTCCACCGGCGCCGCCACCAGATGCGGACGGCCCCGGAGGGCGATGCGCCGTCCGTGGGCGCCATGGGGCGTCACGCTCACGGTGGCACCGAAATGCGCCAGCATGCGCTCGGTATGGTCGCGGGTGGCTTCCTGCTCGATCACCACCGTCTCGCCATCGGCCCCGAGGCCGGCGAGCAGCACCGCCGACTTGACCTGGGCGGAGGGCACGGGGGTCGTGTAGGTGCTGGCGGCGAGGCCCGAATGGCCTTTCAGGGTGAGGGGCAGGCGGCCGCCCTCGGCGGCGCTCACCACCTCGGCGCCCATGGCGGTGAGGGGATCGAGCACCCGCTTCATGGGCCGACGGCGCAGGCTGGCGTCACCATCGAACGTGGCGGTCACGTCCTGGCCGGCCACCGCGCCCATCATCAGCCGCACGCCGGTGCCCGAATTGCCGAAATCCAGCGGTGCCGCCGGTGTGGAGAGGCCGTTGGCACCGACGCCGTCCACCTGCCAATGGCCGTCGCCCAGGCGCTCCACGCCGGCCCCCAGGGCGCGGCAGGCGGCGGCGGTGTTGAGCACATCTTCGCCTTCCAGCAGGCCGGTGATGGTGGTGCGGCCGTGGGCGAACAGGCCGAAGATGAGGGCGCGGTGAGAGACCGATTTGTCGCCGGGCACCCGGACGGTGCCGGCCAGCGGCCCGCCGCGACGGGCGGTGGCCGGCTGTGGTGCGGCATGATGGCCGGAGGGCGTGGGGGCGGAGGAGCTCAGCGGCGCGCCGGACATGGGATCGAAACCTCGGACGGAGGGGCAGGCACGGCTGCTTCGTGCGCCCTCGGAGTGCGGATATGGGGGTCCGTCTAACACAGCCGGCGGGGCGCTGCCACGCGGCCGATCCGTCGAGATCGGCGCTGGGGCCTTGACACTGACCCGGCAAGGCTCCAATGGAGCACGCTCCATTTACAGCCCTACCGAGGATCTTTGCCGTGGCGAAGCCTGAACTCGGCACCAAGCGCATCTGTCCTGTTACGGGGCGCAAGTTTTACGACCTGAACAAGGACCCGGTGGTTTCGCCCTTTACAGGCGAATCTTATCCGCGGTCCTATTTCGAGCCCGCCGCGCGCGGAGCCAGCCGTACCGAGGCCACCGAGAGCGACGAGCACGAGACTGAAGTGCCCGACGCCGAGGTGATCAGCCTGGAAGAGGCCGATGCGGAGAAGACCGCTACGGCCAAGGTGACGACTGGCAGCGACGTGGATGTGGACGACGATATCGAGGCCGGCGATGACGACGCCTTCCTGGAGGAAGACGAGGACGACGGCGACGATGTGAGCGACCTCATCGGCGAGGGCCGCGAGGACGACGAAGAGACTTGAAGTCGGAAGCGGCCTGTGTTTTAAGGCCGCTCTCGCTCGGAGGACGTGAGTCGCCGGGCACCCCGCCGCGGGACCTCCCGTTGCACTAAGCCTTTCTCAAAACTTAGGTTTTCGGGAAAGTTTGGTGCCAGCCCGCGGCGCAGTGGGGCCATAGCTCAGTTGGGAGAGCGCTTGAATGGCATTCAAGAGGTCGGCGGTTCGATTCCGCCTGGCTCCACCAAATTTCCGATCGTAGATCTGCGGTCGCCCGCCCCCAAGCGGGTTTGTCCACAGGTGGCGATCTGCCGGAACGTGTATTCGTCCGGCGCGCTGTTTTGGCTTGGCAGGCGATGACTGTCGTCGTTTTGCAAGGCTGTTGAGATCTTCTGGATAACTCTCTTGAGGGTGTAGGAAGATCTGGATCTTTCGGTTCGTGCGTGGCATCAAGCCTGCACTCCGGTGGGGCCATAGCTCAGTTGGGAGAGCGCTTGAATGGCATTCAAGAGGTCGGCGGTTCGATTCCGCCTGGCTCCACCAAGTCTCCCCTTATAAAATCCCCTGATACGCGCAGCGCCCACCCGGGTGCACAGAGTGGATCTGATCCAGTGGTGATCCGGTCCTCTCCGCGTCGTCTTTTGCCGCGTGCGAATGCGACCCGCCCCTCTCCGTTCTCATCTTCTCCGTTCAGTTTCGCTGGTCGTGCCTGGCAGATGACGCCGGGGGTTGGCTGCTTGGCGGAATCGCGAGCGGTGCGGTGATTCGCGCCTGCGCGGGTGTCACGCGGGCTCGGTGCAGCCGGGGCGGCCGCAGAATGCGTCATGCAGCGCTTCCACCACTTGCAGAACCTCCGGCCGGGCGATGTGGTAGAAGACGCTGGTGCCTTCGCGCCGCGCCTCCACCAGCCCATCCGCGCGCAGGCGCATGAGCTGCTGCGACATGGGCACCTGCTCGATACCCAGAAGCTCACGGAGCTCGGCAACGGACTTCTCGTCGCTGCCCAGGGCGCAGAGCACCAGGAGGCGCTGAGGGTGGGACAGGGAGCGCATGAGCTCCGCCGCCCGCTCCGATGCCGGGATCATCTCTTCTACATTCATGATCTTGAATTTATGATATCTGAATGTTATCTGCAACTCAGGTCGCGGACCGTCCGTCCGGCGTCCGACGCGGGGGCATGCCCTGCAAGCATGTCGGAATTGAGAGCCCGGGCCGCCGGGTCGCTGCTCGCCCCCCTGGCGGTGTGGCGGGATGGAGGATGAAGAGATGTCGGTTGATCGTGCTGTGATGATGTTCGCCGGGTTCATGGTGCTTCTGTCCCTGGCGCTCGGGGTGTTCGTCTCACCCTATTGGCTGTGGCTCACCGCCTTCGTGGGCGTGAACCTCATGCAGGCGTCGGTCACCGGTTTCTGCCCGGCGGCCATGATTTTCAAGAAGCTCGGCCTCAAGGTCGGCTGCGCCTTTTCCTGATCCCGGCCTGTCCGCAGCGGTGGCCGCGCGCCGCCGGAGAAAGAGCATGATGCCTCGTTTCCGCACCTTCACGCCCGTCCTCGCCGCGGCGCTGCTCGGCCTGCCGGCGCTGCTCGCCGGTGCCTTGCCCCTGCGCGCCGAAACCGCGCCGCCCGCCAGGCTGGTCACCGGCCCGACCGAGCGCGCGCCGTTTCTGGTGCGCAGCCAGGATATCCCCGAGATGAAGGCGGTGTTCGGCGAGGTGGAGAGCCGCACAGTGGTGCCGGCCCGCGCCCGCATCGGCGGCACCGTGCGCGAGGTGAAGGTCACCGAGGGCAGCGAGGTGAAGGAGGGCGACGAGATCGCTTTGGTGGTGGACGACAAGCTCGCCCTCACCCTCAACGCGGCCGAGGCCAAGATCAAGGAGCTGAATTCCCAGCTCGAAAACGCCAAGACTGAATTGGATCGCGCCCAGCAGTTGCTGGCCAAGGGCGTGGCCAGCCAGAGCCGGGTGGATACCGCCAAGACCCAGTTCGATGTGGCGGCCAACCAGGTGGCCGCCGCCGAGGCCGACCGCGCGGTGGTGGTGCAGCGGGTGCGCGAAGGCGCCGTGCTGGCCCCCGCCGACGGGCGCGTGCTGACGGTGCCGGTGACCCCCGGCTCGGTGGTGCTGGCGGGCGACGTGATCGCCCGCATCGCCTCCGGCCAATATTATCTGCGGCTGTCGCTGCCCGAGCGCTACGCGGCCAACATTCGAGAAGGCGGCACCGTGCGCATTGGCGGGCGCGGCATCTCGCCCCAGACCGCCGGCGGCATCGAGACCGCCCGGGCGGGGCGCATCGTGAAAGTCTATCCGGAGATCACCGGCGGTCGGGTGATGGCCGACGTGGATGTGGCCGGGCTCGGCGATTATTTCGTCAATGAGCGCACCCTGGTGTGGATCGAGATTGGCAACCGCGCCGTGCTGGCGGTGCCGCCGGCGGCGGTCACCACCCGCCACGGGGTGGATTATGTGCGCATCCAGGCGCCCCAAGGGCCGCTCGACGTGGCCGTGGTGCTGGGCGAGCGCTTCGCGGAGAACGGCGAGCCCCGGGTGGAGGTGCTCACCGGCCTTTCCGATGGTGACAAGGTGGTGCTGCCGTGAGCCTGGACAATCAAACGCCGGCGCCGGTCAAGCTCGGCATTGCCGGCACCCTCACCCGCATCTTCATCACCTCGCCCCTGACGCCGCTGCTGCTGATGGCGGCCTTCGCCTTCGGCATCATCGCCCTCGTCACCCTGCCGCGCGAGGAAGAGCCGCAGATCTCGGTGCCGATGGTGGATATCCACATCGAGGCCAACGGCCTGAAGGCCGAGGATGCGGTGAAGCTGGTCACCGAGCCGCTGGAGACCATCGTCAAGAGCATCGACGGGGTGGAGCACGTCTATTCCAACACCAATGACGATGGCGTGCTCGTCACCGCCCGCTTCCTGGTGGGCACCAATCCCGATGCCGCCATCCTGCGCGTGCACGAGAAGATCCGCGCCAATTACGATCGCATGCCGGTGGGCATTCCCGAGCCGCTGATCGTCGGCCGCTCCATCGACGATGTGGCGATCCTGGTGGTGACGCTGACCCCCAAGCCCGATGCCGCCGCCCGCTGGACCGCCAACGGCCTCACCCGCATCGCCCGCGAGCTGCAGGTGGAGATCGCCAAGCTTCCGGACATCGGCCTGACCTATATCGTCGGCGACCAGCCGGAGGAGATCCGGGTCGAGCCCGATCCGGAAAAGCTCTCCCTCTATGGCATCACCCTGGCCCAGCTTTCGGCCAAGATCGACGGCGCCAACCGCTCGTTCCAGGCGGGCACGGTGCGGGAGAAGGGCCAGCAGCGCACCCTGGTGGCCGGCCAGACCCTGCAGACCCCCACCGAGATCGGCAACCTGCTGCTCACCGCCCGCGACGGCCGCCCCGTCTATGTGCGCGATGTCGCTACCGTGACGCTGGCCACCGAGCCCAACGACACCCGCGTGTTCGACGTGCGCAAGGGGCCCGGCGGCGACGCGCTGATGCGGGTGCCGGCGGTGTCCCTCGCCATCGCCAAGAGGCCCGGCACCAATGCGGTGCTGATCGCCGAGGAGGTGCTCAAGCGCCTCGACCAGATCAGCGGCCAGATGGTGCCCGCCGATGTGGAGATGAGCATCACCCGCAATTACGGCGAGAGCGCCAACGAGAAGGCCAACGAGCTGCTGCTGCATCTCGGCCTCGCCACCGTCTCCATCGTGCTTCTGGTGGGGGTGGCCATCGGCTGGCGCGAGGCGCTGGTGGTGGCGGTGGTCATCCCCTCCACCATCCTGCTTACGTTGTTCGCCTCGCGGCTCATGGGCTACACCCTGAACCGGGTGAGCCTGTTCGCGCTCATCTTCTCCATCGGCATCCTGGTGGATGATGCCATCGTCATCATCGAGAACATCGCCCGCCACTGGGCCATGAAGGACGGCCGCAAGCGCGACGAATCCGCGGTGCTGGCGGTGGCCGAGGTGGGCAACCCCACCATCGTCGCCACCCTGACGGTGGTGGCGGCGCTGCTGCCCATGCTGTTCGTCTCCGGCATGATGGGGCCCTATATGAGCCCCATCCCCGCCAATGCCTCGGCGGCCATGGTGTTCTCCTTCTTCGTCGCGGTGGTGCTCACCCCCTGGTTGATGCTGAAGGTGGCCAGCTCCAAGGCGGCGGTGGCCCATGCCCATGAGGGGGCGGGAGGCGGCAAGCTCGGGCATTTCTATGTGAAGGTGGCCGAGCCCATCCTGCGCACCAAGGCCCGCGCCTGGACCTTCCTGCTGGTGGTGGGCGCGGTGACGCTGGCCTCCCTGTCGCTGTTCTACACCGAGCATGTCACGGTGAAGCTCTTGCCGTTCGACAACAAGACCGAGCTCAACGTGGTGCTGGACCTGCCCCAGGGCGCCTCGGTGGAAGACACCAACCGCACCCTGCAGCAGATGGTGGACGCGCTCGCCAGCGTGCCGGAGGTGGTCTCGTTCCAGACCTATGCCGGCACCGCTTCGCCCTTCAATTTCAACGGCCTGGTGCGCCATTACAATCTGCGCAGCGCGCCGCGCCAGGGCGATATTCAGGTGAACCTCACCTCCAAGGGTGATCGCCATCGCACCAGCCACGACATCGCCTTGGAGCTGCGCGAGCGGCTGAAGGCGATCCCGCTGCCGGCGGGCAGTGCCCTCAAGGTGGTGGAGCCGCCGCCGGGGCCGCCGGTGCTCGCCACCCTTCTGGCGGAGATCTACGGGCCGGATGCCAAGACCCGCCGCGCGGTGGCCGCCAAGGTGCGCGAGGCCTTTGAGAGCGTGCCCTTCATCGTCGATGTGGATGACAGCTACGGCACGCTCTCGCAGCGGGTGCGGCTTGCCATCGACCAGGACAATCTCGAATTCTACAAGGTGGAGCAGGGCGACGTTTATGACGCCATCCGCGCCTTCTACGGTGGCACCACGGTGGGCTATTCCCATCGCGGGGAAGGGCGCCCGCCCATTCCGATCCGCCTCTCCCTCTCCAAGGCCGACCGGCAGGTGAGCCCGCGCAGCCTGTCGACGCCGGTGCCCGCCAATGCGCTGCCCGGCGGCCGCGGGGTGATGGAGCTGGGGGATGTGGTGAATGTCACCCGCGAGCCGTCCTCCTATCCCATCTTCCGCCACAACGGGCGGGCGGCGGAGATGGTGACGGCGGATCTCGCCGGTGCCTACGAGGCGCCCGTCTACGGCATGATCGCCGTTTCCAAGGCCCTCGATGCCATGGACTGGGGCGATCTGCCCAAGCCGAAGATCGCGCTGCATGGCCAGCCGGCGGACGAGAGCCAGCCGACCCTGTTGTGGGATGGCGAGTGGGAGGTGACCTGGGTGACCTTCCGCGACATGGGCGGGGCGTTCGGCGTCGCCATCCTGGGCATCTATATCCTGGTGGTGGCGCAGTTCGGCTCGTTCAAGCTGCCGCTGGTGATCCTGACCCCCATTCCCTTGACCTTCATCGGCATCCTGGCGGGGCACTGGCTGTTCAACGCGCCGTTCTCGGCCCCGTCCATGATCGGGTTCATCGCGCTCGCCGGCATCATCGTGCGCAATTCGATCCTGCTGGTGGACTTCATCCGCCACGCCCGCACCCCGGGTCGGCCGCTGAAGGAGGTGCTGCTGGAGGCGGGCGCCATTCGCTTCAAGCCGATCCTGCTGACAGCGCTGGCGGCCATGATCGGCGCGGCGGTGATCCTCACCGACCCCATCTTTCAGGGGCTCGCCATCTCGCTGTTCTTTGGGCTCCTGTCCTCGACGGCGCTGACGGTGCTGGTGATTCCGGCCATTTACGTGGCCCTGCGCGGCGACAAGCCCGCGCCCGAACAGGCGCCGCACGGCTAGCCGGCGGACCGCGCGCGACGATGTGGAAAACCCATCGCCGCGCGCTTGACAGTGAGGGGAGGCAAACCCTAAATGGCGCCTCCCATGGATCGGGGCCGTAGCTCAGATGGGAGAGCGCTGCAATCGCACTGCAGAGGTCAGGGGTTCGATTCCCCTCGGCTCCACCACGATACATCACGACATTGCAGATCATTTTCGCTGGCCTGCCTGATCGCAGGTGCATCAGCGGTCCGCCGGCTGGGCGGGGCATCGGGCTCACCGCTGATGCGAAAATAATTGGTTTCGCATTGGAGGGTGGTTTTATAATCAAAAATTCACGGCAATAAGCGGAATGCCATCATGGATGCCGATATGGACCGGGGCCACACGCCGGTCGGGTTCGCTTGGCTTCGGGCCCATTTCGCGCTGAAGGTCCCCGCCCCCTACACCGAGAGCTATGTGGTTGCCGGCGCACGGCGCACTCAGGTGTCCGGCGCGCACACCATGGAGTTCTACCCCAGGGCCTATGCCACGGGTGACGATGTCGTCGCCAATCTGCGGTTTGCACTGCGTTACGAACCCCTTGATCTCGGCGTGCTGGTCGCTGCGCTGAAGGCGATGGCGCCGCGCATCATTGAAGACTGGGTGCGCGCCGAGCCGACAGGGGCCTACGCGCGGCGCGCCTGGTTCTTCTACGAGTATTTTCTCGATCGCAGGCTGGACCTTGGCGACGTCACCGGCGGCAATTACGTGGCGGCCCTCGATCCGAAGAAGCACTTCACGGGCGCGCGGGAGAACTCACCGCGTCACCGCGTCGCCAACAATCTGATCGGCACGCGCCTGCTCTGCCCCACCGTGCGGCGCACAGCGCATCTTGAGGCCTGTATCGCCCGGCACGTGGGCCAGGAGGCAGCGGGCTTGGTCAAGGCCTACGATCCAGCCTTGCTCGCCCGTGCGGTCAGCTACCTCTACACGAAAGAGACCCGCTCGTCGTTCGCCATCGAGGGGGAAAGCCCGAGCCCGGATCGCTCGGAGCGCTTCATCCGCGCCTTGCAGAAGGCGCCGGCTTTCGATCCCTCGCGGCAGGCAGATCTGGTGGACCTGCAAAATGCCATCGTCGACCCACGCTATGCGGCGACCGATTGGCGTTTATTCCAGAACTTCGTCGGCTCGACCACGCCTGATTTTCGGGACGAAGTCCATTTCATTTGCCCCCGGCCCGAGGATGTTCCGAGCCTCATGCAGGGATGGAGGCAATTGATGCGCCGCCTTTCCGCGGACGACCTTGAGCCGGTCGTCGCCGCCGCCGTGGCGGCCTTCAGCTTCGTGTTCATCCACCCATTTGAGGACGGCAACGGCCGAATCCATCGCTTTCTCATCCATCATCTGTTGAGCAAGCGGCGTTTCACCCCCGATGAGCTGATCTTTCCCGTGTCCGCCGCCATCCTCCGCGATCGGCGGGCCTATGATCAGGTGCTGGAGACTTTTTCGCAGCCTTCGCTTGCCGCCATCTCCTGGCGCTGGACCAAGGGGCGGGAAATCGTCGTCACCAGCGACAGCGCGGATCTCTACCGATATTTCGATGCCACGGTTCTTGCGGAATATCTTTATGACCGCGTGATCGAGACCGTTGAGACCGATCTCAAGCGGGAGCTAGGCTTTCTAGCCATCTTCGATCAGGCGATGGAGGGCGTGCGGGAGATCGTCGACATGCCGGATCGGCGTGCGGCTCTTCTGGTCCGCCTGCTGCTGCAGAATGGGGGCCGTCTCTCGGCGGCCAAACGGCCGCAATTCGTCGAGCTGAGCGATGCGGAGATCTTGGCGATGGAAGATGTGGTCCGCGCCGTCACCGGCGGCGACAGCCGTCCCGGGTGACAGGACGACGTCCTCATGCAGGACCGATGACGAGTATCTTAAATCATATAATGTTCCGCTTGTTCGTGCGGATTTGATGATGCCCGCCCTCACGCCGGGCGGGCGCGGCGGCCGATCAGGAGGCTGCCGATGCTGGTCATGAGGATGGTCACCACCAGCAGGATGAAGGCCAGCGCCGCGCCGAACGGCCAGTTGCTGACGCGGGTGAACTGGTCGTAGACCGCCGGCGCCATCATGTGGAACTTGGGGCCGCCGAGCAGCACCGGGGTGGCATAGGCGTTCATGCACAAGATGAACACCAGCGTCGCCCCGGCCAGCACGCCCGGCAGGGAGAGCGGCAGCAGCACGCGGAAGAAGACGGTGCTCGGCCGGGCGCCGAGATTGGCGGCGGCTTCCTCCGCCTGGCGGGGGATGCCCTCGATCACCGCGGCGAGGGTCAGCACCATATACGGCAGCACCACGCCGACGATGCCCACCACCACCGCGAACGGCGTGTAAAGCATGGCGATGGGGTGGGAGATGAGCCCAAGCCCGCGCAGCGCCGCATTGATGGCGCCCTCATTGCCGAGCAAAGCGATATAGCCGGCCGAGCGCACCACCCCGCCCACCAGCAGGGGAAACAGGGTGAGGATGGTGAGCTTGCTCTTCCACGAACTCTCCATCCGGGCCAGCCAATAGGCCGGCCCGAAGGCGAGCAGGGTGGTGATGAAGGTGGACAGCAGCGACACCCACAAGGTGGTGAAGAGGATGTCGCGATAGAACTCGTCCGTCACCGCCTTGGTGTAGTTGGCCCAGGTGAAGGCCTCCTGCATCAGATAGAGCGGGTCATAGGTATTGAAGGAATACCGCGCCATCAGCGCCATGGGCGCGCCCAGAAGGAGAAGAACCAGAAGGCCGGCGGGAAGGACGAGCGCTGCCATGGGTCAGCCCTTGAAATCGCGGTTCCAGGTGTCGAGCAGCTGGGCCTGGTTCTTCATGATGTAGCTGAGATCCGGCGTCCACAGCCGCTGCTGCTGGGCCTCGGTGAAGCCGATGAGCTTTTCCAGATCGGGATCGAGCTTGGCGTTGGTCACCGTGGGCAGATAGCCCATCTTCTTGGAGAAGGCGGTCTGCGCGGAGGGATCCAGCATGGCGTTGAGGTAGACGAAGCCGCCGTCGAGATTGCGGGCGTTCTTCGGCACGCAGGCTTCATAGGTGGTGGGGAAGGCGCCTTCCTCGGCGATGGACCAGCCCACCGGAATACCCTGCTGGCTCCACATGTAGCCGCGGGCGGCGGCGATGATGGTCATCCAGATCTCGCCGGATTTAAGCGCCGCGCCCACCGCCTCGGTGGAGGCCAGCACCTTGGCGTCGAGCGCCTTCCACGCCTCCAGCCCCTTCTTGGCGGGGCCGAAGTCCGACATGGAGCCGCCATTGGCCATGGCCGCATAGGCCATGTTGGTGGTGTAGAGGAAGTCCGACAGGCCGATCTTGCCCTTGTACTTGGGGTTCCACAGTTCCTGGATGGAAGCCGGCGGGGTCGGGATCATCTCCTTGTTGTAGACGATGGTGTGCGCCGAATAGATCTGCGGAATCGCATAGCTCTTCCGGAGGAAGGGCAGCACATGGGCGCTGTTGGGCACCCGCTCGCGGGTCACGTCGGCCAGCGCGCCCACGGCGCTGGCGGCATAGGTGTCGAAATCGGCGAGGCAGGCCACGTCCAGGCTGCCGCGGCGGTTCATGCGCTCGGCCAGGATCTTGGTGCGGCGGGGCACCGGGCCGGAGATCTCCTGCAGCACCGTGTAGCCCATGGGCTCCATGATGGCTTCGTCCACCGCCATCTTCAGCGTGTTGCCGAAGTCGCCGCCCCAGGTGCCCACCACCACCTCATTGGCCTCGGCGGCCATCAGGCGCGAGGCGGAGAAGGCCGGGGTGAGGGCGGCGCCGGCGCCGGCGGCAAGGAGGGCGCGGCGGGTCAGTCTAAAGGTGTCCGTCATGTTCTTCGTCCTCTGGCAGGCTTGTTATTGGAAATGGGTCAGGTGTCCGGCAGCAGCCGCACGTGCTCGGGGGTCCAACTGGCGCGCACCCCGTCGCCCGGGCGGGCCGCGTGCAGCGGATCGCCGGCGGCGGGGGTGGGGCGGATGACGGTGAGGCGCTCGGCGCCCAGGGCGACCACATATTCGGTCTGGGCGCCCAGATAGAGGATCTCCTTCAGCACCGCCGGTTCGCCGCTGGCGTCGTCGCCCACGGACAGGCCGATGCGTTCGGGCCGCAGGGCGAACACCAGCGGGCCGGTGCCGGCGCCGCCCGGGACGCAGGCGAGCCGGGTGCCGGAGGCCGCCTCAAAGGCGCCCTCGGCCAGGCGGCCGCGGATGAGGTTGGAGCGGCCCACGAAATTCGCCACGAAGGCATCGGCCGGGCGCTCGTAGAGGTCCTCGGCGGTGCCGGCCTGGCGCACCCGGCCGCCCTCCATCACCACCAGCCGGTCGGACATGGTGAGGGCCTCTTCCTGGTCGTGGGTCACCATCAGGGTGGTGAGGCCGAGGGCCTGCTGCAGGGCGCGGATTTCCGAACGCACCTCGCCGCGCAGCTTGGCATCGAGGTTGGACAAGGGCTCGTCGAGCAGGAACACGGCGGGGTTCACCACCAGGGCGCGGGCCAGGGCCACCCGCTGCTGCTGGCCGCCGGAGAGCTGGCGGGGATAGCGCTCTGCCAGATGGTCGAGCTGCACCCGCTTCAGCGCCTCCACCGTGCGCGCCTCCCGCTCGGCCCGGCCCACCTTGCGCATCTCCAGGCCGAAGGCGACGTTCTGCGCCACGCTCATATGGGGAAACAGGGCGTAGGACTGGAACACCATGCCGGTGTCGCGGGCGTGGGCGGGCAGGTGCGTCACCTCGCGGCCCTCGATGGTGATGCGCCCGGCGGTGGGGTCGATGAAGCCGGCCACCATGCGCAGGGTGGTGGTCTTGCCGCAGCCCGAGGGGCCGAGCAGGGACACCAGTTCGCCCTTGCCGATCTTGAGGTCGAGGCCGGCCACGGCGGTGAAGCCGTTGGCGTAGGTCTTTTCCAGCCCCTGGATGTCGAGTGCGGCCATCTGTTCGCTCTTTCCTGCTCTCACACCACCCGGGACAGCTTCACGAAGCGGTCGGTTATCAGCATCAGCGCGGCGATGAGCACCACCTGCACGGTGGCGACGGCCGCCAGGGTCGGGTCCATGCGGAATTCGAGGTAATTGATCATTTCAATGGGCAGCGTGGACATGCCGGGGCCCACCAGCAGCAAGGTCAGCTCCAGATTCTCGAAGCTCTGGATGAAGGAGAACATCACCGCCGCCACGATGCCCGGGCGCAGCATGGGCAGGGTGACCCGCCAGAACACCTGCCAGGGGCGGGCGCCGAGATTGGCGGCGGCTTCCTCCACGGCGCCATCGAGGCCCTGGAGGCTGGCGGTGACCACTCGCACGGTCCACGGAATGGCCAGCAGCACATGGGCGGCGACAAGGCCGCCGAGGGTGCCGGTGATGTCCATGTCGAGCCGGTTCTGCGCCATCAGGAACGTGAGATAGAGCGCGGTGCCGGCGACGATGCCGGGCACGATCAGCGGCGACAGCATGAAGGTGGTGAAGGCGCCCTTGAACGGCAGGTTCGAGCGGGCGATGCCGAGGGCGGCGGCGGTGCCCGCCGGCACGCCGATGAGGCAGGCCAGCACCGCCACCTTGGCCGAGACGATGAAGCCGGACATGAATTCCGAGCGGGCGAAGCCATTGGCATACCAATGGAGCGTGAAGCCCGACGGCGGAAAGGAGACGATCTCGTCGCGGAAGAACGAGATGGCCACGAGGGCGGCCACCGGCGCCAGCATCAGCACATAAGCGGCGATGATGCCGCCGCGGTAGAGCAGCCGTCCCGGGCTCATGCGGCCTCCGCGCCGGTGTCGAGAGGGGTGAAGGCGGCGGCCGCAGCCTTCGCCAGGCCGGTCAGGACCGCAAGGTCCGCCCCGGAGAAGGCGCCGGTGGGGCCGAGCAGGTTGATCTGGCCCACCAGCCGGCCATCGCCGGCGCGCACCGGCAGGTTGAGCACCGCATCGCAGCCGAGCGCGGCAATGGCGCTCCAGTCGCCGAACATGCGCTCCAGGGCGGCCGCACCATCGAACAATTGGGAGGCGCCTTCCGCCTTCATCTGCGCCATGGCGGGGGCATCGGCGAAGCGCTTGGCCGCGCCCACCGGGAAGGCGGCGTGGCTGGTGGCGATGCGCACCGCGCGGTCGCCCCGGTAGGCGAGGGCGGTGGCCACCGTCGCCCCGCTCGCCGCCTGGATGGCGCCGAGGGCTTCGGAAAGCTGAGCGCCGGCGCGGTCGTCGGTCCCGGTGGGCAGGCGGCCGGCGATGTCGCGGGCGGGCAGGTGCAGGCGGGTGCCGGCAAGATCCACTGTGATCACCGGCGGCCGGCCATGGGGCACCTTGCCGAAATGGTCGGCATCGGCGCCGGCAATGGAGAGGCGCAGCCGGCTGCCGGCCTTCAGCTGCCAGCCGGTGGGCAGCAGGGGAATGCGCACGCTCATCGGTTCTCCCGGCACCACCGGCTGCGCGTCGGCACGGCGAAAGGTGCGCCAGGGCCAGGCGGTGGCCTGGCCGGCGGGGGGCGTGGCCTCGGCCCGGTGCAGGGCACGCAGGAGGCCTTCCGTCACATAGCGCTCGGTGCCGTCCGCTTCCACCTCGGTGAGGTAGACGAACAGAGCGGCGTCGGGCGCATCCAGGCGGAAGCGGAGATCGAGCCGGGCATGGCCGGCGAGGTCGAGGGGGGCGAGGAGCGGGGCGCTGTCCCAGCTCAGCATGCGGGCGGTGCGGCCCTGCCAGTCGCAGTAATAATTGCGGGAATCGTGGCCGGCGATGCGCTCGTAGCGGGTCTCGTGGCCGGTGCCGAGGTTCGGGGCCACCCGATAGCTGCGGGTCCCCTCGACAGCGGTCGCACTGAGCGCGCCGCTCTCGCTGCCGGCGAGCACCAGGTCGGCGCCATAGGGCGGCCACTGGTCGGCGGCGTGCCAGGCTTCCTCGTGCAACGCGTAGAAATGGATCGGCGCTTCGTCCTTGAGGCCGGTGTCGGCGCCCATGAGATAGGTGTCGAAGAAGCGCAGCACCTCCGCCATCCAGGGGAACACCGGGGTCTCGTCGGCGCGCCAGGGGGAAACGTCGATGCGCGCGCCGTGGTCCCAGGGGCCGAGCAGCAGGTGGCGGGGATTGTCCTTGAGGTTCAGGAAGCGGGCGATGGCGCCGTTGGCATAGCCGGCCCCGTCCATCCAGCCGGAAACCGACAGCACCGCCACATCACTCTTCACGCCGGCGGCATAGGTATAGGGGCTGAAGGAGGCGCTGGAATAGGCGGGATCGTAGGGCAGGCCCTCTTCCCGGTAGCGCAGGTCGGCCATGAATTCGGTCTGGCGGAAATTGCCCGCATGCTCGGCGAGCGCCGCGGCAAGCAGGGTGCCGTCCTCATCCTCATCCACCGGCTGCGGGCCGCGGAAATCGGGATCGGCGTAATATTTGAATTCCTTGAGCAGGTCGCGCCGGTCCTGGTCGAGACCGAACATCAGGCGGTCATAGGTCTGTGTCAGCGAGGCGCACTGCAGGCCGCCGGGGTAATAATTGTCAGAATAGGTATCCCAGACCGAGAACAGGGGAGCGATGGCCTTCACCGCCGGATGGCCGGTGGAGGCGAGGAAGTCCGACGCCGCGCCCAGATAGGAGATGCCGGTGGCGCCGACGATGCCGTTGGACCAGGGCTGGCCGATCACCCAATCGGCCACCTCGGCGCTGTCGAGGCGTTCGGCCGGCGAGCGGAAGCCATCGCGGGTGCCGAAGCTGGCGCCGGTGCCGCGCACGTCGATGATCACCACCGCATAGCCGCGTGGCACGAAGAAATCCCGGAACTTGCCGGTGTTCGGATTGGGCTCGGCGGTGGACCCGGTGGCGAGGGCGAAGCGCCGGTAATAGGGCGTGAACAGCAGCAGCGCCGGGCGCGGGGTGGCCACATCGCCGTCCGGCAGATGCACATCCACCGCCAGGCGGCAGCCGTCGCGCATGGTCACGTAGCGCGAGAGGGGCGTCTTCGGGAGGGTATGAACGGCGGGCCGGCCGGCGAGATAGTCGGCGGGAGACTGGTTCCAGGCGGGCTTTGAAGAAGAAACGCGCATCAGCTCTGTCCAGGGAGATCTTGCCGCTCACGATTGCGAAAATGTGATACTTGCGTCAAATTCAAAATTCTCAACGATATTTGCGTTTTTAGCACGGTTTGGAGCGACCATGAACGTTCGGGGATTGGAGGCGCTGCGGGCATTCGTGGAGTGTGGCTCGGTGGCCCGGGCGGCGGATCGGCTGCTGAAGACGGCGCCGCAGGTGAGCCGCCTGCTCTCGGCGCTGGAGGACGAGGCGGGTTTTGCGATCTTCGACCGGCGCGGCCGCAGCCTCAGCCTCACCGCCGAGGGTCGGCGCTTCTACCAGCAGGTGGACCAACTGCTGACCGCCCAGGACGAGCTGGACCGCTTCGCAGCCCAGATCCGTGGCGGCCGGCGCGATCACGTGCGCATCCTCTCCTCGCCCTTCATCTCCCACGGCCTCATCAACCAGGCGCTGGCGCGGATGATGGCCAAGCACCCGGGCCTGACCGCCCAGGTGGATTCCCGGGTGCGCCTCGATATCGACACCTGGATGGAGGCGGAGGCCTTCGACCTCGGCGTGGTGGTGCTGCCGCTCAAGACCGGGGCCTATGAGATCGAGCCCCTGTTGACCGTGAAGGCGGTGGCGGCGCTGCACCCGAGCCACCCGCTCGCCGCGCTGGAGGTGGTGACCTATGAGGACCTCATCCAGCACGACATCATCTCCACCCATCCCCGCTCGCTGCTGGGCCGGCACCTGGAGAGCCTCTCCCACCGCACCGGGCGCAAGGCCAATATCCGCATCGAGGCGCGCAACGGCGTCATCGCCTGCCAATTGGCCTCGCTCAATCTCGGCTGCTGCATCGCCGATCCGTTCGTGGCCCAGTCGAGCGGGGTCAGCGGGCTGGTGCTGAAGCGCTTCAAGCCGGCACTGGACCTGCGCTACGGCTTCATCCGGCCGAGCTGGGTGCCGCGCAGCGCTTTGGTGGACGATCTGGCGCGGGAGATCCGCACTCTGGCCGAAGAGATGATCGCCGAGCCGTTCTTCGCCCCTGCCTTGGCCCGGCTCCACGCCGCCTGAGGGGCTCAGAACCGGCTGCGGACCACGCCTTTCTTCACATGGTTCAAAGCGGCGGTGAGCTCGCCGGCGAGCCGGCCCTTCTCGATGGGGCCGAGGCAGCGACCCACCGGCACCTGGCGGGGGCCGCACACCAGGGCGAGTTCCAGGGTGCCGAGCTCATCATCATCGCGGCGGGCGATGCGGGTCCAGAACGGGTTGAGGCGCACCACGCTGGTGCGGCCCTTGGCCGAGACGTCGCGGATCTCGATCTCGCTCGCGGTGACGCGGATATATTCCCGCGCCCGTGCCGAGCGGAAGCTGGAGCGGAAGGCGAGATAGAGCACCAGCACGTCGAGCCCGAAGAAGCCGAACACCGGCCACGCCCCCATGGCCACGAACAGGGCGCCGGAGCCGAAGCTCACCACCGCGATGCTGCCCATGACCAGAAGGAAGCCACGCGGGGAGAGGGAGCGGTGGGGCGCGAGCGTCACCGCATAGACCACCGGGTCATCGGCGATGGTCTCAGATGCGTCGCGGCTCGGATCGGTGGCGTCGCTCATGGGAGCGCAGTATAGGGGAAAAATGCCGCGAAAGATGCCAGCCCCGCGCCCGCCCGCCGCGCCGAAAGTCTCGCCCAAGGTCTCGCCCAAGGCGACAGCCAAGGGAGCGACCAAGGGCACCACCAAGCCACGTGCCCAGGTTGCTTCAGAAGCCGCGCCGGAGGCTTTCGATCCCCTGGCCGAACTGCTCACTCCGCCCGCTCCTAAAAAGCCCGGCCGCAAGGCGACAGATGCCAAAGGCAAGGCGAGCAAGCGGCGCGCGGCAGCCGCGCCCCCCGAGCCGCCGGCCCGGCGCAACAAGGCGGTGGCCAATGCGGCGGCGGCGGCCTACGGCAAGACGGTGACGGGCTGGAGCGCCGCCGAGATCACCGAGGCCTTCTCCCGCTTCGAGGCCGCAAATCCCGAGCCCAAGGGCGAATTGGACCATAGCGATCCCTACACCCTGCTGGTGGCGGTGGTGCTCTCTGCCCAGGCCACCGATTCCGGGGTGAACAAGGCCACCAAGGGCCTGTTCGCCGCCGCCTCCACCCCCGCCGCCATGGTGGCGTTGGGGGAGGAGAAGGTGGCGCATTTCATCCGCACCCTCGGCCTCTACAAGAACAAGGCGAAGAATGTGGTGGAGCTCTCCCGCCTGCTGCTGGAGCGTTTCCACGGCGACGTGCCGCGCGATCGCGAGGCGCTGGAGAGCCTGCCCGGGGTGGGCCGCAAGACCGCCAACGTGGTGCTGAACATTGCCTTCGGAGAGCCCACCATCGCCGTCGACACCCATCTGTTCCGGGTGGCCAACCGCACCGGCCTTGCTCCCGGCGCCACCCCGCTGGCGGTGGAGGAGGCGCTGGAGGCGCGCATTCCCGATCGCTTCAAGCTCCACGCCCATCACTGGCTGATCCTGCACGGCCGCTACATCTGCAAGGCGCGCCAGCCGGAGTGCGGCCGCTGCCTCATCGCCGATCTGTGCCTCTGGCCGGAAAAGCACTTCTGAGTTGAGGTGCGCCGGCGTCTGGGCTAAACGGGCGGCAGGGTCCGCAGTTCACCCAGGCGTCACCGCCCCGCAAGGGGAGCTAAACCTGCCGCGTCGTCCGTCTCGTGTTGAGGCCGGCGCGTCTCAATTCAGACCGAACGCTTATCCTGCGCCCGTCGCAAGCCGGTGACCCTCGACCTCCTCTCGGAATGCGGCGCATTGTCGAGGATAAGTCATGTCCAGACCGGTCTTTGCCTTTGCGGCAAACGATATTTCCGCTTTGGCGCGCGCGCTGCGGGGCCAGCTTGCCGCCTGTGATCACCTGCCGAGCCATCTCGAGATGCTCAACATGCTCGCCCGGGCGAGCGGCCACCGAAATTTCCAGCACTTCCGCGCCGTTGCCGAGGGCGGGTCCGCCGAGCCTGCTCCGGCGCTAGCCGCCGATCCCGTCGATCTGAAGCGGGTGGATCGGGTCGCCGGCCTGTTCGATCCGCAGGGTCGGCTTACCCGCTGGCCGGGCAAGGAGAGCTGGCGGCGCCTGTGCCTGTGGGCCCTGTGGTCCACGCTGCCGGCGGGCGAGACCTTGACCGAGCGGGAGATCAACGAGCGTCTCAACGCCCGCCACCTGTTTGCCGATCACGCTTTGCTGCGGCGGGAGATGGCGGACCGGGGCATGGTGTGGCGCACCGCCGATGGCCGCGCCTATCGCCGCATCGAGCAGCGCCCGCCGGCGGAGGCGGTGGCGGTGCTGCGGCGGCTCGCCCTGCGCCATACCGCGCCGGTTCCACAGACGGCGAATCGCGGCACTCTCGCACCGCTCTAAGGGCGCGACCCGCGCCCGAGCGCAGAAGGAGAGCGCCCATGCATCCCGTGGCACTGGCGGCGGAGCGCCTCTTGGCGGCCATCCCCACCCCGCGCATGGTCGCCACCCCCGGCGGCGCCCTCGCCTGCACGGTTGAGGGGGAGGGGGTGCCGGTCTTGGCGCTGCACGGCATCATGGGCGGCCTTGACCAGTCGTGGCTGCTGGCCCGGGCCTTGCTGCCTGACTGGGCGGGCTGGCGCATCATCTCCATCGCCCGCCCGGGCTATCCTGGCTCCCCCCTTGCCACCGGTGTCACCGCCGAAGCGCAGGCTCATGCCTACGCCGCACTGCTGGACCAGATGGGGCTGGACCGCGCCTTCGTGGCGGCCTTCTCCGGCGGCGGGCCTTCGGCCCTCGCCTTCGCGCGGCTTTATCCCGCGCGCTGCCGGGGGCTGGTGCTGGTGAGCGCCTGCACCGGCCGGCTGGTGGCGCCGCCCGCCTCGCGGGTGGGGCTGGAACGGTCGGAGATGTTCTCCCGCCTGCCGGGGCTCAACCGGGTGCCGGCCTTCGTGGTGCGGCGCTGGCCCCATTGGGCGGCGCAGGGCTTCGTGCCCGATGGGGCGGAGCGCACGCGGGTGCTGGCGGATCCGGCGGCCGGGCCGCTGCTGGCGGCGCTGCTGCTCAGCTCCTGCCTGGATATGGCCGTGCGCATGCCGGGCACGCTGAGCGATGTGGCCCAGTTCGCCACCCTGCCGGCGAGCTGTGCCGATGGCGTGGCGGCGCCGCTGCTGGCGCTGCACGGCACAAGGGATGGCATCGTGCCGTTCGCCCATGCCCGCGCGGTGACCGAGGCCATTGCCGGCGCCCGGCTCGTGCCCCTGGAGGGCGGCACGCACATGGGCGTGTTCACCCAGCTCGCGCGGGTGCGGGAAGCCGCCGCGGCTTTCCTGAAGATCTGACGCCCGTCAGCGCACGGCGGCGAGGAAGGCGCGCACGGCGGCGGGATCCACATCTTTGGCGACGAAGGCTTCGCCGATGCCGCGCACCAGGATGAAGGTCAAAGCGCCACGGCTCACCTTCTTGTCCTGGGCGATGAGCTGCATCAGCCCGTCGGTATCGGGCAGGTCGCCGGGCACGTCGGCGATCCGGGTGGGCAGGCCCACGGCCTCCAGGTGCCGCACCACCCGCGTCACGTCCTGGCCGGGGCACAGGCCGAGCTTGGCGGAAAAGGCGAAGGCGAGGGCCATGCCGATGGCCACGCCCTCGCCATGCAGCAGGCGATCGGAGAAGCCGGCGCCCGCCTCCAGCGCGTGGCCGAAGGTGTGGCCGAGGTTCAGCAGCGCCCGGTCGCCGGTTTCCTTTTCGTCGCGGGCCACCACGGCGGCCTTGGCAAGGCAGCTTGCCGCCACCGCCTCGATCCGCTCCGGCCCGCCGCCGAGCACCGCCGGGGCGTGTTGCTCCAGCCAGTCGAACAGCGGGCGGTCGCCCAAAAGGCCGTATTTGACCACCTCGGCATAGCCCGCCTTCACCTCGCGGCCGGGCAGGGTGTCGAGGGCGGCGGTATCGGCCAGCACCAGCACCGGCTGGTGAAAGGTGCCCACCAGGTTCTTGCCCTGGGGCGAGTTGATGCCGGTCTTGCCGCCCACCGAGGAATCCACCTGGCTGAGCAGGGTGGTCGGCGCCTGCACCACATCCACCCCGCGCCGCAGCACCGAGGCGGAGAAGCCGGCGAGATCGCCCACCACGCCGCCGCCCAGCGCCAGCACCAGGTCCCGCCGCTCGATGCGGGCGGAGATCAGCCCTTCCACCACCTGCTGCAGGCCGGCCCAGCACTTGGTCTTCTCGCCCGGCTCCACCACGATGGCGGTGTGCGCGATGCCGGCGTCCGCAAGGGAGGCTTCCACGGTGGCGAGGTGGCCGGCTGCCGCCACGTTGCGATCGGTGACGATGGCCACCCGCGCCCCCTTGCGCAGGGCCTTGATGTGCAGGCCCGTCTCGCTCAGCAGCCCGGGACCGATGAGGATTTCATAGGGCCTGCCGGCCAGGTCCACCCGCACCGTGCTGCGCTGGGCGCCGACCGGGAAAGAGGGCACGGCGGAAAGGGAGGGGCTGGTCATGGAGGGTCCTTGGTCTGGCGCCGCGAGATGCCGGGCCAGCGCCGCCACCACCTCGTCGACCACCACTTCGTGCACCACGTCACGCGAATCGACGGCGAGGTCGGCCTCGGCATAGGTGGGGCCGCGCTGGGCGAGCAACTGGGCGAGCTTGGCGGCAGGGTCGCCCTGGGCGAGCAGCGGCCGGTCGGTGCGTTTCTTGACGCGCTTGAGCAGGGTGGCGAGGTCGGCTCGCAACCACACCGAGACGCCTTTGGCGGCTACGTTGGCGCGGGTTTCCGCGTTCATGAAGGCCCCGCCACCGGTGGCGATGACCATGGGGCCGGACTGCAGCAGCCGCGCCACCACGCGCTTTTCGCCTTCGCGGAACTCGGCTTCGCCGCGGCGCGCGAAGATTTCCGGAATGCTCATGCAGGCGGCGCGTTCGATTTCCTCGTCCGCATCCACGAACGCCAGTCCGAGGCGCTTGGCGAGACGGCGGCCGACCGAGGACTTGCCGGCGCCGGGCATGCCCACCAGCACCACCGAGCGCGTGCCCAGAAGCGCCAGGACATCCCGGGGGGCGGGATGATCCGGGTGGCCGTGCGCTTGCCCCGCGCTCATGGTTCGCATGTCCTTTGCTGGCGGCACGATGTTTTCCGACTGCACCCGCACGGTCCTTGGCTCCGGCCCGGCGGATCCCGAGCCTGGGGTCGCCGCGCGCCGCGCCTGTCCGATGAAAGCTGCCGGCACGAAGGCGTTCCGCCGGCCATGCTCGGGCTCTAGCATCGGCGCGCAGAGCGGGCAATGCGGTTGAACACGACCGGCAGGCATGGCACCTCTCCTCCTGACGCTTGAACTGAGCGATTCCGTGGCGCAGGGGAAACCGCAGTGCCCACCTTGTTTCGATTGATCGTGGTGCTGGCCATCCTCGCCGGCCTTGGCTACGGCGCCCTGTGGGCGCTCGCCACCATGGTCGAGCCGCAGCCCCGCGACATCTCCTTCACCGTGCCACCGGAGCGCATCGGCAAATGAGCGCCTCCGGTCCGCTCGCACTGTTCCTCGACATGCAGGCGGTGGAGCGGGGCGCCAGCCGGCACACGCTCGATGCCTATCGGCGCGACCTGGACGATTTCGGGGCGTTCGTGGCCACGCGCGGTGGCTGTCTGGCGGAGGCCGACACCGCCGCCGTGCGGGCCTATCTGGCCGATCTCGATCTCCGAGGCTTCAAGGGCACCACCATTGCCCGCCGCCTCTCGGCCATCCGCCAATTCTATCGCTTCCTGTTCGCGGAAGGCCACCGGGAGGATGATCCCGCCGCCGTGCTGGAAGGCCCCAAGCGCGGCCGCCCGCTGCCCAAGGTGCTGACGGTGGCGGAGGTGACGCGGCTCATCGAAACCGCCCATACCCGCGCCGCCGAGGTGCCGGTCACCGCCGGTCCGGTGGAGGCGGACGGCGTTCCGGCCGAGCGGCCGGCGGCCCGGCGCGGGGAGGCGCTGCGGCGCCTGCGCGTGGTGTGCATCATCGAACTGCTCTATGCGAGCGGGCTGCGCATTTCCGAGCTCATCACCCTGCCAGCCAGCGCCGCCCGCGCCCGGTCCGATGCCATCATGGTCATGGGCAAGGGGCGCAAGGAGCGGCTGGTGCCCCTTTCGGCGCCCGCCAAGGCGGCCATGAGCGCCTGGCTGGACGCCCGCAGGGCGGCCGGGCTCGAAGCCTCCCGCTGGCTGTTTCCCTCATCCGGCGAGAGCGGCCAGGTGAGTCGCCAGCAGGCGGCGCGGGACCTCAAGGACCTGGCCCTGGCAGCCGGGCTCGATCCCGCCCGCCTGTCGCCCCACGTGCTGCGCCACGCCTTCGCCAGCCACCTCCTGGCCCACGGCGCCGACCTCAGGGTGGTGCAGACCCTGCTGGGTCATGCGGATGTATCCACAACCCAGATCTATACCCACGTGCTGGACGAGCGCCTGAAAGGCATGGTGCGGGATCTCCACCCCCTTTCGGAGCCTTAGGAACGGCAATTTCCCAGGGTGTGGCGCCGGGTGCGCCCCACTTTGTGCGGGCCGCCCCTTTCCTCGGCCGGGGCGGGTGCTTATATTCGGCGCGCCGGCGCAAGCCGGATATGGCGATAAATGGATGTCGGAATAAACCATTCGGACCCGGGGGCGGTACCCGGCGCCTCCACCCGAGCCCATCAGCGGAGCCTGTCTCCAGCGGTTGGGTTCCGGCGGGGGCGAAATAGGATCGACGAGGGTGTAAAGGGCAGTCTTTCGCTCGGCATTGTACCACCGTTATCGGGCTAAACTTATAGTTGCCAACGACAACTATGCTCCGGTTGCTCAGGCCGCGTGAGCGGTTTGAAAGACCAAAATAAAAGTCCTACCGGGTAGCTCTGGATAGGCGGGGTTCGGAGGCACCTGGCAACAGAAGCCTCCACTTTCCGCCGGCGCAGCCGGATCGGCGGAGGGGTCAGGCTTTCCGTCTCCGCTCTCGGCGCGACGTCCTTCGGGCGCGATCTCTTCGGGGTGCGATGTCCGTGGGGCGAGATGGCCGGCGCGAATCTGTTTGTCCGGCTGGGACAAGGCTCAAGCGGACACATGTCGGTCGATCACATCCGCTACGATCTTCTCGCTCAGGAAGCGCTGCGCTCCGTGGTGCGGCGCGTGCTCCAGGATGTGGCCAAGGATGGCCTGCCGGGCGACCATCATTTCTACGTCTCCTTCGACACCCGCGCCCCGGGCGTGCGGCTCTCGCAGCGCATGCGCGAGAAGTATCCGGAAGAGATGACCATTGTGCTCCAGCACCAGTTTTGGGACCTCATCGTCTCCGATGTGGCGTTCGAGGTGGGGCTGTCGTTTGGCGGCATTCCCGAGAAGCTGCTGGTGCCGTTCTCCGCCTTGAAGGGCTTCTTCGATCCGTCCGTGAAGTTCGGTCTCCAGTTTGAGCTGGCGACCCCGGACGAGGGGAATGGCGATGAGCCCGAGGAGGCCGCCGATGACGCCGCGACCGGGCCGGCCGGCAGCAAGCCGACGGTGCTGAAGCAGCCGTCGCGTGGCGCCGCATCAGAGCCGGCGGTGTCCGCCGCGAAGGTGAGCGGCGATGCAGCTGGCGAGCCCCATGAGGCCGGCGGCGCCGATGCCGAGCGCCCCGCCAGCGGCGCCCAGGTGGTGCAGCTCGACGTCTTCCGCAACAAGAAGTAGGCACGCTCGCGCCCATGGCCGCGAGGCGCCCGGCATGGTGAACCGGCGGCGACGTTTGTCTGTGTCCCGCCTTGCGGAGCGCGAGCGGTGACCTGCGAAACCGATGTGGCGGTGATTGGCGCGGGCGCCGCGGGGCTTGCCGCCGGTGCGAGTCTTGCGGCGGCGGGGGTCGACTTCCGCATCCTGGAAGCCGCGTCGGTCATCGGTGGCCGCGCCGCCACCGATCGTGAGACGCTGGGCACTCCATTCGATCTCGGCTGCCACTGGCTGCACGACGCCCGCGCCAATCCCTTCGTCCCCATCGCGCGGCGCCTCGGTTTCCGGTTCGATGCGGACGGGCCGGCGCGGCGGCAGCGGCTGCTGCATCTGGGCGCCCGTTTCGCCACGACGGACGAGGCCACGGCCGCTCAAGCGGCGGTGGATGCGGCCATGGATGCGGTGACGGCGGCCGGGCGGGCCGGCCGGGACGTGGCGGCGGTGGAGGCTCTGCCGCCGCTCGGCCCTTGGCTGCCGCTGGCGCGGCATTGGCTTGCCCTGATGTCTGCCGCCGCGCCGGAGCGCATCTCCACCCTCGACTACAGCCGCTACCACGACACCAACGACAACTGGCCGGTGCTCGACGGCTATGGCGCCCTGATCCAGGCCCATGCCGGCACCCTGCCGGTGACCCTCGATTGCCCGGTGACGCGGCTCGATCACGGCGGACGGCGGCTGCGGTTGGAGACCCCGCGCGGCACGTTGACGGCGCGCTTCGCCATCGTCGCGGTCTCCACCGCCGTGGTGGCGCGAGGCCAGCTGGCCTTCACCCCGAGCCTGCCGCCGGAGCTGGGCGAGGCGTTCGCGGCGCTGCCCCTCGGCTGCGCGGAAAAGATCGCCCTCCTGTTCGACGATGATGTCTTCGGTGTTCCCCCGCGCACCGGTCTCGATGCCTTCGATACCGACCGCCCGCAGCGGCTTGCGGTGTCGGCGCTGCTGCGCCCCGGTGGCGCGCCGGCGGCGGTGGTGCATATCGCCGGCCCGGAGGCGGCGGCGCTGGCGGCGGCCGGCGAGGGGGCGATGGTGGATTTTGCCACCTCGGCCTTGGCCCAGGCGTTCGGCGCCGGGCTGCGCGGCCGTGTGCGGCGGGCCCGGGTCACCAAATGGACCCATGCGCCTTATATCGGTGGCGCCTATTCCTGCGCGCTGCCTGGTGCCGGCCACCTGCGCCCGTGGCTGCACGAGGGGCTTGGAACGCGTGTGCTCTTTGCCGGCGAAGCGCTGGGTGGGCCGGCTTTCTCCACCGCCCATGGGGCTCACCTGTCGGGCCGCGCCGCTGCCGAAACCGTGCTCGAACGCCTGAGGAGCCAGCCATGACCGCGCCTGTCGACCCCATGATCGCGCCGGTGCCGCTGGCGCTCATTGTCGCTGTCGCCGAGAATGGGGTGATCGGCCATGAGGGGACGATGCCGTGGCATCTGTCTTCTGATCTCAAGCGGTTCCGGGCGCTGACCTGGGGCAAGCCGCTGATCATGGGCCGGCGCACCTTCCAGTCCATCGGCAAGCCACTGCCGGGCCGCACCTCCATCGTCATCAGCGCCGATCCGGACTTCACTGTGCCCGAAGGGGTGGTGAAGGTGGCGGACCTGCCCGCCGCTCTCGCGGCCGCGGCCGATGTGGCACAGGCCTCGGCGGCTGATGAGGCCATGGTGATCGGCGGCAGCCGGGTGTTTGCGGACACCCTGCCGCTGGCCCGGACCCTGCACCTGACGCAGGTGCATGCGGCGCCACCGGGGGATGTGCGGTTTCCCGATTTCGACCGCGCCCACTGGCGCGAAGACGCGCGGGAGGGCCCCGCCCAGGGGCCGAAGGACACCGCGCCCTTCACCTACATCACCCTGTCGCGCCGCTGACGGAGCCGGCTGCGGAATCACCTCTCTCCCGCATCGTGACCACTCACGATGCGGCGGTCAGTCTCCCACCAGCCCCGGCGGGCGCGGCACTTCGCCGAAGCCACGGGTGGGCGGCAAGGTGGGCTCCAGCGGCAGCGGTGGGGGAACCACATAAGCGGGCAGCCGTTCAGGCGGGCGCCGCGTGGTGGCCGGCGCCGGGCGACGGACTTCGGCCGGTGGCGCGGCGCGGCTGGCGGTTTCCGCTTGCGGGTCCCGCCTCGTGTCCGGCCGTGACGCCCGCGGGGTCTCGGGCGCCGCTGCCGGTGCGGCGGTGGCCGCAGGGACGCGCGGCAGGGCGGCCCGCGGCGGCGTGGCCGGCTGTTGTGCCGTCGCCGGCGGTGCGGCCGGGGGCTGGTCCTGTCGCGGCTCGGGAGGACGGGTCTGCGCCGATGGCGCGGTGCCGCCGCCGGCGCTGGGCGCGAGCGTGCCCGTGGATGTGCCAAAGCTCGGGGCGGGAATCGTCGGGGCCGGAATCTCCCGCCGCTCGATGAGCCTGGGATCGCGGGCCGATGGACGCGCAGCTTGCGGCGCGGTGGCCGGTGCCGGCGCGGGAGCCACGACCGGCGGCAAGGCCGTGGGCGCGGCGACGGGCGGAACGATCCGAGGCGCCGCCGGGACCGCCGCCGGGGTCGGCGTGGCCGCCGGTGCGCGCTGCTGCTCCAGGCGCTGGGTTTCGCGCTCGATGGCCCGCATGGCGATGGCGCTGGTGAGGCCGGTGGCCCGGATCCGCCGCTCCGGTCCGGCGATGGGCCCGCTCCAGCCCAGGGTCCCGCTGGCGGCGGGCCCGGGGCCGCCCTCGGTCTCGAAGTCGATGCTCGCCTCCGCCAGCAGGCGGGGAAGGTCAAGGCTGCCGGACAGGCCCAGGCGCACGTCGCCGAGGGTGATCCGCGTCGGCGAGAGCTTGGCGAGGCCGTTCACCACGCTGAAGGTGGACTCGGCCGTGGGCAGCAGTAGCGGGCCGCGGGCCAGGGCGCGATCGAACAACTGGCTGGTCTGCCGTTCATCGGGGGGCGTGGGCACAGCGGCGGTTTCGGCCAGAACCGTGCGCAGCGCGGCGGGATCGGCGGCCGCGATTTGCAGGTCGCGCCCGCTGATGGTGCCTTGGCCGGAGAGATTCTGCACCAGCTGCAGCACGCTGCGGCCGCTGCCGCCGAGATCGACGGCGAGGCTGGTGGTGCCGGCCGGCGCGTTGTGCGCCCCGGCCAGGGCGGCCAGCGCCGCGTTCTGCACCTTGTCCAGGCTCAGCCGGCCTTCCGCCTGGGCCACGTCGTTCTGACGCCGCACCCGGAGGGTGGCCGCCACCTGCCCGCCGCCGAAGCCGCCGGAGATGTCGTGCAGATCCACGCCGGTGCCATCGCTGCCGAGGCGCAGGCGTCCCTCGCTCAACGCCAGCGGGCCGATGAGCTCGAGGCGGGGGGCGGTGATGTCGATGCCGAGGGCGACGCCGCTCACGGCCGCCGGCAGCAGGCGGGCATTGCTCCAGGTTCCGGTGCTGTCGCTGGCCGTCCGCGCGGCGAACAGGCCCGCCAGGGCCGGGACGGACACGCGGTCGAGGGCGAGCTGGCCGTTGAGCCGTGGCACCGCCCCCGGTTCCAGCTCCAGCGCGCCGCTGAGGGGCGCACCCCCCACCGATCCCTGCAGGCTGGCGAACCGCCAGGCATTGCCGGAGCGGCCGAGGGAGAAGGCGAGCGCCGTCGGCATCGGCGCGTTGTCGGCGGCGGCCGCCACCTGTGGCAGCACCCGGCCCAGGTCCGGCCCATCGGCACGCAGCTTCAGATCGGGCACCAACTGCCCGTTGACGATGCGCGCCTGGCCCTCGCCGGCGATGGTGAGGGCACTGGTGGCGAGCTGCAGCCGCAACTGGCCGTCGTCGGCGGTGAAGGGGTCGAGGTTGAAGTCCAGGTGGCCGGCGCCAAGCTTGGGATTGAGCCCTTCGAGGCCAAGGGCGCCCAGCACCCTGGCCGTGTCCGGACTGTCCGCGGAGAGGGCGATGGCCAGCGGCACCCCCTCGCTGGTGCGGGTGAAGGCGATGCGCCCGGACAGCAGGCCCAGGCTGCCGTCGCTGGTGATGCTGCGGCCGCCGGCCTCGCGCCAGACCACGCTGGTGGAGAGCTTCACCGGGGCCCCCACCGGGGCGAGCTTGGCGATCACGTCGGCGGTGCGTGGCCCGGCCACCAAACGGGCCACCGGCACCAGGCCATCCGCCTTGCCGCCGTTCACCACCAGGTTGAACTCGCCGCGGGGCGTGGTGGAGAAATTCTCCATCCAACCCGCCCCTTCCAGGTGGATGCCGCCGAGATCCTCCAGCACCACCCGCTTCACCCGCCAGTTGCCACCGGTGGCGCTGGCCTCCAGCGTGAGATGGCGCAGCTGCTGCTCGGCCAGGGTGAGGTCGCGCCCGTCCAGCACCAGCGTGGCGTCGGCGCCGCCGCCCACGGCGGTGGCCGCCTGCTGCAGCGCCGTCACCATGGGGTCGATGGCGAAGCCGGTCACGGCGAGGTTGAGGTCGAGCTTGGGGCCTGCGTTGGGCGGCAGCGCCGCCGCGAGGCTGCCCTGCAGCCGGCTGCGATCGAAATGCGCATCGAGCCCGTCGAGGGCGATGCGCTGCGGCGCCAGCTGCAGCTTGGTTTCGATGCGGGCGGGCCCCTTCAGGACGCTCGCCAGCTCGCGCGGGGCTTCGGGAGCGGCCCAGCGCAGGAAATCGGCCGGATCCTCGGCGCTCAGCGCCATCTCGCCGCTGAAGCCGCCGCCACTGGGGGCGCTGGTGGGGGCCCCGGACGCGCGCAGTGCGGCCTTGCCCGGCAGTTGCGCCTCGGCGGTGTCCACCCGCCAGCCGCTTTGCCCGCCGCTGAGATCCAGGCGCACATCGCGCACCACCGTGCCACCGAGCACCAATTGCTCGATGGAGAGGCCCAGCCGCGAGGCCATGTCCGGCGCGGGCAGCCCGGCCAGCACGGCCAGGCTGCGGTGCAGCACCTCGGCCGGCCGGATCACCGCCGGCTTGCCGCCCTCCGCGCCAGCGGTGGCCGCGAGGGTGTCGAGATCCAGGCTGCGGGCGTTCAGCACCGCATCGAGCGCCACCGCGCGGCCCAGGGTGAGGCGGGCGGAGCCGCTGAGCTGGGCCGGGGTGGCATCGCCGCCGAGGGCGAGGGCGAAATTGTCGGCCAGCACCTGCTCGGTGGAGGCCTTCACGTGGCCCGCCAACTGCCAGGATTCGAGCCCGCCGGCGCCCTTGCGGGTGAGGCTGGCGCGGCCGTCGAAACGGGGCAGGGCATCGGCGGTGCCGAAGGCGCCGTCGAGATCCACCGTATAGGGACGGTTGCGCCCGTCGAGGATCAGCCGCAGGCGGCCTTCGCCCTTGTCGTCGAGCTTGGCAAGGGTCGAGCGCAGATTGAAACGGGCGCCATCCGCCTCCACCTCGCCGTCGAGGCGGAAGGGACCGGACAGGGACTTGGCCTCGCCCTTGAGATCCATGTCGGTGAGGGTGAGGGTGCGGTCCGAGGCGCGGTCCAGCAGGTCCAGGGTACCGTCGCGCACCTCCAGCCGGGCGATGGCCACATCGCTGCCGCCACCGGTGCCGGTGGGCACCACCACCCGGCCGTTGCTGTCGAGCACCAGCCGCATGCGCGGATTGACCAGGGTGAGGCCGGTGGCCTCCACCTGGCCGCGCAGCAGCCCGCCGAGGGAGAGCTCGGCCTCGAATTCCCGCACCGTGCCACCGGTGGAGACCACATCGCCCAGGGTCACGTCGTGCAGGGTCAGGCGGGGGGCCGGGAGCAGTTCGGCATCGATGGCGCCGCGGATCACCACTGGAATGCCCAGGGTGCGGGCGATCTCCCGCTCGAACGGGCCGCGCCAGGCGTTCCAGTCCACCACCAGCGGTGCCGCGAAGGCGCTGACGATGGCGAGGGTCACCACTGTGGCGAGGCTGATGAGGATGCCCTGCACGCCTGTCTCCTGGAAAGTCCGCCGGCGGTCCGTTCGGGCCGCCCCTACGGGTGTTCAGCTATGGGGTGCGATTGCGATCAGACGACGACGATCTTGCCCGGATTCATGATGTTGTGCGGGTCGAGGGCCCGCTTGATGGCGGCCATGGCGGCCAGCGCCGGGGCGCCGTGCTCGGCTTCCATATATTTCATCTTGCCCTGGCCCACGCCGTGCTCGCCGGTGCAGGTGCCGCCCATGGCCAGCGCCCGCTCCACCAGCCTGCTCATATAGTGCTTGGCCTTGGCGAGGTCGTCGGGGTCCTCCACGTCCACCATCAGGGTGGTGTGGAAGTTGCCGTCGCCCACATGGCCGACGATGGGTGCGATGAGCCCCATCTCTTCGATGTCGCGCTTGGTTTCCATGACGCAATCGGCCAGGCGCGAGATGGGCACGCAGACGTCGGTGGCCACCGCCTTGGCGCCGGGGCGCAGGGGCAGGACCGACCAGTAGGCATCATGCCGGGCCTGCCACAGCCGGCTGCGATCCTCGGGATGGCGGGCGAAGGCGGCCGGGCCGCCGCCGAATTCCGCCGCCAGCGCCCCGAACCGCTCGGCCTGCTCGGCCACGCCCGCCTCGGTGCCGTGGAATTCCAGGAACAGGGTGGGGGTCTCCTGCAGGTCGAGCTTGGCATAGGCGTTGGAGGCCTTCACCTGCACCTCGTCCAGAAGCTCGATGCGGGCCACCGGAATGCCGTTCTGGATGGTGGCGATGACCGTGTCGCAGGCGGCCTCGACGCTGGGGAAGGGGCAGACGGCGGCGGAGATCGCCTCCGGGATGCCGTAGAGCTTCAAGGTGATCTCGGTGATGATGCCGAGGGTGCCCTCGGCGCCCACGAACAGGCGGGTAAGATCGTAGCCGGCGGACGACTTGCGGGCGCGGGTGGCGGTGGTGACGACCTCGCCGTCGGCGGTCACCACCTTCAGCGACAGCACATTGTCCTTCATGGTGCCGTAGCGCACCGCGTTGGTGCCCGAGGCGCGGGTGGAGACCATGCCGCCGAGGGAGGCATCGGCGCCCGGATCGATGGGGAAGAACAGGCCCTGGTCGCGCAGGTCCTCATTGAGGCGCTTGCGCGTGACCCCCGGCTCGATGACGCAATCGAGGTCGGCGGTGTTCACCGCCAGGATGCGGTTCATGCGCGACAGGTCCACACAGACGCCGCCGCGCGGCGCGTTCACATGGCCTTCCAGCGAGGTGCCCGCACCCCAGGGAATGACCGGAACGCCATGCCGCGCGCAGATGCGGACCACTGTCTGCACATCCTGCGTGCTTTCCGCAAACACCACCAGATCGGCCGGTTCATTGGGCAGATAAGTGGTCACATTGGCATGCTGCGCGCGAACGGTCGGGTTTGTCACGACCTTGTGATCGAGCGCGCTTTTCAGTTCCTCTGTGGCGGAAATAACACGATTCCGTGAGGGGGCCTCGGGTTTCGCGTCTGCGGGAAGCATTTACTGTTCCTTAACTTTGTTGTCGCACTCCGGACGCGTCTGGCGATTCGGAGGGGTGTCGAAACGGTATGAGAAGGCCGTTTCCCATGCTTTTGAATTTGACAGTGTTATTTCCGATTCGGCGCGGCGGCTAGTTTCGATCCATTTCGGTGGTGACGAATGCCGCATCTCGCGGCACAGTGAATAGGCACAGAGCACGTCCGACCCCTTGGACCGCTCGACGGGATCGGCAGGGCCGATCCAAAAGATCCTCAATGGCAACCGGTGAACGCGCCGCCCCGCGCGCGGGGGCGGGTGTGCGCGTTCCTCATGACAGGGCACGAGTGTCATGCTGGACCTGATCGACTTCGAACCCGTCTTCTTCGCCCCGTTCGTCTCGTCTCCCATGCAGGTGGACCGGGCGTGGATCGACTATAACGGCCACCTGAAGATGGCCTATTATGAACTCATCTTCGACCATGCGGCGAGCGAGGCGCTGACCCTGCTCGGCCTTGGCCAGCAATATGCGCAGCAGCGTGGCGCCTCCTTCTTCACCGCCGAGGCGCATGTACGCTACCTGCGGGAGATCACCCCCGAAAGCCCGGTGCGGGTGACCTTGCGGCTGATGGATTACGACGAGAAGCGCATCCATCTCTACCAGACCCTGCACCATGCCTCCGAAGGCTGGAGCTCGGCCACCTGCGAGCAGATCGCGGTCCATGTGGACCTCAAGTCGCGCCGGGTCACGCCGTTTCCCGACGAGGTGCTGGAGCGCATCGCCATGATGCGGGCCGCCCATGCCGGGCTGCCCTCTCCAGATGGCGTGGGGCGGCGGGTCTCGATGATGGCGCGCTGCTGAGGCGCGCCGGATTGACACCGAACGCGGGGGCGCGTATCCCCCGCATCAACGGCGCCGTTTTTTTCGGCAATGCGCCGCCAGTCTCCGAAAATCAAAGGCTCATGGAACTCTGCATCGGGCGGAGGCACGGGGGCGTGCCTTCATTGCGCGCAATGCAGGGCAGCTATGCTTACCTATCTGTTCCGTCTCTGGTGCAATGCAGCATATATTGCATCGCATCACGGCCGACATGGCCCGGTACAGGAGGCATCCATGAGTGCTGCTACCTATCCCGAAAAGACCCTTTTGGCGTCCCATGCCATGGGTGTGCCCGCCCACGCCCGCCCGGCGCGGGGCTTCTTCGCGCGCCTGCTGGACACGGTGATCGCCGCGCGGACCGAGCAGGCTGAGAAGGAGCTGGCGCGTTATCTGGCCGGCCGTCCCGCGGGTCCGCTGGTCTGAAGGGCACCTGGCGCAGGCGCGCTCGGAACGGTGTGCGCAGGGTGGCGCGCGGACGGTGTCCGGGCGCACACGGCGCGGCACTGCTGGCGCGATGTGGCCGCTGTGCGAAGCCGTATGCACAAGTCGCAGCGGCAGGCCCTGCCGGCGCTTTGGCCTGAGGGCTGATGCTTTGGATATTTCAGGCGATGTGATCCCGCGCCGGATCGGTTACGACCCGGCGTCGGTTGCCTACGATGGCGTCGCGCGGGCGCCGCTTCAGAGCCGGCCGGCGCCGTCGGCGGAGAGTTCCAGCGTCGCCCAGCCTTCGATGTGGCGCTGCTTGACCAGATAAAGCCCCTGGCTGCGGTAGGCGGCGAGGGCGGCCGGCACCTGGCTCACCAGCAGGCCCGACAGCACGATGTGCCCGCCCGGGGCCAGCAGGTTGCGCAGCGGCCGCGCCAGCCGCTTGAGCGGCGGCAACAGAATATTCGCCAGGATCAGATCGTAGGGACCGCCCGCGGCGATGGACGCGGCACCCGCGCCGGCGGCGTGGAGCATGGTGATGCCGGTGCCCGCGTGGTTGGCACGGGCATTGGCCCGGGCGGTGCGCACGGCGATGATGTCGATATCGCTGGCCACCACCTGGGTGTGGAAGCGGCGGGCGGCCGCAATGGCCAGCACCCCGGTGCCGGTGCCGATATCGAGCACGCGCGCCGGGCAGGCCCGGCGGGCCACATCGGCAATGGCGGCGAGGCAGCCCTGGGTCGTGCCATGGTGCCCCGTGCCGAAGGCCAGCGCCGCCTCGATCTCGATGCCGATGGTGCTGCCCCGGACCCGGCCGCGGTCATGGGACCCGTGCACCATGAAGGGGCCGACCTTCACCGGCGCCAGTCCTTCCAGGCTGGCGGCCACCCAGTCCTTCTGTTCCACCGCTGAAAAGGTGGTGGCCGCGGCCAGCTCCGGACCGGCGGCAAAGCCCACCAATTCGCGCAGGCGATCGGCGTCGAACGCCTCGCCGGCGAACACCTCCACCACCCAGTCGTCTTCGCCGCGCTCGAAATTGGCCACCGCCACCTCGGCCGGATCGAAGGTCTCTGAAATGAGATCGGCGATCCGCTGCGCGGCGGCGCGGGGGGCGGCGACGCGCATCACGTGGCTGGCGTCGTTGGGAGGCAGGCCTTCGAGCATGGAAGCGATATCCGGATCACGCGGCCCGCGGCAGCGATGCGCCGGTGGGGCCGCCCATATGTTGTGCTGGCTGCCCCGCCGGCGGCGGGTGCCACGGGCCCGGCAGGGCGGCGCGAGACTAAAGCGTTGCGAGACTGCAGCGTTGATGATGTGGCGCGTCGACGGATGCCGGCGCCGTTGCGGTTCCATAGCCGAGAGGCTTTTCCCCTTTCAACGAAAAACGCATGCGAACCGGCCGAACGCCGCGCTCAGGAGTCGAATGCGCCGGTCACCGTGTTGCGTCCGCTGCCCTTGGAGGCATAGAGCCGCTGGTCGGCCACCGTCAGCAGGCCGCTGATGGTGTCGGCATCCTGCGGGGCGGTGGCGACGCCGATGGACAGGGTGAGCGGCTCCACATGTGGGGGCAGGGACAACAGAGCGATCCGCTCCCGCAGCATGGTGGCGAGGCGCAACGCCTGCAGGTGCGAGACGCCGGGCGCGAATGCCACGAACTCGTCGCCACCATATCGCACCACATAATCGGACTGGCGCAGGGCGTCGGTCATGGCGTCGGCGACGATGCGCAGCACCGCGTCTCCCACCGGATGGCCGTGGCGGTCGTTCACCGTCTTGAAATTGTCGATGTCGATGAGCAACAGGCTCATCGGTCGATTGGTGGTGGCCGAAACCGCGAGGAGATCGCGGCCGAGCGGCTCCAGTTGGCCGCGATGCAGCAACTGGGTCAGTGGGTCACGGCGCGATGCGCGGGTCAGCTCTTCGAAGCGTTGCCGATACGTCAGGATGTCGAAAACATCCGACAGACGGCGCGGCGGGCCGTCAGCCCGCATCTCAAACCGGTCCAGGTAGAACAGCAGCATGGCCGCGCACAATCCCGCCGCCGCCAGCTTGCCGAGCCAGCCGCCGATCCCCGCCGAGAAGGGCACGTCGAAGGCGAGATGCAGCATGGCGAAGAAGCCGGCCTGATCAAAGGTGAGCACACAGGCCAGGGTCAGCCAGATGGCCAGGAACGGAAGGCGTCGCAATGGCCGCGAGATGCGCTCGTAAAGCAGGATCATGGCGATGCAGTCGAGGAACAGCAGCGCCGTGCCCCACAGCATCAGCCCACCGAGCTGATCGAGAAAGGAGAGCTCGCCGCTACCCGCCAGTCCGCCCACGTCACGGTGCAGGCGCAGCACCGCCACGAATGCGATGAGGAAGAGATTGCCGAACAGCAGCCCATAAATGGGCTGGCGCGCCACCTGCGCATCCTCGCGGATATAGACCAGCAGCAGCAGCGCCAGCTTGCCCGAGAACATCACCACCGAGCCCGGCGAGAGGGAGGCGCCCAGCGGCAGGGCGACATAGAAGCTCGCCGCCAGATAGGTCTCCATGAAATGGATGCTGCCGAGTGCGCAGAAGAACGTGCCAATGCCGAGGGTGTTCCGCCAGCGGAACAGGCCCAGCATGGCGGCCACGTAAAGCACCAGACCGATGATCAGGAGCATGATGTTGACGAAAGGCATGGGTGCTGCGCATCTGGCCGCGGCACCGCCGAGCCGGGCGCGCGGAAAACCATTTCGTGCGCGCCACCGGGTGGGCGTCGCGCTGCAAGGCGAGCGTGGCTGCCGCTGCAACGCCCAAGTCGATCTAGCCATCTCCGCCCGGTGAACGCAAGTTGTCGCGCGGCGGCGGCGCCTCTCTTCCGCGCCTTTTCGACAGCATCGGCGCGCGGGGCTTAAACCTTCTCGACGAAGGTCTCGATCACCCGCTTTTCGCCGGCCTTGTCGAACAGCACGGTGAGCTTGTTGCCGTCGATGCCGGTCACCTCGCCATAGCCGAACTTGATGTGGAACACCCGCTCGCCGGTCGTGAAGGCCGAGCTCGATGTGGTGGAGGTGGCGAGCAGGGTGCCCTCGATCACCTTCGGTCCACGCCGCTCGCTCCCCCAGTTCTGGCCCCCGTTGTAGCGGCCATTGCGCTCGCCAGAACCGCCCTCCGTCTCGTTGCGCTGGTTCTGGGCGCGCTGCCAGCCGGGGGTGCCATAAGAGGAGCTCGAGAAGGGGCTCGCCCCGGCGCGGTCGAAGCGGCTCGCCCCATAGCTGCCGCCATAGCTGGAGCCGCCCCAGCCGGAGCCGCCGCGGCTTTCCTCCACCTGCACATGGGCATCGGGCAACTCGTCCAGAAAGCGGCTCGGCACCGTGGAATTCCACAGGCCGTGAATGCGCCGGTTGGAAGCGAAATAGATGCGGGCGGAGGCCCGCGCGCGGGTGATGCCCACATAAGCGAGCCGCCGCTCTTCCTCCAATCCCGCCTTGCCCTGCTCGTCGAGGGCCCGCTGGTGGGGGAACAGGCCTTCCTCCCAGCCGGGCAGGAAGACGGTGTCGAACTCCAGGCCCTTGGCGGAATGCAGGGTCATCACCTGCACCGCATCCTCGCCGGCGCCCTGCTCGGTATCCATCACAAGGGAGATGTGCTCCAGGAAGCCGCCGAGATTCTCGAACGGCTCCATGGAGCGCACCAGCTCCTTCAGGTTTTCCAGCCGGCCGGCGGCCTCGGCGGAGCGGTCCTTCTGCCACATCTCCGTATAGCCGCTCTCGTCGAGCACGATCTCGGCCATCTCGGTGTGAGACAACACGCGGGCCTGCTCGCGCCAGCGTTCGAACGCCTCCATCAGCCCGCGCAGGGTGGCGCGCACCTTGGGCTTCAGCTCTTCACTCTCGGTCAGCACCCGGGCCGCCTCCTGCAGCGGCACGCCGGCGGCGCGGGCGACATCGTGGATCTGCTTGAGGGTGGCGTCGCCAATGCCCCGCTTGGGCACGTTGACGATGCGCTCGAAGGCGAGGTCGTCAGAGGTGGAGTTCACGCAGCGCAGATAGGCCAGCGCATCGCGGATTTCCGCCCGCTCATAGAAGCGCGGGCCGCCGATGACCTTGTAATTGAGCCCCAGCGTGATGAAGCGGTCTTCAAACTCGCGCATCTGGAACGAGGCGCGCACCAGGATGGCGATCTGCGAGAGGGCATGGCCCGCCCGCTGCAGGGCCTCGATCTCCTCGCCGATGGCGCGGGCCTCCTCACCGGAATCCCAAGCGCCCGTTACGGTCACGCGCTCGCCATCCTCCCCTTCCGAGAACAGGGTCTTGCCGAGCCGCCCCTCGTTGTGGGCGATGAGGTGGGACGCAGCCGCCAGGATATGGCCGGTGGAGCGATAATTGCGCTCCAGCCGGATCACCGTGGCGCCGGGAAAATCGCTCTCGAAGCGCAGGATGTTATCCACCTCGGCGCCGCGCCAGCCATAGATGGACTGGTCGTCGTCGCCCACGCAGCACACGTTGCGCGAGCCCTGGGCCAGAAGCCGCAGCCAAAGATATTGGGCGACGTTGGTGTCCTGGTACTCATCCACCAGCAGATATTTGAACTTGCGGTGGTATTCGGCGAGCACATCGGGATTTTCGCGGAACAGGCGGATGCCTTCCAACAGCAGATCGCCGAAATCCACCGCGTTCAGCGCCTTCAGCCGGGCCTGGTAGGCGGCGTAAAGAGCCGCGCCCTTGCCATTGGCAAACACCGCGCCCTCGCCGGCGGGCACGTCCCTGGGGGACAGGCCGCGGTTCTTCCAGCCATCGATGGTGGCGGCCAGCAGCCGGGCGGGCCAGCGCTTCTCGTCGATGCCCTCGGCGGCCAGCTGCTGCTTCATCAGCCGGATCTGGTCGTCGGTATCGAGAATGGTGAAGCCGCTCTTCAGCCCCACCAGCTCATGGTGGCGCCGCAGGATCCGCACGCCGATGGCATGGAAGGTGCCGAGCCAGGGCATGCCTTCCACCTGGTCGCCCACCATGGAGGCGATGCGCTCCTTCATCTCCCGCGCGGCCTTGTTGGTGAAGGTTACCGCCAGGATCTGCGAGGGATAGGCGCGGCCGGTGGCCAGGATGTGGGCGATGCGGGTGGTGAGCACGCGGGTCTTGCCGGTGCCGGCACCGGCCAGCACCAGCAGCGGGCCCTCCAGGGTTTCCACCGCCGCCCGCTGCTCCGGATTGAGCCCGTCGAGATAGGGCACGGGGGCGGCTGCCGGTGGCGCCATGGCGGCGCGCGCCCGCGCGGCGATGCCGCCGGGACGCGGCGCCGGAAGCTCGGGAGCCGGCGCGCCGGCGTTGCGGAAGGGATCGGAGGGCATGCTCAAAACGGTCGACTCAATGGCCCCATGATTCTGTGAAGAGAACAAAATGGCACCAGCCCCGGCCAAAGGCGAGGGCCTCGTGCGCGGACCGGGGTTGCGCTGACAGGGCGGGGCGGTTCAGTCGGCGGTCGGCTTCGGCAAGTGCACCACGTAGAACTTACGCACGGCGGTGACACTTTTCCAGGTGCCGGTGAAGCCGGAGGGGATGACGAAGGCGTCGCCGGCGGTGAAGGTCTCCGTGTGCCCCGAGGCATCGGTCAGCTCCACCGTGCCCTCCAGCAGCATGCAGAATTCATCCTCGTCATACTTCACCGCCAGGGTCGAGGCCTGCGACGCCCAGAATCCCGCCGAGAAGGCGCCGGTTCGATCCTGATACCACTCATGAACGGTCGTCGCCGACGTGGGGTCCACCGGCGGCTTGGGATCAAAGCGGATGGGGCGAACGTGCGGGAGAGGGGGCATCTGAAGGTCCACAATTGCAGTGCATGCGCCACGGGGCCGGTATTTTATGAATCTAGCATGGTGGCGCATCCGGGTGGTGAGGGATCCTTCGCGGGCGCCGGTGCACGCCCTACGAGGCTTGATATGACGTTGCGGAAGAGCTTTCAAAAGCCTCCGCCACTCGCATAAGCTGCAGGCGGCGGCAGCTTGGGGGTGGGGTGGCATGTCGGAAGTGAATGACCGAGCGGAGGATGCTCATGGTGGTCCGCCCGCAGGGCCAGTTGGGCCTTCCATCCTGTCTTGGTTCTGGATCGTGGTCGGGTCGCTCATCACGGGTGCGGCGCTGTTCTGGCTCTACGACCAGGTGCTGCTGGCTTGGCAAGTGCGCGGCTATGTGGCTGAGATCGGTACTGCGTTTGGTCTCAATGCGCATCTCACCAACGCCATATTCATCGTCTCCCTCGCCGTCGTCGCCTTCTGTCTGCGGCTGTCCTTCTCCTTGTCTAAGCGGCGGCGCACCGTCGGGCAGCTGGCGCTGCTGACGCTGCTCGTGGGGCACTCGCTGGCGCTCTGGTCGGCTTCGCGCCTGAAGATCGAGGGGCGATGCTATGTGGTGACCCGCACGGGCATCACCTACAATGAGCATCCGGGCCTGGATCCGGCGACCGGTCGCCCCTGTCGCCCGGTGACGAACGAGCTTCAGGAGCGGCTGCGCGCCTATGAAACCGGAGCGCGGCCGACTCGTGTGACGGAGGAGAACCCAACATTCTTTGATCCGCGCACCGGTGAGCCGGTGATCTGGTTCTACCGCGACGCTCAAGGGACCATCGAACTGTTCAATCTGATGGGGTTCCATCCTCTGACGGGCGAGGAACTGACGCCCATCAACAAGGAGGTGGTGGCCCAATGGCAGGAGGGCCAGCGGCGGCGTGTTGCATTGCCCACCCGGGCGCCGCAGAGGATCGATCCGGCACGGGGGGGCTTTTTTGACCCCATGACCGGTGCGCCGAGGGCTTGGTATGTGGTCGCGCCGAACGGCGTGCTCGAGTTCTTCGACAGCCCCGGCTTCCACCCGGTCACCGGCGAGCCGCTGGTGGTGGTCACGCGTAGCGTGGTCGATGCTTGGCAGGCAGCGGCGGCGCAGGCGGCACGGGAGCGTGCCGAGGAGGCACGCCAACGTGAGCAGGCGCAACGTGCCGAAGCGGAGCGGGTGGCGCGGGAGCGCCAGGAGATGGCGGAGCGGGTGCAGCAACAGCAGCGCGCGGAAACGGAAAAGCGCCAGCAGGAGAAGGCCGCGGCAGAACGCTGTGACACTCTGGCGGCCAATCCCAACGACAAGCGACGTGGCGCGACGGCGGGCGTGCCTTATGAGGTGCTGAAGCTGCAGGCGCGTGACGCCTTGGAAGCGTGCGAGGCGGCGCTTGAGGCCTTTCCCGACGAATTGCGCTTCCGCTACCAATATGCTCGAGCCATGCAGTTTGTGGATCGAAACAAGGCATTCGAGCTGCAGAAGGCGAATGCGGCGCAGCTCTATCCCGCCGCTTTCGACAATCTTGGCTGGTTGTATGTGTCATTGCGCAACGATTATCCCACCGCCATCCGGCAATTCAACACGGGGGTGCAGCTGGGCGATCCCGATTGCATGGTCAGTCTAGCCGAGCTTATCAGCACTGGTCGTTACCCGGTGGATAATCCGCAGCAGGAGGTTCTCCGGCTTTATGCCCGCGCGGCCGAACTCGGGCATCAGCGGGCGGCGGAGGCTTATCAGGAGACCAAGGAAGCGCTGGCGGAGCATCAGTTCCAGCAGCAACAGCAACGGGCGATGCAAGAGCAGGCGATCGGTATATTCGGTAAGCTTCTGAATGGCATGCCCCGTCGCTGACGGGGCATGCTGAACGTCAATCACCCCCCCCTTCTCGCTGAGGCTCCTGGCGTCGCATCAGGAGTGCGCCGGCGCTGAAGAAGGCCAGCAGCACCGCCACGCCGGCCCTCTGGCTGCCGGTTGCCGCGGTGACGATGGCGACGCTGGTGGGGGCGGCGAATGAGGTAATCTTGCCGGACAGGGCGAACAGCCCGAAGCACTCGGCGAGATGGGCCTCGGGCGCGAGCCGCACCAGCAGGGTGCGCGAGGCCGCCTGGAGCGGGCCGGCCACCAGGCCGATGAGGAGGCCGAGGCCGAGATAGAACCGCTCCGGCAGCGTGGCGAACAGCCCATGCGCCGGCGCTGTGGGCACCAGCCCGAACAGCAGCGCGTCCCGCGACAGGGACAACAGGCCGACACAGGAGAGGATCAGGCAGGCCAGGGCGCCGCGGATGACCGTGCGGGCCCCCAGGCGGTCGTCCAGCCTCCCGCCCGCCAGCGCGCCGATGGTGCCGGTGATGGTGAGGGCGATGCCAAAAAGGCCGATCTGGATGGCGCCCCAGCCGAACACGCCGGCGGCGTAGATGCCCCCGAAGGCGAACAGCGCCACCAGACCATCCGCGTAAAGCATGTTGGCGATGAGGAAGCGGGCGAGGGTGGGGCGGGCCCGCAGGCGGGGCAGCAGCGCCCGGATATTGCCGAGGCCCACCTTGATCGCGGCGCCCGGTGGGAGCCCCGCGGGCGGATCCGGTACCAGGAGCAGCAGCGGCCAGACGAGCAGGGCGAACCACAAGGCGGTGAAGGGGCCGGACAGGCGATCGCCTTCACGGCTCGCCGCATCAAGGCCGAAGGCGGGTGGCGTGCCGAGGAGGGTGAGGCCGCTGTCCGGCTGGGTGGCGAAGAAGCCGAGCATGATCGCCAGCGAGACGAGGCCGCCGAGATAGCCCATGGCCCAGCCCGTGCCGGACAGGCGCCCGAGCTTCTCCGCCGGCACCAGGGACGGCATCATGGCGTTATTGAAGACGGTGGCGAACTCGACGCCGATGGTGCCGATGGCGAACGCGGCCAGGATCAGGGGGATGCGGCTTGCGTCCCCCGGCGTGGCGAACCACAGCAGCGATGCACCCCCCATGAGCATGGCGCCGAACAGCACGATCCAGGGCTTGCGGCGACCAGAGGCGTCGGCGATGGCGCCGAGCACTGGCGAGCACAGGGCGATCACGAGGCCTGCGGCGCCGGTGGCGAAGCCCCAGAGCGCCTGCCCTTCGGCCGGTGTCGCCGCTACCGCCGTGGCGAAATACGGCGCGAAGACGAACGTGGTGATGAGGGTGAAATAGGGCTGGCATGCCGGATCGAACAGGATCCAGGCGAAGATGGCGCGCCGGCTGGCGCGGTCTGACGCCTCAGACGGCATCGGCATACGCATCTCTATAGCCATTCTGACAGCAGCGGTGGCGGTCGGGGCAAGTGTCTTTTTTTGGTCCTATCACAATTGTTTTCACATCCTGAGGCTGTTGCTCGTGTGTCGTCACTCTTTTTGCTCTCATTCTTGAATGAATGCTTGTTTGAGACTATGTTAATCGGGGGCGGATGAAAATGTTTCATGGCCTGAGCGCGTGTCAGGGGCGTGGCGGCGGTCGGTTGGTTCCCAGCGAAGAGCCGGGGCCTTTTGATCATGCGTGAGGTCTGCCGTTGATGCAGCCGTTTGTTCCCCCGCGGACGCTGGCCGTTTCCGGGTGCGAGGTCGAGCTCCAGCTGGCGCTCATCGCCCACATGATGCAGGTGCCCCAGGTGCTGCTGGCCCGCCCCGGGCAGCCGTTGTTGTGTGTGGAGCCAGGTGTTCCTCCCGTTTGTCGCCGCGTGTCTGTGGTGCCGGAGCTGCTGCGCATGGCCGCGGCGGTGCGCCAGCGGCTGACGATCGCCGATCTCGCGACCAGCGGAAAGTTCAGTGAGGGGTTGCGGGGATTGGCTCCCGCCTCGCTCCGTTTTTTTGCCAGCGTGCCGTTGATCGCGGCGTCCGGAACCGCCCTTGGTGCACTGTGCATTGTCGATACGGTGCCGCGCCAGCTCGGGCGCGAGGATCTGGCGCGGCTGGAGGATGCCGGCCGGGTGCTCGCGGCGCTGATCGGCTACCAGCGGGGCGAGGATGCGGTGGCCCGTCTGGGAGCCGATCTGGTGCGCGCCACCGCCGAGGCGCGGGCACGGGCGGCATCGGAGCTGCGCTACAAGAAGATGTATGAGCGCGCGTCCGCGCAGGCGCAGATCGGCGTGTGGGAATGTGATCTCGCCACCTCGCGTCTCACCTGGACCGATGGCGTCTATGACATGTTCGAACTGCCGCGTGGCAGCCTGGTGACCCGGGAGCTGATTCTTGCCCTTTACGACCCCGCTTCGCGGCGGGAGATGGAGGAGCTGCGGCAGCAGGCCATCGACCGTTGCAGCGGCTTCAGCCTGGAAGTGCGTGTGCGGGCTGCCGGTGGGACGCCGAAATGGATTCGCCTCACCGCTGAGGTCGAGGTCGAAGACGGTGCGCCAGTGCGGATTTTCGGCCTCAAGCAGGACATTACCCAGGAGCATATTCTGCTGGAGCAGCTGCGCGTAACCGCCGAGCGGGACGCGCTCACGGGTCTTGCCAACCGGGCCATGTTCGAGCGCAGCCTCGGGCGTCCCGGTCTGGCTGGTGCGCGGCAGAGGGCGCTGGTGTTGATCGATCTCGATGGCTTCAAGGCGGTTAATGATACCTATGGCCATTCGGCCGGCGATGCCTGCCTGGTGGAGGTGGCGCGCCGCCTGCAACGGGAGCTCGCCGGGGCGGAGCTGATCGCCCGCATCGGCGGCGACGAATTCGCGGTGCTCATGGAGGTGCCGCAGCTGGAGAGTGCCTTGGAAAGCCGCGTCCGCTCGGCCCTGGCGGCGCTCACCGCCCCAATGCGGCACGGCGGCCAGGTCTTCGCGGTTGGGGCCTCCATCGGTGTTGCCCGGGCGCTGGAAGCGCTCGCGCCACAGCAGGTGTTCGCCCGCGCCGATCAGGCCATGTACGCGGCGAAGAACAGTGGTCGCAATTGCGTGCGGATCCACTCCGATCAGCCGGAAGGCGCGCGTCGCGTCTCCTAGCCTCCATGCGGATCCGCCTCGATCCTCCTTGATTCCCGTTGCTTTCCCGCACCAGGCCGTCGTCCGTGGCCTTCGGGCGCTGGTGTGACGGTGCGCGTGGAGGTCCGCGGTGACCGGGCGGCGGCATGTGCTTGCTGTTGCCGCTCCTGTGGCGGATGTCTTTTATTTCTATAAAACAATAAAATTCATTAAACTGTAGCATATGACGCTTTTATGACATGTTGTGTGGCGTGTACTTAAAATTTATAGACAAATAACTCTCTTACCGTGCTAGTGAAATTCGCGGTCGGGAGGGTTCCATGAAGTCTCAGATCGTTGAAGAGCTTGGCAATGCGGAGGTTCTGCTGCCTTCGCTCATCGCGGACGGGTTGCGGGCGAACGATCGCGTCAAGGCGCGTCTCAGCATGCTGCAGGAGGTCGGACGGCGGGCGGCCTCGGCCACCGGGGGGCACGGATCGGGCGTGGCGCCGTTCGCCCTGGGCGAGGAATGCCGGGCGGTGGGGCTGGACGTGGCGGCGATGGAGGCCCTGGCGGGCCATGCAACGTTGGTTGCCGGCAAGGTCACCGCGCCGGGTCTCGGGGCGCTTGGTGCCGGGATCTGGGCGGATGTCGAAGCCATGATCCACGCGGTCGGTGCAGGCGATGCGGGCGCAGGCGATGCGGGGGCAGGAGATGCGGGCGCGACGGCCGCCCGGCGGCTCGAAGCCTTGCGCGCGGGCACCGCGCTCGGCTCCGGCGATGCCCTTGCGCCGGCGGACATCCTGGCCCTCACCAGCCTTTCTGCGGAGGGGCGCGACAGCCTGCACCGCCTGATCATGGACCTGCACAAGGATCTGAACCGGCTGGCGGCCAGCCATGCCGAGGAGGTCCTGGCGGGGGCGCATGTCTATGGCCTCAAGGCCGAAGACCGGCCGGCGGTGGAAGCCTTCATGCGGGGGGTGGAAGCCACGCGGCGGCTCAAGTTCGATCACCCGGGCCTCGCCACGGTAGCCACCCGCGCGGGCGATCGCCTCACCATTCAGAACGATATCGGCGAAACCGATGCCCATGTGGTGGTGATCACGCAAGAGGCGGACACCATCACCGTCACCTATTCGGATGTTCATCGTGCGCGAGCCAAGTTCTTCGTGGCGTGTTTCGATGATTTTCCCGCCCAGTGGAGCGGTCTCGGCACCAAGAGCGTGGAGGGGCTCGCCGAGGGCGGCGTGTTCTTCCTGGTGACCGGGCGGCTGACCGATACGGACCGGGTGGCGCGCGAAGCATTTCTTGAAGCGCTCGGCGCCGCGCTGGTGTTCCTCATTGATTGGAACAAGGCGCGCAAGACCCTGAGGTCCTGGGTGCCGAAGGCGGATGCGGTGCGCATTCTGCAATGGGCGGCGCGCAACCGCATCGGTCATCGCGGCTTTCTTGAAATGGGCGGCAGCGAGTTGGTGGCGGCCGCCGTGCACCATGCCGCACCCACCCGTATCGGCTTCGGCGAGCGGCTCGACGGGGTGCTGGGGCGCGAGGCCGCGGTCTCGTTCCTGGAAGCGGTGCTGCGCATCTCCGCCGAGGCTCTGTTGGACGGCAGCGCACTGCGGCTGGCGCGTGACCGCATCGAAGCTGAGCTGGTCGGCCGGCTGGAGCGGGTGGATACGGCCCTGCTGGATGTGGTGATCCGCCAGGCCGGCCTCGCCCGCGAGGTGGCCGTGGCCATTGCCCAGCACGTGGACGATCTGGCCGCCGGCCGTGGCAGTGATGCGGACGAGCTGGCGCGCCGCGCCCGGGCCATTGAGCAGAAGGCGGATCGCATCGCCCTGGAAGCCCGCGGGGAGATCGCCCGGCTTGATGCGGATCCGGCGGTGGCGCAACTGGTCAACCGCATTGAGGAAGCGATCGACGATCTGGAGCAGGCCGCCTTCATCGCTTCCCTGGCGCCGCAGGGGCTCGACGGGGCGTTGCTGGCGGCGCTCGGGCACCTCGCCCGGCTTGCGGTGGCGGGCACCGAGGCGGCGGCCATGGGCGTTGCCGCCACCGCCGAAATTCCCGAGGGCAGCCGCATCGACAGCGAGGCGGCGCTGGCGGCGTTCGGCCGGCTGATCGAGATCGAGCATGAGGGCGACGTGGCCGAGCGCGCGGTGACCACGCAGGTGCTGCGCGGCGATTTCGATCTCCGGGCGGCCCTGGCCGCCCTGGAACTCGCCCGCGCCCTGGAGCGCAGCACCGATCAGCTGGCCGGTTTCGGGCACCTGCTGCATGCCCAGGTTCTCGCCGACCTCACCAAATAGGACGCCTTGCCATGAAGATCGTGCGAATTGGCGCCGGCGCCGCCGGCCCGCTGCCCTCGGCGGATGTGGTGGGGGCGAAGGCGGCCAATCTGGCGCAGATGGCGGCCCTCGGCCTGCCGGTGCCGCCGGCTTTCGTGCTGCCGGTCAGCCTGTGCGCGGCCATTGTGCGTGGCGATGCGGATGCGCGGCAGAAGCTGCGGGCCGGGCTGGCAGAAGGCATTGCTTTCCTCGAGCAGGCCACCGGCCGCACCCTGGGGGACCGGCGGCGGCCGCTATTGGTCTCGGTGCGCTCGGGCGCCGCCCGCTCCATGCCCGGCATGCTGGATACGGTGCTGGATGTGGGCTGCACCGCCAGCGCCGTGCGTGGATTGATCCGCAGCACCGGCAATCCCCGCTTCGCCTGGGACTGTCGGCGCCGCTTCCTCGAGAGCTTCTGCACCGTGGTGCTGGGGGTGCCGCCGGGGGTGCTGGATGCGCCGCGGGCATCGGTGCTGGCGGGCGAGGGCGCGCGGTGCGTGGAGGAGCTGGACGGAGAGGCCCTGGAGCGGCTCGCCCGGGCCTATGTGGAGGCGCTCGACGACGACGGCAATCCCATTCCCGCCGAGCCGGTGGCCCAGCTGGAGGCCGCGGCGCAGGCCGTCTATGGCTCCTGGATGGGCGAGCGGGCGCGGACCTATCGCCAGTTGGAACACCTGGAGCATCTGCAGGGCACGGCGGTAACCGTGCAGGCCATGGTGTTCGGCAACCGGGGGCTCACCTCCGGCTCGGGGGTCGCCTTCTCGCGCGATCCCTCCACGGGGGCCGCGGCGCCGGTGATCGATGTGCTGTTCGAGGCGCAGGGGGAAGACGTGGTGTCCGGCAGCCGCTCGCCGCAGACCGAAGACGCTTTGATGCGCGTCGTGCCCGAGGCGGGTCGCCAGCTGCGTGATGTCCTGGTCACCCTGGAACGGGCCTTCCGCGATGTGCAGGACGTGGAATTCACCATTGAAGATGGCCGGCTGTGGATGCTGCAGACCCGTTCTGCCAAGCGCACCCCCCGGGCAGCTCTGCGGATCGCCATCGACCTGGTGCGCGGCGGCCTCATCGCGCCGGCGGAAGGTGTGGCGCGCCTCGCGGGCCTTGATCCGGCGAGCCTGGTGGAACGCCGCCTGACCGGTGTCGGCACCCCACTGACCACGGGCACCGGCGCGTCGGCCGGGGTGGCGGTGGGGCGCGTGGCCTTCTCCTCGCAGAGCGCCCAGCGCTATGCCGACGGGCATGAGCCGGTGATCCTGGTGCGCCCGGACACCTCCACCTCCGATGTGGCGGGCTTCTCGGTCTCCGCCGGCATCGTCACCGCCGTGGGGGGCCGCACCGCCCATGCGGCGTTGGTGGCGCGGCAGATGGGCAAGCCCTGCGTGGCCGGCTGCCGCGACCTCGTGGTGGACGTGGATCGCGGCTGTGCCCTCGTGGGTGAGACGGTGCTGCGGGAGGGCGATTGGCTCTCGGTGGACGGCGGCGCCGGGCGGGTCTTCACCGGTCGCGGCAGCGTGGAGGTGGACCGCCTGGATGAGGAGCTCGCCACGGTCGCCGGATGGCAGGTCGAGGCCGAGGCGCCGGTGTGAGGGGCCGGCGGCTCACCGGGGCCCTGTGGCCTCCGGTTCGCCATCGAAGCGGGCGCGGGCCGCGGTGATGGCCTGCGCATTGTCGAACGCCCAGCGGTTCAGCACCTCCACCACGTCCGCCAGGGAGCGGCCAAGGGGCGTCAGCGCATATTGAACCTGGGGCGGCGTGGTCGGAAAGACCGTGCGCGCCACCAGGCCGTCGCGCTCCAGATGGCGCAGGGTGACGGTGAGCATGCGCTGCGAGATGGGCCCGATCTGCCGGCGCAGGGCGTTGAAACGACACGGGCCGGCGGTGAGATTCAGCACCACCAGCACGCTCCAGGCATCGCCGATGCGGTCCAGCACATGACGGGTGGGGCAGGGCACCGCGCTCGCCAGCACCTGTGGCGTCAGCACCTGTGGCGTCAGCTCCTGCGGCGATGGAATCTCCGGCGCCGGGGCTTTCGGGGCGCGGCCTGCGGGTGCGCGGCGCGAGGGCGCGGTCATCGGTTCCTCCCATGTGCCCTGGTGCGGGGAAGATGCCTTCTTCAAACCAGGTTCGTTTTGAGCATATGGTTCCGGAAAGGAACCGCCAAGCGCGCGGGCGTGTCACGCGCGCCGGGCTTATCTGCGCGTGCCAGCCGGCCGCGCTCCAACGGGAGTATCGCATGAAGATCGTCGTTCTCGGCGCCACCGGCATGGCTGGATCGCGCATCGTCGCCGAGGCTCTGGCCCGGGGCCATCAGGTCACCGGCATCGCGCGCAAGCCCGAGGGCCTGGCCGATCATCCGGCGCTGACGAAGGTGGCCGCCGACGTGGCGGCAGAGGCGGAGGCGGGGCGCCTCGCGGATCGGCTGCGCGGCCATGACGTTGTGGTGAGCGCGCTGCACTTCCAGACCCTGTCGGAACCGCAACTGGTGGGGGCGGTGAAGGCCGCCGGCATCAAGCGGCTGCTGGTGGTCGGCGGTGCCGGCAGCCTGGAAGCCGCCCCGGGGGTGCTGGTGATCGACACGCCGGACTTTCTGGAGGCGTGGCGCCCCTACGCCCGGCCGGGTCTCGACTTCCTGGCGGCGTTGAAGGGCGAGAGCGAGTTGGAATGGACCTTCATCTCGCCCTCGTTCTTCTTTGAGCCCGGCACCCGCACCGGCACCTTCCGGCTGGGCACCGACCAGTTGCTGGTGGCGGCCGACGGCCGCAGCGCCATTTCCGGTGAAGACTTCGCGGTGGCGATGCTGGACGAGATCGAGACCCCGGCCCACGTCCGCCGCCGCTTCACCGTCGGCTACTGATCCGCTTCAGGTTCGGATCAGGTCTCCCAACAGGCTCGCCGCCAGGGTCAGCTTCGACAGGCTGAGGCCCGAGGCGGCGATGTCCTTCACCGTGGCGCGCATGCGTTCCACCGCGTCCCGGTGGCGGCTCACATAGGCTTCGAGCGCCGCCTCGCCGGACCCGCCGGAGGCAAGGATCTCGCCGCAGATGCGCCGCAGGAAGCTCTCGAGCTGCGCCAGGGCGCGGTCGAGGGCGAGGCGGTCGTAATAGTCCGGAGCGACGATGCTGCGGGCCTGCATCACCAGGTCGTCGACGTCGAAATAGCGGCCTGCGGCGAAGAAGGTGCTCGCCACGTCGGGAATCGGCCGTCCGCTGGTGTGCGCCAGCAGGGCGATGTCGGCCGCCGCCGCCAGCGCCTGGCTGGAGGCGATGCGCCGGGCGAGGTCCTCCGGCACATTTTGGGTGGTGAGCTCGGTGATGCGGGTCTGCCGCAGCAGGCGCCAGGCCTCGGGCAGGCTCTCGTCCAGCGCCGTCGCCACCGCCTGGATGCCGGCGCGATAGCGCTCCACCACGGCGGCGATGCCATCGGCGAACGAGACATTGCCGAGGAACCAAATGATGCGGCCGAGCACCAGGTCCTGGACGCCCGCATAGAGGGCGAGCTGGGCCGCGCCGGACACCTTGTTGTCGAGCGCGTCGATGGCGGCGAGCAGCGCCGGCACCTGGTAGCTGTCGCGCACTGCCGCGAAGGCGCGGGCGATGGCCGCCGCGTCCGCTCCGGTCTGGTCGGTGATGCGGGCAAGCGCCGAGGGACCGCACAGGTTGACAATGGCGTTGGAAAGGGCCGTGGCGATGATCTCGCGCCGCAGCCGGTGGTGGGTGATGGCCGCGGGGAAGCGCGCTTCGATCTGCGGCGGGAAATAGGTGATCAGCTCGCGCGCCAGATAGGGATCATCCGGTACGCTTGAGCCGGTCAGGTCGGCGTCGAGGGCCAGCTTCGCATAGGCCAGCAGCACCGCGAGTTCCGGCCGGCTGAGGAATTCGCCGCGGGAGTGGCGGTCGGCGATCTCGCTGTCGGAGGGCAGCGCCTCCACCGCGCGGTCGAGGGCACCACGGGCTTCCAGCATCTGCATGAGCCGCTGCTGGAACGGCAGGTCCGCCGCGCCGGCGCGCTGGGCGAGGGACAGGGCGAGGGTCTGCTCATAATTGTTGCGCAGCACCAGCTGCGCCACGTCGTCGGTCATCTCCTTCAGCAGCGCCGCCCGCGCCGGCGCCGTGAGGGCGCCGCTCTCCAGGGGATGGGCGAGGGCGATCTTGATGTTCACCTCCACGTCGGACGTGTTGACGCCGGCCGAATTGTCGATGGCATCGGTGTTGAGGCGGATGCCGCGGCGGGCCGCCTCGATGCGGCTGCGCTGGGTCATGCCCAGGTTGGCGCCTTCGCCGATCACCTTCACGTTCAACTCATCGGCGCTGACGCGCACCGCGTCGTTGGCGCGGTCGCCCGCCGCCGCGTCGCTCTCGCCGGACGCGCGCACATAGGTGCCGATGCCGCCGAAGAACAGGAGATCGGCCGATGCCTTGAGGATGGCGTTGATGAGCTCCGGCGGCGTGGCGTGGGGCTTGGGGAAGCGGAGCAGGGCCTGCACCTCGCCCGACACCGGAATGCTCTTGGCCGTGCGCGCGAATACCCCGCCACCGGGCGAGATGAGGGCAGGATCATAATCTGCCCAGGAGGAGCGGGGCAGGTTGAACAGCCGCTGCCGCTCCCCATGGGCGCGGACCGGGTCGGGATCGGGGTCGAGGAAGATGTGGCGGTGATCGAACGCGGCGACGAGTTTGATGGCGGACGACAGCAGCATGCCGTTGCCGAACACGTCGCCGGACATGTCGCCCACGCCGATCACCGTCACCGGCGTGGTCTGAATGTCGATGTCCATTTCCCGGAAATGGCGCTTCACCGCCTCCCAGGCGCCGCGGGCGGTGATGCCCATGGCCTTGTGGTCGTACCCCACCGAGCCGCCGGAGGCGAAGGCATCGTCCAGCCAGAAGCCGTGCCGGGCGGAAATGGCGTTGGCGGTGTCGGAGAAGGTGGCGGTGCCCTTGTCGGCGGCGACCACCAGATAGGGGTCGTCGCCATCCAGGCGGACCGTGTCGGCGGGTGGCACCACGGCCCCGGCCTTCAGATTGTCGGTGAGATCGAGCAGTGCGGAAACGAAGACCTCATAGGCGGCGGTTCCGGCCGCCAGCGTCGCCTCGCGGCTGCCGTCGGCGGGCAGTTGCCGGGGCACGAAGCCGCCCTTGGCGCCCACCGGCACGATGACCGCGTTCTTGACCTGCTGCGCTTTCACGAGGCCCAGGATCTCGGTGCGGAAATCCTGCGGGCGATCGGACCATCGCAGGCCACCGCGCGCCACCTTGCCGAAGCGCAGGTGCACACCTTCGATGCGTGGCGCGTGGACGAACACCTCATAAAGCGGCCGGGGCAGGGGCAGCCCCTCCACCCGCGCGCTCTCGAACTTGAGCGCCACCGCCTCGCGCGGGCGCTCCTCGGAGTCGCGCTGGTAGAAGGTGGTGCGCACGGCGGCATCGACCAGATTGACCAGGCGCCGCAGGATCCGATCCTCATCGAGGCTGGAGACGGCGGCGAGGGCGCTGGCGAGCCGCTCGCGCGGGGGCGCCTCACGGGCCTCGCGCGCCGCCGCCGCCGGCTCCAGCATGGGATCGAAGCGGGCGTGGAACAGCGCGACGATATCGCGGGCGATGGTCTCGTGGCGGGCCAGGGTGCGCCACATGTAGTCGAGGCTGAAGGGCAGGCCCGCCTGGCGCAGATAGCGCGCCAGGGTCCGCACCAGCACGGCCTCGCGCCACGACAGGCCGGCGTCCAGCACCAAGGCGTTGAAGCCGTCATTGTCGGCGGCGCCGCGCAGCACCGCGTTGAGGCCATCCTCCAGGCGTTCCTCCGAGCCGGCCATGGCGATGGTGCCGCCGTCGGCACGCTCCAGCGTCATGTCGTGCAGCCAGCTCCGCGCCATGTCGCCGGTGTCGGCATCGCTGGAGAAGGCGCCATCGTCGGCCCGGGGCTGGATGCGGTAGGTGCGCTCGTTGATGGCCTTGAGGCCCATGTTCTGCAGCATGGGCACGCGGATGGAGAGCGCCAGCGGCGCGCCATAGGACAACAGACGCAGACCGATGCGGGCCGGGCTGTCGCCGGCCCGGCGATAGAAATCGATGGCGATGGGCCGCTCGGGGGAAAGGCGCTCCAGCCGCTCGATGTCCGCCACTGCGGTCGTCACATCGAACGCATCCATGTAGCCTACGCCGAAGGCGCGGCCATAGCGCCAGGCGAGGGCTTGCGGGTCTTCGCCCGCCAGGCCCGGGCGGGTGGCGACGGCGCCAGGCAGGGCGGCGGCCAGCCGCTCGCTCCAGGATTGGGTGGCCTCGATGATCCGCCGCTCCAGATCCGCAATGTCCACCTGCGGCGTGGGCCCGGGGCGGCGCGCGATGGTGACATGCATGCGCGTCAGCGGGGTTCCGGTGAGAAACGTCTCGGTGAGCGCCGCCGTGGTGCCGTCAAAAGCCTCCACCAGCAGCGCGGCAATGCGATCGCGCACGGCGCTGTCGAAGCGCTCCTTGGGCACATAGACGAGAATGGAGGCGAACCGGTCGAAGCGGTCCAGGGCCGGCAGGACCCGCACCCGCGGGCGATCGTAGAGGGTGAGAATGGCCCGTGCGTGGCGGGCCAGGGTGGCGCTGTCGAGCTGGAAGAAATCGTCGCGCGGATAGGTCTCCAGCACCATCTCCAGGGCGCGGGCGGAATGGCTGTCCGGCTCCAGGCCGGCGCCGCTGATCACCATTTCCGCCTTGCGGCGCAGCTCGGGAATATCCCGCACCGAATGGACATAGGCGGTGGAGGCGAGCAGCCCGAGAATGCGCAGCACGCCGGTGACCGCGCCATCGGGCCCGATGGTCTTGATGGCGATGTCGTCCATGGCGCTGCGGCGATGCACCCGGGCGCGCAGGGTGGATTTGGTGAAGGTGACGAGCTGGGGGCTGCCCAGGAAGGCGTGGGCGTCGGCCGGGCTCACCGTGTCCGCGACCTCAGCGCGGACCGCAGCATCGCGCAGCAGCCCAAGGCCGCTCTCCGGCTCCGTGGCCAGGCCGCCGTCCGGGGTCACCTGCGCGTGAATGAGGCCGAGGAAAATGAAATTGTTGGCGGTCAGCCAGGTCAGCAGGTCGGACGCCTCGGCACTGCGCCGCGGGTCGATGTCGGGCAGCGACGCCCGGAGCTGGGTGGCGAGGGCGCTCACCCGATCGCGCATGGCATGAAAGTCGGCGTTGACGCGCTGCACATCGGCGAGGGTCGCGGCGAGGCTCGCGGTCACGTCCGCCGCGGTTGCCGGGTCGAGGGCCGGGACTTCCAGGTGGATGAGGCTCTCGCGGTCTTCGCGGGCGTGGGGTGCCGCAACGCCGGTGACCTGCCCGGCGGCATCGCGGATGACGTGAAAGATGGGGTGGGCGGCGAGCTGCACCTCGATCTGCCGCTCCGCCAGCTCGCTCGCCAGGGAATCGAACAGGAACGACATGTCATCGTTCACCGCCTCGATCACTGTGAGGGGGTGGTCCCCGGCTTGGGCAGGCGTCAAGGTGAGGTCGCTCACGCCGCGCGGCCGGCGGGCCAGATGGGTCCAGGCCTGCGCGATCCGTTCGGCCACGAAGGCCGGGTCGAGCGGCGGCCGGTCGCCGGGGGCGAGATCTTCGGGGGCGAGGGCGTCCAGGAAGGTGTGGGTGAAGGCGGGGGGCACCTGCGGCGCCGTCTCGTCCACCAGGGCGGCGATGGCGCCGATGCGCGCTTGCAGGTCGCTCGGCGTTTCGGCAGCTTGAAGGCCTTGAATGGTCATGGCTACTCCCCGAATGGACGCCCCCGCTCGCTGTCATCCGTGCCGTGTGTGCGGTGCGCCACTGCCCGGGCATTCGGGGACAAGGCCACGACGCAACGATGACGAGGCAACGCTCATGGTGCTCAAAGTGAAGTCGTCTTCCCGCGCCGGGAAGTCCAAAAGCGCAACCGCTGAAAAAACCAGCACGCCCGCGAAACGGGCGGCGTCTCCCGCCGCTGCGGCGCATCTGGCCGATGATCAGCCGGCCATCGCGCTGCCCCTTCCGCCGGCGCGCTTCGACGCGGCGACCGAGGCCTATTTCAACAAATGCCAGGAGAAGCTCGGCTTCGTTCCCAACGTGCTGCAGGCCTATGCATTCGACATGGCGAAGCTCGGCGCGTTCTCCGCCATGTACAACGATCTGATGCTGGCCCCCTCCGGCCTGTCGAAGCTGGAGCGGGAGATGATCGCGGTGGCGGTGTCGAGCGTGAACCGCTGCTATTACTGTCTCACCGCCCATGGCGCGGCCGTGCGGCAGCTGTCCGGCGATCCGGTTCTCGGCGAGCAGATGGTGATGAATTATCGCGCCGCCCGGCTCGAGCCCCGCCAGCGAGCCATGCTGGATTTCGCCGTGAAGCTCACCGAACGTCCGCATGAGATCGAGGAGGCGGACCGCGCCGTCCTGCGTGCCGCGGGCTTCTCCGAGCGCGACATCTGGGACATTGGTGCAGTCACCGGATTCTTCAATATGTCCAATAGGATCGCTGCGGCGACGGACATGCGCCCCAATCTCGCGTATCACAGCCAGGCGAGGCACCCGTAAGGCCGTTCCACCCCGCGCCGATGGGTTCTGGCGCGGGGTGGAAAAAATCTTCCGAGCGTACGCTCGTTCTATTCCCTTTTGTGCTATGAGGTATGCGCTAGAGGTTGAGCTCGTCGCAACTTCTGGTCTGATTGACGCGCCTCTCGCCCCGTGGTTAGGGTGCGTCGCAAGATCAAGTGCACTGCAAAAGTGCCGATCCGGAGGAAATCGCCGCGGGTGAGCGCCATGCGCCCCCAAGGCCCAGACAATGAGGGCGCCCATCGGTCATGGACACTGTCTCAGACGTGCCCTACATCGTTGAAGCATCAGGTCTTACCAAGGAGTTCAAGGGGTTCGCGGCCGTCAAGAACGTGAACCTCAAGATCCGTCGTCACACGATTCATGCCCTCATCGGGCCGAATGGTGCCGGCAAGACCACCTGCTTCAATCTGATCACGAAATTTCTGGACCCCACCCGGGGGACCATCCGCCTGAACGGGCGCGACATCACGCGCACACCGCCGGCGGATGTGGCGCGGATGGGCATGGTCCGCTCATTCCAGATCTCGGCCACCTTCCCGCACCTGTCGGTGCTGGAGAATGTGCGCATTGCGTTGCAGCGTCCGCTCGGCAACTCATTCCGCTTCTGGCAGTCCGAGGCCTCGCTGAACGCGCTGAACGATCGCGCCATGGCGCTGCTGGAGGATGTGGATCTCACCTCCTATGCCCAGCATCTGGCGGTGGAACTGCCCTACGGCCGCAAGCGCGCTCTGGAGATCGCCACCACCTTGGCGCTCGACCCGGAAATGCTGCTGCTCGACGAGCCCACCTCCGGCATGGGGCGGGAGGACATCGCCCGCACGGCGGAGCTCATCAAGCGGGTGTCGGCCAACCGCACCATCTTGATGGTGGAGCACAATCTTTCGGTGGTGGCGGACCTGTCCGACATGATCACCGTTCTGGCCCGCGGCGAGATCCTCACCGAAGGGCCCTATGCGGAAGTCTCCAAGAATCCGCAGGTGGTCGAAGCCTATATGGGCACCGGACATGGAGCGCATTGAGATGGCTGAGACCCAGGCTTCCCTCAAGGCGCCCCTGCTCAGCGTCAAGGACCTGCACGGCCATTATGGCGAAAGCCATGTGCTGCACGGCATGACCTTCGATGTCCGCCCCGGAGAGGTGGTGACCCTTCTCGGCCGTAACGGCGCCGGCAAGACCACCACCATGCGGGCGATCATGGGCCTTCTGCGCAAGCGCGCCGGCTCGATCCGCTATGAAGGCACCGAGACGGTGGGCCTCGCGCCCAACAAGATCGCCCGCCTCGGCATCGCCATCTGTCCCGAAGAACGCGGCATCTTCTCCTCGCTCTCGGTGCGGGAAAACCTGCTGCTGCCGCCGGTGGTGCTGCCGGGCGGCCTTTCCGTGGACGAGATCCACGAGCTGTTCCCGCGCCTGGAAGAGCGGCGCAACAGCCAGGGCACGAAGCTCTCGGGCGGCGAGCAGCAGATGCTGGCCATCGCCCGCATCCTGCGCACGGGGGCCAAGCTCCTGCTCCTGGACGAGCCTTCCGAAGGCCTTGCACCGGTGATCGTGCAGCATATCGGCCAGATCATCCGCGACCTCAAGAAGAAGGGGTTCACGGTGCTTCTGGTGGAACAGAACTTCCATTTCGCCTCCACCGTCGCGGACCGCCACTATGTTGTGGAGCACGGCCGTGTGGTGGACATGGTGGAAAACGACAAGATCGCAGAAAACGCGGCGCGTCTCGAAGCCCTTCTCGGCGTCTGAAGACTTCGGTTCCTGACAGAGAAAAGGCCGGCAACGTCCGGCCGGGAGGAAACATCATGCGTCTTGCTGCTATTTTTCTGGCGGCCTCGAGCCTCGTCGGTATCGGCGCGGCCCAGGCTGCCGACCCGGTTCCGGTCAAGATCGGCGTGCTCAACGACCAGTCCGGCCTCTATGCCGACCTGGGTGGCCAGGGCTCGGTCTGGGCCGCCAAGAAGGCGGTCGAGGATTTCGGCGCCGCCGCCAAGGGCCTGAAGGTGGATGTCATCTTCGCCGACCACCAGAATAAGGCCGATGTCGGCACCTCCATCGCCCGTCAGTGGTATGACATCGATGGCGTGGACATGATCGTCGACACGCCCAATTCCGGCGTGGCCTTGGCGGTGTCCGGCGTCACCAAGGAAAAGAACAAGGTCTTCATCAATTCCGGCGCGGCCACCTCGGACCTCACCGGCAAGGCCTGCACGCCCAACACCGTGCACTGGACCTACGACACCTGGGCGCTCGCCAACGGCACCGGCAAGGCGATCGTGAAGAACGGGGGCGACACCTGGTTCTTCCTCACCGCCGACTATGCCTTCGGCCACGCGCTGGAGCGCGACACCTCCAAGGTGGTGACGGAGAACGGCGGCAAGGTGGTGGGCTCAGTGAAGGTGCCGCTCAACAATGCGGACTTCTCCTCCTTCCTGCTGCAGGCGCAGAGCTCCAAGGCCAAGATCGTCGGCCTCGCCAATGCCGGCGGCGACACCATCAACTCCATCAAGCAGGCGTCGGAATACGGCATCGTCGATGGCGGCCAGAAGCTTGCTGGCCTGCTCATCTTCCTCACCGATGTGCATTCCCTGGGCCTGAAGACGGCGCAGGGGCTGAACCTCACCGGCGCCTGGTACTGGGACCAGACCGACGCCAACCGCAAGTTCGCCGATGAGTTCGCCAAGGCCAATGGCGGCAAGCGGCCCACCATGGTGCAGGCCGGCGTCTATTCCGGCGTGCTGCACTATCTGAAGGCCGTCGAGGCCCTCAAGAGTGCCAAGGACGGCGCCGCGGTGGTGGCGGAGATGAAGAAGCTGCCCACCGACGACCCGCTGTTCGGCAAGGGCGAGGTGCGCATCGACGGCCGGCACATTCACCCCATGTTCCTTTATGAGGTGAAGAAGCCGTCCGAATCCAAGGGCCCGTGGGATTACTACACCCTCAAGGCCACCATTCCCGCCAACGAGGCCTTCCGGCCCCTGAGCGAGAGCGACTGCCCGCTGGTCAAGAAGGGCTGACCCACTCCCGAAACGGACCGATCCCGCCCGCGCGGCAGGATCGGTCCGCCTCTCCTGATTGAGACGGATCCCAAATGTTCGAGCTCCTCGGCATTCCCCCCCAAGCGCTGTTCGGGCAATTGCTGCTCGGGCTGATCAACGGCGCCTTCTACGCCATGCTGAGCCTCGGGCTCGCGGTGATCTTCGGCCTTTTGAACGTCATCAACTTCGCCCATGGCGCCCAGTACATGATGGGCGCCTTCGGGGCGTGGATGCTGCTGAACTATCTCGGCATTCCGTTCTGGGGCGCATTGGTGCTCTCGCCCATCATCGTCGCCATCATCGGCATGGTGATCGAGCGCGTGCTGTTGCGACGATTGTACAGTCTCGATCACTTGTACGGCCTCTTGCTCACCTTCGGCCTCGCCCTCATCATCGAGGGGCTGTTCCGCCGGCAGTACGGCTCGTCGGGCCTGCCCTACAACAATCCGCTGCCCGGCGGCACCAACCTCGGCTTCATGTTCCTGCCCAACTACCGCGCCTTCGTGGTGGTGGCCTCGCTGGTGGTCTGCCTTGTCACCTGGTTCGTGATCGAGCGCACCAAGCTCGGCTCCTATCTGCGCGCCGCCACCGAGCGGCCGGACCTGGTGCAGGCCTTCGGCATCGACGTGCCGCGCATGATCACCCTCACCTACGGCTTCGGTGTCGGCCTTGCGGCGCTCGCCGGTGTGCTGGCCGCGCCCGCCTACCAGGTGAGCCCGACCATGGGCTCCAACCTCATCATCGTGGTGTTCGCTGTGGTGGTCATCGGCGGCATGGGCTCCATCATGGGCGCCATCGTCACCGGCTTCGGCCTCGGTGTGGTGGAGGGCCTGACCAAGGTGTTCTATCCGGAGGCCTCCTCCACGGTGATCTTCGTCATCATGGCCATCGTGCTCATGGTGAAGCCCGCCGGCCTGTTCGGCACCGCGAAGTGAGGCGGCATCCATGAGCTCTTCTTCCTCCTCCACCCTGCCGGCCGCCGCCGCGCCCGCGTCCTCCTCGGTGATGACGGTGCTCGGCATTCTGGCCGTCGCCGTGCTGCTGGTGGCGCCGTTCGGCGTCTATCCTGTGTTCCTTATGAAGGTGATGTGCTTCGCGCTGTTCGCGTGCGCGTTCAACCTGATGCTGGGCTACACCGGGCTGCTGTCGTTCGGGCATGCCATGTTCTTCGGCGGCTCGGCCTATATCTGCGCCCACACCGTGAAGGTGCTGGGCTTCACCCCCGAGCTCGGCATCCTCTCCGGGGTGCTGTTCGCCGCGGTGCTGGGTTTCGTCACCGGGCTGCTGGCGATCCGCCGCCAGGGCATCTATTTCGCCATGGTGACCCTGGCGCTGGCGCAGATGTTCTTCTTCTTCTGCCTCCAGGCGCCCTTCACCGGCGGCGAGGACGGCCTGCAATCGGTGCCGCGCCGGCCGCTGTTCGGCTTCATCGACATCAGCCAGGACATCCACCTCTACTACATGGTGCTGGCCATCTTCCTGTTCGGCTTCCTGGTCATCTACCGCACCATCCATTCGCCGTTCGGCCAGGTGCTGAAGGCGATCCGCGAGAATGAGCCGCGCGCCATCTCGCTGGGCTATCGGGCCAACCAGTACAAGCTGCTGGCCTTCGTGCTTTCGGCGGCTCTGGCGGGCCTTGCCGGTTCCACCAAGGTGATGGTGTTCCAGCTCGCTTCACTCACCGACGTCGCCTGGCAGATGTCCGGCGAGGTGGTGCTGATGACCCTGGTGGGTGGCATGGGCACCATCCTCGGCCCGGTGGTGGGTGCGGCGGTCATCGTCACCATGCAGAACTATCTCGCCGGGCTCGGCGAGTGGGTGCTGGTGATCCAGGGCGTCATCTTCGTCGCCGCCGTGTCCCTGTTCCGCCGCGGCATCGTCGGTGAGATCATCGCCATCGTGAAATACTACGGGACCAAGAAGGCGGGCTGAGGCGCCGCGTCGTCTCGGCCGGAGTGCCACCTGAAAGCCCGCTCCGGTGTGCCGGGGCGGGCTTTTTCGTTTGTGCCGGACCCCGCCCGGGTCGCCGGGGTGACCTTTTTCGGCCGCGCGTCATGAAGGCTGCGTTATGGTGGGCCACGAAGCGCACCAGAGGTCGGGGCGCACGGCAATCACCCCTGCCGGCGAGGAGATGGCATGAACGCAGGCACACTCGCCCCTGAGGCGGTCCAGACCGGCGCCACGCGCTACGCCGATTTCCTGCTGCTCGGCGGTGGCATCGCCAGCGCTGCCGCCGCTTCCACCCTGAGAGCGGAGGGCGCCACCGGATCGGTGATGATGCTTTCGGCGGAGAATGTGCCGCCCTACCATCACCCGGCGCTCTCCAAGCATCTGCTACTCGGTGACGACGGGGACGAGCGCCTGCTCATCCACCCCATGAGCTTCTATAAGGAGAACGGCATCGATCTGGTGCTGGGTGCCCACGTGGACCGGGTGGACGCGGCCCGCCAGGTGGTGGTCACCCGCACGGGCGAAAAGATCGGCTATGGCCAGTTGCTGATCGCCACCGGGGCGAAGCCGCTGGCGTTGAAGGCGCCCGGCGCCAACCTGCCGGGCGTGTTCAGCCTGCGCCAACGCTCCGATGCGGAGGCGATTCGCGGCGCCATGTCCGAGGCCAAGCGGGCGGTGGTGCTGGGGGGGAGCTATCTCGGGCTCGAGATTGCCATGTCGCTGCTGGCCGCGGGCCTGCAGGTGACCATCATCGAACGAGGACCCCGCCTCCTGCCGCATCTGGAGGCGCCGCGCCTGTCGCAATATTTCGAGCGTTATGCCGAATCGCGGGGCGCCACCTTGCTGCTCAACGAGCAGGTGGCGGCGGTGCGCGGCCGTGGGCATGTGGAGCAGGTGGCCACCATCGGCGGCCAGCTGGTGCCCTGCGACCTGGTGGTGGTGTCAATCGGCGTCACGCCGGCCACCGACTTCCTCAAGGGCAGCGGCATCAGCCTGGATGACGAGGGATATGTGGTGGCCGACGCCCAGTTGCGCACCAATGTCCCCACCGTGTTCGCCGCCGGCGACGTCACCACCTTCTATGATCCGGTGTTCGCGCGGCGCCGGCATTTGCAGCATTGGGACAATGCCCAGAAGCAGGGCCGCCTGGTCGCCCGCAACATGCTGGGGCGGCGGCTGCGCTATGACGAGGTGTCGTACTTCTTCTGCGAGGTGGGGGACATCGGCTTCAACGTGCTGGGATCGCCCGAGGAAGCGGACAACTGGATCACCCGCGGCTCGCTGGAGAAGGGCTCGTTCGCTTTATTCTATCTCAAGGGCGATGTGCCGCGCGCGCTGTTCTCAGTGGGGCGGCCGCCGGATGAGATCCGGGTGGCGGAAGGGTTGATACGCTATCGCGTGGCGCTCGGCGCAGTGAAGGAGCGCCTGCGGGAGCCGGGCTTCGTGCTCGACCACATCCCCACCCAGACCGCCCTCATCCTGCAGGGGGGCGGTGCCCTTGGCGCATTTGAATGCGGTGTGGTGAAGGCCCTGGAGGAGGGGGGGATCTTCCCGGACATCGTCGCCGGGGTTTCTATCGGCGCCCTCAACGGGGCGGTGATCGCCGGCAATCCAGGCCATGCGTCCGAAGCGCTGCAATCGTTCTGGGCGGATCTCTCGGTCACCACGCCGGAGCTGGCCTATGAGGATCTGCGACGGGCCGCGGCCACCACCAAGATTTTGTCGCTGGGCGTGCCCAATTTCTTCACCCCGCGCTGGGTGATGCCACCCAAGGGGCCGGGGGACTGGCCGATCAACTGGACCAGCTATTACGACACCTCGCCCATGCGCGCGCTGTTGAGCAAATATGTGGACTTCAAAACGTTGAAGGACAGTCCGGTCCGCCTTCTGATGAGTGCTGTCGACGTAACGACGGCCACTTTGGAGGTCTTCGATAGTTATGTGGATGATCTGACGCCGGATCATGTGCTCGCCAGCGGCAGCCTGCCGCCGGGGTTTCCGTGGACTGTCATTGACGGCAAGGCCTATTGGGATGGCGGTATCATCAGCAATTCGCCGCTGGATCTACTGCTGGAGCGGTGCGGTCCTGATGGCAAGCGGGTCTTCATCGTCGATCTGTTCTCGGGCAAGCGGGCCTTGCCGGCCAACATGATGGAAGTGTTCGCCCGGCGCGACGAGATCGTCTATTCGGAGCGGGTGCAGAGCGATCTGCACTATCGGGAAAAGATCGAGCTCTATCGGAAGCTGGTGGACTATGTGGTGAGCTTCCTGGACGATGCGGAAGCGGCCAAGATCAAGCGCATTCCGGCCTATATCCAGCTCATGGGCGATGGCGCCAACAGCTCCATCACCCGCATTGTGCGCACCGGCCAGAGCGGTGAGCACGCGAGCCGCGACTATGATTTCTCCGATCTCGCGATCCGCAACAACCAGGCGGAAGGCTATGCCATCGCCAAGCGGACCCTGAGCGGCGGCGCCGAACCGGAGGCATAGGGCCGTATGGGTCTGGCGCCTATTGCGGGATCCGGCAGGTGGTTGTGCTGCGGTGATGCGTGAGGCTGGCGGGCTCGAGATGCGCAATGAAGCACGGGCCGGACGGTGTCATGGGGGGTCCACCATCCGGCCCGCTTCCCCATGCCGGTCAGGGCTTGGCACGGGTATCTGTGCCGCGCGGCGCGCGGGGCATTTGATCATCAGCCGCTGCTGCGTCCGATTCTCGGGTTGAGCACTGTGCTCAGCGAACATGGCTTCTCTATAGCAATGTTCAACATGCGCAGGAACGAAAAGACGTTCCGTTTTGGTTGTATAACGCCTTGTTTGTGGCATTTATCTGTGGGTTGCTAAACGTAAGTCTACCTTGGCAAATGTTGCGGCGGCTCTATATTACCTCCATACCGCTGGCGGAAGGCGCGCAGCCGTCCCTGGAAGGGGGGCGGGCGGTCCGTGGAACAGGTCTGCAAGTCATGGTGGTGTAAGAGAAAAGTGCGTCGCGCTCGATCGGCGGCAGTTCGGCGCGTGACGGCTGGGCGCGTGGACGAGATCTCGGCCCGATGCTGCCTGCCGTCCCGCCAAACTGGTTTTCGATGGTGAGGCCAGTTGCTCGCCGGATGTTGGAGCCAAGGCCGGCGGCGGCGCGTCAGGTCAGCGCCGTGAAATGCGCGCTCCATGGGGGCAGCTGCAGGGTGTGCTCCAGCCGCAGCCCTCCGAAGCCGTGGCCGGTCAGATCCTCACCCATGGGGAGATCCGCCAGGGGCACCTCGCGGATCTCGTCAGCAAGGTTGAAAAGGCACAGCACCCCATCCTGATGGGTTTCGTAGCTCCGTCGCTCGACGACGAGGAGACCACCGTCGGCCGCGTGGATCTTCTCATAGGTGCCGCGCAGGGCCGGCTGTGTCCGACGCCAGGCGAGGAACCGGCGCAGGCGATTGAGGGGCGAGCCGGGCTCGCGCAGCTGCTGTGACACCGCCATCTGGCGGTGGGCGTCGGGGATGGGTAGCCAGGGCTCCACCGAGCTGAAGCCGCAATGGGGCGCGTCGGCCTGCCACGGCATGGGGGTGCGGGCCCCGTCGCGTCCCTGATAGGCCGGGTAGAATTCGCGTCCATAGGGGTCGCGCAGCCGCTCGAACGGCACTTCGGCCTGGGGCAGGGCGAGCTCGCTGCCCTGGTAGAGGCATAGGGCGCCCCGCAGGCAGGAGAGGGCGGCGAGCAGGGTGATGGTGAAGCCGGGGTGGTGGGCGCCTTGCCGCAGCCGCGAGACGGCGCGCATGACGTCATGGTTGTCGAGCGCCCAGCACGGCCAGCCGTCTCCGGGATGATCGCCCAACTCGGCCACCAGGTCGCCGAGCACCGCACCATCCACGTGCTCGGCATTCAGCAGGAAGAAGCCATAGGCCAGTTGCAGCCGCCCTGGCGCCGTATAGGCCTTGTGCAGGCGCACGCCGTCGATCTGGTTCAACTCGCCCAGCAGAACCCGGCCGTCGTAGCTCTCGGCAAGGGTGCGCAGGCGGGCCATGAAGCCGAGGGTCTCCGGCTGGTCCACGTCATGAATGTGGGCCTGCAGCGTATAAGGATTGAAGCGCAGCAGCCCAGGCGGCTCGCGGTCGACGGCGGGTGGATTGTCGGTCAGCAGCCGGTCATGGAAATAGAAGGTGCAGGCATCGAGCCGGAAACCATCCACGCCGATGTCGAACCAGAAGCGGCACATGTCGAGCAGGGCATCCTGGACCTCGGGATTGTGAAAGTTGAGGTCCGGCTGGCTGCCCAGGAAGTTGTGCAGATAATACTGGCCGCGTCGCGGCTCCCACTGCCAGGAGGGGCCACCGAACAGGGAGAGCCAGTTGCTGGGGGCGGTGCCGTCGGCCTTGGGGTCGGCCCACACATACCAGTCCGCCCTGGCATTGGTGCGCGAGGCGCGGCTCTCGCGGAACCAGGGGTGCTGGTCCGAGGTGTGGCTGAGCACCTGGTCCATCAGCACCTTGAGGCCCCGCTTGTGGGCTTCGGCGATGATCTGCTTCACGTCGTCCACGGTGCCGAACAGGGGATCCACCGCGAGATAGTCCTCGACGTCGTATCCGAAGTCCCGCATGGGGGATTTCTGGAACGGGGAGATCCACAGGGCGTCCACCCCGAGATCCACCACATGATCGAGTGCTGCGACGATGCCCTCGAGATCGCCGACACCGTCGGCGGAGGTGTCCTTGAAGGAGCGCGGATAGATCTGGTAGATCACCGCCCCCTGCCACCAGGAAGATCCTTGCGTCATCGCCGGCAGGTTAGCACGGGCGTGCACCGCGGCAACCCCGGGGCGCCCCAAGGAGGCTCCATGCGTCGCTTTCCTCCCGAGCGGATCGTCTGTCTCACCGAGGAAACGGTGGAGACGCTTTATCTGTTGGGAGAGGACCATCGCATCGTCGGCGTATCGGGCTATGCGGTCCGCCCGCCACGGGTGCGGCAGGAGAAGCCGCGGGTGTCCGCCTTCACTTCCGCCGACCTGCCGAAGATCCTGGCGCTGGCGCCGGATCTGGTGCTCACGTTCTCCGACATGCAGGCTGAGATCTGCGCCGATCTGGTGCGGGCCGGGGTGGCGGTGCACGCCTTCAACCAGCGGGACATCGCCGGCATCCTGGCCATGATCCGGCTTCTCGGCGCGCTGGTGGACGCGCGGGCGCGGGCGGAACACCTGGTCGCCAGCTATGAGCGACGTCTGGAAACCATCGCCGCGGCGGTGCCGCCGGGGCCACGGCCTCGGGTCTATTTCGAGGAATGGGACGAGCCGCTGCTCAGCGCCATCGGATGGGTCTCGGAGCTCATCACCATCGCCGGCGGGTGCGATGTGTTTGCCGATCGCTCCGGCGCGCCGGCGGCCAAGGATCGCTGCGTGACGTCGCAGGCGGTGATCGCCGCCGCACCGGATGTGATCCTCGCCTCCTGGTGCGGCAAGAAGGTGGTGCCCGAGCGGATCCGGGCGCGACCGGGCTGGAGCGAGATCCCGGCGGTGCGGCACGGCCGCATCACCGAGATCAAGTCGCCGCTCATTCTGCAGCCCGGCCCGGCGGCGCTGACCGACGGGCTCGATGCTATCGTGGCCGCGCTGCGCTGAGCGGATGCTCAGTCGCGCTCATCCAGGGGATGGGTGCGCAGGCGCATGGGGTCGTAGAAGGGCGTGCGCACCACGTTGGCTTCAAGCCGTGCCGCGCCGTCAGCGACGGTGAGGGCGGTGCCGAGCGCGGTGGCCTCCGGCTTCAGGGACACCAGGGCCAGCGATTTCATCAGGTAGCGGCTGTAGGTGACGGAGTTCACCACGCCCACCTCGACGCCATCACGAAGGATCTTGGCGCCGGGAGTCACCGCCGTGGCAGCCAGCACCTCCATGCCCGCCTGATGGGTGCGCTCGGTGCCCTTGCGGCGGATCAGCGCTTCCTTGCCCCGGAAGGAGGGTTTGTTGAGGTCCACGGACCAGTCCATGAGGACTTCCCAGGGCGTGGTGTCGGCATGGGGCATGTCGAACGGGAAGAAGAGCAGGGCACCCTCCACCCGAACGATGTCCAGGCAATCCCACGAGACGGCCATGGCACCGAACGGCTTTCCGGCTTCGAGAATCTGATCCCACAGGGCCACCGCATCCTTGGCGGCACAGAACACTTCATAGCCGCGCTCGGCCGAATAGCCGCCCCGGGCGAGGGAGACCGGCACCCCGAACAGGGTGGTCTTGCCATGTCCGAAGTAGGGCAGCGCCTTCAGATCCATGGGCGTATGGGGGGCGAGGATGTCGAGCGCCTTCGGCCCCTGCAGGGAGAGGATGTGCACATCGTCGTCGCGCTGATAGGAGACGTCGAAGCCCTTCGCCACCACCGGCAGGGCCTCTTCGAGGGCGCCGCCGCCATGGGAGAGGCGGAAGGTCTCTGGCCCGTCCACATAAACCAGCACGTCGTCGATCAGGCCGCCGTCGTCATTGACGATGGAAGCGATCATGGAGCGGCCGGCCGGCACCTTGGCGAGATCGGCGGTCACCAGCGCGTTGAGGAAGGCGAGCGCGTCCTTGCCGGTGACGTGGATGATCTTGAGCGCCGAAACGTCGATCAGGCCGGCACGGGTGCGCACCGCCACCGTCTCCTCATCGGGGCAGGTCGCATAATGCTGCGGAATCGCCATGTTGTTCCAGGATTCCTCGAGCTTGGACCCGAGCTCGCGGTGACGCCCGTTGAGAACGGATTGGCGCCAAACGGTTTCAGTCATCCTCATCCCCTCTTGCCGGCCCCGCGGGCCTGATCTTGTCCGCCGCTCCGGCGTTTCTGTTCCGGTCGCCCGCCGCCGGTCGCGACGCTGGCGCATCCTGAAAGCACGCTCATTTTGTGTCAATTGATTTTCGTGATAAGAAAATTTCTGTTTTGCTGCATACGCTTTGATCGCTTCGTATGTCTCTGAACATTGCAGAACAGGAAATGCCCCATAATTGGTCAATACTTGCTCAATCAATGGGCTTGCACATGAAGCGTTCGATGGCACTGTGTTTCCGCGGCGTCAAAAAAGTTCACTGAGGGGAACGGGTCGCGAAAGGCGCAACAGCGGTCTGGTCCGGTCGGGGGCCGGCCTGGCGGAGCTCATGTCATGTCCGATGTCAAGAAGTGGGGTGGGGAAGACTTTTGGGGTCTCGGCTTCGAGTGGGATCCGCAATGGTTGCTGACGCCGGCGCAGAAGGAGCTGCAATCCAAGCTCATCGCGCTGTGTGAGAAGACGTTGCGGGCCAATGCCATCGAAAGCGACGCGAAATACATCTACCCGCGGAAGAATTTCGAGGCCCTGGCGTCGCTGGGGCTGCTCGGCCTCAATGTTCCCAAGGCGCTGGGCGGGCTCGGCGAGAACCATGTCTGTGCCGCCATGGTGGTGGAAACCATCGCCCGCTACGGCTGTCCGTCCACCGCCATGTGCTACACCATGCACCTCGGCGCCACCGCCGCCGCTCTGTTGCGGCACCACGACAACCCTATTCTCACCGATATTCTGAAGCGGCTCGACACGGACGTGCTGATCGGCACCCTGTCCTATTCGGATCCCGAGACCGGCTCGCACTTCTGGTATCCCATCTCCTCCAAGGCCGAAGCCCATGGCGATGGCTGGAAGGTGACCAAGAAGGCCTCCTGGACCACCTCCGGCGGCTTTGCCGACTGGTACATCATCCAGACCACCAGCCCCGGTTTCGCCGGTGACTATTCGGATCTGTCGTGCTTCCTCGTCACCAAGGACGAGGTGAGGTCCAATCCCTCGGAATGGGATGGACTGGGTCTGCGCGGTAACCAGTCCGGTCCCATCATGATCGAGAACGCGGTGTTGCCCAAGGAGGCTCTGGTGGGCCCCATCGGCGATGGCGCCAAGTCCAATGACGAGGTGGTGGACCCCTTCTTCCTCACCCTGTCTTCCGCCTGCTGGAACGGTATCTCCCTGGCGGTGATCGACATCGCCAAGCGCCACACCACCCGCAAGACCCACAATGACGTGGGCATGCGTGTCGCCGACTACCCCACCATCCAGGATTATGTGGGAGAGGCGATCATGGACACCAACACCTGCCGGGCCTTCGATTTCCAGATGGCGGCGGCGCTCGACCAGGTGACCGGCAATTGCGACTGGTCGATCCATGAGGATGTGAATGCCTTGCCGCGCTCGGCGCTGCTGCACTGGCTGTGGCAGGTGAAGTTCACCGCGTCCAAGAATGTCGCCCACGTGGTCGACAAGATGCTGCATGCCACCGGTGGCACCGGCTATCGCCCAGCCCTGCAGATCGAGCGCTATCTGCGCGATGGCAAGGCCGGCTGGGTGATGGGGCCCACCAACGAGGTGCTGCGCCAGTTCGTCGGCAAGGCCTCCTTGCTGGGGTTCGAGAGCCTCGATTACTGGAACAAGTCCATCAATACCCGTGTTCTCAATAACGAGATCAAGAAGATGGACGATCTGGAAAAGCGCGCTTTCGCTGAAAAGCTGCTCGCCGAGGTGCAGACCACCGCCAAGGTGGCCTGAACGGCACACCGCCGCCGGTCCCGCCGCTCGCGCACGCCACGCGCGGCGGTGGGGCGGGCGGCGTGTCCTTATCCGCTGCGAGAGAGCATTGCCCATGCCGACGGTGACGACTTCGACGATTGATCTGGACGCCGGTCTTGATCCGCGTGAGCTGCGCAACGCGCTGGGCCGCTTCGCCACCGGCATCGCCGTGGTGATGGCCGGCGACGACGAGGGGCTGATGGGGGTGACGGTGAATTCCTTCTCCGCCGTCTCGCTCGATCCGCCGCTGATCCTGTTCTGCATGGCCCGCACCCTGAATTCCCTGGCCCGGCTGGAGCAGGTGAAGGCCTATTCGGTGAACATCCTGCTGGAGAGCCAGCAGGAGCTTTCCAACCGCTTCGCCCGGGCGGGAGAGGACAAATTCGCCGGCACCGACTGGCATCCGGGCCGCAGCGGGGCGCCCCGGCTCACCGCCGCCCATGCCACCTTCGAGTGCGTGCCCTACGCCCATTACGACGGCGGCGACCACATCATCTTCGTCGGCCGCGTGGTGCACATGCATGCCGAGGGCGACGACGCTCCCCTGCTGTACTACCGCGGCCGCTATCGCCTGCTGGCGGCGGCTGCGTGAGCCGCTTTCTCGGGGCCAATGGGCCCGCTGCCGAAATGGGATCGTGATGAACGTGCCTCTTGTGTCGTCCTCTGCCATCGGCGCCCCGGCGGGGGCGTCTGCGGGCCAGTACCTGGTGGTGCGCGGCGGCGGTTGCCGCGTGGTGGAGCTCGCCGCCGGCGATCATGTCACCCTGGTCGATCCGGAGGGCGGCCAGCCGGCGCTGCTGTTTCCCATCGCCTGCGATGGCATGGCTGCCGGAGCGCTGCTCGGGCTCGGGGCCGACGGCACGGTGACGCTCGGCGCGGCATTGGCCGGCCAGGGTGGCGGAGAAGGGGCCGACGACGTGGCGCGCGTGCTGGCGGAGCGCGGCGTGGATCCGCGGGCGCATCCTGGCCACCTGGTGCTGGCCGATGGCACGGCGCCGGGTGCCGCACTCAGCTTCACCGCCCCGGTTGCGCTGCTCCTGGTGGTGGCGGCACCGGGGACGCCCATGGCGCCGGACCAGCAGACCCCGCCCACCGAGCTGCATCTGCGCATCGCGCGCGGGCCGGGCACGCCGGTGCCGCTGCCGCCCGCGTTGGCGCCGGTGATCCTGGACCTGCGGGTGCCGGCGGCGCAGGCCAAGGCCTATCGGGTCAAGGCCGGCGACTATATCCAGATCATCGACGTGGCCGGGCGCCAGTGCTCCGATTTCCTCGCGTTCGATGCGGCGGGGCTCGTGCGGGGCGAGGAATTCGGCCTCGACGCCACCACCACGCGGACGCTGATGGGCGCCGCCTATCCCGGGCCGGGCCTGCACTCGAAATATTATGACGAGCGACAGATCCCGCTGGTGGAGGTGATCCGTGACACGGTGGGACGGCACGATACGTTCGCCCTGGCCTGCTCGGCCAAATATTATGAAGACATGGGCTATCCCGGCCACGCCAATTGCTCCGACAATTTCAATGTGGTGCTGGCGCCTTTGGGCGTGCGGCCGAAGCGGGGCTGGCCGGCCATCAATTTCTTCTACAATACCGGCATCGACCACGCCAACGCGCTCACCATGGACGAGCCCTGGTCGCGGCCGGGGGATTATGTGCTGCTCCGGGCGCTGACCGATCTCGTCTGCGCCACCTCGTCCTGCGCGGACGACATCGACCCCGCCAATGGCTGGGAGCCCACCGACATTCACGTGCGCGTCTATGACGGTGCCGCGCACTTCTCCAGGGGAACCGCCTTCCGCATGACCGCCGATGCCGAGCCGCGTTTGACGCGCGAGACCGCTTTTCATCCGCGGGTGGCTGAGAAGACCCGCAATTTCGTGGAGTATCGCGGCTTCTGGCTGCCCACCTGTTTCACCGGCGAGGGGTCGGTGGCGGAATATTGGGCCTGCCGGGAGCGCGCGGCCATCATGGACCTCTCGCCGCTGCGCAAATTCGAGGTCACGGGCCCGGATGCGGAGCTGCTGCTGCAGCGCACGGTGACCCGCGACATGCGCAAGCTCGCGGTCGGGCAGGTGGTTTATACGGCCCTGTGCTACGACCATGGCGGCATGATCGACGATGCCACCGTGTTTCGGCTGGGGCCGGCCAATTTCCGCGTGGTGTGCGGCGAGGAATTCACCGGCAAGTGGCTGCGCGACAAGGCGGCGGAATGGGGCCTCAGGGTCTTCGTGAAATCCTCCACCGACCAATTGCACAATATCGCCGTGCAGGGTCCGCTCTCGCGGGAGATCCTCTCGGAAGTGATCTGGACGGCGCCGACCCAGCCGGCCATTGCGGAGCTGAAGTGGTTTCGCTTCGCTGTGGCGCGGCTCGGCGGACCCATGGGGCCGGCGCTGGTGGTCTCCCGCACCGGTTATACGGGCGAGCTCGGGTTCGAGATCTGGTGTCATCCGCAGGACGCTGCCGCCGTCTGGGACGCGGTGTGGGCTGCGGGCGCGCCCAAAGGCCTGAAGCCGCTCGGCCTCGATGCCCTCGACATGCTGCGCATCGAGGCGGGCCTCGTCTTCGCGGGCTATGATTTCTGCGATCAGACCGACCCGTACGAGGCCGGCATCGGCTTTGCGGTGGCCAACAAGGACGAGGACTTCGTGGGCCGGGAGGCGCTGGCGCGGCGGAAGGCGCATCCCGCGCGCAAGATGGTGGGCCTCGTGATCGACGGGAACGAGGCGGTGGGCCACGGCGATCCGCTCTACAATGGCCGGGCGCAGGTGGGGGTCGTCACCAGCGCCACCCGCTCGCCCATCCTCAAGGCGAGCATCGCGCTCGCCCGGGTGGACGTGGCGGCGGCAGAGGTGGGCACCCGGCTGGAGATCGGCAAGCTCGACGGGCTGCAGAAGCGGATCGGCGCGCAGGTGGTGCCGTTTCCCCACTTCGATCCGCAGAAGACGCGCGTGCGCGCCTGAGCCCGGCGTCTGGCCCGTTTGAAAGCTCACCCCCGCCCGGCCAGTGCCGCGCGGGGGCGCTGGCACATGCGCGTAAGGCTGGATCAACTTGGTCAGTCTTTCTGACGCATGTATTGCGTGTGCTTTCATCTGTGTGCGCACCGAATGTGCGCCGATGTGAGCAAAAAATATGCTCGCTCTGACTTTGCGTCAGATGTATATCGTCATTGACAATAATTTTTCTTATGGAGAAACTCCCCGCAATCAAGAGGGGATCAAACATGACCATAACCGCGGTTGAAGGGGAGCCGTCGGCAGACGCCGGCTCGCTCCAGCGCAAGATCAGTTGGACCGGTGCATTCTGGATTGCCAGCGGCGTTCCAGCGCTGGTGCTGTTTTCCATCGGCGCCATCGGCGCCACCGTGGGCGCGCCTGCCTGGGTGGTGTGGAGCGTCTCCATCCTGTTCGGCTTCATACAGGCATTTTCCTATGCGGAAATTGCCGGGCTGTTTCCGCACAAGTCCGGCGGCGCCTCGGTTTATGGCGCGGTGGCCTGGGTGCGCTATTCCAAGCTCCTGGCGCCGTTCTCGGTCTGGTGCAACTGGCTCGCCTGGTCGCCGGTGCTCTCCATCGGTTCCGGCCTTGCCGCCGGCTATGTGCTCTCCATCCTGTTTCCGGCCGATGCCGCCATCAACAGCTGGTCGTTGACCCTGCTTGATCTCAATTGGCTGAAGAGCGGCCTCACCTTGCGGGTGAACGCCACCTTCTTCCTGGGGGCGGCGCTGTTGCTGGTGGCTTTCGCCATCCAGCATCGCGGCATCAGCCAGACGGCGCGGGTGCAGGTCATCCTGGGGGTGGCGGCGCTGCTGCCCCTCATCCTCATCGGCCTCGTGCCGCTGGTCACCGGTGATGTGCTGCTGGCGAACCTCGGCCCGTTCGCGCCGCTGGCCAAGGATGGCACCGGCCAGGTGGTGGCGGGTGAGTGGAACATGGCGGGTATCACGCTGATGGCCGGCGGCCTGTTCATCGCCGCGTGGTCCACCTATGCGTTCGAGACCGCGGTCTGTTACACGCGCGAGTTCAAGGACCCGAAGACGGATACCTTCAAGGCGATCCTCTATTCGGGGCTGCTGTGCATCTTCGTCTTCACCCTGGTGCCTATCGCCTTCCAGGGCGTGCTCGGCCTCGGCCACATGGTGACGCCGGCGGTGATCGATGCCCAGGGCAATATCGTCACCCCTGCCGTCTATGATGGCATCCTCAATGCCGACATCTATTCCGGCATGGGCGTGGCGAGCGCCATGGCGAGCATGATCAAGGGTGGGGCATTGGTGCACACCGTCATCGTGGTGATGCTGATCTTCGCCCTGATGCTGGCCATCATCACCTCCATGGCCGGGTCCTCGCGCACCCTCTATCAGGCCTCGGTGGACGGCTGGCTGCCCAAGTATTTGTCGCACGTGAACGAGAACGGCGCGCCCACCCGGGCCATGTGGACCGATCTCGCCTTCAATCTCGTGCTGCTGATGATGTCGGACTACGTCTTTGTCCTGGCCATCTCCAATGTCTGCTACATTCTGTTCAACTTCCTCAATCTCAACGCCACCTGGATCCACCGCATCGATCGTCCGTCCTGGGCGCGGCCCTACAAGGCGCCCGGCTGGCTGCTCGGTCTCGGCACGCTGCTCGCATATGTGAACCTCGCCCTGCTCGGCATGGGCGCGGACATCTGGGGCGCGGGCACGCTGGTGACGGGTCTCGTGTGCTCGGCCCTCATTCTGCCGGTGTTCGCCTTCCGCCACTACGTGACCGACAAGGGCCAGTTCCCGGCGGCCATGCTGGAAGACATGCACCTCAAGGCGGAGACGGGGGCCGGAACCCGCGCCGGGCTGCTGCCCTACCTGGCGCTCCTCGTGGGCGCGGTGGTGGTCATCGTCGCCCATTCCATCGCGGTCTACTGAACGGGAACGAGATGAGCGACCAAGGGATCAAGAGCCGCCCCGCCTACGGAAAGATCACCGGTGATCCGGCCGCGCGCCACGCGCTGCTGGTGGTGGAAGGGGCCGGCCTTCCGGACGAGCTGATGGCGGAGGGGGTTGACCCCTCCGCCTTCGAGACATGGACCGTGGCCCATGCCAGCACGGTGCCTGGCGCGCCGGTGATGGACGAGGCTGCGGGGGCCGTGCGGTCATTCCGCTCCGCCCGCCAGCTGTTCTCGGCCCTGGAGGAGCGCCTGGCGCGCGAGACCATGGGGCTGCGCCTGTGCGCGGCCGGCACCGAGCCGTTTCTGTGGGATGTGTTCAACATCGGCGCGGTGGCGGGCCTCACCCGCCAGGAGATGCAATTCGCCCAGATGGGGCCGCAGGCCCGGCGGATCTTCTGCGTTCACTGCCGCACCGTCTCGGAAGGCATCACCGCCTCCATCGTCACCTGTGCCGGCTGCGGCGCGTCGCTGTTCGTGCGCGATCACTTCTCCAAGCGTCTCGCCGCCTTCATGGCCGTGCAGATCGATGCCGAGGTGCCCGGCGAGGTGCCGCCGTCCGAGGAGATCTACCGATGACCGGAACCATCCCTGTGCGGGTGCGCGAGATTACCGCGCTGGCGCCCACCCTCAAGCGTTTCGCCTTTGAGCCGGCCCATGGGGGCGCCTTTCCCACCGCGCCGGCGGGCGGGCATGTGATGCTGACCCTGCGCGATGGCGCGCGGGTGATGAAGAATGCCTATTCGCTGGTCTCGCCCCCCGGGGCGCGTGGGCGTTACGAGATCATCGTCCGCAAGGTGGCGCAGTCGCGCGGTGGCTCGGCCTTCCTGCATGCCCATGTGGCGGCCGGCGACGTGCTGGAGATGGCGCCGCCGGTGAGCCTGTTCCCGCTCGCGGCCACCGCCCGCAAACACGTGCTCATCGCCGGCGGCATCGGCATCACGCCCATGCTGTCCTTTCTGGCGGAACTGCAGGCCCGGGGCGCCCGGTTCGAGCTGCACCATCTGTCCTCCCCCGAGGAGGTGCCGGTGTTCGAGCGCCTGCTGGCGCCCTATGCGGTCGATGCCGACATCCGCGTGCATGGGGGTGGCCGGGCGGCGTTCGATCTCGCCGGGCTGCTGTCGCGTCAGCCGCTCGGCAGCCATGTCTACACCTGCGGGCCGCATAGCCTGATGGATGCGGTGGGCACCACCGCGCTCGCCCTCGGCTGGCCCAGGGGCAGCGTGCACAAGGAGAGCTTCGGCGCGGCCGCCGGCGGCCTGCCGTTCAAGGCGGTCCTCACCCGCTCGGGCATCGAGGTGACGGTGGGTGAGAACCAGACCCTTTTGGAGGCGATCGAGGCGGCGGGCGTGGCCGCGCGCTGCCTGTGCCGGGGCGGCGCCTGCGGCGAATGCGTGACGCGGGTGGAGGAGGGCGAGGTGGACCACCGCGACGACTTCCTTTCCGATGCGGAGAAGGCGTCCGGCGCCCTCATCATGCCGTGCGTGTCGCGTGCCCGCGGGCCGCGCCTCGTGCTTGACCTGTGAACCGTGGAGGGATCCGATGACCGTGCAGTTCAAGCCCGCCGAAACCTTCCGCGACACCTTCACTTACAAGAAGTCGCCGGAAGACATTCTGCGCTTTCCCTTTCCGTTCCCCGAAGATGAATACATGTATTCGGTCAACATCGAGCCTCATGTGAAGGGAGGTGCCACCCCCGCCTTCCAGGCGGTGTTCGACATCGATGAGCATTATGTGGGCGAGTGCCGGGAGCGCGAGCGGGTGCTCAAGGAGGACCCCAAGCGCTGTCAGGTGCTGCCCCATATGATGGCGGCGCAATGGGATACGCTGGAGCTCATCATGGAGAGCCTGGCGGCGGACTATCCCGCGCATTTCACCCTGTCCAAGGCGGGGGACGTGTGGACCTGGGTCAACCGTCCTCTCGGCCTGCACCAGACCTTCACCTTCGGTAAGCCGGAAACGCTGCCCTGCGCGCCGTTTGAATACATCACCCGTCAGGTGCAGGGCGACTTCACGCTGCAGGATCAGCGCGAGGACAATCTGTTCGTCGACGGTGGCATGGTGACCACCCAGGCGGACTGGTCGCTGGAATTCAACATCGGCATGAGCTTCCATGAATGGCATGGGCCGGTGCCCGGGGTGGCGCATGACCGGGGGGTGTTCGACCGCGCCCTGAAGTATCTGCTGCGGCTGCAGTATGGCCAGCCGGTGCGCCGCCTCAACTGGACCATGACCATCAACCCGCGGCTCGACACCTCGCCGGAGAACTACCCGGTGTGGGGTCCGGACCGCACCACGGTGACCGCCGACAACGTGGCAGAAAAGGTTCATCTGCGGGTGGAGCTGCAGACCCTGTTCCGGCTGCCGCGCTCCAACGCCATCCTGTTCGGCATCCGCTGCTATCTCACCTCGGTGAGCGATATCGCCCGGGTGCCGAAATGGCGGCGGCGCCTGCACCGGGTGCTGCGGGACCTCCATCCGGACCTGGCGGAATACAAGGGAATGACCCGCTACCGGCCGCTGGTGGTCGCGCACCTGGCGGCACTGGACGATGGCGCCCCCACCTCCAGCGGCATCGCCCCCGATACGGACCGGCTGGACGGCTGAGGCACCCATAGGGACCCGGGAGCTGAAACGAAAAAAAACGGCGGCCGTCATGGCCGCCGTCTTCATGTGGGGTGGGGGACGCTCCCGGATGCGCCCGCAGGCTCAGACGCCGGCCTGGGAGACGAACTTGGGGTTCAGATAGGCCTCGATGGCCTCCGAACCGCCCTCGGAGCCATAGCCGGAATCCTTGATGCCGCCGAACGGCACCTCCGGCAGGGCCAGGCCCAGGTGGTTGATCGTCATCATGCCGGCTTCCACCGCATTGGCCACCGCATTGGCGGTCTTGGCGGAGCGGGTGTAGGCGTAGGAGGCAAGGCCGTAGGGCAGGCGGTTGGCCTCGGTGACGGCCTCGTCGAAGTCGGAGAAGGGCAGCATCATGGCGAGCGGGCCGAACGGCTCCTCGTTCATCATGCGCATTTCGCGGGTCACGCCGGTGACCACGGTGGGCTCGAAGAAATAGCCCTTGTTGCCGATGCGGGCGCCGCCGGTGGCCACCGTCGCGCCCTGCTGGCGGGCATCGGCGATGAGCGCCTCCATGGCTGGGATGCGGCGGGCGTTGGCGAGCGGGCCCATGGTGGTGTCGGCATCGAGGCCGTTGCCCACCTTCACCTGCTTGGCCACCGCCACGAAGGCGTCCACGAACTCCTCATACACCTTCTCCTGCACCAGGTAGCGGGTGGGGGAGACGCAGACCTGACCGGCATTGCGGAACTTGGCGGTGGCGATCTGCTTGGCGGCGGCCTTCACGTCGGCATCCTCGAACACGATCACCGGCGAATGGCCGCCGAGTTCCATGGTCGCCCGCTTCATGTGGGCGCCGGCCAGCGCCGCCAGCTGCTTGCCCACCGGGGTGGAGCCGGTGAAGGTGATCTTGCGGATCACCGGGTGCGGAATGAGGTATTCGCTGATTTCCGCCGGCACGCCGTAGACGAGGCCGATCACGCCCTTGGGCACGCCGGCATCGACAAAGGCGCGGATCAGCTCGGCCGGGGAGGCCGGGGTCTCCTCGGGCGCCTTGACGATGATGGAGCAGCCGGCGGCCAGCGCGCCGCACAGCTTGCGCACCACCTGGTTGATGGGGAAGTTCCAGGGGGTGAAGGCGGCCACCGGGCCCACGGGCTCCTTGATGACCAGCTGGTAGATGCCCGGCGCGCGGGCCGGCACCACGCGGCCATAGGCCCGGCGGCCTTCCTCGGCGAACCAGTCGATGATGTCGGCGGCGGCCAGGGTCTCCATGCGCGCCTCGGGAAGCGGCTTGCCCTGCTCCAGGGTCATCAGCCGGGCGATGGTGTCGGCGCGCTCACGCAGGATGTCGGCGGCCTTGCGCATGAGCTTGGAGCGCTCATAAGCGGAGATGTTGCGCCACACGGCGAAGCCGCGGGTGGTGGCCTCCAGCGCCGCGTCAAGGTCGTTGATGGAGGCGTGGGCGACGGTGCCGATCTCTTCCTCGGTGGCCGGGTTCAGCACCGGAATGCGGCGGGACCCTTCGGCATCACGCCACACGCCATCGATATGGAGCTGAACGTCGGGATAGGTGACGGCTGTCATGAGGGGCTCCTCGGAAGGTCTTGGATTCTGTGCGGCGGCGTCGGGGCGGCGCAGCTGGCGCTGACCTATAGCGGCTCCGGCGGGTGGGATGAAGGGCTCGAAGCCCATCCTTCCAAGGCATGAAAAGGGGAGCCGACCCGCCATCCATGCGATGGGGGTATGGCTGGGACCCTAGCCGTCGATCACGCCCGTGGCGCATCGGGTGGTGTGACGCAAGGGTAGCTTCAGCCGCGTGAGCGCCGGGGCTTGTGAGGGGCCGGTGGAAGGCGCACCCTGCACGAAATCCAAGCGCCGGCCGAGGGGCCGCAGTGTGGCCGCGCGGGCGGCGCCGCGACACGAGGGCGCGGACGCGCGGGAAGACAGGCCTTGGTGCCGCCCGCGAACAGTCGCAGTATACGCGCGAATACGACGTGCCGCGGATGCGGTCGCGGCATGCGGATACGACGGCAAAAGACCATGGACGAGCCTTCCGACAGCAACCTTTCCCGCGCGGAGTTCGCGTATCAGCGGATCCGCGAGGCCATCCGCTCGGGCGAGTTCCAGCCGGGCCAGCGGCTGCGCGAGGCCGACCTCGCCGAGCATTTCCGGGTGAGCCGGACCCCCATTCGCGAAGCGATCCGGCGCATCACCGCCGACGGCCTCCTGGAGCTGGTGCCGGGGCGGGGCCTCGCCGTGTCCCAGTTCAGCATGCAGCAGGTGCGGGAAATCTATTTTCTGCGCGCGGTGCTGGAGGGCGCCGCCGCATCCAGCGCGGCTCAATATGCCTCGCCGTCCGAGATCAAGGCCATGGGTGATCTGCTGGATCAGAGCGCCGAGGTGCTGGACGACCCGGCCGAGACCGGCCGTTTCAACCGCCTGTTCCACCAGGCCATCTACGAGGCGGCGCGCAACCGCTACCTGTCGCAGGCCCTGGCCCAGCTCTCCGATGCCCTGACCCTGCTGCCGGGCACCACCTTCGAGGCGGAGGGCCGCTCGCCGGCGGCGCTGGAGGAGCACCGGGGCATTCTGGACGCCATCGTCGCCCATGCGCCGGAGCGGGCGGAGGAGGCCGCGCGCGCCCACATCCGCCGCGCCAGCGAGACCCGTATGGACATGATGTTCCGCACCGCGTGAGATTCCCGCTCCGCGCTGCCGCGCCGATCGCAAACGAAGAAGGCCGCCCCGGCTCAGCCAGGGCGGCCTTCTTGTGAGACGCAGATGCCTCAGGCGTTGGCGGAGCGCAGCTTGTCGAGGCTCCAGGCGCCGCCGCCCGCAACGGCGAAATACAGGAACAGGAAGCTGTAGAGGGCCGCCAGCTCACCGCCGTTCAGCAGCGGGAAGAAGTTCTGCGGCGCGTGCATCATGAAATAGGCCACCGCCATCTGGCCGGACAGGATGAAGGCCACCGGTCGCGTGAACAGGCCCAGTGCCAGCAGCACGCCGCCGACGATCTCGATGATGCCGGCGAGGCCGAACAGCGAGCCGATGGTCACGCCGTCGAACATGGCCACATGGGGAAAGCCGAACAGCTTGGCCGTGCCGTGGGAGAGGAACAGCAGCGCCGCCACGATGCGCAGCACCGACAGAAGGCGGGGGCTCCAGGTTTCAAAGAAGTCGTTGGAAAGCATAGTCTTGGTCCTTGTCTCGGCGAGAGGGCCTGCCCGCTCACGCCCTGCTCGCCGTCAGGGTGAGGGGAAGTGGATGGGCCGTGCGGCGGGCGCTCAGCCGAACTGGAAGCCCGAATAGGCCTTGCCGAAGATATGGTCGTGGAAGACCCGGTGTCCGGCATCGGTTCCCGCCGCCCCGGCGGCCACGAACAGCGGCACCAGATGTTCGCTGCGCGGATGGCTCATGAGGGCGCCCGGGGCTGACGCCCAGGCGGCGAGCGCCGCGTCGCGGCGGGCGGGCTCCTCCTCCACAGCCGTGGTCAGCCAGCTGTCGAACGCCTCGGCCGCATCGCTCACCCGCCGATCGGGGGTGAAGAAGGCGCGCAGATTGTGGAAGCTCATGCCGCTGCCGACGATCAGCACCCCTTCATCCCGCAGCGGCGCCAGCGCCCGACCGAGGGCGAGATGGGCCTTCGGATCGAGACTGTGGGCCAGGGAGAGCTGCACCAGCGGCACATCGGCCTGCGGATAGATCAGCATGAAGGGTACGAACACGCCGTGGTCGTAGCCGCGGGTGGTTTCCTCACCGGTGGCGATACCGGCCCCTTCCAGCACCTGCCTCACCCGCGCCGCCAACTCCGGCGCGCCCGGCGCCGGGTAGCTCAGCCGGTAGGTGTCGGCGGGAAAGCCATAATAGTCGAACAGCATCCCGGGATGGGTGCCGACATTGACCGTCGGCTTGGTTTCCTCCCAGTGTCCGGAGATCACCAGCACCGCCTTGGGCCGGCCGCCGAGGGCGCCGTCGAGGCCACGCAGATAGGCCTCCAACCCGTCCCAGCGCGCCGCCGGATCGGGCGACTTGGCCATGAACGGCCAGGGGCCGCCGCCGTGGGCGATGAACAGGGTGGGCCACCGGCGCGCGGTGGTTGAGGAGGATGTGGACATGGTGTGTCCCTTTCTCGTGACGCGGCCTATGGGGCCGCTGTCGTGAGGGGAATATGGGACTGGCCTTTCCCGGAAAAAACTGGGAAAGTTTAGACCATCATGATCTGAAATTTAGATGGTCTCATGGATGGCCTGACCCTCGACCAGATCCAGGTGTTTCTCGCGGTGGTGGACACCGGCAGCTTCTCGGCCGCCGCCCGGGCGCTGAACCGGGCCCAGTCGGCGGTCACCTATGCGGTCCGGCGCCTGGAGGACCAGACCGGCGCGGCGCTGTTCGACCGGGCCGAATACCGGCCGGCGCTCACCGAGGCGGGGCGGGCATTGCTGCCGCGGGCGCGGCGGATCGCCGAGGCGGTGGGCGCCTTCCGCATGGAGGCCCGTGGCATCGCCGGTGGGCTCGAGGCGGAGCTGACCCTGGTGGTGGATGCCATGTTTCCCATGACGGTGCTGCTGGAGGCGCTGAAAGGCTTCCGCGCCCATTTCCCCACGGTGCAGACCCGGCTTTACGTGGAAATCCTCTCCGCCAGCGCGCAACTGGTCATGGACGGGGTCTGTAACCTCGGCATCGTGGTGGCGGCGCCGCGCGACGTGGAGAGCCTGGCGCGGATGCCGCTGCTGGACGTGGAGCTGGCGCTGGTGGCCGCGCCTTCCCATCCGCTGGCGCAGCGCCTGGGCGCCATCCCGGCCGAGGTGTTGCGGGATCACGTGCAGTTGGTGCTGACCGAGCGTTCGGGGCCCGGCGGCGCGCGCGACCAGGGGGTGCACGCCACTCAGACGTGGCGCATCGCCGACCTGGGCGCCAAGCACGCCATGCTGCGGGCGGGGCTGGGCTATGGCAGCATGCCGCTGCACCTGGTGGCTGCGGATCTCGCCGATGGAACCTTGGTGCGGCTCACGCCGCAGGATTGGGACGGGCGCGCCACCGCGGTGAGCCTGCCCATGTGCGTGGTGCGCCGGGTGCGCGATGCGTTGGGGCCGGCCACGCAGTGGATGGGGGAGCATCTGGTGAGCGTGTCCCGCGCCGTGGGCGCGGGCTGAGCTCAGTCGGAGATCATTTTGGCTTCCACCAAATCGATCTCGCGCACCAGCTTGCGCACCATCTCGTCGGACAACAGGTTGGAGCGCCCGCGGCGATAGAATTCCACCCGCTCGGCCCTGAGAGCCGCCAGGCGCAGGTCCTGCTCGATCTTCTCGGCGGTGCGGAAGCGGTCGCCGTCCGCCCCGGTGCGGGAATGGCCGTCGATGCGCTGGCGGTAGAGGTCCATGACCCGGGCGCCGACCTCGGTGTACAGGTCGGCATCGGGACGGCCTTCGCCCAGCTCGTGCTGGGCCTGCTCGATGGCCTTGATGGCGGCCTGGGCGGCGGCCACCCGGGCCCGGTCCTCGGCCTTCTGGTGGGTGGGTTCCGCGGGCAGCTGCAGCCCCTTCAACAGGATCGGCAGGCCGATGGAGGCCGCCACCAGCGAGACGATGATGACGCCGGCGGCGAGGAAGATGGCGAGGTCGCGGGCGGGGAAGAACGAGCCGTCGTTCATGAAGATGGGCAAGGTGAGCACGCCGGCAAGGGTGATGGCGCCGCGCACGCCGGCCAGCGCCGTCACCGCCACCAGCCGCCAGCTGGGCCGCTCCATGGGCATGCCCCGCTGGGCGGCGCGGTAGAGCGTGAAGCGCAGCGAGACCCAGGCCCAGATGAAGCGCAGGGCCGCCAGGGCAACGTTGATGGCCACCACATACACCACCAGCCAGATGGGCTCGTGATGGCCCGCCTCGCGCACCACCCGGGCGGCGCCGGCGATAATGGAGGGCAGTTGCTCACCCAGCAGCACGAAGATGACGCCATTGGCGGCGAACTGCACCATGTCCCACACGGCGCTGCGCTGGACCCGGGTGATGGCGAGCGCCTGGCCGCTCTGCTCCACATAGCTCATGGTGATGCCGGCGGAGACGGCGGCGAGAATGCCAGAGCAGTGCAGGTGCTCCGCCAGGAGATACGCGGCGAACGGGATCAGCAGGCTGATGAGGATCTGGGCGCCGGTCTCCTCGCCGAGACGCCGCGAGATCCAGTTCTTGGTCATGGTCACGCCAAGGGTGACCGCCGCGCCGATGGCGATGCCGCCGGCGGCGAGCCACAGGAAGGTGCCGGCCGCCTCGAACAGGGAAAACGCGCCGGTGAGCGCCGCCGCCACCGCGAACCGCATGCACACGAGGCCGGATGCATCGTTGAGCAGGGATTCCCCTTCCAGGATGTGCATGAGCCGCTTGGGGATGGGCACGCGGGCGGCGATGGCGGACACGGCGATGGGGTCGGTGGGCGAGAGGATGGCGGCGAGCGCGAACGCCACCGCCAGCGGCATGGCGGGGATCATCCAATGGATGAACAGCCCGACGCCCAGCACCGTGAACACCACCAGGCCGAATGCCAGCTCGATGATGGCGCCCTTGTCCTTCAGCAGGCCTTCCTTGGGGATGCGCCAGCCGTCCAGGAACAGCAGCGGCGGCAGGAACAGCAGGAAGAAGATGTCGGGCTGCAGCTCCACCCCGAGGTCGGCGACCGCCGCCACCGCGAACCCGAGGGCGATCTGCACCAGGGGCAGGGGCACCGGAATGGGCAGCGCGCGGGTGAGCGAGCCGGAGATGACGACACCAAGCAGCAGGATCAGGATGGTGGTGATGAGGGTCATGGGCGGAGCAGGCCGGCATCAGGGGCGCGCGCAGGCCGATGGGGCGCTGCGCACGATGAATCGGGTGGTGGTATCTGTGAATAGCATCCGCGCTTCAATCCTCGCTATCCCGGCGCGCGGGGGGCGGCCGCGACATGGCGCGCCCCTTCTGCGGCGGTGAGCAGGCACCCGCTTCCCGGCCATTTCGTGGCGCCTGTCAGGGCTCGGTGGGCAGGGGGCGGTACTGCTCGCGGATGCTGGCCACGAAGGCGCGGCAGGCATCGGTGGCGCCATCGGCGCGCCAGGCGAGGGCCACCTCGTGGGCGGCGGTGGCCTCGTCCAGTTCCACATAGGCAACATCCGCGAAATGGCTGGTGCTGAGGGAGCGCGGCACGATGGAGACGCCCATGCCCTGGCTCACCAGCGCCACCACCGTGAACCAGTGCTGGATGTGGTAGTTGAGGTGCGGCTCCACATGGGCCGCCCGCAGCAGGCCGACGATCCGATCATGGTAGTGGGCGGCGAAGTCGCGGGCGAACACCAGGATCTTCTCGCCTGCCAGTTCCCGGAGCGAGAGCCGGCTGCGGCCGGCGAGCCGGTGACGTAAGGGCAGGCAGCACACCAGCCGCTCCACCTCCAGGGACAGGGTCGCCACCGTGTCGGGAAACGGCGTCGCGTGCACGAAGCCCACGTCGACCTTGTGATTGAGGATCTGCTCGATCTGCCGGGTGGAGTTCATCTCCTGCAGGTGCAGCTCCACCTGCGGAAAGCGATCCTGGAACCCCTTCAGCAGCACCGGCAGGCGGCGGTAGAGCATGGAGGGCACGAACGCCACGGTCAGCTTGCCCACGGTGCCCCGCGCGGTCTGGCCGGCGACCTCCTGGGCCGCCTGCAACTGGCCGAGGATGCGCGCGGCGTGGCTGGCGAACACCGCCCCGGCCGGGGTGAGGCGCACCGACTTGCTGGTGCGCTCGATGAGCTGGAAGCCCAGATGCTCCTCCAGCTGCTTGAGGCTGGCGCTCAGGGGCGGCTGGGAGATGTGGAGGGCACGGGCAGCGCGCCCGAAATGGAGCTGCTCGGACAGCACCAGGAAGTGCTGCAACTGCCGAAAGGTGATGGCCATCGGCTCCATCCATAGCTATTTCGCTATCACAGAATACAAACTCAATATTGGATTTCAAATCGCAAGGCGCTGATCCTCCCCCCAATGCACCACGACCGAGACACTCGGCGGACAGGGAGGACGACATGGCCGCTGCGGTTCACCGCAACATCCCCGACAGTGCCGGCATGAATGTGTTTCATGCGGATCCCGGTTTTCTCGATCTGCTGCGGGTCTATCTCGCCCCCGAGATGCTGGAGCGGGTGCTGCCGCGCCTGGAGCGCATGGGCGCGCTGGTGGGCGACCGGCTGGAGCAGCTGGCGCTGACCGCCGACAAGAACCCGCCCAGCCTCGTCATTCGCGCCCGCAATGGGGTCGCCGACGAGCGCGTGGTGAAGCATCCGGCCTATGCGGAGCTGGAGCAGGTGGCCTTCGGCGATTTCGGCCTGGCCGCCATGTCCCATCGCCCGGGAGTGTTCGGGGTGCCGGACAAGCTGCCGCCGCTGGTGAAATATGCGCTGGTCTATCTGTTCGTGCAGGCGGAGTTCGGCCTGTGCTGCCCCCTCAGCATGACGGATTCCCTGACCCGCACCCTGGTGAAGTTTGGCGCGCCGGAGCTGGTGTCGCGCTATTTCGAGGCGCTGACCAGTCAAGATCTGGAAACCCTGGCCCAGGGCTCCATGTTCATGACCGAGCAGGTGGCCGGCTCCGACGTGGGGGCCATCGAGTGCACCGCGCGGCTCGAGGACGGGGTGTGGCGCCTCTATGGCGACAAGTGGTTCTGCTCCAATCCCGATGCCGCGCTCGGCATGGTGCTGGCGCGTCCCGAGGGGGCGGGAGCCGGCACCCGCGGGCTGTCCCTGTTCCTGCTGCCCCGCCATCTCCCGGACGGGCGGCGCAACGCCTATCGGATCCTGCGGCTGAAGGACAAGCTCGGCACCCGTTCCATGGCCTCTGGCGAGATCATGCTGGAGGGGGCGGAAGCCTATCTGGTGGGCGAGCCCAATTCCGGCTTCAAGCAGATGACCGACATGATCAACATGTCGCGCCTCGCCAATGGCGTGCGGTCGGCGGGCCTGATGCGCCGCTCGGTGAACGAGGCGCTGTTCGTTGCCCGCAACCGCACCGCCTTCGGCGCGCGCCTTTCGGACCTGCCGCTGATGCGGCGCCAATTGGCCAAGATGCAGGTCACCGCCGAGCAGGGTCGCTCCATGGTGTTCCACACCGCCCGGGTGCTGGAGGCGGCCGACGCGGGCGATGCCCGCATGGCCAAGGTGCTGCGCATCCTCACGCCGCTGATCAAGTTCCGCACCTGCCGCGATGCCCGCAAGGTGGCGGGGGATGCCATGGAGGTGCGCGGGGGCTGCGGCTATATCGAGGAATGGTCCGATGCCCGGGTGCTGCGCGATGCCCATCTCGGGTCCATCTGGGAGGGCACCAGCAATATCGTCGCCCTCGACGTGGCCCGCGCCACCCGCCGCGAAGGCGCCCTGGAGGCGCTCTCCGGCTATCTTGATGAATTGCAGCGGGAGATCGGTCCCCAGCGTCTGCCGGACGGCCTTGCCGACCGGGTGAAGGCGGCGGTGGATTTGCTGCATGCGGTCGCCCACGACAAGAGCCGTGAGGCGCAGGTGCGGGAGGCGGCGACCGCTGTCTACAACGCCACCTCGGCCACGGTGCTGAGCTGGGAAAACGCTCGCATTGAGGCCCAGACCAACGCCCGGTCCGGCCTGCGCCAGGCCATCGCCGGCGCGGTGCTGCGGCACAAGCTGATGCCGAGCGATCCGCTGCGGCGCGTCGCGGACGAGGCCGCCGAGATCGAGCTCCTGATCGGCGACGCCCAATCCCTCGCGCGGGAGGCGGCGGAATGAGTGCCCACGCCCCGATCGAGGCGCTGGAAAACGCCGCTGCGCCCGCCACCGGCGCCCTTGCCGGCCTGAAGGTGGTGGATCTGAGCCGTGTGCTCGGTGGCCCCTTCGCCACCCAGATGCTCGGCGACCATGGCGCCGACATCATCAAGATCGAGCCGCCGGGCGGCGACGAGACGCGGGAATGGGGCCCGCCCTTTCTCGATGGCACCGCCTCCTATTTCCTTGGGGTCAACCGCAACAAGCGCTCCATGGCCCTCGATCTCACCCAGCCGGCCGGCCGCGCGGTACTGCTGCGGCTGCTGGAGGGGGCCGATGTGCTGGTGGAGAATTTCAAGACCGGAACCCTGGAGAAATGGGGGCTGGGCTATGAGGAGGTTCTGGCCGCGCGCTTTCCCCGCCTCATCCACTGCCGGGTGAGTGGCTTCGGCGCCGATGGTCCGCTCGGCGGGCTGCCGGGCTACGACGCGGTTCTGCAGGCCATGGGCGGCATCATGAGCGTCAATGGCGTGGCCGGTGGCGAGCCCACCCGCGTCGGCCTGCCGGTGGTGGACATGGTGACGGGGCTCAACGCCGCCCTCGGCATTCTCCTCGCCCTGCAGAACCGGGCGCAGACGGGGCGCGGCCAATCGGTGGAGGCGACCTTGTTCGACTCCGCCCTGTCGCTGCTCCATCCCCATGCGGCGAACTATTTCCTCTCCGGCCGGCTGCCGCAGCGCACCGGCAACGACCATCCCAATATTGCGCCCTATTCCACCTATGCCACCGGCACCCGCCCCATCTATCTCGCCGTGGGCAACGACCGGCAGTTCCGCAAGCTGTGCGCCACCATCGGCGCGCCTGACCTCGCGACGGATCCGCGCTTTCTCACCAATGGCGCGCGGGTGGAGAACCGGGCGGCGCTGAAGGGCGCGCTGGAAGCCGCGCTGGCGGCGTTCGACGGGGAAGAACTCGCCACCCGCCTCATCGCGGCCGGCGTGCCCGCCGGCGCCATTCTCGATGTGGCCGAGGCCCTGGCCCATCCCCATACGGCCCATCGGCGCATGGTGGTGGAAATGGGGGCGTATCGCGGTCTCGCGGCGCCGATCCGGCTCAGCCGCTCGGCGGCGAGTTATCGCCGTCCGCCGCCGGGTTTCGGTGCGCAGACGGCGGAGATCCTGGCCGAGGCCGGGATCGAGGCGAAAGAAGCGGAAGAACTGACGCAACACGGTGTGGTGCCGCGCCAACGGACCCACCAGAACTGATCACGCCAATTCAGATCAGATGTCGGGAGGACATGATGAAGCATTTCAATGTCAGGGCGCTTGCCCTGTCGATCGGGCTTGCCGTGAGCGCGGGTGCGGCCGGCGCAGCGGAGCCGAAGCTGCCGTCGAGCATGGTGTGGGCCACCTATGACGTGGGCTCCAGCGGCTTCGTGGAAGCGTCCGCCATCGCCGATGCCTTCGGCAAGGCCTATGGCACGCGGGTGCGGCTGATGCCCTCGGGCACCTCCATCGCCCGCCTGCTGCCGCTCAAGACCGGCCGCGCGCAATATGGGTGGCTGGCCGACGAGCTCTATTTCGCCACCGAAGGCACCTATGATTTTGCCGCCGCCGATTGGGGCCCGCAGGATCTGCGGGTGCTGGCGGGGCGCCCGTCCACCTTCGGCCTCGCCACCGCTGCCGACAGCGGCATCAAGAGCGTCGCCGACGTGCGTGGCAAACGGGTGCCGCGCATCAAGGCCAACCCGTCCATCAACATCAAGGTAGAGGCCATGCTGGCCTTCGGCGGGCTGACCTGGGACGACGTGCATGTGGTGGAGGTGCCGTCCTATGGCGCGGCGCTGCAGGCGCTGGTGAACGGCCAGGCCGACGTGGCCGGCACCACGCCCACCGCGGCGGCGCTCTACGAGCTGGAGTCCCAGCGGGGCATCGCCTGGGTGCCGTTGCCGAAGGACAATGCGGCGGGCTGGAAGGCGATCACCTCGGTGGCCGACTTCTTCGCGCCCGTGACGGCCACCGCCGGCGCCGGCCTGTCGCCGGAGAAGCCGGCGGAGCTGTTCGCCGTGCGCTACCCGATGATCTCCGTCTATGCCAACGCTTCGGACGAGGACGTCTATGAGTTCCTCAAGGCCCTGGACAAGACCTATGGCCTTTATTCCGGCGCCACCAATGCCATGCCCGGGTGGCGCCTCGCCGATGCCGGCACCGCGCCGTCGGACGCGCCGTTCCATTCCGGCGCCATCCGCTATCTGAAGGAGATCGGCGTGTGGACGGACCGGGACGAGGCCTGGAACACGGCCCGCCTGGCCCGGCTCGAAGCGGTGCGCGCCGCCTGGAGCACCGCGCGCACCCTGGCCGCCGAGAAGAAGGTTGCCGATGCCGATTGGCCCGCCTTCTGGGACACCTATCGCAAGCAGCATCTGAACTGAGCTTTGCGGTCCGGCCCGTGCCGCGCGCGGCACGGGTGTGTCCAGGAGGAACCCCCATGTCCGATCCATCCCAGAATGGGCAGGTCCGTGCCGCCGCGGCCGAGGTCACGCCGGCCCCACGGGTCCGCGGTGCCGTCAAGGCGGCGCTACTGCTGCTTGGCGGCGCCGGCCTCGCCATCATCACGGCGCAGAGCTTCAATCTTGAAATCGCCGGCGTGCTGCCGTTGCTCGCCAACCGGTATTATTACGTCCTCGTGAGCCTGTTCCTGGCGGCGGCCTTCCTGCTGCAGCCGGCCCGGGGCAGCGATGGCGACGTGACGCCGTTCGACTGGGGTTGCGCGGTCCTCGCTTTGCTCACCGGTGGCTATCTGGCGTTCGAGGCGGAAACCATCATCACCAGCGGCTGGGAGGTGGTGGCCCCGCCGTTCGCCGTGGCGGTGTGCGCCATCGTGGTGCTGCTGGCGCTGGAGGCGGTGCGCCGCACCGGCGGCCTGGTGCTGCTCGCCATCTGCGTGGTGTTCGCGGCCTATCCCCTGTTCGCCGGCTCCATGCCCGGCTTTCTGTGGGGCACGCAGCTCAACCTGTCCGAAACGCTGGCCGCCCATGTGATGGGCGCGGAGAGCGTCATCGGCATGCCGTTGCGGGTGGTGGCCGATGCCCTGGTGGGCTTCATCATCTTCGGCTCGGTGCTCAGCGTCATGGGCGGCGGGCAGTTCTTCATGGATCTGTCCATGGCCCTCATGGGCCGCAGCCGCGGCGGACCGGCCAAGGTGGCAGTGCTCTCCTCCGCTTTGTTCGGCTCGCTGTCGGGCAGCGTCATCTCCAACGTGCTCACCACCGGGCGCTTGACCATTCCGGCCATGAAGCGGGCCGGCTATCCCCCCACCTATGCCGCGGCGATGGAAGCCTGCGCCTCCACCGGGGGTACTTTGATGCCGCCGGTGATGGGGGCGGTGGCCTTCATCATGGCCTCGTTCCTCGACACCTCCTACACCACCATCGTGGTGGCGGCGGTTGTGCCCTCGCTGCTCTATTACCTGGCGCTGTTCATCCAGGCCGATGTGTTCGCCGCACGCACCGGCATCCGCGGGGTGGGGCGCGACCAGCTGCCGAGGCTGTTGGCCACGGTGCGGGGCGGCTGGCACCATCTGGTGTCGCTGGTGGTGCTGGTGGTGCTCCTGTTCGTCGCCAGCCCCGATCGCGCCGCCTATTACGCCACGGCGATCATGCTGGTGCTGGGCATGGTGGCCACCCGCCGCGTGCTGCCGCTGCGCACCGTGCGCGAGCTGCTGCTCGATGTGACCGGCAACATCGCCTATCTGGTGGCGACCCTGTGCGGCATCGGCCTGATCGTCGGGTCGCTGGCCATGACCGGGGTGGGCAGCGCCTTCTCTCGCGAGCTGGTGCTCTATGGCGGCAACAACGTGCTGCTGCTGCTGTTGCTCGGCGCGCTCACCAGCTTCGTGCTGGGCATGGGGATGACGGTTAGCGCCTGCTACATCTTCCTCGCCACGGTGCTGGCCCCGGCGCTGGTGGGGCTCGGGCTCAACCCCTTGGGTGCGCACCTGTTCGTGCTCTATTGGGGCATGCTCTCCTACATCACGCCGCCGGTGGCCCTGGCCTCCATCGCCGCCGCGCAGATCGCCGGGGCGCGCGGGCTGGAGACGGGGTTCGCCTCCATGCGGCTGGGGCTGGTGCTGTTCATCCTGCCCTTCATGTTCGTCTACAATCCGGGCCTGCTGCTGCAGGGGGATGTCTTCAACATTGTCGTCTCGGTAGGCACCGCGGTGGTGGCGACCGTGCTCCTGTGCTGCGCGGTGGAAGGCTACATCTACCGGGTGGGCACCATCGGCACGCTGGAGCGTGGCGCGGTGCTGGTGGGCGCGGTGCTGCTGATGGTGCCGATCCGGCAGACCGAGCTCGCTGGCGCGCTGGTGCTGGTGCTGACGGCGGTGGGCATGGCGCTGATGCGGCGCCGGGCCGGTCGCGTCGGCTCCGAGCTGGGCTAGGCGGCGGTCACGGATGATCGTCGCGATCCGGTTCGGGGGACGGTCGGCGGCGATCCGGAGTCCCGGCACGATAGCCGATCGTGCCGGGACAACGTCTTTTGCCGCCTCAGCGGACGACGGAGCGGGCCTGCAATTGGGCCAGTTGTTCGGGCGATTGGCCCAGCTCCTCGCCGAGGATGGCGGCGGTGTCACCGGCCAGCGGCGGCGGCATGCGGCGCACCGGCATGCGCTGTCCATCCATGCGGTAGGGCGGCGCCAGCACATAGCGCGGCTGTCCGGTATCGGCGGTGCCGCTGACCACCATGCCGGCGGCCTCGGCCCGCGCCGAGGTGAGCGCCTCCAGCAGCCCCAGCACCTCGCCGCCGGGAATGCCGGCGGCCTTCAGCGCCGCCAGCAGATCGGTGCGGCGATGCTTCAGAAGCTCCGCTTCCAGGATCGGCAGCAGTGCCGCCCGGTTGCGCGAGCGTTCCAGATTGGTGGCGAAGCGCGGGTCCGCCGGCAGGTCCGGACGATCGAGAATGACCTCGCAGAAGCGCTTGAACTGGGCATTGTTGCCCACCGTCAGCACCAGTGGGCCATCGCCGGCCTGGAACACGCCATAGGGCACGATGGAGGGATGGGCATTGCCATAGCGCGGCGGATCCTGCCGCTGGGCCAGAGCCTCCAGGCCGTAATAGCTGGTGAGGGTGAGCCCGCAGTCAAAAAGCGCCAGCTCGATCTGGCGGCCGCGCCCGGTGCGCTCGCGCTGGTAGAGGGCCGCCAGCACCGCCTGGGCCGCATATTGGCCGGTGAAGAGATCGACCGCGGCGACGCCGAATTTGAGCGGCGGCTGGCTGGCCTCGCCATTGAGCGCCATCAGCCCCGCCTCGCCCTGAACGACCAGGTCGTATCCGGGCCGCGTCGCCTCTGGGCCATCGGAGCCGTAGCCGGCGATGGAGCAATAGATGAGGCGGGGGTTCACGGCGCAGAGATCAGCATAGCCGAGGCCCAGCTTGTCGGCGCCTCCGGTCTTGAAATTCTGCACCACCACGTCGGCCTCGCGCGCCATCGCCTTCACCAGGGCGACCCCTTCGGCGGTGGCGAGATCGATGCCGATGGAACGCTTGTTGCGATTGACGCTGTCGAAATAGGAGGTGTTGCTGGTGCCGGTTCTCAGGCCCCAATCGCGGGTGTCGTCGCCGCGGCCGGGGTGCTCCACCTTGATCACGTCGGCGCCGAGATCGCCCAGCACCATGGCGCACCAGGGGCCGGCGAGGATGCGCGACAGGTCGAGCACGCGCACGCCCGCCAATGGCAGGTCGGCATCCGGGGTGGAGGGGGTGTGGGTCATCAACGGCAACTCCAACGGGCGCTACAAGGGGCGCTTCAACGCGCGCTACAAGGGGCGCTTCAGGGGCGGCGGGCTTCAGGCCCCCATTACGCCGTCCAGGCGGCGCACCATCTCGATCAGGCGCGGGCGCACCTCGTCGAGCAGGAACTGGGGGGGAGAGATGACGGTGGGCGCACCGCAATTGATGGCCATGGGCGGCAGGCCACCGCCGGGCCGGAAGCCCACGGCGATGGCGCTGACGCTTTCCTGCCAGTCGCCGAACGAGCAGCACACCCCGAGCCTCGCATAATCGTCCATGGCCTTGTGGAGGCTGTCGCGCACCTGCGGCCAGGCCAACGGATCGAGCATGCGCAGCTCCTCGAACAGCGGCGCCCGTTCCGCCTCGTTCAGCACGGCGATGAACGCGCGGCCGATGGACGAGCGGGCGATGGACATGCGCACGCCCACATCGATATTGAGGGAGATGGCGGCCGGGCCCCGCAGCGATTCCACATAGCGCATGGACAGCCGGTCCCGCACCGCCAGCCCCACGGTGGCGCTGGAGAAATTGGCGAGGTCCCGCATCGCCGGACGGGCGATCTGGCGCACATCGAGGCCACCCAGGGCCACCGTGCTCAGCGCCACCAATTGGGTGCCGAGCCGATATTTGCCCACCTCCTCTACGAAGTGCAGGTAGCCCATCTTGGTCAGCGTGTAGGTGAGGCGCGAGACCGTGGAGCGCGGCAGCTTGCAGCGCTCGGCAATCTCGTGATTGGCCAGGAAGGTCTCGCCGCGCTTGAAGCAGGCAAGCACCTCCAGGCCGCGGGCCAGGGCGGTGATGAAGTGACGGTCGTCCTTGCCGTCGCTGTCGGCCTCAATGTCGGCCGGTGTTTCATTCCGGGTCATGGCGAAAACCTCAGTGTCGCCGCGTGCCGGGGCGTGCCGGGCGGCGCGGGGCCGCTGCTCGGGCTCCATTATCGTGGATTCGGCGCGCTGGCCCCACTCATGGCTGTTTCTTGAAGAACGCCGCGAATGCCGCCTGGGCGGCCGGGCCGCGCCGCAGGGCATGGAAGCTCTCCGCCTCCAGGTGCAGCGCCTGCGTCACCGGGGCGGCCGTCGCCGCCCGCAGCAGGCGCTTGGTGGCGATGAGCGATTCCGCCGGCAGCACCGCCAGGGCGCGCGCTTTCTCCAAGGCGAGATCGAGCGCTCCGCCTTCGGCGGTGACGGCATTGACGATGCCGGCCTCGCGGGCGGTCTCGGCGCCGAACAGCTCGCCCAGCAGCAGCAGCTCGGCTGCCTTCTTGGTGCCCGCCACCCGCGGCAGCAGATAGCTCGAGGCGCCTTCCGGGCACAGGCCGAGATTGACGAACGGCAGCCGGAAGCGGGCGCCGCCACCGGCATAGGCGAGATCGCAATGCAGTAGCATGGTGGTGCCGATGCCCACCGCGAAGCCTTCGACCGCCGCGATGACGGGCTTGGGGAAGGTGGAGAGCACGCCGAGATAGGTGAGCCCGGCGCTGGGCTCGCCAGTGTCCGAGGTGTCCTGGAAATCAGCAAGGTCATTGCCCGCGGTGAAGCAGCCCTTGGCGCCGGTGAGCACTACCGCGCCCACGTCGTCGTCGTCCGCCGCCGCGCTCAGCGCCGCGCCAAGGGCGCCATAGGTCGCGCGATCGAGCGCGTTGCGCCGCTCGGGGCGGGAGATGGTGAGCTGGCGTACGCGCGGGTGCGGATCGCTGATGACGAGGCTCGGGGCCATGGGCGTCTCCTGTGGTTTCCGGCGACGTCTGCCGCGTCGCCTGGAGTTTGGGTGCTGGGGATAAGTGTTTCAGGTCGCGTAGGCTGCGGCCGTGGTGGCAAGGCGCTGGCGGGCCTGCGCATATTCGTCCACCAGGCGGGCGACCATATTCGCCACCGGCGGCGCGTCGGATATGGTGCCCACCCCCTGGCCGGCCCCCCACACGTCGCGCCAGGCCTTCACCCGGCCCGAGCCGAAATTCATGGCGCTCTTGTCCCCATGGGGCAAGGCCTCGGGGTCGAGGCCGGCGGCGACCACCGAGGGCTTCAGGTAGTTCCCCGGAACGCCGGTGAAGAAGGGGGAGTAGAGGATGTCGGAGGCCGCCGAGCCGGCGATCATCTCCTTGTAGGCGGGCACCGCGCGGGATTCGGCGGTGGCGATAAAGCGGGTGCCCATATAAGCGAGGTCGGCCCCCAGCGCCTGGGCCGCCAGGATGCCGTCGCCGGTGGTGATGGCGCCGGCCAGAGCGATGGGGCCGTCATAGAAGCGCCGCACCTCGCTGAGCAGGGCGAACGGGCTGAGGGTGCCGGCATGGCCGCCGGCGCCCGCGCACACCAGGATGAGGCCATCCACCCCCGCTTCCAGCGCCTTTTCCGCATGGCGCACGGTGGTCACGTCATGGAACACCACGCCGCCATAGGAATGGGCCTGGCGCACCACCTCGCCGGGGGCGCGCAGGGAGGTGATGATCAGCGGCACCTCATGGGCGACGCAGGTCTCCATGTCCTGGGCCAGCCGGTCGTTGGAGGCATGGACGATCTGGTTGACCGCGAACGGCGCGATGCGCCGGGTGGGGTCCAGGGCGCGGGCGGCGGCAAGTTCCGTCTTAATGCGCCGGAGCCAGTCGGCGAGCGTCTCCGGGGCGCGGGCATTGAGGGCGGGAAAGGCGCCGACCACGCCGGCCAGGCACTCGGCGATCACCAGCTCCGGACCGGAGAGGATGAACATGGGCGAGGCGATGACCGGCAGGGACAGGGAGCCGCGCAGCGCCGGCGGCAGGCGGCTTTCCGCGTCGCTCACTGGGCCTGTCCCTCCCGCGCGAAATAGAGGTCGTGGAGGCGGTCGATGTCGACGCCGGCGGCGGGCTCCGACATTACCACCTTGCCCGAGCGCATCAGGTGGAGATCATCGGCCACCGACAAGGCCATGCGGGTGTTCTGCTCGATGAGGATGATGGTGGTGCCCTCACCCTTCAGCTTGCGGATGATGTCGAACACCTCGTTGACGATCACCGGGGCGAGGCCCAGGGAGGGCTCGTCGATGAGCAGGATGCGGGGTTTCGCCATCAGCCCGCGGCCCATGGCCACCATCTGCGCCTCGCCGCCGGAGAGCGAGCCAGCCAGTTGGTGGCGGCGCTCCTTGAGGCGGGGGAAGAAAGTGTACATGCGCTCCAGATTGGTGGCGAGGTCGGCCCGGCAGCGCTCCGGATAGGCGCCCAGATAGAGGTTTTCCTCCACCGACATGTCGCGGAACACCAGCCGGCCTTCCGGCACCATGACGATGCCCTGCGCGGCGAGATCCCAGGTCTTGCCCTTGAGTGGCTGGCCGCCCAGGAGGATCTCGCCCTGATAGGGCAGGAGGCCCGTAAGCGTCCGCAGCAGCGTGGTTTTTCCGGCGCCGTTGGGGCCGACGATGGCGGTCAGCGCACCTTCGCGGAAGGTGAGGTTCACATCCCACAGCACGGTGATGGCGCCATAGCCGGAGGTGAGGTTGCGGGTCTCAAGCATGGGCGGTCCCCGTGTAGCTTTCCATCACCGCCGGATTGGCGAACACCTCGGCCGGTGTGCCGTCGGCGATGAGCTGGCCGAAGTTCAGCACCACGGCGCGGGTGCACAGTTCCGAGATCGTCTCGATGTCGTGCTCGACGATCACGATGGTGAGCCCGAACAGGCGGTGCAACTCCCTGAGCTTCAACATGAATGTGCGCTTGGCGTTGCTCTCCAGGCCGGCCAGCACCTCGTCGAGGAGGAGCAGCTTGGGCTCGGTGGCGAGGGCCTTGGCGATCTCCAGCCGCTTCAGCTCCTGCAGGGCGAGGGCGGAGGCGGCATCCGCGTCGGCCTTGTGGGAGAGTTCCATCACCGCGAGGATCTCATCGATCCGCTTGGGGTCGTAGCGCCCGGCGCCAAATACTTGAGCCACCGTGAGATTTTCCCGCACCGAGAGATGGTGCATGGGCTGGGGGATCTGGAAGGTGCGGCCGATGCCCACCCGCGCCCGGCGATGGAGCGGTAGCCGGATGACGTTTTTGCCATCGAAGGTGATCTGGCCCCGGGCCTTCACCAGGCCCGAGATGGAGTTGAACAAGGTGGTCTTGCCGGCGCCATTGGGGCCGACGAGGCCGAGGATCTCGCCCTGAGGGATCTCGAAGGAGACGTCCGAGAGGGCGGTGAGGCCGCCGAAGCGGACGGTGACGGCGTCAAGCTTCAGCATGGTGCTTCTCCGAGCGGGGGAAGAGGCGGGCGACGAGGCCGGAGAGCCCGTTGGGGGCCACCAGCACCATCACTGCCAGCACGATGCCGAGCAGGATCTGGTGCCCCACCGGGATCAGGCTCTTGGCCACCACCTGGTCGAACAGATAGATCACCACCGCCCCGACGATGGGGCCGAGCACGGTGCGGTATCCGCCGAACACCGCGGCGATGATGGGCATGACGCTCCAGATGCCGGAGAAGGCATAATCGGGTTCGAGAAAGCCGATGATGTGGGCATTGAGGGCCCCGAACACGCCGGCGATGAAGGCGGAGAGCAGCAGCATCCAGGTCTTCAGCACGGTGGCGTTCACGCCCACCACCCGGGTGGCGTCCTCGCTCTCGGCGATGGCGCGCAGGGCGGTGCCCACATGGCTGCGGCGGATGACGACATAGACCAGCGCGAACAGCACCACGCAGGCCAGAACCAGCACATAGCTGCCGGCGCGCTCGGACAGGTCGAGGCCGAACACGGTGGGCAGGCCGGGGAAGCGCTGCAGGCCGGCGGCGCCGCCGGTGAGCCAGTCGAGCTCGGTGGCGAGAATGCGGAAGATCTGCGCATAGGCGAGGATGGCCAGGGCGAAATAGGGCCCGGACAATCGCAGCGCCGGCAGCATGGCGAGGGAGGAGAGGGTGGCGAACAGCCCGCCGATGGGAATGGCGAGCAGCACCGGCACGTTGAGCCGGGCCGCCAGCAAGGCGGAGGCATAGGCGCCGACGCCGAAGAAGGCGGCGTGACCGAACGAGACCATGCCGCCGAGATTGCCCAGCAGCGCCCACGACAAGGCAAGGCCGGCGAGGATCAGGGCGGAGATCAGAAGGCCCAGCATGTAGGGGCTGGCGCCCACCATGAGGGGCACCAGCGCGAGCACCAGGAGGCCGGCGCCGAGGGCGATGCCTCGGGCGGTGGAGGAACCGGCCGGGGAACCGGCGGCGGGATGGGATGCAGAGTGGCTCATGGCTCGCCTTTCAGCCGCGGCGGGCGCGCGCGCCGAACAGGCCGTTCGGCATGAAGAACAGAACGAGCAGGAACAGCACCATGCCGGCGAGTTCCTGCAGGGCGGAGCTGGCGAACGTGACGGTGAGCGCCTCGGTAAGGCCCAGCAGCACCGCGCCCAGGAACACCCCGGGGATGGAGCCGACGCCGGCCAGCACGGTGATGATGAAGGCCTTCACGGTGAGCGCATGGCCGGTGGCCGGCTGCACCACGCTCATGGTGTAGAGGGCGATGCCGGCGAACGATGCGAGGGCGCCGGCCACCAGGAACGACACGGTTTCGATGCGGGTGGGGTTGATGCCCATGAGCTGGGCGGCGCCGCGATTGGACGACACCGCGCGCACCGCGCGCCCGTACCAGCTGGACTTGAGCCACCACCACAGCACGCCCATGAGCACCAGCGCCAGGACGAAGGCGATCAGCTCGCCGCGCATGGCGTAGACGTCGCCGAACGACACCGCATCCTGCAGGAAGGCGGAGCTGGTGGTGCGCACATCGCTGGCGAACAGCAGCAGGATGGCATTGGTGAGAATGATGCCAATGGCGAAGGTGAGGATGAGGGAGTTGAGCTCCCGGTGGTCCTTGATGCGGTCCACCAGCAGGAACAGGATCCAGCTCGCCACGCCGACCACGATCAGCGCCAGGGGAATGGCGAAATAGGGGTCGAGCCCGGTGCGGGATTCCACCAGATAGGCCATGTAGGCGGCCAGCAGCACCAGTTCGCCATGGGCCAGGTTGATGATGCGCATAGCGCCGAAGGCGAGGGCGAGGCCGAGCGCCACCAGCGCATAGACGCCGCCGATCAGCACGCCGGAAAACAGCGCCTGCAGAACGAGTTCGGTCATGTCACCTCGACGGGAGCACAAGCTGTCGGGGAAGGGGGCGGGGCCGCGGGCACGGATGGGCCCGCGGCAGGGACGTCACCAGGGCAGGCCCGGGTAGACGATCTCGCCGGTGGCGGCGGACTTGGGCGACACCAGCACGATCTTGCCGTCGCGGTGCTGGCCCATGGAGAGGGAGAAGTTGGGGTTGTCGCCGGTCTGGTCGAACTGGATGCGGCCGAGCAGGCTGTCGCGGTCGGTCTTGCGCATCTCGTCCGACAGGCCGCCGCTTTCGAGGGTGCCGGCCTCGGCGGCGCGGAAGATGCCGTCGCACAGCACCATGGTTTCCACGAAGCTCAAGGTGGAGAGATACTCGATGTCCTTCTTGTACATCTCCTTGTAGAGCTTGGCGAAGGTCTGGCCTTCCTCGCTCTTCACCTCGACCGGGAACGGCAGGAACGAGGTGCCCACCACATTGCCCATGAGGTCGGGGAATTCGGTGTACATCTTGGGGGTCGCCAGCGACCAGGTGCCGACGATCAGCTTCACGTTGGGCTTCAGCACCTTGGCGGCGCGGATGATGCCCACATAGTCGTTCTCATAGGCCGACATCATGATGATGTCCGGCTTATCCTGCAGCTTGATCTTGTTGATGATCGGCTTGAAGTCGGTGATGGCGGGATCGAACTTGTGCACCGTCACCTTGATGCCGGCCGCCGTGAGGTCCTTGTCGAGGCCCGCCGCCAGCAGCGCCGGCGCCTCCTTGGTGGAGGCGATGATGGACACCGACTTCGGCTTCAGCTCGGTGAGAAGCGTGGCAATGCCCCGTTCGTAACCGGCATTGTTGTTGATGCGGAAGAAGGTCTTCAGCCCGCGGGCGGTCAGCTCGTCGCTGACCGCGCCGGCGGTGATGTAGGTCTTGCCCAGCTTGTCGGATGCATCGGAGGCGGGGCCGACGATGTTGGAGCCGTAGCCGCCGATGATGGCGACGGCGCCGCTCGAGGCCAGCTTCTCGACCGCGGAAACCGCCTTCGCCGGCGTGCTCTCGTCGTCGATGACCTCGACCTTCACCTTGTACTTGGGGGAGATGGCATTGCACATCTTCACCGCCACCTGCATGCCCTCGTCGAAGGCCTGCCCGGAGCGCGCCAGCGTGCCGGTGAGCGGCATGTGGGCCCCGATGGTGAAGGTTTTCGGGGCGTCCTCGGCGTGGGCGCCGGCGCTGCCCGCCGCCAGGGCGAGAGCGAACGTCGCGGACGCGAGTGTCTTGCGGACCATGAATTTCCTCCCAGAGCGTGTCCGACGCCGGGAGCCGGTGCCGTCCGGGGTTCCGGTGGCGGCCGCCTCCCTTGCTGCAGTGGAAGGCGAACGCGCACGGCCGGGGGCCGAGGTGTCCGCCTCCTGCGGTGATCCGGCGATGGGATGAGGGCCGGTGGCGATGCACCGGGTGACGGACCAAGCCGCCACTGAAGTTCCTCCCGATCGCGCAGGTGTCTCCCGCGTTCTGTTTGCCCCGGCTTTGGCGTGCCGCGGTGCTCGAGATGCATGGCATGGTCACACCGGCGGTGTCAATTTCTGCAGATTAGAATTCTGCAGGTCGGAACATTTTTATATCATATCGTACTATGGCACCATCTTGTGCCCGTCTGTGGCCTTGACAAGTCTGGGCTCGGCGGGGCACGTCTTTGAAAACTGCAGATCATAATTCCGCAATGCAGAATTCATGGGGAGGGAAGATGGCTTCGGTCCATACTGCGATCACCGACGGCGTTGCCGTGCTCACCATCGTCAATCCGCCCGTCAATGCGCTGGGCGTCGCCGTTCGTTCCGGCCTGGTCGAGGCGGTGGCCGCGGCCGTCGCCGATCCCGCTGTGCGCGCGCTGGTGCTGGCGGCGGAGGGCAAGGTGTTTGTGGCCGGTGCCGACATCTCCGAATTCGGCAAGCCGCCGCTGCCGCCGTCGCTGCCCGAGGTGGTGGCGGTGATCGAGGATTGCGCCAAGCCGGTGGTGGCCGCCCTCAATGGCGCGGCCTTGGGCGGTGGCCTGGAGCTGGCTCTCGCCTGTCATGGGCGGGTGGCGGCGCCCGGCGCCAAGCTGGGCCTGCCCGAGATCAAGCTGGGGCTCATCCCCGGCGCCGGCGGCACCCAGCGCCTGCCCCGCATCATCGGCGCGGCGCCAGCCTTTGCCCTCATGTCCTCCGGGGATCCGGTGGACGCGCGCAAGGCCCTGGCCCTCGGCATGGTCGACGAGATCGCCGAAGGTGATCTTCTGGCCGCCGCCATCGCGTTGGCGGTGCGCCTCGCGGCGGCCGGCGGCTGGACCAAGACCCGTGCGCGGGCCGACAAGTTCAGCCCCGAGGATCGCGCCGCCTTCGAGGCGGCGGCCGCCGCCGCCCTGAAGCGCGCCGGCCGGGTGCCCAATGTGCCGGCCCTCATCGAGGCGGTGCGGGCCTGTCTCGATCAGCCGTTCGCCGAGGCGCTCGCCGTGGAGCGGGCGCGCTTTTCCGCTCTGGTCAATGATCCGAGCGCCCGGGCCCTGCGCCATATCTTCTTCGCCGAGCGCGAGGCGGCGCGCATTCCCGGCATCGGCAAGGAGGTGAAGGCGCGGCCCATCGCCAAGGCGGCGGTGATTGGCGCCGGCACCATGGGCGGCGGCATCGCCATGTGCTTCGCCCAGGCCGGCATTCCGGTCACCCTGATCGAGGTGAAGCCCGAGGCGCTGGAGGCCGGCATGGCCCGCATCCGCGCCAATTACGAGACCTCGGTGAAGCGCGGGTCCCTCACGGCGGAGGCCATGGCGGACCGCCTGTCGCGCATTCTGCCGGCGGTGGGGCTCGAGGCCGCCGCCGATGCCGACATCGTGGTGGAAGCTGCGTTCGAGGATATGGGCGTGAAAGCCGAAATCTTCGGCGCCCTCGACAGGCTGACCAAGCGTGGCGCCATCCTTGCCTCCAACACCTCCTATCTGGACGTGGACGCCATCGCCGCCACCACCGGGCGGCCACAGGATGTGGTGGGGCTGCATTTCTTCAGCCCGGCCAATGTGATGCGCCTCTTGGAAGTGGTGCGCGGGGCGCAGACTGCGCCTGACGTTCTGGTGACCGCCATGGGGCTCGGCCGCACCCTCGGCAAGCTGCCGGTGGTGGTGGGCGTGTGCTACGGCTTCGTCGGCAACCGCATGCTGGCCAAGCGCACCGAGGCGGCCGAGCGCCTGCTGCTGGCTGGCGCGCTGCCCCATGAGGTGGATGCGGCGGTGACCGATTTCGGCTTCCGCATGGGGCCGTTCGCCATGGCGGACCTGGCCGGCCTCGACATCGGCTGGCGCGCCCGCAAGGCGGCCGGAGACAAGGCGGTGAAGGCGCCGGTGGCCGATGCCCTGGCCGAGCAGGGCCGATTCGGCCAGAAGACCGGCCGCGGCTTCTATCTCTACCCGGAAGGCGCGCGCGCCGGCGCGCGGGACCCGGAGACCGAGGCGCTCATCGCCACCCTGGCGGAGGCGCGCGGCATCGCCCGGCGCAGCTTCACGCCCGACGAAATCCTCGCCCGGCTGTTCTATCCCATGGTCAACGAGGGGGCGAAGATCCTGGAAGAGGGGATCGCCGCCCGCTCCGGCGACATCGATATCATCTGGGTCAACGGCTACAACTGGCCGGCCTTCACCGGCGGCCCCATGCAATGGGCCGAGGAGGTGGGGCTGGCGACCATCGTTGCCGGGCTAGAGCGCTTCGCGGCCGAGACCGGCGACGCGAGCCTCGCCCCCTGCGCCCTGCTGCGCCAGCTCGCCGCCGGCGCCGGCTCGTTCGCCGCCCGGGATGCGGCGTGATGGCCGGTGAAGGGGCGAAGGCCCCCGGAACATCCGGCACCGGGGCGGAGTCGATGCCCTGGCAGGCGCATTTCCCGGACGTCTGCGACTGGGCGGCGCCGCTCGACATCACCACCCTGCCGGAGCTGCTGGCGGCCGGCGTCGCCGCCGGGGCGGACAAGCCGGCCCTGGATTTCCGCGGCGCCAAGATCACCTATGGCGCCCTGGCCCGGGAGGTGGAGCGCCTCGCCAGCGGCTTTGCCGCCGAGGGCGTGGGGCACGGGGACAATGTGGCCCTGCTGCTGCCGAACACGCCCTATCACCCGCTCGCCTTCTTCGCCTTGACCCGGCTGGGCGCCAGGGTGGTGCACATCTCGGCGCTCGATGCGCGCCGGGAGATCGTCCACAAACTGAAGGTCACCGGCGCGCGGCGGCTCATCACCACCAATCTGCCCGGCTTCCTGCCGCACGCGCTGGAGATGCTGGCCGAAGGCGTCGTCGACACGGTGCTGGTGGGGGACGACGCCCGCTTCGGCGCCGGCGAGGTGCCGGCTCTGCCCATGCCCGACCAGCCCGGCGTCCGCGACCTTGGCGCCGTGCCGCGGGATGCGCCGCTGACCGCGCCCCTGCCGGCGGTGGACGACATCGCCGTGCTGCAATTCACCGGCGGCACCACCGGACTGCCCAAGGCGGCCATGCTGAGCCACGGCAACCTCACCGCCGCCGTCGCCATGTACCGGCTGTGGCGCGATGGTGGGCGGCCGCTGGTGGCAGGCCAGGAGCGCATCATCGCGGTGCTGCCCCTGTTCCACATCTACGCCCTCACCACCGTGCTGCTGCGCCACCTGCGCGACGGCAACGAGATCCTGCTGCGCCAGCGGTTCGACGTGGAGACGCTGATCCACGACGTGAGCGCGCTGAAGGCCAGCCAGTTCTCCGGCGTGCCCACCATGTGGGTGGCGCTTTTGAACCGGCCGGGGGTGGAGGCGGTGGATTTCTCGTCGCTGAAATCCTGCGTCTCCGGCGGCGCGCCGCTGCCGTTCGAGGTGCAGGCGCGCATCGAACGGCTCGTCGGCCTCCAGCTCAACAATGGCTGGGGCATGACCGAGACGGCGCCGGCGGGCTCGCGGGTGCCGGAGCGGGTGCCGCGCCGGCCCGGCCTCATCGGCGTGCCGCTGCCGGGCCTCGCCCTGCGCATCGTCGCCATGGATGACCCCGCCCGCACCCTGCCGGTGGGCGAGGTGGGCGAGATCGCCATCCGTGGCCCCAACGTGTTCAAGGGCTATCTCGACGACCCGGCGGGCACCGCCGGCGCGTTCCACGACGGCTGGTTCCTCACCGGCGACATGGGGCGCATGGACGAGGAAGGTCTGTTCGAGATCGTCGACCGGCGCAAGAACATGATCATCTCGTCCGGCTTCAACGTCTATCCGGCGGCGGTGGAGAACGCCATCTACGAGCATCCGGCGGTGGAGGAAGTCATCGTCATCGGCGTGCCGGATGCCTATCGCGGCCAGTCCGCCAAGGCCTATGTGAAGCTGAAGGCGGGGGCGGCGCCCTTCACGCTGGACGAGCTCACCACCTTCCTGGCCGATCGCCTGGGCCGGCACGAGATGCCGCGGGCCCTCGAATTCCGCGAGGCGCTGCCGCGCAGCCCGGTGGGCAAGCTCCTGCCCAAGGTGCTGATGGCGGAAGTCGCCGCCGACGTCGAGGCCGCGGCCGCCGCCGCCATCGCCCGCACCACTCCTGAAACACACTGAAATCAAGACGAGGAAGCGTTCATGGTCGATGCCGTCATCGTCTCCACCGCGCGCACGCCCATCGGCAAGGCGCAGCGGGGAGCCCTCAACATCACCAAGGGGGCGGACATGGCCGCCCACGCCATCCGCCATGCCCTGGCCCGCGGCGCGGTGGATCCGGCCAGCGTGGAAGAAGTGGTCATGGGCTGCGGCTATCCGGAAGGAGCCACCGGCGGCAACGTCGCCCGCCACGGGGCGCTGGTGGCCGGCATTCCGGTGACCGCCACCGGCGTCACCGTGAGCCGCTTCTGCGCCTCGGGCCTGGAGGCCATCGCCCACGCCGCCAAGCGCATCGTCATGGATGGCGTGCCGGTGGCCGTGGCGGGGGGCGTCGAATCCATATCGCTGGTGCAGCCGGTCAATCGCGAGCTCTATCGCAACGACTGGCTTTCCGCCCACAAGCCCGACGTCTACGTCTCCATGATCGAGACCGGCGACACCGTGGCCAAGCGCTATGGCGTCACCCGCGCGGCGCAGGATGAATTCTCCTTCGCCAGCCAGCAGCGCACCGCCGCCGCCCAGGCGTCTGGCGTGTTCGACAATGAGATCGTTCCGATCACCGTCGAGAAGGAGCTGACCAACAAGGACACCGGCGAGACCCGCCGCGAAACGGTGACCCTCGCCAAGGACGAGGGCAACCGGCCCGAGACCACCCTGGAAGGCCTTTCCAAGCTGAAGCCGGTGCGCGGCGAGGGCGAGTTCGTGACCGCCGGCAATGCCTCCCAGCTCTCCGATGGCGCCTCCGCCTCGGTGCTCATGTCCTCCACCGAGGCGGCGCGCATCGGCGCGCCGGTGCTCGGCATCTTCCGCGGCTATGCCACCGCCGGCTGCGAGCCGGACGAGATGGGCATCGGCCCGGTGCATGCGGTGCCGCGGCTGCTGGCGCGCCAGGGCCTCAAGGTCTCTGACATCGGCCTGTGGGAGCTGAACGAGGCGTTCGCCTCCCAGTCGGTCTATTGCCGCGACACGCTGGGCATCGATCCTGAGATCTGCAACGTCAACGGCGGCGCCATCTCGGTGGGCCATCCGTTCGGCATGAGCGGGGCGCGCCTGGTGGGCCATGCGGTGCTGGAAGGCCGGCGGCGCGGCGTGCGCTATGCGGTGGTCACCATGTGCATCGCCGGCGGCATGGGGGCGGCGGGCCTCATCGAAATCAATCCGGAGGCCTGAGCCATGGATCTGCGCTTCACCCCCGAAGAGGTGGCCTTCCGCGAGGAGGTGCGCACCTTCTTCCGCACCGAAATCCCCGCCGAGATCCGCGCCAAGGTCTCCGAGGGCCGCAAGATGGCGCGGGAAGACTATGTGTCCTCCCAGCGCATCCTGAACGACAAGGGCTGGGCCGTGCCCCACTGGCCGGTGGAACATGGCGGCCAGAACTGGAGCGCCGTTGAGCGCTACATCTTCATGGAAGAGCTGATGCAGGCGGCGGTACCGCTGCCGCTGCAGTTCAACTGCCACATGGTGGGCCCGGTGATCGCCACCTTTGGCAACGAAGCCCAGAAGGCGCGTTTCCTGCCGCGCATCAAGAGCCTGGAGGACTGGTGGTGCCAGGGCTTCTCCGAGCCCGGCGCGGGTTCCGACCTCGCCTCCCTCAAGACCCGCGCGGTGCGCGAGGGCGACCATTACATCATCGACGGGCAGAAGACCTGGACCACGCTTGGCCAGTATGCCGACTGGATGTTCTGCCTCGCCCGCACCGATCCCGCCGCCAAGAAGCAGGCGGGCATCTCCTTCATCCTCATCGACATGAAGAGCCCGGGCGTCACCGTGCGCCCCATCATCACCATCGACGGCCGGCACGAGGTGAACGAGGTGTTCCTCGATGCCGTGAAGGTGCCGGTGGAGAATCTGGTGGGCGAGGAGAACAAGGGCTGGGACTATGCCAAGTTCCTGCTCGCCAACGAGCGCACCGGCATCGCCCGCATCGGCATGTCCAAGGAGCGCATCGCCCGCATCAAGCGGCTTGCCAAGGCGGCCCCCGCCGGGGCCGGCACCATGTGGGACGATCTCGACTTCCGCTCCCGTCTCGCCTCCGTCGAGATCGAGCTGAAGGCGCTGGAGATCACCCAGATGCGGGTGGTGGCGGCGCAGGCGACGCGCGATCCCACCAAGCCCGATCCGGCCTCCTCCATCCTGAAGATCAAGGGCTCGGAACTGCAGCAGGCGACCACCGAGCTGCTGCTGGAGCTGGCTGGGCCGCAGGCGCTGGCCTCCGGTCGCGCGGAGGCCGGCCACAATGACGCCGAGGCGCTGTTCGCCTGGGCCGATACCGCCGCGCCGGTCTATTTCAACACCCGCAAGGTGTCCATCTATGGCGGGTCCAACGAGATCCAGCACAATGTGATCGCCAAGGCGATCCTCGGCCTGTGAGGAGAAACTGATGGATTTCGATCTCACGGACGAGCAGTCCCTGCTCAAGGATACCGCCCAGCGCTGGGCTGCCGACACCTACGCGGGCATCGAGGCGTTGGACGCCGCCCGCGCCGAGCCCCTGGGCTTTGCGGAAGCGAAATGGGCGGAGCTGGCGGAGCTCGGCCTGCTCGGCCTGCCGTTCGCGGAGGCCGATGGCGGCTTCGGCGGCGGACCGGTGGAGACCCTGGTGGTGATGGAGGCGCTGGGCCGGGCGCTGGCGCCGGAGCCCTACCTCGCCAGCGTCATCCTCGGTGGCGGCGCGGTGCGGCTTGCCGGCACCGAGGCCCAGCGCGCGGCGCTGTTGCCGGGGCTGATCGACGGTTCGGCCCGCCTCGCCTTCGCCCATTCCGAATTGCAGGCCCGCTACGATCTCAATGACGTGGCCACCACCGCCCGGGCGGTGGACGGCGGCTTCCGCCTCGATGGCCGCAAGAGCGTGGTGCTGAATGCCGATGCGGCGAAGACCCTGGTGGTCAGCGCCCGCACCGCCGGCGCCCGGCGCGACGCCGCCGGCATCACCCTGTTCGTGGTGCCCTTGGATGCGGCGGGCGTCTCGCTCACCGCTTATCCCACCCAGGATGGCGGGCGCGCGGCGGATGTGGTGCTGGTCGACGTGTTCGTGCCCGCCGATGCCGTGCTCGGCGCCGTGGATGGCGGCCTGCCGGTGGTGGAGCGGGTGGTGGAAGGCGCCATTGCCGCGGTCTGTGCCGAGGCGGTGGGCCTGATGGAGGCGCTCACCGATCTCACGGTGGAGTATCTCAAGACCCGCAAGCAGTTCGGAGTGGCCATCGGCGCCTTCCAGTCGCTCCAGCACAAGGCGGTGGACATGTTCGTCGCCCTGGAACAGGCCCGCTCCATGGCGCTCTACGGGGGCATGATGGTGGCGGCCGAGGACGCGGACGAGCGTCGCGTGGCGCTCTCCGCCGCCAAGGTGCAGATCAACCGCTCGGCGCGCTTTGTCGGGCAAACCGCGGTGCAGCTGCACGGCGGCATCGGCATGACCATGGAATATATCGGCGCTCATTACTTCCGGCGCCTCGCCATGATTGAGCTGATGTTCGGCGACACCCCATATCACCAGCGCCGGGTCACCGACGCCGGAGGCCTGGTGGCGGCCGCCTGAGTGACTGCAGGGCGCGGGGGCGAGGCCCCTGTCCCCTCAGATTAACGGCCCCGGTGTTTCATCGGGGCCGTTTTGCTTTGGTGGCCCCGGGGCTCGGCGGCGAGGTCTGACCGGTGCGGCTTCCGGCTCCATGCGCATGTGCCGCGATCCCCCCCTGTCGACGTCCCTCGCTCTTGGAGCGGGGACGGCGGCAGGGTTTTCGCTCCAAGCGGTGCCGGCTATCGGCGGGCGGGGCTCACTTCAGCCGTTCCAGGATCGACACGTAATTGGCCACCGCCGCGCCGCCCATGTTGAAGATGCCCACCGTGTCGGCATCCTTGATCTGCATGTCGCCGGCTTCGCCCAGAAGCTGCATGGCGCCCAGCACATGCATGGACACGCCGGTGGCGCCGATGGGGTGGCCCTTGGCTTTCAGCCCGCCGGAGGGATTCACCGGCAGCTTGCCATCCTTCTGGGTCCAGCCCTCGCGGATGGCCTTGTAGCCTTCGCCCGGTGCGGTGAGGCCCATGGCTTCGTATTCGATCAATTCGGCGATGGTGAAGCAGTCGTGGGTTTCCACCAGGCTCAGGTCGTCGAGGGTCATCTCGGCGTCGGTCAGGGCCTTGGCCCAGGCCCGGCGGGCACCGTCGAAGGCGATAGGATCGCGCCGCGACATGGGCATGATGTCGTTGGCCTGGGCGCGGGCGCGGAACGCCACCGCGCGGGCCATGGTGCGGGCGGTTTCCTCATCGGCGATGACGAGGGCGGCGGCGCCGTCGGACACCAGCGAGCAGTCGGTCCGGCGCAGCGGCCCGGCCACCAGCGGGTTCTTCTCCGACACCGTGTTGCAGAAGTCGAAGCCGAGGTCCTTGCGGAACTGGGCGAACGGGTTGGCCATGCCGTTTCTGTGGTTCTTGGCGGCGATGTGGGCGATCTCCGCCGAGCGGTCGCCATAGCGCTGGAAGTAGTTCTCGGTGATGCGGCCGAAGACCCCGGCAAAGCCGCCGGCGATGTCCGCTTCTTCCTTGCGATAGGAGGCGTTGAGCAGGATGTCGCCCACCTCCGCATTAGGCTTGGCGGTCATCTTCTCCGCGCCCACCACCAAAGCGATGCGACCGCGCCCGCTTTCGATGAAATCGAGGGCCCCGTTGATGGCGGCCGATCCTGTGGCGCAGGCATTCTCGAACCGCACCGCCGGCACCGGGCCGAGCTCGGGCACCGACAGGGCCGGCATGGCGCCCTGGAAATCCTGCTTCTGGAAGCCGGCGTTGAACACGCCGACGAAGATGCCATCCACCTGATCGGGGGTGATGCCGGCATGCTCCAAAGCGGCGCCGGTGACGCGGCCCATGAGGGCCTCGGTGTCGGGATCCTCCAGCTTGCCGAAGGGGGAATGGGCAAAGCCCACGATGGCGGCGCGCGTCATGGCATGTCTCTCATGTTGGGGATCACAGGAAGCCGATGGAGAACCAGGGCACGGCGGCGACCACCACCAGGCCCAGGAACAGAGCGACGAGATAGGCGAGGATGGGGCGCATGCCGGCCACCGGGTCCACCCGGCCGATGGCGCAGGCGGCGTAATAGCCAACCCCGAACGGCGGGGCGAACAGGCCGATGCCCATGGCGAGGATCACCACCATGGCATAATGCACCTCGTGGATGCCCACCGCCCGGGCGATGGGGAACAAGAGCGGCCCGAACAGCACGATGGCGGGAATGCCCTCCAGCAGCGAGCCGAGCACGATGAAGGCCAGCACCGATACCGCCATGAAGGTGATGGCGCCGCCCGGCAAATGGGTCATGGTGTCGGCCAGCGCCCGCGAGAAGCCCGATTGGGTGAGGCCCCAGGCCATGGCGGTGGCGGTGCCGATGATGAGCAGGATGGCACCCGACAGGGAGGCGGTCTCCACCAGCATGGGCACAAGCCGCCGCCACGCGAACCGGCGATAGACGAAGAGGCCCACCAGCACCGAATAGGCGATGCCGATGGTGGAGACCTCGGTGGCGGTGGCCACCCCCTCGATCACCGCCGCGCGGATCACGAACGGCAGCGCCAGCGCCGGCACGGAGATGACGAAGGCCCGGCCGATTTCGCCCCAGGCCGCCTTCTTCACATGGCTCAGATCCTCGTGCCGGTAGCGCGACCACACCACCAGGCACAGGGTCACCGCCAGCACCAGGCCGGGCAGCAGGCCGCCGGTGAACAGAGCGGCGATGGAGACGCCGGTGACCGAGCCGATGGTGATGAGGACGATGGACGGAGGAATGGTTTCGGTCTGGGCGCCGGTGGCCGAGAGCAGGGCGACGAGGTCGCCCTCCTTGGCGCCGCGCGCCTTCATCTCCGGGAACAGCACCGGGGCCACCGCCGCCATGTCCGCCGCCTTGGCGCCGGAGATGCCGGAGACCAGATACATGGCCCCCACCAGCACATAATGCAGGCCGCCGCGCACATGGCCCAGCAGGCTGGCGAGAAAGGCCACCATGGCCTTGGCCATGCCGGTCATCTCGATGAGCTGGCCAAGGAACACGAACAGCGGCACCGCCAGCAGAATGAGGTGGCTCATGCCCTCGTCCATACGGCCGACCAGGGTCAGCATGGGGGTGCGGGTGGTGAGCGCCAGATAGCCGAAGGTGGCCAGGCCGAAAGAGAAGGCGATGGGCACCCCGGCGAGCACGCACACCGCCACCACGCCGACGAAGAAGATGAGGAGGTTGTAGTTGCCAAGCCCTTTCAGGCTCGGCCCCAGCAGCCAGAAGCCGGCGATGATGGCACAGGTGACGAGCAGCGCCTGCGCCACCAGCAGCGGCCGGCCCAGCTTCACGAGCTTGAGCACCGCGAACGCCACCATCAGCGCGAGGCCGGTGGCGAGGGCGCTGGCCCGCCAGGAATTCTCAAGGTCCAGGGCCGGGGTGCGGATGAAGGCTTCCTCCTCCGCATAGTCCAGCGCATGGGGCAGCACCATGAGGCAGAAGGCGAAGGCGAAGGTGATCGCGCACACCTCCAGCAGGGCGCGGCCCTGCGGTCCCACCATGCCGGCGACGATGTTCATGCGCATGTGCTCGCCGCGGCGGAACGCCACCGCCGCGCCCAGCATGGCGAGCCACAGGAAGAGGATGGAGGCGAGCTCGTCGGACCAGATCAGCGGGCTGTGCCAGACGTAGCGGGACAGCACGCCGGCGAACAGGATGACGATTTCCGCCGCCACCAGCAGCGCCACCGGGATCTCCACCATGCGGCCGAGCACGGTCTCCATGCGGCCGGCGAGGCGCGTCAGGGCCGTCGGCGGGCCCTGCCAGGGGGGCGCGGCGCTGGAATGGAGGCTGGCGGCGGGTGGGGCGGTCGATGGGGTGGTCTGAAGGCCGGCCCCATCATAAGCGGTGGCCGGGGCGTGGCCATGAGCGGGCGCGACAGTCCCGTCGCGCCGGTCGAATCCCTGCATTCGGCATGTCCTTCCCGGGGGCGCCGTCTTGGTTGCGGCGCATGGAGGTTCCGGCTGGCACCGGCCTCGCTTTTCGGGAACGCATGCTGGCGGAGCCCACGGGGGATTGCAATCCCCCGTGGGCCGCGGGACGGGGGCCTCAGGCCCCTTCAGCCAGCTTGTGCTTGCGCACGAAGTCGTGGAATGCCGCCAGCTGCCCCTCGATGAAGGACAAGGTGCCCTGATCGGTGAGCACGCCGTCGGTGACCTTGGTGTGGACGCCGCCCACCATCACCTCGGGCACGTTCATCACCGCCATGTCGAGGCATACCAACACCTGGCGCAGGTGATACTGGGCCCGGGCGCCGCCGATGACGCCCATGGAGGCGGACTGGATGAGGGCCGGCTTGCCCTTCAGCGGCTTGGTGGGCACCCGCGACAGCCAGTCGATGGCGTTCTTGAGGCCGCCGGGAATCGAGTAGTTATACTCAGGTGTGACGATCACCAGCGCATCAGCGGCGGCGACGGTGGTGGCGAGCTGGGCGACGCTGTCGGGAATGCCGGCGGCTTCGATGTCGCCGTCATAGATGGGCAGTTGTGCGATGGAGGGCAGCAGCTCCACGCTCACGCCCTCGGGCGCGATGCCGGCGAGCGCGCGGGCGACGGCCGCGTTGAAGGATCCCTTGCGCACGCTGCCCACCAGAACGACCCATTTCATGGTTCGACCTCTTGTCTCTCACGCCGGCATGATGCCGACACGGAACATGAGCACAAAGCCGCGGTCATGTCAGGCGTCTGCAGATTGCACGCGGGGCCGGGTCAGCCGATCCGCACCATGTGATTGTCGAACCGCGGGCCGCCGGTGCGCCGGCCGGTGATGCCGACGCCGTCGTCATGGGCGGCGATGCGGATGACCTCGCCATAGCCGCTGGCGGCGATGAAGGTGCCGGCCTCATAGGTGGACGCGAGGCTGCAGCCGTCCATCAGCGGCACCATGCCGATGTAGCGTCCGTCGGCGCGCCACACCCCCACCCGGCCGCCCCGCGGCGAGGAACAGGCGACATAGCGCCCCGAGGCATCATAGGCCACCGAGCCCACATAGCCGCGCAGCTCCCGCCAGGCGGTCTCCGGGGCATCGAAGGGCCGCAGCGCGCCATCGGCATAGATGCCGAACAGCAGCGGCCGGGCGACGCCGTCATTGAGCAGGTCCTGCGCCGCCACCACCGTGCTCCGCGCGCCGTCGCGCGCCAGATGGCGCAGGGACAGGCTGGCAAGGTCGTCCGACAGGCGGCCCTCGCCGCGCTGGCCGCCGGAGGCGGGATCGAGCACGGTGATGGAGGAGCCGGTGACCTCCGCATCCCGCGCTTCGGGCGTGTGAGGCTCGATGCCGCCATTGGCCACCACCAGCATGTCGCCGGAGCGCAGCAGGTCGTGCGGTCCGTCGCCCTGGGTCGGCCATTCTTCGATGATGGCGAAGCCTCCGGCCACGTCGCGCCGGGCGATGATGCCCCGGCCCATGGTGCGCCGTCCGTCCGCGTCCTGCGGCCGCTCGATCTCGTTGGTCAGGAAGAAACGCCCATCGGGCGTGAAGCGGCCATGGCCGGAGAACACCCGCCCGGCGCCGGGGGTGAAGGTGGAGACGGGGGCGCCGCCCTGGTCCCAGCGGAACACCACCGCCACGTGGCCGGGCCGCCGCCCCACCGCCACCGCCAGCGGACCGGTGGGGCTGGCTTCCACCCCGTGCAGGCGGGCCGGCGCCGGGGCGCGGACATCGGCGGCGTTCGCGGCATCCACGCAGACGGCGGCGAAGCCGTCGTCGATGCCGGCGGTGGAGAGCCAGCCGCCGGTGGGGCCGCGCGCCTCGGCGGCGCCCAGCTGTGTCCACGCCGGCAGGGTGAGCAGGGCACCGAGGGTGAAGCTGCGTCGAGAAAGAAGGCTCATGAACGGGTCTCCCGCAGGGCGAGGGGGTGCGGGTCAATCGGCCCGGTGCGGATCATGGTGCCGGCGCGTCGGCATCGGCTCAGTCGCCATCCAGGGCATTGAAGCCGAGGGAAATGCCGAAATAGGAGGCCATCGGCCGGTAGACGGTGAGCTGGGCGGCCTTGAAGGTCTTGATGTCGGCCTGCAGGGCGGCGGCGCCGGCGGCGGTCTCGGCGGCGGCGCCGAGGTCGGCCGGCAGCTTGTCAGCGGCCGCGTCGGCGGCACCGGCGGCTTTGTTCACCACATATTGTGGTCGGCTCGGCATCTGGGTGGCGACGGCGCGCAGGAGATCGTCGGCGCTCTTGACCATGTTGGCCACTACCCGGCCGGAGCGGCCGGAGCGCCAGCTGTCGGCCAGGGCCGGCTTGGCCGCATCGGGCCCGGCGCCCAGCACCGGCAGCAGCTTGGTGTCGGTGACCCGCTGGAAGGCGCCGGAGAGATCGGTGAGGATCATGCCCGGCAGCGCCGCCGCGTCGGGGAACAGGGCCGGGTCGCCCTTGCCGGCGGCCAGGGCGGCCAGCAGGCCGGTGCTGCGATCGCCCCAGGCGCCCCGCACATCATGGGCGATGGTGGACAGGTTGGTGGCGATGGCGCGGCCGAAGGCGCAGCGCCGCTCGGCCTCGGCGCCCGACACCAGCGCCGTCTCCGCCTCCTTGTCGAACAGCAGCCGCTCCAGCGCCGGCAGGCCCTGCACTGCGGCGCTGGTCTGGTCGAAGCGCTCGGGGGAGAGGCGGCCGGCGTCGGCATCGGCGATCACGTCGGCCATGCCGCGGGCGATGCCGTTGCGACGATCCGGGAAGAAGCTGAAGCGGTCGGCCCGCAGGTTCTGGCTGATGGGGCCGAAGGTGATGAACTCCACCGCGTTCCAGGCATCCGCGGTCTTGCCATAGGCGGCCTTCAGGGCCGGCACGCCGGCGGCATCGGGCTTGTCGCAGAAACTGGTCCAGGCCGCCTTCTGGGCGTCGGCGGCGCTGGCGAGGGCGTCATAGCGCGGCAGCAGCCAGGTTTCGAGGATGGGCACCGCATCGAGCTTGGCATCGGCGGCCGATGCGGCGAGCGGCAGGCCGGCGAGGGCCACCAGGGTGGTGGCTGCACCGAGCCGGGTGAGCACCTTGCGCGCCGTGGCGAAGGCTGGGCGGGCAATCATCTCAAGCATGCGACACCGTCTTCCGACACCTAGAGGGATGAAACGTACTTCAACAATATAGCTTGCTGGCGCGCGGGCAGGGACTGGAAGCGGGCCGCGGCGGCGGCGGCCTCGCCCCCATGCCAGCGCACCGCCTCGGCCACCGTGCGGGCGCGGCCGTCGTGCAGCAGACCCGTATCATGGGCGAGGGCCTGCGACACACCCGCCAGCGGCGCGGTGCGCCACTGGGACGCGCCGACCCCCGGCTCCGGCATGGTGTCGCCGAGATCAGGCCCCATGTCGTGCAGCAGCAGGTCGGAGAACAGGCGGGCCCGACCGCCATCGGCGGTGGGCAGTTCCGGGCGATGGCAGGCGGCGCAGCCGCTGCTGGCGAACAGCGCGGCGCCATGTTCCAGGCTGGCTTCGGACAGAGGGTGGGGCGCGGGCACCGGCAGCGACGCCACATAGGCCACCACGCGGTTCAGCACCTCGTCGCCGATCTCCAGGCCCGGGCTGCCGTCGGTGCCCGGCGCGTGGGCGCCGTGCGGCGCCGCCAGGCACGCGGCCTGCGCCGGCGTGCAGTCGCCGGCGGGCGAGGGATGATGCGAATTGGACATGCCCATGTCGAGGAAGAACGCCTCGGCGCTCTGGCTGGCGAGATCGGGCTGGCTCGCCTTCCAGCCGAACCGGCCGATACGGACGCTGCCGTCGGGCTGGGGAATGCGACGGGCCAGCCCGTGCACGCCATCGGCGCCTTGGGCCTGCTCCGCCTCCAGCGCCATGAGGGTGGCATCGGACACCGCCGCCATGGCGCCGCGCCCATGCATGTCTGGCGCCACCCGCAGCGACAGGCCGCTCTTGGCATCGAGCGGGCCGTAGGCCAGCGCGTCGAGCCGTGGCGCCCGTTGGCGCCGCCCGTCGGGCAGGGGGGTGTCGGTTGTGGCGATGATGCCTTCGGGGGGAAGCCCGGGCACCGCATCGATCTGCAGCCGGCGGCCATAGACCGGATCGGCGGCCCCGTCCGCCTGGCCGATCATGACGATGACGCCGCGCCCGTCCAACTGCCCCCGGGCATCGAACACCGCGCGGGCCCGTCCGCTGGCGGGATGGCAGGAGGCGCAGGAGCGGGCATCGAACAGCGGGCCGAGGCCGTCGTCCGCCGTGGTGGAGGAGGGGGCCGGCACCCAGGGACGTTTGAACAGCGCCTTGCCGATATGCACGTCGAGGGAATCCAGCGCCAGCGCCGGGGTCACCCCCAGCAGCAGCGTCAGCACCAGCGCCGCGGCGCCGCGGGGCCGAAGGCGCCCGCCCATCATGCCACCCGGAACCAGCCCATGAGGCCGGAATCCATGTGCTCCAGAATGTGGCAGTGGAACACCCAATTGCCGCTGGCCGCCTTGAAGGCGATGTCCACGGTCTCGTTGGGCTCGACGATCACCGTGTCGGCGAGAAACTGCGGCAGGGTCTTCTTCTTCGATGATGACAGCACCTTGAACACATGCCCGTGCAGATGCATGGGGTGCACGTGCTTGGTGACGTTGGTGATGGACAGGACATAGCTCTGCCCGGCCTTCAGCACGTTCAGCGGCGGCGGCAGCCGCAGGTCGGCGCCGGCCCCCCAGGAGGTGCGGTTGATGGCCCAGAAGGTCTTGTCGCCCACGCACCGGGACTCGATGAGCGCCTTGGCGAGGGGATCGTCCGGCGGCAGCGGCGGGGCGATGGCGGTGGCGCCCGCCGAGGTCTGCACCAGAAAGTCGAGATGGCTCGCCCCGGCGATGTCCGGCAGCGGCAACTCCTTCGGCACCGGCAGGGCCTTGGGCTTGAAGGCGGTCTTCTTCCGGCCCTTGTCCACCGCCACCAGGGTGGTGAGCAGATAGGGCTCGGCGGTGCGGTAATCGTAGATCTTCACTTCCTGGCCTGGTCCGGGCATGCGCACATGCACGTCAACCCGCATGGCCGGGCCCATGCGCCACACATTGTCGGGCGCGTCGTTGAGCAGGAAGGGCCTGGTCGCCTGGCCATCGCAGGCGATCACCGCCGCCTCGTCCACGTCACAGCCGAAATCGATGACGCGGGTGGCATCGGCGACGATGGTGCGCACCCGCACGTCGCCATAGGCGGGGGCTTCCACCCGCGGCGGGATGGGCGAGCCATTGACCGCGCGCACGGTGCCGAAGCTGCCGGCGGTGGAGGCGCCTTCATCGGTGAACATGGTGAGGAAGCGACCGGCCTCGTCGAGGCGCCAGTCCTTCACCGCGATGATGTGCTCCAGGTCGAAGCCGAGCTTGCGGTCGGCCGGGTCCTCCACGAACAGGAGGCCGACGAGGCCGCGGCCCACCTGGCCAGTTTCGTCGCAATGGGGATGGAAGAAATAAAAGCCGGGGTCCGGTAGCGGCACGTTATAGGCGAAGCGGCCGCCGGGCGGCACCGTGGGCTGGGTGATGGGGGCGACCCCATCGAAAATATAGGGGCCGCGGATGCCGTGCCAATGCACGGTGGTGGGGTCCGGCAGCCGGTTCTCGAAATCCACCATCAGCCGCGTGCCCTGGGGCGCGCGCAGGGTGAGGAACGGGGTGGTGTTGTAGGCACAGAAGCGGGACGTGGCGGGCTTGCCCGCCCCCAGCAGGGGCACCTCGGTTTCCGCCGCCACCAGCGACAGGTGCCGTTGGGGCGCGTCCGGGGGCAGGGTGTCCACGGCCTCGGGGAGACCCTCGCCAAGGGCGGAGGGGGCGGCCAGGGCCGCGGCGCCCGCCGCAGCCCCTCCCAAGATCAACGCACGACGTGAGATCAACGCACGACGCGAGATCATGGCTTCGGCCTCACTTTCGCGACGGGCGCGCCCGCCTCACTTCTGACCGACCGAGGACGGGTCGTCGAGGCTGGCGGAGCCCTCCATCTTGATCTGGAGCTTCAGCACAGCCACCCCGCGCTCGATGGCGTGGGCCTGGGCCACCAGGGCATCGACGCCGGCCTGGATGAGCTTGGCGCCCTTCTCATTGCCCTCGCCGAGCATCTGGTCGTAGGCCATCTCGCCGGAATCCGCCGTGTCCTTGATGGCCTTGAGGGCCGCCAGCGCCGCGTCGGACTTCTGGTCGATCTCGTCGGCGACCTTGGGGTCGGCGGCGCGGATCAGGTCGGCCACCGAGGGGCCGGTGACAGCGCTGCCATCGGGCTTGGTGAAGCGGCCGTAATAGACGTCGCGGATGCCCACTTCGTCGTAATAATGGGAGTTGTGGGTGTTGTCCGAGAAGCAGTCGTGCTCTTCCTCGGGATCGTGCAGGATGAGGCCGAGCTTCATCCGCTCGCCGGCGAGCTCGCCATAGGAGAGCGAGCCGAGGCCGGTGAAGATGGTGGCAAGGCCCGCGTTGTCCTTCTTCTTCAGGAGCGCCTTGCGGGCCGCGCCCTTGGGCGCCCACGAGTCGGACATCTCCTTGAGATCGTCCACCAGGGTCTGGGTGGCGACCTTGAGATACTGGCCGCGACGATCGCAATTGCCGTTGGTGCAGGCCTTGAGGTCATAGTCGGTCCAGGAGCGGACGCCGGCGCCCGGGCCGGTGCCGTTCAGGTCCTGGCCCCACAGCAGGAACTCGATGGCGTGCCAGCCGGAGCCCACATTGGCCTCGACGCCGCCGGCGGTGTTGAGATCATGCAGCAGCTTCGGCGTGATCTTGGTGACGTCCACCGTCTTCTTGCCGATGCGGATGGACTTGGAGGCGATCACATTGGCGGTGTAGAGCGGATTCTCATCGGAAGTATCGCCATACTTGGCCTTGTCCACGTAATCGATGAGACCCTCATCGAGCGGCCAGGCGTTCACGTTGCCTTCCCAGTCGTCGACGATCTTGTTGCCGAAGCGGAACGCCTCGGTCTGCTGGTAGAAGGTGCGCGCGCTCTTCCAGGCGTCCTTGGCCTTCTGCTGGGTCTCGGCGCTGGGCGCCGCGACGAAGGCGTCGATGGCCTGCTGCATCTCCTTCGCCGTGGCGTACGAGGCATCGTACATCACGTGAGCGAGATCGGCATAATGGGTGATCACATCGCGGGCCTTCGGCGCGTCGGCAAACGCCGGGGGCGCAAAGCTCACCACGGCGGCGACCGCGCCGGCAATCCAGTGCGCGCGCATCAACCTCTTCTCCTCATTGGAACATGGCATAAACGATAGGGCGAACGACAACCCGTGAACCCAGCGGCAGATTAGGCAGGCGGGCGCGCCGGGCGCAAGGCGCTGTCCAAATAATGGAATCGTTCTACGGAAAGCTCTCGCTGGGTCATTTGTAGCAAAAGAGTCGCGTGGCCAAGCAAAAGTGCATGCTGGCTGCTGCTGCGGATGGCGCCATTGCTCCGCTGCGGGGGGGGGGGCGCAAATGCGCCGCAAGCGCTTGCGGGCAGGCCCGCGTCCGCCGCTGCCGCGCGCCGGGCGGCAGCGGCGCACAAGTCTGGAGAGATTCTAATAAATGGGGCCGCGGATGACAGTCGGCAGGGGCGGGTGTAGGGACTTGTCTGCTGGAACCACGGCTTGAGGCGCCAAAGGCGTCGCCAATCCTTGGGCTCCGACCTTTTTTGAGTATTTCTAAACTGAAATTTCCAGCCGCGGGTTCCGGTGTCGGGCCTGCGGTGAGCAGATGCCGAGGCCCAGTTGCTTCATCGCGGCGCGGCGTGAATGGGAGATCTGTGATGTTGGCGGCCCTCCTCGTCGTGTTTCGTGAAGTGCTGGAAGCGGGCATCGTCATCGGCGTGGTGCTGGCCGCCTCCGAAGGCATCCGCGGCCGCGGCCTGTGGATCAGCGCCGGCGTTCTGGGCGGCGTGCTCGGCTCGGCCCTGCTCGCCATCTTCGCCGAGCGCATCTCCAATCTGTTCGACGGGTCCGGCCAGGAGGTGCTCAACGCCGGCATCCTCGCGGTGGCGGTGGTGATGCTGGTGTGGACCGTGGTGTGGATGGCGAGCCACGGCCGCGAGATGGTCATTCAGATGCAGGCCATCGGCAAGGATGTGCAGGAAGGCCGCAAGCCACTCACCGCTCTGGCGGTGGTGGTGGGCATGGCGGTGCTGCGCGAGGGCGCGGAGATCGTGCTGTTCGTCTATGGCATCATGTCCACCGGCATGGAAACCGTCTCCAACGTGCTGATCGGCGGCTTGCTTGGGCTGGCGGCCGGCGCCGTGGTGGCGTTCGTGCTGTATCGCGGCCTGGTGGCGGTGCCGCTGAAATACCTCTTCAAGGTGACCGCCGCGGTCATCACCCTGCTGGCTGCGGGCCTGTCGGCTCAGGTGGTGGGCATCCTGCAGGATGCCGGCTTCATCCAGTCGCTGGCGGATCCGGTCTGGAATACCAGCTGGCTGCTCGCCGATGACGGCGCGGTGGGACGGGTTCTGCGCACCCTGGTGGGCTACCGCGCCGAGCCGACCGGCATGCAGGTGATCGCCTATCTGGCGACGGTTGCGGTGATCGTCGCGCTGTCGAGCATCGTCAACACGCGGATTGCCCGGGCCAAGCAGCTGGGCCGCCCCGCGCGGGCCTGAGCTGCCCGCCGGCGCGGGAGTGCCCCCGGCAACCCGCGCCGCGACATGTTCGCCTCGTCTCGATGGCGCGGGCAACGCGTGGCGGGCATCCTCTGGCGAGCCTCCCACTTCGGAAGTTGGCCTTTGGTGGCATGAATGGCGGATTCGCGCTATGTGGGAGCAGCGCCTGGGCCGTCGGTCGGCGCTCCGCAGATGGCGCGGCCCGATCGCCGGCGCCGCCCGCACGCAGAGGAGACACCGTGACCCAGGACTCTTCATCGCGCCTGTTTCTGCGCGTGGATTTTCCGGATGGCCGCCGGCTGGGCCCCGGCAAGATCCGGCTCTTGGAGGCCATCCGCGAGCATCGCTCCATCCTCGCCGCGGCGAAGGCCATCGGCATGAGCTATCGCCGGGCCTGGCTGCTGGTGGATGAACTCGACCACATGTTCGAGCAGAAGGTGATCCTCACCTATCCCGGCCGGCGGGGCGCCGGCACCGAGGTCACCGCCTTCGGCGAGCGCGTCATCGCCCTCTATCGGGCCATGGAGCGGCAGGCCGCCAAGGCGGTGCGCAGCTCGCTGGATGAGCTCACGAGCTCTCTTGCGGCAGAGAGCGGGCAGACACGAGACGCAGACCCGGCGCCGCTGAATGCGAAGGCGGGGTGAAAGGCTCGTCGCGCGCCTCGAAATGGGGCGAGCGGCTGTCCACGGCGACCGCCTTGATCATCGCCCAGACCGGCATGCCGGGCTCGAGGGCGAGCCGTTCCACGCTTTCGACGGTGACGAGGGCATGCAGCAGACCTTTGTGCGGTAATTCCACCGCCACATCGGCATAAGGCCCCTCCTCGCGGCGGATGTCGCGGATGACGCCGGACAGGCGGTTGGTCACCGAAACGTCGATGGGCCGGGACAGGGAGAGCGCCACGTCGCGCGAGCGGATGCGGGCCCGCACCGGCGCACCCGGCGGGCGATCCACCAGTGGCACCCGCAATTCGCCGTCGGCGAAGGTGATGGTGGACAGGGCGAGGCTGGTGTCGTGGCTCTTCACCTTGCACTCGAAGATGGTGCCGAGATCGAACCGCCCCAGCACCGGCAGCAATTCGCGCCGTGACAGCACCTCGGACAGGGGGCCGGCGGCGATCACCGTGCCGTTCTGCACCGCCGCCACCACGTCGGACAGGCGCAGCACCTCGTCGATGGAGTGGCTGACATAAAGGATGGGCAGGCGCAGGTCGTCGCGCAGCCGCTCCAGATAGGGCAGGATCTCCGCCTTGCGCATCTCGTCGAGGGAGGCGAGGGGCTCGTCCATCAGCAGCAGGCGCGGCTGGGCCAGCAGCGCCCGGCCGATGGCCACGCGCTGGCGCTCGCCGCCGGAAAGGGTGTGCGGCCGCCGCTTCAGCAGCGGCTTGATGCCCAGCATGTCCACCACCGCATCGAAACCGATGGACTGGTCGTGCCGGGCGCGCCGCTGGCCGTAGCGCAGGTTGTTCTCCACGCTGAGGTGGGGGAACAGGCGCGCATCCTGGAACACATAGCCCACGCGGCGCTTCTCGATGGGCAGGTCGATGCCCTTGGCGGAATCGAAGAAGACCTCGTCGCCCACCTGGATCCGCCCCTTGTCGGGCTTCACCGAGCCGGCCACCACCTGGATGATGGTGGTCTTGCCCGAGCCGGAGCGGCCGAACAGGGCGGTGACGCCCATGCCGGGGGCGTTGAAGTGGGCTTCCAGGCTGAAGCCGGTGCTGCGGGTGAGGCTGACGTCGATCTCGATCATATCCGCCCCAATGCAATCTTGATGCGCCGATCGGCCATTTCCGCCAGGATCAGGGCGCTGAGGGCCAGGACCACGGACACCACCGTGAGCCGCAGGGCCATGGCGTCACCGTCGGGCATGTGGGTGGCGCTGTAGATGGCGAGCGGTATGGTGCGGGTCTGGCCTTCCACGTTCGACACGAAGGTGATGGTGGCGCCGAACTCGCCCAAGGCGGAGGCCAGGGAGATCAGCGCGCCGGACAGGATACCCGGCAGCATCAGCGGCAGCGTCACGGTGAAGAAGGCGTCGAGCTTGCTGGCGCCCAGGGTGCGGGCCGCCGTCTCGATGCCCTTGTCGACCCCGTCGATGGCGAGGCGGATGGCATTGACGGAGAGCGGAAAGCTCACCACGGCGGCGGCCACGGTGGCGCCGGCGGTAGTGAACATGAGGCTGATGCCGAACCAGTCGTACAGATATTGGCCGAGATAGCCGCGGGTCCCCAGAGTGATGAGCAGGATATAGCCGACCACGACTTTGGGCAGCACCAGGGGCAGGTGGACGATGCCGTCGAACAGGCCTTTGCCGGGAAACTCGACGCGCGAGAGAATCCAGCCCACGAAGATGGCCGGCGGCATGCTCCAGACGGTGGCCCAGAACGCCACCCTCAGGCTCAGAACCACCGCTGTCCATTCATCCGGTGTCAGCAGCATGAGAAAAATCCGGCCAGCAATGTCACAAAAATTCTAAACCGAACGGAGCGTCGAGGCGATGCGTAATGCCCCGCTCCGGCAAATGCGGCAGCTCACGTCCGTCGGCCAAGCAGCGGGCGGCGCCGCGCTCGGGTCCGGCCAGGCAGCCGGACCCGATGGCATCCCTCATTTCACGACGAAGCCGTACTTCTTGTAGATGTCCTTGGCCTCGGGGCTGGTCAGGAAGGCGAAGAAGGCCTTGGCCTCGGGGGTGTCTTGACCCTTCACCAGGGCGAACGGATATTCCACCGGCGGGTGGCTGTCGGCCGGGAACACGGCAACCACCTTTACATTCTTGGCGATGGCGGCATCGGTGGCGTAGACGACGCCATAGGGCACCTCGCCACGCTCCACCAGGGCGAGGGCGGCGCGCACGCTCTCGGCGCCGACGATGCGGGGCGCCACCTTGTCCCAGACACCGAGGTTGGTGAAGGCGGTCTTGGTGTAGATGCCCGCCGGCACGCTGTCGACGAGGCCGGTGGCGATGCGGCCGTTGGGACCCAGCAGCGCCTCGATGTCCATGCCCTTGGTGATGGTCACCGGCTTGGCCTTGTCGGCGGGGGCGATCAGCACCAGCGCGTTGCCGATGGGCACCACCCGCGAGGAGGGAATGATGAGGTCCTTCTTCTCCACATAGTCCATCCACTTGATGTCAGCGGAGGCGAAGATGGAGGCCGGCGCACCCGCTTCCATCTGCTTGGCCAGGGCGGAGGAGGCGGCAAACGAAAATCTCACATTCGGCTTGCCCATGGCCTCGTAGGCCTTGCCGATGTCCTGGAAGGCATTGGTGAGGCTGGCGGCGGCGAAGGTGGTGACGGTGGCGCTGGCGGCGGTGGTGGCCGCGACGGGCTGTTCCGCCCGGGCGGTGCCGACGAAAGCGGACGCAACCAGCAGGCCCAAAACCAGGCCGCGCCGCGGGAAGGCAAAATTCATCATGGCAATGATCCCCCTTTTGGTATGTTCTTTCATATATAGGATAGGCTAGTGAGACAAGGTTGCTGATGCCGCACTGCGGTAGGCGTTTCAGACCCCTGCGGGTCGCGCTGCTGGGGGCGAGGCTAGCGCCTGTTTCCGGTGCCTCGCGCATCGGTGGCTGGCGCGGCAAAACGCCCGCGACAGGGGTGTCGCGGGCGTGGGTGTCGGTGAGGGGATCGAAGGGCCGGGGTTGGGCCTCAGGCGAGCCCCATCCATTTCAGGGCCAGGGCGCCGGGCGCCAGCATGGCGAAGGCCCAGAGCCCCGCACTCGCGACGTTGGCGATCTGGAAATGGCTCTGGCGCATGGCCAGCACCCCGGCGACCAGCGGCACCACCGCGCGCACGGGGCCGAAGAAGCGGCCCACGGCCACGCCCCAGACCCCGAAGCGGTGGAAGAAATCCTCCGCCCGCACCACCAGGTCGGGCCGGCGCGAGAGTGGCCAGAAGGTCTTCGCCCGTTCCTTATAGTGGAAGCCGAACCAATAGGAGACGGCATCGCCCAGCGAGGCGCCGGCGGCGGCGGCCAGCCAGATGGGGAAGAAGTGCAGGCCCGAGGCTTCGATCAAGGCGCCGATGGCCAGCAGCAGCACCGTCGCCGGGATGAAGAAGGAAATGAGCGCCAGGGACTCGCCAAAGGCGAGACCGAACACCACGGCCGGCGCCAGGTGCTGATGCTCCTTCACGAAGCTGACGGTCAGGTCGATCAGGGTCTGCGGGTCGAACATGGGGCCTCCGCCCGCCATGTGGGGCGGCGCGCGCGCGGGGTCAAGGAGACATCCGGCGGCGGCGCCGGCAGGGCGGTGTCTGCGCGCCCACTGCGGCGAAAAAACGTGCGGTGGCGCCGTTCGGTCTAAAAAAGCGCGGGGGCTGGCTGCGGCTGCCTTGAAATCGTCATGGGAATGCGTCATATGCGCTGCCGTAGCCCGGCATCGGGTGGCGACGTTTTCGCCCCACACTGTGATGCCGGCGCTTTCGGGCCGCGTAGCGGAGACCGCTCGGAGCTTCTCCTCGAAGTGTCGCAGGCGGCTTTGCCCGAATTCAATGTTTTCGATTGGACACCCCTGGCCACGCGGGATGTCGAAGATCCCGCGAACCGCGTGTTCGCGGCCGCTTTCGGCCGCGCGCGATGCCGTTCGCCCATGAAAGACAGAGCTTGACCTCTTTTTCTGCTCTCGGCCTCGCCGAGCCCATCGTCCGTGCCCTCACTGAAGAACAGCACGTGACGCCGACGCCTATTCAGGCCGAAGCCATTCCCCAGATTCTCGCCGGCCGCGACCTCATCGGCATTGCCCAGACGGGCACCGGAAAGACCGCCGCCTTCGCCCTGCCCATCCTCGATCGCCTGGTGCGCCATGGGCGCCGCCCGGAGCCGCGCAGCGCGCGGGCCCTGGTGCTCTCGCCCACCCGTGAGCTGTCGGGCCAGATCGTCGACAATTTCGAGAAGTTCGGTCGCCACAGCCGCATCTCGGTGGCGCTCGCCATCGGCGGCGTGCCCATGGGCCGGCAGATCCGCGCCCTGGCGCGTGGCGTCGACGTGCTGGTGGCCACCCCCGGGCGGCTGCAGGATCTGGTCGAGAACAACGCCGTGCGGCTCGACCAGGTGGAAGTGTTCGTGCTCGACGAGGCGGACCAGATGCTGGACATGGGCTTCGTCCATGCCATCCGTGCCATCGTCAAGCGGCTGCCGCAGAAGCGCCACTCGCTGTTCTTCTCGGCCACCATGCCGCAGGCCATCTCCGATCTCGCGGGCTCCATGCTGCACGAGCCCGTGCGCGTGGCGGTGACGCCGGTGGCCAAGACCGCCGATCGCGTCGATCAGCGGGTGATCCTGGTGGACAAGTCCAACAAGGCGCAGCTGCTGGCCGAGGTGCTCTCCAAGGAGCAGATCGACCGCGCCCTGGTGTTCGCCCGCACCAAGCACGGCGCCGACAAGGTGGTGCGCGTGCTCGCCAAGGTGGGCCTCGCCGCCGAGGCGATCCACGGCAACAAGTCGCAGAACCAGCGTGACCGCGTGCTGGCCGCCTTCCGTGAAGGCACCGTGCGCACCCTGGTGGCCACCGACATCGCCGCCCGCGGCATCGACGTCACCGGCGTCAGCCACGTCATCAATTTCGACCTGCCGAACGTGCCGGAAAGCTATGTGCACCGTATCGGCCGCACCGCCCGGGCGGGACGGGAAGGCATTGCCATCTCGTTCTGTGACCAGGAGGAGCGCGCTTATCTGCGGTCCATCGAGCGGCTGATCAAGATGCAGATCCCGTCCGAGGATCGGCGGGGGTCGGCGGCCACCTTCGCGGTGCCGGAGGGCGAGCCGATCACCTCCGCTCTGGTGGATGAGCCGCGCGAGCAGCGTCGCGGGCCGCGGGGCGCCGGGCGTCCCAATGGTCAGCGTCCGGGCGGTCAGCGCTCCGGTGGCGCGCGCGGGACGGGGCAGCGCCCCGCCGGCGAGGGCCGCCGCAGCGACGACAACCGCGGCAACGGCCAGCGCGCCGAGCGCGACGGGGCGACCCGCCGCGAGGGGGCGCCCGCCGGTGGTCGCGGCAAGGATGCCCGCGCCGATGCGGCCGGCGCCGGCCGTGATGCCCGCAAGGCGGGCCCCGCCCGTGAGGCGCGGCCCCACGGCGCCCGCCCGCAGCAGCCCCGCTCGGAAGGGCGGAGCGCCGGCCGTGGCGACGACGCCCGTTCCTCCGGTGGAGAGATGGGCGGCATCGGCTTCATGAAGGCCGTGTCGAACCGATCGGGCCAGCGCAACCCGCCGCAGGGCGGCGGCGCCAAGCGCCCGGCACGGTGATTGCTGGGGTCCGGGCCGGCGGAAAAAGCTGCCGCCCGGACATCTCACCTATGGGCCGATGCGCGGATTCGTGACATAAGCCCGCCACGTTTGCCCCAACGGGGCCATTGGAGACGAGTCTATATGGCGAAGGAAGAACTGCTGGAGTTCGAGGGAACCGTGACGGAAGTGCTGCCCGACGGCAACTTCCGCGTGCGTCTGGACAACGACCATCAGATCCTGGCCTACGCGGCCGGCAAGATGAAGAAGAACCGCATCCGCACCATCGAAGGTGATCGGGTGGTCGTGGAGATGTCGCCGTACGATCTCGATCGCGGTCGCATCAACTTCCGTCACAAGGCCGAAGGGTCTGGTCCGCCTCCCGGCGCCCGTCGTCAGCAGAATTTCCGGCGGCGCTGAGCGAGCCTGTTCCCGGCCCGTCCGGTTAGGGTGTCGCGGACCACGGCGTCCGCGCACCCCTGCTTGCGTTGTCTCGCTTTGCGTTATCTTGCGGGCGCGGCAGTGGAAGACGGGGGAGGCGGGGATGGAACTACGCTTGACCAAGGTGGTGCTGGTGGCGGCGCTGGCGGCCTATGCGCTGCTGGTGGCCTACGGCAACCTGACCGATTACGCCTCGAACTATGCCTTCGTGTCCCATGTGCTGAGCATGGACACCACCTTTCCCGGCAACGCGCTGATGGGCCGGGCCATCACCGATCCGCGCCTGTGGCAGGCGGCCTATGCCGCCATCATCGCCGCCGAGGCGCTGTCCGGCCTGCTGTTGGCGCTGGGCGCCGTGCAGCTGCTGCGCACCCTCAAGGCGCCCGCGCCGGCCTTCGAGCGCGCCAAGCGCTTCGTCTATCTGGGCGCCAGCCTCGCCTTCCTGCTCTGGTTCTTCGGCTTCATGGTGGTGGCGGGCGAGTATTTCGCCATGTGGCAATCCCATGACTGGAACGGCCAGGAGAGCGCGTTCCGCATCTACATGGCGGTGCTCGGCGTGCTGCTCCTGGTGGCGCTGCCAGATCGCGACCCGGCCTGAGAGCACCCTGCCGGGCCCCTTTGAGCGTCCTCCACAGCTGAGATGCTTGCTTCTCCTGCCCGGCCCCCGCTAGGTTGCGCGCCCCGGTCCGAATGGGCCAATCATGCTGCCCCAAAGGTGTCGCCGTAACAGCGCGCTACAGGGGCGCGGCCCCACTGGACCGGACGGATAACCGCCGGAAGGGCGAGGGAGGAAAGGGTGTCGCCAGTCGTCAACGCGATCCGCACGCAGGCGGATGCGGCGCCATGCGCCGTGTCCCTGGAGGGGGTGCGCATTGCTTTTCCCAATGCCAAGCCCGGCGGTGCGCCTTTCATTGCCGTGGATCAGGCCAGCCTCGACATCGCCGATGGCGAGTTCGTGGCCATCGTCGGCCCCACCGGCTGCGGCAAGTCCACTCTGCTCAACGCCACCGCCGGGCTGCTGACGCCGGCCTTCGGCCGCGTCTCCATCTTCGGTGAGCCGCTCTCGGGGCTCAATCGCAAGGCCGGCTACCTGTTCCAGGCGGAAGCGCTGTTTCCCTGGAAGACGGCGGTGGAGAACGTGGCCATCGGCCTCGACATTGTCGGCACCCCCAAGGACGAGGCGCGGGCCGAGGCCCGCAAATGGCTGGCGCGGGTGGGCCTTTCCGCCTTTGCCGATCGCTATCCGCACATGCTCTCGGGCGGCCAGAGGAAGCGCGTGGGCCTCGCCCAGGTGCTGATCCGCCACCCCAAGATCCTGCTCATGGACGAGCCGTTCGGCCCGCTCGACGCCCAGACCCGGCAGATCATGGGCAATTTGCTGCTGGACCTGTGGAGCGCCGACCGTAAGGCGGTGCTGTTCGTGACCCATGACCTGGAGGAGGCCATCGCGCTGGCCGACCGTGTGGTCATCATGGGCGCCGGGCCGGCGGCCCGCATCATCGGCGAATGGCGGGTGCCCATTCCCCGTCCCCGTGACATCGACGTGCGGCTCGATCCGGTGTTCCACCAGCTGCACCGGGAGATCTGGGCGGCGCTGAAGGAAGAAGTGGTGAAGGGCTACAAGCAATCCGAATCGGCGGAGCAGGGGGCATGACGCGCAATCGGTGGTCTCTCCTGGCCCTGCAGCTCCTGGTCGCGGTGGTGCTCATCGGCCTGTGGCATGTGGGCGCCACGGTGAAGTGGAATCTGCCCTCCCTCTCCGCCAAGCCGTTCTATGTGCTGGACCCGTTCTTCTTCTCCACGCCGGGGGCGGTGTTCGCCCGCACCTGGGCGGATTTCTATTCGGGGGCCATCTGGTATCACCTGGGCATCACTTTGCTCGAAACCCTGCTGGCCTTCTTCATCGGCGCGGCCGGCGGCGTGCTCATCGGCTTCTGGTTTGCCCGCAAAGCAGTGCTGGCGGCGGTGTTCGATCCTTATGTGAAGATGGCCAATGCGCTGCCACGGGTGGTGCTGGCCCCCATCTTCGCCTTGTGGCTCGGCCTTGGCATCTGGTCCAAGGTGGCGCTGGGGGTGACGCTGGTGTTCTTCATCGTCTTCTTCAACGTCTATCAGGGCGTGAAGGAAGTGAGCCCGACCCTGCTGGCCAATGCCCGCATGCTGGGCATGAGCGAGCGCCAGCTCATGCGGCACGTGTTCTGGCCCTCCGCGCTCACCTGGATGTTCTCCTCGCTCCACACCGCCGTCGGCTTTGCGCTGGTGGGCGCGGTGGTGGGCGAATATCTCGGCTCGGCGGCGGGGCTCGGCTATCGCATCCACCAGGCGGAAGGGGTGTTCGACGTCACCGGCGTGTTCTCGGGCATGCTGGTTCTGTCCATCTTCGTGATCCTGATTGATACGCTGGTGAGCGCCATTGAAAAACGGCTGTTGGTGTGGCGTCCCGCGCCCGCCACGGCCCAATGAGGGGGAGGAAACCCATGGGTGTGTTCAAGACGATGACGGCCGGCGTGCTGGCGCTGGCGGGATTGGCGGCCACCTTTGCGGCGCCGGCGGCGGCGCAGCAGGCGGAGAAGCCGCAGGTGACCATCGGCGTCGGCGGCAAGCCGCTGCTCTATTACCTGCCGCTGACCGTCGCCGAGCGGAAGGGCTTCTTCAAGGACGAGGGACTCGACGTCTCCATCAACGATTTCGGCGGCGGTTCCAAGTCGCTGCAGGCGCTGGTGGGGGGCTCGGTGGATGCGGTGACGGGGGCCTATGAGCACACCATCCGCATGCAGGCCAAGGGCCAGGACATCGCCGCGGTGATCGAGCTCGGCCGCTTCCCCGGCATCGTGCTGGTGGCCGGCAAGGACAGCGGCATCAAGAGCGTGAAGGACCTGAAGGGCAAGAAGGTGGGCGTGACCGCGCCCGGCTCCTCCACCAACTTCTTCGTCAACTTCCTGCTCGCCAAGGACGGCCTGAAGCCCGAGGACGTGTCGTTCGTGGGTGTCGGCGGCGGCGCCTCCGCGGTGGCGCAGATGAAGCACGGCGGCATCGACGCCATGGCCAATCTTGACCCGGTCATCACCAAGCTGGAGACCGACGGCGACGTGGTGGTGCTGGCCGACAGCCGCACCGAGGAGGGCAGCACCGCGATCTTCGGCGGCGCCAACCCGGCGGCGGTGCTGTATCTGAAGCGCGATTTCGCCACCCAGAATCCCGTCACCACCCAGAAGCTGGTCAATGCCTTCCACAAGGCGCTGGAATGGCTGAAGACCGCGACCCCGGAGCAGGTGGCCGAGGTGGTGCCGCAGGAATATCTGCTGGGCGACAAGGCGCTCTATATGGCGGCGGTGAAGAACTCCATGCCCATGTATTCGCTCACCGGCGTCATTCCCGAGGACGGCATGAAGAATGCCCTGGGCATGCTGGTGGAGTTCGATCCCGAGCTCAAGGCGGCCAATGTGGACCTGTCCAAGACCTTCGACGGCTCCTTCGTCGCCAAGGCGGGACAGCACTGAACGACACGGATTCACCGGCGGGGCCCCCGCCGGTGATCTTTGTGCAAGATCTTTCGCTCTTGCCCTTGAAACGCCGCAGTTGGTCCCTATATTCCACTCAACCCAGTCGCAACGCGCGTTTTCAGCGCGTGCGGGAGACGGACGGATGTACTCCGATCTCGCTGTGGCAAGGGTGTTCGTTCCTCCGCTTGCATTTTTCGATATGCGCGGAGGAGCGGACCGACTGGGACAGTTCGTCGTTCGGCCTGCTTTCTCTCGTTTCCTTCGGGCCACGACACAAAAGCCTTCCTTCTTCGGATTGTCCTGCACCGGGCGTTGGCAGCGCCGGGCCGTTCATGGCCCCGCGCCAACGCCGGGCTCGCACGCCGAGCCTGAGCAAGGAGGCCTGTCATGGCCACGGGAACTGTGAAATTCTTTAATGCCCAGAAGGGCTTCGGCTTCATCCAGCAGGATGAGGGCGGTCCGGACGTGTTCGTCCACATCTCCGATGTGGAGCGTTCCGGCATGTACGGCCTGAACGACGGGCAGAAGGTGTCTTTCGACGTCGTCCCCGACAACCGGGGCAAGAGCAAAGCGGCCAATCTCGCCGCGCTCTGATCTCGTATCCTCTGCACTGCAGACGAAAGCCCGGGCCTCAGGCCCGGGCTTTTTGCGTTCCGGAGGGCGCGCGTTCAACGCTGGACGTAGACGGTGGCGCCCACCCGCACCCGATTGTAGAGGTCCACCACATCGTCATTGGTCATGCGGATGCAGCCGGAGGACACCGCCTGGCCGATGGTCTCCGGCTCGTTGGAGCCGTGGATGCGGTAGAGGCTGGAGCCCAGATACATGGCGCGGGCGCCGAGCGGGTTGTCGATACCGCCGGGCATGTAGCGCGGCAGGTCCGGGCGGCGCTTGAGCATCTGCGGCGGCGGGGTCCAGCCCGGCCATTCGCGCTTGGCGCTCACCGTCTTCACCCCGGACCACCGGAAGCCGTCGCGACCAACCCCCACGCCATAGCGGATGGCCTGGCCCGGCGCCGTCACATAATAGAGCCGCCGCTCCGAGGTGCGGATGACGATGGTGCCGGGGCGATACTTGGAATCGAATGCCACCGACTGGCGCGGGATGGGCGAGGAGCCGCTCACCATCCCCACGTCGGCGGAGTTGGTGTTGAACAGCTTGTTGAGGTTGAACGGATCGAAGGGAAAGCGGTCGTCGGCCTGGGCCGGAGCGGCCAGCAGGAAAGCGGAGGCCGTTGCGGCGGCGATCAGAGAGGGGCGCCGCAAGACGTTCCGCAGCAGCTTCGTCACATGCATCATGGCGTTCGGTCTCGTCTCAAGGGCCAGCCGGAAAGCTGGCCGGTCTCAGCGACACGCACCGCCCCCGCGTGTGCGACTTCACGTTGTCGCCACAAATGGGGCATGCCTGCAACTTCTTTGTGGCATCGGCGTTCCCCGGTGCACGCGAGTGTGATGGCGCCTGGCGCCCTCAATCGCCGGCCCCATCCGTGTTCAGGAAGTGCAGCAGCGCGCCATTGAAGGCCTCCGGCGCCTCCAGGAACGGGGCGTGGCCCACGCCCTCGAACAGGGCGAGGCGCGCGCCGGGGATGATCTCGGCGAGGAAGTGGGCCATGGCCGGCGCCACCACCTCGTCATGAGTGCCCTGGGTCACCAGCACCGGCACATCCAGCGCCCGCAGCACCGCGTCGTAATCGGCGGTGCGATCGAACAGGTTGGCGCGCACCTGGGCGGGCACCACCATATTGAAGGCCAGCAGGGTTTCCATCAGCTCCCGGGGCTGCTCGGCGGCGAAGCAGCGACGGAGAAAGGTGCGGGTGGCGGCGATGTTATCCGCGAGGTCGGCCGAGCACATCTGCCGCATCAGCCGGTTGCAGGTGCCGTAGAACTCCCGCGCATTGTGGGTGGCGGCATCCACGAACACGATGCCGGCGATGTCGGCGGTGCCGTGATGCAGGAGATAGTCGCCGATGATGCGCCCGGCGTAGGACCAGCCCACCAGCACCGGGCGGCTGAGGCCCGCGGCGCGGATCACCGCTGCCAGCTCGTCCGCCCACAGGCGGCCATCCCTGTAGGCGGCAGGGTCGAGCGGCTTGTCGGAGCCGCCATGGCCCCGAAAATCATAGGTGACCCTGCGGAATGGAGCCAGGACCTCGGCGCCGGTCTGCTGCGCCCAGCACAGGCCGCATTGGGAGAAGCCGTGGATGAACAGCAGCTCGGGCCCGCTGCCCGCTCCCCATTCCTGCACCCGGATGTCGAGTTCATCGGGGGTGCGGACGGCGAGGGTGCGGGTGGCGGTGGGGAGCAGGGTCATCGGGGCCTCGCGGCAGGAGGGGGAAGGCGGTGGCTCGGCTCTTATGCGGGAGGGTGCGTTAAAGCATCTGCAACCGGTTTCCGGCAGGAACAGACACCACGACGCGCAGTGCGGGCAAGGCCCGCCGTGTCATGCTGGAAACGGCGCACCAGAGGGAGCCCATCATGTCGAGACGCCTCATGCCACAGATGCCGGTGCCGCGATCGTCCGCACCCCGCATCGTCGCGGCGGCCCTGGCCGGCCTGCTGGCCGGCGCGACGTTCAGCGCCCCGGCGGCGGCCGCCGAACATTACATGGCGCTCGGGCTGCCCTTCTTCGAGCCCTATCGGGTGGGCATCGCCACCCTCGATATCAATGCCGGCAAAGTGAGTGGCACCCTGGCGCCGCCCGCCGGTGATCCGCGCGCGCCGGTGCCGGTGTCCGGCACCCTCACCGACGGCGTGCTGAAGCTCACCGTGGGCAGCGGCAACGAGGCCTATGACCTCGCCTTCACCGAGGACGAGCGCGGCCTGCATCAGATCTGGGACGAGACCATCAACCTCGGTGGGGTCGATCCGGTGAACCTGTTCCGCCCGGCCGGTGATTTTTCCGCGCCGGCCCTGGCCCTGCAGCATCTGGACGAGAGTTGGTGCGGCCAGATCTATGGCGGGCTGTCGGTGGTGCTGCGCGCCAGCGCCCTGCACGCCACCCCGGTGGCCCCGGCCGCGCTGGGCGACCTCAACGTGCCGGTGTCGAGCATGACCCACGGCACCGGCACCATGAAGCTCAAGGATCTGTGGAGTCGCCTGCGGCTGGCCGCCAAGGGTGATGACGACGACCTCACGGTGGATGTCGTGGTGCCGGTCGGCGCCGAGGCCGAGCTCGCCAAGACCCTGCGCGGCGACGCCGCCGTGGCGGCGGTGGCCCTGCCCAACGGCTGCTCCGAGACCGCGCTCGCGGTGGTACCGCGCACCCGGCTGGCCGATGGCGCCGCGGTGTCCGATGCCAAGCTGAAGACCTATCTGGAAGGCGCCCTGAACCGGCTCTATTCCGGCCTTGCCGCCGATGGCGCGGGCATCGGCGGACGCAAGTTCCAGCTCACCGGGGTCAGTGTCACCAAGGGTGCCAACGGCATGCCGGTGTTCAACGCCACGGTGACGGCGGACACCGAGGCGAGCCGGGTGGAGAAGGGGGGGTGGGATCAGTTCAACCTGTCCATCCTGCCCCTCGTGACCGCCACCGATGCGGGCGACACCATGTCCCTCATTCCCACCGTCACCGACCTGAAGACGGCGAAGAAGAGCGGCCCGCAGCTGCCGGCCGATGCCGCCTTCAAGGTGGTCGACGACAGCGCCTACGCGGCGGCGATCGCCCACCGGCTGGTGTCGTGGCTGGCGGCGGCGGAGGGCTCGCGCTGCGCATTCCTCACCCGTTCGGCCTTCGATGAGCCGGATGGGGCCTACAGCTGCACCAACCAGGTGCTGGACGACGTGCCCCATCCCGACGACAACTGATCGCGCCGCCGCCGGCGCCTGGCCTCAGGCGCCGGCGGCCGTGGCGCGTGCGTCACCGGTCTTGTGGTCGTCGTGCTCATGATCATGCTCATGATCATGAGCGGCGTGATAGGCGGGCTCGCTCATGCCGCGCTTCCAATAGCCGGCGACCGCGAGCATGGCCGCGGCCATGTTGCGATCGGCCCGCAGGTGCCCCCGCAGGGCGCGGGCGGCGGCGGATTCGGTGGCCACCCAGGCGGCCCAGCCCGGGCCGCCGATGCCATGCGTGCCCCGCACCGCCGCTTCCAGCAGATCGGTGGTGCCGGGGGCCGCGCCATCGCGATACAGATAGGTGATCTGCACCCCGGCCGGTCCCTCCAGCGGCTGCGCATCGGCGGCTTCGGCCACCTCCAGAAACGCATGGCCGCGCACATGGGCCGGCAGCTCTTCCAGGATGGCGGCGATGGACGGCAGTCCGGTCTGGTCTCCGGCCAGCAGAACGTGATCCGCCGGCGGCAGGGTTCGTCCACCGGGACCACCGACCCCCACCAGATCGCCACGACGGGCGCGGCGCGCGAAATCGGCACCGGGCCCGCCCGCCTCATGCAGCGCGAAATCCACCCAGAGCTCGCCGCGCGCGGCGTCGAAGCGGCGCACGGAATAGGTGCGCGGCACGGGACGGAAAGGGGCGGGCGGCCAGATGGCGCCGCCGTCCTTGTCTGGCATGGGCCATTGCGGCGTGGCCAGCCCCGGCGGCGGAATCAGCAGCTTGATGTTGGGGCCGCTGCCGAAGCCGGCCAGCTCCGCGCCGCCCAGCACCACACGCCGCATATGCGGCGTCACCTGCTCCGCCCGCCGCACCTCGAGTTCGCGCATGCCGCGATAGCGACCGGTTGGCGTTCCGCTCACAGCGGCTTCTCCCTGCTTTCGGGACCAAGAAAGAACTGCAGGCCCCGCAGCAGCGCATAGGGGGCGGCCGAGCCATGGGTCTGGCCCGGGAGGACCTCCAACTGCACCTCGACTGGCCGGCCGGGAATGGCGGCGATGCGCGCCTCCAGCTCACGGGCGGCGTCCACCATGCGGCGTGCGGCCATGCGACGGGCCCTGGCGGGGGCATCGGGCGCGGCGCGCAGGGCGGGGTGCAGCTCCTGCTCATAGGCGCCCACCGTCAGCAGCAGTCGCGGATGGTTCTGCGGGGGATGCGCGCAGAAGGCCGCCGCCTCCTTCAGGATGGCGCCGTCGGCCCACCAGATGGAGGGGCTTGCGGCGATGTAGGTGGAGAAGGCCTGGGGCCGCGTGAACAGCACATGCAGGGTGAACAGGCCGCCGAACGAATGCCCCATCAGGCCCTGGCGGGCGGTGTCGATGGGAAAGGAGGCGGTGAGCGCGGGCTTTAGCTCATCCTCGATGAAGGCGAGGAAGGCATCCGCCGCGCCGGTGTCCTCCGCCTTGAGATAGGTGCCGCTGCCGGCCGTCGTCGGCACCGGCGTGAGGTCGCGGGCCCGGCGCCGCATGTTGATGGCGAGATCGCCGGGATAGCCGATGGCCACCAGAATGGCCGGCTCCAGCAGGCCGCCCATGGCCCCACCCTGGGTGCGCGAGAGATCGGACAGGGTGCCGGCCACCGCATTGCCATCGAGCACATAGAGCACGGGATAGCCGCCGCGTGGCGGCGGCTCGGTGGGCAGGGCGATGAAGATGCGATAGGGCAGGCCGGCCTTGGAGGTGAGCTGCAATTCCTGGGAATGGGGCAGCACCACCGGCCCCGCTGTGGCGGGGCCGGCGCCGGTGAGGCTGGCGAGCGCGCTGGTGAGGATGCCGGTGGCCACGGCGGCGCTGCGCGCCAGACGCGAGAGCAGGGGAATGGTCAATAGCTTGCCTTCACCTTCAGCCAGTAGCCGCGTGGCTCGCCGTAGAAATTAAATACGGAGACCGAGCCGACACGCTGGTAATAGACTTCATCGAAGATGTTCGTGACCGTGAAGGTCGCGAGCCAATTGTCGTTGAATTTGTAGCCGATCTGTCCGTCGACCACCGTATAGCCATCAGCCGTAAGCTTCACGCCGGCCGACTTCGTATAGAAGCTGGAGAGGATCTTCAACCCGCCAGCCAGATGCAGGCCCTGCAGCGGCCCGTCCTGGACTTCATATTTGGCCCACAGATTATAGTTGTTGCGCGGCGTGTAGGTGCTGAACCCGGCGAGCAGCTGGGCCGCGGTGGCGGTGAGATATTGGGTGTCGGTGTAGGTGTAGCCGGCATAGATCTCCCAGCCCGGCGCCGGCTTGCCGCTCACCTCCAGCTCATAGCCCTTCACCTCGACCTCGCCGGACGCGACATACACATTGGCGGTGTCGGTGGAGAGCGCGCGATTGTTGTCGCGGATCAGGAAGGCGGCGGCGGAGGCGTTGAGCGCGCCGTTGAAGAAGGAGCCCTTCACGCCGCCTTCATACTGGAAGCCCTCGCGCGGCTGCAGCGCGGTGCCGGCGGCATCGAGCTCGGTCTGCGGCACGAAGGTCTTGGTGTAGCTGCCGTAGAACGACACGTCCTTGGTGACGTCCAGGACGAGGCCGACATAGGGCAGGAAATTGCCGTCCACATCCACCGAGGAGCGGGTCTGTGTGATGGCGCCGGCATTGGCGACGGTGACCGTGGACGTGGAGTCGTACCAGGAGAAGCGGCCACCCAGCAGCACGTGCAGCCGGTCGAACGGGTTGATCTTGGTCTGGGCGTAGAGGCCGTACTGGGTCGGATCGGTGACGCTCTGCTGATTGTACACCGTGGTCGGCTCGGCCACTGCCCACGGATTGAAATTATAGAGGTTGTAGGTGCCGGCAATGCTGGTGGAGGTGGGCGACAGCTGGGTCTGGTCCACCAGGCGGAAATCGGCGCCGACGGTCAGGCTGTGGCTCTGGCCGAACAGCTCGAACGGGGTGGCCACGTGGGCATCGCCGGAGAAGGAGGTTTCAGACACCTGCGCCGCCGTGTAGCGCATGGTGAAATCGCCGAGGGCGCCCGGTGTGGTGCGCAGCGCCGAGCCGCTATAGGCGTATTTGTAGTCGATGTCGCGATCGGAATAGCGCAGCGAGGCCTTGGCCTCGCCGCCATTGTCGAGGTCGTGCTTCAGCTCCACCAGATAGTCGGTGGTCTCGTTGTTGAAGCGGTTCCAGCCGGCGCCGATGAAGGTGGAGCGGGGCACGTTCAGGAGCTGCCCGGTGCCATTGCCGAGGTTGATGGCCGGCAGGCCGTTGAAGGGCAGGATGTCCCGTTCCTGGTGCCAGGCATAGAGCGAGAGGGTGGTGTCTTCCGTCAGGTCGAAGTCAAGGGCGCCATAGCCGACCCAGACCTGGTTCTCGTTCACGTCCACGAAGCTGTTGCGGTTCTGGAAGGCGCCGCCGATGCGGGCGCGCACGGTGCCGGCCTCGTTCAGCTTGCCGCCGGCATCCACCTCGGCGCGCACGAAGTCCCATGAGCCGTAATCGAGGGTGGAGGTGATGAAGGGCTTGGCCAGCGCCGGCTTCAGCGTGCCGTTGATGATGCCGCCGGGCCCGGCGTTATTGCCCGCCGAGCCCCCGTAGAACAGGCCCGCCGGTCCCTTCAGCACGTCCACCCGATCGAAGATGAAGAGATCCGGCTGGGTGCCGAGGATGGAGGAGAGCGGCGCCGGCAGGTTGTTCACCAGTAGCGTGTCGATCTCGAACCCGCGCGAGAAGATGGAGGAGCGCCCCGGGTCGTTGGAGAGCACCACCATGCCGGTGGTGTGGCGCATGGCATCTTCGAGCTGGGTGAAGTTCTGATCGTCCATGCGCTGGCGCGTCACGGTCGAGATGGATTGCGGAATCTCGCGCACCGGGGTGGGGCTGCCGACGCCGATGGTGGTGACGTTGGCGGTGTAGGTGTCCAGCCCTTCGGTGAACACCTCCTGCTGCAGCTTCTTCTCCTCCTGCACCTGCACGGTGTCGAGGGCGATGGCATTGGCGCCGGCCTCCTGCGCCTGTGCCGGCAGGGCGGTCAGCAGGCCCAGGGCGACGCCGGAGAGCACGCAGCGCGACAAGAGTGTGCCCGAGAACAGCGGGCCCGAGAACAGCGCGCCCGACAGAACCGTGCCGGACATGAGGTGGGCCAGCCGCATCGCTGAGGTTCGCTCAAATGCCATCATGAAAATCCCCACTTCGCGCAAGTGTCGCCTGAAATGCGCCGGGCGTGGCGCCGGTGTCTCTCGGCCTGCCGCGGCTCGTGGGGTTCTTTTACCGGAGAGCTTCCCGCCACCTCCAGACGGAAGGGCTTTGCCGGAGCGGAGAATGTGTTTGCGAAATCATCATCCCCTTTGAATTCGAGTGGTCAATGACAAAATTCGTGTTGGCCAATGGCGCAGTCTTCAGTTCTAATTTTGGAATAATACTAAATTCAATGGAATGGTGCGGCCTTGACAGGGGCCTGCGGACTGCCTCTTGTCGGATCATGAGTGATCCCGACGCGCCCTCGTCCTCGCGCCCATCGGCGCCGGCGCCGATCGCGCCCGCGACCGGCGCCGCGCGCACGGCCCTGGTGCGTCAGTCGGACATTGCGGCTCTCTCGCGCCTGACCGGGCGCGATTTTCGCGTGGTCACGCCGAAGCTGGGCGCCGACGGGGCGCTGCTGCGCGGGCGCTATGTGCTCGGCCCGCTGCGCTCCGGCCTGGTGCTGCACGCCACCGATGCTCGCGACCTGCATGACACCACGACCCGGGTGGTGCATGGCGCCGGCCTCACTGTCAGCCTGTTCCTGGAGGGGGAGGCCGACATTCAGATCGGCGGCCGGGGCCTCCATCTGGGGGTGGCGGACGGGACGGCCGGCTCGCTGATGGCGCGGGCCGAGCCCGATCTGTTCGTGCGCCACGGCCGGCGGGGCACCCGGGTGCGCAAAGTGAATCTCTTCATGCCGGAGGGCTGGCTGGAGCAGGTGCAGCGCGATGATGTCGCCCACCGCGCCGTGCTGGCGTTCGCGCAGGATCATCGCGCCTGCGCCCAGTGGCGGCCCAGCGCGCACATGCTGGCCCTGGCCGAGCAGATCCTGGCGCCGCCCCAGTATGGTCCGCTGCTGGCGGGGCTCTATGTGGAGAGCCGCGCCATGGAGCTGGTGGGCGAGAGCCTCGCCGCCCTGGGGGCGCCGCTGCTGGAGAGCGCGGCGGCCGCTCGCCCGCGTGAGCGGCAACGCATGTGGGCGGTGCATGATTTCATCGAGGCGCAGCTGCATCTGGACCTCAGCCTCGACGAGATCGCGCGCGAGGCGGGGATGAGCGTGAATTCGCTGCAGCGGGCCTTCCGCGCCGCGTTCGGCACGACGGTGTTCGACTATGTGCGCCGGCGCAAGCTGGAGCGCGCCCGCGACGGCCTTACCGCCGAAGGGCTGACGGTGGCTCAGGCGGCCTATGTGGCCGGCTATGGCTCCGCCGCCAATTTCGCCACCGCCTTCAAGCGCGCCTTCGGCGTCTCGCCCAAGGCCTGGCGGGACCGGGGCGGGCGCGGCAACTGATCCATCATGGGGGAGCGCGTGCTGGCGGCTCCCGGACGGTGAGTTATATCCTAATAGATTGCATATTATCTATTGTGATGTTATCGAAACTCATGTCTCCACATATGGCTCCCCGACCCGATCGCCTCATCTTCGGCCAGCTCGTCACCCGCGTGGCGCGCTATTGGCGGCGCGCGATCGACCAGGCGCTGGCCGAGAACGGCCTCTCCCAGGCCACCGCTTTGCCGCTGCTGGTGCTCTCGCGCCTCGGCGATGACCTGCGCCAGGGTACCATTGCCGACGAGCTGGGCCTGGAGGGGCCTTCTCTGGTGCGGATCGTCGAGATGCTGGTGGCGGAGGGCCTGGTGACCCGCCGCGAGGATCCCACCGACCGCCGCGCCAAGCTGCTGCGGCTGACCCCGCAGGGGCGGGCCCAGGTGGAGCGGATCGAAGCCACGATCGCCGCGCTGCGCACGCGGCTGTTCAGCGAGCTCACCGACGCGGAAGTGTCCGCCACGGTCCAGGGCCTCAGCAAGCTGGAGCGCGCCTTGAGCCCGGAGCGCGGCACGTGAGCGCCGCGCCCTTCGGCATCGGCCGCCACGAGCTCATGTTCTCGCTGAAGGCGTTCCTGGCCGCGGTTCTGGCCTTGTGGGTGGCCCTCAGCCTCGATCTGTCGAAGCCCTATTGGGCCATGGCCACCGCCTACATCGTCATGCAGCCGCTGGCGGCCGCGGTCACCGCCAAGGCGGTGTACCGGGTGATGGGCACGGTGCTCGGTGCCGGCGCCGCGGTGGTGATGGTGCCGAACCTGGTGGCGGTGCCGGAGCTCCTGTGCCTCGCGCTCGCCGCGTGGGTGGGGGGGTGCCTGTTCATCTCCCTGCTGGATCGCACGCCGCGCAGCTATGTGGCCATGCTGGCCGGCTACAGCGCCGCCATCATCGCCTTCATGGCGGTGACCGCTCCGGAGACGGTGTTCGATGTCGCCCTGTCGCGCACCCAGGAGATCATCGTGGGCATCGTCTGCGGGGCCCTGGTGAGCCGGGTGGTGGCGCCGCGCCATCTCGGCCCGTTGCTTACGGCGCGGCTCGACGGCTGGCTGGCCGATGCCGGCCGCTGGGCCGGCGACGTGCTCGCGCCGCGGCCCGAGCCGCAGGCTTCCGCCCGCGATCGCCGGCGCCTCGCCACCGACACGGTGGAGATGCTCGCCCTCACCACCCATCTGCCTTACGACACCTCTGAGCTGCGGCATCTGGCTGGCCAGGTGCGGGAATTGCAGCAGCACATGACGGCGCTGCTGCCCATCCTGTCCGGGCTCGAGGACCGCCTTGCCGCTTTGCGCGCGGGCGGCCCGCTCGATCCACGCCTCGACGCGCTCATGGGCGACATCGCCGAGTGGATCGCCAGCGATTGCGCCGCGCCGCTTCCGCCGGCCGACGAACTGCGCGCGCGCCTGGAGGTCCTGGCCGAGGCGCTGCGGCCGGAGGCTGCTGCCGGCGCTTGGCGCGGACTTCTGGTTGCCACGGTGCTGGATCGCCTGCGCGAGCTGGTGGAGGTGTGGGCCAATGCCCGGATGCTGCGGGCCGATCTGCGCGACGGCCGCGCTCGTGCCCCCCGGTTCCGTGCCGTCATCGCCCGTTATGCCGGCGATCCGCAGCTGCATGTGGACGTGCCGCTGGCCGCCCTCGCCGGGCTGGCCGTGGGTATCAGCATTCTGATGTGCTGCGCCCTGTGGATCGCCACCGGCTGGAGCGAGGGCAGCGGCGCCGCCCAGATGGCCGCCATCTTCTTCTCCCTGTTCGCCGTCATGGACAATCCGGTGCCGGTGATGCGGCTGTTTGCCCGCTATACCCTCCTGGCGACCATCGCCGTGGGCCTGTTCGCCTTCACGCTGCTGCCGCTCGCCGACAGTTTCACCGAGCTGGTGCTGCTCATGGCGCCGTTCCTGCTGGTGTTCGGCGCGTTGATGGCGACCCCCCGGCATGGGCCCCTGGGCTTTCTCATGTGCGTGAACATGCCCCTGGTGACCATGCTCGACACGCGCCTTCACCTGGACCTGGCCGCGCTGATCAATGCCAGTGCCGCGTCCCTGGTGGGCATGGTCATCGCCACCCTCACCGCGGCCGTGCTCACCGCCATGGGCGTCGAGCAGAGCGTCGCCCGGCTGCGTCGTGCCAACAGCCGCGATCTCGCCGGCATCGCCGGGGGGCAGGGCGGTCGCGACACCGCGGCCCTGGTGCGGCGGCTGGTGGATCGCTTCGGCCTCATGGTGCAGCGGCTGGTGGCCCTGCCCACGGGGGCGGCGCCGCATCCCGAGCAGGCGCTGGTGGACCTGCGGATGGGGCTCAACATGGCCGATCTGCAACGGGTGCGCGGGCAGCTTCCGGCGGCGCCGCGGCAGCAGGTGGAGGCTCTGCTCGAGGCCCTTCGGCGCCACTTCCGCCAGCGCGAGACGGCGCGGGTCGCGGACCCGGGCCTCGCCGCTGCGCTCGACACCACCATTCGACTGCTGGCGCAGGGGCCGCAGGCGTCGCCGCCCGTGGCCACCGCGCTGCGGGCCCTGGTGGGGCTGCGGCACGGCCTGCTGCCCGGCCTTGCCCCGGATCCGCAACCCGCGCCCGCCGCCACCTGGAGCCTTGCCACATGAGCGGCGATCTCGATCTCTACGGCCTGTTCGTGCCCGAACTGCTGGTCGCCGCGGTGCTGGCGCTGGCGGTCCAGGGGCTGCTGCGCCGGCTGCTGGCCCGGGCCGGTCTCTACCGCCTGCTGTGGCATCCGCCGCTGGCGGATGTGGCGCTGTTCGTCATCTGCCTCGGCGGCCTCACCTTCCTGATGCATCGGATCTGACGATGAACCCGTTTCTGTCCCGCCTCGGCCGGCTGCTGCCCACCCTTGCCCTTGTGTGCGCGGCCGGCGTCGTCGCCCACGGCCTGTGGCTCTATTACATGGACGCCCCCTGGACCCGGGATGGCCGCATCCGCGCCGATGTGGTGCGGGTGGCGCCGGACGTCTCGGGCCTGGTGGAGCGGGTGAGCGTCACCGACAATGCCCATGTGAAAAAAGGTGACCTCCTGTTCGCCATCGACGGCACGCGCTTCAAGCTGGCGCTGGAGCAGGCCGAGGCCGCAGTGGCCAGCGCCGAGGCGGTGCAGCGGCAGGCGCAGCGCGATCTCGACCGCTATCGCCAGCTCACCGAGACCGCCGTGAGCCGCCAGAAGATGGAGGAGGTGACCACCGCTGCCGCCCAGGCCGAGGCGGCTGCCCAGAAAGCCCGGGCCGATCGCGATCTGGCGCGGCTGAACCTGGACCGCTCGCAGGTGCGCGCCCCGGTCAATGGCGTCATCACCAATTTCACGCTGCAGCCCGGCAACTATGTGGCGGCGGGGCAGGCGGTGACGGCCCTGGTGGATGATGACAGCTACCACGTGCAAGGCTATTTCGAGGAAACCAAGCTCGATCGCATCCATGTGGGGGATCGGGCTGTGATGCGGCTCATGGGCGCGTCGACCCCCATCGAGGGACATGTGGTGAGCATCGCCGCCGCCATCGAGGATCGTGACCGCACCGATTCCGCCAATCTGCTGGCCAATGTGAACCCCACCTTCAGCTGGGTGCGCCTCGCCCAGCGGGTGCCGGTGCGGGTGAGCATCGATGCGGTGCCCGACGACGTGAAGGTGGTGGCGGGCCGCACCGTGTCGGTCAGCATCGTCAACTGACGCCATCGGGCCGTGGACGACGCAGGGCTCAGCTGCGCGACGTGTCCGTCGCGGCGCCGGTCCGCACCGGCTTGGCTGGCGGCAAAGGCGCGCCCGCCGGGGGCAACCGGCTTCCGGGCGCTGGCGCCGGCGTCGCTTTCGCCGCCTCCGCATCCTTCATCAGGCGCTCCAGCTGGGCCAGCTGGCTCGCCGCCTTGGGCGAGAGGGTGAGCGGGCGCATCGCGCTGGCCAATCCCGGCACCTCGATGGGCGCCGGCGCCGGATCGAGCTTGGGGATCGGCGAGGAGACCCCGGGGATCGGCTTGATCTCGATGCCCTGGTGGGCATAGGCCATCACCTTCTGCCAGGTCATGGCCGGCAGGGCGCCGCCGGTCATCTTGTTCATGGATGCGTAGTCGTCATTGCCGAACCAGACGCCGGCCACGTAATTGCCGGTGAAGCCCATGAACCAGGCGTCGCGATAGGCATTGGTGGTGCCGGTCTTGCCCGCCACCTTGGCGTTCACCAGCCGGGCACGGCGGCCGGTGCCATTTTCCACCACGTTGTTCAGCATGGAGTTGATGTCGACCAGCTGTGGCCGGGGAATGATCTGCACCGGTGCCGGTGCATCGTGGTCGAAGCGCCAGACCACGTCGCCATTGCCGATGCGCATCTCCACCACCGCATGGGGGTAGACGGAGTGCCCGCCATTGGCGAACACCGAATAGGCGGTCACCATGTCCACCAGCGTCACCTCGGCGGCACCGAGCGGCAGCGGGGCGGAGATGGGCAGCGGCGTGCGCAGGCCCATCTTATGGGCGAGATCCACGATCTTCTTGCGTCCGAACTTCTCCGCCAGCCGCACCGCCACCGTGTTCAGCGAATGCTGCAGCGCCGTCTGCAGGGTGATGGAGCCCATGTAGGAGCGACCGTAATTCTGCGGGCACCAGTTGCCGAGGCAGATGGGGGCATCCTGGACGATGGTGGACGGCTTGAAGCCGTTCATCAGGGCGACGGTGTAGACGAACGGCTTGAACGAGGAGCCGGGCTGGCGCAGGGCATCGGTTGCCCGGTTGAACTGGCTCTCGCCATAGTCCCGCCCGCCCACCATGGCGCGCACGGTGCCGTTGGGCTCCATCACCACGATGCCGCCCTGGGTGACCTTGTAGTCGCGCCCGAATTCCCGCAGCGACTGGTCGATGGCGGCTTCCGACACCTTCTGGATATTGGGATCGAGGCCGGTGCGCACGACGAAGTTGCGCTCGGTGACCGAGGAGGGCAGCTGGTCCACCAGCTTCTTCACCTCGCCGAAGGCGTAATCGAGATAATATTCGGGCACCGCTTCGTCGCGACGATCCACCGGGGTGGCGGGATTGCGCCGGGCGCCGAACACCTGGCCCTCGGTCATGAAGCCGGCTTCCACCAGATTGTCGAGCACGGTGGAGGCGCGGGCGCGGGCCGCCGGCAGGTTCACGTGCGGGGCATATTTGGAGGGCGCCTTGAACAGGCCGGCGAGCATGGCCGCCTCGGCCAGATTCACCTCCCGCACCGATTTGCCGAAATAATAGCGGGCCGCCGCATCCACCCCATAGGCGCCGCCGCCGAGATAGGCGCGGTCGAGATACAGCTTCAGGATCTGGCTCTTGGTGAGCCGCGCTTCCAGCCAGATGGCCAGGAACGCCTCCTTGATCTTGCGCTCCAGGGTGCGCTCGTTGTTTAGGAACAGGTTCTTGGCGAGCTGCTGGGAGAGCGAGGAGCCGCCCTGCCGCACGCCGCCGGCCCGCGCGTTGGTGACCAATGCGCGCAGGGTGCCGGAGAGGTCGATGCCCCAATGCTCGTAGAAGCGGCGGTCCTCGGTGGCCAGCGTCGCCTTGATGAGATTGTCGGGGATCTCGTCCAGCGGCACGGTATCATTCTGCTTCACCCCGCGCTCGCCGATGACGTTGCCATAGCGATCGAGGAAGGTGACGGCGAGCTCGGTGCGCTTCAGCCAGTCGTCGGAGGTCTCGTGGAAAGCGGGAATGGCGAGGGCGAGCAGGACCACGGCGCCCACCGTGCCCAGGGTGAACGCTTCGGAGGCGAGGCCGGCGAAGAAGCGGCTGGCGCCGGTGAGGTTGAAGCGTTCGGTGAACGCCGCATAGGCCGACAATGCGCGCCGGGTGCGGCTGCCCAGGGTGAACAGCGACGAATCGAGCAGCGCGTCGAAATCCAACAGCGCATGGCGCAGCCGGGCGAGAAAGGAGGGGCGCCGGGGCTCGGTCACGGCATCTGGCTCAGCATTTACGGCCGCGCGCGGCCGGGTGTGGCCGTGTCCGTGCCGGAAAAGATCGTCCCATCATCTGCCGCGCCTCGAAGGTGGCGATTTCGCGATCCCCGCGCCCGCGCCGCCCCCCGTGACAGGCGTCGCCGGGCGATGAGCCCCGCCGCTGGCGGCTACGATAGCCTGAAGCCCCGCCGAGCGCGAGCCGCGCGACAGCTCGCCCGGTCGCGCCTGGCGGTTCGCACCGTCCCGGCCTCAGGCCGCCGGATCCTTGAGCACGCCGTCGGGGCTCAGCTTGTCGATGAGGGTGGGGAGGTATTGAGAGAGGAGATTCGGCAGGCTGTCCGCCGACAGGCCGAGGCCGGCGGCCATCTGGCCGAGCTGGGTGTCGCCCAGTGCGGTGACGATCTGCTCGGCGCTCACCGGCGCATTGGGGCCGCTCGACAGCCAGCTCGCCACCTGCTCGCCGAGGCCGGAGGCATTGAGCTGCGCCAGCAGGCCTTCGAGATTGCCATAGGGGGTCTTGGCGAGGGCCTGATCCAGGAGGCCGGGCAGCGCCTGGGTGATGGCGCCGGCCATGGGGCCGTTCATGGCCGACTTCAGCAGGTTGCCGAGGCCTTCGGAATTACCGGCCTGCGACAGCATGTTGTTGAGCACGCCGCCCACCATATTATCGAACAGTCCCATCGCCGGTCCCTTCTGTGCGGAGCATGAGGCCGAAGCCGGAGCGGGATGCCGCCGGGCACCCCGGGCCTCTCGACGGCCATCTACCGGAACGACGGTGCAAAGTCGATCACAACTCGCTGCGCCCCTGCGGCTCGGCGCCGCTGGGACCCGATGTGGCCTTTGCTTTCGCGCACAGGCCGGCTAACGGCTACATCCATGATGTCCACGTCCCTGTTCGCCGTGTTCGCGCTCATGACGGCGCTCGCCGCCCTGGCGGTTTTGTGGCCGCTCAGCCGTGCCCGCCCCCTCAAGGGCGAGCGCGAGGCGGATCTCGCCGTCTATCGTGACCAGTTGGCGGAAATCGACCGCGATCGCGACAGCGGCCGGCTGGCCACCGAGCAGGCCGAGGCGGCCCGCGCCGAGGTGGCCCGCCGCATGCTCGCCGCCGATACCGCCCGCGCCGCCGACCCGGAGCCCGCCGCCTCGCCCACCGATGCACGCCGGCGGGCGGCGGCGGTGCTGGCGCTGGTGCTGGTGCCGCTGCTCGGCGCCGGTCTTTATCTCTACATCGGCTCCCCCGGCCTGCCGGGCGCCCCCCTCGCCGAGCGCATGGCCGCCTCGCCGGATCGCGGCGACGTGGCGATCCTGGTGCGCCGGGTGGAGGAGCATCTGGCGGCGCACCCCGATGACAGCCAGGGCTACGAGGTGCTGGCGCCCATCTATCTGCGGCTCGGTCAGCCCGATGACGCAGCCCGCGCCTATGGACAGCTGATCCGCATCCAGGGCCCGTCCGCCGAGCTGCAGTCGGCGTTGGGGGAAGCGCTGGTGCTCGCCGCCAACGGCATCGTCACCGCCGACGCGGCCGCAGCGTTCCAGGATGCGGTGCGTCGCGAGCCCACCGATCCGCGGGCCAATTATTTCCTGGGCCTGGCCGCCGAGCAGGATGGCCGCGGTGCCGATGCGGCGCGGATCTGGAGCGAGATGGTGGCGCGCGCGCCGGCCGATGCTCCCTATCTGCCGCAGCTGCGCAAGGCGCTGGCCCGGGTGCAGGGCGCCGGCGCGGCGCCGGCTTCGGGCTCGACCGCCGGTCCGGCGCCCGGGCCCAGCGCCGAGGACGTGGCCAACGCCGCCTCCATGTCGACCGGCGATAGAAGCGCCATGATTCGCGGTATGGTGCAGCGTCTGGAGGATCGCCTGAAGGAGAGCCCCGACGATCTCGAGGGCTGGCTGCGCCTGGCGCGGGCCTTCAAGGTGCTCGGCGAGCCGGACAAGGCCAAGGGCGCGCTGCAGTCGGCGCGGGCGCAGTTCGGCGGCAATGCCGAGGCGGTGGCCCGCATCGATGCGGCCAGCAAGGATCTCGCCCTCGGCGATTGAGGGCGACGGGTTGGCGCAGGCGCGTGGGGCCACCGGAGGCGGTGAGCCGCGGGGCCTGCGATGAGGATCAGGTGGAGCGGATCCGCTGCCGGTGATAAGGCGCGGCGCTCTCGGAAGGAGAGACCATGACGCGCAAGGGCCGTCGCCTCGTGCTCATCGCCGCCGGACTGGGCGTGCTGGCGCTCGCCGCCGGGCTCATCCTGTCGGCGCTCAATGACACCATCGTGTTCTTCCGCACCCCCACCGAGGTGGCGCAGCAGCAGGTGCCTCCGGGTGCTCGCCTGCGCCTGGGGGGGCTGGTGGAGACCGGCAGCGTCAATAAGAGCGGCACGCTGACCACGTTCATCGTCACCGATGGCAATGCGGGGGTGAAGGTGGCCTATTCCGGCATCCTGCCAGACCTGTTCCGCGAAGGGCAGGGCGTGGTGGCCGAGGGCGCCTTGCAGGCGGACGGCAGCTTCCGCGCCGACAGCGTGCTCGCCAAGCATGACGAGCGCTACATGCCACGCGAGGTGGCCGACGCCCTGAAGAAGCAGGGGGTGTGGAAGGAAGGCGAGAACGGCACCGTGGTGCCCGCCCGCGCCGCCAACCCGGGGAGCTGACCGCCGTGATCGCAGAACTTGGCCAATATGCCCTCGCCCTCGCCTTCGTGCTGGCGCTGCTGCAGGTGATCCTGCCCGCCTGGGGGGCGCGGCGCGGCGATCCGGTGCTGATGGGCACCGGTTCCTACATCGCGGTGGGTTTCCTGGGCTTCATCACCTTCGCCTTCGGCGCCCTGGTGCAGCTCTACGTGACCTCCGACTTCACCGTGATCAACGTGGTGGAGAACTCGCACTCGCGCATGCCGCTGATCTACAAGATCACGTCCACATGGGGCAATCACGAGGGCTCCATGCTCTTGTGGGTGTTCGTGCTGGCAGCCTTCGGCGCCTGCGTGGCGGTGTTCGGCGGCAATCTGCCGGATCGGCTCAAAGCTCATGTGCTGGCGGTGCAGGGGCTGATCGGCGCCGCCTTCCTCTCCTTCATCCTGTTCACCTCCAATCCGTTCCTGCGGATGATGCCGCCGCCCGCCGAGGGGCGCGACCTCAACCCCATCCTGCAGGATCCCGGCCTCGCCATTCATCCGCCGCTGCTCTACCTCGGCTATGTGGGGCTCTCCATCTCCTTCGCCTTCGCCATCGCCGCCTTGATCGAAGGCCGCATCGATGCGGCCTGGGCACGCTGGGTGCGGCCATGGACGCTCGCCGCCTGGGTGTTCCTCACCCTCGGCATCGCCATGGGCTCTTACTGGGCCTATTACGAACTGGGCTGGGGCGGCTGGTGGTTCTGGGATCCGGTGGAAAATGCCTCGCTGATGCCGTGGCTGGCCGCAACCGCGCTGCTGCATTCCGCGGTGGTGATGGAAAAGCGCGACGCCCTGAAGGTCTGGACGATCCTGCTTGCCATCCTCGCCTTCTCGCTGTCGCTAATGGGGACCTTCCTGGTGCGGTCCGGCGTGCTCACCTCGGTGCACGCCTTCGCCACCGATCCGGCGCGGGGCGTATTCATCCTCGCCATCCTCACCTTCTTCATCGCCGGCGGCTTCACCCTGTTCGCGCTGCGCGCATCGGAGCTGAAGCAGGGCGGCCTGTTCGCGCCGGTCTCGCGCGAAGGCGCCCTGGTGATGAACAATCTGTTCCTCACCGCGGCCACGGCGGCGGTGCTGGTGGGCACCCTCTATCCGCTGGCGCTGGAGGCGGTGACCGGCGCCAAGATCACGGTGGGACCGCCCTATTTCAATCTCACCTTCGGTGGTCTGATGCTGCCCCTGGTGTTCGCCATTCCGTTCGGGCCGCTGCTGGCCTGGAAGCGCGGCGACCTCTTGGGCGTGGCCCAGCGCCTGATGCTGGCGGCGGGCCTTGCCGTGGTGGCGGCGGTGGTGACCGCGGCGGCCAGCGATGGCGGGCCGGTGGCGGCGCCGCTGGGGGTGGGGCTTGCGGTGTTCATCATGCTGGGCGCCCTCACCGACATCATGGAGCGCGCCGGCCTCGGACGTGTGCGAGCCAAGGTGGCGCTGGCGCGGCTCGCCGGCGTGCCCCGTTCCGCCTATGGCACTGCGGTGGCCCATTTCGGTGTCGGCGTCTGCCTCCTGGGCATCGTCTGCGGCACCGCCTGGAGCTATGAGAAGATCGTTTCGGTGAAGCCGGGCGACCACATCACCATCGGTACCCGCGACCTCACGTTCGAGCGCCTGGAAAATCGCACCGGTCCCAATTTCAGCGCGCGCACGGCGGTATTCTCCATCCGCAACAATGGCGCCCCCGAAGGGGTCATCGAGGCGTCGCGGCGCATGTTCTCCGCCCGGCAGATGGCCACCACCGAGGCGGGCATCCGCACCTTCGGCTTCAGCCAGCTCTATGTGAGCATGGGCGAGGAGATGCCCGATGGCGGCATGTCGGTGCGCGCCACCTACAAGCCCAATGTGACGCTGATCTGGCTGGGGGCGGTGGTGATGGCCCTGGGCGGCGCCCTCTCGCTCGCCGATCGCCGGCTGCGCGTCGGCGCGCCCAAGCCGGCGCGGCGCCGCGCCACCCCGGTTCCCGCGGAGTGATGATGATGCCGCGCGCCCTCCACCGCCTGCTGCTGGTCCTCTCCTGCGCCCTCGTCATGCTGGGCAGCGGGCTGCCGGCCGGCGCGGTGCAGCCCGACGAGATGCTGAAGGATCCGGCGCTGGAAGGGCGGGCCCGTACCCTCTCGTCCGAACTGCGCTGCCTGGTGTGCCAGAACCAGTCCATCGACGATTCCGACGCGCCCCTGGCCCATGATCTGCGCGTGCTGGTGCGCGAGCGCCTGGTGGCCGGTGACAGCGACCAGCAGGTGCTCGACTATCTGGTGTCGCGCTACGGCGAGTTCGTGCTGCTGCGGCCGCGTCTGTCCTGGAGCAACGCCTTGCTGTGGGTTGCTCCTTTCGCGGTGCTGATCATCGGCGCGGTGGCGTCCATCCTCGCCTTCCGCCGGCGCCGGCAGGCGGCGGTCGCCGCCCAGGCCGCACTGACACCCGAGGAAGAAGCGCGCTTCAAGCGCCTGCTGCGCGAGACCCCGCCCTCGCCGCAATAAGGCGCGGCGCGCTCTGCCGCTCGGCTCCCCGCCGCCTATGGCGCCGTGGCGTAGCGGCGCGTCAGGTGCGCCTTGAACACACTCGCGTCCAGCGGCCGTCCGGTGGCGCGGGTCAGCAGATCGTCGGTCTCCAGAAGCGAGCCCTGGCTGTGGACATGGGTCCGCAGCCAGGCGAGCAGCGGGGAGAACTGGCCTGTCGCCAGCCCGGGGAGGATGTCCGCATCGGCCCGGCAGGCGGCATCGAACAACTGTGCGGCGGTCATGGCCCCCAGCGTATAGGTGGGGAAATAGCCCCAGCCGCCGCTCGGCCAATGGATATCCTGCAGGCACCCCAGCCGATCATCGGGCGGCACCACGCCGAGCAGATCGCGCATGCCCTCGGCCCAGGCGCCGGGCAGGTCCTTGAGGGCCATGTCGCCGCCGATCAGCGCCTTTTCCAGCCGATAGCGCAGGATGACATGGGCCGGGTAGGTCACCTCGTCCGCATCCACCCGGATGAAGCCGCGGGAGACCTTGGTGTAGAGCCGCCACAGATTGTCCGCCCCCCAGGCCGGGCCGGTGCCACCGAATGCCGCCTGCATGCGCGGGGCGGCGAAGGTGATGAATTCGCGGCTGCGGCAGGCCTGCATTTCCATCAGCAGCGATTGGCTTTCATGCACGCTCATGGAGCGGGCCTGGCCCACCGGCTGGTTGAGATAGGCGGCGGGCCGCCCCTGCTCGTAGAGGGCGTGTCCGGTCTCGTGCAGCACCCCCATGAGGGCGCTGGAGAAATCCGCCTCGTCATAGCGGGTGGTGATGCGCACGTCGTTGTCGGCGCCACCGCAGAAGGGATGGGTGGAGACATCGAGCCGGCCGCGGTCGAAATCGAAGCCCACCACCTTCATCATCTCCAGGCCCAGCGCCCGCTGGGCCTCCACCGGGAACGGCCCTTCCGGCTCCATCAGCGCCGGCCGGCGCGCCTGGATCTCCAGCACCTGTTCGGTGAAGCCGGGCAGGAAGGCGGCGAGGTCGTCGAACAGGGCGTCGATGCGGGCGGAGTGGCCGCCGGGCTCATAATCGTTGAGCAGAGCGTCATAGGGGGAGAGGCCGAGCTTCTCGCCCTTGGCGGTGCCGATCTCCCGCTGCAGCCGCAGCACCTCTTCCAGCAGCGGCAGGAGGCTGCCGAAATCGGCTTCGGCGCGGGCAGTGCGCCAGGCCATCTCGCAGCGGGACACCGCCTGGCTGGAGGCTTCCACCAGATCCGCCGGCAACGCGGTCTCCACCGTCCACAGGCGGTGGATCTCGCGCAGATTGGCGCGCTCCCAAGCACCGAGGGCATTGTCCGCTTCCGCCGCCGGCAGCCAGTCGCCGATGCGCGGATCGGTCACCATGCCGTGGTGCAGCACCCGCAGCAGGGCGAGGCTGTCGGCGCGGGTGCCGGCCGCGCCCTTGGGCATCAGCGTATCGCTGTCCCAGTGCAGGATGCCGATGGCGTTGGACAGGGCGGAAGCGCGGCCGAAATGGGCGGCGAGGTCGGCATAGGCGGTCATGGCGTCCAATCCTGAGGGAGCGGCAACGGGGCACGGGCAATGGGGTGAGGGTAGTGCGGGCGCGGCCCGGGGGAAAGGCGGGAGCCGGGACGAAAAAAAGCCCGGTACGACAAGCGTACCGGGCGGAGGCACGATGAAAACGTCAGCGCAGGCTGGCTCAGGCCGCCTTTTCGCCGGGGGTCAGGGAGACGACGGACTCGAAGCCCTCGAACTCGGGACCACCGATGTAGTTCACGCTGTTGCTGCTGGCGCCGGCGTTGCGGTGGGCGAGGCGGAAGGCATCCGACTTGGTCCAGGCCTCGAAATCGGCCTTGGCGGCCCACACGGTGTGGGAGATGTAGAGGGTGTGATCCTCCCGTTCCGGGCCGCGGCACAGATCAAAGGCGACGAAGCCGGGGACGGAGGCGATGTAGGTGTCGCGCTCGCGCCAGATCTTCTCAAAAGCGGCTTCCGAACCGTGCTTCACTTTGAACCGGTTGGTGGCAATGAACATGATGTCACTCCGTGCTGAAAAATGGGGCCGACCGCGCCGCGGGGCTACTTGACGATTTTCGCAGGTGTTGCCGCCGCAATTGTGTCGCCACCCAGCGTGACCTTCAACCCGGCCTTGAAGGTGATGCCGGCGGAGGGCACGAACTGCTGATACTGGGTGTATTGCTCGTTCAGGAGGTTCTCCAGGGCGAACTGGGCGGTCACCCATTCATTGGCCTGGTAGCTCATATAGGCATTGACCAGGTTGAAGCTCGGGGTGGGCTCCAGGGCGCTGCTGGAGGGCAGGTCCTCCAGGTTCTTGGCCGCCACCCACTGCCAGCGCACCGACATGGTGAGCCGCTTGTCGAACAGCCGGGTGCCCACGGTGGTGGCCACGTTGTTCGGCATCACCGAGGTCAGAGGCTCGCCGGTGGTCTTGTTGTCGCCGGATGAGACGGTGGCATTGAAGCCGACGAACCACAGGCCCGTGTCATACATGCTCTCGAACTCGAAGCCTTCGAGCTGGGCCTGGGCCACGTTCTGATACTGGTAGCACAGGGTCCAGCCCGCAGCGGCGCAGCTTGCGGCGGCCGAGGTCATGTAATCGATCTCGATATAGTCATCGACATCGTTGCGATACAGGTTCGCCTTGGCGCGGACCTTGTCGCCCTTCATGAACAGGTCGTCATACTTCACGTTGACGCCGATTTCCTTGTTCTTGCCCACCTCGGCCTTGAGGTTCGCATTGGGCAGGAAGCCGAAGGAGAAATACGGGCTCACGGACGGATGCTCGCCGTTCACCAGCGCCTCGGTGACGGAGGGGGCGCGGTAGCCTTCCGCATAAGTGGCGTAGAAGGTGATCCACTCGAACGGCGAGACACCCACCGTGATCTTCGGCGAGAAGCGATCGCCGCTGGTGCCCTCGGCGGTGTCGCTGGACAGGTCGTAGGCGTCGTAGCGGACGGCGGCGATGGTCTGCAGCCAGGAGGTCCAGTCGGCCTTCCACTGCACGAAGGCGCCGCCCACGGAGCGCTCGCCCGACGGATTGTAGCCGGCGCCGAAGCCGTAATTGTCCTCGTTGGACACCTCGTCGTGGAAATAGTCGCCGCCGATGGTGAAGGCGTTCTTCACCGAGCCGAAGGTGGCGCGAGACGTGTTGTTCACGTCGAAGCCGAGGGTGTCGATGGTGAAGGAGCGCGGATCGCCCACGCAGCCGGTGGTGTTGGAGCAGGTGCCCGCCACCTTGGTCTGGTCCTGCTTCATCTGGTTCCAATAGGCGGTCGAGCGCCAATCGATGATGTTGTTGTCAGGGTTTGAGTAATTGTAGCTCGCGGTGACCGTGCGGTTGGTGACGTCGGTGCCATACTGGGTAGTGGTCGACGCCGCCGGCCAGGTGTTGGAGGTGGTGTAGGAGGTGTCGAGGTTGAGAGCGGTGAGCTTCACCTCGTGGAAATCGGCCGGGCGCACGGTCAGTTTCGCAAGGCCGGTCCAGGTGTTGTAGGCGGTGCCGGGCACCACGTCGCCGTCACCATCGGAATATTCCGACTGGGCGCGCACGGTGCCGCCGAAGAACAGGTCCACATTCTGGCCGATATGGGTGCCGACGAAGGCCGAGCCAAAGCCCATGGGGCCGTTGGAGCCGAACTCGCCGGTGGTCTCCATGCCCCAGGTCTGGCCGGGCTTCACCACGTCCGCCACGTCCTTGGTCTGGAAGCTCACCACGCCGCCGATGGCGCCGGACCCGTAGATGTTGGCCACCGGGCCGCGCACCACGTCCACCGTCGAGAGCAAAGCGGGCTCCAGGAAGAAGGAGCCGGCGCCGTCGTTATGGCCGAGCTGGGTGAAGTTCTGGCGGGCGCCGTCGAGGATCACCGCGACGCGGCCGAAATCCTGCAGGCCGCGGATGTTGATGGAGGCCTGGGTGGAGTTGCCGTTCTGCAGCACGGTGGTGCCCGGCATGCCGGTGAACACCTGCTGGGTGGTGGACGGCAGCAGCAGGTTCAGGTCTTCGAGGGTCACCACGCTAACGCCGGCGAGGGCGTCCACCGCCCGCTCCTCCGTCAGGGTCGGGGCGACCGTGATGGCATCGAGGCTGATGATGCCGTCGCTGCCGTCGGCGGCAGGGGCGGTTTGCGCCAGGGCGCTGCTGCCCGTCGCCAACATCAGCGCCGCAGCCGCGACGCCACCCATCAGGGACGCCTGAAAACCAAAAGAAGGGTGTCGCCGGAACGCCCCGCGCGCCATGTCGCTCTCCACTCATGATGTCGGGGCTGGCTCGCGTAGGGCGATGCTGGCGTACGCAGGCACCTTCTGCCCGCTTCTTTCGGCTATCGCGCCGCCACATTGTGGTCAAGTAATTTTCATTTTTGTTGCCAATCGACGGGAACAATTCCATGGATGTGTGTGCGATTTGCATCGCAATGAGGCATGGTTAAAATTTGAATGACTCTATAAAATGGAGTCATGCCGAATCGAATGACAGGCGAATGATAGATTTTAAGTATTCTAATTCGAAGTCTGTGCGGCGTCTGCTGTCTTTGGTGGGCGCGATGTTTGTGGCTGGCGCCGTTTCCCTCTCCGGTTCCGCATGGGCGGCCACCGTGGTGGATGGGCAGGGCCGGACGGTGGAGGTGAAGGACGCCTCCCGCATCCTGTCCATCGGCGGTGCCGTCACCGAGATCCTGTTCGCTCTGGGGCTGGGGGACCGGGTAGTCGCGGTGGACCAGACCAGCCGCTACCCCGCCGCCGCCCGCGCGCTGCCCAATGTGGGCTATTCGCGCACCCTGGCGCCGGAGGGGGTGCTCTCCGTGGCGCCCAGTGTCATCCTCGCCATGGAGGGCGCGGGTCCGCGCTCCACGCTGGACGTGCTGGAGAATGCCTCGGTTCCGGTGGTGATCATCCCCGATGCCCATGATGCCGAGGGGGTGGTGCGCAAGATTGAGGCGGTGGCGGCCGCCGTCGGCGAGCCGGAGAAGGGCAAGGCCCTGGCCGATGCGGTGCGCGCCGATTTCGCGGCTGTCGGCACTGCGGTCGCGGCGCTGAAGGATCATCCGCGCGCGGTGTTCGTCCTCTCCGTCGGCAACGGCACGGCCGTGGTGGGCGGGCACGACACCAGCGCCGATGCCATGTTCAAGCTTGCCGGCGTCACCAACGCCATGGCCGGCATCAAGGGCTACAAGCCGGCGGTGGATGAGGCCGCCATGGCCGCCGATCCCGACGCGGTGGTGGTGATGCGCGGTGGCGGCCAGGTGTTCGATGCCGAGAGTGTGTTCGCGCTGCCGGCCTTCAAGACCACGCCGGCTGCCCGCGATAACCGGCTGGTGGTTCTGCCCGGCTCCTATTTGCTCGGCTTCGGCCCGCGGGCGCCCCAGGCGGTGCGGGATCTCGCCGTGGTGCTGCATCGCGATGCAGCCATTCCTGCTCTTCCGGCGCGGCCCTGGGCGGCGGAGCCGGACGAATGAGCGCGGAACCGGCAAACCCGGCCCTCGCTCTGGCGCCGCGGGCCGCGTCCCGCCCGGTGGTGGCCGGGCTCATTTTATTCGCGGCGCTGGCAGCCCTCGCCTTCCTGGGGGCGCTCGCCATCGGGCCGTTCGCCATCCCGCCGGGGCGGGCCATCACCGTCTTGTGGGATGCCCTCACCGGGGCACCCGCCGGCGGGCTGGTGCGCGAGCGCATCGTCATCATGGATGTGCGGCTGCCGCGGGCGGTGCTCGGGGCGCTGGTGGGCGCCGGCACGGCGGTGGCCGGGGCGGTGATGCAGGGGGTGTTCCGCAATGCCCTGGCGGATCCGGGTCTGATTGGCGTCGCCCCCGGCGCGGCGCTGGCTGCGGTGGCCTGGGTGGTGTTCGGTGGCGCCCTGGGCGCGCTTTTGCCTGCGTCGCTCCAGCTCCTGGGCCTGCCGTTGGCGGCCTTTCTGGGCGGGCTGGTGACCACGCTGGTGATCGGCCGGCTGGCCACCCGCGACGGGCGCACCTCGGTGGCCACCCTGCTGTTTGCCGGCCTGGCGCTCGGCGCGCTGGCCAGCGCCGGCACCGGCGTCATGGTGTTCATGGCCTCCGAGCAGCAGACCCGCGAATTCCTGTTCTGGACCATGGGGAGCCTCGGCGGCGCCACCTGGATCAAAGTGGGGTTGGCCGCGCCGTTCGTCATCGCCCTCATTGCCGCGGCGCCGCTGCTGGCGCGCGGGCTCGATGCCCTGGCGCTGGGCGAGGCGGAGGCGTTCCATGTGGGCATCGGCGTCGAGCGGCTGAAGCGCTATGCCATCATCGGGGTCGCCGCCGGCGTCGGCGCCTCGGTGGCGGCCGCCGGCGTGGTCGGTTTCATCGGCCTCGTGGTCCCCCATCTGGCACGGCTCGCCCTGGGGCCGGCCCACCGGGTGCTGCTGCCCGCCTCGGCGCTGCTGGGGGTGGCGGTGCTGCTGGGGGCCGACATTCTCGCCCGCATGCTGGCGGCGCCGGCCGAGCTGCCGCTCGGCGTGGTCACCGCTCTGGTGGGCGCGCCGTTCTTCCTGTGGCTGCTGCTGCGCCGCCGCGCATTCGTGGGGTGAAGCCATGCCAAGTGTTCAGGGCATTTATCGCGGCCAGGGGGTGAAGGTGACGGCTGGCGGGCGGCTGCTGCTCGACGGCGTCGACCTCGCCATTCAGCCCGGCGCGGTCACCGTGCTGGTGGGGCCCAACGGCGCCGGCAAGTCCACTTTGCTCAAGGCGCTGTCCGGCGAGCAGCGGCTGGCCGGCGGGCAGGTGACGCTGGACGGCGCCGACATCCATCACATGGCGCCGCTGGATCTGGCGCGCCGCCGCGCGGTGCTGCCCCAGGCGGCGGAGGTGGCATTCGCCTTCAGCGTCGGCGAGGTGATCTCGGTGGGGCTGATGGGGGGCGCCGGTGGTGCCGCTCGTGTCGCCCACCTGCTGCAGCAGGTGGACCTGCCGGGCTTCGCCGAGCGGCGCTATGACAGCCTGTCCGGCGGCGAGCGCCAGCGGGTGCAATTGGCCCGCGTGCTGGCCCAGCTCGAATGCGGCACCGGGGCCGGGCCGTCCTATCTGTTCCTGGACGAGCCCACCGCCAGCCTGGATCTCGCCCACCAATTGGTGGTGCTGCGCCTCGCCCGGGCCCATGCGGATGCCGGCGGCGGGGTGCTGGCGGTGCTGCACGACCTCAACCTCGCCGCCATGGTGGCCGACCGCATGGTGGTGCTCGCCCATGGGGGCGTGGTGGCGGAAGGCACGGTGGCCGAGGTGCTCACCGACGCGGTGCTGCGTCGCGCATTCGGGGTGACGGTGCGGGTGGGGGTGGCGCCGCCCGGCCCGTTCATCCTGCCGCAGAACATCGCGGTGGCCTGAGCGGCCACCGCGCGCGGATCATGTCAGGCAAGAGGCGTGGGGCTCAGGCGAGAGCCTGTGCCGCCTTGAGCACCGCCTCGGCGTGGCCGTCCACTTTCACCTTCGGCCACACCTGGGCGATGGTGCCGTCGCGGCCGATCAGCAGGGTGGCCCGGGTGATGCCCATGAACTTGCGGCCGTAGAGGCTCTTCTCGCCCCACACGCCATAGGCTTCCAGCATGGCGTGGGTTTCGTCCGAGCCGAGGGGGAAGGCGAGGTCATGCTTCGCCTTGAAGCTGTCCTGGGCCTTCACCGGATCGGCCGAGACGCCGAGGATGTCGGTGTCGGCGGCGGCGAAGGCGGCCTTGAGGCCGTTGAAGGCAATGGCCTCCTTGGTGCAGCCGGACGTATTCGCCTTCGGATAGAAATACAGCACCAGCTTGCGACCGGCGAAATCGGACAGCGAGACCTCGCCGCCGCCGTCCCGTTTGAGGCGGAATGCCGGTGCTTTCGTGCCAACTTCTGGAATCTTGCTCATCCGCCTTCCTTTCGACGTCTTCCCCGCCATACAGCCAGGGGGCAGAACCGGGAAATGATAAGCCTCTTGTTGCGCGTGGCGGTATGCTGAGTGCAGTTTGATCCACCTCATCTTTACGGCCGATGGGGAGATTAGGCTCCATCTGGCGGACGGGGGCGAATCGGCGCGGGGGCGCAGGCGCGGTTCGCCGCGAACAGGCCGTGGATCGGGCGTTCAGAGTTGCGGGAGGACCTCAGGGGGATGGACGAGACGGGATCGACGCCCGTACCGCCGCGGCGCAAGCCCCGGCACGCGCACATCCGCAGCCTGATGGGCGCGCTGGTGCCGCGCGGGCGCGTCGCGCGGGTGTGCGCCAGCATCGTTCTCATCGCCATCGCCCTGGCCGGTGTCGCCGCGCTCGTGCTCTATGCCCTCATTGCCACCGGCACCGTCACCGCCAATGTGGCGACACCCTATATCGAGCAGGCACTCGAAGACCGCATCGGTGGCGGGCACAAGGTCTCCATCGGCGCGACCACCGTGGAGACCGCCACCGGCGGCGCCACCACGTTGGTGGTGCACGACATCAAGGTCTATGGCGCCGATGGGGATCTGGTGGCCAGTGCCCCCAGCGCTGAGGTCGAGCTCGAAGGTTCCCTGCTGTCGCTGATGCCGCGGGCCCGCCGGGTGGATCTGATCGGTGCCGAAATGACCGTGCGCATCGGCGCCTCGGGTGATCTGGCGGTCGCCACCGGGCGCGGCGCCAAGCCGCTGTCGACGGCGCGCGCCCGTGCCGCGGCGACTGCCACCGCGCCCGCTGGCGGGCAGGCGGGGCAGGCCGGGCCGAGCGGCTCGTCTGCCGCGCCCGCCGCCGCACCGCCAGCGGGCCCGACCGTCGCGGACCCTGCGGCCGATCCTATGGCGGACGTGGATCCGCTGCGCCTCGCCTTCCTCGCCCGCTGGCTGCAGGATCTCGACGCGGTGGGGTTCGACGGCGGCGCCCTTGCCGATGTGGGGCTCAAGGACGGTTCGCTCATCGTCGAGAACGAGAGCTCGGGCCGGCGGATCACCTTCCAGCACATTTCCATCCGGCTGGCGCGGCCGCCGGCCGGCGGGGCGGTGCTCACCTTCACCTCCCAGGGCCCGCAGGGCATCTCCACCGCGGTGGCGCGCATCGCTCCGGCCAAGGATGGCGAGCGGTCGGTGACTCTCACCATCAACGACGTGTCGACCCGCGACCTGGTCCAGGCCTTCAGCCAGGATCATCGGCGCTTCTATATGGACACGCCGCTGGACGCGACGTTCTCCGCCCGGCTCGGGTTGAATGGCGATCTTCTGGCGGCATCGGCCGAGATCGACCTCGGCGCCGGCGCCATCGGGAATGGCGAGGAGCCCACCGAGCGCTTCATGATCGATTCGGCGCGGCTGGTGGCCCATCTCGATCCTCAGCGGCGCATCATCGTGGTCGATCCCATCGTCGCGGTGAAGAACGAGAACAAGGTGGCGCTCAAGGGGGAGATCACCGTTCCCGCCCACGCCCGCGAGCCCTGGCCGTTCGAGCTCGGCGCCGCCGAGGTGGTGCTCAAGGGGCCGGAGATGAGCGAGCCCGCCCTCGTCATCGAGCAGGTGATGGTGGCGGGCGCCTACGATACGGTGGCGCACCGGCTGAACGTGGATCGGGGCCTTCTGGGCAGCAAGGCCGGCTCCTTCTCCTTCACTGCCGCGCTCGATTTCGGCATCGCCGTTCCGAGCCTCAAGCTCAACGGGGTCGCCTCGCCCATGCCGGTGGCCACGGTGAAGCGGTTCTGGCCGGTGTCCATTGCCCCGCCGGCCCGCCAGTTCGCCATCGAGAATGTCTCCGGCGGCATGGCCGACGGCATCACCCTGGCGGTCGATATGCCGCTCGACCTCATCGGCCAGAAACAGGTGCCGCTGCCCGAGGACAGCGTGCGCTTCACCATCAACGGCAAGGGCGTGTCGCTGCGGCCGGTGAAAGGGCTGCCGGCGGTGAGCGACGCCAGCCTCGCCATTCTGGTGACCGGCCGCACGGTCCGGATCGATATGCCGGACGGCACCATGGTGACCCCGCGGGACCGCAAGATCGCCGTCAGCGACGGCGTGATGTTCATGCCGGACTATTTCCCCCGGGAGCCCTCGGCGCAGATCTCCGTGCGCTTCGCCGGGCCTGCCGACGCCGCCATCGAGGTGCTGGGCATGGAGCCCCTCAAGGGCCCCACCGGCACGGCCTTCGATCCCTCGACCACCCGCGGCAAGTTCTCCGCCCTGCTGCAGCTCCACATGACCTTCCGCAAGGTGCCGCTGCCGGAGGACCTGGACTATTCGCTGGAGGCGACCCTGACCGACTTCGGGGTCGACAAGGTGTTCAAGGCGCAGCGGCTGGAAGGCGCCACGGTGCAGGTATTCGCTTCACCGGCGGGCATTTTGCTGCGCGGCGACGGCAAGCTGGGTGGCGCCCCCATCGCCTTTGAATATGAGAAGAAGAAGGACGTGGCCGACGCCGACATCCGGGTCAGCGCCAATCTGGACAATGCCGCCCGCACCCGCCTCGGGGTGGATATTCCCGGCATTTTCGGCACCGTGGGCGTGCGGCTGGTGGGCACCACCAACAACAAGGACACCCAGGCCTCCATCGAGCTGGATCTCACCAACGTCCGCATCGCCGACCTGATCCCCGGCCTGTCGAAGCCCGCCGGCAAGCCGCTCAAGGCCCGCTTCGTGGTCAACGACAAGGGCACCACCGTGCGCCTCGCCGACCTGGTGATGGAGGGGTCGGGAACGCTGTTGAAGGGTTCCCTTGAGCTGTCCGACGAAGGGGATCTGCTGGCGGCTCAGTTCCCCATCTTTCAGCTTTCCGACGGTGACAAGGCCTCGCTGAAGGCGGACAAGTCCGGCGACGTGCTGAAGATCCACATCACAGGGGAGGTGATGGATGCGCGTGGCATCATGAAGAGCATCATGAGCCCGCCGACACCGGCCACCGGCAATGGGGCGGCCGCCGCCAACGGCCGTCGCTCGCCGAAGATTCCCGACGTGGATGTGGATGCCAAGATTGGCGCGCTGACCGGGAACAATGGTGAGGTGCTGCGTCAGCTCGATCTTTTCGTGGCCCGCCGGGGCGTGCAGATCGACAATTTCAGCCTCAGCGCCAAGGTGGGGCGCGAGGGCACCGTGGGCGGGCAGATGCGGCCCTGGCAGGGCAAGCCCAAGGCGCTCCAGGTGGCCACCACCGATGCCGGGGCGCTGCTGCGCTTCCTGGATGTCTACGCCAAGCTCCAGGGCGGCGATGCCTGGCTGGTGGTGGATCCGCCCCGCAGCGACAGCGCCCCGCAGGAAGGCGTGCTGCATGTGCGGAACTTCTTCGTGAAGGGCGAGCCCGGGCTCAGCCAGCTGTCCAGCGCGGCGCGGGATTCCTCCGGCAAGATCGTCGACGGCTCCGCCGCCTTCGAGAAGGCCGAGGCCCAGTTCGTTCGCTCGCCGGGCAAGGTGTCGTTCAAGGATGGCGCCATCTGGGGCACCTCGGCGGGCGTGACGTTCGACGGGCTGCTGGATTTCGCCGCCAACCGCATTTCCATGCGCGGCACCTTCGTGCCGGCCTATGCCCTCAACAACATGTTCTCCAAGCTGCCGGTGATCGGCATGTTCCTGGGCGGTGGCCCCAACGAGGGACTGCTGGGCGTGACCTTCGAGGTGGTGGGCTCCATGAGCGCGCCGACCTTGCGCATCAATCCCATCTCGGCCGTGGCCCCGGGCTTCCTGCGCAAGATCTTCGAATTCCGCGGCACCAACGACACCCCGCCGAGCCGGTGAGGCGGGCGGCGCGCGGGAGGCGCTGCGGCAGCCGGATCAGACCGGCTTCAGGAGCACGTGCTTCTTCTTGCCGAGCGACAGCTTGATCACCCCTTCGGCGGTGAGATCGCCCTGGGCGAGCACTGCCTTTTCGTCGCTGATGGCCGCATCGTTCACTTTCAGGCCGCCGCCCTTGATCTGCCGCCGCGCCTCGCTGGTGGAAGCCACCAGGCCGGCGCGCACGAAGGCATTGGCCACCGCAAGGCCATCCAGCTCCGCCGCCGGCACCTCCACCGTCGGCAGGTTCACATCCAGCGCGCCCTGCTCGAAGGTGGTGCGGGCGGTGTCGCGGGCCTGCTCGGCGGCCGCGCGGCCATGCAGGAGGGCGGTCGCCTCGGTGGCCAGCACTTCCTTGGCGAGGTTGATTTCCTGGTCCTTCAAAGCGGCAAGGCGGGCGATCTCGTCCAGCGGCAGCTCGGTGAACAGCTTCAGGAAGCGCTCCACGTCCGCGTCACCGGCATTGCGCCAGTACTGCCAGTATTCGTAGGGGCTCAGCAGCTCCGCATCGAGCCACACGGCACCGCCGGCGGTCTTGCCCATCTTGGCGCCGGACGAGGTGGTGAGCAGCGGGGTGGTGAGGGCGAACAGGTCGGCGCCGTGCATGCGGCGGCCGAGCTCCATGCCGTTGACGATGTTGCCCCACTGGTCGGAGCCGCCCATCTGCAGGATGCAGCCGTGGCGCTTGGAGAGCTCCACGAAGTCATAGGCCTGCAGGATCATGTAGTTGAATTCGAGGAAGGTGAGCGGCTGCTCACGATCCAGGCGCAGCTTCACGGAATCGAACGTGAGCATGCGGTTGATGGTGAAGTGGGGCCCGACTTCCCGCAGCAGCGGGATGTATTTCAGCTCGTCCAGCCAATCGGCATTGTTGGCCATGATGGCGCCGCCCTCGAAATCGAGGAAGCGGGCGAACACCTTGCGGATCGAGGCGATATTGCCGTTGATCTGCGCATCGGTCAGCATCTGGCGTTGGGTGTCCTTGCCGGACGGATCGCCGATCTTGGTGGTGCCGCCGCCCATGAGGGCGATGGGGTTGTGCCCGGTGCGCTGCAGGGTGCGCAACATCATGATGGAGAGCAGATGCCCCGCATGCAGGCTCGATGCGGTGGCATCGAAGCCGATATATGCGGTGATGGGCCCTTCCGCCGCCTTGGCATCGAGGCGCTCGAGGTCCGAGCACTGGTGGATGTAGCCGCGCTCGGAGAGCGTGCGCAGGAAGTCGGAGCGGAAGGCGGGAGCGGTCATCACGGATCTGGTTTTCGTTCTGCGGGTCTGAAGGGCCCGGTGTGTTGGCAAGGTGGAAAGGTGCGCTGGTGTATCAGGTCCGGCGCCGGTTTGCATCGGGCAACAGGCCGGCGGTCCCGGAACGGACCGCGACAGGGAACGGAACAGGCAGATGCGTGTGGTCGGCTTGATGAGCGGCACCTCCTTGGACGGCGTCGATGCGGCGCTGATCGAGACCGATGGGGAGGCTATCTTCTGGCTGGGCGCCGCCCAGACGCTGCCCTATGACGCGTCGACCCGGGCGCAGCTGCGCCAGGCGCTGGAAGATGCCCACGGGGTGAACGCCCGCACCGACCGCCCCGGCGTGCTGCGGGCGGCCGAGCAGCGCATCACCGATCTGCACGCCGAGGCGGTGCGGGCGTTGCTGACGCCCCTGCGCCTGTCGCCGTCGGACCTCGACCTCGTCGGCTTCCACGGCCAGACGGTGATTCATCGCCCTGATGCCGGGCTGACCGTGCAGATCGGCGAGGGCCAGCGGCTCGCCAGCGCCCTCGGGGTGCCGGTGATGGCCGATTTCCGCGCCGCCGATGTGGCCGCTGGTGGTGAGGGGGCGCCGCTGGTGCCGGTGTTCCACGCCGCCTTGGCGGCCCGGCTCGGCGGGCCCCGGCCGCTGGCCATCCTCAATGTGGGCGGCGTCGCCAACGTCACGATCGTGGGAGAGGACGGGCTGCCGCAGATGGCCTGCGACACCGGGCCGGGCAACGCTCTTCTGGATGACTTCATGGCGGCCCGCACCGGCGCGCCCTTCGATGCCGATGGCGCCTGCGCCGCGCAGGGGCGGGTGGATGAGGCGGTGGTGGCGGCGGTGCTGGAGCATCCCTTCTTCCGCCTGCCGCCGCCCAAGTCCCTCGATCGCAACGCCTTTCGCGCCTATGTGGCGGCTCGGGGCGGGCTCGATACGCTGTCGGTGGAGGATGGGGCGGCGACCCTCACGGCGCTGACGGCGGCCAGCGTCGCCAAGGTGCTGGAGCACGTGGCGGTGCCGCCGCGCCAATGGATCATCGCCGGCGGCGGCGCCCGCAATCCCACCCTGTGCGCGCTGCTGGCGGTCCGGCTCGGCGTGCCGGTGCACACGGCGGCGGCGGTGGGGTGGGACGGCGATGCGCTGGAGGCCCACGCCTTCGGCTATCTGGCGGCCCGCGCCGCGCGGGGCTTGCCGCTGACCTTCCCCGGCACCACCGGCGTGCCCCGTCCGCTCACCGGTGGCGTGCGCTTCGCGCCTTCCGCGTCGGCGGCTGGCGATTGATTTCCTGCGCCAGGCGTTTCGCGGCAGATGCGAGCGCGGTGTTTGCGGCCTAAGCTTAGCCAGGGCGGAAGCGGTCGCATCAGGGGCGTGGAAGGTCATGGGCAAGCTCAAGCGGGAGATCGGCCTCATCGGCCTGACCTTCGTCGCGGTCAGCGGCATCATCGGGTCGGGCTGGCTGTTCGCGCCGCTGCTGGCGGCGCAGCACGCGGGCCCGGCGGCGCTCATCGCCTGGCTGGTGGGCGGCATCGCCATGCTGCTGCTGGCCCTCACCTTCGCCGAGATCTCGGCCATGCTGCCGGTGGCCGGCGGCATCGCCCGGGTGCCGCAGTTCAGCCATGGCAACGTGGTGGCCATGGCCATGGGGTGGAGCGCCTGGGTGGGCTACAACACCACCGCCCCCATCGAGGTGGAGGCGATGCTGCATTATCTCGCGCCCCACCTGAGCTGGCTCTATTCGGCACCCGGCAGCGGCAAGCTCTCCTGGGGCGGGGTGGCGGTGGCCATGGGGCTCATGGCCTTGTTCACGCTCATCAACGCCTTCGGCGTGCAGGTCTTTGCCCGGGTCAACACCGCCATCACCTGGCTCAAGCTCGCCATTCCCTTCATCATCATGGCCGCCCTGATGGGCTCGCGCTTCGAGACCGCCAATTTCACGGCCCAGGGCGGGTTTTTCCCGTTTGGCGTGGCCGGCGTGTTGGCGGCGGTCTCATCGGGCGGCATCGCCTTTTCCTACATCGGCTTTCGCCACGCCATCGACATGGCGGGGGAGGTGAAGAACCCCGGCTTCACCATTCCGACGGCGCTGATCCTCTCCCTGGTGATCGCCTTCGTGGTCTATGGCGGCATCCAGGTGGCCTTCACCGGCGCCCTGTTCCCGAGCGATCTGGCCAATGGCTGGGCGCAACTGGCGCTGCCGGGCGATTTCGGGCCGCTGGGGGCGCTCGCCGCGGCGCTGGGCCTCGTATGGCTGGTGAGCCTGCTCAATGCCGGGGCGGTGCTGGGGCCGTTCGCCGGCGGCCTGGTGGCGGTGGGCTCCAACGCGCGCCTCGCTTTCGCTCTGGCGGAGAACGGCTTCTTCGCCAAGGCCTTCACCGGCGTTTCGGAGCGCGGCGTGCCCCTGCCGGCGCTGCTGCTGAACTTCGTGGTCTCTGCTTTGGTGTTCGTGCTTCTGCCCTTCCGCGAGGTGGTGCAGCTCAATTCCTCGGCGATCATCCTGTCGTTCCTGGTGGGGCCGGTGGCGGTGGTGGCCCTGCGCCACCTGCTCCCCACGGCGCGGCGTCCCATGCGGGTGCCGGCGGTGGTGCCGGTGGCCGCGCTCGCCTTCATCATCGCCACGCTCATCATCTATTGGAGCGGCTGGCCCATCGTCTGGCGGCTCGGGGTCTGCCTGCTGGTGGGGCTGCTAGTGTTCCTCGCCCGCGCCGGCCATCACGGCCTTTCCGGCCTCGATCTCAAGGAGGCCCGCTGGCTCGTGCCCTATCTCGGGGGCATGGGGCTGTTTTCGGCCCTGGGGGGCTTCGGCGGGCTTGGGGTGATCCCCTTCGGCGTCGACATGGCGCTGCTGGTGGTGTTCGGCGGCGCCATGTTCGCGCTGGCGGTGCGCGGGCGCCTCGATCAGCAGACCTTCGATCGCTACATGAAGGATGAGCCTGAGCTCGCGCATGTGGCGCGGGGGCAGGATGTGGACGCCGGCTGAGGCAGCAAAAAGCCCGCGCCTTCGAGGGGAAGGCGCGGGCTTTTTGAAAGGCGATGGAGGCGCCGTCAGGCGGCGCTGGTGCTGCGGGTGCCGGGCAGGCGCTTGTCGAGATAGGTCCCGACCACGCCCATCAGCTCCTCGGTCTTGCCATCGAAGAAGTGGTTGGCGCCGGGCACCACCTGCTGCTCGATGACGATGCCCTTCTGGGTCTTGAGCTTCTCCACCAGGGTGGCCACCGCCGAGGTGGGCACCACCGCGTCCTTGTCGCCATGCACGAACAGGCCGGACGAGGGGCAGGGGGCGAGGAAGGAGAAGTCGTAGAGATTGGCCGGCGCGGCGATGGAGATGAAGCCCTCCACCTCGGGCCGGCGCATCAAAAGCTGCATGCCGATCCAGGCGCCGAAGGAGAAGCCGGCGATCCAGCAGGCGCGGGCGTCCGGGTTCACCGACTGGGCCCAATCGAGGGCCGCGGCGGCGTCCGACAGCTCGCCTTGGCCGTGGTCGAACGAGCCCTGAGAGCGGCCGACACCGCGGAAATTGAAGCGCAGGACCGAGAAGCCCCGGTTCACGAACTGGTAGTACAGGTTGTACACCACCGGATTGTTCATCGTTCCGCCGAATTGCGGATGGGGATGAAGAATGATGGCGATGGGGGCATTGCGGGTCTTGGCGGGCTGGTAGCGGCCTTCAAGGCGCCCCTTTTCGCCGGGGAAGATGACTTCTGGCATGGACGTCCGCAACCTCTGGGTGGCGATCTCATGGAGTCTGTCCGCCGACGGCGGGCCGTCCCCGGGGGATCCGCTGGGGGCGCTGCGGGCGCCCGGCCACCGGAGCCGCTTCCGGAAAACGCCATGGCGTTCAGAAAGCTATCGGGTCGACGCTCCCGCTGCGGACGGTGCCGTACGCTGAGCGTCTTGACTTCATGACGGGCTCAACCCATCATTTTGTAATCATTCTAATATGTTCCGGATCCAGCGTCGCGGGTGTGGATTTTGCGCCAACGGGGCAACGGGCAGGAACAGTTGGAATTTGACCTATGGCTGAGATTGCTGGCAATTGCAAGTCTCCCGCCCCAGGCGTGGGGCGGAGCTGCTGAGGGTGGATCGAGACGGAAATGGGTGAGGCGCAGGCCGCCAGCGCGCGGGTCTATCTGGATCACAACGCCACCAGCCCGCTGCTGCCGCAGGCGCGGCAGGCGGTGCTCTCGGTGCTGGACGCGCCGGGCAACCCCTCGTCCGTGCATGGCGAGGGGCGGCAGGCGCGGGCGTTGCTGGAGCGTGCCCGGGGCGCGGTGGCGCGGCTGGTGGGTGGGGCGAGCCGCGGGGTGGTGTTCACCTCCGGCGCCACTGAGGCGATCGCCCTCGCTCTGCATCCGGAGCTGGAATTCGCCGGCCGTGCCCGCCCGTGCGACGTGCTGCTGGCCGCCGCGGTGGAACATCCGGCGGTGCTCAGGGGCCATCGCTTCGGCCTGATGGAGCAGGTGCCGGTGGACGCGTCCGGCCGCCTCGACCTCGATGCGCTGGAGTCGCGGCTGCGCCACCACCGCGAGGCGGGACGGCGGGCGCTGGTGGCGCTGATGGCGGCGAACAACGAGACCGGTGTGCTGCAGCCGGTGGCCCAGGCGGGCCGCCTGGCGCATGCCTATGATGCGGTGATGTTCTGTGACGCTGTTCAGGCCGCCGGCCGGCTGCCGCTGGATATGGCGGCGCTCGATGTGGACCTGCTGGCGCTGTCCGCCCACAAGATCGGCGGTCCGCAGGGGGCCGGCGCGCTGGTGGCGGCTGACGCGGATTTCCGCGTGCGCCCGCTGGTGGCCGGGGGCGGCCAGGAGCGCAATCGCCGCGGCGGCACGGAGAATGTGGCGGCCATCCTCGGTTTCGGCGCCGCTGCGGAAATCGCGGCGACCCGGGCGGACGTGGCCCGGCTGGCGGCCGCTCGCGACCGGCTGGAAGAGGCGGTGCTGGCGGCGATCCCCGGTGCCTCGGTGGTGGGAGCAGCGGTGGAGAGGTTGCCAAATACCTCAATGCTGGCTTTTTCGGGTGTTCGCGCGGAAACACTGGTGATTGCGCTCGATCTCGCCCACATAAGCGTCAGTGCCGGCTCGGCCTGCTCTTCGGGGAAGGTGGGGCCGTCTCACGTGCTGCAGGCGATGGGGGTGGATGCGGAGCGCGCCGCCGGTGCCATCCGCCTGTCATTCGGCTGGTCGAGCCGTGAGGAGGATGTGGATAGAGCGGTTGAGGCCTTGCAAAAGGTCGTGCCGCAGGTGAGAGGCCGCACCACACAAGCGGCTTGAGAACTTGACCCGCGGGCCTTGACCCCGCGTGGGAGAGGAGACGAAGGCATGTCTGCCGTTCAGGAGACCGTCGCGCAGGTCCGCGCGATCGACGTCGATCAGTACAAGTACGGGTTCGTCACCGATATCGAGAGCGAGAAGGCGCCCAAGGGCCTGTCCGAGGACACGGTGCGTTATATCTCCGCCAAGAAGGGCGAGCCGGAATGGATGCTGGCGTGGCGGCTCGACGCCTATCGCCGCTGGCTGGGCCTGCAAGAGCCCACCTGGGCGCGGGTGAGCTATCCGCAGATCGATTTCCAGGACTATTACTATTTCGCGCAGCCCAAGCGGGCACCGCAATCGGTGGACGAGATCGACCCCGAGATTCTCAAGACCTATGAGAAGCTGGGCATTCCGCTGCGCGAGCGCGACGCTCTGCTGGGCATCGAGGGCGCTTCCGGCTCGCGGGTGGCGGTGGACGCGGTGTTCGACAGCGTCTCGGTGGCCACCACCTTCAAGGCGGAGCTGGCCAAGGCGGGAGTGATCTTCTGCTCCATCTCGGAAGCCCTGCGCGAGCATCCGGACCTGGTGCGTCAGTATCTGGGCTCGGTGGTGCCGGCCTCCGACAATTTCTATGCGACGCTCAATGCGGCGGTCTTCTCCGACGGCTCCTTCGTCTATGTGCCGAAGGGGGTGCGCTGCCCCATGGAACTGTCCACCTATTTCCGTATCAACGAGCGCAATACCGGCCAGTTCGAGCGCACCCTCATCATCGCCGACGAGGGCGCCTATGTGAGCTATCTGGAAGGCTGCACCGCCCCCCAGCGCGATGAAAACCAGCTGCACGCCGCCGTGGTGGAACTGGTGGCGCTCAAGGATGCGGAGATCAAATATTCCACCGTCCAGAACTGGTATCCCGGTGACAAGGACGGCAAGGGCGGCATCTACAATTTCGTCACCAAGCGGGGCGACTGCCGCGGCGACAATTCCAAGATCTCCTGGACCCAGGTGGAGACCGGCTCGGCCATCACCTGGAAATATCCGAGCTGCATCCTGCGCGGCGACAATTCCCGCGGCGAGTTCTATTCCATTGCCATTTCCAACGGGCACCAGCAGGTGGATTCGGGCACCAAGATGGTGCATCTGGGCAAGAACACGTCGAGCCGCATCATCTCCAAGGGCATCTCGGCGGGGCGCTCCAACAACACCTATCGCGGCCTCGTTTCCGCCCATCGCAAGGCCACCGGCGCGCGCAACTTCACCAATTGCGATTCGCTGCTGATTGGCGACACCTGCGGCGCCCATACGGTGCCCTATATGGAGGCGAAGAACGCCTCCGCCGTGTTCGAGCACGAGGCCACCACCTCCAAGATCTCCGACGACCAGCTGTTCTACTGCCTGCAGCGGGGCCTCTCGCAGGAGGAGGCGGTGGCGCTCATCGTCAACGGCTTCGTGCGCGATGTGCTCCAGCAACTGCCCATGGAGTTTGCGGTGGAAGCCCAGAAGCTCATTGCGGTGAGCCTGGAAGGCTCGGTGGGCTGACACGCCCGGACCCGCGCGCGGGCCATGCCCTGCGCGTCTCGATTTTTCGCCCGGCCCGGCCGGTGCGCACCAACGGACACAGCAATGCTCGAGATCAAGAACCTGCACGCCCGCATCGGCGACAAGGAGATCATCAAGGGGCTCGACCTCACCATCCCCGCCGGCGAGGTGCATGCCATCATGGGGCCCAACGGCTCCGGCAAGTCCACCCTGTCCTACGTGCTGTCTGGCAAGCCCGGCTATGAGGTGACGCAGGGGTCGGTGACCTTCCTGGGCGAGGACCTGCTGGCCCTGTCCGCAGACCAGCGGGCGGCCGCCGGCATCTTCCTCGCCTTCCAGTATCCGGTGGAAGTGCCCGGCGTCGCCAACATGACGTTCCTGCGCTCCGCCCTCAACGCCCAGCGCCGCACCCGCGGCGAGGAGGAGATCTCCACCCCCGACTTCCTCCGCCTGGTGAAGGAAAAGGCGCCGCTTCTGGGCATTTCCCAGGAGATGCTGCGCCGGGGCGTGAATGTCGGCTTCTCCGGCGGCGAGAAGAAGCGCAACGAGATCCTGCAGATGGCGCTTCTGGAGCCGAAGCTGTGCGTTCTCGATGAAGCGGATTCCGGCCTCGACATCGACGCCCTCAAGGTGGTGGCGGATGGGGTGAATGGCCTGCGCGCGGCGGACCGCGCGTTCCTGGTCATCACCCATTATCAGCGCCTGCTCGATTACATTGTGCCCGATGTGGTGCATGTGTTCGCCGCGGGCCGCATCGTCCGCACCGGCGGCAAGGAGCTGGCGCTGGAGCTGGAAGAGACCGGCTATGCCGCCTACAGCCAGGACGCAGCGTGAGGGGGCGCCGATGAACGCCAATCTTCGTCCGGTGCGGACCGCGGCCGAGCAGAGCCTGATCGACATGCTCGACGCCCGTCTCGCTGCACCCCCCCTTGGCTCCGCGCGCCTGAACGATCTGCGCCAGGAGGCCCGGGCCGCCTTTGCCGACAATGGACTGCCGACCCGGCGGGTGGAGGACTGGCATTATACGGATCTGCGCGCGGCGCTGCGCGGCGTGTCGCCGCTGGCCGGTGATGCGGCAGAGCCGGCGGCGCCATCGGCTTTTGTGGAGGCGCTGCGCGTCACCCTTGTCAATGGTCGTCCGCAGACGCTGCCGTCCGATCTGCCGCCGGGGCTGACGCTGCTGTCGCTGGCCGACGCCATCGCGGCTGATCACCCGCTGCTGGAGCTGATCGCCAGCGACGGGCCGGCGCAATATGATGCGGCACTGGCGCTCAACACCGGCTTTCTGGGTGAGGGCATCATCCTGCACGTGGCCGCCGGCGCGCAGATTCCGCAGGCGGTGGAGATCGCCCAGCTGTTTTCCGGCGCCGAGCCGGGCTGCATCTTCACGCGGATCCTGGTGGTGGTGGAGGATGGGGCCGCGCTCCGGCTGATCGAGCGTTTCGAGGGCCCCGCCGAGCGCGCCTATCTCGACAATGCGGTGATCGAGCTGCGGCTGGGCGACGGCGCGCGGGTGGATCATGTGCGGGTGCAGGCGGAAGGCGAGGCGGCCACCCACCTGGGCACCCTCGCCACCACCCTGGGGCGCGAGACCCATTACGACCTGTTCGTGCTCACTCTGGGCGCGGCTCTGTCGCGGCTTACGGTTTATGGCCGCTTCGCCGGCCATGACAGCCACATGGGCGTGCGCGGCGCCAGCCTCCTGGCGGGGGCGCGGCACGCGGATGTGACCTTGTTCGTCGACCATGCGGTGGCGCGCTGCGAGAGCCGCGAGCTGTTCAAGACGGTGCTGGCGGACCGTGCCCGGGGCGTGTTCCAGGGCAAGATCATCGTGCGGCCCGATGCGCAGAAGACCGACGGGCGTATGATGAGCCAGGCGCTGCTGCTCTCCGACGATGCGGAGATGGACAACAAGCCGGAGCTGGAGATTTTCGCCGACGACGTGCAGTGCGGCCACGGCGCCACCGCCGGCGCGCTGGACGACACCACGCTGTTCTATCTGATGTCGCGCGGGCTGCCGGAGAAAGAGGCCGAGATGCTGCTGATCCAGGCCTTTGCCGGCGAGGCGGTGGAGTTCGTGGCGGATGCCGAGATGCGGGAGGCGATCACGGCGCGCCTCACCGCATGGCTCGCGCTGCGAGCCGGGTGAGCGTGGCGCCATGGCGGTTTCCGTAGCACCGTCCATTGGCCGATTGAGCGGTGGTGGGGCCTGGAACCGGCGGCGCCGTTCACGCTGCGGCGCGAAAACGCAAGGGCAGAGGGTACGACACCATTGCATGGCGCGCCCTTTCGCCCGATATGAACCGCGTCGATCCGTCGATGTCCCGTGCGTGCCCCGCCTCTGGTGGGCCGGAGGGGGCCGGCGGACCCTGGTGCCTAGCTCCCAAGGCCGTCGGGCCCAAGGCCGTTACACCGTTACCCGTTTGACCGCAGCCCGCCATACCGGCGCCGGGCCCACGGCACAGGACGTGTTCGCATGACCCAGACCAACGCCACCGAGGCCACCAACAACCAGCCGCTGATCCACTCGGCCATTCCCGAGGCGGAGCTGACGCAGCTGACCGATGGCATCGTTGCCGCCCTGAAGACGGTGTTCGACCCCGAGATCCCGGTGGACATCTACGAGCTTGGCCTCATCTACAAGGTCGACATTGCCGACGACCGGTCGGTCGCCGTGGAAATGACCCTCACCACCCCCAATTGCCCCGCCGCCGCCGAGCTGCCGGGCATGGTGGAAAATGCCATCTGCGCGGTGCCGGGGATCTCCGGCGTGAAGGTGGACATCACCTTCGATCCGCCGTGGGAGCAGAGCCGCATGTCGGATGAGGCTCGCGCCACGCTCAATCTGTGGTGATGCCATGGACCGGCCGCCACCGCCCGGACGGGTGCTGGAGACCGGTCTCTACGTGGACGATCTCGCGCGCGCGGCGCATTTTTACGAACATGTGATCGGCCTCGTGCCGATGCGGGCGGATGCCCGCTTCATCGCCTATCCCGTGGGCGGAACGGTGCTGCTGCTGTTTCGTCGCGGCCAGAGCGACAGCCCCATCGGCCTGCCGTTCGGGGGCGTCATCCCGCCCCATGACGGCTCTGGGCGGGTCCATTTCGCCTTCGCGGTGGCACATGTCGCCCCCTGGCGCCGGCATCTCGCCTGCCACCAGGTGCCCATCGAGGGTGAAGTGGTCTGGCCCGGGGGCGGGGAGAGCCTCTATTTCCGGGATCCGGACGGACATCTGGTGGAAGTCGCCAGCCCCGGTCTGTGGCCGAACTACTGAGCACCGAACAACCGGGCAACGAACCACCAAGCGCGCCCCGCTCGCGGTTCGCGGCCGCTTCGGGATCAGAGCGCCGACGGCACGACCTTGCGGGCAAACAGACGCTCCAACTCCTCCGCCGGCCGGGGGCGGCTGAACAGGTAGCCCTGGCCGAGGTCGCAATTGCGATCCCGCAGGAAGTCGAATTGTTCCGGGGTCTCGATGCCTTCGGCCACCACCTCCAGCCCCAGGGCCTTGGCGACGGCGATGATGGCCACTGTGATCTCGCCGTCGGCCGCCGATTGCGGCAGGTCGCGCACGAAGCTGCGGTCGATCTTCAGCTTGGCGATGGGGAAGCGCTTCAGATAGCCGAGCGACGAATAACCGGTTCCGAAGTCGTCGAGGGCGATGCGCACCCCCATGTCGGCCAATTGCTGACACTTCTGCTCGGCGGCGGCGCGGGCCTCGAACAGCATGCTTTCGGTGATTTCAACTTCTAGGTGCTCGGCGTCGAGCCCGGTGCGCGCGAGCACTTCCTCGATGCGTCCACACAAGGTGTCGCGGCTGAACTGGCGCGGCGAGAGATTGACCGCCACATAGTCACAGACCGTGCCGTTCTCCAGCCAGGCGACCATCTGCCGGCACGCCTGCTCCAGCACCCAGTCGCCGAGCTGAACGATGAGGCCGGTCTCTTCCGCCAGCGGAATGAAACGATCCGGCATGATGAGGCCGTGGGTGGGGTGGCGCCAGCGCACCAGCGCTTCCACCCCGAGGATCCGCCGGCTGGCGAGGTCGACGCAGGGCTGGTAGTGCAGCTCGAACTCCTCGCGCACCAGCGCCCGGCGCAGCTCGGTCTCCATCTCGATCCGGCTCTTGGCCGCCTGGGTCAGCGCCTGGGTATAGAAGCTGGAGGTGCCCCGGCCGTTGTCCTTGGCCTCGAACAGCGCGGAATTGGCATGCTGCACCAGATGCTGGGCGCTGTCCGCGTCCTCCGGATAAAGGCTGATGCCGACGCTGGCGCCCACATAGACCTCGGTGCCGTCGGGGAACAGGTAGGGCTCGGCGAGGGTGTTGATGATGTCGCGGGCTATGGTGCCCGCCTCCTCGGGCGACTTCAGATCCTCGACGATCACCAGGAATTCGTCGGCTCCATAGCGGCCGACGCTGGCGCGGGCGCCGATGACGAGGCGCAGGCGTTCCGCGCACATGCGCAGCACCTGGTCGCCGGCCATGTGGCCGAAACTCTCGTTCACCGTCTTGAAGCGGTCGAGGTCCACGCACAGCACCGCGCAATGGGCGGTGGGCCGGTTCACCGCATGATCGAGCAGCGAAGCCAGGAGCGTGCGGTTGGGCAGATCCGTCAGCGGATCGTAATGGGCGATGTGATCCAGCTCGAATTCGGAGCGTTTGATCTCGGTGATGTCGTGGAAGGCGCCGATGTAGTTCTGCGGCTTGCCGGCGCTGTCGATGACGGTGCTGATCATCAGCTGCTGCAGGAACACCTCGCCGTTCTTGCGCCGGTTCCAGACCTCCCCCTGCCAGCTGCCCTCATCGAGGATGGCGTGCCACATGGCGCGGTAGAAGGCGCCGTCGTGGCGGCCCGAGCGCATGAGGCGCATGTTCTGGCCCACCACCTCCGCTTCCGTGTAGCCGGTGATGCGGGTGAAGGAGGGGTTGACGGTGGAGATCACCCCGTCGAGGTCGGTGACCACAAAGCCTTCATGGGAGTTCATGAATACGGCGGCCGCCAAGCTCAGGCGCCGTTCGGTCTGCTTGCGTTCGGTCACGTCCGCCAGCATGCCCACCAAGCGATCCACATGCCCGTCGTCACCGTGGCTGGCAAAGCCGCGCAGGGTGAATTCATGGTAGGTCTGGTCCTTGTGCCGGATGCGCAGATCGATCTCGAACTGCTGCGATGCACCGGAGCTGAGCTTGTGCCAGGCCTCGCGGAAGCGATCGCGATCATCATGATGGATGAGGGACGCCCAGAGAGCCCTGAGATCGATGGGTTCGTCGGGGCCGAGGCCCAGCAGCACGCGCCCGCGGGGTGAGATGTAGAGGTGTCCGCTGTGGCGGCTCCAGTCCCACACACCTTCCTCGGTGCTGCGGACCGCCAGCTCGAACCGCTGCTGGCTCTCCTTCAGTGCGCTGTCCTGGGCCCGGCGCTCGGAAATGTCCTGCCCCACCATGATGAAGTAATCCGGTGCGCCATTGTCGTCGCGGGCCAGGGAGGTGGTGCAGGTCATCCAGAGGCTGGATCCGCTCTTGCGCAGGTAGCGCTTCTCCATCTGCACATTGGTGACGCCGCCCCCGAGCAGCCGGGCGCGGCCCTCGACCACCTCCGCGGCATCCTCACCAACGCGCACCTGGGAGCAGGGCATGCCCTCCAGCTCCGTCCGCGAATAGCCGAGCATGGTGCACAAGGTGCCGTTCACCCGCAGGAACCGGTCATCGAGGCCCACATGGGCGATGCCCACGGCCGCCTGCTCGAAAGTGGCGCGAAACCGCGTCTCCGCCTGGCTGAGCGCCCGCGCCTGCGCGATCATGCGGCTCGAGGCGCGCCGCTTGATGGTTTCGTTGACCGCCGCGCCGATGGCGAAGGCCAACAGTACCGCGAGCCCGGAGACCGCCGCCGACAGGGCCGCGATGGTGCGGGCGGAGCTGAGTACCTCATCGGTGCTGATCTTCGCGACGATTTCCACCGGTGTGCCAGGGACCGCCCGCCGGATGGCCAGCACCCGATCGCCGAGATGGTCGCGGCCCACATGGGGCGGGTCCTGATCCGTGGTGACGCTGGCGAAATCGTAGATGTGCGGATCAATGGGGGTGGTGAGCGGCTGCGCTCCGCTGTGGCGTTGCGGCGTGGTGATCAGCCACCCCTTGTTCTCCACTGGCCGCATCATGAACACATCGGTGGAGCGCGAGCCCCGCATGCCGATGGCGAGGGTCGGGTAGAGGAAGTCGGAGGCCGCGTTCTCGCTCAGCAGCGCGCCTTCCAGCCCACCGCCCTGCTCGGGCGGCGCCAGGATCGGGACCAGAATGCCGTGATGGGTGTCGAGATCGGCTGCGGTCCACAGCGGCACGAAGGTCGGCTGGCGGTCGCGCCGCATCTGCGCCAGCAGCGTGGGCAGCTCGGGTGGAATGGTGGAGCCCTCGGCGCTGGTGCTCAGCCGGCGGCCCTGGGGATCGAACAGTTGCAACGCGGTGAAGCCGAAGCTCTTGGCATCATCGGCGAGCATCGCGCGGGCTTGCGTCTGCAACTTTTCATTGTTAGTGCTGGCTGGCGCTCGCAAAAGCTTCACAAGCTGGACGATCTCGGGGGCGATCGCGATGGCGTGGGTGGTGCCGAAGGCCTGCTCCCGCTGGCGTTCAAGCGCGCGCAGCTGGATGTCGGTGAGGCTCTGCAGATAGCGCTGGTTGTCCACCAGCAGGCGCTGCGCCGTGACCCGGTAAGTGTAGGTAATGGTGAGCAGGACGCCGATGCTGAGCAGAATGGTGATCACGAGGATCGGCAACACCCGCAGTTGAAAGCTCCTGGCTCCCGGCCCCGCCTTGGCGATGCGTTCGAGGGTGAAAAACAGCAGAACCGAGGTGATGGCGATGAACACACCGTTGGTGTAAGGCGCAACGGTTCCGGCAACGCGGGGGCAGACGAACACGGTCAGCAGCACGTCGGACAGCAGCAGCCAAATGGTGGCGCCTATCGCATAGGCGATGGTCAGGCGAAGAATTTGGCTGTGTACGATCATGGAGCGCCGGGAGGTCGGTCCCTTCGGGAGAGGGGAACTGCACGGAAGCGGAGACTCCCGCCGGAACGGGAGCCTAACGTTCTAGTTTTAAAGCTAAAACTTGACCATATGCCACAGGCGAAGAGGCCAAGGATTGGCGGGCATCGTTACTCTGCGCCTTGTGGGTGGCGCCCACATCCACCATTTAGGTGAAGATCCGCGCTCGCATCGCCTGGGCGCCGGCCGGAGTTGCATCATGAGTGACACTTCCCCTCCTTCTGCGAAGACGCGTGCGCGTCCTGCTGTTCTGAGCATCACCGAGGCCGCAGCTGCGCGCCTGCACGAGATTCTGTCGCAGCAGGAGGCGGGTGCGGCCGTGCGGCTCGGTGTGGCCAATGGTGGCTGCGCCGGCATGTCATACACGATGGAGTATACGAACGAGATCGCGCCTTTGGATACCGTCGTGGAGGAAAAAGGTGTGCGCGTCGTGATTGATTCCAAGGCGTTACTGTTTCTGCTGGGCACCGAGATGGACTTCAAGGAGGACAAGCTCGCGGCTCAGTTCGTGTTCAACAATCCGAATCAGGTTTCCGCCTGTGGCTGCGGCGAGTCCGTCTCGCTGGTGCCGGCGGATGCGTCTGCGGTTGGCGACGCCTGAGGCGGGACGACCCATCGCGCAGTTGGCGCGGCGCGGCAGACCCGCTAAGAAGCCCAGCGCGCTGATGCGCGCCGCGTTGTGGGCGTGGCGAAACTGGTAGACGCAAGGGACTTAAAATCCCTCGCCTTTAGGCGTGCGGGTTCGATCCCCGCCGCCCACACCAGGGCCCGGGTCGCTTCGGTTCTGGTCGTTTGAATGACTCCCCGCCGCGAACGAGCCTGTGGCCGATCGGCGTCTCGCATGGCGGCCGCTGGCGCTGCGCGGCTGCGACCCGGCTCATCAGGACACGCCCGTTGAATCAGGCTCGGCGGGCGACCTCTGGCGCCCGCCGTCTCGCGCACCTACTGGGTGCGCGCCACGTGGTCGCGCAGTTCCTGCAGCGAGGCGAAGCGCACCACGCCATCGGGCAGCTCCGCCTGAATCGACCCATCCGAATAGAGCGTATAGGCCATGCCGCCGACGATGCCGGATTTGAGGATGCGCGGCTCCTCGGGTGCCGGCTCGGCTTCGACCGCCGGTGCGGCGGGCTTTGGTTCGCCCGTCCGGGGCGGCGGCTCATAGCCGGTGCGGGGCAGGGGCGGCAGGGCCGGTTCGGGCGTCGGCCGCGGCGGTGCCTCGCCACGGCGGGCAAGGTGCGCCCGGCGCGCGTCGAGCATGGGATCGGCCACCGGGGCCTCCACCGGACGGGCCGGCGGAGCGCGGCGGGGCTGGGGCTCCTGCGGGGGAGCCGAGGTGGCTTCGGGCGGCAGCAGGTCTTCCACCGAGAGCGCGGGGGCGCGGCGCTGGGGTTCGCGGCTCACGGTGCGCACCGGCTCGGCCGGCGGCGCCTCCTCGATGGCGGGCTCCATCGCGTCGTCCATGGGGATCTGGGGCGCGAGGGCAGGTTCGTCCTCCATCTCCTCATCCATATCGGGCGCGCCGCCGCGGCCGCGGGCGATAGCGGTCTCGATGCGCTGGGACAGGCGCTCCATCTGTCGCAGCACCAGGCCCATGGCGATGATGACCAAGCCGCCGGATGCCGCAACCGCGCCCGTCGTGATCAGCGTGTTGCCGAAGGTGGAGATGAAGATGGAGACGCCGAGGGCGATCACCGAGACGCCGGATAGCGTGATCAGCACACCGAGAAGGACTAAAAACCACCACATCCCGCTACCCCATTTCACTGAACCGGCATGGCGCGGCTCGCGCCCGGAAGGCGCCCCCATACCCCAATGGGGACGCATCGTATGCATAGGCGTGGTGGCGCCCACAAAATTGGCGAGATCAAGGTTGTTTGGAGACCGGCCCGGCCCTATCTAGGTCCCAGCTCGGACGCTCTGCACCTGCCGACCAAACCGACATGGGGCCCTTGCGTCGAGCCTGTCGCCGGATCGTTTGCGGAGATGTTTCATGTCCTTTACGCTGCCCGACCTGCCGTACTCCTATGACTCTCTCGCCCCCTTCATGTCGCGGGAGACCCTCGAGTACCACCACGACAAGCACCACCTCGCTTATGTGAATAATGGCAATAATCTCTTAAAGGGAACTGAATTTGAAGGGAAATCCCTTGAGGAGATCGTGAAGGGCTCGTTCGGCAAGAATGCCGGGCTCTTCAACAATGCCGGCCAGCACTACAACCACCTGCACTTCTGGAACTGGATGAAGCCCAACGGTGGCGGCGCCATTCCCGGTGAGCTCGAGAAGAAGATCATCGAGGACATCGGCTCGGTCGAGAAGTTCAAGGAAGACTTCGTCGCCGCCGGCACCACCCAGTTCGGCTCCGGCTGGGCCTGGCTGTCCGTGAAGGACGGCAAGCTCGAGGTCTCCAAGACCGCCAATGGCGAGAACCCGCTGGTGCACGGCGCGACCCCGATCCTCGGCGTCGACGTGTGGGAGCACTCCTACTACATCGACTACCGCAACCGGCGGCCCGACTACCTCAAGGCGTTCGTCGACCAGCTGGTCAACTGGGAGTATGTGGCGGAGCTGTACGCCAAGGCCGTCTGATCCCGGCCGACGTGGAATGAAACGCCCCGGCCATCGGCCGGGGCGTTTTTTTGGCCTCGATCCCCTCGGGACCCGCCGGAGTCATGGCGTGCGATGCAATAACCGCCTGGGTTGCGTCTTTTTCTCACCTGCCATTGAGCAGCAGTAGCAATACCCCTCCAGATTGGAGCAAATGCCGCGTTCGCGGACGTAAAAAACCGCAATTTGGGCCACCCCCGGCATAATCTTGTTGCAGTTCCAAGTTAGCCGATCTTATGTGCGCTCTCCTTCGCGAGACGGACCCGAGACGCGACCCTGCGGCGTGCCGCAGGTGGTGGTGGGATAGGGACGGCGGCGGATGGGCGCTCAGTTCAGGTGTCTCGTTTTGGGGTCCTCCGTCCATGTGGGTGCTGCTTAACAGCCGGCGGCCGGGTGCGCGCGCTGATGCCTGTTCCATCGCTTTGCTGCTGGTGCTCGCGGCCATTGCCGCATTCACCTTCGCCGACTACGGGCTCGGCTGGGATGATTTCACCCATTCCCAATACGGCAGCCTGCTCTACAACTATTTCGCGTCCGGGCTGACCGACCGGAAGGTCTTCTCCTTCGTCAACCTCTACTATTACGGCGGCGGCTTCGACGTGATCGCCGACATGCTGGCCAAGGTCCTGCCGTTCGATGTGTTCGACATCCGGCGCTTCCTGGGGGCGGCGGTGGGGCTGGCGGGCTTCGTGGTGGTGTGGCGGCTCGCCCGGCGTCTGGCGGGCCCGGTGGCGGGTTTCGCGGCCATCGCCTTGCTCGCCATCTGTCCCCTCTACTATGGCCATATGTTCATGAACGCGAAGGACATTCCCTTCGCTGTGGCGGTCATCGGCCTGATCTATGCGGCGGTTCGCGCGTTTGATGAGTTCCCCAATCCCACGCCGCGCACGGTGACTCTGTTCGGCATTTTCGCCGGCCTCGCGGTGGGCACGCGGGTGGTGGGGGGGATGACGGTGATCTATCTCGCCCTGGCCCTGGCCTTCGTGTTCGTGAGCGAGTGGCGCAGCCAGGGTCTGCGGGCCAGCGCCGCGCGTATGGGGCGGTTTGTGCTGCTGCTGGCGCTGGGGCTGCCGCTCGCCTACTTCGTGCTCGGCATGGTGTGGCCGTGGGGCGTGGCCCAGCCGGACAATCCCTTCCTGGCGTTGAAATATTACTCGAAGTTCTGGGAAGTGCCGTGGCGCGAGATGTTCGAGGGGCGGCCGATCCTCGTGCCCGACATGCCGCGCAGCTATGTGCCGACCCTATTCTCGGTGCAGATGCCGGAGCTGTTCCTGGGGCTGGCCGTGGCCGGAGCGGTGGGGTCTGTGGTGGCGGTGTTCGCCGGCCGCGACACGCCGGCGCGCCGCGCGCGGCTCATTCTGGTGGTGATGGCCGCCCTGTTCCCCATCGCTCTGGTGGTGACGACCCGGCCGGTGGTCTACAACGGCATCCGCCATTTCGTGTTCGTGTCGCCGGCTCTGGCGGTGCTGGCCAGCCTCGCCGCCGCGTGGCTGTGGCGCAAGGCCGAGGCGCTGCCGGGTCTGGTGCGTGTCCATCTGGGGGCGTGGCAGCCGAGCCGCAGCGCCGTGGGCCGCGGCGCGCTGGCAAGCGTCTTCGTGGTCGGAGTGCTGTTCCCGGCCGCCAACTTCTTCAAATTGCACCCTTACGAATATACCTATTACAACCACATCATCGGTGGCATCCGCGGCGCCCAGAAGATGTTCATGCTCGATTATTGGGGCCTGGCGTTCAAGCAGGCCACTGAAGAGCTTGATGAATATGTGGATGCGCACACGCGGACCCTGCCGCAGGGGCGCAAGCTGCGGGTGGCCGTGTGCGGGCCCTATTTCGCCGCCGCTGCCGAGTTGGGCCCGCGCTACGAGACCACCTATGACAGCCGGCATGCCGACTTCTATCTGGCGCTGGGCGAGTTCTATTGCGCCGACGTCAAGGCGCCGGTGCTGGTGAAGATCGAGCGCGATGGCGTCACCTACGCCCGCGTGTTCGATGTGCGCGGCCGGCCCTTCCCCAGCGTGTTCGCCGCCGGCCAGTAGCCGGCGGTCCGAGGCCGCTGGGCGGATCGCTCAGATCCAGCGCAGGCGGCGGAATGCCCACAGGAAGAAGCCGCCGAGCCCCAGCAGGATCACGCTGACGATCCAGAAGCCTTCGCCATCCGTGGAGCCGGGAATGCCGCCCACGTTCATGCCGAACATGCCGGAGATGAGGGTGAGCGGGGCGAACACCACGGTGACCACCGCCAGAACCAGCATGGATTGATTCATCTGCTCGGCGCGCCGGTCCACCATCTGGTCGCGGATCACGGCGGCGCGCTCGCGCACGCTGTCCAGCTCCTCGGTGAAGCGGGTGACGCGGTCCGCCGCATCGCGGATGCGGTTGCGGTCCTTGGGGCCCAGCCAGTCGTCGTCTTCCAGCGAGAAATGGTTGAGCGCCTCCCGCTGCGGGGCGATGTGGCGCCGCAGCTTGATGGCCACCCGCCGCAGCACCGCAACCTGGCGCAGCAGCTCGGAACTCTCCGCGGACTGAACCGCATCCTCGAGCTCGTCCGCCTCGTCGATCAGGCTGTTCACCACCGCATCGAGCCGGTCCACCAGCCGCATGGACAGTTCGGCGATGAACTCGCCCTGGCTGCGCGGGCAACGGCCGCGCTTGAGCATGTCCTCATAATCGGCAATGGCCGACAAGGGTTCGTGCTGCACGGAGATGATGCGGCGCGCATCCACCCACAGGTGGACGGTGATCAGCTCCTCGGGCAGTGCATTGCGTTGCAGATTGATGCCGCGCAGGGAGAGCAGGGCGCCATCGGCGAACACTGCGCAGCGCGGCCGCGCCTCCGATTCCACCAGGGCCTCCACGGCGGAGGGATCCACGCCGCTGGTCTGCCGCAGCCAGACTTGGTCGGCCCGCTCGATGTGGCGGAAGTGAAGCCACAGGAAGCCGCCCTCGGCGATGGGCGTGCGCAGGATCTCATGCCAGCCGATGCGCGTTCCGGCCCCCTTGCCGTCGAAGGACCAGGCGGTCAGCAGGCCTTCAGCGTCGAGCGTGTTCATGTGCGTTCCGTGTGCGGATCAGTCGCCTCCCCTTGGCACGATTGCATGAAGGGGAAAAGGCGGTACCGCAGGGGAGAGCGGAAACCCTCTGCTATTTCGGCACGCCGTTGATCACGAACAGGGCGTTCAGGAATTGGTCCGGCGGAAATTCGCCGAAGGTGCGGGCATAGATCTGGCGGATCTGCTCGCTGCGGTAGAGATCGGCCAGGGTGCTGTCCACCAGCAGACGAAACGCCTGGTCACCCCGGGGCAGGGCCAGGGCATAGGTCTCGAAAGTGAAATACTGGTCCGACAGGGCCAGGCTGCCGGCATAGGGGCTGTTGGTGATGAGGTAGTGCAGGATGCCGCGGTCGCCGAAATAGGCATCGAGCTTGCCATCGGCGAGCTGGCGCAGGCCCTCCGGATGGTCGGAAACCGCCACCACGTCCGCCTTCACCCGCATCTGCGCCAGGGTGGAGCGCAGCGTCTCCTCGGTGGTGGTGCCCTTCAGCACCCCCACCTTGCGCCCCTCCAGCTCTTCGAGCCCCTTCACCGGCTTGCCGCGGGTGACGACGCCGGCGCCATCGAGAAACGTGGGCAGGGAGAAATCCACCAGCGCCCGCCGCGACATGGTCATGGAGCTGGGCTCGCACAGCACGTCTATCTTGCCGTCGTGCACCGCCTGGAACCGATTCTCGGCGGAGACCTCGACATATTCGATGTTCAGCTTCGGCAGCTTGAGGGCCCGCTGCACGTTGGCCGCCACCTCCCGGCACAGATCGACAATGAAGCCCGCCGGCTTGCCGGTGCTGGCGGCATAGGAATAGGGCGGGGCGAAGTGGCGATAGCCGATGCGAATGGTCTTGTCGGCGGCGATGCGGTCGAGGGTCTGGGCCGATGCCGCGCCCGCCAGCGCCGGCGTGGCGAGTACCAGCAGCACCATCACAAATCGCAGTCGGTCCCTCAGTGCCGCCATGTCGCCCCCCTTGCGCTGTCGTGTCCGATGTTCTGGCCAATCGCGCGGCATGCTGCCATTGCGCGCGGCAAAAGGCGAGGCCGCCAATGCGCCGCTTGGTCGCGGCGGTGGCGCCTGTGTGCACTTGCGGAAAAGACCGGAATGGGCGCAGCTATATTTCATTGAATATAACATGGGTGGATCGCGCCCGCCCGCCATTTCATGAGGTTGGTTCATGCAAGCTTTGCTTTCGCGCCGGCAGATGCTGGGCACGCTCGCCGCGGCGGGCTGGGGAGTGGCCGGGGCCGGGCTGGGCCGGGCCTTCGCGGCGCCGGCGACCGGCCTCGAGGTGCTCGGTGCCCCGAATGGCTCGACCGTGGTTCTGGCGCGGCTGATGGCCTCTGGCGGCCTCGCTGCGGCGGCCCCTGGTGCCACCTTCCGGCTGTGGCGCGATACGGATGACCTGCGCGCCGCCATCGTATCCGGTCGTACCCGCCTGTTCACCACGCCCACCCATGTGCCGGCCAATCTCGCCAATCGCGGCCTGCCGCTCAAGCTGCTGTGCATCCTGTCCATGGGTCATCTGACGGTGGTCAGCGCCGACCCGAATATCAAGGATATCAAGGATCTCGCCGGCAAGGACGTGCTCGGATTCTTCCGCAACGATATGCCGGATCTGGTGTTTCGGGCCTGCCTGAAGGGCGCCGGCATGGATCCCGACAAGGATGTGAAGCTCACCTATGTGCAGACCCCGATGGAGGCGGCGCAGATGCTGGCCGCCGGGCGGGTCACCACGGCCGTCTTGTCGGAGCCGCCGGCCACGGCCGCCATCATGATGGCGAAGCAGGCGGGCCGCCCGCTCTATCGCGCGGTGAACCTGCAGGACGTCTGGCGTGCGCAGCATCACGGCCTGGGCCTGCCCATGGCCGGTGTCGCGGTGCATGAGAAGCTGATCGAGGACAATCCGGAGGTCATGGCAGCGCTGCGCGCGGGCCTTGGTCCGGCCCGCGACTGGGTGCTCGCCAATCCCGGCCCCGCCGGTGAGCTGGCGCAGGCCCAGATGGGGATGAAGGCACCGGTTTTCTCCGCCTCCCTTTCCCATTTCAATGTGGTGGCGGATGGCGCCAAGCAACTGCAGGCGGGCCTGGTGGCGTTCTACGAGACCATTCTGGCCATGCAGCCGGAAGCGCTCGGCGGCAAGCTGCCGCCGGACGATTTCTATCTGAGCATGTGAGGGGGCCGCCATGCCGGCCCATGCAGGCAAGATGGCACGGTGGGGCTGGGGCGCGTTCGGGGTGGCGCTGCTGGCGGCCGCCTGGCAGTGGGGCTTCCACGCCCTCGGCCCCTTCGTGCTGCCCTCGCTCCAGGAGACGGGGCGCGCCCTGTGGGCCTTGATCGTGGAGGGGGCGGCGCTGCCGGCGCTGCTGGCCACCGCGGGCCACGCGCTGGGCGGCTTCGCGGTGGGCGGCGCGGTGGGGCTGCTGCTCGGCCTCGCCGGGGGGCTGGTGATGCCGGTGGGCGCCATGGCGACGCCGGTTCTGATCATGATTCTGGGCACGCCCCCCATCGCCTGGGTGGTTCTGGCGCTCTTGTGGTTCGGCCCCGGCGGCGCCGCGCCGGCCTTCACGGTGGCGGTGACCGCGGCACCCATCGTGTTCCTGGCGGCGATGCACGGGGTGCGCAGCCGCGATCCCCGGCTGGAGGAAATGGCCCGGGTGTACCGGGCGCCGCTGTGGCAGCGCACCACGGATCTCATTCTGCCGGCGCTGGCGGGGCAACTGGTGCCGGCGCTGGCGACCGCGCTGGCCTTCTCCTTCAAGGTGGCGGTGATGGCCGAGGTGTTGAGCGGTGCTGATGGGGTCGGGGGAGGTATCGCCAATGCGCGGGCCTATCTCGACCTCGCCCAGACCATGGCCTGGATCGTGCTCGTGGTGGTGGTGCTGCTGTGCGCCGATGCGATTCTGCTGGCGCCGCTGCGGGGCTGGCAGGCGGCGCGCAGCGACCGGCCGCAGGTGCTCGCGGCGGCAGGGGGCTGACCATGCTCGCATTCGATGAGGTGCGCCTCGCTTATGCCGATGGGGTGGTGCTGGATCGCATTTCGCTGGCGGTCCGGCCCGGCGAACTGGTGGTAATCCTGGGCCGTTCTGGCTGCGGCAAGACCACCTTGCTGCGTCTTGCCGCCAAGGCCGAACGGCCGAGCGCCGGCCGTCTGGCCAATGGCTTCGACGATATCGCCATGGTGTTTCAGGAGCCCCGCCTGCTGCCGTGGGCGGATGCGCGGGACAACGCCGCCTTTGGGCTCAAGGCCCGGGGCGTTGCCCGTGCCGCGCGGCGGGGCATGGCCAACGACATTCTCACGCGCTTCGGCTTCGCTCCGGCGGATCTCGACAAGCGGCCGTCCGCCCTGTCCGGTGGCATGCAGCAGCGCGTCGCCATCGCCCGGGCGCTGGCCGTGGCGCCGCAGCTGGTGCTGATGGACGAGCCGTTCTCGGCGCTGGATGTGGGGCTGCGCCAGGACCTGCAGGGTCTGGTGCGCCAGGAGGTGGAGCGGGCGGGAACGGCGGTGTTGTTCGTGACCCATGACATCGCCGAGGCGGTCCGCCTCGCCGATCGGATCGTGGTGCTGTCACCGCGCCCGGCGCGGGTGGTGGCGGATGTGGCCCATGTGCCGGTCAGCGAGCCCAGCGCCATCTATGCCGCCGCCGCGGCGCTGCTGCGCCGGCCGGAGGTGGCGCAGGCGCTGTCGACGCAGCCCGCCGCGCCGGCCCGAGGCCTTGGGTGCGTACCGCTGGGCCGCCTGGAACCCCTGCCGGGAGAGTGATTTAAGAGACCTTCACGGTTACGGTGCGGTGACGGCGCCCCGCACCCGATCCACGAAGCGGGCGACGGCATCCTCCTCCAGTGTGCGTTGAATCGCCTTGGCGGCAACGATGCCGTCGGCCATGGAGGTCACGCAGCACGGGTGCATGCGCTGCGCCAGTTCGCCGATGGCATAAAGGTTGGGGATGGAGGTCTGGCACGCGGCATCGGTCTCCACGAAACCGCGCGGCGTGCGGGCGAGTTCGAGATCCCGCGCATAGGGCAGGTAGGGCTCCCAGCCATAGAGCACCACCAGGCGATCATAGGCCCGGTCGGCGACCGCCGGCGTTTCCGGTTCCACCGCATAGGGGCCGAGGCGCACGTCGCTGGCCGGCACATTCTCCAGGAATTCGCGACGTGCGCGGATGGTGCGGGCGTAGATGTGCACCGTCGTGGCGCCGCGCTTGCGCACGAAGATGTAGTTCTCGAAGGCATTGTCGCCGCCGCCGAGGATGGCCACGTGCTGCCCTTCAAACGCGGCATTGAACATGGTGCGGCCGGGACCGATGAGCACCTGCTCGGACGCCGAAAGGCCGCCCTTCACCGGTCGCACGCCGCTCGCCAGCACCGCGGTGCGTGCCAGGATCAGGGCGCCGTTCTCTGTGGTGACGCGGAAGCCGCCCGCCACCACCTCGAGGCTGGCCACCGCTTCGCCCCGGCGGCAGACGATGCTATGGCTCGCGAGGTGGGCATCAAGGTCATGGGCCACCTCATATCCGGTCTTGCCCATGACCGAGGCGATCCACTCGTTGGGATAGGGATTGTCGTTCTGCAAACCACCGAGGGCAGGCCGGCGCTCGATGAGGCAGGGGCGGAATCCCAGCATCTTGAGCCACAGGGCGCAGGAGGCCCCGGCCGGTCCGCCTCCGATGATCACCGCATCGAACATGCCCGTGTCGTCCCGCGCCCCCGCGTGCGACCCCGGCCGAACATCGGCCGTGGAAAAGCGGCCCCGAACATCGACGCCTCGGATGCAGACTAAGCGAGGATGGGCGGCGCGGCCATAGAGCCGCGACCCTTTGGGCGACCGCGGCCTCGCCTCAGCGCTCCACGAACGCCTTCTCGATCACATAGTGACCCGGCGCCGACTGGCTGCCTTCCTGAAAGCCGCGCTCTTCCAGAATGGCCACCATGTCCTTCAGCATCTGCGGGCTGCCGCAGAGCATGAGGCGATCCTCGGCCGGCGACATCACCGGCAGGCCAATATCGGCGAAGAGCTTGCCGGAGGTGATGAGATCGGTGAGGCGCCCCTGGTTGCGGAACGGCTCGCGGGTGACCGTGGGGTAGTAGATGAGCTTCTTCTTCACCTCTTCGCCGATGAACTCGTTGTTCGGCAGCTCGTTGGTGAAGAAGTCCTCATAGGCGAGCTCGGCCACGGTACGGGTGCCGTGGATGAGAATGATCTTCTCGAACCGCTCGTAGGCGTCCGGATCCTTGGTCACCGAGAGGAACGGCGCGAGGCCGGTGCCGGTGGAGAGCAGGTAAAGGCGCTTGCCGGGCAGCAGGTTATCTTGAATGAGCGTGCCGGTGGGCTTGCGGCCGACCAGGATCTTGTCGCCCACTTTCAGATGCTGCAGCCGCGAGGTGAGGGGGCCGTTCTGCACCTTGATGGAGAAGAACTGCAGCTCTTCCTCGTAATTGGCGCTGGCCATGGAATAGGCGCGCAGCAGCGGGCGGCCGTCCACCATCAGGCCGATCATGGTGAACTGGCCGTTCAGAAAGCGCAGGCCCGGATCACGGGTGCAGGTGAAGGTGAAGAGGTTGTCGGTCCAATGATGGACGCTGGTGATGGTCTCTTCGTTGAAATTGCTGCTCATCTCGAAATCCGACGCGGCGAGCCCGCACGGGTCCATGGTGGACCTCAGCCGTGGCTCGGACAGAAACGGGGGCACCCTACAGGATGCGCGCAGTGCACAAAAGGACCAGCCGCAGCCGGCACGGCGGGACCAGTTGGGCCCACGGTGATGTCGATCAGCGCGGGGAGCCGAAGGTCCGTCAGGCGGAAACGGGGGTCTCCGCCAGCAGCCGCTCCACCACCTCCTGAACACGCTGCTGCCACGGCGCCGCGCGCAGGCCGAAGCTGCGATGGAAGAGGTCGCTGGCGAGCTGGGAATTGGCCGGCCGCTGGGCGGGGGTGGGATAGTCGGCGGTGGTGATCGGCGCCACCTCCGGATGGCGGCCGAGCTTCGGCGCCGCCACGCGGACGATCTCACTGGCGAAGCCGTGCCAGGTGGTCGCACCGTCGCCGGCGAAGTGATAGGTGCCCCAGCGGGCGCCGCCGGTGGCCGCCGCCCGGGCGGCGGCGAGCAGCGCTTCGGCCAGATCGTGCGTGGCCGTCGGGCAGCCGATCTGATCGGCGACGATGGTGAGGCGATCCCGTTCGCGGGCAAGCCGCAGCACGGTCTTGAGGAAATTGGCGCCGTACGCGCCGTAGACCCAGGAGGTGCGCACGATGATGTGCCGCTCCATCGCCGAGCGGACCGCCGCCTCGCCGGCCGCCTTGGTGCGCCCGTAGACGCCGAGGGGCGCCACCGGGTCCTGCTCCACATAGGGCGTGGGCTTGGTGCCGTCGAACACGTAATCGGTCGAGACGTGGATCAGCGGCGTGCGATAGCGCGCGCAGCGCTCGGCGATGTGGGCTGGCGCGAATGCATTGATGCGCGCGGCGAGTTCCGGCTCGCTCTCCGCCTTGTCGACGGCGGTGTAGGCGGCGGCATTCACCACCACATCGGGGCGGTGGGATTCCAGCGCGCGGGCCACGGCCACCGGATCGCTGATGTCGAGGTCAGCATGGGTGAGGCCGGTCAGGGACAGGCCCTGCTTGGCGGCATGGTCGGAGATCTCGCGGCCGAGCTGGCCGCCGGCGCCGAGCAGCAGGATGTGCATCAGGATGCCTTTTCCACGGGGGCGAGGCCAAGCCGCTGGCCCTGGTAGCGCTGGCGCAGCGGCTCCCACCAGGGACGATGGTCGAGATACCACTGCACCGTGTCGGCGATACCGCTCTCGAAGGTGTGCCGGGGCGACCAGCCGAGCTCGCGGTTCAGCTTGGAGAAGTCGATGGCGTAGCGCGCGTCATGGCCGGGGCGGTCGGCGACGAAGGTGATCAACCGCTCGCGGGGACCGCGCGGATCCGGCACCCGCTCATCCAGCGCGGCGCAGATGGTGCGCACCACGTCGATGTTGCGGCGCTCGCTGGCGCCGCCCACGTTGTAGCTCTCGCCGGGACGTCCCTGGGTGGCGATGAGGAACAGGGCCTCGGCGTGGTCCTCCACGTAAAGCCAGTCGCGCACGTTCTCGCCAGTGCCATAGATGGGCAGCGGCGCGCCATCCAGGGCATTGAGAACGACCAGCGGAATCAGCTTCTCCGGGAAGTGGTAAGGCCCGTAATTGTTGGAGCAGTTGGACATCACCGCCGGCAGCCCATAGGTGTGGTGCCAGGCGCGGACCAGATGGTCGGAAGCGGCCTTGGACGCGGAATAGGGCGAGTTGGGCTGATAGGGGGTGTCTTCCCGGAACAGCCCCTCCGGCCCGAGGCTGCCGAACACCTCGTCGGTAGAGATGTGGTGGAAGCGGAACGCCTCCTTGGCCGGGCCTTGCAGGCCGCGCCAATAGGCCAGGGCCTCCTGCAAGAGGATGAAAGTGCCGACGATGTTGGTGTCGACGAACGCCCGGGGGCCATCGATGGACCGATCCACGTGCGATTCCGCGGCGAGGTGCATCACCAGGTCGGGCTTGAAGCTCTCAAGGGCGGTGCGCACCGCATCGGCATCGCAGATGTCCGCCTGCACAAAGCGGTGGCGCGGATTGTCCGCCACCGGCGCGAGGGATGCGAGATTGCCGGCATAGGTGAGCTTGTCGAAGGTGAGCACCTCGTGGCCCAGCCCCATCACGTGCCGCACCACGGCAGAGCCGATGAAGCCCGCGCCTCCCGTCACCAAAACCCGCATGGCACCGCGTCCCTCTTCGTTGAGCGCTGCTGCTATACACTATCGCGCGTGGTCCCGTCTCCCGCCAATGGGTTAGACCTTTCGTGCGACAAGGTAGGCGTCTACCGGACGGGCGGTGGAAGGCATGGGCATGAACCGGCCGACGGCCTGCGAGCCCAGATAGGCCAGCGCGATGCTGGCATGCCACGCCCAGCGATGGGCGAAATACCGCTCATCGGGAGAATCCGAGGTGCGCCGGAACAACAGCTTGTGCAGCCAGAAAAAAAAGATCTGATGCGGCGAGGGCGGCAGCTCGGACGCCTCCACCACCTCAAGCCCCACCTTCTGCGCCAGCGCCGAGAAGGCCCGCGGGTTCCACCAGGTGACGTGGTGGGGCGGCATGTTGATGGGCAGGTTGGGGATCTCGGTCAGGGGCGAGGGGAACAGCGGCGCCGCCAGGATGACGAGGCCGCCGGGCCGCACCAGCTGCGCCATCAGCTGCACATGGCGCAGCGGATCGGGCACGTGCTCCACCACGTGAAAGCACACCGCCACGTCATAGGCGCCGGGATTGCTGGAGGCGTGATGCTCCAGCGTCTCGCGGATGACCACGTCGTCCACGTCCGGGCTGGCATAGGGGTCGAGACCGGTATAGCGGGCATGCTTCACGTGATTGCGGAAGATGCCGGGCCCGCAGCCGATGTCGATGACCTTGGCGCCCTCGGGCACATAGGTCGCGGTGCGCAGGAAGTCGACCCGGGTCTGCCAGCGGAAGGTCAACGCCTTGTGCACCTCCCACTTGTCGTAATAGCTGCTGTAGAAGGCGCCGTCGCCCACCACCATGGGGTCGAAATAGACGAGGCCGGTGGGCGATTCGTAGAGGCTGAAGCCTTTGACGTCCTTGAACAGGGCGCTGACATCCACGCCCTGGCCATACTTCCAGATGTCCTGCATCAGGCTTTTGGACATGGTCTGAATGCGACGGACCGGCGGCGCGCCGGTGATCGGGCAGGGCAGGGCGCCGGCGAGGCTGGAATCGGATGCGGGCGTGGTGGACACGAGGCGTTCAGCTCCGTTCTGCTGGGTCGGCAATCGGCGGGCGGGGGGTCACCGTCAGCACGATGTCGGGCTCGGGCCGCGACGTCAGGTTGCCGAGAGGACGTGGCGCGGGACCCGCTGTCAAGGCGAAGCGGGCGCGGGTCAGCAGAAGCCGCGTGATTTCCGCCATCTCGATATTGGCGAACTGCGCCCCGGGACACACCCGCGCCCCCATGCCGAAGGGGATGAACGCGGTACGGGCCGGTGGCTCCGGCTTGTCCAGCCAGCGCTCGGGATAGAAATCGTCCGGGCGCTTCCAGTATCGGCGATGGCGATGCAGGGCGCGTGGCGCCACCACGACGAAATTGTCCTTCGGCAGGGTGCGCGTTTCCAGCTCCACGTCCTTGCGGTTCTCGCGCAGGAAGAAGCCGATGGGCGGATAAAGGCGCAGCGCCTCCTGGGTGAGCGCAAACCCCACCTCCGCACCGCTGTGACCGGAAAAGCGCTTGCGCCGGCCCGTTTCGCCTCGGAGCGCGGCGGCGGCGCTCTCCTGCATCTGCGGATCCTGGGCCAGGGTGTGAAGCAGCCAGCTCAGGGTCGAGGCGGTGGTTTCGTGGCCGGCGAGCAGCATCACCGCGATCTCGTCGAGGGCCCGATCGTCCTGGCCCGGAGCGGCGAAGCCGGAATCGGCCAGGGCCTTGGCGAAGATGCCCGGGGCGGCGCCCGGCCCATGGGCGAGGGGCGCCGCAAGGAAGCACTGGCGGATGAGGGCGCGCATGTCCGCGCCGATCTCCGCCAGTTCCAGCTCGGCGATGATGCGCGCGCGCACCTTCGGGTCGTCATGGGCCAGCATCAGCAAGGTGGCCTTGGAACGCTGGTGATAGAGCGAGAAGAGCTCGGTGAATCGCAGCGATTCCGCTGCCGAGAAGCGCCGGCCCAGGGTGCAGATGGAGACCACATCCACGGTGAGGCGCGACAGGTCCACCCCCACCGGCGCCGGCGCGCCGGGGTTCTGCAGCCAGCCCTCCAGATATTCGAGGGTCACGGCGCGGGTAACCTCGGCGATGTGCTCGGGCGGAATGGCCGCCAGTGCGCGTGCCAGAAGCCGCCGCGTTTCCTTCACCGTGTCGCCGCCCGGCTGCCCGAACACCCCTTCGCCGATCAGCGGGCGCAGCAGGGTGTAGACGACGGCGCTCTTTGGGAACGTGCCGGCACGGTCGAGCATTACCGTTTCGGCGGTGGCGTTGTCGTTGACCACGGCCAGCTGGCGATAGGGCAGGCGGAACACCGTCTGCCAGCCTTCCAGCGGCTTGTTGCCGAGCAGCGGCATGGGATCGCCCAGGAACCGCCCGGCGATCTTGGCCGCGAAGGGGATCCGCCCGAAGGCGCCGGCGCAGGCGCGGATCAAGGTGTGAATGGCCGCCTCTCCTTCACCCGGATACGGTCGGGAGCCTGGACTTCATAAAGCACATGGCCCCAGCGCACGTGCCGCGTCCATACCGCCGCCAGGATGACGCTGGCGTGGAACACGTCGGTTACGGGTTGTATCACGCCAAGCGCCAGTTGGCCGAGGCGAACCGCCGCAGGATCGGCAATGCCGACCCGGTCGGCGACCCGCGCAACCAGATATTGCTTGGCAAGCCCCAGGCCGCAGAGCAGCACGATCGCGACGCCGAACGGATGCCCCATACCCAGCAGCGCCGTCGCCGCGATCCACGCCAGAAGGCGCGTGCCAATCAGGGTCAGGGCCAGCCGCCAGAGCCAGGGTCGGTAGATGTGGCAGATCTGATATTGCCGGCGCGCGAAGCGCCAGGCCGGGCCCAGGCGCGCATCCGACGGCGAGGCAATGAACAGGGCGCCACGGGTGACCACGCGCAGCTCCGCTTCCGCTGCTCTGGTGACAATGGACAGGTCATCGGACAAGGTATGGTCGAGACTGCCCGCGAAATCCATGCGCGCCGCCGCCGCCACGGAAATGGCCATGCTGCCGCCCCACACCACCCGCGTGCTGTCGCGATCGAGGCGCGGGGTCAGGGTCACGGCCCGGTCGATAGCGGCGATGAGATGTGCGCCAAGCCGCGGCGCCGCCACCTGCTGCCATCGGTGCCCGGTGACCAGGTCGAAGTCCTCGTTGCGAATAGGGGCTACCAGGGCTGACAGCCAGGTGGGATGGGGGCGGATGTCGCCATCCATGCAGACAATGATCTCGTCATGCGCGTCGATATGGCGTAGCGCGGCCTGCTGGTTATGGCATTTCTGGGCCTGGTCGACGGCGGGTCCCGCAATCACGATCTCCACCGGAAAACCTGCGTCCGGCGCGGCGGCGCGAGCAGCGGCGCAGGCCGGGTCATCCTGTGATTCCACCACGACGATCAGCCGGCGGGGACGCAGCGTCTGCGCTGCCAGTCGGGCGAGCAGGTGCGGCAGGTGGGGCGCCGGCCCGGTCAGCGGCAGGATCACCGAGACCCGCGCGCTCGCCGGCTCGGTGGGCAGGTGCAGCCACAACAGCTTGCGCGCCGCGGTGAACACGGACAGCACGCTGACGATCACCCCCAGCACGACGAGCGCGATCAGCACGCCAACCATCGCTTCCCACTCCCCTGTTGTCCCTCGCCCTGCACCGGCGTCGCTCTCGTCGCGCAGTTTCGCCACCTGCGGGCGGTGTGGCCGGCCTCTTCACGAGGCGCGCGGCGCCGGCACGCGCACTCCGGTGGGCAGCACGCGGCGCTGAACCCGCATCGGCAGCCCCGGGCTCGGTCGCAGGGTGTGGTGGCACACCGGCTCGACCACGGTGCCGGGCTTGAGCCGGAACTGATAGCGGTGGCTGAGCGCGGCAACGCAGACGGCGGCTTCGGCCAGGCCAAGGGCGGCACCGGGGCAGGCCCGAGGGCCGATGGAAAAAGCCACGAATGCATTCTCTCGCAGCTTCCGGCGGGCATTCGGCAGAAAGCGCTCCGGCTGAAACAGATCCGGCTCGTGCCACAGGTTGCGGTGGCGGTGCAGCAGCCAGGGGATGACGACCACCAGCGCTCCGGCCGAGATCTTCCGCTTGTTGATCTCGTCGGCCGCCTGTGCCTGGCGGGCGAACATCGGTACCGGTGGATAAAGCCGTGCCGCCTCGCAGAGGATGGCGCGTACGAAGGGCAAGCGGGCCAGCTCCTCCGCCGGCTTCAGCTGCGGGCCGACGAAGGCGTAAAGCTCTTCCTCCAGGCGCGCCTCCACGTCGCGCGCCTGAGACACCAGATAGAACACCCAGGCGAGCAGCGCACCGACGGTGTCGTCGCCTCCGAGATAGAGTGAGATCAGTTCGTTGCGCAGGGCTGTGGGATCCAGTTGCCCGCTGTCGCGTAGGACGCAGGCAAGGCCGCTGCCACTGTCCAGGCTTGCCGCCAGCAGGCGCTCGAACAGGGCGTGGACCGCGCCGGCGCTGCGGAGGATCGGCGTGTTCTGGCGGAAGGGTTTCCAGCTGGGCAGCCCGAGCAGCAGGGGCAGGTCGCTGCGGTCGGTATGCTTCTGATAGTCGGCGATAGCGGCGCGGATGGCCGCCGCCTCGGCAGCGCCGAAGCTCGGGCCGAACAGCAGCCCGCCGATGATGCGCGCGGACAGCGTCGCCGTGGCGTCCAGCATGTCGATGTCCTGCGCCTGCGGGCCCTGCGGCCAGTCGGCGGTCACGGCGTCGACGATGGCGAGCACCTCGGGCAGCAGCGCCTGCGTGCGGCTGACGCTCAGCACGCCCTCCACCAGCGCGCGCCGCTGTGCCCACGCCGGGCCATCGCTGATGGCGAGGGCATCGCCGATCAGCGGTGCAAGGCCGGAGCGGATCTGTGGGCTCTTGCGCTCGAAATTTGCGGCCTTCTCGACAAAGGCTTCGTTGATGCTCTCGGGACTATTGCAAATGAACACCTGGCGCGTCAGGACCTGCAGGGACATGGTCTGATGCACGAAGGCACTTTCTTCGAAAATACTGATGAAGTTTGTCGATCCGCGGCGCAACATCTCCACAATGGACAGGGCCTTCTCAGGCCGAGGGGGAAATGGCGGGATGAAAACCGACATGAACGCCCTTTCTCCATTTCCAGCGTGCCGGGTCGACTGAATAGCGAGTCATGAATGCCGAGCGGTTGCACGAGGCATACCATATAAACGCCTAGCTTCAATTTCATTTGGCGGTGCAGCATAAGGCTATGGCGTGGTCGCACGCGTGTGAACAGTGGAGACCGACGCGCCGGGCGCTTGTGAAGAAGACGCAGGGGTGCGGCATGATGGTGGTCTCGGTGAGTCGTCGGTCCGGCCTGGTGCGAAGGTGGCCGGGGCTGGCCACGATGGTGGGGATATGATGGCTGGGAGCGGGGCGATCACGGGCGTTGCCTGGGTGATGGCCGTGTTGGTCTGCGAGGGGCTCGATCGCTGGGCGGTGGGGCGCGGCGCGGTGGCGATCCGGCGCGATGCACATCTGGTGCTGCGCGGCTGCGCCTATTCGCTGCTGTTCCTGTTCTGGCTGGCGCTGTCCGCGCGCGCCGCGTTCGCCGCTACCGCCGCCGCCATCACCACCGCGGTGTTCCTGGTGATTTCCGGGGAGAAGCGGCGGCACCTCACCGAACCCCTCGTGATCACAGATCTCGCCTTCATCACCCATCTGGTCCGCCATCCCGAGCTGTTCTACCTCGGCTGGCGCAAGACGTTGGGCGTGGCGGCGGTGGCGTTGGGGCTCGTCGCTCTGATCGTCACCTGGATGCAGCTCGAGCCGCGATCCTTAAGCGGAGCGCTGCAGGCGGCGCTGGCGGCAGGCCTCGCGCTGCTGGTGCTGGCGGCCTACGGGTGGCCGCGGTGGGTCCTGGGGCTGGCGACCCGCGCGCAGGCTGCGGTGGCCCACGAGCCGGCACACGATTTCGTGGCGCGCCTGGGGCTGATGCCCTCCCTGCTGGTGTCCGCCGTGGCGCTGCGTGCCCTGCCGCCGCCCGCACCTCGGGCCGCAGCCGTCCCCGCGTCCCCGCCGCGCCCCGCCGCGTCGGTGCCTCTGGATGCGGTGGTCGTCATCCAGTCGGAATCCTTTTATGACCTGCGCCGCCATGGCGGCCGGGTGCTGCTGCCCGCCTTCGATGGCCTGAAGGGCCGTGCGCTCGCCCATGGCCGGCTGCTGGTGCCCTGCTACGGGGCCTATACGCTGCGGCCGGAGTTCGCCCTCGCCACCGGCCTGCCGTTCACCGCCCAGGGGGTGGATCGCTTCCACCCTTATCTGCGACCGCATCGCTTCGCCGGTCATGCCTTACCGGCGGACTTGGCCCGGGCCGGGTGGGATACGGTGTTCATGCACCCCTACGATCGGCACTTCTTCGGCCGTGCCCGCGCCATTCCGGCACTCGGCTACGGCCGCTTCCTCTCGGAGGCGGACTTCGCCGGGGCCGAACGCTTCGGTCCCTATGTGGCGGATCGGGCGGTGGGCGCGCGCATGGAGGCGGAACTGCTGGAGGCGCGCCGGCGGAAACAGCCTTTGTACATGATGACGGTGACCATGGAGGCGCACGACCCCTATGGCCCCGGCCGGCTGACGGCGACCGATGATCCGGTGGAGCAATACTGCCAGCACATCGCCAATGCGGATGCCCTGCTGGCGTCCATGGCGGCGTCGCTCGACGCCCACACGGAGCATTCGCTGCTGGTGTTTTACGGAGACCACGCGCCGCTGCTGCCTGGTTTCGGACAGCTCGCGGCCGATGCCCGCACGGATTATATCGTGGTCGAGTGCGGCAGCCGGGCGCCGATGAGATCCTCGGCTCCAGCCGCTTCGAGCGAGTGTTCGCCCGCCGGCCTCAACGAGATCTTGCGCCGGATGGTCGACAGCAGCTGCTGATGGGGCGCCGGGCGGGGCTGGGCCACATCGGCGATCAGTTCGTCGACCGCATCGAAGTGCTGCTGCCAGGTGGGGGCCGCAAAGCGATCGATCTTGGCCATCTGCGCCTGGCGCAGCGAGGAGTCCGGCAGGGCGAAGTCCTCGATGACCTTCAGCCAGCTCATGCCGTCGATGGGGTCGAGATAGTAGGGAATGTTCCCGGCGATGTCCTGGAATACCTCGAGATTGGAACAGATCACCGGCACGCGCAGGGACAGCGCCTCGGCCAGGGGCAGGCCATAGCCTTCGGCGAAGGAGGGGAACAACACGGCCCGGGCCCCGGACAGCAGCCGCGTCAGCTGCCAGTCGGGCAGGCGATTGCATTCGATCAGGTGCTGCTTGAGATTGCTGCAGCGGTCGATGACATCGATGATGTTCTCGTTTTCCCAGCCGCGCCGGCCGACGATTACCAGCTTGGGGGCCTTCGCCCCGTGCCGCTCCACCAGATGGCGCCACAGGTTGAGCAGCAGCAGATGGTTCTTGCGCGGCTCGATGGTGCCCACCACCACGAAATAGGGGTCGCCGCCCACCGGCGGCAGGTCGGCGGCGCGCTCCTGCCCCTTCTGGAACTTCTCCTCCACCCCCAGCAGGCTGACGATGCCGCGCGCCGGCTTCATGTCGGTGGACATGGCGAAGCTGTTCATCATCCGCTCGGTGTGAGCGGAATTGTAGATGACCGCCGAGGCCGAGTTCAGCACCGTCTTCATGCGCTGGGTGTGCTTGGCTTCGTCTCCGGGGCGCACATATTCGGGGTGGGTCACGGGGATGAGGTCGTGCACCAGGTAGATGGGCTTCCAGTCGAAGGTCCGTACCAGCCGCTCAATCCGGCCGGGGGAGTTCAGCCCTTCATGGGAGACGTTGAGATAGACCGCGCCTTTGGCGATGGGACGGCGGAACAGCCCGGGCAGAATGTTGATGGGCGACAGCAGGGAGGGCAGGGCGGAGAGGATCTCCGGCATCTCCTTGCGCGGCACGTGCGGGCCCGGGGGATGGGCCATGGCGCCGCGGCGCAGGTTCAGGAACTCCTCCAGCCGGCGCAGCTCGTTCCGCGTCACCAGGGCATTGGAGAGGTCCCAGCGCGCGGCCAGGGTGTTCACGAAATAGGGGACGGCTGAGGGATTGAGCTGCCACACCCGCGAGCGAAACCGCCCGACAAAGGTGGAGCTGTCGGGGTAATGCGCGATCAGGTGCTTCGCATAGGCCAGCTCCACCCGGTCGATGCCCGTGGGGGTCATCTGACCCGAGCGCCGCAACAGGCGGGTGATGTCCAGCAGAATCTTCATCGCATCGACCCCCGAGGTCGTGTGTCTTGCGCCCGTCCTGATGAACGAACCCTTAAAGTGGGTCCGATCCATATTGCGCCGCGAAACGAATGCTCCGCAACCGCCTCGGGCACGATGCTGGCGTCTGTTTCCATTCGGTCACACTTTGCCGAGCTCGGCAGCGCTTTCTAGCATGTCGCCGAGCCCTGACGAGGCCAACCTCTGGATGAAGGCGCCGGTCTCGTTCAATTCCTGCGTCAAGATTGCAATAGTGGCGTCAATCTGCTCCTGCGTGTGCTCGGATGTCACGAAGAAGCGCAGGCGCGCCGCCTTGTTCGGCACCGCCGGGTGGATGATGGGCAGCACATTGACCCCCCGCTCCAGCATCCGATTGGACAGCACCGCCGCTTTCAGCGAATCGCCGACGATCACCGGAACGATGGCGTAGCCTTCCGCCTGTCCCGTATCGAGGCCGGCCGCCTGGGCGCCGGCGATGAAGCGGGCGGTATTGGCCTGGAGGCGCGCCACCCGTTCCGGCTCCCGCTGCAGCAGGCGCAGCGCGCTCAGCGCCGACAGTGTCGCGGGGGCCGACAGGCCCACCGAATAGACGAAGCCGGGGGCCGACAGCTTGAGATAGTCCACCAAGTCCTGGGCGCCGGCGATGTAGCCGCCGCAGCTGGCCAGGGTTTTGGACAGGGTGCCCATCCAGATGTCCACGGCCTTGGGGTCGACACCGGTCTTCTCGAACAGGCCGTGGCCGCGCGCGCCGAGGACCCCGAGGCTGTGCGCCTCATCCACCATGAGCCAGGCGCCAAAGCGCCGCTTTAGCTCGACCAGACGGGCGAGGTCGGCGGTGTCGCCGTCCATGGAGTAATTGCCCTCGACCACGATCAGCGCGCGGCCGAAGTTCCCCCGCTCCGCCGCCAGCAGGGTCTCGAGTGCATCGAGGTCGTTGTGGGGGAACCAGCGCCGATGGGCGCGGGACAGCTGGGCGCCGACGATGGCGCTGTTGTGCATCAGCTCATCGTGGAACACCACGTCGCGCGGGCCCACCAGGGTGCTGATGGTGGTCACGTTGGCGGCGTGGCCACTGACATAGACAATGGCATCATCGGCGCCATAGAGCGCGGCGAGTTCCTGTTCGAACTCCCGATGAAAACCGCGCTCCCCCGCCACCACCCGGCTTGCCGATACCGAGCAGCCGAACGCCTCCACTCCCTCCCGGGCCGCCGCCAGCACTTCCGGGGCGCCGTTGAGGCCGAGATAGTCGTAGGAGGCGAAGTTGATCACCTCCTTGCCGTCGATGATGCTGGTGGCGCCCGCGCGCCCGTCATGGCTGCGGAAGAACGGGCTGGGAATGCCGAAAGCACCGGTGGCGGCGCGCATGAGCTTCAATTGCTCGAAGCCCGGCAGGGTGGAGAAGGCCGTGTCGTAGTGCCGTTCGGCCGGTGCAGCGGCGGGGGCGCCGGTCTGGCGCATGCGCGAGAGCAGGGCCGCCTTGGTATCGGCCGCCATCCGGCCGGAGGGAGGGGACGTCGTCACAGCAGGCCTTCTCCCGCGTGCTCGCGTTCACTGACGACCTTGGCGCTCAACCGCTCCAGGGTGGCGGCGTCGAGGTCGAGATTGACGTGTTTTTCCATGATGCCTGCCTCGGCGATCACCTGGGCGGCGGCGTCGCCCTCCATATCCTCGGCACCACGCACCCGCTGGAGCACCTTCTCGGCCACGTCCATGAGGGTGGAGCCCGCGCCGAGGGCGAGCACCGGCAGCTCCACACCGAAGCGCCGCTGCACCTCCATGTCGAGCTCCAGGCTCATCAGCGAATCCATGCCGATGTCCGTGAGCGGCCGGGTGAGGTCGATGCTCTCGTGGGGCAGGCGCAGGATTTTGCCGATCTCCTCCGCCAGCAGGCGGGCGATGGTGAGCCGGGCGGCCTGATCGCTCTGCCCGGCGATCAGGTGCTCCAGGTCGGAGGTCTGCCCCATGCTGCGCTCGCCGCCACCGGTCATCAGCCCGGAGAAGGTCGGCGCCTTCACCACGCGGAGCTCACCGGCGCTGGCCCAGTCGATATAGGAGCAGGTGACCACCGCGGGCTGCTCGGCCGCCGGCAGGGCCAGCAATTGGCCCAGGTGGCCGAGGGCGGTGGCGGCGGTCATGGCATGGCGCCCGATCCGCCGCTTGAGCTTTTCGTTGATGGCGGTCTCGCGCGCCAGCACGCCCACATCGGCGATGGCGCCCCAGGCCACCGCCAGCCCTGCGCGGCCGGCCGCGCGACGGCGCCGGGCCACGCCCTCCAGGAAGGCGTTGGCGGCCACGTAATTGCCCTGCCCGGGATTGCCCACCAGGGTGGTGGCCGAGGAGAACATCACGAAATAATCGAGGTCGAGATTGCGCGTGGCGGCGTCGAGATGGCTGGCGCCGTCCATCTTCGGCTCCAGCACCTTGAGCATGCGGGCGCGGTCGAGATCGCGCAACAGGCCGTCGTCCAGCACCATGGCGGTGTGGACGAGCCCGGCCACCCGGCCGAAGCGGGCCACGAGATCGTCGATGAAGGCCTGGCAGGCGGCGGCATCGCGCACGTCGAGCCGGGCCACCTCCACGGTGATGCCGCGCGCCGACAGGGCCGCCACCCGCGCGGCGGCCTCCGGGGCCAGCGCGCCGGAGCGGGAGGCCACCACCAGAGCGGTGGCCCCATGTTCCGCCAGCCACAGGGCGGTCTCGAAGCCAAACCCGCCGGTGCCGCCGACCACCACGTGCACCCCATCCGCCGCCGCCCGGAAGGCGGGCGCCGGGGCCGCCAGTGGCGGTGGCGCCAGCGGCGGCGTCAGCAGAATCTTGCCCACATGCCCCGCGCCCTGCATGAGGCGGAACGCCTCCGGCGCTTCCACCGCCGGGAACTCGCGATAGGGCAGCGGTGTGAAAGTGCCGTCGGCAAACCGGCCGATGAGATCGGCGAAAAGCTCGTTCAGGGCATCGGGGCGCGCGGCGATGAGCTGGTCGGTGTCGACGCCGAAATAGGACAGGTTGCGGGCGAACGGGCGCAGGCCGATCTCGGTGTTGCCGATGTAGTCGCGCTTGCCCAGCTCCACGAACCGGCCGAACGGCTTCAGCACGGTGATGCTGCGGGCCATGGCTTCGCCGGCCAGCGAATTGAGCACCACATCCACCCCACCGATGCTGGCGCGGATGTCGTCAACGAAGCTCAGGGAGCGGGAGTCGAACACCAGGTCCGCCCCCGCCAGCCGCGCCAGCGCGCGCTTTTCGGGGGTGCCGGCGGTGGCCACGATGCGGGCACCGAGCCATTTGGCGATCTGCAGCGCCGCGAGGCCGACACCGCCGGCCGCGCCATGGATGAGCACCCACTCGCCCCGGCGCAGGCGTGCCTGGGTGACGAGGCCATACCAAGCGGTAAGGAACGCCACGGGAATGGTGGCGGCGGCCTTCAGGTCCACCCGCTCCGGCACCGGCAGCACCAGGTCGCCGCGGATGACCACATGGGAGGCGAAGGCGGCGGAGGCAAAGGCCATCACCCGGTCGCCGACGCGCACACCGTGCACCTCGGGGCCCACGCGGGAGATGGTGCCGGCGCACTCGAAGCCGAGGGAGGGGCCGGTGAATCCATTCTCCAGCATCTCGTCACCGATCACCCCTTGGGCGAACATGACGTCGCGGAAATTGAGGGCGCTGGCCGCCACCTCGATCTCGACTTCGCCGGCGGCAAGGGTGCGCCGGGGGACGCCGATCCAGGTCAGGCGATCCATGGAGCCAGGGCGCGCCTCCAGCAGCGCCATGTGATCGGCGCCGGAGGACGCCGTCGACGCGCGCGTGGCCGCGGCCTCAGGGCCAATGGTGGTGCGCACGGCCTGGAGGCCGGTGTCATCGGCGCTGAGCTCGCGCTCGTCCGGCGGCGCGATCATCAGCGCCGCCAGGCTGGCGCCGGCGGTGGCCGCGTCAAGCGCGGGTGCCAGGTCGAGCAAGCGCAGGTCGATGTCGGCGAACTCATTCATGGCGACACGGCCGAAGCCCCACGCCGCGCTTGCCTCGGGGCTGCCCTCTACCGGGGCGCCGCCACGGGTGAGGAACCAGACCTCGGCTCCGGCGCCGGCCGCCCGCACCCGTTCCAGCAGCTGGGTGGCGCGCAGCAAGGCGTCGGCCATGGCGTCGGGGGTCGGTGCCGGCATCAGCGGATGCACGATCAGGGTGCGGGTGCCTTCCGCCGGCGACAGGGGCGCCTCCCAATCGGCCGGTGCGGTGGCCGCGTCCAGCAGGTGCGCCTGGGGTTGTGCATCCTGCCCCCGCAGCGTCACCGCCAGGCTTGCGCCGGACAGGGTGAGCAGCTCCTCGATGCTCCGGGCCAGCGGCGCTGTCGCGGCGGCGGGAACCTCCTCGTCCGGCAGCGGCGCGCGGGCCATGAGGGCTTCCACCGGCGCGCGCGGCGTGCCGGCACGGCTGGTCTTGATGGCCAGGAAGCCCCGCGAGGCCAGTCGCCGGGCGGTCTCGGCGATGGGGGCGATGGGCGAGGCCCCGTCATGGTCGGCGGCGGCCAGCAGGGTGGCCAGGGGATTGGCCTGGATCTGCAGCGCGCACAGCACACCACCGGGCGTCACCAGCGTCCCCAGCCGCGTCGCCAGGGCCTCGTTATCGGCAATGAGACCATAGAGGTCGGCGCACAGCACCAGGTCATGCCCGGGGGCGGCCTCCCCGGAGGCTGCCAGAAGCGGGGCGAGGGCGGGATGGCGCGCGGCCAGGGCTTCGCGGGTGGCCGTGTCGGCGCCGTCCACCGCAAGGCGAATGAGGCCGCGTTCGGCGAGCGGCAGCAACGACAGCGCGAGGGCGCCGTGGCGTTCCACCACCAGCACCCGCGGCGGCTCCGCGTCGTTGCCGATGGCGTCCACCACCGTCCGGGCCACGGTTTCCAGGGCGCGCGCAGCGGGTGATGCGGTCTGCCAATGATCCACCAGCGCGGCGGTCAGGGCGAGCGGAGCGCCGCTGCGCAGGGTATCGGCCACGGCCTCGGCCAGACGGGCGCCAAGGGTGACCTCGGCGGCGCGATCGGGACAATCTGCAAGCACCTCACCGAGAATGGAGGCGCTGGCGGGCAGGCCGGAATCGGCGTTGACGCTCCAGATCTGCCCCTGCCGCTGGGCGAGTCCGGCGGCGGCCAGTATGTGGAGCAGGGTCAGCAGCAGCGCGCGGCTCTCGTCGGCGACGTACCCGTCGCTGACCAGCGTCTCCGGATCGATCTCGCCCGTGGCGCCCGCGGCGCTCTGGACCGCGGTCACCGCCTCATGGGCGAGTGCCGTGGCGAAAGCGGAGAGCAGAATGAAATCATCGCTGCTTGCCACGTCATCCTGGTCGAGCGCCGCGAAGGCGGCCTCGGCCGCCTCCACCACCGCCACCTGCGCGATCGGCTGGGGCAGGCGCTCCAGATGCTGGCGGTAATCGGTCTCCAGCGCCGCCTGGTTGGACAACACCGCTGCCCGCAGGCGGGCATGATCCAGCCGGGCGACAAGCACGTCGTCGGCATCGAACAGCTGAATGTCGAGCAGCAGGGAGCGGCGGCTGGCGCGCACCACTTCGAGCTCCGCCCGCACCACCGGTCCGCCGCCAAACACGTGGAGCGCGCCGAAGCGCGCCGGCAGATACACCCGGTGCTCGGCGAACGCCTGTTCGTCCACCGCCAGCAGCAGGCCGTGCAGGCTGGCGTCCAGTACCGTGGGGTGCAGCACGTGGGGCAGCCGGTAGGCCCCCTGGTCCGCCGCTTCCGGCGCCAGGGTGAGGGAGATGCGCCCGTGCCGCGCCTCGGCGCTGGTGACCAGGCGGAACTGGGGGCCGTAGTTCAGCCCCATGAGCGCCGCGGCGGCGTAGAGGTCTTCGGCCGCGAGGCAGCGCATGCCCTGGTCATCCGCCGGGGCGGCAAGGGTTTTCGCCGCCCGCGTAGAGGCGGAAGGGCCGATATGGCCGCGCGCGTGGAGGCTCCAATCGACCGTGAAGCGCGGCCGGCTCAGGATTTCCACCTCGCCGCCGGCGCTGACCCGCACCAGGGTTTCCCGGGCGCCCTCGTCATTGAGGGTGAGGGCATGGAGGATATCGAACTCCTCCAGCGCCAATGGACCCTCGCCGAACAGTTCACGGCCGGCGGCCAGCGCCATCTCGGCGAGGGCCGTGCCCGGGACGACGACGGTGTCATTGACCTTGTGATCGGCGAGATAGGGCACAAGCTGGGCATCCAGCAGGCCGCTCCACTCGCGTGAATCTGCCTTCAGGCGACCGCCGAGCAACGGATGTAGCGGGCGGCTGCCGCCAGTGTCCACGGCCTCGGTGGTCGGTGGGACAACGATGGTCTGGCGCTGCCATGGGGTGAGCGGCAATTGGATGGCGCCGAGCGGGCGACGCGCTCCGAACAGGCTGCCGCGGTCGAACGGGGCACCTTCCACCGCGCAGGACAGCAGCGTGTGCAGCACCGGGTCGCGATGGGCGGGGGCTTTTTCCTGCAGCGTGCTCAGCACCACCTGCGCGCCCAGCAGGGGCTCCAGGGTCTCGCGCATGTGCCCGGTCAGCACCGGCCGCGGGCCGATTTCCAGGAAGATGTCGGCCTTTTCCTGCTCCGCCGCCTGGGTCACCGCCTCGGCGAAGCGCACCGGCTCGCGCACATTGTGCCACCAATAGTCGGCGTCGAGGCCCGCGGTGTCGAAGCGGGCGCCGGTAACGGTAGAGAAATAGGGCAGGGCGCCGGTGCGCGGGTGAAGCCCCGCAAGGGCCTCCTTCAGGGGCGCTTCCACCGGTGCCATCAGTGGCGAATGGAAGGGATAATCCAGGTCCATGCGCTTGCCGGCGATGCCGGCCTTGCGGGCGCGGCGCAGGATGGCGTCCACCTCAGCGCTCGGCCCGGCAATGGTGACCACGCTTGGGCTGTTGATGGCGGCGATGACCACATCCTTGGTCAGCAGCGGCGCGGCGTCATCCGGCGCGGCCATCAACACCGCCATGCTGCCGGAGCCGCGGGTGGCCTCCTGCAGCTTCGAGCGCCAGTAGATCAGCTCCACGGCCTCCTTGAGGTCGAGGGCGCCGGCCACATAAGCGGCGGGGATCTCGCCCACGCTGTGGCCGAGAATGGCGCAGGGCTGGCATCCATGCGCCATCAGCACCTCGGCGATGCCGACGCCGATGGCGAACAGCAGCGGCTGTGCCACCTCGGTGGCATTCAGGCGCTCCTGGCTTGCCGGCGCGGTGATGGCGTCGGCAAGAGACCAGCCCGCCAGCGGCGCGAACAGCGCGTCGATGCGCTGGATCGAGGCCCGGAACGACGCATTGGCGAGATAGGCCGCACGGCCCATCCCCACATGCTGGCCGCCGTTGCCGGCGAAGACGAAGGCGATCTTCTGGGGCCGGTCGGCGATGCCGCTGGCGATGCCCGGCTCGGGCTGCTCGGCGGCAAAGCGGCGCAACGCTTCCGCCGCCGGAACACCGCCCTTCAGCGGCACCGCCAGCCGATGCGGCAGCAGGGAGCGGCCATAGGCGGTGGCATGGGCGAGGCGGGCGCCATCGGCCCCCTGCGCGAGCGCCTGCGCATAGGCGCTGGCGAGCTCGACCAGAGACTGGCGGCTGGATGCGGACAGCAGCAGCGCCTGCGGTCCGGGTTCTTCCCCAACGGCAGCGGCCGCGGGCGGCAGCTCATCGGCGCGGGGACGGCGTACCACGGCATGGGCATTGGTTCCGCCGAAGCCGAACGACGAGACGGCAGCTAGGTCGGCCGTGTCTACGGTGAGGGGCACTTCCTCCTGCGCCGGCGCGAGGTTCAGGGCGGCGAAGGGGATGGTCTCGTTGGGCTCGTGCAGATGCAGCGACGCGGGCAACACCCGATGTTCCAGCGCGAGCAAAGCCTTGAGCAGTCCGGCGAGGCCCGAGGCCGGCTCCAGATGGCCGAGGTTGGACTTGACCGAGCCGATGGGTAACGGCGTGCTGCGCCGCAGGCCGATGGCGTTGCCGATGGCGTTGGCTTCCGCCGGATCGCCCACCCGCGTGCCGGTGCCGTGCGCCTCCACGAAGGCGAGGCGCTCCGGATCGATGCCACGCGCGGCATAGACGGTTTCGATGAGGGCCCGCTGGGCGTCGGAATTGGGCAGGGCGATGCCGACCGTCCGCCCGTCGGAATTGGTGCCCGTGCCCATCACCACCGCGCGCGGCGCCTGCAGCGCCTGGGTGGCCGAGGCGAGGCGCCGCAGCACCATCACCACCGCCCCTTCCGAGCGCACATAGCCATCCGCCTGGGCGGAGAAGGGGCGACAGCGACCGGTGGGCGAAAGCATGCCGGCCCGCGCGAAGCCGACGAAATTGTAAGGCGCAGCCAGGATGTTGACGCCGGCAACCACCGCGACGTCCACTTCCCCGCTCTCGATGGCGCGCACCGCGCGATCGAATGCGACGAGCGAGGACGAACAGGCGGTGTCGATGGTCAGGCTCGGCCCGGTGAAGCCGAAGGCGAACGAGATGCGGTTGGAGATGATCGACAGGGCATTGCCGGTCACGAAATGCGGATCGACGGAACTCACGTCCGCCGCGAACCGCACGGAATAATCAAGCGAGGACGCTCCCACGAACACGCCGACCCGTTCGCCCTCGAGCTCCGACAGCGGCATGTTGGCGTTCTCGAACGCCTCGCGCGTCAACTCCAGCAGAATGCGCTGCTGAGGGTCCACCTGCTCCACCTCGCGCGGCGACAGGCCGAAGGCGCCGGGATCGAAGGCGTAGATATCCGGCAGCACGCCGGCCGCGAAGGTATAGGTGCGCCCGGGCTCGCCGGGATGGGGATGAAGGAACCGCTCTTTGGCCCAGCGATCCGGGTCGATCTCGGTGACCGCACATTGCCGTGCACGCAGCAAGGACCAGAAAGCGTCCACCGTCGGGGCACCCGGCAACCGGCAAGCGTAGCCCATGATGGCGGCGGCGTGGTTCAATCCGGTCTCAGGCATCGGCGTCTGAACGCGGCTGATGCGGTTCGTCATTCATTCCCTCTTCGGCCCGGATCCGTCAGGCCCGACGCTCATGGTCCCAAGATCCACCCGTCCGCCGGTCTGGCCTGCGAACACTGTGGTCTTCAACTGTCCCTGGTGCTGGCGGTGGCGCCATGCTGCCGTTTCACGCCCGGCCCCTCCAGGGCCGGCCATCACGGCGCGCATTCAGCGAACGGCTCCGTAGATGTGCGAGGAGATCGACGTCCGACACGGCGCGCGCGCCGTTCGTCGAATGCGACATGCAACCGGATATCGCCCAATGTTCCGGTCGACTGACTGCGCCCGCCCTCCCTTGCGTTCTGGGGTACGGGGACCGCGAGAAGGCGTTCGAATGCAGCAACCAGACGTCTGCTGGCCACTCCATGACGTGGGCCCCCTCTATGATCCGTCGCCCCCTTGCCGAAACACCTTGCCCAGCGATTCCTCTCGTACAACCCGCGCAGCCCGGTTTCAAGGCATGCAACCGTGCAGCTGCCGACGCCGAGGAATGCTCATTTCACATCAGTCTGCGGACCTTTGGTAACACAAACAGCCCCTCCGGCACATAGTGTCCGCTGCACTGCACCCTTTTGTGGTATCAAGAAACCTCACATCGTGGGCTCCAGCAAGCGGTCGTAGAGCGCGGACACACGATCGCGGTAGCGCTCCGGCGAGAAGTTCCCGGCTTGCTGGCGGCCGCGGACACCAAGATCGCGCAGCAGGTCCGCGTTGCTGGACAGGGTCTGGATGCCTTCCGCGATGGCGCGGGTATCATAGGGGTCGACCAGCAGGGCGGCCCCGGCGGTGATCTCCGGGATGGAGGCGCAATTGGAGCTCAGCACCGGGGTGCCCAGCAGCATCGATTCGAGAACCGGCAGGCCGAAGCCCTCGTAGAGCGAGGGAAACAGCACGGCCTTGGCGCCGCGGATCAGGCTGGTGAGAAACGGGAACGACGTGTACGCGAACCGTCTTACCCGATCGCCGTGGGAGGTTTCGCCGAGCACCTGCAGTTCCCGCTCCGCCTTCCAGGCCGGCTTGCCCACAAGAACAAGTGGCTCCTGCACCTGGCTCGACAGGTATCCTTCGATGAGGCGCCCCACATTCTTCTTCGGCTCGATGGCCCCGAAAAACAGGAAATAGCCCTTGTAGGGGAGGTTGAAGATGCCCTCGACCTCCTGGCGCACCGCATCGTCTGTTTTCTCCGTAATGGATTTCGGCAGGAAGACAGATTGATAGGTGTTCGTGATCTTCTCTTCCGGGTATCCGAAGATATCGACAATATCGCGCTTGGACGATTCGGAAACTGTGACGATATGGTCCGCCTGCTTCAGTAGCCGCTTCATCAGGCTAAAGTAGTAGGCGCGGTTATCCAACGTCGTGTACGGCAGGCGCAGCGGAACCAGATCGTGAAAGGTGTAGATGTTCTTCGTCCCCTTCAGCCGGATGGGTAGGGGATAGGTCCAATGCATGATGTCCGGCGTGGTGGTGCCGGCCACGGTGCTGAACATCCGGTAGGCGTAATAGAGGGTGAAGGCGCGATCGAACAGGTTGGGCGCGTTCCAGATGGTGTCGAAGTGCGGCATCTGGTTGGCGAACTGGTCGATGATCACTTTGCCGGTGATCGGGATCTCAAGCGCCTTCGGATTGAGGAAAAAGGTGGTGAGGCTTTCGATGTCGCGCCGCAGGGCCGTGAGCGGCCGTGGCTTCTCGCCCTGGTTGGCGAAAAAGGCGACCTCGCGAAAGAACGGGTCCTGCGTCGGCGCGATGGGTTTGCCGTAGAGAATCTCGGTGCGGTAGCCCGAGGTGCCGCACGCATAGCTGAGGTTGCGGGCATAGGTGGCGACGCCGGTGCCCTTCTCGATGGCCAGGTTATAGCCGTCGAGCATCACGGTGCGGTTCTGCCCGGTGCTCCCGGTGCGCTCTTGCATGGTCATGGCTCACCCGTGGAGGGAGGACGGTCGGCCCCGGCCGGGCGGGCTGTGCGGCCGCGGGTGGCGGGCTTGAGCAGCCGTGCCGCCAGTTGGCGCAGGCGTGGCGTCCCGGTTCGGGCGCTCGCGGCGGCATCGGCCGGTCGGAACGGCAGGTCGCGGATCAGCGGGTGCTCGAAAATGGTCTCGCCCGGCCGGGGGTGCAGGGGTGTCACGTCGAACGGAAAGGCCGAAAGCAGCGGTTCATAGTTGAAGGCTTTTGGGGTCCACGCGCGATCGATGGCAGCCATCAGCGCCCTCCAGTCGGTGGCGCGGTTCCGCGCCTGCACATAGACCGGCAGGCGGCTGAGGCCGAGGCCCTGATACAGATCCGTGATGCGCAGGTCGTTGCCGTCTTCGGGGTCGAGCGGGCGTTCGATGAGGCCCTGCTGGCGGCCGCGGGGCGCGAAATACAGACAGGGAATACCGTAGCTCTCCGCGAACACCATGCCGTGCAGGCTGGTGGAGACGATGCGCCGGCAGGCCAGGATCTCGTCGAGCCGGGCCTTGAGGCTGTCGGCGGAGATCGGCGTGCGGGTGCGGATGATGTGGACGTGCTCCAGCAGTTCATCGGGGAGATGGTAGCGCGTCAGTTCGCGCCGCACCGGGGCGTTCAGCCCCTTGTCCTTGAGCTCGGAGAGGTGGACGATGACCCCCAGATCCCATTTTTTCTCGATCGGCGGCTGGTAGAATTGCGGCAGCAGCCACACCGGATCCCCGAACACCGCGGGGCTGACCGCGGCGGCCTCCCCGAACAGGGCGCGCGAAACGGGACCGCGGGTGGCGTGCACCCGGTAGCGCGTGTTGGCAGCGGGCTGGAAGGCTTCGTGGGCTTCGCCGGCGGCGCGGTGGGGATTGGCGTGCGGCGAGCATCCGGTGCCCCACACGGTCACGTCTCCATTGCGCAGCATGTGGCCGATGGTGCCCACCGCCGCCATGCGCGGCACCTTGGCATCATGGCCGGTATGCGCCACCGGCAGGCTGGAGAGCAGCGCCACCATGACCGGGCTCAAGGCGTCGCCGAGGTTCACTGCGCTCTGCTCGCGTGTCGCCGCTGCCCACACCAGCGGGATGGCGCCGAGCGCCCGTGCACGTTCGCGAAGAGGAGATGACTGCATCACGTCCCTATACGACCTTCCCACCCTTGCCGGCAGCCCCATCTCCCGCGCGGGCGAACCCGTGGGTCCATCCTGCCGGTGATAGCCTGATTTGGCGGTCGCGGCATCCCCATCCCGCACTGCAAAAGCACAAGGGGCGCGTGCAAGGCATTGGGCATGCGCGCGTGAACCGCCTATATGCTGAGCATCTTCTTCCGCGCATGGGCGGATGGCGGCGGCTGGTGAGAGCGTGAGGATGGTCGAGGACGGGGCACGGCGAGCGCTCATCTTCCGGATGGCGGGAGAGGAATCCTACACCAATGGGGTGCAACTGGCCCGCACGGTGGAGCGGGCGGGCTTCCAGCCGATGCTGGTCCCGTTCTGGCCGGATCTCCAGCAACCGGCGGACTCCCCAGGAGCGCGGGCGCTGTTGGACGGCGGCTTCGATCGGGCGCCAAGAGTGTCGGCCTTTGCCTTTGCGCGGCGCTTTGGATTCGCGCCGGATCTCATCGATCTCTCCACCCACAACCTCGCCATTGGCGATGCCCGAATCGATAACCTCATCACGGAGTCGGCCTGGAACCAGCAGATGCGCGGCACCGCTGCCCGCGCCGCCGCGCTGATGGCCGAACTCGCGCCGGACGTTGTGTTCGTGCCCCATGGGGGCGAAGTGGTCTCGCGGCTGCTGGCCGTCATGGCGGCCCATCTGCAGCTGCCGTATGTCTATTGGGAAAGTCCCTTCTTTCCCGGCTACCATTTCGTGGATGCCTTCGCGCCACACTTCTTTCGTGGCGCCTGCCGCATTGATCGCAGCTGGCGGGAGCTGGGGGCGCCGGCGGATGCGGCCGCGCTTGCGCGGGCCGATGATTTCGTGCGCGCCTGGCGCGCCCAACGCCTCTCCAAATATGCGCAGACCACCGATCCGCGGGCGCTGGCCGCCCTCAGCACCTGGCTGGGGCAGGAGACGGGACCGGTGGTGTTCGTTCCGGGGCAGGTGCCGTTCGATGCCACCATTGCGGTGAGCCTGCGTGAATACGACGACCTTGGCGCCATCTATCGGGCGGTCCTCGCCGGGCTGCCGGCCCCCTGGCGGGTGATTTTCAAGCCGCATCCGCGCAATCCGGATCCGATTCCGGAGGTGTCCGGCTCGGAACGGGTGTTTCTCGCGGCCGGCCTGTCCATCCACGATATCTTTCCCCATTGCCAGGCGGTGGCGCTGCATTCGTCCAATGTGGGCCTGGAAGCGTTGATGGTCGGTTTGCCGGTGATCGCTTGGGGAGAGCCCTATTACGGCCGCAAGGGCCTCACCATCGACCTCGACGATGCGGCCGATGTGGCGCGGGTGCTGGCGGCGGGTGTGCCGCCGGCTCCCGATCCGCTCCGGGTGCGGGGGCTGGTGGCCCATGTGCTCGAGCGTGGCCTGGTGCGCCAGGACGACGGCGCGGAGATGGCCACGCGGATCGCTGAGGCCAGCGCTGCGCCCCCGCCGGCCCGTGCATCCTGGTATGGGGCGCCTCTGCAGAGGTTGCTGGCGGTGGGCTACCGCCTGGATGCGGCTTTGGCACGAAATCTGGGGATGCAGCGGGCCTTGGCCCAGCTGTCGCGGGATGAGCGCCGGTTGCTGGAACGTCGGTTCGGTGCACGGGCCATTTGGCATCTGCGAGGGTGGGCTGTCGCACAGCACGGCTTGGTGCGGCGGCTTCTGCTGGCGCGTCTGTTCCGCCGCCGGCTGGGGCTGCGGGTGGTGGTCAGTCCGGTCAATCTGCAGGCCATGGCCGATCCGCGCGTGGCGCTGCGGCGTCTGGCGGCGATGGCCCGTCGGCGCCCGGTGGTGGCGGTACTGCCGGCGGCAGGGGCCGATCGCCATGCGATGCAGCGCCTGACGGTTGCTGAGGTCCGGGAATTGGCTGCTGCCTGGCGGCTCAGGGTCGAGGCCTTCCCTGGAGCCGGGGCTGCATCCACCCCTGCGCCGGCCACCGTACTGCTGCTGCGCCCGCAAGGGGCGCAGCCGGTGTCGGCGGAGGATGAGGTATGGCTCACCGGCCAACTGCGTCGTGCGAACGCCCCCTGGCACCGCGGCCGCGCCGGCGCAGCGCCGCAGGATCCTGAGCGCTGAATCTGGCCGGCGTCAGCCGACGGCGACGGGCTTGTCGCTGGCGCCCCATTCGGTCCAGGAGCCGTCGTAAAGCGCCTGGGGCCGCTTGCCGATGCGCTCCAGCGCTACCCACAGGATGGCCGCCGAGACGCCCGAGCCGCAGGTGGTGATCACCGGCTTCGACAGGTCGAGCCCGGTCTCGGCGACGATGGCGCGCACCTCGTCCGCCGGCTTCAGGCGGCCGTTGTCCACCAGTTGGCCCCAGGGCAGGTTGAAGGCGCCGGGCATGTGGCCGGAGCGCAGGCCGGCACGGGGCTCCGGCACCTCGCCGCGGAAGCGGGTGTCCTGGCGGGCGTCCAGCAGCTGGGCGGAGCCGCTGGTGAGGGCCCGGTCGACGCTGTTGATGTCGGCCACCATGGAATGGTCGAGGCGGGCGGTGAAGGTCGCTGGCGGGCGGGTGGCGGGGCCCTGCGCGGTGGGCCGATCCTCGGCCAGCCATTTGGCAAGGCCGCCGTCGAGGATGGCGACGTCGGCGGCGCCGAACACCCGGAAGGTCCACCACACCCGCGGCGCCGAGAACAGGCCGAGGCTGTCATAGACGACGATGCGATGGCCGTCGCCGATGCCCAACGCCCCCACCGCGTGGGCGAAGGCGTGCGGATCCGGCAGCATGTGGGGCAGATCGGTGGAATGATCGGCGATGGCGTCGATGTCGAAGAACACCGCGCCGGGAATGTGCCGTTCGAGGAATTCGCTGGCGCCGCTGCGGCCGGCATCCGGCATGAACCAGGAGGCGTCCACCACCACCAGGTCCGGCGAGCTCAGGTTGGCGGCGAGCCACTCCGTGGAAACGAACGTCGGGCTATCGGGCATGGCGGATCCTCCTGTCGCCCCGTTATGCCCCATCCGCCGTCGGAGCGGAGGGGGCCGGGCGCGTCATCCACAAGCGGGCGGTGGCGCGTCACAGTGTGACGTCGGGCACCTCGATCTTGCGCTCCAGCCAGGCCGGCACCGGCAGCGCCTTGCTGCGCAGGAACTCCGGGTTGAACAGCTTGGACTGATAGCGGGTGCCGTAATCGGCGAGGATGGTGACGATGGTGTGCCCCGGCCCCATCTCATGGGCGAGGCGGATGGCCCCGGCCACGTTGACGCCAGACGAGCCGCCCACGCACAGGCCCTCGTGTTCCAGAAGGTCGAACACGATCGGCACGGATTCCGTGTCGGGGATCTGGAAAGCGGTGTCGATGGGCGCGCCCTCCAGATTGGCGGTGATGCGGCCCTGGCCGATGCCTTCGGTGATGGACGAGCCTTCGGCGTGAAGGGTGCCGGTGGTGTAATAGGAATAGAGCGCTGCCCCGGGCGGATCGGCGAGGCCGATCTGGATGGCTGTGTTGCGCTCCTTCAGGGCGATGGCGATACCGGCGAGAGTGCCGCCGGAGCCCACCGCGCAGATGAAGCCGTCCACCTTGCCATCGGTCTGGGCAAAGATTTCCGGGCCGGTGGTGTCGATATGGGCCTGGCGGTTGGCCACATTGTCGAACTGGTTGGCCCAGATGGCGCCATTGGGCTCGGTCTTGGCCAGGGCCTCGGCGAGGCGGCCGGAATATTTCACGTAATTGTTGGGGCTGGAATAGGGGGCCGCCGGCACTTCCACCAAGGTGGCGCCGGCGAGCTTCAGCATGTCCTTCTTTTCCTGGGACTGGGTCTCGGGAATGACGATGACGGTGCGAAAGCCGAACGGCGCCGCCACCAGGGCAAGGCCGATGCCGGTATTGCCGGCGGTGCCCTCGACGATGACGCCGCCGGGCCGCAGGGTGCCCTTGGCGATGGCATCGGTGATGATGCCGAGCGCCGCGCGGTCCTTCACCGACTGGCCGGGATTGAGGAATTCGGCCTTGGCAAGAATGTCGCAGCCGGTTGCCTCGGAGGCACGCTTCAAGCGGATCAACGGGGTGTTGCCAATGGATTCCACGAGGCCATTGCGGATCATGATGGATAAATCCTTCAATCAAACGTGGGTTTCATATAATCCGCAAATCGGATGTATATCAAGAAATAAGATCCATCAATTTTGTGTGGATTTAAGCGCGCGCAATGCGCGCTCCCGTGCTGCCGCGTGGTCCACGATGGGCTTGGGATAGGTGGTGCCGAGGGTGACGCCAGCCCGGCGGAGGGTGGCGGCGTCGGCGGCCCAGGGCTTGTGCAGCACGCTCGCGGGCAGATCGGCGAGCTCGGGCACGAAGCGGCGCACATAGGCGCCGTCCGGGTCGAATTTCTCGCCCTGCAGCACCGGATTGAAGATGCGGAAATACGGCGCAGCATCAAGCCCGGTGCCCGCCACCCATTGCCAGCTCGCCGGATTGTTGGCGGGGCAGGCGTCCACCAGCGTGTCCCAGAACCAGGCTTCGCCGGCCCGCCAGTCGATCAACAGGTGCTTGGCGAGGAACGAGGCCACCACCATGCGCACCCGATTGTGCATGAAGCCGGTCTGCCACAATTCGCGCATGCCGGCATCCACCAGCGGATAGCCGGTGCGGCCGCGCTGCCAGGCCTTCAGCTCGCCGGGGGCCTCGCGCCAGGGGAAATGGTCGAGCGCCGGCTGGATGTTGCGCAAAGCGATGTCCGGCTCGGCCTCCAGCAGATGGTGGCTGAACTCGCGCCAATAGAGCTCGCTGATGAATTTCTCCGCGTCGGCGCCGGGCACATCGCCGGCGGCCTGCGCATGGGTCACCGCCGCCAGGATCTGGCGTGGCGAGATCTCGCCGAACCTGAGATAGGGGGAGAGGCGCGAGATGTGCGGCGCTGCCGGCCGGTCCCGGCCTTCGCCATAGCCGCGCAGCCCTTCGGCGATGAAATCGGCGAGGCGGGTCTCCGCCGCCGCGGCGCCGGGCCGCCAGGTGCGCCGCAGGCCCCCGGCCCAGTCCGGATGCTCCGGCTCGAGGCCCCAGCTGTCCAATGTGGCGAGGAGATCAGTGTCCAGCGTATCCGCCGCACCGGAAAGGTCGGCAGCGACGGGATGGGGCGGTGCCGGCAGCGGCTGGCCCGGCGCCGGCAGCTGGCGGGCCGCCCGCTGGAAGGCGGCGAAGGTGCGGGGCAGCCGGCCGCTGGCGCCATGCACCGTGCCGGGCGGATGCAGCAGCCGCCCGTTGAACATCTGCACCTTGCGCCCGGCGGTCCGCAGCCGGGCGGCCACCTCCGCATCCACGGCAGCGGCTGCGGCTCCGGGTCGCTGGTTGAGGGTGATGAGCCCGGCGTCCAGGGCGCCCGCCACCTGCGGCACCAGGTCCGCCGCCGGCCCGCGCCGCAGGATCAAGGGAAGGCCCATCTGGTGGAGATCATGGGCCAGCTGGCGCAGGGCGCCGGCCAGCCACCAGCGGGCCGCGCCGCCAAGCGGGCGCAGGCCCGGGCTGTCTTCGTCGAGCACGAACAGCGCCGCCACCGGCCGACCCTCGGCGGTGGCGTGGTTGAGGGCGGGATTGTCCGACAGGCGCAGATCGTCGCGAAACCAGATCAGGGCCGGAGCGTTCGTCATCGTCGTCTCGCGCACGTCAGAGCGGGGAGCGACACTCCCGCCGTTTGTCGCGGCGCGCAAGCGGGGCCGAAGCTCGCCGCGAGAGCATGTCATCGCTTCATGGAAACGATGACATGCTCTCTCCCATTGACCTCTCGCATTTTCTTCACGCGAACCGGTATCCACTTCGCTCGAAAATGCTCTATTGGGCGGCTTCCGCCTCATTCAGATTGTCGAGGCCCTGAATGACGTGCTGGGCCAGCGCATCGGCCAGGGGCGAGGGCTCGTGGCGGTTGCGGAGCAGGCCGATGTCGCAGGGCGGCAGGGGCGGGTAGCCATCGGCGGTGCCCAGCACCCGCATGCCTGGCCGCAGCGCCGATTCGGGGAACACCGAGACCGCCAGCCCCGCCAGCACCGCCGCCGCCACGGCGCCGGAATTTGGGCTGGTATAGAGAATGCGATGGGGCCGCCCGGCGGCGGCGAGGCGGGCCACCGCAATGTCGCGCCACTGGCAGGTGGGCCGGCCCAGCGCCAGGGGCACCGGCGTTTCCAGGTGGATGGCATGGCGCGCCGAGGACACCCACAGCAGCCGCTCGCGGCGGATCACATGGGCATTGCGGGCGGTGATCTCGGTGGCGGTGATGATGGCGATGTCGACGGCGCCGGTGGCGATGCGCTGCACCAGATCGCTGGAGGGCTCGCACAGCACGGTGAGTTCCACCGAAGGGTGGGTGCGCCAGAAGCGGGCCATGATGTCCGGCAGGTAGCGGTCGGCATAATCGTCCGGCACGCCCAGGCAGACGCGGCCGGAGAGGGCGGTATCGGTGAACGAGCCGATGGCTTCGAGATTCAGCTTCACGATCCGCCGCGCATAATCGAGCAGGCGCTCGCCATCCTCCGTGAGGCGCGAGGCGCGGCCGTCGCGGGTGAAGATGGGCCGGCCGACCCGGTCCTCCAGCCGCTTCATCTGCATGGACACCGCCGACTGGGTCTTGTGCACCACCTCTGCCGCGCGGGTGAAGCTGCCGGTTTCGGCGATGGCGACGAAGGTGCGCAACTGGTCGGGATCGAGCAGGACGGTCATGGCGATTTCACCGGGCGTTTCAACGGCTGTTATGGCGTCTCTTCGGGGCGCTCATTCATCACGCAGAATGATATGAGGAATGAATAACATTCGCTAGCGTGATTTATCGGGGCGCGCCACAAAGAGCGCGCCGACGTGATGCGATGCGAAATCGGGTGGTTGAAACGCCACCTGCAGGCCCAGGAAAGGAGGCCCATCCGCAGTCCCGGCAACGGAGATGAACATGAGCGTTTATGGCGAAACCCGCAGGATCATGACCGCCCCCGTGGGAGGGGCGCTGGCCACCCTCGTCATGCTGGCGGTGGCCGGCGTGCGTCAGGGGGCCAAAGCTGTGGTCAATCTGAGCCGGACGCTCGAGCATCGCCGCGTGATCTCGCAACTCGCGGGGCTGGACGATCATATGCTGCGCGACATCGGCATCACCCGCGCCGACCTGCGCGACGCTGCGGCGGAGCCCCTCGGTGCAGACCCCACCCGGGTTCTGGTGCTGCGCAGCACCGAGCGCCGCGTGGCCCAGCGCCTGAGCCAGTGGGCCCGCGCGGGCCACTGAACCCGATCCTCTTCGGCGGGTAGACCCCTCGAACCCGCCGCTCCTGGACCCGCGCCGACCGCAACCGGCGCGGGTCCTTTTATTGGGCTCTGCTGATGCTCGCCCGGCGGCTACTGCCCACCGTCCTTGCCTTTCACGAGGCGCGGCTTCTCGGGCGGCAGGATTTCCGCTTCTGGGGCGCGGGCGGAGGGGGTCCGGTTGATGAGGTCGAGCCAGAATTCGGGGAAGGAGTAGGGCGGGCGCTCGCCCGCCGTCAGGCCGGGAAACGCCGGGGGAAAGCCCTGGGCGAACATGCGGGCGAAGAATTCCTGGAAGGGCTGCAGCGGATTGTTCATCAGGTCCGGCGCGGTGCCCATGCGCGGGGTCCCACCGGCATGGGCCGGTTGTGCCATGGCCGGTGCCGGCTGCGGGTTCATCTGCTGTCCAAGCTGCTGCCCGAACTGCTGGCTCATGGCGTTGGCGGCCTGCCCACCGGCCTGGGCCATGGTGTTGGCCATGGCATTCACCACATCCTGCCAGGCGTTGCCCGATGACGCGGGCCGCGCCGCGGCGGGGGGCTGCGCCTGCTGGAACATCATCTGAGCGAAGGCGTCGGCCCACGGGTTGCCGCTGCTCTGCGGCCGGGTGTTGGCGCTGGTGGTGGAGAATGCCATGAAGGCGTCGATCCAGGGGTTGCCCGAGGAGATGGGCGCCGGCCGCGTGGCCGGCTCGCCGATGGGCAGCCGGCTCAGCATGGCGGCGGTCATGGATTGCAGCGCGCCGGAGGCGGCGAGGGATTTGGCCAGTCCACCCACCACGAGGCTGGCGTAGGCCGGCATGATCTGCCGCACCATGGCGATGCCGAGGCCGGTGGTGGCCGCCACATGGCTGGCCACGGCGCGGCTCACCTCGGATGAGCCGAACACCGTGTTGAGCGCATCGGTGCCGGCCTGGTTGAGATCCGGTGTCGGCGGCGGCGTGTAGCTGGTGCCGGGAAACGGCGCCGAAGGCGTCGGCGCCCCCTGGCTGTAATAGGTGCCGTAGGGGCCGCTGAGCATCAGCGCCATCAGCGATGCCATGGCCTCGGGCGACTGGGTGATGTGGCGGAAGCCGTCCGCGAAGGCCGGCATCATCGCGTCCGCGATGGCCTGCGCCTGCTGTGTGGACAGCCCGTAGACCCGTGCCAGGTTCTCCATCCCGTGTCCCCCCTGAGCGGCGCGCAGCAGCTCCACAAAATGATCCATCGCCACCTCCGCCCGGGTTCGGTGGGTCGGCTGCGCCACCCTCCTGGACCCGCCAGTCGTCCGTTTCCTCAGATGCGCGGAGCCATGGGCTCCGTTCGGCCCGTCTGCCGCGGGCTCTTGTCGCGCGCTGCCGCCGGTTCGCCACCGCTCATGCGACCCGTGCAGAGGACCACAAGGTGCGGCGTGCGTCACTTACCCGTTAGGCGCTTGTGAGGGAGCTTAAGCCATCATGTCACCGAAATCACGACAGGATCGGAAAGGGGGCCGTCAGCCGGAGAATTCGGTCTCGTGGGTGAGGATGTCCTGCGCCTCGGCATTGAGCGGCCGGGCCGGCTTGCCGGGGGTGGTCAGCGGCTCGGGCTCCACCTTGTGGCCCCGCACCAGCTCCGGTGCGGCAAAAATGCCTTCCTGCATCTGCCGCTCCAGCCGGGCGCGATCGCGGGTGCGCACATCATCGATGCGGGCGCTCGCTGCCTCGGCGGCGACGCCCAGCGCGCGCAAGGTGCGATTGCCGAAGGTGAGGGCCGATTCGAGCGTCTCGCGGATCTCGAACGCCACCCCCATCCGCAGCAGCTCCATGGAATGGATGCGATCGAAGCTGCGCACGAACAGCTTGGCGCCGGGCATGGTGGCCTTCACCACCTCGACGATTCGGTTGGCGTCTCCCTTGTCGTCCACGCACACGCAGATCACCTTGCAGGTGTCGGCGCCGGCGGCGCGCAGCACTTCGGGCCGGGTGCCGTCGCCATAATAGATGTGCACGCCGAAGCGGCCGGCGCTCTGGATCATCTCCACGTCGTTGTCGATGATGGTCACGCCGATCCCTTCCGCCAGCAGACATTGGGACACGATCTGGCCGAACCGGCCGAAGCCGATTACCAGCACCGAGCCGTCGGCATCGGAAAAGTCGTCGGGTTCCGGCTCGGGGGCCGGGGTGCCGAAGCGGGGCAACATCAGGCTGATGCCGGCGAACAGCAGCGGACCAAGGATCATGGACAAGGCGGCCAGGGCGATCAGCAGATCGGCTTGGGCCGGCGTCAATATCCCGTTGGACAGGCTGAGAGGAAACAGCACGAAGGCGAACTCGCCGGCCGGCAGCAGTGCCACTGAGGCCAGCAGCGATTGCTGCCCGCCGATGGCATCGGCGCGGAACACGCTGAACACCACGATGCATTTCACCACCGCCACCAGCGCGGTGCCGAACAGCAGCAGTCCCACGTTCTGCACCACCACCGCCACATTGAGCGACATGCCGACGCTCATGAAGAACATGGCCAGCAGCAGCCCGCGGAAGGCATCCACATTGGCTTCCAGCTCATGACGGAAGGTGCTTTCCGACAGCAGCAGCCCGGCGAGGAACGCGCCCAGCGCCATGGACATGCCGGCCGCCTGCATCAGGCCCGCCGCCCCCAGCACCACCAGCAGCGCCGCTGCCGTCATCGCCTCCCGGGCGCCGGAGCGGGCCAGCACCCGGAACAGAGGATTGAGCAGATAGCGCCCCGCCACCACGATGACGGCGATGGCGGCGATGGCGGTGCCGGCGCGCATGAGCGCGATCAGCGGGTCCTGGGCGAGCTTGCTTTCCCCCGGCGCGAGCAGCGGCACAAGGGCGAGCAGCGGCACCACCGCGATGTCCTGGAACAGCAGGATGGAGAAGGTACGCTGTCCGTAGGGCGTGTTGAAATCGCCGCGCTCATTGAGGAGTTGGAGGGCGATGGCGGTCCCGGACACCGATAGGGCGAGGCCGCTGACCACCGCTGCGGCCAGTCCGAATCCGAATTCGAAATAGGCGAGGAGCGAGAAGCCGAGCGCGCTCAGCAGCAATTGCGCGGTGCCGAGGCCGAAAATATAGCGGCCCATGGACAAGAGCCGTGAGGGCTTCAATTCCAGGCCGATCAGAAACAGCAGCATCACCACGCCGAGTTCGGCGACGGTGGAGACCACCGTGGGGTCGGCCACATTGAGCCCGACCGGGCCGATGGCGATGCCCACCAGGAGATAGCCGACCACCGGGGAGAAGCCGAGGCGCTTGGCGAGGGGAACCGAGATCACGGCAGCGGTGAGAAACGCGAGCGCTGCCATGAACAGCGCATGATCTTCGCCGTGCATCCCCAGATCTCCTGCGTCACCCGTCCAGCGACGCCTTCACGAAACGCCCCGCTCTATGAGGGGCGTTTTGTCCATCAAAGCGTGTTCAAACCGTGCCGACGGTGCGGCATGTGCAGGGCAGGGAGCAATCCGCGGAGCAGTGCGGCACAACGGCCACGCTGCAGATCACTTCAGCGTGTCGAAGCCCGGGCCGAAGCCGTCGAGGCTCAGCGGCACGCCGATGCCTTCTTCCGGGGTCTGGAAGATGATGAAGGTGGCCTGTTTGCCGCTCTTGAGGCGCGAGATGAGGGTGTCATCCATCACCACCTCGGCCACGCAGCCATTGGGCAGGCAGCGCACGAACGGGGTGCGGCCCACGTCCTGGTCGTCGACCTTGAGGCCGAGCCCCGCCGGCAGCAGCACGCCGAGCGGCGCCAGCACGCGGAGCAGCCGGTTCTTCTGGTCAGCGGTCTTCAGCACGATCACCGTGAGGCCGACATTCGGCCGATCCTCGGCCTGCACCGACTGCAGCAGCACGCATTGCTCGCTCTGGGCGCCGGGCGGCGTATCGCAGCGGATCTGCCACTCGCCGTGCACGGACTTCACCACGCCCTGCGCCGCAGCCGAGCGGGGCGCGAGGCATGTGGCGCCGAGCGCGGCGATGGCGAGAAGGGCCAGTCCGAGCAGGCGCTGGAGACGCGCCGGCGTCCCCGGCCGTCCGGCGCCGCCAATGAGGGCCGGAAAAAGGAGGACACCACGGGACGACACGACCATCAACACGACTCCGGAAGCGACGAGCAGCGCGCCCGGGGGCCGGGCTCCTCTCGAATAGCGGGATTTCGCAACGATTGCCTTAATGCTCAGGCGTTCCTGTCAACAATGGGGCGATTCCGGTGCCGTTCCGCCCTTCGCCCCCGCCGGCGTTTCCAGGATCGCCCATGGACGCCGCCATGGCGATACGGGCGGATATCCGCCTAACCTGCGGTGAATTGTCTCATGCAGACGCGGCAGCCGGTTGACGCCCGACCAACCCAGGCAGGTGCGCAGACGCGGCACAGAATTGATTTGGAACAATTTTTAGCGTACCGCGACGTCGAGCCGCACCGGCGTGGGCGGGCTGCCTGAGAGAGGGGCAGAGTGTCGCATTGCAGCGACGCTCCAGTTCTGGGCCGCGTGGAGGTGATTGTGTTTGATGATCGCCGGGGAACGTGGCAGCCTGAACTCAGATCGGCAAAAGCCGACGAATTGCGGTGAAAGCCGGAACGGACATCGGCACTGACGAGCCGAGCCAGGGAAGAGGCGTTCGAGATGATGTCGCGCATCGGCACAGCCGTCTGCGCCGCGTCGAGTTTTTCCGCGGTGCTGTTCGCCGCTCCGGCGGCTTTCGCCGGGACGGGTCAACCCTCTCCGTGGCAGATGAATCTGCAGGGCGCAGCCACGCCCGTCATGGAGAGTATCCGGTCGTTCAACAGCTTCTTGCTGGTGATCATCACATCCATCGTGCTGTTCGTTCTGGTGCTGCTCGCCATCGTGGTGCTGCGCTTCAACGAGAAGGCCAATCCCACGCCCTCGCGCACCAGCCACAACACCTTGATCGAGGTGGCGTGGACCGTGGTGCCGGTGATGATCCTGGTGGCCATCGCCATCCCCTCGTTCCGCCTGCTGCATCTGGAACTCAAGGTGCCGACGGCGGATCTCACCGTGAAGGCGGTGGGGCACCAATGGTATTGGTCCTACGAATACCCGGACGATGGCGGCTTCGGCTTCGATTCCATGCTGGTGGCCGACAAGGACCTGAAGCCCGGGCAGCCCCGGCTGCTGACCGTCGACAATGAGCTGGTGGTTCCCGTCGACAAGGTGATCCGCGTTCAGGTGACCGCCGCCGACGTGATCCATTCGTTCGCCGTGCCATCGTTCGGCATCAAGATCGATGCCCTGCCCGGGCGGCTGAACGAGACCTGGTTCAAGGTCACCAAAGAGGGCGTCTATTACGGCCAGTGTTCGGAATTGTGCGGGCGGGATCACGCCTTCATGCCGATCGCCGTCCGCGCCCTCAACGCGCAGGATTACGAGGCGTGGCTGGCCAGCGCCAAGGGGCGCTTCGCTTCCGCCGAAGATGCCGCCGGGCAGCTCGCCGACGCGCGCTAGGCCCGCCGGTTCGACACGTTTCCCGGGCGGCCGCCGGCGGCCCGGACCAGAGGGAGCAGGGGCTTGATCGGGGCGGCAGAACTCCGACAGCCCTTGCCACCACCGGCGCCGAAGCCGGTGTGAGGGATGGATCCAAGAAAAGGACCACGGGCATGGTTAGCGAGGCCGTTTCCGCTGTCGATCACGCGCCCATCCCCACTGGATGGCGGCGTTGGCTGTTCTCGACCAATCACAAGGATATCGGCCTCATGTACCTGATCTTCGCCATCGTGGCGGGGGTCATGGGCGGCGCGCTTTCCATCGCCATCCGCATGGAACTGCAGCAGCCGGGCATGCAGATCTTTGCCGATCCGCAGATTTTCAATGTCTTCACCACGGCCCATGGCCTCATCATGATCTTTTTCATGGTGATGCCGGCGCTGATTGGCGGCTATGGCAATTATTTCGTTCCGCTGATGATCGGCGCGCCGGATACCGCCTTTCCGCGCATCAACAACATCGCCTTCTGGCTGCTGCCGCCGGCCTTCATCCTGGCGATTTCCTCCCTGTTCGTGGAGGGGGCCCCGGGCTCCAACGGCTTCGGCGGCGGCTGGACCATCTATCCGCCTTTGTCGTCCAAGGTCGGACACCCCGGGCCGGCCATGGATCTGCTGATCTTCGCCTTGCATCTGGCCGGCGTGTCGTCGTTGCTCGGCGCCATCAACCTCATCACCACCATCTTCAACATGCGCGCACCCGGCATGACCCTGCACAAGATGCCGCTGTTCGTGTGGTCGCAGCTGGTCACCGGCTTCCTGCTGCTGCTGTCGCTGCCGGTGCTGGCGGGCGCCATCACCATGCTGCTCACTGACCGCAACTTCGGCACCACCTTCTTCGATCCGGCGGGCGGGGGTGATCCCATCCTGTTCCAGCATCTGTTCTGGTTCTTCGGCCATCCGGAAGTCTATATCCTCATCCTGCCGGGCTTCGGCATCGTCTCCCATATCGTGGCGACTTTCGCCCGCAAGCCGGTGTTCGGCTATCTGGGCATGGCCTACGCCATGGTGGCCATCGGCGTGGTCGGGTTCGTGGTGTGGGCGCACCACATGTATACGGTAGGCCTGTCCGCCGGAACCCAATCGTATTTCGTGGCCGCGACCATGATCATCGCGGTGCCTACGGGCGTGAAGATCTTCTCGTGGATCGCCACCATGTGGGGCGGATCCATCCAGTTCCGCACCCCCATGCTGTGGGCGATCGGCTTCATCTTCCTGTTCACCGTAGGGGGCGTGACCGGTGTCGTTCTGTCCAATGCGGGCATCGACCGGTCGCTGCATGACACCTATTATGTGGTGGCCCACTTCCATTATGTGCTGTCGCTGGGGGCCGTGTTCGCCATCTTCGCCGGCTGGTACTATTGGTTCCCGAAGATGTTCGGCTACATGATCCCGGAATTCTGGGGCAAGCTGCATTTCTGGGTGACGTTCGTCGGCGTCAACCTGGTCTTCTTTCCGCAACATTTCCTCGGGCTCGCCGGCATGCCGCGCCGCTATGCGGATTATCCCGACGCCTTCGCGCCCTGGAATTTCGTTTCGTCCATCGGCTCCTACATCTCGGGATGCGCGGTGCTGATCTTCCTCACCGGCACCACGCTGGCTTTCCTGCGCAAGGAGAAGGCGGGCAACAACCCCTGGGGCGTGGGCGCGACCACCCTGGAATGGACCTTGTCGTCACCGCCGCCATTCCACCAGTTCGAGGTGCTGCCGCGGATCAAGTGAGGGCGGCCGAGGGCGGCGAGCGCCGCCCTCGGGTTGCCTCCGGCTTAAGGGTGTCGAGCGCGAAAGGGCGCCATCATGAGCGACGTGGATGCGAGCCTGGGACATGTGACCCGCTCCGGATTCGCCGGGGAGATGGGGCAGGGCGTGGCGACGCCGCGCGACTTCATCGCTCTGCTCAAGCCACGGGTCATGTCGCTGGTGGTGTTCACCGCCCTGGTGGGGCTGCTGCGGGCGCCGGGTGACTTACATCCGGTGCTCGGTTTCACGGCGCTGCTGTGCATCGCGGTGGGGGCGGGCGCGGCGGGGGCGCTCAACATGTGGTGGGATGCGGATATCGATGCGGTGATGGCGCGCACCGCTGGCCGCCCCATTCCCGCCGGCCGGATCGCACCGCGCGAGGCTCTGGCGTTCGGCCTCACCCTCTCCGCCTTTTCGGTGGGGGTGCTGGGGCTGGTGGTCAATGCCCTTGCCGCCGGCCTTCTGGCCTTCACCATCTTCTTCTATGTGGTGATCTACAGCATGTGGCTGAAGCGGACCACGCCGCAGAACATCGTCATCGGCGGCGCGGCGGGGGCGTTGCCGCCACTGGTGGCCTGGGCGGCTGTGGCGGACAGCGTCTCCCTGGAGCCGGTGTTGCTGGTGGCCATCATCTTCTTCTGGACACCGCCGCATTTCTGGTCGCTGGCGCTGTTTCGCGCCGATGACTACGCCCGGGCCGGCGTTCCCATGTTGCCCGTAGTGGCCGGGCCGGACCAGACGCGGCTGCAGATCCTGCTTTACACCCTGTTCCTGGTGCCGCTGGCGGCCAGCCCCGCGGTGCTGGGCTTTGCCGGCCCCCTTTATGGCGCGGTGGCACTGCTGTGCGGCGGGCTGATGGTGACGCGGGCGCTGCGCGTGTTCCGGCTGCGCGAAGGCGAGGCGGCGGTGAAGGCGGCCAAGGGCCTGTTCGGCTTTTCCATTCTTTACCTCTTCGCGCTGTTCGCCACCTTGCTGGCGGAGGCGCTCATGGGGCCGGTCTCGACGGGAGGTTTGTGGTGACGCGACGCGGACACACCAAGGGCAACCGTGCCATGCCGCCGCCGGCGGTCGATCGCAGCCGCGCGCGGGGCCTCCCCGCCGCCCGGACGGTCGCACCGGTGGTGCCGCTGCGCCCCACCGGTGTCGAGCCGGGGGTGGTGCTGACGCCGGAGCAACTGCGCAGCCGCCGCGCGCGCAGTCTGGCCATCGCCCTCACCCTGGGGCTGCTGGCGGTGTTGTTCTACGTGGTCACCCTGGTGAAGCTCGGCCCCGGCGTGCTGGTCCGTCCCTTGTAAGGAGAGAGCGATGGCTCGGCAGGCGCCAATATCGGGGGATCGGGGCCGGCGGCGGCTCGTGGCGCTGTGCTGCCTGGCATTCATCGGTGCCATGGTCGGGGTCACCTATGCCTCGGTCCCGCTTTACGCGGCGTTCTGCTCCCTGACCGGTTTCGGCGGCAGCACCCGGGTCGGGGTCGCGGCGCCGGCGGCCGTGAGCGAGCGGCAGATCGTCATCCGCTTCGATGCCAACGTGGCAGCGGGCCTGCCCTGGTCGTTCACCCCGGATCAGCGGGAGATGTCGGTGAAGATCGGCGCCACCAGCCTGGCCCATTACACCACCCACAACACCTCCACGGCCGCGACCGCCGCCAATGCCACCTACAATGTCTCCCCACCCCAGGCGGGGGCCTATTTCGTGAAGCTGCAGTGCTTCTGTTTCGAGGAGCAGCATCTGGGGGCCGGCGAGCGCGCCGACATGCCGGTGGTCTTCTATGTGGACCCGGCCATTCTGGACGATCCCGACCTGAAGGCGCTGCCCGCCATCACCTTGTCCTACACCTTTTTCCCGGCCAAGCCGCAGGCCCAGCGGGCGGCGGGCCGGACGGCGGGAGCGGCGCAGCTTTAGCCGCCCGCAGGGCGCCGATCCCCGTCCCGGGTCGGCGCCGTTCTTGGATGGGACGGGAGAGAGAACGCCAAGATCGATGCCGTTGACGGCACAAGAAGGAGGCCGCCACCATGGCCGAGGCACACGTCAAGACGCACGATTACCATATGGTTCCTCCGAGCCCGTGGCCGATCATCGGCTCGGTCTCGGCCCTGCTGCTCACCGGCGGCGCGGTGGTGTGGCTGCACGGGGGCACCAGCCTTGTCATGCTGGCCGGGTTGCTGGGCGTGCTCTACACCATGTTCGGCTGGTGGCGGGACGTGATCCTGGAAGGCTACCGGGGCTTCCACACTCAGGTGGTGGATCTGGGCCTGCGCTATGGCACCATTCTCTTCATCGCCTCGGAGGTGATGTTCTTCGTCGCCTGGTTCTGGGCCTTCTTCGATGCCTCCCTGTTCGCCGGGGAGGCGATCAATTTCCAGCGCGCGGAGGTCACCGGCGGGGTCTGGCCGCCGCAGGGCATCGAGACGCTGGACCCCTGGCACCTGCCGCTGCTCAACACACTGATCCTGCTGACCTCCGCCACCACCCTCACCTGGGCGCACCATGCGCTGATCGAAGGCGACCGTGAGGGGTTGCGGCTGGGCCTGTGGTCCACGGTGGGGCTGGGTGTGCTGTTCACCTTGTGCCAGGTCTACGAATATTGGCACGCACACTTCGCCTTCGCCGGAAACATCTATGGTTCCACCTTCTTCATGGCCACCGGCTTCCATGGTTTCCATGTGATCGTCGGCACCGTGTTCCTGGCGGTGTGCCTGCTGCGCGCCTATCTGGGCGACTTCCGGCCGGAGCGGCATTTCGGCCTGGAGGCGGCGGCCTGGTACTGGCACTTCGTCGACGTGGTGTGGCTGTTCCTGTTCGTGTTCATCTATGTGTGGGGGTCGGTGGGCGCGTCCGCCCACTGACGGAGCCGGAGGCAGGAAGCGCGGGCACGAAGCGGAGGCTAGACCATGGCGCGCCATTCTCCCCATGACGTCATTTCCCCGCTCGGCGCGGGGCTCATGGGTCATTGCCCGCGTTGTGGTCGGGGCCACCTCTTCCGCGGCTTCCTGGATCTGGCGCCCCGATGCGACGTGTGCGGGCTCGACTATGGTTTCGCCGATGCCGGCGACGGGCCGGCGGTGTTCGTCATCCTCATCGGCGGTTTCGTGGTGGTGGCGCTGGCCTTCTGGGTGGAGGCGGCGTTCGAGCCGCCCCTTTGGGTGCACGCGGCACTTTGGATACCCGCCATCCTCGTGCTCACCCTCGGCCTGTTGCGCCCGCTGAAGGGGCTCATGGTGGCGCTGCAGTATCGCAACAAGGCGGCCGAGGGGCAGCTCGACCGTCGCGTGCCATGAGCCGTCGGTCGTCGCTGCCGCTGGATCGGCTGGATCGGGGCGAGGGGACGGGCCACCCGGGGGGGCTGCCGTTGCGCCTCGCCACGCTGTCCGCCCCGTGGGCCACAGGGCGCGCACTGGTGGCGCTGCTGGCGGTGGGGGTGGCGCTCGCCGTGCTGATCGGTCTCGGCACCTGGCAATTGCAGCGGCGGGCCTGGAAGGAGGACCTGCTGGCGCAGGTGGAGGCCCGCGCCCATGCCGAACCCGCTCCCGTTCCGGCGCCACGGGAATGGCCGCAATTGACCCGGGAGCGGGATGAATATCGCCACGTTCGGGCGCGCGGCGTGTTCGATCACGCCCGCGAAGCCCTCGTCTATACCGTGCGCGGCTCGGACGAGCCGGAGCCGCGCGGCGCCGGGTATCTGGTGATCACTCCCCTGATGCGCGCCGATGGTCCTCCGCTTCTCATCAATCGCGGCTTCGTTCCTTTGGCTCTGCGTGATCCGCATGCGCGCGCCGATGGCCAGATCGCGGGTGAGGCGGAAGTGGTCGGGCTGCTGCGCATGCCCGAGGCCGCCAGCTGGTTCGTGCCGGCCAATGACGAGGCCGGCAATGCCTTCTATCGGCGCGATCCCGGTTCCATCGCCGCTGCCCGCGGGCTCATCGATGCCGCCCCCTTCATCATTGATCAGGACGCCCCAGTTGCGCCCGGGGGGTGGCCGCGCGGGGGCGCGACGCGCCTCGTCTTTCCCAACCGCCATCTGGAATATGCCCTTACTTGGTATGGGTTGGCGACGACGCTGGTGGCGGTCAGCCTGGCCGTGGCGTGGTCGCGACGCCGGGGTCGCCGGTGAGGGGCGCCGCGCTGGCGGCGCGCGCGGTCGAAGATTGGGGGGAATGATGTAAGATCGGTGGTGTCGGCGAGAGGAGCCACCGAACATGGCGCGTTGCGATGTGGTCGTCCTGGGCGCGGGAATCATCGGGGTCAGCGTCGCCCTGCATCTGCAGGCGCGGGGATTGTCGGCGGTGCTCATGGATCACGCGCCGCCGGGGGAAGGGACCTCGTTCGGCAACGCCGGCTGCATCGAAGGCAGTGCGCTGTTTCCCGTGGCCTTCCCGCACGATCCTCTGGTGTTGCTGCGCCACGCGCTGAAGCAGGCGCCGGAAAGCAATTACCACCTCGCGGATCTGCCGGCCCTGGCGCCCTGGCTATGGGCCTATTTCCAGAAATCGGCGCCGGCAGCGCTCGTCGCCACCGCGCGGGAGCTGCGGCCCCTGTTGGCCCGTGCCCGCGCCGAGCACCACCTTCTGGCGGAGCCAGCCGGGGCCATGGATCTGTTGGCCCCCACCGGATGGCTGAAGCTCTACCGCACGCCGGCGCTGTTCGCCGCCACGACCGCCGAACGCGCGCTCGCCGATGATTTGAAGGTGGCCTACACGGTGCACGACACCGCCGGCGCCCTGGCCCTGGAGCCGGCGCTGCGTCCACGCTTCACCCATGCCATTCATTGGCACGATTGCGATAATTGCTCCGACCCCGGCGGCCTCGTGAAGGCCTATGCGGCGCTGTTCGAGCGGCGCGGGGGACTGCTGCTTTCAGGGGATGCGCGCAGCCTGCGGCGTGCTGGTCCGCGCTGGCGGGCCGAAACCGCAGAAGGGCCGGTGGACGCGGAGGAGGCGGTGGTGTGTCTCGGCCCCTGGAGCCTCGACCTTCTGGCGCCGCTCGGCATCCAGCTGCCGTTGATCTCCAAGCGCGGCTATCACGTGCATCTGGCGCCTGAACAGGGCCTGCAGCTGGGGCGGGCGGTGGTCGACGTAGCCGGCGGCTATGCCTTGCAGAACACCCGCTATGGCATTCGCCTCACCACCGGTGTGGAGTTCGCCGGGCGCGATGCGGCGCCGACCCCGCGGCAGGTGGAGCAGGACATTCCCATGGCACGGGAGCTGCTGCCCCTCGGTGCGGTGCGCGAGAGCGAGCCATGGCTGGGGCGGCGGCCTGCGCTGCCCGATTCCAAGCCCATCATCGGCCCCGCGCCGGGCCTGGCGGGCCTTCATCTGGCCGTGGGTCACGGTCATTGGGGGCTCACGCTGGGGCCCGTCACCGGCCTGCTGCTGGCACAGATGATGGCCGGGGACACCCCCTTCACCGATCCCAAGCCGTTTTCCGCGCGTCGCTTTCTGTAAAGCGGCGGGGCGGACGGCCGGCAGCCGCCCGCCCGGTCGGCGCGCCTCAGCCGCGGTTGTAATAGGCCTTCGGGCGGGCGCCGTCGCGGAAGTAGCCGAACAGGGCGGCGGTCGCCACCACCTGGGCCAGGATGCCGGGCGTCAGCGCTGCGAAATCGGCCAGGGTGGCGCCGTCCGGTGCCATGGCCGCGCGCATGGCGAACTGACAATAGGCGCTCACCGCCACCCAGGCCGCCAGCACAACCGGCGCCACCATCAGCGTGATGCGCGCGCGCATCACCGTCAGCACCACGAAGCTAATGCCCCAGGCGAACAGCACCAGCTGCGGCCAAAGGCCGAGGCGCAACACATGGGCCTGCAGGGTCGCGCCGGCGAAGGCTTCGGTCAGCGCCCAGGAGGCGCCCGACACGCCGGTGTTGGCCACCAGAGCGAATAGCCCGGCCAGCGGCAAAGCGGTGATGCCGCAGGCGCACCAGAAGACCACCATCAGGGCTCCGCCGAGACCGGGATTGTCCGGCGGCCGGCGCCGGGTGCGCGTCTTGGGCGCGGAAGTCGAACCCGGGCCTGGAGCGGCGCTCGGCGGAACGGCGGAACGGGTCTCGCTCATGAATTTTCTTTCAGGGCTGGAGGGTGGCGGCGGGCGCACCATAGAGGTCCCGCCAGCTGGGCTGGGCATTGGGGACCGGCAGCGCCTTGGCGGTGAATACCGCCCGCGCCACCGCCCGCGCCAGCACCGTGGCTGCGCATGCGCCAAGACGGGTCAGGTCCACCACCGGCTCCGCCAGGGCGCGGCGGCCGGTGGCGAGGGCGAATACGCAGTCCCCGTCGAGCGGGGTGTGGATGGGGAACAGCGACAGGGCGAGCCCATCCTGAGCCATGACGGCAAGACGCTGGGTCTGTGCCTTGCTGAGGATCGCATCGCAGGCGACAACGGCGATGGTGGTGGCGGTACGTGGCAGGTGCCCCTTGAGGGCGGGCGCCAGGGCTTCGTCGGGGATGCGTCCGGGCAGGCCGAGGTCGCCGAACTCGCCATCGCGCTCGTAGGGCGCGGCTCGGAAGTGGGGACCGGGGCCGAACAGCGGGGAACCCACTGCATTGACCGCCACGATGGCGCCCACCACATGGCCCGAGGCCAGCACCGCCGAGGCCGAGCCGAGCCCGCCCTTGACGGTGGCGGTGGTGGCGCCGAGCCCGGCGCCGACGCTGCCGAGCGGCACGTCGAGCCCGGCGGCGGCCACCGCGGCGCGCCCCAGCGCCCGATAGGGCGGATCCTCGCCCCAGGATTTGTCGCCACCGTTGAGGAGATCGAACATCACCGCGGCGGGAACGATGGGCACCCGCGCATCGCCCACGGCGAACCCGCGCCCCTGGGCCGCGAGGGCGCCCATGACGCCCGCCGCCGCATCCAGGCCGAAGGCCGAGCCGCCGGACAACACCACGGCGTCGACTCCATCCACGGTGGCGACGGGCGCCAGCAGGTCGGTCTCCCGCGTGCCGGGACCGCCGCCGCGCACGTCAACGGCCGCGACGGTGGGGGCGTCGCACACCACCACCGTGACGCCGGTGGCATGGGCGAGATGCTCGGCATGGCCCACCTTCAGGCCCGCGACATCGGTAATGAGGTTGCGCATCGGGTCCCTCCATCGGCACTGTTTTAGAGTGCTTTGTCGCGTCGAGGGAATGGGCTGCGGCCATCTTTGCCGCCTGCCTTGGGGACGGGAACTGCGCCCGGCGCCGCTCACAAGCCGGCGAGCGCGGCGATGTGCGGCTTGCCGCGGCCGTCCGGGCGGCCCATGACGGGCGCCACATGTCGTTTTCGTCCTGCGTCAGGGTTCCATGACCGACGTTACCCTTCCCGCCGCCTTTCTGGCCGGCCTCGTGAGCTTCGTGTCGCCATGCGTGCTGCCGCTGGTGCCGCCCTATCTGTGCTTTCTCGGCGGCAGCACGCTGGATGATCTGGCGGGCGACGAGCCGGTGAAGGAGGTGGGCCGCCGCGCCATGGTGGGCGCAGCCCTGTTCGTCAGCGGCTTCACCGTGGTGTTCGTGCTGCTGGGGGCGGGGGCTTCGGCCCTCGGCGACCTGCTGCGGGCCCATCTCGATATTCTGTCCATGGTGGCGGGCCTCGCCATTCTGGTCATGGGCCTCAACTTCCTGGGCGTGTTCAAGATCCATCTCCTGCATCGCACCGCCCGGCCACACGTGAACGAGCCGTCCGGCCTGTGGGGGGCCTTTGTCATGGGCCTCGCCTTCGCCTTCGGCTGGACCCCCTGCCTGGGGCCGGTGCTGGGAGCCATCCTTGCCGTGGCCGGTTCCGAGGCGACCGTCTCCAAGGGCGCTCTGCTGCTCGCCACTTATTCCCTCGGCCTCGGCGTGCCGTTCCTGCTGGCGGCCATGGCGGTGCGGCCGTTCCTGGCCAGCCTGAAGCATGTGCGCAAGATGCTGCCGGTGGTGGAGAAGGTGATGGGCGCGCTGCTGGTGCTCACCGGCATCGCCTTCATGTCCGGCTGGATCGCTCATGCCAGCTACTGGCTGATCGAGACCTTCCCGGTGCTCTCCACGCTCGGCTGAGTAAACAAAAAGCCCGCGCCGGAGCGCGGGCTTCCTGATGGGACCAGGCGCTACGCCCGGGCTGGTCACAGCTGCTTGTAGCTGCCGTCCTTCCACTCATAGACCACGTAGTCGAGCTTGGTGATGTCGCCCTTCTTGTCGAAGGCGAGCGGGCCGAGCACGGTCTCGAAGGTCATGCCGGAGTGGATCTTGTCCGCCACCTTCTTGGGGTCGAGGGACTTGGCCGCTTCCGCCGCCTGCTTGATCACCTGGGCGGCCGCGTAGGAATAGAGCACATAGCCTTCCGGATCGACGCCCTTGGCCTTGAAGGCGGCGACGATGTCCTTGGCGGCCGGGTTGTTGCGCGGATCGGGGCCGAAGGTCATCAGCGTGCCTTCGGCGCCGGGGCCGGCGATGGTCCAGAACTCCTTGTCGGTGATGCCATCGCCGGAGAAGAGCACGGTCTTCATGCCCTGGTCGCGCATCTGCCGCACGATGAGGCCGGCTTCCGGATGCAGGCCGCCGAAATAGATGAGATCGACGCCATTGGCCTTCAGCTTGGAGACGAGGGCCGAATAGTCCTTCTCACCGGGGTTGATGCCCTCGTAGAGCACTTCCTTCATGCCGCCCTTGTTCATGGCCTTCTGGGTCTCGTCCGCGAGACCCTTGCCGTACGGGGTCTTGTCGTGGACGATGGCGACCTTCTTGCCCTTGAAGTTCTTCACGATGTAGTCGCCGGCCACCGAGCCCTGCTGGTCGTCGCGGCCGCAGGTGCGGAACGTGTTCCACATCTTGCGCTCGGTGAAGGTCGGGTTGGTGGACGCCGGGCTGATCTGCAGCACGCCGGCTTCCTCGTAATCGGTCGAGGTCGGGATGGAGACGCCCGAGTTGAAGTGACCGATCACGAAGGTCGCGCCGTCGGAGATGAATTTGTTGGCGGCGGACTTGCCCTGCTCCGGCTTGCCGGCATCGTCACCGACCAGGAGTTCGATCTTCTTGCCGAGAATACCGCCGGAGGCGTTGATGTCCTCCACCGCCTGCTCGGCGCCGGTCTTCAGCTGGGCGCCGAAGGCGGCGTTCGACCCGGTCATGGGACCGCCGACGCCGATTTTCACCTGGGCGCTGGCCTGTCCCGCCAGGGCGAGGCCGGCGCCCAGCGCCAGCGACGCCAACAAGAGCTTCCTCATCTGATCTCTCCCCTCGTATAGCGGATCGACCCGCGATCCGATGCTGCTGGGCCGGGCACCCGTTGTGCCGCGGTCCTGGACCCCAGAACTTCAACCGGCGACCTCGGGCGCGCTGCCGCCCGCCTGGCGACGCCAGCTCAGAAAGCCGGAGGGTGCGAACATCCACCCATATTGAACACTCATCTGCTGCTTGCGCACCGCCCGGAAGCCGAGCGTCGCGATCGCGATCAGGAACAGCACCTCCACCAGGGAGGTCAAAGGTTCGAACAGCGCGTCTTCGAACAGCGCGAAATGCGCGAAGCGCACCGCGGCAGCCAGCAGGACGCAATAGACCAGCAGGTGGAGCAGCGAGCCCCAGCCCCGGGCCACCGCCTTGCCGGTCAGCCAGGCGGCGCCTCCCCCGAGGATCAGCGAAACCAGCAGGAAGTCGCCCAGCGAGGGGCCCATCAGCACGGCAGGCGCCACCGCGACGGCCAGCGCCAGCACCACCAGCAGCGCCAGGGGACCGATCAGCAGCGGCGAGGACGGGCGGCCCGGATCATGGGTCATGTCAGCGGCCTCCCTCAAGATAGGCGGCCCGCACCTCTGGCCGGGCCAGAAGCTCGGTGCCGGTGCCGGACAGGGTGATGCGCCCGTTGACCATCACATAGCCGCGATGGGCGAGCTTCAGCGCATGATAGGCGTTCTGCTCCACCAGGAACACGGTCAGCCCCTCGGTCTGGTTGAGGGTTCGGATGGCCTCGAAGATCTGCCGCACCACCAGTGGCGCGAGGCCGAGGGAGGGCTCGTCCAGAAGCAGCAGGCGCGGCCGGCTCATGAGGGCGCGGGCGATGGCCAGCATCTGCTGCTCGCCACCGGAGAGGGTGCCGCCGCGCTGGCCGATGCGCTCCTTGAGGCGGGGAAACATCTCGAACATGCGTTCGAGATCCGCCTCGAAATGGGTGCCGCCTTCCACCGCGGCGCCCATCTGCAGATTCTCGTAGACGGTCATGCGCGGGAAGATCCGCCGGCCTTCCGGCGACTGGGCGATCTTGAGCCGCATGATCTCGTGGGTGGGCAGGCGAGTGATGTCCTTCCCCGCGAAGGTGACCGCGCCCGCCCGCGCCTGGGGCGCGCCGCAGATGGTCATCATCAGCGTGGACTTGCCGGCGCCATTGGCGCCGATGAGGGTGACGATTTCCCCCTCGTTGACGTCCATGTCGACGCCCTTCAGGGCCATGATGTTGCCGTAGAAGGTCTCGACCCCCCGCACGGCCAGCAGCGGCGCGCTCATGCGGGGGCTCCCATTTCGGCTTCGGCCTCGGCTTCGTCCTCCACCCCGAGATAAGAGGCGATGACCTTGGGATCGTTGCGCACCGCCTCTGGCGTGCCGTCGGCGATCTTGCGGCCATATTCGAGGACCACCACGTGGTCGGAAATCTCCATCACCACGCTCATGTCGTGCTCGATGAGCAGGATCGAGGTCTGGTGGTCCTTGCGGATGCCAAGCAGCAGGGCATTGAGCTCGGCGGATTCGCGCGGGTTGAGGCCGGCCGCCGGCTCGTCGAGGCACAACAGTGCCGGCCGCGTGCACATGGCGCGGGCGATCTCCAGGCGCCGCTGGTCGCCATAGGGCAGGTCGCCAGCGGGATCATCGGCGCGGGCGGTGAGATGGATGCGCTCCAGCCAGTAAAGGGCGTGCTCCACCGCCTCCTTCTGCTGCCGCCGCCAGGACGGCAGGTTGAACAGCGCCGCGGGGTTGAGAAGCCCGGCCTGGGTCAGCGACATGTGCTGCGCCACCAGCAGGTTTTCCAGCACCGTCATGCCCGAGAACAGGCGGATGTTCTGGAAGGTGCGGGCCACTTTGGCGCGGGCGGAGACCTTGTGGTCCGGCAGGCGCTCCAGCAGGTAGGTGGCGCCGTTGACGGTGCGGCTCCAGGCCAGGCCGCCGGTGGTGAGGGCATCGAGCTCATCGTCGCTTGCCGGCCCCCCGTGCATCAAAGCGAGGCGCCCGGTGGAGGGCTTGTAGAAGCCGGTGATGCAGTTGAATACCGTGGTCTTGCCGGCGCCGTTGGGGCCGATGACGGCGGTGACCTCGCCGCGGCCGGCGCGGAAGGTGACGTCGCCCACGGCGACAAGGCCGCCGAAGCGCATGGACAGGTGGTCGACCTTGAGGATTGGGTCGCGATCCCAATGGGGGGCGAGCGCATTCATCAGCCGTGCCCCTCCTTCACCAGAGATCCGGACACCGCCTTGCGCGTCTTGAAGAAAATGGTCGGCATGCGGGTCGCGACGAGGCCCCGCGGGCGCCACACCATCACCGCCACCATGGCAAAGCCGAAGATCAGCATGCGGTAGAGGGCGGGGTCGAAATCCGAGCCGAACAGGAAGTCCGATTTCAGGAAGGTGAGGTTGCGCAGCATCTCCATGCCGCCGATGAGCAGCACCGCCGCCGCGGCCACCCCCATCTGCGAGCCCATGCCACCCAGCACCACGATGGCGAGGATCACCGCCGATTCCATGAAGGTGAAGCTCTCCGGCGAGACGAATCGCACCCGCACCGCGAAGAAGGCGCCGGCGAAGCCGCCGAACATGGCGCCGGTGGCGAAGGCGGTGAGCTTGGTCAAGGTGGTGTTGATGCCAAGCGAGCGACAGGCGATCTCGTCCTCGCGCAGCGCCTCCCAGGCCCGACCCACCGGCATCTGCCGCAGCCGGATGGTGGCCAGCGCCGTGAGCGCGGCGAGGCCCAGGATGATGAAATAGAGGAAGATCATCCGGTGCATGGGGCTGAAGGACAGCCCGAACACCGCGGCAAAGCCGGTGTCGTCCCGGTCGAACGACATGCCGAAGAAGGTCACGGGCGGGATTGAGGAAATCCCGGCGCCGCCATTGGTGAGCGACACCCAGTTGATGAGCACCAGACGGATGATCTCGCCGAAAGCCAAAGTGACGATAGCGAGATAATCGCCGCGCAGCCGCAGCACCGGAAAGCCCAGGATGACCCCCCACAGGCCGGCAAGGATGCCCGCCACCGGCAGGCACACCCAGAACGACCAGGAGGCCCAGAAGCCTTCCGCCACATGGGCATCGAAGAAGGCGTTGAGCGGCACTGAGGTGGAGAGCAGTGCGAAGGTGTAGGCGCCCACTGCGTAGAACGCCACGTAGCCGAGGTCGAGAAGGCCGGCGAGGCCCACCACGATGTTGAGGCCCCAGCCGAGCATCACATAGGTGAGGATGTAGATGCCGAGATCCACCCAATAGCGGCTGGGGGAAAGGCCGCCGGACAGCAGGATGGCGAGGAAGGGATAGGCGAGGGCGAGGGCGAAGAAGGCGGGCTTGAGCAATGGCGCCACGCCCGCACGCAGCCGGATGGCGAGCGGCGAACTGGATTTGCCCGCGCGCCGGCGGTCCGGATGCCACACGGTGAGGTTCAGCACCAGCCGGAGCCCCGCCACCACCGCCGCCAGCACGGCCACCAGGCCGAAGCGATAGGTGAGGGTGAGTGGCCCGGAGCCGCTTTCGGTGGCGCGGAAGCCCACCAGGGGCAACAGCAGGAGCCCGGTGATGATGCCACTGGCCACCGCGTCCTTCAGCGCCGGCAGCAGCGCCGCCTCCCGGGGCGTGGGGGCCACCGGGTGGATTGTCACTTGCGGCGCCTTATCGTCATCTTCCCAGAGGTCGGAGGCGTGCGGCGCCGCCATCACACCTTCTCCACTTCCGGCCGGCCCAGCAGGCCCTGGGGCATGAAGATGAGCACCACCACAAGGATGGAAAAGGCCGCTACATCCTTGTATTCAATGGAGAAGTAGGCGGACCAAAAAGTCTCGATGAGGCCGATGAGAAGGCCGCCGAGCACGGCCCCGGGCAGCGAGCCGATGCCGCCCAGCACCGCCGCGGTGAAGGCCTTCACCCCCGGCACGAAGCCATCGGCGAAGTTCACCACCCCATAATACATCAGGTACATCACCCCGGCGACGGCGGCGAGCGCGGCACCGATGACGAAGGTGAGGGAGATGGTGCGGTCGACATTGATGCCGAGCAGCGCCGCCATCTTGCGGTCCTGCTCACAGGCGCGCTGGGCCCGCCCCAGAGGCGTTTTCTGCACCAGCCACCAGAAGCCGAACAGCAGGCCGGCGGTGACCGCCATGATGATGATCTGCTTGTAGGCGAGGGTGACCTGATAGCCGTTGCGCTCCATCAGCACGATCACGTCCGGCACCAGCGGCGGCAGCGGCTTGTTGCGCGGGCCCTGGGCCACCTGCACGAAGTTGGACAGGAAGATGGACATGCCGATGGCCGAGATCATCGGCGCCAGGCGGAACGAGCCCCGCAGGGGGCGGTAGGCCACCCGCTCGATGGCCCAGCTGGTGAGGCCGGTGAACAGCATGGCCACCACCAGCGTGATGGCGAGCACCAGGAAGATGGAGCTGATGCCGACCACGGTGGTGAGCAGCAGCACGCAGATGAGGCCGATGAAGGCGCTCACCATGAATACGTCGCCGTGCGCGAAATTCACCATGCCGATGATGCCGAACACCATGGTGTAACCAATGGCGATCAGGCCGTAGATCGACCCAAGGGTCAATCCGTTGATGAGCTGCTGGAGGAAGATATCCATCCGCCGCTGGACCCCTCTTGTCTGGTGGCTGCGCCTACAAATTCATCCTGCACGATGTTTGGGCGAAGCTCTTTTATCGACTCATAACCCGGCCCGGCCGGAGTGACAATTCTCGTGCGAACAGCGCACGAACATCTTCACGCCCCGCACGTGAGCGCGCACCATGCTGCCATGACAGCGTCTCAAGACGCGGATGGAGGAGCGCCATGGCCCTGGAAATGAATGGGAGCGTCGAGATTCCGGCCCCCCGCGCGGCAGTGTGGGCGGCGTTGAACAGCATCGACACGCTGAAAGCCTGCATTCCCGGCTGTGAGGAACTGGAGCAGGTGTCCGGCAGCGAATTGAAAGCCCTGGTGGTGGCCAAGATCGGGCCGGTGAAGGCCAAGTTCAAAGGCACGGTCATATTGAGCGATCTGATGCCGCCTGAAAGCTACCGGATTTCTGGGGAAGGGGAGGGCGGCGTTGCCGGATTCGCCAAGGGCGGCGCCCAGGTGCGGTTGACCGAGACGGATTCAGGGACCAAGTTGGACTATACCGCCGAAGCACAGATCGGTGGAAAGCTGGCTCAGCTCGGACAGCGTCTGGTGGCCGGGGCAGCGAAAAAAATGGCCGACACGTTCTTCCAGAACTTCGCTGTGGCCGTAGGTGGCGAAACGGTCCAGGGTCCATGACATTCACGCCTGCTGCCCCGGGACCATGTTCAAGCGCCTGAAAATCGATCCGTTCCTGCCCGCCCTTGTCGCTGTCGTTGTTCTCGCCCTGCTCTGGCCGGAGCCGGGGACGACCGGCGGCGTGCTGCATGCCGACAGCGCCGCCACCTGGGGTATCGGCCTCATTTTCTTCCTCTACGGCATCTCGCTGGCCACACGCCGGCTGCTGGAGAGCGCCACCCGCTGGAAGCTCCACATCGTCGTGCAGCTCGCCACCTTCGCGCTGTTTCCGCTGGTGGTGGTGCTGGCCATGCCGCTCATCTCGCGGCTGATGCCGGAAGAGGTGGGCATCGGCTTCTTTTTCCTGGCGGCGCTGCCCTCCACCGTCTCGTCCTCGGTGGCGATGACCTCGCTTGCCAAGGGCAATGTGGCGGTGGCCATCTTCAACGCCTCCATCTCCAGCCTCATCGGCGTGTTCGTGACGCCGCTGCTGATGGCCTGGTATCTCCACGCCACCGGCGGCTCCATGGCGCTGGGCGACGTGATCCTGAAGCTGGTCATCATCGTCATTCTGCCGCTGGTGGCCGGCCAATTGGTGCGGCCGCTGCTGCTCTCCTTCGTGGAAAAGCACAAGGTGATCGTGAAGGTGGCGGACCGGGCGGTCATTCTCGCCATCGTCTACAACGCCTTCTGCGACAGCGTCGTCGCCGGCGTGTGGAGCGGCCAGAGCCCGGCCATCATCATCGAGATCATCGTCGGCGCGGCCGCGCTGTTCTTCGTGGTCTATGCGCTCCTGGACGTGTTCTGCCGGCTGGTGGGCTTCAACCATCCCGACACCACGGCGGTGCTGTTCTGCGGCTCCAAGAAATCTCTGGCCACCGGCCTGCCCATCGCCAAGGTGATGTTCGGCACCTCGCCGCAGCTTTCTCTCATCATCACCCCCATCATGATCTACCACTTCTTCCAACTGGTGGTGGTGGGCGTCATCGCCGGCCGCCGGGCGGCCAAGGGGGACATGCTGGAGGCCATCGCCACCGAAGAGGCCGCCGAGCCGTCGCTCATGGCCGACGAACCGCCGGACGACGACCGCAAGGTGGTTTGAACGCCGTCCCGATCCTGGCCGCAGGCGCCGCTTGACCGCGCGCCGCCTGCGGCCGCACACTGGGTTCACTTCAGTCCGGCGACACGCCGGAGGCGGACGCGGAGACCAACTCCGTGCCGCAAAAGGGGCTTCGACCCCGCGGAGGTGAGGAATGACCCAGGCGCACGTTTCTGTGCAGACCCAGGATTCTGCCCAGGCCCGTCACAATGCTTCTGCCACCATCGCCATCTCGCTCACGGTGAACGGACGCGCCGTTTCCGCCGTGGTGGAGCCGCGCACCCTCTTGGTCCAGTTCCTGCGCGAGGCGCTCGATCTCACCGGCACCCATGTGGGCTGCGACACCAGCCAGTGCGGCGCCTGCGTGGTGCATCTCGATGGCGAGGCGGTGAAATCCTGCACCACCCTCGCGGTGCAGGCGGACGGCCGCGCGGTGACCACCATCGAGGGCCTCGCCACCGGTACCACCCTGCATCCCATGCAAGAGGCCTTCCGCGAGCATCACGGCCTGCAGTGCGGCTTCTGCACCCCGGGCATGATCATGAGCGCGGTGGATCTGGTGGCGCGCTTCGGCCCCGGCCTCGACGAGCCGACCATCCGCGACAATCTCGACGGCAATTTGTGCCGCTGCACCGGCTACCACAACATCGTCAGGGCCATCACCGCCGGTGCGCAGGCCATGGGCGCCCCGCGCGATCTCGCCGCCGAATAGCCGCGCGCGTTCCAGCGGGCCGGCGCGCTGTGTCGCGTGGCCCCCTAAGACCTCAGCTTTGCCGCGCCAGCCGTCCGGGCCGGGCGCCTCGGGAGGATGCCATGAGCACCGCCACCATCACGCCCATCGGCGCTGCGGTGCGCCGCAAGGAAGACCACCGCTTCATCACCGGCAAGGGCCGTTACACCGACGATCTCGACCGCCCCGGCCAGGCCTACGCCTATTTCCTGCGCTCACCCTTCGCCCATGCCGCCATTCGCGGGCTCGACATCGCCGCGGCCAAGGCCATGCCGGGGGTGGTGGACATCCTCACCGGCGCTGATCTTGCCGCCGATGGCATCGGCGATCTCATTTGCGGCTGGATGATCCATTCCAAGGACGGCAGCCCCATGAAGATGGGGTCCCATCCGGCCCTGGCGAAGGACAAGGTGCGCTATGTGGGCGACCACGTGGCGGTGGTGATCGCCGAAAGCCTCAACGCCGCCAAGGACGCCGCCGCTGCCATCGCGGTGGATTATGAGGAACTGCCCGCGGTGGCCGATCTCGCCCATGCCCGGGAGGGCGCGCAGATCCACGACTGCGCGCCGGCCAATACGGCGTTCGAGTGGGAGCTGGGCGACAAGGCCGCCACCGAGGCCGCCTTTGCCCGTGCCGCCCATGTGACCACCATCGACCTCGTCAACAACCGCCTCGCGCCCAACCCCATGGAGCCGCGCGCCGCCATCGGCGACTATGACAGCGGTGACGAGGCCTATACCCTGTGGACCACCAGCCAGAACCCCCATGTGGCGCGGCTGGTGCTCTCCGCCTTCGTCGGCATCGCCCCCGAGCATAAGCTCCGGGTCATCGCCCCAGATGTGGGCGGCGGCTTCGGCTCCAAGATCTTCATCTATGCGGAAGAGACGGTCTGCGCCTGGGCGTCGCGGCGGGTGGGGCGGCCGGTGAAATGGACCTCCGACCGCTCGGAGGCCTTCCTCTCCGATGCCCATGGCCGCGACCACCGCACCCATGCCGAGCTGGCGCTCGATGCCGAGGGCAAGATCCTCGGCCTCAGGGTGCACACCCGCGCCAATATGGGCGCCTATCTCTCCACCTTCGCCTCGTCCATTCCCACCTATCTCTACGCAACCCTGCTCTCGGGCCAATACGACATCCCGGCCATCTATTGCGAGGTGGATGCGCTCTACACCACCACCGCGCCGGTGGATGCCTATCGCGGCGCCGGCCGGCCGGAGGCCACCTTCCTGGTGGAGCGCATCGTCGAGAAGGCGGCGCGGGAGCTGGGGCAGGATTCCGCCCAATTCCGACGTCGCAACTTCATCACCGCCTTTCCCCACCAGACCCCGGTGATCATGAATTATGACGCCGGTGACTATGGAGCCGCCCTCGACAAGGCGCTGGAGCTCTCGGATTACGCCGGCTTTCCCGCCCGCCAGGCGGAGGCGGCGCGTCGCGGAAAGCTCCGGGGCATCGGCCTGTCCAATTATATCGAGGCCTGCGGCATCGCCCCCTCGGCGGCGGTCGGCTCCCTCGGGGCTGGGGTGGGGCTGTGGGAGAGCGCCGAGGTGCGGGTGAACCCCACCGGCAATGTGGAGGTGCTCACCGGCTCCCACAGCCATGGCCAGGGCCATGAGACCACTTTCGCCCAGCTGGTGTCCGCCCGGCTCGGCATTCCGATCGAGCAGGTGAGCGTGGTGCATGGCGACACCGACAAGGTGCAGTTCGGCATGGGCACCTACGGCTCGCGCTCCGGCGCGGTCGGCATGTCGGCCATCTCCCGGGCCCTCGACAAGGTGGAGGCCAAGGCGAAGAAGATCGCTGCCTACATGCTGGAAGCCTCCGAAGGGGACATCGAGTTCAAGGACGGCCGCTTCACCGTGGCCGGCACCGACCGGTCGCTGGCGTTCGCCGAGGTGGCCCTCAACGCCTATGTGGCGCACAAATTCCCCACCTCGGAGATCGAGCCGGGGCTGAAGGAGGGGGCGTTCTACGACCCCACCAATTTCACCTTCCCCGCCGGCTGCCATGTCTGCGAGTTGGAGGTGGACCCGCTGACCGGCGTCACCACCATCGTGAACTTCACGGCGGTGGACGATTTCGGGGTGGTCATCAATCCCATGATCGTCGAAGGCCAGGTCCATGGCGGCATCGCCCAGGGGGTGGGGCAGGCGCTGCTGGAAGGGGTGGTCTATGACGCCGACGGCCAGCTCGTGACCGGCTCCTACATGGACTACACCATGCCCCGGGCCGGCGACCTGCCGGCGTTCCAGGTGGGGATGACGCAGACCCGCTGCCCGTCCAATCCGCTCGGCATCAAGGGCTGCGGCGAGGCCGGCGCCATCGCCGCCCCGGCTGCCGTCATCAACGCCCTCACCCAGGCCCTTGGCACCGAGGAGGTGCCCATGCCGGCCACTCCGGCGCGGGTGTGGGAGATCATCCAGGCTCGCGCCGCGCGCGCCGCCGCGGAATAGGAGGAGCCCATGTTCGCCTTCACCTATCAGCGCCCCGAGGCGCTGTCCGACGCGGTGGGTGCGCTCGCCGCCGATGGCGAGGCCAAGCTGCTCGCCGGCGGGCAGACCCTGCTCCCCACCCTGAAGCAGCGGCTCGCCCAGCCGAGCGCGCTGGTCGATCTCTCGCGCATTCCTGGCCTCGTCGGCATCACCCGCACCGCCGAAGGCCTCGCCATCGGCGCCATGACCCGCCATGTGGAGGTTGCGTCATCCCCGGTTGTGCGTGAGGTCATCCCGGCGCTGGCGGACCTGGCCGGCGGCATTGGCGACGTGGCGGTGCGCAATCGCGGGACCCTTGGCGGTTCCCTCGCCAATGACGATCCCACCGCCGATTATCCGGCCGCGGTGCTGGCCCTCAATGCGATCGTGGTGACCGACCGGCGCGAGATCCCCGCCGGCGACTATTTCCGGGGCCTGTTCGAGACCGCGCTGGAGGAGGGCGAGATCATCACCCGGGTGGATTTCCCGCAGGTAGAGTGTGCCGCCTACATGAAGTTCCGCAACCCCGCCTCGCGCTATGCCATGGCCGGGGTGTTCGTCGCCAAGACCGCCGCCGAGGTGCGGGTGGCGGTCACCGGGGCCGGCCAGTCGGGTGTGTTCCTCTGGACCGAGGCGGGGGAGGCGCTCACCTCCGATTTCAGTCCTCAGGTCCTCGACACTCTTACTCCCGATCCGGACGAACTGATGAGCGATCTGCACGGCAGCGCCGCCTATCGCGCCCAATTGGTGAAGGTGATGGCCCAGCGCGCGGTGGAGAAGGCGGCCCGCTGAGGCCGCGTTCGCGGAGGCCGGCGAAGGGGGACGCCTCCGTTTGCCTCTAGTCGCGCCGAGTTCCTTCCGGCCTCTGGTTAAGTTGATGTCATGACAGCAACCGCTCCCGCCTCCATCGACGCCACCATCGGCCTGCTGCGCGGCGCCGGCTATGTGGCCGACCGGCCGCTCGCCACCGTGCTGTTCCTCGCCTTGCGCATGGGCCGGCCGCTGCTGCTGGAAGGAGAGGCGGGCGTCGGCAAGACTGAGGTGGCGAAGACCCTGGCCACGGCGCTGGGGCGCCGGCTGATCCGCCTGCAGTGCTATGAGGGGCTCGACCAGTCCGCCGCCGTCTATGAATGGAATTATGCGGCGCAGATGATCGCCATCCGCCTCGCTGAGGCGGCGGGTGAAAGCGACAAGGGCGCCATGGCGGCGGATGTGTTTTCCGAGCGCTATCTGCTGCGCCGGCCGCTGCTGGAGGCCCTGGAGCCGCATCCCGAAGGCCCGCCGGTGCTGCTGGTGGACGAGCTCGACCGCACCGATGCGGCGTTCGAGGCCTTCCTGCTGGAGGTGCTGGCCGATTTCCAGGTGACCATTCCGGAGATCGGCACGGTGAAGGCGCCGGCACCGCCCATCATCCTCCTCACCTCCAACCGCACCCGCGAGATCCACGATGCCCTGAAGCGGCGCTGCCTCTATCACTGGGTGGATTATCCCGACGCCGAGCGGGAACTCGCCATTCTGCGTTCCCGCCTGCCGGGTGTCGGGGCCACCTTGTCGCGGGAGGTGGTGGCGTTCATCCAGGCGCTGCGGAAAGACGATCTGTTCAAGGTGCCGGGGGTGGCGGAAACCCTCGACTGGGCCTCGGCACTGGTGGAGCTCGACGCCGTCGCCCTCGATCCCGGTCAGGTGGGCGATACGCTGGGCGTGCTGCTCAAATATCAGGACGACATCGCCAAGACCGACGCGGGGCGCATCGAGCGGCTGATCGAAGAGGCGCGCCGCGCCGTGCGGGCGGCGGAATAACCATGGAGACGCAGTAGCCATGGAGCCTGCGGCTGCGGCAGCCGGGCGGCTCGCCGACAATATCGCCTATTTCGGCCGCGCCCTGCGCGCCGCCGGCCTCAAGGTGGGGCCGGGCCGGGTGGTGGATGCGGTGGAGGCGGTGGCCGCCGGTGGCATCGGCGACCGGGCGGATTTCTACTGGACCCTGCACGCGCTGTTCGTCTCGCGCCATGAGGATATGCCGGTGTTCGACCAGGCCTTCCGCCTGTTCTGGCGCCGGCGGGGACGAGAGGACAAGCTCATGGCACTGCTGTCGCCGGCGGCGGTGCCGCTTTCGGGCGGGCGGCGGGAGACCATTCTGCGGCGGGTGGAGGAGGCGCTGCTTCAGGGAGGTGCGCCCACGGCACCGCCTCGGGAAGAGCGGCTGGAGATCGAGGCGCGGCGCCTCGCCTCTAGCGAGGACGTATTGCGCACCAAGGATTTCGCCGCCATGAGCGCGCAGGAGATGGCCGAGGCCCGCCGCCGCATCGCCGCCTTGCGGCTGCCGGTGGAGACGGTGCCGAGCCGTCGCCTCGTGCCGGCGGCGCGGGGCCGGCGGCTCGATCTGCGGGCCATGCTACGCCAGGCGCCGGCAACGGGCGGCGCCGTTCTGCCGCTGCGGTGGCTGCGGCCGCGGGTGAAGCCGGTGCCGGTGGTGGCGCTGGTGGATATCTCCGGCTCCATGGCCGATTATTCGCAACCCATCCTGCATTTCCTCCACGCGCTGGGTGAACGCAGGCCGGTGGCGACCTTCCTGTTTGGCACCCGGCTGACCCCGGTGACGCGGGCGCTCGCCCGGCGGGACCCGGAAGCCGCCCTGGCGGCGGTGGCGCGGGCGGCGTCCGACTGGGCGGGGGGCACGCGCATCAGCGCCAATCTCCACCAGTTCAATCGCCGCTGGTCGCGGCGGCTCATGGCGCAGGGGCCCGTGGTTCTTCTGTTCAGCGACGGATTGGAGCGCGAACCCGACGGCTGCCTGTCCGAGGAAATGGCGTGCTTGCAGCGCAATTGCCGACGGTTGGTGTGGCTCAACCCGCTGTTGCGATACGAGGGCTTCGCGCCGAAGGCGCAGGGCATCGCCGCCATGCGACCCCATGTGGACGATTTTCGACCGGTGCACTCTCTCGCCAGCTTTGAAGGCTTGATTGCCGCGATGGACTCGACGGAGGTATCCCGTAGGGTATAGACTAAAGTAGATCCCCACGCAGGGCTGTGCCGCCGGAAGCGCTCGCAAAAGAAATCGGTTGATTCAAGCCGAAATTGCGCTTTAGGTTGTAGAAAATAGTCATTTTGTCGCAGCGGGGGCCTTTCGTCGTACGAGGGAGGTCGAGCATGCATACGGGTGACGTCGTCCGAACTGGCGTTCGAGATCAGGAGGACGACTTTTTCGAATTCTCGGAGGAGGCTCGCGTCGACCCCTGTCTCAGCTGTCACGTGAAACCCTCCTTCGTGATCCTGAGCGTCGACGACGACGAGCTGTTTCAACGCTCGCTACGTCAGTCCTTGACGCGGTTTCGCTACCGCGACGCGGAGGTGGTTTTTCTGTCGGCCAATTCGGCCGGGCAGGCGGCCAAGGTTCTGTCCGAGCGCAGCGACATCGCCCTGGTGCTGCTTGATGTGGTGATGGAAACCGACGACGCCGGCCTGCGGCTCGTGCGGACCATTCGGGAGGTCATGGGCAATGCGGAGATCCGCATCATTCTGCTGACCGGCCAGCCGGGCATGGCGCCCATGCAGATGTCCCTCGAACAGTTCGACATTTCTGATTATTGGCTGAAGACGGATCTCAGCAACGCGCGGCTCCATTCCATCCTGGTGAGCAATCTGCGCACCTGGGAGCAGATCCGCGCGCTCAACCGCGCCCGCCGCGGCTTGCAGGGCATCGTTGAAGCCAGCAACTCGCTAGCCCGGGCTACGGGCTTCCAGGATTTCGCCTGCCGCATGATCCTGCAGCTCGCCACCCTGTTCGGGGTGCAGGCGGATGGGATCGTCTGCGTGCGTGGCGACAGTGGCGAGCCGGGTGTCGCGCGCATCATCGGTTCCGCCGGGCGGTTCCAGGAGGCGGTCGGCCAGCCGTTGGAGGCGTTGGAGGATGACGGGATCCGTGGGCTGCTCCACGAGGCGCTGTCGTCCCGCCAATCCCTGGCGTGCGACGACAGCCAGGTGATCTTCCTGGCGGGCACCGAGCTGGAGCACGATCACGCCGCCGCCTATCTGGCGACCGGCCGGCCGTTGGACGACACCGAGCCGGAGCTGCTCGGCGTCTTCACCTCCAACATCAACACCGGTCTGGTCAACGTCGCCCTGGCCAGCCGCCTGGATCATCTTGCCTATCAGGATCAACTGCTGAACATCCCCAACGGCAATGCCCTGCGTCGGGCGTTGGAGGCGGCGCTGGATCTGCCGGTGCCGCGCAACCGTGTGCTGCTGCTCCTGGAGCTGGACCAGTATGCGCAGAGCTGCGTGGCGCTGGGTGTCGAGCAGGGCAATCTGATGCTGAAGAACGTGGCGGCGCGGCTCGCCGACCTGTTTCCGGCGCCCTGCATGCTGGCGCGCCTTTACGAGGATACTTTTGCGGTGCTCGGGCCCGCGGATGCCATCCGTCCCGAATTGCTCAGCGGTGTCGAGATGGGGGCGGCGGTGGATGACGCGCCCTTCATCGGGGTGGATTCCGCGCGCCTTGATCTCGATCAGGTGCACGGTTCGGCGCAGAACGCGCTGGCCACCGGCCTGCTCCTGCTGAAGCGCGCGACCCTGCTCGGCGGCGAGCGGACGCTGAGCTACGAGCCGGATCTCGATGAGGAGGTGCAGCGCCGCTTCTCCCGCTCCCGCGACCTCTACAGGGCCCTGCAGCGGGACGAGATCTCGGTGGTGTTCCAGCCCCAGGTGGACCTCAGCACGGGGCGGATTGTGGGCGCCGAGGTGCTGGCGCGCTGGACCCAGCCCGATGGCACGGTCATTCCACCGGGGCAGTTCATTCCCCTGGCGGAAGCCAATGGACTCATCGTGCCGCTGGGGCAGCGCATTTTGCGTAAGGCCTGCGAGGCGCAGGCGCGGCTGATGGCCGAAGGCTTCGATCTCGTGTTGGCCGTCAATGTGTCGCCGCGCCAGCTCGATCGCGAGGTCTTCGCGGCCGAAGTTGCAACCAGCTGCAGTGAGTTCGGGGTGGCGCCTCCCACCATTGAACTGGAGATTACGGAGTCCATCGCCGTCCAGGAGCAGAAGTTCGCGCGTGGAATTCTCGACCAGCTCACTGCATCCGGCTTTCCGTTGGCCATAGACGATTTCGGAACGGGGTATTCGTCTCTGACATTGCTTCGATCGTTGCGGCCGACAAAGCTAAAAATTGATCGTAGCTTTGTGGCCCGCTTGGATGATGCGGAAGAGGACAATAGTATTACTGAAATGATGGTGCGCCTGGGGGCCCGCATGAATATGGTGGTGCTGGCCGAGGGCGTGGAGACCGAGGCACAGGCGCAGTGGTTGCGGCAGAACGGATGCGGCCTGGCCCAGGGCTATCTGTTCGGCCGGCCGGACAGCCTGGGCGCGCTGCTCAAGCGGCTCGCGGCATAGGGGGCGGATCTGGTGGCCCTACCGGGCGGCCAAGGAGAGAGCGGGTGGCGGCTGGGCGGGCAAATGGCGGCGCTCCTGCGCCGCGCGCCCCGCCAGACCGGTGGTATTGCAGCGGGGGCTCTGGTGACGAACATTCCTGAGCGTGGCGAGCTGTCCGGAGTCTCTTTGGCCCCTCGCGAGGGCGAAAACCATGGGGCGAGTGCGGCGCGCCCCGGGCGGATTGAGGCCGTGGCCCGGGAGCTGATCGGCTGGTCGGCCGGCGTGATCTCCCTGCTGCTCCGGCAGCGCAAGCGCATTGGGCTGTTTCTGCTGCCGTGGGCCGTTCTCATCGGCCTCGCCTTCCCTTTGTTGTGGTGGCAGGTGGAGGAGGGCCCCCGGGAGGCCCGCACGGCGCGGGGGCAGGACCTGCTGCGCAGCGCCGACGACATCATTCAACGCGTGCTCGATCGGCTGGGGCGGGATATCCTGTTTCTCAGCTCGATCGCGGTGCAGCTTCCTCCGCAGGATCTGACGCCCGGAGGCATCGGCGGACGCATCTTCGCCAGCTTCGCGTCCTCCTCTCCGGATTATGACCAGGTGCGGTGGCTGGACGAGGCGGGTCTGGAACGGCTGCGGGTGGATCGGGCGGCCGGGGCGGTGGGCATCGTCTCCCTCGGCGAGCTTCAGGACAAGGCGGATCGCCCCTATTTCAAGGACAGCCGTGATCTGCCGGCCAAGGCGGTCTATTTCTCTGCCATCGACCTCAACGTGGAGCACGGCGTGGTCGAGCAGCCGTTCAAGCCCATGCTGCGCGTGGCGACGCCGGTGGTGCCCTATGGCGTGCGGCGGGGCATCGTCATCATTAACTATGCCATGGCCAGCCTGCTCGCACGGATCCAGAAGATCGCCGGCGACGAGCCCGCGCTTTCCCTGTTCCTGATCAATTCCGATGGCTATTGGATCCGTGGGCCCTCGGCGGAGGACGACTGGGCGTGGCAGCGACCGGGGGATCGCGGCAGTGTCTTCAGGGATCTGCCGGAACTGTGGCAGTCCATGCAGGCCGAGCCTCACGGACAGTGGCAGCAGGGATCCCATTACTGGCTGTTCCGCCGTGTCACTTTTGGCAACCGGCTGATCACCGCCGGCGAAGCGTCGACCATTGCCGGGCCTGGCACCACCCTTTACGTGGCGGTGCGCATGAATGAGGCCCATGCGGAATGGCAGGAACTCGAGGCCAAGATCCTGCTGTCGGTGATGGCAGTGGTATTCGCGGTGATGATGCTGGTGATTGGCGTGCGCCTGGCTGGGAGCCTGGAGCGGGAGGCCAGCCACCGGCGGGCGCTGGTGGCGGCCAATGCGGATCTGCGTGATGCCAACCGGCACCTGCAGGAGGTGCAGCAGGAGATCGCCCGCGCCGAGCGCCTGTCCTCCCTGGGCCTGATGGTGGCGGGGGTGGCGCATGAGCTGAACACCCCGCTGGGTAGTGCCACCTTGACCCTGAGCAAGGCGGATGAAGACCTGAGCCATCTGGAGCGGCGCATGGTCGAGGGGCTCCGTCGCTCCGACCTGACGGATTTCGTCGGTGCCAGCCACGGCAATATCAGTCTCGCCCGCGACGCCATCCAGCGCTGCTCGGAGCTGGTCCGCCGCTTCAAGCAGGTGGCGGTCGATCGCGCCACGGTGGCGCGGCGCAAGATGGACCTCGCGGAGACGGTGCTCGATGCCGACCCGCGTCTGCGCCGATGGTCGCCGAGCGAAGGCATCGCGCTGCATCTCGAGCTGGAACCCGGCGTGGAGATGGACAGCTATCCCGGCCCCCTATCGCAGGTGATCTCCAATCTGCTCAACAACACGCTCAAGCACGCCTTTCCGGAAGGCCGGCACGGCACGATGCACCTGCGCGCCGTGCGCAAAGGGCGGACGGCGGTGACCATCGAGATCCGCGACGATGGCGTCGGCATTCCCGCGGAGATCCTGCCGCGCATCTTCGAGCCCTTCTTCACCACGGCGCGGGGGCGCGGCGGCACCGGACTCGGATTGCACATCGTGCATCAGATCGTGACCGATCTGCTGGGCGGGCGGATCTCCGTCGAGAGCCCTGTTGCGGGCCTGTCCCGTGGCACGTGCTTCACGCTGGAGCTCCCGCTGGTGGCCCCCGATCCGCGCTCCGCAGCGGAAGACCCGCGGCGGCCGGCGTGAGGGGCCGTGCCGACTGGGTTCTGGCTGGCAGGCGGCTCCGCCCCTTTGTCATCTGCGGCGTTCACACGCCGCCTCGTTTCCAGTAGCGTGCCGCCCACTTGCGCCGGCCTCGCCGGCCGCATGGGGAGATGGTTGTGACGGATCAATTGAAGCTCGTCCTGGCGTCCGGCTCGCCGCGCAGGCTCGCACTGCTCAACCAGGCCGGCATCGAGCCGGACCTGCTCATGCCGGCGGAGCTGGATGAGAGCCCGGAGCGCGGGGAGCTGCCACGGCGCCTGGCGCAGCGCCTGGCGCTGGAGAAGGGCAAGGTGGTGGCCGCCCGTGCCCGCGAGGCCGGTATGGAGGCGTTGGTGCTTGCCGCGGATACGGTGGTGGCGGTGGGCCGGCGCATTCTGCCCAAGCCCGATCTGCAGGACGAGGCGCGCGACTGCCTGCGGCTGCTGTCGGGGCGCACCCATCGGGTGTACACCGGCGTCTGCGTGGTCGATGCGAAGGGCCGTGATCACAGCCGGCTGGTGGAGACCCGCGTTCGCTTCAAGCGCCTCTCGCGGGAGGAGATGGACGATTATCTGGCGTGTGGCGAGTGGCGCGGCAAGGCCGGAGGGTACGCGATCCAGGGCATTGCCGGCAGCTTCGTGGTGAAGCTGGTGGGCTCCTACACGAGCGTGGTCGGCCTGCCGCTGATCGAGACGATTCAATTGCTGGCCGGTGAAGGCTATCCGGTTCGCGCCGGCTGGGTGGAGCGTGCGCAATGAAGGGGGCCAACGACAACGAGGCGGCCGACGTGCCACGCACCAAGCCCTGCCCGATCTGCGGCAAGCCAGCGGTGGAGAAGTATCGTCCGTTCTGCTCCAAGCGGTGCGCCGACATCGACCTCAACCGCTGGCTCTCCGGCGCCTATGCCATTCCGGTGACGGCGGAAGAGGACGAGGACGGCGCGCCACCGGAGGCCAGGGGCTAGGCGAGACAGAAGTGCCTATTGCCATCCCTGGTCGTTGATCGCCCCGCACCGTCATCTTGCTCCATGCTAAGCTCGTCGCCGGGAATTGGGGGGCGATATGACGGTGCTGGAGCGCATAGGTGATTTCATCAAGGACAGGGCGTCGAAACCTGTTTGCGATGATTGTATTGCTGAACAGCTTGAGCTTTCAGTTCGGCAGCATGCGAATCATAAGACCCGTGAGCTTGCAACACGGCACGGCTTTGAACGTGCCAGTGGGACGTGTTCCATCTGCAAGCGGACAAAGAAAGTCATCCGATATCTAACAGGGGTGGAGGCGAAAACGGGTCACGTGGACGGAGCTCCCAGCTCGGCTGTGACCCCTGCTTCAGCCCCTCAGGCGAGCCGAGGAGTGATCATGTCGGCGTCGGTCGAATCCCCCTCTCCAGCCCATCCATCGTTCCGGACTGACGCGTTCATCGACGGGCGGTTTGCGCCGGCGCAGTCCGGCCGCACCTTTGCCGCGGTCAATCCGGCCACCGGACGACACCTGGCGGACGTGGCGGCCTGTGACCACGCCGACATCGACCGCGCGGTGGGCGCCGCCCGTCGGGCGTTCGAGGACCGGCGCTGGGCCGGCCAGCGCCCGCTGGAGCGCAAGCGCACCCTGCTGCGGTTCGCCGAGCTGATCCGGGCTCATGGGGATGAGCTGGCGCTCACCGAGACCCTCAACATGGGCAAACCCATTGCGGATGCCCGGGCCATCGACGTGCGCGCCACCGCCGACTGCTTCGCCTATTACGGCGAGTGCTGCGACAAGATCTATGGGGAGGTGGCGCCCACCACCAATGATAATCTCGCGCTCATCCTGCGCGAGCCGCTGGGGGTGGTGGGCTGCGTGACGCCCTGGAATTTCCCCATGATCATGGCCGCCTGGAAGGTGGCGCCGGCCTTGGCCATGGGCAATTCGGTGGTGCTGAAGCCGGCGGAGGAATCCCCCCTCACTGCCTTGCGACTCGCCGAGCTCGCCCAGGCGGCCGGGCTGCCGGATGGCGTGTTCAACGTGGTGCCGGGTCTTGGTGCCGAGGCGGGCAAGGCGCTGGGGCTCCACATGGATGTGGACGCCATCGCCTTCACCGGCTCCACCGAGGTGGGCAAGTTTTTCATGCGCTATTCCGCCGAGAGCAATCTGAAGCGGGTCGGGCTCGAATGCGGTGGCAAGACCGCCTTTGTGGTGGCCCACGACGTGCCGGATCTCGATGCCGTTGCCGAAGCGGTGGCGTCCGGCATCTTCTTCAATCAAGGGGAGATGTGCACGGCAGCCTCCCGTCTGCTGGTGGACAATCGCATTCGCGATGACCTCGTGGCGCGGGTCGCGGCCCTGGCGCCGCGCTGGATGCCGGGCGATCCACTGCTGTCGACCAGCCGCGCCGGGGCGGTGGTCAGCCGCCAGCATCAGGAGCGCATCCTGGCGGCCATCGATCGCGGCCTTGGCGAGGGTGCGCGCCTGGTCACCGGCGGTGCCGCCATGCTGGAGGAAACCGGCGGGGCGTTCGTGGCGCCGACCGTGTTCGATGGGGTGGCGCCCAAGTCGGCTCTCGCCCAGCAGGAGATTTTCGGCCCGGTACTATCCGTCATCGGCTTCGATGGCCTGGATCAGGCGGTGGAGATCGCCAACGGCACCATCTATGGCCTGGGTGCATCGGTGTGGAGCGGCGATCTCGGCGCCGCCCACAAGGTGGCGCGGCGCTTCAAGGCTGGCGTGGTCTATGTGAACTGCTTCGATGCGGACGATATCACCACGCCCTTCGGTGGCGTGAAGCAGTCTGGCTTTGGTCGCGACAAGTCGCTGCACGCGCTGGAGAAATACTCAGACCTCAAAACCGTCTGGACGCGTTTGTGACACCCACGCGGGCCGCTTCGGAGCGGCCCGCGCCAGATTCAGGGGCGGCGGAGGAGCCAGGCGTGTTCCAGCGCGTCATATTTCCCCTTCAGGCCGCCGGCGAGCGGTGTACTGGCCAGAAGCGAGACCTTGTAGCTGTCCGCATAGAGGGTGTGGGTCTCCTCCGGTGACACGGAGAACGGCGGGCCGGGCACCAATGACTGGTCGTAGGTGAAGCACAGCAGCAGCTGCGGGGCCGAACCGGTGATCTCGGCCAGGTGCCCGGCATAGCGCCGGCGCATGGCTTCGGGCAGCGCCACCAGCGCCGCGCGGTCATAGACGGCGTCGACCGGGCCCAGCGTGGCCTGGTCGAGGTCGAAGATGTCGCCCTGATAGATGTCGATGGCGGGGCCGCTGTAGCGGGTCAGCGGGCCGGAGGCGGTGACCACCGGGGGGACGCCCAGCTCGTCGAACAACTGCTCCACCGCAATGGGGCTCAGCTCCGCGCCGACCACCTGGAAGCCGCGCGCGAGCAGCCAGGCGATGTCCCGCGTCTTGCCGCACAGGGGCACGAACACCCGCGCGCCCGGCGCCAGGGTGAGGCGGTCGAAATGTTCGGTGAGAAAGGCATTGGGCGTGCCTTCGTGAAAGCCGATCTGGTTATTGAGCCAGCGCGTGCGCCAAAAATCCGGTTCCATGCGGAACGGCCTTTCTTTTCCGGTGCTGTATCCCTGCGCGCCAGATTAGAGCATGCGGGGAGGTCTCGGAAACCGCCAGATGCAGCGCCGGCGTTACATGGCAAGGCGTGCGTCGACTTCCACAAGCGGCTCAGCATGTTGGACAATGGCGGCCAGAGTGTCCGCCAGGTCCTGCTGGTTCTGTGCCGCCATCAACGACCCTCCGAGCCGAGGGTTGATCTCGAACACGCAGACCGTGCCATCCTCGCGAATGACATAGTCGAAGTTGCATGGGCCGCTGAAGCGCAGGGGAAGCAGGAAGCTCTCCAGCATCGACAGTTGCGCCTGCGTCAGGGTGACGGACTGGCAGGTCTGCGTGCAGTTGGGACGACGGATGAGGACGTCCTTCTTCAGGGTCATTCGATAGGTTCGATGCAGCAGAATGCGGCCCTCGCGGCAGACTGCATGCGTCACATACTCCTGCGTATGTGGGACATAGGCCTGTAGCAGGACAGGAAAGCCCGCCCACGGCGGGCGCGCGGCAAAGCGCTCCAGCTGCGCCTGCGAGGTTGCCATCTCGACACCGGTACCGGAATTCAGATCGAGCCGCTTGATGGTGCAGGGCATCCGGGCGGCCTCGATGGAGGCGAATATTTCCGGGCAGTAGCGCTCCAGGCCTTCACGGATCACATAGGCCGCAAATGCGCTCTTGTCGGCCAGGGTGCGGACCGCGTGGGGCTGGGGGAGCAAGCCATGATGCTGATCCCGCGGGCAAGCCAGCAGATGTCTTTCCATCACCGGCAAGACGACGGTGCGCAGGTCGTCGCGCGGAGGCGGGAGTGGCCGGTGCGAACCTCTGATGGTGATCACGTCCACCAGGCCTGACACTTTGCTCCACGCCACCCCACCAGCCGCGAGGGTCTGGTTCCAGGTGGCGCTGTGCCCTCCAAAGACGACCACCCGCACGGGCAGGGCAGGGGCGCCGTCACGCGCCGCAGGCGGGACCATCGCGGGGGAAGGAACGGTGACGGACACGGCAGAGGACGCTCACGGACAAAGGCTAAGGACGAGCTTGGCAGGCATCGCACGAGCCTGCACCAAGGTAAAGGGATGTTCTGATTTTCCAATCTGCTAGCGCGTCCCTCTCGGGGCGGCAGCCGGGGGTGCAACGGGCGCCTCAGGGCGGGGCCAGCGGCCGTTTCACCTTTCTTGACGGGACATGGGAATTCACCTCTTCTGAGGTGCAGGAGGTCTGCGCCGCGCGCTGCCGCTCCAACGGTGCAGGGCGCGGAACGGATCCTTCATACCGCCCCTCCGTGCCGTGGGCGTGCCGGGATTTGCGTTTGCAAGGCCCGGTCTGCCCGGTGCGGCTCGTCTCTGGAGAGCCTCCGTCGTGTCATCGGCCCCCCTGTCCAACTCGACAGCCCATTGGCGTGCGCTCGACGCCGCGCACCATCTGCACCCGTTCTCGGATACCAAGGCGCTCAATGCCGAAGGGGTCCGGGTCATCACCCGGGCGGAAGGGGCCTATGTCTTCGACAGCGAGGGCAACAAGATCCTGGACGGCATGAGCGGCCTGTGGTGCTCGCAGATCGGCCACGGCCGCAAGGCGATCGTCGAGGCCATCGCCACTCAGTTGAGCCAGCTCGACTATTACAACACCTTCTTCAAAACCACCCATCCCGCCGCGGCGGAGCTCGCTGCCGCCATCGCCGGGGTGGCGCCGGAGGGCATGAGCCGGGTGTTCTTCACCTCCGGCGGCTCGGAGGCAGTGGATACGGTGCTGCGGCTGGTGCGGCATTATTGGGCGGCTATGGGCCGGCCGCAGAAAACCATCTTCATCTCCCGCAAGAATGCCTATCACGGCTCCACCATGGGCGGCGCGTCGCTGGGCGGCATGGCGCCCATGCATGCCCAGGGCGGCCTGCCCATTCCCGGCATCATCCATGTGCAGCAGCCCTATTGGTGGGCCGAGGGCGGCACCATGGACCGGGACGAATTCGGCCTGTTCGCCGCCAATGAGGTGGCCCGCGCCATCGACGAGGCGGGGCCGGAGAATGTGGCCGCTTTCATCGGCGAGCCCATCCAGGGCGCCGGCGGCGTGATCATTCCTCCGGACAGCTACTGGCCGGCGGTGGAGAAGATCTGCCGGGAGCGCGACGTGCTGCTGGTCTGCGACGAGGTCATCTGCGGTTTCGGACGCACCGGCGAATGGTTCGGCAGCCAGTTCATGGGCGTGAAGCCGGACCTCCTCACCTTCGCCAAGGGCGTCACCTCCGGCTATTTCCCTCTCGGCGGCGTGATCGTCGGCGATAAGGTGGCCGAGGGCTTCATCGCCAACGGCGGTGAATTCAACCACGGCTACACCTATTCCGGCCATCCCGGCGGCTGCGCGGCGGCGCTCGCCAACCTCAAGATCATGCATGAGGAAAAGCTGGTCGAGCGGGTGAAGTTCGACATCGGCCCCTATCTCCAGGAGCGTTGGCTGAAACTTGCCGATCACCCCCTGGTGGGCGAGGCGCGCATGGTGGGGCTCATCGGTGCGCTGGAGCTGACCCCCGACAGGGCGAGCCGCGCCGCCTTCGCCGCCGAGGAGGGCACGGTGGGCCTCATCTGCCGGGATTTCTCCTTCCGCGAGGGGCTGGTGATGCGTGCCGTGCGCGACGGCATGATCCTGGCTCCACCCTTCACCCTCACCCATGCCGAGGCCGACGAACTGGTGGCCATCGTCTGGCGGGTGCTGGATCTGACCTATGCGGAGCTGCAGCGTCGCGGCCTCCTGGTGCCGGTGCCCCGCGTCGGAGCGTGACGCCGCGATCACCCAAATAAAAAGGCCGGCGGAGCAGCTCCGCCGGCCTTTTTTCATCTCATGCGCTCCGATCAGTGCGGGGCGGTCTCTTCGAAGGACGGGCAGCGGGCGGCAAAGGCGGTCTGCCAGGCCACCAGCCGGGGATGGGCGGCCCGCCATTCCCCGCCAAAGCGGAAATCCAGGAAGCCGAGGGCGCAGGCCAGCGTGATGTCCGCCGCGCTGATGGGGCCATCGGCGGCGGGCGGCGCCGCTTCCAGGGCCTCGAGCGCGCGGGCCATCTTGTCCCGCTGGTGGGCGAGCCACTTGGCGTCGTGCTTTTCCTCGGGGCGGAAGCGGCCTTCGTAGAGCACCAGCACGCCGGCATCCATGAGCCCGTCGGCCAGCGCTTCCGCCTTCATGGCGGCGATGCGGGCCTTGGGCTCCAGCGGGATCAGCTTGCCGCCGCCGGCCACCATGTCGAGATAGGCCAGGATGACGCGGGAATCATAGAGGCAGTCGCCGTCCTCGGTGAGGAGAGTCGGGATCTTGCCGAGCGGGTTCTGGCGGCGCAGCGTGTCGTCGGGATTGAGCGTGTCGGCCAGTTCCAGCTCCAGCGGCAGGCCCAGCACGGCAGCGGCGAGCCGCGCCTTGCGGGCGAACGGAGAGGTGAGGGAATAGCGCAGGCGCATCTGGGGGCATCCGGCTTGAGGAAGGGCGATTCTGCCTAGAGCATTTTCGCCTTTGGTTGAATGGCAAAAGCGCGGGCCGGTCAGCGCTCGGCGGTGAGCCAGGAGACGCGGGCGCGGCCCTTGCCGTCACGGGCCATCAAGGGGGCGATGGCGGTGAGGATGGTGCGGGCCTCATCGGCCAGGGTGAAGGGCGGGTTCACGATGATGAGGCCGCTGCCGGACAGGGTGTCGAGGCTGCGCACCTCGGCGAAATCCAGCTCCACCCGCAGCGTCTTGGGCATGCCGAGATGGGCCACCTCGCGGCGGAACTGGTCCACCGCCCGCAGATTCTTGATGGGATACCAGAGCATGAAGATGCCGGTGGCGAAGCGCGCATGGGCGGCCTTCAGCCCTTCCACCATGCGGTGGAATTCGCCCTCCTCCTCGAAGGGGGGATCCACCAGCACCAGGCCGCGCCGTTCCCGCGGGGGCAGATGCGCGGACAGGGCCTGATAGCCGTCCTGCGGCAGGATCTTGGCGCGGGCATCGTCGCCGATGCGCTTTTCGAGCTTGGCTCGCTCTTCCTTGTGCAGCTCGCAGAACAGGAAGCGATCCTGCGGCCGGGACAGCGCCAGCGCCAGCGCCGGCGAGCCGGGATAAAGGCGGCGCCCCTCGGCGCGCAGGGCCCGCACCGTGTCGAGATAGGGGGCGAGCAGCGCCGCGGCCTTCTCCGGCAACGGCGCGGCCAGCAGCGCTTCGATGCCGCTGTCGGCCTCCAGGGTGCGCTGGGCGTTGGCGCCGTCGAGGTCGTAGATGCCGGCGCCGGCGTGGGTGTCCAGCACGCGGAAGGGGGCATCCTTCTTGGTCAGATAGGCCAGCACACGGGCCAGCAGCGCATGCTTCATCACGTCGGCCGGATTGCCCGCGTGGAAGGCGTGACGATAATTCATGGAATCCTGCGCAGTCTGTCGGGGCTCATCGGCCGCCGCGCACGGGCGGCATCACCATCTTGTCGAGCCGGCAGGTGCGCCGGTCCACCTCCGGGCAGGGGCGGAAGCTGAACGACTTGCTCATGCAGATCCGTACCTCACGCAGCCGACGCCGGTCGCAGTCGACCGCGATCATGTCCGGTTGCAGCCCCGGGTTGGCGGCGCGGAAGGCGGCCTCCAGTGCGCTGGGGGACACCATACGGTAGTCGTCGAGATGGGTGAATTCGGCGGGGATCGTCACCTTGGCGCGGGCGGCGCGGATGGCGTTGAAATAGCCGCCGGCATCGAGACCGGAGCAGGTGCCGTGCTTCTTCCATTCGTGAATGACGAGGCCCCGGCTCGGCATGATGTCCAGCATCGACCGCACCAGAGGGTTGGGCACGTAGGGCGGCGGAACCTGGCAATATTGCGGGGCGCCCTGCTCATATTGCGGCCACAGGCCATGCACCACAAAGGCGTAGGGCCGGGCCGCCGCGCATTGCGCCTCGTTGGCGGCACGGCTGCCCCGCGACTCACAATAGGTGGGCGACCAGCTCAAGGAGAGCACATAGAAGTCGAACGCGCCCGGCGTGTTCGACTGGGCGTGCGCGAGAGTGGTGATGCCTGGTGCAAGCGTCGTCGCCAACGCCAGGACGACCGTGCGCAGCGTCCGCCAGAGGGGTACGGAGCGACGCCGTGCTGGAACGCGGCTTGGAACGCGGCAGGCCTGTGGTATCGGGGCCGCGGGCGCGCCTGCGCGCTCAGCGGCGGCCCGGCGCCACGCCGACCATAGCCTCACGGCTGCGCCATCTTGCAGGACGGCGCATCGGCATAGTTGCGATCAAGGCCGACGATGCACCACTGGACGCCCCAGCTGGCGCCGATGAAGCCGCCGTCCTCGACGATGGAATAGTAGATGGCGCGCTTGCGGGCGTCGTTGGTGTAGACGGTGCCCTTGCAATAGCGGCGCGGCAGATATTCCGGCCCCCAGGGGCGGAAGGCGATCTCTTTCGGCTGCGAAAACTCGGTGATCGCGAGATTCGACGACCAATACTGGCGCTCCGTCTCGGCGAAACGCTGAGCGATGAGATTGAGGGCGGAGGGCTCGTCGCAGGCGGGAATCTGGCCGGTATAGTTGGGGCCGGACAGCCAGAAGTTCATTTCCAGCCAGTTGGCGGCCTCGGCGCGTGGCGCCACGGCGCACAGGGCGAGCGCGGCCGTCGCGGCGGCGGCCCAGCGCGCCATGCGCCGGGTGCCGTTGGCGGCAGGCGCGGAGCCCGAACGCTTCGCCGTGGCGTTCACAGTGCGCGTCCGATCACCCATAGTCCTCTCCACTCAACGATGTCGATGCCGGGCCAGCCGGACGTTCCGGCGGACGATGGGGCGAGCGAACCGATCGGTCAAGCGCAGCGGAGCCACAGGTCTTAAGAAAATGTCACGCCTTGGCGCCCACCCTGTCGAGCGGGGCGGGTGTCTGTCGCGTCGCTGCCCGAAAGCTGGGCTAGTCAGGAGGTTGCCGCCACCAGTCCACAGCGGCTGGCTGCGCTGCCGAGGAACGTGTGAGGACCGCCTATGCCGCCATTTCGCGTCGCCGCCGATCGGAACGAACGCCCGGAGCCGGCCGCCGTGCTGCCCCGCTTCGCCACCGGCCGCGCTGCGGCGCTGGAGCTGCGGCCGGATCATCCGGTCTATTGCTTTCGCCCCGCGGTGCTGCGGGCCGATGCCCAGGCCTTCCTGTCCGCCTTTCCAGGCAAGACCGCTTATGCCGTGAAGACCAACGGCGAGCCCATGGTTCTCGATGCCCTGGCCGATGCCGGGCTGGCCGCGTTCGATGTGGCGAGCCCGGCGGAATTCGCGGCGGCCCGGGCCGCGGCGCCGGGGGCCGAGTTGCTCTACATGCACCCGGTGAAGGCCCAGTCCGACATCCGGCTGGCGTTGGAGCAATATGGCATCCGCACCATGGCCCTCGATCACGAGGACGAGGTGGCCAAGATCCTGCGCATCGTGCGGGCGCTGGATCTCGATCCGGAAGACCTCACCTTGTTCGTGCGCCTCGCCACCAAGGGCGAGGCGGCCTATGAGCTCTCCCGCAAGTTCGGGGCGGCGCCGGGCCATGCGGCGGAGTTGCTGCAGCGGATCCACGGCGTTGGTCTGCGCTGCGGCCTGTGCTTCCACGTGGGCAGCCAGGTGGAGGACCTCGGGACTTACGAGCGGGCGGTGGCCCTGGCGGCCGAGGTGCGCGAGGCGGCGCGCGTTCCTATCGCGGGTCTCGACGTGGGCGGTGGCTTTCCCGCCGCCTATGCCCGCGATCCCCGGCGGGCGGAGGCCGGCCAACCACAGAGCCTACCCCCCTTGCCGGAGATTGTCGCCGGTCTCATGGGCGCAGTCGAACGGCATGGTTTCTCGGGCATGCCGTTGGTGGCGGAGCCGGGGCGGGTGATCGTTGCACGCGCGTTTTCCGTCATCGTGCGGGTTCTGTTGAAGAAGGGGCAACGCCTCTACATCAACGACGGCATCTGGGCGTCGCTTTCAGACTCCTGGACCGGCAAGATTCTCCTGCCGGTGCGCCATATTCCCGATCCCGCCCGGCGGCGGCGCCCGGGGCGGGCGCAGGCCATCGAGCCGTTTCGCATCTATGGCGCCACCTGCGACAGCGTGGATGTGCTCTCGCGTCCCTTCTTCCTCCCGGCGAGCGTGGACACCGGGGATTGGATCGAGATCGGCCACATGGGCGCCTATTCCCTGTCGCTGCGCACGCGCTTCAACGGCTTTTATCCGGACACCTTCGTTGCTGTGGATGCGCCGTTCGAGGCGGGGGACGCTCCCCAGGGATATGCCGAGCCCGAGCACCGTGGTGGGGCGGAAGGCTAGAACCAGATGCGCTCTGTCTCGCGGCCGGCATAAAGGCTGGCCACATATTCGCCGTAGCCGTTGTAGAGCAGGGTGGGGCGGCGCTCGCCGGTGGCGATGTCCTCCTCGCTCGCCTGGCTCCAGCGCGGGTGGGGCACCTTGGGGTTCACATTGGCCCAGAAGCCATATTCCGATCCCTGCACCTCTTCCCAGAAGCTCACCGGCTGGGTGTCGGTGAAGGTGAAGCGCACGATGCCCTTGATGGATTTGAAACCGTATTTCCACGGCAGGGCGAGCCGCAGGGGCGCGCCGAACTGGTTGGGGGCGGGCTTGCCGTAGGCCCCGGTCACCAGGAAGGCGAGGTCGTTCTGCGCCTCTGCCAGGGTCAGCCCCTCCACATAGGGCCAGGGGTAACGGAAGTCCTTCTGGTTCGGCGCAACCTTCGGGTTGCGGAACGCCTCGAGCTTGATGAACCGGGCGCCGCTCGTGGGTTTTGCCAGATCCACCAACGTCTTCATGGGAAATCCCGTCCACGGAATGGCCATGGACCAAGCCTCGACGCAGCGGTGACGATACAGCCGCTCCTCCAATTGCACCTTCTTCAGAAGATCGTCGAAATCGAACTCCTGGGGTGCCTCCACGAGGCCATCGACGACGATCCGCCAGGGATGCCGCTCAAAGCGGCCCATGGCGGGGGCGACGTTCTTCGCGTAGCTGAATTCGTAGTAATTATTGACCGTTGACGCGCGCGCCTCCGGCGTCAGCGGACGATCGAGGGTGAATTTCGGATTGCGCTGCGCGGGGTAAAGAGCCACCCCGTCTGCGGAGGGGGCGGCCGCGGCGTGGGCCGCACCGCCGGCGAGGGTCGCCGCGCCGAGAAGGGCGGTTCCCGTGGCCATGAGATCGCGCCGGGATAGATAGAGCGCCTCCGGGGTCGCTGCCGATTCCGGCAGGGACCAGCCGCGCCAACGCCGCACATGCATGAGAAATCTCCGCGTCCCGTTCATCCCCGCCCACCGGCGAACGGCCGGCGTCGATGGCTGGGGAGGATCCGGTCCCCGCGCGGCGCCGGCAAGTCACAGCGGCGTGTGACCGGTCACAGCTTCGCCAGCGGGCGGCGGATCTCAGCGTCGCGAGGGCGGCGGATCGCCGGCGATGAGGGCGGTGGACGGCTCCAGGGTCAGGGTGGCGCTGGCGATGGACAGGCTCAGGCCGCTGTCGGACGAAATGCTGAGCGGTTGCAGTGTGATCTGCCGGGTGGCGTCCTTGGCGGCCAGAATATTGGCCGAGAAGCCCGGGCCGAGCGCGAAGCCGGAGGTGAAGCCCACATAGGTCCCCGCCAGCGCGCCGCGATCGATGTTGGGCGACGTGGCGAAGACGCCCCACAGCATGCTGCCCTGATCGGAGACGCCGATATCGAGGCCGGTGCGCTCCAGGGTGCCGATGTAATAGTGATTCTGGCCCATGGAGGGGCGGAACTCGCAGCGCACTTTCCGGCTGGAGCCGAAGCCGGTGGCGGTGGCGAAATCGCCGCGGCACTCCAGGAGCCCGGCCGATACGCTCGGCATCTGCAGGCCGCCCGCGCCCGGGGAAGGCGGTGGGTCCACATTCATCTGCGGCAGCGCCTGCGTTTGGCCCGGGGCCGTCGAGGCGCCAGCGGGCGCCGGCTGTGCGCCGGCGCCCGTAGCCAAAGCGAATGTCGTGCAGGCGCCGATAAGGCCGGCGCGCATCATGGGGTGAAAAGGCATCATGAACAGCTCCTCACCGCATTGTGCACGACTTTCAGGTCATTTGGTGATCTTCGCCTTCGGCGCAGCCACCTGCTCCAGCTTCATGTCGGCGACGCCGGCAGCCACGGCGGCGCCGGTCATGCCTTCGAACGACAGCGGCTGCAGGGCGACGGTCTGGTGGGAACCGCCGAGCAGCACGTTCACGCCACCGCCGATGGCCCAGGCGGCATTGGCGGACACACCCACATAAGTGCCGGCGAGGGCGCCGGGGCCGGCGTCCACGGAGGGAGCGAACACGCCCCAGGCCAGCACGTTGGCGGAGGTCACGCCGATGTCGATGCCGAAGCGCGACACGGTGCCCTTGTAGTTGCCCTTCACGGTGTAGGGCATGGTGCGGGCGCTGCGCAGCTCGCAGGTGAGGTCACGCACCGAGCCGAGCACGAAGCCCACCGACGGGGCGACATTGCACACCAGCACGCCGATCTGGACCTTCGGCGTTTCCGCGGCGGCGGGCGTGGCGGCAGCGGCAGCGATGGCGGCAAGGCCGATGAGGCCGGACTTGAGACGCATGGGATCCCCCATAAGAGGTGTGAGTTGGAAGGTTGGAGCATCTTGCGGGTGGTGCTGTCATGTCCCTTCCGTCGAGCGAGCAGAGCATCGGTCGACTGCGGACACAACCCGACCTCCGGCGCGCGTGAGGACGCGGACCAAGAGCACCGCGCGGCGCAAGGGCATTCCAGCGGGCGGACGCAGCCGAAAAGGCGACACGCGGGTGCGAATCACGCTTCCGGCTGCATCAATTCGGATCAACGCAGGGTCAGGTCCGAAACGGTCAGGCCGAGGTTGATACCGGTCTGGGCTTCCACCGACAGCGGCTGCAGGGCGATGGTGTTGTTGTTGCCACCCACCAGCACGTTGGCGCCAAGGCCCGCACCGATGGCGGCATTGGCCGACGCGCCGACGTAGGAGCCGCGCAGGGTCTCCGGACGGATGTTCGAGCTCGGAGCGAACACGGCCCAGGCGAGCACGCCCTTGCCGCTCACGCCGATGTCGAGGCCGAAGCGGCGCACGGTGCCTTCATAGCTGCGGGTGCGGCCATGGCGCGGCTTGAAGCTGCAGGACATGTCGCGGATCGAGCCGATGATGAAGCTCACGTTCGGCGACAGGGTGCAGCTCAGCGTGCCCACCTGCACGCGCGACTGGGCGGACGCAGGCACGGCACCGATGGCCAGCAGCGCAGCCGCGGCAAGGCCAGCCTTGAAAACAGTCTTCATGATGTCGTTCCTCCTAGGGAAGCCGGCGGAATTCCGTCCAGCGCCAGACGACAGCAATGCCATAGCTCAGACTTTGCTGCCGCGCCAACGCTTCTAAGGAAGGGTCAGTTCCTTTTCCGGCCGCCGTGTTCTTTGGGTCAGACGAGGTTGCCGCAGAACCGCTGAATGCGGCGGCAGGCATCCTCCAGCTCGGAGGTGGCGGTGGCGTAGGAGATGCGGAACGCCGGGCCCAGGCCGAACGCCGAGCCGTGCACCACGGCCACGCCTTCGGCTTCCAGGAGCTGGGTGGCGAAATCCTCGTCGCTGGTGATCTTTACGCCGTTGGTCGTGGTCTTGCCGATGGTGCCCGCGCAGGAGGGGAACACGTAGAACGCGCCTTCCGGCTTGGGGCAGGTGAGGCCCTTGGCCTGGTTGAGCATGGCCACGACGAGGTCGCGACGTTCCTTGAAGATCGCGTTGTTCGCGGCGATGAAGTCCTGAGGGCCGTCGAGGGCCTCGACCGCCGCCCACTGGGCGATGGAGGAGGGATTCGAGGTGGACTGCGACTGCAGGGTGCCCATGGCCTTGATGAGCGCCTCGGGGCCGGCGGCGTAGCCGATCCGCCAGCCGGTCATGCAATAGGCCTTGGAGACGCCGTTCATGGTCAGCGTGCGGTCGTAGAGCTTGGGCTCCACCTGGGCCGGGGTGACGAACTTGAAGTCGTCATAGACCAGGTGCTCATACATGTCGTCGGTGAGGATCCACACGTGCGGGTGCTTCAGCAGCACGTCGGTGAGGGCCTTCAGCTCGTCATGGGTATAAGCGGCGCCCGAGGGGTTGGAGGGTGAGTTGAAGATCAGCCACTTGGTCTTGGGCGTGATGGCCGCTTCCAGCACCTCGGGGCGCAGCTTGAAATTGTCTTCCAGGCGGGTCATCGCCGGCACCGGGGTGCCGCCGCAGAACTGCACGATATCCGGATAGCTCACCCAGTAGGGGGCCGGGATGATCACTTCGTCGCCGGCGTCCACGGTGGCCACCAGGGCGTTGAACAGCACCTGCTTGCCGCCGGTGCCCACCGAGACCTGCGAGGGCTTGTAGTCGAGGTCGTTGTCGCGCTTGAACTTGCGGCAGATGGCCGCCTTCAGCTGCGGGATGCCGTCGACGGCGGTGTACTTGGTCTCGCCACGGCGGATGGCGGCGATGGCCGCTTCCTTGATGTTCTCCGGCGTGTCGAAGTCCGGCTCGCCCGCCGACAGCGCGATGATATCCCGGCCCGACGCCTTCAGCTCCCGCGCCTTGTTGGAGATGGCGATGGTGGGGGAGGGGTTGATACGCTTCAGGGCGGACGAAATCAGGCTCATGGCCGGCGGCTCCGGACGCGCCCGCCCGCGGCGGCGGATCCGCGGCGGCTCAGGGCGCAAGGTGGGACACGATGAAACGCCGGGCTCAGGCCGGCGCGGGCGGACACTAGTTCAGCGCGCGCAGCGGAACAAGCAATGATCATGAATGAAAGGGGGGCGGTCCGGTGATGGATCGCCGCGGGGCCGCTTTGATGCTCCGCCGCGGGCCTCGCTCCGGCGTTCCCCCTTGCGGCGATCTTCCGGGGCCGCCACATGCCCCTGCAAGGGCCGGATGTGACGCGATGCGGGCGCGGGGAGATTGGGCGTGCTGAAGCTCTATTCGACGCAATCGTCGGGGAATTCCTACAAGGTGCGGCTGCTGCTGGCGAAGCTGCGGCAGCCGTTTCACCTGATGGAGGTGAACATTTTCGCCGGCGAGCACCGCACGCCGGAGTTTCTCGCCATGAACCCCGAAGGACGGGTTCCGCTGCTGGAGGCGGACGGGCGCCTGCTCGCCGAATCCAACGCCATCCTGTTCTATCTGGCCGAGGGGTCGCGGTTTCTGCCCGACGACCTGTTCGATCGGGCCGAGACGCTGCGCTGGATGTTCTTCGAGCAGAACAGCCATGAGCCCGGCATTGCCGCGGCCCGGTTCTGGCTGACCCAGGTGCGCGGCGGCCGCGAGCTGCGCACCCATGACGTGGACCGCTGGATGGAGGAGGGCTATGCGGCGCTCAGCATCATGGAACGCCATCTGGCTGGCCATGATTTCTTCGCCGCCGACCGGCTCACCATCGCCGATCTGGCACTCTACGCCCACACCCACGTGGCGGAAGAGGGCGATTTCAGCCTCGCGACCTTCCCCCGGGTGCGGGCCTGGCTCGCGCGGGTGGCGGCGGACGCCGGGCATGTGGACATGGCCTGGCGCCCAACTGTCGCGGCGGCATAGCGGGGAGAACTCGCGATGGCGTGAGCAGCCGTCATGATGTTGCCATGGTGTGCGCTGTCGCGGCCGCAGCGCAGCCATAGTCTTCCGCGACCTTCCGTTGTGTCGGCGGAACTGATTCGTCGAACTGAACGTTGCGTAGCCACGATTCATCTTGGTGAGAGCATCATGTCCAAGCCGGTCATTGCCCATCGTCCCCGGGTTGCAGGTTTTGCCGCGTCCTCGCACGGCCTTCAGGGCCACGGACAGGGCCACGGGGAAGGCTTCGATCTGCCGCGCTCGGCGACGTGGCTCGACGCGGAGATCGGCACCCGCTCGGCGGCCGATCCCGATACGCTGGCCCGCGCGGTGCGGGCCCACAAGGCCGGCGACGCTTTGGCGCAGGCGGCGCTCACTGTGGCGCTCATGATGGCCATCGGCGCCGTGGCGGTGGTGCTCAGCGTCGAGCGGGCGGCCGCCGCGGGGCTGCTGGTGCGTGGCGTGATCGACCATTCGGCCACCCTCGCAGGGGTTGCGGTGATCGGCGGACTGCTGCTTGTGGCCACCCGCGCGACCCTGCGCCATGCGCGCGTGCGCGCCCGCCGGCGCTGAGGGCATCGGCGTGTCGCGAAGGGGCAAGGACGGTTCTGGCGCTTCTTGCGGTTCTGTTCAAAAAATCGCCGCGCTGGCGGTCGCCCTGCTGGTGCTCACTGTTGGAGCGGCTGCGCCGCTGCCGGCTGCGGCTCAGGCAAGCGGCGTTTCGGCGGCCCAGCCGTTCGCCGGCGCGCGGGTGCGGGTGGTGCCATTCGCCTCCGGCCTCGACCATCCCTGGGCCATGGCATTCCTGCCGGACGGCCGCCTGTTGGTGACCGAACGCCCCGGGCGGCTGCGGCTGCTGGATCAATGGGGCAAGATCATTGCCACCGTGAGCGGCGTGCCCGAGGTGGTGGCCGAGGGGCAGGGCGGCCTCCTGGATGTGGCGCTCGATCCGGATTTTGCGCGCAACCGCTATATCTATCTGAGCTATGCGGAGCCGCGCGGCGGGCGCATGGCCGCCACGGCGGTGGCCCGCGCCTGGCTCTCGCCCGATGCCACCCAGCTGCGCGACCTGAGCGTCATCTTCCGCCAGGAGCCGGCCTGGACCGGCCGCAACCATTTCGGCTCGCGGCTGGCGTTCGCGCCCGACGGCACCTTGTTCGTCACGCTCGGCGACCGGTTCGACTTGCGCACGCGGGCGCAGGACCTCTCCACCACCGTGGGCAAGATCGTCCGCATCAACACAGACGGCAGCATTCCCGCCGACAACCCCTTGCGCAACCGCTCCGGCGCCCGGCCGGAAATCTACAGCTACGGCCACCGCAACGTTCAGGGCGCCGCCATTGAGCCGGCGAGCGGCCAGCTTTGGACGGTGGAGCACGGCGCGCGGGGCGGCGACGAGGTGAATGCGCCGCGGCCGGGCCTGAACTATGGCTGGCCGGTCATCAGCTACGGACGGGATTATTCCGGCGCCAAGATCGGCGAGGGAACCGAGAAGGTGGGCATGGAGCAGCCACTGTTCTATTGGGATCCGTCCATCGCCCCGTCGGGTGCGGCCTTTTACACGGCGGACCTGTTGCCGACCTTCAAGGGACATCTCTTCATCGGCGCCCTGGCCGGTGAAGCGCTGGTGGAAGTCAAGCTGCGCGGTGGCGTGGTGCTGGGGGAGGAGCGTCTGCCCCTGGGTAAGCGCATTCGCGATGTGCGGCAGGGCCCTGACGGCGCCCTGTGGCTGGCGACCGATGCCGAGGATGGCGAGATCCTGCGCGTGGTGCCGGTGGCCGACAAGTGAGGCGGCTGGTTGGCGTAAGCGGAGCTGCGCCCTAGGATCGCCCGCCGCCATCTGGGCGCGGCGCAGGTCCGCAAGGGTTGCCATGGCCCCCACCTCTCCCGCCAAAAACCTGCTTGCCAAAACCCTGCTCGCCAAGAATGCCCTGGTGCTGGTGACCATGGATGGCGCGCGCCGCGAGATTCCCGGCGGCGGGCTTTATGTGGAGGATGGCCGCATCGTCGCGGTGGGGCCGGCCCATGAGCTGCCGGCCAGCGCCGACGAGGTGATCGACCTTACCGGCCATGTGGTGCTGCCGGGCCTCGTCAACACCCACCATCACATGGTGCAGAGCCTCACCCGGGCGGTGCCGGCGGCCCAGGATAGCGAATTGTTCGGCTGGCTGCGGGCGCTCTATGCCCTGTGGGCGGGCCTGACGCCGCAGATGGTGGAGACCGCCACCCTCACCGCCATGGCCGAGCTGATCCTCTCCGGCTGCACCACCTCGTCGGATCATCTCTACATCTACCCCAACGGGGTGCGGCTCGATGATTCCATCCGCGCCGCGCGGCGCATCGGCATGCGCTTTCATGCGGCCCGCGGGGCCATGAGCGTGGGCGAGAGCCAAGGCGGACTGCCGCCCGACCGGGTGGTGGAGGACGAGGGCTTCGTGATGGCCGACACGCGGCGGCTGATCGACGCCTATCACGACCCCGCCCGTTTCTCCATGCTGCGGGTGGTGCTGGCCCCCTGCTCCCCCTTCACCGTGAGCGAGGATCTCATGCGCGAAACGGCGGTACTGGCCCGCCGCGAGGGGCTGCGGCTGCACACCCACCTGGCCGAGAACGACAGCGACATCGCCTTTTCTTTCAAGACCTTCGGCAAGAGCCCCACGGATTATGTGCGGGAATTGGGCTGGGTGGGGCCGGATGTGTGGCACGCCCACTGCGTGAAGCTGGATGATCCCGGCATCGCATTGTTCGCGGCCACCGGCACCGGCATCGCCCATTGCCCGTGCTCCAACATGCGGCTCGGCTCCGGCATCGCGCCGGTGAAACGGTTCCGGGCCGAGGGCATTCCCGTGGGGCTCGGGGTGGACGGCTCCGCATCCAACGACGGCGGCCACATGCTGGGGGAGGCGCGCCAGGCCCTCTTGCTGCAGCGTGCCGCCTTCGGGCCCGATGCCCTCACCGCCCGCCAGGCGCTGGAGATGGCCACCCTGGGCGGCGCCCGCCTGCTCGGTCGCGACGACATCGGCGCCCTCGCCCCCGACATGGCGGCGGATTTCGTCGCCTTCGACATGAGCGCGCCCGCTTATGCCGGAGCGCTGCACGATCCGGTGGCGGCGCTGATCTTCTGCGCCCCGCAGCAGGTGGCGCTGAGCGTCATCAACGGCGCGGTGGTGGTGCGCGATGGCCGGCTCGCGACCATCGACCTGCCGGCGGTGACCCGCGCCCACAACGCCATGGCCGCGACCCTGGCGGCGCAGGCCGGCTGACCTCTCAGAATTTGTGGAAGATGAAATAGGCGCCGGCGGCGATGAAGGCGAACCCCACCAGATGGTTCCAGCCCAGCGGCTCCTTCAGATAGAGCGCCGAGAATACGGCGAACACCACCAGGGTGATGACCTCCTGGGCGGTCTTCAGCTGCGCCGCCGAATAGACCTCGGAGCCGAGCCGGTTGGCGGGCACCGCCAGGCAATATTCAAAAAAGGCGATGCCCCAGCTGGTGACGATGACCAGGAACAGCGGCGCCGATTTGAATTTCAGGTGCCCATACCAGGCAAAGGTCATGAACACGTTCGAGGCGATGAGCAGCACGAACGGGGCAATCTGCGGCGGCAGCAGGGAGGCGAGGGCGGGCATCGTGGCGCTGTTCCTAAGCGCAGTGAGGTCTCCTCTTCCTAGGATGTAGTTGGGCATGAGGAAAGGGGGGCCGTTGGAGCGCAAGGGCCGCGTGAGCCGCGATCACTATTTCGCGAACCGCGATGTTGACTCTAGTTGCATATAATACAAGATATAACCAAAAATTGTATTTCTGGGGGCACCATGTTGAAGCGAGCCATCGTGGGAGTGGGCTTGTCGCTGTTGCTGGGAGGTTGCATCACGGATCGTGGCCCATCGTTTGGTGCGCGCGAACTGGTGCCTCCGCAGCGAGGGATTTATGTTGGCTCGATCTATTATGCGGCAGAGGCCCCTACAAATCGGCGGGATGTCCCTACTGCTCTTGAGCCTCTTTGTGATACTCGCCCTGATCTCTCGGCTTTCGGCGTCGCCAATCCCAAGGCCGACCCTGTAGCGGATATCAATTTGCTCTTTGACGCTCGGCTGCAGGGTGAACTGGGAGGAGTGTCCACGAAACTGGTGTCTTTAGGCCTCTCTGGCAATGTCTCCGATTACTACGAGTACAAACTGACGCATGTCAGCAAATATGCCATCTCGGAAGCTGCGGCGCAGACGGTGTTCGAGGGCATGATGCGGGATCGTCGTTGTCGCGCGGCCGTCGATCGCAACAGAGCTTTCGGCATCTATCAGGTGCAGGCCACATACGTTGGCGACATTGTGTTTCGGCGTAAGCAGGCCGCGGCCTCGGACGCCTCTGTGTCCGCGCGGCTGAGCAAGATTGAGCCCACTATCAAATCAACCTTCTCACGTACCCTGGATCTCGGCTTCTCCGGCGAGGGGCTGGTGTTTTCCTTCGTTCCAATCCTGAGGTCGCCTTCGGGAAGCTGATTGAGAGGGCGAGGGGAGCGATTACGAGGCAGGGGCTTTTCGAAGGCGCCGGAGCCGCCCATATTCCCGCCATGGCCAAAGCATCCCGTCCCGGAAAGCTCGGTGAGCGTTCGCAGCGTCATTTCGAGCCGGCGCCCCAGCAGGCGCTCGATCCCGCCCTCGCCAAGTCCCTCTCCGAGTCCCTCGGGCTGGAGCCCGGGGACCTCGCCATGGATTTCGAATCCGGTGGCGCCTCCGCCACCGTGCAGGCGCTGGCCAGCCTGATCGAGAACGGCCGGCCGGAGGTCAACGGCCAGACCTGGGTGCCCCACCGCCCGCCGCGCCCGGAAAAGTCCGAGGGCGGCGTCGCCTTCACCATGAAGAGCGCGTTCACCCCCTCCGGCGACCAGCCCCAGGCCATCGCCGAATTGTGCGCCCAGGCGAGCGCCGGGGAGCGCGACCAGGTGCTGCTGGGTGTGACTGGCTCGGGCAAGACCTTCACCATGGCCAAGGTGATCGAGCAGCTGCAGCGCCCGGCCATCGTGCTCGCCCCCAATAAGACGCTGGCGGCCCAGCTCTATGGCGAGTTCAAGAGCTTCTTCCCCGACAATGCGGTGGAATATTTCGTTTCCTACTACGATTATTACCAGCCGGAAGCCTATGTGCCCCGGACGGATACCTATATCGAGAAGGAATCCTCCATAAACGAGCAGATCGACCGCATGCGCCATGCGGCCACCCGCGCGCTGCTGGAGCGTGATGACGTGATCATCGTCGCCTCGGTCTCGTGCATCTACGGTATCGGCTCGGTGGAAACCTATTCGGCCATGACCTTCGATCTGAAGGTGGGCGAGCGCATCGACCAGCGCGCGCTTCTGGCCGATCTGGTGGCCCTGCAATACAAGCGCATCCAGTCGGATTTCGCCCGCGGTACCTTCCGGGTGCGCGGCGACGTGGTGGAAATCTTCCCCGCCCACTATGAGGACCGCGCCTGGCGCGTCTCTTTGTTCGGCGACGAGATCGAGAGCATCGCCGAGTTCGACCCGCTCACCGGCCAGAAGAGCGGCGACATGAAGAGCGTGCGCGTCTACGCCGCCTCCCATTATGTGACACCGCGCCCGACCCTCATCCAGGCCATCACCGGCATCAAGGCCGAGCTGAAGGTGCGCCTGGAGGAGCTTTATAAGATGGGCCGCCTCTTGGAGGCCCAGCGGCTGGAGCAGCGCACCCGCTACGACCTGGAGATGATGGAGGCCACGGGTTCGTGCGCCGGCATCGAGAATTATTCGCGCTGGCTCACCGGCCGCAAGCCCGGCGAGCCGCCGCCCACTTTGTTCGAATATGTGCCGGACAACGCCCTCGTCTTCATCGACGAGAGCCATGTGACGGTGCCGCAGATCGGCGCCATGTATCGCGGCGACTTCCGCCGCAAGGCGACGCTGGCGGAATACGGCTTCCGCCTGCCCAGCTGCATGGACAACCGCCCGCTGCGGTTCGAGGAATGGGAGGCCATGCGGCCGCAGACGGTGCATGTTTCCGCCACCCCCGGCCCCTGGGAGATGGACCAGACCGGTGGTGTGTTCGTGGAGCAGGTCATCCGCCCCACCGGCCTCGTCGATCCGCCGGTGGAGGTGCGCCCGGCGCGCAGCCAGGTGGACGACCTCCTGGGCGAGGTGCGGGCGGCGGCGGCCAAGGGCTATCGCACCCTGGTCACCGTGCTCACCAAGCGCATGGCCGAGGACCTCACCGAATATCTCCATGAGAATGGTATCCGCGTGCGCTACATGCACTCGGACATCGACACCATCGAGCGCATCGAGATCATCCGCGACCTGCGGCTGGGCGCCTTCGACGCGCTGATCGGCATCAACCTGCTGCGCGAGGGCCTCGACATTCCCGAATGCGGGCTGGTGGCCATTCTCGATGCCGACAAGGAGGGCTTCCTCAGGTCGGAAACCTCGCTGGTGCAGACCATCGGTCGCGCGGCGCGCAACGTGGATGGCCGGGTGATCCTTTATGCGGACCAGATTACCGGTTCCATGAGCCGCGCCATGGCGGAGACCACCCGCCGCCGCGAGAAGCAGATGGCCTATAATCTGGAGCACGGCATCACGCCCGAGAGCGTGAAGAAGGCCATCGGCGACATTCTCAACTCGGTCTATGAGCGCGATCACGTGCAGGTGGATACGGGGGTGATGGAGGAGGGGGCGGCCTTCGGCCACAACCTCAAGAGCGTCATCGCCGATCTGGAAAAGCGCATGCGCGCCGCCGCCGCCGATCTCGATTTCGAGACCGCCGCCCGCCTGCGCGACGAGATCCGCCGCCTGGAGGCCACCGAGCTCGCCGTCGCCGACGATCCCATGGCGCGGCAGGAAGCGGTGGACGACCGCACCGGCGGCTATCGCGGGCCGCGCAAATACGGCACCGCCGCCAATCTGCCGCCGGAAACCGCCGCCAAAGGGAACGCGAAGGGGCGTGCCCGCAGCGGTGGCAAGATGGGTGGCAAGATGGGGACAAAGGGCGGAGCCGCGTCCGCGGGCCGGGCCGCGCCAGAAGCGCCACCAGAAGCGCCGCGGGTGACGGGCACGGCCACCGGGCCCCGCTCCGCCCGCCTGCCGCCGCCGGAGACGCCCATGGCGGCCTCGGAGGCTGGAGCCGCCCCTTCCGCCGCGCCGCGTCCGTCGCGCGCGAAGACCAAGCTTGAGGCGGCGCTGGAAGGGCTGGCGGAAACCCAGACGCCCTATAGCGCGCCGCGTTCGGCCTCCCGGGCCCATAAGCCCTCCCTGGACGACATGGGCCCCGGCTCCGATCGCGCCGTGCCCCTGACTGAGGACAGCTTCCGCCCCGGCCCCCGCCCCGATCCCGGCACCAAGGGCTATCGCAAGGGCGGCCGCCGCAAGGGGTAGCGTCGGGCTCGCTCGAGCTTCACCACCCGTGGCGCGGGCGATGCTCGACCACCCATCTGTTCTGGCCCGATCTAGCCCCCCTCCACATTTCTCTGTGTTGAATGTCGACGGAGCCTGGGGGAAGGCCGCTGTGGGATCCGGCGGTGCGCTCATGGCCTGGTCCGCGCCGGCGGCGTTGTGCTGGCCGTGAGTTCCAACCCTATGGTAGTCCCAGCCGAGGGAGAACAGGCGGGAGGCGGGGACATGGAAACGGCGCTGCTCTTCAAGATCCTCTACATCATCGCCATCGTCGCCGAAGCCATGACGGCGGCGCTGGCGGCGGGGCGGCGGCAGATGGATTGGGTGGGGGTGTGCCTGCTGGGCTCCATCACCGCGCTGGGCGGCGGCTCGGTGCGTGATGTGCTGCTGGGGCGCCATCCGCTCACCTGGATCGAGCATCCCTCCTATCTGCTCATCACCTCGGGCGCGGCGCTCGCCACCATCATCATCGCCCGCTACATGCATCACCTGCGCTACCTGTTCCTGTTCCTGGATGCGGTGGGGCTGGTGGTGTTCAGCATCATCGGCTGCAACATCGCCCTCGGGCTCGGCATGCCGGTCATCATCGTCATCGCCTCGGGCATGATCACCGGCTGCGTCGGCGGCGTGCTGCGGGACGTGCTGTGTGCCGACGTGCCCCTGCTGTTCCGGGCCGAGCTCTATGCCACCGTGTCCATCGTCACCGGCGGCCTCTATGTGGGCGGCGGGGCGCTGGGCCTGCCGCATGAGCCGCTGATGATCGGCGCCATGCTGGCCGGCCTCGCCTTGCGCCTGCTTGCCCTGCGCTTCAACTGGCACATGCCGAAGTTCGTCTACACCCAGGATCTGCACTGAGCCCGCGCTGGGGCCCGCGCCTCAGGGGACGAGATAATGGGCCGACCAGTCGGCCCGCGGCACCTCTTGTCCCAACTCATAGCTGAACGACCGGATGTCCATGCCATCGGCCGAGGTCTGGCAGCGATAGGAAAGGCGGTACCAATGGCCGGCGCTGCGCACCGCGGCGCCGGGAGCCGAGACCGTGTCGGCCCCCACCTTGGTGTCGGCGAAGGCATAGGCGACCAGCTCATCGGGGCGCATGCCCTGGTGCTGGCGCTGGATCTCCCCCATGGCGCGGGCGTTGCAGCGCTGTTCCACGCGGGTGGCCGGGCTCAGATGCAGCATCATGGGGTCATGCTGCGGCTTCGGGTCATGCTGTGGCTTCGCAAGGGCGGGCAGGGCGGTGAGGCCGGCGCAGAGAAGGCCGGCCGCGCAGGCGGCGGCGAGGCGGAAGGCGCGTGTCACGGGGTGGGATACCTCCTCGATTCGGTCCTGCTTAGGGACGATCTGTGGCGAGGATGGGACGAAATCTGCCTACCGTTTGGGCAGGTGGCGCCCATGCCGCGCAACGCGGCGGTTGGTCCCAGCCATCGGGCTTGGATTGAGAGTGCTATTGTTGCTTATATATAGGTCGCGGAGGGGCGTGGGCGGCGCATGGGCCAGCCGGTGCCCTCCCGGAACCGTTTGAAGCTGAGAGCGCGCCATGGCGGAGATGCCGCACAGACCCACGATTCTTGCCGTCCAGGGCGGTGACCGGGAGGAGATCCAGCATCTCCTCATCGCCGCGGCGGAACGGCTGAAGGCGGCGGGGGTGCGGGTGCTGGGCGTGGTGGAGGACATGGCGCCGGGTGTCTCCCATCATGACATCATGCTGCTCGATCTCGCCACCGGCGACACCCATCGCCTGCATCAGGACCTGGGGCCGGGCGCGGCCGGCTGCAGTCTGGATCCCGAGGGGCTGGCAGCGGCCTGCGCCGGGGTCGAGACGGCCATCGCCGCCCGGAGCGCGGAGGGTGGCGCGGCGGCGGATACGGTCGTCATCCTCTCCAAGTTTGGCCGGCAGGAGGCGGAGGGGCGCGGCCTGACTTCGGCTTTCTATGCGGCGGTGGCGGCGGAATTCTCGGTGCTGACGTCGGTGTCCCCGTCAGTCTCGGGGGAGTGGGGCGATTTCGTCGGCGATATGGCCCGCGTGGTGCCGGCGCACCTGTCTGAGGTGGAGGCGTGGTGGGCGGGGGTGCCTGAGCTGGTGGCGGAGTAGGCGGGGGCGGGCGCCGCTGGCCGCCGGATGCGGAACCGGCTATGAACCTCGCAAGGCGCCGCTGGCCTCTCGCCGGCGGTGCCGACGCGCCGTTCATCCCACCGCCTGCCCGAGGCCCGTCATGGACCTGTGTCGCCCCGTTCGCCTTCGCGTCCTGATGCTGCTTGCGGGCGGCGCGCTTGGTCTGGCCGCCTGCCAGGGCTCGCCCGACAGCTGGGGCACCGGCGTCGTCAAGCAGAGCGATGCGTTCGGCGATTACTCTGAAACCATCGTCGCCATTCCCAAGCCCACCGCCGGGCCGCGCCAGTTCCAGTGCACCGGGCCGTTCGCGCCCGACACGACGGCGGTGAACCTCGCCGCCGATTTTGGCCAGGCGAACGTGGCCACCGGCACCATCACCTCGCCCGATGGCAGCACCTCCCCCGGCCTCATCGTGCTACCCAATGATCCCGGGCTCGCCATGGAAATCGCCTGGAAGGATCCCGGTGCCATGGCCGCGCCCCGCCGCATTTCCTTCACCGAGGAGAGCGCCTGGAGCGTCAACGGCATCGGCATTGGCACTTCGCTCGCGGATGTGGAGAAGGCCAATGGCGGCCCGTTCCGCATCCAGGGTTTCGGCGGTGAGAACGGCGGCGTGGTGGCCGATTGGCAGGGTGGCCGGCTTGGCAATATCGGTGGCGGCTGTCGGGTCGGGCTGCAGCTCGCGCTGCCCGCCACCGTGGGGGATGCCGCCCTCGGCCCGCTGTCCGGTCCGCGCCGGGTGTCGTCGCGCGATGCCAAGCTGCGGGCGGCCAATCCCACCGTCGGCCTGTTCTGGATCAACTACCGCTGAAGCGCCTCAGCCGCGGTGGAGCGAGCGATCGGCGAATGCCCAGATGCGGTAGCCGGAGAAGGTCCAGATGAGGGTGATGCCGGTGGCGACCACCTGGGCGGCCAGGTAATAGACGCCGAGCCGGTGCACCAGAAGATCCATCAGCACCGCGTTGAGGACGAAGGCGCCCAGGGCGACCACCGCGAATCGCGGCACGGCCCCCGCGTGGGAGCGGGTGGAATCGAAGGTGAACAGCCGGTTCAGCACGTAGGACACCACTGCGCCCACCAGCGAGCCCATGACCGAGCCGGTCACCGGGCCAGCGATGCCGCGTTCCACGGTGAAGGCGAGGGTGGCGAAATGGGCGCCGGTGGCCACCAGCCCCACCCAGCCGAAGGACAGGATCTGCCGCAGCAGGGGGCGGTAGCGGCGGATGCCGTTGCGGAGCGCGGCCACCGGACTTGTGAACACCACGGGAGGCTCTCATGCGTGAGGAGCGGGCAAGGCGTCTTCCGTCGCCCGGAATTATGGTCTAAGGAAGCCCATCTAAGAGCCGGCACGCGCGATTTTTCGCGGGTCTCGCCGGCTTGAGCCGTATCTGTCGCCCTGCGGCAGGTGCCATCCTGCAGGGGGCGCGTGACCCGCGGCCCTTTTTTTGCGCCTGAAGCATGTTGCGATCCGCGCCCGGTGGCGTCGGGTCGCGCCGCATGCGGGGGGCCAAGATGAGCCAGAGCGCTAAAGCGACATGCCGAAACGCACAGACCTCGAGACCATCCTCATCATCGGCGCCGGCCCGATCGTCATCGGCCAGGCGTGTGAATTCGACTATTCCGGCACCCAGGCGGTGAAGGCGCTGAAGGAGGAGGGGTACCGGGTCGTTCTGGTCAATTCCAACCCGGCAACCATCATGACCGATCCGGACATGGCGGATGCCACCTATATCGAGCCCATCACCGCCGAGATCGTCACCAAGATCATCGAGAAGGAGCGCGGCGACCGTTCCAAGGGCTTCGCTCTGCTGCCGACCATGGGCGGGCAGACCGCGCTCAACTGCGCGCTCTCGCTCAAGAAGATGGGCACGTTGGAGAAGTTCGACGTCGAGATGATCGGCGCCACCGCCGAAGCCATCGACAAGGCCGAGGATCGCGAGCTGTTCCGCGAGGCCATGACCAAGATCGGCCTGTCGACCCCCAAATCGCGGCAGATCAAGACCCTGCCCCAGGCGCTGGAAGCGCTGGAGGAGGTGGGGCTGCCCGCCATCATCCGCCCGTCCTTCACCATGGGCGGCACTGGCGGCGGCATTGCCTACAACAAGACGGAGTTCATCGAGATCATCGAGCGCGGCATCGATGCCTCCCCCACCAACGAGGTGCTGGTGGAAGAGAGCGTGCTCGGCTGGAAGGAGTATGAGATGGAGGTGGTCCGCGACAAGGCGGACAACTGCATCATCATCTGCTCCATCGAGAACATCGACCCCATGGGCGTGCACACCGGTGATTCCATCACGGTGGCCCCGGCGCTGACGCTGACCGACAAGGAATACCAGATCATGCGCGACGCCTCGCTGGCGGTGCTGCGCGAGATCGGGGTGGAAACCGGCGGCTCCAACGTGCAGTTCGCGGTCAATCCCGAGGACGGCCGGCTGATCGTCATCGAGATGAACCCGCGGGTGTCGCGCTCCTCGGCGCTGGCCTCCAAGGCCACCGGCTTCCCCATCGCCAAGGTCGCCGCGCGTCTCGCCGTGGGCTACACCCTGGACGAGATCGCCAACGACATCACCGGCGGCGCGACGCCGGCCTCCTTCGAGCCCACCATCGATTATGTGGTGACGAAGGTGCCGCGCTTCGCCTTCGAGAAGTTCCCCGGCGCCGAGCCGACCCTCACCACCGCCATGAAGTCGGTGGGCGAGGCCATGGCCATCGGCCGCACCTTCCCGGAATCCCTGCAGAAGGCCCTGCGCTCGCTGGAAACCGGCCTCAGCGGCCTCGACGACATCGAGATCGAGGGCCTCGGCCTGGGCGACGACAAGAACGCCATCCGCGCGGCGCTGGGCACCCCGACCCCCGACCGGCTGCTCTATGTGGCCCAGGCCATGCGCCTCGGCCTCACCAACGAGCAGATCCACGCGGCCTGCAAGATCGACCCCTGGTTCCTGGGCGAGATCCGCGCCATCGTCGATGCCGAGGAGAAGGTGCGCAAGTTCGGCCTGCCCGCCACGGCCGGCGCCTTCCGTGGCCTGAAGGCCATGGGCTTTTCCGATGCCCGCCTCGCCACCCTGAGCGGGCGGCATGAGGCGGACGTGCGCGCCCAGCGCCACGCGCTCGACGTGCGCCCGGTCTATAAGCGCATCGACACCTGCGCCGCCGAGTTCGCCTCGCCCACCGCCTATATGTATTCGTCCTACGAGGCGCCGTTCGCCGGCGTGCCCGCCGATGAGGCGCGCCCCTCGAACCGGGAGAAGGTGGTGATCCTGGGTGGCGGTCCCAACCGCATCGGCCAGGGCATCGAGTTCGACTATTGCTGCTGCCACGCGGCCTTCGCCCTCAAGGACGTCGGCTACGAGGCCATCATGGTCAACTGCAACCCGGAGACCGTCTCCACCGACTACGACACCTCAGACCGGCTCTATTTCGAGCCGCTGACCGCCGAGGACGTGCTGGAACTGCTCGACCGCGAACGCACCAACGGCACCTTGAAGGGTGTCATCGTGCAGTTCGGTGGGCAGACCCCGCTGAAGCTCGCCAAGGCGCTGGAGGCGGCCAATGTGCCGATCCTCGGTACCTCGCCCGACGCCATCGATCTCGCCGAGGATCGCGACCGGTTCAAGCACCTGCTGGAGCGGCTCAACATCCGCCAGCCGGCCAACGGCATCGCCTATTCGGTGGAGCAGGCGCGGCTGGTGGCCTCCGAGCTCGGCTATCCCATGGTGGTGCGCCCCTCCTACGTGCTGGGCGGCCGGGCCATGCAGATCATCCGCGAGGACAGCCAGCTCGGCGATTACCTGCTGGAGACCCTGCCGGGCCTGGTGCCCCAGGAGATCAAGGCGCGCTATCCCAACGACAAGACCGGCCAGATCAATACGGTGCTCGGCAAGAACCCGCTGCTGTTCGACCGCTATCTGTCGGATGCCATCGAGGTGGACGTCGACGCTCTGTGTGACGGCAAGGACGTGTTCGTCGCCGGCATCATGGAGCATATCGAGGAGGCCGGCATCCACTCGGGTGACAGTGCCTGCTCGCTGCCGGCCTATTCGCTGAGCCCGAAGATCCTGGACGAGCTGAAGGCGCAGACTGCGGCCATGGCCCTGGCGCTGGGCGTCGGCGGCCTCATGAACGTGCAGTATGCCATCAAGGACGACGACATCTACGTCCTCGAGGTGAACCCGCGCGCCTCGCGCACGGTGCCGTTCGTGGCCAAGGTGGTGGGCCTGCCCATCGCCAAGATCGCGGCGCGGGTGATGACCGGCGAGAAGCTCGAGAGCTTCCATCTCAAGCCGCCGGTGTTCGACCACATCGCCATCAAGGAGGCGGTGTTCCCGTTCGCCCGCTTCCCCGGCGTCGATACGGTGCTGGGCCCGGAGATGCGCTCCACCGGCGAGGTGATGGGGCTCGATACCGACTTCGGCGTGGCCTTCGCCAAGAGCCAGCTGGGGGGCGGCACCAAGGTGCCCAAGTCCGGCACGGTGTTCGTCTCGGTGCGGGAGCAGGACAAGGCCCGCATCCTGCCGTCGGTGCGGATGCTGCAGGAACTGGGCTTCAAGGTGATCGCCACCTCGGGCACCCAGCGCTTCCTCGAAGAGCATGGGGTGACCGCCAGCAAGATCAACAAGGTGCTGGAAGGCCGACCGCACATCGTCGACGCCATCAAGAATGGCGAGGTGCAACTGGTGTTCAATACCACCGAGGGTGCCCAGGCTCTTGCGGATAGCCGCTCGCTCCGGCGGGCCGCCCTCTTGCAGAAAGTGCCGTATTACACCACGCTGTCAGGTGCCGTCGCGGCGGCGCAGGGGATCAAGGCCTATGTGGGGGGCGACCTGAAGGTGCGTCCACTCCAGGATTATTTCCACGCCGATCACAACCCTCTCGCGCGGAGCAGCGCCGCCGTCCGCTGACGGCGTGATGGAACGCGCGGGGATTACGTCCCCGCGCATTTGCGTCGTGCGATCACCCTTGCGAGGCGCGCCGTTGGCGGCGGGCGCGCGGGGGCGGGCACGAGGAGCCGTGCCGCGCGTCGTGCGTTTTGCGGTGACGGTGCATTTCAGGCGTGGCGGGCCGAAAGCGGCCGGCTGCGCGTTGATCAGTTTCGGGAGGTCTTGAAAGGACCCATGGAGAAGATTCCCATGACCGCCGGGGGCTATGATGCCCTTGTGCAGGAGTTGAAGCAGCGCCAGCAGGTGGAGCGTCCGCGGATCATCGCCGCGATTTCCGAGGCGCGCGCCCACGGCGACCTGTCGGAGAACGCGGAATATCATGCCGCCAAGGAGCAGCAGTCGCTGAACGAAGGGCGCGTTGCCGAGCTGGAGGACAAGCTGTCCCGCGCCGAGGTCATCGACGTGTCCAAGCTCTCCGGCGATATCGTCAAGTTCGGCGCCACCGTCACCCTGGTGGATGAGGATACGGAAGAAGAGAGGGTCTGGCAGATCGTCGGCGACAGCGAGGCGGATGCCAAGGCTGGCCGCATCTCCATTTCCTCGCCCATGGCCCGGGCCCTGATCGGCAAGCAGAAGGGCTCCTCCGTCGAGGTGGTGACCCCCAAGGGCGCCCGTTCGTTCGAGATCGTCGAGGTCCGCTGGGCCTGATCGTCTGAAACCGGTTCCGACCGCAGGCGCGCCTGCGGTCGGTTCGCACCGATCTGGCCGGCATCAGCGCCGGCTGCGTGCGACGCCTTCGGCCGCCCCGCAGGGCCCGGTTACGGCGCCGGGGTCGCGGGCATGCCGCTTCCCCCCTCTGCTCCATAGATCTCCCGGGTCAGTTCCACCCACGCCCGCGCCGCGTGGGAGAGATAGCCGCCGCGCCGCCACACCAGGGCCATGTGCCATTGGGTGCCGGGCTCGTCCAGCAGCACCAGCTTCACCGCCGGGGTGCTGCGCTGCCGGGCGATGGTCTGCGGCAGGAAGGCGATGCCGAGCCGCGCGCCCACCAATTCCACGATGAAGTCGATCTGCCCGCTGCGCGCCGCCACCGTGGGGGCGAAGCCGTTGCGCTCGCAGGCGTCCACCAGCACCCGATTGAGGGCGAAGCCGCGCTCGAACAGGATGAACGGCGAGGCGGAGAGGGCACCGATGCCGATGCGCTCCTGACCCGCCAAAGGGTGATCCTTGGGCATCACCACCATCAGCGGCTCGCAGCGCACCGGCTGGAAATCGAAATCGTCGGTGGTGGGCAGCAGCGAGCCGGCCAGCTCCACCTCGCCGGCCAGCACGATCTCTTCCAGCCGCTTGGAGCCCTGCTCGGTGAGGCGGATGTCGATGCCCGGATAGCGGGCGCGATAGACGGCGAACAGCGGCGCGAACAGGGTGCTGGCCCCCAGCGGCGGCAGGCCGAGCCGCAGCGAGCCGGTCTTCAGTCCGCGCAGATCGGCGAGCTCGGCCACCAGATCATCCCGCTCTGCCAGCATGGTCAGGGCGCGGCGGTAGACGATCTCGCCGGCGGTGGTGAGCATGCTTTTGTGGCCGATGCGGTCCAGCAGCGGCACGCCCAGCTCGTCCTCCAGCTGCTTCACGGCCTTGGAAATGGTGGGCTGGGTGGCGAACACCACCTTGGCCGCCTGGGAGAAGCCCCCTTGGCGCACCACCTCGACAAAGGCCCGGAGCGTCCGCAATTCCATAATATGCCTATATGGAATGAATTGAATTCAGTCAATTCATTTTCATTATAGTCGGGGCGTGACTATCTTAGCGGTGTCGGCACTGGAGGTGCCCACCATGTTTACCAAAATGCCCGCTCCCGCGCGCGCGTTCCGGCGCAGCGCCCTTTATTTCCGTTCTGTGCTCCATCGCTCGGGGCTGCTGCAGATCGTCGTGCTCGCATTGTTCTGGATGCTGGGCGAGGCCATCGTCCGGCTGGCGCAACTGCCGCTGCCCGGCGGCATTGTCGGCATGGTGGTGGTGCTGGCGCTGCTCGCCAGCGGCTGGATCCGCCCGGCGGCGGTGCGGCGTGGTGCTTACTGGCTGATCGCCGAGATGCTGCTGTTCTTCGTGCCGGCGGTCATGGCGGTGCTGGACCATCATGAATTCGTCGGCCTGCTCGGCCTCAAGATCGTCGCCGTCATCCTGGTGGGCACGGTTCTGGTGATGGGCGGCACGGCGCTGACGGTGGACCTGTGCTACCGCTGGCGCGCCCGGCGGGAGGCACATCATGCCGGCGCTTGATCCCTTCGAAGCCACCCTTCTGTGGTCGGCGGTCACCATCGGCTGCTACCTCATCGCCCGGGTCATCGGCCGTCGCTGGCGGTTCTGGTGGACCTCGCCCCTGCTGCTGACGCCCATCATGGTGGGGCTCATCGCCCTCAGCCTCCATGCGCGCTACGCCGACTACATCCGCTCCACCCATTGGCTGGTGCTGATGCTGGGCCCGGCCACGGTGGCCTTCGCCATTCCCATCTATGAGCAGCGGGCGATGATTTTGCGCCATTGGCCGGTGCTGCTTTTGGGGGTGCTGGTGGGCTCGTCCATCGCCATGGTGGCCGCCTTCTTCATGGCCTCCTGGCTCGGCCTTTCCCACACGGTGCAGCTCAGCCTGATGCCGCGCTCCACCTCGACCCCGTTCGCCATGGCGGTGTCCGATGACATCGGCGGCATTCCCGATCTCACGGCGGTGTTCGTGGTGCTCACCGGCGTGGTCGGCGCGGCGCTGGGCGAGATCCTGCTGAAGGTGATGCCGCTGCGCTCCACATTGGCGCGGGGCGCGCTGTTCGGCATGGGCGCCCATGGCGCCGGCGTCGCCAAGGCGCACCAGATCGGGGGCGAGGAAGGCTCCATCGCCGGCCTGGTGATGGTGCTGGCGGGCCTGTTCAACGTGATGATGGCCCCGGTGGTCGCCTATCTGCTGCGCTGAACGCGCAGCAGGGGCACGCCGGCCTGCTCCGGGCGGCGGGCCGCGAGATCCGTGGCATGGATGGCGGCGGCGCCGAGCACCAGGGTCGCGCCCAGCTGATGCGCAAGGGCCACCGGCAGCGGCACCATCAGCAGCAGGGTCGCGATGCCGAGCCCCGCCTGCACGCTCACCAGCACAAACAGGAGCCAGGCGCCACGGGCGGCGCGGGGATCGGCGCGGCCGGCATCGAGCGCGTGCACGAGGCTGAAGCCCCAGAGGGCATAGGCGATCATGCGGTGATCGAACTGCACGGTGAACGGGTTCTCGAACAGATTGACCCAGCCGGGCCGCTGCGGCGCCAACTGGTCGAGGGGCGGGATGAGGCGCCCGTCCATGAGCGGCCAGGTGTTGAAGGCCATGCCCGCATCGAGGCCCGCCACCAGCCCACCGGCGAAGATCTGCACCAGCACCAGAGCGAGTAGCGCCAGCGCCCCCCAGCGCACGCGCGTGGCGACCGGGGGCAGGGCGGCCCGGGGCGTGAGGCTGCGGGCGACCGCGACAACGGCCGCCAGGATCAGGCAGGCGAGGGTGAGGTGTACGGCGAGCCGATACTGGCTCACCGAGGTGCGCAGGGTGAGGCCGGAAGCCACCATCCACCAGCCCACCGCGCCCTGCAGACCCCCCAGCAGAAACAGGCCGAGGCAGCGCCGCAGCAGGCGGCCGCGCAGCAGCCCGCGGGCGGCGAAGTAAAGGAACGGCAGCAGGAAGGCGGCGCCGATCAGCCGCCCCAGCAGCCGATGCCCCCATTCCCACCAATAGATCCGCTGGAACGCGGCGAGCCCCATGCCCTGGTTGAGGATCTGGTATTGGGGAATGGCCTTGTATTTCTCGAACTCGGCCTGCCACTCGGCCGGGGACAAGGGCGGCAGGGCGCCGGTCACCGGCTTCCATTCGGTGATGGAGAGGCCGGATTCGGTGAGACGGGTGGCGCCGCCCACCACCACCATGGCGATGATGAGGGCCGCGACCGCATAAAGCCACAGCCGCACCGGCCGCAGCGCATCGGTCGATGGCGTCTCTGATCGCGCGGCGTCACGCGGCCCCGCGACGGGTCCACTGGGCTGGAGCATGGCGTTCTCTCCCGCCGGCGGGCCATTCTGCCGTGGCTCTCGCGGCCAATCCGTTATAGAGGGCGGGAGCGGCGCGCCACAAGGCGCGCGATCGTCCATGGAACAGGAGGCCCCGCGACCATGCCCCAGCGCGTTCGCAAGCTCATCGGCACCGTGCTGATGCTGGCTCTGGTGGTGGTGTGGGCCCTTGGCGCCATGGCACTGGCGCAAGGCCGGGTCACCGAACTGCACTGGGCGCTGCAGACCGTGTGCTACGTGCTGCTGGGCAGCCTGTGGGTGCTGCCCGCCGGCGTGCTCATCTCCTGGATGGAACGGCCCGACCGCAAGGCCTGAAGGTTCAGGCGGCGCCGCGCAGGGCCGGCAGCGGCTCGTCTTCCATATGCGCCGGTTCCGCCGGTGCGCTTTCGGCGTCCGCCGTGGGCGCGGGGCTGGGCATCGGCAGGGGGCCGGTGATCGGCGCCGCGACGAGGAGATCGTCGCCCAGCGGGGCATCCGCCGGCGGCTCGCCGGTCTCGTGGCGCAGCATCACCACCCGCGAGAAGCGCATCCGGGCCAGGGCGTCGAAACTCTCCACCGCCGCTGTCGCCGGGGCGCTGTCCGCGTGCAGGCAGACCACCAGCGGGTCGAGGCTGGGCAAGGCCGTGTCGTCGGCCAGCAGGGGCGGATTGGCCACCACCACATAATCATAGGTGTGCCGCAGCGCCTCCAGCACCGCCGCCAGGGGGCTGGCGCTGGCCGGGTCGAGGCCCATGGCATTGGTGCTGCCGGGGGGCAGATGACCGGGCGGGATGATGTGGGCGCGGGAGTGGGGATCGCGATGCAGGGTCTCGCCGAAGCGGGCGCGCCCGAGCAGCAGCTCGCGCATGCCCGGCGCGCTGACCTCGCAGCCGAGATCGGCCAGCATCTCGGTGCCGTTGCCGGTGTGGCCCAGCACCACCAGCACCACGCCGGCTTCATCCGCCAGCCGGCGGGCGAGGGTGGTGGCGCAGGCGTTGGCGGGCTCGGGCAGGCCATCGGATGTGACGAGCAGCAGGCGCCCGCGAATGCGCCCGGCGGCGGCCGACGGCACCGCCCGGGCATGGGGCACCAGCAGTGGCACCGCATCGGCGATGGGCAGGCCACGGCTCTCGGTGCCATCGAGCCAGCTGATGCGATGGTGGCTGGAAAGCTCGCGGGGCAGGTCGGACGGATTGAGGCGCCCCTGCCGCGGCGGCTCCCGTCGCCGGCGACGGCCCAGGCCGAAGGTGCCGATGGCGGCGGCCAGCAGCGCCAGGGACACCGGCCCCGGCAGATCGGGAACGAGGCGCGGTGTGGCGGGTATTCCCGCGCTCAATCCCGGCAGCCGGGCGGCGCCGGCCCCGCTGGTGGCCCGGGTGCCCGCATTGAGGTCGACGGCGGCGGTGACATAGGCATTGGCCAGGCGGGCCGCCAGATTGGGGGTTGGGGTCGATACCGAGATGCGCAGGGTGCGCCCGCCGTCCTGGGCGGAGATCTCCACCGCCTGGACGGTGCGCCGCGCCGCCTCGTCGGCGAGGGTCTTCGCATCGGATTCGGCGGCTGCGGCGAACAGGCTGTCGCCCGCCGCGAGCCGCGCCACGTCGTCGGCGGACAGGTGAGCCATCACATCCCGCGCCATCTCGCGCGAGGCCAGAACCTGGCTGATGCCCTTCACCATCGCGGCCGGGGGCTGCGCACCCACATCGAAGGTCACGGCGGCGGTGGCCGAGAAGCGAGGTGGCAGGGCGCTGGCCAGCGCCAGTGCCGCCAGCACCGCCGCGCCCGCGCCAAAGCCGCCCACCCGGTGGGGCGTCGCGACCAGGCGGGACCACCGGGCGCCAACTCCTTGGGGGAGCTTCGGGACCGTGATGCGCGGGACCATGGGGCTTGTCCTGCCGTTGCCCCGGCGCAGTGCTGGGGCCTCTCCTGGCAGAAGAGCCGATTTATGGTTGAGAGAAGGTTAACCGCGCCGCCTCAGCGGTCCTCCCACTGCGGCGCGCGCTTGGCGAGCACCGCCGAAATGCCTTCGTCCGCGTCGCGGGCCAGCATGTTCTCGGTCATGACCCGCGAGGCATAGGCATAAGCGTCGTCGAGCCCCATTTCGGCCTGGGCGTAGAAGGCGGCCTTGCCGAGCTTCACCGGCACCTGTGACTTGGCGGCGATGCGCCCGGCGAGCTCGGTGGCGGCGGTGACGGCGGCGCCCCGTTCCACCACCCGGTTCACCAGGCCCATGCGATAGGCATCCTCCGCCAGCACCCATTCGCCCAGCAGCAGCATTTCCAGCGCGTGCTTGGGCGCGAGGTTGCGCGTCAGGGCCACCATGGGGGTGTGGCAGAACAGGCCGATATTGACGCCGGGCGTGCAGAAGCGGGCATCCGCGCCGGCCACCGCCAGATCGCAGCTCGCCACCAACTGGCAGCCGGCCGCGGTCGCCATACCTTCCACCGCTGCGATCACCGGCTGCGGCAGCCGCACGATGGCGGTCATGAGCGTGGAGCAGCGCTTCAGCACGTCCTCGAAATAGGCGCGGCCCCGATCGGCATCGCCGCGATGACCCTGGATCTCCTTGAGATCATGGCCGGCGGAGAACACCGGCCCCTCGGCGGTGAGCACCACGGCGCGGACGGCGTCGTCCCGGGCGATCTCCGCCAGCGCCCCTGTGAGGGCCGCCATCATGGCTTCCGACAGGCTGTTGCGCGCCTGCGGGCGGGCCAGGGTGAGCGTGGCGACGCCGTCCCGAAGCTCCGTCTTAAGCACGGCTTCCGGGGTGGAAGAGGTCTCGGCGTGGGCGGCGGTGGGAACGGGCATGGGCGATCTTCTCCCGGTGGTGCTGCGTTTGCTCTTGGTTCGCGGCATTCTATGCGCAAGCGCGGCGCGAGCCAAAGCTCGGCCGGCATATAAGCCGGCATCGTGGGGCAGCGATGGGGAGGCGAGGGATGACGGGCATGGACGCAGGGGTGGCGCAGGCGGCGATGAGCCAGGCGGCGATGGAGCGGTTTCTCCACGCCGAGTTTCCCCAGGCCTTCGGCCCCGGGCGCGCCCACCACATCGAGCGGGTGGGCACCGACCTCGTGACCGTGCGGCTCGATGCGGCGGACGAGCATCTGCGCCCGGGCGGCACCGTTTCCGGCCCCGCCCTGATGGCGCTGGCCGACATCGCGGTTTATGTGGCCCTGCTGGCGCGGATCGGGCCGGTGGCACTGGCGGTCACCACCAGCCTCAACATCAATTTCCTGCGCAAGCCGGAACCGGGTGCCATCTTCGCCGATGCCCGGCTGATCAAGCTGGGGAAACGGCTGGCGGTGGGGGATGTGGGCATCCGCGGTGCGTCCGACCGCGACCTCGTGGCTCATTGCGTGGCGACTTACTCCATTCCGGAACGCCGCGCGAAGGTCTAGAACGGACGCGCTGCCCGCACCTCTCGCTGCTGTTACCATGATCGACATCCAAACCCTCATCATCTGGAATGGCGTCGCGCTCGCCGTCCTGGGGAGCCTGTTTCTGTTCTACTGGTTCTGGCAATCGCGCACCGGCGGCCTGCTGTGGTGGTGCCTGCCGTTCGTCTTCGGTCTGCTGGCGGCGGGCGCCAGCGCCGGCCACGATGCCTTGCCGGATGTTCTGGCGCCGCGGCTGGCCGTGGTGCTGATCATGCTGGCCTATGGCGCCGTGTGGCAGGCGGCGCGCGTGTTCAACGGTCATCGCGGGGTGCTGCTGCCGGTCGTGGCGGTCATCGCCGTGTGGTGCCTGCTGCCGGGCATCGGCGCCCCCGGCGCCCCCGAGGCTTATGTCAGCTCGGTGGTGCGCGGCCTGGTCATCGGCGCGTTCAACGGGCTGGCCGCTTATGAGTTCTGGCGCGGCCGGCAGGAAGAGCCGCTGCCCTCGCGGGCGGCGCTGGCGGCGATTCTCGGGGCGAACGCCGTATTCCAGGTGGTCAGCCATCTTTATGCGCCGGTCCTGCCGGCCCCCCTGGGGCTGGGCCCGACGGAAGCCTGGGCCGCCATCGCCTATAATCTGGCGGTGCTGCTGGTGGCGCTGGCGGTGACCATTCTGATGGTCTCCCTCTCGCGCGAGCGGGTGGCGGAGCAGTATCACCAATTGGCCCTGCACGACCAATTGACCGGGCTGCTGAACCGGCGCGCCTTCGATGCTGCCGGCGCTGAGAACCAGGCGCCCTATGCCCTGCTGGTGATCGACATCGACCACTTCAAGAAGATCAACGACGGCTTTGGCCATCACGTGGGCGACGCGGTGCTGGTGGAGGCGGCGCGGGCCATTGAACGCTGCATCCGCCGCAGCGATCAGGCTTTTCGGCTGGGGGGCGAGGAGTTCGTCTGCCGCCTGCCCCACGCGGCGCTCGGGCAGGCCGAGGTGGTGGCCGAACGCATTCGCCGGGCCTTTGAAGCGCTGATCATCACTCTGCCGGAAGGCGAAGTTCACGCCACTTTGTCGGTCGGTGTGGCCGCGTGCGCCGATGGCGGGCGGCCGCAGGACGAGCTGTTCGCCGATGCGGATGCCGCTCTCTACATCGCCAAGCAGAGCGGTCGAAACCGCGTCACCCTCTCCACCTATGCCCGCCCGGCAGTGGACACCGCCACGCCCGCCCGGCCGCAAGTCGGGGCCTGAGCGGAGGTCTGCGGTGGTCGAACGGCAGGGGGGCGGAACCCTTCGAATTTTCGGCACTTTTTTGATGGTGTTAAATTACCATTTTTCTAAGTAATTGATATTCATATATAAATTGTGGCACAATGACGTTGACGCGCCTTTGGGGGTCCGCTACAAGCCGCCTACATCGCCGGAGCGTGGGGTGGGTTCTTGGACCTGCCGTCTGGGCCGGCCTTTATAATCGGAAACCGACCCATGAAGACGTATTCGGCCAAACCCGCCGATATCGAAAAGAAGTGGGTGGTGATCGACGCCAGCGGCCTCGTAGTGGGCCGTCTCGCGACCATCATCGCCATGCGCCTGAAGGGCAAGCATCTGCCCATCTACACCCCCCACGTGGACTGCGGTGACAACGTCATCGTCGTGAACGCGGAGAAGGTGGTGTTCACCGGGCGCAAGAAGGACCAGAAGGCCTACTACCACCACACCGGCTTCCCGGGTGGCATCAAGGAGCGCACCGCCAAGTTCATCCTCGAAGGCCGCTTCCCGGAGCGGGTCATCGAGAAGGCGGTGGAGCGCATGCTCGCCCGCGGCCCGCTCGGCCGCAAGATCCTCGGCAACCTGCGTGTCTACAAGGGCCCGTCCCACCCGCACGAGGCCCAGCAGCCGGTCGCTCTCGACGTGGCGGCTCTCAACCGTAAGAACGTGAGGAACTGACATGGCCGAGGTTCTCCAGTCCCTCGACGCCCTCGGCGCTGCGTCCATCGCCACCGAGGAGTCCTCTGCTCCCGTGCATGTCCAGAAGCTGGACAAGTTCGGCCGCGCCTATGCCACCGGCAAGCGCAAGGACGCCGTGGCCCGCGTGTGGGTTCGCCCCGGCACCGGCAAGATCACCGTCAACGACCGGGATATCGAGGTGTATTTCGCCCGTCCCGTGCTGCGTCTGATGATCAACCAGCCGTTCCAGGCCGCGGCCCGTGAAGGCCAGTATGACGTGGTGTGCACGGTGGCCGGCGGCGGCCTCTCCGGCCAGGCCGGTGCGGTGCGTCACGGCATCTCCAAGGCGCTCACCTATTACGAGCCGGAACTGCGCTCCCCCCTCAAGAAGGGCGGCTTCCTCACCCGCGACAGCCGCGTGGTCGAGCGCAAGAAGTACGGCCGGGCCAAGGCGCGTCGTTCGTTCCAGTTCTCCAAGCGCTGAGCGCGGACGAGCGGTTCAGACCGGATGTTTGGAAACGGCGGGGATGTCCCCGCCGTTTTCTTTTTGCCCGCGGCGTCGCCCTGTCCGCGATGTCAGGAGCCGGGGACGAGGTGGGCGCGAACCTGCGCCGCGACCTCCTCCACATGGGTCTGCGCCAGGTCATGGTCGCCGCCGGCCACCACATGCAGCCGCGAATCGGCGGGCAGCAGGGCGGCCAGCCGCTCACCCACCGGCAGCGGGCTGATGGCATCACGATCCCCCCACAGCAGCAGGGTTGGCGTGCGCAGGGTCGCGATCTGTGCGGAGAGGTCGGCGCCGGCGGAGGCGAGCCAGCGCGCGGCGCGAGGATAGGTGCGGTCATAGTTCGGTCGCCAGTCGATGGCGCCGAGCGGCGTGGTCGGAATGCCGCCAGAGGTGGCGGTGAGCACCAGTCGCGCCAGCCGGTGCGGCGCCGCCAGGGCGGCCTTGACGGCGATCAGCCCACCCATGGACTGGGCGACCATATGGACGGGCTCGTCCATCTCCCGCAGAACCAGCGCCACCAGGTCGTCGAGGCCGCTCACATCAGCGCGGGCCGGCTCATGGCCGAGCCCGGGCCAGGAGAGGAACATCCCCTCGATCCCGGCGCACCGGGCCACCGGTTTCCAGAAGTCCGCGCTGGCGCCGGCGCCGGGCAGAAACAGGGTCTTCATCGCGCCCCTGTTCTGCTCAGCAAAAGGGAGCTGCTAGGCGGCAAGCCCTCAGAAGCTCGGCGTGTTGCCGGCGAGCGGGCTCCAGGAGCCGTTGTTGGTGGGATCGCCGGGCGGGCCACCGCCCCAGCCGCCGGTGAGATCCGGCGGGAAGGCGTAGTTCATGTTGCGGTCGTTGCCGATCTTCACGTCGGGGCGGATCGCCGGACCAGGGCCCGGATCGAGGTAATTGCCCTGGGGAATGACCGGCAGCTGGATGACGCGCGGGGTGATGACCACGTGGGGGCGCGAGTTCTGCGCCACGGCCACGGCGCTCAGGCCGGTGAGGCCTGTCAGCAGCATCATGGCCCGAGCGCTGGATGCCAACCTGATAGTGAGCATGGACGTGCCCCGCCTCCAATCCGGACCTTGCACTTGACTGCTCGCCTTGAAGCACGTTCGCGCCGGAGTGTGAAGGGCCTTGCCGCAACGGGGGTGATGGGGCGATGGGTCCTGAAATTGACGCTGCGTGTGGTGCGGCCAGTCGTTAAGTTGCTCTCCGGCTTCGATTCTGGGGAGATGGGGGATGACGATGCGCACGGTGGAGGGTCGCGGCGCGGCTGTCGGAAGGCTTGCCAGGGGCCGCACGGGCCTTGCTGTCGCGGCGCTTGCGGGTGTGTTCGGGCTCGCCACCACGGCGGCTATGGCGGCCCCGGCCCGCATCATCCTGCTGCGCCACGGCGAGAAGCAGGATGCCTATCGCCTGTGCGCGACCGGCGCCGAACGGGCCCAGGCGCTGGCGGCGCGCTATCTCGGCAAGAGCGCGACCCAAAGCCTGTTTCGCCCCGGCGAGACGCCCAAGGCATTCTTCGCCGTCACCCTGCACACGCTGGAGACCATTTCACCCTCGGCCATGTCGTGGGCCATGCCGGTGACCCTCTATTCGAGCCTGCCCGGCGGCAGCGCCCAGGCGCTGGATGACACCATCGACGTGCGGACCGGGCAGTTGGTTCAGAACCTGCTCGCCGACCCGATCTGGAACGGCAGCACCGTGGTCATCACCTGGGAGCACGACCACATCGCCAAGAAGGAGAAGGCCCCGGCCGCCGGGGCGGCGAAGGCCCACGGCGATGCTCCCCATGACAGCGGCCAGACAGAGGGGGCACACAAGGGCGGCGGGCACAAGGATGGCGCAAAGGCCTCGGGCCATCGGCCGGAAGCCCCCTCCACCCTCTATGGGCTGCTGGGGCTGAAGGATGTGCCCGGTGCCCTGGCCTCCTGGCCGGGGGCTACCTACGACTATTTCTGGATCATCGATTTCGATCCCGCTACGGGCCAGGTGACCCAGTTCGCCAAGCAGAAGCAGGTCTATGACGGGCCCTATGCGAACCTGCCGCAGAACGATTGGGGCGCGCCCAACGGCCTCACCGCGGCCAGCGGCTGCGCCCTCGCCCACGGCGGCTAGGGGCGCGGCTCGCCGGCCGCCTCACGGCGCCGGGCCCACCAGCGCGCGAGCAGGTGGTCGAGGGAGAGCCGGCCGGGGCCGCGCAGCACCAGCAGCAGGAACAAGGTGGCCCAGGTGCCGTGGGTGGGCCAGGCATCGGGATAGACGAAGATCTCGATGACCAGGGTCATCACCAGCAGGGCGAAGGCGGCGGGCCGGGTGGCGAGCCCGGCCACCAGCAGCACCGGCAGGCCGAGCTCGGCGGCGCTCGCCATGTGGGCGGCCCAGGTGGGGTCCAGCAGCGGCAGACGATACTCTTCCCGGAACAGGTAGATGGCGCTGTCGGAGACGTGTCCGTTGGCGTCGAGCTTGGTGAGGCCCGACTGAAAGAAGACGCCGGCCGGAAAGATGCGGGCGCCCAGCGCTAGGACATCATCCCAGAAGCGGGACAGGGGCAGCGTGGTCATCACGAGGCACCTCCCGGTCGCGGTTGGCTTGTGGTTGGCCAGGTGAGGGCCCCCCGATCGAGCAGCGGGGGCAGCACGGTGGCGAGATCCGCCGGTGCCGCGAGCCGCTCCGCCAGGGCGCCGAGCGTGCGCGGCGTCGCCAGCTCCTCCAGCAGCCGTTCGCAGTGCGGGGGGAGCAGCGACAGTTCCACGTCCAGCTCCGGCCGGGTGACCAGGGCCGCCTCGGCGGTCCACTGGTCCAGCGGGCGCAGTGGCAGGTGGCCGCTGTTCATGCGCCACAGGGTGACCACCGGCCAGGGCGAGCGCAGCCAGCGGGTGGCGGGATGGCGGGCCAGAGGCAGGGTGGCGGCGGCGGCGAGGGTCTCGGCCGCGAGGTCGGCTCGGCACGCGGCGCGGGCATCGGCGGCGTGATAGGCCTCGATCATCAGCCGTTCCAGGCGCGCCACGTCGGGCAGATAGGGCAGCGGCGCGGTGCCCGGAAGCTGCGCCAGATGCTCGGGAAACTCCTGGCCGTAATGCGCCAGCACCGGTGAGCGCGGCGGGCTGTGCGCCACGAAAGCGCCGGCGGCGGCGACGAAATAGGCGTCGCCCACCAGCGCCCGCACCACCGGAAACGCCACCGCCAGGGCATCAATCAGGGTGACGCGCACGGTGGTGCGGTGAATGGCGAAGCGCCGGGCCACGGGATCGCCCCCTGCGGCGCGCAGGCCTTGGGGCGGCGGCGCCGCGGGGGTGAGGCAGGCGTGGGCGAAGGCGGCATCGCCGGTTTGCGGGGGCAGGGCGGGCGCGGTCATCTCAAGCCGCCTTCCGGCACCGGGCGAGCACCGCGCCGGCACGCTCGGCCTCGGCCCGCAGGACGGGCCAGGCGGGGACGTCATTGTCCCATTCGATCAGCGTGGGCAGTGGACCCGTGCGGGCGATGACGGTCTCGAAAAGTGCCCAGACGGGATCTGCAACCACCCCGCCATGGGCATCCAGCAGCAGCGGTGCCGGGCCCGCGCTGGTGGCAGAGGCGTGGCCCGCCAGGTGGATCTCGCCCACCGGCGCGAGGGGAAAGGCCCGCAGCAGCGCCTGCGGGCTCAGGGCGTGATTGGTGGCGGAGACGAACAGGTTGTTCACATCCAGCAGCAGGCCGCAGCCGGTGCGGCGGGCGATCTCGCCGAGGAACTCGGGCTCGGGGATCGTGCTTTCGGCGAAGGTGAGATAGGTGGCCGGGTTCTCCAGCAGGATCTGGCGGCGGAGCGCCTCCTGCAACTGGTCCACATGGGCCACCACCTGATCGAGCCGCTCGGGCGTGTAGGGCAGGGGCAGCAGATCATTGAGGAAGAGTCCGTCGTGGCCGGCCCAGGCCAGGTGCTCGGAGAAACGCTCCGGCTGGTGGCGATCACACAGCCGCACCAGACGGGCGAGGTGGGCCGCATCCAGCGGCGCGCTGCCGCCGAGGCCAAGGCCGACGCCGTGGATGGACACGGCATAATCCTGGTGCAGCCGCGTCAGGTCCGCATGGGGGCGGCCCCCGTCCCCCATGTAGTTTTCTGCGTGCACCTCGAAGAAGGCGAGCGGCTGGGCGGCGGCGGTGATGGCCGCGAAATGCTGCGGCTTGTAGCCGACGCCGGGGCCGGCGGGCAGCGCGCCAACGGCGACGTCGTGACGGGGCGGATGCGCGGGCATGGGGCTCTCCTGTGACACGGTGTGCGCCGGCCACCACCCGGGCCGCGGGGCGCCCGGATGGTGGCGGCGCGGCGGCCGGACGCGGCCGCCGGGGTCAGGACTTGATGGGGGTGAGGGAGCCCATGCCGTGGGGGGTCTTGAGGGTGGTGCAGGTGCCCGCCGGCACCAGCTTCCAGGCATTGCCCTGATAGTCCATCTTGGCGGTGCCGGCGCAGGTGGTGCCGGGACCGGCGGCGCAATCGTTCTGGCCCTTGAGGGCGACGCCGAAGCACTTCTCCTTGCCCGCCTCCTGGGCGGCGGCGGGGGTGGAGACGGCGGCGAGGGTGGCGGCCAGGCTGCCAAGGATGGCGAGGGTGGCGACAGGCTTCATGGGATTGCTCCGTGTGAGAAAGGCCGCGTCCATCGCGACCTCATCCGCACTTCGCGGCCACCGGGGGCGGCGTTACCGGCATCACGCGCCTGTGTTCGCATCGGCGGCGATCGTCGGAAATTCTGCGGGCGGCTGTAACGTCGGTGCGCCGGCGTGCGAACAAGGGAGGTGAACATCGTCGCTTCCATGCGCGAGGACTGGGCCCAGCTCATGTGTGCCGGACTGGACGGCGACACGGCGGCCTACCATCGCCTGCTCAGCGAACTCGCGCCGGTGCTGCGGCGCGTGGCGCAACGCATGCTCGCACGCGCCGGACAGGGCTCGGGCGAGATCGAGGATGTGGTGCAGGAGACCCTGCTTGCCATTCATCTGAAGCGGCAGACCTGGGACCGCAGCACGCCATTGATGCCCTGGGTATGGGCTATCACCCGCCACAAGGCGCTCGATGTGCTGCGCCGCCAGGGGCGTCGCGCCGAGGTGCCCCTCGACGCCCTGGACTCGGTGCTGGAGGAGGTGGCCGCCCCGGAGCCGGCCGAGGCGGGGTTGGCGGAACGCGATGTGGCCCGCCTCACCCAGAGCCTGTCCGACCGCGAGCGCGCGGTGGTGGAGGCGGTCTATCTCTCGGGGGCGAGCGCGCGGGAAGCCGGCCAGCGCCTGGCCATGAGCGAGGGGGCGGTGCGGGTGGCACTGCACCGCGCGCTGAAGCGTCTCGCCGCGGCCTATGGAGGAGCCAAGCCATGAAGACCGACGACCTGATCCTGGCTCTCGCCGCCGATGCCCGCCCCCATGGGCCGTCACTGGTGGCGGGCCTCATCGGCGCGGTGATCGCCGGCGGGCTGCTGGCGGCGGTGGCGCTGCTGCTCACTTTGGGGCCCCGTCCTGATTTCGCGGCGGCGCTGGCATCGCCACGCTTCCTGTTCAAGTTCGCGGTCACCGCAAGCCTTGTGGTGACGGCGGCACGCCTGGCTTTGGTGCTGTCGCGCCCGGGTGCCGATCACCTGCGCGCGCTGCGGCTTTTGTGGCTGCCGGCGGTGCTGCTGGTCGGCGCGGTGGTGGTGGAACTGCTGAGCGTGCCGGCCACCGGCTGGCAGGCGCGGCTGGTGGGCACCAATTGGGCGGTGTGCCTGGTGGCGGTGCCGGGCCTGTCGTTGGCGCCGCTGGCGCTGGCGCTCTGGGCGCTGCGGCGCGGCGCCCCCGCCCAGGCGCCGGTGGCCGGGCTGGTGGCGGGCCTGCTCGCCGGCGCCATCGGCGCGTTCTTCTACGCCGCCCATTGCCCGGACGATTCGCCGTTGTTCGTGGCCGTCTGGTACACCCTTGCCATCGGCGCGGTGGGGGCGCTGGGGGCGGTGCTGGGCGCGCGCCTGCTGCGCTGGTGAGGGGTTAAGCGGGGCGCTTGCGGCCGGTGCGCGATGCCCGCGTGATTGAGAATGTCTCCATATCGTCGCATGCCATGTTGATCCACGCGACAGCACGTATTATCCAAACAATACGGCTGAAGACTGTAATATTGAATGCTTCTAAAGTAGCCGAATGAAGCTTGAATACTGCGGTTCATGGCAATCAGTGATCTGGAGTGATTCAAAAATGACCAAGCAAGAATATCTCCGCGCCGCCTGGTCAGACGCTCAGCCCATGGGCGAGGGGTGGTCGGGCGGCGGTTCCGGCCCGGTGCGGGCCATTCCGATGGTGGATACCCAGCTCGACAGCCGCGACCTGTTCGTGGCCGGCCGGCTCATCACCATCGCCCATGGCGACCAGACCTATCAGCTGCGGCTCACCGCCCAGAACAAGCTGATCCTGACCAAATAGGCCCGGTGCCGGGTCGCGGCGCGGCGCGTCGAGGCGGCGGGCCGCGGCTGTCCGCAGGGGCGGGCGCCGTGGCAATTCGCGCCTTTCCTTTGCCCTGTTCCTTTGCCACGAGGTGCCGCTGGCACGGGTCGATGGCGTGAGGCGGGGCGGGGGCACCTTCCTGCGGTCGGGTCGGGTCTTTCCGGGGCGGGGCTTTCTGTTATTGTCCGCGCCCAATTCAACCGGGTCCGACCACAAGCATGGCCATCTCAGAGCCCGCCCCCCATAAGGGCCGGGCGTCCGTCCTCGACCTTCCGCACCGTCTGCCGCGGGCGCTGGATCTCGCCGCCACCAGCCACGGGCGTGCCTGCTTCGTGCTGGTGGTGGTGGCACTGCTGGCCTTCCTGCCGGGGCTGTTCTCGCTGTCGCCCATCGACCGGGACGAGGCGCGCTTCGCCCAGGCCACCAAGCAAATGCTGGAGAGCGGCAATTACGTGGACATCCGCTTCCACGTGCAGGCGCGCCACAAGAAGCCGGTGGGCATCCACTGGCTGCAGGCCGCTTCCGTGAAGCTGGGTGAGGCCGTGGTGGGCCCTTCCGCGCGCACCTCCATTGCCTTCTACCGCCTTCCCTCGCTGATCGCCGCCATCGGCGCGGTGCTGCTCACCTATTGGACGGCGCTGGTGTTCGTCACCCGGCGCGGGGCGCTGCTGGCCGGCCTGATGATGGCCACCTGCGTGCTGCTGGGGGTCGAGGCGCGCCTCGCCAAGACCGATGCGGTGCTGCTGTTCACCATCGTCGCCGCCTTCGGCGCGCTGGCCCGGGCCTATCTGCGGCCGCCCAATCCCCGGGTGGGAGACTGGGGCCTGGCGGCCATTTTCTGGACCGCCATGGCTGCCAGCATCCTGGTGAAGGGGCCCATGGGGCCGCTGTTCGTGGGCCTGGCGGTGCTGGCGCTCGCCATCACCGAGCGCTCTGGCCGCTTCCTCAAGCCACTGAAGCCATTGGTGGGTCTGCTGTGGTGCCTGCTGCTGGTGCTGCCGTGGTTCATCGCCATTTACATCGTCACCGACGGCGCCTTCTACCAGCACGCGGTGGGCGTCGACATGCTGGGCAAGGTGACGGAAGGCCAGGAGGGACATTGGGGTCCCCCCGGCACCTATCTCCTGGCTGTATGGGGCACCTTCTGGCCGGCCATCGTGCTGGTGGCCATGGCGGTGCCGTTCGCCTGGCGCATGTGGCGCGCGCCACGGGTGCGCTTCCTGCTGGCCTGGGTGGTGCCCGCCTGGATCGCTTTCGAGCTGGCGGCCACCAAGCTGCCCCATTATGTGCTGCCGCTCTATCCGGGCCTCGCCATCCTGGCGGTGCTGGCGATCGAGAAGAACAGCCTCGCCAAGGTCGGCAGCCGGCTGGCGGGCCTGGTGTGGCTATGGCCCATCCTCGCCGGCGTGCTGGCGGTGGTGCTGGGCGGCGGCTATGTGGTGCTGGGCAGCGGCTTCGCCTTCGGCCTCGCCGCCTGGCCGCTGCTGCTGGTGGCGGTGCTGCTGGCGGTGCTGGCCGCGCGCGCGCTTCCGGGAGCCGGGCCCGAAGGGGCGTTCCTGACCGCCGCCTGCGCGGCCCTGGTGCTCTATTTCACGGTCTATCAGCTGCTGCTGCCGCAGATGCGGGCGGTATGGATCTCCGAGCGGCTGGCCGCCATCGCCGCCGAGAGCGGGTGCCCGGCCGGCAATATTGCCTCCATCCCCTATCAGGAGCCGAGCCTCGTCTTCCTGGTGGGAACGGACATCCGCTACACCTCGGCCGCCGCCTCGGCCGATCTGCTGAAGCAGGGCGGTTGCGCCTTGGCCTTCATCGGCCAGAAATTCGAGAAGCCATTCCAGAGGCGGGCAGCGGAGCTTGATCTGAAGTACCGCGCCATCGCCACCGTGGAGGGCTTCACCTACAACGGCGGGCGACCCATCAGCATCACCGTCTACCGCTCCATGGAGCCGGCCCGGTGAGCGCCACGAGCGGGCAGGCCGCCGCACGGGTGATCGAGGGCGGCCGCGCCGTGGTGGCTGGGCTCGTCTCGGGGCTGGCCTATCTGTTGCGCCGCCCGGCGCACCGGGTGCCGGCGCCGCGGGTGGTGCGGGCCGGCTGGCCGGAAATTCTGGCGGGCCTGGCGGTGGGGATAGGACTGGTGGTGGCGGCGATGCTGCTGGTCGATCCGCTGGTGGCGGGGCTGCGCAGCCGGCTGGCGGCGCCCGTACTGGTGGTGGCGGAGCGGCTGACCGACCTTGGCCTCGGCGGGGTGGTGCTGTGGCCGCTCGGGCTCCTGCTGGCCTATGTGCTGGCGCTGCGCGGCACCCTGGACGACATGGGCCGCCGCGTCGCCAGCGCGGTGATCGCTCGCCTGGGCTTCCTGTTCCTGTCCATCGCCGGGGTGGGACTGCTGGTGACCGTGGTGAAGCGGCTGCTCGGGCGGGCCCGTCCCTATGCGGCGTGGCACCTGCCGGGGGAATATCCGCAGTTGACGTTCCACTGGCTGGCGTGGAAATCCACGTTCGCGTCATTTCCCTCGGGTCATGCGACCACCGTGTTCGCGACGGCTGTCGCCTTCGGTGCGCTCTACCCGCGGGCCCGGCGCGCGCTGTTGGCGCTGGCGGTGGTGGTGGCGGCGACCCGGGTGGTGCTCGGCTCCCATTTCCCCAGCGATGTGATCGCGGGGGGCGTGGTGGCCTGCGTGTTCGTGCTGTGGATGGTAAAGGTATTTGCCGCACGCCGGCTGGTGTTCCAGGTGGACGCCGAAGGGTGTATCGCCCCCATGGCGGGGCCCTCGGCGCGGCGGCTCGGTCTGCTGCTGCCCTGGTGCCGCCGCTCTCCCGTATCCCTTGAAGAGGCGAGATCGTGACCTCCGCTGATCCAAGTACCGCTGTCGTCCCCCGCCTCTCGGTGATCATCGCCGTTCGGGATGAGGCGGAGAATGTGGCGCCGCTGATCGATGAGATCGATCAGGCGCTATCGTTCGAGCCCTTCGAGCTGATTTTCGTCGACGACGGCTCGTCCGATGGCACCCTGGCCGCGCTGCGGGTGGCGGCCGCGAGCCGCCCCTACATGCGCATCTTCGTGCATGAGACCTCCTGCGGGAAGTCCGCGGGCCTGGACACGGGCGCCTGGGCGGCGCGGGGCGAACTGCTGCTGCTGCTCGACGGTGATGGCCAGAACAATCCCGCCTATCTGCCGGAGATGGTGCGGGTGATCGATGCCGGCGGTCCCATCGTCGGCATGGTGCAGGGCGAGCGGCAGGGCCGCAAGGACACCGCCTTCAAGCGCTTCCAGTCCCGCCTCGCCAACGCGGTGCGCCGGGCGCTGCTCAATGATGGCAATCGCGATACTGGCTGCGGCTTGAAGGTGGTGCGTCGCGACGTGCACCTGCGGCTGCCCATGTTCGACGGGCTGCACCGCTTCATGTCGGCGCTGGTGCGGCGCGAGGGCTATGAGATCCGCACCGTGCAGGTGGTGGATCGCGAACGCTGGCACGGCGTCTCCAAATACGGTTTCTGGAACCGCCTGTGGGTGGGCATGGCCGATCTCATCGGGGTGTGGTGGCTCATTCGCCGCCGCCGCATGCCCCGCGTGGTGGAGCACGGCTGAGATGGTCTATTACCTCTCGGAGATCGTCCGGTACTTCCACGAGGTGTTCGTGGAGCAGTTCGACTGGTGGACGGTGCTGGGCCTGGTGGCCCAGTTCATGTTCACCATGCGCTTCGTGGTGCAGTGGATCGCCTCGGAACGGGCCCAGCGCTCGGTGATTCCGTTCGCCTTCTGGACCTTCTCGCTGGGTGGCGGCACCCTGCTCCTGGTCTATGCCCTCTATCGGCGTGATCCGGTGTTCATCGCCGGCCAGGCGCTGAGCACCTTCATCTATATCCGCAACCTGCAGTTCGCCCTGCGCGAGCGGCGGGCGGCCCGGGCGGTGACCTGAGCTCTTCTCATTCACCGGCACATGATCTACGGCCCGTACAGCAGCCGCTGCGCGGGCCGTTGTCCCTTATGCGCGTGCAACGTCAATGCAGGATGTGGTCCACCGGCTGCGGCAGCGCCGGCAGGTCGCTCTCACCCCGGGTCTCCCGCAGGCCGATCTCCATGGCCGTGGCGAGCGCCGCGATGGGCAGGTCATTGGGCAGGGTGCCGAACGGCTCCTCCAATTCGCTGCCCAGCGCATCGAGGCCGAAGAAAGTGTAGGCGACGAGGGCCGTGGCCACCGGCGTGCCCCAGCCCAGCACGTCGGCGAAGCCGAACGGCAGCAGGAAGCAGAACAGATAGGCGGTGCGATGGAGCAGCAGCAGGTAGCCGAACGGCACCGGCGTGCTCTTGATGCGCTCGCAGGCGGCCAGAACATCATTCATTCGCGCCACCACATCGTCGATGGTGCGGTATTCCACGTCGGACAGCACATTCCGGGCGCGCAGGCGGGCCAGGGTCTCGCCCATCTCGCGCAGCAGCCGCTCGGGCGGATTGGGGCTGGCGGCCATCGCCGCCGCGAGGCCGGCGGGCATTACCCGGTCTAGCGCTGTGGCGGCGGCGCCGGGGCGCAGGTGGGCCACCAGCGCATGGGGGAAGGCAATGGCGAGATCGATCAGCCGCCCCCGCGCGGCGGCGGCATCCGGCCCGTAATGCTCCAGCAGCAGCGTGCGGCGGGTGAGGTCACGCAAGGCGGCGACCAGCGCGCCCCAGGCTTTGCGGGCCTCCCACCAGCGGTCGTAGCAGGCATTGTTGGAGAAACCGAGGAACACCGACAGGGCGATGCCCAGCAAGGCGAAGGGGGCGCCGCTGAAGGTGGGGAAGGCCCCCGGTGCCCGCCCGTGGGCGAACACCACCACCGTAGAAAGCGCCATCACCACAAGCACCTGCGGGAAGATCCGCTGCAGCACGGAGCCCCTCAGAATCAGGAACAGGCGCACCAGGCCGGGACGCTCGCGGACGATCATGGCCAGGCCTCAGGCGGCGGCGCGCATCTTGGCGAAGGCCTGGTCGAGGTCCGCCTTCAGGTCGGTCGTGTCCTCGAGGCCGATATGCAGGCGCACCGCCGGGCCTTCCACATTCCACGCCGTGGCGGTGCGGTAGTCGCTGCAATCGAACGGGATGGCGAGGCTCTCAAAGCCGCCCCAGGAATAGCCCATGCCGAACAGCTTCAGGGAATCGAAGAAGGCCGCCACCGCCTGCTCCGGCACCGGGTTCAGGATGAGGCTGAACAGGCCTGAGGCGCCGGTGAAGTCCCGCTTCCAGATGGCATGACCGGGATCGGAAGGCAGCGCCGGATGCAGCACCCGGGAGACCTCGGGCCGGCCTTGCAGCCATTGCGCCATCTCCAGCGCCGCCTGCTGGTGATGGGCGAGCCGCACCGCCAGGGTGCGCAGCCCGCGCGCGCCGAGCGCCGCATCGTCCGGTGAAATGGTGATGCCCAGGTTGCCGTGGGTGGTGATGACCTTCTTCCAGGCCGGCCCCACCGCCGAGATGGTGCCGAGGTTCAGGTCCGCGTGGCCGCCGATATATTTGGTGCCGGCCTGGATGGAGATGTCGACCCCGGCCGCGTGCGGCTTGAAGAACACCGGCGTCGCCCAGGTGTTGTCGATAAGGGTGGTGACGCCGCGCGCCCGCGCCACCGCGGTGATGGCGGGCACATCCTGCATCTCGAAGCTCTGCGAGCCCGGGGCCTCCAGGAAGATGGCCCTGGTGTTGTCGCGGATGAGGCTTTCGATGCCGGCGCCGATCAAAGGATCGTAATAGGTGGTCTCCACGCCCATGCGCTTCAGCACCGTGTCGCACACCGTGCGGGTGGGGCGATAGGCGGTGTCCACCATCAAGAGGTGGTCGCCGGCGTTCAGCACCGAGAGCAAAGCGATGGAGCAGGCGGACAGGCCCGAGGGGGTGAGGGCGACGCCGTCGCTGCCCTCGATGGCCTGCAGAGCCGCCTCGAAACCCTCGGTGGTGGGATTGCCGCGCCGGCCATAGCTGTAGCGGCCGCGGTGGTGGATGAGATCGTCATAGCTGGCGGACAGGACGGTGGAGCCGCGCACCACCGGCGTGTTGACGAAGCCGTCGAAGCGCTGGGGATCGCGGCCAAGGAGGACCAGCTGGGTGGCAGTCTTCAACCCTGCCGTGTCGATCCCGTCGTGTCCATCCGCCATTTCGAGCTCCTGTCATAAGTCCCGGATAAGCCGTGCGTCGCTATTGACCGTACCGCAACATCGGTTTGTGATGGGCGGGATAGACGTCTCGGGCCGCGGCGTCGAGCCTTCACCGCAGCGGGAAGGTCCGCCCGGCAGTGGGCTCGGATTTATCCAAAGAAGGAACCTTCCGTGAAACGCATCCTCCTCGCAGCCGCCGGCCTCCTGTCCCTGGTCGGTGTGGCTCATGCCTCCACCCTCGACGAGGTCAAGGCACGGGGCGCGCTCAACTGCGGCGTGTCACAGGGCCTGCCGGGCTTCTCCTCGCCGAACGACAAAAATGAATGGACCGGATTCGACGTGGATTTCTGCCGCGCGGTGGCGGCGGCGATCTTCAACGATCCCACCAAGGTGAAATTCACCCCCCTGTCGGCCAAGGACCGCTTCACGGCCCTCACCTCCGGCGCCATCGACCTCCTGTCGCGCAACACCACCTGGACCATGTCGCGCGACACCACGCTGGGCTTCAACTTCGCCGGCGTCACTTACTATGACGGCCAGGGCTTCCTGGTGCGCAAGTCGCTGGGGCTGAAGGGCTCCAAGGAGCTGGAGGGCGCCTCCATCTGCGTGCAGACGGGCACCTCCAACGAGCTGAACGTGGGCGACTATTTCCGCGCCAACAACATGAAGTATCGCGAAGTGATCGCCTTCGCGACCCTCGACGAGACCGTGAAGGCCTATGAGTCGGGCCGATGCGACGTGTTCACCTCCGACAAGTCCCAGCTCGCGGCGGTGCGCCTCAAGCTCACCAATCCCGCCGACCACGTGCTGCTGCCCGAGACCATCTCCAAGGAGCCCCTCGGCCCGCTGGTGCGCCATGGCGACGACCAGTGGTTCGATCTCGTGAAGTGGACCTATTTCGCCCTGCTCGATGCGGAGGAACTGGGTGTCACCTCCAAGAACGTGGGTGAGATGGTCAATTCCGCCAATCCGGAAGTGAAGCGGTTGCTGGGCACCGACGGCAAGTATGGCGAGGGTATCGGCCTCACCGCGGACTGGGTGGTGCGGATCGTGAAAGCCACCGGTAACTACGGCGAGATCTACGACCGCAACGTGGGTCCCTCGACGCCGCTCGGCATCGAGCGCGGCCTCAACAATCTGTGGAACCACGGCGGCATCCAGTACGGCATGCCGGTGCGCTGAGGCGCGGCATTTCCTCACCGAAAAGGAAGCGGGCGCCGGTGTGCCCGCTTCCACAGCATAAAAATTGCATAAAATAAGAATTGGAAGCCGAAGAGCTTCCGCACCTTCGAGGGTTTCATGTCGGATGCTCGCCTCTCTGACCCCGCCCTCGGGCGGCGGCGTTGGTCGTGGACGGATCCGAAGCTCCGCTCATCTGTTATTCAGATCGTGCTCGGGCTCGTTCTCGTCTGGCTTGTGTGGTCCTTCTATGCCAATGCGCAGGGCAACCTGTCGCGGCTCGGCATCGCCTCGGGCTTCGGCTTTCTTGAAGACCGCGCCGGCTTCGCCATCAGCCAGACGCTCATTCCCTATAATGAGAACATGAGCTATGGGCGGGCCTTCCTGGTCGGCCTGCTGAACACCCTGCTGGTCGCCTTCCTTGGCGTCATCCTCGCCACCATCCTCGGCTTCCTGGTGGGCGTGGCGCGCCTTTCCAAGAATGTGGTGATCAAGGCGCTGGCCTCTGCTTACGTGGAGGTCACCCGCAACCTGCCGCCTCTGTTCCAGATCCTGTTCTGGTATCTGGCGGTGCTGGCGGCCCTGCCCACGCCGCGGCAGAGCTGGGGTGTGGGGCTGCAGCCGCTGTTTGGTGCCCTCGGCTCCGGTCTGTCGGCCATCGGCCTTGGCTTTCTCGGCGCGCCCCTCAGCGCCTTCGCCGCGGACCTGGGCGCCCCGGCGGTGTTCATCAACAACCGCGGGCTGATGATGCCCAAGCCCATCTTCGGCGAGGGCTCTGGGCTGATCCTGGCCGCCCTGGTGCTGGCGCTGGTGGTCAGCTTCCTTATCGCCCGCTGGGCCCGCAAGCGGCGGGAGGCCACGGGTGCGCAGTTTCCGGTGTTCTGGTCGTCCCTCGGCCTGATCATCGTGCTGCCGCTGATCGCCGCGGCGCTGGTGGGCTTTCCGGTTCACATGGATGTGCCACACCTGCGCGGCTTCAACTTCCAGGGCGGACTTTCGGTCATCCCCGAATTCGTGGCGCTGCTGCTGGCCCTGTCCACCTACACGGCCGGCTTCATCGCCGAGATCGTGCGCTCGGGCATTCTCGCGGTCTCGAAGGGACAGAGCGAGGCCGCCCATTCGCTGGGGCTGCGCACCGGGCCCACCTTGCGCCTCGTCATCATTCCGCAGGCCATGCGGGTAATCGTGCCGCCCCTCACCAGCCAGTATCTGAACCTCACCAAGAATTCATCGCTGGGCGTGGCGGTGGGCTATCCGGACCTGTTCGCCATCTTCGCCGGCACCACCCTCAACCAGACCGGACAGGCCATCGAGATCATCGCCATGACCATGGCGGTCTATCTGGCGATCTCGATTGTCACCTCGCTCATCATGGGCTGGTACAACAAGCGCGTCGCGCTGGTGGAGCGGTAGCATGACCAGCGAAACCATCTTCGTCTCCTCCACATTCCGCGAGCCGGAGCCGCCGCCGGTTTCCGATCGCGGCCCGGTGCGCTGGGTGCGCGCGCACCTTCTGGGCTCGGTGCCCCAGGTGCTGCTCACCCTGTTCGGCCTGTGGCTGCTCTATGTGGTGGTGCCGCCGCTGGTGCAGTTCTTCTTGGTGGACGCGGTATGGAGCGGCACCAACCGCACCGCCTGCCTGCCCGCCGACGTGGGCCACCCGGTGGGGGCCTGCTGGCCGTTCATCTGGGCCAAGATCAACCAACTCATCTATGGCTTCTACCCCGCGGGTGAGCGCTGGCGGGTCAATGTGGTCTATGCCCTCGGCGCCCTGCTGCTGCTGCCGCTGGTTCTGCAGCAGGTGCCCTACAAGCGCCTCAACGCCATCGCCTTCTTCGGCGTCTATCCGGTGGTGGCGTTCGTGCTGCTCACCGGCGGCAATTTCCAGCTGCGCCACTTCCTGCTCGGCTATCTCGGGTTCGATGCGCTGTTCCCGCGTGTGGCGCCGGGCGTGAGCGTGTCGTGGGTGTTCTGGACCGATTATGTCCTCTCCAGCGTGCTGCTGGCGGCGCTGGCCGGCGGCATCGCGCGGGTGGTGGCGGGGCCCGATGCGGTGCGCGGCGCCGTGCGGACCGTGGCGACCATCATGGTGCCGCTGGCGCTGGTGCTGCTGGCGGTGGATGTGAACTTCGGCCTGGAGCCGGTGGAAACCCGCCTGTGGGGCGGCCTGCTGGTGACGCTGGTGATCGCCGTGAGCGGCATCACCGTGTCGCTGCCCTTCGGCATCCTGCTGGCGCTGGGGCGGCGCTCCTCGGTGCCGCTGGTGAAGATCTGCTCCATCCTCTTCATTGAGTTCTGGCGCGGCGTGCCGGTCATCACCGTGCTGTTCTTCGCCACCTACATGCTGCCCCTGTTCCTGCCCGACGGCATGACCATCGATGGCCTGTTGCGGGCCCTGGTGGGTGTCGCGCTCTTCGCCTCGGCCTATATGGCGGAGGTGGTGCGCGGCGGCCTGCAGGCCATTCCCAAGGGCCAGTATGAGGGGGCCATGGCGGTGGGCCTGCGCTATGGGCCGATGATGCGCCTCGTGGTGCTGCCGCAGGCGCTGAAGCTGGTGATCCCGGGCATCGTCAACAACTTCATCGGCCTGTTCAAGGACACGACGCTGGTGTTGATCGTCTCCATCTTCGATCTGCTCGGCGCCATGCGAGCCGCCTTCACCGATCCCAATTGGGCGACGCCGACCACCCTGTTCACGGGCTTCGGCTTCGCCGGTCTCATCTATTTCGTCTTCTGCTTCGGCATGTCCCGCTATTCGATGGCGCTCGAGAAGCGTCTCGATCGGGCCCAACGTCACTGAAAGGGCCGCAGGCCATGAGCACCGACCCGATGATCGCCAAAGATCCGATGATCGCCAAGACTGAAGCCGAGGCCCCGAAAGTGGCCATCGAGCTGGTGGGCGTGAACAAATGGTATGGCGAGTTCCATGTGTTGCGCGACGTGAACCTCACCGTCACCCGCGGTGAGCGGCTCGTCATCTGCGGGCCATCCGGTTCCGGCAAGTCCACCCTCATCCGCTGCATCAACCGGCTGGAGGAGCACCAGAAGGGGCGCATCATCGTCGACGGCATCGAGCTCACCGACGATCTGAAGCGCATCGACGAGGTGCGGCGCGAGGTGGGGATGTGCTTCCAGCACTTCAACCTGTTCCCCCATCTCACCATTCTGGAGAATTGCACGCTCGCTCCCATGTGGGTGCGCAAGATGCCGAAGAAGGAAGCCGAGGCGCTGGCCATGCACTTCCTCGAGAAGGTGAAGATCCCCCACCAGGCCAACAAATATCCGGGCCAGCTCTCCGGCGGCCAGCAGCAGCGCGTGGCCATCGCCCGCGCCCTGTGCATGCGCCCGCGTATCATGCTGTTCGATGAGCCCACCTCGGCGCTCGACCCGGAAATGGTGAAGGAGGTGCTGGACACCATGGTGGAGCTGGCCCAGGACGGCATGACCATGCTGTGCGTGACCCATGAGATGGGCTTCGCCCGGCAGGTGGCCAATCGGGTGATCTTCATGGACGCCGGCCAGATCATCGAGATGAACGAGCCCAACGCCTTCTTCTCGAACCCGCAGCACGAGCGCACCAAGCTGTTCCTCAGCCAGATCCTGCACTGAACGTTCTGCGCTGGGCGGCGGCCGTGTTCGCCGCCGCGTGCCCCGCGCCGACCGGACGGGCCGGCGCCGTCGCCGATGCCGAGATCGGGCCGATCCGAAGCAGGCGGGACGGCGGGGGCAGCCGTGGCGGCGTCTTTCAGGCTGTGGTAGCGTCAGGATGTCGCAGTCGTCATCGGCGACATGAGTGCTGCTCACGGGTGCCCATCATGAAGTGCCCTGCCATCCTGGTGCCAGCGATGCTGGCCGCGGCCGTTTGCATCTCCACTCCCGCATTTGCTGAGAAATGGGATCTGTCGACCATGACCTGTCGGCAGTTCGTCACCAGCGACAAGACCACCATCATGGTGATCCTCACCTGGCTCGATGCCTATTACAAAGACGGCGACGCCCCGCCGGTGATCGACACCGACACATTCACCAAGAACGCCGAGCGGCTGGGCGAGTATTGCGCGGCCAATCCGGACATCGGCCTGATCACCGCCGCCGACCATCTGTTCGACGACTGAGGCCAAACGGCCTTGGTGCCGCTCCATGCCAGCGCTGGCCGCGCGCGACAGGCCGGAGGCTGTTTGGAACGGCCTCCGGTGCACGCCGGCGCGGACTCCTTCCGACCGCGGCATGGGGTGGCGGGTGCGTCGGGGCAGGCTTGAAGCTGCGCCCAGACGGCCAGGACCAGTGCATCCGCCTGTATCGGCGCTCCGTGACCTGGGCGCGAAAGATCAGGCGGGCATGTTGTCGATGAGCCGGGTCTTGCCCAGCCAGGCCGCCGCCAGCAGACGGATGGGCTCGCCCGTGGCGCCGGTAAGCGGGGCCAGGGTCTCGGCGTGGCGGGCCACCACATAATCCACCTTCAGCCCCTTGGCGGCGATGGTCTCCGCCGCCTTGGCCACCGCCGCATCGGGTGTGGTGCCGCCGGCGATGTTGAGGGCGGCATGCTTCAGGGCATCGTGGATCACCGGCGCCGTGGCCCGCTCGTCGGCAGAGAGGTAGGCGTTGCGGGATGACAGGGCGAGGCCGTCCGCCTCGCGGGTGGTGGCGACCGGCACGATTTCCACCCCGAGGTCGAGATCGCGGGACAGGCGGGTGACCACCTTCAGCTGCTGATAGTCCTTCTCGCCGAAGGTGGCGATGTCCGGCCGGCACTGGATGAACAGCTTGCCCACCACGGTGGCGACGCCGGCGAAGAAGGTGGGCCGGAAATCGCTCTCCAGCCCCTCGGCCGGGCCGGCAAGGCTGATCTTGCTGCAGAAGCCTTCCGGATACATCTCGGCGGGGGAGGGGGCATAGACCACGTCCACGCCCATCTCGGTGAGCTTGGCGAGATCCGCCTCGAAGGTGCGCGGATAGCGCGAGAAATCCTCATTGGGGCCGAACTGGGTGGGGTTCACGAACACCGAAACCACCACCTTTTCCACCAGCTCCTTGGCCTGGCGCACCAGCGCCATGTGGCCCGCGTGCAGCGCCCCCATGGTGGGCACCAGGGCGATGCGGGCGCCATCAGCGCGAAACGCCGCCACCGTGGCCCTGAGATCCCGAACCGTTTCCACCACTGCCGGCTTGTTGGTCATGTTCTCGCGACTCCCCGCGCTTCAAGCGGGCCGGACCCTAGATCGGGAGGCGGCGCGAGGGAAGCGGCACCCGCTGCCCGGTGCAGACCCGGGCATCGGGGGCCTTGGGCGCTTTCTTGGTTCCGGCTGCGGCAGGCCCTATGGTCCGTGTGTTGGCGACGGTTCACGAGAGGAAGGGCGAGGCAGCATGGCGCGCGCAGACGACAAGACGGCGGCCGGTCTTTCGACCCGGCCGGGCACCGCGCCGCCGCAGCCCTCCAGCGGCGCCGACATCGCCCGCTTCCTGGCGGACGTGAAGAGCCGGGCGCCGGTGCGGGGGGGCGCGGGGGAGGGGCGGCTGGCCTTCGCCCTGGATGCCACCGCCTCGCGTCAGCCCACCTGGTCGCTGGCCTGCGAGATCCAGGCGGACATGTTCGCCGCCGCCGCTGAGCACGGCGGCCTCGCCATGCAGATCATCTATTACCGCGGCCATGACGAGTGCCGGGCCTCGCCGTTTGTGGCCGATGCGGCCACCCTGCGCCGGCTGATGGGGCGCATCAGCTGCGAAGGCGGGCTCACGCAGATCCACCGGGTGCTCGGCCATCTGGGCAAGGAGGCGGAGCGCTCTGGGCTCAAGGCCGCGGTCTTCATCGGCGATGCTCTGGAAGAGGACGAGGACGCCCTGCATGCGGCGGCCGGGCAGCTCGCCTTGCGCGGCGTGCGCCTGTTCATGTTCCAGGAGGGGCGCGACCTTCGGGTGGAGCGCGCCTTTCGGGGCCTGGCGCGGGTGACGGGCGGCGCCTATTGCCAGTTCGACGCCCGCGCCGGCGCGCAGTTGCGGGCGCTGCTGTCGGCGGTGGCCGCCTATGCGGCTGGTGGCACACGCGCCCTGGAAGCGCGCGGCGATGCGGAGGCCCGGCGCCTGCTGACGGCCTTGTCGAAGCCCTAGCCTCGTCCGGTGACGCGACAATGCAGCCGCGCTGCGTGCCTTCGTCGGGGCGGCACGGCCTGCTATGGCTGTCGATGACCGGCTCGAACTGGGGCCGGCGCAGGAGCTTGATGTGATCAGTCTTATCGCCGGCGCGCTGCTGCTGGCCATCGGCCTTTACGGCCTCAAGGTGTGGACCAAGGCCGATCCGAAGGTGCTGGCCGAGATGCTGATGCGGACCCTCGCTTATGCGGCGCTGCTGGGGGCTGCCGGCGCCCTGGCGCTGGGCCGGGTGGGCGCGGCGATCCCGCTGGCGGCGGTGGGGCTGGCGCTGCTGGGGCGGCTCGATCCTGGTGGGATTGGTGGCTGGCTCGGCGGCCTGTTCCGGTCCCGCCGGACGCCGAAGACGTCTCAGGTGCGGTCCGCCTGGTTCGAGATGGAGCTGGACCACGCCAGGGGAACCTTGAGCGGGCGGGTGGTGGCGGGGCCCCATGCGGGCAGCAGCCTCGATCAGCTGGACCTGCCCACCTTGTTGTCGTTGCGCGCGGTGTGCGACGCGCAGTCCCTGGCCCTACTCGAAGCTTATCTCGACCGCCGGGCGCCCGCTTGGCGTGAAGACGCTCAGGCTGACGCGGGTGGCGGGCAGATGGGCGGTGCGGCGAGCAGCGGCCCGATGACCGAACAGGAAGCCTACGAGGTCCTTGGGCTTCAGCCGGGTGCGGATGCCGCGACGGTGCGCGCCACCCACCATGCGCTCATGAAGAAGGTCCACCCCGATGCCGGGGGCTCCAGCTATCTGGCCGCGCGGATCAATCAGGCCAAGGATGTGATCCTGCGCAGACATCGCTGATTCTCCTGCGTGACGTTCAGTTCCGGATAGTCATGCAGGCGAAGGCGTTACGCTGTAGTAAACGGCAGGCCGCCTCGGCGCTCTTCTTGTCGAGCCCGGCGAAACGGGCCCGATAGAGCGCGGAGTTTCCTTTGGTGACCTTCTCCGTATAGGGATCGGCGTTGCCCAGCAGGGACTTGGCCTTGTTCTGCGCGAGGTCGAGACGGGCGCGGGCCTGGCTCTCGGCATCGAAGGCGCCAATCTGGATCTTCCAGCCGCTGCGCACGGCCGTGGGCTGCGGGCGCGGCGCCGGCAGGCTCACGGGGGCGATGGAAGCCACCTGCACCGGCCGTTCCGTGATGGTGCGCGGCTGGCTGCGTGCGGGCTCCTGCGAGGCCACCTGGGCGGCGCGGGTGGCGAGATCCGCCGGGCGCTGCTGCGGGATGAAACGGGAGTCGTCCTTGCCGCCATCCGCCTCATCAAGCATGGCCACTTCCATGCGGGCCGGCGCCGGCGTGGGCGCCGGGGCACGGCCCCGTGCGCGGCCTTGTGCCGCCTGGGTCGCCGCTTGGGTCGCGGGCGAAGCGCCGGCATCCGACGGGCCGAGATAGCCGAGCACCCCGGCCGGCATGGCAAAGCCGCGGCCCGCGGCGTTGGCGGAGGCTGCGGCGGCCTGCGGCGGCGGCGCCGCAACGGCGACCTGCCGCTGGATGGACACGGTCTTCACCGCCACCGGCTTGATGGGCTCCACCGAGCCCGACTTGGCGCGGGCCGCGAGCGAGGCGGTGATCTCCGGATCGTCGCTGAACACCGCCAGGGCGGGCTTCGGCAGCGGTGCCACCTCGTGGGCCGGGATCGCTTCGCGCTCCACCGGCTGGGGCAGCGGCGCATTGAAAGCCAGGCGATTGCCGTTCTCGGTGATCTTCGGAACGGTGCGCCCGCCGGCATAGGCGCGCGGCAGGTTGTCGTTCAGGATGTCGCGCATGCGGGCGTCGCGGGAAGAGGCAGTCCGGCCGCCGAGCACCACGCCGATCAGATAGCGGTTGTCATCCTTGAGGGAGGTCAGGAGGTTGAAGCCCGAGGCGTTGGTGTAGCCGGTCTTGATGCCGTCCACGCCTTCCATGCGGCCGAGCAGGCGGTTGTGATTGCCGATGGCTTCGCCCCGATAATAGAAAGTGCGGGTGGCGAAGTAACGGTATTGCTTGGGGAAGCGATCCTGGATCGCCCGGCCGAGGATGGACAGGTCTCGGGCGGTGGTGAGCTGGTTGGGGTTGGGGAGGCCGGAGGCGTTGCGATAGGTGGTGCGCTCCATGCCGAGCGCCCGCGCCTTGGCGGTCATCATCTCGGCGAAATTGCTCTCGGTGCCGCCGATGGCCTCGGCGATCACCACCGCCACGTCATTGGCGGAGCGGGTCACCACCGCCTTGATGGCATCCTCCACCTCGATGCTGGAGCCGGGGCGCAGGCCGAGCTTGGACGGCGACTGAGCGGCGGCCTTGGAGGAGACCGGCAACTGGCTGGTGAGCTTGAGGCGGCCGTTCTCCAGCTGCTCGAACAGCATGTAGAGGGTCATCACCTTGGTGACCGAGGCCGGATGGCGCAGGGCGTCGGCGTCCTGCTCGTAGAGCACGCGGCCGGTGTTGGCATCCACCACGATGGCGGCGGAACCATAATGCCAGCGGCTCGTTTCTGCACTGGAAGGGGCGGAACGGCTGACCACCTTGCGCGGCTTGCTCTTGCCCCGCTCCTTGGAGCGCTCGATCTGCGCGCGCTTGCGCGGCTTGGCATCGGCCGTGGTGGCCGAAAAGACAAAGCCTGCGAGCACCGCCATGGCGACGGTCTTGGTGAGGAGCGAAAGGCTCGCGGAAGCTGTACGCATGAACATTGCCCCGTATCGTCGGTCGCTCACTCGGCCCAGCCCTGCGCCTCATTTGCCCATACGCGGCTTGCCGGGAGGTTGCACGGCAACATGAGGGGCAGGGTAAAGCGACCTGAAAGGGAGCCTAAGAAGTCGGAGTTACCAAGGCGTGAATCAGGCGCGGACAGGGCGCGTCTCGGCCTTTTGTGCAGTGCACAAATTTTGTTGACATCTATGCTGCGGTGCATATTCTTAGCTTCGGGCGAGACGGAGAGCCCGCCCGCTCGGAAATGGCAGGTCCGGCCTTGCGCCGGCGCAAAGGAATGAGGACACCCATGGTGCAGAGCACGGAAGAGCTCCAGCAGCTCAGCAAGGACAATATCGAGAACGCGATGAAGAGCTTCGGCCTGCTCTCGAAGAGCGCCCAGGCGATCGCGGTCGAAGTGGCCGATTACACCAAGAGCTCCTTCGAGCAGGGCACCGCCGCCCTCGAGAAGCTGCTCGGCGCCAAGTCGCTGGATCAGGCCATCGAAATTCAGCAGACCTATCTGAAGTCGGCCTATGAGGGCGCGGTCGCCCAGGCCACCAAGATCGGCGAGCTCTATACCGAGCTGGCGAAGGAGGCCTACAAGCCCTTCGAGACCGCTCTGAGCAAGGTCAAGAGCTGAGCCTTTCGCGCTCCGGCTGTCTTCCTCCGGCGTTCAACCTGCCCCGGCGCCGAGGGACGAAAGTTCAAGAGGCCCGACCTTGCGTCGGGCCTTTTCCGTTGCGACATCAAGAGTGCCGCATGTTTTCGGCGCCATTCCCGCGCCGCTGCCGGCGGGAGGATTCGCAGTGCGGTGCCGTGCAGCACTGGCAGCGGACAGCTCCCTTTCTTATTATTGCAGGGAATGGATTGCGCTGAAGCGCCGCCCCCGGGCCGGTGCTGCGGGCCAGGCCGCGACGGACATGATGCACGACACCACTTTTCTTTTTTCTTCGGTGGCCATTGCCGGCCCCCTTGTTTCTCCAGCGCCCCGGGCCACCACGCCGCGGGGACCCACCATGGCGGGGCCGGACAACACCCGCCGCGATGGCAGCGGCACCGCCGTGATCACCCGCACCAAGCCGCAGACCAAGCGGCCGAGCCTCTATCGGGTGCTGCTCATCAACGACGACTACACCCCGATGGACTTCGTGGTGCATGTGCTGCAGCGGTTCTTCAACAAGAATCAGGATGAGGCCAATCGCATCATGCTCCATGTCCACCACCACGGCGTGGGGGAGTGCGGCGTGTTCACCTATGAGGTGGCCGAGACCAAGGTGACGCAGGTGATGGATTTCGCCCGCAAGCACCAGCACCCGCTCCAGTGCGTGATGGAAAAAAAGTGAGCGCCTGACCTCGGCTTGACGCAAGGGTTGGAGCAAGGCTCAGCGCACGGCTTGGCGCAAGCCTCGTCTGTTGCAATCGGTGGCGGAAGGGGAGGTCGCAGGGGCGGATTTCGCAACGGTGATGCGGCGATCCGTATCGGGGGACTTGCGCACTGCGGCATCCAGTACGAAGTTTGTATGAATGGTGCACATGCCTTCGAGGTCTGCGGCCCCTCCGCAGATCCGCGGGTGATGCGCGGAAGAGGTGTCGATGCCTACATTCTCTCGCAGCCTCGAGCAGTCGCTTCATCGCGCTCTGGCCCTCGCCAACGAACGCCACCACGAATACGCCACCTTGGAGCATCTTCTGCTCTCCCTTGTCGATGACCAGGATGCCGCCGCCGTCATGCGGGCCTGCAACGTCGACATGGACAAGCTGCGCCGCAACCTCGTCGAGTATGTGGATGCCGAGCTGGAGAACCTCGTTCAGTCGGGCTCGGACGATTCCAAGCCCACGGCCGGTTTCCAGCGGGTCATCCAGCGGGCGGTGATCCATGTGCAGTCCTCGGGCCGCGAGGAGGTGACCGGCGCCAACGTGCTGGTGGCCATCTTCGCCGAGCGCGAGAGCCATGCCGCCTATTTCCTGCAGGAGCAGGACATGACGCGCTATGACGCGGTCAATTACATCTCCCACGGCATCGCCAAGCGTTCCGGCATGTCCGAGAGCCGGCCCGCCCGCGGCGCCGACGAGGAGACGGAGACCAAGTCCGGCGACGACAAGCAGAAGAAGGCCGATGCCCTCGAAGCCTATTGCGTGAACCTCAACAAGAAGGCGCACGAGGGTAAGGTGGATCCGCTGATCGGCCGTGACGCCGAGATCCAGCGCACCATCCAGGTGCTGTGCCGCCGACAGAAGAACAACCCGCTGTTCGTGGGTGATCCCGGTGTCGGCAAGACTGCCATCGCCGAGGGCTTGGCCAAGCGCATCAATGACGGCACCGTGCCGGAAGTGCTGGCCACCGCCACGGTGTTCGCCCTCGACATGGGCGCGCTGCTCGCCGGCACCCGCTATCGCGGTGACTTCGAGGAGCGCCTCAAGCAGGTGGTGAAGGAGATCGAGGCCTATCCCAACGCCATCATGTTCATCGATGAGATCCATACGGTGATCGGCGCCGGTGCGACCTCGGGCGGGGCGATGGATGCCTCCAACCTGCTGAAGCCGGCGCTGGCCTCCGGCTCCCTGCGCTGCATGGGCTCGACCACCTACAAGGAATACCGCCAGTATTTCGAGAAGGACCGGGCGCTGGTTCGTCGCTTCCAGAAGATCGACGTGGCCGAGCCCTCCGTGGCCGACGCCATCGAGATCCTGAAGGGGTTGAAGCCCTGCTTCGAGGACTATCACAAGCTGCGCTACACCACCGAGGCCATCAAGGCGGCGGTGGAGCTGTCCGCCCGCTACATCCATGATCGCAAGCTGCCTGACAAGGCCATCGACGTGATCGACGAGAGCGGCGCGGCGCAGATGCTGCTGCCCGAGGCCAAGCGCAAGAAGACCATCGGCCTCAAGGAGATCGAGGCGACCATCGCCACCATGGCGCGGATTCCACCCAAGTCCGTCTCCAAGGACGACGCCGAGGTGCTGGCCAATCTGCAGACCACCTTGAAGCGCGTGGTGTTCGGCCAGGACAAGGCCATCGATGCGCTGGCGGCCTCCATCAAGCTCGCCCGGGCGGGCCTGCGCGAGCCGGAGAAGCCCATCGGCAACTATCTGTTCTCCGGCCCCACCGGTGTCGGCAAGACGGAAGTGGCCAAGCAGCTCGCCTCCATTCTGGGGGTGCCGCTGCTGCGCTTCGACATGTCCGAATATATGGAGCGCCACACCGTGAGCCGCCTCATCGGCGCGCCTCCCGGCTATGTGGGCTTCGACCAGGGTGGCCTGCTCACCGACGGGGTGGACCAGAACCCGCACTGCGTGCTGCTGCTGGACGAGATTGAAAAGGCCCATCCGGACCTCTTCAACATCCTGCTGCAGGTGATGGACCACGGGAAGCTGACCGACCACAATGGCAAGCAGATCGACTTCCGCAACGTCATTCTCATCATGACCACCAATGCGGGTGCGGCCGATCTCTCCAAGCCCGCCTACGGCTTCACCCGCACCAAGCGGGAGGGGGACGACAGCGAGGCCATCAACCGCACCTTCGCGCCGGAGTTCCGTAACCGGCTCGATGCAGTGATCCCGTTCGGCCATCTGCCCACCGAGGTCATCACCCAGGTGGTGGAGAAGTTCGTTCTCCAGCTGGAGGCGCAGCTGGCCGACCGCAACGTCACCATCGAGCTGTCGGACGATGCCGGCCGCTGGCTGGTGGAGCGCGGCTACGATGAGCAGATGGGTGCCCGGCCCATGGCGCGGGTGATCCAGGAGCACATCAAGACCCCGCTCGCCGATATGGTGCTGTTCGGCGCCCTGAAGCACGGCGGGCACGTGCGGGTGGTGGTGGAGGGCGAGGGCCAGGAGTCCAAGCTCGGCTTCCAGTTCCCGGAAGGGCCGGTCACGCCCAAGCCGGAGAAGATCACCGACGAGCCCAAGCGGGCGGCGCGCCGCAAGCCGGCGGCTGCAGCCAAGGCGGCGCCCAAGGCCGGTTCCGGTCCGAAGTCGGGGCCGAAATCTGGCCCGAAATCTGGTCCGAAGTCGGGTCCCAAGCAGCCGCTGGTAAAGGCCTGAGGGCGGCGCGAGAACGCACAAAAGGTGGGATCGGGGCGGCTTCGGCCGCCCCTTTTCGTTGCGATCGCGGTGTTGCCACCTGACGGACGGGATCACCCGCGCGGATCTGGCATTTCTCTCACAGGTTGCATTCGGCCCGGCATCTGAGACACTCGCGGGTATGGATCTCAGAGAGGCGCAGATGGCGACGTTCAAGCTGCCGTTGTCCGGCGACGTGACCCAGTTCTTTCGCTTGCTCACCTCCAATCTCGCGGCGGTGGGCAACCAGATCGGTTTCATCAACATCAACCTCGGGTCGTCGAAGGCTCCGGAGGTGGAAGAGCAGGTGCTGGATGAGGTGGGCAGCTATGGCACCCAGCTCGGCCGCATCAATGATGCGCTGGCGGTGCTCGTCACCCATTTCCATCCCCAGAAGCCGCTGACGGAGAAGGAGATAGATGCGCTGGACGGGTTGCGGGTGATGTTGAACGGTATCGCGGAGATCAAGGAGCGGCATAAACGCAGCGCGATGCGTATTCCCTATGGCGCAGGCACCGGTCTGCGCTGATCGTGCGGCGCCGCGCTGGCGTCGGGCTCCGGCGCCTCGCGGCTCATGCGGTAGAGCACGTGGTGGCGCAGCCGATGGCCGACGGGCACGGTGGGCATGTCGAAATCGTCGCGCGGATCGTGGGTCATCCCGAGCCGTTCCATGACCGCCCGTGAGCGGCGATTGCTGGGCACGGTGATGGCGACGATCTCCTCCAGCCCGAGCCTCTCAAAGCCGAAGCCGAGGCAGGCGCGGGCGGCCTCGGTGGCGTAGCCGTGGCCCCACGAATGGCGCAGGAAGCGCCAGCCCACCTCAATGGCGGGGGTGAAATGCGCCGCATAGGGCACGTGCACCAGGCCGGTATAGCCGGCGAACGGGGTCACCCCCGGCACCTCCACCACCCAAAGGCCGAAGCCGTGATCGGCGAAATGGCGGGCAATGCGATCGGCAACCGCGTCGCTGGCAGCCCGGTCCGCCACCGGCATCAGGAATTCCATCACCTGCGGATCGGATTGCATGGCCCATAGGGCGTCGCGATCGGCGTCCCGCCACGGGCGCAACAGCAGCCGTGGGGTCGTCAATGTGGGGGGCGTGGTCACCCTTCCCCCAGGTGGGCGGAGAGGCGCTCGGCCACGGGGAAAAGGCTGTAGTCGCGGCCGGCGAGATGCGCCACCGGACGGATGCCGAGGCTGGACGTAAGGAAGATTTCGTCGGCCAGGGCGAGATCGGCGGCCGTCAGCGGCCGTTCCTCGGCGCCCTGCGCCTTCACCGCGGCACGCATGATGCCGGGCAGGGCGCCCTCCGACAGGGGCGGGGTGACGAGCCGCCCGTCGATCACCGCGAACAGGTTGGCGATGCTGCTTTCGGCCAGGCGCTCCTGGGTATTGAGCAGCAGCGCGTCATCGGCGCCGGCCCGCGCCGCTTCCTGGCGGGCGAGGATATTGTCGAGATAATTGAGCGATTTCACCTGCGCCAGCGGCGAGCGCTCGTTGCGGCGGGTGACGCTGGCGATGATGAGCCGCGCCGGCGGTGGCGGTGGCGCCATGGGGGCGGCGGTGATGAGCACGGTGGGGTGCGGCTCCACGGGCGGCAGCACCCCGCGTGGCCCGCTACCCCGTGTCACCGTCAGGCGCAGCACCCCGTTGTCGAGGCCGTTTGCGGCGCGCACCTGTTCCAGCGCCGCGCCGAAATCCAGCGCCGGCAGGGGCAGGCCCAGCACCGCGGCGCCGCGGGTGAGGCGGGCGAGGTGCGCCGGCAGGCGGCGCAGGAAGCCGCCCCGCACCCGCAGGGTCTCGAACAGGCCGTCGCCCAGGGTGAAGCCGCGATCGCCGGGGGCGATATGGGCCTCTTCGGGGTTTATCAGGGCGCCGTTGAGGAACAGCTTCATGGCCGCTCTCCGGACAGGGCGCGCCGCATGGGGGCGAGCTTCACGAGGCTTTCCTCATATTCGTCGGCCGGGTCGGAATCGGCGACGATGCCGCCCCCCGCATGGGCCAGCAGGGTCTCGCCCGCACGGGTGATGGTGCGGATGACGATGGAGGAATCCATGGCGCCGTTGAAGCCGATCCAGGCGATGGAGCCGCAATAGACGCCGCGCGGAAACGGCTCCATCTCATGAATGATCTCCATGGCGCGGATCTTCGGGGCGCCAGTGATGGAGCCGCCGGGGAAGCAGGCGGTGAGCAGATCCACCGGCCCCAGCCCCGGCTTCAGCCGGCTTTCCACCACCGAAACCAGATGATGGACGCTGGAGAAGGTTTCCAGCGCGCACAGCGCCGGCACCTTCACACTGCCCACCACGCTCACGCGGGAGAGATCGTTGCGCATGAGGTCGACGATCATCAGGTTTTCCGCGCGGTCCTTCACCGAGCGCTGCAGGGCGGCGGCGAGGGCCTGGTCGGCCTGCGGATCGGCGGCGCGCCGGCGGGTGCCCTTGATGGGGCGGGTCTCCACCCGGCCGTCGGCGCTCAAGCTCAGGAAGCGTTCCGGCGAGGCGCTGAGCACGGCGAAATCGGTGCCGCAGCGTAGGAAGGCGGCGAACGGCGTCGGGCTGGTGGCGCGCAGGCGGGCATAGAGGGTGAGGTCGTCCAGGCCTGCGGGTACGGGTGCGCGCATCTGCTGGGTGAGATTGGCCTGGAAGATGTCTCCGGCATAAATAGCGTCGATGACCCGCTGGATCGACGCTTCCACCGCAGCGCGGGGCTGGTCCGGCGTGAAATCCGCGGTCACCGACCAGTCGGGTGCCGGTGTGGCCAGGGGCGCGGACTGGAGACGGGCCATCATGGCTTCGGCGCGGGCTTCGGCGCGCCGGGCGCGGGCGTCCGCCGTCGTTTCCGGCAGGCCGCTGGACAAAAGCCAGGCGCGCTGCTGCTGGTGGTCGAACGCCAGCACCACGTCATAAAGGCCGATGGCCATTTCGGGGATCGGCGGATGACCCGCACGGGGCGGGGGCAGCCGCTCCAGGTGGCGGCCGAGTTCGTAGCCGAGGAAGCCCACCGCGCCGCCCAGGAAGGGCACGGGCCCGTCGACCGGGCGGGCCGATGCGGGAATCCGTAGGGCGGCGGCGAGCGCCGCGAACGGGTCCGTCGGCACCGCGCGGCCGTCGATCCGCGTGCCCGCGGCATCGGCGGTGATCACCCCATAGGGGTCTGCAACGATGTAGGAATAGCGGGCGCGGGCGTCCCCCGTGGCGGCGCTGTCGAGGAACGCGCAGAAGGGAGCGTCGGCAAAGGCGTGGAAGACGGCGAACGGGTCGCGATAGGGAAAGTCGAGGCAAAGCACGGGCAGGCGACCGATTCGAGCGAGAATGCCAAGGATGGCCGAGCCACGCCCCTGCGGCAACATCCGGTTCGGCGCGCGCCGGTCGGCTGCATGGCGGGCGTGGCCAGCTCTGCGCAAAGTGTGCCTGTCGGCACTCCCATGTAAATGATATGGCTCCCTTACGAGGCCTCTCCTCCATTTGTTTTCAGCTGTCGCCAAGACCCGAGATGTCCAGCCTGATTTCCTCCCCTGAGCCGCCGTCTTCCGCGCCCCATCCGGGCCCGCGCCACCGCTCGGCGCCGGGCTGGTTCTTGAATGGCATGCGCCACGGCATCTCAGTGCCGGCGCTGGTGCTGTTCGCCAGCTACACGGGCTTTGGCGCGCTGCTGCAGGGGGTGAATTTTCCGCTCGGTGCGGGTCTGTTGTCCACCCTGCTCATCTGGGCCCTGCCGGCGCAGGTCATTCTGGTGGGAGGGCTGGTGGCCGGCACGGCGCTGCCGGCCCTGGCGCTGGCCATCGGCCTGTCGTCCATGCGGCTACTGCCCATGGTGGTCTCGGTGGCGCCCTATATGCGCGGGCCGCGTCGCAACGTGTTCGCCGAGCTCCTCTGCTCCCATTATGTGGCCATGACCCTGTGGCTGGAGGGCCTGCGCCTGCTGCCCCATCTGCCCGGGGAAGCCCGGGTGCCGTTCACCCTGGGCCTCGGCAACATGCTGCTGTCGGTGAGCGTCACCGGCACTGCCGTGGGCTATCTCATCGCCGGCAGCCTGCCGGGTCCCATTGCGGCGGCCTTCCTCTTCCTCACGCCGTTGTCGTTCTCGGTGCTGATGGTGCGCAATGCGGTGGGGTTCACCGATTGGCTGGCGCTGGCGGCGGGCTTCCTCATCATGCCTTTCGCTCTTGGCCTCGATGGCGGGCTTGATCTGCTCATCGCCGGGGTCGGGGGTGGTTCGCTGGCTTATGTGGCCGGCCGGCTGCGACGGGGGCGCGCATGAGCGGGCAGCTGGGCGAGGGCGCCGCCATCCTCATCGTCGTGCTGGTGGGGTTCTTGCCCACTGAGGTGTGGCGCACCCTGGCGGTGCTGGCCGGCCGCCGGGTGGAGGCGGGCAGCGAGGTTTTTCTGTGGGTGAAGGCGGTGGCCGCGGCGCTGCTGGCGGCGGTGGTGGCGCGCCTGCTGTTCGATCCCGCCGCGCCGCTGCAGGTGGTGCCGCTGGCGGTGCGCCTGGCGGCGGTGGCGGGCGGCGTGCTCGCCTTCATGCTCACGCGCCGCTCGGTGTTCGTCGGGGTGCTGGTAGGCGAGGCCCTGCTGGTGGGCGCGATCCTCGCCTTCGGCGGCTAGACCGGCGCGGGGCGCCGGTCCACGTGAAGCGCCGGTGCGCGCGGCTCAGCCGTAGCGGAACAGCGGCGGCAGGTCCTTCAGCCGGGGATGCTTGCGGTCCTTGTCGGAAAGCACCACCTCCGCGGCGGCGACCGGCCAGGCGATGCCGATATCGGGATCGTCCCAGGCGACGCCGCCATCATCGGCGGCGCTGTAATAGTCGGTCACCTTGTAGACCACCTCGCAATTCTCCTCCAGCGTGCAGAACGCATGCAGGAAGCCGGGCGGAACCCACAATTGGGCGCCGGTGACCGCATCGAGGGTCACCGCCACGTGGCGGCCGAAGGTGGGGGAGCCATGGCGGATGTCCACGGCCACGTCGAAGATGGCGCCGCGCACCACGCGCACCAGCTTGCCCTGGGCGGTCGGGGGCTTCTGATAATGCAGGCCGCGCAGTGTGCCCTTCTGGGCCGAGAGTGAGTGGTTGTCCTGCACGAAGCCCATGTCGGCCACTTCGGCGCGGAAGGCGCGATCACTCCACGTCTCACTGAAAAAGCCGCGATGGTCCCCGAACCGCTTCGGTGTCACGAGCTTCACATCGGGAATGTCGAAGGTCTTCACGTCCATGAAATGTCCTCGCGCGCTGGCGGACGCGGCCCGGCGCGCCCGGCTTGTGTTTGAGCCCTGCACCGGCAATGGGTCAAGGCCCCGGACTTGGGCAGCTTCCCCTACGCCCACATTGACAAAGCCGCGCCAGCCCCTGACAGTTGCAGCGTTCCGAGGGGGGCCCCGAGTTCGGGGGCTGAGATTGGGCGCGCCGCCCTGACCCTTGAACCTGATCCGGCTCATACCGGCGGAGGGACGGGAACCTGCGGCATTCGCGCGTTGTCGCGCGCCGGCACCCAATCTGCCCCAATCGAGTGCGGATCGCTCGTGTCAGAGAGGATGCGCCATGAATACAGCCGTCGATCCGAACCAGTTGCACACGGGTGATCCCAAGACCGTCACCACCGGCCCCATCATGGGCTCGCGGAAGGTCTATGTGGAGGTCCCCGGCCAGGCCGATATACAGGTGCCCCTGCGCGAGATCGCCTTGTCCGATCCCGCCGAGGCCCCGGTGCGGGTCTATGATTCCTCCGGCCCGTATACGGAGTGCGATCCGCGCATCAATCTCGAACAGGGCATCCAGGGCCAGCGCGAGGCCTGGATCGCCAAGCGCGGCTATGAGGTGGTCACCCCTCGGGAGGTGAAGCCCGAGGACAACGGCTTTGCCGGCGACCGCCTGGTGGCGGCCTGTCCGGCCACGCGGGTGGTGCGCCGTGCCGCGCCGGGCCAGATGGTGACCCAATATGAGTTCGCCCGCGCCGGCATCATCACCGAGGAGATGATCTTCGCCGCGCACCGCGAGAACCTGTGCCGGGCCGAGCAGCTGGAGCGGGCTGAAGAAGCGCTGGCCCACGGCGAGACCTTTGGCGCCGAGGTGCCGGCCTTCGTGACCCCCGAGTTCGTGCGCTCCGAGATCGCGCGCGGGCGGGCCATCATCCCCGCCAACATCAACCACACCGAAATCGAGCCGATGATCATCGGCCGCAATTTCCTGGTGAAGATCAACGCCAACATCGGCAATTCGGCGGTCACCTCCTCCGCCGCCGATGAGGTGGAAAAGATGGTGTGGGCCATCCGCTGGGGCGCCGATACGGTGATGGACCTCTCCACCGGCCGCAACATCCACAACATCCGCTCGTGGATCGTGCGCAACTCGCCGGTGCCGATCGGCACGGTGCCCATCTATCAGGCGCTGGAGAAGGTGGGCGGCGATCCGCTCAAGCTCGATTGGGAGGTGTTCAAGGACACCCTCATCGAGCAGGCTGAGCAGGGCATCGACTATTTCACCATCCATGCCGGCGTGCGGCTCGCCCATGTGCCGCTGACCGCCCGGCGCACCACCGGCATCGTCAGCCGCGGCGGTTCCATCATGGCGCGCTGGTGCCTCGCCGGGCACCGGGAATCGTTCCTCTACGAGCGGTTCGACGAGATCTGCGACATCATGCGGGCCTATGACGTCTCCTTCTCTTTGGGCGACGGCCTGCGCCCCGGCTCCATCGCCGATGCCAACGATGCCGCCCAGTTCGCCGAGCTGGAGACCCTGGGCGAGCTCGCCACCGTGGCGTGGGACAAGGGCTGCCAGGTGATGATCGAGGGACCGGGCCACGTGCCCATGAACAAGATCAAGGCCAATATGGACAAGCAGCTCAAGGCCTGCGGCGAGGCGCCGTTCTACACCTTGGGCCCGCTCACCACCGATATCGCGCCTGGCTATGACCACATCACCTCGGGCATCGGCGCCGCCATGATCGGCTGGTTCGGCTGCGCCATGCTTTGTTATGTGACGCCCAAGGAGCACCTGGGCCTGCCCGACCGCGACGACGTGAAGACCGGCGTCATCACCTACAAGATCGCCGCCCACGCCGCCGATCTCGCCAAGGGCCACCCGGCGGCGCAGATCCGCGACGATGCGGTGAGCCGGGCCCGGTTCGATTTCCGCTGGCAGGACCAGTTCCACCTGGGCCTCGATCCGGACACGGCGCAGAAGTTCCACGACGAGACCCTGCCCAAGGACGCCCACAAGGTGGCGCACTTCTGCTCCATGTGTGGGCCGAAGTTCTGCTCCATGAAGATCACCCAGGAGCTGCGTGCCGAAGCCAAGGCCCTGGAAGGCATGGATCCGGCACTCACCGCCGATGTGGTGGCCGAGGGCATGCGGCAGAAATCGGAGGAGTTCCTGGCCGAGGGCGGCAAGCTCTATGTGAGCGCCGCCGAATAGGTGTGGTCCGCGTATTCGCGCGTGTGATGGCCCGGCTGGCTTGTGCCAGCCGGGTTTTTTGTGCTCATCCATGGGTGATTGCCCCGGCGCGGGGACAAGGCGCGTGGTTTCATATAACCTCTGGGTTCGGCTGCAGCGCGTAGAGGGCAGGGATGGACGCAGAACGGGCCGCCACGGCGGCGGAGGACAAGAGCCGCGGGTTTTCGCATCCGGGGTCATGGCTGAGGGAACTGGCGCGGAGCAAGCCGGCGCCGTGGCTCTGGGGCAAGGCGATTCGGGCGGCGTTCTGCATCGGTTTGCCGTTCTCCCTGGGCTATGCTTTCGATGCCACCACCACGGGCATGTGGGTGTCCCTGTCAGCGCTGATGATGACGGCGGGCGAGCCTGTCGGCGGCTACCGCTTCTCCGCCCGCTTCCTGGTGCTGTCCGGCGTCATCGGCGCGCTGGGCTTTCTGGCCGGCTATCTCACCGTTCTGCCCTGGGGCGCGGTGGTGGCGGCGATGGCCGTTCTCGGCGTGGTGGCGGGCCTGCTCAGCAGCTATGGCGCGGTCTGGTCCATTGGCGTCATGCAGGCTTTGCTGCTGGCCTCCATCGCCATCGGTGTTCCCGATATCGGGCCCTACTGGCGGCTGAGCCTGCTCTACCTCGTCGGCGTCGTGTTCTATGTGGCGGCGCTGGGCGTGCAGGCGCTGGTGGCGCGGGAGCGCCCGCAGCACCAGGCGACGACCGCGGCGCTGCGCGCGCTCGCGCAACTGGCCGCAGCGCTCGCCGGTGAGCGGGAGGACGCCAGCCGCGTGGAAGCCGCCCGCACACAGGTCACCGATGCCTATCGTGGCCTCACCACGGTGATGATGGAGGTGCAGTCGGGCAATGTCGGCCGCAGCAGCGCCGCCGATCATCTGGCGGTGCTGGTGCAGCGCTGCGACGCGGTGTTCGCCGCGCTGATGGCCACCGCCGATCGCACCACGCTACTCCGTGCGCGTGACGTGCTGCTTGCCGGTGCCGCGGGCGATGACGGTGCGCGCCGTACCGGCGGCGATCGGTTGATTGCGGCGGCGGAGGATCTGGTGGAGGCCGTGGTCGGCCGGGCGGATGGCGGGCCGGTGGCGACCCCTTCCGGCGCCCCGGCCCGACACGATTGGAGCGGCTGGCTGGGTCGGCTCGCGCCCGGCGCCGATGCGGTGCGTGCGGCGCTGGCGCTGGGCCTGTGCATGGGCCTCGCCTATGCGGCGCACTGGCTGGATCGCGAAAACCACTGGTTCTGGATTCCGCTGACCGTCGCGCTCGTGATGAAGCCGGATCTGGGCTCCATCTTCGCCCGGGCCGTGCTGCGTACCGTCGGCACCATGGGAGGCGCGGCGCTCGGGGTGGCGGCCCTGCTGTTGGTGCCCAAGGGCCAGGGCATCGTGCTGGTGCTGGCGCTGTTCGCGGCGGTGCTGCCCTGGGCCAAGCGCTATTCCTATGTGGTGCAGGCGGTGGCGCTGACGCCGCTGGTGCTGCTGCTGGTGGACATTATCGAACCCGGGCCGCGCAACGTGGATTATGCCGTGCAGCGCGTTGTGGACACCGCGATCGGTGGCCTTATCGTTCTGGTGTTCGGCTATTTCCTATGGCCCCGCACCCAATCCCGGCATCTGGCCAAGACCTTCCAGGGCGCGAAGAGTGCGTTGGCTGATTATCTGCGCGCCGCCTGCGCGCTGAAGCCGGCGGCCTCGGCGGCGGGCCTCGCCGCATATCGCTGGCAGGCCTATGGCCAGCTGGCGGACATGCGGGGCCACCTGCGCACGGCGGCCATGGAGCCGCCGCCCGCAAGCACCGAGGCGGCCGCCTGGTTTCCGCTGATTGCCGTGGCCGAGCGGATCTGCGATCACGTGACCACCTATGCCGGGGGCGGGTGGCCCGCCCCGCCGCCCGACGACGCGGCCGCCTTGGAGGCGCTTGCCGTCTATGTGGCGGCGACACCGGCGGAGCGCGCGGGCCTGCCACTGCCGCCGCGCCCCACATCCCCCGCCGCCGCGGTGCTCGCCGATGCCATTGGCGAGGAGCTGGCCCACATGGCCCGGCTGCAGGAGGACAATGGGGAAGTGCTGGGCCGGGCCTTCCGCCTGGTGGACCAGAGCCATTGAGGGCGCCGCCCCGCCTGATGTGGGGCGGCTGAGCCTCAGGGGGTGCCGGCGGGGCGCCGGGTGGGCGGCGCCATGAAGGCCGGGGAGACAGGATCGGTCACCGTGCGGGCCAGGATGGTGTCGATCTCAGCCTTGGTGTCGGCGTCGATATGGAAGCCGTCCACGTCACCCACCGGGTCCAACTGGCCGGGGTGGCGGGCACCCCACAAGGCGATGGTCGGTCCCTGGTCCAGCACCCAGCGCAGGGCCAGTGCCAGCACCGATTTGCCATAGCGCACCTTGGCCAGCGCCTTCAGCTCCTCCACCGCCGCGAGATATTGGGCAAAGCGCGGCGGGGTGAACTTGGGGTCCACCTTGCGCAGGTCGTCGCCCTCGAAGGTGGTGGTGGCGCTCATGCGACCGGAGAGCAAACCCCGGCACAACGCGCCATAGCTGAGCACGGTGAGGCCGGTGCGCGTCGCATAGGGCAGCACATCCGCCTCAATCTCCCGCTCGAACAGATTGTAAGGCGGTTGCACCGCATCGAGCTGCGCCACCGCGCGGAAGGCCTCCATCTGCGCCGGCGCGTAATTGGAGACGCCGATGGCGCGGATCTTCCCCTCCTGGCGCAGGGCGTCCAGGGTGCGGGCGGTGTCCTCGAACGGCGTCTCGAGGTCCGGCCAGTGCACCTGATAAAGGTCGATGACATCGGTGCCGAGCCGGCGCAGGGAGTCTTCGATTTCCTGGCGGATGCGGGCCGGCCGGCTGTCGCGGAACACCTTGCCGTCGGCCCAGGCAAGGCCGACCTTGGTGGCGATCTGCACCTTGTCCCTGAGCCCGCCGGTGAGCGCCTTGCCGACGATCTCTTCCGAACGGCCGAAGCCATAGACCGGGGCGGTGTCGATCAAGGTGATGCCGCGCTCCACGGCGGAGCGGATGGTGGCGATGGCGTCCTTCTCGTCGGAGCCGCCCCACATCCAGCCGCCGATGGCCCAGGTGCCGAGGCCGATGCGGGAGGTGGCGAGGCCGCTGGTGCCGATCTCGATTTGCTCCATGGCAATGTCTCCTTGTGGGTCAGGACGGGATCAGGGTTGCCCGGAATCGCGGGCGGCGAGGCGGCCGATTGCGGACCAGTCCTGATCGGCGCCGCCGGTGGCGAGCAGGGTGAGGAAGCGGTCGCGCAGCAGGCTCGCCAGAGGCAGCGGCACTTCCAGCGCCTCGGCGGCGGCGAGCGCCAGCTTGATGTCCTTGAGGCCGAGCGGCGCGGCAAAGCCCACCGGCGCGTCGCCGGGCTCCGCCAGCAGGCGGCCGTAATTCTTGTAGACCGGCGCGCCGAACAAGGTGGTGGTGAGCAGCTCCAGATATTGGGTCTTGTCGAGCCCCGCCTTGCCCACCAGCGCCATCGCCTCGCCGAGGGATTCGATGACGCAGGCGATGAGGAAATTGCCGGAAAGCTTGATGAGATTGGCGCGGCTCGGCTCCTGCGCCACCACGAAGGTCTTCTGGCCCATTGCGTCGAGCAGCGGCTGGGCTGCATCGAGCGCCGCTGTCGCGCCGGCGGCCACCACGAACAGGTTGCCCGCGGCCGCCACGTCGGGCCGGCCGAACACCGGGGCGGAGAGATAGAGCTGGCCGGCGGCCGCGTGGGCGGCGGCGAGCCGCTCCGACAAGGCGACGGAGATGGTGCTGGCGGAGACGTGCACGGCGCCCTTGGGCAAAGTGGCGAGCAGCCCTTCGGCGCCGAACACCACCTCTTCGGCGGCCGCATCGTGGGCCAACATGGTCACCACCGCGGCGCCCCGGCAGGCATCGGCGACGGTGGCGGCGCGGTGCGCCCCCTCGGCCACCAGGGCCTCGGCCTTGGCCGGGGTGCGGTTGAAGACGGTGACGGTATGGCCGGCCTTCATGAGGTTGCGGGCCATGCCCGAACCCATCTGGCCCAACCCGATGAACCCGACCTGCAATCCAATCTGCATGGGCTGCATCCTCTCCGGCTGTGGTCCCAAGCGCCGCCGGCACGGCCACCGCCGACGCAATCGGGGGCACCATGGTCCGGGGCGGCCGATCCATCAAATGGATTGTGGAGATGGGACTCATCGCCATCCGGCATGGATCACCGGCGCTGGCCACTCACGGCAAGTGCCTGACGCAGCGAGAGTTCAGCGCAGCGGATGGGCAAGGGCGTCCTGGAGCAGGAGGGCAATGTGGCGGGCCTTGCGGCCGGTGCCGTGCTCGATCTGGTGGCGGCAGGAAAAGCCGTTGGCGATCAGCGGGGTCTCGTCGCCGGCGGCGCGCACGGCTGGCAAGAGCGCCAGCTCTGCCATCCGCATGGAGGCGTCATAATGCTCCGCCTCCAGGCCGAACGATCCGGCCATGCCGCAGCAGCTGGTCTCGACGATGTCGTAGGAGAAGCCGGGGATCCAGGACAGCACCTTGCGGGTCGCCTTCATCACCCCGAAGGCTTTCTGGTGGCAGTGGCCGTGCAGCAGGGCCCGGGGCAGGTCGAGGGGCTTTAGATCCAGCCGCAGGCCCTTGTTCTGATGTTCGCGGGAGAGGAACTCCTCCAGCAGATAGAGCTGTTTGCCCAGATCCCCCACCTGCGGGCCGAGGCCCAGGCTGTAGAGCTCGTCGCGCAGCGATAGCAGGCAGGAGGGTTCGAGGCCGATGATGGGGGTCTTGGCGGCGATCTCGTTCCGGAAGGCGGCGAGCACGCGCTTCGCTTCGCCGCGGGCCTTCTCCACCATGCCGGTGGTGAGATAGGTGCGCCCGCAGCACAGGGACCGGTCGGGTTCGGCATCGTCGGCGGCGGGGCGGGCGATGCGCACACGATAGCCGGCGGTCTCCAGCACGTTCTGGGCGGCGGCCGCCACTTCCGGATCGAAATGGTGGCAGAAGGTGTCCACGAACAGGATCACCTCGCCCCGCGGCGCCGCGTCGGCGGCGAGGGTCGGGGTCGGGGTGAACGGGCGGGCGCTGGGCTCGGGAATGGGCCGGCGGGCGGTGATGCCGAGCCACCTTTCGGCCACCCCGGCGGCGAGCCGCCAGCGGTTGCGCAGACGGATGGCGGCGCGCAGCAGGCGGCGATGCCGGCCGGTCCATTCCGGCACCCCGCCGAACAGGCGGGTGCGGGTGGGCACGCCTTTGATCTCGTGCCGCTGGGCGAGGTATTCGGTCTTGATGAGCGTCATATCCACGGCGCTCGGGCATTCCTTCTTGCAGGCCTTGCACGACACGCACAGGTCCATGGCCGCATCGAGCCGGGGATCGGCGAAGGCGGTGGCGCCGGAGCCGTCGTTGAGGGCGGCCTTGAAGGCGGCCACCCGCGCCTCGGTGGAATGGGCCGTGTCGCCGGTGATGCGGTACGACGGGCACATCACTCCTTTGCCGGTATTGCGACAATCGCGGCTGTGCATGCACACCGCCACCGCCTTGGCGTAATTGCCTCCGGTTGCAGGAATTCCGGAGTAGGCATCGCCAATGCCGTAGGTGTCGTAAGCCGACCAGTCGAGGAATGTCTTCATGCCGCACGCTCCCGCCGACGCGCGCAAGCAAGAAGCACGCCGGCGGGAGGGGGAAAGCCTACACTGGCGGGGTCACCCCGGTGTCGAGGCCGAGGCCGGCGATGATCTCGAACGCGCGCAGCCGCAGGATGGGGTCGTAGATGTCCGACACCACCATCACCTCATCCACCCCGGTCTCGGCGATGAAGGCGGAGAGGCCTTCGCGCACGGTCGCGGGGCCGCCCACCACGGTGCGCGCCAGCATGCGCATGGCCTGGGCCTTTTCCATGGGGCTCCAATAGGTCTCGATGTCGTCGATGGGCGGCTGGCTGAGGCCGCGGGCGCCGCGGAAGATGTTGGTGAAGGACATCTGCTGGGTGGTGGCGAGCCGGCGGGCCTCCGCATCGCTCTCCGCGGCGATCACGTTGATGCCGGCCATGGCATAGGGCTTGTCCAGCACCGCCGAGGGCTTGAAGCGCTCGCGATAGACCGCCAGCGCGTCCATCAGCTGGTCCGGCGCGAAATGGGAGGCGAAGGCGTAGGGCAGGCCGAGCTCGCCGGCGAGATAGGCGCCGAAGGTGGAGGAGCCGAGGATCCACAATGGCACGTCGGTGCCTGCCGCCGGCACCGCCTGCAGGGTCTGGCCGGGCTGGACGGGCTGGAAATAGGCCTGCAGCTCCAGCACGTCCTGGGGGAAGCGCTCGGCATCGGCATAGGAGCGGCGCAGGGCGCGCAGGGTGGTCTGGTCAGTGCCCGGTGCGCGGCCGAGGCCGAGATCGATGCGGCCGGGAAACAGGCGGGCCAGGGTGCCGAACTGCTCGGCGATGACCATGGGCGCATGGTTGGGCAGCATGATGCCCCCGGCGCCCACGCGGATGGTGTGTGTGCCGGCGGCGATATGGCCGATCACCACCGAGGTGGCGGCGGAGGCGATACCCGGCATGTTGTGATGCTCCGCCACCCAGAAGCGGCGATAGCCCCACTTTTCGGCATGGGCGGCGAGGTCACGGGCATTGTCGAGGGCGTCGCGGGCATCGGCATCAATGCGCACCCGCACCAGATCGAGGATGGACAGAGCAGCCATGGATAAGCCTTGAGTTCGTCGCGACAGGTGCGGCCTGTCGCGTGGGGAGGGGTGACGGTGCCGGGACCGGCGTCTCGCGAATGGGTCAGCGCGGCGCTCGCCGTTTCGGCGTCGCCTGCGGTGGTCGGGTCTGAGGCGCGTGGGGCGGCGGCGCGGGGCGCTCATCCGTCTCCGTGTGGAAACGGCAGTGGGTGTGATCGGCCAGGGTTTCGATCACCCGGCAGTCGCCGATGCGGCCGTGGTCGCAGGCGCGCACCATGAGGTCGAGCTCCGCCTCCAGGGCCTTCAGCGCGGCGATGCGCCGGCGCACCTCGGTGAGCCGCGCGCGGGCGATGGCGTCCACCTCGGCGCACGACTGGTCGGGATGGCCCTGCAACTGCAGCAGGGCGCGGATGGCATCGAGGTCGAAGCCCAGCTCACGGGCATGGCGGATGAAGGCGAGCCGCTGCACCTGCGCCGTATCGTAGAGCCGGCGGTTGCCGTCGGTGCGCGGCAGAGGCGGCAACAGGCCCGCCTCTTCGTAGAAGCGGATGGTGGGCACTTTCACCCCGCTGGCCCGGGCTGCCGCGCCGATGGACAGAAGATCGCAGGGGGGAATGCTCTCGGCAGGGGACACGGGGCTTGCTCCTCTAGTCACTAGAGGATTTAGGGTGCCCTTGGTGAGAATGAAAGGCAGTGCGAGGAAGGTTTCGTCATGACCGCTCCGCAGGTTCAGAGCCGGTTCCGTGTCACGGGCATGGATTGCGCCGCGTGCGCCACTAAAATCGAGGGTGTGGCCCGGCGCATCGACGGCGTCGACGAGGTGAATGTCTCGGTCACCGCCGGCACCCTGGTGATCCGCCACACGGCGGAGGCAGACCTGTCGGTTCTCGCCCCGCGCCTGAAGCCCATGGGCTATGAGATCGCGCCCGCCGCCTCCGGCGCCGCGCCGGCCGAAAAAGCGTCCTGCTGCGGCCATGACCATGATCATCACACGCATGACCCCGCTCACGACCATCCCGGCTATGATCATGCGAACCATGATCACGCGGCGCATGATCATTCGGGCCACGACCACGGGGCGGAAGAGGCCGAGACGGCGCCGGGCAGCTTCTGGCGCAGCGCCAAGGCGCGCCTGACGCTGGCGAGTGGCGCCGCCCTGGGGGGCGCCTTCATCGCCGGGCTGGTGCTGCCGCAGTTGCAGGGCGGTGCGCACAATGCCCTGTTCATCGCCGCCATGCTGGTGGGCCTCGTGCCCATCGCCCGCCGGGCCTTCGCGGCGGCGATGAACGGCATGCCCTTCACCATCGAGATGCTGATGACCGTGGCCGCCCTCGGCGCCGTGGTGCTGGGCGCGGCCGAAGAGGCGGCGGCGGTGGTGTTCCTGTTCCTGGTGGGCGAACTCTTGGAAGGGGTGGCGGCCGGCCGCGCCCGCGACGGCATCCGCGCCCTCACCGCTCTGGTGCCCAAGACCGCCCTGGTGGAGCGGGATGGCGCCTTGAAGGAGGTGCCCGCCGAGCGCCTCGCCGTGGGCGAGGTGGTGCATGTGCGCCCCGGCGAGAGGGTGCCGGCCGATGGGCTGATCCTGGCCGGCGAGAGCGGCATCGATGAAAGCCCCGTCACCGGCGAGAGCGTGCCGGTCCTCAAGGGGCCCGGCGCTTCGGTATTCGCCGGCACGGTGAATGGCGAGGCGGCGCTGTCCGTGCGCGTGACCGCCGCGGCCGCCGACAACACCATTGCCCGGGTGGTTAAGCTGGTGGAGGAAGCGCAGGAGGCGCGCGCGCCCACCGAGCGCTTCATCGATCGTTTCGCCCGCTATTACACCCCCGCCGTGGTGGTGGTGGCGGCGCTGGTGGCGGTGGTGCCGCCCGTGGCCTTCGGCGGCAGCTGGGATGAGTGGGTCTATAAGGGCCTCGCCATCCTGCTCATCGGCTGCCCGTGCGCCCTCGTCATCTCCACCCCGGCGGCCATCGCCGCCGGCCTGTCCGCCGGTGCCCGGCGCGGCCTGCTGCTGAAGGGCGGCGCGGTGCTGGAACAGGTGGGTAAGGTGAATGTGGTGTGCCTCGACAAGACCGGCACCCTCACCGCCGGCCGGCCGCAGGTCACCGACATCATCCCCCTCGCATGGAGCGAAGCGGAGGTGCTGGCGGGCGCGGCGGCGCTGGAGACCGGCTCCACCCATCCCCTCGCCACCGCCATTCTGGACCGCGCCGCCGCCGACGGCCTGCAATTGGCGCCCGCGACCGATGCGCGGGCGCTGGGCGGCAAGGGTGTGAGCGCGCAGGTGGCGGGGCGCACGCTGTTCCTCGGCTCCCCGGCCAGCGTCGCCGACATGGTGCCGCTTGGCGCGGCGCTGGACGCGCGCATTGCGGAGCTCAATGATGCGGGAAAGACGGTGTCGCTGCTGGTGGCCGATGGGGCCATCGCCGGCGCCATCGCGCTGCGCGACGAGCCGCGCGCCGATGCCTTGGAGGGGCTCAAGGCGCTGAAGGCCTTGGGGATCCGCACCCTCATGCTGACCGGCGACAATGTGCGCACCGCCACCGCCGTGGGCGAGGCTCTGGGGATCGAGGTCAAGGCCGGCCTCCTGCCGCAGGACAAGCAGAAGATCGTCAATGATCTGAAAGCCACCGGCGCGGTGGTGGCCAAGGTGGGCGACGGCATCAATGACGCACCGGCGCTGGCCGCCGCCGACGTGGGCATCGCCATGGGCGGCGGCACCGACGTGGCGCTGGAGACGGCGGATGCGGCGGTGCTGCACAGCCGGGTGAAGGACATTGCCGCCATGGTCGCCCTGTCGCGGCGGACCATGGGCAATATCCGCCAGAACATCACCATCGCCCTGGGGCTGAAGGCGGTGTTCCTGGTGACCACCATTGCCGGCATCACCGGCCTCTGGCCAGCCATCCTGGCCGACACCGGCGCCACCGTGCTGGTGACCGCCAATGCCCTGCGCCTGCTGGCGCAGCCGGCGCGCTGAGCGGCCGGCTCAGAACTGCAGCGTGAAGCCGCCCTCCACCGCGTTGATGGTGGTGCCGGCGGCCAACTGGCCGGAATAGGTCAGCCGCAGGCTGGCGGTCGCGCTGGGGCGCAGCCGAATGCCGGCCTCTACCAAGGCGGCATCTTCGGCAACGGGGGCGCCGGCGACGGTGAATGGGGCCAGCCCCGCCCCGAAGCCGAGGGTGGCCACCGGCTCCACATCGCCGAAGGCGTGCTGCCAGGCGAGCAGCCCCACCACCTCTACCGGCAGGCCCCACAGGGGGAGGGGCACGGCGGCGCGTGCCCCCAGGGTGGAAGAGGTGACGCCGGTCTGGCCGCCGAAGCCATGCAGCGCCGCCACGCCGCCCGTTTCCTGGAACGCGGACATGTCCACGTTCACATAGGCAAGCCCCATTGGACACGTCCGCTGCGGCGCCTAACGGGCGTCCAATAGGGTGCTGTTGACAATTTGGACGTGACGCCGTTCAATGCCTAGACCCTATTGGACGTTTAGGCGGGAGGCGAGCATGTCGGGCGCACTGGTGGGATACGGACGGACCCCAACCACCGAGCAAGAGGCAGGTCTTGAGGCGCAGCGCCGTGACCTCGTTGGGGCCGGATGCGGAAAAGTCTATCTGGAGCGCGCCTCTGCCGTGCGCGAGCGGGCCATACTCCGCCAGGCCCTCGACTGCGTGCGCGAGGGCGACACCCTCGTCATTACCAAGATCGACCGCCTTGCGCGATCCACGGTCAACCTTTGGGAGATTGTGCGCGACCTCGATGCCAAGGGCGTTGGTCTTCGGGTGCTTAACCTGGGTGGGGAGGTGGTGGACACGCGCAGTGCCACCGGCCGCTTGATCCTGACGATCTTTGCGGGCTTCGCTCAATTCGAGCGGGAGATGATGTTGGAGCGCCAGCGCGAAGGCATTGCCAAGGCGAAGGCGGAAGGAAAGTACGCCGGACGCAAGCCCACCGCGCGGGCCAAGTCTGCCGAAGCCCTGAAGCTGCACGCGCAAGGCAAGACACCCACCGAGATTGCGAAAGCCCTCGGAATCGGCCGCGCCTCAGTCTACCGGATCATCGACGCTGATGCCCCTGCCGATTGAGCCGTGAACGCCTTTTCGGTGGCGACACAGATCTATTTGGAGCGTTGGCGCCTGTTGTGCAGAATAAAAATACACACATAAAATCAATAGCTTATGATGGTGCCGGCTGAGGGGATCGAACCCCCGACCTTCGGTTTACAAAACCGCTGCACTACCGCTGTGCTAAGCCGGCATTCCGGTGAGCCAGGCTGGCCTCGGATCGTCCAAAGCTCTAGCAGCGGTGCCCGGCGGGAACAAGACCGGGACTGGCGTGTCCCATGGTGGTTCACGTCCCATGGCCGGTCATGTCTCACCGACAGATGAAAACGGCCCCGCGCGGGGCGGGGCCGTTTCCGGAACAGGTCAGACCGGCGCTGCGGCTGTCAGTGCCAGTGATCGATGTTGCGATCCTTGGTCTCCGGCACGAACAGGAGGCCGATGACGAAGGTCATCAGCGCGATCACGATTGGGTACCACAGGCCGTAGTAGATATCGCCGGTGGCGGCCACCATGGCGAAGGAGGTGGCCGGCAGCAGGCCGCCGAACCAGCCGTTGCCGATGTGATAGGGCAGCGACATGGAGGTGTAGCGGATGCGGGCAGGGAAGAGCTCCACCAGCGCCGCCGCGATCGGCCCGTAGACCATGGTCACGAACAGCACCAGGATGAACAGCAGTCCGATCACCGCCGCCACCTGTGGGCGGAAGATGTCGAACGGATGCGCCATCTTCACGACCTCTTTATTGGTGGCGGTGGTGGGATAGCCCGCCGCCTGCAGGGCGGCGCTGGCGGTCTTGGCGAAGTCGGGCCCGTAGGGCACCACCTCATTGTTGATCCTCAACTCTACCGGCGTGCCGGCGGGGGCCGCGGTGGTGGCGTACTTCACGCCCGCTTTCGCCAGGAAGTCACGGGCGAGATCGCACGGCGCCGAATAGATGCGGGTGCCCACCGGATTGAAGAGGGAGCCGCATTCGCCGGGACTGGCCACCACGCTCACCCGCACCGTCTGCACCGCCCGTTCCAGCGGCGGATTGGCATAGGTGGTGATGAGGTTGAACAGCGGGAAATAGCTCGCCGCCGCCACCAGGCAGCCGGCCAGGATGATGGGCTTGCGGCCGATCTTGTCCGACAGCCAGCCAAAGAACACGAAGAAGCCCGTGCCGAACACCAGCGACCACGCGATCAGCAGGTTGGAGGTATAACCGTCCACCTTCAGAATGCTCTGCAGGAAGAACAGGGCGTAGAACTGGCCCGTGTACCAGACGACGCCCTGGCCGGCGACGAGGCCGAACAGGGCGATCAGCACGATCTTGAGGTTGCCCCAATGGCCGAACGCCTCCGACAGCGGCGCCTTGGACGTGGTGCCTTCTTCCTTCATGCGCTTGAAGGTCGGTGATTCGGACAGTTGCAGTCGGATCCACACCGAGACGCCCAGCAGCAGCACCGACACCAGGAATGGCACGCGCCAGCCCCAGGTGCGGAATGCTTCCTCTCCGGTCAGCGTGCGGGTGAACAGGATGACGATCAGCGACAGGAACAGGCCGAGGGTGGCCGTGGTCTGGATCCACGAGGTGTAGAAGCCGCGCCGCCCATGGGGGGCGTGTTCGGCCACATAGGTGGCGGCGCCACCATATTCGCCGCCGAGGGCCAAGCCCTGCAGCAGGCGCAGCGCGATCAGGATGACCGGTGCGGCGATGCCGATGGAGGCGGCATTGGGCAGGATGCCGACGATGAAGGTCGACAGGCCCATGATCAGAATGGTGACGAGGAAGGTGTATTTGCGCCCGACGAGATCCCCCAGCCGGCCGAAGACCAGCGCGCCGAAGGGGCGAACCAGAAAGCCGGCGGCGAAGGCCAGCAATGCGAAGATGTCACGGGTGCCCGGCGGATAGGCCGAGAAGAATTGCGCGCCGATGATGGCGGCCAGTGACCCGTAAAGATAAAAATCATACCACTCAAAGACGGTGCCCAGTGACGAGGCGAAGATGACCTTCTTCTCCTCGCGGGTCATGGGGCGCGGCGGTGCGGCCGCTGTCGCGGTCGTGATGCTCATGGACATGTCCTCCCACGTCGGTACCACGCGCATCTTTCGGCGCGAGGCTTGAGCCAGGCTGTGCACTGCCGCAGCGGGCCGACGTCGGGCCATGTCAATACATCCGCGCGCCACGAGGGCGCCGGTGACGGGGCGTTCCTCAGTTGGCTCACCTTTCCACTATTTTGGCGTGTGGTTCGGCGGCGCAGGGCGCTTTTGCGCCTGGTCACCATTCTGGCGAAAGAATGGCGCTACGACGATAGTCTATTGGTCTTAGGTGCAATGCCGCAACGGGAGGGTGGCGGTATCGTGGGGGCGCTTGTGCGCCTCTCAGCGGCTTCGCAGGGCCTGGCGCGCCATGCCGAGGGACAGGGCGGCGGCATTGGAGACGTTGAGGCTCTTGATGACGCCGGGCAGATCGATTCGCGCCAGCACATCGCATGTCTCGCGGGTGAGCTGACGCAGACCCTTGCCCTCGGCGCCCAGCACGAGGGCGAGGGGCGCCCGCAGGGGCGTGTCAGCGAGATCGGCCGCGCCCTCGCTGTCGAGCCCCACCACCAGCATGCCGTTGTCCTTGAGCTCGTTGAGGGCGCGGGCGAGATTCTGCACCAGGCAGATGGGCACATGCTCAAGCCCGCCGGACGCGCTCTTGGCGAGCACGCCGGTGGCGGCGGGGCTGTGCCGCGCGGTGGTGACGATGGCGGAGACCGCGAACGCCGCCGCCGAGCGCACGATGGCCCCCACATTGTGGGGGTCGGTGATCTGGTCGAGCACCAGCACCAGGTCGGTCTTGGCGATGTCCTTGAGCCGGGGGGAGGGCAGGTGGTCCACCTCCGCCAGCAGCCCCTGGTGCACCGCATCGGGCCCGAGCAGCTTGTCGATCTCCGAAGGCCGCACGATCTCGGGCGCGACGGGCAGCGGGAGGTTGGATTCGGCCAGGCGGTTCACCGCATTCTCGGTGGCGAGGATCTTGCGGAAGCGGCGCTGCGGATTGGCGAGCGCCTCGGCCACTGTGTGCCAACCATAGAGCAGGGCGACATCGTCCTCGCCCGCCCAGGTCGGGGCCCCGCCCTTGCCGGAACGACCACGGCCGCCGGGCGCGGCGTGGGGCTTGCCGCCGAACTTGCCGGCAAACGGGCGGCGGCCGCCAGGGCCACGCGGGGGGCGGGGAGACGATGGATCGGACATGAGCGAGGCTTTGTCAGAGCCGGGCGCACGGCGCAAGAGGGCAGAGGCAAAGAGGGCAGAGGCAAAGAGGGCAGACGCGAGAGGGCCCATGCCGGTGGGCCGGGGCGACTGCGTCGTTGACGCTTCCCGCCTGCGTGCCGGCAGCAGGCCAGGAGCCTTCCGGCGTCGTCCACAGGCTTCTCCACCGGCGGCGATTTGCGGTTGACTTGCGGCCGGCTGGCTTACATAAAGCCGCTCCTCGGACGGCGGTTTGAGCCAGCTCGTCGCCGTCCCAGCCAGTGCCCGCTCCTTGCGAGATCGCGGTTGCGACACACTGGCTCACATAGCGGAGTTGCAGTGGAGTGGCCTTTGGCCCATCCAATGCGATGACGGGGCGGAGGGGTGCCCGAGTGGTTAAAGGGGACGGACTGTAAATCCGTTGGCTCTGCCTACGTTGGTTCGAATCCAACCCCCTCCACCACCCGTCAATCCGAAAGACAGAAGCCGGGGCGACGAGCGTTCGGTTTCGGGCCTCGTTCCCGGTTAAGCGGGTGTAGCTCAATGGTAGAGCAGCAGCCTTCCAAGCTGAATACGAGGGTTCGATTCCCTTCACCCGCTCCATTCTTTTCCTGATTCGCGCGATAGGCGCAGGCCCGGCGACGCGGGGCTCTTGCATCCGCGCGCGAAACCACCTATCCCACGGCGGCTTTTTTTGCGGCCCGCGCGGGCGCCCGACCGAGTGAGAGAGAACGATGGCCAAAGAGAAGTTTAACCGTTCGAAGCCGCACTGCAACATCGGCACCATTGGTCACGTTGACCATGGCAAGACCTCGCTGACCGCTGCGATCACCAAGGTTCTGGCCGAGACCGGCGGCGCCACCTTCACCGCCTACGACCAGATCGACAAGGCGCCGGAAGAGAAGGCCCGCGGCATCACCATCTCCACCGCCCACGTGGAGTATGAGACCCAGAACCGCCACTACGCGCACGTCGACTGCCCCGGGCACGCCGACTATGTGAAGAACATGATCACCGGTGCGGCCCAGATGGACGGCGCGATCCTGGTGGTGTCCGCCGCCGACGGTCCCATGCCGCAGACCCGCGAGCACATCCTGCTCGCCCGTCAGGTCGGCGTGCCGGCCCTGGTGGTGTTCCTGAACAAGTGCGACATGGTCGACGATCCGGAGCTGCTGGAGCTGGTCGAGATGGAGGTGCGTGAGCTCCTCTCCAAGTACGACTTCCCCGGCGACGACATCCCGATCGTGCGCGGCTCGGCCCTGGTGGCCCTCGAGAACGGCGACCCCGTGCTCGGCCGTGACGCCGTCCTGGAGCTCATGACCCAGGTCGACGCCTACATCCCGCAGCCGGAGCGTCCGGTGGACCTGCCGTTCCTGATGCCGATCGAGGACGTGTTCTCGATCTCCGGCCGTGGCACCGTTGTGACCGGTCGCGTGGAGCGCGGCATCATCAAGGTCGGCGAGGAAGTGGAAATCGTCGGCATCCGTCCCACCGTGAAGACCACGGTGACCGGCGTCGAAATGTTCCGCAAGCTGCTCGACCAGGGTCAGGCCGGTGACAACGTCGGCATCCTGCTGCGTGGCACCAAGCGCGAGGACGTGGAGCGCGGCCAGGTGGTGTGCAAGCCCGGCTCGGTGAAGCCCCACACCAAGTTCAAGGCCGAAGCCTACATCCTGACCAAGGAAGAGGGCGGTCGTCACACCCCGTTCTTCACCAACTACCGCCCGCAGTTCTACTTCCGCACCACGGACGTGACCGGCGTGTGCACCCTGCCGGAAGGCACCGAGATGGTGATGCCCGGCGATAACGTGTCCATGGACGTGGCGCTGATCGTGCCGATCGCCATGGAAGAGAAGCTGCGCTTCGCCATCCGTGAAGGCGGTCGTACCGTCGGCGCCGGCGTGGTGGCCTCCATCATCGAGTGAGGCCTCGCGGTGGGCCTCCGGTTGACCTTTGGCATTGGGAAGGGGCGGCGCCTGTGCGCCGCCCTTTTCTTTTGCGGCGGTGTTTCGCTGGCGGCGCCGGCCGCGGCGGAGACGCGCTGCCCGGAGCGGCCATCCTGCCAGGGCTGCGGCTGCAAGGGCGGGCCGGGCTATCGTGGTCCGGACGGGCGATGTGTCAGTTTCAAGAATCTGGAGCGGGTGTGCGGCCAGCCGCCGGGCCCGCCCTGTGTGTTCGAGAATGCGCCCGGAACGGGGGCGAATCGCGCCTGTACCCTGGGTGAGGCCGATGCCGCGACCTCGCCGCGCCGCCGGCCGGCCGTCCCGGCGCCTTGAGTGGCGCGACTTTGCCGGCGCGCGCCTGGGGATGGCGCCGATGCGGCGACGCGATCCCCTTTACAGGCGATCCGCATCCCTCTAAAGACACGTCACCGATGCGCTGGGTCGCTTCCCGGCGCGGTGGGCTTTACCCTCGAATGCAGCGCCTTACAGGCCGCGCAGACGAGGGCCGGCCTAGGAGTGTAGCTCAACTGGTTAGAGCACCGGTCTCCAAAACCGGGGGTTGGGGGTTCGAGTCCCTCCACTCCTGCCATTTTCCGGAACACGGTTCCGGTGGGTGGTGGGCAGCGCGGCGGTTCAGGGAATGATCCACGCCCGGGGCATTGGCCCGCGATCGGATCGATTTTCCTTCAACCCGGTTCGGTTCAGCGTTCGCGGCCTTCCGAAATCGGGCCCTGAGGGCTATTGGGTTTGGCGAAGGTGTGCGGCGCAATCGGGCCTGCCACCATCGAACAGGGAGAGGTGGCGGTCACCGGGGCATGCCTCAAGGAACCGTCCTGTGGCACATGGCGAAGAACAGTCCTGTCGAGTTCTTTCAGCAGGTCCGTGCCGAAACGGCGAAGGTGACCTGGCCGAGCCGGCGCGAGACGCTGATCACCACGGCCATGGTGTTCGCCATGGTGTTTCTCGCCGCCATCTTTTTCCTGGTCGTCGATCAGGTCATTCGTTTTGGCGTCTCCACGCTCCTCACTCTTGGGCAGTGAGGCGGAAGGGAGGCAACCATGGCGAAGCGCTGGTACATCGTTCACGCTTATTCCAACTTCGAGAAGAAGGTCGCCGACTCGATTCGCGAGCAGGCGGAGCAGCGGGGTCTCACCGATCTGTTCGAACAGATCATGGTGCCGACCGAAAAGGTGGTGGAGGTGCGCCGCGGCCGGAAGGTCGATACGGAGCGCAAGTTCTTCCCCGGCTATGTGCTGGTGAAGATGGACCTCACCGACGAGGCCTTCCATCTCATCAAGAACACCCCGAAGGTCACCGGCTTCCTGGGTGCCGACAACAAGCCCATGCCGATCTCCGAGGGCGAGGCCATGCGCATCCTGCAGCAGGTGCAGGAAGGCATTGAGCGGCCGAAGCCCTCTATCTCGTTCGAGGTGGGCGAGACGGTGAAGGTCGCCGATGGTCCGTTCGCGTCCTTCAACGGCATCGTGGAAGAGGTGGACGACACCCGCTCGCGTCTCAAGGTGGCGGTGTCCATCTTCGGTCGCGCGACGCCGGTGGAGCTCGAATTCAATCAGGTTGAGAAGGTCGCCTGATCCGGTTTCGGCCGTGCTTCGGCGCGGCTGGATGCGGCGCAAGCCGCAAGTCGGCGTCCCTTCGGGGGTGCCAGCGTGGGAGGGGATGGCGCGTCTCGCCAAGCGCGCCGCGAACCGCACCACGCATCCCTGCCGCGCTGGCTTCTGCCGGCGTCTGGCTTAGTTGGGAGAAGTTGAAATGGCGAAGAAAATTGCAGGTTTCATCAAGCTGCAGGTGCCCGCCGGCAGCGCCAATCCGGCCCCGCCGATTGGTCCCGCGCTGGGTCAGCGCGGTCTCAACATCATGGAGTTCTGCAAGGCGTTCAACGCGCAGACCGCCCAGATGGAAAAGGGCATGCCCATCCCGGTGGTGATCACCGCCTACCAGGATCGTTCCTTCACCTTCGAGATGAAGACCCCGCCGGTCTCCTACTTCCTGAAGAAGGCCGCTGGCCTCGACACCAAGAAGAAGCCCGGCTCCGGTTCGAAGACCCCCGGCAAGGGCGGCTTCGCCGGCAAGGTCACCCGCGCTCAGCTCGCGGAGATCGCCGAGAAGAAGATGAAGGATCTGAACTGCGACTCCGTCGAGGCGGCCGTTCAGATGATCGAAGGTTCGGCCCGGTCCATGGGCCTTGAGGTTCAGGGGTGAGCGCCATGGCAAATCAGGGCAAGCGCATCCGTGCCGCGCATGAAGGCATCGACCACGTCAAGCTCTACGGGCTCGACGAGGCCATCGCGCTCCTGAAGGAGCGGTCCACCGCCAAGTTCGACGAGACCATCGAGGTCGCGATGAACCTCGGCGTCGATCCCCGCCACGCGGACCAGATGGTGCGTGGCGTGTGCAACCTGCCGAACGGCTCCGGCCGGACCGTGCGGGTGGCCGTGTTCGCCCGTGGCGCCAAGGCCGACGAGGCCAAGGCGGCGGGCGCCGACATCGTGGGCGCCGAGGACCTGCTGGAGACCATCCAGGGCGGCACCATCGATTTCGACCGCTGCATCGCCACCCCGGACCTGATGCCGCTGGTCGGTCGTCTGGGTAAGGTGCTCGGCCCGCGCGGCCTGATGCCGAACCCCAAGGTCGGCACCGTCACTATGGACGTGAAGGGCGCCGTTGGCGCTGCCAAGGGCGGCGCGGTGGAGTTCCGCGTGGAGAAGGCCGGCATCATCCACGCCGGCGTGGGCAAGGCCTCCTTCTCCACCGAGAAGCTCGCCGAGAACATCCGCGCTTTCGCGGATGCGGTGGTCAAGGCCAAGCCGACCGGCGCCAAGGGCACCTATGTGCAGCGCATTGCCGTGTCGTCCACCATGGGCCCGGGCATCAAGGTGGAGCCCTCCACCGTCCTGACCGCCTGATCGGCACACCAAGTCGGACCTGAGGCCGCAGCGTTCCATGCGCTGCGGCCTCGGTCGTTTGATCGGCGTGCCGGGCCTTCGCGCCGGGCACGCGCCGTCGCCGCACCGAGAGGGGCGGGCGACGGTTAGCGAAAAATGTGCCAAGGGACGTGACAAGCGGGGTCCGAGGCATTATATGGGCTGTTTCCTAGCCGGCATGCTGGCGGGAAGAGGATTTGAGCTTCCCCCTTGACCGGGTGGAAGGGCTGGGAGGGTTCGCCCGCCCGGCCTTATCGTCTGTCTCGATGGTGATTCTTAACGGAATCTCTCGCGAGACGGTCGAAGGTCCTGTCCGAGACTGCAGGTGTCGGTGTCACCGCAAGGTTGGCATCGGTTTAAATCTCATGGCCCGGCCTGGTGTCGGGTGGCGGGAGCCCGCATAGACGGGGAAAACCGGAATTCAGGTCGGTGGTCGCTGTGGCGGTCACTGAAGAGATCGGTTCGAACCAGCGCCTTGTGTTCCATGTCGAGCCTCGAGCTTCGTCGGGATCCGAGGGGACAGGGCATGAGCGCCGCGCGCTGCGGTCGGCATGCCGTTCTAGAACGGGTCGGCCGCAACGGGCGGCAAGGCGCAACCGGTGGAATTTCGCTCCGCAAGGAGTGGCGTTCCGCCACAGGCTTAAAGAGAGCCAGACGTGGATCGAGCGGAAAAACAAGAGCTCGTCACGACGCTCACGGAAGTGTTCAAGACCACTTCCGTCGTCGTGGTCGCCCACTATTCCGGTCTCACCGTGGCCCAGATGTCGAAACTTCGTCGGCAGATGAAGGCTGAGGGTGCGACCGTGAAGGTGGCCAAGAACCGCCTCGCCAAGATCGCTCTGGAAGGCTCCGACGTCGCCCATGTGGCGTCCCTTCTCAAGGGACCGACCTTGATCGCTTATTCGAGCGATCCGGTGGTGGCGCCGAAGGTTGCTGTCGAGTTCGCCAAGGCCAACGACAAGTTCGTGATCCTTGGTGGTGCGATGGGCACCACGCCCCTGAATGCAGATGGTGTGAAGGCGCTTGCCACCATGCCGTCTCTGGACGAACTGCGCGCGAAGCTGGTTGGCCTCATCCAGGCCCCGGCGACCAAGATCGCCCAGCTCTCCACCGCGCCGGCGGCGAAGCTCGCCCGCGTGTTCGGGGCTTATGCCAAACAGGACGAAGCTGCGTGAGGCCCGGGCGGCCCGGATGCGCATCCGTGGCGGCCTGATCTCGCAAATCTCGAAATCGAACCTATCTCTTAAGGAAGAATCCCATGGCTGACCTGACCAAGCTCGTTGACGAGCTCTCCGCCCTCACCGTGCTCGAGGCCGCCGAGCTCGCGAAGCTCCTCGAAGAGAAGTGGGGCGTCTCCGCCGCTGCCGCCGTGGCCGTGGCTGCCGCTCCCGGCGCTGGCGTTGCTGCCGCCGCGGTGGAAGAGCAGACCGAGTTCACCGTTGTCCTGGCTTCCGCCGGCGACAAGAAGATCGAGGTCATCAAGGAAGTGCGCGCCATCACCGGTCTCGGCCTGAAGGAGGCCAAGGATCTGGTGGAAGGCGCTCCGAAGCCCGTCAAGGAAGGCGTGGCCAAGGACGAGGCTGAGAAGCTTAAGGCCCAGCTCGAGAAGGCTGGCGCCAAGGTCGAGCTCAAGTGAGCCTTTGACGTTCGCGCTCCGGGCCTCGGCCCGGAGCGCTTTCGGAAGGGGTCGTCCGGGCCGGTGGTCAGGGCGATGGAGTGAGAGAGACGGTTCTCCCGGCCGCCGGTGGGCAAATCCCCGGCGGCCGGGAGAACCGTCATGGCGCTGGAGAGGGATGGCGTGCGCGCCCCCACCTCTTCAGGCCGACGGTGAAGTGGTTCCGGTGCCGGCGCGGCGAGCCCTCAAAGCAGGGTGCCGGCCCGAATGGGACCTGGACGGACGAGGATCGAGATGGCGCAAACGTTCACCGGTCGTAAGCGGATCCGCAAGTTCTTCGGGAAGATCAAGGAAGTGGCTGAGATGCCGAACCTCATCGAGGTTCAGAAGGCATCCTACGACCAGTTCCTTCAGATTGAGGAACCCAAGGGCGGGCGCGACGACGACGGTCTGCAGGCGGTGTTCAAGTCTGTATTCCCCATCTCCGATTTCTCTGGCGCATCGATGCTCGAATTCGTGCGCTACGAGTTCGAGCCGCCGAAATATGACGTGGACGAGTGCCGCCAGCGTGGCATGACCTTCGCCGCCCCGCTGAAGGTCACGCTGCGTCTGATCGTGTTCGATGTGGATCCGGATACCGGCGCCAAGTCGGTCAAGGACATCAAGGAACAGGACGTCTACACCGGCGACATTCCGCTGATGACCATGAACGGCACGTTCATCGTCAACGGCACGGAGCGCGTCATCGTCTCGCAGATGCACCGCTCGCCGGGCGTGTTCTTCGACCACGACAAGGGCAAGACCCACTCTTCGGGCAAGCTGCTGTTCGCGGCCCGCATCATTCCCTATCGCGGCTCCTGGCTCGACATCGAGTTCGACGCCAAGGACATCGTCTATGCGCGCATCGACCGGCGCCGCAAGATTCCGGTCACCAGCCTGCTGCTGGCCCTCGGCCTCGACGCTGAAGAGATCCTGGATACCTTCTATGAGAAGATCCAGTTCTCCCGCGACAAGGGCGCTTGGCGCATGCCGTTCGATCCCAAGCGGATGAAGGGCTACAAGGCCGTTGCCGATCTGATCGACGCGGACACCGGCGAAGTGGTGCTGGAGGCGGGCAAGAAGCTCACCGTCCGCGCCGCCCGTCAGCTGGCCGAGAAGGGCCTCAAGGCCCTCAAGATCTCCGACGAGGAGATGGTGGGCCAGTATGTGGCCGAGGATCTGGTGGATCTGCAGACCGGCGAGATCCATCTGGAGGCTGGTGACGAGCTGACCGAGAAGAACCTCAAGCAGCTTGAGGAGCTCGGTTACGACGAGATCCCGATCCTCGACATCGACCACGTCAATACCGGCGCTTATATCCGTAACACCCTGGCGGCCGACAAGAACGTAACCCGCGAGGACGCGCTCTTCGACATCTACCGCGTGATGCGCCCGGGCGAGCCGCCGACCATCGATTCGGCGCAGGCCATGTTCCATTCGCTGTTCTTCGATGCGGAGCGCTACGACCTCTCCGCCGTGGGTCGCGTGAAGATGAACATGCGCCTCGACCTCGATTGCCCCGACACCGTGCGCGTGCTGCGCCGCGAGGACATCCTCGCCGTCATCAAGACGCTGGTGGAGCTGCGCGACGGCAAGGGCGAGATCGACGACATCGACCACCTGGGCAACCGCCGCGTGCGCTCCGTGGGCGAGCTTATGGAGAACCAGTACCGCGTCGGCCTGCTGCGGATGGAGCGCGCCATCAAGGAGCGCATGTCGTCCGTCGACATCGACACCGTGATGCCGCAGGACCTCATCAACGCCAAGCCGGTGGCGGCTGCGGTGCGCGAGTTCTTCGGCTCCTCGCAGCTGTCGCAGTTTATGGACCAGACCAACCCGCTCTCCGAGATCACCCACAAGCGGCGTCTCTCGGCCCTGGGCCCGGGCGGTCTGACCCGTGAGCGTGCCGGCTTCGAAGTGCGCGACGTGCACCCGACCCACTACGGCCGCATCTGCCCCATCGAGACGCCGGAAGGCCCGAATATCGGCCTCATCAACTCGCTGGCGACCTTCGCCCGCGTGAATAAGTACGGCTTCATCGAGGCGCCCTATCGCCGGGTGGTGGACAGCAAGGTCACCGACGAGGTGGTTTATCTGTCGGCCATGGAGGAGGGGAAGTACTACGTCGCCCAGGCGAACGTGCCCCTCGATACCGACGGCAAGTTCACCGAGGACCTCATCATCTGCCGCCACGCCGGCGACGTGCTGATGGTCTCCCCGGACCGTGTGGACTTCATGGACGTGTCGCCGAAGCAGCTGGTTTCGGTGGCGGCGGCGCTCATCCCGTTCCTTGAGAACGATGACGCGAACCGCGCGCTCATGGGCTCGAACATGCAGCGTCAGGCTGTGCCTCTGGTGCGCTCGCAGGCGCCGCTGGTGGGCACCGGCATGGAAGCCGTGGTCGCCCGCGACTCGGGTGCGGCCATCGCCGCGCGCCGCACGGGCATCATCGATCAGGTGGACGCCACCCGTATCGTGATCCGTGCCACCGAGGAACCGGACCCGTCCAAGTCGGGCGTGGACATCTATCGGCTGATGAAGTTCCAGCGCTCCAACCAGTCCACCTGCATCAACCAGCGTCCGCTGGTGCGGGTGGGCGACCAGGTGCGTAAGGGCGACATCATCGCCGATGGGCCGTCCACCGAGCTGGGCGATCTGGCGCTCGGCCGGAACGTGCTGGTCGCGTTCATGCCGTGGAACGGCTACAACTACGAAGACTCCATCCTGCTCTCCGAGAACATCGTCAAGGACGACGTGTTCACCTCGATCCATCTTGAGGAATTCGAGTGCATGGCCCGCGATACCAAGCTTGGGCCGGAGGAAATCACCCGCGATATTCCCAACGTCTCGGAAGAGGCGCTGAAGAATCTCGACGAGGCGGGCATCGTCTACATCGGCGCCGAGGTGAACGCCGGCGACATCCTGGTTGGCAAGATCACCCCCAAGGGTGAGAGCCCGATGACCCCGGAAGAGAAGCTGCTGCGCGCCATCTTCGGCGAGAAGGCGGCGGACGTGCGCGATACCTCCCTGCGGCTGCCCCCCGGCACCAAGGGAACCATCGTCGAGGTCCGGGTGTTCAACCGCCATGGCGTGGACAAGGACGAGCGTGCGCTGGCCATCGAGCGCGAGGAGATCGAGCGGCTCGCCAAGGACCGCGACGACGAGCAGGCGATCCTGGACCGCAACGTCTACGGCCGTCTCACCGAGATCCTCGACGGCAAGACCGCCATCGCCGGCCCCAAGGGCTTCAAGAAGGACAGTGTGGTGACCCGCGATGTCCTCGGCGAGTTCCCGCGGTCGCAGTGGTGGCTGTTCGCTGTGGCGGACGACGCCATCATGAGCGAGCTGGAAGCCATCCGCGCCCAGTATGACGAGTCGAAGAAGCGTCTTGAGCAACGCTTCCTCGACAAGGTGGAGAAGCTGCAGCGCGGTGACGAACTGCCGCCCGGCGTGATGAAGATGGTGAAGGTCTTCGTCGCGGTGAAGCGCAAGATCCAGCCGGGCGACAAGATGGCCGGTCGCCATGGCAACAAGGGCGTGGTCTCGCGGATCGTGCCGGTGGAAGACATGCCGTTCCTGGAGGACGGCACCAATGTCGACATCGTGCTGAACCCGCTGGGCGTGCCCTCGCGCATGAACGTCGGACAGATCCTTGAGACGCATCTGGGCTGGGCCTGCGCCGGGCTCGGCAAGCAGGTGGCGGCGGCGGTGGAAGCCTATTACGGCAACCAGGACCTGAAGCCTCTGCGCTCGCGGCTTGAGACCATCTACGGCAAGCCGGAGATCGATGCCCTCAAGGACGAGGAATTGCCCGAGCTGGGCGAGAACCTCCGCAAGGGTGTGCCGATCGCGACCCCGGTGTTCGACGGGGCCCACGAAGACGACATCGAGCATTCGCTGGAGATGGCGGGTCTCGATCCGTCGGGCCAGTCGACCCTGTTCGACGGGCGCACGGGCGAGCCGTTCGATCGTAAGGTCACGGTGGGCTACATCTACATGCTGAAGCTCCACCACCTGGTCGACGACAAGATCCACGCCCGTTCGATCGGTCCCTACTCGCTGGTGACCCAGCAGCCGCTGGGCGGCAAGGCGCAGTTCGGTGGCCAGCGCTTCGGCGAAATGGAGGTGTGGGCTCTCGAAGCCTACGGCGCCGCCTATACGCTGCAGGAGATGCTGACCGTGAAGTCGGACGACGTGGCTGGCCGCACCAAGGTCTATGAGGCCATCGTGCGCGGCGAGGACACGTTCGAGAGCGGTATTCCCGAGAGCTTCAACGTGCTCGTGAAGGAAATGCGCTCGCTCGGCCTGAACGTCGATCTCGAGAACACCTGACGGGGGCTCGCCCCCGTCGCTCCGCCCCCCGGCGGACGGCCTGCCCGGCGATCGTGCCGGCCAGGCTTTACGAGACAAGGCCCACTTCGTTTGGGAGCCAGCTTATGAACCAGGAAGTCCTGAACGTCTTCAATCCGACCGTTCCGGCCCCGAGCTTCAATCAGATCCGCATCTCGATCGCGAGCCCGGAAAAGATCAAGTCCTGGTCCTACGGTGAGATCAAGAAGCCGGAGACCATCAACTACCGCACGTTCAAGCCCGAGCGTGACGGCTTGTTCTGCGCCCGCATCTTCGGTCCCATCAAGGACTATGAGTGCTTGTGCGGCAAGTACAAGCGCATGAAGTACAAGGGCATCATCTGCGAGAAGTGCGGCGTCGAAGTCACGCTGTCGCGGGTGCGGCGCGAGCGCATGGGGCACATTGAGCTCGCCGCCCCGGTGGCTCACATCTGGTTCCTGAAGTCGCTGCCCTCGCGCATCGGCCTGCTGCTCGACATGACCCTTAAGGATCTCGAGCGCATCCTGTACTTTGAGTATTTCGTGGTGATCGAGCCCGGCACCACCAAGCTCAAGTATCGCCAGCTGCTCTCGGAAGAAGAGTATCTGCGCGCTCAGGACGAGTATGGCGAGAGCAACTTCACGGCGCTGATCGGCGCCGAGGCCATCCGTGAGCTGCTGCGCTCCATGGACCTGGAGAAGATCGCCGCCGATCTGCGCCAGGAGATCGCCGAGGCGACCACCGAGCTGAAGCCCAAGAAGCTCGCCAAGCGGCTGAAGATCGTCGAGGCCTTCCAGCTTTCCGGCAACAAGCCGGAGTGGATGATCCTCACGCATGTGCCGGTCATTCCGCCGGACCTGCGTCCGCTGGTTCCGCTGGACGGTGGCCGCTTCGCGACCTCCGACCTCAACGATCTGTATCGTCGCGTCATCAACCGCAACAACCGCCTCAAGCGGCTGATCGAGCTGCGCGCGCCGGACATCATCATCCGCAACGAGAAGCGCATGCTTCAGGAGGCGGTGGATGCCCTGTTCGACAACGGGCGTCGTGGCCGCGTCATCACCGGCGCCAACAAGCGGCCGCTGAAGTCGCTGGCCGACATGCTCAAGGGCAAGCAGGGCCGGTTCCGCCAGAACCTGCTCGGCAAGCGCGTCGACTATTCCGGCCGTTCGGTCATCGTGGTGGGCCCGGAGCTGAAGCTGCACCAGTGCGGCCTGCCCAAGAAGATGGCGCTGGAGCTGTTCAAGCCCTTCATCTACTCGCGCCTCGACGCCAAGGGCCACTCGGCCACGGTGAAGCAGGCCAAGAAGCTGGTGGAGAAGGAGCGTCCGGAGGTTTGGGATATCCTCGACGAGGTCATCCGCGAGCACCCGGTGATGCTGAACCGCGCGCCGACGCTGCACCGCTTGGGCATCCAGGCCTTCGAGCCGGTGCTGATCGAAGGCAAGGCGATCCAGCTGCATCCGCTGGTGTGTTCGGCCTTCAACGCCGACTTCGACGGTGACCAGATGGCCGTGCACGTTCCGCTGAGCCTTGAGGCCCAGCTGGAAGCGCGCGTGCTGATGATGTCCACCAACAACATCCTGCACCCGGCCAATGGTCAGCCGATCATCGTGCCGTCTCAGGACATCGTGCTCGGCCTCTATTATCTCTCGCTGATGCGGGAGAAGGAGCCCGGCGAGGGCATGGCGTTCGCCACCATGGCGGAGATCGACCATGCGCTGAACGCCAAGTCGATCACGTTGCACACGAAGATCAAGGGCCGCTACATCGGCGTGAATGCCGAGGGCAAGGAATATTCTAAGATCTATGAGACCACTCCCGGTCGCATGAAGATCGCCGAATTGCTGCCCCGCGACCCCAAGATCACCTTCGACGTCGTCAATAAGCTGATGACGAAGAAGGAAATCTCCAACATGATCGACACGGTGTATCGCCACTGCGGTCAGAAGGAGAGCGTGATCTTCTGCGACCGCATCATGTCGCTCGGCTTCTACAACGCCTTCCGCGCCGGCATTTCGTTCGGCAAGGACGACATGGTGGTGCCGAAGAAGAAGTGGGACCTGGTGGAAGAGGCGCGCGCCCTCACCAAGGAATACGAGCAGCAGTATAACGACGGCCTGATCACCCAGGGTGAGAAGTACAACAAGGTCGTCGATTGCTGGGGCAAGTGCACCGACCGCATCGCCGAAGAGATGATGAAGGAAATCTCCTCGGTGAAGAAGGACCCGGAGACCGGCCGCGAGAAGCCGATCAACTCCATCTATATGATGAGCCACTCCGGTGCCCGTGGGTCGCCGACCCAGATGCGTCAGCTGGCGGCCATGCGCGGACTGATGGCGAAGCCCTCCGGCGAGATCATCGAGAGCCCGATCATCTCGAACTTCAAGGAAGGCCTGACCGTGATGGAGTACTTCAACTCCACCCACGGCGCCCGTAAGGGCCTGGCCGACACCGCCTTGAAGACCGCGAACTCGGGTTACCTCACCCGCCGTCTGGTGGACGTGGCGCAGGATTCCATCATCACCGAGCGCGATTGCGGCTCGGACAAGGGAATCCACATGCGCGCCATCCTCGACGCGGGCCAGATCGTGGCGTCGCTGGCGTCCCGCGTGCTCGGCCGTACCGCGGCGGAAGACGTGGTGGAGCCGGCCACCGGCACCGTGCTGGTGCCCAAGGGCACCATGATCGAGGAGCACCACATCGCGCAGATCAACAAGTCCAGCATCCAGGAGATCAAGATCCGGTCGGTGCTGACTTGCGAGACGCGCAACGGTGTGTGCGCCACCTGCTATGGGCGCGACCTCGCCCGCGGCACGCCGGTCAACATGGGTGAGGCGGTCGGCGTCATCGCCGCCCAGTCCATCGGCGAGCCGGGCACCCAGCTCACCATGCGCACCTTCCACATCGGCGGCGCCGCGACCCTCGCGGACAGCTCCTATGTGGAAAGCAACTTCGAGGGCACCGTCCGCATCCGCAACCGCAACGTGGCGCGGAACTCGGATGGCGACCTCGTGGTGATGAGCCGCAACCTCGCCGTGGTGATCGTCGATCTCGACGGCACCGAGCGCGCGGTGAACCGCATTCAGTACGGCGCCCGCCTCAAGGTGGACGAGGGCGACACCATCAAGCGCGGCCAGCGCATCGCCGAGTGGGACCCCTACACCCGTCCGATCCTCACCGAGGTGGACGGAACGGTGGCCTTCGAGGATCTGGTGGAAGGCGCGTCCATGAACGAGACGGTCGACGAATCGACCGGTATCGCCAAGCGCGTGGTGACCGACAGCCGCTCGGGACGTGGGCCTGAGTTGCGTCCGGCCATCCTCATCAAGGGGCCGGATGGCAAGGTCTCGAAGCTGCCGCGCGGCGGTGACGCCCGCTACGCGCTGCCGGTTGAGGCCATCATCTCGACGGACCCCAACCAGCACATCAAGGCTGGTGACGCGGTGGCCCGCGTGCCGATGGAAAGCGCCAAGACCCGCGACATCACCGGCGGTCTGCCGCGGGTGGCGGAGCTGTTCGAGGCCCGGCGTCCGAAGGATGCGGCGATCATCGCCGAGATCTCCGGCACCATCCGCTTCGGCCGTGACTACAAGAACAAGCGCCGGCTCTCCATCGAGCCGACCGAGGGTGGAGATCCGGTCGAGTACCTGATCCCGAAGGGCAAGCACATCCATCTCCAGGACGGCGACGTGGTGGAGAAGGGCGATTTCATCGTCGACGGCAATCCGGCGCCGCACGACATTCTGGCGATCAAGGGCGTGGAAGAGCTTGCGGCCTTCCTCGTCAACGAAATCCAGGAGGTCTACCGGCTGCAGGGCGTGACCATCAATGACAAGCACATTGAGGTGATCGTCCGGAACATGCTGCAGAAGGTCGAGATCGACGACGCCGGCGAGACCGACTTCCTCGACGGCGAGCAGGTGGACCGTATCGAGTTCATCGAGGCGAACGAGAAGGCGGCGGAAGAAGCCAAGAAGCCGGCCACCGGTCATCCGGTGCTGCTGGGCATCACCAAGGCCTCGCTGCAGACCCGCTCGTTCTTCTCGGCGGCCTCGTTCCAGGAGACCACCCGCGTGCTCACCGAAGCTGCCGTGAACGGCAAGGTGGACCCGCTGGAAGGCCTCAAGGAGAACGTCATCGTCGGCCGGCTGATCCCGGCGGGCACGGGCGCGCAGATGAACAAGCTGCGGGCCGTCGCGAACTCGCGGGACGACCTCATCGTCGCCACCCGCGACGAGCAGACGGAAGCCCCGGTGGCGCTCGTGGAGGGCCCGGCGGAAGCGCCGGCGCCCAGCGAGCCGGCTGGCCCCGCGGAGTGATCCGCAGCGCGTGAGAATGGAAAAGGGCCGCCCCAGGGCGGCCCTTTTTCGTTTGCGGACCGAAGCGCGTTCAGGCGCCGTGGGTCACGAGGTCGGGCAGGCGCTTGGCGAGGGTGCGCAACACGCTCTCAGCCCCCTTGGACATCACCTCGAACACCGCATCGGTGCCGGCATCAGTGGTGAAGCCTTCGTGCAGGAAGGTGAAGTGGGTGCCGGCCTCGGTCGCGGCCAGCCGCCAGGTGACGGTGGTGTCAATATAATGGCCGAAGCCCTTGAGCTCCTCATGGCCGCCGCTCCAGCGGAAGGAAATGAGATGCTGGGCCTGCACCTCCTTCACCTGGCATTGGAACTCGCCGTCCCAGCGCTCGATGGGCCGGCCCCAGATGGTGAACCGGTGCCCGGCCACGGGTTGGATGTCGTTGGGAAAGAACCAGACGGCGAGCCACTCGGAATCGGTGAGCGCGCGCCAGACGGTATCCACGGGAAAATCGAAGTCCGCTTCCTTCATGATGGCGCGGGTCTCGGCAACGGTCGTGGTCATTGGGGCAACTCCCATGGGGCAAAAAGGGTGGAGGGGGATCGGCTGAGTCAGCCCGTCGCGGCCTCGGTGCCTGTCGCTTCGGACAGGGCGCCATAGAGCCAGCGGCGCAGATCACCGGCAAACAGCGCGCCGGCGATGCGTGCCACCTCCCGGCGATCATGGACGAGGCTCAGCGTGGGGATGGTCCGGATGCGGAAGGCGGTGGCCAGATCGCCTTCGCTGTCGGTGTCCACCTTGGCGAAGCGCACATGGGGCTCGAACTCGGCGGCGAGGCGCTCGAACACCGGCGCCATGCTCTTGCAGGGGCCGCACCACGACGCCCAGAAGTCGACCAGCAGCGGCAGGCCGTCGGCGGCGGTGTGGGCGTCGAAATTGGCGGCGGTCAGGGTCAGCGGAGTGCCGGTGAAGAGCGGCCCGCCGCAGTGTCTGCAGCGCATGCTCCGAAAGGTTGCCCGAAGATCGGTCCCGGCGGCGTTGGCCCCGTTGCAATGCGGGCAGGCGATGGTGGCTGGCGATGACGCGGCGGTCGGCGCGGGCGGGGCGGCGTTCGAGGGGGGGCTCATGGCTGCGGCTCCGAGGATGGTGACGGGCATGGGGCGCCGTGCCCCGCGAGCGCCGGGGCGAACTGGCGACGAAGGGCGTCCCAGGGGGCGAACGTGGGGAATCGCGCTTGAGCCCACCATTCGGTGGTGCGCGTGCCATCGGGCCAGTCGTACGGACGCGCCTGCCAGGTGAGGGCGGGCCAGAGGGGATTGCGGATGGGCCGGTCCGCCGCGTCACGCTGGGAGGGGCGGCCGACCAGGCCGGTCAGGGCGGAGACGATCTCCGGGCGCAGTGCCAACGCGAAGGACACACCGTGGCGATTGAGCCGCTCGGGCGCGCGGAGCAGGTGCTGCTCGATCCGCGCGAAGGCGGGCGGGGCATCGGCTGGTCGGAATTCGCGTAGCACCAGGACCTCAAAGCCCCAGGGCCGGAGCCGGGCCGGCACGGCATGGATGGCGGTGGCGTCGGTGTGCGCCGGGGCCGACAGCGTGGGGGCGGGTTGGAGCGCGGGGGTCGTCATGGGTGCAGGCCCGCCCGGTCAATGAACGGCTCCGCCTCCGCGTGGGTGGTGGCGAAAGTGGTCGCCGGTCGGCGGCCGGCGGGCCCCACGGGCGGCGCAAGCTCGTCGTAGCCGTGCGCGCCATGGCGGCGCAGCGCAGGGGCGGTGCACCGAGGGAACACGCGCACGATCGTGTCGAATCGGCGCGGGAAGGGGAGGTCGCGCTGCCCGAACAGGGCATCCGCCCCCTTAGAGCACGCGCGCTCCATCGCGGCCCGCCGCAGGGCTTCCAGGATGGGGGTGGCGACGGCACCCCTAGTGTCGTTGGCGCAGTGCATGGCATCAAACGTGCAAGAATGCGGCCGCGCGCCAGTTCGCGCCGGCGCCGGGCCGCCGCCGGCGCGGACTGGCGCCATGGGAGCGGGGGCTGGCAGAGAAGGGGCCTGTGTGACGAAGGTGGATTACATTCCAGAATTGAGCGAGGTGCGCATGGTGCGGCGCGCTCCGCAGACGCCATTTCCCCTCGGCGACGATGACCGGGCCTATGTGGCGGCGTGCTTGGCCGACGTGGAGGCAGCGTTCGGTCTCCAGGCCTTTCCCGGCCTTGCTTTTGGACAGGTTCCGGGGCGCGCGCTGATCGAGCGCTTCATCGTCTGGTGGCGGACGCTGGAGCCGCAGACGCCGGCGCAACAGCAGGCCCATGCCCAGTTGCCGGCGGCGATCCGGTTGTTGGACACGGTGTCAGCCTGGCTGGAGGAGCAGGCGGAGAGGCGTCACCCCGACGGTGGCTGACGGGTCAGCGGGCGGATGGCGCGGGCGGCTCGCGGTCGGCCGCCTTCAGCGCATCGATGCAGGCGAACAGGGCCTCGAGGCCGTCCGCCATGGCATCCTCTGGCGTATCACCGACACCCAGGCAGCCGGGAATGTCGGGAAAGCGCACAATGAAGCCACCGCCCTCATCGGCCGGCAGGGGGGCCAGATCGTGGGGATATGTGTTGAGGTCGCTCATTGGTCCATCTCGTCCATGCGGTCGATCATCTCGACGAAAGCCCGCACATGGGCGGGCCGGATCTTCTTCTTCATCGGCACGGCGACGCAATTGGGCACCGAGGGATGGGTGAAGACCACATGGGTTCCCGTGACCTTGCGAAATTTCACGGCATATTGGGAGGCGGTGATCTCAAGATCTGCCGGGATCCAATCCCCGCCTGGATTGCTGCGCAATGCTTCAAGGCGCTTGTTGTACATGGTGAAAATCCGTCATTCGACAAAATGGATGCTGAAAACCTGTCCTGCGGCAAATGTCGCCCGTGGACAGCGCGAGTGTGAACCTTCGCGCCGGAGGCGTCCAGCGCCGGACCGGCGCCGCCGCGTCCCGTCGCGTTAAGCAAAGCTTAAAGTGAGTGGCCGGTTACCCTTGACGCTCCAGCGCCGATTAAGCAGAAGTTGACCATAAAGCACCATCGCACAGACGGTTGGGCGGGCTGGACATCACAACTATGACACGTTGGACCCACGGGCTCATCAATCGCTTCGTTATCGTGTGCGATGTGGTCATGTCGCTCCTGGCGGCGATCATCGCGCATGTGGCGTGGGATTTCCTGTCCTGGAGCCAGATCGGCATTCTGTGGCTGATCGGCATCTTCAGTTTCGTGCAGATCCTGCAGTTCGGACGGGCTTACCGGGTTGAGCATTATTCGCGCCTGCGGCGGCAGATCGGCCACGTGGTGGTGGGCGGCGTGCCGGCCGGCTTCGTGGTCGGCGTCTGCTATTACGCGCTCATTCCGACCGAGGCGACGAACTTCAAGGCCCTCATGGGCTGGGGCGCGGTCACCGCTGCGGCGCTGCTGTTCGGCCGCCTGGTGCTGGTGCGGCTCGGCATGGTGCTGGTCCGCCGCAAGGCGGTGCTGCGGCGCCACGTGGCGGTGCTCGGTGAGCGCGACAGGGCGCGCGCGCTGGTGGATCGCTACGAGGAGGAGGAAGGCGCCAAGGGCCTCATGTCCTTCGTCGGCATCTTCACCGATGACGGCGGGACGGAGGGCGACGGCGCCCCCGTGCTCTCCGAGGTGACCGGCAAACCCTATCCGCCGGAGCGCGGCGGCATCGCGCAACTGCTCGAATACGCCAAGGACGAGCACGTCGACATGGTGGTGGTCACCAAGTCGTGGGCCGAGCCGGCGGCCATCAGCGCCGTGGTGAGCCAGCTGCACCAGATTGCCGTCGATGTCATCGTCGAGCTCGATCCGCGCAGCTTCTCGCTGAACTATGCCAACCTGACCATGGTGGCGGGCGAGCCGGCGCTGCAGGTGCAGCAGCAGCCCTTCAAGGGCTCCCTGGGCCTCATGAAGGCGATCGAGGACTATGTGGTCGCCACGATCGGCCTCCTCATCACCTCGCCGATCCTGCTGGCGGCGGCCCTTGCCATCAAGCTGGAATCGCCCGGTCCCATCCTGTTCAAGCAGCCGCGCGTGGGTCGCAACAACAAGGTCTTCATGGTCTACAAGTTCCGCTCCATGACCGTGGACCTGACGGATGACGGCTCGGCCGGCACCAGCCGCGACAGTCCCCGCATCACCCGCGTCGGGCGCTTCCTGCGGGCCTCCTCCATCGATGAGCTGCCGCAGCTCCTGAACGTGCTCAAGGGCGACATGTCCATCGTCGGCCCGCGGCCCCACGTGCCCAATATGCTGGTGTCGCCGAACGTGGTCTATGAGGCGATCCAGCAATATGTCTCGCGCTATCGTGTGAAACCCGGCATCACCGGCTGGGCCCAGATCAACGGGTCGCGCGGCCCAATCCAGTCGGTGGAGAAGGCCGAGCGCCGGCTGGCGCTGGATCTCTATTACATCGAGAACTGGTCGATCTGGCTGGACCTGCGGATCATGCTCCTCACCATCACCAAAGGCATGGCCGGCCCCGGGGTGTTCTGAGCGTGGCCATCGGCATCTTCGATTCCGGCAGTGGCGGCCTCACGGTGATGCGCGCCCTCGATCGGGCGCTGCCGGCCCATGATCTCGTCTATCTCGGCGACCACGCCAACGCACCCTATGGGGACCGCGCGGCGGGGGACATCTACGCCCTCACCGTGCAAGGGGTGCAGCGGCTGTTCGAGGCCAATTGCCGGCTGGTGATCCTGGCCTGCAACACCGCTGCCGCCCACGGCCTGCGCCGGCTGCAGCGCAATTGGCTGCCGCGCGCCCATCCGCATCACCGGGTGCTCGGGGTCATCGTGCCGGTGGTCGAGGAGGTGACCGGGGTGCCCTGGGTGGCCGATGCCGTGCCAGTGCCGCGCCCCCCCGCCGCCGCGCAGGTCGCCGTCGCCGTGTTCGCCACCCGCCATACGGTGGAGAGTGGCGCGTTCGCCGGCGAGATCCACAAACGCACCGCCCATGTCGACGTCTGGCAGCAGACCTGTCCGGATCTGGTGCCGCTGATCGAGGCCGATGCACCCGAGCCGGTGCTGCGCGCGGCGGTGGAGGCCTATGTGGGGCAGCTGGCGGCACAGATGCATGGCCGGCTGCCCGATGTGTGCATCCTGGGCTGCACCCATTATCCGCTGATCGAGCCGGTGTTCCGCGCGGCCCTGCCGGCAACGACCCGCATCCTGTCGCAGCCGGAGGTCACCGCGCGCAGCCTTCTGGCCTATCTGGAGCGCCATCCCGACTTTGCGGCCACCGGCAGTGGGCGGCGGGTGTTCCTCACCACCGGCGATCCGGCCCGCGCGGGGCAGATCGCCACCCGCTTCTATGGTCGCCCGGTAGTCTTTCAGGCTCTGGCCGACCACCGCTGATGGCGGCGCGCCTCAGGGGCGGCCGTCCACCGTGTCGATCAGCTCCGCCATGGCGCAGGTGATGTGATAGAGCGAGGAGCCGGGCGCCGGCATCTCCACCCAGCTGCCATCGGGATTGGATACATCCTGCCAGGTGCCAGGCACCGGCATGTCGAGATAGAGCTTGAGGCCGGTATAGGCGCGCCGCGCTTCCTCGGCCTCGGCGGCGGTGCCGAGCCGGCGCAGGCGGGCTAGCGCCGCCTTGAGGCGCTCGGTCTGCGGCCAGAGCCGGGCGGTGGCCTTGTGCACGGTGCCGGCGGTGGTCACCTCGTTGATGGCGACATTGCGCACCGGGTCGATGCCGAAGGTGCGGCCGAAGGCGGTGAGGCGATCGGAGATGCCGGCGGCGCCGGGCCAGCCCCACAGCTCCAGCCCCTCGAACAGCCACGCCCATTCAAAGCAGTGGCCCGGCTCCACCAGAGTGCCGTCCAGCCCGGGGGCCGGCGCGAGGTCGTCGGTGAAATATTCGAGCAGCGCGCCGCTCGTCGGGTCGATGAAATGGTCGCGGCACAGCCCGGCCATGGCCTCGGCTCGGGCCTTCCATTGCGGCCGGCCGCTCAGCACATACAAAGCCGAAAAGGCCTCGAAGAAATGCATGTGCGGGTTCTGGTGGCGGAACGGGCGTGGAATGTCCCGTTCCACGAAGCCGCCGGCGGGGTGGGCATGGGTCGCCGCGAGCACCGCATAATGCGCCTCCGCCACGTCGAGCAGTTCAGGGCGGTCCAGCGCCTTGGAGGCGTGGCCGAGGCAGAACAGCATGAACGCCTGGTCATAGAGGTCGGCGCGGGCGTCATGAACCGCACCGTCGGTGGTGAAGGAGTGGATGAACAGGCCATCGGCGCGCCGGCCATGGGCGAGCAGATAATCCACCGTCGTGTTGGCGAGCGCGCGCCAGGGCCCGTTCCAGCCGAGCCGGCCGATCTCGCCGAACGAATAGACATCGCGCGCCTGCACGAACAGCCGGCGTGGGGCGTCATCGGGTTCGCCGGTGCGTGACAGGCGCTCTACGAACAGGCCCTTGGGCAGGCGGCCGCGTGTGGACCAGAGCGGCGCCGCCACATCCAGCAGCCAGCCGCGGGCATCGGCGGCGAGGTCGGCCAGGCTGGCCACGGCGGACGAGGCGACGACGGTGGACATCGGGCAGGCCTTCAGCGGTTGGGGGCCGGGTGGGCGGCGCCGGGGTGCAGTCCTTCAACGAATGTCAGCAGGTTGCCGCCGGTGAACAGATGGCCGGGGATGCCGGCACCGGTAGCGGCCTCGAGATCCGAGCCTTTGTCGCCGATCAGCAAAGCGTGGGCGCGGTCTACAGGCCAGTGGGCCAAGAGGTCCAGCAGCATGCCCGGCGCGGGCTTGCGCCAATCATGGACCTGCCGGTAGCGCTCCACCGTGCCTTCCGGGTGGTAGGGGCAGTAGCGCCAGTCGTCGATGGAGGCGCCGACCGCGCGCAGTTCCTCCTGCATCCAGGCATGCAGGCGCCCCACCTGCGCCTCGTCATAATAGCCGCGGGCGACACCCGCCTGGTTGGTGACGACGAAGGTGTAATAGCCGAGGTCGTTGAAGCGCTTCACCGCCGCCTTGGCGCCGGGGATCCAGGTGAAGTCTTCCGGCGCGTGGACATAGCCGGTGTCCACGTTCAGCACGCCGTCACGATCGAGGAACACCGCCGGCCGGCAGCGCTGCGCTGGCACGGAGGTCTGGGCAGCCGCATAGGTTTCGGGAATGCCGATGTCGATGAAGAAGCCGTCATAGGAGACGCCGGCCATGCGCCCCTCCGCCACCAGGGCGGGCAGCAGGTCCGCCTCCAGCGAGGAGGGCATGGCGAGCCGCTCCAGGCAGGCGCGGCGCAGCACATAGACGCCGCCATTGATGAGCGCCCGCGCCAGCCCGGCCGCGCGCGGCCGCACGGCGCGCACCCGCGCGCCTTCCAGAACGATGGTCTCATAGCGGTCCGGCTGCTCCACCAGCCGCAGCGCCATGCCGAAATCGGCGCCGTGATCGAGGGTGGTGGCCACCAGATCCAGCCAGTTGAAGTCGAACCAAGTGTCGCCGTTGAGCAGCAGGAAGGTGTCGTTCAGCAGCGGCAGGGCGTTCACCAGGGCGCCACCGGTGCCGAGCGGGGTGGGCTCCACCGCGATTTCCACCGTGGCATCGAAGCGGCCGCGTACGTCGGTGCTGTCGATATAGTCCCGCACCACCTCGGCGCGGTGGCCGGCAAGCAGCAGGAAATGGGTGAAGCCGCGCCGGCGCGCCTCGGCGATCAGGACCTCGACGAAGGGAATGTCACCCACCGGAAGCAGGGGTTTGGGTGTATCGGCGGTGAGCGCGCCGAGGCGCGTGCCGAGACCACCAAGGAGAATGACACACTGCTTCACCACGATCCCCACCCCTTCTTTCGCGTGCCGCCGGTCACAGGCAGATCGGCCAGCCTTCGGCGCCCTCGAAGGTGAACTTCACCGAACTGGCCTGGCCGCCGGCGGCGTTCAGCACCTGCTTGAGGCGATAGGCGTTCTCCGGGTCGGTCAGGAACATCAGGAAGCCGCCGCCGCCAGCGCCGGAAACCTTGCCGGCCCACGCATCCGCCGCCATCGCCTCGTCATACAGCCGGTCCACGGCCGCGGTGGCGACGCCGGCGGCGGTGGCCTTCTTGGCAGCCCAGGAGCGGCCGAGGATCTCGGCGGTGCCACGAATGTCGCCGCGCAGCAGCGCGAGCTTCATCTCGATGGCGTCCTGCTTCAGCTTGTGCATGTTTTCGACGGTCTTGGTGTCCATCTGCTTCAGGCCGGCCACCTGTTCCTTGATGATGGTCTCCGACTGGCGCGACTGGCCGGTAAAGCAGATCACCAGGGAGGCCTCGAACTCGTTCAGGAACTCACGGCGAATACGCAGTGGATTGACGATGACCCGATCGGACGGCAGGAATTCGATGAAGTTCACCCCACCGAAGGCGGCCGAATACTGATCCTGCCGGCCGCCGGCAAGGCCGAGATGCTCGCGCTCGATCTCGAAGGCGAGGCGCGCCACGTCATAAGGGCCCAGCGGCAGGTGGAGCGCGTAGCGGAACGCCTCGATCAAGGCCACCACCAGCGCCGAGGAGGCGCCGAGCCCGGAACCGGCCGGCACGTCGATGGTGGTGGACATGGTGAGCGGCAGCGCCACCCCGTCACAATAGGTCCGCATCATGTGCGTGTAGACGGCGCGATGCAGGATCAATCCCTCGCGGATGGGGTGATCCAGGCTCGGCTCCAGCACCTCTTCGGTGCCCACGTCCCGGGCGCGCAGCACCAGCGCGCCGATGCGGTTGGTGCGAACATGCGCATAGGCGAAGCGGTCGATGGTGGCATTCAGCACATTGCCGCCGAACTCGTCGCAATACGGCGACAGATCGGTGCCGCCCCCGGCAAGGCCGAGGCGGAGGGGAGCACGGGCGCGGACGTTGAGCGCATCGCCGATGGCCATGGGTGCGATCCTTAGGTGCGACTCTTGGGAACGTTTCTTGGGAGCGTTTCTTGGGAGCGATCTTGGGGGAGTGGTCGGCAGAAATCGGAAAGACGGAACTCAGGCTGCCATTCTAGGTCGGCGCGCCAGCCATCGACATTGACCCTAGGCAATGCCGATGGCTGGCGATGCCGTCAAGCTTTGGTGAGGAACGGCAGCACCGTATCAAGGGTGGGGCCGGGGGCCTCCTCGCACATGAAGTGGCCGCCGGGCACCGCGGCCCCGGTCACCTCCGGCGCCAGCACCCGCCAGGCATCCAGCGGATTGGCGCCGCGTCCGGGAATGCCGGCCTCTCCCCAGGCAAGGAACGTGGGGCAGGAGAGGGTGCGGCCGGCAGCGATGTCGGCCTCGTCATGGGCGAGATCGAGGGTGGCGCCGGCGCGATAATCCGCACACATGGCATGGAGCCGGTCCGGCGAGGCGTAGGCGGCCCGGTAATAGGCGAGGGCGCGGGCGTCGAAAGCGGAGAGGTCTTTTGTGGCGGTCCAGCTCGCCAGCGTCCATTCGAGATAGAAATCGGATCGGCTGGAGATCAGCTTCTCCGGCAGCGGTGCCGGCTGGGCGAGGAACGACCAGTGATAGACCTGCAGCGCCCGCGCCCGGTCCATCTTGTGCCACATGATGTAGGTGGGGGCGATGTCGAGCAGCACCAGGCGGTCGAGCCGGCCCGGATTGTCGAGGCCGAGGCGGTAGCCCACCCGGGCGCCGCGGTCATGGCCCATGAGGTTGAAATGGGCGAAGCCGAGATGCTCCATCAGCTCCACCATGGCCGCCGCCATCGCCCTTTTGGCATAAGGGAAATGGTCCGGGCCCGGTTCCGGCGCCGCGCTCCAGCCGTAGCCGGGCAGGTCGGGGATCACCAGGGTGAAGTGCTCGGCAAGGCGCTGCGCCACCTGGTGCCACATCACATGGCTCTCGGGGTAGCCGTGCAGCAGCAGCAGCGGCGGCCCCTCGCCCCCCTGCCTCAGAAAGATGCGGCCGGCCTTGGTTTCCACATAATGGGAGGCAAAGCCCGGGAAGAGATCGGAGAGGTCGGCCATGGCGGGCTCCCTGGTTGGCGTTTCGGCCCTATTTCCCGTTGAGGACCACCGCGCATGCGGGCGGCAGGTCCTTGAGCGTTAAAGGCGGTTTGGGCTTTGCGGGTTCCTTGTCGGGCTTGGGGTGCAGCACCGCGTCGGAAAACCACCAGTCGAGTTCACTGCCGCAGCCGTCACCGGGGGGCGGCGCCTCTTGGGGCCGGCAGTCGGCATTGCCGGTGGGGCAGGCCAGGCGCACGTGCATGTGGTAGTCGTGACCCCAATAGGGGCGCACCTTGGCGAGCCAGGCGCGATCACCCGAAGCATCCCGGCACAGCGCCTTCTTGATGGCGGCGTTGACGAAGATGCGCTCGACGCCGGGATCGGTGGCGGCGGCGCGGATCACCTTCCAATGGTCCGGGCGCCAGTTCGCCGGGTTAATGTCGCGCCGGTCGGCGCGCACCATCATGGTGGCGGAGATCTTCTCCCGCTCTTCGGTGGTCAGGACGCGGCCGGGGCTGGGGGTGAGCCAGATGTCGGCATCGAGGCCGATCTGGTGGGAGGCATGGCCAGTGAGCATGGGGCCGCCACGCGGCTGCGACATGTCGCCGACAAGAATTCCACTCCAGCCCGAGACCTGGGGCACCTTCTGGGCGAACCGTTCGAGGAAGGCGATCAACTGCGGGTGGCCGAAATTGCGATGGCGCGAAAGCCGCATGACCTGCCACAGGGGCCCGTTGGCCTCCGGCCCGGTGATGGCCAGGGCCTCGCCACCGGCCAGGCATCCCTTGGAGTAGAAGCCGATGGCTTCCGGCAGGAATTCGCTGGCGGGCGCCCGGGCGCGTCCGAACAATTCCTTGGCGGGCGGCGCCTGCTCGGCGTGGGCGCCCGTCGCCAGCAGCGTCGCCAGCGTGGCGGCGCCGAGCCGCAGGGCGCGCCGGAGGCGGCCGGGCGAGGCTGGCGCCATGCTCAGCTCACCATCTTGTGGGTGAGCACCACGAAATCGCGGCCGGTGCGGGTGCCCGGATGGGCCGGAAGATCGGTGACCAGCAAGGTGGCGCCAGGGTGCATGAGGCTCGCCACCTGGCGGTTGATGGAGGGATCCACGGTGATGCGGGCCAGCGCCTGCGCGGCCTCTCCGGCGGGCGCGGCGTTGCCTTCGTAGGAGATGGCGCTCCAGCGCGGGGTGCCATCGCGGCTGGCCAGCACGTAGACCACATTGCCCAGGGGCGCGCTCGGATCAGCGATGGCGATGGGGCCCTGCAGCACCACCTGGCCGCCCCGCAGCACGGTGAGGGACTTGTCGGCGGCGCTCGCCACCATGGCGACCGCGGTCTCGGCCGCCGCCATGTCCTCCGGCGCGCCGGCGCCGGTGGCATTCACCGCCAGCTCCTGCTCCAGCCCTTCGCTCATGATGAGGCCGGGATGAAGCACATCCTGCGGCGCGGTGTGGTTGTCGGCGATGATCACCGGCGTGCCCACATGGGTGATGGAGAACAGCTCCTTGGCGAAGGCGAGCGGCAGGTGAACGCAGCCGTGGGAGGAGGGATAGCCCGGCAGGCCGCCCGCATGCAGCGCCACGCCCGACCAGGTCAGGCGCTCGGTGAACGGCATGGAGGCGTTGTTGTAGATGGAGGAGTGGTGATCGGCATCCTTGCCGAGGATGGTGAACACGCCGGTGGGCGTGTCGTGCCCCTCGCGACCGGTGGAGACCGTGGACACGCCGATGCGCACGCCGTTGCGATAGACATAGGCGCGCTGATCGTCGAGGTTCACCACCACCGCCACGAAGCCCTCCGGCGCCCGCTCGGGATGCCAGACATACTGGCCCGGCTTGAGGGCGGCGATGGCGGCGAGGTCCGGATCATCAGCGGCCTGTACCGGCCACAGGGCGTCGAGGGCGAAGCCGCCGCTCAGCGCCATGCCGAGCTGCAGAAAGCGGCGGCGGCTGAAGCCGTGCGCCAGCTTCGGACGGCTGGAGGGCGCAGGCACGGACGGCGAATCGACGGACATCAAGCGGTCTCCGCAGGGGCGAAATCCGCGCGATTATGCCGTCGAGAGCTTAATGCCGTCTCTCCATTCGCCACCCATCATGCCCTTGCGGTGCCCTGAAGGAGGCCCTTGCGGCCGCGCCGCTGCAGACACGGCTCAGTCGGCGTAGGGATTGTCCTTCTGGCGCAGGGTCAGGCGGATCGGCACGCCCGGCAGATTGAAGGTTTCCCGCAGGGCATTGGTGATGTAGCGGATATAGCTTTCCGGAAGCGCATCGGCCCGTGAGCAGAACAGCACGAACGATGGCGGGCGGGCCTTCGGCTGGGTCATGTAGCGCAACTTCACGCGGCGTCCCGACACCGCCGGCGGCGGGTGGTTGTCGACGATCTGCTGCAGGAAGCGGTTGAGCGGGTTGGTGGCGACGCGCTTGTTCCACACCTTGTGGGCCTGGGCGATGGCGTCCACCAGCTTGTCGAGGCCATGCCCGGTGAGGCCCGAGAGCGCCACGATGGGTACGCCCCGCAGCTGCGGCAACAGGTGGTCCGCTTCCTCCCGCAGCCGGGTGGCGAGGCCGCCACGGGCGATGAGGTCCGACTTGTTGTAGCCGATCACCACGGCGCGGCCTTCGCGCGCCACCAGATCGGCAATGCGCAGGTCCTGTTCCTCGAACGGGCGGGTGGCGTCGATCAGCACCACCACCACCTCGGCGAACTTCATGGCCCGCAGGGCATCGGCGGCGGAGAGCTTCTCCAGCTTGTCGTCGATGCGGGCGCGCTTGCGCAGGCCGGCGGTGTCGAACACCTCCAGCCGGGTGCCGTGGAACGTCACCTCCACGGCGATGGAATCGCGGGTGATGCCGGCTTCCGGGCCGGTGAGCAGGCGATCCTCGCCCAGCAGGCGGTTGATGAGGGTGGACTTGCCGGCATTGGGCCGCCCCAGCACCGCCACCTTGATGGGACGCTTGGGCGCGCCGTCATCGGCCTCGCCGGCATCCGCCTCTTCGTCCTCGTCCTCGTCTTCCGGCAGCTTGGTCTGCTCTGGCAGAGCGGCGCAGATGGCGTCGTAGAGGTCAGACAGGCCTTCGCCATGCTCGGCGGAGAACGGCACCGGCTCACCCAGGCCCAAAGCGAAGGCCTCGATGGCACCCGCCTCGCCACCGCGTCCCTCACTCTTGTTGGCGACCAGGATGGTGGGCTTGCCGGAGCGGCGCACCAGGCTGGCGAAGGCCCGGTCGGTGGGGGTGAGCCCCACCCGGGCGTCGATGAGGAACAAGATGGCATCGGCATCGCCGATGGCCGCCTCGGTCTGGGCCCGCATGCGGCCCTCGAGGCTGGCGGCGCTCGCCTCTTCCAGGCCGGCGGTATCGACGATGCGGAAGGTGAGATCGCCCAGATGGGCCTCGCCTTCGCGGCGGTCGCGGGTGACGCCGGGACGATCGTCCACCAGCGCGAGCTTCTTGCCCACGAGGCGGTTGAACAGGGTGGACTTGCCCACATTGGGGCGGCCGACGATGGCCAGGGTAAAGCTCATGGAAAGAGGCTCAAAAGCAGGGCCATCGCCGACGTCGGCACAGGGTCAGCGCGAGGAGGTCGCGCCGGATGCCGACGGGGCAGGCAGATCAATGGGGGCGTTGGCGTTGGTGGGCTGGCCGGGGCCTGTTGAATAGTCGACACCGGGCACCCCGGTCGGGAACACCGCATGGCGCTCGCCGGGCAGGGGCTTTTCCTTCTCCTCGAAGGGATTGAACTTCTCCAGGGTCTCGCAGCCGGTGGCGGTGAGGGCGAGACCGAGGACGAGTGCCAGACGCAGTGGTCGCAGCAGGCCGGATGACGACTTCATGGCGGGCCTCTCTTACTGGGCCGCAGGCGGCGCGGCAGGCATCGTCGCGGCGGGCGTCGTCGCGGCGGGCATCGGTGAAGCAGGCGCGGCCGGAGCCGTCGCCGGTGCAGCAGCCTTCGACGCACCATCCTCGGGCGCAGCATCCTTGGACGCGGTGCCGCCGGTAGTGGCGGGCGCGGTAGCAGGTGCGGCGGGCGCTGCGGCCTCGGCGGTGATGCGGCGGATCAGGTCGGCGCGCGAGCGGACGCCCGGCGCGCTGCCGGCATCCTCGGTAATGTCGGTGGCGGTCTTGTAGGCGGCGGCGGAATCGCCGGCCTTGAGCTGGGCGAGGGCCAGAACCTCACGGGCGGAATTGCGCAGGGCGCCGGTGCCGGCGGCCAGGTCGCCCACCCGCTTCTTCACCTCGCCGAGATCGGCGGTGTCGAGCAGAATCATGCCCGCGCGCAGCTGGGCCATGTCGCGCAGCAGCGGCTCCACGCTGCGGTTGGCGGCGATGGCATCGAACGCGGCCACGCCGGCTGCCGGGTCGCGGGCGGCGGCGGCACCGGCGGCACGGAAGGCGGCGATGGCGCGGTAGCCCTCGGGGCCGGTCTTGGCGATGGTCTCGAAGGCGGCTTCGGCCTCGGCGAACTTGCCGGCATCGGCAAGGGTGACCGCCTGCTGGAATTCCGCGCCGGCGGCGATGGCCTGCTGGGTGCGCCAATAGCGATAGCCGCTCCAGGCTCCCGCAGCGACGATGACGAGCACCACCGCGGCAATGATGAGGGCGCCGAACCGGTCCCACAGCTTGCGCAGGCGCTCGCGGCGCAGGTCTTCCTGGATTTCGTGAAAAATATCGGTCATCGGCGGTCCGCGGCTACAAAGTGCCGGCGTACCGGCAGTGGGCGCGTAACCTATCCATGCGGCTTCATCGTGGCAAACCCTCAGCGCAGATCCTGTGGGCAGCGGCGTGCGGAGGGGCGCTGTCGCTGGTTCTCACAGGCCGGTCTGGAAGCCGGCGCGCTTGAGGCGGACGATGGCGAGATCGAGCTTCTCCAGGAATGTGGAGCGGTCGCGCGCGGAGAAGGGGGGCGGCCCACTGGTGGCAAGTCCGGCACCGCGCAGATCTTCCATCAGATTGCGCGTGGCCAGGGCCATGCCGATGGAATCGCGGGTGAAGGGGCGACCGGTGGGGCTAATCACATCGGCGCCGGCCTTCACGCAGCGGTCGGCCAGGGGCACGTCGGCGGTCACCACCACGTCGCCGCGACAGACCCGCTCAGCGATATAATCGTCAGCGGCATCGGGGCCGCTCGGCACCACGACGCGAAGGATCAGTGGATCCTGGGGCACCGCGATCGCCGTGTTGGCCACGACATGGGCGCGAATGCCGTGGCGCCAGGCCACCTTGTAGGCCTCCGCCTTCACCGGGCAGGCATCGGCGTCGATATAAAGGGCGATGGGCGTGGTGCGGGCGATCATGGGGCCCACATGGCAGCTGCAGGCGCGCGCCGCAAGGGCGAGCGCCGCGAGGGTGGGTGGACGATCAGGGTGCGCCGCGCCTTTTGGTTTCTGACCTAAGGGTATGTGGCGCCGTGTCCGCATCGGTCTGGAAAAGCGCGGGGCAAAGGCTGGCGGCACGCATCGGCCCTGTTGACGGCGGCGTCGGCGCGCGCCAACCCTGGGCGCATGACTTCGCTGATCACCCGCGGCCGCCGCCGCCTCGAATCCATCCCCGTGCTCGGCCCATTGCTCGCCTCGGTGAGCCACATGGAGCGCATGACGCTGGCGACCCTGGGCTTCACGGCCTGCGCGCTCTACGCCTTCGTCAAGGTGGCGGACGAGGTGCTGGAAGGGGACGCGGGGAGCCTCGATCGCTCGATCCTGCTGGCGCTGCGCGATCCCAACAACCTTTCCGATCCCCTCGGCCCGCCTTGGTTCGAAGAGATGATGCGGGACTTCACCGCCCTGGGCTCGACCGGGGTGCTGACCCTCCTCACTTTGGTGGTGCTGGCGTTCCTGATGATGACCGGCAAGCGCCACGCGGCGCTGCTGGTGGCGGTGTCGGTGGCCGGTGGAACGGCGCTGTCGCAGGTGATGAAGTGGGGCTTCGATCGGCCGCGGCCGGATCTGGTGCCGCACGGGGTGGCGGTCTACACCCAGAGCTTCCCCAGCGGCCACGCCATGCTCTCCGCCGTGGTCTATCTCACTCTCGGCGCGCTGCTGGCGCGCACCCAGGCGCGAACCCGGGTCAAGGTGTTCCTGCTGGCGGTGGCCGCCACCCTGACGGTGATCGTCGGCGTCAGCCGCATCTATCTGGGCGTGCATTGGCCCACCGACGTGCTCGGCGGCTGGATGCTGGGCGCGGCGTGGGCCTGCCTGTGCTGGCTGGTGATGCTGTGGCTGCAGCACACGGGTGAGGTGGAAACCCCGCGGGGCGAGGAGACCGACGCCTGAGGCCTTTCGGGTGGTCCGGACAGCCGTGAAAAGGCGCTCGCGTATGGAATGAGCGCCGTCTCGTCGCCGCGCCGCTATCCACCTGGCTCGAAATGCCGCTCGAACCTGGGCCGGGCGTGCCACCGGCCTAGGTGCCGTCAGCGGTCGGGCCGGTAGCTGGCCTGGTCGATGCCATGCCGGCGCAGCTTGTCATAGAACGTCTTGCGCGGAATCCCGAGGGTGCGCACCGCCGCCTGCACGTCGCCCCGGGTGGCCGACAGGGCGGCGCGGATCTCCGCCGCCTCGAATGCCTCCACGCGCTCCGGCAACGGCAACGGACTGGCGAGGTCTGCGTCCGCGGGCGGCGGGGCGCTGCGTGGACCGGGCAGGCCGAGGGCCACGCGCTCGGCGAAATGAGCCAGCTCGCGCACATTGCCGGGCCAACTGTGGGTGTCCAGATGGTGACGCACCGCCGCCGTGAGCGCCGGCGGCTCGCGACCGAAGCGCTGGGCCGCCTGGCCGAGGAAATGGCCGAACAGCACCGGCAGATCCTCCCGCCGCTCGCGCAGGGGCGGCACGTGCACGGCCGCCACGTGCAGGCGGTAATAGAGATCCTCCCGGAAATCCCCCTTCCGCACCAGGTCGATCAGGTCGACCTTCGACGCCGCCACCACCCGCAGGTTCACCGGCCGGATCTCATTGGTGCCGAGCGGCTGCACCTCGCGCGCCTCCAGCACCCGCAGCAGCTTCACCTGCAGCGCCGGCGACATGGCCTCGATCTCGTCCAGGAACAAGGTGCCGCCACTGGCGTGCTCGATGCGGCCCACACGCTTCTTCACCGCGCCGGTGAAGGCACCGGCCTCGTGTCCGAACAATTCGCTCTCGATCATCGCCTCGGGCAGGGCGCCGCAATTCACCGCCACCAGATGCTGGCCGGCACGCCGGCTCCAGCGGTGCAGCGTGTGCGCCACCACTTCCTTGCCGGTGCCGGTTTCGCCTTCCACCAGGACATCGACATCCGCGTCGGCGAGCTGGCGCAGCACCTGCCGCAGCCGGTCCATGGCCGGACCGATGCCGAGCAGCGGCAGGTCGGCGCTGGCCGCCTCCGCCTGTCGCCTCAGTTCGCGGTTCTCCAGCACCAGACGCCGCTTTTCGAGGGCATGGCGCACGGCGCTCAGCAGCCGCTCCATGGGGTAGGGCTTGGCGACGAAGTCATAGGCGCCCTCGCGCATCGCCTCCACCGCCATGGCGATGTCGCCATGGCCGGTGATGAGGATCACCGGCAGGTCGCCATCCAGGCGCTTCAGCTTCTGGAACAAAGTGAGCCCGTCCATGCGCGGCATCCGCACGTCGCTCACCACCACGCCGGGGAAATCCGCATCGAGCTCGGCCAGTGCCGCCTCGGCCGAGCCATAGGCCGCTACCGTGAGGCCCGCCAGCATCAGCGCCTGGACATTGGCCGCCCGCAGCACCTCGTCGTCATCGATGAAGGCGACGTCCATTAGTGGGCCTCCGGCAGGGTGAGGGTGAAGCGGGCGCCGTGGTCGTTTTCAACGGTGATGGCGCCGCCGAATTCGCGGATGATGTCCTGGCAGATCACCAGGCCCAGCCCGAGCCCATTGGGCTTGGTGGTGGTGAAAGGCAGGAACAGCGCTTCCATCACTTCCGCGGGCAGGCCCGGGCCGTCGTCCGCCACCACGATGCGCACATCGCCGCCCACCCGCCCGGCGCTGATGTGGATGTTGCCGTGCGGCTGTCCGGTGAGCGCCTCGGCGGCATTCTGCAGGAGATTGACGAACACCTGCTCCAGCCGGGCGCGATCGGCGCGCACCCGAAGCTCGGGCGGGTTCACCTTCACGCTCAAGCTGATGTCCTGCTGGCGCAGGCGGTAGCCCATGAGCAGCAGGGCTCCGTTGATGGCCGCCTCCACCTCCACCGGCCCCACGTCGCGGGCGCGCTTGCGGGCGAAGGCGCGCAGCTCCTGGGTGATGGTGCCGATGCGCTCGGTGAGGGCGGCGATGGTGGTGAGATTGGCCCGGGCGGCGTCGGGCTGGTGCTGGTCGAGAAAGGTGCCGGCGTTGTCGGCGAACACGCGGATGGCCGCCAGGGGCTGGTTCACCTCATGGGCGATGCTGGCGGCGATCTGGCCCAGCACCGCCAGCTTGGAGGCCTGGGCCAGCTCGTCCTGGAGCACCTCCAGGGCGATGCGGGCGCGGCGCCGCTCAGCCATTTCGGCGCGCAGCTGCTCGTTGGCATCCTGCAGCTCGGCGGTGCGGGTGGCCACCCGTTCCTCCAGCTCCCGGCGGGCCGCGGCGCCCCGGGCCTTCTCTCCCTTGAGCTGGTGGCGCCGGGTGAGGACCAGGCCAGCGGTGCCGAAGCCGACCACGCCCAGCAGCAGCGCCAGCGAGCGGGTGGCGGTGGCGGCGAGGGCCAGCGCCGGCGCGGTGGGGGAGAGCACGTGCAGGGTCCAGCCGGTGGTGGGCACCGCCGCCTCGGTTTCCACGAAGGTCTGGGCCGTGCGGGCGCCGGGCAGGGTGGTGCGCACGGTGTCGGCGCCCTCGGGGCCTGGCTGCAGGGGGAGCGGATCCAGCGGCGCCTCGCCGAACTGGAGGCTGTTGCGCAGCGCCGCTTTCTCCGCCGGGGCGAGCGGCCCCAGTGCTCTGAACCGCCAGGCCGGCTCGCTGGTGATGAGGACGATGGAATGGTTGTCGGTCACGAAGGTGGGGGCCGGCAGGGGCAGCCGCCGCCAGTCGTTCTCCATCTCGTCGAACTCGGCCTTCACCACCAGCACCCCGAGGGGGCCGTCGGGTCCGTCCACCCGCCGGGTCAGGTAGAGGCCGGGGTGAAGGCTCACGGTGCCGAAGGCGAAATGCTCCGCCGCCCCCTCGGCCATGGCCCGCACGAAATAGGGGCGGAAGGAATAATCCGAACCCACGAAGCTCATGGGGGTGCCGGCATTGCTGGCCGAGATGCACAGCCCGTGGGGATCGAGCAGGTAGATGACGCCGGTGCGGGTGGCGGTGGCGAGGGACCGCAGCTTGTTGTCGAGGGCCTGGATGCTGGCGGCGTCGCCGTGGTCCAGGGCCGCATGCACGTCCGGATCCTGCGCCAGCACCACCGGCAGGGTGCGCTGCTTCTCGATCTCCGCCCGCAGTGCGGCCACGCGCAGGTCGGCGGCGAAGACGCCTTCCCCGTGCACCCGCGCCAGCGCCAGGCGCTCGGCCCCATAGACCGCCAGCCGGTCGAGGCCCACCAGCGCCACCAGCGCGACCGCGATGAAGCCGAGCGCCGGGCGCAGGCGCGTCCACCGGCTGGCCCGGCCCGTGCCCGGCGCGGCCAGGGCGTGCCCGGCGGATCGAAACCGAAAGAACGTCACGTGGGCACATCCAAAATGTGCGGATTTCCGCACGGCAGGAGGGGCGAGTTGTGCGGCAGGCCACACGAAAAGTCGAGGCTGCTGGCGCCACCCTCGCGGTGTTAACGTTTTTTCAATGGCTTATCGGTGGCGCGCCACCGGCCGGCGCATGGCATGGGGCTTGCGAAAGCGCAACGCTCGCAGGCAATCCCCCGCGAGCGTTGCGCAACCCATCCTGCTGCGACGCCCCCCGACACAAGAGGTGCGACGCGGCTGGCGGAGGAAACGGTCCATGGCCCCAGTGCTCCCGGCGGCGGCGCCTGCTGCGCCCCGCAGGCTCCATCAGCATCTCTATGTGCAGGTCCTCGTCGCCATCGGCGCGGGCATTCTGCTCGGCCACTTCTATCCAAGCCTCGGCGCGGACATGAAGCCGCTGGGCGACGCCTTCATCAAGCTGGTGAAGATGGTCATCGCGCCGGTCATCTTCCTGACGGTGGTGACCGGCATCGCCGGTATGCGCGATCTCGGCAAGGTGGGGCGCGTGGCCGGCAAGGCCATGATCTACTTCCTCACCTTCTCCACCCTGGCGCTGATCATCGGCCTGATCGTCGGCAATACGATTCAACCCGGCGCCGGCCTCAACATCGATCCGGCGACCCTCGACCACAAGGCGGTGGCCGGCTACGCCGCCAAGGCCCACGACCAGTCCATCATCGGCTTCCTGATGGGCATCATCCCCAACACGCCGGTGAGCGCGCTGGCCTCGGGCGACATCCTGCAGGTGCTGTTCTTCTCGGTGCTGTTCGGCATCGCGCTTGGCGGCATCGGCGAGCGCGGCGAGCCGGTCATGACGGTGCTGCAGTCGGCGGCCCAGGCCATGTTCCGGCTGGTGGCGATCTTGATGAAGGCGGCGCCCATCGGCGCGTTTGGCGCCATGGCCTTCACCATCGGCAAGTACGGCATCGGCTCGGTGGCGAATCTCGCCTTCCTGATCGCCACGTTCTACTTCACCTCCATCATTTTCGTGGTGGGCGTGCTGGGGCTGGTGGCGCGCTACAACGGCTTCTCCATCTTCGCGCTGCTGCGCTACATCCGCGAGGAGCTGCTGCTGGTGCTGGGCACCTCTTCTTCCGAGGCGGCGCTGCCGAGCCTCATGGAGAAGATGGAGCGGGCCGGCTGCGGTAAGTCGGTGGTGGGGCTTGTCATTCCCACCGGCTATTCGTTCAACCTCGATGGCACCAACATCTATATGACGCTGGCCTCGCTGTTCATCGCCCAGGCGGTGGGCATCCAGCTGTCGCTCTGGGATCAGCTGCTGCTGCTGCTGGTGGCCATGCTGTCGTCCAAGGGCGCGGCGGGCATCACCGGTGCCGGCTTCATCACCCTGGCCGCCACCCTTTCGGTGGTGCCCTCGGTGCCGGTGGAAGGCATGGCGCTGATTCTCGGCATTGATCGCTTCATGTCGGAATGCCGCGCACTCACCAATTTCGTCGGCAATGCGGTGGCCACCATCGTGGTGGCGGGCTGGGAGAAGGACCTGGATCGCGACCAGCTGAACGCGGCGTTGTCGGGCCGGATACCCGATGCCACGGACCAGCTGGCCCTCGCCACCGCCGACGGTCCGGAGGACTGAGAGGGATCGGCCTGCGGGAGACGGTTCGCGTTCACGACGAACGGCCGGTGAGATCACTCACCGGCCGTTTTGTATTTGGGTCTCTCGCAGGTCGTCAGGCGGCGTCCACCAGGATGACTTCCGCATCCTCAAGCGCCTTCACCTCGATCCGCGCCTCGTCACGGATGGCGGCGCCATCCCGCTCCGCCACCGGCGTGCCGTTGACCTCCACCGATCCGCGGGCGGGCACCAGATAAAGGTGGCGACCGGCCTCCGGCTCATAGACTGCGCTCTCGCCTGCCTTGAGGGTGGCGGCCACGAGGCGCGCGTCGGCGCGGATCATAAGGGCGTCGTCGGCGTCGCCATCGCGGCCGCTCGCCAGAGTGACGAACCGGCCGGAGCGCTCGCCCTTCGGGAAGGGCCGGGCGTCCCATCGCGGCGCGCCGCCGCGGCTCTCGGGGATGATCCAGATCTGGAAGATCTTGGTGGGACCTTTCTCCAGATTATACTCCGAGTGGCGGATGCCGGCACCGGCGCTCATCACCTGCACATCGCCGGCCTCGGTGCGGCCGCGATTGCCCTGGTCATCCTGGTGGGTGATGGCCCCTTCACGCACATAGGTGATGATCTCCATGTCGCGGTGGGGATGCAGCGGGAAGCCGGTGCCAGGGGCGATGTCGTCATCGTTCCACACCCGCAGATTGCCCCAGTGCACGCGGTTGGGGTCGAAATAATCCGCGAATGAGAAATGGTGCTTCGTATCGAGCCAGCCGTGGTCGGCGCCGCCGAGACGCGAGAAGGGACGCAGGTCGATCATGGGGTGAACTCCTCCCGGCTGGCGTTGCCGCACAAGGGCGCGGGCAGCGCTTCCGGTCCCGTTGGACATGGAGGGAATATGGCATTGATCTCGTGGGCCAAAAGTGGAAACAATCGAAACCCATGGTTTCCATTTCTATGCCACAGCGCCTGCCGGATCTCGAAGCCTGGGCGATCTTCGCCAAGGTTGTCGAAGTGGGCTCGTTCGCCCGTGCCGCGGCGGATCTCAACCTCTCCAAGGCGACGGTCTCCAAGGCCATCGGCCGCTTGGAACTGCGGCTTGGCACCCGCCTGCTGAACCGCACCGCGCGCCATCTCTCGCTGACCGCCGCCGGGCGGGCCGCTGCGGTGAGCGCCGGGCGCCTGCTGGCGGAAGCGGAGGCGGCGGAGGCCGAGGCCCTCTCCCAATCCGTGGAGCCGCAGGGGGTGGTGCGGCTGGCGGCTCCCATGTCGTTCGGCCTGCGCCACGTGGCGCCGCTGTTGCCGGAGTTGCTGGAGACCTTTCCCAAGCTCTCCATCGACCTGCATCTGGCCGATGCGCAGGTGGACCTGTTGGCGGACGGGTTCGATCTGGCCCTGCGCATCGCCAGCCTGCCGGCCTCAAGCCTGAAGATGCGGCGCATCTGCACCGTGCGGCGCATGCTGGTGGGGGCCCCGGCCTATTTCGCCCGCGCCGGGCGGCCGGAGCATCCCCGCGATCTGAACAGCCATCGCTGCCTGGGCTATGCCTATCTGCCCGCCCCGGACCGCTGGCGCTTCGTGAATGCCGCCGGCGAGGTCGAGACGGTGACGCCTTCGGGGCCGCTGCGCGCCAACAATGCCGACGCGCTGACGCCCATGCTGCTGGCGGGGCAGGGCATCGCCGTGCAGCCGGAATTCATGGTGTGGCAGGATCTGGCGGCTGGTCGGCTCGAACGGGCATTGTCCGGCTGGTCGATGCCGGACGTGGATCTCAGCATTCTGCTGCCTCCGGGTGGCCTGAAGCCGGCGCGGGTCACGGTGGTGGTGGATTTTCTGGCCGCGCGCCTGGCCGCCGCGCCCTGGGCGGAGGCGGGCTGAGCCGCTGCCGCGTCACATCGGAGAGGCGCGGACAAAAGAAAACCTCCGCCGGAGGGCGGAGGTTTAGCGTGGGGCAGCCTTGCGCGGTGTCGTCGGTTCAGTCGAACAGGCTGGAGACCGATTCCTCATGGGCGGTCCGCGCCACCGCCTCGCCGAGGAGGCCGGCGATGGAGAGCACGCGGATGTTGCGGGCCACCCGGACCGCTTCGGTCGGCAGGATGGAATCGGTGATCACCAATTCCTTGAGCTTGGATGCGGTGATGCGGGCCACCGCGCCGCCGGAGAGCACGCCATGGGTGATGTAGGCGGTGACTTCCTTGGCGCCGCGCGCGAGCAGCGCCTCGGCGGCGTTCACCAGGGTGCCGCCGGAATCCACGATGTCGTCCACCAGGATGCAGGAGCGGCCTTCCACATTACCGATGACGTTCATCACCTCGCTCTCGCCGGGGCGCTCGCGGCGCTTGTCGACGATGGCGAGCTGGGCGTCGATGCGCTTGGCCAGGGCGCGGGCGCGCACCACGCCGCCCACGTCGGGCGACACCACCATGAGGTTGGAGAGCTCGAACCGCTCCTTGATGTCGCGCACCATCACCGGGGCGGAATAGAGATTGTCGGTGGGGATGTCGAAGAAGCCCTGGATCTGCCCGGCGTGGAGGTCGAGGGTCATCACGCGGTCAGCGCCGGCGTGGGTGATGAGATTGGCGACCAGCTTGGCGGAAATGGGGGTGCGCGGGCCGGGTTTGCGATCCTGGCGGGCGTAGCCGAAATACGGCAGCACCGCGGTGATGCGCTTGGCCGAGGCCCGACGGAGCGCGTCGATGATGATCAACAGCTCCATCAGGTGATCATTGGTGGGGAACGAGGTGGACTGGAGGACGAACACGTCCTGGCCACGCACGTTTTCCTGGATCTCGACGAAGATCTCCATGTCCGCGAAGCGCCGCACCACCGCTTTGGTGAGGGGGGTCGCGAGATAGGCGGCAATAGCTTCCGCGAGCGCGCGGTTGGAATTGCCCGCGACGAGCTTCATAGGACCATTTTCCGCTGACATCTGACGCTCCGCCCCGGCGTTGCGGGTCTCTCAAGGCTTGGGACGCTCTGATAGGCGCCTCGTTCGGACCTTGTAAAGGTCCAGTTCACTGAGCTGCATAGGCAAGTGCGGCCGGTGAGGAAGGGGCCAGCGCTGCGGTTGCATCAGCCACCGGCCCGGTGGCTGTGGCGGCCGACGCTGCCGGTGCCGCGTCGGCACCCGTTGCCGCCGGCGCGGCTGTCGCGGCGGTTTCCACCGGCGCCGGCTGGGCCGCCGGGGCGGTGCTGCCTCCGACGCCGAGCGCCTGCGCGAAATCGGCCATTGAGCGATCGGCGATGCGGGCCAGAACCGCGTCGTCACAGGCCGACCAATTGGCGGAACCCTTTGTCGAGGCGCCCTTTTCCTCGCCGGTGATGCGCACGACACGGGTCTTGCCGGGGTCGTAGACATCCCAGGCATAGGCGCAGCTCGCCTTGCCCCGTTCCACGTGCATGGACAGGTAGCCCTTGACGCGATAGGCGCCCTGGTCCTCCCGTGAGGCCACCTTCACCTGCCGGCTCTGGGCCTCATCGGACAAGTGGCCCACCAGCTTGTCGAACGTGGCCTTGGGCGGTCCGTCGATGGAGTCGAAGGCAAGCGCGCCGTTGGCGGACATCCCGGCTCCGTCGGTCTGGCATGCGGCGAGCGCAAGGCTCATCAACAGCATGCCGGTGCGCAGCACGGGGGGTGCGGCACGCAGGCCGTTCGACGGGTGGCGTGAGGGGTGGTCGGGCGTGGCGGGGGCCTTCGGATTGTCGACCATGGCCTCTGGTGCCCGCATGACGGCTCCTGCTCGCTGTCCAATGGCGCAAGAGGTAGCGGCAAACGCGGGCGCGGTCCACAAAAACGGTTAAAAGGTTGTTAACGCCCCCGGGCCTAGCGGAGGGATTGCAGCAAGCCCATGAACCGCATGGTGCCTTCCGGCCAGGGGCCGAAGCCGGCGCCGCCATTGATGTGGCCGGCATCGCCGGCATCCACCAGCTCGCCGCCCCAGGCTGCAGCCAACTTTTCGGCCGCCTCGTAGCTGCAATAGGGGTCGGTGCGGCTCGCCACCACAACGCTGGGAAAGGGCAGGGGCTGGCGTGGCATGGGGACGAAGCTGGCGAACAGCGGGTTGCGCGGCTCGGCCTCCAGGTCCGGCGGCGCCACCAGGAAGGCGCCCACGACTTTGCCGGCCGGCAGCAGGGGCGCGGCATGGGCGAGGGTGGTGACGCCGAGCGAGTGGGCGACGATCACCACCGGCCGCGGCGCCGCGGCCACCGCCTCCACCACGGCCTGCGTCCAGGCCGTGCGGCTCGGCTGGGAGAAATCCGCCTGGCGCACGCGGGTCGCGGTGGTCAGCCGGCTTTCCCAACGGCTCTGCCAGTGATCGGCATCGGAATCGTTCCAGCCGGGGACAATGAGGATGGACGTGTCGGACGATTTCATAGCGGCTTTCCGGCATGGCTTGGAGGACGCGAATCTCACGGCGGCACCCTCACCCGAGGGCTTGCCACATCGCCGAGGCCAGGGCGAGGCGGCTGACGGGTCATGCAATTACAGATTGCGCGTATGCAAATAAGTGGCTTCTGGCTGTGATGATGGGCGAATGGCGCAGGGCTGGGGTCGCAGAGCGGTGATTTTGCGCCATTCCGGTACGGTTTCACGCCCCTTCGGTTGCATTGCGGCATCGACGTTGCCATGCACAGGAGATATAGCTGTCACAAAGTTGCGGAGCCCTTGTCCTTGCTGTCGGTCGTCATCGCCACGCACAATTCCGAACGCCAGCTGGTGCCGGTGTTGTCGGCCCTCGTTCCGGGGGTCACGGCCGGCGTGCTGCGGGATGTGGCGCTGGTGGACAACGGCTCCACCGACGACACCGCCGCCATCGCCGATGCGGCGGGCTGCACCTTTCTGCATACGGTGAGCGACGTAGGCGTGCGGCTGAAGCAGGGCGCTGCCCAGTCGCGCGGGCGCTGGCTGCTGTTTCTCGCCCCCCAGTCTCTGCTGGAAGAAGGCTGGGTGCGCGAGGTGGCCAATTTCATCGAGACCGCAGAGCGTCGCGGGCAGTCCGAGCGGGTGGCCGCCACCTTCCGCCTGGCGGTGGATGGCTATGGCCTGCGCCCGCGGCTGGGCGAGGCCATGGCGGCGGCTCGGCTGGCGCTGCTGGGGCTGCCCCAGCCCCCCCAGGGCCTGCTCATTTCCCGCAAGCATTACGAGAGGCTGGGCGGACATCCTGCAGGGGTGCGGGCGGAGCGGCGGCTGGCATCGCGCATCGGCCGGCGCCGCATCCATTTGCTGCGGACCCACGTGCTCCTGCCCGATCCAACCTGAGCGGCAGCGAAATTCCGCGAGGGAACGATTCCCCCTTGGCGAGCGACGCGGCTTGCGCCTAGATGACGGCGCGGGGTCGGGCCGGTTCGTCGCGGGATGCGGGGAGCCGGTGCCGGTGAGCCATTTCTGATGACATGAGGGGATGACGCGCAGCGCGGAGCCCATGTGCCGGAAGTGCCCTGAACCCGCACGACCATCGCACCCTTGCCCGGACCACCGCCCGCGCGCAGACCCTCCAAGCCACGGCGCATCGCGTCGAGGGAGGGGCCATGGAACGTCGTCTCGCGAAGGCTGAAGGGCGCCGGCGTGCCCGGGCGATGAAGGGCCTGCTCACGGGCGTTCTGGCGGTCGGCTGCGTGGTCGCGTCCAGCTGGATGGCCGGCCTTGCCTGGGCCCAGCCGCAGCGCCCGCCGGTGCCGCGCCCGGCGCCGGCGACCATGGCACCGGCGGAGCCCGCCGGCGCCAAGACCTTCCAGCGGAGCGACCTGGTCACTGGCGCCAGACGTTACGAGCGTCAGCTGCGGCGCGAGGCCCGGCCGCTCGCGGTGCCGCTGGAGCGGGCCCGGCGGGAGGCGGACCAGGCCTTCCAGCGCAACGATGCCCGTTCCGCCGCCGCGGCCTATGCCGCCCTGGCCCTGGCGACGCCGCAGGATGCCACGGTGTGGATGCGCCTCGCCCGGTCGTTGGCGGCCATCCGCCCCACCGACACGGAAGACGGCAGCGCCTTCACCGACAACGCGTTTGCCGCTGCCTACATCGCCTATCGCCGCGCCCCGACCCGCGCCGGCGAGGCGGAGGCGCTGGCCTTCCTGGCCCGCCAATATGCGGCGCGAGGGCTGTGGAGCGCGGCGCTCGAGACCATGAAGACGGCGCTCGCCCTGCGCGACACACCGGAGGAGCGGGCGTTCTATGACAAGCTGCGCGACGAGCACGGCTTTCGGCTGGTGGATTACACGGTGGAATCCGATGCCGCCGTGCCCCGGGTGTGCGTGCAGTTTTCCGATGACCTGGCGCCGGCGACGGATTTCTCGCCCTTCCTGCAGGTGCGCGATCGCGACAAGCCGGCCCTCACCTCAGAGGCGCGGCAGATCTGCGTGGAGGGGCTCACGCATGGCGAGCATTACACGCTGAATGTGCGGCCCGGGGTGCCCGCGGCCAATGGCGAACGCACCCGCCGTCCCACTGAACTCTCCATCTATGTGCGTGATCGCCGGCCCGGCGTGCATTTCACGGGCCGCAACTATGTGCTGCCCCGCACCGGCCAGAAAGGCATTCCGCTGGTGTCGGTGAACACACGGGCGGTGGCGGTCAACATTCTGCGTATCGGCGATCGGGCCCTGGTGCCCACGGCGCTGCAGGGAGATTTCCGCCAGGGGCTCGACAGCTATGTGCGCGAGCGCCTGGCCGACGGCAGCGCCATCACCGTCTATTCCGGCGTGCTGGAGGTGGACAGCCCGCTCAATACCGATGTCACCACGGCGGTGCCCATCACCGAGGCGGTCGGGCCGCTGCTGCCGGGCGTCTATGTCATGACCGCCAAGCCCGAGCACGAGCTGGGTGAGGACGATTATGGCGCCGAGGCGACCCAATGGTTCATCGTCTCCGACATCGGCCTGACCGCCTTGTCGGGCCAGGATGGCGTGCATGTGCTGGTGCGGGCGCTCAGCAGTGCCGCGCCGATGGCCGGTGCCCGCCTGCAACTGGTGGCGCGCTCCAATGAGGTGCTGGGGGAGGTGACCACCGACGCCGCCGGCTATGCCCGCTTCGACCCCGGCCTGTCGCGCGGGCCCGCGGGGCTGGAGCCGGAAGTGGTGATCGCCCGTACCACGGCCGGCGACTATGCCTTCCTTTCGCTCAAGGACAGCGCCTTCGATCTGACTGACCGGGGTGTGGCCGGGCGCGAGGCGCCGCGCGCCCTCGATGCGTTCCTGACCTCCGAGCGTGGGGTCTACCGTTCCGGCGAGACGGTGCATCTCACCGCGCTGCTGCGCGACGCCCAGGGCCGCGCCTCCGACGTGCCGGTGACCCTGGTGCTGCAGCGGCCGGATGGGGTGGAGGACCGCCGGCTGGTGCTCAACCCGCGCGCCGCCGGCGGGCGGGTGGTGGATCTCGACCTGCTGAAGGGCGCCATGACCGGCACCTGGCGGGTGAAGGCGTTCAGCGACCCCAAGGCGGCGGCCATCGGCGAGACCGCCTTCCTGGTGGAAGACTATGTGCCGGACCGGGTGGAATTCACCCTCTCCACCGGTGCCCCTCAGGTGTCCCGTGGCCGGCCGGTGGAGGTGCTGCTGGAAGGGCGCTTCCTGTTCGGCGCACCCGCCGCCGCCCTCGATGTGGAGGCCGAGACGGAGATCCGCCTGGCCAGCGCGCGCAAGGGCTTCGACGGCTATCGCTTCGGCAATGGGGATGACGAGGTGCTGGCCGATCGCCAGCCGGTGGCGGAGACGCCCCGCACCGATGCCACCGGCCGCTCCACCCTGCGGTTGACCACCGGCGACCTGCCGCGCACCGACCGGCCGCTGGAGATGCAGGCGCTGGTGCGACTGGTGGAGGCGGGGGGCCGCGCAGTCCAGCGCACCCTGGTGCTGCCGGTGGCGCCCGCTGGCAGCGTGATTGGCGTGAAGCCGCTGTTCTCCGACCGTGTGCGCGAGGGCGAGGCCGCCAGTTTCGACGTGGTGGTGGCCGGCGTCGACGATACCCTGCTGGCGGCGCCCGGCCTCACGTGGCGCCTGTCGCGGCTGGAGACCCGCTACCAATGGTACAAGGTTGGCGGCTCGTGGGATTACGAGCCGGTCAAGATCGTCACCCGCGTTGGCGAAGGGCAGATGGATGCGGTGGCGGGCGGCCCCGCACGCCTGAGCGTGCCCACCACCTACGGCCGCTACCGGCTCGACTTCACCGGCGACGGCCTGCCGCTGACGAGCCTCTATTTCGATGCCGGCTTCGGTGGCGACGGCACCGCCGACACCCCGGACAAGCTGGAGCTCAGTCTGGATCGCTCCGCCTATCGCAGCGGCGATACGGTAAAGGCGACCCTCACCGCCCGCACTGCCGGCACCGCCACCGTCATGGTGGTGAACGAGGGCCTGCTGGCGCAGCAGACGCTGCCGGTGCGGGCCGGCGCCAACGGGGTGAGCTTTACCGCCGACCCGAGCTGGTGGCCGGGGGCCTACCTGGTGGCCTTCATGCACCGGCCGCTGGACGTGGCGGCGGGCCGCATGCCCGGCCGCGCCATCGGCCTCGCCTGGTTCTCGGTGGATCGAGCCGAGCGTACCTTGCAGGTGGAGCTGACCCCGCCGGCGCAGATGCGGCCCGATGCCGATCTTGCGGTGCCGGTGCGGGTGAGCGGAGTGGAGCCCGGCGGCCGTGCCTTCATCACCATTGCGGCGGTGGATGTGGGCATCTTGAACCTCACCGGTTTCAAGACTCCCGCGCCCGATGACGTGATCTTCGGCCAACGGCGGCTCTCCAGCGAGATCCGCGACCTTTACGGCGCTCTCATCGATGGCATGCAGGGCAACAGCGGGCGGCTGCGCTCGGGCGGCGACGGCATGGAGCAGGCGCTGCAGGCGAGCCCGCCCACCCAGGCGCCCTTCGCCCTGTTCTCGGGCATCGTGCCGGTGGCGGCCGATGGCACCGCCCTCGTCACCTTCCCCATCCCCGCCTTCGACGGCACCGTGCGGCTGATGGCCATGGCCTGGAGCGCGGAGAAGCTCGGCCATGCCGCCACCGACGTGGTGGTGCGCGACAAGGTGGTGGTGCTTGCCACGCTGCCGCGCTTCCTTGCCGCTGGGGATCGTTCCACCCTCACCCTGGACCTCACCAATGTGGAGGCGCCGGCCGGCACCTATGCCTTGGACGTGACGGCCAGCGGTGGCGCGCGCATCACCGCGCCGACACCGGCGGTGAGCCTCGCGGAAAAGCAGCGGCAGACCCTTCGGCTGCCGGTGGAAGGCCAAAGCGTCGGCCCGGCGCATGTCGATGTGCGGTTGAGCGGGCATGGGGTGGACCTGGTGCGCCGCTTCGCCTTCACCGTGCGCCCGGCCTATCCGGAGATCGAGCGGCGCACGGTGCGCAGCCTTGCGCCGGGGGAGAGCCTCACCCTGTCCAAGGCCCTGCTGGGCGATGTGCTGCCCGGCACCGGCGCGGTGGCGGTGAGCGTGAGCCCCGACAGTGCCCTTGATGTGCCGGCCCTGCTAGCCGCCCTCGATCGCTATCCCTATGGCTGCTCCGAGCAGATCACCAGCCGGGCGCTGCCGCTGCTCTCCTTCAACGAGCTGTCGGCGCTGGTGGGCCGCGCCAGCGATCCCGACGCCGGCGGGCGCATCCGCGATTCCATCACGCGGCTGATGGCGCGCCAGGGCTCGGACGGCTCATTCGGCCTGTGGGCGGCGGGCGGCGATGATGCCTGGCTCGACGCCTATGTGGCGGATTTCCTGACGCGGGCGAAGGAGAAGGGCTATGCGGTGCCGGACCAGGCCTTCGCCCTCGCCCTTGATCGCCTGCGCAACGTGGTCAACATGGCCGGGGCCAATATGCAGTCCTCCGGCGAGGGGGTGGCCTATGCCCTCTACGTGCTGGCGCGCAACGGCCGGGCTCCGCTGGGCGATCTGCGCTATCTCGCCGATACCCGACTGAAGGATCTGTCGTCGCCTTTGGCTCAGGGGCAGGTGGGTGCCGCGCTGGCCCTGCTGGGCGACCGCACCCGGGCGGAGCGGGTGTTCAACACCGCCCTCGGCGGCCTGCCGGCGACGCCGGTCGCGCCCGTGGCCGGGCGGGCGGATTTCGGATCGCTGCTGCGTGATGCGGCCGCCCTCACCGTGCTGGCCCGCGAGGCCGGCTTCACCCAGGACGCCAGCCGCGCCCTGGCCCGGGTCGACGCGGCGCGGAGCGTGACCGGGCGCACCTCCACCCAGGAGAATGCCTGGATGGTGCTGGCGGCGGCGTCCCTGGTGGAGCGCGCCAAGGCCATGACGCTAGAGGTGAACGGCGCGGTGGAGCACGGCGTGTTCGGCCGCACCCTGTCTCGGGCGGACCTGGATGCCGGCACGGTGACCCTTCGCAACACCGGGGCGGAACCGGTGAAGGTGGTGGTCTCCGTGCTCGGCGCGCCGGTGGCGCCCGAACCTGCCACCGCCCATGGCTTCAGCCTGGAGCGGCGCTACTACAGCCTCGACGGCAAGCCCGCCGATCCCGCCAAGGCGGCGCAGAACCAGCGCTTCGCCGTGGTCCTCAAAGTGGAGGAGACCGAAAGCGCCCGGGCCGACATCCTGCTGGTGGACTATCTGCCGGCCGGCTTCGAGATCGAGAATCCCAGCCTGGTGCAGGGGGGCGCCGATGGCGGTTTCGCCTGGCTCGATGAGACCAGCGAAACCAGCCACGTGGAGTTCCGCGACGACCGCTTCGTCGCCGCCGTCACCCGCCAGGAAGGGGATGCGCCGTTCGTGGTGGCCTATGTGGTGCGCGCAGTCTCGCCGGGCCGCTATGCCCATCCTCCGGCGGTGGTGGAGGATATGTACCGCCCCGATCGTTTTGCCCGCACCGGCACCGGCATGGTGGAGGTGGGAGCGGCGCGATGAGCCCGTCGTGTCCACCCCCCTCGGGTGTGCCTCGGTCCGCCGACCCGGTGCGCCACGGCGCTGTGGCGCGGGGGGCTGGCATCGCGTTCATCGTCGCTGCCTGCGCGGTGGGGGCGGGCGTCGCCGGCCTTGCCGGGGTGCGGGCCGCCGCGCCGCGCGCGCCGCAGCCGGAGGTGGCGCGCGAGGTGGTGGACCGGGATGGCCAATTGCTGCGCCCGTTCGCTCTGCCTGATGGGCGCTGGCGTTTCGCCGCCACCGTCGACGCGGTGGACGCACGCTTTCTCACCCTGCTCGGAGCCTATGAGGACAAACGCTTCTTTCGCCATGGCGGCGTTGATCCCCTGGCGCTCCTGCGGGCAGCGGGGCAGGGGCTGGGGGCGGCGCGGGTGGTGTCCGGCGGATCCACCCTCACCATGCAGGTGGCGCGCCTGCTGGAGCCGCCGCGGCCGCGCACCCTCGCCGCCAAGCTCGCCCAGATGCGCCGGGCGCTGGAGCTGGAGGCGCGGCTGTCGAAGGCGGAGATTCTCACTCTCTACCTCACCCTTGCGCCCTACGGCGGCAATATCGAGGGCATCCGCGCGGCGACCCTGACCTATTTCGGCAAGGAGCCCCGGCGGCTCACGCTGGGGGAAATGGCGCTGCTGGTGGCGCTGCCCCAGGCGCCGGAGGCGCGCCGGCCCGACCGGCATCCCGAGCGCGCCCGCGCCGCCCGCGACCGGGTGCTGGAGCGCCTGCTGCGCGAAGGGGTGCTCTCCGCCGATGAGGTGCGGGTGGCGAAGGCCGAGCCGGTGCCCCGGGCGCGCCGGCCCATGCCGCAGCGGGCGCCGCATCTGGCCGAGGACATGGTGGCAGCGCGGCCCACCCTGTCCCGGCATCACCTGGCGCTGGACGGTGGCTTGCAGGAGCGGCTCGAAAGCCTGGTGCGGGACCGGACGGCGGCGCTGGGCCGGGGCCTATCGGCGGCCATGGTGGTGGTGGACAACGCCAGCGCCGAGGTGCGGGCCTATGTGGCGGGTGCCGATTTCACCGATCGCACGCGGGCCGGCGAGGTGGATCTCGCGCGCGCCGTGCGTTCGCCCGGCTCCACCTTGAAACCCTTCATCTATGCCCTCGCCTTCGATGACGGCATCGCCCACCCCGAAACCCTTATCGAGGATCGGCCGGTGCGGTTCGGGGCGTGGCGGCCGGAGAATTTCGACCGCGGATTCCAGGGCACGCTGTCGGTGCGCAAGGCGCTGCAATTGTCCCTCAACGTTCCCGCCGTGCGCCTGCTGGATGCGGTGGGGCCGCAGCGATTGGCAAGCCGGTTGGGCGAGGCCGGTGCCCATCTGGAACTGCCGCCGGGCGCCGCCCCAGGGCTGCCCATGGGGCTCGGTGGCGTCGGCATCCGCCTGGTGGATCTCGCTATGCTCTATGCCAGCCTGGCGCGCGGGGGAACGGCGCATCCGCTGGTCTACCGGCTGGACGAGGGGGCGCTGGCAGCACCGCGGCGGGCGGAACTGGTGGGCGAGGTGGCCGCCTGGTACGTCGGCCAGTGCCTGCTCGGCACCCCGGCGCCCGAGAACGCGCTCGGTGGACGGATCGCCTTCAAGACCGGCACCTCTTACGGCTACCGGGATTCGTGGGCGGTGGGCTTCGACGGCCGGCGCACCGTGGCGGTGTGGGTGGGGCGGCCCGATGGACAGCCGGTGGCCGACCTCACCGGGCGGGCCGCCGCCGCGCCGCTGCTGTTCGATGCCTTCGCGCGTATCGTTCGCCGCCCGGCGCCGCTGGCGCTGGCCCCGCGCGGCGCCGTGGTGGCCGCCAATCCGCGCCTGCCGCCGCCGCAGCGGCACTTTGCCAGCGATGGCCGCGGGGGTGGCCTGCAACTGGTCTATCCGCCGGAGGGCGCTCGCCTCTCCCAGGATGCGGACGGCGCCGCGGCGGGGCGTGACGTCGACGGGCTGGTGGTGAAGGTGGAGGGGGGCGTTCTGCCGCTGACCTTGCTGCTCGACGGACGTCCGGTTGCAGCGGCCAGCCAGCGCCGGGTGCTGTTCTGGACCCCACGTGGCAAGGGCTTCGCACGGCTCACCGTGATCGACGCCGCCGGGCTGACCGACAGTGTCATGGTGCGGGTCGAATAGGCGTCAACTGGGCCGTTGCAACTGGGCCGTTGCGGCCAAAGAAAATCCCGCGCACCGAAGGTGGCGGGATGAGGCACTGGGAGGAAACGATAAAGAGCAGGCCATCAACGGGTGAAGCACATCGGCGCCACCTATTATAGATCCCGTGCTGTGGTCTTCCGGGACATGGCCCCGGAAGTGGAACACCACAGCTACCGTCAATGATGACCGAAAACGACGACCTGCGGAATGTCTTCCTGCTTCAGGCCCATCTGCTCCAGCTCGCTGTTGCTCAGATGCGCCAAGTCTTCGTAGCGGTCAGCCATGCGCCGAGCTTCAGCAACCGCACCAAAGAACTCCACCATTGCGGTGCCGATACGCGCCAGGAACCCATGATGATGAATGTTCGCCATGTCGGCGGTTACGGAAGCCATCGTCATCTCCATCTGTTGACTTTGAGATAGGCCTCTTGCGTGCAATGCAACAGATGGATTTGTGCATAGCACCATTGCGGGCGCCGAATGCGTGAAGCAGGCAGCTGGCCTGTGGATGACGTCAAAAGGGGCTAGACCGGCTGCGGAGGATTGCGTATAGAGCCCTCCTCCTCTTGAGGAGCTAGCCAATTGGTTCGCCGCCGAAGCGCGATCCGGAGCCAAATGGTGGGGGATAGTTCAACGGTAGAACCGCGGACTCTGACTCCGTTAATCCAGGTTCGAATCCTGGTCCCCCAGCCAAAGTGTTTCATATCCAAAAAATGAATGTCGGGGCGTGTCGGGCCCTCAGCGCCGAACGGGCTGGATGCCCGCTGGGGCGTTTCCGTGTTCCGACCCAAGGGGCCGCGCGCGGGTGATCCGGCATGCCATGCCCACGCCGCCCATGCCCACCCCGCCGGGCGCCGGTCGCCTGGCCGGTCACCGGTTCCGTTTTCTGAGGCGATCAGGCCGGTTGGAGCAGAGCCAGGCTCGGGAGGTTGTGGGCGAAGGGGATCGCAGCTTCGCAGGCCCGACCGATGGCGAGGGCGGTCGGCTCGTCGTCCGGCCGGCAGACGATCTGCAGGGAGGTGGGAAGGCCCGACGCGGCCATGCCGCTGGGCACCGCCAGGGCGCAGAAGCCGATCTGGTTGACGAAGCGGGCGAGGGTTGCCGATGTCGTCGTCTCGTCCACGGCGCTGAGGGGAATGGGCAGGGTGCGCGCCGTTGGCGCCAGCAGGGCATCACAGCCCGCTATGGCGGCGAGCATGGCACGCTTGTCCGCCTCCGCCCGCCACCGTGCGCGGATATAGTCCTGCGCGGGGAGGCGTCCGGTCAGCACCCGGGCGCGCACGGCGGGATCCATGGGGGATGCCGGATCCTCGGCCAGCGTGCCGTAGAGGGCATAGGCCTCGGCCATCATGATTTCTGAATCGCGCTGATAGTCCGCCAGTGGCCGGGGTAAACTGGGGGTGACGATGCGTGCGCCCCGGGCTTCCAGCGCGCGCAGCGCCTCAAGATAACGGGCTGTGATCTCGGCATCGACCCCATCGAGCTCCGCCGACCCGACCGAGGGTCATGCCCGCAACACCGCGGGCGAGCTGGTCGACGGTCGGCACCAGCGGCGGCACATCACGCAGCACGTCATAGAGCAGGGCGGCATCGGCGACGGTGCGGGCGATGGGGCCCACCGTGTCGAGGGAGGGGCTCAGCGGCACCACGCCTTCAAGGCTGATGCGGCCGGGCGTGGTCTTCAGGCCGACGAGGCCGTTGAAGCCGGCGGGCACGCGCACGGAGCCGCCAGTATCGGTGCCGATGGCGAGGGTCGCCATGCGCGCCGCCACCGCCGCCGCCGAACCGCTGGAGGAGCCGCCCGCGGTGAAGGGGACCTGCGATACCCAAGGGTTGCGCGGGCTGCCCAGATGGGCGTTGGTGCCCCAGCCACCGAGGGCGAATTCGACCGTATGGGTCTTCCCCAGGATGACGGCCCCCGCCGCCTCAAGTCGCGTGACCACCGGCGCGGTCGTTCGGGCGATCCATCCCCGCCGGGTGGCGGAGCCGGCCGCACAGGCCTTGCCCGCGATCTCGATCAGGTCCTTGATCGCGACGGGAACGCCATCGAGCGGCCCGAGCGGGGCATCGGCGGCGTAGCGGTCGGCGGCGGCCCGGGCTGCCGCCCGCGCCTCGTCGACGAACACCTCGGTGAAGGCATGGATGATGGGATCAAGCGCGGCAATGCGGGCGAGGTGGGTCTCCGTGACCGCCACCGGCGAGAGCCGTCCGGCGCGGTAACCGTCGGCCAAGGCGGTGGCGGGGAGGAAGCACAGGCCGTCGGACATTACGGTTCGCTTCGAGATGGTGCCAGGGATGCGAGCAGCTCCGGCGCCAGGGTAATGGGCTGCCCGTGGGGCGTCGCCTCCGCCGCGGCCTGCCAGGCGTCGCGCAGCATGTCGATGAGGCCGCGGCTGGCGGCCGCCTTGGTGATGAGGAGGCCTTCGAGCGTGTCGAGCCACACGTCGTAGGTGGCCTCGCCGCATGGTGAGGCCTTGGTGCGTGCCACCAGCGCCTCGGTCCATTCCGGCCATGTGAAGAGGCCGGACCGGCTGAGGGAGACGGCGAGCGCGAACACCCGGGCCTCCCAGGGCTCCTGGAAGATCGGCCCTTCGGTCGGCAGGCCGGCGGGGGAGAGGGGATCAGGCGAGAGGTTCAAGATAGCTCTCCCAGGCTTCGATGGTGACCGACAGGGTGGGATCGGCATCCGCGCCCCACAGCTCGCGGCCCGCAAAGCGGACCGTGTAAAGCCATTGGGGCTGGGGCCCGAAGCCCTGCGCATTGGCATCGGCGAACACGAAAAAGCCGCGCACGGCGGCGATCACCCCGGCCTTGCCGCGTGCATATCGGGGCAGGCGCGTGTGGTGGGAGGGGTTCATCTCGCGGGTGCGAACCGGTGCGCCGACGGCAAAAGCGGCAGGGCGGTCCGGATCGCGGGTGTATTGCGAGCCGGCCGCGAGCGCCGGCGCCACCTTGTCGGCGGTGAAGACGTTGGGCACCGGCCGACCCGGCTCCATGGCGACGCCGCTTTCCACCTCGGTCGCGGTCACGAGCCCCTCCTGGATGAGGCGGGAGACGAGGCCCTTGAACCAGATTTCGTAGTAGGACGAGGTGAGGTATTCCGGTGGCGGCAGGTTCTCCCGGCTGGCGCGCATGGCGTCGATGTTCCACACGCCCATGGCCATGCAGGCGAGGGTGTTGGCGAGCACGCGGCGCTCCCATCGGGCATGGAACGGGGTGTGCGTGGGGTCGGGTATGACCGGGCCGAAGCCCTCCATGCCGCCGAGATCGTGGGCGCCGTTCATGCCTTCGCGCCCGGCAGGGTGACGAGGCCGGTGCCGATCATGGAATCGCGCGTGACGATCGCCGCGAGCGCGTCATGCGCCCAGCCCTCGGTGCCGGCCGGCCGCTGCGGGATGACGAGGTAGCGCACCTCGGCGGTGGAATCCCACACCCGGATCTGCTTTTCGGCCGGCAGGCTCATGCCGAAATCCGCCAGCACGCCGCGCGGGTCGATGACCACGCGGGAGCGGTAGGCGGCGCTTTTGTACCAGGCCGGCGGCAGGCCCAGCACCGGCCAGGGGTAGCAGGAACACAAGGTGCACACGACCATGTTGTGCACGCTGTCGGTGTTCTCCAGCGCCACCATGGTCTCGCCCTGCCGGCCGCCATAGCCGAGCGAGGCGATGGCGGCCGAGGCGTCCCGGCGCAGGAAGGCCATGAAGTCCGGATCGAGCCAGGCGGTGGCCACGACCCGCGCGCCGTTGCGCGGGCCGATACGGGTTTCGTAGCTCTCGATGATGCGGTCGAGGGCCTCCGGGTCCACATAGCCCTTCTCCACCAGCAGCGTCTCCAGCGCCCGGACCCTCAGGTCCATCTCGGACAGCGAGCTGCCTTCGTGGTGGTCATGGTGGTCCTGGTCGTGCTCGTGATGGCCCGACATGCTGTTCCTCCCTGGCTGCGGACGCTTCCGGCCCAGCTTGCGGCTTATGCGACGGTCCGGAATTCCGGCTCGGCCAGCGCATTGTCCTCAATTCGGTTGATGAGGCCATAAACATCGCCCAGCACCCACAGATCACGCACGAGAGGCCCCTCGAAGGTGAAGATGGGCGCGCCGTTCCACCATACGTGCCGGCCACTGGCCGCGTGGCCGAACATGGATTGGCGATGGATGCCGTGAAAGCGCAGCTTGGCGGAAACCTTCGCGCCCTCCTCGATCATCACGAAGATGTCCGAAGTATAGTTGTCGAGGCACGCGGTGACCCAGCGTACATAATCGGCGAACTGCGCGTGGCCGACGACAGTCGGCCCCAGCGAGCCGCGGAAGGTGAAGTCGGGGTGGAAGATTTCAGGGATCAGGCTCACGTCCGCATGGTCCCACATGTCCTTGTAGAACTTGCGCACGATCTCTTTCTGGGGGCTGAGGGCGCCCCCCTTGAAGGTCATCGGTACCTCATCGTCCATGGTCGGGTTCATCTCTGCCTCTTAGGTTGAAAGGGAACAGGGGCGGGGCGCTCAGCGGCTCGGTGCGCCAGCGGTCGCCTCGTCATGGGTCATAGCCTCAGGGGCCGGGTTGTCGGGCGCGCGGGGGTGGTCCGTCTGGTCTTCCAGGCTGCGCAGGGTGCCGATCACTCCGCGCCCAAAGAACAGCGAGACGATGATGAGCACCAGGCCTACCAGGATCGGCACGTAGATGAAGTAGAGCGAGATCACTTCGGTAATGGGATAGATCAGCAGCACGCCCACCAGCGGTCCGAAGGCGGTGCCAAGACCGCCGATGGCTGCATAGAGGATGGCGTTGATGGAGAGGCCGACCTCGAGGCTCGACGTGCTTACATGCTGCATCATCAGCGCGTAGAAGACCCCGCCGAGTCCGGCGATGGCGGCGCTTGCCGCGAACAGGATGAGCCGCCAGGCCCGCGCGTCGAAGCCGAGCTGGCGGGCGCGGGTCTCGTTCTGCGCCACCGCGCGCACCAGCATCCAGGTTTCCGTGCGCTGGAGCAGCAACCGCCCCACCACCAGGGCGACCAGGGGAATGGCCGCTAGGTAATAGAGCGCCATGGTCGGCCCCATGCCGATCTCCAGCCCCAGAAAGCCGATGGTGCGGGCATGGATGATGAGGCCGTCCTCCCCCCCGGTCACGCTGGTCATGGAATTGGCGGCCAGCAGGACGATGGAGGACAGGATGACGGTGGCGATGGTGGGGTTGTGGTTTTCCATCCGCACCAGCACTGCCCCGCTCACCAGCCCGGCGAGACCGGCCGCCGCCGTGGCGACGAAGAGGGTCGCGGGCAGCGACCAGGGCGCTGCGGAGACCAGCGGCACCGCCAGATAGGCCCCGAGCCCGAAGAACAGCGCATGCATGAAGCTGAGGATGCGCGCATAGCTGTAGGACAGGTCGAAGCCGATGGCGAGATAGGCCATCACCACCATCTGGAAGAAAAAGAACCGCCAATAGTCACCCGCCAGGAGGGGCGCCAGGAGCAGCAGCCCGACGGCGGCGGCCTGGAGGGCGTTGACGACGGTGGAGATCGCGTTGCGGTGCATGGTCAGCGTCTCCCGAAGATGCCGTTGGGCTTGAAGTAGATGACGCAGAGCAGCGTCGAGAAGGCCGCGACCTCGGACCAGGTGGGGCTGAGCACGGTGCTGTAGAGGCCGCGGATCAGCCCCAGCGCGATGGCCACCACCACCGCGCCCCACAGATTGCCCATGCCGCCGATGACCACGACGATGAAGCAGGCGGCGATGACCGACAGGCCCATCTGAAAATGGGCGCCACTGATGGGGGTGGCGAGGGCGCCGGCCAGGCCGGCCGTGAGCCCGGCGAGGGCCGCGGTGATGGCATTGACCTTCAGGATCGGGATGCCGGTGACGGCGGCGAGGTCCCGGGCTTGGGGCACGGCGCGCATCCACAGCCCGTAGCGGGTGAAGCGCAGGAACAAGGCGACGGCGATGAGCGTCAGCAGCGCGATCCCGGCCGCCACCAGGCGGTAGACCGGATAATAGATGCCGGCGAATTCCAGCACGTCGAAGATGGGAGGCATGACGCTCTGCGGATCGGCGCCGGCAAGGGCGAGCACCGTATTGTCGAGGGTCAGGAACACGCCGGCGGTGGCCAGCAGGCCCACCGCCGGGTCGCGGTGCAACACCCGCTCGAAGATGGCGGTGTTCAAGGCCAGGGTCAGCAGGCCCACGGCCACGGCGGCGATGGGCAGCACCAGCCAGAAATCGAGCCCGGCGCGGTTGATGAGAAGGGCGGCGCACATGGCCCCCGCCATGTAAAGCGAACCATGGGCCAGGTTGATGATGCCCATGAGGCCGTAGATGAGGCCGAGCCCGAGGGCGATGATGGAGAGGATCAGCCCCCATACCACCCCGTTCAGGAGCTCGAAGAGAATCTGGTCGAAAGCCATTTGAGACAGCGTCCTTCGGCAGAGCCGCGGGAAAGGGAGGATGAGGGCTCAGTGGGGCGCGTCGCTGACGCCCAGATAGCGCTCCAGGAGGCCGCCGGAGACGATCTCCCGCGGCGTGCCTTCGGCCACGAAGCGGCCCTTCTCCAGGATGTGGATGCGGGTGGAGATGGCGAAGGTGAGCTCCACGTTCTGCTCCACCAGAAGCACCGCCACCTGGCTCTCGGCGAGCCGGCGCACGATCTCGCCGATGCGCGTGACGATGGAGGGCATCAGGCCTTCGGTGGGCTCGTCGAGCATCAGAACCCGGCAGCGCACGGTGAGATTGCGGGCGATGGCGACGAGCTGCTGCTGGCCGCCGCTGAGACGACCCGCGGCCCGGCGCCAGTGGGGCTTCAGCTCCGGGATCACCTCCAGCACCTGTTCCAGCGGCAGGGGCTCCCGCACGGTGGCGGCGGCGGCGCGGCAGTTCTCTTCCACCGTCAGCTCCGGAAATACCCGCATGTCCTGGGACATGAGGGCGAGGCCGGCGCGTGCGCGGGCATCGGCAGCAAGGCCGGTGAGGGGCGCGCCGAACAGCTCGAGCTCGCCCTCCACCCGCGCCTGGAGGCCCATGATGGCGCGCAAGAGCGTGGTCTTGCCGGCGCCATTACGGCCGATGATGCCCACCACCGTGCCGGGCTCCAGTGCCAGGTCCACGCCCTGGAGGATATGGGCCTTGCCGTAGAAGGCATTCAGGTGGCGAAGCTCAAGCGCGGCCAAGATAGGCCTCCCTCACGAAGGGGTTCTGCATGATGTCCTGTGGCGCGCCATCGGCGAGCACGGCGCCGTCGGCGAGCACGCAGATGCGGTCGGCGGTCCCCATCACCACCGCCATGTCGTGCTCGATGAGGACGATGGTGACCTTGCCGCGCAGGCGCGCGTTGACGAGGCCGATGAAGGCGCGGGTTTCCGCCGGGCTCATGCCGGCGCTCGGCTCGTCCAGCAATAGGAGGCGCGGGCGTGCCGCCAGCGCCACGGCCACCTCCAGCAGCCGCTGGTCGCCGTGGGAGAGGACATCGGCCTTCACCGTCGCCGCCCATTGAAGGCCGACCGATGCGAGGAGACCCACGGCGGTGGTCGCCTCAGCCTCGGCACGCTCGGCGGCGTCAAGCCGTGCGAAGCGGTGGCGCCGCGTGCCCGCCAGCGCCACCTCCACGTTCTCCCGCGCGGTGAGGTCGCCGAACAGGTTGGTGATCTGGAAGGTGCGCGCCAGCCCGCGCCGGGCGCGGTGATGGACCTCAAGCTCGGTCACGTCCTCGCCGGCGAAGGCGATGGCGCCGCCGGAGGGGCGGTGCACCCCGGTGATGACATTCACCAGGGTGGTCTTGCCGGCGCCATTGGGGCCGATGATGGCGTGCACCGTGTTGGTTCCGACCTTGAGATCGACCCCCTTCAGCACGCTGTGTGCGCCGAAGGATTTGGTCAGCTCGCGGATCTCCAGGAGGGCGGGCAGGAGGGCGGACGGCGTGCCGCCCGGCCCCTGGCTGGTGGTGGCGGATGCGCTCATGACCTCAGCCGGCTGCAAGGTTCATCTTGGTGGGGTAGAGGCCGGCGTCGGCCGGCAGCACGCGGCGGGTGCGGATGCGCCCCTGTTCGATCTGCAGGAGGTCGATTTCCGGAAAGGCCTGGTGGTCCTGCGGGCGCAGATAGAGCGGGCCTTGTGGGAACAGGTCGCTTTCGGCGTGCGTGGGGTTGGCTTCGATAAACCTGATGAGGGCAGGGGTGTCGTCGCGCCCCTTCCAGTTCGCCCCTTCCACCGCCAGTTTCAGCACCGAGAGGCTTTCCCAGACCGGCCAGGTCTCGCCCATGGCCACATTGCGGCCGGTGCCCACCTCGCGGCCGTTGGTATCGATGCCGAGGCGTTCGCGGAACGCCTTGAGGGTGGGGGTGTCCTTGTCGGCCAGCTCCCAGGGCAGGGTGTCGATGCCCCAGACGCCTTCCACATATTTCCCGTTGCTGAGAGGGTCGAAGGCGCCAAAGACGAAGTCGGCGGTGACAATGGGCTTGCGGGTGAAGCCGAGCTGCGGCAACGCCACGAACGCTTTTGGCAGATCGGTGCCGATCAGCGCCACGAAGATGCCCTCCGCCGAGCGATCGAGCTTGGAGATGTAGGAGATGGGGTCGTTGCTGTTCAGGGGCAAAGCAATGGACTGCACCACCTCGCCGCCGGCCGCGGCCATGGCCTCGCTCCAGGCGGTGTTGTGGGACTGGCCCCAGACATAGTCGGCATAAAGCACCGCCCACTTCTTGCCGACCATGCCCGCCATGGCCTTGGCGGCGGCGAGATCGGTCTGGCGGGTGTTCACGATCAGCCGGAAGACGAAGGGGTTGCCCGAGCCCTCGGTGACGCCGTCGCTGCGGCTCATGGACATGTAGGGCACCCCTTCGTCCCGCACGATGGTGGTGCTGGCGAGGGCGATGCCGCCCTGCTGCGAGCCGACGACGAAGTCCACCTTCTGATCCTGGATCAGCTGGCGCAGCCGGGCGATGCCGACATCCACCTTGGTCTCGGTGTCGATGCCGACGATCTCGATGGGCCGGCCGCCGAAGCCGCCATTGGCGTTGAACCAGTCGGCCGCCACATTGATGGTCTTGCGGTGCCAGTAGCCCGAGCTGGCGAGGCCGCCCGTCACATCGCATTGGTGCCCGATGCGAATGGGCTCACCCGCGGCCGCCTGCACGCGCCGGGGCGCGGCAAACAGGCCGGCAGTGGCGGCGGCTGCGGTTCCAAGCAGAACGGATCTGCGGCTGGGATGCCAGGGGGTCATCGACAGGGTCTCCAGTGATGCGGCCCACTATATTCAGAGAATATTCGCATTAAAGACGAAATGATTGGCATCATATGTCTAAATATTCGCCAATTAATTTATATAGTTTAGTATAGATAAGCCAAATTAAGCGGATAGCAGAGCTATCCACTTCCATATGTGCAGTATGGTAGATGGGTGTTGCCGTCGGCGGCGGGTGCGCGCCGACGCAACATCCTTACCGTCGGTCCTGGTCGCGTGTGGCAGGCCAGGAGACCGCTGGGTTCAGAAAAGATAAGCCGTGCAAATATGCTGTTCTATGGATAATTATGCATTTTATGCGGGCGTTTTCGCCGTTGTTTGGAGTGCTTCATGGCGACCGGCTTGAAGCGGTTCGACTGGACCGATCTACAGACCTTTCTGGAGGTGGCGCGCGGCCGGGGCACCGCGCCGGCGGCGCGCGCGCTCAGGGTGGACGCCACCACCATCCGCCGCCGCATCGCCGCGCTGGAAGCGTCCATCGGGGTGCGCCTCCTGGTGCGCAACGGCCGCACGCTCCAGCTCACATTGGATGGCGAGCGCATCTTCGCCATCGCGCAGCGGATGGAAGAGCACGGGGATGACATCGCCCGCGACGCCACCGATGCCGCGCGGGAGCTGAGTGGCGTGGTGCGGGTGTCCACCATGGAGGGCTTCGGCAGCAGCTATCTGGCCGGCCGCCTCAGCGAGTTCGTGCGGCAGCATCCAAATCTGACGGTGCAGCTCGTCAATGCTCAGCACATCCTCAATCTGTCGGAGCGAGAGGCCGACATCTCGATCAACATGATCAATCCGCAGCGCGGTCGGCTGATGGTGCGGCGGGTGGGGCAGTTCGGTGTCGGCCTTTATGGCGCGCGCTCCTATCTGGAGCAGGCCGGGACACCGCAGACCATAGAGGACCTCGCGGCCCACACCTTCATCACCTATGTGGACGAGCTCATCGCGGTTCCTCATGTCCGCTGGCTGCCGGATGTGATCGAGGCGCCGCGCACCCGTTTCGCCTCGACCAGCCTGATTGCCCAGCAGGCGGCGGCCCAAGAGGGCGCGGGCCTCGTCATGCTGCCCCATTTCATGGGCGAGAGGGATCCGCTGCTCGTCCGCCTTCTGCCGCAGGACATCAATCTGTCCCGCGACTGGTGGCTGGTGGTGCACCAGGATCTGCAGTCGGTGCCGCGGATCCGGGCGCTGATCGACTTCATCGTCGATGTCATGCGGCGGGATCACAAGATCCTGCAGCGCTGAATGGGCGGCAGGTGCCTGTGTGCGGATGGACAGGAGGTCGACGCGGATCGGAAGAGGGCGTGTTGCAGGTCGTTCATGCCCGTAGGCTGAATTTTTTCAGTATTCGATGCTTATATGCGTCGTTATTCTGTCTGATCTATGTAAACGACATGTTGTCGATTGCGCTTCAACCATGGGGTGGTGGTTGACTGAGCCATCAGCCGATGATAGCTAGCTCGCCGCTGCAGCCGGGGCCGGCGCCCGGGATGCCTGCTTCTTCTTGGGCGTGGCGCGTCTTTTTGCCGGTGTTTGGCTCGCGGTCAGAGCGGTTCCACCGGAAGGGGGCTGAAGGTTTGCTTCGCACGAGCGCTTCCGGCGTACGACAGGTCATTGAGCAGGGTTTGAGCATGGGCACGCGCGCCGCCACGTGGCGACCGATCCGCTGGGGATCCGATGTGGAGCCCGCCGCCTGCATCATCGAGACCCGCGATCCCAAGCTGAGGGTGCATTATACCGCGCGGGCGGCGGATGTCGCGCCGGTCGGCTGCTTCGGCAAGGTGGGCACGCCCTCGGAGGCCAGCCGCTACGAGGGCAGCTACAACGACTTTCTGGATCTGAACCCGTCAGGTTACGCCCCGGGGCGCGATTTCGTGCTGGAGGCGCGCCAGGCCCGGGGCGTGTTCGTGTCGCCCTCCATTCTCTATGTGCTGGGCGAGAGCACGTTCTATCGGGTCGGGCGCAAATATCTTGAGCGTGAAACCGCGGTTCTGGCCTCCAAGGACGTGGCGCGCATCACTGCTTTCGTGGACGATCTGCTGGCGAAGGGCCCGGAGCCTGTTCAGCACATTGCCGGCACCACCATCGTGCTGCAGGGGTGGTCGAATTTCGACCATTTCATCCGCCAGCCGCTGTCGTCCCTGCTTTTGAGCCTGGATCTGTGCGACGCGGATGCGCGCGCGCAGGTGCACCTGCTCATGAGCAATCTGGACGAGCGCATCATCGCGTTTCTCGAGATGCTGGGTTTCGACCGCGGCAAGATCCTGCCGTTCGGCGGTGCCACCTACAGCTTCGAGCGGCTGTTGTATTCGCCGGACGGAAGCCGGCTCAAGCGGCCGAGCGATCTTTATCGCCGGACCGCGGCATTCCTCAGCGGCTGCGTGGATCTGCCCAGTTCCGGCGCCGAGCGGATCTATGTGTCCCGCGCGCTCGCGCGGCGCCGCAAGATCGTCAACGAAGCCGAGCTCGAAAGCCGGCTGGCGACGTTCGGCTATGTGTCCGTCGACCCCGGGCAGTTCACCTATGCCGAGCAGATCGCCTTCTTTCGGCAGGCCCGCTGCATCGTCGGACCCCACGGTCAGGGGCTGGCCAACGCCATCTTCGCAGCGCCGATGCAGTGCCTGGTGGAGATCATGCCCACCACCTGGATGCGCCCGAGCTATCTGCGCACCGCACAGATGTATGGCGCGGCCTATGGCGCCTATCTGGTCAATCCGCGCAAGGATGGACATTGCGAGGTGGATGTGGACGCCTTTCTCGATTTCATTCGCCCGCTGGGCGCGCTCGACTGAGCCGCGCAGCGGGCAAGGGATGCTGAGGCGCGATGCTGAGGCGGGGGATGGTGAGGCGGCATGATGATGGCCAGGGCGCGCGGCGATGACGCAGATCCAAGCCGCATCATCTATGAGGACGACCATCTGGTGGCGGTGTGGCACCCGGGTGCCTCGGATTTCGCGCTGATCACCTTTGGCGATCTGATCGGGCTGGCCAATGGCCGTGCCTTTTTCGCCAAGGGGCCGGTGGTCAAGCTCGGCTGGGCGTGTCTCGGCTTCATGGCCAAGAGTGGCAACTGGTATCCGCCCGAGAGCGTCAGTGCGGCGATCGCGCGGGCCGCGCCCTATCTGGCGCCCTTTGCGGAGCGCATCACCTACGGCACCTCCATGGGGGCCTATGCCGCCATCAAATTCTCCGCCCGCCTGGAGGCGACGGCGGTGCTGGCGCTGTGTCCGCAATGGTCCATCGACCGCGCCGAATGCGATGGGCATGATCCCGGCTGGCAGCGTCACTTTCTGCCGGCCATGCGCGGCATGGGCATCGTGGGTGCGGATGTGGCGGGGCAGGTGGCGCTGTTTTCGGACCATGGCGATCGGCGCGATCGCTTCCACACAGAGAAGATCGCCGCGCTGGCGCCGCAGGTGCAGGTGATCAACGTGCCCAGCCTCGGCCATCACGTGTCCAAGGCCTTTGCCGGCACCGACAATCTGCAGGCCATGGTGCACCTGCTGCGGTCAGGTGATCTCGCCGGCTTGCGCCAGCTTGGCCGCATGGTGCGTCGGCGGAGCCCGGTGCGCATCCGGCGGCTCGTGGCCTTTGTGGAAAAACGCGGCACGCCGGGCCTGCTGCGCCGCCTGGCCGGCTTGCCACAGCTCCATCCCTGGGTGGCGGAGTGGAATCCCGAGCTGTGTTGGGCGCTGGTGGGGCTCGATGCGGCGGCGGGACAGGTGGAACGCGCCGCGCAGGGCATCGCCGCGCTCGCGGCGACCGAGGAAAACCCCACACGATATGTGCTGGCCATGAGCCAGGCCGCGGAGATGCAGGGGCGCAAGGTGGCGATCACCACCCATGATGGGGCTTGGTTGGTCTTTGATGCCTATCGGGGCATCTGCCAGACCACGACGGGCCCTCTGAGCGCCCTGCAGCATCCCGTGCAGCTCGAGCTGGATGGGGATTGTGCCCGTTTCGTCGTCACCCTCGGTGCCACACGGGTGTATCTGCAGCAGACCGCGAACCGCGAACTGGCGCCGCGCGGGGAAGGGAGCGCGGAGGGCGCCACCCGTTTTCAGGTCCATTGGGCGAAGGAGGGCTTAGCCTTTGCCCGGGGCGACCTGTTCCTCAGCGCCCGGACCGGAGGTAAGCTGCTGGTCTGTGGCGTCTCTCCGCGGCTGTGGGAGCGGTTCCGCTTGGCGGTGTTTCCCTAAGGTTCACTTGGTCGCCCCCGCGGATTTTGGCGCGCAGGGCGCCCTCTCCATTGACGCCGGCGTGATTGGTGCGCACCAATGTTCGTCTTTATCGTGGGCGCGCATGTGATGCGGGAGGGGCGGTGAGTGTCAATCGGACTTCTGCGGCAGTTGGCCCGGGGCCCGGCAATCGGTGGTCTCACCGCGATCATCATCTTCCTGATCGTCGCCGTTCAAGCCTATGCGCTCTGGCGCTCGCGCACCGATGCTCTGCGCGATGCCACCCGCGCGGGTGAGAATGTCCTGGCGACCTTCGCCGGGAGCATCGAGCGCAATCTCGCCATCGTCGAACTCTCCCTCAGCGGCCTGGAGGATGCGCTGCGTGAGCCGGGGCTCGATGACCTGCCGCCGCACACCCGCCAGATGCTGCTGTTCGATCGGGCCGCCAGCGCCGAGTTTCTCGGTTCCATGCTGGTGATTGGTCCCGACGGGCAGGTGCGGTTCGATTCGGGCGCGGCGCAGGCGCGGCCATTGGATCTGTCCGATCGGGATTATTTCCTGGCGCAGCGGGATGGAAACGTGCCCCGCTTCATCAGCCGTCCCTTCGCCAGCCGCGTGCGCGGAGGCGACCCGAGCATTGCCATCAGCCGGCGTCTCTCGGGGCCCGACGGGCGCTTCGATGGCCTGGTGATGGCCACCATTCGCCTGTCCTACTTCCGCTCCCTGTTCGGCAAGGTGGATCTGGGGCCGGCCAGCGTGGTGACGCTGGTGCGCACCGACGGAACCATCGTGTTCCGCAGCCCATGGGGCGATGGTGACGGTTACGCCGGCGTCAATCTCGCCAATTCTCCTGTATTCCGGAAGATCCTTGCCCATACCGGAGAGAGCTTCATTAGTTATTCTGTCATCGATGGCGAGAAACGAGCTTATTTCAGTCAGAAAGTCGGAAGCTTTCCTCTTATTCTCGTGGTTGGCGTGTCCCTCAATGACGCGCTCAGGGCCTGGTCTGTACAAGCCATCATTCTTTCCGCCTTGACCGTGCTGATCTGTGCGCTGTTGATCTACGTGGTCGTCAATCTCAAGCGAGCCTTGCTCGAGAGTTATGACATGGAAGAGCAGTTGTCGGTGATGGCACTGAACGACAGCCTCACCGGCCTGCCCAACCGGCGCGGCTTCGGGATGGCGGCGGAGACGGAATTGCGGCGCGCGGCCCGGGAGAAAAAGCCGCTCGCCGTGCTGGTGATCGACGTGGACCACTTCAAGCGGATCAACGACAGTTGGGGCCACCCCTTCGGCGACGAGGTGCTGGTCCAGATTGCCCAGCAGATTCAAAGATCCATCCGCAGGCCTGGAGATTTCGCGGCGCGCTTTGGGGGCGAGGAATTCGTTGTCCTGCTGCCGGCCACCGGGAGGGAGGGCACGGCGTACCTGGCTGAGCAGATTCGCACCAATGTGGAGGGCCTGCGCATCCACGCGGGTGGTGGCCACTATGCCAGCCCCACCGTGAGCATCGGGGCGACCTGCGCCGAGGTGAAGCCCGGCGACCGCATCGCTCCCCTGCTGCGGGCGGCCGACGAGGCGCTCTACGAGGCCAAGGGCGGCGGTCGCAACCGGGTGGTGATGCGCGAGGCGGAGCAGGCGGAAGCAGGCCGCCTGACGGACGGAGGTGTCCCGGCGACCACCGCAACGGCGCCTGATGGGGCCGCGCAGAACGCCAGCCAGCCCGCCTCCTGAGGCGCACGTCGGCCCTTTCCGGACGCAACGCGGAGCGCTCCAGCCTGGGAGCGCCGCCGCCAGGGCACGCCGGGTGCGACAACACAAGCGCAATACGCGCGTGATCTGCCGCCAGCGCGGCGCAAGCATTCTGTTGTGGGAGGCTGAGGTTCGGCGCGGAATGGTGGGCGATGCAGGGATTGAACCTGCGACCCCTCCCGTGTGAAGGGAGTGCTCTCCCGCTGAGCTAATCGCCCATTCCGTCGCGGAGGTCGGCTGTTTAGGGCGGGGCGGTTACGGTGTCAAGGGAGGCTGTGGAGAATGCGCCCCAGCCCCCCATTCATCCACAGGCTGGCACCGCGCCGTCAGGTGGCTGAGGCTGGCAGAGTGGCCTCAATGGCTTGCTCCAGCTCGGTAAAATGGTGAATGAGCTGGTCCGCGCCGAGTTCCGGCGGGGGAATGTCCGTATAGCCGAACGACACCGCCACCACCGGCACGCCGGTGGCGCGGGCGGTGCGCACATCGGTGATGCTGTCCCCCACCATCACCGCCTGAGCGGGTACGCCGCCGGCGGCGGCGATGGTGGAGAGCAGGGGTAGCGGATCGGGCTTGGCCTTGGCATAGGTGTCGGCGCCGGTGATCACCGCAAATCGCCTTGTGAGGTCGAGTGCTTCCAGGAGCTGTCGGGCGAGGTGCTCCAGCTTGTTGGTGCATACGCAGAGCTGCGCGCCTGCCTCCGCGAGCCGGTCCAGGGTCGGCAGCAGTCCGGGAAAGGGTTGGGATTCGTCGGCGATATGGGCGCTGTAATGGGCGAGAAACTGCCGGTTCATGTCGGCCAGCTCCGCGTCGGACACGGTAACGGCATCGCGGGCGAGGGCACGCTGAATGAGGACGCGGGCGCCGCCGCCGATCATGTTGCGGGCCTCGGCGCGGTCCACCGGCGGCAGGCCGCGCGCGGCCAGGATGACATCGAGGGTGTTGAGCAGATCGGGCGCGGTATCCACGAGGGTGCCGTCGAGATCGAAGGTGATCACCGGGCGCGGCGCGCGGGCGGTGAGGGCAGGCTTCGACAGGTCAGGGGTCAATAGGGCGGACAACGGGACGTTCCTCGGCTGTGCTGTTGAATGGGGGCGCGGGTGGCCCGCTTCAATCCTGCCGTTTTTCAGCGCCAGCGTCGCCTCCGCAGGCGCACCTGCGGCCACAAGGCGCGGCCAGAGGGCATGCCAGGACGGAGGCTGCGACAAGCGAGATGGAGATGCAGATGCACGTGAAGCCGGGCTCGGGGCCAGTCATTGCCGTTCGAGGGATAAGGAAGGGCGGGGCGCGCGCCGTGATGGTGGCGGCGGTGGCCGGGCTCGCCCTGGTGTCGGCGGCCGGGGCGGCCCGCGCGCAGGCGTTCGGCGCTTATGATTTTGCGGCGCCGCCCTCGGCGGACGCCAACCGCGTCTATGGGGTGGATCGCAAGACCGGAGAGATGTCCGCCTGCCAGTTCGAGCGGCCGGAGGGCAGCGCCGTGGGCGTCACCCGCTGCTTTGCCCGGGGGCCGGGCGCCGGGCCGCAGGCACCGGGCCGCTACAGCCTGGTGTCCACCAACTATCGCGGCGAGACCGGGGTGTTCCGCGTCAATGCCAAGAGCGGTGAGATGAGCATCTGCTACGTGCGCGATCTGCCGGGGCCGGATGGCAAGCTGCAGACCACCATCCTGTGCACGCCGCAGGCCCGCTGAGGGCCGGATCGGGCGGCGCGGCTGCCGGCGACGTGGCGTCAGGGCGCTTGTCGGCGGCGGCGAAGGGGGTTAGACGCGGAAGGACACAAGAGGCGTTGCACCCGGCGCGGGGTGCGCGCCCCTCCCATCCTTGAGCGCCACAACGGAAACTCCCGATGGTCCAAGCCGAAGACTTCAAGCGCCGCGCTGCGGCCCGCGCCCTCGACTATGTCACCGATGGGATGCGCCTCGGCCTCGGCACCGGTTCCACGGCGCGCCATTTCGTGGAGCTGCTGGCCCAGAAGGTCTATGCCGGCCTCAACGTCATCGGTGTGCCCACCTCCGAGCAGACCCTCGCCCAGGCGGTGGAGCTCGGCGTGCCGATCGGTACCCTGGACGAGGTGGGCGCGCTGGATCTGTGTGTGGACGGCGCTGACGAAATCGGGCCCGATCTCGCCCTGGTGAAGGGCGGGGGCGGGGCGCTGCTGCGCGAGAAGATCGTGGCGCGGGCGGCCAAGGAGATGATCGTCATCGCCGATTATTCCAAGAAGGTCGACATGCTGGGCCGCTTCCCGCTGCCCATCGAGGTGGTCGATTTCGGCCTCACCTCCATCGGCCGCAGCCTCGAGGAGGCGATCCGCTCGGTGGGCTGCACCGGTGAATTGCGCACGCGCAAGGATCGCGACGGCCATTCTTTCGTCACCGATCAAGGGCACCTGCTGCTGGATGCTCACCTTGGGCGCATTCCAGATCCCGCCGCGCTTGCGCGCGCCATCGCGGAAGTGCCTGGCGTGGTGGAGCACGGATTGTTCCTTGGTCTTGCAACCAGGGCGATCCTGGCCGGCCCCGATGGGGTGGTCGTGCTGGATCGCCAGGGCGCGTGAGGCGGCCCCGGTGGATGAAGTCTCGGGTTTTTCGGAGAAGATGATGCGCATTTCCAGATTCGCCCATCGGGGCGTCGGCGCGTTCGTGGCGGCGGCCGTTTCTGTGTCGGTCCTTGCGGGTGCTTCATTCGGGGCTTCGTCCGCCTGGGCGCAGCAGGCGGCGGCGCCAAGCGCGGCCCAGATGGCTCTCGCCAAGGATCTGGTGATGGCCAATGGGGAGGCCCGGGCCTTCGACGGCGTGATCGCCAATATCGTCGATGGGGCAGCGCTGTCGTTCCTCTCCACCAATCCCGATCTCGCCAAGCAGCTGCGCGATGTGGCCATCGCGCTGCGGCCGGAGTTCGAGAAGCGCCAGCCGGAGATCCTGCAGATCCTCGCCAGTGCCTATGCGGCGCGCTTCTCGGAAAGCGAGCTGAAGGAGGCGCTGGCCTTCTATCGCACCCCCACCGGCAAGAAGCTGGTGGCGGATCGGCCGGCCATCGTCCAGCAGGCGGTGCAGGGCATTCAGGGCTGGGGTGCCCAGGTGAATGCCGAGGCCGTGGAGCGGGTGCGCGCCGAGATGAAGAAGAAGGGCTTCGATCTGTGATCGCAGCCGGCTCGGCCGGCGCGCAGATCAACCGGAACGAGGGCGCGTCCTGCGGGCGCGCCCTTTTTCTTTGCTGCTCAGCGCACCGCGTCGGTGCGGGCGCTGCGCGGGCCGTCCGGGCGCTCCGCCAGGGCCGCGAACAGGTTGCGCCGGCTGAGGTTGGGGTTGTAATGGGGGTCGACCCGCTGCCCGGCGTGCCAGATGGCGTCGAAACGGGCCTGTTGCGCCTTGAGCCGGGCCCGGTGCTCGGCCGTGCGGGAAGAGCCCCGCGAGGCGGATTCGTGGTGGATCATCAGCGCGAAGGGGGTGAAGATCACCCCGTGGCCGGCGGCGCGGGCGCGCATGCACAGGTCGATGTCGTTGCAGTCCTCGGCGAAGCGCTCGGCATCCAGCGGGCCGATCTCGTCCCACACCGCCTTGCGGATGAGCAGGCAGGCGCCGGTGACGGCGGACAGGTTCTGCCGCACCAGCAGGCGGCCTTCCAGCCCCGCCGTTTCCGGCGGGCAATGGGCGAACCAGTGGGAGGCATAGCCGAACAGGCCGACAACGACCCCGCCATGCTGAATGGTGCGATCGGGATAGAGCAGCTTGGCGCCCACCACACCGGTATCCACCCCATGGTCGCTGCGGGAGATCAGCGCCACCATCTCGTCGAGCCAGCCGCCGTCGATCACCTCGATGTCGTTGTTCAGCAGCAGCAGCAGGTCGCCGGTCATCACCGCGACGCCGGCGTTGCAGATGCGGGGATAGTTGAAGTCCCCGTCGTCGCGCACCACCCGTGTGGCCGGCCACAGGGCTTCGATCTCGCGGAACAGCGCGAAGGTCTCGGGCTCCACTGAGCCGTTGTCGACGATGATGATCTCGAAATTGCGATAGCGCGTGTTGGCGATGAGCGTGCGCAAGGTCATGCCCATGAGGTCCGCCCGATCACGGGTGGGAATGACGATGGAGACCTTGGGAGCCGGTGCCGGAACCGGGAAGCGGGGGGCCAGGAAGCGGCCATCCGCAGTCGTCTCCACCGGCACGCCCAGGTGGTCCACCAGGGCTTCGGCGGCCGCGGCGGCGCTGGTCGCGTCGGCGAACCCGGGCGCAGTGTCGGGCCGGGCATAGGTGATGCGCGGCAGGTGGCGGATGGCGGCGCCGTCCACGCCGTCGAGATAGCGCAGCAGCGCGTCGTAGATGACCGCGTCGCCAAAGGCGGCGCGCAGGCCGGTGTCCCGCAGGCGGGTCAGGCGCAGCACCGTGAGGGCGCCGAAATAGGGCCAGGCTTCCAGCAGGTGGCGGTTGAAGGCGGGCTTGAACACCCCCTCCAGCGGCCGGCCCTCGGGGTCGAGCCGCTCCTCGTCGGTGTAGAGCAGCTGGCAGTCGGGGCAGCTGGCGAAGGCATCGCGCACCAGCGCCACCGCATCGCGGGTGGGGTGGCCCACGGGATCGAGCAGGCACACCAGGGCATCGTCGGGCGTCGCATCGGCCAGCGCTGCCCGCAGGCCCGCCACCGGATCGCCCTGGAACGGCACCAGCCGGCCGATGCCCGCCACCAGATCATTGAGGGCGGCCCGCTCGGCGTCGGGCCGGTCCGCCGGCACCGCCAGCAGCCAGAGGAAGGCGGAATCGGTCTGGGCCCGCAGTGCCCGCGCGCAGGCGGCGACATCGTCGCGGGCCCCGGCCAGCGAGATGAACACCAAGGGCGGCGCGTCGGCAGCCGCCGGAACCGTGGTGAAATCCTCCACGAAGCGGTCGCGATAGGCTTGATAGGAGGCTTGGTCGAGGGCGCGCTGGAGCGGCGAGCTGGCGAGCTTGGCGGCCAGCAGCAGGCCCAGGTGGCGGGCGGCTTCGGCGGCGGTGCGCCAGCGCGCGGCGAGACCCGTGGCGCCTTTGCCCGTGGCGCCTTTGCGCGCGTCGAGACGGCCGCGCAGGAATGCCTGCAGCTTCAGCAGCAGGCGGCCGAGCGGAAACTGGCCGCGGATGGGATAGAAGCCGGGCTGCGCCGTGCCCGCCTCCACCAGCACCAGTCCACGCGCGCCGGCCGGCACTTCCACCAGATTGAGCGCATCGGGCTCCAGGCGAACCGGGGCGTGCGTGGCGCCCTCGAAATGGCCACGCAGGGGTGTCGTCGCCCCGCGCAGGGTCATCACGACGATGGCTGGGCGGGCGAGGCTGGTGAGCCGCAGCAGCAGGGGCAGACGGAACCGCTGGCCGTCCGCCGTCCGCCCCGCGCGCCGCAGGGCCAGGGGAGGGATGTCATCGGCCATGGTTCGCCACTCGTGGTGTTGTTATCGCCTGCCTTAGACCACCCCAGCCGCGGCCGAGGCAAGGGGGCTGCGGCGTCAAGGGTGCGGCGTGAGCGGTAGCGGCTTCGGTCTCCCATGGCTTGACGTGAGGCGGCGGGCAGACTTGTTTGGGCGCACCCTGTCGGCCGAGAAGGTGGAGCGCGATGTCTCGCAAAGAGGTGGATCTGTTCGTCATCGGGGGAGGCTCGGGCGGTGTGCGCGCGGCGCGGATCGCCGCCCAGCATGGCGCCAAGGTGATGATGGCGGAGGAGTATCGCTTCGGCGGCACCTGCGTGATCCGGGGCTGCGTGCCCAAAAAGCTGTTCGTCTACGCCGGCCGCTACGCCCACGATCTGGAGGACATGGCCGGATTCGGCTGGCGGGTGAGTGGCGTCGAATTCGACTGGCTCACCCTGATCGCCAACAAGGACAAGGAGATCGCCCGTCTCGAGGGGATCTACCAGCGCAATGCGGAAGGCGCCGGGGTCGAGACTGTCGCGTCCCGGGCGGTGGTGGTGGATGCCCACACGGTGCGGATCGTCTCCACCGGCGAGGAGGTGAGCGCGAAATACATCCTTCTGGCCACCGGCGGCCAGCCGGCCCTGGGGCCGGCCATTCCCGGTGCCGAACTGGCCATCACCTCCAATGAGGCCTTCAACCTGCCCCGCTTTCCGGCCCGCATTCTGATTCAGGGCGCCGGCTATATCGGCGTCGAGTTCGCCTGCCTGTTCCGGGCGCTGGGGGCCGAGGTCTCTCTCGTCTACCGCAGCCAGGGCGTGCTGCGCGGCTTCGACGATGAGGTGCGCGCCCATCTGATGCACGAGATGACCGCCGCCGGCATCCGCCTGCTGCCGGGCTTGTCGCTCAATGCCATCGAGCCGGAGCTGGAGGGCGGCGGCAAGAAGGTGAGCCTGTCCGACGGCTCCACGGTGGAGGTGGACGAGGTGATGCTGGCGATCGGCCGTCTGCCCAACAGCCGCAATCTCGGCCTGGAGGCGGCGGGCGTCGCCCTCGACAAGGTGGGCGCGGTGGTGGTGGACGATCAGTCCCGCTCCTCGGTGCCCTCCATCTATGCGGTGGGCGACGTCACCAACCGGGTGAACCTCACCCCGGTGGCGATCCGCGAGGGCCATGCTTTTGCCGATACGGTGTTCGGCAACAAGCCGTGGACGGTGGACCACAGCCTGATCCCCACCGCCGTCTTCTCCGAGCCGGAGATCGGCACCGTGGGCCTGACCGAGGAGGCAGCCCGCGCGGCCGGCCGTCCGGTGGATGTCTACAAGTCCGAGTTCCGGCCCATGAAGGCCACCCTGTCCGGCCGGCAAACCCGCATGTTCATGAAGCTGCTGGTGGATGGCGAGACCGACAAGGTGCTCGGTTGCCACATCGTCGGCGAGGGGGCGGCGGAGATGATCCAGCTCGCCGGCATCGCCCTCGGCATGGGCGCCACCAAGGCCGATTTCGACCGCACCGTCGCCGTGCATCCTACCGCGGCGGAAGAGCTGGTGACCATGCGCACCAAGGCGCGCTGAACCACGCGTCGGCGGCGCGCGCTGCGCGGGCCGCCGACATGCACGATCCGGCGTCTCAGGCCGGCGTCTCAGGCGTGGGCGAACAGGCGCCAGCGCTCCGACCACAGGACGGCCACGAGGGCGAGGCCGCACAGGATCAGATAGGTGAGGCAGAGCGGCATGACTGTGCCGTCGAAGGCGCGGCCGGACATGAGGGCGAGCCAGGCGGCAATCAGGGTGGTGTAGCTGCCGATGAACGACGAGGCGGTGCCCGCCACCGGCCCCAGCGGCTCCATGGCCATGGAGTTGAAGTTCGGCACCGTCAGCGCGAACAGGAACTGGCTGATGCCGATCAGGACGCAGAACAGCACCACCGGCGGGTGGCCGTCATAGCTGGCCGCCGCGATCACCAGCAGCACCGAGGTCAGCAGAAAGCCGCAGATGCCGCCATGGGACAGCCGGCGCATGCCGATGCGCCGCACCAGCATGGCGTTGACAAGGGACGCCAGCGCCATCACCCCGGCCACCGCCGCGAAGACGATGGGAAACAGGTGGCCGAGCTTGTAGACATCGGTTTGGAACACCTGTGAGGCCGAGCCCACATAGGACATGAGGCAGCCCATCATCAGCCCCATGGCGGTGGAATAGCCGATGGACCGGCGGGTGGTGACCGTGAGCTTGAGGCCCGAGAAGATGGCCCGCAGCGAGAACGGCATGCGATAGTCCGGATGCAGCGTTTCCGGCATGCGCAGGCCGAACCACAGGCCGAGCAGCAGGGCGAGGCCCACCATGGCCACGAAGATGTGGCGCCAGCTGCCGAACAGCAGGATGGCGCTACCCAGCGCCGGGGCGAGGATCGGCACCGCCAGGAACACCATCATGGCGAGCGACATGATGCGCGCCATCTCCCGTCCCTCGAAGCGATCGCGCACGATGGCCACCGCCAGCACCCGCGGCGAGCCGGCCCCCAGGCCCTGGATGACCCGGGCGACGATGAGCCAGGTGAAGTCGTCGGTGAGCAGCGCCATGACGCCGCCCGCCAGATACAAAGCCAGGCCCACCATCAGCACCGGTCGGCGCCCCACCACGTCCGACCACGAGCCGTAGAAGAACTGTCCGAGGCCGATGCCGATGAGATAGGCATAGACCGCCATCTGCACGTCATTGGGGTTGGTGAGGGAGAAGTGGCTTTGGATCTCGCCGAAGGCCGGCAGCAGATTGTCGATGGAAAAGGCGGTGATCCCCATCATCAAGGCGATGAGGGCGACGAACTCGACAAAGCCGGGAGCCGAGCGGGAGCCGGCGCGGTCGGGATGGGACATGACGCACTCGGGGAAGAGGTGTCCCGCAACAGACACTCAGGCAGGGAAGGGGCCCGGCAGACCCAGGTCCGGGGCGCACACTCATAGGCGAAGGCGGCGGGATTGAGAAGGGTTGGCGTGCGTGGTGGCCCTGATGCCGTGGTGGGGGATTGCGCAATGCAGCATCGATCCTAGGTTTATGGCGGCCCCCGCTGCCTTCCGGAAGCCATGCTGTTCGTGTATAAGCCCGCCTTCCGGCTGGGCGAACACAAGAGGAACGCCAGCCCGGGTCCGGCGAGGGGCAGTCCCTCACCGGGGAACAGATGGAGAGTCAAATGGTGACCCGCCCGCAATCCGCACCTCTCTCTGGCGCCCAGGCTCCCCGCCGCGCCGAAGGCTGGCGTCCGGATTCCTGGCGATTTTATCCTGGCGTCCAGATGCCCGAGTATCCGGACAAGGTGGTCCTCTCCGAAGTCGAGGCGAAGCTCGCCTCCTATCCGCCGCTCGTGTTCGCCGGTGAGGCGCGCAAGCTGAAGGCCGAGCTCGCCCGTGTGGCGCAGGGCGAAGCCTTCCTGCTGCAGGGCGGCGATTGCGCCGAGAGCTTCGAGGAGCACTCGGCCGACAACATCCGCGATTTCTTCCGCGTCTTCCTGCAGATGGCGGTGGTGCTGACGTTCGCCGGCTCCTCGCCGGTGGTGAAGGTGGGCCGCATCGCCGGTCAGTTCGCCAAGCCGCGCTCCTCCGACCTGGAGACCGTGGACGGGGTGACGCTGCCCAGCTATCGCGGCGACATCATCAACGACATCGCCTTCACGGAAGCGGCCCGCGTGCCGGATCCGCGCCGCCAGCTCGAGGCCTACCGCCAGGGCGCGGCGACGCTGAACCTGCTGCGCGCCTTCGCCAATGGCGGCTATGCCAACCTCGCCAACGCCCATGCTTGGATGCTGGGGTTCGTGAAAGATTCGCCCCAGTCCTCCCGCTACCAGGAACTGGCGAACCGCATCACCGAGGCGCTGGACTTCATGCGCGCCTGCGGGATCGATCCGAAGAGCCATCCCGAATTGAGCTCCACGGATTTCTTCACGAGCCACGAGGCGCTCCTGTTGGGTTATGAGCAGGCCTTGACCCGGGTCGATTCCACCTCCGGCGACTGGTACGCCACCTCCGGCCACATGCTGTGGATCGGCGATCGCACCCGCCAGCCGGACCATGCGCACGTGGAGTATTTCCGCGGTATTCGGAATCCCATCGGCATCAAATGCGGCCCGTCGCTGACGCCGGAGGGCCTCATCCGCCTCTTGGACATCCTCCAGCCCGACAATGAGGCCGGCCGCATCACCCTGATCTGCCGCTTCGGCGCGGACAAGGTGGGCGACCATCTGCCGGCTCTGGTGCGGGCGGTTGAGAAGGAAGGCCGCACCGTAGTGTGGTCGTGCGATCCCATGCACGGCAACACCATCAAGGCGGCGTCCGGCTACAAGACCCGGCCGTTCGACCGGGTGCAGGCAGAAATCCGCGCCTTCTTCGACGTGCATGCGGCCGAGGGCACCTATCCCGGCGGCGTGCATCTGGAGATGACCGGCAAGGATGTCACCGAATGCACCGGCGGCGCCCGCGCCATCACCGACGAGGGGCTGCGCGATCGCTATCATACGTATTGCGATCCGCGCCTTAACGCGGAGCAGGCCATCGAGACCGCGTTCCTGGTGGCCGAGCTGCTGAAGCGCGACCGGCAGGCCCGTGGCCGCTCCCAGGTGGAAGCCGCGGAGTGAGCCGAAGCCGCTGAGTGAGCGGATGCGGCATGGGCAGACCTCGCCGGGCCTGATCGGGGCGCGCGGGGATCGCCAAGGCCGATGAAACGAGAGGCGCCCGGCGTGTCACACGCGCCGGGCGTTTTTCTTTTCTATTTCTTGATGATGAATTCGGCCGGCGCACCATCGGCCTTGCCGTCGAACAGCACCAGGACCCGATAGGAGGTCTCGTCTTCGCTGAGGACGAGCAGGGTTTCCGCCGCCATGTCGTCGGAGACCCCGGGCAAGGTGCCGAGGGGCTTGGCAGGGTCGCCCGCGACGCCGCTCCAGAACCACACCGCCGGCAGCGGGCGGGCGCCCGGTCGGCCGCAGGCCCCGCTGCGCTCGGCGCGCTCACTGCGCTGGTCATCACTGCGTCCGCTGAGGAGGAGCACGCCGTCTATCACGCGCGCCAGATCACGGATGCCGGCATTGTCGCCCAGGGCCAAGGGGGTGGCGGAGGCCGCGAGCGGGGTTGTGGCGTCGAACAGCCCGGCGAGGGGCACCTGGACCACGAAGGCGTGGCGGTCGATGCACGGGCTGCGCAGGCCGAACAGCGCGGTGCGGCCCACAACCGTCAATCCTTCGATGGTTATGCCGTTCTCGTTCAGCTGCTCCTCGGCAAAGCGCCCCACCTTCGGCAAGGCGCGCAGCGCCGCGCGCAGGCGGTCGGTGCGGGCGATCTCCGGGGCCGCGGTGTCGGCGCTAAAGGCGAAGGTCGGCTGGCCGGTCGCCGCATCCACTGGGAAACGCAGCACGAAGAAGCGAGAGGTCTGCAGCTTGCCGCCGCGGGACAGGCCGTGGGACCCGGTGACGTAGTAATGGCCGGGCGCGCCGGGCTGTTCGGGTGGGACGTAGGCGACGCCCTCCGCATCGAGCTCCTTCTGCTTGCCATTATTAATCACGGCCGGCAGCAGGCCGATGATGGCGCCGGGGGTGATGGTGCCGGTGCCAAGGGTGAAGAATTGGGCGAAGCGGCCTTCGTCGTTGACGGCGAGGCAATGGGGCGTTCCGGTCACGCAGGCCGCGCCGCTCAGCGCCTTGTTGGCGGAGAGCGGCTTTCCGTTATCCGCCCCCGGCGCGAACGGTGGCGCCACGCTCCAGGGTTGTGAGGCGGGTATGATGTCCGCATGGGCGGCATGGAGACCAAGACCGAGCAGCGCAATCGTGACCAGGATCCGCAAAGCAGCCTCCCGCAAGGATAGTGCGATGGATAAATCTATATCAAAAGCTGTAGCTGACGCCTATCGGCCGCATCGCCCGTAAGGCTGAATATTTTCGATCATCTCTTTGTTGCGAAGACGAAAAAAGGCCCTCCACAAGGGAGGGCCTGGAGGTCCCGGGTCCGCCGGGCAGCAAAGGGGCAGAGGCCGCTTTTTCGTTGGCCGCTTTGTTACGTGCCCATCTTCCTTATTTGGCCTGGGTCACCAGCGGGCAGCCGCCATCGGCCAGCGGCCGGAAGGCTTCGTCGGCGGGAATGGTGGCCACCAGCTCATAGAGGTCCCAAGGGCCCTTCGAGTCCGACGGCTTCTTCACCTTGAACAGATACATGGGATGGGTCGCGCGGCCGTCGATGCGCACCTCGCCCTTGCCGAACAGCGGATCGTCGATGGGGGTCGTGCGCATCTGCGCCATCACCTTCGGGGCATCCTTGGTCTTGGCGTCCTTGATGGCGTTCAGATAGTGCATGGCGCTGGAATAGACGCCGGCCTGGGTGGAGGTGGGCATCTTGCCATTGAACTTGTCAGCGAAGCGCTTGGAGAAGGCGCGGGTGTCGTCGTTCAGGTCCCAATAGAAGGCTTCGGTGAGCAGCAGTCCCTGGGCCGCCTGGAGGCCCATGGCCTTCACGTCGGCCGAGAAGATCAGCAGACCGGCCAGGGACTGGCCGCCTTCGGTGATGCCGAATTCAGAGGCCTGCTTGATGGCGTTGATGAGGTCGGAGCCGGCATTGGCGAGGCCGATCACCTTGGCGCCGGACGACTGCGCCTGCAGCAGGAAGGAGGAGAAATCCGTGGCGCTCAGCGGATGCTTGACCGCACCCTTCACGGTGCCGCCGGCCTTCTTCACGGCGGCGGAGGCGTCGCGCTCCAGCGCCGCGCCGAAGGCGTAGTCGGCGACGATGAAGAACCAGGGCGTTCCGCCTTGGCGGGTCAGAGCGGCGCCGGTGCCGTTGGCCAGCGCCCAGGTGTCATAGGTCCAGTGCACGTTGTTGGGCGAGCACTTGGCGCCGGTGAGGTCGGACGAGCCGCCGCCGGAGATGAGGAACACCTTGTTCTTCTCGCGCGTGACATCGCTCACCGCCAGCGCCACCGACGAGGTCGTCACGTCCATGATGGCGTCCACGCCGTCCTGGTCGTACCACTTGCGGGCGATGGCCGAGCCGACATCCGGCTTGTTCTGGTGGTCGGCGCCCACCACCTCGACCTTGAAGCCCTTGTTCTTGGCCATGAAATCATCGGCGGCCATCTGCGCGGCCACCACCGAGCCGGGCCCGGAAATGTCGGCATAAAGCCCGGACATATCATTGAGGACGCCGAGTTTCACAGTGCTGTCATCAGCCCGCACAGTGGAAGTGGCGAGGCCGCAGAGTGCTGCTGCCAGCAGCAGAGAACGCATTTTCATATTATTCCTCCCGATAGGGACAACTGTTACTGCATCTCAGGCCATTTTCAAGGTGACGCCGCCATCCACCACCAGATCGAGCCCGGTGACGTATTTGGATTCATCGCTGGCCAGGAACAAAGCCGCGTGGGCCACATCCCATGCGGTGCCCATGTGGCCCATGGGCACCTGCGCGTCGCGGGCCTTCCACATGGCCTCCACGTCGCCCCCCGCATAGCTCTTGGCGAGCCCGGCGGAGACCTCCACCATGGGCGTCTTCATGAGGCCGGGCATCACGCAGTTCACGCGGATATGCTTGGGCGCATATTCCACCGCGGTGGTGCGCGAGAGGTGGTTCATGGCCGCCTTGGTGGCGTAATAGGTGGCGTAGGGCACGCCGGTGTAGCGCAGAGAGGCGATGGACGAGATGTTGATGATGGAGCCGCCGCCCTGGCGCTCCATGATCGGAATGACATGCTTCATGGCCAGGAAGCAGCTCTTGAGGTTGATCTGGAACATGCGGTCCCAGGTCTCCTCCGGCAGCTCCACCACGCCGCCCACTTCGGCCAGGCCCACATTGTTGTCGAGCACGTCGATGCGCCCGAAGCGCGCCGCGCAGGCGGCCACGAAAGCCGCGATGTCCTCATGCTTTCCCACATCCGCCTGAAAGGCTTCCGCCTCGCCGCCCTCGGAGCGGATGATCTCGACGGTTTCCGCCGCCGCGTCCGGGTTGCGATCCACGCAGAAGACCTTGGCGCCCTCGCGGGCGAACAGCACGGCGGTCGCCTTGCCATTGCCCCAGCCAGGCCCTGCCGAGCCCGCGCCGACCACCAGCGCCACCTTGCCGGATAGCCGCTCTCCCATGATGTTCTCCTCCTGATGGTTCGTGCCCGCCCGTGTCTCCAGGCGTGGCGGCGCGCCGTTTCGCGACGCGCGTCATTGGTCTCAAGAGGCTGTGCCGCGGGCGGCGATCTCGGCCCGCAGCACGGTCTTGAGGATCTTGCCGTAATTGCTCTTGGGCAGTTCCTCGCGCCGCTCGTAGCGCTTGGGGCGCTTGAAGCGGGCGATGTGGGCGAGGCAATGGGCGTCGAGCTCGGTGTCGGACACATCGGCGCCGGGGGCGGTCACCACATAAGCGACGACATTCTCGCCCCATTCCGGGTCCGGCTCGCCCACCACGCAGACCTCGCTGACCGCCGGATGGGTCAACAGCGCCTCTTCCACCTCGCGCGGGTAGATGTTGGTGCCGCCGGAGATGATCACGTCCTTGGAGCGGTCGGTGAGGGTGAGGAAGCCGTCGCCATCCAGCCGGCCGAGGTCGCCGGTGAACAGCCAGCCGTCGCGGATGGCATCGGCCGTGGCCTTGGGGTTGCGCCAGTAGCCGAGCATCACGGGCGATCCCTTCACCAGGATCTCGCCGGTCTCGCCGGCCGGCACCGGCGCGCCGCTGGCGTCGGCGATGCGCACCTCCACCACGCTCTGCGCCGTGCCCACCGAGGCGAGGCGGGCGCGGCCGGTGGCGGTCGCCGTGTCGGCATGGAAGGCGCGGGCGAGGGCGGTGATGGTCATGGGGCTTTCGCCCTGGCCATAGATCTGCACGAAGCGCTGGCCCATGACGGCGATGGCCTCTTCGAGATCGGCCAGATACATGGGCGCCCCGCCATAGATGATGGTCTTGATGCCGGTGCCGGTCTCGCCCCGCTTCTTGGCCGCATCGGTGAGGCGGCGGACGATGGTGGGGGCGGCGAAGAAGGTGAGGTTGCCCAGCGCGTGGCCGAGATCGAGCACCTCATCCGCATCGAACCCGCCGGAGGCGGGCACCACGTGGCGGGCGGCCACCCGCACATGGATGAAATTGTAGAGCCCCGCCCCATGGGACATGGGGGCGGCATAGACGATGGCATCCTCGGGCCGCGCCGTATCCACATCGGCGAGATAGGCGAGCGACATGGCCACCATGTTGCCGTGGCTCAGCATCACCCCCTTGGGGCGGCCGGTGGTGCCGGAGGTATAGAACAGCCAGGCGAGATCGTCGGCCTCCTGCGGACAAGGTTCGCCGAGAGGGCCATTGACGAGCGTGCGCATGGCCTCGAATTCCGCGCTCTCCACATCCACCAGCTGGGGCAGGCTCTCGCTATCGGCCACCTCGACCAGCGCCTCCAGGGTGTGGTCGGCGGCGAAGGCGAGGCGGGTTTCCGCATTGGCGAAGATCCAGGCCGCTTCGCGCCCGTGCAGCTTGGCGTTCACCGGCACCGCCGCCGCGCCCGCCCACCAGATGCCATACAGGCATTCGAGGTAGCGGGTGCGGTTGGTCATGAACACGCCGATGCGGTCGCCGGGCACCACGCCGTAGGTGGTGGTGAGCGCGCGGGCGATGGCGGCGGCACGCCGGGCGAAAGTGGCGTAGTCCGCCTCCACGGTGGTGCCGCACAGCAGGGCCGGGGCTTCAGGGTGGAGATGGGCGCTCGCGAGCAGCCAGCGGGCGACGTTCATCGCGCAGGCCGGGCCAGATGGGCGCAAGAAGGGCGGGGGGCGGCAATGCGGCCGCAGCGCTGTGGCGTCATGGATCCTTCCCGGGGGGAGCGATGCTTCCCGTTTCCTGCCTGAGGGCGCGCCGGTGGTCCGGCGTCGCGTGTTGTGTGCCGCCAGCAAAGCCCGGGTGACAGGGCCGCGGCAATGCGTAAAATTACGTGATGCGATGGGGGGAGCATGAGCGGCGACGATCAGGATCTCGCGATTGGTTTCCTGGAGGCCCCGGTGGCCCTCGCCTTGTCGCGCCACCGCATCATTCAGGCTTGCAATGGCGCCTTCGCCCTGTTGTTCGGCCATGCGGCGGATGCGCTCATCGGTCGTTCCCTGGTGCAGATCTACCCGTCGGTGGATACCTTCGCCGATGTGGCGGACCGCTGGATGGCGCCGCTGCGGGACCGCGGGCAGTTCGTCGACGAGCGCTTCATGCGGCGCAGCGACGGTGAATTATTCTGGTGCCGGGTGGCGGGTCGCACCTTGACCCCGGCCGATCCTCTGGCGCGGGCGGTCTGGAGCTTCACCGAGCTGCCGACCCCGGCCCATCTCGATGGCGCCCTGTCGCGGCGGGAGCGGGATGTGGCCTGCCACGTGGCGCGCGGGCGCACCTCCAAGGAGATCGCCAAACTGATGGGCCTGTCACCGCGCACGGTGGAAGGTCATCGCCTGCGCCTGATGCGCAAGCTGAAGGTGCGCAACGCCGCCGAGCTCAACGCCCGCATCAAGGGCGGGCTGGGCTGAGCCCCGCGCCGGGCATGGTCATACCGAATTGAGGGGGCGGATGTATCTCGCTGTCATCGTGCTGACCATGCTGGCGCTACCGCTGCTGGCCACCGTGCTTGAGCTGGCGGTGGGGGGCGGGGCGCCGGCGGCGGTGGCGCTCGGCTGGTTCGTAGTCTTCGGCATCGGCGTGCGGCTGCTGCTGGCGGGGCTGAAGCAGATGGCCCAGCCGGACTTCACCGCGCGCCTGCTCGATATTGCGGATCCGCGCGCGCGGGTGGTGATCCGCGAACTGGGCTTCGCCAACACGTCCATCGCCTTGTTGGCGCTTCTCTCGGCGGTCTCGCCCGCCTTCACCGTGCCGGCGGCCGTCACCGGCGCGCTCTTCTTCGGTCTCGCCGGCCTGCAGCATGCGACCGTCAAGGCGCGCAACGGCAAGGAGACCATTGCCATGGTTTCCGACCTCGCCCTGGCGGTGGTGCTGGCGGCGCTGCTGCTGGCGCGGATCGGCTGAGGGCCGAACTCCGTTTCAACCGTTCAGCTTTAACCATTCACTTGGCCGGAGACCCCGGCGAAGGCGCCCTCCACCAGTTCCGCCACCAGCAGGCGGGCGGGGTCCACCGGGCCGGGCAGGGTGACGGCGCCGGGGGGCACCCGCTTGAAGCCGAAGCGGGCATAATAGGGCTCGTCCCCCACCAGGATCACCAGCCGGTGGCCGGCGGCGCGGGCGGCGGTTAGGGCGGCATCCATCAGCCGCGCGCCGATCCCTACCGATTGAAACGGCGGCTCCACCGTCAACGGGCCCAGCAGCAGGGCGGGTGTGCTACCGATATGTACGGCCGTGAGCCGCACCGAGCCCACCAGCATGGTGCCCACCCGCGCCGTGAAGGAGAGCGCGCGGGCGTGCCCCACCTGCTCGCGGATGCGGAAGGCGGTGCGGGCGAACCGGCCGGGGCCGAAGGTGCGCGCATGCAGCCGGTCGATGGCCGTATCGTCGTTGGGTGTCTCAAGGGCGATGGTGAGCGGAAGTTCGGTCATGGGGCCGGGAATCTGATCTCAGGCGGTGCGATCGCCGGAGGCGCCGGACAAAGGCCGGACGGGTCGCGGGGCGGGCGCACACGGGGCGAAGGGGCGGGTGGAGGCTTGCGAAAGGGCGCCGGGCGAAAAGGCGCGATCGCGCGCGAAAGGCACGTCACATCCTATCGTCGTCGCTGCAGCCGCACGCCCATCTTTGCTGTCCCGCCTGCTGTCTCGTCTCCGGACACGCAGCGCCGATAGCATGGCGGCCGGCCCGGGTCCAGCGGCTGTGGTTCCCCCGTGCGGGCCGACGGCGCCTTTTCCGCGCGCAACGCGGCGTTGCGGCGCGGTGGCCGCTTCGCATAGGGTGCCGGCACTGTCGCTTCAGTGGACCACGGAGAGCATGTCACCACTCATCCGCCGCACCCTTTATGTCGTCCTGTTCGAGGCGGTCGGGGTGGTGTTCGTCAGCCTCGGCCTTGCCGTGTTCGCCGGTCATGAGGTGGACCAGACGGTGGGGGTGGCCATTGCCAGCTCCACCATCGCCATGGTCTGGAATTTCGCCTTCAACAGCGTGTTTGAAGCCTGGGAGCGGCGACAGAGCGTGCGTGGCCGCAGCTTTCGACGCCGCGTGGCCCATGCGCTGGGGTTCGAGCTCGGCCTGGTGCTGCTGCTGGTGCCGCTGATGGCCTGGTGGCTCGACGTGTCCCTGCTGGAAGCCCTGGTCTACGATATTGGCCTGGTAGCCTTCTTCGTCGTCTACGGATTCAGCTTCAACCTGGCATTTGATACGGTCTTCGGCCTGCCGGCCTCTGCCCGCCCGCTGGAGGCGCCGACGGAGGGAACCTCGCGCGGCGCCTGAGGGGCGCGCGGGTTTCTGCATCGCTGCAAGCGGGCTTTTCCGCCGTGGGGCTGGCCAGCCGCGCGCTGGCGGGGCAAGAGGAGCGCAGGCTTCACCGGTCAGCGGAGGAACGCGCATGGGCCTTCTCGTCGACGGCGTCTGGCACGACCAATGGTACGACACCGCGGCCACCGGTGGCCGGTTCCAACGGCAGGCCTCCCGCTTCCGCAACTTCATCACCGCCGACGGCGCCTCGGGCCCGACCGGGGAGGGCGGCTTTCCCGCCGCGGCCGGCCGCTATCACCTCTATGTCTCGCTGGCCTGCCCCTGGGCGCACCGCACCTTGATCATGCGGGCGCTGAAGAAGCTCGACGCGGTGATTTCGGTCAGCGTGGTCGATCCCTTCATGGGGAGCGAGGGCTGGACCTTCGATACGCCTGAACCGCTGCTGGGCAAGACCCGGCTGCATGAGATCTACACCGCCGCCGACCCCACTTATACTGGCCGCGTCACCGTGCCGGTACTGTGGGACAAAGAGCGGGCCACCATCGTCAGCAATGAATCGGCGGAGATCATCCGCATGTTCAACAGCGCCTTCTCGGCGTTCACCGATGTGACGGACGATTACTATCCCGAGCCCCTGCGCCCGGCCATCGATGCCATCAATGCGGTGGTCTATGACGAGGTGAACAACGGCGTCTACAAGGCCGGATTCGCCACGACCCAGGCCGCCTATGAGGAGGCGGTGGGCGTGCTGTTCCGCCGGCTCGATGCCCTGGAGGAGATCCTGGCCGGCCAGGCCTATCTGGCCGGCGATGCCTTCACCGAGGCGGACATCCGCCTGTTCACCACCCTGGTGCGGTTCGATGCGGTCTATGTGGGGCACTTCAAGTGCAACATCCGCCGCATCGCCGATTATCCGAGCCTGTCCAGCTATCTGCGCGCGCTCTACCAGCGCCCGGAAATCCGCCCCACGGTGAATTTCACCCATATCAAGCGGCACTATTACGAGAGCCACAAGACCATCAACCCCACCGGCATCGTGCCCGTCGGCCCACTGCTGGATCTCGACGCGCCCCATGATCGGGATCGCTTTCGGAATCGCGTCTCCTAGTTTGAAAGTCCTCTAAAGTGTCGTACGGCTGTCAGCGCCCGTGTGCAGGAAGGGTCTGTTCCGGCGATCATTTAGAGGCTTTGCGTGAACCCGCACCATCCCCATTCCGAACGCCATCTGGTGGATCGCATCGGCTGGCTGCGCGCCGCCGTGCTCGGCGCCAATGATGGCATCATCTCCACCGCCAGCCTCATGGTGGGCGTCGCCTCCGCCGCCAATTCGGCGGAAGAGGTGCTGGTGGCGGGCATCGCGGGCATCGTCGCCGGCGCCATGTCCATGGCCGCCGGCGAATACGTCTCGGTGAGCTCCCAGGCCGATACGGAAGAGGCGGATCTCGCCCGCGAGCGGCGCGAGCTCGCCACCATGCCCGAGCATGAGAAGCGTGAACTTGCGGCCATCTATGTGGAGCGGGGTGTCGCGCCGGATCTAGCCCTGCAGGTGGCCGAGCAACTCATGGCCAAGGATGCGCTGGGCGCCCATGCCCGCGACGAACTGGGCATTTCCGAGGTGGTGGCCGCCCGCCCGATCCAGGCGGCGCTCACCTCTGCCGCCACCTTCTCCGGCGGCGCCATTGTCCCCATCATCGCCGCGGCGGTGACGCCCCATCATCTGCAGGCCATCGTCATCTCGGCGGTGTCGCTGGTGCTGCTGGCGGTGCTCGGCGCGGTGGGCGCGAAGATGGGCGGGGCGAGCGTGCTCAAGCCGACGGTGCGGGTGGCCTTCTGGGGCGCGCTCGCCATGGCGGTCACCGCCGTCATCGGCCATCTGGTGGGCGCGGCGGTGTGAGCGGCGGCGTCAGGCGGCGTAGATCCAATCGTAGCGGTCGAGCAAAGCGTTGCCCTGCCGGCGGATCACCAGATCGCGGGCAAAGCGCGGCGGGCCGGAGAGGTGGTAGATGATGCCGTTGCGCCGCGCCTCGCGCTGGATGCGGGCGGTGCGGCTGCGGCGGGCCGCCTCATAGGCCTTCAGCGCGGCGCCGGCATCGCCATGGGCGGAAAGGGCCGCGGCCAGCGCCGCTGAATCCTCGATGGCCTGGGCGGCGCCCTGGGCGAGGAATGGCAGCATGGCGTGGGCGGCGTCGCCCAGCAGGGTCACCCGGCCCGAGCTCCAGCGCGGCAGCGGGTCGATATCGTAGAGGCCCCAGCACAGGAAGTGCGGGGCGCTCTTCAACAGCTCGCGGACCTCGGGGGCCCAGCCGGCGAATGCCGCGTGCACCGCGGCGCTGTCGCCGGGCGCGTTCCAGCGCGCCACCGGCTGGGGCTCGTGGACGATGGCGACGAGATTCAAGGTGGTGCCGCCCTTCACCGGATAGCACACCAGATGGGCGTTGCGCCCGAGATAGAGCCGCACCTCGGAGGGATAGCCGGCGGGCAGGTTCACCGTGGCGCGATAGGCGACACGATGGGCGAATACCGGCGCCGCCATGGCCCCCATATGGGCCCGCACCGCCGAGCGCACGCCATCGGCTCCCACCAGGATGTCGGCGCCGTGGGCGATGAGATCGCCGCCTTGGTTCACCACCGCGCGCACGCTGCCGAAGGCGGGCTCCACACTGGTGAGATCGGCCCCGAGGGCGATGGCGCAGCCGGCTTCCCGGGCGGCTTCCGCCAGCAGGTTCTGCAGATCGGCCCGGTGCACCACCAGGAAGGGAGCGCCGAAGCGGCTGGCGGCGGGCGCATAGTCCGCCCGCGTCAGCGGCGCGCCGCTGCGCCCGTCGCGCACCTCCAGCGCCAGCGGCGCCACCGCCACCTCCTGGAGGCGATCGAGAAGCCCGAGATCCCGGATGATTCGCGTGGCGTTGGGCGTGAGCTGGAGGCCGGCGCCTACCTCGCGCAGCTTCTTCGCCCGCTCGACCACCTGAACGGCGAGCCCTGCCCGCCGCAAGGTGAGGGCACAGGCGAGGCCGCCAATGCCGCCCCCCACCACCACCGCGCTGCGGGCGGCGGTCTTCGGCCGGGGGCGAAAGGGAATGGGATCTGTCATGGTCACGACCGCCGGCTCGGGCCGGCTGATGGTTCAGGCGGCAGAGCGCGCGTCGCCCTCATGAGCGTCGCCCTCATCATGCCACACACACGCCGCCGGCTGGGCGGCGCCGGCGGCAAGGGCCGGATTGTAGCGGTAGAGGGTGGAGCAATAGGGGCACACCTTCTCGGTGTCCTCGCCGAGATCCAGGAAGATGTGCGGATGGTCGAACGGCGGCTTTGCGCCGATGCACATGAACTCCTTGCTGCCCACCTCGATGACCGTGAGGCCGAGGTCGTTGCAGAAATGAGGAATGCCGGTGTCCGCCATGGTCCTGCCTGTAAAGGATCTAGAAAGCCGGCGCGACCTTACCCCCTGAGCCGCACGGATGAAAGGGGGCCCGCGGGCGCACCGGGCGCGGATGCGCCATGCGGATGGCGCCGGGGTTGAAGAGCACGGCGCGCTCCGTTAGCCTTGCCGCTTACGTTCCACGCAGCAAGGGAGGATGGATCCATGCCGCATGCCCGTATCGTCCTCTCTTCCGTCGCGCTCTCCTCGATCCGCGCCCTTTTGGCGCGTGCGAACGTGCCGGTGGCGTCCCATCGCCAGCCGGCATGATGGGCGCAGGGTGAGACGGATCGCTCGAGGCCGATAGCCCGCAGTTGATCGCTCGCACGTTGGAAAAGCCCGTCGCTGGTTTCCCGCCCGGGTCGTCGCGGTCCCGCTTGTCGTCGCTGCGACGTCTTTCCGCTCCATCGGTTTTTCATTCCACAGGTCGCGCCGTCGCAGTGTTCGCGCGCGACCTCATCAGGGCCGGTGGGCGCCGCGGGCGCTGCCGGATTTGGTCATGTCGCTTCTCTTCTCCAAAAGGCGGTCCAAGAGCCGGTCCAAGAGCCGGGGCCGGAACCAGACCGGTGCGGTTCTCGCCTTCCTGTGGCGCCATTGGCGCCGGCGTCCGGGGCTCATCTTCGCCACCGGCAGCGCGGTTCTGGTCTCCACCCTCGCCGAAGTGCTGGTGCCGGTGTTCGCCGGGCGGCTGGTGGAGGCGGTGGCATCGACGGCGCTGACGCGGGATCAGGCCCGCACGGCGGCGGTGGATGCCTTCCTCGTCATGCTGGCGCTGGGGGCGGTGATGCTGGTGGCGCGGCACCTGTCGTTCATGGCCATCATGCGCCTCACCCTGGGTTCCATGGCGGACATCGCCGCCGAGGCATTCGCCCGGGTGCAGCGCTTCTCCGCCGACTGGCATGCCAACAGCTTCGCCGGCTCCACCGTGCGCAAGATCTCGCGCGGCATGTGGTCGCTCGACCTTCTGGACGACACCCTGCTGGTGGCGCTGTTGCCCTCGGTGGTGGCGCTGGTGGGCTCGGCGGTGCTGCTGGGCTGGTTCTGGCCGGTGATGGGGCTGATCGTGGCAGTCGGGGCCGTCGGTTTCGTCGGCCTCACCCTGGTGCTGTCCGTGCACATGGTGGCGCCGCGGGCGCGGCTCTCCAACAGCTGGGACACCCGCATGGGCGGCGTGCTGGCTGATGCGGTGGGCTGCAACACGGTGGTGAAGGGCTTCGGCGCCGAGGCGCGGGAGGAGGCGCGCCTGTCCCGCGTGCTCGACAAATGGCGCGGCCGCACCCGTCGCACCTGGATGGCCGGCACCTGGGCCGGCACCCTTCAATTGGTGGCGCTCCTGGCGCTGCGCGCGGCCATCATCGGTGCGGTGCTGGTGCTGTGGTGGCGGGGGGAGGCGAGCCCCGGCGACGTGGCTTATGTGCTCACCACCTATTTCGTGGTGCATTCCTATCTGCGCGACATCGGCATGCATGTGCACAATCTCCAGCGCTCAGTGAACGACCTGGAGGAATTGGTGGGCCTGCATCACCAGCCGGTGGGCGTCGCTGACAGGAAGGACGCCGTGCCGGCCCGCGTCAGCGAAGGCCAAATCGCGTTCGAGCACGTGACCTTCCACTATGGCGGCCACGCGACACCGCTCTATCGCGACCTGTCGGTGACCATTGATGCCGGCGAGCGGGTGGGCCTCGTGGGTCATTCGGGCTCCGGCAAGACCACCTTCGTGAAGCTCATCCAGCGGCTCTACGATGTCACCGACGGGCGGGTGTGCGTGGATGGGCAGGATGTGCGATCGGTCACCCAGGGCTCCCTGCGGCGCGCCATTGCGGTGGTGCAGCAGGAGCCCATCCTGTTCCATCGTTCGCTGGCGGAGAACATCGCCTATGCCCGGCCGGAGGCCGCGTTCGCCGAGATCCACCGGGCGGCGGAACTGGCCAATGCCTCGGGCTTCATCGAACGGCTGCCGCGTGGCTATGGCACGCTGGTGGGCGAGCGCGGAGTGAAGCTCTCCGGCGGCGAGCGCCAGCGGGTGGCGCTGGCCCGCGCCTTCCTGGCGGATGCGCCCATCCTGATCCTGGACGAGGCCACCTCCAGCCTCGATTCGGAATCGGAAGCGCTGATTCAGCAGGCCATGGAGCGGCTGATGGTGGGCCGCACCACCCTGGTCATCGCCCACCGCCTCTCCACCGTGCGCGCCCTTGATCGGCTGCTGGTGTTCGACAAGGGGCGCATCGTCGAGGAAGGCGACCACGACGCTTTGGTGCAGATCGAAGGCGGCCTCTATCGCCGCCTGTTCGAGCGCCAGGCCCTGGAGCTGGCCAAGGGGCTCGCCGCGTAAGCCCGCGCGCGACCCAAAAAAGTCCCGCTCCGCGTTTACGACGGCTCGCGGGGTGGGACGTGCCTGCCCATATGGACCGAACCATGTTGCGCCTGTTCGCCCTGTTCACTGTTCTCGCCAGCCTCATCGGCGCGGCGCCCTGGCTGTTGCCGGTGGCGAAGAGCAGCGTGCGGCTGATTGCGGCCCATGATGATCCGGCCACCCTGGCGGATCTCGGCCTTGCCGGCTTCGATACAACGGCGGCAAGCCGCGCCATTGCGGATGCTCTGGCCGCCGATGACGGGGCGCTCGCCGCCTCCTTCGTGGAACTGGCGGACGCCCGCGGGGTGGCTCTTTCCCCCGAGCTGCGGGCGCAGGTGGCCGCTGCCAACAGTGGCACCGCTCAGGCGTGGCGCAGCGCCAAGGCGTTCGGCGGCGGCTTCATCACCGGCACCCCGGAGGATGCGGCGGGCCTTGCCGGCGCAGCGGTGGGTGATCTCACTTTATGGGGCGATCTGCGCGATGCCTCCCGCGAGGGGCTGAAGCTGGCCCGTGGCGAGGACCCCGACGAACTGATTCTCGGCCTCTCCGCTGCCGGCCTCGCCTTGAGCGCCGGCACCTATGCCACCCTCGGTGCCGGCCTGCCGGCACGGGCGGGGGTGACGCTGCTGAAGGGGGCCAAGCGGGCCGGCATGCTTTCCGCAGGCCTTGCCCGCAGTATCGGCCGGGCGGTGCGCGACAGCGTGGATCTCGCCGCCGTGCGCCGGCTGGCCAGCGGGACCGCGCCGGTGGACGCCGCCGCGCTCAAGAGCGTGGTGCGGGGCGAGCGCATGGGCCGGCTGGGGCGGATGGTGGAAGATGTCGCCACGGTGCAGGCCAAGGCCGGCACCCGGACCGCGCTGGACGGCCTGAAAGTGGCGGAAAATGGCGGCGACCTTCGCCGTCTCGCCCGCCTCGCCGAGGCCAAGGGCGGCCAGACCCTGGCTATCGTGAAAACTCTCGGCCGGGGCGCCTTGGTGGTGACCGGGGCGCTGCTGAAGCTGGTGGGCTGGGCCTTCGTTCTCATGGCCTACGCCTATGTGCTGGTGTCCACGCTGAACGGCTTCTGCGTCGCCTGCGCCCGTCGCCTCTGGCGGGGCGGGCGCCGCCGCAAGGCCATGCACTCCGGGCACCGTCTTGATGCACGGGACATCCGCCTCCGGCCGTCGCCGGCCAACGGGGCCGTTTCGCAGGGACGCGACGGGGTGGACGGCGACGCGGATCAGGTCTTCGTCCGGGTGCAGCGGGCCCTCGATGGCGCGATGGCCCTGGCGGCGCGGGATGCGCGCCACGCCGCGGCGATGACGGCGGGGGTTGGCAGCCCGGCGCCGCGGTTCTAGGTTCCCGCACCTCCCCACGCCCCGGCAGGCCGCACACCCGTGTGCAGACGGCCCGCGCGAAAGAACGCCATGCCCCATTTCAATTCCGATGGCATCGACATCGCCTATCTCGACGAGGGCGCCGGCGATCCGGTGCTGCTCATCCACGGCTTTGCCTCCAACAAGGAGATCAACTGGGTCGGCCCGTCCTGGATGACGACCCTGAAGGGCGCCGGCTATCGGGTGATCTGCTTCGACCATCGCGGTCATGGGGCGTCCGGCAAGGTCTATGAGCCGGGCCTCTACAACACCGCCCGCATGGCGGAGGATGCCAAGCGGCTGCTGGATCATCTCCACATCCCCCGCGCCGATGTGATCGGCTATTCCATGGGCGCGCGCGTTGGGGCCTATATGGCGCTGCTGTTTCCGGATGCGGTGCGCTCCCTGGTGCTGGGCGGGCTCGGCATCCATCTGGTGGACGGTGTGGGCCTGCCCCAATCCATCGCCGATGCCATGGAGGCGCCGAGCGTGGAAGCCATCGCCGACCCCATGGGCCGCATGTTCCGCACCTTCGCCGATGCCAACAGGCAGGACCTGCGGGCGCTGGCCGCCTGCATCCGCGGCTCGCGCCAGGTGCTGAGCCGGGACGAGGTGGCGCGCATCTTCCAGCCGGTGCTGGTGGCGGTGGGCACCCGCGACAAGGTGGCGGGCGATCCCCGGCCGCTGGTGGAGCTGCTGCCCGATGGCGAGGTGCTGGACATTCCCAACCGCGACCACAACCCGGCGGTGGGCGACAAGGTGTTCAAGCAGGGCGTGCTCGATTTCCTGAAGCGGCGGCCCTGAGCACGGCGCACCCGCGATGCCCCTCTCGCGGCGCTGCGGCATGTGCTAAAAGAGAGGGGATTTCCCGGCGCTGCCGGATGACCAGATTGAAGGAGGCAGGCATGGCGCAGACACCGGTGCCGGTTTCGCCCGCACAGCTTCAGGATCAGGCCGTGAGCCCCGTTACGCCGTCCATCGAGATGGACACCAGCACGGTGCGGCTCACCAAGGCGCCGGCGGATCGCTGGCACGACGTGGTGGATCCCGTGTGGGCGCGGGTGCGGGCCGAGGCGGAGGACGTGGTAGGTCGCGAGCCGGTGATGGCTGCCTTCCTCACCGGCGCCATCCTCGGGCAGCCGAGCCTCGAGGCGGCCATCGGCCAGCGCATCGCCAGTCGCCTGGATCATCCCGACGTGCCTGCGCCGGTGCTGCAGGCGGCCTATCTGGAGGCGACCACCGACGACAAGAGCATCTCCCAGGCGCTGCGCGCGGACGTGATGGCGGTGGTGGATCGCGACCCGGCGGCCACGCGGGCGCTGGATCCGGTGCTGTATTTCAAGGGTTTCCACGCTATCCAGACCCATCGTCTGGCCCACTGGCTGTGGCAGCGCGGCCAGCTGGATCTGGCGCTCTACCTGCAGAGCCGGGCCTCATCCGTCTACGGGGTGGATATTCACCCGCAGGTGCCCATGGGGCGCGGCATCTTCTTCGATCATGCCACCGGGGTGGTCATCGGCATGACGGCGGTGATCGAGGACGACGTGTCCATCCTTCAGGGGGTGACGCTGGGCGGCACCGGCAAGGAGACCGGCGATCGCCATCCCAAGATCCGCCGGGGCGTGCTCATCGGCGCCGGCGCCAAGGTGCTGGGCAATATCGAGGTGGGCCGTTGCGCCCGCGTCGCCGCCGGCTCGGTGGTGCTGAAGCCGGTGCCGCGCAACACCACGGTGGCCGGCATCCCGGCCAAGGTGGTGGGCGAGGTGGGTTGCGTGGAGCCCTCGCGCTCCATGGACCAGATGTTCGAGGACAGCTTCATCTTCGCCGGCGCCGATATCTGAGCGCAAAGACGACGCCGGCGCACTGATAACTGGGATTTGTGCGCCGTCCTGCCTTGAATGCGCCCGGCTGCACGGCCATAAGGCGGCGGTCCGACTTCAGGAGGCCCTCTTGGACAAAAACGACATCGAATCCGTGCAGCGTTATCTGCGCAACAAGTTCGGTAATCCGCAGATCAAGGTGGTCGCACGGCCCAAGAAGAAGGACTCCGCCGACGTGCTGCTCGGTGACGAGGACATTGGCGTCATCTTCGAGGACAAGGAAGACGGCGACCTCTGCTATCATTTCCAGATGACCATCTTCGATATCGATCTCGAAGACTGATGAGCCGGCGCCGGCACCTTCAGGTCTCGGGGCGAGGGGCGAAAACGGTCGCCCGCCCCGCACCGATGGTGAGGTCGCCGGATCGGATCGCTGCGGTGGCGCCACCGCAGTGCGGCCCGTCTCCCAGAGCGGGCGGCGAGATGTGATCGCCGGTGATGCGGCGGGCCCGGACCGGCGGTCCGGCCCGTCAGGTGCGGCGCGTTAGACGTTCAGGCCGCCTTCACCGGCGGCAGGCCGTCCACCGCTTCCTTGGCGATGGGCGAGAGGCCGGCGCCGCCGGCCGCCGCGTGGGCGGTGATTTTGGCGCGCATGCGCGGATCCCAGAATTTGGCGATGTGGGTGCGGGTCGCCACGACCGCGGCATCGTGCTTCTGCTGAGCGAAGGCGGTGGCGATCTGGTTGGCCATATAGACCAGCTTCTCATCGGAATTATGCGACATCGGGGGACCGCTCCTGGGCGGGATCGAGCGCGATGCGCCCGGCATGGGTGAAAATCTCGAAGCCGTCGGCACGCACGATGGCACACAGGGTGAGGCCCGCCGCGTCCGCCGTGCGCAGCGCCAAAGCGGTGGGGGCGGAGACGGCGGCGATGATGCCGGTGCCGAGCACCGCCGCCTTCTGCACCATCTCGATGGAGACGCGGCTGGTGAGCAGCAGCACCCCGCGCGCCGGGGTGAAGCCTTCCAGCGCCGCGCGGCCCACCAGCTTGTCGAGGGCATTGTGGCGGCCCACGTCCTCGCACACCGCGCGAATGCCGAGGCCAGGTTCGTAATAGGCGGCGGCATGCACCGCCCGGGTTTCGTGGTTGAGCGGCTGGCGCGGCGAGAGAGCGGCCATGGCGGCGAGGATCTCGGCGGGCGCGATGCGCGGGCCGGTCTCCACCCGTGCCGCCGGCTTCACCGCCTCGGCGAGGCTCTCCACCCCGCACAGGCCGCAGCCGGTAGGCCCGGCCAGCGCCCGGCGGCGGGCGGAGAGGCTGCGCATTTTATCCTCGGCGATCCAAACCCGCGCTTCGATGCCGTCCTCCACCACGATCTCCTCGATGGAGAGGATGTCGGCGGGGCTGACGACGATGCCCTCGGTGAGGGCGAAGCCCAGCGCAAAGGCGCGGATATCGGTGGGGCTCGCCATCATCACCGCATGGGTGGTGCCGTTGAAGGTGAGGGCCACCGGGGTTTCCTCTGGCACCGCACGGCTGCCCGTGGTGACGGTGCCATCGCGCACCTGCACGCGCGCCACCCGCAACGCCGGGGGCGGCGCGGAAAGGGGCGTCTGCGAACCATCGCAGATGTGGGGCGCGGGGAGCTCGGTCATGACGCTGGCGACCTTCGGTCGGGGGTCCTCTGTCGGGCCCATCGGGGCCGTGGTGTGTGTTCGAGGCGGACGCCCTTGCCGCCGGTGCACCCTCTCCCACCTGCGGGGGAGGGCAGGGAGGGGGCGGAGCCTTTCCGCTCGCCACCCCGCTGGGTTTTGAGGCCGGCTGGCCCCCACCCCAACCCTCCCCCGCAAGCGGGAGAGGGAGTGGCGTTGCGCCGGTGGTTGGCGCTGGCGTCTGACGCTGGCCGGTCGACCTCGGCGGCCCGGCGCGGCTGTCGGGCCGAGCCTTCCGTTGGCGAACCATCTCCCGCCTGCGGAGGAGGGCAGGGAGGGGGCGGAGCCTTTCCGCTGACCGCCCCGCGGGGTTTTGAGGCCGGCTGGCCCCCACCCCAACCCTCCCCCGCAGGCGGGAGAGGGAGTGGCGTTGCGCTTGGGGCGGGCGGGTGGCGCCGGGCTACTCCGCGGCTTCGGCGGCGATGCGGCGGCTCTTGCGGCTCAGGTCCTCATATTCCTCCTGCCACGGGGTCGGGCCGTTGGAGCGGGAGACCTGCACGGCGGTGACCTTGTATTCCGGGCAGTTGGTGGCCCAGTCCGAGAAGTCGGTGGTCACCACGTTGGCCTGGGTCACCGGGTGGTGGAAGGTGGTGTAGACCACCCCCGGCGCCACCCGCTCGGAGATCACCGCCTTCAGGGAGGTGGAGCCCGAGCGGCTCTCCAGCTTCACATAATCCCCTTCGTGGATGCCCCGGTTCTCGGCATCGGAGGGGTGGATCTCCAGCACGTCTTCCGGATGCCAGGCGACGTTCGCGGTGCGCCGGGTCTGGGCGCCCACATTGTATTGGGAGAGGATGCGCCCGGTGGTGAGCAGCAGCGGGAAGCGCGGCCCGGTCTTCTCGTCGGTGGGCACGTATTCGGTGAGCATGAACTTGCCCTTGCCGCGCACGAAGCCGCCGATATGCATCACCGGGGTGCCCGTGGGCGCCTTCTCGTTGCAGGGCCACTGCACCGAGCCCAGCTCGTCGAGCTTGGCATAGCTTACGCCGGTGAAGGAGGGGGTGAGCGCGGCGATCTCGTCCATGATCGCGCCCGGATGGGCATAGTCCATCTTGAAGCCCAGCGCGTTGGCGAGCATCTGGGTCACTTCCCAGTCGGCATAGCCGTTCTTCGGTGCCATCACCTTGCGCACCCGCTGGATGCGGCGTTCCGCATTGGTGAAGGTGCCGTCCTTTTCCAGGAAGGTGCAGCCCGGCAGGAACACGTGGGCGTAATTGGCGGTCTCGTTCAGGAACAGGTCCTGCACCACCAGGCATTCCAGGGCGGCAAGGCCGGCCGAGACATGCTTGGTGTCGGGATCGGACTGCAGAATGTCCTCGCCCTGCACATACATGCCCTTGTAGGTGCCCTCCACGGCCGCATCGAACATGTTGGGAATGCGCAGGCCCGGTTCGTCGTCGAGATGCACGCCCCACATGGCCTCGAATGCGGCGCGGGTGGCATCGTCGGAGATGTGGCGATAGCCCGGCAGCTCATGGGGGAACGAGCCCATGTCGCACGAGCCCTGCACATTGTTCTGCCCGCGCAGCGGGTTCACGCCCACGCCCTCGCGGCCGATGTTGCCGGTGGCCATGGCAAGGTTGGCGATGGCCATCACCGTGGTGGAGCCCTGCGAGTGCTCGGTGACGCCGAGGCCATAATAGATGGCCCCGTTGCCGCCGGTGGCATAGAGCCGGGCGGCCCCGCGCACCAGCTCCGCCGGCACCTTCGTGTATTTTTCCACCGCCTCGGGGGAGTGGCGCTCATCGGCGACGAACGCCGCCCACTCCTGGAAATCCTCCCAGTCGCAGCGCTCGCGCACGAAGGCTTCGTTCACCAGGCCCTCGGTGACGATCACATGGGCCAGCGCGGTGACGATGGCCACGTTGGTGCCGGGCTTCAGCGCCAGATGGAAGGCGGCCTCGATATGGGGCGAGCGCACGATGTCGGTGCGGCGCGGATCCACCACGATGAGCTTGGCGCCCTCGCGCAGCCGCTTCTTCAGGCGCGAGCCGAACACCGGGTGGCCGTCGGTGGGGTTGGCGCCGATGATCAGCACCACGTCGGACTGTTCGACGCTGTCGAAATCCTGGGTGCCGGCGGAGGTGCCATAGGTCTGCGAGAGGCCGTAGCCGGTGGGCGAGTGGCAGACCCGGGCGCAGGTGTCCACATTATTGTTGCCGAAGCCGCCGCGGATCAGCTTCTGAACGAGGTAGGTCTCTTCATTGGTGCAGCGGGACGAGGTGATGCCGCCCACCGCGCGCTTGCCATACTTCTCCTGGATCCGCTTGAATTCCGAGGCGGCGTATTGGATCGCCTCCTCATAGGTCACTTCCTGCCACGGCTCGGAGATGGACGAGCGGATCATGGGTTTCAGGATGCGGTCCTGGTGGGTGGCGTAGCCATAGGCGAAGCGGCCCTTCACGCAGCTGTGGCCGCGGTTCGCCTTGCCGTCCTTGTAGGGCACCATGCGCACCAGCTCGTCGCCGCGCATCTCCGCCTTGAAGGCGCAGCCGACGCCGCAATAGGCGCAGGTGGTCACCACCGCATGCTCGGGGGTGCCGATTTCCACCATGGACTTCTCATTGAGGGTCGCGGTGGGGCATGACTGCACGCAGGCGCCGCAGGACACGCATTCGGAGGTGAGGAAGGGCTCGTTCATGCCCGGCGACACGCGGCTGTCGAAGCCCCGGCCGGAAATGGTCAAGGCGAAGGTGCCCTGCACCTCCTCGCAGGCGCGCACGCAGCGATTGCAGACGATGCACTTTGATTTTTCATAGGTGAAATAGGGGTTGGATTCGTCCTTCCCCAAATGCGTGTGGTTCTCGCCCTCATAGCCGTAGCGCACGTCGCGCAGGCCCACCACGCCGGCCATCTCCTGCAGTTCGCAATCGCCATTGGCGGAGCAGGTGAGGCAGTCGAGCGGATGGTCGGAGATGTAGAGCTCCATCACCCCCTTGCGCAGCTGCTTCAGCCGCTCTGTCTGCGTCTTCACCACGATGCCGTCGGCCACCGGCGTGGTGCAGGAGGCGGGGGTCCCGTTGCGGCCCTCGATCTCCACCAGGCACAGGCGGCAGGAGCCGAAGGCATCGAGCATGTCGGTGGCGCACAGCTTGGGGATCTTGTTCCCCACCTCCATGGCCGCCCGCATGATGGAGGTGCCTTCGGGCACGCTCACCTGCATGCCGTCGATGGTGAGTGTCACCAGCTTCTCGGATTTGGAAACCGGCGTGCCGTAGTCGATGTCGGAGATGAGGGACATGGGGCGTTCCTCTCAGGAAGGACGATGGCGCCGGGGGCGCGGAAATGGTGTCGAGCCGTCGAACCCTGCAGCGCCGTCACGCTCCGGCTCGACCGGAGCATCCATGGCGCTGCGGGTGCCGGCTGCGGCGGCGGTAGGCCCTCCGGTCAAGCCGGAGGGCGACGGGGGGGCGAGCGGCGACGGGGGGAGGAGCGGTGACAGCGGTGGAAAGGCGGATGTTGGCGATCGGCGCGGCCGTCGCGCCGTGCTTCCCCCTAAGCTACCGTCATGCTCCGGCTCGACCGGAGCATCCAGGACGCTGCGGGTGCCGGCTGCGGCGGCGATGGGCCCTCCGGTCGAGCCGGAGGGCGACGGGGGGAGGAGGGGAGACGGTGGTGGGAAGGCGGATGCTGGCGATCGGCTTGGCCGTCGCGTCACGCCCTGCCAAACCCCGCCGTCATGCAACAAGCCGCCGTCACGCTCCGGCTCGACCGGAGCATCCATGGCGCTGCGGGTGCCGGCTGCGGCGGCGGTGGGCCCTCCGGTCGAGCCGGAGGGCGACGGGGGGAAGGCGAAGCCCATCACCCTTACTCCGCCGCCGCCGGCAGACTGGGCGCGGCGCCGAAGTCTTCCGGGAAATGGTTGAGGGCGCTCAGCACCGGATAGGGGGTGAAGCCGCCCAAGGCGCACAGGGAGCCGAGCTTCATGGTGTGGCAGAGATCGCGCAGCAGCACGAGGTTCTGCTCGCGCTTCTCGCCGGTCACCACCTTGTCGAGGGTCTCGACGCCGCGGGTGGAGCCGATACGGCAGGGGGTGCACTTGCCGCAGCTTTCGTGGGCGCAGAACTCCATGGCGAAGCGGGCCATGTGGGCCATGTCCACCGTGTCGTCGAACACCACGATGCCGCCATGGCCGATCAGCGCATCCTTGGCCGCAAACGCCTCATAGTCGAACGGCGTGTCGAACTGGGAGACCGGCATGTAGGCGCCCAGCGGCCCGCCCGCCTGCACCGCCCGCACCGGCCGCCCGGAGGCCGTGCCGCCGCCGATGTCGTTGACCAGCTCGCCGAGGGAAATGCCGAATGCGGTCTCGAACAGGCCGCCATATTTGATGTTGCCGGCCAGCTGGATGGGCATGGTGCCCCGCGAGCGGCCCATGCCGAAATCGCGGTAGAAGCTGCCGCCCTTGTCCAGGATCACCGGGACGGTGGCGAGCGACACCAGATTGTTGATGACGGTGGGCTTCTGGAACAGGCCCTTGTGGGCCGGCAGCGGCGGCTTGGCGCGCACCAGGCCGCGCTTACCCTCCAGGCTTTCCAGGAGCGCCGTCTCCTCGCCACACACATAGGCGCCGGCGCCCATGCGCATCTCGAGCTCGAAATCGTGCCCGGAGCCGAGGATGTTCTTGCCCAGCAGGCCGGCGGCGCGGGCCTTCTCGATGGCCTTTTCCATCACCACGAACGACAGCGGATATTCGGAGCGGGAGTAGACATAGCCCCGGGTCGCGCCCACCGCGAAGCCGGCGATGGTCATGCCCTCGATGAGGCAGAACGGGTCCGCCTCCATGATCAGCCGGTCGGCGAAGGTGCCGCTGTCGCCCTCGTCCGCATTGCAGACGATATAGCGCTGGTCGGCCTCGGCGGCGGCGACGGTGCGCCATTTGATGCCGGTGGGAAAGCCGGCGCCGCCGCGGCCGCGCAGGCCGCTTTCCACCACCTCTTCCACCGTCGCGGCCGGCCCCAGCTCCAGTGCCCGCTTCAGGCCGCGATAGCCGCCATGGGCCTCGTAATCGGTGAGGGAGAGGGGATCGATGATGCCGACGCGGGCGAAGGTGAGGCGGGTCTGCTTCTTGAGATAGGGGATCTCATCCACGAGCCCGACGCACAGGGGATGCTCGCCGCCATGGAGCAGGCCGGCGTGGAGCAGTTCCTCCACGTCGCCGGGCTTGACCGGGCCGTAGCCCACGCGGCCCTTCTCGGTTTCCACCTCGATCAGCGGCTCCAGCCAGAACAGGCCGCGCGAGCCGTTGCGGGTGATGTCGGCGGTGACGCCGCGGGCGGAGAGGCCCTTCTCCAGCTTATGGGCGACCCGATCGGCGCCGCAGGCGATGGCGGTGGCGTCGTTGGGGACGAAGATGCGGGGCGACTTCATCAGGCGTCTCCGAAGCTTTTGCCGGCGGCGAAGGCGTCGGCCATCTCGTCGATGGCTTGCGGATCGAGGCGGCCCACCAACTGGCCGTCCACCAGCGCCGAGGGGGCGCAGGCGCACAGGCCGAGACAATAGATGGGCTCAAGGGTGATGGCGCCATCAGTCGAGGTCTCGCCCATGGCGACGCCGAGCTTGTCCTCGGCATAATCGGCCAGCGCCTTGCCGCCCATGGATTGGCAGGCCTCGGCGGCGCACAGCTTCACCACATGCCGGCCCGGCGGCTCGCGGCGGAAGTCGTGATAGAAGGTGAGGACGCCATAGACCTCGGCGCGGGAGAGGTTGAGGCTCTCGGCGATCAGCGGCACGGCGGGATCGGGCACGAAGCCGAAGGTCTCCTGCAACGCGTGCAGGATGGGCATGGTGGCCCCCTCCAGGTGACGAAGCTCGCCGATCACCTGCGCCGCGCGCTCGGTGCTCCAATCCTCATAGACCGCCATGGGCGTCTGCCTTCCCACGTCACCGGAGCCGTATGCACACGGCCCTTCCTTGTGATGATTTCAAACAGACTGTCACAATTGCGGAGCTGATCAATGCAGCTGTAGGATGTTGCGATAGAACATTTCTATGGAGCGGCGCGCGAGGCATTGGCTACCCCCCGATCCATCAGCCTCCAAGCTGCGGCAAAATGGACGTTAAGGGACGGGCGCGCCACCAGCGATCGGACTTTTCTATGTGTACCGGCGTGCGCTCCGGAATGGCGTTATTGCATTGCAGCGAGGGCGGGGTCGGCCAGCACCTGCTGATCGAGCTTGGGGGCGATGCGTCGGGCCTCCGCCACCAGGGCGGAGATGATCGGGGTGGTGGGTTCGCGATGGGGCACCACCAGGCCGATGGAATGGGAGATGTCCGGCTCGATGATGGGAATGGCCCGCACCACCGCTGTCAGCCCCAGGGAATCGGCCAGCATGGCCGGCATCACGCTGGCCCACAGGCCGGTGCGCACATGGGTGAACAGAACCGTCATGGAATTGGATTCGAGGGTCGGCTGGGTGCGGGCGCCGACCGTGGCTAGAAGGCCGTCGACGATGCGCCGGTTCTGCATGTCCGGGGTGAGCAGGGCCAAGGGCAGCTCGGCCACCTCCGCCCAGGTCACGCGCGCCCGATCGCCGAACCGGGCCTCGGGCGAGGTGACGAGCCGGTAGCGCTCGCGGTAGAGCGGCACCGTGTTGACCCGGCCCAGGGGCTCGTTGTCGAGATAGGTCAGGCCCGCGTCGATCTCCAGATTTTCGAGGTCGCTCAAAATCTCCAGGGACGTGCGCGAGATCACCGTGAAGCGCACGTCGGGGTGGCGGGCGCGGAACGGGGTGGTCAGCGCCGCCACCATGGGCAAAGCGGTGGGAATAGCGGCGATGCGCAGTGGCCCGGAAAGGCCGCGCTTCAAGGCGTCGATATCCTGGCGCATGGCGCGGGTGTCGGAGACGATGCGCCGCGCCCACTCCAGCGTGCGCTCGCCTTCCGGAGTGAACCCGAGGAAGCGGGATCCGCGCTGCACCAGCAGCACGCCCAAGGTGTCCTCCAGCTGCTTGATGCCGGCGGACAGGGTGGGCTGGGTGACGCCGCAAGCCTCGGCGGCGCGGCCGAAGTGGCGTTCCCTGGCGAGGGCGATCAGATATTCGAGCTTGTCGATCATGGCGCCATATCAGGGCCTCGCCGCAGCGGACGCAACCGGTCGTCGTTGCTGCAATGCAGCGGGATAACGCTTTGTTAACCCTACACGTGATTATCAAAATACCGTTCAGGTCTCGCCGCAATCGCCGCCCAATTCAGCCGGAATGCCGGTGTCATCTGCATCCCGCGAGTGGGAGCGCGGTGCGTTCCGAGACTTGCAAAGGGGAGTTGTCATGCGACTTGGGATTCTCGCCCTCGGGGTTGCCGCGGCCATCGGCCTCGGCGCGGTGATGGTGGATGGCGCGAGCGCCGCACCGCTGACCCCGGCGACCGCTGCGGCGGCGCAGGGGGGCGTTGATGTCGCCGCCGAAAACGTGGGTTGGGTCTGCAACCGCAATCGCTGTGTCTGGGATCCGCGGTTCCGCGGCCCGGTCCCGCCCTACGCCCGCGGCTGGGGTCGGCCGCGCCATCCCTGGTGCCGCTGGGAGCAGGTGCGCACCCCGCGTGGCTGGCGCTGGGTGGAGGTGTGCCGGCGCTGAGGGGCCTCGTGGCGTCCCTCTTCATCCCCTGATTTTTAGGGTGACGAGCACCGCGTCGGATCGCATCGGTCCGGCGGGGTACTCGCGAAAACGTGAGGCCTGGTGCGGGAACAGCCGCCCCGTCTTCAACCTTTTGGCAACATCTCTGCGGACGGCGCGGCGGGCCGGGCAGAGAGCCGAGGACGAAGGCAAGGGGTAGCAGAGGAGACCCGCCATGACCGGCCAGCTTCAAGGCTCAGTGTTGATTTCTCTGGTCACCATCCTGTTCGCCGCGCTGTTGGTGGCGACCCCGCCCCTGGCCTTGATGACCCTGCCCCGTGACGCGCCCGCCGCGGCGCCCGCCTCGCGCACCATCGTCGGTGTGTCAGCCCTCGTGTGAGCCCGGGTGCGGTCCCGGCGCCATCCCCTATGGTCATGCCTCGTGGACGATCGGTGGTTGTCCGGTGTAGAGAGTGCGGCGCTGGCGTGCGCGCGAAGCCGGCCCTGCCGGCGGGCGTAAGGCCGGGGGTGGGGGCGTCATCGCGCGGTTGCGCCCGGCCATGATGGTCGAGCTGGTTCTGGCGTCGATGACGTTCAGCCAACGACGACCTTCAGGACGAAGGCGTTCATACCGCTGGGGGGAAGCCTCATGACCGGATCGACCCTGGGTGATGCGTCTCCCCTGTGGCATCGTGTTGTGTATCGTGTCGTTTATCTTGGTCGCTCCAAGATCGGGGTGGCGGGCCTTGTCGGCGCATGTCTGGCCTTGATGGCCGCGCTGCTGATGGGGCCGGCGCGGGCCCAGAATGTGGACGCGAGCCGCCTCTTCATCCTGCAGCAGAGCAAGGATCACACACATCGCGCCGGGCGCGGGGAGGCACGGACCCCCCCACGGCTGGTGCAATGGGGAGGCCCGCGGGCCACCAGCCGCGCGGCCCCCGCCTATCGGCCGCCGGCATCGCCCTTTGATTTCTTCGCCGCGCTGTTTGGCGTCGCGCCGCAGCGCCGGACTCCGGACGCCGACCGCCTGCCGCCGCAGTATCCCGTTGGCGATGACGGTGGCTATGTGGACGCGCCGCGCGGCGGCACCTTCGCCTATTGTGTGCGCAGCTGTGATGGCCGCTATTTTCCGCTCGGCGCCCGGGTGCGTGATCCCGGCAGCCGGGGCGCCGCGGCCTATTGTGCCGCCCTGTGCCCGGCAGCCCACATGGAGGTGTTCACCACCGCCAGCGCCGCCAGCAGCATCGACAATGCGGTGGACAACGTCGGCCGCAGCTATTCCGAGATCCCCAATGCCTTCGTCTATCGCAGCCGGCTGGTGGACGGCTGCACCTGCACCGCCGATCAGGTTGGCGGGCTGCAGACCATGGCCATCACCGATGACCCCACCCTGGAGAAGGGGGATGTGGTGATGACGGTGGACGGCGCGCGGGTGTTCGCCGGCAAGCGCCAGGGGCCGCCTTTCGTCACCGCCGATTTCGTGGCGCCCGATCGCTTCCCCGGCCTGCCGGCGCAGTTGCGCCGGCGCATCGAGGAGCTGGAGGTGGCGACGGCGCGCTGATCGCACCGGTCTTTGCTGCCTCACCGGTCTTTGCTGCCTCCTGGCGCGCCTGTGCGCGCGGCGGCTCTGGTCGGCGATCGGGGGCGTGGGGTGAGGCGATCAGGCGGAGGCGGCCAGCGGCGCCGCCGGCTCGGTTTCGGCCTCGGGGGTCAGCTGGTCGCGGATGCGGGCCGCCAGGCTTTCGTGGTCATCGCTCTGCGCGTCGGCGACCAGCGCGGGAATGGGCGAGGCGACGCCTTCCATGCGGGCCACCATGGCCGTGAGCCGCGCCGCCACGTCCTTCAGCTCGGTCTTGAGATGGGCGGGAGGGGTCTTCGCAGGCGCGGCGGCGAGCACCGCCGCCTGCAGGCGCTCCTGCTCGGCCCGCAGGGGGGCGATGGAAAGGGCGATGGCCGCCTCCTGCAGCTCGCGCTCCTCGCCGGGGCGCGGCGCCAGGGGCGGAGTTTCAGGGATCTGGGCACTCTGGGCGTCGGCCAGTTGGTCCTGCACCTCGCCCAGCAACACGCTCTGTTCCGCCAGCGTGCCTTCGAGCTGCTGGCGCTGCCGCTGCAGATCCGACAGGGCGGCTTCCAACTGGGCGACGCGCTGGCGCTGGTGCTCGATGGTGGCGGCGTGCCCGGCGATGGTCTCGCGCATGGCATCGGCCTGCAGTTCAAGGCGGCGCTGGTTGAGGGCAAAGAAGGCCCGCTGCTGGTCCTTGTCCGCCTGAATCTCGAAGATGGAGACGGGCACCGCCGCTTCCACCCGGCGGGTGGTGAGGCGCACGGCGCGGTGCCAGACCGCCGGCAGCACCAGCAGCGCAACGAACGTCGCCACCAGCGCGCCCAACGCGAAATACATGATCTGTTCGATCATGTTGGCCCGGTCCTCCAGCCTCGAAGCAGTCCGTCATTCATGGTGCGCCATTCATGGCACGACATTCATTGCACGAGTGGCGCCAGGGCACCAGCCGCCTTCAGTCGCGGGCGGCCGGCGCGCGGGGATCAGAAGGGGTTCCAGGTGGGCTGCGCGGTGAATTTGAGATAGCCGAGGTTGGCGCCGATGCGTACGCCCACGCCCGAGCGGATGGGCACCACCACGATGCCGTCGGCGCCCAGGGCGGTCATGCCGAAGCCGGCCACCACATAGGCCGAACCGGAAATGCCACCGAAGCGCCGGAACACGTCCTGCACGCTGCGCAGGTTGTAGACCAGGATCATGGTGCGGGCGCCATCGCCGCCGAAGTCCCAGCCCACCGATGGGCCCTGCCAATAGACCTTCAGGTCGCCAGCGTTGCGGGTATAGAGCACGCCCTCGCCATAGCGCAGGCCACCCACGAACGCGCCGGAGCCTTCCTGGCCGAGAATGTAGCCATTGGGCTGGCCCCACTGGGAGACCGCCTTCTCGATGCTGAGGGCGAGCCCGCGCGAGACGCTGCCGAAAAAGGAGTGGCCCCGACTCACCAGCTCACCAGTGGAATAGTTCTGCGGCGCCTGCTGCTGCTGGGCGAGGGCGGGCGCGGCGGCCGCGAGCGGTGTCGCCAGCACGGCGGCGGCCGCCAGATGCCGGAGGAGGGCGCGGCGGCTAACCCTTGAAAAGAAGCTCGATGAGAAGCGCATGGGGGATCTCGCAATGGGCTTCGGAAACGGCAAAGGCCGCGAATCGCGCCTTCGATTATGGCCAGCAGTGTGACCTGGGAAAGGCGCGGCCGGCAGCCGGTCTGCGCCCGAGCTTCCCCACCGGGGCTTAGTGTGGGGTTAACCGGTGGCGACGACCGGTGTGCGGTCTCCGCTCTGCGATCACCCCGCCTTCGGCGCTGGAGGCTGACCGGCGCCCCAGGCGAGGAAGCCATGCACCTTGAAGCCGGCATTCGCATGCCCATAGGTGAGGGGGCTGCCGTCCGGCCGGGTGACGCGGCCGCCTGCGGCGTTGATCACCGCATGCCCGGCGGCGCAATCCCATTCCATCACCGTGCCCAGGCGGGGGTAGAGATCAACCAAGCCTTCCGCCAGCAGGCCGAACTTCAGCGCCGAGCCGGCCGAGATGCGCTCGGCCACGTCATAGCGGGCGATGAGCGCATCGGTGGCCGGGTCGCCATGGGAGCGGCTGGCGGCGATCACCATGGGGCCCGAGGGCAGGGGGCGGCAGGAGATGGACTCCCAGTCCTGCGCATTCACCGCCGCGCCCGGCGCACGGATGGCGCGGAAGGCCGCGCCCGGGCGGCCCGCGAACAGGGTCGCCCGGGCCGGCGCATAGACCACACCGAGCACCGGCGTGCCGTCTTCCACGAGCGCGATATTGACGGTGTACTCGCCATTGCCGGAGATGAACTCGCGGGTGCCATCCAGCGGGTCCACCAGCAGGAAGCGGTTGCCGCAGTCCACATGGGCGCCGGCGGACATGGCCTCCTCGGCCACCACCGGCACGCCGGGCAGCAGCTCCGCCAGGGCGGCGCAGATGATGAGCTCGGCGGCTTCGTCGGCGGCGGTGACGGGGCTCAGATCCGCCTTGGCATGGGCCTCAATGCCCTGAGCTTCGATGCGGCGGATGGCGACGCCCGCCGCCAGCGCGGCGGCGGCGAGGCCGGCGAGGAGGGGCGCGTCGGTGGGCGCGGGCGCGCGCGGGAACGTGCTGGTCATGGCCGGGTCATATCCGCTCGCGCCGGGCCTGTCGATGGCGGCGACGCTTGTGAGGGGGCCGTCCCCGGGTGTATCAGAGCCGACCCTGCACCATGCGGTCTCCCCCCGCAGCCACGGGCCGGCCCACGGTGGCGGCGCGGCGGCCGCGATGGCGGGATCACAGCACGCCCGGAAGCCCGACCCATGTCCGACGCGCCCAAATTCGACGCGCTCGCCCCGATCCTCTCCCCGGCCGCCGACGCCGCCGTCATTTCCGCCCTCGATCTCGCGGCCTTGCTGTGCTCGCGGGTGTGCCACGATGTCATCAGCCCGGTGGGCGCGGTGGTCAACGGCATCGAGGTGCTGGAGGACGAAGGCGCCGCCGACATGCGCGAGGTGGCGCTCGATCTCATCGCCAAGAGTTCCCGTCAGGCCTCGGCGCGGCTCCAGTTCACCCGGCTGGCGTTCGGCGCCGCCGGGTCGGCCGGGGCGCAGCTCGATCTCGGCGATGCCGAGCAGGTGGTCCGCGGCATGATCGAGGACGATCGCACCAAGATCGACTGGCGCCTGCCCCGCGAGTTCCAGGCCAAGAACAAGGTCAAGCTGCTCCTGAACCTGGTGCTGATCTCCACCACCACCATTCCGCGCGGCGGGCTCATGACGGTGTCGCCGCTGGGCAGTGGCGAGGCCATGGGGTTCGAGCTCGCGGCGCGGGGCACCAGCGCTCGCATCCCAGCCGGCGTCGAGGCGCTGATCGCCGGCGTGGCGCCGGCCGGCGGGCTCGATGCCCATGTGGTGCAGCCGTTCTATGCCGGCCTGCTGGCGCGCGCCTGCGGCGTCACGGTGAGCTTCGCCCAGGATGGGGATCTCGTGACCCTCACCGCCCGGCCGGCCTGAACGCGCTTCAACCCGCCATGGGGCGAGCCGATGGCGGCCCCAAAGCAAAATGCCCCACCGAACGGCGGGGCATCCTCACTGCGAGGCGCGGGATCGGCGGTCGCGGGCGAAGGGGTGGCCTAGACGGCCATCCGCTCGGCGCCCAGCACGGGCTCGCGCAGCACATAGCCGCGGCCCCAGACGGTCTCGATGTAGTTCTTGCCGGCCGATGCGTTCGCCAGCTTCTTGCGCAGCTTGCAGATGAACACGTCGATGATCTTCAGTTCCGGCTCGTCCATGCCCCCATAGAGATGATTGAGGAACATCTCCTTGGTGAGGGTGGTGCCCTTGCGGAGCGAAAGCAGCTCCAGCATCTGGTATTCCTTGCCGGTGAGGTGCACCCGGTTGCCTTCCACCTCCACCGTCTTGGTGTCGAGGTTGACCACCAGGTCGCCGGTCTGGATCACCGACTGGGCATGGCCCTTGGATCGGCGGACGATGGCATGGATGCGCGCCACCATCTCGTCCTTGTGGAAGGGCTTGGTGAGGTAGTCATCGGCGCCGAAGCCGAAGCCCTTCACCTTGTCCTCGGTGTTGGCGAGGCCCGAGAGGATCAGGATGGGGGTCTTGACCTTGGCGACGCGCAGCGAGCGCAGCACCTCGAACCCGGACATATCCGGCAAGTTCAGGTCGAGAAGGATGATGTCGTACTCGTAAACCTTGCCGAGATCGACGCCTTCTTCACCGAAACTCGTCGTATAGACGTTGAAGTTTTCGGTCTTAAGCATCAATTCGATGCCCTTGGCCGTTGCACTATCGTCTTCGATGAGCAAGACGCGCATGGCAATCCCTTTCCTCGCAACTACCCGAAAGGCGGCGCTGCCGACTTTCGTTGCTCGGCCGACGGGGTGATTCGCGCTACGTGTGAAGAATCAGTAGCAGACCCTGATTCTCTCGGACAAGCCCTTGTGGGAAAACATTTGTGCACGGTTCGGAAGACTGAATCTCCACCAAGCACTTAACTGTTTTTCCGCCGGCGCGCGCCGCGTTCACCCGTTTCTCGATACCTTTCGTCGACCTTCGAGCGGGCACTTTTTGCGCGTCGCTCGAACCGTAGCCTCATGATTAACGAAGGCGGTAAACGATTGGTTTCTGAGCTTCAGGTTCGTTGTATTTTTCTCCAGCTTCCTGCGCGGCGGTAAGAAAGGGGCAACCGTGAGACGCCATTGTGGCGGCGTTGAGTGGCCGGGGGTGCTCGGCCGACATTGCCCTTTGCGTACCGGAGTTGATGGCGATGAAGTCGCGAGAGCCCTTGATCCGCGCCAAGAAGTTTCAGATCGACGACATGCGCCGGCGGGTGGCGCAGATCGACACGATGATCGCCGATTTCGAGCGGATGGCCGTGGACCTCGATCGCGATATCGCCGCCGAGGAAGGACGCACCGGCGTCAACGACCCCAATCACTTCGCCTATTCCCCGCTGGCCCTGGCCTCGCGCGGGCGGCGCGACAACCTGCGACGCTCGGTGGATGACCTCGTCGCCCAGCGCGATGCCGCCGCCAAGACCCTGGCCGAGGCCGAGGCGGAGCTCGTGCTGGCGGAAGCCGCCGACAGCCTCGATCGCACCGCGAAGCCGGAATTGGGCGCCACCCGTGGCGCCTGGCGGCCGCTGGATATGCCGCGCCATTGAGCGCCGAGCGGGCTGCGCGCGCGAAATTCAGAGGTTCTGAGGTAGCATGCTGCAGCGCGGTGCGCTGCAGCATGTTTTTTTGTGGTCTCCCGCCCGCAGCCTGCGTTTGAATGGCGCGGGGATCCGGCGTGTCCGGGAGGGGAGGGATCAAACGGGTGACGCCGCATCGCGAGTTGCGCGGCCTCCTGGCGGCCATTGCCGCGGGTGATCTGAGCGCATGCGAACGCCTTTATGAGCTGTCCAGCCCGAAGCTGTACGGGCTGGTGCTGCGCCTGGTGCGCCAGCCGGGGCTCGCCTCAGAGGTGTTGCGGCGCGCCTATGGGCAGATCTTCGTGGAAGCGGCGCGCCTGTCGCGGGAGAAGGCGCCCCTCGGCGCCATGACCGCGATGGCTCGGGCGGCCTCGCTCGATGCGGTGCGGGCGCGCGGTGGCCCGGATGCGTGGGAGCCGTTCCAGGTGGGGCGCGCGGCGGCCGATCCTCTGGCCCTGTCCGGTCGCAGCCCGGCGCTCATGCGGGTGCTGGCGGCCCTGGGGCTCCTGTCGGAGGAGCGTCGGCGCATGGTGCTGCTCGCTTATTATGACGGCTGGACCCGCGATGCGCTCGGCGTCTATTTCGATATTCCCGATACGGGCGTGAGGGCTTGGCTGGCGCGCAGCGCGCAGGAAATCGCCGCGCATCTGCGACGTCCCACATGACCGCCGACGATCTTCTGGCCGCCGAACTGGTGATCGGGACGCTGGAGGCACCGGAACGGGCCCAGGCGCGGGCCCGCCTGCAGCGCGATCCCGACTTCGCGCGCCTGGTGCGGCGCTGGGAGCGGGATCTGGCGCCCCTGCATGAATTGATCTCCCCCATCGCGCCGCCGCCGGCCATCTGGAACGCCATCGCCCAGGATCTGGCCCGGGCGCAGCAGGCCGGCCGAGGCGCCGCGCCCGCCTCCGCGCCGCCTCCGGCGACAGGCGGCGGCATCGGGGTGGAGACGGGGGCGGAGACGGGCGCGCGCTCCGGCACGGTCTCGCGGCGCGGGCTGGCCGGGCGACCGGCCGTTCCGGCGTCGCCGCCGGCCGCGCCACCGCCCGCCGGCGCGCGGGGCCTCACGCGCATGCTGCGGGCGCGGCTGGGGGGCGCGCAGAAGGTTCCGGCCAGCGCGCTGCCGCGGGAAGCGGCCCGCGTGGAGCCACCCCGGGCGCTGCGCCGGCGGCTGGCCGCTGCGTTGGCGGCGGATGCGCCGCCAGACGATCGCATCCCCCATTCTCCGCCACCCCTGGAGGGCGCCGAAACACCGTCCGCTTCCGAGCCATGGCCTGAGGATGCCCCCGACCTGTCGCCGGCCGAGGATGTCCCCCTTGAGACGCCTGCGGACGCTGGCACGACGTCCGGCGGTTCGGAGGTGCAAGAAAGCGTCGAGCAGGAGAGCGTCTCGCAAGAGAGCGTCGCGCAAGAGGCGAGCGGGCAAGGGGAGGCGCGGCGAGAGCAGGGCTTACAACAGACGGCGGTTCTTGCCGCTCCTGAACGCTCGGGTGGCGCTGAGGGGGGCGCACGGGAACAGCCTGTTGCAGGCGAGGCCGTTGAAGCCGCCGCGCCGGGCCCTGTGGTTGAAGGGAGTCCGGAGACGCCGGCGCCGGAGGGCGCGCCTCCCGGCGCCTTGGGCCCCACCCGGCCGTCGCTGGTGGACGCAGGCTCTGCCGCCGAGCGTCCGGAGGCGCCGCGTCCCGAGGCGCCCGTGGGGCCGGACGGAGCCGGGGCGGCGGCAGAGGGGGCGGCGGTCGATGATCCGTCGCCGCCCCTGCATGCGCCGGTTCCAGGTCAGGGCCTTTCTGCGCCTGCGCCCCCGCTGCCGCACCATGGAGGCGGCACCTCCGCCGCAAGTGCCGCCGCAAGTGCGGCCGTAACTGCCGCCGCAACTGCCGCTGTCCCTGGCGATGGAGCGCCCGTGTCGCCGCCGGCCGCCGTCGGGCCGGAGATCGCGCCCGTGTCTGAAGGCGGGGCGGCAGTGCGTGTGGCCGATGGCGTGGCCCCGGCCACCGGGACGGACGGGGGCACCGCGACCGACGCGGCGGCCGTCTCGGTCAGCGCTGCGTCGTCGCTCTCCCCTTGGCATGGTGAGGGCACGGACGCGCCCTCGGGGCCGATGCCGGGCGACGCCGCGCCCGCGGCGGAGCAGGGGACGGCGAAGGCGGAGGTCGACGCCGTAGCCGGCGCCGCAACCACGACTGAGGACGATGGGGCTGCCAAAAGTGCCGCCGAGGCTGTGACCAGATCGGGCGTGGGAGCGGCCTTGGGCGCCCGGGCGGCGGTCGCTTTCGACCAGGCTCGGCGGGCCCTGCGGGGCCGTCCCGCCAGGGGCGGCGATGGGCCGTCGCGGCGGCTGGCGCTGCGCGGGCTGGCGGCGGCGGCCGCCGTGGTGATGGTGGTGATCACTCTCGATGTGATGATGCACCAGGGGGGCTGGAGCGGCGATCCGGCGCCGCGCATGGTGATCCTCCGGCCGGTGCTGGCGCCGTCCGGGGCGCCGGAGGTGCGGGTGTGGCTGGAGCCGGCTGCGGGCCTGCTCGAGGTGCAGGCCATCGCCGTTCCCGCCATGGCAGGGCAGGTCTACCGGTTGGAACTGCGCACCCGCGATGCCGGCCGCCATCTGCTGGGGACCTTCAATGCCCGCCTGGCGGCGGAGAGCGATCTGGTCCACGCCCTGGGCGTCCCGGCGATGGAGGGCGCGCACCTGTCGGTGATCACGGTGCCGGTCGGCGCCGATGGCGTCCTCGAGGCCGAGGGCGAAGAGGTCTATCGGGGAGAGCTGTCGTTTCAGCGACGCGTACCGTGAGGGCCCGCATAGCGGCCGCGCCGGTTCGACGCCCGCGAGTCCGGCGGCCCCTTGGGCAAGCCGGACCCTGGGCAAGCCGGACCCTGGGCAAGCCGGACCCTGGGCAAGCCGGACCCTGGGCAAGCCGGACCCTGGGCAAGCCGGACCCTGGGCAAGCCGGACCCTGGGCAAGCCGGACCCTGGGTGAGCCGGCCCTTGGGTGAGCCGGCCCCGGGGCAAACGCGCTGCTGGCGACGGCCTGTCCATCCCGCTTCGTCGCGCCTCGGTGAGGGGCGTCGCGCGGGGCGGGGTCAGGCGCGGGCGGCCTGGCGCTCGACCGTGGACAGGCTCAGGGACGCGGTGAGGCCGGCGGCCAGGCGGGCGGCGCTGAGCACGCGGTTCCGGCCCGCCGCCTTGGCATAATAGAGCGCGTCGTCCGCCTCCTTGATGAGGCCGCTGATGGATGGCGCATCATCGGGCGCCACCGCTGCCAGTGTGGAAACGCCGACGGTCACCGTCGCGCGGATGGCGCATTGGTCCACTTCCCAGAGCTCGGATTCGGCGGTGGTGCGCAGCCGTTCGCCGATCTCCAGTGCGGCCTTGCCGTCGGCTCCCGGCAGCACCACGCAGAATTCCTCACCGCCAATGCGGCCGATGAGATCCTGCGCCCGCACGCTCTGGCGGGCGACCTCGGCGAACCGGCGCAGCACCGCATCCCCCACCTGGTGGCCAAAGCGGTCGTTGACCGTCTTGAAGTGGTCGAGGTCGAGCATCAGCACTGAGAGGGGGTGGCGCTGGGCGCGCGCCTCTTCCAGCAGCAGGCGCCCCTGCAACAGGGTGGTGCGCCGATTGAGCAGGCCGGTGAGGTCGTCGCGGGAGGCCAGCCGGTCCAGCACCAGATAGAGCGAGGCGAAGTTCCAGCCCGTCACCAGGGCCAGGGAGGCGAGCAGCACCAGGCCCTGGGCGGACCCGGACAACGCATTCATGGGCATGATCCAGCCCACGGCGACGCCCAGCGCCCGCGCCACATAGAACAGGCTGAGCAGCACCAGGAGCAGGGCGAAGGTGAGCCGCGCCCGCGAGCGCATCTCGCCCGGCCGGCGCTGGAGCATGATCCACGTGCCCACGCCGCACCAGACGGCGATGAGCAGCGAGCCGATGACGATGCGCTGCCCCAGATTGTCGCCCATCAGGTAGGAGATGAGCAGAAGGCCGGTGCTGGCGAGGGCCGCCGCGAGGGAGAGGGCGAGCAGGGGACGCTGGCCGTCGAACGCGCGGATGCCGGTGATCAGCAGGCCCAGCCAGACATAGATCAGGCCGTTGCCGACCACCACCACGAAGGCCAGGGGCAGGTCGGCGCGCAGCGCCAGCACCAAGGCGCCAGCGGCGCCGGTGACATTCGCCGTTCCCCAATAGCCCAGCGCGGACACGTTGGTCCGGTATTTTAACACCATCTGGACGCCGGCAATCAGACAACACACCACGGCCGCGGTCATCAGAAGCGTCGGGACATGGAGGATCATGCCGAAAAACCACGGTTCGGCTGGAGGGCTGAGGCTAACAACTAGTCATGCATGAAATCCCAGGGGGCACAAGCTGGCCGTGTGTTGAGCGTGTACCCTCAAATCCGCTGAGGGCGGCGCAGGGTGGATCTGGTCGCGGATTCAAGGCGCTGGCGTTGGAGGGGCGGGTCGCTATCATGCCCGCGCCGGCCGAAGGAGCCGAGAGGTGCCGCATGACCGAATCATCTCTGCCGCGTCCCGTGGATCGGGCCCTGGATCCGAGCTTCCGCCATGGCCAGTCCACCGAGCCCAATTATTCCGGCGTCACCTCGTTCCTGCGCCGGCGCTACGCGCGCGATGGCGGCGGCGCCGAGGTGGTGGTGTGGGGCGTGCCGCTGGATGTGGCGGTGTCGAACCGCCCCGGCACGCGGTTTGGGCCGCGGGCCATCCGCGCCGCCTCCAGCATCCTCGATGGTGATCCCTTCTATCCCTTCGGCCTCGATCCCTTCGCCACCCTCGATGTCGCCGATGGCGGCGACTGCGTGTTCGATTACGGCCTGCCCGCCGGCATTCCCCAGGCCATCGCCAGCCAGGCGGCGGCCCATTATGCCCGCGGCAGCCACCTCATCACCCTCGGCGGTGACCACTTCCTCACCTATCCGGTGTTGCAGGCGCTGGTGGCGCGGCTCGGCGAGCCGGTCGCCTTGATCCAGTTCGATGCGCACCAGGATACCTGGGGTGACGGCGGTGACCGGGTGGATCATGGCACCATGATCACCCGGGCGGTGAAGGATGGGCTGATCCGCACCGATCGGTCGGTGCAGGTGGGCATCCGCACCCATGCGCCGGAAACCTATGGCATCGAGATCATCGACGCGCTGACGGCGGGGGAGATCGGCCCGGCCGCCCTGGCCGCGCGGATTGCCGCGCGGGTGGGGTCGGCGCCGGTCTATCTGTCCTTCGACATCGACGCGCTGGATCCGGCGTTCGCCCCGGGCACCGGCACGCCGGTCTGCGGCGGCCTCACCAGCCGCGAGGTCATTGCCTGCCTGCGGCAGCTGGGCGGGCTCGACTTCAAGGGTTTCGACGTGGTGGAGGTGTCGCCGCCCTATGACCATGCCGAACTCACCGCGCTCGCCGGCGCCACCCTGCCGTCGCTCTACCTGTGCCTGCTGGCGCAGCGGAAGGCCGCGGGGCACCGGATCGCCCTGTGAGGCAGCCCTTGCAGCTTGCGCGGCCATATGGGACACGCCCGGCGGATCTGTGCTGAGGGGGGCGACATGGGGAGAGACCGATCCGGCGTTGCGCCGTATGCGCTGCCGCTGGCGGGGCTGGTGTTCGCCGCCCTGCTGGCCAGCTTTGCCGCCTGGACGCCGGAAGCGGCCGCGGCGGCGCACAGCGGCGTTCTCGAAGCCGTCATCGGCGTGGTGTCGGTGCTGCTGTTGTGCGGCGCCGCCTTTTCGGCGGTGAGCCATTCCGACGTGGTGGCCGAGCGGCTCGGCCAGCCCTACGGCACTTTGGTGCTGACCCTTTCAGTGACGCTCATCGAGGTCTCGGTGATCGCCTCCATGATGCTGCACAACGCCGCCAACCCCACCCTGGCGCGCGAGTCGGTGTTCTCGGTCATCATGATCGTCACCACCGGCATTGTCGGCCTGTGCCTGCTGCTGGGCAGCCTCAAGCACCGCGAGCAGGCGATCCAGCAGCAAGGGGTGTCCGGCTTCCTCTCGGTGATCATTGCGCTGGGGGTGCTGCTGCTGGTGCTGCCCAGCGAGACCCATGACGGTGCCACCGGCGAGTTTTCCCCGGTGCAGCTGGTCACCATGGCGTTCGTGGCGGTGGGGCTCTACGGCACGTTTCTCTACATGCAGACGGTGCGCTACCGCGAGCATTTCGCCAGCCAGCCGCCGGAGCACGGGGAGCAACGTCCCTCGCTGCGGCGTTTCTGGATCGCGACGGTGATGCTGCTGCTGTCGCTGGCGGCGGTGGTGTCGCTGTCGCACCATGTGGCAGTGGCGTTCGAGGATTTCCTGGCCCTGTTCCCTCTGGCCGATCCCGATGCGGTGACCGGGGCGCTGGTGGCCATCCTCTTGTTGATGCCGGAGGGCATCACGGCGGTGCGGGCGGCGGCGGCCAATCATCTGCAGCACAGCCTCAACATCGCGCTCGGCTCGGTGCTCGCCACCATCGCCTTGACCATTCCGGCCATGGCGGCGCTGAGCGTGATGCTGGGGCTGCCCATGGTGCTGGGCCTGGAGAACGAGGACCGCACCATGATGGTGCTGACCTTCGTCATGTGCATCCTGTCGTTCGGCACCGGGCGCACCAACGCCCTCAACGGCGTGGTGCATCTCATTCTGTTCGGGGTCTATGTGCTGCTGCTGTTCGTGCCGTGAGGCGGGCGGCGGTCTTTGGTGGCGGTCTTTGGTGGACATGGGCGGGGGCAGGTGGCATGTTCCGCCCGATTTCGGAACGAGGCGCGGGCCGTGAAGACTCTCCTGACCTACATCTTCACCTGGTGGAACAAGCAGACCATCGGCACTTGGTGGTGGACCAAGCGCTATGGTGAGTTCGTGGGGCAGGACGAGCTCGGCAACCGCTATTTTCGCACCAAGGGTGGCGCCATCGATCCCACTCTCGGCTTCGAGCGGCGCTGGGTGATCTATCCGGGCTATGCGGAAGCCTCCTCGGTGCCGCCCGGCTGGTGGGGCTGGCTCCACCATCGGGTGGACACGCCGCCGGTGGATGAGAGCTACACCCCGTTCCCGTGGCAGAAGCCCCACCGCGCGAACATGACCGGCACCCCGGCCGCCTACCATCCCAAGGGCTCCGTGCTCACCGGCGGCCATCGGCCCAAGGTGACCGGCGATTACAAGGCCTGGACGCCCGGCGAGTGAGGCCGGGCCCGGGCATGTGGCGCAGGGGGCAGGGGGATGCCATGCCCTGTTCAGGCCTCATTGTCGGTGCTAGTCGCAACGGTCATCGGGATCGGACCGGTCCGGATGACGCCGCGGGTGCGCCCGTGATTCTTTTGTCAGCGCGGTGCGCCTGAAGCATGAAGCGGATGTCCCAAGGCTCTCGTTCTCCTCGCTCCCGTTTTGACGGTGCCCGCACTTTCGGCCTGCCAGTGCTGGCCCTGCTGGCTATCGTGACGGGCGCGGCGCCGGCCGCGGCGCAGCTGCAGCGTTCGGGCATCGAGCAGTCGCCTCTGCCGCCGCCGCCCAGCAGCGGTATGCCCACCGCGCCCGATCCCCGTCGCCTGCCCAACCGGGTGCCGCAGCCGGCGGCCGCCACGGCGGCGGTGCCCACTGCACCAGGGGGTGTGGAAGGGGATGTGGTGGTGGTGCGTCCGCCGTCGGTGCGCATCCATAATCGCTATGCGGTCTATGCCGGCCTCGACAAGATCACGGGCCGCACCACCACGTTCGATGTGGCCATCGGCGAAACCGCCCAGTTCGGTGCGCTGCAGGTGACCCCGCGGGTCTGCTACACCCGCCCGGAGGACGAGACCCGCAACGTGACCTCCTTCACCGAGGTGAACGAGGTGACCCTGAAGGGTGAGGCCAAGCGCATCTTCACCGGCTGGATGTTCGCCTCCAGTCCCGGCCTGCACGCGGTGGAGCACCCGATCTATGACGTGTGGCTGATCGGCTGCAAGGCGCCGGAACCGGTCACCGCGGCGCCCGCGGGCCAGCAGTAGAAATCCCCCTCCGCCGCCAGGGCGTGGTCGAGCAGCCGGTGATACTGGCGGCGCGACACCTCGATGGCCCCGAACGTGGAGAGGTGGCTGGTCACGAACTGGGTGTCCAGCAGGCGGAAGCCGCCGGCGATGAGGCGGCCCACCAGATGCACCAGCGCCACCTTGGAGGCGTCCCGCTCGCGGTGAAACATGCTCTCGCCGAAGAAGGCGGCGCCGAGCCGGACCCCATAAAGCCCGCCCACCAGCTGGCCGTCGCGCCAGGCTTCCACCGTGTGGCAGCGCCCGCGCGCGAACAATTCCCCATATAGCCGGCGGATGCGGGTGTTGATCCAGGTCTTCTCGCGGCCATCCTGCGGTTCGGCGCAGCCGGCGATCACGCCCTCGAAATCGCTGTCGACCCGTACCTCGAACTTGTCCGAGCGCACGGTCCGCGCCAGCCGCGACGAGATGCGGAAGGCATCCAGGGGGATGATGCCGCGCCGCTCGGGCTCGATCCAGTAGAGCCCCGGGTCGTCGGCATTCTCGGCCATGGGGAAGATGCCGCAGGCGTAGGCCTTCAGCAGCACTTCCGGGGTGATCTCGACGATCTGGTCGTTGGGGCGGCTCATGCGATGGGATCCTCACCGACAATTGGCGCAACTCTATGGCGCTGCGCCGCCCGCCGCCCACGAAAACCTATTCGCGTTGCAGGAAGGCGCCGATGCGCGCCACCGCCTCGCGCATGTCGGCGGCGGAGCCGGCATAGGACAGGCGCAGGAACTGTTTGCCCCGGAAGGGATCGAAATCCACGCCGGGGGTGGTGGCCACGTGCACGGCATCGAGCATGCGGGTGGCGAAGGCGGCGGAATCGCCGGTGAAGGCGGAGACATCCGCATAAAGATAGAAGGCGCCGTCGGCGGGCAGGAAATGGCGCAGGCCGACCTGCGGCAGGCCTTCGGTGAGAATGCGCCGGTTTTCCAGATAGCTCGCCTTCACCCGGTCCATCTCCGCCCGCCCGTCGAAGGCCGCCGCCGCGGCGATCTGCGACAGGGTGGGCACCGAGATGGACAGGTTCTGCTGCAGCCGCTCCATGGTGCGCACCAGGGTGGGGGGCACCACCATCCAGCCCACCCGCCAGCCGGTCATGCAGAAATATTTGGAGAAGGAATTGATGACGGTGACGTCCTCGCCGATCTCCGCCGCGCTCACCGCCGGGAAGGCATAATCGAGGCCGTGATAGATCTCGTCGGACACGAAGGCGATGCCGAGATCGCGGGCGCAGGCGTGGAGCGCGGTCAGCGCCGCCCGGTCCATCATGGTGCCGGTGGGATTGCCGGGGCTCGCCACCAGCACGCCCTTCAGTGGCGCGGCGCGATGGGCTTCGATGAGCTGGGCCGGGGTGAGCGCGAAGCGATCCTCGGCCCGGGTCTCGATCAGCACCGGCTCGCAGCCCAGGGCGGACAGCACATGGCGATAGGGCGGGTAGCCGGGGGCGGCAATGGCCACCCGGTCGCCCGCCTCGAACAGGGCCAGGAAGGCGAGAATGAAGCCGCCGGACGACCCATTGGTCACCACCACCCGCTCGGGGTCGAGGGTGAGGCCATGGGCATATTGATAGTGTTCGGCGATTCGCGTCCGCAGCGCCGGCATGCCGAGGGCGGCCGTATAGCCCACCTGTCCGGCTTCGAGCGCAGCGGTGGCGGCCTGGCGGGCAGTGAGGGGCGCCGGCGCCGCCGGCTGCCCGACCTCCAGATGCATCACCGTGGCGCCGGCCGCTTCCAACCGCGCCGCGTGCTCCATCACGTCCATGACGATGAAGGGGGCGACGGCACTGCGGCGTGAAGGCGTAACGCCTGCGGGAGAAGAGGTCATGATGGAAATCCTTCGGGTCGAACCGCGGCGCGAGGGGCGCGCCGCCGTGCTGCCGCCGTAATCTCGCGGTCCTTGGACGAGCTGTCGCCCCAATGTGAAGTGGCGCCCGTTGACCCAGCGGCCGCAAGGCGCCAGTGTCCGGCCGCTTCGTAGCTCGGGCGGCGCCGCTCGCCAAGGGGTGGCGTGGGTTCAGGGCGTTGCGGCCCGGTGCACCCAGCATCTTCGGCGGCCGGACGTGGGACGAGGGACGTGGGACGAGGAGCGTGGCCGGCGGCTGCGGCGGTTGAGGATCAGGGCAGGCGCCGGTTCGCGCGGAGCGGGTCGGGCCACGAACCAGCGAGGCGAAGCGTCGGCAACAATGGCGGTGTCAATCTCCTCCCGATCTGCAGGCGACGCCCTGCGTCTTGTCGGGCGACGGGCCTGCCAGGCCCTCGCCGCACTGGCCGTGGCGGCGCTGCCCTGGCACGCGGCGCAGGCCCAGCCGGCCGGCGGGCAGGGCCGGGTTTCCACCATCCGCGACACGGAAATCGAGAATCTGCTGCGCGACTACACCCGGCCCATCCTGAAGGCGGCGGGGCTGGCGCAGCAGAATGTGGAAGTGGTGCTGATCAACGATCGCTCCTTCAACGCCTTCGTGGCCGACGGCCGCCGCATCTTCGTGAATACCGGCGCGCTCATCGATTCGAAGACGCCCAACCAGATCATCGGCGTGCTGGCCCACGAAAGCGGCCACATCGCCGGCGGGCATCTGGCCCGCATGCGCCAGCAATTGGCCGGCGCCCAGACCATGGCGGTGGTGGCCATGCTGCTGGCCGGCGCCGGTGTGGCGGCGGGCGCGGCCAGTGGCATGGACGGTCGCAATCTCGGCAATGTCGCCGCCGCTGGCATGAGCGCGCCGCAGGAGATGATCCGCCGCTCGCTGCTCTCCTACCAGCGCAGCGAGGAGCAGGCGGCAGACCGCTCGGCGGTGCGATATCTCGACGCCACCAAGCAGTCGTCCAAAGGCATGCTGGAGACGTTCGAGCGCTTTCAGAACGACCAGCTGTTCATCAGCCAGCGCATCGACCCCTATCTGCTGAGCCACCCCATGGCGCGCGAGCGCATCGCCGCGCTGGAGCAACTGGCCAAGAGCAGCCCCTATTACAACGTCAAGGATCCGCCGGCGCTGCAGGAGCGGCATGACTTGATGCGCGCCAAGCTGATCGCCTTCACCGAGCGGCCGGAAGCGGTGGCGCGCCAATATCCTTATTCCGACGCTTCCCTGGCGGCACAATACGCGCGGGCCATTTCCGCCTATCGCTTCGGCAATGTGAACGGCGCGGTGGCGCAGATCGATGCCTTGATCGCCCGCCAGCCCAATAATCCCTATTTCTACGAGCTGAAGGGCCAGGCGCTGCTGGAGGCCGGGCGCGCCGGCCAGGCGGTTCCGGTGCTGCGCAAGGCGGTGGACCTGTCCAATGGCGCGCCGCTCATCCGGGCTATGCTGGGGCAGGCGCTGGTGCAGACCGGCAGCGGCGGCAAGCCGGAGGATGCCATTCCGGAACTGATCCAGGCCACTCAGCGCGATCCCAATTCAGCGGGCGCCTGGCGCTCCCTGTCCATCGCCTATGGCCGCAAGGGCGATCTGGCAAATGCCGATCTGGCGGCCGCCAACGCGGCCATCGCCAGTGGCGACGCCAAGCTCGGGCGTGAGTTGGCGGCGCGGGCCCGCAAGCGCTTTCCCACCGGCTCGCCCGGTTGGCTCCGGGCCGACGACCTCGTGAACTTCAAGCCGCCGCAGAGCGCCCAGGGCGGGCGCTCCGATGACCGCTGAACCCATTCATTCCATGGAGAGTCTCATGTTCTCGCGCCTCGGCCTTCGCGCCGGTCTGATCCCGCTGGCCCTGGCCGCGCTGGTGTCCGCCACCCCGGCGTCCGCCTTCACCGACGAGGAGAAGAAGGAGCTCGGGCCGGTCATCCGAGAGTATCTGCTGCAGAATCCCGAGGTGCTGCAGGAGGCCATCGCGGTGCTGGAAGCGCGCCACAACGAGGCCGAGGCCAAGTCCCGCAACCAGGCCCTGAGCCAGATCAAGCCGTTGCTGGAGAGCCCGCGCGGCGTGGTGGTGGGCAATCCCAAGGGTGACGTCACCCTGGTGGAGTTCTTCGACTACAATTGCGGCTACTGCAAGCGGGCCCTCTCCGACCTGCAGGAGCTGATCAAGGAAGACCCGAACCTCAAGGTGGTGCTGCGCGAATTCCCGGTGCTTGGCCCGGGCTCGGTGGAAGCCGCCCAGGTGGCCGTGGCGGTGCGCATGGTGGCGCCCGAGAAGTATATGGACTTCCACCAGGCGCTGCTGAACGGTCGTGGCCAGGCGGATCGGGCGAAGGCGTTGGCGGCGGCCAAGCAGGTGGGCATCGATCCCGCCCTGCTGCAGAAGCAAGCCACCTCGCCGGAGCTCAACGCCACCCTCGACGAGAGCATGAAGATCGCCGAGGCGCTGTCGCTCAACGGCACGCCCTCCTACGTGGTGGGCGACGAGGTGGTGGTGGGCGCTGTGGGCTTCGACAAGCTCAAAGCCGCGGTGGCCGCCACCCGCGCCAACGCCAAGGGTGCGGCCGGCGCCAAGTGATGTGCCGCCAGTGAGGCGGTCGGAGCGGGCGAGCGGGGCGCATCGGCCGGCCCGCTGGTCAGCCTTGGTTTACCAGCCATGACGGGCCCGCGCCGCGCTCCCCTTTCCTTGCGTGGCGCGTGACCCTATAACGACGCCGACCCGGCCATGTGGCGCCGGCGGCAGATGTTTTGCGGATGCTCCCTCTCATCCACGTCCTGAACGGGCCCAATCTCAATCTTCTCGGCACCCGGGAACCCGGCATCTACGGTGCGGCGACCCTCGCCGACGTGGAGGCGCTGTGTCGTGCCGCGGCCGAGCGGCTGGGCTTCGACATGGTGTTCGCCCAGACCAATTCCGAAGGCGCCCTGGTGGATCTCATCCAGGCGGCGCGGGGCGCCCGAGGCATCGTGCTGAACGCGGCGGCCTACACCCATACCTCTGTCGCCGTGCGCGATGCGGTGGCGGCGGTGGGCGTGCCCACCATCGAGGTGCATCTGTCCAACGTGTTCAGCCGCGAGCCCTTCCGCCACCACTCCTATCTGTCGCCGGTGGTGCGTGGGGTGATCTGCGGCTTCGGCCCGCAGAGCTACGCACTCGCCATCGCGGCCCTGGCCGATCTTCCGCCGCCCTGACGGCGGCTTGTCGAACCCTCAAGAGCCCTCGTGCGGCCCCATGGCCGGCAGAGCAGGAACATGATGAAGCCTACCAAACCCCAGATCGACACCGACCTCGTCAAGGATATCGCCAAGCTGCTGTCCGACAGCGATCTGACCGAGATCGAGGTGGAGCACGAAGGCCTGCGCATCCGCGTCGCGCGCGCGCCGGCTCCGGTCACCGTGGCCGCCGCCCCGGCGGCGCCGGTCGCGGGCGCCGCGCCGGTGGCCGCGGCGCCCGTCGCCGAGGCGCCGGCCGACCTCTCCAAGCATCCCGGTGCCGTGGCCTCGCCCATGGTGGGCACCGCCTATCTCGCGCCCGAGCCCGGCGCCGCCAACTTCGTCGAAGTGGGCGCCAGCGTGCGGGAAGGCCAGACGGTGCTGATCGTCGAGGCCATGAAGACCATGAACGCCATTCCCGCGCCCCGTTCGGGCACGGTGACGCGGATCCTCGTGGGCAATGCGCAGCCGGTGGAATACGGCGAGCCGCTGATGATCATCGAGTGAGCGCGTTTTCCCGAGGGCAGGCCTGATGTTCAAGAAAATCCTCATCGCCAACCGGGGCGAGATCGCGTTGCGCATCCTGCGTGCGTGCAAGGAGCTCGACATCGCCACCGTGGCGGTGCACTCTACCGCCGACGCCGACGCCATGCATGTGCGGCTCGCCGACGAGAGCGTGTGCATCGGCCCGCCGGCGGCGCGGGACAGCTATCTCAACATCCCGTCCATTCTCGCCGCCTGTGAGATCACCGGCGCCGATGCGGTGCACCCGGGTTATGGCTTCCTGGCCGAGAATGCCCGCTTCGCCGAGATCCTGGCCGACCACAACATCGGCTTCATCGGCCCCAAGGCGGAGCACATCCGCATCATGGGCGACAAGATCGAGGCCAAGAAGACCGCCCAGGCCTTGGGCATTCCGGTGGTGCCCGGTTCCGAGGGCGGCATCCGCGACGATGCCGAGGCCCATCGGGTGGCGGAAGAGATCGGCTATCCGGTGCTGGTGAAGGCGGCCGCCGGTGGCGGCGGGCGCGGCATGAAGGTGGCGCTCAGCAAGGAAGAGCTCTCGCAGGCCCTCTCCACCGCCCGCATCGAGGCCAAGGCGGCGTTCGGCGACGATGCCGTCTATCTGGAGAAGTATCTGTCCACCCCGCGCCATATCGAGGTGCAGGTGCTGGGCGACGGCCGCGGCAACGCCATTCATCTGGGCGAGCGCGACTGTTCCCTGCAGCGGCGCCACCAGAAGGTGTGGGAGGAGGCGCCCTCGCCGGTGATCACCCCCGAGCAGCGGGCGGAGATCGGCGAGACCTGCGCCAACGCCATGCGGCAGCTGAAGTATCTCGGCGTCGGCACCATCGAGTTCCTGTATGAGAACGGCCGCTTCTATTTCATCGAGATGAACACCCGCATCCAGGTGGAGCATCCGGTGACGGAGATGGTCACCGGCATCGACCTCATCAACGAGCAGATCCGCGTGGCGGCAGGCGAGCCCATGGGCCTCACCCAGGCTGATGTGGCGATCGACGGCCATGCCATCGAATGCCGGGTGAATGCCGAGCACCCCACCACCTTCCGGCCCTCGCCGGGCAAGATCACTCACTACCACGTGCCGGGTGGCCTGGGCGTGCGGGTGGATTCCAACGCCTACCAGGGCTATGTGATCCCCCCCACCTATGACAGCCTGGTGGGCAAGCTGATCGTCTACGGCAAGACCCGGGACGAGTGCCTGCGCCGCCTGCGCCGGGCACTGGACGAGTTTGTGGTGGACGGCATCGACACCACGCTGCCCCTGTTCCGCACCCTGGTGCGGACGCCGGACATCGCCGCGGCCCAATACGACATCCATTGGCTCGAGCATTTCCTGGCCGATCGGGCCGGCGAAGGCATCGGCTGAAGCTGTCGAGTGAGCCCGACGCGCCCTGGCGCGCCGGGCACACCTGCTGGTCCCATCTGACGGCCACAGTGCCCTGGTCCCCTCTTTCGGGCGAGAGCGGGGGCCGGTCGTCTTCGCCGCCCGCCGGTGTCTGCGCCGCCCGGCCCCGCTGTCGTGGTTGTGTTGACCTTGCGTCCTCTCACCGCGTGCAGATGTTGATGGGTCTCGGCGTGAAGAAAAATCTTAACACTTCATCGACAACTTCACCTGCTCTGTGAGAGCCGGGCGCCCGCCGCTCGCGGAGGGGTTGGATACAGTGCCGCGACGTTGTTGCGTCAAGGACACACCGCCCGATTGATTGCCGTGATGCCGCCACTTGGGTACCGGGGTCGCCAGATCGTAGGTGCTTCTTCATCCTCAGGCGGCATAATGCGGAATCGAGGCAGAGGGTGCGGTGAGAGGCGATCGAGGTGCCACAAGGCACTGATTTCGATTGCTACCTTGCCGTTTGCCGAGCGGGTGGGGCGTGCTAAAGGCTGTCCTCTCCGGCCGATGCCGCGGTGCGCTGCGGCGTGAGTCGTGGCGGATGGGGCCGTGAGAGATTGGGTTCTGGCGCGGGTTTGGGTGATCGTTGAAGTCAGCGAGAAGGCCGGGGGAATGGTGTTGAATTGGTTCCGCAAGTGCCGGCTCGCATGGGGCAATGCCTCGAGGACCGCACCTGCGCTCCTGGTGCTGGCGCTAACGGCAGGCTTTGGCCTCGCCAGCTGCGACGCGCTGCCGCGATCGGGGCCGATGGCGACCCAGATCCAGATGGAAAGCCAGAGTCCCGGCGATTTTCCCTTCCGTCTCGTGCCGGTCGACGTGGCCGTGAGCCGGGTGCTGCTGCAGGTGCCGGACAACAGCATGTCCACCAGCGGCTTCTTCCGTCCTGATCGGGGCGGTCACGCCGGGTCCGGGCCGGTGCTCGGTCCGGGTGACGTGCTCTCCATCACCGTGATGGAGCCGGCTTCGGGTGGCGTGTTCTCGGGGATCAGCTCGGTCACCGCGGGTGGCCAGTCGGCAGCCCTGGTGACGCTGCCGGAGATGCCCATCGACAGCCAGGGCATCATCACGTTCCCGCTGGTCGGTGCCTTGAACGTCTCTGGCAAGACCACCCGCCAGGTCGGTCAGATGCTGGAAGAAGAGCTCAAGAGCCGGATCATCCAGCCGCAGGTCATCGTGCGCCTGGTGGGCAACTTCTCCAACAAGGTGATCATTGCCGGTGCCGTGCGCACGCCCGGCGAGTTCAACATCACCGCCGCCGGCGAGACCTTGCTGCAGCTGGTGACCCGCGCCGGTGGGCCGGCGATCTCGCCCGGCAATGCCATGGTGGAGCTCACCCGCAACGGCACCACCAAATCGGTGCGTCTGCAGGCGCTGATCAATCAGCCCACCGCCGACGTGCGTCTCAAGGGCGGCGATTTCATCAATATCGCCGACAAGCCCCGCACCTATCTCATCATGGGCGCCGCGGGCCGGACCACGGAGGCGACGCTGCCGGTGACGACGCTCTCGCTGGCCTCGGCTCTGGCCCGCGCCGGTGGGCCGATCGACACCCGCGCCGACGTGAAGGGCATCTTCGTGCTGCGCTACGAGCCGAAGCGCGTGGTGGAGATGCTGACGCCGGAGCAGCCGGTGGAAAGCGCCTATGTGCCGGTGGTCTTCCAGCTGGATCTGTCGGAGGCTTCCGGCTTCTTCCTGGCCGATAGCTTCGTGGTGCGTGAGCGCGACATCATCTATCTGTCGAATGCCTCCTCGGTGGAACTGCAGAAGCTTCTGGAGCTGTTCCGTGTCGCCGCCGGCCCGGTGATCAGCGGCGCCACCGTCGCCAACGATTTCAACTGATCTTGTGCGAACCCTCGCCCCCGCGGGCGAGGGGCGCCTTCTCGCGCGGCTGGCGTGCGTCCGCGCGGCCAGCCGCTCAAGGCGGCCAATGGGTGTTGCCCGACGCCGCGCAGATCGGATATGCCGGGCCTGTAACGTGGCCGGCACGGCCGCTGACTGGGAATGGGTGGATGAAGACCATGTCGCAGCAGGCTTCTCAGCCGCAGGGGGCGCAGATGGGCAAGCGGATTGCCGCCATTGCCGCGCTGGCGGGCGCGCTTCTCGCGGGCGCTCCCGCGCGCGCAGAAACGCCGACGGCCACTCCTGCGCCAACGGAAACGTCCTCGACGCATGACGACTGGACCGTGCGCTGCAAGCCGGAGGCGAAAGGCCGCTCCTGCGAGGCGGTGCAGACCCTGCAGACCGAGGACCTCAAGAACATTCTGGCGCACATGGCCGTGCGCGCCATCAAGGACGGGCCGGTCTATCTGATCGTCCAGGTGCCGCCGGGCGTTTGGCTGCCGGCCAATGTGACCTTCAAGGTCGGCGGCGTGCCGGATCTGGTGCTCACCTACAAGCGCTGCGGCCAGAGCTGCATTGCCTCGCTCAAGCTGGAGCCGGCGCAGGTGGCGGCGCTGAAGGCCAGCGCGGGCAAGGGGGAACTGCTGTTCGAGAACGGCTCGCGCAATCCGGTCATCCTGCCGATCTCCTTCAAGGGGCTCGGCGAGGCGATGGCGGCGGCCCTCAACAAGTGATGACAGAACGGGGCCGCAAGGCCCCGTTTTTGTTTCCCGCGCCCGGAAGACCCCTCAGCCGCGGGCCCGCAGCTCGCGGCGCAGGATCTTGCCCGTGGCGGTCATGGGCAAAGTGTCGGTGAAGGCCACCTGGCGCGGATATTCGTGGGCGGACAGCCGCTCCTTGACGTGATCCTGGATCTCGCGGGCCAAGGCATCGTCGCCGGTGAAGCCGGGCTTGAGCACCAGCCAGGCCTTCACCGCCTCGGTGCGTACCGGGTCCGGCACGCCGACCACCGCCGCCAGCGCCACCGCCGGATGCTTCAAGAGGCAATCCTCGATCTCACCGGGGCCGATGCGGTAGCCGGCGGAGGTGATCACGTCATCGGCGCGGCCGAGGTACCACAGATAGCCGTCCGCATCGGCCTTGCCGCGATCGCCGGTGAGCAGGAAGTCACCCGCATATTTCTGCGCGGTGGCGTCCGGATTCTTCCAATATTCCAGCATCATCACCGGGTCGCCGCGGCGGATGGCGATATGACCTTCCGCGCCCACCGGCAGCTCGGTGCCGTCATCGTCGACGATGCGCACGTCATGGCCGGGCATGGGCTTGCCCATGGCGCCGGGGCGGATGGGGAAGAAATTGGAATTGGAGCCCACCACCAGATTGCATTCGGTCTGGCCATAGATCTCCCGCGCTTCCACCCCCAGCCGCTCGGCCACGAAGGCGCCCAGCTCCGCCCCGAGGGTCTCGCCACCGGTGAGCAGGGAGCGCAGCTTCAGCCCGTCATGGCGCACATCCGCCTGTCGCAGCAGCTTCAGGGCGGTGGGCGGCAGGAACACGTTGCGCACGGCGTGGGTGGCCATCAGCGCCATCGCCGCCTCGGGATCGAACTTGCGGGCCCGATGGGCCAGCACCGGCACGCCGAGGTGCAGGGTGGGGAACAGCACGTCGAACAGCCCGCCGATCCAGGCCCAGTCGGCCGGGGTCCAGTGCAGGTCGCCGGGCTGCGGCATGTCCTGGTGGATCACCTGCAGGCAGGGCAGGTGGCCCAGCAGCACCCGGTGACCATGCAGGGCGCCCTTGGGGTTCCCCGTGGTGCCGGAGGTGAAGATGATGATGCCGGGATCATCGGGGCCGGTGTCCACTGGCGTGAAGCGATCGGAGGCCATCTCCAGCGCCGTGTCGAAGCTTCGGGCGAAGGCCGCGCCGACATCGTCGCCGATGACGAACACATGGGCGAGTTCCGGCAGGCGGTCGCGCACCCGCTCCAGCTTCGCGAGGCCGGCAAGGTCGGTGATGAGGGCGCGTGCGCCGGAGGCGGCAAGGCGATATTCCAGCGCTTCATCGCCGAAGAGGGTGAACAGCGGCACCGAGATCATGCCGGCCTTGAAGGCGGCGATATGGGCGATGGCGGTTTCTGGGGCCTGGGGCAGGAACACCGCCACCCGATCGCCCCGCTGGAGCCCACCGGCCACCAAAGCGTTGGCGAATCGGTTGGAGAGGGCCTTGAGTTCGTCGAACGAATAGGTACGGGTGGCGCCGCTTTCCTCCACGAACATCAGGGCCGGCTTGCCGGAGCCATCGGCATGGGCATCGGCACAGGCGACGCCCATGTTGTAGCGGGCGGGAATGCGCCAGGAGAACGCGCGGCGCAGGGCGTCGTAGGTGTTGGGATCGGCCATGGGTTTCCTCCGCCGGCGCCTCTTGGGGGCGCCTTCGTGGCGATTAGGAAACGATCGAACGTTTTTTTCCTGAGATGGTCAAGAGGGCACGCTGCGTCATCCGCGCCACCGAAGGGGGCGGATGGGAACAGGTGGACGGGTGTTGGGGGGCGGCGCGAAAGCTCAGGCCATCCGGCTCAGACCATCAGCCCCATGGCATCGGCGGCGGCGGCGCGGATGGCGGCGATGTTGGTGCGGTAGCCCTCGATGCCGCCCTTGAACACGGCGGAGCCGGCCACCAGCACATCCGCACCGGCCTGGGCGCACTGGGCGCCGGTGAGCGGATTGACGCCGCCGTCCACTTCCAGGCGGATGTCGCGGCCGCGGATCATGTCGCGGATGCGGGTGATCTTGGGCAGGACGGCGGGAATGAAGGCCTGGCCGCCGAAGCCCGGGTTCACGCTCATCACCAGCACCAGGTCCACCTTGTCGAGCACATAGTCGAGCGTGCTCTCAGGGGTCGCCGGATTGAGCGCGACGCCAGCCTTCTTGCCGAGGCCGCGGATCACCTGCAGGCAGCGGTCGAGATGGGCGGTGGCCTCCGGGTGGACGGTGATGATGTCCGCGCCGGCGGCGGCGAAGGCCTCCAGATAGGGCTCCACCGGCGAGATCATCAGATGCACGTCGAACACCTTGTCGGTGTGCGGGCGCAGGGCCTTGATGATGTCCGGGCCGAAGGTGAGGTTCGGCACGAAATGGCCGTCCATCACATCAAGATGGATATAGTCCGCCCCCGCGCTCACCACGTCGCGCACCTCTTCGCCGAGCCGCGAGAAATCGGAGGCGAGCATGGACGGGGCGATCAGCGGCTGGTTCACGGCGGGGCTCCTGGCAGGCGATAAGGAAGGGGTGGGCGGGTGTTGGTCCCGCCCGAAAGGGCCGCGCCGTGGCGCGGCACCGCTCAATAATAGGAGGCGATCTTCTCCACCTCGGCCTTGGAGCCGAACACCAGCGGAATGCGCTGGTGGATGTGGTGGGGCTGGATGTCCAGGATGCGGGTCTTGCCGTCGGTGGCGCCGCCCTTGGCCTGCTCGGTAAGGAAGGCCACCGGGTTGGCCTCATAGATCAGCCGCAGCCGGCCGTTCTCATAGCCCTTGCGCTGGTCGGCCGGATAGATATAGACGCCGCCGCGGGTGAAGATGCGGAAGGCATCGGCCACCATGGAGCCCACCCAGCGCATGTTGAAATCCTTGCCGCGCGGGCCCTCCTTGCCGGCCAGGCAATCGGCGAGATAGGCCTTCATGGGCGCCTGCCACTGGCGCACGTTGGACTGGTTGACGCCGTATTCCTTGGTCTCCGCCGGAATCTCCACCGCCGCCCGGGCGAGGAAGAACTCGCGCTTGTCCCGGTCGTAGACGAACACCTGGGTGCCGGCGCCGAAGGTCGCCACCAGGATGGTCGCCGGCCCATAGGCCAGGAAGCCGGCCGCCAGCTGCTCGCGGCCCGGCCGCATCACCGCATCCACCGGATTGGCGTGGGTGGCGGTATCATACGGTAGGATGGAATAGATGGTGCCCACCGACACGTTGGTGTCGATGTTGGAGGAGCCGTCCAGGGGGTCCACCGCCACCACGAGGCGTCCCGTGGCATTGATGGGAACGAGGTCCTCGCTCTCCTCCGAGGCCAGGAAGGCCACTTCGGTGCCCTTCAGCGCGGCGACGATGCGCTCTTCGGCGATGACGTCGAGCTCTTTCTGGGTGTCGCCACCGCCGTTGGGATCGGTGCCGTGGATCTTGCCGAGGCTTTCCTCGAGCGGCCCGCGGGCCACCAGATCGGCGATGCCCACCCCGGTGGTGGCGATGGTGCGCACGGCTTCCGCCACCGCCTGCCGGCCGGCATCGGCGCCCGCCCAGTGATTCAGGAACGCCTGAAGGGTCACGATCTCACTCACCACAATCTCTCCGTGCAGCTCCGGCGGCCGCCCCGCCCGCCGCCGTTATGACCCGGCGGGAGGCAAACGGCAAAGGCCTTGCCGGTTCAAGCTCTTAGAAGGGCAGCCATCAGCGGCTGCGGAAGACCTCGATGCCCACATCGCCGAACACGCCGGTCACTGGCGCTCCCGGCTTGTGCACCACCACCCGCACCTGCTCGATCTGCTCGAAATGGTCCAGAAGCCGGCTGGCAATGCGCTCCGCCAGGGTCTCGATGAGGTGCACCGGCGCATCGGTGACCACCGTGCGCACATGCTCGAAGACCTGCTGATAGGAGACGGTGAGGGCCTCATCGTCGGCCCAGGCCGCGGGCCGGGTATCCAGCCACCAGTCCACATCCACCACGAATCGCTGGCCCAGCTCCTGCTCCGCCTGGTGCACGCCGTGGTGCGCGTAGAAGGGCAGGTTGCGGAGGAACAGGCGGTCGGAGCGCGGTGGGCGGGGGCCCCCGGAGGGATCGGCCATGACCGCGCTCTCGGTCAGCATATCTGGATCATCAGGTGTCATTCACGCCTCGCGCGACAGCAGGTGCCGGCTCGCGGTCATAGCCAGGAACCCGGCCACCACCGTGAGGCGATAGTCCGGCCCCGCCGGGTGCCGCACGCATCTGCGCAATCTTCTGTCTTCCTATTGTGTTCCACGACACCTTTCAACGCATCTTCAGCACCACCGGCCGGGCCGGCGGCAACGCGGGCAGGGCCGGCGGCCGTCCCGAGCGCATCAGCTGCGGTAGGAAGGTGGCCGGGTTCACCCCCAGCGCGGCATGCAGCGCCGCATAGGTGGGGGTAGGGCGGGCATTGATCTCCAGCACTTTGGGGCCATCCGACGTGAGGATCACGTCGATGCCGATGATGCCGGACAGGCCCGGAAGCGCATCCACCACCTGCCGCGCCAGGGCGGCGAGGGTGCCGTTGCGGTCCGGCTCGGCGCCGACGGTGGCGCCGGTGACCGCCAGCACGCCGACCAGATGGTGGATCTCCAGGGGATTGGCGGTGAGCAGCCGGGCGCCATCGGGATGCACCAGAACGCTCAGTTCGAGCACTGGGCCGGGCACGAACGGCTGCACCACCAGGTGTGTGCCTGCGGGCAGGCTGGCGCGGTCCGGCCACAGGTGCACCTGTGCGCAGCCGGAACCCTGATCCGGCTTGGAAATCAGCGGCCCGGCAAGGTCCGTCGGCAGCGCGGCCATGGGGAAAGCGGGGACGCAGGGGATGCCCGCCGTGGCGAGGTGACGCGCCGTCGCGCCCTTGCTGGTGGTAATGGCGAGCGTGTCCGGCGCAGAGGCGATGCAGCGGCGGGTGAGGGGCGAGAAGGTTGCCACCATCCGTTGCAGGATGCCGTCGCTCTCCGGCCCCACCGGCCAGACTGCATCCACGTGCCGGGCGAGCTCGGACCAGACGGCGAAGGGATCTTGTCCCGCCGCCACCGGTACGCTGCCGGTGGCGGCGGGCGGCAGGCGATCATCATGGGCGACGACGATCTCGATCCCCGGCAGTTCCTCCACGTCGGCGATCAGGGCGTCGCGGATCAAGCTGGCGCCGGGCAGCAGCAGCTCGGGCAGGCGCTTGTCGCGCAGCCCGCCGGATGTCACGTACTCGCAGATAAAAACGCGCATGGGGCTCCTTCCCGGCGCCGGGGATGGATCGAGAGCGAGTGAGAGAGGGCAGCATGCAGCTTATCCCTGTTATCGACCTCAAGGGAGGCGTGGTGGTGCACGCGCGCCGTGGCATGCGGGCCGCCTACGCGCCGCTGTCCACACCCTTGGCGCCCTCTTGCGAGGCCGAGGCCGTGGTGGCGGGCCTTCTCTCGCTCGCTCCGTTCCGCACCCTCTACATCGCCGACCTCGATGCCATCACCAGAATGGGGGACAACGCCGCCATCATCGCCCGCCTGCGGCGCGCCTTCCCCACCATTGAGCTGTGGGTGGATGCGGGCGATGCCACGGTCGAGGCGGTGCGCGCCCGCGCGGCGGCCGGATTGGGGGTGAGCGTGGTGGGCACCGAGACCCTCTCCGACGTCGCCACCGCGCGGGCGACGCTGGCCGCAGGTACGACGGTTTTGTCCTTGGATTCCAATGGGGAGGGTCCGCTCGGCCCGCGCGACCTGCATGAGGACGCGGCCCTGTGGCCGCCACGGGTGATCGTGATGACCCTGGCCCGGGTCGGCTCCGGCGAGGGGCCTGACCTCGAAGCCCTCGCCCGGGTGCGTGCGCGTCATCCGGGCGGGGCGATCTTCGCCGCCGGGGGCGTGCGCGGGGCGGCGGATCTGGACGCTTTGGCCGAAGTGGGCGTCGCCGGCGTGCTGGTGGCATCGGCGCTGCATGATGGGCGCATCGGACCGGCGGAGGCGCGGCGCTGGCTGCCCGCCGAGCCGGGCTGAGTGGGAGGCGCCGGCGGCGCTGCCTTGACTCGCCCACAATCCGGGTGTCTCTGCGCTCCCCAAATTTCCAAGCGGAGGGCCGCCTATGAGCGACGGGCCACACACTGGGTCACACACTGCCTTCATCTTCCCCGGCCAGGGCAGCCAGGCGGTGGGCATGGGCAAGGCCCTTGCCGAGAATTTCCCGGCCGCCAAGGCGGTGTTCGATGAGGTCGACGCGGCGCTCAACGAGAGCCTGACGCGGGTGATGTGGGACGGCCCGCTGGAGACCCTGACCCTGACCGCCAACGCGCAGCCGGCGTTGATGGCGGTCTCGCTGGCGGCGCTGCGGGTGCTGGAGACGGAAGCCGGGCTGGACCTCGCCCGCGACGCCGCCTTCGTGGCCGGTCATTCGCTGGGCGAATATTCGGCCCTGGCGGCCGCCGGCGCGCTGACGGTGACGGAAGCCGCGCGCCTGCTGCGGATTCGCGGTCGCGCCATGCAGGAGGCGGTGCCGGTGGGCGAGGGCGCCATGGCGGCGCTGCTTGGCCTCGATTACGAGCAGGCCGTCGCGGTTGCCGCGGAAGCGGCCGGCGACGACGTCTGCGAGGCGGCCAACGACAACGCCCCCGGCCAGGTGGTGGTGTCCGGCACCAAGGCGGCGGTGGATCGCGCCATCGTCATCGCCAAGGAGAAGGGCGCGCTCAAGGCGATGCTGCTGCCGGTGTCCGCGCCGTTCCATTGCCGGCTCATGGGGCCGGCGGCGGAAGCCATGGAAGTGGCGCTGTCCGGTTCCACCGTGATGACGCCCCGGGTGCCGGTGGTGAGCAACGTGCGCGCCTCGCCGGTGACCGACCCGGCCGAGATCGTGCGGCTGCTGGTGGAGCAGGTGACCGGCACCGTGCGCTGGCGTGAAAGCGTCATCTACATGGCCGGGGCCGGCGTGAACCGCATGGTGGAAGTGGGCGCGGGCAAGGTGCTGTGCGGCCTGGTGAAGCGCATCGATCGCTCGATCGCCAGCAGCAATGTGGGCACCCCCGAGGACGTGGCCGCCTTCATCGCCGCCGTCCGCGCCGCCTCCGCGGCCTGAGTGCTTCGGCCCGTGGCGCGTCCGGATAGCGCGTCGCGGGCCCTGTGTGGTCGGCGGCGGGCGCGCCGTGCCCGGGCGCCGTGGGTGACGAAATTTCGGCTAGGTGCCCCATCGTCGCTTGCGGCGGCGCCGGCAGACGGGGCACAAGTCCCGCAAGGACGGGTCCGGCCCGTCATCGCGCCGGCTCGAACCGCGGGCCATCCGGGGCGCGCCATCGCTCTGGGCGCGCAGCCATATGAAACCGGCCACGACGCCGGAACCAACCAAAGGACTGGGGTCTCATGTTCGATCTGACCGGCAAGACCGCCCTTGTCACCGGCGCGACCGGTGGCATTGGCGGCGCCATCGCCAAGGGCCTGCACGCCCAGGGCGCCACCGTGGCCATTTCCGGCACCCGCCGCGAGGCGCTCGATGCCCTGGCCGCGGAGCTGGGCGGTGAGCGGGTGGTGGTGCTGCCCTGCAATCTCGGCGACACGGACGAGGTGGAAAAGCTGGTGCCGAGCGCTGAGGAGGCGCTGGGGGGCCATATCGACATCCTGGTCAACAATGCCGGCATCACCCGCGACAACATCTTCATGCGCCTTTCGGATGAGGCGTGGGACCAGGTGCTGGCGGTGAACCTGACGGCGGTGTTCCGGCTCACCCGCGCCGCCGTGCGCACCATGATGCGCCGCCGCTCCGGCCGCATCATCTCCATCACCTCCATCGTCGGCGTCACCGGCAATGCCGGGCAGGGCAATTATGCCGCGGCCAAGGCGGGCATGATCGGCATGTCGAAGTCGCTGGCGCAGGAAGTGGCTTCCCGCGGCATCACCGTGAACTGCATCGCCCCGGGCTTCATCGCCACGCCGATGACCGATGCGCTCAATGACAAGCAGCGCGAGAGCATCCTGAAGGCGGTGCCCGCGGCCAAGCTGGGCACGCCGGAGGACATCGCCGCCGCCTGCGTCTATCTCGCCTCCAGCGAGGCCGGCTACGTCACGGGGCAGACGCTGCACGTCAACGGCGGCATGGCGATGATCTGAATTGCGCCGCGCGGCGCCTCGGCCTCGCTGGTCAGGGCGCCGCGAGTATGATACGAGCCGCTCAGCCGGTCCGGATTCGTAGTGCCCGTGGGCACTGCCGATCCGCCACGCAGCGCCAGGAAGCTGCGGCGCGGCGCCTCCTCCCGCGGAGTTTCCGCGTGGATGGCGCGACGCCCATGCACCGGACGCGGGCGAGGGGGCTGGGCACGGCGGAAAAAAGGCATTATGCCCACCTCCAGCCGCCGAACGGCAACGGGATTATCTGAACAACGAGGGTTGCATCGATGAGTGACATCGCCGAGCGGGTGAAGAAGATTGTCGCTGAACATCTGGGCGTGGAACCTGAAAAGGTGACGGACGCTGCCTCTTTCATCGACGATCTCGGCGCCGACAGCCTCGACACCGTCGAGCTCGTGATGGCCTTCGAGGAGGCCTTCAACTGCGAGATCCCGGACGATGCCGCCGAGACCATCCTGACGGTGGGCGACGCCATCAAGTTCCTGGAAAAGAACGCGGCCTGAGGCCGGCGTTGAAAAACGTGGCGGTCGCGCGGCGCCGGGCGCCCGCGGCCGTTGTCGTAACGGGGTGCGCGGCTGCGGCGGCCGTCGCGCCGGGGGTAGGGCGGTCGCCCGGGTGCGCATGGCGCCTCCAGGTTCACGCTGAATGAACGCTTTTCGAGCGTCTGCCGGAGTTTTTCCCATGAGACGTGTCGTCGTCACCGGTCTCGGCATGGTGACGCCCCTGGGCTGCGGCGTGGAACCCACGTGGCAGCGCCTTCTCGCCGGCGAAAGCGGCGTGAAGGCTGTGACGCACTTCGACGTGTCGGATCTCGCGTGCAAGATCGCCGCGAATATCCCGCGCGGCGACGGTTCCGACGGCACCTATAATCCCGATCAGTGGATGGAGGCCAAGGAGCAGCGCAAGGTCGACGAATTCATCGTCTTCGCCATGGCTGCGGCCCAGCAGGCGCTGGATGATGCCGGCTGGCATCCCTCCACCTATGAGGATCAGATCACCTCGGGCGTGCTCATCGGTTCGGGAATCGGTGGCATCGAGGGCATCGCGGAAGCGTCGCTGATTCTGAAGGAGCGCGGCCCGCGCCGCATCTCTCCCTTCTTCATTCCCGGTCGGCTGATCAATCTCGCCGGCGGCTATGTCTCCATCGCCCACGGCCTCAAGGGGCCGAATCATGCGGTGGTCACGGCCTGCTCCACCGGCGCCCACGCCATCGGCGACGCCGGCCGGCTGATCGCCCTGGGCGATGCCGACGTGATGGTGGCGGGCGGGACCGAATCGCCCATCAACCGTCTGGCCCTTGCCGGCTTCGCCGCCTGCAAGGCGCTCTGCACCGCCTTCAACGACGAGCCCACCCGCGCCTCGCGTCCCTATGACAGGGACCGTGATGGCTTCGTGATGGGCGAAGGCGCCGGTGTCGTGGTGCTGGAGGAGCTGGAGCACGCGAAGGCTCGCGGCGCTCGCATCTATGCGGAGCTGGTGGGCTATGGCCTGTCGGGCGATGCCTATCACATCACCGCCCCGTCATCGGACGGCGACGGCGCCTATCGCTGCATGTCGGCGGCGCTGAAGCGGGCGGGTCTGTCCGCTGACGAGGTCGATTACATCAACGCCCATGGCACTTCCACCATGGCCGATGAGATCGAGCTGCGCGCCGTGGAGCGGGTGCTGGGCAATGCGGCCGGCAAGACGGCCATGTCGTCCACCAAGTCGTCCATCGGCCACCTGCTGGGTGCGGCCGGGGCGGTCGAGGCCATCTTCTCGGTGCTCGCCATCCGCGACCAGATGGCGCCGGCGACGCTGAATCTTGAGAATCCTTCGGTGGAAACGCCGATCGATCTGGTGCCGCAGAAGGCCCAGTCGCGCAAGATCGACACGGTGCTGTCCAATTCCTTTGGTTTCGGTGGCACCAATGCGTCGCTGATCTTCCGGCGCTACGCGGCCTGATCCGGCACGACAGTGGTTCCCGACAAGGCGGGCGGCCGCGCCCGCCGGGGCCGAGACGATCACCCGGCTCCAGGGAGGCCCTGTCATGGAAACGTCTGAGAATCCGCCGCCGGAAAGCCCCGAGCGCAGCGTGGCGCCGGCTCACCATGTGCGGCGGCGGGACCGGAAGGCGAGCGCAGCGAAACGCCCCTCCCGCACCGCGCGTCATCCGGCGGTGACCATTGGCAGCGGCATCTTCACCTTTCTGCTGTTCGTGCTCATCGGCGGCGGCCTCGCCGCCTGGTATGGGGCGCACGAGTTCGAGGGCCCGGGGCCGCTCACCGCCGAGAAGACCGTGCTCATCCCCCGTGGCGCCGGCGTGCGCGACATGGCGGAATCCCTGGAGCGCGAGGGGGTGATCGACAATTGGCTGGTGTTCATCCTCGGCCAGAAGATCACCCGCAGCGACGCTAAGATGAAGGCGGGCGAATACCTGTTCAAGCCGGGGCAGTCCATGGCCAGTGTGGTGGACACCATCGCCTCCGGCAAGGTGGTGCTGCACCAGGTGACGATTCCCGAAGGTCTCACCAGCCAGCAGGTGGTGGACCGGCTGATGGCCAATGAGTTTCTGACCGGAACCCCGGTGGTGCCGCTGGAAGGCACGCTGCTGCCGGAGACCTACCGCATCCACCGCGGCATGTCCCGCGACGAGGTGCTGAAGCTGATGGCGGATGCCCAGCAGAAGGTGGTGAAGGCGGTGTGGGAGAAACGCGCGCCGAGCCTGCCGCTGAAGAATGTGCAGGAGCTGATCATCCTGGCCTCCATCGTGGAGAAGGAGACCGGCGAGCCGCAGGAGCGGCCGCAGGTGGCGGCGGTGTTCATCAACCGCCTGAACAAGCGCATGCGCCTGCAGTCGGATCCGACCATCATCTATGGCATCGCCGGCGGCAAGGGCACGCTGGGCCGTCCCATCAGCCGCACCGACATCACCACGCCGACGGCCTATAATACCTACGCCATCGACGGCCTGCCGCCGGGCCCCATCTCCAATCCCGGCCGCGAGGCGCTGGAGGCGGTCGCCAACCCTGCCGCCACCAAGGATCTCTATTTCGTGGCCGACGGCACCGGCGGCCACGCCTTTGCCGAGACCCTGAACGACCACAACAAGAACGTTGCCAAGTGGCGCGCCATCGAGGCCACGCGCTCCAATTCCGCCAAGCCGGATGGCGCCGCGCCCGCGACGCCCAGCCCGGCCAATTGAGAAGGCGCGCGGCGGTCGACCTGGCGCGCGAATGCACATGAGCTCATCCACCCCGCCCGCCGCGGCGACCAAGCCCCCGGCGGGTCGCAAGTCCCCGGCGGGCACCAAGCCGCTGGCCAGCATGACGGCCTTCGCCCGGGTCGCGGGCAGCGACGGGCCGTGGCGTTTCTCCTGGGAACTGCGCTCGGTCAACGGCAAGGGGCTGGACCTGCGCCTGCGCCTGCCGCCGGGCCATGAGGATCTGGAAGTGCAGATCCGGGCCCGCGCCGGCGCCGTCCTGGCGCGCGGATCGGTGGCGATCAATCTGACCGCCGTGCGCGAGGGAGAGAGCGTGTCCATCCGCCTCAACCAGCCGGCCCTCGAAGGCTTGCTGGAGACACTGCGTGGCAGTGCCGAGCGGCTCGGCACCCCGGCCCCCACCCTCGACGCGCTCCTGGGCATCAAGGGCATCGTCGAGGTGGCTGAGGTGGAGGAGACAGCGGCGGAACGGCGCGCCCGCGGCGCTGCCGTCCTCGCCGCGTTCGATCATGCCTTGACCGAGCTGTGTGCCATGCGGGCCCGCGAGGGACAGGCGCTGGAGGCGGTGCTGTCTGCCCGGCTCGACTCCATTGCCGCTTTGGTGGCGACGGCGGAGGCACTGCCGGAGCGGACGGTGGAAGCCATCCGCACCCGCCTTGCCGAGCAGGTGCGGGTGCTCCTCGATGCCTCCGCCCACCAGCTCGATGCGGAGCGGCTGCATCAGGAGGCGGTGCTGCTGGCCACCAAGGCGGACGTGCGCGAGGAGCTGGACCGGCTTAACGCCCACGTGGCCGCGGCGCGGCAGCTTCTGGCCCAGGGCGGCCCGGTGGGGCGCCAGCTCGATTTCCTGGCGCAGGAGTTCAATCGGGAAGCGAACACCCTGTGCTCGAAGGCCAATGCGGTGACGCTGACGCAGATCGGCCTTGACCTCAAGCTGCTGGTGGATCAGTTCCGCGAGCAGATCCAGAATCTGGAATGACGCCCGTGACCAGCTCGTCCTCCCTCTCGCCCCATTTCACGCTGCCGGGCTGGAAGCCCGGCGCCACCAGCGGCCTTGCCCGCCGCGGGCTGATGCTGGTGTTGTCGTCTCCCTCGGGTGCCGGCAAGACCACCTTGTCCCGCCGCCTGCTGGAAGCGGATTCGCGCATCACTATGTCGGTGTCGGTCACCACCCGGCATCCGCGCCCCGGCGAGGTGGACGGCAAGGATTACTTCTTCGTCGACGTGCCGACCTTTGAGCAGATGCGGGACCGGGGCGAGCTGCTGGAGCACGCCACCGTGTTCCAGAATCTCTATGGCACGCCCCGCCGCGCGGTGGAGGAGGCGCTGTCCGCCGGCCGCGACGTGCTGTTCGACATCGATTGGCAGGGCACCCAGCAACTGGGCGAGAGCGCCCAGCAGGATCTGGTGAAGGTGTTCCTGCTGCCGCCCACCGCCGCCGATCTCGAGCAGCGCCTGCGGTCACGGGCGCAGGATACCGATGACGTGGTGCACCAGCGCATGGCCAAGGCCTCCGACGAGATCAGCCATTATGACGAGTATGACTACATCCTGATCAATCACGAGGTTGAGGACAGCCTGGCGAAGCTGCGGTCGATCCTGCAGGCCGAGCGGCTCAAGCGTCGCCGGCTCACCGGCCTTTCCAGTTTCGTGAAGCAGCTGCGCGACGCGCTCTGAGCGGCACGCCGGTGGGCGCCGGCTTCAACGTGCGGTCTCAAGTCCGCCCGAATGTGCCGTTAAGGTGTGAAGCATGAGACAGCTCCTCACCCTGTTCGGCGGTTTCGCCGGCCTCGCCGTGGCGGCCCTGGTGGGCTTTGCCCTGTTCACCGTGGTTGGCGGCCTCATCATCGTTGCCGGTGTGGTCATCACCGCCCTGCTGCTGGGCGGTGGGCTCTACGCGCTCATCACCGGGCGCGGCAATGTCTCCATGCGCCGCGCGAACTTCGGTGGCGTGCAGGTATTCGATCTGCGCACGGGCCAGGAGGTGCGCCCCTCCATGGAGTCCGAGATGATCGACGTGACGCCGCCGCGGCGCCCCAAGGGGGAGTAAGCGGGGGAGTAAGCGGCGAGGAGCCGCGCGCAAAGCGCCCGCCCGCAATCGCAGAACGGTGCGCCGCAGCGGGCCGTAAGCGGCGGGTGGGGCGCGTCATCCCCAGCCTTGGCGCTTCGGGTCGGGGCGCCATTCGCCTTTCGTCCATGGAACACACTAACCTGCGCCGGTGATTCACCGTCGTGGGAGGCGTGGACGGATGTCTGTGGCTATGGATTACCTGTACGTGATCGCCGTGAGCCTGGTGCTGGCGGTCGTCACGGTCTTTGTCCACATGTATGCGCTCTATGTGGTTCGAATCGGCATTCGCAGGCTGCTCAAAATGCGCAGCTTCAACCACCACGTGATGCGGGACACGGTGGTGGTGAGCGGCCTCATGGTGGCGCTGTGCAGCATCCACATCTTCGAGATCGTCCTGTGGGCCATTGGCTACGTGTCCATTGGCGCCTTTTCCGATATGGGCAACGCGACCTATTTTTCGCTCACCATGTACACCACGGTGGGGCCGGATGGTCTCAGCATCAGCAAGCTGTTCCGCGGCATCGCCGGGTTCGAGTCGCTGCTCGGGCCGATGATGGTGGCGTGGTCCACGGCCTTCCTGGTGGAATACGTCACCGCCTTCCGGGCCCAGGAACGCGCCGAGGCGCCCAAGTAGCCGATCGCGGCAGTAACCGAGCGCGGCAGTAACCGATCTTCACAAGAGAAAAGAAAAGGCCGGCGGGGTGCGCCGGCCTTTGTGTTCGGTGCTGGGCTGAAGCCTCACACGCTGGTCGGGTAGTTGGGGCTTTCGCGGGTGATCAGCACGTCATGCACGTGGCTTTCCCGCAGGCCGGCCGAGGAGATGCGCACGAAGCGGGCCTTCTCGCGGAACTCCGGCAGGGTGCGCCCGCCCACATAGCCCATGGCGGCGCGCAGGCCACCGGCAAGCTGGTGCAGCACCGCGCCCACCGGCCCCTTGTAGGCCACCTGGCCCTCGATGCCTTCCGGCACCAGCTTCAGGGTGTCGCGGACCTCGGCCTGGAAATAGCGGTCGGCGGAGCCGCGCGCCATGGCGCCCACCGAGCCCATGCCGCGATAGGACTTGTAGGAGCGGCCCTGATACAGGAACACCTCGCCCGGGCTCTCATCGGTGCCGGCCAGCAGCGAGCCGACCATGGCCGCAGACGCGCCGGCGGCCAGCGCCTTGGCGAGATCGCCCGAATACTTGATGCCGCCGTCGGCCACCACCGGGGTGCCGGTGGCGAGCGCGGCTTCCACCGCGTCCATCACCGCGGTGAGCTGGGGCACGCCGACGCCCGCGACGATGCGGGTGGTGCAGATGGAGCCGGGCCCGATGCCCACCTTCACCGCATCGGCGCCGGCGTCGATCAGCGCCTTGGCGCCCTCGCGGGTGGCGATGTTGCCGGCCAGGATCTGGGTGGTGTTGGAGAGGCGCTTGATGCGGCTGACCTGGTCCAGAACCTTCTTGGAATGGCCGTGGGCGGTGTCCACCACCACCAGATCCACGCCGGCGTCGATCAGGCGCTCGGTCCGCTCGTAGCCGTCCTCGCCCACGGTGGTGGCGGCGGCGACGCGCAGGCGGCCCTGCTCGTCCTTGGCGGCATTGGGATAGGCCACCGCCTTCTCGATGTCCTTGACGGTGATGAGGCCGACGCAGCGGTCATCCGCATCCACCACCAGCAGCTTCTCGATGCGGTACTGGTGCAGCAGCCGCTTGGCGGCGTCCTGGTTCACCTCGCCCTCACGCACGGTGATGAGGCGTTCCTTGGTCATCAGCTCGGAGACCGGCTGGTTCGGATTGTGGGCGAAGCGCACGTCGCGGTTGGTGAGGATGCCCACCAGCCGGCCGGGGAGGTTGCCGCTGGACCGCTCCACCACCGGAATGCCGGAGATGCCATAGTGCTTCATGAGCGCCAGGGCGTCCGACAAGGTCTCGTCCGGATGGATGGTGACCGGGTTCACCACCATGCCGGATTCATACTTCTTCACCAGCCGCACCTGCTCGGCCTGCAGCTCGGGGGTGAGGTTGCGATGGATGACGCCGAGGCCGCCGGCCTGGGCCATGGCAATGGCGAGGCGGGCCTCGGTCACCGTATCCATGGCGGCGGAGATGATGGGCAGGTTGAGGGTGATGGACTTGGTGAGCTGGGTGACCGTGTTCACCTCGCCGGGCATCACTTCGGAAGGGCCGGGCTGGAGCAGCACGTCGTCGAAGGTCAGCCCTTCACGGAAAACGCCACCGGAGATGGGGGAGGACGAGGGGGCGAGTGGGGCAGTCATGGCCAACTCCTGATGGCGATTGCGAAAGTGCATCGCGTCTGATGTCGGAACGGGGCACAGCGCCAAACGCCAGTGTGAGCCCTCATTTCGAGTTGGCAGTGGCCGATACCATGAGTGCACGACGAAAAGAAGACCCGTCGGGCAAGGATTTCGCGCATTTGCGCCATGCGCGTGCAACATACGTGCCGAAATGCCTGTCGGAGCAGGGGCAAGCGGCGGCGTCCGGCCGCGTCGCCAGGTGCCGCCGGTCGTCAGCGGGTGATCTGGATCAGCGTGTCGCGGGGGCCGTAGTTCTGCACCAGGCTGTAGAGAGTCGCGGCGTTGCTGGGGTGCAGGCGGATGCACCCATGGGAGGCCGGCGCCCCCAGCTGGCGGATCGCATAGCTGCCGTGGATCGCATAGCCACCCCGGAAGAAGATGGAGTAGGGCATCGGCGAGTTGTCATACTTGCGGGAATAATAGCTGCGGTAGAGCCGCTGGGGGCGATAGGTGCCGGTGGGGGTGACATAGCCGCGCCGGGCGGTGGAGACCGGCCAGTTATAGCGCGGCACGCCGTTCACATAGACCACCATGCGTTGGCTGGAGAGGTCGATCCGGGCGACGACGCCGGCGTGGGCGGGCGCGGTGCCGCCCCACAGGCCACCGGCCAGCAGCACGAGGGCGACGGCCAGCGCGCGGATCCACACCCTGAGGCTGACGGCAGGGTGGGGCGCGTGGCGCGGCGGCATCCCGTGGCGGGACAGGGTCCACATGTGGCGCATGGTCTTCCCCTCCGTCAGCCATACTGCCACGGTAAAGCCATAATGCAACCCGCGAGGGTGATGGCGGCCTGCGTGACCAGGAGGCGCATGCCCGTCTCGGCCTGTGGCGACCTGGGCTCTTGCCGCCCGGCGCCGGGCATGCTCTGGAGACGCGGGGCTTGCGCCATTGGGAGTGCGTTTCATGGCCATGATGCTGCTGGGCCTGGTGGTGTTCATTGGTGTCCATCTGGTGGCGAGCGCCCGGGGCCTGCGCGCCCGGCTCATCGCCGATGTGGGCGCGGGCACCTACAAGGCGTTCTTCTCGCTGGTGGCGGTCAGTGGGCTGCTGCTCACGGCCTATGGCTTCGCCCTGTGGCGGGCCGCCGGTTCCGCCGTGCTCTGGGATCCGCCGCTGGCGCTGCGGCATGTCACGCTGCTGCTGATGCTCATTGCCTGCATCGCCGCCGTGTCCGCTTATGTGCCGAGCCATCTGCGCAGTTGGCTGAAGCATCCGCTGCTGGTGGCGGTGAAGACCTGGGCCTTCGCCCATCTCCTGGCCAATGGCGACGTGGCCTCGGTGGTGCTGTTCGGCGCGGTGCTGGCCTGGGCGGTGTATGACCGGATCGCGCAGAAGCGGCGCGGGGTGGTGGTGCCGGCGGCGCCGGCGGGCTGGAGCGGCGATGCTCTTGCGGTCGTGGGCGGGCTGGTGCTCTATGCGGCTCTCGCTTTGCTGTTCCACCCTTATGTGATCGGTGTTCCTGTCATCTGATCCGGGTGGGGCGCGGCCGCTGGCCGTAGCGGGAACAGGGCAAAGGTGCCCGTCGCAAAACATAGAGGAACGTCATGTCCAGCCAGGCAGAGAACCGCCGCATCACCGCGCCGGAGATCCAGGCCCGCAAGGGGGGCGATCCCATCGTCTCCCTCACCTCCTACCACGCCCACACCGCGCGTCTGCTCGATCGCCACGTGGATGTGATCCTGGTCGGCGACAGCCTCGGCATGGTCATGCATGGCCTGGAAACCACCGTGCCGGTGACGGTGGAGATGATGATCGTGCACGGCCGCGCCGTGGTGCGCGGCACCAAGCGGGCGCTGATCGTCGTGGACCTGCCGTTCGGTAGCTACGAGGCGAGCCCCACCGAGGCGTTCCACACCGCCGCCCGGGTGCTGAAGGAGACCGGCGCCGGCGCGGTGAAGCTGGAAGGCGGCCGTCGCATGGCCGAGACCGTGCGCTTCCTGGTGGATCGGGGCATTCCGGTGATGGGCCATGTGGGCCTCACGCCTCAGGCCATCAACACCCTCGGCTCGTTCAAGGCCCGCGGCCGCGATGATGCCGAGGCGAGCGTGATCCTCGACGATGCCCGCGCGGTGGCCGAGGCGGGCGCCTTCGCCGTGGTGCTGGAAGCCATCGCTGAGCCTTTGGCCCGTCGCATCACCCAGGAGGTGGCGCCGCCCACCATCGGCATCGGCGGCTCGCCGGCCTGTGATGGCCAGGTGCTGGTGCTGGAGGACATGCTGGGCCTTGGCGACCGGGTGCCCAAGTTCGTGAAGAAGTATGCCAATCTCGGTCCGGAGATCGAGAAGGCGGTAGCCTCCTATGCGGAGGACGTGCGGGCCCGTGCCTTCCCCGGGCCGGAGCATGTCTATGCCCCGCGTCTGGTGCAGAAGGCCAAGGCCTCCTGAGGCTGAACGAGGACGGGGCCGCGACGCGGTCCCGTCCTCAGCCGAAGAGGCGGTGCTCCAGGCGCGCCAGGGCCCGCGTGAACACCGCCGGATCATCGAGGGCGCGGGCCAGCACCAGTGCCCCCTGGATGGCCAGCACCGCGTCTTCCGCCGCATCTCGGGCCTCCGCTTCCGGCCGCCCGGCCCGCTGAAGGGCCGCCGCCAGGGCGGCGCGCCAGCGGGCGAAATAGCCCTCCACCTCATCCGCGAACCGGTCCCGCACCTCGCCCAGAGCAAACACGCCGACCAGGCACACCCGCCGGCCAGAGCGGAAATACTGCTCCACCGCCGCCAGACTCGCCCGGATGGCCGCGGCCGCGTCCGGCTCGTCGCGCAAGGGCGCGAAGACCGCGCGCTCGAACCAGCCGTCGATGTCCTGAAGCACCGCCGCCGCCATCTCCTCCTTCCCGCCCGGGAAGAAGTGATAGAGGCTGCCCTTGCCGAGGCCGGTGCCGGCCGTGATGGCGGAAAGGCTCGCCCCCTCGAAACCGTGCGCGCGGAACACCTCCCCGAGGAGGGGAATGACATCCGCCCGCTCCATCACCATCCGCGCCATCACATCCCCAGCTCGGTCAGGCCCGGGTGATCCGCCGGACGCGGGCCGGCCGGCCACAGGAAGCGGCGGTCCTCCAGCCGGATCGGCACGTCGTTGATGGAGGCTTCGCGCCGGCGCATCAAGCCGTTCTCGTCGAACTCCCATTGCTCGTTGCCGTAGGAGCGGAACCACGCCTCCTCGGCGTCATGCCACTCATATTGGAAGCGCACGGCGATGCGGTTGCCGTGGAACGCCCAGAGCTCCTTGATGAGCCGATAATCCAACTCGCGCCGCCACTTGGCATCGAGAAAGGCGACGATAGCGGGGCGTCCGGACAGGAAGTCGGAGCGGTTCCGCCAGCGGCTGTCGGGCGTATAGGCGAGGGAGACCCGCTCGGGATCCCGCGTGTTCCAGGCGTCTTCTGCCATGCGCACCTTCTGCGTGGCGGTCTCAAGGCTGAAGGGCGGCAGCGGTGGACGTGAGGTCATGATCTGTACCAATCAGTTTTGTGTGTACTGATTGGTACAGAGTCGCGCGCGCCAGTCAAGGGGCGGTTCGTCACCGCCCCTTGGGTCGCTCAGTGCGCGGGGTGCTGGGTCCCGGCCGCGTCCGGCTCGTCCCGGCTGCCGACGAAGCGCCCGAACAGCCGGCCGAGCAGGTGGCTCAGATCGTCCATCACCGTGAACACCGCCGGCACGAACACCAGCGACAGCACCGTGGAGGTGATGAGGCCGCCGATGACGGCAATGGCCATGGGCGCGCGGAAGGAGCCGCCTTCGCCGAGCGCCAGGGCCGAGGGCACCATGCCGGCCACCATGGCGATGGTGGTCATGACGATGGGCTGGGCGCGCTTGCGCCCGGCTTCCAGCAGCGCCGTCGTGCGGTCGGTGCCGGCGCGCATGGCCTCGATGGCGAAATCCACCAGCAGGATGGCGTTTTTGGTGACGATGCCCATCAGCATCAGGAAGCCGATGACCACCGGCATGGAGATGGAATTGCCGGTGATGAGCAGAGCGATGAAGGCCCCGCCCACCGACAGCGGCAGCGAAATGAGGATGGTGATGGGCTGCAGCACATCGTGGAACAGCAGCACCAGCACCGCCAGCACCAGCATCAGCCCAGCGCCCATGGCCAGGGCGAAGCCGGAGAACACTTCGCCCATGATCTCGGCGTCGCCCGCCTCCTTGAGGGTGACGCCGGTGGGCAGGTTGCGGGCGGTGGGCAGCGCCTTCACCGCCTCCACGGCGGTGCCGAGCGGAGTGTCGCCCACCAGGTCCGCCTCCACCGCCACCCGGCGGGCACGGTCGTAGCGGTCGAGGGCGGTGGGGCCCTTGCCGAACCGGATGTCCGCCACCGCCGAGAGGGGCACCGCGCCGCCGCTGGCGGTGGGCACCTTCAGGGCATCGAAGGTGGCGATGCTGGTGCGGGCCTTCTCATCCAGCTGAACGCGGATGTCGATCTGCCGGTCCTTGGCGGAGAATTTGGCGAGGTTGGCGGAAATGTCGCCGATGGTGGCGATGCGCACCGTTTCGGCGATGGTGTCCACCGACACGCCCAGCTCCGCCGCCTCGTCCAGCTTCGGCACGATGCGGATTTCCGGCCGGTCGAGGGCGGCCGAGGAAACCACGTTGGTCAGCACCGGCACGGCGTCGCGCATGTCCTTTTCCAGCGCCAGGGCCGCCTTTTCCACCGCCGCGCCGTCATTGCCGGAGAGCACCATCTGGAAGCCGCGCTGGGCCGCCTGGCCGTTGGAGCTCCAGGTGAAGCGCATGTCGGGGAGGGCCGTCAGGCGGTCATGCAGGGAGGCCTCGAAGCTCTTCTGGTCCTGGCCGCGCTCGGCCCGTGGCTTCAGATTGATGACGATCTGCCCCTTGCGGATCTCGCTCGCCATCATGGCGGCGGCACCCGCGCCGCCGGCTCCGGCGGTGGCGTAGACGCTCGCCACCTCCGGCTGTTCCAGCATCATCCGGGTGATCTGGTCGGACACCCGTTCCGTCTCCGCCAAAGTGGTGCCCGGCGGCAGCTCGATGGAGAGCATGGAGCGCGAGATGTCGATATTGGGCAGGAAGCCCGACGGCAGCAGGGTGGAGAGAAAGACTGTGCCGATGAAGATGCCGATGCCGGCGGCAATGGTGAGGAAGCGGCGCCGCAGCGACCAGCGCAAAAGCCGCACATAGGCGCGCATGATGCGGCCGTCACCGGACTGGCGATGGCCGGTATCGCGCAGGAAATAGGCCGCGAGCAGGGGGGTCACCAGCCGCGCCACCGCCAGCGAGAACAGCACGGCAATGGCGACGGTGAGGCCGAACTGCTTGAAATACTGGCCGGCGATGCCCCCCATGAAGGACACCGGCACGAACACGGCGACGATGGTGAGGGTGGTGGCCACCACCGCGAGGCCGATCTCGTCCGCCGCCTCGATGGCGGCGCGATAGGGCGAGATGCCCTGTCGCATGTGGCGGACGATATTTTCGATCTCGACGATGGCGTCATCCACCAGAATACCGGTCACCAGAGTGATGGCCAGCAGGCTGACGCCGTTCAACGAGAAGCCCAGCATGTCCATCACCCAGAAGGTGGGGAGGATGGAGAGCGGGATGGCCAGCGTGGTGATGATGGTGGCGCGCAGATCCCGCAGGAACAGGAACACCACGATCACCGCCAGGATCGCCCCTTCGATGAGCGTCTGCATGGCGGAGCTGTAATCCGCCTTGGTGTAGCGCACCGTGGTGTCGATCTCGGTGATGGTCACGTCGGGATGCTGGGTGCGCAGCTCCTCCAGCGCGCTGTTCACGAGGTCATAGACGGTGACGTCCGAATAGCCCTTGGCGCGATAAACGCCGAAGGCCACCACCCCCTTGCCGTCGAGGCGCGCGAACACCCGGGGCTCGGCCGCCCCGTCGGTGACAGTGCCGAGCTCCTTCAGCCGCACATAGCGCCCGTTGGTGAGGGCGATGCGGGTCTCCCCCAGAGCGTCGACGCTGCCAGCGCCGGCCAGGGTGCGGATGGATTGCTCCTGGGTGCCCACCTCGCCGCGGCCGCCGGAGACGTCGAGATTGGTGGCCCGCAATTGCCGGCTCACCTCCGCGGCGGTGATGCCCAGGGCCATCAGCCGGTCGGGATCGAGGGCGACGCGGATCTCGCGGTCGACACCCCCCTCGCGCTTCACCTGCGCCACGCCGCGCACGCCCTGCAGGGCGCGGGCCACCGTGTCATCCACGAACCAGGAGATTTCCTCGGTGCTCATGGAGGGGGAGGAGACCGCCAGGGTGATGATGGGCAGGCCTTCGATGTCCACCCGCTGGATCAGCGGCTCGTCGATGGAGCGCGGCAGCTCGGAGCGGATCTTGGTGACCGCGTCGCGGGTATCGTTCACCGCGCGATCCACCTGGGTCTCCAGATAGAATTCGATGGTGGTGACCGAAGTGCCCTCGGAAATGGAGGAGGTGATGTGCTTCACCCCGGCGACGCCGGCGATGGAATTCTCCACCTTCTTCGACACCTGGGTTTCCAGCTCCGAGGGCGCGGCGCCGGTCTGGGTGATGGTGACCATGACGATGGGCACGTCGATGTTGGGCATCTGCGTCACCGGCAGCGAGCGGAAATGCACGATGCCGAGCACGGTGAGGATGACGAACATCACCAGGGTGGGAATGGGCTTGCGGATGGCCCAGGCGGAGATGTTGAGGGCCATCAGCGCACCTCACCCACCGACAGGGGCATGTCCACGGCGCGCACCCGGTCACCTTCCCGCAGGAAGCCGCCGGCCCGGGCCACCACCCGATCGGCCCCCGTCAGCCCCTCGGACACCAGCACCTGGCCCCGGGTCTTGAGCAGAGGAGTGATGCGCCGGGCCGAGATCAGGCCGTCGTTGACCAGCAGCACGAACGCCCCGTCGGCATCGAACATCACCGCCGATTGCGGCACCATGAGCCCGCTGCGCGCGCCCAGGTTCACCAGCGCCCGCCCATAGGCACCGGGCTTGAGGCGGGGATCCGCCGGCAAGGCGATCTTGATCCGTCCCAGCCGCGAGGCCTTGTCCACCTCCGGCGACACCAGACGCACCGTGCCGGTGAGGGGGGCCTCGAAGCCGGCCGGGGTCACTTCGGCCGCAAGCCCGGTCTTCATGCGCGGCATGGCGTCTTCCGGCACTTCCGCATCGAGGTCGATGGCGCCGTCCTCGGAAATGCGGAACAAGGGCGCCGTGCGCGCCGAAAGGGCGATGGCGCCGAGGCGCGCATCTCGCGAGAGGATGACGCCGGCGGCCGGGGCGCGAATGTCCGTGCGCTTGAGCTTCACCTCGATCTCGTCCCGCTGCGCCTTCACCAGCACCGCTTCGGCCTCCGCCGCGGCGAGGGTCTCGCGGGCGGCGGCCACCTGGGCGGTGGTGACCTTCATGGCGCGCTCGCGCACATCCAGGGTCTCCTGGGAGACCGTGCCGGTCTTGCTCAACTGGCGCGCGCGCTCCACCGCCGCCGCTGCCTCCGTCTCCTGCGCCAGGGCCTGGTCGAGGGCGGCGCGCTGCTGCGCCACCGCGGCCCGGGCCTTCGCTGCGGTGGCCGTGTTCTGCGCCAGCTGGGTCTCCAGAACCTCGCGGGAGAGGCGCGCGAGCACCTGGTTCTTCTCCACCCGGTCTCCCGCTTCCACCAGAATCTCGACCAGCCGCAGGCCCTCCACCTCCGGGCCCACCTCGATCTCCTCGCGAGGCTGCAACGAGCCGGTCACCAGCAGGGTTTCCGCCAGGCTCTGCGTGCGCGGTTGGACCACGGACACGGTGAGCGCCGCCGGGGCCGCTTCCTCGGCATGGGTGGCCGTGACACCGAGAGCGGGCGCCCAAAGGCCGGCCATGGCAAGCAGGGCGGCGCGGGCGGATGGGGCCAGAGAGCGGCGGAAGGCGGACATGGTACGGGGGGCCTCGGCTGGGAAACCTGACGCTTGGTGAGGGAAAATGACGGCAGTCCCGTGACAGGGGGAACGGTCTCCGGGCGCGGGATTGGAACCGGGTGAGGCGCTCATGGCCGCCCCTCCGCTTCCGCCACCGGCGTCAGCATGCGCTGCAGCAGCCGGGTCAAAGCGGGCAGGCGGCCCGGCACGCCCCATTCGGGGTGCAGCTGGTGATGCAGGATGGCGCCATCGGCCAGCATCTGCAGGAAGATCATGAGATCGTCTGTGTCGATGGCGGGGTCGATCTCCCCACGGGCGGCGGCATTCACCAGCGCCTCGCGCAATTGGGCGCGGCTTTCGTCCTCGCACGGCTCGATGGCGGCCCGCAGCGGGGCGTTGCGGATGGCTTCGGCCATAATCTCCGGCCCGAGCTGCGCGGTGGGCAGGGTGGGCTCTTCCAAGAGCTCGCGCATGCAGCCCATCAGGGCCTCGATGAGGCTGGGGGCCCGCACGAGCGTGTCGAGAATATGCAGCCGCTGGCTGCGCTCATCGGCGACGATGGCCGCGATCAGCGCTTCCTTGGAGGGGAAATAACGGTAGAGCGCCCCGGGGCTCATGCCCGCTTCGGCGCAGATCTTCTGCATGGAGGTGCCGTGGAAGCCCTCCCGCGCGAAGCAGGTCATGGCGGCGGCCAGAATGCGCTTCTGCTGCTCGCTGCGGCGCGCCGGCACGTCGCTGCCATGCGACGGCGCGCCGGCCTCGGTTGGCGGGTGCGGCGCGCCGTCCGCGAGGGGGGATGAGGTCATGGGGCGGCATCCTTGAGCGCCTGCGGGGCGGCCGGAGCGAATGTTCGTTCGCGGCAGATCTAGCAGATCCTGCCGCCGGAGTGAACGTTCATTCGCGCGATGCTGCGCCGCACCCCCGCGCCGGCCCGCCCTCTTGAGGTGGCGGGGGCCGCACCCTAACTGTAACAGGTCATTGGGAGCCGTCTCCCGGAGCCGCCCGCCACCATGCTCTCCGCCTTCCTCGAAGCCCTGCGCCAGACCTTTTCCCCCCTGCTGCGCGGGGTGCTTCTGAAGTCCATCGGCCTCGCTCTGGCGCTGCTGGTGGTGCTGGCCATCGCCCTGGAGGCGGTGCTCGCCCATTTCGTCGACGTGCCGTCCTACCCCTGGGTGGAGACCACCCTCGCGGTGGTGGCAGGGCTGGGGTTGGTGTTCGGCATCTTCTATCTCGTCCCGGCCGTGTCCTCGCTGGTGGCCGGCCTGTTTCTCGACGACGTGGCCGAGAAGGTGGAGGGGGAGAGCTATCCGAACGATCCGCGCGGCCGGCCGCAGCCGGTGCTGACGGCGCTGATCTATTCGGCCCGCTTCTTCGGCATCGTGCTGGTGGTGAACCTTGCCGCATTGCTGCTGTTGCTGGTGCCCGGCGTGAATGTGGTGATCTTCTTCATCGCCAACGCCTATCTCATCAGCCGGGAATATTTCGAGCTGGCGGCCATGCGCTATCGCTCGGCGGAGGAGGCCCGCGCCCTGCGCCAGGCCAATGCCACCACCATCTTCCTCGCCGGGCTCCTGATCACCCCGATCCTGTTCGTGCCGGTGCTGAACCTCATCATGCCGGTGTTCGGCACCGCCTTCATGGTGCATCTGCACCGCCGGCTGGCCCCCCTGCCGGCCCAGCGCGGGGCCGACGGCCATCTGGTCATCGAGGGCAAGACGCTCTGAGGCGTCGCGCGTTCAGTGCAGGCCCACGGCGGCCAGCGCCGCCATCTGCCGAACCGCCACCCGCCCGGCATCGAAATCTCCCACAGCGGCCTCGAACAGGCGATGGAAGTTGAGCTGCGCCCGCAGGTGCAGGAACACGGCGCCGAGCCCCACCGCGGCCCGATCCATGAACACGAACTCCCGCGGCACGGTCACCGGCCCCAGGCGCTTCAGCTCCTGGTGCACCTTGAAGGCTTCCTTGCGGCCATATTGGCCCGGCGCCACCCCATCGGCGATGGTGCGGACCCGGTCGTCCAACAGTGGGCCATAGATGAAGCGGGCCCAGATGTTCAGGGCGGCGATCAGGTCGCGATTGAGGCCCTTGAAGCCCCATGTCTCATAAGCGTGCACCACCCGCGCTTCATCGCCGGTCTGGAGGCCGCGATAAAGATCCACCACGCCGGCGACGAACAGCGGCGGGAAGATGCGGATGCAGCCGTAATCCAGCAGATTGATGCCGCGCGGCGGGCCGGGATCGTCCGTGAAGACCGTGTAATTGCCCAGGTGGGGGTCGCCATGGATCACCCCGAACCGGCTGAACGGCTGCCACCATGCGGTGAACAGGGCTTCGGCCAAAGCGTTGCGCTGGTCCAGCGGGTGGCGGGTGAAGTCCAGGATCTTCTGCCCCTCCAGCCACTGCATGGTGAGCAGCCGCCCGGTGGAGAGGTCGGCCCGCACGCTGGGCACGCGGACACGGGGCTCGTCCTTCAGCATCAGCGCATAGAGAGCGGCATGGCGGGCTTCGCGCTGGTAGTCGAGCTCCTCGCGCACCCGTTCGCCGATCTCCCGGGCGATCTCCCGGGTGTCGAGGGTGCTGTCCATGCGCCGGTGCAGGGAGAACAGCAATTGCAGCTGGTTGAGGTCGGCTTCCACCGCCGCCTGCATGTCGGGATACTGGAGCTTGCAGGCCACAGTTTCGCCGTCGAGGGTCACCGCCTTGTGCACCTGGCCGAGGGAGGCGGCGGCGGAGGGCTGGTGCTCGAAGCGGGCGAAGCGCTTTTCCCAGTCGCGGCCGAGCTCGGCGCTCATGCGGCGCTTCACGAACGACCAGCCCATGGGTGGCGCATCGGCCTGCAGGCGCCGCAGCTCCGCGGCATATTCCGGCGGCAGCAGGTCCGGCACGGTGGCCATGAGCTGCGCCACCTTCATCAGCGGGCCCTTGAGCCCGCCGAGGGCGGCGGCAATGGCCGCGGCATCATCGCCACGATCGCCGCGGCCGATCAGCCGGCTGCCGGCGATGCGGGCGGCCACGCCCCCCACATTGGCGCCCACCCGCGCATAGCGGGCGGCCCGGGCGGTGAAGCGGTTTCTCTCGTCATCAGCCATCGCGGTCGCGCCTCGCTCAGCGCCGCAGCGCCGTCGCTGCCCTTATAGCACCCCGGCCGGGCGGCGTGCTGCGCTGCGGCGTATTCACGCCCTTGCCGGCCCGCCGCGCCAGCGCAGGGCCAGCAGTACCACCAGCGCCAGGGGGGTGAGAATGTCGGTGTAAAGAATGGGGCCGGCATTGCCGGCGGCGAGGTTTCCGGTTTCCGAGATCTGCACCAGATGGCCGATGGCGGCCCCACCCAGGAAGCCGCAGGTCATCACCGCCACAGCCGCCCGGAAGCCCCAATCCCGGGCAAAGGCGGCGATGACGCCGGCAAGGCCGATGCCGAGGTTGGCGACCCCGACCTCGAACTGGAACGGGCTCGTCGCCCAGCCGATGGACTGGGCGCTCTGCGCCGGGAACACGATATGGCCGAGCGCCGCCCAAAGCCCCATGAGGCCGACCGGAAACAGATTGATGTAGCGCAGCAGCTGGTCGGCCAGCAGGCCCGGGCCGCGCGGGCCCGGAGCGCGGGAAAAGGCGAGCCCGGCGCAGATCAGTGCCGCCAGCCAGGCGAGGATGGGAACCCAGAAGACCATGACGCCGCCCCTTCGGAAAACCTCGTGCAGGGTGGCAGATCGGTTGGGCGCTCGCCAGCGCCCGCAAAGAAAACGGCCCGGGCGCGGGGCGCCGGGCCGTTTCCAAATGACAGGCGGCAGGTTCTCACTTGGCGGCGAGGAGCGGCTCCAGCTGCTTGTCCCATTCGGCGATGCTCATGGCGCCGGACATTTCCTTGCCATTCACGAAGAAGGTGGGGGTGGCCTTCACGCCCAGCTCGGCATTGGCGTAGCGGGCGCTCTCCTGCACCTTCTTGGCCAGTTCCTGGTCGGACAGGCACTTCTCGAAGTCCGCCTGGCTCATGCCGGCCTGACGCGCCACTGCCAGCAGGCCCGCGGCGGGATCCTTGCTGTAGGCCCAGCTGCGCTGGGTCTCGAACAAAGAGGAGACCATGGGGAAATATTTGTCGTCCGGCATGCAGCGGGCCAGCATGAAGGCGGCGGTGGCCACCGGATCGAACGGGAACTCACGGAAAACGAAGCGCACCTTGCCGGTGTCCACATATTTGGCCTTCAGCTCGGGGAAGGTCTTGGTGTGGAAGTCGGCACAATGGCTGCAGGTCATGGAGGCGTATTCCACCACCGTCACAGGGGCGGTATCGCTGCCGAGCACCTTGGCGGGCAAGGGCGAGGCAGCCGGCGCCATCACCTTGGCCTCGGTGGCCGACTGGGCGAGGGCGGCGCCGGTGGAGGCCGGCAGGCCGAGACCAGCGAGAAGGGCGGCAACGCCGGCTCCGGCAAGGACGCGGCGGCGATCGAGGCTCATGGTCGTCTCCATGGGAACGCCGGACAGGACCGTCCCGGCGTGAACAATGCGGGTGTCTCGGCCCCGTTGGCAGCCGGGCCCGACACAGACCCAAGCGCGCTACCATGTCCGGGGTGTGGCGGCAAAGCCCCGGCCGATCACAGCTCGGTCAACGGCGCAGCTTTTCAACCGCGGCGCACGAAGCGCCAGCGCTCGAACCCTCAACGCTTGAAGCCTAACGCTTGAAACCTTGCCGCTCGCGGCGCACCAGGGCGCCGAGCTTGGCCAGGGAGGCGCCGAGCGCCTCGTTTTCGAACGGGCCGATCTCCCGCTCCACCGCGCGCACGGTGTCCGGCTCCGGCGGTGGCATCACGGGCGGCCGGCTGTGGCGGGGCGGCACCGGGCCCTGGCGCAGGGTGATTCGGCCGACGCAGCGCCAGCCGAAATAGGTGTTGATGCGTTCCATGACGGTGGCTGCCGCATATTGCATCTCGATGGCGTAGGCGCCTTCCACCCGCACCACCAGGGTGGCCGGCTCGGTCTCGTGGCCACGGGCCCATTGCAGCTTCAGGGGCAGGCTGCGGGGGCCGAGGTCCGGGCCGACGATCTCATCCCAATGGGTCACCACCTCCACCACCGAGAAGCCCGCCTTGCCGCACACGTCGGCGATGGTGGGCGCCACGAAATCCGCCAGCGGACGGGCCCCCTTGGGGCGGAAGGAACGGCGGGGTGTCTCGGTCATCGGTAGGTCTGGGGTCTCGAATTCAGGACAACAAGCATGCCGCAAGGGCGGTTGCGCACAGGGGTGGCACCGCCTTGCTCTTGGGCGCGGCGAACGCCACTGTGCGCCCATGACATCTTCGTCCGCCGCCGCCACCGGGACAAGGCCGCTCCGCGTGCCCGACCCGCAAGCCCTGCTCGCCTGGTACGACACCCATCGCCGCCGCCTGCCGTGGCGGGCCGAGAAGGGCCGGCGGGCGGATCCCTACCACGTCTTCCTGTCCGAAATCATGCTGCAGCAGACCACGGTGAAGGCCGTGGTGCCCTATTTCGGCGCCTTCCTCACCCGCTGGCCCACAGTGTCGCATCTCGCCGCCGCGCCGCTGGAGGAGGTGCTCTCCGCCTGGGCGGGCCTCGGCTACTACGCCCGCGCCCGCAATCTGCACGCCTGCGCGCAGGTGGTGGTGGCCCGCCATGGCGGGCGCTTCCCCGCCGAGGAGGCGGCGCTGCTCGATCTGCCGGGCATCGGGCCCTATACGGCGGCGGCCATCGCCGCCATCGCCTTTGATCTGCCGGCGAGCCCGGTGGATGGCAATATCGAGCGGGTGGTGTCGCGGCTTTATGCGGTGGAGGAGGCCCTGCCGAAGGCCAAGCCGCGCATCAAGGCGCTGGCGGCTGATCTGGTGCCCGTTGCCCGCCCCGGCGACCACGCCCAGGCGATGATGGATCTTGGCGCCACCATCTGCACCCCCAAGAGTCCGGCCTGTGCATTGTGTCCCTACCACGATCCATGCGTGGCCCGGGCCGAGGGCACCATGCAGCTGTTTCCGGTGAAGGCGAAGAAGGCGGCGAAGCCGGAGCGTGCCGCCATCGCCTTCCTGGCGGTGCGGGCGGATGGGGCGGTGCTGCTGCGCACCCGGCCGGACAAAGGCCTGCTCGCCAAGATGACGGAAGTGCCCGCGACGCCCTGGTCGGCCTCCATTGGCAGCATTCCCGGCGATCCGGCCCGCGCGGCTCCGGTGGCGGCGCAGTGGCGGGCGTTGCCGGGGGTGGTGCGGCACGTCTTCACCCATTTCGCGCTGGACATGACCGTCTGGCGGGCCGACCTGCCCGCCGGCGCGGTGGCGCCCAAGGGCTTACGGTTTGTTTTGCCACGGGATTTCGAGGCGGAGGCGCTGCCCTCGCTCATGCGCAAGGTGCTGGCCCACGGCCGGGCCGATCGCCCGCCGCGCAAGCCGGGCTGAGTGGGAAAGGGGCACCTATTCGGCGGCGATGCCCATCTCGGCCCGCAGCCGGGCGCGCAGCACGTCGATGGGATGGCGGCGGCCTGCCTCTTCCACGTGCCAGAAGGTCCAGCCGTTGCAAGCCTCGGCACCCTGGGCGAGGGCGCCCATGCGGTGGATGGAGCCGACCTTGGCCGGCTGGGGCTGCTCGGCGCCGGCGAGGGCGATGGTGCCATCGGCACGCACCACGGCGCGGAAGCGGCCCTTGGCGTCGGTCAGCTCCGATCCGGGCGTGACGAAGCCGCGCTCCACCAGGGCGGAAAAGGCGACCCGAGGTGCTTCGCGGGCGCTCGGCGGCGCAATCAGCACCTCCTCGGCCAGAGGCTCCACCGCGTCGATGCGGGCTCGGGCGGCCTCGGCATAGGCCTCTTCACGCTCGATACCGATGAACGAGCGGCGCAGGCGCTTGGCCACCGCGCCGGTGGTGCCGGAGCCGAAGAAGGGGTCCACCACCACGTCGCCGGGCTTGGTGGCGGAGAGCAGAACACGGGCCAGCAGCGCTTCCGGCTTCTGGGTGGGATGCAGCTTGCGACCCTTTTTGTCCTTCAGCCGCTCCTGCCCGGTACACAGGGGGAACAGCCAGTCGGAGCGCACCTGCACATCCTCGTTGCCGCCCTTCAACGCCTCGTAATTGAAGGTATATTTGGATTGGGGGCTGCGCGCCGCCCAGATCAGGGTTTCATGGGCATTGGTGAAGCGCCGGCCCCGGAAATTGGGCATGGGATTGGCCTTGCGCCAGATGATGTCGTTGAGGATCCAGAAGCCCAGATCCTGCATCAGCGCGCCGACGCGGAAGATGTTGTGATAGGAGCCGATGACGAACAAAGTGCCGTCCGGCTTCAGCGCACGCCGCGCCGCCAGCAGCCAGGCGCGGGTGAAGGAATCATAGGCGGCGAAGCTCTCGAACTGGTCCCAGGCGTCGTCCACCGCATCCACCCGGCTCTCGTCCGGCCGCTTGAGCTCGCCGCCCAGCTGGAGATTGTAGGGCGGATCGGCGAAGACGAGATCGACGCTATGGGCCGGCAGCTTCGACAGCTCGTGAATACTGTCGCCCACCAGCACCTGGTTCAGCGGCAGGCGCGGGGTATCCGTTGTGGTCAAGGGGGACGCCGCGAACCTCTCGGCGCGCTCGTCAGACCGGCTCACCGCCCGTTCGGGCGCCCCCTTGATCACACTACGCATGACGCAACCCTACGCAACGCTCACTCACGAAGGGCAGTGTGGCGGCAACGGGTTAAGGGGGGGTGAAGGGGGCTGGCCTTACCGCGTCACCGCGCGGACGATGGCTTCCGCCACCAGCTCCGGCATGCACAAGCGCCCCTTCTGATCCAGCGGCGGCTCCTGCTGGCCGGCGGTGGGATGGGCGAGGAGATAGCTGGTGGCCGCATACTGCTGCACCACGTTCATCTTCTCTTGATCGGAGAGGGTGTCGATCTGATCGACGATGCGACCGTATAGCTTTTCGTGCGGAACGTTGGGGACGAACGGCGGGTCGATCAGCACCAGGTCGATGTCGCGCCCTTTCAGGAAGTCCGCGGCCTGCTCCAGGGTCTGGGCGAAGTCTTCCGGCTGGGTGGCAGCCAGGGCATCGCCGGTGCCCACCTGCCAGATCACGAGATCCGGCTCCACCTGCTCGATGGCCGTGCGCATGCGCTGGAACGCCTCGCTGGCGAGGCCCGCCTGGGGGCCTTCCTCGATGATGGTGAAGTCGATGTCCGGCAGCCGCCGGCGCAACTCCACTTCCAGGCGGCTGCGCTTCTTCTGCGACATGGCAAGGCGATCGGGCTGCGGGCCCACCAGGAGGATCCGCACCGGCTGGGAACGGTCCACCAGGCGCTCGGTGCGCTTCAGGTCGCTGTCGAAGGTGAGCAGGATCTCCGGCACCCGGCAGGCACGGGACATGTCCGCCTGCCCAGGGCCGGCAAAGCCCAGAAGAATGGCGCAGACGAGACCCATCAGGCGCGCGGTGCCAGCCGCGCCGCCGCTGACGTATCCACCGTGCGCCCGGCCTGCTGCCATTCGAGCACCCATGCGAGCAGCCACTGGAGAAAGAAGCCGACGAAAACGATTAACAGGTCGAATGACACGGCGCCATCGAATTGCGGTCGCAACACTTGCGCCCCAAGGCTCAGGACCGTGCCCAGGCAGAACACCGGCAGCGCGTGGCGGCCGATGACCGTGAGTGGCGCGCTCGCGGCGCTGGCGCGCAGCCACCGTTCCACCGGCAGGCGCGCCACGCAGTAAGCAAGGGCCAGCACGTGCAGCAGACGGGGCAGAGCGAGATTGGTCTTGTCGAAATCCCAGACGAAGGCGGGCAGGGGCCAGACTTCCAGCGACGCGGGAAACGACAGTTGCGCCCAGACGAGCGTCGCCAGGAGGTAAGACGTGGCAATGACGTCGAGGGCGCGATGGGCAATCCGCACCCCGCCCCTGTCGATCATCACGCCGATGGCAAGGCCGCAGGTGAACAGAAGCTGCCACGCCAGGGGATTGAAGGACCAGCGGCCGGCGCCGGGCCAGACCGGTGGTCCGAGGTGGGCGAATTGCGTCACCAGATACAGGGCGAGGGACACCGAAAGGCCGAGGGCGATACTGCGGCGGGTGAGAGCCACCAGCAGCGGCGCCAACAGCAGCAGGCTCACATAAAGAGGCAGGATGTTGAGATAGGCCGGCTGGAAGGTGAGCAGCGCGATCCCCACCAGCGATTCCAGTGGTGCCTCGGTGATGAGGTCCAGATGGTACCAGGTGAGGACGCGCGTATCCCCCGTCTGCACCACGAAGCCGCCGATGACCGCCACCGCCACCAGCAGCAGCGCCAGATGGGCGGCATAGAGGTTGAAGGCGCGGGTCCAGATGCGCGCGGTCACGCGCATCCGCGCACCGGGCGTGAATGGGCGCACATAGGCGAAGGCCGCGGACACGCCCGCCAGCAGGACGAACAACTCGGCCGCGTCGGAGACCCCGAAGTTCCGAAAGGTGTAGCGGCCCAGCAGGTGGCCGGGCACGTGGTTGATGAAGATCGTCAGCAAGGCGAAGCCGCGCCAGAAATCGACGCTGACGATTCGCCTGTCGTCACTGCCCATCCCCGCCTCTCCGTCCCTGCCTGAGCACCGCCCGCTGCGCGGTGGCGGCCCCTTTCCATCCGACGCGGAGGTTAGGCCCCTCTGGAGGCCAGATTGTGAACGCCGCGTGGCGTCGACATGCTTGTGCACGCCTTGCGGCGTCGGTGCACGCGCCGGGCGCTCCGGCCGTTGCCACGAGGCCAGATCTTCTCATTGCGCCGGTCTTGGCCGCTTTTCGTGAAGGCTGCCGGAGCTGCGCGAGGGCAGGGCACGGAGCCCTGCATGGTGCGGGTAGACCGCAGGCCTCGCCGGATGCTACGCGCTCCAAGTTTTGCGAACTCCTGCGGCGCGATGATGATGTTTTCCGTAACCGATGCCGATGACCCCCGGATCGCCGATTATCGCGCCGTGCGTGAGCGGGATCTGGTGGGCCGGCAGGGGCGGTTCATGCTGGAAGGCGAGGTGGTGCTGCGCCTTTTGGTGCCGCGCCTCGACCGGGAAGGGGCGACGCCCCTCGGCCATCGCATCTCGTCCTTGCTGCTGTCGGAATCGCAGGCGGCGCGCCTTGCCGATCTCATCGCGACCGTCCCGGCGCCGGTGCCCGTTTATGTGGCGACGCAGGCGGTGATGGACCAGGTGGTGGGCTTTCCCATCCATCGCGGCATTCTCGCTCTCGGTGTCGCGCGGGCGGTCCCGGACGTGGAAGAGCAGCTTGCCGCGCTGGGGCCGCGCGCCCTGGTGGTGGCGGTGGCCGGCATCACCAATCACGACAATATGGGCGGCATCTTCCGCAATGCGGCGGGCTTTGGCGCCGATCTGGTGCTGCTCGATGCGGCCAGTTGTGATCCGCTCTACCGCAAGGCGATCCGGGTCTCGGTGGGGGCGAGCCTGATCGTGCCGTTCGCGCGCATGGGCTCGCTCTCGGCCATGATGGCGGCACTGGAGGCGGCGGATGTCGACGTTGTCGCCTTGTCGCCGGCCGGGCGTGAGCCCTTGTCGCGGCTGGTGCGTCCGCCTCGTGTGGCAGCGCTGTTCGGAACCGAGGGGCCGGGCCTGCCGGAGACCGTGCTGGCGCGGGCGCGCACGGTGGCCATTCCCATGGCGCCGGGGTTCGACAGCCTCAACGTGGCCACCACCTCCGGCATCGTGCTGCACCATCTGACGCAGGGGTGAGGTTCGGCGCCTCCGGTGGGGGCGATCGCGGCGCGCCTTCCGGCTCAGTCCTGGGTGGAGCTTTCCCACGTGGCGTGGGTGACCCGCGGCAGGCGCTCCAGCGCCTCCACCACCGCGTCGAGCTCGGCGCGGTTGACGGCCGTGCTGACCAGCTTGGCGATGATGTCGACGCCGCCATCGGCCTGGGTCTCGGTTTCCACATCGCCGGCGGGATATTTGGCGGCGTCCAGTACCTCGGTGACCTGATCGCGGACGGAGGAGACCGCGGCGGCATCGGTGGAGACGCGCACCTCATAGCTCACTTCCGAGCTGCGCTCGTCGATGGGGATGCGGTCGATGACGGCGGCGAGGGGGCGCAGCAGGGTGTTGCCGGCGATGACGATGAAGGTGATGAGGAAGGCCTCGCCCAGCATGTCGGCGCCGGTGCAGGCGCCCACCGCCGCCGAGCACCAGAGGGTCGCCGCCGTGTTCAGGCCACGCACGTTGAGCCCTTCCTTCATGATCACACCGGCGCCGAGGAAGCCGACGCCGGTGACTACGTTGGCGACCACCCGCATGGCATCCTGCGAGGATCCCACGCGCGCGGCGAGATCGGTGAATGCGGCCGCCCCCACCGCCACCAGCACGTTGGTGCGCAGGCCCGCCGTGCGTTGGCGATACTGCCGCTCGGCGCCGATCAGGGTTCCAAAGATGAAGGCTGCGCCCAGGCTGACGATGGTGTCGAGAAAGTTCTGCAGGTCGAAATTGGCGATGAACTGCACCGTTTGGTCCCCAGCCTGGTCCCGAATCCGACGGTCTGATCCGGTTGAGGATGCGCCGGCAACGCTCCCGTGTCGCGGCAAAGCATGACAGGAACATGTCGCAGCGCATGATTGTCGACACAGCATGGAACTGCTACAAACCCGCCATGCTCCACGTGTGCGCCATATCCGCGAATGTCAGCCGGGCCGCTTTCTGCGCCGCCGGGCCGTTCGCGCGCACCACCATGGAATTCGCGGCGGTGCCCGATCATGTGCGCCTGCCGGGCCGGTTCTTCGGCCGCTTCACCACCGCCGCCTCGGCCGTGCTCGCGCGCTGACGCGCGTCCCTTCTCCGTTCTTCGCATGCGGACCGGCGCCCTTTCGTGCGCCGGCCTTCCACTCGGCTCAAGCCTTTGAGGATACATCCATGACCGCACCCGCCGGCAGCCCCCGCACCCTCTACGACAAGATCTTCGACGACCACGTGGTGGCGCGCCAGGAGGATGGCACCTGCCTGCTCTATATCGACCGCCATCTGGTGCATGAAGTGACGAGCCCGCAGGCGTTCGAGGGGCTGCGCATGGCCGGTCGCCCGGTGCGCGCGCCGGCCAAGACCCTGGCCGTGGTCGACCACAACGTGCCCACCACCGACCGCACCCTGCCGAATCCCGATCCGGAGAGTGTCGCGCAGATCGCCGCGCTGGCCGAGAACACCAAGGAATTCGGCATCGAGTATTACGACGGCTTCGACAAGCGCCAGGGCGTGGTGCATGTGGTGGGCCCCGAGCAGGGTTTTACCCTGCCCGGCACCACCATTGTGTGCGGTGACAGCCACACCTCGACCCACGGCGCGTTCGGCGCACTCGCCCACGGGATCGGCACCTCGGAGGTGGAGCATGTGCTCGCCACCCAGACGCTGATCCAGAAGAAGGCGAAGAACATGCGTGTCACCGTCGACGGGAAGCTTCCCGAAGGCGTGGGCGCGAAGGATGTGGTGCTCGCCATCATCGGCACCATCGGCACCGCCGGTGGCACCGGCTATGTCATCGAATATGCCGGCGACGTCATCCGCGACCTGTCCATGGAAGGGCGCATGACGGTCTGCAACATGACCATCGAAGGCGGCGCCCGCGCCGGCCTGGTGGCGCCGGATGAAAAGGCGTTCGCCTATCTCATGGGTCGCCCGAAGGCCCCGACCGGCGCCGATTGGGAGAAGGCGGTCGCCTACTGGCAGACCTTGAAGAGCGATGAGGGCGCCCATTTCGACAGCGAGATCCGCCTCGATGGCGCGGCTCTGCCGCCCATCGTGTCGTGGGGCACCAGCCCCGAGGACGTGATCTCCGTGGAAGGTCTGGTGCCTGATCCGGAGCTGATCGCCGACGAGGTGAAGCGGGCCGCCAAGAAGCGGGCGCTGGCCTATATGGGGCTCACCGCCGGCACCAAGATCACCGATATCGGCATCGATCGGGTGTTCATCGGCTCCTGCACCAACGGCCGCATCGAGGACATGCGCGCGGCCGCGGCGGTGGTGGCCGGCCATCAGGTCAATCCGAAGGTGTCGGCCATGGTGGTTCCCGGCTCGGGCCTGGTGAAGGAACAGGCGGAGGCCGAGGGTCTCGACAAGATCTTCACCGCCGCCGGCTTTGAATGGCGCGAGCCCGGCTGTTCCATGTGCCTGGCCATGAATGCCGACCGGCTGAAGCCGGAGGAGCGCTGCGCGTCCACCTCGAACCGGAATTTCGAGGGGCGCCAGGGCTTCAAGGGGCGCACCCACCTGGTGTCGCCGGCCATGGCGGCTGCCGCGGCCATCGCCGGTCACTTTGTGGACGTGCGGTCGTTCCCGAAGGCCGGCTGATCTTCGGCAGGCGTCTCTCAGGCGGGCGTCCGCGCCCGCCTGTGGCACGTGGGTGACGCGCCAGAGTTCACGGCGGTCGGCGCCGTCACAACAGCGTGATCATGCGGGGCGCAAAAGCCCCGCGCGATCCAGCGCCCTTAGAAGGGAAGCGCGCCAGCGCCCGAGATGATCGTGGCGTTGGCCTCGTGGGGCGCGAAAAACGCAGCGATTCCAAGGATGGTCACCAGCGCACCGGTGACCGCAATCTTGCGAAGCATGGTCACTCTCCCTTGTCGCTTTCTGTCTGTTCAACGACGGAAGGCGATTAAGAGTTCCTTAACCAAGTCCAGCTGAACGCCTCTTAAGATCTCCGTTCAGAAACCGTTCATCGGCCTCACGCCGTCGTGAGGCGCGCGGTGCGACGGGCGAATGGGGCGGGCGCTGGATCCACACACCAGCCCCGAATCTGCGGGCGCAAGACAGGCGGGGCCACCCGCCGGGAGCAGCTCATGTCGGATCAGGCGCCGTCAGGCGTGACACCGCTGGCGCCCGCCGCCAACCCCTGGCGGGATCGCGTCGCGCCCGGGCTCGCGGACCTGGAGGAGCTGGCCGCCGCGGCCCTCGCGCGGTTGCCCGAGAGCTTTCGGGCGCTGTGCGCCGACGTGGTGATCGCGGTAGAGGATTTCCCGACCGACGAGGTGCTGGACGCCATGCAGCTGGACAGCGAGTTCGATCTGCTGGGCCTGTTCCAAGGGATCGGCCGAGCACAGGGTGGCGCGCTCGCCCAGACCGGGCAGATGCCGAACATGGTGTTCCTCTATCGCCGGCCCATTCTCGATTATTGGGCGGAGCATGAGGAGACCCTGGGTGACCTGGTGAGCCATGTCCTGGTGCACGAGATCGGCCACCATTTCGGCCTGTCCGACGCCGATATGGAAGCTCTGGAGGCGGAGGCCGACTGACCGGCCGGGAGGCCCTGGTCCGCTGCGGGGCATATTATTAGAATAACTCCAAAGAAATGGAGCTTCCGATGTCTGTCGATCCGACGCTGACCCGCTACCCGCCCACCCTGCGCGCCCTGCACTGGCTCACCGTGCTGGCGGTGGTGGTGGTTTATGGCGTGACCTATCTGGAGGGCTTTTTCGCGCGCGGCACGCCGGAACGGGCGTGGATCTGGTGGACCCATATCTCGGTGGGGCTGCTGCTGATCGCCTTTCTGGCCGTGCGCATCCCGGTGCGCGTGCTCGGGCGCGTGCCCGGTCCCTCGCACCAGATCAGCCGGCCGGTGGCGATCGCCTCGGCCAGCGCCCATGGGCTGCTTTATCTGCTGCTGATCGCCACGCCGCTGGTGGGCATCTACCTGACCTTCCTGCGGGGCGGCACCGTGTCGTTCTTTTCCCTGTTCACCATTCCCTCGCCGATTGCGGTCAACCGCGACCTGGCGGGCACCGTGAAGGAGGTGCACGAAACCCTGGCCAACGCATTGGTGCTGCTGGCGCTGCTGCATGCTGCGGCGGCGGTGGTGCATCATGTGGTGTTCAAGGATGATGTGCTGAAGCGCATGCTCCCCGAACGCTGCGGCTGAAGGGACGGATTTTTTCATCGGAGCCGGGCGGCTGCCGGCCGGTCTCCTTATGGCTCACACCATCGAAAGCTCATCGTGTCATGGATAAGTTCACCGTTCTGGAAGGCGTGGCCGCGCCGCTGAAGCTGGTCAATGTCGATACCGACATGATCATCCCCAAGCAGTATCTGAAGACCATCAAGCGCACCGGCCTGGGCACCGGCCTGTTCTCGGAAATGCGCTACAAGGAAGATGGCTCGGAGAACCCGGATTTCGTTCTCAACCAGCCCGCGTATCGCAAGGCGAAGGTTCTGGTGGCGGGCGACAATTTCGGCTGCGGCTCGTCCCGTGAGCATGCCCCCTGGGCGCTCATGGATTTCGGCATCCGCTGCGTGATCTCCACCTCGTTCGCGGACATTTTCTACAACAACTGCTTCAAGAACGGCATCCTGCCCATCGTGGTGTCCAAGGAGGAGCTGGAGAAGCTGTTCGAGGATGCCGAGCGCGGCGCCAACGCCACCTTGACCGTCGACCTTGCCGCCCAGGAGATCCGCGGGCCCGACGGCGGCACGATCCATTTCGAGATCGATCCGTTCCGCAAGCGCTGCCTGCTGGAGGGGCTGGACGACATCGGCCTCACCCTGGAGAAGGCTCCGGCCATCGACAGCTACGAGACCACCAAGGCGGTCGAGCAGCCCTGGCTGTGACGGACGCCGTTTGAAGGGTTCCCGCACATGTGTGCGGTGTTTCAGGGGACGCCGGCGGCGTCCCCTTTTGCATGCTGGCCTGGTCGCAGGGGTGGTAATCCCCTGCGACCATAGCGCCCTCCCGCATGGAAATGCTGGACCCGCCTTCTCATTTCCCTAATCTTTGATCATTCCATTCATGATGGCGTCGCCGCGCACGGGTGCGTGTGGTGCCGTGTTGATTCAATCCATTTCTGCCGGAGGTGATGCTTGCCCCACGATACGCCGCTGATCGCGACCCTCGTCGGGGCTTTCGTTCTGGCTTTCGTCTTCGGCGCGCTGGCCCAGCGGCTGCGCCTGTCGCCGCTGGTGGGCTATCTTCTGGCTGGCGTCATGGCCGGTCCCTTCACGCCCGGCTTCGTTGCCGACCAGCACATCGCGGTGGAACTGGCGGAGGTGGGCATCATCCTGCTCATGTTCGGCGTGGGCCTGCATTTCTCGCTGCGTGATCTGCTTTCGGTGAAGGCCATCGCGGTGCCCGGGGCCGTGCTGCAGATCGGCGTGGCCACCTTGATGGGCATGGGCCTTGCCTATGCCATGGGCTGGAGCCTGGGCGGCGGCATCGTGTTCGGCCTCGCGCTGTCGGTGGCGAGTACGGTGGTGCTGCTGCGCGCGCTGCAGGAACGGCGCATGATCGAGAGCGAGCAGGGCCGGATCGCGGTGGGCTGGCTCATCGTCGAGGACCTCGCCATGGTGCTCGCGCTGGTGCTGCTGCCGGCGGTATCTGGCGCGCTCGGCGGCAAGTCGGTGGAGGTGGGCGCGGCCGGCGCATGGTTCGGACCCATGGATGTGTGGACCACCCTCGGCGTCACCCTGGGCAAGGTCGCGGGCTTCGTTATCTTCATGCTGGTGATTGGGCGGCGGGTGATTCCCCTGGTCATGCACTGGGTGGCCCATGTGGGCTCGCGCGAACTGTTCCGGCTGGCGGTGCTGGCCATCGCGCTCGGGGTGGCGTTCGGCTCGGCCAAGCTGTTCGGGGTGTCGTTCGCGCTGGGGGCGTTCTTCGCCGGCATGGTGCTGAGCGAGTCGCCACTGTCCCATCGCGCCGCCGAGGAGACGCTGCCGCTGCGCGATGCCTTTGCGGTGCTGTTCTTCGTCTCGGTGGGCATGCTGGTGGATCCCACCATCATCCTCACCAATCCTTTGCCGCTGCTGGCCACCCTGGCGATCGTGCTGGTGGGCAAGTCGCTTGCGGCCTATCTGCTGGTGCGGGTGTTCGGCTATTCCAAGCTCACCGCTTTCACCATCTCCGCGTCGCTTGCGCAGATCGGCGAGTTTTCGTTCATCCTCGTGGCCCTGGGGGTGAGCCTCGAATTGCTGCCCAAGGAAGGGCGCGACCTCATTCTGGCGGCGGCCATTTTCTCCATTGTCGCCAATCCGTTCTTTTTTCTCATCCTGGACCGCTTTCGCACCAAGGTGGCGGCCAAGGCCGCCAAGGCTGCGGACCAGCCAGCGGAGCCCGTGCCTGTGCCCACCCTGCCGGTGACCGAGAAGAGCGACCACACGGTGATCGTCGGTTACGGGCGTGTCGGCAGGCTGGTGGCCGATGGGCTCAAGGCCGCCGGCCTGCCGTTGCTGGTGATCGAGGATCAGGAGGACCGTGTGGAGGAACTGCGGGCCAGCGGTTTCGAGGTCATCGACGCCAATGCCGCTTCACCCGCGGCCATCACCGCCGCCAATGTGGAGGGGGCGAAGCGCCTCATCCTCGCCATTCCCGATGGCTTCGAGGCCAGTGGGGTGCTGAAGAAGGCGCGGGCGGTCAATCCGCAGATCGAGATCATCGCCCGTGCCCACACGGATGCGGAAGTGGATCGCCTGCGGCAGACCGGCGCCAATTTCATCATCATGGGCGAGCGGGAAGTGGCGCGCGGCATGCTGGGCCATGTGCTGAAGGAAGAGGAGGAGGCCGCCCCCACGGCCGCCGGCCCGACTCCGCCGCCGGAGGCGCGATCCGCCGTGGCGGAAGCCGGCCCGGAAACCGCGCCCGAGGCCGCCGGCGCGGCGCCTGACGCACAGCGTTCCGACACGGTCGCGGACGCCTAGGGGCCTCGATCGTCGGCGCCCGCCGCTCCGCTCGTGCCGCGTTGCCCGCGTGTTCCTCATGGGGCCGCATGGCCCCACGCCCATTTCGGCTTGGAGGGCGCCCCCGGCGGGGGCAGGAGGCGGTGAGGCGATGGGCCGTATCGTGACGACCCATCTCTCTTGAATCTCGACGGACTTGGGATGCCCTCCGTTTCCCCGCGTTGAGTGATCGAGACTCATCAGCCCTCATTCAAGGGGCGCCAGCGCGGCTTCCAGCGCCGGCCCGATGGCCAGCAGCCGCTCATCATGACCTTCGGCGGCGCTGGCCAGCAGGCTCGCCGGGCCGGCCGGCAGCGCCAGGCCGGGCAGGCGCAGGTAGCTGCCGAGCATGGTGTTGCGCAGGGTCCGCAGGTTGACGGCCGCGAAGCGCGCGGGATCCGACAGCAGCGGCGCACATTCCGGCGCCAGATGCGGCACTGTGGGGCACACGAGGATCGCCTCGCCGATATCGGCGGCGAGGTCCGCGGCGAGCCGGGCGCGCTGCGTCACCAGTGCCGCATAATCCTCGGCCGGGCGTCGTGCTGCCTGTTGCAGCCGCTGGCGCACGTTGGGATCGATACGGGCCAGGCGGGCGGGGGCGGCCAGCAGCGCGGCATGCACCTTCACCGCCTCGAATCCCACCATCGCCCCGTGCTGGCTCAAGGTCATCTGCGCCGCTTCGATGGCGGGAACCGGCCGCCGCTCGATGCGGCCGCCGGCGGCCGCGATCCGCTGCAGGGCGATCTCGAAAGCCGCGGCGACAGGGGCCTCCAGGTCCTCGGTGAGGACGCCTTCAGGCACGATGATGGGCCATCGTGACAGGTCGCGGCCCGCCGCGCGGGAGGTTATTCGTCCTGCATCGCCGGCCAGCACTTCGTCCACCAGGGCGATGTCGCGGGCACGACGTGCCAGGAAGCCCAGGGTGTCCAGCGACGGGGCGAGGGGAAAGACCCCCGCCATGGGATAGCGGCCGGGGGAGGGCTTGAAGCCCGCCAGACCACAGAAGGCGGCCGGCACGCGGATCGAGCCCGAGGTGTCGGAGCCGACGGCGATGGTGCAGGCGCCGCGGGCGATGGCCACCGCCGCCCCGCTGGAGGAGCCGCCGGGCACATGGCCAGGGTGCCGGGGATTGTCCGGCGTGCCGAAGTGCGGGTTCACACCCAGCACCGAAAAGGCGAATTCGGCGAGATTGGTCTTGCCGATGGCGATGGCGCCGGCATCCGTGAGCGCGCTCACTATGGGGGCGTCGGCCGCTGCCGGCTGGCGCTCGGCGCCAAGCGGGGAGCCCGCGGTGGTGCGCGTGCCGGCGCAGTCGATGATGTCCTTATAGCTGACGACGATGCCATCCAGGGGCCCGCGCGGCTTCCCGTCGGCATGTCGGGCGTCGCTGGCGGCGGCCTCCGCGCGGGCTCGCTCTTCCATCAAAGTGATGAAGGTCGCCGGGGTGCTGCGGGCGGCGGCAAGGCATCGGTTGAGACGCGCACTCGGGGCGAGGGTACCGGAGCGGAAGGCGGCCTGCAGCGCCGCGATATCGCCACCCGCCGGGTCTTCGGCGGGTTGGAAGTGTTCTTTGCTGTGCGACACGATCCTCTCCTGCGCGCCTCATCGGTGGCTTTCTTCGCCACCCTAATTGATCAGTGTACGGTGTATTATGCCGGTTCGGAGGCTAAGTCTGCGGCACATCTATGCGTATAGATTGGCCATTTTGCACATTGTTTTAGCATTTTTGAGACTTTTGATTTGGCGCATTGACAGGAAAAATGTTCAGTGTACCTCTATTAAATGATCTCCGCCGCGGGGCGGTGTCATCATACGCCAATGAGGAGGACGGGCATGGCGCAGGAGCCGCTCGCCAAGAAGGGCAACTATTTCCACATTTATGATTTCCGGATCGCGCCCGGTGTGGAAGAGGAATTCATTCGCGAATTCGAGGCCTTCGACTATTCCGAAGGCAATCCCATGCACAAATCGTGGGCGCAGGTGAAGGACGGTGTTCTGTTGCGGGATACTGAAGATCCGCTGCGCTTCTATTTGATCGCCGAGTGGTCCGACATCGAGGAACACGCGCGGATCCGCAAGGTTCTGGCGGAGGAGATCAAGCCGTCGTTCATCCGGCACATCGTGGGGGGCAAGTTCATTCCGCGCTATGCGCAGGTCGTGTCCTCCACGCCGGAAGAGATCCTGAACAAGGCCGCCGAGGCCTGAGCGGGGCGGGAGGGGTGTGCTCCCCTCCCATGCCGCTGGCCCAATGCCTTTTCCCTTTCCTGGATCTTTTAGAGCTGGCTGATGGAACTGTACGGTTTTTTCCGGTCTTCCGCGTCCTACCGGTTGCGCATCGCTTTGGCGTTCAAGGGGCTCGATTATGTGCCCCATTTCGTCAGCCTGCCGAAGATGGAGCACAAGTTGCCGGCATATCTGGAGCGTAATCCGGAAGGTCTTGTGCCCGCGCTGGTCGATGGCGACGGGGTCTTCACCCAGTCAATGGCGACCATGGAATACCTGGATGAGGCCTATCCGCAGCCCTCGTTGCTGCCACAGGGGGCGCGGGAGCGGGCTTACGTCCGCGCCGTCAGCCAGATCATCTGTTGCGATATTCATCCTCTGAATAACGTACGGGTGCTGAAGTATCTCGGTCATCGCTGGGGGCTCTCGGAGGCGGAGCGCAACGAGTGGTATGGCCACTGGATCGGGGAAGGTTTTCAGGGTCTTGAAGCCACCTTGGCGGCGCGGGGCATGGCTGGTCGGTTCGTGTTCGGCGACGCGCCGACCCTCGCGGATGTTTGTCTGGTGCCGCAGGTGTTCAACGCCAATAGATTTCATTGCGACGTCTCTGGCTTCAAGAAAATTGGCGAGATTTTCGAGAATTGCATGGCGCTTCCGTGCTTCGAGAGTACGCAGCCGAAGTATCAGGCGGACGCATTCTAGTTTAGAATAATTATTATTATTTGTTTATCCCGAGCCCTCAAGGGAGTCCGTGATGGAAGGGTTGCTGAAAGCGTCTCGGGTGATTGACGCGACCAATGCCTGGGTCGGGCGCGTGGCGTGCTGGGCGATCTTTGTCGCCGTCATCGTCTCCTCGGTGAATGCGGTGGTGCGGAAGCTGTTCGGGGTCTCCTCCAACGCCTGGCTGGAGCTGCAATGGTATCTGTTCGGCGTGGTCTTCATGCTGTGCGCGCCATGGACCCTGCAGCTCAACGAGCATATTCGCATCGACATCGTCGCAAGCAAGTTCAGTCGGCGGGTCGCCAATATCGTCGAGATCTTGTGCATCATCTTCTTTCTTCTCGTGTTTTGCGGCGTGATGGTGTGGCTGTCGCTGCCCTATGTGACAGACTCCCTCGCATCCGGTGAGTTTTCTCCCAATGCCGGCGGGCTCATCCTGTGGCCGGCCAAATTCATCATTCTTCTCGGCTTCGCGCTGATGCTGCTGCAGGGCATCAGCGAACTCATCAAGCGCGTCGCCATCATGCGGGGCGATCTGCCCGATGGGGGGCAGCCCGATCTGCACGAGAACGAGGCCGAGCGCCTGTTGCATGAGCTGGCGGAAGTGGATCCGCGGGTCAGCGAGGGAGGATTGCGCCCGTGAGTGTGACGTCGCTGCCCATTTCTCTTTTTGATGTTCAGGCCCGCCCCCAATGATCGAGTTCATTGCCCAAAATCTTGCGCCGATCATGTTTGCGACGCTCGTCGTCTTCATGCTGCTCGGGTATCCGGTCGCGTTCGCGCTGGCGGCCAATGGCCTGCTCTTCTTCGTCATCGCGGTGGAGCTGTCGCCCTATGCATCCGACAGCATCACGCTGTCGTGGCCGCTGCTGCAGGCGCTGCCGGATCGCATGTTCGGCACCATGTCGAATGAAGTGCTGCTGGCCATCCCCTTCTTCACCTTCATGGGGCTCATCCTCGAGCGCTCTGGCATGGCGGAAGACCTGCTGGAAACGGTGGGGCAGCTGTTCGGCACGGTGCGTGGTGGCCTGGCCTATGCGGTGATCTTCGTGGGTGCGCTGCTCGCGGCGACCACCGGCGTGGTGGCCGCCTCGGTGATCTCCATGGGCCTCATCTCCCTGCCCATCATGCTGCGTTATGGCTATGACCGGCGTCTGGCCTCCGGCGTCATCGCCGCCTCGGGCACGCTGGCGCAGATCATTCCACCCTCGCTGGTGCTGATCGTGATGGCGGACCAGCTGGGCCGCTCCGTGGGTGACATGTATGAGGGCGCCTTCCTGCCCGGCCTGGTGCTCACCGGCATCTATGCGCTGTTCGTCTTCCTGGTGACCCTGATCTTCCCGAAAATGGCGCCCGGCCTGCCGCCGGAAGCGATCACCAATCGCGAGCCGTCGGGGGCCCGGGGTTCCTGGCAGGTGGGGCTGCTGGCCCTGTTCTCGGGCGTGGTGGCCGTCGCCATCATGAAGCAGACGGGGGTGAAGGCGGGTGCCGATTTCGTCATCCTCTCCATCTGCGCGGGCACCGTGGTGGCGCTGGTCTGCGCGTTGCTCAACCGCTTCCTCGGGGCGCGGCACATCGGCCTTTCGGCGGCGCTGACGGCGGTTCTGGTGGGGCTTTACGTGCTGGCGGGCCAGAGCGGGCATGCCACCCTGCAGGTGCTGGCGGATGTGGTCGGGGCCGGCGCAGTCTATGCGTTCGTGGTGGGCGTGGTGGAGCGCTTCACCGGGGTGCGGCTGGTGTCGCGGCTGGCGGAGCAGATCACCTTCGTGATGGTGCCCCCGCTGCTGCTGATCTTCCTGGTGCTCGGCACCATCTTCATCGGCGTGGCGACGCCGACCGAGGGCGGCGCCATGGGCGCGGTGGGTGCCATCGTGCTGGCGGCGTTGAAGCGGCGGCTGGAGAACAATCCGAAGCGCTTCAGTCTTTCCATCCTGACCCATGCGACCCAGGCCACGGCGAAGCTCTCCGCCTTCGCCATCTTCATCGTGCTCGGCGCGCGGGTGTTCTCGCTCACCTTCTACGGCATCAACGGCCATCTGTGGGTGGAGCATCTCCTCACCAGCCTGCCGGGTGGGCAGGTCGGCTTCCTGCTGTTCATCAACACGCTCATCTTCTTCCTGGCCTTCTTCCTGGATTTCTTTGAGCTCGCCTTCATCATCATTCCGCTGATCGCGCCGGCCGCCGAGAAGATGGGCATCGATCTGATCTGGCTGGGGGTGATCCTGGGCGTGAACATGCAGACGTCCTACATGCATCCGCCGTTCGGTTTCGCGCTGTTCTACCTGCGCTCGGTGGCGCCGAAGGTGCCGTATCTCGACAAGGTCACCCGCCGGCGCATGGAGCCGGTGACCTCCGCGCAGATCTATTGGGGCGCCATTCCCTTCGTCATCGTCCAGCTTCTGATGGTGGGCGTGGTGGTGCTCTTTCCCTCGCTGGTCATGCACTACAAGAGCGCGGCCTCGACGGTGGATCCGGCCGCCGCCCAGCGCCAGCTCGATGCTCTCGACGGCCCGGCGAGCCTGGGCGGCGGAGCCAAGAACGATCCGTTCGGCATGCCCGACGCCGGCGGGCTGCCGAAACCGGGCGCGGGGTTCTGACCATGGACGGCGCGCGCCGAACCTCAAGAGTTTCTGCCGCCTTGGCGGCCAACAACAGGCGCCGCACGCACGGCGCCAAAGATAAAACCTTGCCTTCCACAACAAGGCCTTGAACGGCCGCGCGACAAGACCATCGAGAGGGATTCAGATGAAGCGACGTCAATTCCTGACCACCGTGGCCGCCGGTTCCGCTGCCACGGTGGTGGCGGCTCCCGCCATCGCCCAGAGCGAGCCCAGCATCAAGTGGCGCATGGCCACGTCGTGGCCGAAGAGCATCGACACCATGTATGGCTCGGCCGAAGCCATGTGCAAGCGCATCGGCGAGCTCACCGGCGGCAAGTTCGAGGTCACGCCGTTCGCGGCCGGCGAGATCGTCGGCGCGCTGCAGGTGTTCGATGCCACCAAGAACAAGACGGTGGAGTGCAGCCACACCCTCACCTCCTTCTTCACCGGCAAGAACCCCGCCTATGCCTTCGACGGCGGCCTCGCCTTCGGCACCAATGCCCGCCAGCAGACCGCCTGGTATTTCTTCGGCGGTGGCCGGGCGCTCATCCAGGAGCTGTTCGGCAAGGAGAACATGGTCACCTTCCCCTGCGGCAATAATGGCGTGCAGATGGGCGGCTGGTATCGCAAGGAGATCACCAGCGTCGAGGACCTCAAGGGCCTCAAGATGCGCATCGCCGGCCTCGGTGGCCGCATCATGAGCAAGCTCGGCCTGGTGCCGCAGCAGATCGCGCCGGGCGACATCTATCCCTCGCTGGAGCGCGGCACCATCGACGCGGCGGAGTGGGTGGGCCCCCATGACGACGAAAAGCTCGGCCTCTACAAGGTGGCCAAATTCTATTACACCCCCGGCTGGTGGGAAGGTTCGTCGCAGATCACGTCGCTGGTGAACAAGGAAGCCTGGGACGCTCTGCCGCCCACCTACAAGGCGGCCTATGAGGTGGCGGCCACCGAGCAGAACCAGATGATGCTCGCCGATTACGACAACAAGAACCCGGCCGCCTTGCGTCGCCTTCTGGCGGCGGGCGTGGAACTGCGGGCGTTCCCGCAGCCGGTGATGGAGGCGGTCTACAAGGCCACCACCGAGACCTTCCTCGAAATCGCGGCCTCCAACCCCGAGTTCAAGAAGATCTACGAGCCCTGGAAGACCTTCCTGAACGAATCCAACGCTTGGATGCGTGTCGCCGATTATCGTCTCGACACCTTCCGCTTCTCCGCGCCCAAGTGGCCGTGAGGCCAGTGGCCGCGAGCGCAAAGTCTGAGAGACTTGCGGCAACCTGAGCTGCTCAACCGGGGCGGTCCGCCGCCCCGGTTCTCGATGTGACGGGAAAGGATCTGCCCCATGTCCGGCGACGCACAGATGTCCGGCGACGCACAGATGTCCGCTGACAACCCCACGCACCCGGCCGCCAAGGGCGAAGGGATCGGCGCGCGGGTCCGGCGCAAGGAGGATGCCCGCCATCTCATGGGGCGGGGCCGTTTCGTCGGCGATATCCGCATGCCGGGCCTCGCCGACGTCGCCTTCCTGCGCAGCCCTGTGGCCCATGCCCGCATCCTCTCGGTGGCGAAGCCGCAGGGGCATGAGGACGTGGTGTTCGCGGCGGAGGATGCGCCGGGCGTCGGCGCCATCGTCACCCGCTCCACGCTGCCCACCTACAAACTGTCCGCCTACCCGCCGCTGGCGAAGGACAAGGTGCGGTTCGTGGGCGAGATCGTCGCCATGGCCTATGCCCCCACCCGCGCCGAGGCGGAGGATCTGTGCGAAGCGGTGGCGTTCGACTACGAGGAACTGCCCGCCATCGTCGATTGCGACAGCGGCCGCGCCGCCGGCGCCGCGCTGGTGCACGAGGCCTGGGGCGACAATCTCTTTCTGCAGACGAGCTTCGACAGCGGCGGGGTGGACGAGGTGGCGCGCACCGCGCCCATCCGTGTCGAAAAGCGCTTTCGCACCGCCCGCCAGTGCATGCACCCCATGGAAGGCAAGGGGGTGCTGGCCTATTGGGATTTCCAGGCGAACCAGCTGGTGGTGCACACCTCCACCCAGGTGCCGCACATGATCCGCACCGGCCTCAGCGAGACCTTGAACCTGCCGCAGGCGCAGATCCGCATCGCCCCGCCGGATGTGGGCGGCGGCTTCGGCTACAAATGCCTGCTGCAGCCCGAGGAAGTGCTGGTGGCGTGGCTGGCTCTCACTTTGAAGCGCCCGTTCCGCTGGATCGAGGATCGGCGCGAGCACCTCACCGCCGGCGCCAATGCCCGTGAGCATGAATATGTGATCACCGCTTATGCGGACGAGCGGGGCAAGCTGCTCGCCCTCGATGCCGAGGTGTGCGTGAACGTGGGGGCCTATTCGGTCTGGCCGTTCAGCGCCTGCCTGGAGGCGGCGCAGGCGGGCGGCAATCTGCCGGGGCCGTATATCTGGCCGCAATATCGCTGCAAGACCTATTCGGTGGCCACCAACAAGCCGCCCTTCGCGCCCTATCGCGGCGTGGCGCGGCCGGGCGTGTGCTTCGCCATGGAGCTCACCATTGATGCCATCGCCGCCGCCGTGGGGCGCGAGGCGGCGGACGTGCGCATGGAGAACCTCGTTCCCGCCAGCGCCATGCCCTACACCAACATCACCAAAAAATACTACGACAGCGGCGACTATCAGGCCTCCCTCGCCACCGCCCGGGAGATGATCGCTCTCGATGCGGTGCGCGTCCGCCAGCAGACGGGCGAAGTCGATGGCCGGCTGATCGGCGTGGGCTTTTCCACCTATACGGAGCAATCCGCCCACGGCACCAAGGTATTCGCCTCCTGGGGCACGCCCCTGGTGCCGGGCTACGAGCAGGCCACCATCCGCCTCAATCCCGATGGCAGTGCGGATGTGAAGGCGGGCATCCACACCATCGGCCAGGGCCTGGAGACCACCCTCGCCCAGGTGGCGAGCGAAATCCTGACCCTGCCGGTCTCGAAGATCCGGGTGGTGCTGGGGGATACGGCGGCGACGCCCTTCTCCACCGGCGCCTATGCCTCGCGCGGCATTGTCATGGCCGGCGGCGCCGTCTCCAAGGCGGCGGAGAAGCTCGCCGAGCGGGTGCGCCTGCTCGCCGCCCACCTCATGCAGTGCGCGCCGGAAGAGATCCGCTTCGAGAATGGCGCGGTGGAAGGCCGCAATGCTTCCCTGACATTGGAGGAGGTGGCGCGGGCCTGGTATCTCACGCCGGAAGTGCTGCCCGACGGGGTGGAGACCGGCGGCCTCGAGGTCACTGAAGGCTATAAGCCGGACGTCGACACCGGCCTGTTCTCTTATGCCACCCATGCGGCAGTGGTGGCGGTGGACCCGGCCACGGGGGCCACTGAGATCCTCGACTATGTGGTGGTGGAGGATTGCGGACGCATGGTGAACCCCATGATCGTCGAAGGCCAGGCCTATGGCGGTGTCGCCCAGGGCATCGGCAGCGCCCTGTTCGAGGAAAGCACATACGACGCGCAGGGCCAGCCGCTGGCCTCGACCCTTATCGACTATCTGCTGCCGGGCCCCACCGAGCTGCCCAAGGTGCGCATTTCCCATACCGAGACGCTTTCGCCCTTCTCGGCCCACGGCATCAAGGGCGTGGGGGAGGGCGGCGCCATCGCCCCAGCCGGGGCGTTGGTCAACGCCATCAATGACGCGCTGAAGGGCTTCGGGGCGACCGTGAACGAGATTCCGGCCACGCCCGAGCGCGTGCTCGACGCCATCGCTGCCGCCAGGAGCGCCGCATGAAGCCCGCCGCCTATGACCTGACCCTTGCCACCAGCCTGCCCGATGCGGTGGCCGCCCTCGGCGCGCACGAGGGGGCGAAGGCGGTGTCGGGGGGCTGCTCCCTCGGCCCCATGCTCAACCTGCGCCTGGCGCGCCCCAGCCTGCTGGTGGACCTGCGCCGGGTGGAGGCGCTGCGCGCGCTGAAGCGCAGCGATACCCACCTGGAAATCGGCGCCGGCTGGACCCATGGCGAGATCGAGGATGGAGTGGTGCCGGATGTCACCGCCGGCCTCATGGCCCGGGTGGCCCATGGCATCGCCTATCGGGCGGTGCGCAACCGCGGCACCATCGGCGGCAGCCTCGCCCATGCGGACCCGGCGGCGGACTGGGTGTCCACCATGGCGGTGCTGGATGCGCGGCTCGTCATCACTGGGGCGGGCGGAACGCGCCTGTCGCGCCTCGGCGATTTCATGATCGCCGCTTACACCACCAGCCTGGCTGACGACGAGATTTTGAGTGCGGTGCAGGTGCCGGTGCTCTCCGCCACCGCGCGCGCCGGCTACCACAAGGTGTGCCGCAAGACCGGCGAATTCGCCCAGGCCATCGGCGCGGTGGTGCTGGATCGCGAGGCGGGCCTTGCGCGCGTGGTGTGCGGGGCCATCGAGGCACCGCCGGTGGTGCTGGAAGCAACGTCCGCCGCCCTGCTCAAGGGCGAGCCGGTGGAACGCGTGGCGGATGAGGAGGTGGAGGCGGCGCTGGCGGGCCATCCCGCGAGCTTCCGCGCCATGCATCGGGCGGCGGTGGCGCGCGCATTGAACGAGGTGGGAGCATGAACGCCATTACCCTCACGGTGAACGGCCGGCGCGTGAGCGCGCAGGTGGAACCGCGCACCCAGCTCGCCGATTTCCTGCGCGAGGAACTCAACCTCACCGGCACCCATCTGGGCTGCGAGCAGGGGGTGTGCGGCGCCTGCACCGTGCTCATCGACGGCAAGCCGCAGCGCTCCTGCATCGCTTCCGCCGCCGCCTGCGACGGCGCCGATATCCGCACCATCGAGGGCTTCGATGGGGATGCGGTGATGGGCGAGCTGCGCGAGGCGTTCTCGGCCAACCACGCTCTGCAGTGCGGCTTCTGCACCCCGGGCATGCTGATGTCGTCGCGGGATATCGTCACGCGCCTGGGGGCCTGTTCCGAGCGCACCATCCGCGAGGAATTGAGCGGCAATCTGTGCCGCTGCACCGGCTATGTGGGCATCGTGAATGCGGTGCATTCCGTCGCCTGCGGCAAGACGGCCCGCGGGGGTGCCGTTGCCGTGGCGCCTGTGGAGGCGGTGGCCGAGGTGGCGCCAGCCCCTTCGGCTTCCGCCTCCCCGTCGCTCGCGCTCGCCCGCTCGGTGGCGGAAGGGGCGGCGGCGCCCGCCGGCAAGGAGGGCTGGACCGCACTGAGCCAGCGGGTGCGCATTCCCGCCCCGCCCGCGCAGGTGTGGCCGGCGCTGAAAGACATGAACTTGCTCGCCCGCTGCCTGCCTGGCGCCGAGGTGACCGCCTTCGATGGCCAGGCGCTGCAGGGCCGCATGGTCGTGAAGTTCGGCCCCATCAAGGCCGCCTTCGGTGGTGACGCCACCGTGGATTTCGATGATGCGGCGCAGACCGGAACGGTCTCCGGCGCCGGCCGCGACAGCGGGTCCGGCTCGCAGGTGAAGGGCGAGATTGCCTTTGCCCTGGCGCCGGAAGGGGAGGGCAGCGCTCTCGATGTCACCCTGCGCTATCGCATCGCCGGGCCGCTGGCCCAGTTCTCCCGCGGGGCGCTGGTGCAGAATCTGGTGGGGCACCTCGCTGGCGTCTTCGCCGGTAACCTCTCCGCCCAGCTCTCCGGCGCGCCGATGGCCGAGGCGCCTGCGTCCTTGAGCGTGTGGCAGATGCTGAAGGCGATGCTCAAAGGCTGGTTTGCCGGCAGAAAAAGCTGACGTCGGCCGTTGCCGGCCTTGTTTTGGATCAAATAGAAAGTATACTGAGTAAAATCCGAAATCACTCTGGAGCATGGGGATGGCCTGGCAGAGGGTTGCCGCCCTGGAATCATTGCGCGACGGCGGCGTGGTGGGTGTGGAGCTGGAGGCGACCTCGATCGCCCTCTACCGCTTCGGCGCGGAGGTGTTCGCCACCCACGGCATCTGCACCCATGCGTTGGCGTTCCTCAAGGATGGCTGGGTGGAGGATGGCACCATCGAATGCCCCCTGCACCAGGGCGTGTTCGACATCCGCACCGGCCGGGCCCTGTGCGCCCCGCTCACCCGCGACCTTGCAACCTATGCCGTGAAGGTGGAGGGCGGGGATGTCTATGTGGATCTCGAAATAAGCAGTATACATCCTAATAGTGCGGCCGAATGCCCGGCTGCCGGTGCGCATTCCGAGGGGGCCTCCGCAGCGCTTCCGCTGGTGATTATCGGCGCGGGGCAGGCGGCTGCCGCTGCCATTCGTGCGGCGCGCGCCGCGGGATTCGCGGCACCCATCCATCTGGTGGGCGAAGAGCGCCACGCTCCTTATGAGCGGCCGCCTTTGTCCAAGGCGGCCCTGGCGGAGGGGTTCGATGCGGCCAGCTGCATGCGCCTGTCGCCCGCCGATGCGCAGGCGCTGGGCGTCACGTTGCATCTCGGGGTGCGGGCCACGGCGATCGATCCTGTGGCCCGTACGGTCACGCTGAGCGATGGCGCGGCCCTCGCCTATGGCGCGTTGCTGCTCGCCACCGGCGGGCGGGCGCGGCGCCTCACCGTGCCCGGCGGCGATCTGCCGGGGGTGCATTATCTGCGGACGCTGGAGGATGCGCAGGCGATCGCCACGGCGCTCAAGGGCGCCGGGCGGGTGGCGGTTATCGGCGGCGGCTTCATCGGCCTGGAACTGGCCTCCGCCGCCGTCGCGCGCGGTGCGGAGGTGGTGGTGCTGGAGCGCGAGCCGGAGCTGATGGCCCGCTTGCTGCCGGCCCCTCTGGGCGCGGTATTCCGACAGGTGGCGGAGCGGGCGGGCGTCTCCATCCGCCGCGATACCGCTGTGACCGGGATCACCCCGGAGGGTGCACACCTCGCCATCGCCACGTCGGCCGGGCCGGTGATGGCGGATGTGGTGTTGGTGGGCGTCGGCCTTGAGCCGGAGACGGGGCTGGCCGAGGCGGCGGGCTGCGCTGTCGATGGCGGCATCGTGGTGGATGGCGAAGCGCGCACCAGCGTCGAAGGCATCTGGGCCGCCGGCGACTGCGCTTTGCATGCCACGCCCTTGCGGGGGCGTGTGCGCCGGCTGGAGAGCTGGCAGAATGCGGAAGAGCAGGGCGCGGCCGCGGGCCGCTCCATCGCCGGCGTGGCAGGCGTAGCCGAGGCCAAGGCGCCCTGGTTCTGGAGCGATCAGTTCGGCTTCAACATTCAGATGCTGGGCATCACCGCACCTGACGATGCGGTGGTGGTGAGCGGGCCAGATGCGGCCGCCGGAGCGGTCTATCGCACTCTCGACCCCCAGAGCGGTCGGGTGACGGCGGTGCTCGCCTTCGACGATCCGGCCGCCATCCGCGCCGCCCGCGCGGAGCTGGACGCCGAGGCCCCCTTCGATGGGGCCGCCCATGACGCGCGGCCGGTGACCCTGGATGCCGCGTGCGATGACGAGAATTCAGACGCGATTTCGGAGGACGACGACATGAGCGCGGATCCTGCCGCCCAATTCGCTAAGAAGTATGCATGGCCGAAGGACGGTCTCTCCATCATTCCCGACTGGGTTTACACGGATGAGACCATCTACCAGCGCGAGGTGGAACGGATCTTCCATGGTCGCACCTGGAATTTCGTGGCGCTGGAATGCGAGGTGGAGAATCCCGGCGATTTCATTCGCTCCAACGTCGGCCCCACCCCGGTGGTGGTGTCGCGGGCCGAGGATGGCACCATCCACGTGTTCGAGAACCGCTGCGCCCATCGCGCGGCCGAGTTCTGTCGCGAATTGTCCGGCACCGCCAAGGAGTTCGTGTGCCCCTATCACCAGTGGTCCTATGATCTGAAGGGCAATCTGGTGGGCGTGCCGTTCCGCCGGGGGGTGGATGGCAAGGGCGGCATGCCGAAGGACTTCAAGCCGGCGGAGCATGGCCTGCGGCAGTTGAAGGTGGAGACCCATCGCGGTGTCGTCTTCGCCTCCTATGCCGAAGACATGGAGCCCTTGGCCGATTACCTCGGCCCCGAGGTGATGCACGAATTCGAGACCACATTCGATGGCCGCAAGCCCAAGCTGCTGGGCCATTACCGCCATTCGTTGCCGGGCAATTGGAAGCTCTACCACGAGAACCTCAAGGACCCCTACCACGCCACCTTGCTGCACACCTTCCTGGTGACGTTCGGCCTGCTGGTGGCCGGCAACAAGTCGCTGATGCTGGCCGATCCCAGCGGCCGCCACGGGGTCATGGCCTCGGCCAAGTCCGAGGCCGGCAATGTGGATGAGGACAAGAAGAAGGAGATGCGCGCCTACAAGGAAGGCATGAGCCTCGAAGAGCCGCGCTTCATGAACTTCATCGACGAGTTCGACAGCCCCTGGTCGGTCACCATGGCCACCATCTGGCCGAACCTGATCGTGCAGCGGGAGATGAACACGCTGGGCATCCGCCACATCATCCCCAACGGGCCCAATGAGTTCGTGATGAAGTGGACCATGTTCGGCTTCGAGGGCGATGATGAGGAGATGACCCGCCATCGCCTGCGCCAGGGCAACCTCATGGGTCCCGCCGGCTTCCTCGGCCTCGAGGACAACGAGGCCATCAAGTTCGTGCAGGATGGCATGCTGCGGGTGACGGACGGCGAGCATCTGGTGAAGCTCGATCCTGAGACCGAGGCGGGCACCGCCGACACCCTGATCTCCGAAGCCGCCATTCGCGCCATGTACAAGCATTGGCGCGATGTGATGGGCATTGCGTGAGGAGCGCCAGATGTTGACCATGGAAAAGCCGGCGCAAACCCGCGACGATCTGATTGATGCGCTGCTGCTGAAGGCCGAGGTGGATGAGTTCAACGCCCGCTATTGCGCGGCACTCGACGCCCAGCACCTCGCCGATTGGGCGGCGCTGTTCACCGAGGATGCGTTCTACACCATCATTTCCCGCGAGAACCATGATCGCGGGCTGCCGGTGGGGCTCATCTATTGCGAAAACGGCGGCATGATCCGCGATCGCGCCTTCGCTCTGGAGAAGACGGCCATGTTCGCGCCGCGCTATCTGCGGCACATGGTGAGCAATCTCTCGGTGCGCGAGGCGGCCGATGGCAGCTTCACCGCAAACGCCGATTATGTGGTGTTCCAGGTGCTGTTCGATCGCCCCGCCGCCACCATCCACCAGGTGGGGCGCTATGACGACGTGTTCGTACGCACGCCGAGCGGGCTGCGGCTGAAGTCGCGTACCTGCATCTATGACAGCCTGTTGGTGGATAACGCTTTGTGCATTCCGGTGTGAGCCATGCGTCCCGTTGATCTCGCGGTGACGCCCGGAGCCGCCGCCCCCCTCGCCGAGGACCATGCGCGCGGTGCCCGCAGTGTGCGCGACAGTGTGAGCGAAGCCCTGGCCCGCGCCCACGCCGCCCAGGCGGCCTGCAACTGCTTCGTGGTCATCGACGACGACGGCGCCCTGGCCGCCGCCGATGCGCTCGACGCCGCCATCGCCGCCGGTGCACCGCAGGGGCCGCTGCTGGGCGTACCGGTGGCGGTGAAGGACATTCTCGACAGCGCCGGCCTGCCCACCCGCTGGGGCGCGCCATCGTTCCGCGATGCGGCCCCCGCCAAGGCCGATATCGCCGCCGTGGCGCGGCTGAAGGCGGCGGGCGCGGTGGTCATCGGCAAGACCACCACCACGGAATTTGCCCATTCCCCGCTCGGCTTCTCGCCGTTGACGGGCCTCACCCTCAATCCGTTCGCGGCCGGGCTCACCTGTGGGGGGTCATCGGCCGGCGCGGGGGCGAGCATCGCACTCGGAGTGACTCCGCTGACCCTTGCCACCGATGCGGGCTGCTCGGCGCGCCTGCCGGCGGCGGCCACCGGCGTCTATGGCTTCAAGCCCACCTTGAGCCGGGTGCCCCACGAGCGGGTGCCCGATGCCTTCGGCAGCTTCATCCACCTGGGCCTGATGGCCCGGCATGTGGCAGATCTGGCGCTGGGGCTGGATGTGGCGTCCGGGCCGGTGGCCAATGATCCCTGGAGCCTGCGCGGCGCACCTGAGCCGGCGAATTTCGCCATGGGCGACAACCCGTTGGAGGGCGCGCGGGTGCTGCTGTGGCTGCGCACCGGCAACAGCCGGGTGGCCGGCGAGGTGGAGAGCGCCACCCGGCGCGCTGCGGCGGTGCTGGAGGCGCTGGGCGCCCGCGTGGAGGAGGAGGCCTACGACCTCGCCCATCCCGATCCCATCTGGAAGACCCTGCAGCAGACCAATTGGGCCTCTCGCTTCGCCAGCGCCGGCGACGCCGAGCTGGCGCAGCTCTCGCCGGCCCTGGCCGCCGGCATCAGGGAGGCCCAGGCCTATAGCGCCCTCGATCTCGCCCGCGCCCAGATCGGCCGGGCACAGCTGTTTCGCGCCGTGCAGGGGCTGCTGGAAACGCGGTTCGATTTCATTCTGACGCCCTGTGTCTCGGCGCCGCTGGTGGCCGCGGATTTCGATCTTTCCGCCCCACTGGTGGTGGATGGGGTGGAGGCCGGCCCGCTGCGCGCGGAGTGGACGGCGGCCCTCTCTTTGTTCGATCTCACCGGCCATCCCGCCATCGCGCTGCCGGTGGGGCTGGCGGCCAACGGCGGGCCGCTGGGGGTCCAGCTGGTCGGCCGCTGGAATGCCGATGCAACGCTGCTGGCGGCAGCCGCCGCCTTCGAGACGGCGTTGCCCCCGCCCCCTTGCCCAGGCGTATAGGCAAAAGAAAAGGCCCGGCACTGCCGGGCCTTTTTTTGTCACGGAGGCTTCAATGGCTGTCGGCGGCCCGGCGGTGGCGCCAGGGCAAGGCGAAGCGCTCCGCCACGTCGATGGCGGCGATCAAAGCGACGCCCAGCACCGCCAGGATCAGCAGAGCGGCGAACACGCGCGGCGTGTCGAACATGCCCTGGGCGGTGAGGATGACATAGCCCAGCCCCTGTTGGGAGGAGACGAACTCACCCACGATGGCGCCCACCAGCGCCAGCGACATGGTGACCTTGAGCCCGGCGAAGATGTGGGGCAGCGCGCATTGCAGCTTGATGCGCCACAGCACCTTGAGCCGCGATCCGCGCAGCGCCCGGGCGAGATCCAGCGTGTCCTGGGGCACCGAGCGCAGGCCGAGCGCCGTATCCACGACAATGGCGAACACCGCCACCAGGAACGAGATGGCGATCTTGGGTTGCGCCCCGGTGCCGAACCAGATGATGAACAGCGGCGCCACCGCCACCTTGGGCACCGAATTGAACGCCACGAACAGCGGAAACAACAGCCGGTCCAGCAGCTTCCATTCCACGATCAGCACCGCGAACAGCACGCCGAACACCGCCGCGCTGGCAAAGCCGGCAAGGGTGATGAGGGCGGTGAAGGCGGTCTGCTGGGCGAACCACAGGGGCGCGGCGGCAATGTCCGCCAGCACCAATGAGGGCGGCGGCACCATGATCGGTGAAACGCCGGTGCCGCGCACCACCACTTCCCACAACACCAGCGCCGAAATGGCGCCGATGAGCGGTGTGAGCGCGCTTTTCAAAAGATCTGATGGGGGCATCACAGCTCCTCTGCCAGGCAGACGCATGCGTCGCGAAAAAGAACGCGGCCCATGCCGTTAGCGATTGAAATCACGGGCCCGTCTTCGCGTGTGGCTGCTCAGTCATGGATCAGGCCCATGGTCTCGAACAGGTGCCGGAAATGCCGGGTGTAGCTGAGGAATTCCGGTGTCTCCTTCACCGCGAGCCGCCGTTCTGCCGGCAAATCCAGCACCACGTCCTCGACGATGCGGCCGGGGCGGGGAGAGAACACCACGATGCGGGTGGAGAGAAACACCGCCTCCGAAATGGAATGGGTGACGAACACCGTGGTCATGCGCCGGGCCTGCCAGATGTGGTGCAGATCCACATTGAGCTGGTCGCGGGTGAGGGCATCGAGGGCGCCGAACGGCTCGTCCATGAGCAGGAGATCGGGGTCGAGCAGCAGCGAGCGGCAGATGGCCGCCCGCTGGCGCATGCCGCCCGAAAGGGCGCTGGGGTAGGCCTGGGCGAAATCCGCCAGCCCCACCATGCGCAGCAGCTCCTGCGCTTTCGGCTTGAAGTCGGTCTTGCGCAGGCCGGCGAAATCCGCCGGCAGCAGCACGTTCTCCAGAATGGTGCACCATTCCAGAAGGGCATCGCGCTGGAAGGCGATGCCGAGCCCTGCGGGCGGGCCGGCGATGGCCTCGCCCTCGAATTCCAGGCGGCCGGTGCTGGGCGTTTCGAGGCCGGCAAGGCAGCGCAGAAAGGTGCTCTTGCCGCAGCCGGAGGGACCCAGCAGGCTCACGAATTCCCCCGCGCCGATCTTGAGGCCGATGCGGTCGAGGGCGAGGACGCCACTGGCGCCCCCGAACCTCTTGCTCACATCCGCCGCGACGATGATGGGATCGGCCACGGCCGTGCCGGTGGTCACATCCGGCCTCATTGGCCGCCAGCCGCGACCTTGGCCACCAGGGCGGGGTCGATGAAGGCGTTGGTGAAATAGGCGGGGGCCGATTGGCCGGCGGGCACCAGGCCGCCTTCGGCCAGCACCTTCAGAGCCTGCGCCCAATCGCTCTCCGCCATCACGCCCATGGGCTTGCCCTCGGTGGCCGGGGTGCTCACGAAGGTCTTCAGCGTGTCGATCTGCAGGCGCAGCGCGGCGGGGTTGAGCTTGGCCTGCGGGCGGGCGGCGATGATCGCCGCGATGGCCTCATCTTCGTGGCCGTTGAAGATATAGGTCCAGGTGCCGGCCACCACGCTGGCGAAGCGGCGCAGAGCATCGCCCTTCTCGGCGATGGTCTTCTCGGTGGCGAACAGGCCGAAAGAGGGGAATTCCAGCCCGTAATCGGCAAAGCGGATGGCGGTGGAGGGGCGCTGCGTGTTCACCACCGCCAGCAGGAAGGGGATGGAGGAGAAGGCGCCATCGGCACGGCCCATCATATAGGTGCCGGCCTTGGCGGCGGCGTCCACCGCCACCAGGTCCACGTCGGCGCGGGTGAGACCGCCGGCGGCCAGGAAGCGGTCGAGGAAGGGGGCTTCCAGCGAGCCGGCGGTGAACGCCAGCTTCTTGCCCTTGAGATCGGCGGGCTTGGTGATGCCGCTGTCCTTCGGCACCAGGAGGCCGATGTCATTCTGCCGCACGAAGCCGGCGATGGCCTTCACCGGCAGGCCCTTGGCGCGGGCGATGGCCATGGGGGCGAGAGAGGCGTGGCCGACGTCATATTCACCATTGCCGACGATCTGCACGGTGGCCACCGAGCCGTTGCCGTCCACGATCTCCACATCGAGGCCGTTGGCGGCGAATAGGCCTTTCTGGGCGGCAAGATGGAAGGGCGCCTGATTGCCCCACGGCGTCCAATCCAGCCGAAGGCGGATCAAATCCGCGGCGGATGCCGGAAATATAGTCAGCATACAGCTTATTGCGAAGGCAAGGAGCGCAAGGGCAGACTTTTCGCGCATCTCGTTTATCTCCAGTTTTAAAGAGAGACTTCTGTGAGGCTGAATGCCGCCACTTCTTTCCGAAGGCGGATCGTGCGGTATACTGCATGAATCGTGCCTCTCTCGGCCCGTTTCCCGTGCTCTCCGCCGGGATGGAGCCAGGCGGTGCGAAACGAGAGCGCGGCGGCCACCCGGTTTGGGCTATGCTGCCGCCCGGCAGTCGCGTGGGATGCGGCCGGCGGGCCCGCCACGCGCGGACGGAGCATAAGGAAGGCACAGCGTTGAAGGCGATCGAACCTGGCTCCGGGAGTGATGATGCCGCGGCGATCGCGGCGGCCGAGGCGGAGGCGCGGGTTCCCCTCTGGGGGCGGCCCGGCTTTCTGGTGCGGCGACTGCACCAGATCCACTCGGCGCTGTTCCTGGAAGAGTGCAAGGCGTTCAACATCACCCCGGTGCAATACGGGCTGATGAGCACCCTGCTGCAGCATTCCGGATCAGACCAGCGCTCCCTTGGGGTGGAGATCGGCATCGATCGCACCAACGTGGCCGATGTGCTGGAGCGCCTGGCGGAACGCGGGCTGGTGCGCCGCGAGCGCTCGGAGACCGATCGCCGATCCATGAACGCCTATCTCACCGATGAGGGGCGCGAGCTGGTGGAGCAGATGTACGCCAGCATGACGCGCGCACAGCAGCGTCTGCTGGAGCCGCTGGCGCCGGAATTCCGCCCCGCCTTCCTGGCCATGCTCACCCAGCTGGTGGAGGGCAACAACAAATACAGCCGCGCTGAGCTCAGGATCGACTTCAAAGGGCGCAAGGGCGCGCGGCGCAAGTCCGCCGAGGACGATTGACCGCCGCGCAGCCGCGGCGTGCCGCGGGCCGTCCTGAGGCCTGCCGCTGAGACAGCCCCTTGACGCGCTCCGGTGCGCGGGCGTATCGCCGTCCGCGGGACACCTCCCCCCAACGGGAGGCGCCCATCTGTAAGGATGGATCACATGACGGCGAACCCCGCTCCGGTCACGCGGCCGGAAAACCCCAACTTTTCCTCGGGCCCCTGCGCCAAGCGTCCCGGCTGGACGCTCGAAGCGCTTGCTGACGCGCCCCTCGGCCGGTCGCACCGCGCCAAGGTGGGCAAGGTCAAGCTCAAGGAAGCCATCGACCTCACCCGCGACGTGCTGGACGTGCCGGCGGACTACCGCATCGGCATCGTGCCGGCATCCGACACCGGCGCGGTGGAGATGGCGCTGTGGTCCATGCTGGGCGCCCGCCCGGTGGACATGCTGGCCTGGGAGAGCTTCGGCGAAGGCTGGGTCACGGATGTGGTGAAGCAGCTCAAGCTCGACAATGCGCGGGTGCTCAAGGCCGATTACGGCGCGCTGCCGGACCTGTCGCAGGTGGATTTCAGCCACGACGTGGTGTTCACCTGGAACGGCACCACCTCCGGCGTGATGGTGCCGGACGGGGAATGGATCCCCGCCGATCGCGAAGGGCTCACCTTCTGCGATGCCACGTCCGCTGCGTTCGCCCAGAAGCTCGATTTCGCCAAGCTCGATGTGGTCACCTATTCCTGGCAGAAGGTGCTGGGTGGTGAAGGCGGCCACGGCATGATCATCCTCTCGCCCCGCGCCGTGGCGCGGCTCGAGAGCTACACGCCGGCCTGGCCGCTGCCGAAGATTTTCCGCCTCACCAAGGGCGGCAAGCTCATCGAAGGCATCTTCGTGGGCGAGACCATCAACACGCCGTCCATGCTGTGCGTGGAAGACTATATCGACGCCCTGAAATGGGCCCGCAACATCGGTGGCCTTCCCGCCATCCAGGAGCGCTCCAACCGCAATTTCGAGGCCATTGCCCAATGGGTTGCGGTGACCCCGTGGGTGGATTTCCTGGCCATCGATCCGGTGACGCGCTCCAACACCTCGGTGTGCCTCAAGGTGGTGGATCCCGACGTGACGGCGCTGCCGGCGGAAGCCCAGGCGGCGTTCGCCAAGGCCATCTCCTCGGGTCTCGACAAGGGCGGCATCGCCTATGACATCGGCTCCTATCGCGACGCCCCTCCCGGGCTGCGCATCTGGTGCGGGGCCACGGTCGAGCGTTCCGATGTGGAAGCGCTGACCCATTGGCTGGACTGGGCCTTCAACGAGGCCAAGGCTGCGCTGCCCCAGGCGGCGTGAGCCCCGGCCCATTGCCGGGCAGGCGGCCCTGCGCCGCCTCTCCTCTCCCATGCTGGTCGTGTCCGGATCTCCGGGCACCTGCGCCACGCCGCTCGGCCCCCGAGCCTGAGGCGGGAACGGCCGCTCCTTGCGAGCGGCTGGGACCTGCCATGGCCTGCTGCGTCGGCATGGGCGGACCGGCATATCCCCGCGCAATTTCCGGAGTCCGTCCATGGCACCCCGTGTTCTCATTTCCGATAAACTGTCGCCCGCTGCCATCGAGATCTTCAAGGCACGCGGCATCGACGTCGATTACCTGCCGGAGATCGGCAAGGATAAAGACAAGCTCGCCGAGATCATCGGTGATTACGATGGTCTCGCCATCCGCTCGGGCACCCGGGTCACCCCGAAAATCCTCGCGAGGGCGCAGCGCCTGAAGGTGATCGGCCGGGCCGGCATCGGCATCGACAATGTGGATCTGCCGGCGGCCACCGCCAAAGGCGTGATCGTGATGAATACGCCGTTCGGCAATTCCATCACCACCGCCGAGCACGCGCTGGCGCTGATGTTCGCCCTCGCCCGCCAGATCCCGGCGGCGGATGCCTCCACCCAGGCCGGAAAGTGGGAAAAGAACCGCTTCATGGGGGTGGAGCTGACCGGCAAGACGCTAGGCATCGTCGGCTGCGGCAACATCGGCTCCATCGTCGCCGATCGCGCGTTGGGGCTGAAGATGAAGCCCATCGCCTTCGATCCGTTCCTGTCGGTGGAACGAGCCCTCGACCTCGGGGTGGAGAAGGTGGAGCTGGACGATCTGCTCGCCCGCGCCGACTTCATCACCCTGCACACACCGCTGACGGACAAGACCCGCAACATCCTCTCCACCGAGGCCCTCGCCAGGACCCGGCCGGGGGTGCGCATCATCAATTGCGCCCGTGGTGGGCTCATTGATGAGGCGGCGCTCGCTGCCGCCCTCGACAGCGGCCATGTGGCGGGGGCGGCGCTCGATGTGTTCGTGGAGGAGCCGGCGCTGGAAAGCCCGCTGTTCGGTCGCGACAATGTGGTGTGCACGCCGCACCTCGGCGCCGCCACCACCGAGGCGCAGGAGAATGTGGCGCTCCAGGTGGCCGAGCAGATGAGCGACTATCTCAACTCCGGTGCCATCTCCAACGCGGTGAACTTTCCGGCCATCACCGCCGATGAGGCGCCCAAGCTCAAGCCTTTCATCGCCCTGGCGGAAAAGCTCGGCTCATTCGCCGGCCAGCTTACCGATACCGACATCAAGACCGTGCGCATCACCTATGAAGGTGCGGTCGCCGCGCAGAAGGTGAAGGCGCTCACCGCGGCCGCCGTCGCCGGCCTGCTGCGGCCGGTGCTGGCGGAGGTGAATGCGGTGTCGGCGCTGGCGGTGGCCAAGGAGCGGGGCATCGTCATCGAGGAGACCACCCGGGCGGCCACCGGCGATTACGAAAGCCTGGTCACGCTGGCGGTGGCAAGCGAGCGCCACGAACGCGGCGTTTCCGGCACCGTCTTTTCTGACGGGCATCCGCGCATCGTCGACATCAAGGGCATCAAGATGGAGGCGGAATTCGCTCCCTCCATGCTCTATGTGACCAATTCCGACCGGCCCGGCTTCATCGGCAGTTTCGCCGGAGCGCTGGGGGCGGCGGGCCTGAACATCGCCACATTCGCGCTCGGCCGCGACCGCGAGGGCGGCGACGCCATCGCGCTGGTGGCGGTGGATGGGCCGGTGCCGGGGGCGTTGCTGCCGCAATTGCAGCACCTGCCCCATGTGGTGCAGGTGCGCGCGCTCACCTTCTGAAGCGCGCGCCTTCAGCGCGCACCCCATCCAGGACGGCCCGCCTCAGTGCGGGCCGTTTTCGTCTGCGGTGGGCGGGCTCTTGCGACGGCCGCGGGCGGAAAGGGTGGCGAGGGTGATGCCGCCGATCACCAGCGCGTAGCCGCCGAAATGGAACCACGCCACCTGCTCGCCCAGGAACAGAATGGCCAGCGCGGTGCCGAACACCGGCATCAGATGCAGGAAGGGGGCGGCGCGGTTGGCGCCCACCAATTCGACGCCGCGGTTGAACGCGAGATAAGCGATAATGGACGGGCCGATCATCACATAGGCGAGCACCGACAGAGTCTCGCGGTTGAACACCAGCGTCTTGCCGAGGGAGAGCTCGATGAGGGTGGCGGGGATCAGCAGCACGGAGCCGATGCCCATGATGACGGTGAGGAACGACAGCGGGCCCAGCTGCGGCCGGTTGCGCAGCATGGTGGTGTAGAAGGCGTAGACGAACAGCGCGACGATGATCCAGATGTCGCCCATGTTGGGCGTGAAGTGCAGCAGCGTGTCCATATCGCCGCGGCTGATGATGAGAACCACGCCGCACAGGGAGATGAGGATGCCCGCCACTTGGCCCATGGAGAGGCGGTCGCGGTAGAGCACGAAGCTCCACACCCCCACCAGCAGCGGGGCGGTGGACTGCATGAGCAGGCCATTGACCGCCTGCGTGTATTGCAGGCCGTAATAGCTCATGGCGTTGTAGGTGGAGATGCCGGTGCCCGCCAGCAGGGTCAGCGCCGGTAGGCTGCGCCGGATCAGCGGCAGGTCGCGCCGGATCTGCGGCAGCGCGAAGGGGAAGATGATGAGGGTGGCGCCGATCCAGCGCACGGTGGAGAGCGTTATCGGAGGAATGTGCCCGGCCACATAACGCCCGAGCACGATGTTGCCGGCCCATAGCAGCGCGGCGAGCGCCAGCAGCAGATAGGGTGCATCAGTCACCCGGGCAAGGAACGATCGGGGCGGCCGGGCCAGCATGAGTCCTCCTGGGCATGGCCTTGGTCCGTGGCCTGGGCCGCGGATCAATGTCGCGAGATGTTCGCGCCTGTCCTGCACAGGCTGGGGCAGGGCCATGCGCGCGAGGGGTGCGCGGCGCGCGAGCGTCGAGCGACCAAAGCGGAAGGTGCGGCGCCGGTTGAGTGCCGGGACACGGACCCGCATGCCCTTCGCAAGGGCACGGTGCAGCCGATGGAATTGGCGCAAATGGGGTCCGTGCCGATCCGGCCCGGAGCAGGGCTGTATGCCCCATGCCCCTCTGCTTTAGCGGCTGCGGGTCTTGCTGTGAAATTGTTTCTTACACACAATTCATCAGCGGTGGTGATGACCGGGTGGCGGGCATGGACGCCGGCGGCCGGACAAAAAAGACTGCCGCGCTCCAGGCGCGGCAGTCTTGATTGAAGTGCGTTGGGGGAAGGCTCAGCTGCCGCAGGCTTCCAAGACGTCGTCGAAAGTGCGCAGGCCCACCCGCGGCGAGTTCACCAGCACGGCCATGTTGCCCGGCGCATGCTTGTTCTGCCACATCTTGGTGTGCGCCTCGGGAATGCGATCCCAGGGGAACACTTCCGACATGCAGGGATCGACCCGCCGGTCGCAGATGAACTCATTGGCGGCGGAGGCCTGTTTGAGATGGGCGAAATGGGAGCCCTGGATGCGCTTCTGGCGCATCCACACATAGCGGGCGTCGAAGGTGATGTTGAAGCCGGTGGTGCCGGCGCAGAACACGATCATGCCGCCGCGCTTGCCCACCAGGGTGGAGACCGGGAAGGTGGTCTCCCCCGGGTGCTCGAACACGATGTCCACGTCGCGCTTGCCGGTGATGTCCCAGATGGCCTTGCCGAACTTGCGGGCTTCCTTCAGCCAGTCATTATATTCGGGCGAATTCACCTTGGGCAGCTGGCCCCAGCACTTGAACTCCTTGCGGTTGATCACGCCCTTGGCGCCGAGGCCGAGCACGTAGTCCCGCTTGGATTCATCGGAGATGACGCCGATGACATGGGCACCGGAGGCGGCGGCGAGCTGGACGCCGAACACGCCGAGGCCGCCCGAGGCGCCCCACACCAGCACATAGTCACCGGGCTTCACGGTGTGCGGCGGGTGGCCGAACAGCATGCGATAGGCGGTGGCGAGGGTGAGGGTGTAGCAGGCGCTCTCTTCCCAGGTGAGGTGCTTGGGGCGGCGCATGAGCTGGCGCGCCTGCACCCGGCAGAACTGGGCGAAGGAGCCGTCCGGCGTCTCATAGCCCCAGATGCGCTGCGAGGGGGAGAACATCGGGTCGCCGCCGTTGCACTCCTCGTCGTCGCCATCGTCCTGGTTACAGTGCACGACCACTTCGTCGCCCACCTTCCAGCGCTTCACCTTGGAGCCCACCGCCCAGACGATGCCCGAGGCATCGGAACCGGCGATGTGGTAGGGCTCCTTGTGCACGTCGAACACGGAGATGGGTTCGCCAAGGCCCGCCCAGATGCCGTTGTAGTTGACGCCGGCGGCCATCACGAACACCAGCACGTCGTTCTCGCCGAGCTGCCAGGTGGGCACCACCTCGAGCTGGAAGGACTGTTCTGGCGGCCCATGGCGATCCCGCCGGATGGCCCAGGCGTACATCTTCGCCGGCACATGGCCGAGCGGGGGGATCTCACCCAGCTCGTACAGATCCTTCACCGCAGCACCGTCCGCAGCTGCCGTCTGGCCCATAGCGTCCCGTCCTCTCTTGTGTTCCGCTGACTCTGTTGGTCTCCGCCCATTGGGCATTGCCCAGGTCGTTCTCGCAATGCAACGTAGCAGAGAAGAATTCCAAGTCGATAGCCCGCCTTTGGGTGCGGCCCGCTGTTTTCGGCGTCCGTCGCGAAAACGTCGCGGGAACCGCGAGGGGCGGGAAGAGAACAAGATGACGGCGCGCGCGTTTCATCCCTTGTGGTGCAAGGGTTTCGTTCGGTGATCGACATCCCATCGGTGCCCTCTGCCGGCGCTTTTCAGCGCGAGGACCAGGGTGAAGATGGCGTGGCGATGTGGCTTCATTGGCGAAGTTTGTTTGTGTAAAATGCATCAATGCCTTGATGCAAATGGCAGCAGGAGAATGGAATGGCCATCTTGTGGATGATCCTCATCGGCGCTATCGCCGGCTTCCTGGCGGGGCAGTTGTTCCGTGGCTACGGCTTCGGCTTCGTCGGCAATGTGGCGGTCGGCATCCTGGGCGCCGTGATCGGCGGCTTCCTGTTCGGCAACGTGTTCGTGGTGGGTGGGCTCGTCGGCCAGATCATCAGCGCCACCATTGGCGCGGTGATTCTGCTGTTCGTCATCTCGCTGGTGAAGCGGTGAGGGCGCGGCGAAAATACAGGCCAGGGTAGAAACGGGGAAAATTTCCCATCGACGCGCCGCACATTGCGACGCACAATCGCGCTTCCAGAGCGAAGCCAACAACGGGGATTTGGGATGGTGGTCCGCGACAAGCCTTGGCTCTTCCGCACCTATGCGGGGCATTCGACGGCGTCGGAGTCCAACAAGCTCTACCGCTCGAACCTGGCCAAGGGGCAGACGGGTCTGTCCGTTGCCTTCGACCTGCCCACCCAGACCGGCTACGACAGCGACCATCCACTCGCCCGTGGCGAGGTGGGTAAGGTGGGCGTGCCCATCTCCCACCTCGGCGACATGCGCACCTTGTTCGAGGGCATTCCGCTCGCGAACATGAACACGTCCATGACCATCAATGCCTGTGCGGCGTGGCTGCTCTCCCTCTATATCGCCACCGCCGACGAGCAGGGGGCGGACCGCACCAAGCTGCAAGGCACCACCCAGAACGACATCATCAAGGAATATCTCTCGCGCGGCACCTATGTGTTCCCGCCGGCGCCCTCCATGCGTCTCACCAAGGACACCATCATCTTCACCACCGGCAACCTGCCCAAGTGGAACCCGATGAACGTGTGTTCCTATCACCTGCAGGAGGCGGGAGCGACGCCGGTGCAGGAGCTGGCGTTCGCGCTGGCCAATGCCATCGCCATCCTCGACACCGTGAAAAAGTCCGGTGAGGCGGAAGGCCCCGTTTTCGGCGAGGTGGTGGGCCGCATCTCCTTCTTCGTGAATGCGGGCATGCGCTTCATCACCGAGATGTGCAAGATGCGCGCATTCGTGGATCTGTGGGACGAGATCTGCGTCAACCGCTACGGCATCACCGACGCCAAGCAGAAGCTGTTCCGCTACGGCGTGCAGGTGAACTCCCTCGGCCTCACCGAGCAGCAGCCGGAAAACAACGTCTACCGCATCCTCTTGGAAATGCTGGCGGTGACCTTGTCCAAGAAGGCCCGTGCCCGCGCCGTGCAACTGCCGGCCTGGAACGAGGCGCTGGGCCTGCCGCGCTCGTTCGACCAGCAATGGTCGCTGCGCATGCAGCAGGTGGTGGCCTATGAGACCGACCTCCTGGAATATGGCGACATCTTCGACGGCTCCACGGAGATCGCCCGCAAGGTGGAAGCGCTGAAAGAGGAGGCGCGCGCCGAGCTCGCCCGCATCGAGGCCATGGGCGGTGCCGTCGCGGCCATCGAGAATTCCTACATGAAGCAGGCGCTGGTGGAATCCAACACCCGCCGGCTTGAGGCCATCGAGAGCGGCGAACAGGTGGTGGTGGGCGTCAACCGCTGGACCGAGAGCGAGCCCTCGCCCCTCACCACCGGCGAAGGCGCCATCCTCACCGTGCCGGAAGGCGTGGAGGCCGAGCAGGTCGCCCGCCTGCAGGCCTGGCGCGCGGCGCGCGATGCCAAGGCGGTGGCCGCCGCCCTTGCCGACCTCAAGAGCGCGGCCCAGGAAGGCCGTAACATCATGGATCCGTCTATCGCCTGCGCCAAGGCGGGGGTGACCACCGGTGAGTGGGGCACCTGCCTGCGCGAGGTGTTCGGCGAATATCGCGCACCCACCGGCGTCGGCCGCGCCGCCCGCGCCGATACCCAGGGCCTGGAGGAGGTGCGCACCGCGGTGGACGCCGTTTCCGAGAAGCTCGGCCGCCGGCTGAAATTCCTGGTGGGCAAGCCGGGGCTCGATGGCCATTCCAACGGCGCCGAACAGATCGCCGTGCGCGCCCGCGATTGCGGCATGGAGGTGGTCTATGAGGGCATCCGCCTGACCCCCGCCGAAATCGTGAACGCCGCGCTCGAAGAAGGCGTGCACGTGGTGGGCCTCTCCATCCTCTCAGGTTCCCACGTGCCGCTGGTGCGGGACGTGATGGAGCGCATGCGGGCGGAGGGGCTGTCCGACGTGCCGGTGGTGGTGGGCGGCATCATCCCGCCGGAAGACGAGGCGCAGCTCAAGGGCTTCGGCGTGGCGGCGGTCTATACGCCGAAGAATTTCGAGCTCAACCGCATCATGGCCGACGTCGTCTCCATCGTGGACCGGGAGAGCCAGAAGGCGGCCTGACCTTTCGCGCCGGGGCGTCCGCGCCCCGGCGCCGCGTCTGATGCCAGTGGTCGGGTGAGGCTTCAGATGGTGATGCGCTCAGTTTTCCCCGCACATGAAGTGCGGGAAATTATGGTTAAAAATCAGTAAATTATCGCTTATTTCTCAAGCATCGAGTCGGTCTTGCATCTCACCCGTTGGGGCGGGTGATGATGAAGGCGGCGAGGGCGGCGAACAGCAGGCCGAGGAAGATCAGCACCCCCTGCGGCGCGCCGAAATACCAGGAGCCGCCGAAGGTGCCCACGAAGCTGGACAGAGCGAACAGCTTGGCCACCGGCGGAATGGCACCGGTCTCGCGCCAGCGGGCGACGCTGGGCCCCAGATAGCGATGGTTCAGCAGCCACGCCTCGAACCGGGGCGAGGAGCGGGTGAAGCACCAGGCGGCCAGGATCAGGAACACCGTGCCCGGCAGCATGGGCACCACCATGCCGATGCACCCGATGACCAGGAACACCACGCCGGCGGCAAACAGCGCCTGGCGGTAGAGGGCGGCGCGCAGCGCACGCGAATCCATGCGCCGTCGGCCGGAAGGCGCTTCGGGGCGGCCCTCGGCGGCAGATGGGGAGGGGCGTTCGCCCGGCGCGGCGCTCATGGCGGGACCATGCCGCCTCAGCCGGCGGAGAGCAAGCGCACCGCAGCATCCTTCTCATAAAGGTGCAAAAGGGTATGGAGCGCCTCCGCCGCGGGATCGGAGAGATCGGGATCGGTGCGGATGATGGCGGCGGCCGCGGTGCGCGCCGCCTCGGCCTCGGCGCCGTGGAACTCCATGCGGGCGACGCGAAAGCCGGGCATGCCGCTCTGCCGCGTGCCCAACACGTCGCCTTCGCCGCGCAGGCGCAGATCCTCCTCCGCCAGCCGGAAGCCGTCCTGGCTCTCGCGCAGGATGGCGAGGCGCGACTTGGCCGTTTCGCTCAACGGGCCGCGATAGAGCAGCAGGCAGGTGGAAGCCTTCTCGCCACGGCCCACCCGGCCACGCAACTGGTGTAGCTGGGCGAGGCCGAAGCGCTCCGCATGCTCAATTACCATCAAGGTGGCGTTGGGCACGTTCACTCCCACCTCGATCACGGTGGTGGAGACGAGCAGGCGCGTCTCGCCGGCGGCAAAGCGGGCCATGGCCGCATCCTTGGCGCTGCCGGACATGCGCCCGTGCACCACATCCACCTTGGTTCCGAAATGGGCCTTGAGGCTTTCGAAGCGCTCAGTGACCGAGGTGAGGTCGGAGGTCTCGCTTTCCTCCACCAGGGGGCAGATCCAATAAGCTTGGGCGCCCTTGACCAGGGCCCGGCCCACCGCGGCCACCACGTCGTCGAGCCGCTCCATGGGCAGGGCGCGGGTGTCCACATCCTGCCGGCCCGGGGGCTTCTCCCGCAGCTCGGACGAATCCATGTCGCCGAACAAGGTCAGCACCAGGGTGCGGGGAATGGGGGTGGCGGTCATTACCAGCATGTCCACCCCCGGTCCCTTGCGGGCGAGGGCCAGGCGCTGCTCCACCCCGAATCGGTGCTGCTCGTCCACGACAGCTAAAGCGAGGTCGTGGAAGGCCACATCGTCCTGGATCAGCGCATGGGTGCCCACCACCAGGTCGATCCTGCCGGCGGCGATGTCGGCCAGAAGGGCGGCGCGGGTCTTGCCCTTCTCCCGGCCGGTGAGCACCGCCACCGTGATGCCCGCCGCCTCCGCCAGTGGCGCGATGGTCTCCACGTGCTGGCGGGCGAGGATCTCGGTGGGTGCCATGAGCGCCGCCTGGCGGCCCGCCTCCATGGCGGTGGCGGCGGCGAGCAGGGCCACCACCGTCTTGCCCGAACCGACATCGCCCTGCAGCAGCCGCAGCATGCGCGTTTCGGCGGCGAGGTCGGCGCGGATGGCGGCGAGGGCCTGCTGCTGGGCGCCGGTCAAGGCGAAGGGCAAAGCGGCGAGGATGCGCTGGGCGATCCGCCCATCGCCGATGGTGGCGCGCCCGCCCGCCTTCTCCTCCCGCGCCCGCACCAGAGCGAGGGTGAGCTGATGGGCGAACAGCTCGTCGAAGGCGAGCCGGCGCCAGGGCGCACCGGTGGGCACCGCCTCGGCTGGGGTCGCCGGCCGGTGCAGGCGGGTGAGGGCATCGCGGAAGGCGGGCCAATCCGGGGCGGCAGCGACCGTGTCGGGGATCCACTCGGGCAGCTCAGGCACCCTCTCCAGGGCGCCGGCCATCGCGCGGCGCAGCGTGCCCGCCGGCAGGCCTTCGACCAGGGGGTAGACCTGCTCTACCGGCGGCAGGCGGGCGAGGCCGGCGGCATCCAGCACCCGATCCGGATGGGTCATCTGCCGCATGCCGTCATAAAGGCTGATCTTGCCGCACAGCCAGCGGGTCGAACCCTCTGGCAGCATGTGCTCCAGCCGGGCGCGCTCCATCTTGAAATGCACGACCACCAGATCGCCCGTGGCATCGGACACATAGGTGCGATGCGGTGCTCGGCTACCAGACGGCGGACTCTGGTGCCCATCCACATGCACTTCGAGGGTGAGTTCGGTGTCGGGAATGGCCTCGGCAATGGTGGGGCGGGCGCGCCGGTCCACGAATTGCGTCGGCATGTGCAGCAGAAGGTCGATCACCCGCGGGTTTTCGCGCCCGAACAGGCGCGCAAACGGCCGCAGGAGCTTGGGGCCGATGCCGGAGAGCGTGTCGAGCGACGCGAAAAGCGGGTGGAGCGAAACCGGGCGCATGGCGGGGGAGGGTAGGGGGATCTCTTAAAGTGACGCAAGAACTTAAAGTTAAGAGTGAACTTGAGGTATGGCTTAATTTTCTGTTATTTCAATGGCTCCGGCCAGAATGCGGATGCGCTGCATGAGTGTTGATGACGGCGAGGGCGAGAAGGCCGAGCGGATGGCCTTCATCTTGGGGCTGCGTCAGCGCGGGATCCGGGATGTGTCCGTGCTGCGGGCCATGGAGCTGGTGCCGCGGCCGCTGTTCGTCGATCCGCAATTGCGCCGCCACGCCTATGACGACGTGGCCCTGCCCATCGGCTGCGGTCAGACCATGTCGCAGCCCAGCCTGGTGGCGGCCATGACGGAGGCGCTGAATGTCACCGCCGAGCATGCGGTACTGGAGGTGGGCACCGGTTCCGGCTACCAGGCCGCGGTGCTCGCCCATCTGGCTGGACGCGTGGTGACGGTGGATCGATACCGCACTCTGGTGGGCGAGGCGCAGGCGCGCTTCCAGGTGCTGGGACTGCGCAATCTCGCCGCTTATGTGGGTGACGGCCGGTTGGGCCTGTCGACCCGCGCGCCTTACGATCGCATCATGGTCACGGCCTCCGCGCTGGACGTGCCGCCGGCGCTGATGGAGCAGCTGCGGTTTGGCGGGGTGCTGATCATGCCGCTGGGGCCGGCCGATGAGGTGCAGACCCTGGTGCGGGTTGTGAAGGAGCAGTCGGGCACGCCGCGGCGCGAGCTGATGCCGGTGCGCTTTCCACCTTTGGTGGCGGGCACGGCGGCAACACTTTAATAAGAATCGTCAATCCGGCCAGGAAATGCCGCTTCCGGCGCATTGTCGCGCCGGCGTGGGTGCCATATCCACAATCAGGTTCTGCGGTGGCGGAAGGTGGGGACAGTGCGGTTGCTTTCGGCGCTTCGGCTACGTGGTGTGTTCGCGTCCATGATGGTGCTGGCCCTGGCCGCCGGATGCGCCGGGCGCCCGGATGGGGCGTTGATTCCGGTTCCCGATACGGTGCCGGGCACCTCGCGCGTGAACATGGCGGTGGCGACGGTGCGCCAGCGCACCGATGGGCCGGACGTGTTCACCGGTGAGCGGGGGGCCAAGCCCAGCTTCATGGAGATCGACGTCTCCATTCCGCCCGACAGCACCCGTGCGGCAGGCGATGTGCAATGGCCGAAGTCCATTCCCGGCAATCCCGCCACCGATTTCGTGACCACCCGGCTTGAGGATCTGACCCAGGAGCAGGCGGTCAAGTGGTTCAACGCCCGCATCAAGCGCACGCCCGGCCGGCAGGCGCTGGTGTTTGTGCATGGCTATAACCAGCGGTTCGACGATGCGGTGTTCCGCTTCGCCCAGATCATCCACGATTCCGGGGCGGACGTGACGCCGGTGCTGTTCACGTGGCCCTCCCGCGGCAGTCTGCTCGCCTATGGTTATGACCGGGAGAGCACCTCTTATTCCCGTGACGTCCTGGAGCGCCTGCTGACCTTCATGGCCAAGGATCCGAATGTGGGGGAGATTTCCATTCTCGCCCACTCCATGGGCAATGTCGTCACCCTCGAAGCGCTGCGGCAGATGGCCATTCGCAACGGCCGCATCCTGCCCAAGATCAAGAATGTGATGCTGGCGGCCCCCGACGTGGATAGCGACGTGTTCCGCGTCATCTTCACCGAGCTCGGCACCCCCCGGCCCAATTTCACGGTGTTCGTCTCGCAGGACGACAAGGCCCTGGCGGTCTCCAAGCGGGTGTGGGGCGGCGTGCCGCGCATCGGCCAGGTGGACCCGACCCAGGAGCCCTACCGGACCGAGTTCGAGAAGAACAACATCACCGTTATCGACCTGACCAAGCTGCGCACCGACGATCCGCTGAACCATGGCAAGTTCGCCGCCAGTCCCGAAGTGGTGCAGTCCATCGGCGCGCGCCTTGCCCAGGGCCAGACCATGACGGATTCCCGCGTGGGCATTGGCGAGCATCTGGTGCAGATGACCACGGACGCGGCCTCCACCGTGGGCACCGCGGCCGGCCTGGTCATCGCCGCGCCCGTCGCGGTGGTGGATCCCAACACCCGCGAGCATTATTCGGCGCATGTGCGGGAACTGGGCAACAACATCTCCGACACCGCCGATTCCACCCGCGACGTGGTGACGCCGCAGACCGGCCATTAAGGCCGCTTCGGGCGGGATGTTTGGGATTTGACGTAACGTAAGGTATCGGGCGGGGGTGTTTCGGGTCCGGCCGAGGTGCTCACCGCCGCCAGCGCGGGCCGATCGCGGGCATTGCCGTCAGGTCGCGTTTGCATTCGACAGGCCGGTGGGTATAGTCCGGCCGCTTCGCCTTTCCGGCATCGCTGCGGAAACGGCCGTTCCGGGCCGCTGCTGCAATCTCGACAGCTCACTTCAACAGACGAACGAGGACGCAAATGTTCATCACGCCTGCTTTCGCCCAGGGCGCTCCGGCTGCCGGCGGCGGGGCCGACATGCTCATTCAGCTTGCCCCGTTCCTGCTGATCTTCGTGGTGATGTACTTCCTCATCCTGCGGCCGCAGCAGAAGCGGGCGAAGGCCCACCAGGAGATGGTGACCGCCCTGCGTCGCGGCGACGTGGTGGTGACCGCCGGCGGCCTCGTGGGCAAGGTGGCCCGCGTGGTGGACGAGAACGAGATCGAGCTGCAGGTGGCTGACAACGTGCGCGTGCGCCAGATGCGCTCGCAGATCGCCACCGTCCGCTCCAAGGGCGAGCCTGCCAAGGACGAGGCTGCGGCGTCCTGATTCTATAGATTGCGCGCGACATGCTGCATTTCTCCCGACTTAAGACAGTGGCGATCCTGTTCACGGTCGCCCTTGGCATTCTGTTCGCGCTGCCCAATGTGCTGCCGCAGAGCGTGCTGCAGCACCTGCCTGCGTGGCTGGCATCGAGCCGTGTGACCCTCGGCCTCGATCTGCAGGGCGGTTCCCACATCCTGCTCGAGGTGGATGGGGCCGCGCTCCGTAAGGAGCGCGCCGAGCAGCTGCGCGATGAAGTACGGCGTGTGCTGCGCGATCAGAAGATCGGCTACAGCAACCTCGCCATCCGCGACACGGCGGTGACGCTGCGTCTGCGCGATGCAGCCGATACGGACAAGGCCCTGGCGGAGCTGCGCAAGCTCGCCGCGCCGGTCACCAATACCCTGTTCGGGGGTGGCACCGGCGAGATGGATCTCACCGTGTCGTCGGGCAGCGAAGGGGCCATCACCCTGCAGCTGACCGAGGCCGGGCTCAACGCACGCATGCGTGCCGCGGTGGATCAGTCCATCGAGATCATCCGCCGCCGTATCGACCAGTTGGGCACGGTGGAGCCCAACATTCAGCGCCAGGGCGTGGACCGTATCCTGGTCCAGGTCCCCGGCCTGCAGGATCCCCAGCGTCTCAAGGCGCTGCTGGGCCAGACCGCCAAGCTCAGCTTCCGCATGGTGGACCAGTCCATGTCGCCGCAGCAGGCGATGGAAGGGCGCCCGCCGCCCGATTCGGAAGTGCTGCAGGGGCAGGACGGCCAGCCCTATCTGGTGGAGAAGCAGGTTCGCGTCTCTGGCGAGGATCTGGTGGATGCCCAGCCGGGCTTCGATCAGAACTCGCGTGAGCCCATCGTCAGCTTCCGCTTCAATTCCAATGGCGCCCGACGGTTCGCCGCCACCACCCAGGATGCGGTGGGCCGGCCGTTCGCCATCGTGCTCGACAATCAGGTGATCTCGGCGCCGGTGATCCGCGAGCCCATCCTCGGCGGCTCGGGGCAGATCTCCGGTGCGTTCACCGTGCAGCAGGCCAACGACCTTGCCATCCTCCTGCGGGCCGGCGCACTGCCGGCGCCCCTGAAGGTGGTGGAAGAGCGCACCGTGGGCCCGAGCCTCGGCGCCGATTCCATTGAGGCAGGGAAGGTGGCGGGCTATGTGGCCACCGGCCTGGTGGCGGTGTTCATGATCGCCGTCTATGGCCTGTTCGGGCTGTTCGCCCTCATCGCCCTGGCGGTTCATGTCACCTTCATGTTCGCCCTGCAGTCGGTTCTGGGTGCGACGCTGACCCTGCCGGGCATCGCCGGCGTGGTGCTCACCATCGGCATGGCGGTGGACTCCAACGTGGTGATCTTCGAGCGCATCCGCGACGAGGCCCGCGAGGGTCGGGCGGCCATCTCGGCCATCGACAAGGGCTTCGTGAATGCGCTCGGCACCATCGTGGATGCCAACGTCACGTCGCTTGCGACGGCGCTCATCCTCTTCCTCATGGGAGGCTCGGGACCGGTGCGCGGCTTTGCCGTCACCTACATCCTCGGCCTTCTGACCACCATGTTCACGGCCTACACCCTCACCCGCCTGATGATTGCCTGGTGGGTGAAGTGGCAGCGTCCGGCCAAGCTGCCCATCTGAAGGTGCGCCGCTCATGCCTTTGATCGATTACATTCCGGCGCACACCCATATCGGGTTCATGAAGCTGCGCCGTTACAGCTTCCCGTTCTCGGCGATCATGTCGCTGGTGGCGGTGCTGCTGTTCGCCACCGTCGGCTTCAACCTCGGCATCGATTTCCGGGGCGGCACGCTGATCGAGGCGCAATCCAGCCAGCAGGCGGCGGATCTCGCCTCCCTGCGCGAGCATCTCACCGATCTCGATGTCGGCGACGTGCAGATCCAGGAGTTCGGCTCACCGCGCGATGTGCTGATCCGCCTTGGCGAGGTCGGCACCACCGATGAGGCCCAGCAGGCCATCGTCGCTCAGGTGCGCGGGGCGCTGGGCTCGGAATACGCCATCCGCCGCGTGGAATCGGTGGGGCCGAGCGTATCCGGCGAACTGGTGCGCCAGTCCATTTTGGCCATGGTGCTGGGTGCCGTCGCGGTGCTCGCCTATCTGTGGTTCCGCTTCGAGTGGCAGTTCGCAGTGGGCGCCATTGTGACGACGATGCACGACATCTTCGTCACCTTGATGATCTATTCCCTGTTCGGCATCGACTTCGACCTGACGTCCATCGCCGCCATCCTGACCATCATGGGCTATTCGCTCAATGATACGGTGGTGGTGTATGACCGTATCCGGGAGATGCTGCGGCGCTACAAGAAAATGCCGCTGCCGGAGCTGCTGGATGTGGCGGTGAACGCCACCTTCTCGCGAACCATCATCGTTTCCACCACCACCTTCTTTGCCACGCTGGCCCTCTACTTCTTCGGTGGCGAGGTGCTGCGCGGCTTCTCGCTGGCCATGACGGTGGGCGTGGTCATTGGTACCTATTCGACCATTTTCGTGGCGGCGCCCATCCTCATCCACCTGGGCCTGCGCGCGCGTGTGGTGGAGCCCAAGGCGGAGCCGGTGGCGGAAGGGCCGGAGGATGTGCTGAACGTGGCCGAGGCCGCCGAGTTCATCGAGGCGGAAGAAGTGGTTGAGGGGCGCTCTGCCCCGGCTCCCGTGAGCGCCCCGGCCGGCGCCTCCTCCAAGAGCGGCCGCAAGTCCGCGCCCAAGGGCGGACGAGGCGGCAAGCGGAAGGGCTGACCTCATGGTGTCGAGGCCGGACGTTCCGTTCCTGCCACGGCAGGTGCCCATCGATGGCTATGCGGCGAAGTTCTTTCACTTCGCCGGTATGTCCCATGGCGGCTCGCTTCTGGCGCTGCCGTCCGGCATTCGCCCCTGGGCGCCACTGCGCATGGCGGATCTCGATGCGGCGGCCTTCGCCCCCATCATCGCGGAGGCGGGCCGCTTTGAGCTGCTGCTGATCGGCACCGGGCAGGATCCGGCCCATCTCAAGGCGCCGCTGCAGCAGCTTCTGCGTGATGCGGGCCTGCGGTTCGAGCTGATGCCGACCGGCTCGGCTGCCTCCACCTACAATGTGCTGCTGGGCGAAGGCCGGCCGGTGGGCGCGGCGCTGATCAGCTTCTGAGACCGCGCGCCGGTCCGTCCCTCCGCGCCGCCGCAGCTGGCGGCAGTGCCATTTCCGGCGTATCCATCGCAAATGTCAGCCTCCCCCAGCTCCACCGCCCTGCTTGATGCGGCCTACGCCCATTGCACGGATCTGGTGCGCCGCCAGGATCGCGATCGCTTTCTCGCGGCGCTGTTCGCACCTGCCGCGCTGCGCCAGCACCTGATGGCGCTCTACGCCTTCAATTACGATGTCGCCCGTGTCCGCGAGGTGGTGCGGGAGCCGCTGCCCGGCGAGGTGCGCCTGGCCTGGTGGCGCGAGGTGATCGAGGGCGAGGGCCGTGGCGCTGTGGAGGCCCATCCCGTGGCCCTGGCCCTGATGGATACGAAAGCGCGCTTTGCGCTGCCGGCGCAGAGCCTGATCAATCTGGTGGATGCCCGCATCTTCGATCTCTACGACGATCCCATGCCCACCCTTGGCGATCTGGAAGGCTATGCGGGGGAGACGGCGGGGGCGCTGCTGCAGCTCTCGGCCCTGGTGCTGGGCGGGGCGGAGGCGGCGTGCGCAACGGATGCCTCGGGCCATGGCGGCGTCGCCATTGCGCTCACGGGGTTGATGCGGGCGTTTCCCATCCATGCGGGGCGTGGGCAGTGCTATCTGCCCCTTGATCTTCTGGCCCGCCATGGGCTCGATCGGGAGGGGGCGGTGAGCGGTGTGGTGACGCCGCAGCTGCAGGCGGCTCTGGGCGATCTGCGCGACATCGCCGCCGACCATTTCAGAGAGGCGGCCGCGGTCCTGCATGGCTTGGCGCCCGCCGAGCGGATCGCAATGGCGCCGCCCTATCTGACCTTGTCCCTGGTGACCGGCGACCTAAGGGCCCTGGCGAAAATCCGCGATCCGTTCCGCGAGGTGGCCGGGCTGGCCGGCTGGCGTCGGGCGCTCGGGGTGTGGCGCGCCGGACGGCGGGCCGCGACCGGACGCAGCTGGCTCCAGGCAAGCACCCTCTAGGCAAGCACCTTCTCGGCAAGCACGCTCTCGGCGCGCGGTCAGGGGCCGCGTCTGAATGCGGACGGTTAGGGCGCCGGCCGGTGCTGTCCTCAGGCGGCGGAGCGGGTGATGCGATCGGTGAGATTGAGCCGCGCCCGGGCGATGTCGGCCACCTGCGCCCGCAGGGCATCGGAACCGGCGAGGGCATCCAGCATCTCGATCTGGTTGCGGGCGATCAACAGCAGCAGATCATCGCGCACCGTTCCATCCGCAGCGCGCGGCAGAGCCGGCACCAGCTGCAGGTGGTCGAGATGGGGGCGGTCCGGCAGGGTCTGGGCGAGGTGCGCACGGAGATCGTCCACCGTCACCGCCGCGCGGGGCTCGACGAAGGCGTAAAGCCCCACCTTGCCGCCGAGGGTCTGGAAATCGGACATATGGGCGTCGGCCACCGCCGGGTGGGTCTTCAGCGCGGCGATGATGAGCGGGCCCACCTGCGTGACCCGGGGGCCGCGCCCCTCCGTATCCGAATAGGACAGCAGGCGACGGGTGACGAAGCGATAGACCTTCTTGCCGGTGGCCATCCAGATGCGCGTGGGCACGCTCTTCTTGGCCAGCATGGCCTTCTCGCGGGGCGTCAGCTCATCGGGACAATAGGTGCGCTTGTGCTTGAGCAGGTGGCGCAGGTCCTCATAGGCGAGCACCCGGCCGAGCTTCCACCGGCGGGAGATGGGCAGCGCCAGCTGGAAATCCATCAGCCAGGCTTCGCCATCGGCCCCGCGCAGCCAGTTCTGCTGCTTGGCGAGGTCATTGTGCACATAGCCGGCGCGATGGAGAATGTGCAGCGCCTGCCGGGCCGAGTGGAAGAAATGGCTGTCGCCGCTGGGCCGCGCGATCTGCAGCGGCACCCCTTCCACCCAGCCGCGCACCAGAAAGCGGTGGCCGACGGCGAGCAGCGGCGTGGTAACGCCGGTATCGGTCACCTTCTCCAGCGCCTTCACCTCATGGGTGGCGAGCTGGCGCGCGAGCGGCGCGAGCCAAGGCGAGACCTCGTTCCAGCGCCGGCGCACGGCGGGCCATGCGCGGCCCTCACGGTCGGCCCAGGTGCCGCGCTCGACAGTGGAGAACACGTCGCGCTTCAGCACCGTATCCACGGTGAAGCGAGCCGGATCGGCGCGATATTCGATGGGCGGAACGATGCTGACGGTGCGAGCCATCTGCGCCTCTTAAGCCGCTGGGGCCGTGGAGTCGAGCCACGCCGCCACATCGGCCAGGGCCCGCGCCGCCAGGGCGCGCTTTTTTGCGGCAGTCTTTTCGGCTCCGCGCAGGCGCTTGCCGCCTTCTCCCTTGGGGGCCTCGGTGAGGGGCGGGAACAGGCCGAAATTGATGTTCATGGGCTGGAACGAGCGCGGGCCTTCGCCCTCGGCCTCGATATGTCCACCGGTGATATGTCCGAGCAGCGCGCCCAGCGCCGTGGTGCCCGGCGGCGGCACGAGGGGCGTGCCGGCCCGCTCCGCCGCGGCAAAGCGGCCCGCCAGAAGGCCCACGGCGGCACTTTCCACATAACCTTCGCAACCGGTGATCTGCCCGGCGAAGCGCAGCCGGGGATCGGCCTTCAGCCGCAGGGTGGAATCCAGCAGGCGCGGGGAGTTGAGATAGGTGTTGCGATGCAGGCCGCCGAGCCGGGCGAATTCCGCCCCCTCAAGGCCGGGAATGGTGCGGAAGACGCGTACCTGCTCCGCATGGCGCAGCTTCGTCTGGAAGCCCACCATGTTGTAGAGGGTGCCGAGCTTGTTGTCCTGCCGCAGCTGCACCACGGCATAGGGCTTCACGCCCGGGGTGTGCGGATTGGTGAGTCCCACCGGCTTCATGGGGCCGAAGCGCAGGGTCTCCCGGCCGCGCTCCGCCATTACCTCGATGGGCAGGCAGCCGTCGAAATAAGGCGTCTTCTGCTCGAACTCGCGCAGCGGTACCTTTTCGCCGGCGATGAGGGCATCCACAAAGGCGTTGTATTGCTCTTCGCTCAGCGGGCAGTTGATGTAATCGGCGCCGGTGCCGCCCGGCCCCTCCTTGTCGTAGCGCGACTGGAACCAGGCCTTCTCCATGTCGATCGAATCGAAATGGATGATGGGGGCGATGGCATCGAAGAAGGCGAGGGCGCTTTCGCCGGTCTTCTCCAGCACCGCCGCCGCCAGCGCTGGCGAGGTGAGAGGGCCGGTGGCCAGGATCACCTGATCCCAGTCCGCCGGCGGCAGCGCGGTGAGCTCCTCGCGCACCAGCGTAATCAGCGGGTGGCCCTCCAGGGCCGCGGTGACGGCGCGGGAAAAGCCTTCCCGATCCACCGCCAGCGCCCCGCCGGCCGGCACCTGGTGGGCATCGGCGGAGGCAAGGATGAGCGAGCCGGCGCGGCGCAGTTCCGCGTGCAGCACGCCGACCGCGTTGCCATTGGCATCATCGGAGCGGAAGGAGTTCGAGCACACGAGCTCGGCGCAGCCGTCGGTCTGGTGGGCCTCGGTGGAGCGCGAGGGGCGCATCTCGTGCAGGATGACGGGAACACCGCGCTGGGCCAGCTGCCATGCGGCTTCCGAGCCGGCGAGGCCGGCGCCCACCACATGAACCGGCGCGCCGGAGGCGCGGAGCGTGGGGGTGGGGTCCATCGGCATCTCTCCTCCTGGTGCCACGCGCGGCCGGGCGATGGCCGACGCCGCGGCGCGCGCAGTGCGCATCGGCCGCATGTGGCAGGATGGGCTGTGTGCCACAGGCGGGAAGGCCGCTTCAAGTGCGATGCCGCCGCAAGGGCGCCAGCTAAAGGAGCTGCGACCCGCAGCTGAAAATAAAAATGGCCCCGACAGGGCCATTTTTCGCAAGGGGCGCTGCGCCCCTCCTTCGCCGATCTCTCAGGTGGCTCACGCCACAGACCGCACTGTGGCTCACGCCACGTGCAGAGAAGCTTCGCGGGCGACGTTGCGGATCTCGCTGCGACGCACATTGATGTCCGCAAGGCTGCGATCGTCCAGCTCGGAGAGCTCGGAAACGGTGCGATTATAAACCTGCCAGCGACGAAGCTGGCGACCCAGAAGGCCCAAAAGGAACATCTGTCTTCTCCTTCGGATGTCCGAGAGGCTGACCTTGCGGCGCCTCCCTGTTCGTGAGCTGCAACATATGCTTTCCCGCTGCGCCGCCAATAGGGGGTATCGCATCGCAGCAATGCGTAATCCGCATACAGAATGGGCAAAGTGGCGCTCTTCATGAATCATTCATTTTCAGATGTTTGTGGCGATGCAGGCCTAAAATTTAGTCATATCGCTTCGGGATAATGGGCGGATATGAGGCACGCTGTGCCCAGCGCCCTGCATGGCTGAGAGGCTCGCGGCTGCAGGGGCGGCGCAGCTGTCTGGGTGGGTGCTGCAGGGGGCAGGTCTCTGCTTGCTTTGCGGCCATCCGCTCGGCGGATGGCCGCTTCGCTTCGATCGCCAGGCCGTGGGTGGAGCCCGGCTATGGGTTGGTTAGGATGCCGCCCCTACGCCTGCCCTCGGGGATGCGAAGGAGATGGGGAGAACGTCAGGAAGCGGACCGGGTGGCGAAGGGTCGGGCTTCTAAAAACCGCAACCCCTTCAATCTCAACCGCTACGGCACCGGGATGGTCACGCGCCCGCCTTCACCGCTTTTAGGATGGGGCGCGTGCCGTGTGATACTCCGTCGGTCTTGAGTGCCGGTGAGGCCCGGAGCTGTCCATCGCACAATGTGCGCGGCACCGGCACAAGCGGAGCATCGCCGCAGCTTGCGAGCCGCGCCGGCCTTCCAACAGGGGGACCCACGCACGCAGGGCGCAGGCGCGGACCGGCCAGGCTCACCGTTTCGCAGCGATGGGGCTATCCCTCGCTGACCGTCGCGGATGAGACGGCTCCTCGCGCCTGTCCTTCATCCGCTGCGTCGGGCGCCACGCCTGTTGACGCCAGCGGTGCCGCGCTGGCGGGACGATTGCTGGGCCGTTGCCGGGCCTGGCGGAGATCTCGTTAGTCGAGCCGGCCGGCGATGCCCGTGACGGGGCCGAGATCCCGTCACGGGATGCGTCTCCAGACGAGGCGATTTCGGGTCGCCGTCGCTGGGACTGATCAGGCGCCGCGGATGCGGCGCCTGGCGGTGCGGTTCTTCTGCGGCGTCTCCGCTTGCGCGTCCTTGGGTCCATCCGGGACCCGGCCCGCGCTGGCGGCAGGGGTGGAGGCAGAAGCGGAAGCAAGCGGGGAGGCCAGGGGCGACGCGGGCTTGGATGCGGCGCGCGTCTTGGTGCCCTGTCCGCTGGCCGGGGCGGGATTGGGGCGGCGTGCCAGCACCTCGGCCAGATAATGGCCGGTATGGGAGCGCGGGTTCCGCGCCACCTCTTCCGGGGTGCCGGTGGCGACGATCTCGCCACCGCCATCGCCCCCTTCGGGGCCGAGATCGATCACCCAGTCGGCGGTCTTGATGACATCGAGATTGTGCTCGATGACCACCACCGAATTGCCCTGCTCCACCAATTCGTGCAGCACTTCCAGCAGCTTCTTCACATCATGGAAGTGCAGGCCGGTGGTGGGCTCGTCGAGAATGTAGAGGGTGCGGCCGGTGGCGCGCTTGGACAACTCCTTCGAGAGCTTCACCCGCTGCGCCTCGCCGCCGGAGAGGGTGGTGGCCTGCTGACCTACCTTGATATAGTCGAGGCCGACCCGCTTCAGCGTCTCCAGCTTCTCGCGCACCGAGGGCACGGCCTTGAAGAACTGGGCGCCTTCCTCCACCGTCATGTCGAGCACATCGGCGATGGACTTGTTCTTGAAGGTGACTTCCAGGGTCTCGCGATTGTAGCGCTTGCCCTTGCAGACGTCGCAGGTGACATACACGTCCGGCAGGAAGTGCATCTCGATCTTGATGACGCCGTCGCCCTGGCACGCCTCGCAGCGTCCCCCCTTCACGTTGAAGGAGAAGCGCCCGGCGCCATAGCCGCGGGCCTTGGCCTCCGGCAGGCCGGCGAACCACTCGCGAATGGGGGTGAAGGCACCGGTGTAGGTGGCCGGGTTCGACCGCGGGGTGCGGCCGATGGGCGACTGATCGATGTCGATCACCTTGTCGAGGTGCTCCAGCCCCTCCAGCCGGTCATAGGGGGCGGGCGCCTCGGTGGCGCCGTTGAGGCGCCGCGCCACCGCCTTGTAGAGCGTATCCAGCAGCAGGGTCGACTTGCCGCCACCCGACACGCCGGTGATGGCGGTGAACAGGCCGAGGGGGATCTCGGCGGTGACATTCTTCAGATTGTTCCCGCGCGCGCCCACCAGCTTCAGCATGCGCTTGGGGTTGGGTGCACGCCGGGCCGGCACGCCCACCGAGAGCGCGCCGGTGAGATATTTGCCAGTGAGGGAAGCGGGGTTGGCGAGAATTTCCGCCGGCGTGCCCTGGGCGACGATGCGCCCGCCGTGGATGCCGGCGCCGGGGCCCACGTCCACCACGTAATCGGCGGCGAGGATGGCATCCTCGTCATGCTCCACCACGATCACCGTGTTGCCGAGATCGCGCAGGTGCTTCAGCGTCTCCAGCAGGCGGGTGTTGTCGCGCTGGTGCAGGCCGATGGAAGGCTCGTCCAGCACGTAGAGCACGCCGGTGAGGCCGGAGCCGATCTGCGAGGCGAGGCGGATGCGCTGGCTCTCGCCGCCGGACAGGGTGCCGGAGGAGCGGGCGAGGGTGAGGTATTCCAGTCCCACGTCCAGCAGGAACCGCAGGCGCTCGCGGATTTCCTTGAGGATACGGCCGGCAATCTCATTCTGCTTGGCGGTGAGTTCGGCGGGCAGCGCCTCGAACCACTGCGCCGCCGCCTTCACCGACAATGCGGCGGCTTCGCCGATGTGCCGGCCGGCCACCTTCACCGCCAGCGCCTCCGGCTTCAGGCGGTAGCCGCCGCAGGCCTGGCACGGCACGGTGGAGAAATATTTGGAGATCTCTTCCCGCGCCCAGTCGCTGTCGGTCTCCTTCCACCGTCGGTCGAGGTTACGCACCACCCCTTCAAAGGACTTCTCGGTCTCGTAGGCGCGCATGCCGTCATTGTAGGCGAAGGTGATCTTTTCGCCCTCCGAACCATAGAGCAGCACCTGCTGCGCCTTTTCAGGCAGGTCGCACCACGGCACCGAGAGGGCGAAGTGATAGTGCTTGGCTAGCGCATCGAGGGTCTGGCCATAATAGGGCGAGGTGGACTTGGCCCAGGGGGCGATGGCGCCCTGCTTCAAGGAGCGCATCTTGTCCGGCACCACCAGGTCGGGGTCGATGGTCTGCTCGACGCCCAGGCCGTCACACGCCGGGCAGGCGCCCACGGGATTGTTGAAGGAGAACAGCCGCGGCTCGATCTCGGGAATGGTGAAGCCGGAGACCGGGCAGGCGAATTTCTCCGAGAACAGGATGCGGCGCGGCGCGCCGGTCTCGTCCTTCTCGTCGGCGAACTCAGCAATGGCGATGCCGTCGGCCAGGCCCAAGGCGGTCTCGAAGCTGTCGGCCAGGCGCTGGGCGAGATCGGGCCGCACGACGATGCGGTCCACCACCACGTCGATGTCGTGCTTGAATTTCTTGTCGAGGGCGGGGGCGTCGGCGATCTCGTAGAAGGTGCCGTCGACCTTTACCCGCTGAAAGCCCTTCTTCATCCACTCGGCGAGTTCCTTGCGATACTCGCCCTTTCGCCCGCGCACCACTGGGGCGAGGATGAACAGCCGCGCACCCTCGGGCAGGGCGAGGGTGCGGTCCACCATCTGCGAGACGGTCTGGCTCTCGATGGGCAGGCCCGTGGCCGGCGAGTAGGGCACGCCGGTGCGCGCCCACAACAGGCGCATGTAATCGTAGATCTCGGTCACCGTGCCCACGGTGGAGCGCGGGTTCTTGGAGGTGGTCTTCTGCTCGATGGAGATGGCGGGCGAGAGGCCGTCGATCTGGTCCACGTCCGGCTTCTGCATCATCTCCAGGAACTGGCGTGCATAGGCCGAGAGGCTCTCCACGTAGCGGCGCTGGCCCTCTGCATAGATGGTGTCGAAGGCGAGCGAGCTCTTGCCGGAGCCCGACAGGCCGGTGAACACCACCAGTGCGTCCCGCGGCACCTCGAGATCCACATTCTTCAGATTGTGTTCGCGGGCGCCGCGAATGGAGAGGGTCCGGGCGTCCCGCCGCGGTGCATCGGGGGTGGGCGTTGCGAGCGCGGGCAAGGTCCGCGAGGAGGAGGCGCGATCCGACATGAATTCCAGCCACGCGCGGCCAGGAGCCAGCGCGAGATGATCAGGGCAGGGGGAAGGCCGCCGCGCGTGCCGGGCACGCGCCTGCAGCGGTGACGAGAACAGCGAAAAGACGAACAGAACCACCGGCATTCCTGCCGCCGCTCACCCCATCGCCCGGCGTGACGATGGCAGCAAACAGCCAAGCTGCGTGGTCGCTCATGGTCATGCTCCAAATGTAGCGACGTGCGTGCGATGCGGTAGAGAACATAATAAGAACTTTGGTGCCGTGCGAGTCAAAAATTCGGGCACGCCGGGAAAAACACGCTTGTCGCGGTCATGGGGAGGAGATAGAACGGATGTAGAACATTTGGCGGGGCTTGGTGGTGTCCGGCAGCTGTGGAGTGCCTCTTTGCAGTGGACAACGCGGCGGGGCGCTCGCATGTGGCGTCGGGCCGGCTAGGGTGCGCGGCGAATGGGCGCCGCTCCGGTGGGCGCATGGAGAAGGAGGCGGGCGATGGCCGGCAGCGTCAACAAGGTGATCCTGATCGGCAATCTCGGCCGTGATCCGGAAGTGCGCACGTTCCAAAGCGGTGGGCGTGTCTGCAACCTGCGCATCGCCACCTCCGAGAGCTGGCGCGACAAGGCCACCGGCGAGCGCAAGGATCGCACCGAATGGCATGCGGTGACCATCTACAGCGAGAATCTGGTCAATGTGGCCGAGCGGTTCCTGAAGAAGGGCTCCAAGGTCTATATCGAGGGGCAGCTCGAGACCCGCAAATATGAGAAGGATGGGCGGGACGTCTACACCACCGAGGTGGTGCTGCGGCCGTTCCGCGGTGAGCTTACCCTGCTCGATGGCCGCTCCGGCGGCGAGAGCTCCGAGGACTACAGCGGCGGCTCCGATTTCGGCGCGCAGAGCCCCATGGGTGGGGGCAGTGGCGGGTTCGGTGGCGGCGGCTACGGCGGGGGTGGTGGCCGGCGTTCGGGTCCGTCCGGCGGTGGCGCGGCGGGCTCGTCCGGCGGTGGGCGTCCTTCCAATGATCTCGACGACGAAATCCCCTTCTGAGAACGGCTCCGGCGCTTCGTGTCGGGTGTTTGAGTGACGGCGGACATTCGTGTCCGCCGGACGAGTGTGTCGCGGGTCGGCGGGTGCGTCTGCTGACGGGCAACGACGGTGGCTGCGGGTGCCTTCGAGGGTGGTGCGCCGGGGCTCCGAGTGGTGAGGTCGCGGGTGCAGCGACTGGCGCGGCAGGTGCTTGTGGTGGTCTGAGGGGTGCCGTGAGCGCCTTGCGCGGGTCGCGATTGGATGCGCGGACGAGGGCCTGTGACGCAAAACGGACAAGATGTCTGCGCGAGGGTCGGGCTGATCCTCATAACATATTGAAATACAACGTTAAAAAATAATCCTTGCGCTGGGGTTTCGCTGGCGTCCGGAGGGTGAATCGGCTACAAGTCAACAACTCCAATCGCCATGAAGGTGTTGACTTTTGGCCGAGCCCGAGACGCCGAAGTCCGGAGGCGAGCCGCCCTCGGACATCACGCCAGTTTCCATCACCGAGGAGCTGTCGCGCTCCTATCTTGACTATGCGATGAGCGTCATTGTCGCTCGCGCGTTGCCGGACGTGCGCGACGGCCTGAAGCCGGTGCATCGCCGCATCCTGTTTTCCATGTCGGAGAACGGCTACGAGTGGAATAAGTCCTACCGCAAGTCGGCGCGCGTGGTGGGCGATGTCATCGGTAAATACCACCCCCACGGTGATCAGTCGGTCTATGACGCGTTGGTGCGCATGGCCCAGGACTTCGCCATGCGGGTGCCGCTGGTGGATGGCCAGGGCAATTTCGGTTCGGTGGACGGCGATGCTCCGGCCGCCATGCGCTACACCGAGGTGCGGCTCGAAAAAGTCACCAATGCGCTGCTCGACGATCTCGACAAGGAGACCGTCGACTTTCAGGAAAACTACGACAGCAGCGAGCACGAGCCGAGCGTTCTGCCGGCCAAGTTCCCGAATCTGTTGGTCAATGGTGCCGGCGGCATCGCTGTCGGCATGGCCACCAACATCCCGCCCCATAATCTGGGCGAGGTGATCGACGCGACGATCGCCCTGATCGACGATCCGGCGCTGACGCCGGAGGCGCTGCTGGATATCCTGCCGGGCCCCGATTTCCCCACCGGTGCGCTCATTCTGGGTCGCAGCGGCATCCGCCAGGCCTATCTCACCGGGCGTGGCTCAATCCTGATGCGTGCCAAGGTGGCCATCGAGAGCCTGCGCAAGGATCGCGAAGCGCTCATCGTCACCGAGATTCCCTATCAGGTGAACAAGGCGACCATGATCGAGAAGATCGCCGAACTGGTGCGCGATAAGCGCATCGAAGGCATCTCCGAGATCCGCGACGAGAGCGATCGCGACGGCCTGCGGGTGGTGATCGAGGTCAAGCGCGACGCCCAGGCGGACGTGGTGCTCAACAACCTCTACCGCCAGACCCTGCTGCAGACGTCGTTCGGCGTGAACATGGTGGCGCTGTCGGGTGGCAAGCCCGGGGTGCTGGCGCTGCACGACATTCTGACGGCGTTCGTGGCCTTCCGCGAGGAAGTGGTCAGCCGCCGCACCAAGTTCCTGCTGCGCAAGGCGCGCGATCGCGCCCATGTGTTGGTGGGCCTCGCCATCGCGGTCGCCAATATCGACGAGGTCATCCGCCTCATCCGTACCGCGCCGGACCCGTCGAGCGCCCGTGACTCGCTCATGGGTCGCGACTGGCCGGCCAAGGACATGGCACCCCTGATCGCGCTGATCGCCGATCCCCGCCACAAGCTCAATGCGGACGGCACCTATCGGCTATCATTGGAGCAGGCCCGCGCCATCCTCGATCTGCGCCTGCAACGGCTCACGGCGCTGGGCCGCGACGAGATCGCCGACGAGTTGGACAAGCTGGCGGCCGAGATCGCCGACTATCTGGACATCCTCGCCAGCCGGCCGCGTATGCGCGGCATCATTCGCGACGAGCTGCTCGCCATCAAGGCGGAGTTCGACAACCCGCGCCGCACCGAGATCATCGAGAATTTCGGCGATCTCGATGACGAGGATCTGATCCAGCGCGAGGAGATGGTGGTTACCGTTTCCCACGCCGGCTACATCAAGCGCGTGCCGCTCTCCACCTATCGGGCGCAGCGGCGCGGCGGCAAGGGCCGCTCCGGCATGCAGACGCGCGACGAAGATTTCGTCACCCGCCTGTTCGTGGCCTCCACCCATGCGCCGGTGCTGTTCTTCTCCTCCAAGGGGCAGGTCTACAAGCTGAAGGTGTGGCGCCTGCCCGCCGCGGCCCCGCAGGGGCGTGGCAAGGCACTGGTCAATATCCTGCCGCTGGACTCCGATGAGCGGATCACGTCGGTGGTGCTGCTGCCGGAGGACGAGGGGGAGAACGGGCGCCTGCAAATCATGTTCGCCACCACCGGCGGCACGGTGCGGCGCAACGCGCTCACGGATTTCCAGCAGGTGAACCGCAACGGCAAGATCGCCATGAAGCTCGCCGAAGGCGAGGCGATCGCCGACGTGGGCCTGTGCACGGAAGACGACGACGTGCTGCTCACCACGGCGGCGGGGGCGTGCATTCGCTTTCCGGTCACCGAGGTGCGGGTGTTCAAGGGCCGCGACAGTGTCGGCGTGCGTGGCATCCGCCTGGAGGAGGGGGACCATATCATCTCCATGGCCATCATCCGCCATGTGGATGCCCCCGCCGAGGAGCGTCTCGCCTACATCAAGATGCGGCGCGCGCTCGGGGGTGAAGCCACCGATGCCGGTGAGGTGGACGCCGAGGAGGGCGCCAGCGGCAATGGCCAGCTGGGCCAGGAGCGCTATGCGGAGATGGGGGCGCTGGAGCAGTTCATCCTCACCGTCTCCGAGAATGGCTACGGCAAGCGCACCTCGTCCTACGAGTATCGGGTGACCGGCCGCGGCGGCAAGGGCATCGTCGCCATGGCGGTGAACGAGCGCAACGGCCGGCTGGTGGCCTCCTTCCCGGTGGAGGACCAGGACCAGATCATGCTGGTGACCGATGGCGGGCAGCTCATCCGCTGCCCGGTGGACGGGATCCGCATCGTCGGCCGGGCCAGCCAGGGCGTCATCGTCTTTGATACCGCCGAAGGCGAACGTGTCATGTCGGTGGAGCACATCAGCGAGGACACCGCCGGTGACGACGGCGCCGTCGAGGGGAGTGCCGATGGCGACGATGAGGCGGGGGCGCCGGAGGCATGATCTCCCTGGAGAGCCTCGCGCTGTTCGTGCTCGCCTGCATCGCCCTGGCGATGACGCCGGGTCCGAACGTGGCTCTCATCGTCGGCACCAGCCTGAAACATGGCCGCCGGGCGGGCATTCTCACCGCCACCGGGGTCAATGTGGGGCTCATTGCTCAGCTGGCCGTGGTGGCGGCGGGCCTTGCCTATCTGGTGGAGGCCTTCTCCCACCATTTCGATCTGGTGCGCTATTGCGGCGCCGCCTATCTGGTGTGGCTCGCGGTGCGCCAGTGGCGCAGCGCCGGGGCACCGCCGGCGAGTTCCGCGCCATCCGCCCATGCGGCGTTGGGGCGGGGGCTCGCGGTGGCGTTTGCCAATCCGAAGACCCTGCTGTTCCACGCGGCGTTCCTGCCGCAATTCGTTACCAATGCCGCTCATCCGGTGCCGCAGATCGCGCTGCTGGCGGTGATCTTCGCGGCCATCGCGCTGATTGGCGATGTGCTGTGGGCGCTGGCGGCGGATCGCGCCCGGGCGGCCCTGGCCGGGCGCTTCACGCGGATCGCCGATCGGGTATCCGCCGGCATTCTGGTGGGTGGGGCCGCCGTGCTGCTGGCGGCCGGCCGGCGCTAGGCCGCGGCGTGCCTCCGGGTGGGGCCGGTTGCGCCTGCGGGCAGGGGCGGCTAGAGCATCCAGCAAAGCGGCTCCAGTACATCGCGTCGCGACCGCCGCGCAGATCCGGGCGGTGTGTGGGGCGGCATCCATGCGGCGGGCAACACCGCGCGAGGCGGGGAGGCACTGATGGAAACGCGGACGGCCATCTACGGCGGTTCATTCGATCCCCTCACCAATGGTCACCTGGACGTGGTGCGGGCGGCCTGCCGGCTGGTGGACCGGCTTGTTCTGGCGGTGGGTATCCATCCCGGCAAGGCCCCCCTGTTCGCGGCCGAAGAACGCCTCGCCATGCTGCTGGAGGTGTGCGGGCCGGTGGCCGCGGCGGAACGCGCCACCATCGAGGCTGTGACCTTCGACGGGCTGATCGTCAACACCGCCGCCGAGGTGGGGGCAAGCCTGCTCATTCGTGGCCTGCGCGATGGCACCGACCTGGATTATGAGATGCAGATGGCCGGCATGAACGCGGCCATGGCGCCGGCACTGCAGACGGTGTTCCTGCCGGCCTCGCCCTCGGTCCGCCCCATCACCGCCACGCTCGTCCGGCAGATCGCTGCCATGGGCGGAGATGTCTCCGCCTTCGTGCCGGCGGCGGTGCTGGCACGGCTCAAGACCAAGTTCTCTCGCTGAGTTCCGTCGTGCGGCGGCGTCGCAGGCGCGCCGTGCCTTTCGTGCCCCGAGGGGGCCTTTCCGAGGAGATCTTCATGATGCGCGTCTTTGGCCGAATCGCAGCCGGCCTCCTCATCGCGCTCGCCTTCGCCCTGCCGGCGGCGGCGCAGTCGAAGCCCGATCCGCAGAACACGCTTTATCTCGACACCCCCTATGGCCGGGTGGTGATCGCCCTGCGTCCGGATCTCGCGCCCAAGCATGCCGAGCGCCTGAAGACCCTGAGCCGCGAGGGCTATTACAACAATGTGCCGTTCCACCGTGTGATCGATGGCTTCATGGCGCAGACCGGTGATGGCCAGTATGGTAACGGCACCGGCGGTTCCAAGTATCCGAACCTGCCGGCGGAGTTTTCCAACGTGCCGTTCAAGCGCGGCGTGGTCGGCATGGCCCGCGCGTCCAATCCCAACAGTGCCAATTCGCAGTTCTTCATCATGCTCGACGAGACCCCGAGCCTGAATGGTCAGTATACCGTGGTTGGCGAAGTGGTGTCGGGCATGGAATATATCGACAAGATCAAGAAGGGCTCTGCCGCCAACAACGGCAGCGTGTCCAATCCCGATCGCATTGTGAAGATGCAGGTGGCCGCTGACGCCAAGTGACGTCGCTTCAAGTGACATCGCTTCAAGTGACATCGCTTCAAGTGACGTCGCTTGACGCCTGTGGCGCGTTGCTGATGGCACGCACCAGGAACGACCGCCGGGGCCTTCATGCCGAAGAACCCCGGGTCTTGACCTCGCCGGCGGAGCGGTTATCGCTGCCGGCCTTCGGATGGGCGCCCGGAACGGGCGCGCCAGGGTGCGCGCCCGGCGCGGACCTGGAGGCATCGAAAGGAATTTGCCATGAGTGAAGAGGTTCTGGTCCTCGAGACCACCAAGGGGCCGGTGACCATCGCCTTCCGCCCCGATGCGGCGCCGGGTCATGTGGCCCGCATCAAGGAGCTGGTGTCGGACGGCTTCTACAACGGCGTGCCGTTCCACCGCGTGATCGACGGCTTCATGGCGCAGACCGGCGATCCCACCGGCACCGGCATGGGCGGCTCCGGCAAGAAGCTGAAGGCCGAGTTCAACGCCCTGCCGCACAAGCGCGGCACGGTCTCCATGGCCCGTGCGCAGAATCCGGATTCCGGCGACAGCCAGTTCTTCATCTGCTTTGCCGATGCCCGCTTCCTCGACGGCCAGTACACCGTTTGGGGTGAGGTGACCTCGGGGATGGAGAATGTGGACGCCATCAAGCGTGGCGAGCCGGTGAAGGATCCCGACAAGATCATCTCCGCCAAGCTGGAGCCCAAGGCCTGAGGCCATACGGTTGAGCCATGACGAGAAAAGGGCGCCCGCGGGCGCCCTTTTTGCTGGCGGGGGAGGCGCGGCGCTTCACGCCTCTTCCGGCTCGGCGGATTTCGGGGTGGCGTAGCCCTGTGCGCACTTGATGTAAGGCGGGCGCGGAATGGAGCTGTGGGCGGCCCGCAGGGCGGCCGACCAGCGTTCGCGCAGATCATGGAAATAGGGCTCGCCGGGCTCGATCCGGTATTTCAGCTCGGCCTGGAGCTTGTCCGGGCACACCACCAGCACGTCGATGGGCAGGCCGACGCCGAGATTGGAGCGCATGGTGGAATCCATGGAGATCAGGCTGCTTTTCAGGGCGTCCGAGATCTCCATCTCGTAGCTCACGGCGCGATCCAGCACCGGCTTGCCGTATTTGTGCTCGCCGATCTGCAGGAAGGGCGTGTCCTGGGTGCACTCGATGAAGTTGCCCGCCGAATAGATCATGAACAGGCGCATGGGGCCGCCGACGATCTGCCCACCCAGCAGGAAGGACACCTCGAAATTGATGGCGCTCGACTGCTCCATCACCACGCCGTTCATGTGGTGCACCTGGCGGATGGCGCGGCCCACCAGCTGGGCAGCCTGGAACATGCTGCGCGTTTCCCGCAGCTGGTGCCGCTCGCCGGTCTCCTCGTCCTCGACCCCCTCGTTGAGCAGGCTGAGGACGGACTGGGTCACCGACAGGTTGCCGGCGGAGGCGATGCCGATGACGTGGCGGCCCGGCTCCTCGAAGATCTGCAGCTTGCGGAAGGTGGAGATGTTGTCGAGCCCTGCATTGGTGCGTGTGTCGGCAATCAGCACCAGACCGTCGCGCACCAGCACTCCACAACAATACGTCATGTCCACCCCCTCGTTGCGGGAGCCGGGACTATAGCGATGGGCCTTGAGGTCCCGCAACGTGGGCGCGTGGGGAAAACGCATTCGGCATCAGGCTGTGGCGCCGCTGCCATGACGCGGCGCGCGCGCCTGCTCAATCCTGTTCATCCTGCGTGCTGGCGCGTCGGAACGGGCCGAGATCGGTGAGAATGGCGGCGTCCTCTTCCACATAGGCGCGCTCGCGCTCCAGATACTGGGCCACCGCCTCGCGCAGGCCCGGGTGGACGATGTAATGGGCGGAATAGGTGGTGACGGGCAGATAGCCGCGCGCCAGCTTGTGCTCGCCCTGGGCGCCGGCCTCCACCACCTTCAGGCCGCGGGCGATGGCGAAGTCGATGGCCTGGTGGTAGCAGACCTCGAAATGCAGGAAGGGGTGCTGCTCGATGCAGCCCCAGTAACGGCCATAGAGCGTCTGCGCGCCGATGAAATTGAGCGCGCCCGCCACATAGCGTCCGTTGCGCCGGACCATGATCAGCAGGATCTGGTCGGCGAGCCGCGCGCCGAGCACCGAGAAGAAGGCGCGGTTGAGATAGGGCGAGCCCCATTTGCGGTCGCCGGTGTCCGTATAGAAGGTGAAGAACGCGTCCCACGCCTCTTCGGTCAGGTCGGGGCCGGTGAGCCATTCGATGCTGAGCCCGTCGCCCAGTGCCTCGCGCCGCTCCTTCTTGAGCGCCTTGCGCTTGCGCGAGGCCAGCACGGAGAGAAAATCGTCGTAGCTGCCGTAGCCGGCGTTGGTCCAATGGAACTGGCGATCGGTGCGGGGCAGGAAGCCGAGGGCGGTGAGCTGCTGCCATTCCTCCGCCACCGGAAAGGTGACGTGCGCCGAGGAGGCGCCGCGCAGCCGTACCAGCTCCTTCAGGCCCGCCGCCAGCGCCGGGCGGGCGTGGGCATCGGTGGTGTCGCGCACCAGCAGCCGCTGCCCGGTCACCGGCGTGAAGGGCACCGCCACCTGGACCTTGGGATAATAGGCGCCGCCGGCCCGTTGGAAGGCATCCGCCCAGCCCTGGTCGAATACGTATTCACCGCGGGAATGGCTTTTCAGATAGGTCGGAGCCACGGCCGCCGGCGTGCCGTCGGCGCCGTCCAGAACCAGATGCTGGGGGTGCCAGCCGGTGCGCGCGCTGGCGCATCCGGTCTCCTCCAGGGCGGAGAGGAAGGCGTGGCTCACGAACGGTTCCGGCCGCGCCGCGCCGCCCGCCGCGCAGGCGTCCCACTGGGCCGCGGGGATCTCGGACAAAGCGGAGAGGATGCGGATGCGTGCGTCGGGCATCCTGCAAAGGTGTGCGCCGCAACGAACCGCCACCAGCGCGACGGACCGTCGCACCCGGTCAGGGGCGGAAGCCCTCGAAGATCATCTGGTCCGCAGAGCGCGCGGCGCGGGCGCGATCGGCGGGGGTGCGCACGGTCCAGGTGAGCACCGGCAGGCCAAAGGTGCGGGCGAGGCGCGGGGCATAGGCGTCGAGATCGGCCACCCGATAGGCCACGAACTGGAAATGGGAGGCTGGCCAGTGCAGCAAGTGGCCGAGCATCGCTCGCTGCCACCAGCTGAGGCCGGGCCATTCATCGGCGGCGAAGTCCTGCTCGGCGACGATGCCCCGCGGCACCCGGGGCGCGGTGCGCCGGATGACCGGCAGCAGGCGCGGATCGAACGACATGAGCGCGGCCTGCCCCCGATAAGCGGCGATGCGGGCCGCCACCGTGGCGGCGAGATCGAAGGCGGGCACCGCCCCGCTCTTCAGCTCGATGACGAGGGGCACCCGGCCGTCCACGCGGGCCAGCAGCGCCTCCAGGGGCATCATGCGGTCGGCGGTGGCCTTGAAGGGAACGGCGGCGAGCGCCGTGGCGGTCCGCTCCGCCACCGGCCCCACCGCGGTGGTGAGGCGATCCAGGGTGTCGTCATGGAACACCATGGGGATGCCATCGGCGGACAATTGCAGATCCACCTCGATGGCGAAGTCCGCCGCCACCGCCGCGTCCACCGCCGAGGCGGTGTTCTCGATGATGCCGGCGGCCGAATCGTGCAGGCCCCGATGAGCGACCGGTCGCCGGGTGAGCCAGCCAAGGTCGCTCATCGCGCGGGCTCAGGCCACTTCGATGACGGCTTCGACTTCCACCGCCGCGTTCATCGGCAGAGCGGCGATGCCCACCGCCGAGCGGGCATGCCGGCCCTTGTCGCCGAGCACTTCCACCAGGAAGTCGGAGCAGCCGTTGACCACCTTGGGCTGGTCCACGAAATCCGGCGTGGAGTTCACGAACGCCACCAGCTTGACGATGCGCACCACCTTGTCGAGGTCGCCGATGGTGGCCTTGGTCTGCGCCAGCAGATTGATGGCGCTGGCCTTGGCCGCGGCCTGGCCAGTGGCGATGTCGACGTCGCCGCCGAGCTTGCCGGCGAACAGCTTGCCGGCGGTGTCGATGGAGAGCTGGCCGGAGATGAACAGCAGGTTGCCGGTCTGCACCACCGGCACATAATTGGCGAGCGGCGGCGTGGGGGTGGGCAGGGTGATGCCGAGTTCGGCGAGCTTCTTTTCAACGGACGATGTCATGGGGGAGACTCCTGCCACACGGTGTGCGCAATTGGGCCCTCCTCTTCGCCCATAGGCGCGCATGGTGCAAGCACGCGCTGGTTTTGATTTCGCCGCCCCGCGGGGCGCAGACGGGAGAGCGGACATGAGGCGGCATATGCGCGGGATGGCGGTTTCCTGTGCCCTCGCCATGCTCGGTGTGAGCCTTGGCGCCACGGGGCCGGCGGCGGCCATGGCGCTGCTGGCGCACCGGGCGGCCTATGCCCTCACCCTCGACGGGTCCAAGCCCACCGGGCAGCTGGAAGACATGCGCGGGCGCATTGATTACGAGATCACCGGAAACGCCTGTGCCGGCTACACCACCATCACCCGCCAGACCAGCGAGAGCTCGGGCGGCGAGGGCGGCACCAGCCGCCAGTCGGTGATGTCGAAGGCATGGGAGGCGGGGGATGGCGACGCCTATCGCTTCGTCAGCACCACCGAGGGGGATGACGAGACCCAGGAGGTGGAAGCCCGCGTGGGGCGGCCGGCCCCGGATCGGCTCAGCGTCACCGTCACCAAGCCGCAGGACCGCGAGGTCATCCTCGACGGGCATATTCTGATGCCCACGGAGCATGTACGGCGGGTGCTGGCGGCGGCCGCCGCGGGGGAGCGCACCGTGGCCGCCAAGGTCTATGACGGCGCCACCGATCCGGCCAAGGTCTACGAGACCCTTGCGGTGATCGGCGCGGCGCGCAGCGGCGACGGTCGCCTGGTGCCGGCCGCGCAGGCGGCGTTGGCCGGGCACGTCTCCTATCCGGTGGCGGTGAGCTATTACGAGCCGGGGGCGGTCTCCGACGGCCCGGCCTATGTGATGAGCTTCTCCCTGTTCGACAATGGCGTGGTGGGTGACCTGCGCATCGATTACGGGCGCTTCGCCCTGGTGGGCAGCATGGCGGCGTTCGAGGCGCTGCCGGCGGATGCCGCCTGCGCGCCCGCCAAGGCCACTCCGTGAACCCGCCGGGGGCGCGGGAAGGGCAGGGCGACAGGACCGGCGACAGGACCATCGTGCGGGTCACCGTCCGGGGGCGGGTGCAGGGCGTGGGCTACCGCGCCTGGTGCGCCGACGAGGCGCGCCGCCGCGGGCTCAGCGGCTGGGTGCGGAACCGGGCCAGCGGCACCGTGGAGGCGCTGCTCGCCGGCGAGGCGCGGCAGGTGGCGCAGATGGTGGAGGCCTGCCGCCGTGGCCCGCATGGCGCTCGGGTGGATCACCTGGCGCTGCAGGAGGTGAGCGACGCGGTGCCCGCCGCTGATGCCGGCTTCGCGATTCTCGCGACCCTCTGACTCCTGCAGGCCCGGCTGGAGCGCTCACATCCGTGGCGCGCGAGCGGAGCGCGTGCCGCTGCGACACCGCCGGTTGCGCGGTAGCGTCGTGCATGAATGGTGGCTATAGAAGCGGTCTTCGACGTCCGCGGAGTGCGCTGTCCCCGTGAATGAGCTTCAAGCACGTCCCGTCAGCTCGTCGCCCCACGTTGGTGGCGCGTGTGAGACGGCCCCCCTGCCGTTCTGGGCCCGTCCGCGCGGGGTCACGGTCATCGTCGGCCTCTGGATGCTGCTGCATGCGCTGGTCGCCATCTTCTTCGAGGCGGCCATCAATGTGGACGACGCGGTCGAGAGCTATCTCGTCCAGTCGCTGCAGCTGAGCTACGTTCCGCGCAATCCGCCGTTCTTCGACTGGCTGCTGTACGGTCTGCAGCAGCTCGTGGGCACCGGTCCGCTATCATTCGCGATCCTGCGCTATGTGCTGCTGTTCGCGTGCGCCATGCTGGTCTACCGGGTGGCGCGTCGCGTCATCGTCGATCCACGCCTGCAGGCGCTGGCCGTGTATTCCCTCTCCGCTTTGTGGGTGGTGGGCTATCACAGCCACCGCATCCTCACCCATTCCAACGTCATGATCGTGGCCATCGCCGGCGCCATGCTGACGCTGATCGCCATCGTCCGGCAGCCCAGCGCGCGGCTCTATGCGGGGCTCGGGGCATGGGTGGCGGTGGGGATCCTCGGCAAGTTCGGATTCGTGGCGTTTCTCGGCGTGCTCATCGTCGCCTGCCTGCTGGAACCCAGCTATCGCCGCGCGCTGTTCGATCGGCGCATCGTGCTGACGCTGCTGGTGGCCGCCGCGCCGCTGGCGGTCTATGCGCTGGCGTTGCGCATGCTCGACCAGGACGTGGTGGCGGCCACCGCCCAGACCATCGGCCGTATTCCCGCCGGCTGGGATGACGTGGTGCAGAGCTATGTGGTGGCGCTGGTGGGCTATGCCCTGCCGTTCATTGCGGTGGCGGGCCTGGTGTTCCTGCCGTTCAATCGCGGCGAGGGCGCGCGGGTCGATGCCGATGCCGAGCGGGACGCCGCCCGCCGGGTATTGCGCAACCTCATCGTCATCGGTCTCGTGGTGACCTTGATCGGCATCCTGGCGGCCAGCTCGTCCAATCTGCGTGATCGCTATTTCCACGTCTTCCTGTTGATGCTGCCGGTCTACGTGTTCGCCGAGCTGGAGCGCATCGGCGGCTGGCGGGGGCGGGTGCCCGCCTATCTCGGCATTCTGCTCGCCATCAGCGTGGGCGTGATCGCGGTGCGCGTGGCCATTCCCCTGTGGCCCGATCCCCGCCTGTGCGGGCGCTGCGTGGCGGCCGAGCCGCTCTACAAGATCCAGGCCGCGGTCAGCCGCACCCTGGGGCCGTCGCCGACCCTGGTGGCCGATGACCGCACCTCTGCCGGCCGGCTCCGCGCGGCGATTCCCGGCGCCCGTGTGGTGATCGTGAAGGAGCCGCAATACCGCCCGCCGCCGCGGCCCGCCACCGGCTGCGCGCGCATTACCGGCATCGTCAACGGCCTGCCGAAGCTGCTGTTGCCGCCCGAGGACCACAACACCGTCTCCATGGCGGTCAAATGGTGGTCGCCCCTGATGTCGCCGCACCGCTGGAGCGACTGGCAGTTCACGCCTCTGTCGCCGGACGATCCGCTGTGCCGCTGACGCGCGATGCCGATCGGCTGAGCGTGCGCCTGGCGGGTGAGCGCGACCTGCCGGCGTTGGTGGCGATGTTCGCCGCCGACGATCTGGGCGGCCATGGGGACACCACCGCGCCGGACGTGGCGGGAGACTATCTGGCGGCGTTCCGTGCCATCTGCGCCAATCCCGCCACCCGTCTTTATGTGGCGGAGCTCGATGGGCAGGTGGTGGGCACCTTCCAGCTGGTGCTCGCCCGCGCGCTGCCCGGTCGCGGCGCCCTGCGCGCCATTCTGGAGGCGGTGCAGATCGCGCCCGATCGGCGGAGCGGCGGGCTCGGGGCGCGCATGGTGCAGTGCGCCATGGCCGAAGCATCGGCGGCGGGCGCGGCCACGCTGGCGCTCACCTCGAACATGCGGCGGGTCGATGCGCATCGTTTCTATGAGAAGCTGGGCTTCTCGCGCTCGCACTTCGGCTTCAAAATCACCCTGTGAGCGCGCCTTGGGGCAGGGTGCAGCCGCTGGCGGCCCCAACCGGGCCGCTCTTGCCGAGCGGCGCCGGGGTGGCTACGTCTAGCCACGCGGCCGCCATAATCGGCCAGAACCACAGCGTTTCGGGGAGCGATTCATGGCACAGGCCCAGGTCAAGCCCATCGAATTCTATTATTGGCCCACGCCGAACGGATGGAAGATCTCCATCATGCTGGAGGAGTGCGGGCTTCCCTACGATGTGCGACTGGTGAACATCGGCAAGGGTGACCAGTTCAAGCCGGAATTCCTCGCCATTTCCCCGAACAACAAGATGCCGGCGATCGTCGATCCGGAGGGGCCGGATGGCGCGCCCATCTCGGTGTTCGAATCGGGCGCCATTCTGCAGTACCTCGGCCGCAAGACCGGCATGTTCTATCCCACCGAGGAGCGGGCGCGAGTCGAGGTGGAGCAGTGGCTGTTCTGGCAGATGGGCGGGCTCGGGCCCATGGCCGGCCAGGCGCATCATTTCCGCATCTATGCGCCGGAGAAGATTCCCTATGCCATCGAGCGCTACACCAACGAGGTGCACCGCCTTTATGGCGTGATGAACACCCGCCTCAAGGATCGGGACTATCTGGCCGGGGCCTATTCCATCGCGGACATCGCCTGCGTCGGCTGGACCAAGTCCTGGGAGAAGCAGGGCCAGAACATCGAGGAATTCCCCTATCTCAAGGGGTGGCTGGAGCGGGTGATGGCGCGGCCGGCGGTGCAGCGCGGCCTGTCCGTCAATGTGGAGCAGCGCGCGCAGCTCGATCTCGCCAAGGACAAGGACGCGCAATCGGTGCTGTTCGGGCAGCGGGCGCGCAGCTGAGGCGCGCCCGGGGTTGGTTGTGGCGGTGAACCGGCGGCACCACAGCACTCTTGCGCATTTTGCGGGGGCCAGGGCGTTCCCTCCAACCCTGAGGTGCTCTAAGACAGGCGTCGACCGGCATTGACGCCAGGCCAGGAGCCGCCCGCCCATGTCCCACGATGCACGCGCCGCGTTCAGTCGGGCGACTGAACTGCATCGTCAGGGCAAGCTCGATGACGCCATCGAGATCTATCGCCGTCTCAATCGCAGCCAGCCCGCCTTCGAGGTGCAGCGCCTGCTGGTCTTCGCCCTTCTGCAGGCGGGGCGGAGCAAGGAGGCTCTGGCGGCGGCGCGGCGCGCCCGCGAAAGCTATCCCGGTGAGGCCGATGCCTTCGTGCTGCTGGGGGCCGCGCTGCAGGCCAATCGGGCGCTGGAGGAGGCGCTGGCCGCCTATGAGGCGGCAGCGCAGCGCGCCCCCGACCTCGGCGAGGCCCATTACCTGGCGGGCAAGCTGCTGAGCCTGCTGGGGCGCCAGGGGGAGGCTATCGCCCGGTTCGACCGGGTGCTGGCGCTCGATCCCCGCGCCACCGAAGCCCTCGCCTACCGCGCCGCGGCCTTGCTCCACGAGGGCGCGCAGGCGCGCGCCCTCGCCGATTACGAAGCCTTGACCGCCATGCAGCCGTGGCATCCCGAGCACCGCCTCGGTCTGGCGGAGGTGCTGCTGCGGGCTGGTCGCTTCACCGATGCGGTGGCGCAGGCCGACGAGGCCCTGCGCTCGCCGTCCGTCGCCGCGGAAGCGCATCTGTTCCGCGGCCGGGGCCTGCTGGGCCTGGGGCAGTGCGCCGCCGCCCGCAGCGCGTTCGAGGCCGCGGTGGCGCTGGCGCCGGGAGAACTGGCCTGGCGGGCGGATCTGTCGCGCCTCGCCCGGGTGGAGGGGGCGCCACGGGAGGCGCTCTCCATCTGCAACGCCGCCATCGCCCTCGATCCCCATTGTGTGCCGCTGCTGGCAGAGCGGGCAGAGGCGCGCCGCGATCTCGGCGATGGCGATGGCGCCCTGGCCGATGCCCGTGCTGCCATCGCCCTCGACCCGGGCTTTGCGCCGGCGCAGGTCACCCTGGCCATGCTCGAGGCGGATTTCGGCCGGCGACCGCAGGCGAACGCCGCCCTCGCCGCCGCCGTGGCAGCCGATCCCTCCGATCCGCAGGTGCGCTATCTCGCGGCGGCGGAGCATCTGGCCCACGGGCGCTGGAGCGCCGGCTGGGCCGATTATGAGAGCCGCGTGGCCCTGGTGCCGCCGTCCTTCCGTCCCCTGGGCTTTGCCCGCTGGGATGGGGTGGAGCCGGTGGATGAGCTGATCGTGCTCGGCGAGCAGGGGCTCGGGGATCACCTCATGTTCGGGCGGCTGCTGCGGCTGCTGGCCGATCGCGGCCTGCGGGTCCGCTGGCTGGTGGCGCCCCGCCACGTGGCGCTGCTGCGCCGCATTGATGCGCGCGTGTCGGTGGTCAGCGATCTTGACGGACTGGACCTCGCCGCTCCCGGCCTGCGCTGGGTGCCGATGGGGAGCCTGCCCGGCCTGATCGCGCCCGACCCCGCCACCTGGCCCAAGCCGCCCTATCTCACCGCCGATCCGGAACGGGTGGCGCATTGGCGCACCCTGGGATGTGATCCCGCGCCGCCGCCCGCCGAGACGGAAGGGGATGGCCCCGCCGAGGCGCCTGAGCCTGAGCCGGTCCGGTTCCGCATCGGCATCTGCTGGCAGGGTAATCCCTCGCCCCTGGTGGATGTGGGGCGCTCGGTGCCGCTCGCCGCCTTTGCCCCGCTGGCGCAGATGGAGGGGGTGGAACTGGTGTGCCTGCAATGGGGACCCGGCCTGGAGCAACTGGCGCAGGTGCCGTTCGCCGACCGGGTGCTGCGCCTGCCCGAGGGGCGCGACGCCGATGGCAGTTTCGTCGACACGGCGGGGGTGCTGCAGCATCTCGATCTGGTGATCACCTGCGACACATCCATGAGCCATCTGGCCGGCGCCCGGGGGCGGCCCACCTTCGTTCTGTTGCGCGCGGTGCCGGAATGGCGGTGGGGGCTGGGCGACGCGCACACTGTGTTCTATCCGCACCTTCGGTTGTTTCCTCAGCAGCGGGCCGGGGACTGGAGCGAGGTCTTCACCCGCGTGGTGGCGGCGACGCGCCCGCTGGTGGCCGCCAAGGAGGGCTGAGGTCCATGCCTGATCCGCTCATCCTGGCGCCCATCTCGGTGGGGGAGCTGTTCGACAAGATCTCGATTCTGCAGCTGAAGGCCGCGCACATGGCGCAGGCCGCCCAGCAGGCCCATGTGCTGCACGAGCTGGCAGAGCTGACCGCCTTGCAGCGCCAGCATGGCCTCGAGGGCGCCTTCACGGATCTCGCCGCGGCGCTGCTGCAGGTGAACCGGCAATTGTGGGTGGTGGAGGACGAATTGCGTGCGATGGAGCGCGACGGCCGCTTCGATTCGCATTTCGTGGCGGCGGCGCGCTCGGTCTATCGCCTGAACGATCAGCGCTCGGAGCTGAAGCGGCGGATCAACCTTTTGTCCGGCTCACAGATCGTGGAAGAGAAGTCGTATTTCGGTCAGGAAGGCGCCGAGGCGCCTTGCAAATGCGACCCGGGTTCGGCATAGGAGGGGGGCCGGAGACGTGGCCGAGAGGCTGAAGGCACTCGTTTGCTAAATGAGCAGACCCCCAAAAGGGTCTCGAGGGTTCGAATCCCTCCGTCTCCGCCATTTCAGTCCGCCTCTGGGCACGCCAATCGCCGCGGATTGTTGCCCTTGAGCAGCAGTCGGCGTCCTGAGCAGCTCCGTTTTCGATCCCATGATGCGGATTGCATCGTCTGCAACCTCGACGCGCTGCGCCGGGGCGCGCAGATGATCCCGCCGATAGCCGCCCTCGCGGCTATGAATCCGCTCCCGCGCGCGGCGTGCGAACCTTCGATCATCGCCGGGCTAAGAGCACTGTGGCCGGGGCTTTCGAGCAATGCCCGCGCCCGGTCGGCATCGGTTCGCGCCTGATCGCGGATGACCTTGAGGCCGGCTATCCGTTCCTTAAGTGCCGGATCGCCCAGATCGGCCACACCTGCCTCGATAGCGTCATAGAGCCGCTTGAGGCGCGATTCCGATTCGGTGGCCTGCCGCTGCAAAAAGGCGATGTGTTCGCGGCGGCGCTCGGCCTGATCCTCGCGGCGACCGAGGATGCTGCCAAGCAGCTTCTCCAGACGGGCGGGATCAAGCAAGCGGTCCTCGATATGGCTGACCACCATGTCATCGAGCTTGTCCACGGGGACCGCGTGGCCCTTTCAGCCAGTCCCGCCCTACCGCGCCTTGATCGAGCAGGCGTGGCCGATCTGGGCGATCCGGGCGACGGCGTTCACCTATTATCGCTGGCGCAAGGAGTTCGGCGGGCTGAAGAGCGACCAGGTGAAGCGGCTGAAGGATCTGGGACGAGAGAACGAACGGCTGCGCAAGGCGGTTTCGGACCTGTTCGTGCCGAGGGGCGTGCCCAGCCATATCCGTTCCGACAATGGCCCGGAGTTCATAGCCAAGGCGTTGCGGGACTGGATCACGGCAGTCGGGGCCAGGACGGCCTTCATCGAGCCGGGCTCCCTCATGGGAGAATGACTATTGCGAAAGCTTCAACTCCAAGCTCCGGGATGAACTGCTCGACGGTGAGAGCTGCTACAGCCTGGCCGAGGCGAGGAGTGTCATTGAGGGCTGGCGTCAGCATTACAACACCGAGCGGCCACACTCCGCGCTCGGCTACAAGCCCCGGCACCGGCCGTCATCGTGCCGCCAACCTCAAATGCGGACAACAGACCCACAATGCATTAGACTTAAGCGGCACCACTCAATATGGGCAGGCCACCTAGTTGTCTAGCATAGACTAGGACCAAGCCGAGGCGCGCGTATTGCGCCGAAAATAATAAATAATGAAATAAAATGATGTAAAATTATTATATAATATTTTGATATTTACTGTATTCATGTATGTGATACGACAAATTTATATACTTTTTTATTTTTATTTATCTATATTATGGCCTTCGCGTTATGAATATTAAATAACGCGATTTGCATTCAGGTTGTATTCGGGGTCGAGCGTTTCCTTCAGGCGGCGCATCAGGGCAAGTTCCTCAGGGCCTCTGGAGATGCTCAACTGCGCTCGTTTCTTGCGGCCAATGCCGTGCTCCGCTGACACGGAACCGTCGAAGCGGGCCACGCTCTCATACACAATCGCATCGACCTCGGCGCGCCTTGGGTCCTCGGGATCGGCGAACAGGGCGCAGACATGGATATTGCTGTCGGCCGCATGTCCGAACCAGAACACCACGAGATCCGGCAGTCGCCGTGCCATCTCGGTGCGTAGCTGTTCCACCGCCTCTTCGATAGTCGCCAGCGGCAGGGAAATATCGAGGCCGTGGACTCGGTAACCCCGGCTGCGGTAGTCCGCCGGAGTTTCACGGAACGCCCAGAACTGCCTGACCTGCGCTTGGGATTGAGCGAGGACCGCATCATGGATCAATCCGCGCTCAAAGGCGTCCGCGAGCACCTGCTCCAGCGGCTCCGAACCGGCGCCGGCCGCAGCGGCCACATCCAGCAGCACCAGCAGGCGTGGCGAACCTGGCAACGGGGACGAAGCTCCGCAGAAGCGCTGCGCTGCGACCTGGAACTCCCGCCACATCACCTCGAAGGCCAGCAACTGCCCGGGCAGAGCACCCTGGATGGTATGGAGCACGCGCAGCGCATCGCTGAAGGTGTTGAGGGCCAGCATTGCGGTGTGAACCTCTGCCGGCCGCGGGTGGAGGCGCAGGACCACACGGGTGATGACCCCCAATGTCCCTTCACTGCCGATGAGAAGCTGGGGCCAGTCGTAGCCCGTGTTGTTCTTCATCATCTTATTGAGGGAGCGGACGATGGTGCCATCGGCCAGCACTGCTTCAAGGCCGAGCACGTTGTGGCGCGTCATGCCATAGCGCAGCACCTGGTTGCCACCGGCATTGGTGGCCACATTGCCGCCGATGGTGCATGAGCCGCGCGCGCCAAGGTCGATCCCGCACATGAGGCCGGCGGCTTCGGCCGCCTGCTGCACCACCGCCAAGGGCGTGCCCGCGAGGGCCGTGAGAGTGGATGCCGTAGCATCCACTTCCTCGACGCCGGTCATGAGCTCCATCGAGAGTGCAACTTCGTCGGCGCTGGGATGGGCGCCTCCCGCAAGCCCGGTCATGCCGCCCTGGATGACGATGCGTTGCTGGTGTGCATGACAAAGACGCAGGATCCGGGCGACGTCTTCCGTGCTCTTGGGACGAACCAACGCACGAGGTTGGCAGGGCGGCAGATTGCTCGCATCCTGCCGGTTCCGAACCGGCACGGCGTCGTCGGTCAGGACCCGCTGTTCGCCGAGCATTGCGCGCAGCGCCGAAACGATGTCGTCCATGAGCCTCCCTCAGCTCAATCGAGGGGCAAGCAACGGCCATGGGTCGGGGAAATTGGGGTCGGTCGCGACCTCGATCAACGCCGGCGTGCGGGCCGCTACAGCCGCGCGCAGGGCCGCTTCCAGGCCCGCAGGATCCTGAACCTTGGAGGCTGGCACGCCGAAGCTCGAGGCAAGGGAGACGAAATCCGGATTCTGAAGGTTCGTGGCGATCACCTTGCCGTCGTAGAGATTGCGTTGCATCCGCTGCACATTGGTGAAGGCATTGTCGTTGAAGACCACGGCGATGACGTTGATGCCATGCTGAATGGCGCTCGCCATTTCGGTCGCCGTGAACAGGAAACCGCCATCGCCGCAGAGGGCGACAACGGGGCGGTCCGGGAACGCCACCTGGGCGCCGAGGGCGGTCGCGTAGCCGAAGCCGAGAGTGCCCTGGTATCCGGGCGTGAGCAGGTGTCGGGGGGCGGGTAGCCGAAAGGCGGCGGTGGCGACGTAGGCGATCTGCGTATAGTCGGCGACGATGATCGCTTCCTCCGGCAATGCGGCGCGCAAGGCACGCACATAGGCCATCTGCGGACCGATCCGCCGCTCGAACTCCGCCGCGGACGCCTGTTTCAGCGCCTGCAGGTCCTGGGCGATGGAGGCGCGCGCGGCACCGGTCCGCTCCAGCTCGCCAAGCAGTTGCGCCACGGCTTCGCGGGCGCTCCCGAAAATGGTGATGTCGGGTTTGCCGCCGGCCAGCACCTGGGCGCGGTCCACATCCACCTGGATGAGGGTTTGACCCGGCCGCAGACCCCACAATTTGCGGGGCAGGTGCAGCCGTGTCCCGATGGCCAGGATGACATCCGCCGCGCGCCACAGACGAGACGCCTCGTGGAGGTTGAGGGCATAGGGGCTATCGGTGGCGATGAGGCCGCGACCTTGGCGATGGGTCGCCACTGGCGCCTGAAGCCGGTGGGCGAGCGCTTCGATCAGGCTGGCCGCCTCCAGCGCGCCGCCGCCCGCGAAGATCAACGGCGCGGTGGCGTTGGCGAGCACCTGGGCCGCTTGGGCGATCGCATCCGGGTCGACCTCGGGTGCCACCTGCTGCTCCGCATCCACCATCGGCGCGGGACCGACCGGCGCCTTCAGGGCGAGAACGTCGGGCGGGATCTCGATGCCCACCGGGCGGGTCCTGCCGCCGCGGGCGTGCCGGAATGCCTCGTGCACGGCCCCCGGGATCTCATGGGGGTGAGAGACCCGGCAGTTCCATTTGGTGAGGCCGCGCATGACGCCCGTCTGATCAGGGATCTCATGCAGTTCGCCGAGCCCCCGGCCGATGCTGGCGGTCTCGATCTGGCCGATCAGGGCGAGCACCGGCGCACCGCAGGCATAGGCGGTGGAGAGGGCGGCGGTGGTGTTGAGGAAGCCGGGGCCCGGGACCACGGAATAGACGCCGACACGGCCACTGGCCTGCGCATAGCCGAGCGCGGCATAAGCGGCGCCTTGCTCATGGCGAAAATGGATGACGCGCAGCGCATCGCCGGCGTCGTGGAGGGCGCAGAACAATGGGTCGAGCTGAATGCCCGGAAGCCCGAACACGGTGTCCACCCCATGATCGATCAACGCCGACACCGCCGCCTCGGCGCCGCTCACGCGCGATACGGCCCCTGGGATCTTCTTCACAGACATGACCAGCTTTCCGGTACAGACAATGCGGGAAACGACCTCCCGAGACCTCAAAGTCCCGGGAGGTCCGGCTTGGCTCAGCCGAGCAGGGTCTCAATGGTGCGGTTGGCCTCGCTCACGCCATCCTTGGCCCGGTTGCGCTCGCGCAGGGTCTCAGTCCACTGCAGCTTGTAGGCGGCGCTCGCAGGGTCGAGCTTGGCCAGCTGCTCGATGGTGTAGAGGCCCGGCATCGGCGTCTTGAGAGCGGTGAGGCCGTAGGTGTCCTGCGACCAGCGCCCGCTCACAGTGCCCGTCACCGAGGTGAGCTGGCGACACAGGCGCAGCACCGTCTCGTTGAACCGGCGCGCCTCGGCGTCGGTACCTTCAGCGGCGACCCGCGCCCCCTCCTGCTTCAGCCTCTCGGCATTGGCGCGCAGCTTGACCGCTTCCGCCTGGAGGTCAGCGAGATTGAGCTCAACGCCGAGCTTGGCAAGGTCGGCAAGGCGGTTGACGATCACGTCCGCCACCGCCGTCATGTCGAACGGCAGCACCTTGCGGTTGGCGAGCTCGTAGGTATAGGCCGCGTGCATCTTCAGGCTGTCGGCGAGCAGCGCCGGATCCACCACGTCGAGGGTGTCGAACGTGCTGTGGTACCACCAGCCCAGGGTCGCGCCACGCCACGCCTTCTGCTGCTCCGGCGGGTGCTTATGGCTGGCATAGATGGACGGCACGCCGATGCCGAAGAACGACTGGTCACCGGTGCGCGCCAGCGGGCTGGTGCCCACGTTCTCGATGCCGAGGACGTCCTTGACGAGATCCCGATGGAACTGGGCGACCTCGTGGGAGGCGGTGCCCTGGAACTTGGAGGCGCCGAGCATGCCGGTCGAATCCACGTTCAGATACAGCACCGCATTGGCGGTGAGGTCGTCCCAGAACCGGTCCACATACCAGGACGAGCCCTCCATGATGCCGGTCTCGTGGGCGGCCCAGAACGCGAAGACCACGGAACGGCGCAGCTTGCCCTTATACTTGGCGAGGGTGCGGGCAATCTCGATCACCTCGGAATTGCCGGTGCCATTGTCGGTGGCGCCGGGCCCCCAGGCGTCGTAGTGGCCGCCGACGATCACGAACTTGTCGGCCTCCTCATTGCCTTCGATCCGGGCCATGGGCAGCAGCGCCTTGCCCCAGCGGTTCTCCGCCTCGCAGAACATGCGCACGCGGACCGGGCCGGCCTTGACCTGCTCGGCCAGCCACTGGCCGTCGGCGAGCTTGATGCCCACCACCGGGATCTTCGGCATGAGGCTGAAATTCTCCGGGGTCGGGTTGCCCCACACCGGCTTGCAGGTGCCCATGGGCAGGGTGTTGTGCTCGGGCAGGCCCCAGTTCATCATGATCTGGCCCACCGACCCCATGGCGCCGGCAATGCGCACCTTCTCCGGCCGCGGCGGCGCATAGGACAGCTCGGAGAGGGTGATCTTGCCGACGGCGTCGACCCCCTCATAGTCCGGAATGCCGCCGGGCCCCACGTGAACCAGCTCGGCCTCCAGGCCCTCCGGAGGCGTGGCGCCGGCCTGGGCGAAGGTGTTGGCCTCGATGATGCGCGGCTCCGGGCCGAGCACTTCGATGCGCGCCTTGCCGGGGAAGCTCACATAGGCGTCGAGCTCGTGGATGGTCATCGGCACGCCGGCCGCGTCGAACTGGGCCTTGATGTATTCGGCCGCTTTCCGCTCGGTGGGCGTGCCGGCGAGGCGGTGCGGGGTTTCTTCTGAGAAGAAACGCACGTCCTTGAGGACGGATTCCACCGACAGGGCGGACAGAATTTCATCACGCATGGGTCTACTCCGGAAGAAAAAGCCCCGGCTCGAAATGGGTCAGCAGGCTTTGGGGAAGGGATAAGCGGTGCGCGCGTGGCTCAGCCTCATGGCGACGAGGCTCTCGGCCATGGCAATGGCCGCGCGGGCCGGATCGACGACCGGGACTGGAACGTCCTTCAGGGTCTCCGACAGGCCGAACAGGGCGAGGCAGGCGAGCACCACCGCATCGGCGCCATCGCGCTCGGCCATGGCGGTCACCGCCTCGCTCACCAGGCGGCGGGTGGTGGCGAGGTCCTTGCGCAGGTCCAGCACCGGGACACCCAGGGCAGCGACGGAGGCGAGGCTGGCGCCGAGGCCCATGCCCTGCACCCGGTGCCGCACCAGGCGCGGGTTGGTCATGGGCGTCAGCACCGAGAAGCGGAACCCGAGCACGGAGGCGAAGCTGCAGGCCGACTGCAGCGGGCCCACCACCGGCACCGAGACCCGCTCGCGCCCGGCCATCACCGCCGGATCGCCCGCGCACCACGGGATGAAGGCATCGAAGCCCTGATCGGAGAGGCGCAGCATGTGGGCGACGATGTGGGTGCTGGCTTCCTCGCGCTCGAATTCGGATTCGATGCTCAAGGGGCCGTCATCGTTCTTCACCATGACGATTTCGGTACCGGGCCTGGCGCCGGCGAGGAGAAACCGCCGGCGTTCGTCGAGCGCTTCGGGGCTCATGCCCACATTGGGAACGATGATGCCGATCTTCATGGTCATGGGGCCCCTCAGTTGCGCACGCCGCACCAGGACAGAACCGACGCGGCGAGGACCTTCGCCGTGGAGACGACGGTGGGAATGAGCACACGCTCGTCGATGCCGTGCATGTTCTCGACGGTCGGGCCGGTGCAGACGGCGGCCATGCCGTAGTATTGGGAAAACCGGCTATCGATGCCGCCGCTGCGGCCGATGAAGCGCGTGGGGCGACCGAGCACCTTTTCGGCGGCACCCTTCACCGCGCCGACGAACGGGTGGCTCGGGTCCTGGTGCCAGGGGTCGGCCTGCCAGCCATACCAGGTGATGGCCGGCGGGTGGTCCGCCAGCCACGGATGACCGGCCGCCACCGCGGCGATGGTCTCCTCCACCAGCCGCCGGATGTCGACGAGCCGCTCGCCCGGCACGAAGCCGATGCGGCACTCGATCTCCGCCTCGGCCGGCACGCTCGACGGCCAGTCGCCGGCCTTGAGGGTGCCGACGTTGAGGTGGCAGGAGCGTCCGCTGTCCTGGCCGATCAGCTCGAACACCGCCTCGCGCCCGCGCAACTCGTCGAGTTCCACCAGGGCGTTGACGATGGGCATCATCATGGCGATGGCATTGACGCCCTTGTGGGCCTGGGCCGCATGGGCCGGCTTGCCCGCCACCCGGACCCGGAAATAGGCGACGCCGGCATGGGCGATGGTGACGTTCAGATCATGGGGCTCGGCACAGATCATGGCATCGGCCCGATAGCCCGCCTCCAGGCAGGCGAGGGTGCCGCCGGCGCCGCCGGCCTCCTCATCCACCACCGCCTGCAGCATCACGTGGCCGCGCGGGGCGAGCCCGGCATTGGCGAGGATCTTCAGCGCGTAGAGGTTGGCGACGAGCCCGGCCTTCATGTCGCCGGCCCCTCGGCCGTAGAGCCAGTCTCCGGCGATGTCGCCGCTCCAGGGATCATGGCTCCAGGCCTCCGGCGCGCCGGTGGCGACCACATCCATGTGGCCGTTGAGGATCAGGGAGGGGGCGCCGTCCTCGCCGGGCAGGCGGGCCAGGACATTGTGCCGCTCCGCATAGGACATGCCGGTATCGACGAAGCCCGGATGGCTGCGCACCGCCGGGATGTCGGGGGCGAGGGTCATGACCTCCAGGCCCAGCCCGCTGTCACGGTAGAGCTGTTCCATGTGCGCGGCCATGGCCGCTTCCGTTCCCACCACGCTGGGGATACGGACCACCGTCTGAATGTCCGCCAGCAGCGCGTCACGCAGGCGGTCAGCCTCGGCATCGAGACGCCGCACCATGTCGTCGGAAAGTGCCACGGGTGGGTCCTTTTCAGATCGAGCCGGCAGGGGTGGTCGCCCGATGGCGGGCGAATGCCACCCGGTCCTCCTCGTGCACCAGGGGAACCGCGGAGATGAGAGAGCGGGTGTAGGCGTGGCGGGGCGCGTACAGGATCTGGTCCGTGGGGCCGGTCTCCACGATCTCGCCCAGGTACATCACCGCGATCCGGTCGGCGATCGCACGGACCACGCCGAGATCATGGGTGATGAGAACGTAGGTGAGGTTCTGCGCCGCCTTGAGGGTCTTCAGCAGGTCCAGGATGCGGGCCTGCACCGACACGTCGAGCGCCGAGGTCGGCTCGTCCAGAACCAGGATCTGCGGCCGCAGCGCCAGGGCGCGGGCGATGTTGATGCGCTGCTTCTGGCCACCGCTGAGCGAGGGCGGCGTCCGCTTCATGAAATCGACCGGCAGATCGACCGCTTCCAGCAGTTCCGCCACCCGATCCCGCCGCTCGACGGCGCTCAGCCCTCCGTGGAGCTTCAGCGGCAGGGCGACGATCTGTTCGATGGTCTGGCGTGGATTGAGCGCCGAGCCGGGATCCTGGAACACCATCTGGATGGTGCGGCGCAGCTCCCGCAGATGCGCGCCCTCGAGGTGGGTAATATCGCGTCCATCGATGGCGATGGTGCCCGCCGAAGGCTCGATGATCCGCGCCAGCATCTGCGCTGTGGTGGACTTGCCGGAGCCGGATTCCCCGACGATGGCGAAGGTCTCCCCCCGTCGGATGTCGAAGGACACCGACTTCACCGCCTGCACCGGCTTGGCGCCGCCATAGCTCTTCGACAGTGCGGCGACGCGCAGTTGCGGATGGTCGGCGGCTTCGGCCGGGCTGGGCGCCGGCGGCACATCGGCGGGGGTCGCGTCCATGCGCGGGATCGCATCCACCAGCCGGCGCGTATAGGGATGGCCGGGATGGTCCAGCAGCGCAGCGGTCTGCCCGCTCTCCACGATGGCGCCGCGGTACATCACATAGGTCCGGGCGCACAGCCAGCGGGCGACGCCCAGATCGTGGGTGATGTAGAGGCCGGCCAGCTTCTCGCGCTCGACCAGCTCCTGGATGATCTCGACGATCTTCTTCTGCACCGTCACGTCAAGCGCCGTGGTCGGCTCATCGGCGATCAGGAGACGCGGAGTGCCGCTGATGGCGAGCGCCAGCAGCACGCGCTGGCGCATGCCGCCGGACAATTGCACCGGATAGCGCTTGAGCACGGCGCGCGGATCGGTGATGTGCACCTTCTCCAGCAGGTGCGCCGCATAGTCGAGCGCCTGGCGCCGCGCTGCCGGACGATGGCGTTCCAGGAGGTAGGCGCCGAGCCGCCGCCCGCACCGTTCCCAGATGATCACATCGCTCATCTGGGAGCCGATCTTGAACGACGGATTGAGCGCCGCCATGGGGTCCTGCGGCACGTAGGCGATGAAGCGCTTGAGATCCTCGCGCTCGGCCTTGGGTAGGCCGGGCAGGGTCTTGCCGAACAGGGTGGCGGTTCCGTCCACCACCCGCGCCGGCGGCATCGGCAGGATGCCGAGCAGGTATTTGGCGGTGACGCTCTTGCCGGAGCCGGTCTCGCCGACCAAGCCGACGATCTCACCGGGATCGATCCGTAGGCTGACGCCGTTCAGGATCCGCTGGAAGCCATCGAGCGTGCGGAACTCCATGGCGAGCTGATCGATGGTGACGAGAGGTTCGGCCATGTCAGTCCTCGCCGAAGAAGTCGCGCAGGCCGTCGCCGAGCAGGTTGAAGCTCAGCACGGTGACGAAGATGGCGAGGCCCGGGAACAGGGAGGGCCACCACGCCTCGGGCAGATAATGGCGGCCCGAAGCCACCATGAGGCCCCACTCGGCGGTCGGCGGATTGGCGCCGGCGCCCAGGAAGCTGATGGCCGTGCCGATCAGGATCGCATACCCCGCATCCAGCGAGATGGTGACGAGCAAAGGCGAGGTCATGTTGGGCAGGATCTCGCGGAACATGATGTGCAGATCACCGGCACCGAGGGTGCGGGCCACCACCACGTAATTCTCCTGCTTGAGGGAAAGGGTCTGGCCATGGGCGATGCGTGCGAAGGAGCGCCACCAGACGAGGCCGATGGCGATCATCGACCCGGTGAGGCTGGCGCCCATCACCACCGAGATGGCGAGGGCCAGCACCAGCGCCGGCACCGCCGAGAAAACATCGGTGATGCGCATCAGCACCTTTTCGACGGCGCCGCCGTAATAGCCGGCGACAAGGCCCACCGGCACGCCGATGGACACCGCCAGGGACAGCACGACCACCGCCATGGTCAGCGACAGGCCGGCGCCGTGCAGCACCCGGGTGAACACGTCGCGGCCGGCCTCGTCGGTGCCCATGATGTGCTCCAGGCTCGGCGGCTGCAGCAGGCTCTCGAAATGCACCGCGTCCGACACATCCTCCGGGTAGGGGGAAATCCAGGGCGCGAAGATGGCGACAAGCACGATCGCCAGCAAGGTGAGCATCCCGGCCACCGCCAGCGGATTGCGTCGCAGCCGTGCGAAGCCGCGGGCAAACCCGCTCTTGCGCGGTGGCGCCAGGCTTTCGATGTCGAAGCTGGGGTCGGAGGAGATCTCGGTCATGCTCAGCGCCCCAGCCGGATGCGTGGATCGATGACGGCGTAGAGCTCGTCCACCACGAAATTGATGATCACCACGAACACGCAGATCACCAGGGTGACGCCCACGACCGCGTTGAAATCGTTGGCAACGATGGCGTCGGCGCCGAACCGGGCGATGCCGGGCCAGGCGAACACCTTCTCCACCACAAAGGCGCTGCCCAGCATCAGTGGAAACAGGAAGCCGATGACCGTGAGCGACGACGAGAAGGCATTGCGCAGCACGTATTTGTAGTTGATCAGCAGCGCCGGCATGCCGATCGCCCGGCTGAGCGCGGGGTAGGGCTTGCCGAGCTCGTCGATCATGCTCGCCCGGACCAGGCGGGTGATGTTCGCGAGCGGGCCGAGGGCAAGCACGATGGCGGGTCCCGCGATGTGCCGGAGGGCGTCGCTGAACGCCGCGAAATTCAGCGTCAGTAGGCTGTCCAATAGAAAGAAGCCGGTGATGTGCTCGGGTGGCGGGCCCGAGATGCGCCCGGTGATGGGCAGTAGCAGTAGCCAGGATCCCAGCACCAGCTGGAAGATCAGGGCGACCCAGAACTGGGGGAACGACACGCCGAACAGGGACGCGATGCGGCTCGTATGGTCCACGGCGCCATCCCGATGCACGGCGGACATGACACCAAAGGGCACCCCAAACACCACCGCCAGCAGCATGGCCACGGTGATCAGCTCAAGCGTGGCCGGCAACCGCTCGGCGATGATGGGGCCAACGTCGCGCTGCTCGATGAGGGAGGGGCCGAAATGGCCTTCCATGAGGCCCCGGACATAGTGCAGGTACTGGACCGGCAGCGACTGGTCGAGGCCCATCTCGGCCCGCAGGCGGCTGACTTCCGCCGGCGTCGCCCGATCACCGAGCGCCACCGCGACCGGATCGCCGGGGATCACCCGCACCAGCACGAAGATGAGGATCGACACTCCAACCAGTACGAGCGCCATGTGCAGCAGGCGTTCAAGAAACCTCATGCCCTGTGTCCGGTTCGAGATGGGGCTGGCGGCGGCGCCGGATCGGCGCCGCCGGGAAGGGGCCGAAGGTGTCTGTGTCCGCCGTGAACGGAGATGCCACCCCTTGCGGTCGGCGGTCCGTTCTGGCGGGCAGACGAGGGCTCAGCGGGCCTGCTTCAAAAGGGGATCGGCGGCATCCAGGCTGAAGCGATCGAACCGCAAGTCGAAGAACATTGCGCCGGCGTCAGCCTTGAAGCCCTTCACATAACGCCAGTGGGGGAACTGGCGAACATCCACGTGGGAGAACACGCTGGGCGAGTCTTCCGCGATGAGCTTGACCGCCTCGCACACCAGCTTCTGGCTTTCGGCCGGATCATTGGCGTCGTTGGCCTGCTGGATCAGCGCCGTGACCTTCGGGTTGTCGTAATAGATGCCGCCGGGCGGATACGACGCTCCCCAGCCCTTCTTGGTATAATAGGTCAGGAACTGGTTGGGGTGAGGCACCTTAGCCGTGTCGTAATAGACGACGAAATTGAAGGCCGTCTCGGGCTTGGTCTGAGCGGCGGTGATGTCGGACCAGCGCACCGCCTTGACCTGGGCATTGAGGCCGATCTTCTTCAGGTTCGTCGACAAGAGCAAAGCGATGTTCTTGAACCGCTCGCTGCCGGCGACGGCGGCGATGTCCATCTCGAACGCCTTGAGCTGCTCCGGCGTATATTTGGACTGGGCCAGCTCCTGCTTCGCCTTCTCCAGGCTGAAGTCGTAGCGGGTGATGCCCTCGCACTTGCCCAGCAGCTGCGGCGGCACGGGGCCGCGCAGCTCCTCGCCGCCACCGAGGATGAACTTGGTCACGGTGTTGGCGTCATAGGCATAGGCCACGGCCCGCCGCACATGGGGATCGTCCAGCGGCGGCTTGGCGTTGTTCATCACCACGAACCAGGGCGTCGGCTGGGGGTCGCGCTCGACCACGAAGCGCTCATCCGACGCCAGCTGCTTCTGCACCTGGGTGGGGATGGAGACCGTGCCGACGTCGAGCTCACCGCCCTTCAGCTTGGCGGCGATCGTGACAACCTCTGGAATGGTCAGGATGCGCACGCTTTCGGGCGTGCCCGACCCGGCCTTGCTGAAGGGGTAATCCGCAAAGCGCTCCAGAACCACCGCTTCGGATGGCCGGAAGTCCACGACCTTGTAGGGACCCGATCCGGCATCGTGCGACTGCAGGAACTTCGCGCCATAGTCCCCATATTCGCCATACTTGCCTTCGGCTTTGTTGGCCAGCAGCAGATCCTTGTTTAGAATCTTGAACAGGAACAGCGCTTGCATGAACGCCGGATCTGGCGCCTTCAGGTTGAAGCGGACAGTGTAGGGATCGGGGGTTTCGATCCGCTCCGCATCGATGGACTTGAAGTAATTGGCAATCGGCCCGCTCATAGCCAGCAGCCGCTGCATGGAAAAGGCAACGTCCGCGGAGGTGATTTCCTTGCCATCGTGAAACGGCACGCCATGCTTCAGCTTAAACGTATAGCTGGTCTTGTCGGGCGACACCTCCCAGGATTCGGCGATCCAGGGAACGACCTTTTTTTCGGGATCGGGGAAGACCAGCGTATCGTAGACATTGACCGCGGTCATATACTCCCAGTTGTTGGTCTGCCGGATCGGGTCGAGGGACGCGATCTCCATCTCGACCCCAATCCGCAGCGTGGGGGCTGATTCCGCGGCCTTTGTGCTGCCAGATGCCGCCATGGCCGCGAGCCCGGCGAGGCAGGTCGCCGCCAGAAGCTGCCGCAGCCGGTGCGAAGACGCTTCACGGCGGGCAGAATGTCTTCCAAAGCCTTGAAAACGCATGGATGTCCCTTCACTCTGGAAAGCCTGAGGGGGTATCGGAGATCCCCCATTTTCTGGCGTGGTTGTTTTTTGCGGTTAAAAAATTTTTGACAAAACTTAAACCTATTGGCAACTATTTTTTACACGTGTCTGCGGGATTTGTGCGGCCCAATGACGTAGCGGCAAAACTTAAGTCACCCGATACATTTGAAAGAATTGTCGGGGCTGTGGGGCGAGGTATGTCTTGAACAGCGAAGCAATGCGCACTGATGCGGATGATCCCTTCGATGTCGGCCGCCGGCTGCGGGAACTTCGCACCCAGGCGGGGTTGTCGCAGCGGGAATTGGCGCGACGCTCCGGCATCACGCACACCAGCGTCTCCCTGGTCGAGCTGAATCAGGTCAGTCCATCCGTGGCATCCCTCAAGAAGATGCTGTCGGGCTTCCCCATGTCGCTGGCGGAGTTCTTCGCCGTCAGCGAAGCCGAGGCCCCGCGCATCTTCTACCCGGCCAGCGATCTGGTGGAGCTCGGCGACGGAGCTTTGTCCCTGCGGCAAGTGGGTTTCGATCTGCGGGACCGCAAGCTGCAGATGCTCTATGAGCGCTACGCGCCAGGCGCCGATACGGGCGACCCGCCCTACGGCCACGAGGGCGAGGAGGCCGGCATCGTCATCGCAGGCGCCATCGAGCTCACCGTGGGGGAGCACGTGCGGGTCCTGAATGCCGGCGATGCCTACTATTTCGACAGCACGATGCTGCATCGTTTCCGGAACATCTTCGCGGACGACTGCATTATCGTAAGCGCCTGCACGCCCCCGACCTTCTGAGAAGGCGCGCGCGGGGGTTCGGGGCGCCGCCATCACCGCCGGTGCCCCTGCGCCAGGTCGACCTTGCGCCCCGTCGGGGCAGCGGTCACCTCCAACGCGGCCTCCACTTCCGCCGCGCTCAGTCCGGCCGCCAGGGCCGCCTCGATCACGCTGCTCCAGCTGTTGGCGTCGATGGGTATGCCGGCCTCCTGGCGGAGCTGCCGTGTCCGCTCCTCCTGCTCACCGGGAAGCAGCACCGGCGCGTCGGGATCTGCGGGCGGCGAGGCGCGGTAGAAGGCGGTCGCCGCGCTCACCGCGTCACACCAGCCGTGCGCGCCCGCCAGACGTTCCGGGTCCAGCACGATGGACAGCATGTTGTTCGAAAGCGGGCCGCGCGGCTCGAACGTGCCGTGATGCATGGTTCCGCCGCCGCTCAGGGCGCCCGCCAGCAGGTCGCACATGAGCCCGAGGCCGGCGCCCTTGTGGTCGCCGAAGGGCAGCAGGGCCCCCATCGGTTCGGAGAACAGCACCTCCGGATCGAGGGTCGGGTTGCCGGATGCATCCAGCAGATACCCGGGCGCGGCGGCGGTGCCCCGATTGCGGGCGACACGCATCTTGCCATAAGCGGCGCGGCTGGTTGCGAAATCCAGCACCAGCGGCAGGGTGCCGGGGCGCGGCATGCCGATGGTCAGCGGGTTGGTGTGGGTCCGCGCATCCCGCCCGCCGTGGGGAGCGACAACCGGCGGCACATGCACCACGTTGACGAAATGGATGGAAACCAGCCCGGCTGCGGCACACTGCTCGGCATAGGTGCCGATCCGCCCCATGTGATGACTGTTGCGCACGCTGAGGATGCAGGCGCCGTTCTGCCGCGCCCGGGTGATGGCAAGGTCCATGGCCTGCGCGGCAATGGACTGGCCCAGGCCACCGTGCCCATCGAGGGAGAGCAGCGATCCGAAGTCGGAGACGACCGAGACACGGCGGTTGAGCCGCACCAGGCCGCCCCGGATGGCGGTGACGTAACCGGGGACGGTGCCGACCCCATGGGAATCGTGACCCAGAAGGTTGGCGCGCACCACGTGCCCTGCCACCAGGCGGGCTTCCCAGGGCACCGACCCCAGGCGCTCGAACAGCCGCTGCACCAGGCGTTCGAGGGCTTGCGCGCCGACGCGTTGGTCGGCGGCCTGCGGCGTTGACGTCATGGGCGCCTTCCCCGGTCAGCGGCGCACGGGCTCAGCATTTGGCGGCGCAAAGAGCGCGCTCCAGCTTCCCCATCCCCTCGTCGAGGATCGTATCGGACGCCGTGAGCGGCACCAGGATGCGGATGGCATTGCCCAGCACCCCGCATGACAGCAGGATGAGCCCTTCTTCGAGCGCCGCCTGGGTCACCCGGCGGGTCGCCTCCGCGTCGGCCTCGTAGCCGCCGCGCGAGCGCACCAGATCGAAGCCCACCATCGCGCCCAGCCCGCGGATATCGGTGATCGGCGCCACATCGTTCCGCGCCGCGATCTGGTGAAGGCGCGCCTTGAGGCGTTGGCCAACCGCCTCGGCGCGAGCCAGCAACTGCTCTTCCGCAATCACGTCGAGCACCGCGAGCGCCGCCGCGCAGGCGACCGGGCTGCCGGCATAGGTTCCGCCCAGACCACCGGGGTCGGCCGCATCCATGTGCTCGGCACGCCCCACCACGCCCGAGAGGGGGAAGCCGCCGGCCAGCGACTTGGCGATGGTGATGAGGTCCGGCTCCACCCCCGAATGCTCGATGGCGAACATCTTGCCGGTCCGGGCAAAGCCGGACTGGACCTCATCCACGATCAGCAGGATGCCATGGCGATCGCACAGCGCGCGCAGGGCCTGCAGCAGCTCGAACGGCGCAGGGTAGAAGCCGCCTTCGCCCTGCACCGCCTCGATGATGATGGCGGCGACGCGGCTGGGGTCCACATCCGCCCGGAACAGGATGTCGATGGCCCGCAGGCTGTCCTCGACGGTGATGCCGAGCTGCGGCACCGGGAACGGCACGTGAAAGATCTCGGCCGGCATCGGTCCGAAATCCTGCTTGTAGGGGCGCACCTTCCCGGTCATAGCCATGCTGAGCAGGGTGCGGCCGTGGAAGCCGCCGGCGAAGGCGATCACCGCCGATCGCCGGGTGGCCGCGCGGGCGATCTTCACCGCATTCTCGGTCGCCTCGGCGCCGGTGGTCAGCAGCAGGGTCTTGGCGGCACCGCTGAACGGTGCCAGGGCATTCAGCCGTTCCGCGAGGGCCACGTAGGGCTCATAGGGCACGATCTGATAGGCCGTGTGGGTGTAGCGATCGAGTTGCTCGGCAACCGCCTTCATCACCTTGGGGTGCCGGTGCCCCACGTTGAGCACGCCAATGCCACCTGCGAAATCGATATAGCACCGGCCCTCCGTGTCCCACAGCTCCGCATTCTCCGCGCGGGCGGCAAAGACAGGGGTGGCGACGGAAACGCCCCGCGGCGTGGCACGCTCGCGACGCGCGAGCAGGTCGATCGGGGACGGGACAGCCGCAGAGCAGGCCACGGCAGTTGCAGGGGAAACAGCGGTTAAGGACGGCATATCGGGCTCCTGAAGCCCGGATCATGCGTGCTTGATGCGGCCCCCGTAAGCCGATTTGTTGCCACCATGGTGGTGCAGAAAAGGCACCGGGGTGGAGAAGGCGCTCAGCCGAGCGGCTCAGCCTAACGTTTCTTGGCCCAGCTCCGCCTTGAGCCAGCGGTGCAGACGTCGGACGCTGGGCGTGTTCCAGCTGTCGACAGGGGCGCGGAGCACGTAGGGATCAAGGGTCACCTGGGTCACGAGCACTTCCTGCAGCCGGCCGGCGGCGAGCTCATCGCGCACCAGAAGAGGATTGGCCAGCGCCACGCCCTGGCCCTGCAGAGCCGCTTCGACGGTCACGTCGGCGTACCACAGCCTCGGCCCGCCGAGCACCGGGACCGAGGCCATGCCCGCGCGCTGCAGCCAGCGGCGCCATTGCTCCTTGCTGTCCTCGTGGAGCAGCGGCCGGCGCGCAAGGTCTTCAAGATCCACCACAGGCCCGGTCCGGCGCAGAAAGTCCGGGCTCGCCACCGGAAACATGCGTGGCCAGCTCAGGATTTCCTGCTGCAGGGAGGGCTCCGCCTGCATGCCGTAGGTGATGGCGACGTCGGCGTCCCGATGGCTGAAGCGCGGCATGCGATCGGTGGGGGTGAGCACGATCTCGGTTGGAGCCAGCGCTTTTTCGATCTCCGGCAGGCGGCGGGTCAGCCAGCGGGTCGCAAGGCCCGCGGCGCACCAGATGCGGATTTCGCCACGGGCCTGCGGCGGGTGCAGCAGGTCGGTGGCTTCCGCGAGAATTTTCAAGGCGCGGCCGATTTCGCGGTGATATCGTAGGCCGTCGTCTGTCAAGGCGACTCCGGTCGCGCTGCTGATCACCAATTTGGTGCCGACACGCGCTTCCAGGGTACGGATGTGGCGACTCACGACCGTGTGGCTGAGGGCCAGCTCGGTGCCCGCCTGGCGGATGCTGCCCAACCGGGCGGCTGCCTCGAAGGCCAACAGAGCGTTGATCGACGGCAGATTACAACTCAAGATATTAGCTCGAAGTCTGGGTATTTTTAGCTAGCGCATCGCAGGGGCCCTGTCGATGCTCCAGGCGATAGACTTAGAAGCGATGGTGCCGGATCGTTGATCTGCTGCCAGGCGCAAAGCCGTCGCCCGTCTCATGGGGCGCCAGGGGATGAGCGAACTGCGGGCGTGTAAAGCCACCGGCTTCTGCCGCATGACCATGTGATACCGAGCGAAGCGGGCCGACGACGGCGCCTCGCCCTCGCGCAGGTATTGCTCGAACCCGCGAGCCCACTGCTCAGCCGACCAGCTTGCGGGTGAGCATGTCGAGCACGCCGGCAAGATAGAGCCAGCCCTCGCCTGTGGGGAGGTAGGTCAGGTCCGCCAGTCAGACCTGGTTCGGGTCCTGGGTCATGAAGTAGCGGGCGAGCCTGTTGGGAGCGATCGGATCGGAATGGCGCCCGTCGGTCGTCCGGGTGCGGCGTGGTAAGGCCGCCAGCCCCCGGATGCCGGCGCGGCACATCAGCCGCTCGACTCTGGAACGGCCTACGCGGCGACCGTGGCCTGGCAGGACCGCATGGATCCGCGGGGCGCCATAGGTTCCGCTGCCTCCGCGTGGATCAGCCGGATATCATCGGTAAGCGTTCGGTTGGATTCCGCGCGCGAACGCTCTGGCCGGCTGCGCCGTGCGTAATAGCCGCTGGCCGACAGCCCAGTGCCACGCACGTCACACGGACCGGCCACGCATCGCGATGCTCATCGACGAACCCGAGGCCGTTCAGGTCCTTCCTTCATGGGGCAACTTCCCGCTCATCCGCCGTCCCGTTTGGAGCGGGAAGGCGGATGGCAGATGATGGCATTACCAGCTCTGATCGACCGGAAGGACGAAGAGTTCGGCCACATTGACATGGGCCGGCGCCTGAGCCGCGAACAGGATGGTTCCGGCAATGTCGGCGCCTTGCAGGAAGGTCATCTGCTTTGCGAGGTCATCCATCTGCTGACGGTATCCCGCATCGGTGATCTGCTCGTAAAGCTCGGTGGCCACTGCGCCGGGCTGGATGCAGGTGACGCGAATGTTGTGCTTCTCGCCGATCTCCATGCGAAGGCCGTCGGAAAAGGCGGTCACCGCATGTTTCGTCGCACAATAGACCGATAGCCCCTTGAAGACCTTGCGGCCGGCGATCGAGGACGTGTTGAAGATGTGGCCGGAATGCTGCTGGATCATCTGCGGAAGCACGGCTGCAGTCGTGTTCAGAAGACCTTTTACATTGACGTCGACCATGCGAAGCCACTCGGATGTCTTGAGTTGGTCGATGTCGGAAAGTGGCATCAGGCCGGCATTGTTGAAGAGGATGTCGATCGCGCCATAAGCATCGACCAGCTTCTTGACGCCGGCTTCGACGGAAGCCGGATCGACGACATCCATCGCGATGACCAGGGCCTCGCCTCCCTTCTTCGCGATATCGGCCTTCAGCTCTTCCAGCCGATCGGTGCGCCTCGCCGCGAGGCCGACCTTCACGCCGGCTTCGGCAAGCGCAAGCGCCGTTGCCGCGCCAATGCCGCTCGACGCGCCGGTCACCAGCGCGACCTTGCCATTGATGTCCGTCATGACCTGTCTCCTTGTTGCTTGCGAGACCGCTCCAAAGCTGGAGAAGGGCTCGCTTTCGACAAGAAGAAGCCTAGAGGGCCAAGGCTCTTCTCTCTCTTGGGCCTTTGCCAGGGCTGTCGGGATTTTGCTGTATTCGTGCGGTCTGGTCAGATGCCCGAGCGGGCTCCGCGATAGTCGCTTGGCGAAAGACCCGTTTCGCGGCGGAAAATCTGTGCGAAATGACTGGGGCTCGAGTAACCCACGGCCAAGCTGATTTCGATGATACTGGCGTCCGTTTCCTGCAGAAGTTGCTGCGCCTTGGTCACCCGCCGCCGAATGAAATAGCGCGAAGGGGGAAGGCCTGTCGCTCTCTTAAACAATCGGCTGAAATGGAATGCGCTGAGACCGACGTCGCGCGCCAGGCGGCCGAGGTCGAGCGGCTCGTCCAGCCGGTCCTCCATGGAGGCGATGGCGCGGCGGAGCTTTGCACCGGGCAGCACACTTTGCCCGCGCGTGTCGCCATCGACGATGGCGTAGTGACGCACGAGATGGACGGCGAGGCTCTGTGCCAGCCCTTCGACATAAAGCGGGCTTGCTCCGGCATCGGTTGTCAGTTCTCCGTGGAGAAGGCTCAGGATCTGCGAGAGCGTCGCGTCATGGCTGCCGGAGACCTCTTTCAGTGTCACGTTTGCGCTGTCCTTGCCGTGCATTGCTTTGGCAACGCGCGCAAACAGCGGCAGGGAGACATAGAGGTGCATGACGCGGAAGGGCTGACCTCGCTCGGCTTGCCAGCGCATTTCATAAGGTGTCGACGAGCGGGTGAGAAAGAAGTCGCCCAACGCCACGCGGCTTGCCATCCAGTCGCCGCCAAGCTCTCGTTCTTCGACTATGGCGCTCCCGGACATGACCCAGACGATCATCGGTTCCGCGACGGCGGGAACCAGAAAAGGCGCCTGAACCTGATTGTGAGCGAACACCTGTAGGAAGACGTCAGTCCAGGCCGGCCCATCGCCGCTCAAGAGCATTGTCCCACTGATGTAGGATTGAAGCCCAACCGGGGACGTCCGCTCTGGCACGGCAGACGGTATCGATGATTGGCCCCGGGCCATGGTCACCTTCCTCTCGCATCGTGCAGATGGCTGGCCTTGCTCCGCACAAATGACACGGAGGTAACCATGTCCTTCAGCCTTACAGAGCATGGAATTCTGAACGGCGGCGGCGACATGGGACTCTTACCATCGCCATGTGGACGAGTCGCGGTGCATCGATGTGCGGTCAGGCACGCGGCAGCGCCCCCGGATGCTTGGAGATGACAGGCGCCCGTCGCGCGTCATGCATCTCCATGTGATGCGCGCTAAGACCGTGATGCGCGCCAAGGGCGAGCTCGTCTGCATCGACCGCAAGGAGGTTGGGCGGCGGTGGGGCGTCAGCCGACGGGCGAGCCGCCGACGGAAGGCGCATCAGGCGGAACATCTGCCTGCTATCGCCAAGCTCCGCCACATGCGGCCGTACGAGACCGGCTGTGGCCGCCAGCCTGCCGGGCGAGGACCGCGTGTGCCTCTTGATCACCGGGACTGAGACATCATGCTTCCGGCGCCACCTGCGCGCCGTCTCGCGCCTCGTCCGATGCGACGGGGGAAGGGGGGCTGATGAGAATCCGTCCGGCACCGTTCTTCCGCGATTTGTGGCGAAGCGGGCGAATCCTGACCGCTGGCGCGCCTCATGGTCAGTGCAGTACGGTTATCAAATACCGCTGCACCGGGGGCGCGGGTGCGTGCCGTGAACCAGCCTGGCGGCCCCGCATCCCCCGCAGCGCCTTGAATCGCACCGATTGGCGATCCGTGCCGCGCGACAGAAAATGATTTATTAACAATTGATTAAGGGGAAAAGGGTGAAGGGCGACAAGGTATTCAGGTAGGTGCTCACAAATACGTGCTCTTCTTGCAACACCTATCTGAAAACCACCCCTCAGGGCCCGAGTTTGGTGCTGTTCTGATTGATCACGCTTCCGCCTTTTGTATGTTGGCTTTGCGACGAAGGGGGGCAGTCCCCGGTCGACCACCGCGGGTTGAAGCCACGGAACATGGCGCAGCGCGTAGGTGGTAATCGGGGCAAGAACCTCTCAATGGTGCAGTCGCACCGGCGAAGCGGCACTCGCTCCCTCGGATTAAACTTTTGGAGGTCACGATGAAGATGGTGAAGAGCCTTCTCCTCGGCAGCGCGGCGGGTCTCGTCGCGGTGGCTGGAGCCCACGCCGCCGACCTGCCTGTCAAGGCGAAGGCGGTCGAGTATGTGAAGGTCTGCGCTGCGTATGGCGCTGGCTACTTCTACATCCCCGGCACCGACACCTGCCTCAAGATCGGCGGCTATGCCCGTTTCGATACCTATTTCAACGCGACGGGTACCTTCAACCCGATGATCACCGGCGGTACCTTTACCGACCGCACCAGCGACGTGATCATGCGTGCTCGTGGCGTGTTCGACATGGACGCCCGCACCCAGACCGAGTACGGCACCCTGCGTTCGTACGTGCGGTTCGGCATCAACAGCACCACTGACACCACCGCCAATGCCACTGGCAACGGTGAGTCTCAGGGCATCTACTTCGAGCGCGCGTTCATCCAGTTCGCGGGCCTGACCGCCGGTTATACGTCGTCGTTCTTCGACTCCGGCATGAACTTCATGTACACCACCCCGTACACGAAGTCGGACAAGTGGACGAACCTCATCGGCTACACCGCTGAGTTCGGCAACGGCTTCTCGGCGACCATCGCCCTCGAAGACAACGCTTCCCGTTCCACCTACGGTGGCTACTGGACCGCTCCTGCTCCGGATGATGCCGCTGGCGGCACCCAGATCCCCGACATCGTCGGCAACCTGCGCCTGAGCCAGGCTTGGGGTACCGCTCAGCTGTCCGCGGCTGCGCACCAGATGCGTGTCGCTCTCGGCGGCATCGACATGTACGAGTCGTCTAACGACCAGTGGGGTTGGGCGATCCAGGGTGTCCTCGAGTTCAAGCTGCCCATGCTGGCCGCTGGCGACTCGATCTTCTTCACCGCTGCCTATGCTGACGGCGCCCTCAACTATGTGGGTCTGTCCGGCTCCTCCACCGGCACCTCGCAGGCCCTCGGTCGTGTGAACGGCTACGGCACCGGCGATGCGCTGTATCGTCTGGCTGACGCCGTGTCCGACGCTTTCGGCAGCTACTCGACCTCGACCGCTTGGTCGGTGTCCGGTCAGTTCCGTCACTTCTGGACCCCCGGCCTGCGTTCGGCCGTCTATGCCGGCTACGCCAGCGTCGACGCTCCCGACTCCGCCTTCGCGACCGCCAACGGCTATCTCGACGTTGACGTGTGGCAGGTGGGTGCGAACACCATCTGGTCGCCGGTGAAGAACCTCGATATCGGTGCGGAAGTGCTGTACTCGAAGATCGACGGCAGCCTGCCCTACAACACCGCTGCGGCTCCCGGTTACGGTGGCTCTACCGACCTGTGGTCGGGTGGTGTCCGCGTCCAGCGGAACTTCTGATCATCGCTTAAGCGTTGATGGAGAGGGTCCCGGCGAATATCGCCGGGACCCTTTTTCTTTGCTGCAGCATCAAAAGTCTCTTGTTTGGGAGATATGCGATGCAGTTTTGCTGCTGCTACACTTTAGAACGCTGCAATAGTGGCGGCGTACCTATTCCTTTTCAGTCCGACGTGTCTCACAATCGCAAATGAAGACGGTTCGCGTGGCCCGTTAGGGGCTGGCTCGGTGTCTCTCGAGTCGCCGGCGGTGGGCGCGTTCGGACGCAGGGCGGCAGTTCAGCTCCTGTCACCGCAGGAGTTTTCACCGCAGAGGTGATTTCCGACTTGCTGTTGCCCGGGGGATATGCCATTTCGGCAATTGATATAATGTATCATGGGGGTTCCGATGACCATTTGTGTTTCACGTCGCTTGCTGTCCAACGGGGTGGGGCGCCTTGCGCTGGGCATCGCTGCGACGGGTTTCATGGGGTCCGCGGCTCTGGCTGCTGATCTGCCCTACACCACCAAGGCGGCGCCGGCCTATGTGAAGCAGTGCCTCGCCATGGGTGAGGGATTTCTCTACATTCCGGGCACCGACACCTGCCTGCGCGTTGGCGGCTATGTGTGGGCGGAAGGCTATTACAACACCTATTCCAACTATCTGGCGACCAACAACGACAGCTATTCCATCGCCACGGCCGGCGTGATCATGGATGCGCGGACCGCCACGGAATATGGCGTGTTGCGCTCCTATATCGATGCGCGCTTCAAGTGGCGCACGTCCGATGCGTGGTCCGACGGGCCCAATTCGAGCGAAATCCAGCTGTGGGACGCCTATGTCCAGTTTGCCGGCCTGACCGCCGGTCACACCCAGTCGTTCTTCGATTTCTATGCCAACGCCAACGTGCTCGGTACCGATCCGGCGACCGTCGGTTCGGACACGCGGCTCAACATGGTGGCCTACACGGCCGAGTTCGGGCAGGGCTTCAGCGCCACCCTGTCGCTGGAAGATTCGGCCGAGCGCGGCTCGGGTGTGCTGATTCAGGATCCGGGGCTGCCGGGTGCCCTGGACAGCTATCAGGCGGGTTGGCAGGTGCCGGATATCGTCGGCAACCTGAAGTATGAGGGCCAGTGGGGCACGGTCCAGCTCTCCGGTGCGCTGCATCAGGTGCGCGCCCTGACGGTGCTCAACACCCTGTCGTCCGAAGACAGCTGGGGCTATGCGCTGCAGGCGGGCGTGATGTTCAACCTGCCCACTCTGGGTGAGGGCGACACGCTCTATCTGCAGGCGGCTTATGCCGATGGCGCCATGTCCTATCTCGGCATTCAGGATGCCAGCGGCGAGTATGCCGCGCCGGATGCGTTCATCGGCGTGGGTGGTCTCACCAAGGTCAGCGGCTGGAACGTCACGGCCTCGCTGCTGCACAATTGGAACGCCAAGTGGAGCACCGCGGTGTTCGGTGGCTACGCCTCTTATGACTTCGACGACGCACTGGTGCAGGCCATGTATGGCAGCTCGGGCGGCGTGAACGGCAACGTGGGTGGCTATATCGGCTTCACCCCGGTCAAGAATCTCATGATCGCGCTCCAGTACGACTGGAACTACAACAAGGCGAACGACTACGTGGCGACCGGCTATGGTCCGAGCCGCGGTTCGGTGGACGCCAGCGAGGTTCTGCTGATCGCCACGCGCGATTTCTGAGTCTGACCTCTGGTCAGCCAAGAGCGGGCCCCTTCGGGGGCCCGTTTTCGTTTTTGCGCATGGAAGAACACAGGGGGACGCCGGGGGCGGCGCCAGCTGGACACCACAGAGGCGGGGAGGGTTCGCCACACGGGCGTGTTCGGGCTTTCGGAACCGCCGTCAAATGTGCTGAACTCCGCACGCGAATGGATGAGCGGGCGGGGGACGAGAGGCGATGGCCGGTGCTGCGTCGGGCGGCAAGACGGAGGGTGGAGGGCGCGAGGGATTGTCGAATCACCATGGAACGGTCGGCCCGCGGCGGCGCGGCTGGCGCCCTTGGGTGCTGGTGGCCGGGGTGGCGGCCTGGGCGGTGCTCGCCGCCTTCACCCTGCTGACAGCGCGCGGGCCCATCGAGGCGGAGCTCACCCAGAGCGCGGAAGCGGTGCTGGCGCGCAGCGGCGAATCCTGGGCGCGCGCCCGGTTCGAGGGGCGCGACGCGACCCTCGAGGGCGAGTCGCTGGCGGAAGAGGCGCGGGTGAAGGTGCGCACCTCGCTGGAAACCATGTTCGGCGTCCGCACCGTGCGCGATGCCACGACCCTGTTGCCGGAGCGCCGACCCTTCACGTTCAGCGCGGTGAAAGACGGCCGCAAGCTGGCCCTCGATGGCTATGTGCCATCGCGCTATGTGCTGGCGCGCATTCTCGCTGCCGCAAAGGCATCGGGAGATGTGGTGTCGGGGCAGGAACGCCTGGTACGGGCGCGGGGGGCCCCGCCCGGGGATTTCGCCGCCTTGGTCACCTTTGGCCTGGAGCAGCTGAACCGCTTGCCATCGGGGCGCATCACCCTGTCCGATGGCGCCATCGCCATTGAGGGGCGGGCGCCGGATCTTGCCACTTATGATGCCTTGGCCGCCACCATGCGCGGGCCGCTGCCGCAGGGTATGACGCTCGCGCGCTTCGCGGTGCGGCCGCCGGTGGCCTCGCCCTTCTTCTGGTCGGCGAGCCGGGAGGGGGAGATGGTGCGGGTCAGCGGCTATGTGCCCTCGGAGGAAGCGGGGGCGGAAGTGGCCAGCGTGCTGGCGGCCGCCCTGCCAGGGGTGAAGATTCGCGACGACGCACGGCTCGCCGATGGTGCGCCGAGCACAGATCTCTGGCTCAAGGCCGTGCGCTATGTGGGCCGGGTGCTGGCCGAAGCGCCCGAGCTGCGGGCAAGCCTGTCCGACAGCGCCATCTCCATCGAGGGACAGGCGCCGACCTTCAAGGCGTTCGATGCCCTGTCCGCCCTGCGGCGCACGCCGCCGGAGGGCTTCCAGGTGACCCGCTTCGCGGTGGAGCCGCCCCGCGCGGTGCCGTTCACCTGGAGCGTCGAGCGCACGGCGGATGCGGTGCGCCTCACCGGCTACATTCCCTCGGACGAGGCCCGGCGTCTGTTGCAGGATGCGGTGCGCAGCGCCTTTCCCGGCGTGCCCGTGCAGGATGAAATGCGGGTCGCGACCGGGGGGCCCGCCCCCGATGTGTGGGGCGCTCAGGCGAATTTCGCGGTTGCCCAGCTCGCCAAGCTGCGCAGCGGCACGGCAGACGTGAGCGGCACGAAACTCTCGCTTTCTGGCGAGGCCATGGATTCGGCGGCGTTCGTTTCGGTGATGAAGGCGGTGGCGGCGACGCCCGGCAGCTTCTCGGTCAACACCGCCAAGCTCGAGCCGCCGCGCATCTCGCCTTATGTCTTCGCGGTGCGGCGGGATCGCGATGGCCTCACGGTTTCGGGCTTCTACCCGGATGATAAGGCCCATGCCGCGCTGCAGGTTGCGCTGGAGCGGGACTTTCTGAAGGAGAAGGTGAACGATCTTTCGGCCGTCGGCGGTGGCGCGCCCGCGGGCTTTCTGCCCGCCGCCCTCACCGGGCTCGCCCAGCTGGCCCGCATGGGTAATGGGGAGCTGACCCTTACCGATACGCAACTGCGCCTCACCGGCGCGGCGCTGCGGGGGGCAGCCGCGCGCGAGATCGAGGAGGATCTCAAGCGTGGCCTCAAGCCGCCGTTCAGCGCCGAGACTGCCCTCGATGTGGCAGTGCCGGGCCCCCTCGTGGGAGCGCAGGAGTGCCAGGCCCTGCTGTCGGAGCTCATGGGGCGCGGCACCATTCTGTTCGATACCGGCAGCGCGCGGATCGACCGGCAGAGCGTCGGCATTCTGGATCACCTGATCTATGTGCTGCAACGCTGCCCCTCCACGGTGGTGGAAATCGGCGGCCATACGGATACGGTGGGTGACGAGGCCACCAACCAGCGCCTGTCGGAAGCCCGAGCGCAGGCGGTGGCCAATGTCCTGGCAGAGGCGGGCATCGCCCGCGAGCGCCTCGCGGCCATCGGCTATGGGGCGACGCGGCCTGTGGCGGCAAACGACACGGAGGCTGGGCGGGCGCAGAACCGCCGCATCGCCTTCGTGGTGAAGGAGGGGCACGCGCCATGATCTATCTTGCGCTGTCCTTGTGGCCACATCTTCTCGTTGCGTTCATCATCGGAGTGGTGACAGGCTATGCCTTGAAGCGGCGGCGATCGGGAGGCGCGCGGTGACGGCTTTCAACGTAGATGTGCTGATCCTGCTGGCGGGGGCCTTTCTGCTCGGCCTGATTGCCGGCTGGTGGCTGCGGCAGGCGCGCCCGCCACGGGAAGAGGCGCTGCCCGGCGGCTCCAGCGCATCCACGGAGCCGAAACCCGAGGATGCTCCGCCGATGCCGCCACCCGCCCCAACGGTGGCTCAGGATGACCGTCCGGTCGAGACGCTCGCCCCGGCAGCAGCCGCCGAAGCGCCGGCAGAGCCGGCCACGGGCGCCGGCCCTTCAGCACCGCCGGGTGAGCCGGACAAGGCGGATGATCTGGCGGCGGCCGCCGCCGCGCGCACGGCGGATCTGTTCGGGCATCTGCTGACCGGCGGCGCGCCGGCCAGGCGGGCCAACCCTCCGGCTTCACCGGCGCCGCCCGGCGGGGGCACGGGCGGGAGCGCTGGCGCCGCGGCCACTGCGGCCCATCCCGGGAGCAAGCCGCCGATCCTGGCCGCGCCTGAGGGCACCGCCGACGATCTCAAGCAGCTCAAGGGAATCGGCCCGCAGAATGAGCAGAGGTTGAACGCCCTCGGCATTTATCACTTCCGCCAGATCGCCGCCTGGACGCCGGAGCAGGTGGCGTGGGTGGGCAGCTATCTCGCCTTTCCCGGCCGGATCGAACGCGAGAACTGGATCGACCAGGCCCGCGCCCTGGCGGGGGAGGGCGCGCCCGGGCCGTCGGCGCCGACCGCCTCCTCGCCCGGCGCGACGGACGACGCGGTCTGAACGAAGGGCAGGCCCGGCTTCGGCCCCCGGCTTGGCACTGGAAAGCCCCCTGGGGTTCACTGGGTGTGCCGTTGCCGTTCGCTAAATGCCTGATGTCCGGCCGCACCTGCCAGGGCGCGGCGGGGGCCGGTATGCTGCACGACTTAAGGCGCCATGGCCAATCGCGGTGACGCGATCAGGGCAAGGTGCCGGCGGCTGAACCGCGCCCACGGCCCATCCACCACGGCACTGCACGTGCCGGGGCGGTGATCGCCGAGAGGGGATTTCATGCGTGCGGACCCCCGTGGCGCAGGGCGTTGAGATGGTAACCGGCGCGCAGGCTCCCGGCCGCGCGCGTTCCCGCCCTGTGGCCCGGTTCACGTCCAGCCACCATCCGCCGGTTCCATCGCCTGCACCCGGCGCTATCGCCTTCGCGCCATCATGTCGCGCAGGGTCATCACCGTGTCCTGAAGCGGTCGTGGTGCGGGGCAGGGCATCCATCCTGCGCGCAGCGGCGCTCATGGTGACGGCCAGGAAAGGGCCTCCGCCCGCCTTGGGGCGGCGTGCGAGGGCCTGCGCGGTTCAGCGGCCGCTGCCGCGCAGGTCCGCTTCCATCTGCAGCTTCGAGGGAATGTTGAAGCGCACCTTGTAGGCTTGGTAATTCTCCATCACCCGCTGCACGTAGTTGCGCGTTTCGGAGAAGGGGATCAGCTCCACCCAGTCCACCACGTCCACATTGGGGTCGCGAGGGTCGCCATAGCGCTGGATCCACTTGGCGACATTGCCGCGCCCGGCGTTGTAGGCGGCGAACACCAGCACATAATTGCCGTCGTACTGATCCACCAGCTCGCCCAGCTCGGCCGCGCCGAACTGGACATTGTAGGACTGATCGCTCATCAGCCGCGCTTCGCTGAAGGAGGCGCCGGTGACCTTGGCCACCTGCCGGCCGGCCGCCGGGGTCACCTGCATGAGGCCCATGGCCTTGGCGCTGGACAGGGTGCGCGGGTTGAACTGGCTTTCCTGCCGGGCCACCGCATAAACGGCGGCCTTGTCCACCGGATGGCCGATGGCCGTGTAATTGGGCAGGCCGAAGGTGGGGAACGCCTCCCGCTCCAGCGGGTGGCCCTCGGCCATGGCTTCCTTGCCCACCACCAGGGCGCCGCGGGCATCGCCATTGGATTCGGCAAGGTTGGCGAGCAGCGCCAGCTGGCCCGAATCCTCCAGCCGCCAGGCCAGGTCGTAATAGATGGTGATGGGGATTTCGCGCTCGCCGATGGCGTAGAGCATGCGGATGGCCTTCACCGGCTCCAGGCGGGAGAAGGTGTTGCGGTCGTTGAACGAGACATCGGCCGTGCGCAGCACCACCGGCGACATGCCGAGCCGGGTGCGGGCCAGCTGCCCATAATAGGTGGCGGGATAGCGCGCCGCCTGCTCATATGCCGCGCGGGCGCGCCCGCTGTCGCCCATGGCTTCGGCCGCCCGAGCCTGCCAGTAGGCGGCGCGGGACAAGGTGATGGGGTGCTTCTGGCCGTGGCCGATGCGGGCGAAATGGGCGGCGGCCGTCTGCGGGTCCCGCAGGAAGCGCAGCGCGATCCAGCCGGCGGTGAACTGCTGTTCGGCGCGGTAGTTGTCCGCCTTGGGGGCGACCCCCGTGGCGGCCACTTTGTAGGCGGTTTGCGGATCTCCCGCATCCAGCAGCTCGCGGGTTACCAGGCGCCGCTCGATCCACCATTCGTCCGGGTCCGCATTGGCCTCGGGGGCGGAGGCGCCGGACAGCAGGGCGCGGGCGGCATCGCTGGGCTTGTCGGCCCGGCGCAGCAATTGCGCCTTGGCGAACAGATAGGCCGGGTCGCTGTTCAGGGTGAAAGGCACGTTGGCCAGCAGCTTGTCGCCATTGGACTCGCGGCGGGCGATGGCCAGGCGCGCCTTGGTCAGGGCCACCACGTCGGAGCCGGCACGCGAGGCGGCGCGCAGGGCGCGGTCGGTGTCCGGCTTGTAGCTGAAGCGGTCGGCGCGCAGCTTGTGGTCGGTGCGGGTCAGGACGGACCCGAACTCCTCCATGATCTGCTTTTCAAACAGCTCGTTGAGGTCGTCCTCGCGCCACGCCTCGCGCACCCAGTCCACCGCATCCTTGCGGTCGCCGGAGGCGATGAGGGCACGGGCCAGTGCCACCTTGCCCTCGCCGGTCAGCGGCGGCTGGTCGGCGAAGAAGGCGCGGGTCCGCTCCGGGCCACGATTCTCCTGGTAGAGCACCCGCTCGGCACGCCGGCGCAGGGTGGATTGGGTCGGCCAGCCGGGATTGGCGCGCAGGAATTCGGAGACGTTCTCGAAGCCGAGGTCATTGGGCGCATGGCGGATCACCAGCCAGGTGACGAGGTTGCGCGCCACCGGATCATCGAGCTGGCGGGCGGCCGACATGGCTTCGCTGGCGCGCCCGTTGCGGGCGGCGCTCACGGCCGCACGCAGGGTGCCGAGCTCCCCGGAGGGAATGGAGGACGATGTGGCCAGCGCCGGCGCGGCCGGCGCCGGCGTCGGCGCACGCGGCGGGGCCACATGGGCGACGGTGCTGCGCGAGCCGCTCTTGCTGGCGGTCTTGCTGCCGCTCTCGTGCTTGGCGGTGCTCTTCGTGGATTTGGAGCTGGTGGATTTGGTGGACTTGCTGCTGCTGGCCACCGGCTTCGGCAGCGGCTTGGGCGCCGGCTTCGCGTGGGTGCTGCTGGTCTTGGAGCTTTTGGCGGCGGCGGGTTTGGCGGTCGGCGTGGGGGCCGTTCCCTGCGCCGCATACGCGGCACCAGCCAGGGCGACGGAGATCGCCAGGGCGCTCGCGGAGATCAGGCTCGAGAAGGGCGACATTCGGGGTCCTCGCGTTGCGGGGCGCGCTTCGGGTTTGGCCGCCATGTTGGGCGAGGGGCCTTGACGAAACCCTAACCAGACCCGCACGTCTGGCTTGCGCGTGTTCCGTGTGCCTCACCTTGGGTGTGCAACTTGATCTGAGATCGCGGCAAAAGCGCGGCTGGCGAGGTTGTGGGCGCGAAGGCCTTTCCGGAACGCTCGCAACAGGCTATGGGATGCGATCCACGCTGGTGCGGAGCGCCACCCGCCCAGGGTGTCGCTGGTGTCATCACGATGCCGTCATTCCGGTCCAATCGCGTGTCGCAACCCAGAACGTTAGGAAGCAAGGCGCCCGCCATGTCGCCCATCCCGTCCCCGTCGCCCTTCCGCGGCTCCTTCACCGCCCTCGTCACCCCGTTTCGCGATGGGGCGGTGGACGAGAAAGCGTTTCGCGACTTCGTGGACTGGCAGATCGCCGAGGGCTCCCATGGCCTGGTTCCGGTCGGCACCACGGGCGAGAGCCCGACCCTGACCCATGACGAGCACAACCAGGTGGTGGCCTGGGCGGTGGAGCAGGCGGCCGGCCGCGTGCCGGTAATCGCCGGTGCCGGCTCCAACAACACCGCCGAAGCCATCGCCCTCGGCCGCCATGCGGAGAAGGTGGGCGCCAGCGCCCTGCTGGTGGTGGTGCCTTATTACAACAAGCCCAGCCAGGAGGGCCTGTACCACCACTTCAAGGCTGTCGCCGACGCCGTGAGCCTGCCCATCTTCATCTACAACATTCCCGGCCGCTCGGTGGTGGACATGTCGGTGGAGACCATGGCCCGCCTGTTCGAGATCAAGAACATCGTGGGCGTGAAGGATGCCACCGCCTCCATGGCGCGGGTGTCGCTGCAGCGGCAGGTGCTCGGGGCGGATTTCGTCCAGCTCTCGGGCGAGGATGCCACCGCGCTCGGTTTCATGGCCCATGGCGGTGCGGGCTGCATCTCGGTGACCGCCAATGTGGCGCCGCGGCTGTGCGCGCAGTTCCAGAATGCCTGCCTCAATGGCGACTTCAAGACTGCGCTCGCCATTCAGGACAAGCTGATGCCGCTGCATTCGGCGCTGTTCGTGGAGACCAACCCGACCCCCACCAAATATGCCCTGACCCTGCTGGGCAAGATGACAGACGAGGTCCGTCTGCCGCTGGTGCCGGTGTCGGAGCCCACCAAGGCGGTGGTGCATTCGGCCATGGTCCACGCCGGCCTCATCAACTGAACACACGGGCGCCAGCCTGCGGGCTGGCGCCCCCTCATGCCGCTTGTGCCGGCGGCATCCGAAGGCCACATTCCCTGTCATGAGCGACAATAAGAAAGACGCCCCCCGCAAGGTGGCCGCCGAGAACCGGCGGGCCCGGTTCGACTTTGCCATCGAGGAAGTGTTCGAGGCCGGGGTGTCCCTCACCGGCACCGAGGTGAAGAGCCTGCGCACCGGCAAGGCCACCATCGCCGAGAGCTACGCCGCCCAGAAGAATGGCGAGATGTGGCTCTTTAACGCCTACATTCCCGAATATCTGGAAGCCAACCGCTTCAACCACGAGACGCGCCGACCCCGCAAATTGCTGCTGCACAAGCGGCAGATCGCCAAGCTCGGCAATGCGGTGGAGCGCGAGGGCATGACCGTGGTGCCGCTGAAGATCTATTTCAACGAGCGCGGCCGGGCCAAGGTGGAGATCGCCTTGGCCAAGGGGCGCAAGAGCCACGATAAGCGCGAGGCGCTGAAGGAGCGCTCGTGGGCCCGCGACAAGGCGCGGCTCATGCGCGAGCGCGGCTGATTCACCTGTTCCGGGCCGGCGCCTGGCGCGGCCCCACCAGTGCGGAGAGGGGCCATGGCCGAGTATCAGACGCTGCCGGATGACTTGCCCGCGCCCCAGGACGACGGCGCCGCCGATCACCTGCCGGGGCTCGAACTGCCCATCATCGGCCTGCCGGCCACCAATGGCGAGCGGGTGGACCTGTCCTCCCTCGCCGGCCGGGCGGTGGTCTATGTCTATCCGCGCACCGGGGTGCCGGGCGAGCCCCTGCCGGATGGCTGGGATGCCATTCCCGGCGCGCGCGGCTGCACGCCCCAGTCGTGCGCCTTCCGCGATCACTATGCGGCACTGAAGGCGGTGGGCGTGGAGCATGTGTTCGGCCTTTCGGTGCAGGACACGCCCTATCAGGCCGAGGTGGTGGAGCGGCTGGAGCTGCCGTTCCCGCTCCTGTCCGATCATCGCCGGGAGTTCGCCCAGGCGGTCCGGCTGCCCACGTTCGAGGTGGATGGCGCGGTGTTGTTGAAGCGCATCACCCTCATCATCGACGAAGGGGCCATCTCCCACGTCTTCTATCCGGTGTTCCCGCCGGACGAGAATGCGGCCCAGGTGCTGGCGCATCTGCAGGCCCGCGCCGCCGCGCGGGACGAAGGGGAAGAATAGGACGCCTCAGCGCGCCGGGGTGGCCAGGAACGCGCGCACGTCCTGGAATACGGCGCGGAACATGGCCGGTGTCAGCACACCCGTATTGGTGTTGTAGCGCGAGCAATGATAGCTCGCGAACACCCTGAGGCCGGCGATGTCGCCGCTGACGCCGTGGCCGAACTTGAGGTGCGAGGCCCGGGCGCCGAGCGCCGCCAGGGTGGAATCGTGGGCGATCTTGCCCAGGGTCACCACTGCGCGCAGATGCGGCATGCCGGTGAACAGGGGCGTGAGGAAGCGCCGGCAGGTGCGGATCTCTTCTGTCGTCGGCTTGTTCTGTGGCGGCACGCAACGCACCGCGTTGACAATGCGGGCATCCTGCAGCGCCAGCCCATCGTCGGGTCGGGCATCGTAATGGCCGGTGGCGAAGCCGAAGTCCAGCAGCGTCGCATAGAGCAGGTCGCCGGCATAATCGCCGGTGAAGGGCCGCCCGGTGCGGTTGGCGCCGCGCAGGCCGGGGGCGAGGCCGACGATGAGCAGCCGCGCGTCCTTCGGTCCGAACGTGGGCACGGGCGCATTGAACCAGCCCGGTTCCGCCGCCCGCCAGTCGTCACGAAAGCCGGCAAGACGAGGGCAGAGCGGGCAGTCGCCCGCGGGCTCCACCTCCAGAACGCGCGCCATGGGACCGCTCAGCAATTGTCGCTGTCGGTGCCCGCGGTGGCGCCACGCCGCTCCAGGAATCGGGGCGTCTCCTGCATGCGGCCCTGCCGCTCGGAGGGGTCGCGACCAATCTTGGGTTGCAGTTCCACGAGGTCGATGAAGACATCCGCCTGGCGGCGCAGATCGTCGGCGATGAGCGGCGGCTGGGTGGAGATGGTGGACACCACCGACACCCGGATGCCCTTGCGCTGCAAGGCTTCCACCAGGGAGCGGAAGTCGCCGTCGCCGGAGAACAGCACGATGTGATCCACGTGCTCGGCGAGCTCCATGGCATCCACGGCGATCTCGATGTCCATGTTGCCGCGCACCCGCCGGCGCCCCTGGGCGTCGGTAAATTCGCGGGCGAGCTTGGTCACCACCGAATAGCCGTTGTAGTCCAGCCAATCGAGCAGAGGACGAATGGAGGAATACTCCTGATCCTCGATCAGGGTGGTATAATAGAACGCTCGCAGAAGATAGCCCCGGCTCTGGAACTCCTTCAGCAGCCGCTTGTAATCAATGTCGAAGCCGAGCGCCTTGGTTGCCGAGTACAGATTTGCGCCATCAATCAGAAGAGCGATCTTTTCAAGGCCCTGCATAAAATTTCCGCCGGTCGAAAGGGATGGGCGTAACGCTGGAACGGCTGTAACCCGCACCGTCCGCTGCCTTTCTCCGACGAAGCCCGGTCCAACGCAAGCGAAAAAGGCACCCTCGGCTTGCCCAGAGGTTCGATTTGTTGTATCGACCCGCTCTTCCCAGGCTTATGATCCAGCGCGTTTGCGCATGAGGGAGTGCCGAGCCCATGGCCCGCGTCACGGTTGAAGATTGCATCGACAAGGTAGACAACCGGTTTGAACTGGTGCTGCTCGCCGCCCACCGCGCCCGGATGATCTCCTCGGGCAGCCAGATCACCATCGATCGTGACAACGACAAGAACCCGGTGGTGGCGCTGCGCGAGATCGCCGACGAAACGGTGAGCCCCGAGGATCTCAAGGAAGATCTGATCCACTCGCTGCAGAAATACACCGAGGTGGATGAGCCCGAGCCCGAGGCCGCGCCCATGATCGCGTCCGGCGAAGGTGGGGGCGACGACAGCGACGTCATGCTCGACCGCATGACCGAGGAGGAGCTCCTCGCCGGCCTGCAGGGCCTGGTCCCGCCCGAGCATTCGGACGACGACGAGGGCTGAGCCCCGCCGTTTGGCCGCACCGCAAGATGCGAGAACGCCCGCTCGGTCCCCCGAGCGGGCGTTCCGTGTTTCAGGGTGCTGGATTGCCGTGGATCTGGTGCAGCGCGTCGATGCGGGCCAGCACGTCGGCGCTCAGGGGCGTGAGGGCGCCGGCCAGGCACGCCTCGAGCTGGGCCATGCTGGTGGCGCCGATGAGGGTGGCGGTGACGAACGGACGCGAGGTGACGAAGGCCTGCGCCAGCGCCACCGGGGTCAGGCCCACTTCGGCGGCGAGCTTAAGATAGGCGTCGATGGCCGCCTCGGTGCCCGGCTTCTCATAGCGCTGGCCGCGATCGAACAGGGTGCTGCGCGCCCCCGCCGGCCGTGCGCCCCGCTGGTATTTGCCGGTGAGGTAGCCCTGGCCCAGGGGCGAATAGGCGAGCAGGCCCACCCCCTCGCGGGCGTGGAACTCGGCCAGCCCTTCCTCATAGGTCCGGTTGATGAGGTTGTAGGCGTTCTGCACCGAGACCACCCGCGGGCCGATTCCCGCATCGGCGGCGCGCAGGAAGGCGTGGAGCCCCCAGGCTGTTTCGTTGGACAGGCCGATGTGGCGCACCTTGCCGCTCTTCACCAGCTCGGCCAGGGCGGCCAGAGTGTCCTCGATGGGCACTTCAGCGCCGTCGCCGGGCGCGCGGGCGGGCGCGGCATTGCCGAAGATCGGCACGGCGCGATCGGGCCAGTGGAGCTGGTAGAGGTCGAGATAATCGGTCTGAAGGCGCTGCAGCGAGCCGTCTATGGCGGCGCGGATGTTGGCGGCGTCGAGGCGCGGCCTCGCGCCGTCGGCGCGATACCAGGTGTTGGTGGTGGGGCCCACCGCCTTGGAGGCCAGCACCACCTTGTCGCGATTGCCGCGCGCCTTCAGCCAGGTGCCGATGATGCGCTCGGTGGAGCCCTGGGTCTCCCGTCGCGGCGGAATGGAATAGAGTTCGGCCGTATCAATGAAATTGATGCCGTGATCCAGCGCATAATCGAGCTGGGCATGGCCTTCGGCCTCGGTATTCTGCTGGCCGAAGGTCATGGTTCCGAGGGCGACAGACGACACCTTGATGTCGGTGCGCCCGAGCGGGCGATACTCCAGCATGGAGGGCTCCGGGAGATCTGTGCGGATCTTGAGGCGCGGGCCAGGACGCGCGCGCCGGTGAGGGCCCTCAACATAGGCACCCCAAGCCCCTCTTGCGAGGGGGCTGGCGCCGCCAAATCCGTCAGAAGCCGACGGCTGTTCCGGAGAGGTCGTAGGGGCCGGCGGCCTCGATCTTCACGGTGGCGATCTCGCCCACCCGCAGCGGCCGGCGCGACGCCACCTTCACGGTGCCGTCGATCTCCGGCGCATCGCCCTTGGTGCGGCCGATGGCGCCACTGGGCGTCACCGCATCGATGATCACCTGCTGGCGGGTGCCCACCTTGCGCTTCAGCCGGCGGGCGGAGACCTTCTGCTGGGTGCGCATGAAACGGTCATAGCGCTCGGCCTTCACCTCGTCGGGCACCGGATTGTCGAGGCCGTTGGCCACCGCCCCCGCCACCGGCTCGAACTTGAAGGCGCCGGCGCGGTCGATCTCCGCTTCCTCCAGGAAGTCCAGCAACTCCTGGAACTCGGCCTCCGTCTCGCCGGGGAAGCCGACGATGAAGGTGGAGCGCAAGGTGAGGTCCGGCACCGCGCTGCGCCACGCCTGGATGCGGGCCAGCGTCTTCTCCTGGGAGGCCGGGCGCTTCATCCGCCGCAGCACCGTGGGGCTCGCGTGCTGGAAGGGAATATCGAGATAGGGCAGCACCTTGCCGGCCGCCATCAGCTCCATCACCGCGTCCACATGGGGGTAGGGATAGACATAGTGTAGGCGCACCCAGGCGCCGAGATCCCCCAGCGCGGCGGCAAGGTCCAGGAAGCGGGTGGCCACTTCCTTCTCGCCCTCGGCGCCCTTCCACAGGCTCGGTGCGTAGCGCAGGTCCTGGCCATAGGCCGAGGTGTCCTGGGAGATGACGAGGAGTTCCTTCACGCCGGCCTTCACCAGCTTTTCCGCCTCGCGCAGCACCTCGCCTGCCGGGCGGGAGACGAGGTCGCCGCGCAGCTTGGGGATGATGCAGAAGGTGCAGCGGTTGGAGCAGCCCTCCGAGATCTTCAGATAGGCATAGTGGCGCGGGGTGAGCTTCACCCCCTGGTCGGGCACCAGATCGAGGAACGGATCGTGCTTGGGCGGCACCGCTTCGTGCACGGCGGCGAGCACGCTCTCATATTGCTGCGGGCCGGTGACGGCGAGCACGCCGGGATGGGCGGCGGTGATCTGCTCGGGCTCGGCGCCCATGCAGCCGGTGACCACCACCTTGCCATTCTCCGCCAGCGCCTCACCGATGGCCGAGAGGCTTTCCGCCTTGGCGCTGTCGAGGAAGCCGCAGGTGTTGACGATGACGAGATCGGCCCCCGCATGGGTCTTGGTGAGCTCATAGCCCTCCGCCCTGAGGCGCGTGACGATGCGCTCGGAATCCACCAGCGCCTTGGGGCAGCCGAGGGAGACGAAGGAGATGCGGGGCGACTTCAGCGCGGTCTCGACCATGATGCGCGGGGACTTCTTCGGCTGTTGGGGGCAGGCCGCAGGGGTTAGGGGAGCAACGCTCTCCCGTCAATCCCGACCGGCGCCGGCGGGGTAGCGAAAGGGCAGGGCGTTTTTGAGGCGGGCGCGGGTGGGCGGTGCGGTGGGCTGAATGTTCTCGTCGCCCCCGCCTTCCGGTGCCTCTGCCGCACTGCAGCGCTCCGGCTCGCGGTTCTGCCGCAGCGCGCGGCTGGTCCCTTGCCGGGTGTCGTCAATCCTCTCACACTCTCAGGTATAAGAATGACGACTCTGAAAACGCTGGGGAGAGGCTCATGCTGGCACTGCTGCTCATCATCGCCTGCGGCCTGTTGGCGGTCGCCTATGGAATCTGGGCCATCCGCAGCCTGATGGAGGCGGATGCCGGCAGCGCCCGCATGCAGGAAATCGCTGCCGCCATTGCCGAGGGGGCGCAGGCCTATCTCAAGCGCCAGTATCTCACCATCGGCGTGGTGGGCGTCGTCATCTTCGTCCTGGTGGGCGTGTTCCTGGGCTGGCTGGTGGCGGCGGGCTTCGCCATCGGCGCCATTCTGTCGGCGCTCGCCGGCTTCATCGGCATGAATGTGTCGGTGCGGGCCAATGTGCGCACCGCCCAGGCGGCCACCCTCTCCCTGGCCCGGGGGCTCGATCTCGCCTTCAAGGCTGGCGCTGTCACCGGGCTTCTGGTGGCGGGCCTCGCCTTGCTCGGGGTCTCCGCCTATTTCCTGGTGCTCACCCAGCTGCTCGGCTTTGCCCCCAACGCCCGGGTGGTGGTGGATGCGCTGGTGGCGCTGGGCTTCGGCGCCTCGCTCATCTCCATCTTCGCTCGGCTCGGCGGCGGCATCTTCACCAAGGGCGCCGACGTGGGCGGCGATCTGGTCGGCAAGGTGGAAGCCGGCATTCCGGAGGATGATCCGCGCAACCCCGCCACCATCGCCGACAATGTGGGCGACAATGTCGGCGACTGCGCCGGCATGGCGGCCGACCTGTTCGAGACCTATGCGGTGACGGTGGTGGCCACCATGGTGCTCGCCGCCATCTTCTTCGCCGCCACCCCGGCCACCCTGCACACGCTGCAGCTCTATCCGCTGGCCATCGGCGCGGTGTGCATCCTCACCTCCATCGCCGGCACCTTCTTCGTGAAGCTCGGGCCCACCTCCTCCATCATGGGGGCGCTCTATCGCGGCCTCTTGGCCACCGCCGGCCTCTCGGTGTTGGCTCTGGCGCTGGTGACCTGGCTGCTGCCCGGCTTCGGGCCCATCGACGGAGCCAGCTTCTCGGGCACCGCGCTGTTCGTGTGCGGCATCGTCGGCCTGCTGGTCACTGCGGCCATCGTCGTCATCACCGAATATTATACGGGCACCGGCTATCGGCCGGTCCGCTCCATCGCCCAGGCCTCGGTCACCGGGCATGGCACCAACATCATCCAGGGCCTTGCCGTGTCGCTGGAGGCGACGGCGCTGCCCACCCTCGTCATCATCGCCGGCATCCTTGCGGCCTATGGACTGGCCGGCCTGTTCGGCATCGCCATCGCCGCCACCACCATGCTGGCGCTGGCGGGCATGATCGTGGCCCTCGATGCGTTCGGCCCGGTCACCGACAACGCCGGCGGCATCGCCGAGATGGCTGGCCTGCCCAAGGAAGTGCGCCAGTCCACCGATGCGCTGGATGCGGTGGGCAACACCACCAAGGCCGTCACCAAGGGCTATGCCATCGGCTCCGCCGGCCTTGGTGCCCTGGTGCTGTTCGCGGCCTATAATCAGGATCTGAAATACTTCATCTCCCAGGCCGCCGAGGGCACCTATTTCTTCGGCGTCACGCCCAATTTCTCCCTCGATAACCCTTATGTGGTGGTGGGCCTGCTGTTCGGCGGGCTGCTGCCCTATCTGTTCGGCGCCATGGGCATGACGGCGGTGGGCCGGGCCGCGGGGGCCATCGTGGAGGAGGTGCGGCGCCAGTTCCGCGAGAAGCCGGGCATCATGGCCGGCAGCGAGAAGCCGGATTATTCCCGCGCCGTGGACATGCTCACGGTCGCCGCCATCAAGGAGATGATCCTCCCCTCGCTGCTGCCGGTGCTGTCGCCCATCGTCTGCTATTTCGTCATCTATGCGGTGGCGGGCGGCGGGGTGGCCGGCAAATCGGCGGCCTTCTCGGCGGTAGGGGCCATGCTGCTCGGCGTCATCGTCACCGGCCTGTTCGTGGCCATCTCCATGACCTCCGGCGGCGGCGCCTGGGACAATGCCAAGAAGTCGTTCGAGGATGGCTTCGTGGATAAGGACGGGGTGCGCCACTACAAGGGCTCGGAGGCGCACAAGGCCTCAGTGACCGGCGATACGGTGGGCGACCCCTACAAGGACACGGCGGGACCCGCCGTGAACCCCATGATCAAGATCACCAACATCGTCGCTCTGCTGCTGCTGGCGGTGTTGGGCCACTGAGGGCGCGCCAGCCGCGAAGGGGGACGACGGGCCCCGCGGGGTTGTTCGCGGGGCGGGGGTGGGGCATCGTGCGGGCGCTTTGACCCGCGCCGCCCGGCGCCACGATGGATGTTGCCATGTCCCCTTCGCCCCGCCCGATCCAGCCCGGAGACCGCGTGTTTCTGGTGGATGGCTCCTCCTTCGTGTTCCGGGCCTATTTCCAGTCCATCAACCAGGACCGGAAGTACAATTTCCGCTCCGACCGGCTCCCCACCGGGGCGGTGCGCCTGTTCTGCACCAAGCTGTTCCAGTTCGTGCGCGACGGCGCGGTGGGCATCAAGCCCACCCATCTCGCCATCATTTTCGACAAGTCGGAAGATTCGTTCCGCAAGGCGCTCTACCCCCAGTACAAGGCCAACCGCTCCGATCCGCCGGACGAGCTCATTCCTCAGTTCCCGCTGATGCGCGAAGCGGTGCGGGCGTTCGGCCTCATCCCGGTGGAGCAGGCGCGCTACGAGGCCGACGACCTCATCGCCACCTATGCGGACCAGGCGGTGAAGGCGGGGGCGGAGGTGCTCATCGTCTCCGCCGACAAGGACCTGATGCAGCTCATCGGCCCCCATGTGGCCATGTATGACCCGGCCTCCGGCGAAAGTGGCGGGCGCGGGGCGCGGCCCGAGCGGCGCATCGGCGAAGCCGAGGTGGTGGAATATTTCGGCGTGCCGCCGGACAAGGTGGTGGATGTGCAGGCCCTGGCGGGGGATTCCACCGACAACGTGCCTGGCGTGCCCGGCATCGGCATCAAGACCGCGGCCCAGCTCATCAACGAATATGGCGACCTGGACACGCTGTTGGCCCGCGCCTCCGAGATCAAGCAGCCCAAGCGCCGCCAGTCGCTGCTGGAGAATGCGGAATCCGCCCGCATCTCCAAGCAGCTGGTGGAGCTGGTGCGCGATGTGGCGGTGGAGGTGCCGCTGGCCGATCTGGTGCTGGAGGAGCCCGACGCCCGGCCCCTGGTGGCCTTCCTGAAGGCCATGGAATTCACCACCATCACCCGCCGGGTGGCGGAGGCCTTCGGGGTGGATGCGGGCGCCATCGACCCCGACCCCAAGCTCGCCCCCCAGGGCCTGTTCACCCCCGGCGAGACGGAGGCGGAAGCGCCGCAGGCGGCCAAGGGCAAAGAGAAGGCGGCCGCGCCGGCGAGAAGTGGCGGCGTGGACATTCTGCCCAGGCCCTCGGAACTCGCCCATGCCCGCGCCGAGGCGGCGCGCGCCACGCCGGTGGACCGCAGCGCCTATCGCACGGTGAGCGATCTTGCCGAACTGAAGGACTGGTGCGCCCGCGCCATGGACCAGGGGGTGGTGGCCTTCGACACCGAGACCACTTCGCTCGATCCCATGTCGGCGGATCTGGTGGGCGTGTCTCTGGCGCTGGCGCCCAATGTGGCCTGCTACATTCCCCTGGCCCATGTGGGGGCGGGAGACGGCCTGTTCAGCGAAGGGCTGCTGCCGGGGCAGATCCCCCTGGCCGAGGCCATTGCTGTGCTCAAGCCGCTGCTGGAGGACACCGGCACCCTCAAGATCGGCCACAATGTGAAGTATGACGCGCTGATGCTGTCGCGCTACGGCATCACGGTGGCGCCGCTGGAATGCACCATGTGCATGTCCTATGCCCTGGATGCCGGCCTGCACGGCCATGGCATGGATGAACTCTCGGTGTTCCATCTGGGCCATACCCCCATCGCCTTCACCGAGGTGGTGGGCAAGGGCAAGGCGCAGGTGACCTTCGACAAGATCGCCCTGGAGCCGGCCACCCAATATGCGGCGGAAGACGCCGACGTGACCTTCCGCCTGTGGCTGACCCTGAAGCCGCGTCTCGTCGCCGAGGCCAAGACCACGGTCTATGAGACCCTGGAGCGGCCCCTCATCCCCGTGCTCACCCGCATGGAGGCGCGCGGCATCTCCATCGACAAGGCGCTGCTGGCGCGCCTGTCCTCGGAATTCGCCCAGGGCGCGGCCCGGGTGGAGGACGAGATTGCCGAGCTCGCCGGCGAGAAGATCAACGTGGGCAGCCCCAAGCAGATCGGCGACATTCTGTTCGGCAAGATGGGCCTGCCGGGCGGCTCCAAGACCCCCACGGGGGCCTGGTCCACCAAGGCCAACGTGCTGGAGGAGCTGGCGGAAACCGGCCACCCGCTGCCGCAGAAGATCCTGCAATGGCGCCAGCTCTCCAAGCTGCGCTCCACCTACACGGATGCGCTGCCCAATTTCGTGAACCGCGACACCCATCGCGTCCACACCTCCTATGCGCTGGCGGCCACCACCACCGGGCGCCTGTCCTCCTCGGACCCGAATTTGCAGAACATTCCGGTGCGCACGGAAGAGGGCCGGCGCATCCGCCGCGCCTTCGTAGCGGAGCCCGGCCATCTGCTGGTGTCGGCGGATTATTCGCAGATCGAGCTGCGGCTGCTCGCCGAGATCGCCGAGATCCCCACCTTGCGGCAGGCATTCCAGGACGGGCTCGACATCCACGCCATGACCGCGTCCGAGATGTTCGGCGTGCCGGTGAAGGATATGCCGAGCGAGGTGCGACGCCGGGCCAAGGCCATCAATTTCGGCATCATTTACGGCATCTCGGCGTTCGGCCTCGCCAACCAGCTTGGTATTCCCCGCGAAGAGGCGGGGCAATACATCAAGAAGTATTTCGAGCGGTTCCCGGGTATCCGCGACTATATGGAAGAGACCAAGGGTTTCTGCCGCGAGCACGGCTATGTGGAGACCCTGTTCGGCCGGCAGTGCCACTATCCGGACATCGCCGCCAAGAACCCCTCCATCCGCGCGTTCAACGAGCGCGCCGCCATCAATGCCCGGCTGCAGGGCACCGCCGCCGACATTATCCGCCGCGCCATGATCCGCATGGAGCCGGCCCTGGCGAAGGCCAAGCTCTCCGCCCGCATGCTGCTGCAGGTGCATGACGAACTGGTGTTCGAGGTGGTCGAGGGCGAGGCGGAAAAGACCCTGCCCCTGGTGCAGCAGGTGATGGAACAGGCCGCACTGCCCGCCGTCGAGCTGAGGGTGCCCCTGAAGGTGGAGGCCCGCGCCGCGAAGAATTGGGACGAGGCACATTAAACTCAATAATAATGTGAATTATAAATATCACATATTTATGTGTTGAATATGCGGGTGCGCTCATTTAGTTTGTGAAATGAGCCGGCGAAACCGTCGGCCGTTCATGGACTGGAGTTGCGTTCCCGTGGCCGCCCCCAAGCTCGTTTCCGGCGTTGATGCCGTGTCTGCCCCCGATGCTGGCCGCATGGCGCCTCTGGCGCGCCTGCCCGTGTTCTTCGGCCTCAACGGGCGGCGCGTGGTGGTGGCCGGCCATGGCCGCGCGGCGAGCTGGAAGGCGGAACTGCTCTCCGCCGCCGGGGCGCGGGTGGAGGTGTTCGCGCCCGTGCCTTGCGCCGATCTCGCCCATCTGGCTGCCACACCGCCGCAGGGGCCGGTGACGCTGCACCCCCGCGCATTCGCCCCTGAGGATCTGACCGGCGCCGCGCTGGCGGTGGGGGCGTTCGAGGATGCGGAAGAGGGCGTGCGCTTCGCCGCCGCCGCCCGCGCCGCCGGGGTGCCGGTCAATGTGGTGGACGATCCGGCGCGCTGCGATTTCACCTTCGGTTCCATCGTCAATCGCTCGCCTCTGGTGGTGGGCATCTCCACCGATGGGGCGGCGCCGGTGTTTGCCCAGGCGGTGCGCGCCCGCATCGAGGCGCTGCTGCCGGCGGGCTTCAAGGCGTGGGCGGACGCCGCCAAGGGCTGGCGCGCGGGCCTCAGGGATCTGGCCGCGCCGGCGCGGCGGGCCTTCTGGGAACGCTTCAGCGCCCGTGCCCTCGCAACGCCCCATGCGACGCCCGATGCCGACATCCAGGCGGCACTCCTCGCCGCGCCGCTGCCGGCCGGCGGCTCCGTGGTGCTGGTGGGGGCGGGGCCGGGCGATCCGGAACTGCTCACCCTCAAGGCGGTGCGCGCCCTGCAGGCGGCGGACGTGGTGCTCTATGACCAGCTGGTGTCACCGGAGGTGCTGGATTTCGCCCGGCGCGAGGCCCGCAAGATGCTGGTGGGCAAGACCGGCTACGGCCCCTCCTGCAAGCAGGACGACATCAATGCGCTGATGGTGCGGCTCGCCCGTGAGGGCCGCCGGGTGGTGCGCCTCAAGGGAGGCGAGCCCATGATCTTCGGCCGCGCCGGGGAGGAGATCGCCGCCTGCCGCGCCGCCGGCGTGCCGGTGGAGGTGGTGCCGGGCATATCCACGGCCCAGGGGGCCGCCAGCCGGCTCGCCGCCTCCCTCACCCATCGCGACCACGCGCGGCGCCTGCAGTTCGTCACCGCCCATGCCCGCAACGGCCAGTTGCCCGAGGATCTCGATTTCGAGGCCCTGAGCGATCCCGGCGCCACCACCGTGGTCTATATGCCCCGCCACACCTTGGCGGCGCTGGTGGCGCGTCTCCTTCCGGCGGGGCTCGATGCCGCCACGCCGGCCGTGGCCATCTTCTCCGCCACCCGGCCGGATGAACGCATCGTCAGCGCCCCCATCAGGCGTCTGGTGGAGGCGGTGGAACAAGCGGTGGCCGCCGGCGCCACCGGCCCCTGCATCGTGCTTTACGGCTCCGCGCTGAGTGAGGCGGCGGTGGGGCTAGATGATGAGACGCTTGGCGCTCTGGAGCCCGCCCGCGAACGGGTGGCGGGCTGAGGGGCATTTCGGCGGGATGGGCCACTGGGCCTTTGGCCCGTCCGCGCGGCATTGGAAATCGGCGCAATCGCGGCGATAGCGCTCTCGGCGATCGAGCCCGCATCTTCACGCGAAACGGTGTCCACCCTGCGCGAAAATGCGCGAGGCGCTCTCGACCGCCAACGCATGTTATGCGGCTGATGCGCCGACTGAGCTTGTCCCGCCGCTGCTCCCTCTCCCGCTTGCGGGGGAGGGCTGGGGAGGGGGCAAATCGTTGGGAGTTGCGCTCCGCCACCAGGCAAAGGCTACGCGTTGCGGACTACGCTGAAATGCGATGGTCGTCGTCTGTGAGGTGGCGTTGCCCCCTCCCTGACCCTCCCCCGCAAGCGGGAGAGGGGATGCGCCTCTCCTACGGCCGCCTGTTGCAGGTATCCTGGCCCGCCGGCGTCGCCTCAGGCGGGCATCTGGAAGGACAGCAGCTTGCGCTGGGGGAAGTCGTAGAGCTTGCCGGTCTCTGTGAAGTCGGGCAGGCACAGGGGCAGGATGGCGGCGGCGGCCTCTTCCGGGGTCGGCAGCGTCATGGGGTCCTCCCCGGGAAACGCCTTGGCCCGCATCAGGGTGCGGATGGGTCCGGGGTTGAAGAGGTTCACCTTCAGATTGCCGTTGATGGCCTCCGCCGCCCAGGTGCGGGCCATCACTTCCAGCGCCGCCTTGGTGATGGCGTAGGGCCCCCAATAGGCCTTGGCCTTATGGGCCGCGCCGGAGGAGATCATCACAGCCCGCGCGCAGGTGGACAGCCGCAGCAGCGGATCGAATGAGCGCACGCAGCGCCAGTTGGCGGTGAGGTTCACCGCCACCGTGTCATCCCAGTCCTTCGGCAGCACGTGGCCGAGGGGAGAGAGCGGTCCCAGCACGCCGGCATTGGCCACATAGATGTCGAGCCGGCCATAGCGCTGGTAGAGCGCGCCGCCCAGCCGGTCGATGCCTTCGCCATCCTTGAGGTCGAGGGGCACCAAGGTGGCGCTGCCGCCGATGGCCTGAATGGCGTCGTCCAGTTCCTCCAGGCCCCCTTCGGTGCGGCCCACCGCCACCACATGGGCGCCGGCCTTGGCCAGAGCGAGGGCGGTCGCCGCGCCGATGCCGCGGGTGGCGCCGGTGACGAGGGCCACCTTGTCGGCCAGCGGCAGGGCAGGGTTGGCGCCGGTGGGGCTGAGATCGGTCATGAAGGCTCCGCGGGCGTTGGTGGTGCAGAGAGGAAGAGCCGCGTCAGGGGGCCCCTTGACGCGGCTATCGCGCGTCCGGCCGTCAGCGGGGCCGGTGCGGGCCTGTCGGCGCGGGGCGTGGCACGCCCGCGATGCCCTGGGGTGGGCCGCCGCGGCCGGTGTCGCCGACCGCGGCGCAGACCTCAGCTGGCTTCGGCGAGCAGCGACAATTGCTGTGCGCCGGCTGCGCAGGAGCGGTCGGTCAGCGGGGTGGGATAGTCGCCGGTGAAGCAGTGGTCGGTGAACTGCGGCCGGGCCGGATCGCGCCCCTCATAGCCCATGGCGCGGTAGACGCCGTCCACGGTGAGGAAGGCCAGGGAATCCGCGCCGATATAGCGGCGCATGCCTTCCAGGTCGTGGGTGGCGGCCAGCAGCTTGTCCCGGTCCGGCGTGTCGATGCCGTAATAATCGGGATGGGTGATGGGCGGCGATGCGATGCGGAAATGCACCTCGCGGGCGCCGGCATCGCGCATCATCTGCACGATCTTCACCGAGGTGGTGCCGCGCACCAGGCTGTCGTCCACCAGCACGATGCTCTTGCCTTCCACCACCGAGCGGTTGGCGGAATGCTTCATGCGCACACCCTGGTCGCGGATGGTCTGGGTGGGCTGGATGAAGGTGCGGCCCACATAGTGGTTGCGGATGATGCCGAGCTCGTAGGGGATGCCCGAATATTGCGCGAAGCCGATGGCCGCCGGCACGCCGGAATCCGGCACCGGCACGATCACGTCGGCATTGGCCGGGCTCTCCTGGGCCAGCACCTGGCCGAAGGTCTTGCGCACCTGGTAGACGGAACGCCCGCCCACCACGGAATCCGGGCGGGCGAAATAGATGTACTCGAAGATGCAGGGGCGGGCCGGCATCTCGGGGAACGGCTTGAACGACTGCAGCCCGTCCTCGTCGATGACGATGACCTCGCCATTCTCCACGTCGCGCACATAGCGCGCGCCGATGATGTCGAGGGCGCAGGTCTCGGAGGCGAGGATGGGCGAGCCTTCCAGGGTGCCGAGCACCAGCGGGCGGATGCCGAGGGGATCGCGGGCGCCGATCAATTTCTTGTTGGTGAGCGCCACCAGGGAATAGGCGCCCTCCAGGCACTGGATCGCGTCGATGAAGCGGTCGATGAAGCGCGGCTTCCGCGAGCGGGCCACCAGATGCAGGATGACTTCGGTGTCGGTGGTGGACTGGGTGATGGCCCCTTCCCGCACCAGCTGCTTGCGCAGGGTGAGGCCATTGGTGAGGTTGCCGTTGTGCCCCACCGCGAAGCCGCCGGCATCGAGCTCGGCGAACAGCGGCTGCACATTGCGCAGCAGGGTCTCACCGGTGGTGGAATAGCGCACGTGGCCGATCGCGGAATCGCCCGGCAGGCGATCGATCACCGCGCCGTCGGAGAAGGCATCGCCGACGAGGCCGAGGCGCCGTTCCGAGTGGAAGCGCCGGCCGTCGAAGGAGACGATGCCGGCGGCTTCCTGGCCGCGATGCTGCAGGGCGTGCAGGCCAATGGCCGTCACCGCCGCGGCGTGGGGGTGGTTATAGATGCCGAAGACCCCGCATTCCTCGCGCAGGCGATCGCCATCGAGATCAAGGTCGATGGCGCGACCTTGTCCGGGCTCCTGGGCATGGGAACCATGGTCGGAACCGTGGCCCCCTTCGGCGCCGTTCATGTCGTCCAGCTGTGTCCTGTCCATCCTGCACCTCCGCTCGGGCGACCTTACTGGCCGGTGCCGCGCGTGCTTTCCAGCAGCTGCTCAAAGCCCTGGCGATCCGTGCGCCGGTAGCCGGCGCTCCCTGCCGTGGATCCCGGGGCGGTGCTTGCCGCCATGGTCGTGCCCCCAAGGCCCGAACCGTCGTTCTGTGAACGCTGACCTGCTGCCGGTGCGGCGGGCGCATCGCCCTCCTCACCTGCGGGTGGCTTCTTGAACTTGTTCAAGATGGTGTTTTCAGGGTCATCCGGCAACTGGGCCATCAGCCAGTCACCCGCGCTTTCCAGCGCCGGACGCGATTTGGCGTCCACCACCCACGGCGGCTGGCTCTTGAGCGGCACCAGCCAATTGAAGAACATGAAAGCCACCACCATCACGAGCAGGCCGCGGGCGAGGCCGAAGCCGAAGCCCAAGGTGCGGTCCAGCGCGCCGATTCGGCTGTCGAGCACGATGTCGGAGATCCGCGCGGTGATGATGGAGGCGATCAGCAGCGTGCCGAGAAACAAGAGGCCCAGGGTGGCCGCCATGGCGGCGGTGTCCTGGGAGATATATTGTTTCACGTACGGCAGCGCCGGTTTGTAGAAATAGAGCGTCACGCCAGCGGCGACCGCCCACGACAGGATGCTGAAGACTTCGCGCAGCAGGCCCCGCACCATGGCGAGGACTCCTGAAATCAGCATCACGGAAATGACAATGATGTCGAGTAGCGTGACAGGCATCGGTGCATCGGTCCGTGGTCGGTGTGGGGCGACAGGCGCTCATCCTGCGGGTCCGCACCGCGTGGGGCCGCCGCGCGCGTGATATAGCCCGCACATCGGTCGGCGTCATCCTCCCCTTGCCCTTTATCTCAACTCAGTCCGCTTCGTCATCCCACGGGGTGGTGGTCGCGGCGATGGCGCGCTTGCCGGCGGGCCGGCGCGGAACATCCTCATCGGCGTCGTCCGCCTGTGGCTTGCGCATGGCTGCCTTACGCGGAGCGCGGGCGGCGATGCCCGCCACCAGCTGGGCGAGGGAGGAGATGGAGTCGATCTCCACCAGTCCGTCGGCGCCCTCCTGGCCGCCGGCGGGAATGACCGCGCGGGCAAAGCCGAGCTTGGCCGCCTCCTTCAGCCGGGCCGGACCCTGGGAGACGGGGCGCACCGCGCCGGTAAGGCTGGCCTCGCCGAAATAGACGGCGTCCGCCGGCAGCGGGGCTCCGGTGAGGGAGGAGACCAGCGCCGCCGCCACCGCCAGATCCGCCGCCGGCTCGCCGATCCTGAGGCCGCCGGCGACATTCAGATAGACGTCGTGCCCGCCGAGGCGCACGCCGCAGCGCGCATCCAGCACCGCCAGCACCATGGAAAGGCGGTTGGGGTCCCAGCCCACCACCGCCCGACGCGGTGTGCCGAGGGAGGAGGGGGCCACCAGGGCCTGGATCTCCACCAGCACCGGCCGAGTGCCTTCCATGCCGGCGAAGACGGCGGTGCCGGGCGCGCCGCTGTCACGGTTGGAAAGGAACAGCTCGGAGGGGTTGGCCACCTCGCGCAGGCCGCGCCCGGTCATCTCGAACACGCCAATCTCGTCGGTGGGGCCGAAACGATTCTTCTGCGCCCGCAGCACCCGGAACTGATGGCCGCCGTCCCCCTCGAAGGAGAACACCGCATCCACCATGTGCTCCACCACCCGGGGGCCGGCGATCTGGCCATCCTTGGTCACATGGCCCACCAGGATCACGCAGGCGCCGGTCTGTTTGGCGTAGCGCACCAGCAGCTGGGCCGAGGTGCGCACCTGGGTCACCGTGCCGGGCGCGGATTCCACGCTGTCCGACCACATGGTCTGAATGGAATCGATGACCACCACATGCACCGGCGGACCCGAGGCGAGGGTGGCGAGGATGTTTTCGGCGTTGGTTTCCGCGGCGAGCCCCACCTTGGCGGCGGCCAGGCCGAGCCGCTGGGCGCGCATGCGCACCTGGTCCACCGCCTCCTCGCCGGAGACATAGACCACGTTCAGCCCGCGTGCCGACAGCGCCGCCGACGCCTGCACCAGCAGGGTCGACTTGCCGATGCCGGGGTCGCCGCCGATGAGCAGGATGGAGCCCGGCACGAAGCCGCCACCGGCCACCCGGTCGAGCTCGCCGATGCCGCAGACCATGCGGGGCGCGGGATTGCCGCCGCCTTCCAGGCTCTCGAGCGCGAAGGCGCGGCCCTTGCGGCTGGACCTCTGGGCGGCTGGCACGCTGGCCACCACCGCGACTTCCTCGGAAATGGTGTTCCAGGCGCCGCAGGCATCGCACTTGCCCTGCCAGCGGGAATAGACCGCGCCGCAGGATTGGCAGACGAAGGTGTGGTCGCGCTTGGCCATGATAGATCCGAAGGGCGGGCGGCCGAATCCGCCTCGCCCGCCGCACTCTAGACCATCACCCGCCGAAACTATCACGCGCCAAAGCGCGCGCCCGCCCGCCGCCGGGCCACAGGGGCGTCCGGGGTGTTCTCCGATGCCCGCCGGCACGCACGCATCAAGACCTGCTCATCAGCATTGCTCATGAGCACGGTCGATCGTTGCCAGAGGCTCATCGCCCAGCAGCGGGCTCTGCCGTGAGGGCACCGGGCCGGCCGCCGCATCCGGCTGGCCCCGTGCCGTTCAGCAGGCTTCGCGCAAGCCTGGCGCGCCGAGGCCGGAGCCGATCAGCCGCTCGATCTCGCGAAAGGTCTCATCCACATCAAAGGCCAGCTTGCCGGCCTCCGCCGCCAGGGCGGAATGCAGGGCGCTGAGCTTCTCGCTGCGCTCCCGCTCGCGGGCTTCCAGCAGCGAGAGGGCGGCGCTGAGCACCGCATGGGGGCCGTCGAAACGGCCGGAGGAAACGAAACGGTCAATCAGGCCGGAATGCTCCGGCGACAAGGCGAATCGATCAGACATGAGGGCCTCCCCACGAACAGGCGGACGCTAGAGGTGTTCGCCGGGAAGGTCGAGAGGCCGCGTGCGCGGTGGGGGAGATAGAGGGGCGGTGTGGCGCGCGCGCTCCAGCCGGTGGCGCCGGGACGCGACGTCAGGTCCGCTCACGTCTCCCGCTCACGCCCCCACGTAGCGGCGCAGGTAGCGCTTGCCGAGGCTGGTGAGCACCTCATAGCCGATGGTGCCCGCCGCGGTGGCGAGATCATCGACGCCGATGCCGTCGCCGAGGAACACCGCGGGATCGCCGCGCCCGACGGTGCCGGGCGGCAGGTCGGTGATGTCGAGGGTGGCGAGATCCATGGAGATGCGCCCCACCAGGGGGCAGGGCTGGCCGCCCAGCATGGCCACCGCGCCGGCCTTCGCCGCCTTGCGTTCGTCGGTGGAGCCGGCGGCGCGGAAGAAGCCGTCCGCATAGCCGATATGGACGGTGGCGAGCCGGCTGTCGCGTTGCAGGCGCTCGGTGGCGCCGTAGCCCACCGTTTCCCCCCGCGCCACATCCAGCACCTGGATCACCTTCGCCTCCAGCCGCACCACCGGCTTCAGCGGTGGCACGCCGTTGATGGCGACGCCGCCGTAGAGAAAGATGCCGGGCCGCACCAAGTCGAAGCGAAAATCCCGGCCCATCAGGGTGCCGGCGGAATTGGCCAGCGAGGCCTTCACCCGCGGGAAGCGGCGCGCCACATCGGCGAACACCAGCCGCTGCCGGGCGGTGAGCGGATGGCCGGGGGTGTCGGCACAGGCCAGATGGCTCATGATCAGGCTCGGCTTGAAGCCGAGGGTGGGCATGGTCTTCGCCAGTCGCACCGCCTCATCGAGGGCGATGCCCAGGCGATGCATGCCGGTATCCACATGAATGGCCGCCGGCCGGCTCACGCCGCTGTCGCGGCAGGCCGCGCTCCATTCGGCGATTTCCGGCTCCGAGCCCAGCACCGGGCAGATCTCATGGGCGGCGAACTGCGGCGCGGTGCCCGGCAGCAGGCCGTTCAGGGCGTAGATGGTGGCTTCGGGCAGCAGCCTGCGCAGCGTGAGCGCCTCATTGAGATGGGCGACGAAGAAGGTGCGGGCCCCCGCGCGCCACAGCACCGGGGCCACCTGAGCGATGCCGAGCCCATAGGCATCCGCCTTCACCACCGCCGCGCATTCCGCCGGGGCGGCGAGGGCGGAAAGGGTGCGCCAGTTCTCGGCGATGGCGGCCAGATCAATGGTGAGGATGGCGCCGGCATCGCGCGCGTCACGCGCGGCCTGCTCCGGATCCTCCGCTGGTGTGGGGGGCGAGGGCAGGGGGGTGCCGCTCAGTCCCGGTTCGGCAGGTGATCCTCCCGCGCCAGGTTCGAGAAGCGGGTGAACTGGGGTTCGAAATGCACCTTCACCGTCCCCGTCGGGCCGTGACGCTGCTTGCCGACGATGATTTCCGCCGTGTTCTCCGCGGCCTTCATGTCGATCTCCCACTTGAACCACTCCTCTGTGCCCTGCTTCGGCTCGCGACTCTTGAGATAGTACTCCTCGCGAAACACGAACATGACCACGTCGGCGTCCTGCTCGATGGAGCCGGACTCACGCAGGTCGGACAGCTGCGGCCGCTTGTCGTCCCGGCTCTCCACCTGACGGGAGAGCTGCGACAGCGCCATAATGGGCACTTGCAGTTCTTTCGCCAAGGCTTTCAGGCCGGTGGTGATCTCGGTGATCTCCTGAACCCGGTTCTGCGACGACGACTTGCTGGAGCCGGACAGGAGCTGGAGATAGTCCACCACCATGAAATCGAGCCCGCGCTGGCGCTTCAACCGCCGTGCCCGCGCCACCAATTGGGCGATGGAGATGCCGCCGGTGTCGTCGATATAGAGCGGAATGGACTGCATGGTCTGGGCGGCGGCGGCGAGCTTGGAGAACTCGGCCTCGGAGATGTCGCCGCGGCGGATCTTGTAGGAGGCGATCTCGGCCTGCTCGGCGAGAATACGGGTGGCCAGCTGCTCCGACGACATTTCCAGCGAGAAGAAGCCGACCACGCCGCCCGACACCGCCTCGATGGAGCCATCGGCCCGTTGCTCGCCGCGATAGGCGGCGGCGATATTGAAGGCGATGTTGGTGGCGAGCGAGGTTTTGCCCATGGCCGGACGGCCGGCCAGGATGATCAGATCCGACGGCTGCAGGCCGCCCATCTGGTGGTCGAGGTCGTCGAGGGCGGTGGCGATGCCCGACAGATGCCCGTCACGCTGGAAGGCCTTGGAGGCCATGTCCACGGATTCGCGCAGCGCGTCGCCGAACTTCAGGAAGCCGCCATCGTAGCGGCCGGTCTCGGCGATCTCGTAAAGGCGCTTTTCCGCCTGCTCGATCTGCTCCTGCGGCGAGGCTTCGACACCGGCGTCATAGGCCTCGTTGACGATTTCCTCGCCGATCTGGATCAGGTCGCGGCGCACCGACAGATCGTAGATGGCCCGGCCGTAATCCTCGGAATTGATGATGGTGGTGGCTTCCGCCGCCAGCCGGGCCAGGTACTGCGGGCCGGTGAGGCCGCCGATGTCGAGCTCAGCCGGCAGGAAGGTCTTGAGGGTGATCGGGGTGGCGATCTTTCCGGCCCGGATCAACGCACCCATGATCTCGAACAGCTTGCCGTGCAGCGGCTCGAAGAAGTGGCGCGGCTCCAGAAAGTCGGAGACGCGGTAAAAGGCCTCGTTGTTGACCAGGATGGCGCCCAGCAGCGCCTGCTCCGCTTCCAGATTGTGCGGCGCCTGGCGATAGGAGGGGTCGAGGTCCCCTTTGTCGAGAAGATCGAGCATGGTCACGAGTCCACAGCTTGGAGGCCTCGTTTAGCAGACAGGACCCTTAAGAGTCCGTGCCGAAGACCCCCAGGCGGCCGGATTCCGGCCCACCGCCAGGGGGGGAAATCTTGCACCGTTGATAAGTCTGGGGATAGCGGCGATAACTTTTTTCGCGCCGCCCCCGCCGCCTCACGCCAGGGCGCTCAGAATGCGCACCCAGCTGCGCGTGCCCTTGTGGAACGAGCTGAGGTCATACTTCTCATTGGGCGCGTGCACCCGGTCGTCATCGAGGCCGAAGCCGATCAGCAGCGTATCGACCCCGAGCCGCTGCTTGAACTGGCCGACGATGGGAATCGACCCACCAGTGCCGATGGTCACCGGCTTCACCCCCCATTCCTGTTCCAGGGCCGCCGCCGCCTTGGCGAGGTCCGGGCTGTCCGGCGGCACCAGGAAGGCGCGGGCGCCGTCCCCCTCGCTCAGCTCCATGGTGCAATCCGCCGGCAGCCGCGCGCGGACGAAGGCGGCAAAGGCCGCCCACAGCTTGGCGGGGTCCTGATCCGCCACCAGGCGGAAGGAAATCTTGGCCGTGGCCTTGGACGGGATGATGGTCTTGGTGCCCTCGCCGATATAGCCGCCGTAGATGCCGTTCACCTCGAAGGTGGGGCGGGACTGGATCTGCTCGATCAGCATGCGGTCGCGCTCGCCCACCGGAATCGACAGGCCCACCGGGCCGAGAAAGCCCTCGGCCGAGAGGTTGAGGCTTCTCCAACGCTCACGCACCGCTTCGGGCATCTCGCGGACCTCGTCGTAGAAGCCCGGGATGGCCACACGGCCGTCGGCATCATGGGCATCGGCGAGGATGCGCGAGAGGAGATGGATGGGGTTGGCGGCGGCCCCCCCGTAGAGGCCGGAATGCAGGTCGCGATTGGCCCCGTGGATGGTCAGCTCGGTGTGGAGAATGCCCCGCAGCGAGGTGGTGATGGAGGGGGTCTTGGGGTCCCACATGCCGGTGTCGCACACCAGCGCCAGATCCGCTCCGAGCGCACCCGCATGGGCGGAAAGGAACGCCGGCAGGCTCGGCGAGCCGCATTCCTCCTCGCCCTCCAGCATGATCGTCACATCCACCGGCAGCCGGCCCCCGCTCTCCTTGAGCGCCCGCAGGGCACCGAGGAAGGTGAGCACCTGCCCCTTATCATCCGCCGCCCCACGGGCCACGATGGTGCGCCGGCCATCGGCGGTTTCGCCGAAATGCGGCTCGAAAGGAGGATCCTGCCACAGGTTCAGCGGGTCCACCGGCTGGACGTCGTAATGACCGTAGAACAGCACCCGGCGGGCTGCGCCGGTATCGGTCCGGCCGATCACCACCGGGTGACCCTTGGTCGGGTGGACTTCGGCGGGGATGTCGAGGCTCGCCAGCTCCGCCGCCACCCATTGCGCCGCATCCTGGCAGGCCGCCGCATGTGCCGGATCGGTGGAGATGGAGGGAATGCGCAGAAAGGCAAACAGCCGCTCCAGCGCCCCATCCAGCCCCTGGTCCACCGCCTGTAGCGCTGCATCTACCGCCGTCATCACTTGCCTCCTGCCGCCGCCGCGATGCCGCGCATCGCCTGCGTGATTCCCGGCGGATGCTGGCGCCGGGGACGCCGGCGGGCAAGACATGATTGGCGAAGGGCCATCAGCCAAGCATGACAGTCAAGCATGACAGCCAAGCATGAGCGACAGGCGGGGCGGCTCAACCCCGCTCTCCCCTTTGGTGGAGAACCGGCGGGCCAGCCCGCTCGCTCTAGCGGCCAAGCGTGGCCTCCGACTGACGTCTCGAAGCTGGGCGGGCAGGGCGGAGGTGCAGGTCGAGAGGGAGGCCGCTGCTCGCCCGCCCGTCCTGTGTTCCGGCCGAACCTGCCCGTCATACGGAGTTCAGGTCGGCCGTATCGTCGTAAAACCGGCAAGCCGCGCGCGCAGGCCTTGGCACCCCGCCACGCCCCCCGGGATCCAACGTGCCCAATGCCACGCGCACGCGCTGTCCGAGAGTGCTCCGTCTGTGAGCGCTCCCGCGCGCCCCGGCGATCGGCCTGGGGCGCCGGGACCGCCGTTTTCAGTTGGTCGGGACGAGGGCTGCTGCGGGCTCGCTGGCAACGCGAGGCGCATCCGGCGCCAGGCTGCGCACCACGCGCCGGGCCCGCTGCATGACCGAACCAATCCGCCGATACAGCAGGCGCGGGGCCAGTGGCGCCCCCACGGCTGCGTCGTATCCGCCGCGCGCCGCCAGGCGCATCAACGCCTGGGTGGGGAGCTCCGCGATCAGGATGGTGGGCACACCATTGCCATCCCGAAAGGGGTTCTCTGGCGCCTGATCCGGGTCATCGGTATGGACGACCAGAACGTCGACGGCACCCTGAAACTGCGGCTCGGCGGCCTCGGCGGTGGAGGCCGCCTCCAGAACCGCACCGACGCCGAAGGCCGTCAGGGCAAGCCGCAGCGCATCGCGCCGGTCGGATTGGGAATCAACGAGAAGAATGCGGGCGGTGGGTAACACCTTCATAAGGCGCTCCGATGAACTGTGCGCCGAGCGTCATGGTTCTCACACGACGCTCACGCATCAATGAACCTCCAGCACGACCCCGCAATCGCACCGGTAACATGGGAGATTATCTCTTCGGCACCCCTGAGGCAACCGCCCCCTACCTGGGTCGGGTGTCACTTTTTGGCCGGATATGGTAACGGGTGGCCGCGCTCAGCGGCTCAGATTGCCCAGGATTCCGCGCAGGATCGCGCGCCCCAGCTGGGTGCCCACTTGGGTGGCGACCGAGCGGGCGACCTGCCGCACCACCACTTCTGTCGTCGACATGCGGGTGCTGCTGCGGCCGGTTTTGGGCACGGAGCTTTTGGGCACCGAACTGCGGGTGGACTTGGTACCGGCCGTGCGCGGCGTCGGGGTATTTCCCTGCGGCAGGGGCTCGGTGCGAACCTCGGGCCGCCCCAGCACCGTGCCGAGCACCGCATCGAGCAGGCCGCCGCCGGCGGAGGTGATGACAGAGCCTGCCGCGCCGCTGGGGGCGGAGGGCGAGGCGGGGGCAGAGGCGGGAGCTGTGCTCCTTTGCTCTGCGCGCCGCTGCAGCATCTCGAAGGCAGAATCGCGGTCCACCGGCGTGTCATAGGCATGACCGACGGGGCTGCGCGCCATCACCGCCGCCCGTTCCGCCTCGGTGATGGGCCCGACCCGCGCCGCCGGCGGGCGGACCAGGGTGCGCTGCACGACGGACGGCACGCCATTGCCTTCCAGGGTCGAGATCAAGGCCTCGCCCTTGCCCAGCTCCATGATGACCTGGGCGGTGTTCAGCTTCGGGTTGGGCCGGAAAGTCTCCGCGGCCGCCTTCACCGCTTTCTGATCTCGCGGGGTGAAGGCCCGCAGGGCGTGCTGCACCCGGTTGCCGAGCTGCGCCAGCACGCTTTCGGGCACGTCGAGGGGATTTTGCGTGACGAAATAGACCCCGACGCCCTTCGAGCGGATCAGCCTCACCACCTGCTCGACTTTCTCCAGCAGGATCTTGGGCGCTTCGTCGAACAGCAGGTGCGCCTCATCGAAGAAAAAGACGAGCATCGGCTTGTCCGGATCACCCACCTCCGGCAGCTGCTCGAACAATTCGGACAGTAGCCACAGCAGGAAGCATGCATAAAGCCGCGGCGACGACATCAGTTTGTCCGATGCCAGAACCGAGATGGTGCCATATCCCGTGCGGTCGATCCGCATCAGGTCGCGAATATCGAGAGCAGGCTCGCCGAAGAATTTGTCGGCGCCCTGGTTTTCTAGCACCAGAAGCTGCCGCTGAATGGCCCCCACCGTCTGGGAGGAGACATTGCCATATTGCGTGGTGAGGCTGGCGGCGTTTTCCGCCACATAGGCCAGCATCGCCCGCAGGTCCTTGAGGTCCAGCAACAGCAGGCCCTGCTCGTCGGCCAGCCGGAAGGCGATGTTGAGCACGCCTTCCTGGGTATCGTTGAGGCCCATCAGGCGCGCCAGCAGGAGCGGACCCATCTCCGAGACCGTGGCGCGGATGGGATGGCCCTTCTCGCCGAACACATCCCAGAAGATGACCGGGAAGCTGTCCGGCTGATAGGTGATGCCCACCTCGGCCGCGCGCTTCAGCAGGAAATCCTTGGCCTCGCCGATGGCTGCGATGCCCGAGAGGTCGCCCTTCACATCCGCCGCGAACACCGGCACGCCGGCCCGGGAGAAGCCTTCGGCCAGCACCTGGAGGGTCACCGTCTTGCCCGTTCCGGTGGCGCCGGTGACCAGGCCGTGGCGATTGGCAAGGTGCAGAGCAAGGTATTCACCGCCTTCCACCACGCCGGTGCTGGCCGTTTTGCCACCGGTGGGGGGCTCCACCCGGCCAAGGAAGATCTTGCCGTCCATATCCGGGCTCGAAACGGGCTGTGTCATGGCGCATCCCTCGGCCGCGAGCGGCCGGCTGGGGGTGAATCGGTTCCTAGATTTCTCGCGCGCTTGGGGGCGCAGGGGCAAGGGGCTTGTGCCCGTCCGTCGGCTGCCCCGTAGCCATCCCGCGGCCATCCCGTGGCCATCCCGTGGCCTCTTGCGTCCCAGGACAGCCCCCGGCAAGGTGCGGCCCCTCTCATGCGATGCGGCGCAAGGAGATCCCGATGGACGATTTGATCGCCCGACTGACGCAGCACCTCGATGTCTCGCCGGGCACGGCCCGCAGCCTGGTCGGCATCGTGCTCAAATTCCTGTGTCATGAGGCGCCCCACGAGGCGCTGGCCCCGCTGCTGGCGGCGCATCCCTGGATTCCCGAGGTGCTCGCCGCCACGCCGGAGGAGCCGGCACCGGCGCTATCGGAACGCCATTTCGGTGGTGTCGCGCGGCTGATGCATGTGGCCGATCGCATGATGGCGCTGGGCCTCACCATGCCGCAGGTGCAGGAGGCGGTGCGCGACATCGTCGCCTATGCCCGCGAAAGCGTAGGCGAAGCGGAGATCGACGCGGTGGTGCGCGCGGTGCCCGGCCTGCGGCAGGTTCTGTGAGCGGGGTGTCATGTCGGGGCGCCCGGTGACTTGCAATTGACGCAGGTTGTGCCCTGATAGCGGCGTCTTGCTTGGGAATCGCGTGTTCGGGAGGAAAGACATGTCCTATCCGGTCATTGACATCGAAGGCATCGGGCCGGTCTTCGCGGAAAAGCTGAAGGGGGTCGGCATCCTGACCACGGCGGATCTGCTGGCGGCGGCCGCGAGCCCCAAGGGGCGTCAGGACCTGGCTGCGAAGACCGGGATCGAGGCGCCGCGCATCCTCAAATGGGCCAATATGGCGGATCTGATGCGGGTAAAGGGCATCGGCGAGGAGTATTCCGAGCTGCTGGAAGCCGCTGGCGTGGACACAGTGAAGGAGCTGAAGACCCGCAACCCCGCCAATCTCACCAAGGCCATGGCCGAGGTGAACGCCACCAAGAAGCTGGTGCGCGCCCTGCCGGCGGAAAGCATGGTGGCGCGCTGGATCGAGGAGGCGAAGACCCTGCCGGCGGTGTTGACCTATTAGGGCTGGCGCGCGGATCCCGCGAAAGGGCGGGGGCGGCTGGGGTCGTCCACAGCCTTCCCCTTGAAAATGCCGGATGGTGCCCGTATGAGAAGCGGCGTGCCGCGGTAGCTCAGCTGGTAGAGCAACGCATTCGTAATGCGTGGGTCGGGGGTTCGAATCCCTTCCGCGGCACCATCTTGCCATCTGACAGCGGCTGGCGATCCGAGACCTTCCATTCAATCGGCGATTTCAGGATGTGCTGCGGCGCTTTGCGCCTGCGCACGTGCTGTGGCGCGCCCGCGTGGCGCCGTTGGCTTCGCTTGGATGGAGGGGGGCGCCGTGGCGACGGGCGAGCGGGTGCACGGCCGCCGGTGGGTGGCGGTCGCGCGGCGGCGATGGGTGTCCGCGCGGCGCGTGGCCTCAGGCGGGTCGCGTCAGGTGCTTGGCGTCAGGTGCTTGGCGTCAGGCGCTTGGCCTCATGCGCGTGGCCTCAGGCGCTTGGCGCCGATCGCAACAGTGGGGCTGCCGCGGCGAGGGCCGCCTCGCGTGAGGGCACAAGTCGGAGGGGGAAGGCATACATTCGGGCGACGGTGCGGATGCGGCCGTCCAGCTCTGCGGCCAGTTTCTCGTCCCGCACCAGATAGAGATAGCCCCGGCAGTGTGCATTGAGCCGAGCCCGGTGCGCTTTCAGCCAGACAGTCGCGGCCTTCTCATCCGCATGGGGCTCGTCGTCATGGTCGTGCGTTGGCGGAATCCAGACCATCACGAAAGGGGTTTCCTGCGCCAGCACCCGGGTCACGCCGCTCAGCAGGCGCTCGACGCGGTCGGGCTCGCCGAGTTCGGGAAAATGGGCGAACACCACCGGCCACGACGTGGTGTCAAACAACCGCGGGTCGAGATCGGAGGGCGCCAGGGCAGCGTCGGTCATGATCGATGGCCTCGTCAGGGAGAGGGGGGATCGCGCAGCAGCCGGTCGTCGCGACCGGCGCGCGCCGCCAGCACCACCCCCAGCAGAAGAAGTGGCATGACGATGTAGAAGGCGGTCCAGCCCATGACGGCGACGGCTTGGCCCGCCACGATGGCCGCGAGGGTGCTGGTGAGGCGGGCGATGCCGAACAGGGTGGTGTAGTCCGTTGCTGGCTGCGGGCCGGCGGCCCATCCCAGCAACAGCGCCGCGAACACCACGAAGATGCCACTGCCGCCGGTTCCCGCCAGCACCGCGCCGGTGATGGCGATGCCTTCGTGTTGCAGCACGAATCCGGCCAGCAGGGCGACCGCGGCCAGAAGGCAGAGGGCGGTGAAGGCGATCACCGCCGCGCCGCCGCCCCATCGGCGCATGAGCGCCGCCGCCATCGCGGATGCGGCCAGCATGCCGATGGGGGCCAGCACACCCACGGTCCAGCCGATCCGCTCCAGCGGCACCCCCAAGTCCACCAGCATGATGCGGTTCAGCCCGGTGAAGGCGAAGGTGGCGCTGGAGATGGCGCACAGGGTCAGCAGTCGCCGGACCATGCCGGGGCGGTGGAACAGGGCGAAAAGGCTCGGCGCCGCGCGGCCGGCGCGGTCCACCTTGCGGTCGATGGCTGGCAGCAGCACGCTCGGCAGCGTCACCAGCGCTGCGACGCCGGCGAGGGCCGAGAAGGTGCCGAGCCAGCCGATGTGCGCGAACAGGCCGATGAATACCCCCCCGCCAAGGATGGCACCGAGCGCGAGGCTGGCGAGCTTGGTGGCGGCGGCGGCGGGCCTCAGGCGGGCCGGTACCACCTCCACCGTGAGGGCATCGAGGCTGACATCCATGGTGGCGGCGGCCACCGAGATACCCACCGCCAGGGCCAGCAGCACCGGCGCCGGCAGGGTGGCGCCAAGCCCGATGGCGAGGAGGCCCATGACCACCAGCCCCTGCATGGCGACGATCCATCCCACCCGTGGCGACAGCCAGGGCAGGGACCAGCGGTCGAGCGCCGGCGCCCACAGGAAGGCGAGGCCGAACGGCAGGTAGAGCGCGAGGATCCAGGCGCTGGCGGCGATGCCGAAACCGGCCGCCCGCAGTACCGGGGGCAGCCCCCCCTGGGCGAGGCCCGCCATCATGCCGTAACTGAGGTAGAGGCCGCAGGCCGCGATGAGGATGCGCGCCGCCTCGCGCCGTCCGTGGACGGGCGGCGCGAGGTTCGTCGGCGGGCTTGCCTGACCGGTCACGCGCGGGCCCGTCACCAGCGGTAACGCAGCGTTGCCAGCACGGTGCGCGCCTTGCCATAATTGCAGAAATTATAGGCTTGGCAGGTGTAATAGGTGGCGTCGAAGATGTTGCTGGCGTTCACCTGCAATTCGGCGCCGGTGAAGCGCGGGCTGAGGCCCTTCAGATCATATTTCATCATGGCGTCCACCAGCGTGTAGGCCGGCACCTCGAACGGCACCGCGCTGGGATTGGTGACCGCCGGCACATAGCCGCCCACCGACGAGCCGACATAGCGCACGCCGCCGCCGATGCCGAACCCCTGGAGCGGCCCGTCGCGCCAGGTGTAGTCGGCCCAGAGGGAGGCCATGACATCGGGCACCGCGACCGGGCTTTGCCCCAGGTCCGCGGACAGCGAGCGGGTGATGGTGGCGTCGAGCAGGGTCAGCGAGGCGACGACGTTGAGCTCCTCGGAAAGGGAGGCCTTGGCCTCCAGCTCCAAGCCGCGGGAGCGCACCTCACCGGTCTGGTAGCGCAGGGTCGGCGAGGCATAAGTGGTGACGTTCTGCTGGGTGATCTCGAACACCGCGGCGGTGAACATGGCATTGTAGCCCGCCGGCTGATACTTGATGCCCAGCTCATATTGCTCCCCCGTGGTCGGCTGGAACGCTTCGCCGGTGCTGCTGGTGCCGGCAACGGGCAGGAACGAGGTGGAGAAGGTGGCATAGGGTGCCACCCCATTCTCCCATAGATAGGTCAGCCCGACCCGACCACTGAAGGCGCTGTCGTTCTGGTCCGTCACCGTGCCGGTGAGATGGCTGGTGGTGGAGATGTCGACCCAGTCGTAGCGGCCGCCGGCGGTGAGCAGCCAATTGCCCAGTCGCAGCTGGTCCTGCGCATAAAGGCCGGTCTGGCTGATGGTCTGGTTCTGGTCGCTCAGGGTGTAGAGGTTTGTTGGCCGCGCCAGACCGTAAACCGGATGAAGATAATTGATGGATGCCGCCGCGCCGTAGTTCTGAACCTGGCTCCAATCCATATACTGGTAGTCGAGGCCGAAGATCATCTTGTGGGCGATGGGCCCGGTGGCGAACTGCGCCTCCAGCCGGTTGTCGAGCGCGAGGCCGTCGAGCATCTCGTCGGTGGCGAGGGCGTAGCGGTTGATGGTCGAGAGGTTGGCGGCGAGGCTTGCGGTGGACAGGCTCTCGGTGGTCACGCCGAGATGGGTGTAGCGCAGGTTCTGCTGGAACGACCAGGTGTCGTTGAAGCGGTGGGCAAACTCGTAGCCGATGCTGGCCTGCTCGCGGTCGAACTCGGAGAAGTTCGGATCACCTTCAAAGAAATTGCGCGGAATCTGTCCGTTCGGATTGGGGCTGACGGTGCCGACGGTGGGCAGAACACCGTAATAGCCGCCTTCCGGATCACGCTGATAGTTGGCGAGCACGACAAGGGTCGTGTCGTCATTGGGGCGCCACGCGATGGAGGGCGCGATGGATACCCGCTGCTCCTCGGTGAAGTCCACCTGAGTGTTGCCCGTATAGGCGACGCCGGCGAGGCGATAGAGCAGCTTGCCTTCGGGGTCGGCGGCGCCGCCCAGGTCGAACGCCGTCTTGTAGTAGTCGAAGCTGCCGATCCCGACGACGATCTCCCGAATGGTCTCCTCGGTGGGGCGCTTGCTCACCATGTTGACGAAGCCGCCCGGTGTGCTGGCTCCGTACAGCATGGAGCTCGGACCCTTCAGAACTTCGATGCGCTCCAGCAGATAAGGATCGATCTGGGGAATGGCGTAGCCTGAGCCGCGCGACAGCCGCAGCCCGTCCAGGAACAGGATCGGGTCGGTCGGGGATCCGAAGCCGCGGATGTAAGGCATGTCATAGCGAGTGGCGGAGCCCCGGACCTCGGCGATCACGCCCGGCGTGTAGCGCAGCGCTTCCACCACGTTCTGCGCGCCCTGGGTTTCCACCTGGTCGCGCGTGACCACGGAGACCGACTGCGGCGTCTCGATCAGCGGCGTGTTGGTCTTGGTGCCGACGTCGGTGCGGGTGGCGACGAAGCCGACGGTGCCGTCGCTCTCCACCTGCAGCGTGTCGAGGAGAATGGCGCCCTCCGCGCTGCCCGACGCGGTGGTGTCGGGGGCGAGGATGGTGACCGAGCTGGCGCCGGTGAAGCGATAGGCGAGACCGGTTCCAGCCAGCAGTCGGGACAGCGCCTCGCCGCGGGTCAGCTCGCCGCTCACCGCGCCCGAGCGCAGCCCCCGGAGCCGGGCGGTGTCATAGAACACGCGCACGCCGGCGTGCTGGGCGAAGGCGAGAACGGCCTGGTTGAGATCCTGGGCCGGGATGTTGAAGGCGAGGCGGGCATTGCTGGCGGCGCCGGCAGAAACGCGGGCCTCCTGTGCCTGGAGCGGCTGGCAGGTGAGCACGGCCAGCGCGGTGACCAGGAAGGCGGGCGAAAGCGCCCGGTGCTGCCGTCGATGATGCTGCCGTCGTGCCATGACTCTGCCCGTCCTCGTCCCCTGTGGCGGCGGGCGTTGTCACGCTCCGCCATGCCATGTCGCGGAAGAAGACGTGCGAGCCGGCGGATCCGGTAACGCCGCGTCGCATTTTTTCGGTCAGCGGGGTTGCCGTCGCAGCAGTGCTTAGAACAGCAGGGTGACGAAGGGGGGGGCCGCCACGGTTCGGGCATTGAGCTCGGTGGCGATGGTCTCCACGACGTCGTTGAGGTCATCGGCAGCGAACACACCGCTCACCCGACGCTCGGCCAGCGCGGGGGACATGATGACAATGCGCCCCCGGCGATAGCGATTGAGCTTGGTGACCACGCTGCGCAGGGGCACGGCATCGAATACCAATAGGCCCCGGCGCCAGGCGGCGGCGCCCGCCGCGTCGGTGTGGCGGACCGGCCCCAGCGGGCCTTCGGGCGCATAGGCCACCGTTTCGCCGGGCGACAGGACGACGCTGGAGGCACGCTGCCGCTCATCGCTCACCGAGACTTCGATCCGGTGTTCGACCGCCGTCACCTGCACTTCCGGCCCCATGTTCTCGATCACGAACCGTGTGCCGAGCGCGCGGGTGACGCCGCCCTGAGTCCGCACGGCGAACGGTCGGAGCTCCGGGCCCTGGCGCGGTGTGGCGGTGAAGAAGGCATCGCCGGCCAGCAGGGTGACCTGGCGCACGTCGTCGCTGAATTGAATGGAGATGGCGCTTGCGGGGCCAAGCTCGACGGTGCTGCCATCGGCGAGGGTGATGGTGCGGACCTCGGCGGGGGCTGTGCGATAGTCCGAGGTCATCGCCACGAAGGGATCGCCCACCCGGTAGAGCACACCCGCGCCGAGCACCAGCGCCAGCGTGGCCGCCAGGGCCGCCGCCATCCGCAGGCGCGGGGAGGCGCGGGGAGGCGACGCGGGCATCGGCGTTTCGGCCAGATGGCGAGAGGATGAGGCGCCCGCCTCCGCTTCGTGACGGAGAACCGCGAGGCTGATCCAGGTGGCGTGGGCATTCTCGAATGCGGTGCGGTGGGCCGGATCGCGCCGAAGCCAGGCTTCAAACGCGGCGCGCTCGGCCTCGTCGAGGGGCCGCTCGTTGCTGCGGATTACCCACTCGGCGGCGTCCGCCTCCACGTCCTGGCCGCGTTTTCGATCCCCGTCCACGCTCTACCACCCCGATCGACTAAAGGGTCCCCATGGTGTCGAGCCCCCTCGGCCGCGTTCCGCGCGGGGCGCCCTTGGCATAACGCGCCCATGGCACAATGCGCGCGCCGACGGTCGCGTGCCGCTGCTCTAAGAGGCCGTGCCAGCCTTGGCAAGCCGCGCAGCGAGAGGCACGGCCCCTCACGGGGGGCCCACCCGCGCCGTGAGATGCCGCAGGGCAAGGGCCAGATGCTTCTGCACGGAGCTTTCCGAGATGCCCAGCCTGGAGGCCACCTGGGCATAGCTCAGCCCCTCGATGCGGTTGAGGCTGAAGATGTCGCGGGTGCGCGGAGACAGCTCGGCAAGGGCGTCGCGCAGGTGGGCGATCCGCTCGCGGGCCAGCAGCATTTCTTCTGCGGAGGGGGCCTCATCGGCAATCCGCGCGAAGTCCTCGGAGGGAGTGGGAAAGGTCTGTCGCCGGTTTTCCTGTCGCACGTGATCGATGAGGAGATTGCGCGCCACCTGGAAGAGGTAGGCCCGCAGGTCGCGCGGGGCACGGGACGCGGGGATCTCGGCGATCCGCACAAAGGTGTCTTGAGCGATGTCAGCGGCGGCATGCGCGCTTCCCATCTTCTGCTTGAGATAGCCCCGCAGCTCCGGGCCATACAGCAGAAATGCACGCTCAAGGGTCTTGGACACGCGACACTCGCCTGAATGCATGCCTGCAGCCAAGCCATCGACATCGGGCGGCCGCTCACCCGATCATCCCTACAGGTCAACGGGCGGCCGCGTCCACTGACAAGAGAGGGGTCGGATCAGATCATAATTATTTTAATTACAAGGGGATGCCCCGCGAACGCCGGGCTGTTCCGGCCGCGCCGTCTCCACGTGCCTGGCCTTCGCGGGGCGGGCTCAGGACGCCGAGGCGCGGCGTTCCTCGGGGACGATGGCGTTGCCGATGATCTCGCCGAACGGTCCGTGATGGGGGGCGGCGGCGCTGGGCGCGCCGGTTTCGGCGGCGCGGGGCAGAAGGGGCAGGACGCTTTCGCCGAAGCGGTAGGCTTCCTCCAGGTGGGGATAGCCGGAAAGCACGAACGTATCGATGCCGATGGCCATGTATTCCTTCATGCGCGCGGCCACCGTTTGCGGATCACCCACCAGCGCCGTGCCCGCGCCGCCGCGCACCAGGCCGACGCCGGCCCAAAGGTTGGGGGCCACTTCCAACCGGTCGCGGCGACCGCCATGCAGCGCGCTCATCCGCCGTTGGCCCTCCGAATCCATGCGCGCGAACACCTGTTGCGCATCGGCGATGGTCTTGTCGTCCACATAGCGGATCAAGTCTTCGGCGGCGGCCCACGCCTCGGCGGTCGTGTCACGGACGATATCACATGCAGGCGGATGCCGAAGGTCACCTCGCGCCCCACGGCGGCGGCGCGGGTGCGGATGTCGCGGATCTTGCCCGCCACCTGCGCCGGCGGCTCGCCCCAGCTGAGATACTTCTGCACCTGCCGGGCCGCCACGTCGTGGGCGGGGGCGGAGGAGCCGCCGAAAAACAGCGGCGGATGGGGCTGCTGCACCGGCGGATAGAGCAGCTTGCCGCCGTCCACCTTCAGATGCTTGCCCGAGAAGGTGACCGCCTCGCCCTTCAGGAGGCGGGTGTAGATCTCGAGGAATTCGGCGGTGATCTCGTAGCGCTCCGCGTGGTCGGAGAAGAAGCCGTCGCCGCGGTTCTCGACCGGGTCGCCGCCGGTGACCACGTTGATCAGCGCCCGCCCGCCGGAGATGCGATCCAGCGTCGCCGTCATGCGCGCGGCGACGGCGGGGGACAGGAGGCCAGGCCGCACCGCCACCAGAAAACGCAGCCGCTCGGTGAAGGCGGCCAGGGCCGAGGCGATGATCCAGGAATCCTCGCACGAGCGGCCGGTGGGGATCAGCACGCCATAGTAGCCGAGCTGGTCGGTGGCCTGCGCGATCTGCCTGAGATAGGCGAGGGTCACCTCCCGCGCCTTGTGCGAGGTGCCCAGATGATGGCCGTCGCCATGGGTGGGGAGGAACCACAAGACATTGGCTTGCTCGGCGGCGGGCAGGGCGGAGTCGGCGGTGTTGAGGGACATGGGGGGCTCCAGAGACTGCGATCGGTGCGAGAAGCGTGGCGCGCGTCGCTCAATAATTAATAAAATCCATGGATAATATTGACTAAGTCAAGCCGTCCCACCTGTCTTTTTTCAATCCGCCGCTTTCGAGACCGCTCGGAGGTGTTTTGAGCAGCGCCGGCGCGCCACCCTGTGTCGTGGCGCCGCGCGCCTTATGCCCACAGAGGCCGCGCGAGCCTGTTCGGCCCACAGTCCGCGTATGGGGCCCCGCCGTCGGACATGGACGGATGTCTCATAATAGACTGAAATATAATGATAAATTTGAATTTCTGTTTGTTGTGCACGGCTGCCACTCTTCAGCGCTTCACATAATTGATTAAGTCAATTGACATTATATAAAATAGACCGGCATCCTCGGAGAAGGTCGATGGGGGTCATCGGCCTAGCCTGCAGCCATGGGCCACCACCGCCGCGCCGGAGGGCCCACCGCAGTTGCCGGAGAGAACGCACTGCGCGGGCGCCGTCATCAGCCAAAGGGAAGGACGACACACATGCCCACCCGCCGATCTTTCGGACGCCTCCTTGCGCTCGGCCTCGCCCTTGGCGGTGCGCTCGGCGCTGTTCCCGCCCGAGCGGAAGGCCTGCTGCGCATCTCACAGCAGTTCGGCACACTTTACACGCCGTTCCACGTGATGAAGCAGAGAAAGCTCATCGAGAAGCACGGAAAGGCCTTGGGCGTCGATATTGATGTCCAATGGACGCGCCTGTCCGGAGGCGCTGCGGTCAATGATGCTTTGCTGGCCGGAAATATTGATATCGCCTCCGCCGGAATCGGGCCGTTTCTCATCTTGTGGGACAAGACACGCAGCACGCCGAACGCAGTGAAGATCGTCGGTGCCTTCGGTGCGCAGCCGAACTATCTGCTCACCAACAATCCCAATGTGAAGACCATCAAGGACTTCACCGACAAGGACAAGATTGCCATGCCGGTGGCGGGCGTCTCGGTGCAGGCGCGCATTCTCCAGCTCGCCAGCGAACAGACGTTCGGGCCCGGCAAGGCCAAGACGCTCGATCCATTGATGGTGACCCTGCCGCACCCGGACGCTACCGCCGCGCTGATCTCCGGCAGCACGGAAATCACCGCGCACATGTCCAACGCCCCCTTCCAGAACCAGGCGTTGAAGAGCCCCAACGTTCACAAGGTGTTTTCCTCCTACGACGTTTTCGGTGGGCCGATCACGCCCACGGTTGCTTATGCCACCGAGACATTCCGCAAGGAAAATCCCAAAACCTACCAAGCCTTCCTTGCGGCCTTCCTTGAGGCGACCGAATGGGTGGCGGCCCATAAGAAGGAAGCGGCCGAGATCTATGTGGAGGTCGAGCAATCCAAGCTCGAGCCGGCCTTCATCGAAGATGTGCTCTCCAGCCCGGACACCGAATACACGCTCGTTCCGCGTGGCACCCTCAAGTTTTCCGCGTTCATGCACCGCATCGGCGCCATCAAGGCCAAGCCCGGGAGCTTCAAGGACTATACGTTTGAGGAACTGCATGCGGATTCCGGATCCTGAGCCGATGCCCATGATCTCCCTTGCATCCTCCCCGGTATCTTCCCTCGCATCCTCTCCCGCAGTCCCCTGGTCGCAGGCGCAGGTGCCGGTCCTTGAAGCGCGCAGTCTCACCCTGGATTACCCGGGGCCCGATGGGCCGGCGCGCGCGGTGACGGACGTGAGTTTCCGTGTGGCCTCCGGCGAGCGGCTGGTGTTGCTCGGCCCGTCGGGCTGCGGGAAATCCTCCATCCTCAAGGCGCTCGCCGGCTTCCTCAGGCCGGCCGGCGGCGCCGTGGAGATCCGCGGCAAGGCGATTTCCGGCCCGGGACCGGATCGCATCGTGGTGTTCCAGGAGTTCGACCAGCTCCTGCCTTGGAAAAGCGTGCGGGACAATGTGGCCTTCCCGTTGCGTGTCGCCCGCAAGCTCGGCGTGAAGGAGGCGCGGGCCCGTGCCGAGCGGGCGCTGAGGCGGGTGGGCCTGAGCCGTGCCCTTGATGCCTACCCACACACCCTGTCGGGCGGCATGAAGCAGCGTGCCGCCATCGCCCGGGCTCTGGCGGCCGAGCCGGACGTTCTGCTCATGGACGAGCCGTTTGCGGCACTCGATGCCCTCACGCGGCGGACCCTGCAGGAAGACCTGTTGGCGCTGGCGCAGGAACAGGGCTTCACCCTGGTATTCGTCACCCACGCCATCGACGAGGCGGTGCTACTCGGCACCCAGCTGCATCTGCTGGCGGCGCATCCGGGGCGCACCATCGCCACCTTCGACACCTCAGGCCTCGGCGTTGCGGAACGCGGAACCCCACCTTTCGAGGACGTGGTCCGCCATGTCCACGATCTGCTGTTCGCCGATGGAGCACGCCATGTCTGATCAGGTCGCACGCGACGCAGCGCTCGGGCGCGCCGGCGAGGGTGTTGGACGCGGGCGGTCGCGCCATGTGGTGTTCCGCACCGTGTGGGATCGGCTTTGGAAAACCACGCTGGTGCGTCGCCTCGCCATCCTCGCCGCCTTGGCCGCGCTCTGGCAGGCGGCGGCGCTGTGGCAGAACAACCCACTGCTGTTTCCCACCTTCACCGACACGGCGCGGGCACTCATCACCGGCCTGCGGGATGAAGACCTGTTTCCCTCCGCCGTCGCTTCGCTTGGCGTTCTGCTGAAGGGCTATGCTCTCGCCATCGTGCTGGCGCTCGCGCTGGTCTCGATCGCCATCGCAGTGCCCTTCGTCAAGGAGGTGCTGCTGACGTTGACGGCCATGTTCAATCCGCTGCCGGCCATCGCGCTGCTGCCGTTGGCCATGCTGTGGTTCGGCCTTGGTGAGGCGAGCCTGCTGCTGGTGATGGTCCACGCGGTGCTTTGGCCGTTCGCGCTCGCGGCCCTCACCGGCTTTGAGCTTGTGCCCGAGACGCAGCGCCTGGTGGGGCGCAACTACGGTCTGCGGGGCCCATCCTATGTCGCGTTCATCCTCATTCCCGCTGCGCTGCCCTCGCTTCTGTCGGGGCTGAAAATCGCCTGGGCCTTCGCCTGGCGCACGCTGATCGCGGCTGAATTGGTGTTCGGCGTCTCTTCCCGGTCCGGCGGGCTCGGCTGGTACATCTATCGTAACCGCAATGAGCTGCTGACGGACAAGGTGTTTGCGGGCCTGGTCTCGGTGATCCTCATCGGGCTGGCGGTGGAGGTGCTGTTCCGCGCCATCGAGCACGGCACGGTGCGCCGCTGGGGTCTTCAGCGCTGATGGCACCGGAGATCCAGCGGTGCGCGGCATCCCCGATGTCCGTCGCGCGTCCGCCCGCCGGTGAAGTGGCGGTGGGCGGAGCATCAGCCTTGGTCCTGCCGATGGAAGCCGGCAATCGGAGGCGCGCTGCTGCGCCGCGTCTTTCGGGCTTTGGTGGCGGGGCAATGCCGTGGCGCTGTCTTGAAGCCTCTCAGGCAGCGACACGGGCACTGCAGAAGGGATGGCCTTATGATTCTGAAGAGGCCGCGGGCGAAAACTGGGCATGGAAGGCGTCGAAGCCGTTCCGGAACTTGCTGTCCTTCGGAAGCAGCGTCTGGTTGCGAATCCAGCGGATGCCACGCTTCTTCACAGAGGCGGGATTGCCAGCCAGCACCGTCATCTGTTCGTCAAAGCGTCGCGTCACCACTGAACATGCCGCAACAATCGTTTCAGGCGCTATGGATGCGTTCTTTGTGATATAGGCGCGTTCGCCGATCCATGAATGGTCGCCGATCGTCACGTTGCCTACCGTATCCAGATAATCGCCGCTCTCGTCATCGAAGATCAGGTGCGGGGATTCACCTGTCCGGATGATGATTGAGTTTGAAAACATGCAGGCATTGCCGATCCCGAGCGAATTTCCACTATTGTAAAGATAGAATGAGCAGTTTGGCTCGGTGGAGCAGTGATCTCCGATTTCAAGCGTAACGCGATGCGCCGGAACAGCATTGCCAATGCTGACGTTGAGATCGCGTGTGCGGAAGCCACGGCCAATGACCACCCGATTATGGGAGCCGCGGACGTGCAGCGTCATGCTCAGTGCGCTGGAATCCTGGATGAAGATGTGGTTGTGGTCGCCGATCACTCGCCCCGCGATTTTCGCATTGCCCCCAATGCTCACCGCGTTGCCAACACCATGAACCTCCACACTGCACACGCCTCTGCGCGCGTCGGCGTCTCTGAGCCGTTCATCGCGGTATATATGGACAACTCGCGAAAACATATACAGAAAAATAATCTTATTGGTTGTGGATGCCGGCGGCTCCCATGGTGCGATCTTTCGGCCCAAAAGAGCATAGAATCTGCGCGCAGGCGCGTCTCTCTTTCATTCGAGGCTAGAGATCGCAGCCGAGGGTGTCGGTAATGCATCGGTGAGCAACGATGGATCGGCGAAGATGGGCCGCTTGCCGGGTGCTCACGCGTGAGGCCGGACGATCCGTGTCCATTGGTCCGCCTCAGATGATTGCGCGAGCGGTTCCGATGGTGTGCCTGGGGGTGCGGGCCAGCCTGTTTGCCCCTCCACACCGCATGCCGATGGCCTCTCCGTCCGCGCGCGGGCACCGGTGCCGTTTCGCGGGCCGAGGCATCGGCGTTTCGCAGCGGCGGCGCCACCTCGTGGTCGCCGCCGTGTTGCTTTCGTGCCGGAGGGGAATGACATGCCGTCTGACCTGAAGCGGGGCATCCGCTTCAGGTCAGACGGCACAGACGTGCTGGGGTGGGCGCCGCGTCATGCGGGCGGCTGGAGGCCCCTGGTTCCGGTCGGCGGGCGTGCGCGATTGGGCTGTCAGTATTGCCCGGGCTGGGCGGCCGACGACGTCTCCAACGGCCAAGGTGGCGGATATGCGGACATCAAAAACCGCACCCCAAGGCGGCGACCGCCTGGGATTGAATATGGTGCCGGCGGTGGTTGAGGCAAAAAACCCAGCGAACTCGATGAGTTGCTGGGCTTTATTTTGGTTGCGGGGGCAGGATTTGAACCTGCGACCTTCAGGTTATGAGCCTGACGAGCTACCGGGCTGCTCCACCCCGCGTCAAGGCCGATCGGTTGAAGTGGCTGCGCCGTCGATCGGTGAGGCGTATGTAGCAATGCCCCTCGTGGAAGGAAAGGGCTCGCTGCCAAAAAAATGTCATGGCAGCCATGTCTCACCCCACCCGCCTGTGGATGAGGGGCCGCCGCCATTCGCATGCGAGTGTGCAAAGCGTTGTGGCTTATGGTTTTGCAGAGCTGGCGCGCTTGCAAAGAAGGCACGCCGACCATCGGCATCAAGGCTGTGGATGACGCTGGCCGGCGGCCGAGGGGCCGGCGGCGAGGGACGGGGAGAAGTGATCGGGGCCATGTCGTGCTGCCATGTCGTGTTGCCAAGTCGTGCTGCCAAGTCGCCCTGCCAAGTCGCCCTGCCAGGCAGGGGTGCCAGACAACCCCGGCCAGACAGCCCCGGCCAGGTGACCCGGCTCAGGCGGCTGTGAACCGATGGCGGGCGCGCCCGGTGCCGGGCGCCGGCCGTCAGGGGGCGTCGTGCGGAGGCTTGGCGGGGGTGCCGGTGGCGGTCTTCTCGGCCCGCCGCGCGGCGGCTTCCGCATTGTGGCGGGCCTTGCGCGCCTCGCGGCCTTCCCGGCCTTCCACCAGCGCGGTGATGGCGCCATGCAGGGTGGCGAGATCCTGCCGGGTGAGGCCGAGCCGGTGGAAAATGTTGCGGATATTGCGGGTGGTGGAGGGGCGCTTTTCCGGCGAGCGGAAGAAGCCGGCCTCCTCCAACGCCCCTTCCAGATGATCGAAAAAGGCGAACAGGTCGCCCTTGTCGGCCAGAGGTGATTTTTCCGGTGGCGCGAAGGGCAGGGCGCCGGCGCTGGCCAGTTTCGACCATTCATAGCCCGTCACCGCCACGCAGGTGGCGAGATTGAGCGAGGCGAAGGCGGGGTTGACCGGCAAAGTGAGGATGGCATCGCACAGCGACACCTCCTCGGTATAAAGCCCCGTCCGCTCGCGGCCGAACACCAGCGCCACCTCGGCGCCCTGAACCAGGCGGCGGGCGGCATCGGCGACGGCGCCGTCCGCCCCCAGCACGGGCTTGGCCATGCCGCGCTCGCGGGCGGTGGCGGCGATGGCATAATTCACATCGGCCAGGGCGGCGCGCAGATCGGGATAGACCTCCACCCCCTGGAGGATTCGGTCCGCGCCGGCGCTGAAGATGCGAGCCTGCTCATTGGGCCAGCCTTCGCGCGGGTTGACGAGGCGCAGGCGCGACAGGCCGAAATTGCCCATGGCCCGCGCGGCCGAGCCCACATTCTGCCCCAGCTGGGGTTCCACGAGGATCACCACCGGCCCGCCGGTGACCCATGGCTTCGTACTGTCGGTTCCAGATCCTGGCATCACGTTCCTCTCCGGCCGCTCTGTCGCACACCGTCGCCGCCACGTCGAGCGCGTGGCCGCGCGCCTCTGCCGCGCGCCTCTCATGCCAAAGGTGATGGGATTGGCGCTTTCTTAGCTCGGTGTGCAGGTGTATAGCGGCGCCGTGGGAGGATTGCCGCAAGGGCTTCCCAGACGCGGAACGGCATCCCCGGTGGGCTGCCGTACCCCGGGGGCCGTACTCCAGGGAGCCGCGCTGCTGGTGGACCTGCGGCAACTTCTGCCGGACATTCATTCCGCGCGCTGCGCACCCCGAAAGGTCGTCCACATGGCGAAGATCAAGGTGGCTAATCCGGTCGTCGAGCTCGACGGCGACGAGATGACCCGGATCATCTGGCAGTACATCAAGGACAAGCTGATCCACCCCTATCTCGACATCGACCTCAAGTATTACGATCTGTCGGTCGAGAACCGCGACGCCACCCAGGACAAGGTGACCGTCGAGGCCGCCGAGGCGATCAAGCAGTATGGCGTCGGCGTGAAATGCGCCACCATCACCCCGGACGAAGCGCGGGTGAAGGAGTTCAACCTGCACGAGATGTGGAAGTCGCCCAACGGCACCATCCGCAACATTCTCGGCGGCGTGATCTTCCGCGAACCCATCATCTGCAAGAACGTGCCGCGCCTGGTGCCGGGCTGGACCCAGCCCATCGTGGTGGGCCGCCACGCCTTCGGCGATCAGTACCGCGCCACCGATTTCAAGGTGCCGGGCAAGGGCACGCTGACCATCTCCTTCGTGGGTGAGGACGGCACCAAGATCGAGAAGGAAGTCTACAAGTTCCCGGGTTCGGGCGTGGCCATGGCCATGTACAATCTGGATGACTCCATCCGCGATTTCGCCCGCGCGTCGCTGAACTACGGCCTGATGCGCAACTATCCAGTCTATCTCTCCACGAAGAACACCATCCTGAAGGCCTATGACGGGCGCTTCAAGGACATCTTCCAGGAGATCTACGACGCAGAGTTCAAGGCTGAGTTCGAGAAGCGCGGCCTGACCTATGAACACCGCCTGATCGACGACATGGTGGCCTCGGCCCTGAAGTGGTCCGGCGGCTATGTCTGGGCCTGCAAGAACTATGATGGCGACGTGCAGTCCGACATCGTGGCGCAGGGCTTCGGCTCGCTGGGCCTGATGACCTCCGTGCTCATGACCCCCGATGGCAAGACGGTGGAAGCGGAAGCCGCCCACGGCACCGTGACCCGCCACTATCGCGAGCACCAGAAGGGCAAGGAGACCTCCACCAACTCCATCGCCTCCATCTTCGCCTGGACCCGTGGCCTTGCCCACCGCGCCAAGCTCGATGGCAACGAAGAGCTGGCCAGCTTCTCCAAGACCCTCGAAAAGGTCTGCGTGGACACCGTCGAGAGCGGCTACATGACCAAGGATCTGGCCCTGCTGGTGGGCGCCGATCAGAAGTGGCTCTCCACCACCGGCTTCCTCGACAAGATCGCCGAGAACCTCAACAAGGCGATGGCGGCCTGAGGCGCCATGCGCGTTTGCTGTTGAGTTCCGCCGCCGGCGCCCGAGGGCGCCGGCGGTTTTCTTTTGTCTGGCGCTGTGCGGCTGTGGGGCGGCCAGGGACCAGCCACGGGCTTTTACAATCGCGGCTTGCGATGGCGCGGGGGGCGGCGGAAGGCCGCGCCGCCGGTCGGCTTCTGCGCCATCTCCACCAGGCGCTGGATGACATCGGGATAGCGCAGCATCAGGATCTGCATCTCGTCTTCTTCGATGGCCAGGAGCTTGCTCTTGCTCAGCGCCCGCACCGGCACCGTCACGTCCGGCGCGCCGCTGAAGACATCGCCGGGCCCGAGGCGGATCGGGCCATCGGCCGCCGCGGCCTCCAGCTCCCCCTCCAGCACCACGAACACCCGGCGGCTGGTGTCGCCGGGGCGAACCACCTGGCGGCCGCGATCGAAGCTGCGCGAGTTCAGCAGGGGCAGGAGGTCTCCCAGGACCGGCGGTGCGAGGTCGGAGAAGGGTGGCAGCCGGGACAGCATGGAGAAGGTGACGACGAAATTGTGCTTGGAGATCACCTCGGAGAATGAGCTGGAGATGATGGCGATGGGCAGGGCCAGCATGATCAACCCCGCCACCATGGTGATGCCTCCGATCACCCGCCCCACCACCGTGACCGGCACCACATCGCCGTAGCCCACCGTGGTGAGAGTGGTGATGGCCCACCACATGGCTTCTGGAATGGAGCCGAGCTTGTCGGGCTGCACATTGCGTTCGGTGAGGTAGAGTGCCGTGGCGGCCATCAGCACGCCGGTGCACAGGATGACCAGGCAGGCCAGCAGGGCATAGCGCTCGCGCTTGATCGCCAGGAACAGGGCGTTGAAGCCGGAGGAGTAGCGGGCCAGCTTGAGAAAGCGCAGCAGCCTCAGCACCAGCAGGGCCCGCATGTCCAGTGGCAGCACCAGCCCGACGAAGAAGGGCAGGATGGCGATCAGGTCGATGACGGCGGCCGGTGTCGCCACGTAGCTCAGCCGCGCGCGCCAGGCCGGCATGGTCCGGCGCAGGGGATGCTCCGGCGCGACCCAGATGCGCACCAGATACTCGATGCTGAAAAGGGCGAGCGCGATGTGCTCGCCGATGGTGAACCAGACGAGATCACCCAGCTCCAGGCTTGGTACGGTGCTGAGAACGGCGCCACCGACGCTCAGCAGAACCAGCGTGATCAGCAGGTAATGGACCACATCGGCAGCCAGATCGCCGGGCAGGTCGCGCTCGAGAATATCAAAGATGCGCTGGCGCGCGGAGCGAGTCCCCATAAACCTCGACCTCAGCTGTTGCCCGGGCGCCGCGCGGCGGGCGGGCAATCCTCCTGCCGCCTTCATGGGGCAGTATTCCGGCCGGGGGAAGCCTGAGTTTGCGGAGGGCGCGCGCCAGCCCCGCCGGCGGCCTCAGGCGGGCGGCTGCTGGATGCCTGCTTCCTCCCGCGCGCGCGCGTCTGCGATGCGCTCCGCCACCACCGTCTCCGGCAGGCCGATTGCGGTGAGCAGGCGCGTCAGAAGCTGCAGGCTGGCCTCCACCGTCTCGGGAATGACGCCGGACACGCCGAGGTTCGCCAGCCGGCGCGCATGGTCCAGGTCCTTCGCACGGGCCACCACGGGCACAGTGGGCCAGCGCCGACGCACCCCCGCCACCAGGCGTTCGGCCGCCGCCGGATTATCGAGGGTCACCATGACCGCACGGGCGGCGTCAATACCGAGCCGATCGAGAATCTCCTCGCGGCTGGCATCGCCGAAATAGACCGCGCGGCCGCTGGAGCGCTCCAGCGCCACCCGACGGGGATCGCTGTCCACCGCGATGAAGGCGATCTCTTCGCGTTCCAACGCTTCCGCCACCATGCGGCCGACGCGACCGAAACCGGCAATGATGACATGATCGCGGCTGTGCGCCTCGCCGGCGGCCAGAAGATGGTCGTGGGCCTGCGCCTCCAACTGCCGGCCGAGGCGGCGACCGATGCGGCCCAAAAATGGAGTGGCGGCGAGGCTCAGGCCGACCATGGCCACGAGCAGGCCGGCCTCGGCGCTGGTCACCGCCCCCTTGGCCACGAGAAGCCCCAGCACCACCAGCGCGAATTCTCCGGTCTGCGCCAGCAGGATGGAGGCTTCCGCCGCATCCGACTTCTGAACCCGCATGACCCTGAGGGCACCGAAATTGACGGCGGACTTCACCACCAGCAGGCCCACCGTCGCGGCCAAAATCAGCGGCAGGCGCGGCAGCACGGCGGCGAAATCCACCTCCATGCCGACGGTGACGAAGAACACGCCGATGAGCAGCCCCTTGAACGGCTCCAGGTCCACCTCGATCTGGTGTCGATAGGCGGTTTCCGACAGCAGCATGCCGGCCAGAAACGCGCCAAGCGCCCCAGAAAGGCCGGCGGCGCGGGTGATGCCGGCAGTGCCCACCACTACCACCAGGGTGATGGCCATGATCAGCGCGCGCGAGCGGGTGGACCCGGCCATGCCCACCAGCGGCGCCATCACATAACGGCCGGCGATGAGGATCGCGGCGACGGCCGCCACCGCTTTGGCCAATGCTGACGCCGCCAGCATCAGCACATTGCCGCCACCACCCGCGATCAGCTCGGTGGCGAGCAGGATCGGCACCACCATCAGGTCCTGAAACAGCAGCACGGCGATGACGAGCTGGCCCAGTGGGGCCAGAGAACGGTGCTCTTCCACCAGGATTTGCGTGACCACGGCGGTGGACGACAGGGCCAGGGCGAAGCCGAGCACCATGGCGAGCCCGGGGTCGTCGACCCCCGCGCCCAGGGCGGCCAGGGTCAAGGCGATGCCGCAAAACAGCACCTGGATGCCGCCGATGCCGAACACCTCCCGCCGCAGCGCCCACAAGCGGCCCGCGGAGAACTCGAGGCCCAGGAGAAACAGCAAAAACACCACGCCCAGCTCTCCGAAGGGCGCGACCCGTTCGGTGCTGGAGATGGTGATGAACTGGATCCAGCTGAAGTCGTGCGCCCAGCGGCCCAGGCCATGCGGCCCGAGCACCGCGCCCACCACGATGAAGCCGACCACGGCGCCAATCCGCGCCCGATGGAAGAGCGGCACGAGGATACCGGCGGCCAGCAGGTAAACGAAAGCGTCCTTGAGAACGGCATCACCCACAGCCGCATCTCCCCAGCCGGCCGATCCACATTCAGTTCCAGGCCGCGCCTGGGGCGTCTACCGGCCGGTGCTCCTTCCGGCTGCAGCGGGGCTGAGGATCGAGCGGGCTTGGTGCACCCGATCTCATCCCTTCCGGCAGGGTCAATGTCCGCCTCCCGCTGCGAGAGCCGCAGCCAAATTGACGGCGCGACCTTGCCTCCAGGTCAACGCTGCGCGCGCTCGCAGGCAGAGTTGTACCATCCCCGCTCCTGATCTCCCACCTCCGCCGGCCCCGCAGGCCTGACCCCGCCGACCGCGCGCGGCGTCAGGCACCGAGCGCGGCCTCGATCGCCGCGATGGCGTCCTTGGCCTTGGAGCCGTCCGGTCCACCCGCCTGGGCCATATCCGGTCGTCCACCGCCGCCTTTGCCTCCGATGGCCGCCGCGCCCTGGCGCACCAGTGCCACCGCGTCAAAGCGGGTTGTGAGGTCTGCGGTCACCCCCACCACCAGCGAGGCCTTGCCATCGGCGGCGCTGTTGACCACCGCAACGACGCCCGAGCCGAGCTTCGCCTTGCCCTCGTCGGCGATGGCCTTGAGATCCTTCGGGTCGGCGCCGGAAATGACGATTGGCAGGTACTTGGTGCCCTTGATGTCGATCACCCGCGGGCCATTCTCATCGCCGCCGCCAGCCATGGCGAGCTTCTTGCGCGCTTCCGCCAGCTCACGCTCCAGCTTCCGGCGGTCCTCGATGAGGGCCTCAAGCCGCGTCTCCACCTCCACCACCGGCGCCTTGAGCGCCGCCGCGGCCGCCAGCAGGGCGGTATTGGCGGCATTGAGATGGTGGCGCGCGGCATCGGCCGTGAGCGCTTCCAGGCGCCGCACCCCCGCCGCCACCGCACTTTCAGACACGACCGAAATCAGGCCGATATCACCGGTCCGGCGCACATGGGTGCCGCCGCAGAGCTCGACCGAATAGGGCGCGCCATTGCCATCGTCAGTGCCCATGGAGACGACACGCACCTCGTCGCCATACTTCTCGCCGAACAGCGCACGGGCACCGGATTCGATCGCCTCATCGACCGCCATGATGCGGGTCTCGACCGGCTCGTTGCGCAGCACGAAATGGTTGGCGATATCTTCCACCCGTGCCAGTTCGTCCTGGCTCAGGGGCTTGGGATGGGAAAAGTCGAAACGCAGCCGATCGGGGGCCACCAGCGACCCCTTCTGCGCCACGTGGTCTCCCAGCACCCGGCGCAGCGCCTCGTGCAGCAGATGGGTTGCGGAATGATTGGCGCGCAGTGCGCCACGCCGCGCATGATCCACATCGAGAACCAGCGCACTGCCGACCTTGAGTGAGCCGGCGAGGACCTCAACGTCATGCACGAACAGATCGCCCAGCTTCTTCTGCGTGCCAAGCACGCGCGCACTGACCCCGCCCTCACCCGACCACATGCCGGTATCGCCCATCTGGCCACCGGACTCGGCATAAAACGGCGTCTGGTTCAGCACCGCGAGGCCGCGTTCGCCGGCGGCAAGGGCGTTCACCTCTGTGCCATCCTTCAACAGCGCGACGATGGCGCCCTCGGCCTGTTCCGTATCGTAGCCCAGGAAATCGGTGGCCCCGACCCGATCACGGATTGCGAACCACACCCCATCTGTCGCCGCCTCGCCCGATCCCGACCAATTGGCACGTGCCTCCGCCTTCTGCCGCTCCATGGCGGCAGTGAAGGCTTCCACGTCCACCGAGATGCCGCGCATGCGCAGCGCATCCTGGGTCAAATCAAGCGGGAAGCCATAGGTGTCGTAGAGTTTGAAGGCCACATCGCCATCGAACCGGGCGCCCGTGACGAGGCCGGCGCTCTCTTCCTCGAGAATCGACAGGCCACGCTCCAGGGTGCGACGGAAGCGTGTCTCCTCCAACAATAGCGTTTCCGACGCCAGCGCTTCGGCGCGGACGAGTTCGGGATACGCCCGTCCCATCTCGCGCACGAGCACCGGCACCAGGCGATGCATCAGCGGATCTTTCGCCCCCAGGAGCTGGGCGTGCCGCATGGCCCGGCGCATGATGCGACGCAGCACATAGCCGCGCCCCTCATTGGAGGGCAGCACACCGTCCGCGGTGAGGAAGACGGAAGAGCGCAGGTGGTCCGCGATCACGCGATGGCTGGCCTTCTGCGCACCGTCAGGATCGACGCCGGTCAGCTCTGCCACCTCGGCAATGAGCGCCCGCATCAGATCGGTCTCATAATTGTCGTGCGTGCCCTGAAGCACCGCGGAGATGCGCTCCAACCCCATGCCCGTATCGATGGAGGGACGCGGCAGGTTCACCCGCTCTCCGCTCGGAACCTGCTCGTATTGCATGAACACGAGGTTCCAGATCTCGATGAAGCGGTCGCCGTCCTCATCCGGCGAGCCGGGAGGACCGCCCGGGATGTGATCGCCATGGTCAAAGAAGATCTCGGAGCAGGGCCCGCACGGCCCTGTTTCACCCATGGACCAGAAATTATCGCTGGTAGCGATCTTAATGATTTTCTCGTCGGGCAAGCCGGCGATCTTCTTCCACAGCGCGTAGGCTTCCTCGTCCTCGCTATAGACGGTGACGATCAGGCGATCCTTAGGCAGATCGAAGGTGCCCGTCACCAGATTCCAAGCCAGCTCGATAGCGCGGTCCTTGAAATAGTCACCGAACGAGAAATTACCCAGCATTTCGAAGAAGGTGTGGTGCCGTGCCGTGTAGCCCACATTGTCCAGGTCATTGTGCTTGCCACCGGCACGCACACACTTCTGCGCGGTCACCGCCCGCGCATAGGGACGCTTCTCCATCCCGGTGAAGACGTTCTTGAACTGCACCATCCCCGCATTGGTGAACATCAAGGTGGGGTCGTTACGCGGCACCAACGGGGAGGAGGAGACCGCCTCGTGCCCGTGCTTGACGAAGTAGTCGATGAAGGTCGACCGGATCTCGTTGACGCCGCTCATGTGCCGGCCACTGCCCTTGATGGCCGGACGCTCTGAACGCGGCCGGCGATGATCACCTCGAGCGGCACGCTGGCGCCGCCGCTCAGCTCCAACCCGCGCGACCCCTGGCCGGCAGATTGGAACCGGGTTCGTTTACCGATGGGGCTGGCACTTGTCCAGAAACGCCTCGCATCGGCGCTTTGCCTCACTCTTCCGGGGGCTCCTTGCCGTCGGCATCCTCTTCCGGCGTACCGGCGAGGATCTGCTCGGCGATCAGGCCCGCGTTCTGGCGGATGGCGGCCTCGATGCGCCCCGCCACCTCGGTGTTCTGGCGCAGGAAGCTCTTGGCGTTCTCGCGCCCCTGGCCCAGACGCTGGCTGTCGTAGGAGAACCATGCGCCGGACTTCTCCACCACGCCGGCACGCACACCGAGATCGAGCAACTCGCCCATCTTGGAGACGCCCTCGCCATACATGATGTCGAACTCCACCTGCTTGAAGGGTGGCGCGAGCTTGTTCTTCACCACCTTCACGCGGGTCTGGTTGCCGACCACCTCATCCCGCTCCTTGATGGCGCCGATGCGACGGATGTCCAGGCGCACTGAAGCGTAGAATTTGAGCGCGTTGCCACCGGTAGTGGTCTCGGGGGAGCCATACATCACGCCGATCTTCATGCGGATCTGATTGATGAAGACCACCATGGTGTTGGACTTGGAGATGGAGGCGGTGAGCTTGCGCAGCGCCTGACTCATCAGCCGGGCCTGCATGCCCGGCTGATTGTCCCCCATCTCGCCCTCGAGCTCGGCGCGGGGGGTGAGGGCTGCGACCGAATCGACAACCAACACATCAATGGCGCCTGAGCGAACGAGCGTGTCGGCGATCTCGAGAGCCTGCTCGCCCGCGTCCGGCTGGGAGATCAGGAGGTCATCAAGATTGACGCCGAGCTTGCGCGCATAAACCGGATCGAGTGCATGCTCGGCATCGATGAAGGCGCATGTTCCGCCACGTTTCTGCGCTTCCGCAATCACATGGAGGGAAAGCGTCGTTTTGCCGGATGATTCCGGGCCGAAAATCTCGACCACGCGGCCTTTGGGTAGGCCACCGATGCCGAGGGCGATATCGAGGCCGAGGGAGCCCGAGGGGATGGCCTCAATCTCCAGCGCCCTGCCGCCCTTGCCGAGACGCATAATCGAGCCCTTGCCGAAATGGCGCTCGATCTGGGACAGCGCGGCGTCCAGAGCCTTGGTCTTATCCATGGAAGAACCTTCGACGAGTCGGAGTGTCGCTTGAGTCATCGCCGCGCTCCGGTGCTGGCGCAAGGGGAAATGAGACTGGTCAAAATGTACTTGCTTTGTTCCGTGTTCGCAATATGTTCTTTTCAGGCACTCACGAACCGGGAAGGAAGATGAGGTTGCGGGGACCGGCAGCGACGGGAATTGCCGCGGTGACAGCGCCTTTTTCGAGGTCGACAACCAGGACCTGGTCGGCAAACCAGTCGGTGACGTAGGCGCGGCGGTGCGGTGAATCGACGATCACGCTCTCCGGGGCGGTGCCAGCGGGAAGCTGGAGCGTCCGGTGAGGCCGTGCGGGATCCACGAGAGCGAGGGTTGCCGACTGCTGATTGGCAACCAGGATGCGGCCGGTTTGCGTATCGGTGGCGAGACCGTAGGGCATCTTGCCCGTTGGGAGGTAGGTGACGGTGTGGCGGGCCTTGTCGACGCGGGCGATGCGTCCTTTGCGCACGTCTGCCACGTTCAGGATGGCTTGTGGCTTGCTGGTATCGAAGGCGTAAGGGGCGGTCCCGACGGGAATGGTGGCGCGTGTTTGGAGCGTCACCAGGTCAACCACGCTGACAGTGCCGCCCTCGCGATCGGCGGAGTAGAGTTCTTGGCGTTCGGGATCGAGGGCAAGGCCAGCGGGACCGGGACCGACCGCGACGGTGCCGGTGAGTTGGAGGTCGGGCAGGTGGAAGCGGCGAACCGTGTTCGCGCTCCAGTCACCCACATAAAGCTGTTGGTCATCGGCGGTGATGCCGAAGGGTTGCCCACCGATCGGGACGGTGGTGACGTTCGTCAGGTTTTGGGCATCGATGCGGGAGAGAAGGCCGGCGTCCGGGTGAGTGACGTAGACGGAGTGAGTTTGCGGAACGTGAATGAGGCTGGCCGGCCCCGCGGCGAGGGGAATGCGGTGCGTTTCGCTTAACGTCGCCGTGTCGACGACGCTCACGGCGGCGCCAGCCTGGCAAACTACCAGCAGCGTCGCCGCATGAAGCGGCGACGCGATGAGGGGGAGGAGGGAGGCGAGCGCGAGGCTCCCGCAGCGCCGCAGGAGGCGCTGCATCAGTGGCTCGCCGGTGCGCTGGCGGCTTCGACCTTGGTTTTGAGTCCGCTCAGGCCATCGGTGAAAAATTGGGTCATGGCCGTGGTTGCGGCTTCATCGTTGAGTTCGTCGGGCGGGAAGTTGCTGGTGTCGCCGCGATAGAGGCGGGCGGCCCAGTCCACGGTGCTGGAGCCGTTTCCGGCGTCGGTCACGGTCATGGTGGCAGTGTAGAAACTGACGGGGAAGGCTTCGACATTCTCCTGGCCGAGGCGGTAGGAAAGGTGGCGGGCTTTGTCGTCGCGCTCGTCGAGGCTGTCGGTGATTTCGCCTTTCTCCAGGACCAGCACCCGCTCGGTTCCGTCTCCAGATCCGGTGCTGCGAACGGCCTTGATGTCGGGATGCCAGGTGCCGATGGCGCCGAAGTCACTCACGAGTTTCCAGATGACGTCGGGAGGCGCGGCGATGGTGATGCTGGCCTGGGCCTTCTGAGGGGTGGGGCCATGGGCATGCACCGCGGGGCTCGCCAGGCTGAGAAGGAGGGCGGCGGCTGCGACGAGGAGAGAACGCTCAGGTTTCAGAAGGCTGAGGCGCATTGGGCAAAGTCCTTGTGTGTTTTGCAGACAACAGGCGCGGGGCGAAGGATGCCCCAAGCGCCGCGGTCAGCGCGGTGAGGGCGAGAGCGGCGAAGAGCGGCGCGGTGCGAAAGGGCTGCGGCACCGGGCGGGCGCGCGCCCGGGCGGCGACGGTGGGGAGCAGATCCTCCATCTCGGCGAGGGTCGCGTAGCCAAGGCCGGTTGTGGTGGCGAGGGCCTGGAGATGGGCCGTGCGCAGGGCACTGAGATGTTCCTCGCCTGCCGCGGCATCGCCGCCCCATGGCGCATTGCGGGGATGCCATCCGGGCCGCTGTGATGCATCTTCGGGTGGCGGGCCGTGTCGGTTTTCTTGCGGAACGTCAGTGGCCTGCAGGAAACCGATCTCGTGTCCGAAGCCATCGAATTTCGGGATGGGTACCGGTACCGCGCCGCCGACACCGATAATGGCGCCGGCAGTGGCGCCGGTCTTTCCCTCGAACGGGGGGAGGCCACTGGGGGGCAAGGGCGGTGCCTCCTGGCCGTCGCTGAGGAACAGGAGGTCGGCGTCCAGCGGCGCGGCGAGGGAGAGCGCCGAATAGAGGCCGCGGGCCACATAGCTGTCCCCTTCCCACGCCATGCGCCAGTCCAGGGCGGCGATTGCTCCATCAAGAGGGGCAAAATTGGCGCAGGTTTCCACCGGCTCGAAGAGGAGGAAGCTCCGACGTTCGGTGAATATCCCAAGGCCCAGGCGAGAGCCGCAGGGGAGTTGCGCGAGCAGGTCGCGAAGGCGCTGCTTCACAGCGTCGAGGCGGGAAGTGGGACGCTGGTCCGAGCCCATGCGGCGGCCGTCCACGTCGCGCACGGTCATGTCGCGCACGGTCATGGAGCCGGTCACGTCCACCACGGCGAGGAGATGGTAGGAGGGGCCGGTCGCGGGCACGCTGGGGGCGACAAGCGCGAGCAGCGCGAGGCCGCACGCCGCCAGAAGAGCCGTGGCGCGCAGGTCGATCCGTCTCGGACGCGGAGCAAACCGTTGGGTCATGGCAGGCCCTTGGGCAAGCCCGGAAGATCGGTCCACAGGCGCTTGGGGGTCTGCCGTGGCTCCTCCTCCAGTTCGCGCTCGATCTCTGGAAAGTCGCGGATCAGGCGCAGGGCGATGTCGAGATTATATTTGGCGTCCCAGAGACTTGGTGCATGGCGCAGGGTGGCGCGGTAGTTTTCTTTGGCGAGGCGGATTTCGGGAATGGCCGCATCAACCGCCATGCGCTCGAGAAGGTCGATGGCGCGCGCGAGGCGGGTGTTGCCGAGGTCATAGAGGGCGGCGGCGGCCATGGCGGTGTCGTCACTGCGGGTGATCACATCCACCACGTGCTGCGCGTCGTTCAGCTGGTCGTGGGTCATGAGGAAATGCGCGCGGGCGAACAGCAGCCGGGGGGCGGCATCGTCCGCCACGGCCAGGTCGCGGCCGGCGGCAAGGCCGAGGATGGTCCGGTTGTCGCGCATGTGGGTGATGAGCCGGATGGCCTGGTGGGTCACCACGGCGGCCGCGCCCGCGAGGATGACGAGGGCGAGCATGCGCAGCCACCGGCGCGTCCGCCATCTCGTGAGAGCCGTCATCATGCCGCCTCCCGTTCAGTGGCGCCTTCGCTGGCGCCGATGGGGGAGCGCTGCGGCAGCCGGTGGGGCCTGTTGAGCGGGCGCTCGGCGAGCTTGGCGGCGGCGAGAAGGGCGAGGGCGGCCGCCGCGATGGCGTAGCAGAAGGGCGAGAGATCGAGGCGGGCGCGGCGTTCGAGGAAGGTGACGGGGGCGGCTTCCTGGCGGTCGATCTCGGCGATCGCCTCCGCCACCGCCTGCGGGCTGCCCGCCTCAAATGCGCGATAGGGCACGCCCAGGCTGGCGAGGAAGATGTTGAGGTGGCGCTCGGGCATCACCTGCGGGGTATCCTCGCCGGGCGCCTGCGGCTTGTCGAAGGGGCCGCGGGCGCCGGCGGTGCGCAGGAACAGCCAGTAGATCCGCACCGGGCGGCGTTTCACGGCATCGCGCAGGGCGGCCTGAACCCGGGGGTCGATCACAGCGGCGCCGTCGGAAACCAGGACCACCGCGCCGGCATCCGCTGCCGGATCATCGGCGAAGGCGGAGAGGGCAAGGGCAAGGCCCCGGCCCACATCGGTGAGGGCGAGGCCGGGGCGGTCGGTGGCGGCGACGGCGGCGGCCACCGCATCCAGATGGTCGGTGAGCGGCAGGATCGGCATGGGGGAGGTGGAGAAGCCGGCGACCCCCATGCGGTCGTGGGGGCGGCGTTGGATGAAGTCGGTCAAAAGCCTTTTGGCGGCAGCGGATTTGGAGTCTTCGCCCTGTCCGGGTTGGCGGTTGGCGAAGGTGTTGTCCATGCTGGCGGAACGGTCGAGCAGCAGCATCAGGTGCGCGCCCTGGCCGGTGCGGGTGATGGTTTGGGCGCGGCGGTGCAGGCCGCTGAGGCCGAGCACCAGCAGGACGATGGCTAGCAGAGCGGCGCCGCGCAGGGTGGCGGAGACGAGGGTGGAGAGGGCGTCGGCAGGGGCGAGGCCCAGCGCCGGCACCCGCGTGCCGCGAAAGGGACCGGCCAGAAGCGGCAGCAGAACCAAGGCGAGGAGGGGGAGAAGCCAGGGGAAGTCGATGCCCAGCTGCAGGCGGCTCATCATGGCGCCCCCTCCGCGGCGAGCGCTGCGGCCGGGGGCCGTGGCCGGGGATCGCGCCGCTCGGCGTGGGCGAGCCGGCGGGCCAGCGCCAGGAGGTCCGCCGCTGGCAGTGCCGCCATGGCGACGCCCGGTTCCGCGCCGAAGAACGCGCGCCGCGAGGCGGTGAAAAACCCTGCGATTTCAGAGCTAATGCCGCTGTAGCGCGGATCCTGCCGGCACCAGGCGGCGACGTCGTCGGCGAGCAGCCGGTGGCCGGCGGCGGCGTCGAAGGCGCGGTGCAGGGTGATGAGGCCGGCGCCATAGGCGGTCACGTCGGTGGGGGTGGCGGCCAGTGGGGCGAGGGCGCGCAGGGCGGTGGCGAACGGTAGCCGCCGGCGGGTGAACGGCCGCCAGCCCTGCAGCAGCGCCAGCGCGAGGAGGGCGAGGGCGCCGACGACGGCGGCGACGGCCATGGCTTCGATTTGAGGGCGCAGCGGGTAGGGGCGGGGGAGGATATCCGGGCGCAGCGCCATGGGATTGCCGCCGCGGCTGGGCACCAGCTCGCGGAACGGGGCAGCGGTAAAGACGAAGGCGGGCACGACGAGGTCGCGAGGCGCCTCGCCGTTGGTCGCGCGCAAAGGCACCGCCGGGATCTCCATGGCGCGCGGTTCGAGCGCCCCGTAGAAGTTCTGATAGACCATGGTGAGGCGGTAACTGGATCCATCCGCGGTCAGGGGGCCGGGGCTCAGATCGACGCGGATGAGGTCCAGATAGCCATTCACCTTGTGCGGCTGCGGCAGGGCCGCCGGCACCAGAGCGAAGCCCGGATCGAGGCGGATGTCGGCCTCGACGCGCACAAGATCGCCGAGGAAATAGCCGAAGGCGCGGGCCGGCAGCAGCGTCACGCTGTCCGCCTGCACCGGGCCGGCGGTGAGCGCCAGCAGAGCGATACCTGCGCCGGCCAGGCGCGGCAGGCCGCGACGGGCTCCGGCCGCGATCGAACGGCCCAAGCGCCTAGCGATGCAGGAGAAAATCGAGCAGCGCATGGGCGTCGAACCGGTCGGTGAGGTGAAAGGCGCTGAGCCCGCGGGACAGGAAGATCTGGTCGAGGGCCTGCCGGCGGGCGCGGGCGGCGGCCTGCCAGCGGGCGCGCAGGGCGGGGCGCAGCACCACCAGGCGGCGCCCACCGGTTTCCGCATCGTGCAGCTCCATCAGGCCGAAGCGGGGCAGGTCGCCCTCGGCGCGGCTGTCGTGGAGCACCACCGGAAGCACGTCGTGGCGCGCGAGGGCATCGAGCAAGGCCACGATCCCGTCATCGGGCATGAGGAAATCGGAGACCAGCACCACGAGGCTGCGGCTGCGCGGCAGATGGGCGGTGGCCTGCAGCAGCCCGCCAGTACCGGCGCCGTGGGCGCCCGCCTCGGCGAGGAGGGTGCGCACCTCGTCGGGAACGCCGCGCCGCCGCGTCGGGGGAATGAACAGATCGGCACGGAAGGCAGTGTCGGCGGCGATCAGGCCGAAGGCGTCCCCCGAGGCGACCGAGGAGGCGGCGAGGGCGGCCACGAGGCGGGCCGCCTCGTCCAGGAGGGTGCCGAAGCCCATGGAGGCGGACAGATCCACCATCGCCGTCACCGTGAGCGCGCGGCGCGGCGCGAAGGCGCGCACGTGAATGCCCTCGAAGGGGTCCTTGAGGCTGGCGCGGATGTCGATGCGTCGGGGGTCGGCATCGGCCATCAGGGGCACCAGGCCGCGGAACAGATCCTGTCCGCCGCGACCGGCTCCCGGGTGGGCACCGGGGCGTCCGACCGCCGGCCGCCAGCGCAGGGGATAGCGCAGCAGCGGGGCGTGGTCGTCCGGGTCTTCGGTCGGCGGGTGGGGCGTGGTCATGGCGCCGGCACCGTGTCGAATGCGGCCTGGCAGAGGGCGCGGGCGATGGTGTCGCGGCGCAGCTCATAAACCGGGTCGAAGAAGATCCGGTGGGCCATCACCTCCGGGAACACCGCGCGCAGGTCTTCGGGCACGATCATGTCGCGCCCCTCCAGCCAGGCGCGCACACGGGCCGCGCGGATGAGGAAGGACAGGCCGCGCGGGCTGGCGCCGCCCTGGACCAGACGGTCCATGCGGACATCGGGCAGGCGGATGCCGACCTGGGCGGGCGCGCGCACGGCGTCCCACAGGCCCAGGGTATAGTCGCGGATGGCGGGGCTGGCGTGGATGGCGGCCTGGATGTCGCGGGCGAGGGCGCCCAGGGCGCGGTGATCCACCACCCCTTCGCGCACCGCGCGCAGCAGGGTGTCGGTGTCGTGGAAGCGCGGCTCGAACACCAAGGCCCGGCGGGCGTCGCGATCCTCCGGCGCCTTCACCTCCACTTCCATGAAGAAGCGGTCGCGGGCGGCGGCGGGCAGCTCGAAAGTCTCTTCCCGCTCCACCCGATTGCGATCCGCGAACACCTGCAGATGGGGAAAATCATGCTCGGCGCCGAAAGCGGAGATGGAGTGCTCGGCCATCAGCCGCAGCAGCAGCGCATGCACCTGCGGCCGGGCGCGGTTGATCTCGTTGAAGAAGAAGATGGAGAGGTCGCCGCCCCGGCGCAGCAGCGGGCCGGGGTCGATGCGCGGGCGCCCATCGTCGCCGATGCGGGCATCATAGACGAGGTCGGTGGGCATCAGGTCGATGGTGCCTTCGACCCGGGCATAGGCGCCGCCGATGGCCCGGGCCATGGCCCGCAGCAGCGTGGTCTTGCCCACGCCCACGTCGCCTTCCAGCAGCACGTGGCCGCGGGCGAAGACGGCGATGGTGAGCAGGCGGATCACCCGCTCCTGCCCCAGCACCACCTGGCCCACCTCGCGCTCGAAGTCGAGCGCGTGCGCGCGCCAGTCGGCGAGGCGCGTCTCGGCGCCGGTCACGCCGGGGGAGGGGGCGTGCGAGAGCTCGGCCATGGTGTCCGTGTCCTCAGTGCAGCTGTCGGTGAAGAAAGGCGCAGCCAACCGGGTCCGGGGAGGTCGAACCCATGGCCCGGCGGGCCGCGCCAGTTGGCCCACCATCCATCGGAGGATTTGCCCGGCAGAACGGAGTAGTTCGTTGCCATGCTGGTGGGATCTCGAAAAGCTGTGTCAGTTGGCCGGGATCTTCTTCACGTCATAGACGAACTGCCCGGTCTTCTTGAAATGCTCGACCCGCTGCTGGTTGCGCGCTTCCATGGCGGTGATGGATTCCGACTGCTTGTTGAGCTCTTTCGGATTGTGCTTGGGGTCGTATTTGGAGCCGGCCACCTTGTCCGGATAGCCGGGCTTGGGCTCCCAGCAATTGCCAGGCGCGCGGCAGTTGGTGCCGTCATAGGCGAGGGCGGCACCGCTGGTGGCCAGCGCCGCGCCGGCGATGAGCCCGGCGCAGGCGAGGGCGTGGACGAACGGGCGGCGGACGCGATCCTTCAAGGTCATTGCTTGCTTCCTCCCTTTTCCGAATTCAGGCTCGCCGCATTGTCGGCGGCCGTCTTGCACACCGGCGCCTCATCCAGGGGCGGGGTGGGGTCGTTGTGCTCGTCATAGGGCTTGAAGGCGGCCTTCTGGGCCGGGGTCAGCCAGCTGGCTTCCGCCGGATCGTCCTTGTAGAAGTGCCGCACCCAGGCCATCACCAGCAGCATGTCGTCCATGGTGAGGGCGCCATACATGGGGCCCATCTGGCCGTTGGCGCCACCGAAGATGGTCTCGAACAGGCCCTGGTCGGTCATGTTCTTCGGGTAGGTCCAATAGGCGTCGTTCAGACCGGGCCCGATCTTGCCTTCGCCATAGTGCCCATGGCAGCCGGAGCACATGGACAGGAACAGATCCTTGCCCTTGGGCAGGCAGGTGGCGTTTTCCAGATAGATGTTCTTGCCGGTGGCGAGAAACACCTTCACCGCTTCCGTGTCGCGGCCCTCTTCCGGCGCCTCGGAAAGGTCGAGCGGCTGGCCGGTGATGGTATGGGTGAGATTGAGCGTGGCCTGGGCGGTGAGCGCGCAGGCCAGCACGGCCACGAGCGCGATGAGCCCCCGCGTCGCGTGCTTGATCCAGCAAGAAGTCCACATGTGGCAATACCGTCGATGAGAGAAATGGGGCTCAGCTGTTGGGCTTGAGCAGGGGAATGCCTTCCTCGGTGAGGATCGCTTCGATCTCGGGGCGCGCCTTCACCAAGGCGGCATCCACCTCTCGCAGCAGGGCGGCGTCGTCCTTGCGCACCGCCACCGACTGGTCGTAGTGCAGCGGAATGGGGGTGCCGTCGAAGCGGGCGAGATCGGTGGTGGCGACGGTCATGCGCAGCGGCACGTCGGAGGCCTTCACATAGCGGGCCACTTCCGGGGCAAAGGCGAAGGCAACATCGGCCTCACCCTTCGCCACCTCGCTCACCATGCGCTCGGCCGGCACCTCCACATACTGGTTGCGGGGCGACTTGAAATTGACGAGGCCGTAGAGATAGGCGGCATTGTCCTCATACTTGCCGAGCCGCTTCAGCATGGTCTCGCCCGGCGAATAGAAGCGCACCACGAAGCGGCCGAGATCCTTGATCTGCGGATCCTGCCAGTCACCGGTGGTGATGTTGCGGTCGGCCTTGGTCACGAACACATAGCTGGTGCGGTAATAGGGCTTGGAGGTGAGCACCCGGGCATCACCGGTATCGACGCCGATCACCACGTCGCACAGCTTCTTGTCGAGGTCGTCGCGCACCTGATAGATGGCCGGCTTGCCCGACCAGACGAACACCGCCTCGCGGCCCATGGCGCGCGCCAGAACCTGGGCGATGCGGTTTTCGAAGCCCTTGCCCTCCTTCTGGGAGAAGGGCGCCTCCACCTCTGAGGCGCAGACCCGCAGCGTGCCCGGGGCGGCGGCCACGGCCGGAGCGTCCTTGGTGGGCGTGTCCTTGTTCTGCGCGGCCGCGCCATTCTGGGCGGGCGCGAACTGGGCGGCGAGGGCCCCGCTGGAAACAAGGGTGGCGCCGAACACGAAGGCTGCGAGCGTCGCGCCGGCGGAAGATGCGATACGGGGCATGGACGCCTCCTCGTGGGGTTCGGTGCGCGCCGGCGCCGGGCCCGGGATGGGGCCTGCCGGGTGCGGGCGCGTCATGACATGTCTGATGCCGGGTGGTTCCGGATGGCACGCTTTCAGGTGGCATGCTTTCAGGTCGCATGCTTTCAGGTGGTTCGCCGCCGTCGAGGGAAGACGGCGGCCAACCTCACGCCAGCGCCGGGGGCAAAGCCCCGGCGCGCGTTGGCGCATCAGCCGCCGGAGGCGTATTCGCCCACGTTCGGATCGTCATAGGGGCCCTTGCCGTCGAGCGAGAACACCATCACGCCGCCACCCATCTGGGTGTAGTGCTGGAGGTTCTTGAAGGCGCCCACCGAGCCGAGGCCGGCGGTCGGGTCGTTGAGGTCGAACACCAGGCCCACGCCCGGCCAGCCACCCACGCCATAGTAGATGGCCACATACTGCACGCCATTGTGCGTATAGGTCATGGGATGGCCGATGACGCCGGAGGGCAGCTTGAACTTCCACAGCAGCTTGCCGGTGTCGCTGTCGCGCGCCTTGATGAAGCCATCGAGGGTGCCATAGAACATCACGCCACCGGCGGTGGCGAGCGTGCCACCCCACGCGGCGAAGCGCTCCATCACTTCCCACTTGTACTTGTTGTTGATGGCGTCATACGCCTTCACCTGGCCGAGGCCGACATAGTTCTGCCGATCACCCTTCGGGCCCGGATACATGTTCAGCGTCGCGCCGACGAAGAACTGGCCGGCCCGATAGGGCAGCATGAAGGGCTCCCAATCCATGCAGATATGGTTGATGCCCATGAAGAACGACTGCCGCTCGGGGTCGTAGCTGTCGTGGCCCTGGTTGTGATAGCCCATAGCGGAGGGACAGATGTCGCGCGCCATGTGGTCCATGCGGGTGGCGTATTCCGGATCGCGCTGGGGCAGGCCGGTCTTGATGTCCACCTGCTTCACCCAGTTCACCGTGTCGTCGATCTTGTCGGCCGAAACGAGGGTGCCGTCGGTGCGGTCCAGCGTGTAGACGATGCCGTTGCGGTCCGGATGGGTCAGCAGCTTGCGGACCTTGCCGGTCTTGTCCTTCTGCTCGGACAGCATCATCACGTTGACGCCGGCGTAATCCCATTCGTCATGGGGCGTCTTCTGGTAGCCGAACTTGGCCTCGCCGGTGTCGATGTCCCGGCCCCAGATGGTCATGGTCCACTTGTTGTCGCCGGGGCGCATGGTCTCGTTCCACGGCGCCGGATTGCCGGAGCCGTAATAGACCATGTTGGTGGACGGATCGAACGCGTACCAGCCCCAGTTGGTGCCGCCGCCGATCTTCCAGGCGTCGCCCTCCCAGGTCTGGGTGCCGAGGCCCTTCTGGCCATAATGCGGGTTGGCCTTGTTGAAGTCGTCGGCGAGCATCACCTGCTCGTCGGGGCCGGTGGCATAGGCGCGCCATTTCTGGGCGCCGGTCTTCACGTCATAGGCGGTGACGTAGCCGCGCACGCCCAGTTCCGCGCCGGACGAGCCCACCAGCACCGTGTCCTTGATCACATAGGGCGCGATGGTGAGGGTGGAGCCCACCTTGATGTCGGAATTCTCGAGCTTCCAATATTCCTCGCCGGTGTCGGCCTTCAGCGCCACCACGTGCCCGTCGAGCAGGGTCTTGATGATGAGCGGGCCGGTGGTGCCGTCGCCGGGCCAATAGGCAAGGCCGCGGTTCACCACGTCGCAGCAGGCCACCGCGCGGGCGGTGGGGTTCTGCTTGGGCTTGTGCTGCCACAGGATGTGGCCGGGGTCGTCGAGGCCCAGGGCGAAGGTGGTGTTGGGGAAGGGGGCGTGCACATACATCACCCCGTCCACCACCAGTGGCGTGCCCTCATGGCCGCTCAGCACGCCGGTGGAGAAGGACCAGGCCGGACGCAGGTCCTTGACGTTCTCCTTGTTGATCTGCTTCTGCGGCGAATAGTTGTTGGCGTCGTAATTCTTTCCGGTCATCGGCCAGTTCTCGTCGCTCTTGGCGAGCTCGACGAGCTTGTCGTTGGCCGTGGCCGGACCGGAGAGAGCGGCGCCGCCCGTCGCAAGGGCGAGCGTGACGGCGAACAGGGATGCGGAAGACAACAATCTGTTCATGTGGCGTTTCCTCGGAGTTTCCTCAGTCGGCAGTGTTCTTCTTGGGCGACGTTCTTTTCGCCGCGCGGCCGGGGCCACAGGGGCCCCGCCGGACGGGTCCTGGTCGGGCGGTTCTTGGCCGGGCCGTCCGGTGTGCGCGTGGTCGTGAGACTTCGGCGCGCGGGGGCGGCTGGCCCGGCGGTGGGGACGTGGACACGCGATGGGACACGCAAAGGGGTGCTGGATGTTGCTCTGTGTCCGTCGCCCTCCGATTGCGACTTGAGCTTTTGTGTTCTTATGTTCTTCTTATGGAAGATTTTTTCTATGACGCGAGTTGAAAGCCTTCTGATGCTCTTGTCTCGCGGTCTTTTGGCAATTTGAGGCGGGAACTTTTGGCAATCCGTTTCGGGAAAACGGGATAACCTTCGATAAAACAATCGCCTAAGCGGATGGGGGCGGTTTTCGCCGGTGCCGGCGGCGGCGCAGGTGGCGCCCTCTGGTACTTCCTGCCGGCTCCCGTATAGTCATGATGTTTTACAGCACTGCGCCGCTCTAAGCGGAAAATCATAAGAGAAAACTGAGAATTAATGGGATGGGAGCCGTGGGTTTGGGCAGGATGTCGGGCGGTTCGGGCGCCGGGCCGCAGGGCGGGGCGCGATGAGCGCGGCGTCGGCACGGGGGCGTCGGGCGGTGTCGCTGCGCCAGCAGGTGCTCGGCACGGTGCTGGCCATCAATGCGGTGGCGGCGCTGGTGGCGGGCGCGGTGGTGGTGCTGAACGCCCGCGCCGCCGCGCGCAACGAGATGGGCGCCTCGGTTGAGATGGCGGAACTGATGGTGCGCGAGGCGGCGGAGCGCATCGCCGCCGAGGGGAGCGGCGACAGCCCCCTGCCGACTCACCTGCGCCATTTGCGCCATGTGCGGCTCACCGTCCGCGATGCCGCCGGCGCCCCCCTGTCCCTGGGGGATGCCCCCGCCGGCGCCCACCACGAGGCGGACGACGACGCGCGGGCCCCCGCCTGGTTCGCCCGCCTCGCAGACGTGCCGGCGCTGGTGCGCACCATCGACGTCACCCGCGCGGGCCGGCCGCTGTTTCAGGTGGAGGTGGCGGGGGTGCCCGACGACGAGATCGCCGAGGTGTGGGGCGACGTGACCGATTTCGCGATGGTGGCGGTGGCGGTCAACGGGGCGATTCTCCTGGCGCTGTTCCTGGCCCTGGGGCGGGTGCGGGCCGATCTCGGCCGGTTCCGCGTCACCCTCGATGCGCTGGAGCACCAGCGGGCGGTGGAGCCCCTGGCGCCGCCGCGCATCCGCGAGCTGGCGGAGCTGGCCCACGGCGTCAACGCCCTGGCGGCGGCGCTCTCCGCCGCCCGCGCCGAGAACGTGCGCCTCAATGCGCGGCTGGTGCGCCTGCAGGAGGACGAGCGCCGGCAGATCGCCGGCGAGCTGCATGACGAGCTGGGCCCGCTGATGTTCGGCCTCAAGGCCGGGGCCGACTCCATCGCCCGGCTCGCCGGGCAGATGACGCAGCCCGCGCCGCTGCCGGAGCCGCTGGCTGGCCGGCTGCGGGAGCGGGCCGAGGGGCTGGTGGCCATCGTCGCGCGCATGCAGGTCGCGAACCGGCGGCTCTTGCGGCGCATCCGGCCCGCCGCCCTCGATCACGTGCCTCTGGCCGATGCCCTGGCGAGCCTGGTGCAGGATCTCAACCAGCATGATGCCGGCCGCGCCGTGGCCCTGGAGCTGGGCCGGCTCGCCGGCCATTACGGCCCGGCGCTGGACGCCACCCTCTATCGCTGCGTGCAGGAGGGGGTCACCAACGCCTTGCGCCATGGGGATGCCCACCGGGTGGAGGTGGCCCTGGCCGAGGGCGAGGGGCGGCTGCGCCTCGTCATCACCGACGATGGGCGCGGCCCGCCGGCGGTGGTGCGCGAGGGGCTGGGCCTTGCCGGCATGCGCGAGCGGGTGCGGGCGCTGGGCGGCACCTGCCGGCTGGAGCCCGGCGCCGCCGGCGGCGCCCGTCTCTGGCTGGACCTTCCCGTTCCGGCGGACGATCTCCGCGATGAGGCGAGCTGAACCATGACGGTGGAACCATGAAGGTGAAACCATGAAGGTGAAACAATGACTTGCGTGCTGGTCATCGACGATCATCCCATCGTGCTGCAGGGCTGCCGGCAGATCCTGGAGGATGCGGGCGTGTGCGAGCTGATGGCGGCGAGCACCGCCCTTTCCGGCTATCGCCTGTTCCGCCGCAAACGGCCGGACGTGGCCATCGTCGATCTGGCGCTGGGGGGCAGCGGCCTTGCCGGCCTGTCTTTGGTGCGCCGCCTGCGGGCCCAGGCGGCGCGCATGCCGATCCTGGTGTTTTCCATGCATGCCGATCCGGTCATCGCCAGCCGGGCGCTGGAGGCGGGGGCCACCGGCTATCTGTTGAAGGACACCTCCACCGCTGATCTCCTGGAAGCCTTCGACAAGGTGAAGCGCGGCCAGCCCTATATCAGTCCCGACCTGGCGCTGGAGGTGGCGCTGCTCTCCAGCCGCAGCCGGCCGGGCACCATGGGCGATCTCACCCCGCGCGAACTGCAGGCGCTCTCGCTGCTGGCGGAAGGCAAGGCCTATGGCCAGATCGCCGACGAATTGGGGGTGAGCTACAAGACGGTGGCCAACACCTGCTCGCAGCTGAAAACCAAGCTCGGCGCCGGCAACCTGGCCGAACTGATCCACCGCGCCATCCGCTACGTCTCCGGCTCGCCGGTGGGGCGCTGAGGGGCGCGCGCACGCCCCTTGCCTTCCGTCTCGGCTTGCGTTTTACTGCACTGCATTCATCAGTTTCATAGCCGCGAGGCCCCATGGATGGGGCGTTGCGGCAGGGACGAGCCCTCGGGCCTGATCCCTCGTGGCAGAGCCGCCACCTGCGCTTCCCCTTGGGAGGCGTCGGTGGCGGCTTTTTTCGTTTTGGGGCGAACATGAGCGGCACGCACGCGGCCACAGGCAAGGTCAGGAGCGTCTGCCCCTATTGCGGGGTGGGCTGCGGCATCGTGCTCGATGTCCGCGACGGGCAGGTGGTGAAGGTGGCGGGCGACAAGGCCCACCCGGTGAACGCTGGCCGCCTGTGCACCAAGGGCGCCACCTGCGCCGAGCCGCTGGCGCGCGGCCGGCTCACCGGCGCCTTCGTGCGCGCCACCCGCAAGGAGGATCAGCTGCCGGTGCCGCTGGCGGCGGCGGTGGCGCAGACGGCGGAGCGGCTCAGCACCATTATTGCGGAACACGGGCCGGAGGCGGTGGCCTTCTACGTGTCCGGCCAGATGACGCTGGAGGCGCAATATCTCGCCAACAAGCTGGCCAAGGGCTTCATCCGCACGCCCTACATGGAATCCAACTCGCGCCTGTGCATGGCCAGCGCCGGCGCCGGCTACAAGCTGGCCTTCGGGGCCGATGCGCCGCCCGGCTCCTATGATGATTTCGACGCCGCCGACCTGTTCCTGGTGATCGGCGCCAACATGGCCGATTGCCACCCCATCCTGTTCCTGCGGCTGATGGATCGGGTGAAGGCGGGCGCCAAGCTCATCGTGGTGGATCCGCGCCGCACCGCCACCGCCGAAAAGGCCGATCTGTTCCTGCAGATCCGCCCCGGCAGCGACCTTGCCCTGCTCAACGGCCTGCTGCACCTGCTGCACGGGGCGGGCGCCACCGATGCGGATTTCATCGCCCGCCACACCACCGGCTGGGAGAGCGTGGCCGAAGGGCTTGCCGACTATGCGCCCGAGACGGTCGCGGCCTTGACCGGCCTCGCGGCAGCCGATCTGCGGCGAGCGGCCGACATGATCGCGGAGGCGAGGGAATGGACCAGCTGCTGGACCATGGGCCTCAACCAGAGCAGCCACGGCACCGCCAACACCACCGCGCTGTGCAACCTGCATCTCGCCACCGGCAAGATCTGCCGGCCCGGCTCCGGCCCCTTTTCCCTCACCGGCCAGCCCAATGCCATGGGCGGGCGGGAGATGGGCTATATGGGCCCGGGCCTGCCCGGCCAGCGCAGCCTCACGTCTGCCGAAGACCGCGCCTTCACCGAACAGCGCTGGGGCCTGCCGGCGGGCACGCTGAAGGCCGAGGCGGCCTCCGGCACCCTCTCCATGTTCGAGGCCATGAGGGCCGGGCGCATCAAGGCCTGCTGGATCATCTGCACCAATCCGGTGGCCTCCGTCGCCAACCGGCAGATCGCCATTGATGCGCTCAAGGCGGCCGAGCTGGTGATCGTGCAGGATGCCTTCATAGATACCGAAACCACCGTTTATGCCGATGTGCTGCTGCCCGGCGCCCTGTGGGCGGAGGCGGACGGGGTGCTGATCAATTCCGAGCGCACCTTGACGCTGGCCGCCGGCGCCGTGCCGCCTCCGGGCGAGGCGCGGGCCGATTGGCGGCTGATTGCCGATGTGGCCACCGCCATGGGGTTCGGCGCCGCTTTCACTTACACCGATGCGGCGGCGGTGTTCGCGGAAATCACCGCCTTTTCCAACCCGCAGACGGGCTATGACCTTTCCGGCGCCAGCCATGCGCGGCTCAAGGCGGGCCCGCTGCAATGGCCCATCGCCGCCGATAGCGCGGACCGCAACCCCATCCGCTATCGCAATGACGGGCATCACATGCCCCGGCGCGTGCATCCGGATGGCACGGCGCCGGAGCTGGTGTTCGCGACGGCTGATGGCAAGGCGCGCTTTGTGCCCTCGCCCCATGTGGAGCCGGCCGAGGCGGCGGACGAGGCCTTCCCCATGGTGCTCAACACCGGGCGCCTCCAGCACCAGTGGCACACCCTGACCAAAACCGGCAAGGTGCCGACCCTGAACAAGCTGAACCCCGGCCCGTTCCTGGAAATCCACCCGCGCCGGGCGGCTGCGCTGGGCATCGGTGCCGGGGACCTTGTGGAGGTGCGTTCGCGGCGGGGGCGGGCGGTGCTGCCGGCGGTGCTGAGCGAGCGGGTGCAGGAGAATGCCTGCTTCGCGCCCTTCCACTGGAACGACGTGTTCGGCGACGGCATCGCCATCAACCAGGTCACCAGCGCTGCGGTGGATCCCGTGTCCCATCAGCCGGAGCTGAAGATTGCCGCCGTGGCCCTGAGCCGGGTCGCGGCGCCGAGGGAAAGGCACACCATGGCGCAGGCATCGGGCCGCGTGCCGCAACTGGCCGCCGTCGGGGCATTGGTGCCGGCGCTCCCGGCCGCCGGGGCGCTCGCCACCGTGGCGCAGCAGCTCGGCCTGCCCACCCGCATCGAAGTGCAGCTGAAGGACGAGGAAAAGCTCTATCTGCAGGGCTTTTTGAGCGGTCTCGGCGCGCAGCCGGTGGCCGGGGTGCCGGTGCTGCCGCCGCAGGCGCCGCTGGGGGAGGCCACCCGCCTTCTGGTGGATGGGCTGCTGGCGGGCCTGTTCTCCCGCGCGCCGCAGCCGGAAGCGGCCCCCTCGGGCCCGGCGGTCACCGTGGCCTTCGCCTCCCAGACCGGGCGGGCGGAGGAGGCGGCCGGCGCCCTGGCCGAGGCCTTGCGCGGCGCCGGCCGCACCGTGCGGCTGACGGAACTGGATGGGCTCGACCCCACCACCTTGGGCGAAGGCCCGGCGCTGTTCGTCGCCTCCACCTTTGGCGATGGCGATCCGCCGGACAATGCGGCCGTCTTCTGGGCGCGGCTCTGCGGGGAGGAGGCGCCGCGCCTGGAGGGCCTGCAATTCGGCGTTCTGGCGTTCGGCGACAGTACTTATGCCCAGTTCTGTGGTTTCGGCCGCAAGCTCGATGCCCGCCTCGCCGCGCTCGGGGCGACGCGGCTTCTGGAGCGGGCGGATTGCGAGCCCGATGGGGATGAGGCGGTTGTAGCCTGGCAGGGCCGAGCGCTCGCCGCCCTCACGGCGGCGCCGGCACCGGTGGTGGCGGCGGAGCCGCCCAAAAGGCCGGGGACGGATCGCCGCCACCCGCTGCTGGCGCGCCGGGTGCGCAATGAGGTTCTGAACGGACCGGGCAGCGGCAAGGAGGTGCGCCGCATCGGTCTTGCCATCGGCGATCTGCCCTATTGCGCCGGCGACGCCTTGGGGGTGATGCCACGTAATGCGCCGGAACTGGTGGCGGAGGTGCTGGGCCTGCTCAGCCTCGATGGGGAGGCGGAAGCGCCGGGCGACTTCGGCGTGTCCCTGCGCGAGGCGCTCACCAGCCATTATGAGATCGCCCGGCCGAACCCGGATGTTCTGCGCTGGTGGAGCACCGTTTCCGGTGACGAGACCCTGGCCGCTCTGCTGGCCGGCCCGCGGCCGGAGCTGGAGCGCTGGCTGTGGGGCCAGCAGCTGGCGGACCTGCTGGCGCGGGCGCCCCGGGCGGTGCCGGCAGCGGAGTTCGTGGCGCAGCTCAAGCGCCTGCAGCCGCGCCTTTATTCCATCGCCTCCAGCCCGCTGATGGTGCCCGGCGAGGTGGAGCTGACCATTTCCACCGTGCGCTACGGCGGCGCGGGGCGCCCGCGCGGCGGTGTCGCCTCCACCTTCCTGGCGGATCGGGCGGAGGGGGACATTCCGGTGTTCGTGCAGGCCTCGCCCCATTTCCGGGTGCCGGCGGATGCCGAGACGCCCATGATCATGATCGGCCCCGGCACCGGCATCGCGCCGTTCCGCGCCTTCCTGCAGGAACGCGCGCTCACCGGCGCCAAGGGGCGCAACTGGCTGTTCTTCGGCGAGCAGCAGGCGGCCTGCGATTTCTATTATCGCGACGAGCTGGAGGTCTGGCGCGCGCAGGGCCATCTGACCCGGCTCGACACCGCCTTCTCCCGCGATCAGGCGGCCAAAATCTATGTGCAGGACCGCATGCGCGAGGCCGGAGCCGCGCTGTGGGCGTGGCTGGAGGAGGGGGCCCATCTCTATGTCTGCGGCGACGCCGCCCGCATGGCCAAGGATGTGGATACCGCCCTCGGCGCGCTCATCGCCACCCATGGGGGGCTGAGCGCGGAAAAGGCGCGGGAAAAGGTGGCGGAGCTGGCGGCGCACAGGCGTTATGTGCGCGATGTCTATTGAACCGGTGCGGCGAAGCGTGCTTCCTCCCCTTCCAATGATCGTTCTGGGTAACGTGGCGTGATGCGGGACGCGGACCTTTCCATTCTGGTCATCGACGAGGACGCCATCCGCGCGCAGATCATCGAGGAGGGCCTGCGCGCCGCCGGCCATACGCGGGTGACGGTGGTGCGCGAGATCCAGGGGGTGGCGCGCATCGTCGAGCGGGTCTCGCCGGATGTGATCGTCATCGACCTCGAAAATCCCAATCGCGACATGCTGGAGAGCATGTTCCTGCTGTCGCGCTCGGTGCAGCGGCCCATCGCCATGTTCGTGGACCGCTCCGACAAGGCGGCCATCGAGGCGGCCATCGAGGCCGGCGTTTCCGCTTATGTGGTGGACGGGCTGAAGCAGGAGCGGGTGAAGCCCATTCTCGACATGGCCGTGAGCCGCTTCAACGCTTATTCGCGCATGGCGCGGGAGCTGGAGGAGGCGCGCAGCGAGCTGGAAAACCGCAAGACGGTCGACCGCGCCAAGGCCATCCTCATGAAGTCGCGCGGGCTCTCGGAGGAGGCGGCCTACAAGCTCCTGCGCACCACCGCCATGAACCAGAACCGCAAGATTGCCGATATCGCCCAGAGCCTCGTCATGGCCGCTGGATTGCTGGAGGGCTCGCCGTGACCGAAGAGGCCGATATCCGCGTGGGCTTCGTGCCGCTGCTTGATGCCGCCGTCCTCATCAGCGCCGTGGCCAAGGGGTTCACGCTGGAAGAGGGGCTCCTGGTGCAGCTCAATCGCGAGCCGTCATGGGCCGGGGTGCGCGACCGGCTGGCGGTGGGGCAGCTCGATGCCGCCCATATGCTGGCGCCCATGCCCATCGCCGCCAACCTGGGCCTGTTTCCGCTCTCCCCCTCGCTCATCGCGCCGTTCGCCATGGGCCTCGGCGGCAATGCCGTCACCGTCTCCACGGCGGTGGCGCGGCAGCTGGAAGACCTCGGAGCCGAGGGCACGCTCGATGCGGGCATCGTCGGCAGCGCGCTGAAGAGCGCGGTGGCGCTGCGCCGGGGGCAGGGGCTGCCGCCGCTGCGCTTCGGCGTGGTCTATTCCTTCTCGGGCCACAATTTCGAGCTGCGCTTCTGGCTCGCCGCCTGCGGCATCGATCCTGATCGCGATGTGGAAATCGTGGTGCTGCCGCCGCCGCAGATGCCGGCGGCCCTGGCGGAAGGGCGCATCGACGGCTTCTGCGCGGGCGAGCCCTGGAACACCGCCGCGGTGCGACTTGGAACCGGGCAGATCGCCACCGTGAAGGCCAAGATCTGGCGCTCCAGCCCGGAGAAGGTGCTGGGGGTGGCGCGGCCCTGGGCCGAGGCGAACCCGGCCGCCCTCGACGCCTTCCTGCGGGCGCTCTACCGCGCCGCTCTGTGGTGCGCCGAGCCCGCCAACCACCAGGAACTGGCCCGCATCCTCGGTGCGCCGCGCTTCCTCGACCTCGATCCCAGCCTGCTGCTGCCGGGCCTCACCGGAGCCATGGAGGTGGCGCCGGGTCGGGTGATCGGGGTGGACGACTTCTTCCTCACCGCCGCCAAGGCCGCCACCTTCCCCTGGCAGAGCCACGCCTTGTGGTTCTACAGCCAGATGGTGCGCTGGGGCTTCTGCGCCCACGCGCCCCGCAACGCCTTGATCGCTCGCGATTCCTACCGGCCGGACCTCTACCGGCGGGCGCTGAAGGGCCTCGGCGCGCCGCTGCCGGGGGCGAATCTGAAAGTGGAGGGGGCGCTGCTGACCCCCACCGTGGTGGGCGCCGCCAACAAGAGCCTGGTTCTGGGCCCGGACGGCTTCTTCGACGGCCATATCTTCGATCCCGACCAGATCGACGCCTATATCCGCGCGCAGATGGATCTTCCTGTGATCAAGAGTTGAGATGGGCGTGTTCAAGTTTTGTGCAGGTGCATCAAATAAACAGCAGATGGCGCATCGCAGCATAAAAGCACTTGCACGCTGAGGGCGGGCATGGTTTCGTAATCCATCCCAATATTCGGTGCCCAACGAAGGGCACCCTGGCAAAGCCGCCAAACCGCGCGCACCCCATTCGGGGCGTTTGCGCTGGTTTCGCGGCTTTTTGCGTTTTTCACCCCCGCCGAGGCGGGACGGACCTCCACCGGGCATCGCCCAACCGAGATCGGCACCATGACCCAGGTTCTGTCGAAGCGCCTCTTCCTCCTGTCCTCGCTGGCCGTGCTGGCGAGCGCCGCGCTCCCGTTCGCTCTCAGCGCCCCGGTTCTCGCCGGGCCGCTGCCGGTGGAGAAGGACGAACTGAAGCTGGGCTTCATCAAGCTCACCGACATGGCGCCCCTCGCCATCGCCAAGGAGAAGGGCTTCTTCGAGGATGAAGGGCTCTATGTGACGCTGGAGCCGCAGGCCAATTGGAAGGTGCTGCTCGATCGCGTCATCACCGGCGAGCTGGATGGCGCCCACATGCTGGCGGGCCAGCCCATCGCCGCCACCATCGGCTTCGGCACCAAGGCGGACATCGTCACGCCCTTCTCCATGGATCTCAACGGCAATGCCATCACCGTCTCCAATGCGGTGTGGGAGATGATGAAGCCGAAGATTCCCATGGGCGCCGATGGCAAGCCGGTGCACCCCATCAAGGCCGATGCGCTGAAGCCGGTGGTGGAGAAGTTCAAGGCCGAGGGCAAGCCGTTCAACCTCGGCATGGTGTTCCCGGTTTCCACCCACAATTACGAGCTGCGCTACTGGCTGGCGGCGGGCGGCATCAACCCCGGCTATTACTCGCCCACCGATGTCTCCGGCCAGATCAAGGCCGATGCGCTGCTCTCGGTGACGCCGCCGCCGCAGATGCCGGCCACCATGGAGGCGGGCACCATCGTCGGCTATTGCGTCGGCGAGCCCTGGAACCAGGCGGCGGTGTTCAAGGGCATCGGCGTGCCGGTGGTGACCGATTACGAGATCTGGAAGAACAATCCGGAAAAAGTCTTCGGCCTCACCAAGGACTTCACCGAGAAATACCCCAACACCACCTTGGCGCTGACCAAGGCGCTGATCCGCGCCGCCATGTGGCTTGATGAGAACAACAACGCCAATCGCCCCGAGGCGGTGAAAATCCTGGCCAAATCGGAATATGTGGGCGCTGACGCCAAGGTCATCGCCAATTCCATGACGGGCACCTTCGAATACGAGAAGGGCGACAAGCGCGAGGTGCCGGACTTCAACGTCTTCTTCCGGCACAACGCCACCTTCCCCTATTACTCTGATGCCATCTGGTATCTCACCCAGATGCGCCGCTGGGGCCAGATCCCCGAGCAGAAGCCCGACGCCTGGTATGCGCAGACCGCGAAGTCCGTCTACAAGCCCGACCTCTATCTGAAGGCGGCGCAGGCGCTGGTGGACGAGGGCAAGGCCAAGGCGAGCGACTTCCCGTTCGGCTCCGACGGCTACAAGCCCGCCACCGCCGATTTCATCGATGGCGTCAGCTACGACGGCCGCACCCCCAACGCCTATATCGACTCCCTGCCCATCGGCCTCAAGGGTGGCCAGAAGGTTCAGGGCAGCGAGATCACCGGCGGCTGAGCCCCGCTCCCGGCACCACGGCAGACATCAGCCAGACAGGATTCAAGCCATGTCCAACGTGTCCGACACCTTCGATGGCGCCGCCGCCAAGGCGGCGCGCCGGGAGAAGGTCTTCCAGGCCATCAACCGCGCCTCCGGCTGGCTCAATGTGCTGGGCCTCGGCTTCGTGGTGCCCCTCGCCAAGATCGCCGCCGGCGACAATGTGGGCGAGCAACTGGGCGAATTGAAGCGGGTGCTGCTGGTGCCGCTGGCCGGCATCCTGGTGTTCCTCGCCGCCTGGGCGTTCCTGGCGCCGAAGGTGCAGACCTCGCTCGGCGCCATTCCCGGCCCGCTGGAGGTGGTGCAGCAGGCCGGCGCCTTGTTCGCCGACCACGCCGCCGAGCGGCAGAAGGCGGCGGATTTCTATGCCCGCCAGGAGACCCGCAACCAGGCCCTCATCGCCGAGGGCCATGCGGACCGGGTGAAGGTGCGCGCCTATACCGGCAAGCCCACCTATGTGGACCAGATCTTCACCTCGCTGCTCACGGTGGGCCTGGGCTTTTTCATCGGCACGCTCATCGCCATTCCGGTGGGCATCGCCTCGGGCCTGTCGAAGACCTTCAACGGCGCCATCAATCCCTTGATCCAGATCTTCAAGCCGGTGTCGCCGCTGGCCTGGCTGCCCATCGTCACCATGGTGGTGTCGGCGGTCTATCTCGATCCCGCGGACTGGCTGCCCAAGTCCATGGTGATCTCGGCGGTGACGGTGACCCTGTGCTCGCTGTGGCCCACCATGATCAACACCGCGCTGGGCGTCGCCTCCATCGACAAGGATCTGGTGAATGTCGGCAAGGTGCTGCAGCTTTCCACCTTCACCACCATCCGCAAGCTGGTGCTGCCCTCCGCTTTGCCGCTGATCTTCACCGGCCTCCGGCTGTCGCTGGGCGTGGGCTGGATGGTGCTGATCGCCGCCGAGATGCTGGCGCAGAACCCGGGCCTTGGAAAGTTCGTGTGGGACGAGTTTCAGAACGGCTCCTCCACCTCCCTGGCGCGCATCATGGTGGCGGTGTTCACCATCGGCATCATCGGCTTCATCCTCGATCGGCTGATGTTCGCGCTCCAGTCCGCCTTCACCTTCTCCTCGAACCGCTGAGGGGCGCCATGAGCGAGAGCGTCACCATTCTGGAAGCGCGCGGGGTCGCGAAGGGGTTCGGCGTCGGGCCGGCCCGCAACCCGGTGCTGGCCGACATCAATCTCAAGGTGGAAGACGGCGAGTTCATCGCGGTGGTGGGCTTTTCCGGCTCCGGCAAGTCCACCCTCATCTCCCTGCTCTCGGGGCTCGCCCAGCCCGATTCCGGAACGGTGCTGTTCAAGGGCGCGCCGGTCACCGGCCCAGCCCCGGAGCGCGGCGTGGTGTTCCAGAATTACGCGCTGATGCCGTGGCTCTCCGTGGAGGCCAATGTGGCGCTGGCGGTGGAGGCGGTGCACAAGGCTCTGCCGAAGGCCGAGCGGCGCGACCTCGTGGCCACCTATATCGACATGGTGGGTCTCTCCCACGCCAAGGATCGCAAGCCGGCGGAACTGTCCGGCGGCATGCGCCAAAGGGTATCGGTGGCCCGGGCGCTGGCCATGCGGCCCGACGTGCTGCTGCTGGACGAGCCCCTCTCCGCCCTCGACGCTTTGACCCGCGCCAAGCTGCAGGACGAGTTCGCCACCATCTGCGAGCGGGAGAAGAAGACCATCGTTCTCATCACCAATGATGTGGACGAGGCCATTCTTCTGGCCGACCGCATCCTGCCCCTCACCCCGGGGCCGGAGGCGACGCTGGGCCGCTCCTTCGCCGTGAACCTGCCGCGCCCCCGCGAGCGGGCGGCGATGAATTCCGATCCGGACTTCATCCGCATCCGCGGTGAGGTCACCGAATATCTGCTCGATCTCGGCGCCAAGCGCGGGGTGGATGCCGCCAGCGCGATCGTGCTGCCCAATGTGGTGCCCATCACCCAGAAGCCGCCCAAGCTGCCTGCTGCCTACGAGAAGCGCGCCCAGTCGCCCATCGCCCGGCGCTATGTGGAGTTTTCCGACGTCCGCAAGGTCTATCCCACCCCCAAGGGACCGCTGACGGTGGTGGATGGCTTCGACCTGAAGATCAACAAGGGCGAGTTCATCTCCATCATCGGCCATTCGGGCTGCGGCAAGTCCACGGTGCTCTCCATGGCGGCGGGGCTGAATGCCATCTCCTCCGGCGGCATCATCCTCGATGGCCGCGAGGTCTCCGGCGCCGGGCCCGACCGGGCGGTGGTGTTCCAGGCGCCTTCGCTGATGCCCTGGCTGACGGCGCGGGAGAATGTGGCGCTCGGCGTGGACAAGGTCTATCCGGATGCTTCCAGCGCCGAGCGGCGCGACATCGTCGAATATTATCTCCAGCGCGTCGGCCTGGGCGATGCCATGCACCGGCTCGCCGCCGATCTCTCCAACGGCATGAAGCAGCGGGTGGGCATCGCCCGCGCCTTCGCCCTCTCGCCCAAGCTGCTGCTGCTGGACGAGCCGTTCGGCATGCTCGACAGCCTCACCCGCTGGGAGCTGCAGGACGTGCTGATGGAGGTGTGGGCCCGCACCAAGGTCACCGCCATCTGCGTCACCCACGATGTGGACGAGGCCATTCTGCTGGCCGACCGGGTGGTGATGATGTCCAACGGGCCCAACGCCCGCATCGGCAACATCATGGAGGTGGACCTGCCACGCCCGCGCACCCGCAAGGCGCTGCTCGCCCACCCGGACTACTACGCCTATCGCGAGGAGCTGCTCGACTTCCTCGAAGCCTATGAGGGCGGCGCCAATCCCGCCCCCGCGCAGCTCGAAGCCATCCAGAACAAGCGTGCCGCCCGCATGGCCCGCCAGCGCGACACCGTGCGCGCGGCGCAGTGAGCCGGAGTGTGATCCATGACCCAGAAGCTCGTCATCATCGGCAATGGCATGGCCCCGGGGCGCATGCTGGAAGACTTGTTCGAGAAGGCCCCGGGCCTTTACGACATCACCATTTTCAACGCCGAGCCGCGCGTCAATTACGACCGCATCATGCTCTCGCCGGTGCTCTCCGGAGAGAAGGCCTACGAGGACATCATCATTCATGATGAGGCCTGGTACGCCTATCACGGCGTGACCCTGCACAAGGGCGCCAAGGTCGCCACCATCGACCGCGCCGCCCGCACAGTGACCGCCGAGAACGGCATCACCGCCAGCTACGACAAGCTGGTGATCGCCACCGGCTCCAGCCCCATCATCATTCCGGTGCCGGGCTCGGACCTGCCCGGCGTCGTCGCCTATCGCGATCTCGACGACGTGGCGCGGATGCTGGAAGCCGCTAAGAACGGTGGCCGTGCGGTCGTGATCGGTGGCGGCCTTCTGGGCCTGGAGGCGGCCTATGGGCTGAAGCGCCAGGGCATGGACGTCACCGTGCTGCACCTCATGCCCACCCTCATGGAGCGGCAGCTGGACCCGGCCGCCGCCTATCTCCTGGAAAAGGCGCTCGCCGCCCGCGACATCACCATTCTCACCAAGGCCGACACCCAGGCCATCGTCGGCGACGGCAAGGTGGAGGGCGTGGCGCTGAAGGATGGCCGGGTGCTGCCGGCGGATCTGGTGGTGATGGCGGTGGGGATCCGCCCGGCCGCCCAGCTCGCCAAGGCGGCGGGGCTCGAGGTCCATCGCGGCATCGTGGTGGATGACGGCATGCGCACGTCCGATCCCGCCATCTATGCCCTGGGCGAATGCGCCGAGCATCGCGGCCAGTGCTATGGCCTCGTCGCGCCGCTCTATGAAAGCGCCAAGGTGCTGGCCGACCGGCTCTCCGGCGGGCAGGGGGAATATCAGGGCTCGGTGACCGCCACCAAGCTCAAGGTCACCGGCGTCAACCTGTTCTCCGCCGGCGATTTCGCCGATGCGCCGGACCGCCAGGAGATCGTGCTGCGCGATGCCGCCGCCGGCGTCTACAAGCGCCTGGTGCTGAAGGACGACAGGATCGTCGGCGCCGTGCTCTATGGCGATGTGGCGGACGGCCCCTGGTATTTCGACATGCTGCGGCGGGGCACCGACATCGGCGCGCTGCGCGAGACCCTCATCTATGGCCAGTCGTACCAGGGCGGGGGCACGCACGACCCGCGGGCGGCGGTGGCGGCGCTGGGGGATGACGCGGAGATCTGTGGCTGCAACGGCATCTCGAAGGGCAAGATCGTTGCCGCCATCACCGCGAAGGGCCTCACCACCCTGGCCGATGTGCGCGCCCACACCAAGGCGTCCGCCTCCTGCGGCTCCTGCACCGGCCTCGTCGAGCAGGTGATGGCGCTGACCCTGGGCGACGCTTACCAGCCCAACGCGGTGGAGCCGGTGTGCGGCTGCACCGATCTCGGCCATGACGAGGTGCGCCGGCTGATCCGCGCCAAGGGGCTGAAGACCATTCCGGCGGTGATGCAGGAACTGGAGTGGAAGACCTCCTGCGGCTGCGCCAAGTGCCGGCCGGCGCTCAATTACTACCTCGTCTGCGACTATCCCGACGCCTATGCCGACGACTACCAGTCCCGTTTCATCAACGAGCGGGTGCACGCCAATATCCAGAAGGACGGCACCTATTCGGTGGTGCCGCGCATGTGGGGCGGGGTGACCTCCTCCACCGAGCTGCGCGCCATCGCCGACGTGGTGGACAAGTTCGCCATCCCCATGGTGAAGGTCACCGGCGGCCAGCGCATCGACCTGCTCGGCGTCCACAAGGAGGACCTGCCGGCGGTGTGGGCGGATCTCGGCCAGGCCGGCTTCGTCTCCGGCCAGGCTTATGCCAAGGGGCTGCGCACGGTGAAGACCTGCGTGGGCTCGGAATGGTGCCGCTTCGGCACCCAGGATTCCACCGGCCTCGGCATCCGCATCGAGAAGTTCATGTGGGGCTCGTGGACCCCGGCCAAGGTGAAGCTCGCCGTCTCCGGCTGCCCGCGCAACTGCGCCGAGGCCACCTGCAAGGACATCGGCATCATCTGCGTGGACAGCGGCTATGAGATCCACTTCGCCGGCGCGGCGGGTCTCGACATCAAGGGCACCGAGATCCTCGGCACGGTGAAGACCGAGGACGAGGCGCTGGAGCATGTGGTGGCCCTCGCCCAGATGTATCGCGAGGGGGCCCGCTATCTGGAGCGCATCTACAAATGGGCGAAGCGCATCGGCTATGACGCGGTGCGCGCCCAGATCATGGACGATGCCGACAGGCGCCGGGGCTATTTCGAGCGCTTCGTCTTCTCCCAGAAATTCGCCCAGGTGGACCCGTGGTCGGAGCGCGTCTCCGGTAAGGACAAGCACGAGTTCAAGCCCATGGCGATCATCGCCGAAGCGGCCGAGTGAGGAGCGCGCGCCATGCAGATCGTTGATCTTGAGCCCATCGCCGTCACCATCGATATTACCTGGACCCCCATCGGCCATCTGGACGATATCCCGCGCCGCGGCGCCCGCTGCGTGGAGACGCCCAAGGGCCGGATCGCCGTGTTCCGCACCGCCGATGACGCGGTGTTCGCCCTGGAGGACCGTTGCCCCCACAAGGGCGGCCCCCTGGCCCAGGGCATCGTGCACGGCCATGCGGTGACGTGCCCGCTGCACAATTGGGTGATCTCCCTGGAGACCGGCGGCGCGCTGGGCGCCGACGAGGGGCAGGTGAAGACCCTGCTGGTGCGCAATGAGGGCGGGGCGCTGTTCCTCTCCCTCGACACCCTGACCGCCCGCGCGGAATAGGAGGGGGCCATGGCGCTCGCCGAGATCGATCCCCGAGCCGGGGGCGCCCGTGTCGCGCCGCTGGCGGTGCTGCCGGTGTTCCTGCCGCTGAGGGGCCGGACGGCGCTGGTGGCGGGCGGCTCCGATGCCGCCGCCTGGAAAGCCGAACTGCTCGCCGCCGCCGGCGCAAGCGTGACGGTCTATGCCGAGGCGCTGGGCGAGGCCATGATGGCCCTGGTGAGCGCCGGCCGCGTCGCTTATGTGGCAGCAGGCTGGCCCGCCGCCGATCTGGCCGGCCTTGCCGTGGCGGTGGCCGACCTCGATGGGGCGGAAGCCGAGGCGTTCGCGGCGGCGGTGCGGCGGGCCGGGGTGCCGGTGAATGTCATCGACCAGCCGGCGTTGTGCAGCTTCCAGTTCGGCGCCATCGTCAATCGCTCGCCGGTGGTGGTGGGCATCTCCACCGATGGTGCCGCCCCGGTGCTGGGGCAGGCGGTGCGCCGGCGCATCGAGACCCTGCTGCCGCGCCATCTTGCGGCCTGGGGCGCGCTGGCCGCCCGCATCCGCGGTGCGGTGGCGGCCCGCTGGCCGGCAGCCGCCGAGCGACGCCGCTTCTGGGCCGACTTCGCCGAACGCGCCTTCACCGCCACCGATGCGCCGGCGGGCGAGGATCTGGCGCCCCTGGCGCCGTCGCCGCGCGCGGCCGTGGGGTCCGTGACCCTGGTGGGGGCGGGACCGGGGGATGCGGACTATCTCACCTTGAAGGGCATGCGCGCCCTGCAGGCGGCGGATGTGATCCTGTTCGACGATCTGGTGTCGCCGGAGGTGCTGGAGCTGGCGCGGCGCGAGGCCAAGCGCATGCTGGTGGGCAAGCGCGGCGGGCGCGAGAGCTGCCGGCAGGAGGAGATCAACGCGCTGATGCTGCGCTTTGCCCGCCAGGGCAAGAGGGTGGTGCGGCTGAAGGCGGGCGATCCTTCGGTGTTCGGCCGCTCGGGCGAGGAGATCGCGGCGCTGGAGGCGGCGGGCATCCCTGTCACCGTGGTGCCGGGCATCACCGCCGCCAGCGCCTTGGCGGCGGGCCTCAACACCTCGCTCACCCATCGCGATGCGGCGCAATCGGTGCGCTTCGTCACCGGCCATTCCCGCAAGGGCGCCCTGCCGGAAAACCTCGATTGGCGGGCGGTGGCCGATCCGACCACGACGACCATGTTCTACATGGGCGGGCGCACCGCCCCGGAGATCGCCGAGCGGCTGCTGGCCGAGGGCCTGGCGCCGACCACACCGGTGGTGATCGCCGCCAATGTCAGCCGGCGGAACGAACGCCGCTGGAGCGGCCCGCTCTGCGCCCTCGCCGAGGGCATGGCGGGCATCGGCCATAATGACCCGGTGCTGATCGGCATCGGCAAGGTGTTCGCCGCCGCCCGCACCGCCGCCGACGTGCAGCCGGCGCCTTTGGCCGCCTGTGGGTCGTAACCTGCCCTAACGGCAGTGCCTGGGGTCGGGAAGGTCAGTCTTGCATCCTCAGGGGGAGGTGCCCAAATGCGGGGCCTGATCCCTCGCGAGGTTCGCCTGATGTCGTCGTTGCCCAACCCGAACGCCACGCCTGTCCCCGCCGATGTTGCCGCCGCTTTGCTCCAGGAGCGCTATGGTGACGAGGTGCCCGCCGCCGGGCTGGTGAATGCCGCCATCGCCCAGCTCCTCACCCACAAATCCATCCGCGCCTTCGCCGATCGGCCGGTGCCGGAGGGGCTGGTGGAGACCCTGGTGGCGGCCGCCCAGTCGGCGGCCTCCTCCTCCAACCTCCAGGTGTGGAGCGTGGTGGCGGTGGAGAAGCCGGAGACCAAGGCGCGCCTTGCCGCCATCGCCGGCGGCCAGAAGCATGTGGCCGAGGCGCCGCTGATGCTGGTGTGGCTGGCGGACCTGTCGCGCCTGCGGGCGCTGGGGCGTGCCGCCGGCGTGCCCACCGACGGGCTCGATTATTTCGAGACCTTCCTGGTGGGCGTCATCGACGCGGCGCTGGCGGCGCAGAACGCCCTGGCGGCGGCGGAATCCCTCGGCCTTGGCGGCGTCTATATCGGCGCGCTGCGCAACAAGCCGGAAGAGGTGGCCGAGCTCCTGGGCCTGCCGCCGGAAGCCATGGCGGTGTTCGGCATGTGCATCGGCTATCCCGATCCCGCCCGCCCGGCGGATGTGAAGCCGCGCCTGCCGCAGAGCGTGGTGCTCCACCGCGAGCGCTACGACCCGAGCCTGCCTGAAGCGCCGCTGGCCGCCTATGAGGAGGCCATGAAGGCGTTCCAGGCCAAGCAGAGCATGGGCGTGGTCGGCTGGCAGGGCACTGCTTTGCAGCGGGTGAAGGGCCCCGAATCCCTCAGCGGCCGCGATCGCATGATGGCGGCGGTGCGGGCCCTGGGCTTCGCGTTGCGCTGATTGGAGCGGGTGGCTTCAGGCCAACAGTCGGCCGAGGATCTCGGCCGCCGCCTCCAGCTCCGCCTCGGAGACATCCAGGGGCGGAAACAGGCCCAGCACCGGGCCGAGGGGGCGCAAGGCGAGCCCCTCGGCGGCGGCGCGGGTGATGAGCTCCGCCGCATCCCCGGCGCACACGAGGCCTTGCATCAGCCCCAGGCCGCAGGTGGCGGGGAACAGGTCGCGATGGCGCCAGGAGAGGGTGGCCAGCCGATCCTCCAGGGCCCAGCCCCGCGCCTGGATCTCGCCTTCGGCGCCCGGCACCAGCAGCCGGCCAACGGTGTCGGCCGCCTCCGCCACAGCGTCCGGCGCGATGGCGGGGGTCGGTGGCGCGCCGCGGGCGAATTTGGCGGTGGCGAGCACGGCGGCGAGGGGCGATGCGGCAAGGCCCTCGTTTACCAGCAGCACGTCGGGCGTGACGCCGGTCCATTCATGGGCCCACATCATGCCGGTACGGCCGAGCCCGCTTTCGCTTTCATCGAACATGAGGGCGACGCCATAGTCGTCGCAGGCCTGCCGCAGCTCCGCCAGGAGGCTGCCGGGCAGCACCTCCAGCGTGCCGTTGAGCCGCACCGGGCTGATGAGCACGGCGGCCGTCTTGGGCGTGAGCGCCGCCACCAGCGCGCCGGGCTCGTCGGTGCGCTGAATATCGAGCCCCACCGTGTCGCGAAGCCCCGGCGGCAGCGCCGCAGTGCCGGGGCCGGCGCAGAACACCAGCTCCGTGCGCTTCGGCCGACCCGCCAGCCGATGGGCGTTGCGCACCATGTCGAGGGCGAACCGGCCGGCGGCCGCCGCATCGGGCAGCAGCGCGCCGCGATCGGCGAAGGAGGCGGTGGTCAGCCGCGCCAGAACGTCTGCGGCCGAGGCCGGCGCCGGATCCTCACCCTCGCCGGCGGCCGGCGGGGCAAAGCGCAGGCGGCCCGAGAAGTCGAGGCAGAGCGGCGCGGCGTCTTGCGGTTCAGCGGCTGGGGCCAGCGCGGCGCTGTCGGACGCGACGGTTTCGGACATGAGCGCGGCTCCCGGGCCGTGGCAGAGCGGTCACGAACCGGCAAGCAAGAGCGGTGCCTCGGCCTGCCGCCGACGCCTAACCCGCGGCAAGAACGGGCGAAGGGCTGTTTACGGGCATCCTGGGCTGCGGGCCGCCTGTCGGCAATGCGACCAGCTTGGTGCCGCTGCCAAAAGAAAGGCCGCGCGGAGCAGGGCTCGGCGCGGCCGGGTGGGGCGGAGGCGTGCCGGTCAGGCGACGCAGGAGAGGAAGCCGGCCTTCAGCGCTGGCTCATCCAGCTTGCGGCCGATGAAGACGATGCGGCTCACCCGCGCCTCGTCGGGCTTCCAGGGCCGCTGGTGGTCGCCGTCCAGGATCATGTGCACGCCCTGGAACACGAACCGGTCGGGATCATCCTTGAACGAGAGGATGCCCTTGGAGCGCAGGATGTTGGGGCCTTCGGTGGCCACCAGATTCTGCACCCAGGGGAAGAATTTTTCCGGGTCCAGCGGGGCCTCGGTGGAAAACGCCACCGACTGCATCTCGCTGTCATGCACCGCGTGCAGGCCGTGATGGTGGTCATGATCATGCGCGTGATCATGACCACAGCCGCAATCGGGCCCGTGCTCGTGATCATGCCCATGGTCGTGATGATGGTGGTCGTGCTCGTCCTCCTCCAGGAAGGCGGGCTCGATCTCCAGGATGCGGTCGAGGTCGAACGCGCCCTGGTTCAGCACCTTGGCGATGTCGATCTCGGATTTCTGGGTGCGGTAGAGCTTGGCATAGGGGTTGATGCCGCGGATGCGGGCTTCCACCTCGCCGAGCTCGTCGGCGCTGACGAGATCGGTCTTGTTGAGCAGGATGACGTCGGCGAAGGCCACCTGGTTCTTGGCCTCGGGGGCATCCTTCAGCCGGTCGGAGAGCCATTTGGCGTCGGCCACCGTCACCACCGCGTCGAGCTTGGTCTTGGCCTGCACTTCCTCGTCCACGAAGAAGGTCTGGGCCACGGGCGCGGGGTCGGCGAGGCCGGTGGTCTCTATGATGATGCCGTCGAAGGCGCCCTTGCGGCGCAGCAGGCCGTCGATGACGCGGATGAGGTCGCCGCGCACGGTGCAGCAGATGCACCCGTTGTTCATCTCGAACACTTCCTCGTCGGCGCCCACCACCAGGTCGTTGTCGATGCCGATTTCGCCGAACTCGTTGACGATCACAGCGAATTTCTTGCCGTGGGGCTGCGACAGGATGCGGTTGAGCAGGGTGGTCTTGCCGGCGCCGAGATAGCCGGTGAGCACGGTGACGGGGATTTTCTGGGACTGCGCTTCAGCCATGGGTCACACCTGAATGAGCGGAACGCCCGGGCCGGGTGGCCGGGCGTCCCCGAGGGGTGCGCGGAGCGGGCTCCGCGAGGAATTCCGTTGTCCCGTGCCGTCCTCAGCTGCCCAGGGCCGAGTTGAGGGCGCGCACGTTCGACTGCATCATGAGGATGTAGGTGGTCGCGGGGCCTTTGTCATCGGACAGGGCATCGGAATAAAGCTCGCCGCCGATACGAGCCCGGCTTTCCTTGGCGATCTGCTCCATCAGCCGCGGGTCGGAGATGTTCTCCAGGAACACCGCCGGGATCTTCTCCGCCTTGATCTGGCGGATGATGCGGGCCACGTCCTTGGCCGAGGCCTCGCTTTCGGTGGAGACGCCTTCCGGCGCCACCAGCTTCACCCCATAGGCCTCGCCGAAATAGCCGAAGGCGTCGTGGGAGGTGATGATGCGGCGCTGCTTGGCGGGAATGGCCGCCATGGCGCTCTTCACCTCCTGCTCCAGGGCATTGAGCTTGGCGATATAGGCCGCCGCATTGGCGGTGTAGGCGTCCTTGCCGGCCGGGTCGGCGGCGATCAGGCCGTCGCGGATGTTGGCCACATAGACCTTGGCATTGGCGATGGACTGCCAGGCGTGGGGATCGGTGGCGCCGTGATGGTGGCCGTGGGCCTCACCCTTGTGGTCATCATGGTCCTTATGGTCATCATGGCCCGCGTGCTCGTCCTCGTCTTCCTGAGGCTCGGCGGCGGTGCGGGTGCGTGGGGTGATGCCCTTGGTGGCCACCACCACCTCGGCCTTGGTGCCGGAGGCCTTCACCAGCCGGTCCATCCAGCCCTCGAAGCCGAGGCCGTTCACCACCACCACCTTGGCATCGGCCAGGGCTTTGGCATCGGCCGGGGTGGGCTGGTAGACGTGGCTGTCGCCATTGGGGCCGACGATGGTGGTGAGCGCGATGCGGTCGCCGCCCACGTTCTTCACGAAATCACCGAGGATGGAGAAGGAGGCCACCACCGGCAGCTTGGCCTCGCTCTGGGCGAAGGCGGGCAGGGGGCCGGCGAGGGTTGCCGCCAGTCCGGCGGCGAGCACGAGGCGTCGGGAAAGCATCAAGGCGTCCTTTCAGGCTTCAAGATGGCGGCCGGGCGCGAGGCGCGAGAGCACCCCGCCCGCCGGGCCGAAGATGACGGCAAAGCCGTAGGCGATGCCCGCCACCAGGATGATGGAGGGGCCGGATGGCGTGCCGAGGTGGTAGGAGACCAGCAGACCCACCACGCCGCTGAGGAAGGCGACCAGGGTGGACAGGCCCACCAGCGCGCTGAGATCGCGCACGAAGAAGCGGCTGGTGGCGGCGGGCAGCATCATCAGCCCTACCGCCAGAAGGGTGCCGAGGGCATGGAAGCCGCCCACCAGGTTCAGCACCACCAGCGCCAGGAAGGCGATGTGGCTGATGCCGCCGGACCGGCTGACTGAGGCGAGGAAGGTGGGGTCCACGCAATCCATCACCAGGGGTCGCCAGATCACCGCCAGGGTGAAGAGGGTGACGGTGGTGATGCCGGAGATGAGCAGCAGGGTGGGATCATCAATGCCCAGCACGGTGCCGAACAGCACATGCAGCAGGTCCACATTGGAGCCGCGCAGGGAGACGATGAGCACGCCCAGCGCCAGAGAGATCAGATAGAAGGCGGCGAGCGAGGCGTCTTCCTTCAGTTCGGTGGCGCGGGCCACCACGCCGGCGCCCACCGCCACCAGCAGCCCCGCCGCCAGCCCGCCGATGCTCATGGCATAGAGGTTGAGGCCGGCCAGCAGGAAGCCGATGGCGGCGCCGGGCAGGATGGCGTGGGCCATGGCGTCGCCGGTGAGCGACATGCGGCGCAGCATGAGGAAGGTGCCGAGCGGCCCGGCGCCCAGCGCCAGGGCGAACACGCCCACCACCGCGCGGCGCATGAACTCGAACTCGGTGAACGGTGCGATGATCAGCTCGTAAGGGCTCATGCCGCACCTTGAGGCTGGAACAGGGGGAACATCACAGGCAGCATCCTTCGGCCAGCGCGCGCGGCGCCGGGATCAAGCGACAATCGGGATCAGGTGCGGGGAGCGCCTAGGCGGCGGCCTCGCAGGAGGGGGCGTCCTCGCGCCAGGCTTCGCCCATGCGCCGCGCCTCCAGGAGCCGCTCCGGCGCCAGGGCGTCGCAGGTGGGCCCCCAGGCGATGGCGCGCCGGGCAAGCAGAAGGGTTTGCGGAAAGGCGTCGCGCACCATGTCGAAATCGTGCAGCACCGCTAGCACCGTGCGTTCCTCCCCATGCCAGCGGCGCACCAGATCGAGCAGATCGGCGGTGGTGGCGGCATCGAGGGCGGTGAAGGGCTCGTCGAGCAGGATCAGCCGGGCATCCTGCAGCAGCAGGCGGGCGAACAGGGTGCGCTGCATCTGGCCGCCGGAGAGGGTGCCGATGGGCCGGTCCTCGAACCCCTGCAGGCCGACGGTGGCGATCGCTTCCTCGATGCGGTCGCGATCGCGCCGGCCGATGCCGCCGAACAGGCCCGCCTTGCGCCACAGGCCCATGGCCACGAGGTCGAACACGTGGATGGGGAAGGAGCGGTCGAGCTCGGCGCCCTGGGGCAGATAGGCGATGTCCCGCGGGGCGATGCCGTTGAGGTCGATGCTGCCGCCGAGCGGGCGCAGCGCGCCGCAGATGCCCTTCAGCAGGGTGGACTTGCCGGCGCCATTGGGACCGCACACGGCGAGCAGGGCGCCGGTCTCCACCTCTCCCGAGAGATGGTGGATGGCCGGATGGCGCTCATAGCCGAGGGTGAGATTGCGGAAGGAGATTTGCGCGCTCATGCCCTTCACTCCGTCACCAGCATCACGGCCACCCAGAGGGGCAGCAGCAGCAGCGCGGCCACCGCGAGCCGCGCCGGCAGCGACAGGCGCAGCATGGAGGGCGCCACCCGCGCCGCGCGCGCGGCGTGCCCGTGCAACTGCGGGCGGTGGTGGCCCGTGCCGCCATGGGTATGCCCGGACGCCGGGCCGTTCTCCGCCACATCATCATGGCCATGCGCACCCGTCGCGCCCGGCCGCGCCTCGGCTGTGGGCGGCGTGGCCACCAGGGGGGAGAACGTCTCGACAGACATGGGCACCTCGATCTGACGAGAGTGATATAGTGTATCAGAAGCGCTGTCCAGCCTCTTCTGGTGCCCTAAAGTCAACGGGGCCAGCGCTTTGCGGCGCCGGCCCCGGGGTGGTGACTGGAGTGTGCGCGGTGCCGATGGCCTGCCGCTCAGGCCGGGGCCGATGCCCTCAGTCGCGGAACACCACCGTGCGGCTGCCATTCAGCAGAACCCGGTCCTGGAGGTGCCAGGCGAGGGCGCGGGCCAGCACCCGGCGTTCGATGTCGCGGCCCTTGCGCACCATGTCTTCCGCCGAATCCTGGTGGGAGATGCGCTCCACGTCCTGCTCGATGATCGGCCCTTCATCGAGGTCCGAGGTCACGTAATGGGCGGTGGCGCCCATCAGTTTCACGCCACGGGCATAGGCCTGGTGGTAGGGCTTGGCGCCCTTGAAGCCGGGCAGGAAGGAGTGGTGGATGTTGATGCACTTGCCCGAGAGCTTGGCGGAAAGATCGTCGGACAACACCTGCATGTAGCGGGCGAGCACCGCCAGTTCCGAATGACTTTCCTGGAAGATCTCCCAGATCTTCGCTTCCTGTTGCGCCTTCGTGTCCTTGGTCACCGGCAGGTGATGGAAGGGCACGCCGTCGAAATCGAGATGGGCATAGGTCTCGCGCGGGTGGTTGGAGATGATGCCGGTGATCTCCATGGGGATCTCGCCGATGCGCCAGCGATAGAGCAGGTCGGCGAGGCAGTGGTCGAACTTGGAGACCAGCAGCAGCACCCGGCGCTTCTCGGCCTTGGAGCGCAGGGTCCAGTTCAGCCCGAAGCCCTCGGCCACGGCGCCGAAGGCGGTGCGGATCTCGCTGGCGCTGGCCGTGCCCGCCACCACGTTGAACACCACGCGCATGAAGAAGCGGCCGCTCTCCTGATCGTCGAACTGCTGCGCCTCCAGGATGTTGCAGCCCTTCTCATAGAGAAAGGTGGAGACGCCGGCGACGATGCCGGGGCGGTTGGGGCAGGAGAGGGTGAGAATGAGATGCTCGGTGGGGTCAGCCATGACGAACCTTGTGCGAGGGAAGGCGCATCGGCCGCGCCGCAGGGCGGGTCACGGTGAGGCGCGATGGAACGGATGGGGTGAAAACAGGGCCGGTGCGCGCGCCGCGCCGCGGTCAACCTCGGCTGGTGCCCGACAGGGCGAAGCCGAAGGGGGCCGCCCCCGGCGTGAGCCAGCGCAGCAGCGCCGGCGCGAACGAGCGGGCAACCGCGAGGCGATAGGTGGGCGCGCCCTCGCACGGCCAGAGGGTGACGCCCACATGGGACACCACGGTGGTGGCGACATCTCCCGGCGCGAAGGCGCGCGGATCGAGATCCAGCGCCACGCCCTTGGCCAGGGCCTCCCGCACCGCCGGGCCGGTGAGCTCGAACACCAGATTGGCATCGCTCTGGTTGGTCAGGGCCACGTCGTCGCCGGCCAGCGCCCGCAGCTGGGCCAGCAGAGCGGGGCCGGTGGTGTTCTCGGCGAACACCAGCCAGCGGCCGGGGCCGGTGCCCAGCACCGTCAGTCCCTCGTGGAACAGCGCCTTGGGCCCATCCACCAGCGGCAGGCCGGCAGCGGCGAGGCGGGCGACCAGGGCGCCCGTGCCCCCCTTGCGGGCGGCGAGGGTGGCGGCGGCAAGGCCCTCGAGGGCGCGGGCGCGCACCCCTTCCGTGCCCGCCGGGCCATAATGGCCCTCGGGCGGCAGGCGGGTCACGGGCACCTGTGCGAGAAGGTCAGACACGCTGCTTCTCCCCTTCTGGATCGACGAATGCGGGAGAGCACACCTCGACGAGGATGTCACCGCCCCGCACCGGGTCAAAGGCGCGCACCTGCTCGCCCATGCGCGCGGCGCCCCGCTTCAGGAAGCCGAGGCCGATGGAATGGCCCAGGGTCGGCGAATAGGCGACGGACGTCATATAGCCCTCGTCATGTGCGGTGGTGGCCTCGGCCCCCGGCGGCAGCAGGTGGGCGCCGGCCTTGAGCCGCGCGCTGCGGTCCACCGGCTTGAAGCCCACGAAAATGGGCCGGTCGGGATCGAGGAAGGCGGGCCGCTGCGACAGCACGCGGCCGATATAGTCCTTCTTGGTGGAGGCCATGCGCCCGAGGCCGAGATCGCGGGCGGAGGTCTGACCGTTGAGCTCGCTGCCGGAGACGTGCCCCTTCTCGATGCGCAGCACCCCCAGCGCCTCGGTGCCATAGGGGGTGATGCCGAATGGCGCGCCCGCCGCCATCAGCGCCTCCATCAGCGCCGCGCCATGGCGGGCGGGAACCGCGATTTCGTAGCCCAGTTCGCCGGAGAAGGAGAGGCGGAAGACGCGCGCCTCCACCCCGCCCATCACCGTGGTTTGAAGCACGCCCATGAACGGCAGGGCGGCGTTGGAGACATCGGCGCCGTCCACCACCTGGGCCAGCACGGCGCGGGAGCGGGGGCCCGACACGGCGATCTGCGCCCATTGCTCGGAGACGGAGGCGATCTGCACGTCGAGATCCGGCCACAGCACCTGCAGGCAGAACTCCAGGTGCTGGAACACCTTGCCGGCATTGGCGGTGGTCGTGGTCATCACATAATGCTGTTCGCCGAGGCGGGCGGTGGTGCCGTCATCCATGACGAGCCCGTCCTCGCGCAGCATCACCCCATAGCGTGCCTTGCCCACCGCCAGGGTGGAGAACATGTTGATGTAGACCCGGTCGAGGAAGCTGCCCACATCCGGCCCCTGCAGGTCGATCTTGCCGAAGGTCGACACGTCGATGACGCCGCAGGCGGAACGGGTGGCGTTGACCTCGCGGTTGACGCTCTCCAGCCAGTCTTTTTCCCCGGGCTTGGGGAAATAGGCGGCGCGCAGCCAGAAGCCGGTTTCCACGAACACCGCCCCCTGCCGCTGCGCCCAGTCATGGGTCGGCGTCGGTCGGGTCGGCCGGAAATCCTTGTCGCGGTGGTGGCCGGCGAGCACGCCCAGCGCCACCGGCGTATAGGGCGGGCGGAACAAAGTGGTGCCGGTGGCGGCGATGCCCTGGCCGGTCAATTCGGCCATCAGCGCCAGCCCGGCCATGTTGGAGGTCTTGCCCTGGTCGGTGGCCATGCCCAAGGTGGTGTAGCGCTTCAACAGCTCCACCGCCCGGAACCCTTCCTTGTGGGCAATGCCCACATCCTTGGCGCTGACGTCGTTCTGCAGGTCCACGAAGGCGAGGTCGCCTTTCGCTTTCACCTGCCAGAACGGCTGGATGCCGGTGGCGGTCTCCTCCGCCTGCGGCGCCGGCAGGGCGGGCGCCGTAAAGCCCGCATCGGCGGCGGCGCGGGCGCCTTCCGCCGTGCCATAAGCGAGGCAATCGGCCAAAGAGAACTGGCCGGCCACCGCGCCGGCCACCGCCAGGCCCGGCGGCAGGGTGGCGGGCACGAAGGCGGCCAGATCCTCCCGATACACCGGCTTGCCGCCCAGATGGCAGGTGAGGTTGAGGTTCGGCGTGGCGCCGCCGGAAATGCCGAGCGCCTCCACCGCCAGGGTCTCGGTGCCCGCCGGGCTGCGCACGGTGAGGCCGGTGAGCAGCTTGCCGCTTGTGGCGGTCACCTCGCCGCCGGTGATGACGCGCACCCCCAGGGCCTTGGCCTTGGCCGCCAGCGGCGCCGGCAAGGCCGGGCGCACGTCGATGAGGGCTTCGAGCTTCACTCCGGCGCCGGCGGTGGCGAGGGCGGCGGCGACGCCGGCATCATTGTTGGTGAACACGGCGGCGGTGGCGCCGGCGCCCACCCCATAGCGGCAGGCATAGGTGGCGAGCGCCTGGGCGGTCATCACCCCGGGGCGATCATTGCCGGGGAAGACGATGGGCCGGTCGAACGCCCCGGCGGCCAGCACCGCCCGCTTGGCGATGATGCGCCACAGCCGCTGGCGCGGCTGGAACGGGGCCGGCACGGCCACATGGTCACTCACCCGCTCCACGGCGGCATATTCGCCGCCGTCATAGACCCCGAACACGGTGGTGCGGGGCATGATGCGCACATGGGCGAGGCTCGCCAGCTCGGCCTCGGCGCGGGAAACGAAATCCCGGGCCGGAGCGCCGTCGATGGCCGCCTGCTCGGTGAGGAGGCGGCCGCCGAGGCGGAAATCCTCCTCCGCCAGGATCACCCGGGCGCCGGTCCGGCCCGCCGCCAGCGCCGCGGCAAGGCCCGCCGGACCGGAGCCGATGACCAGCACATCACAGAAGGCGAAGGCCTTCTCATAGGTGTCGGGATCGGGCAGAGCGGCAGCGGCGCCGAGCCCGGCGGCGCGGCGGATGGCCGGCTCGTAGAGCTTCTCCCAGAACGCGGCCGGCCACATGAAGGTCTTGTAGTAGAAGCCGGCGCCAAGAAAGGGCGAGAGGTAGCAGTTGACGCTCAACAGGTCGTGGTCGAGGGAGGGCCAGCGGTTCTGGCTCTGCGCCTCCAGCCCATCGAACAGCTCGATGGTGGTAGCCCGGGTGTTGGGTTCCTGGCGGGCGCCGGCGCGCAGTTCCACCAGCGCATTGGGCTCTTCCGAGCCGGCGGTGAAGACGCCGCGCGGGCGGTGATATTTGAACGAGCGCCCCATGAGCCGCACGCCATTGGCGAGCAGGGCCGAGGCCAGGGTGTCGCCGGGATGGCCGGTGTAGCTCTTGCCGTCGAAGCGGAACGACAGGGTGCGGGCGCGGTCGATGAGACCGCCATGGGCGAGCCGGGTCATGCCGTCACCTCGCTGGCGCGGGCGAGGCTCGCCCCGAGAATCTCGTGGGTGCGGGTGTTGCGGGTCACCACCAGCCACTGCCGGCAGCCGTTGGCGTGGTACCAGTATTCCCGGTGCTCGCCGTCGGGATTGTCGCGCAGATAGGCGTAGGTGAAGAAGGCGTCTTCGGCATCCGGCGCGGCGGGGTCGGGCCGGCTGACGGTGGCATCGCCCAGATAGGCGAATTCGTGGGCGTCACGGGCGCCGCAATAGGGGCAGGGAATGCGCATGGCTCAGTGCAGGTTCGGCTGCGCGCCGACCCCCTTCTCATCGATGACATGGCCGGAACGGAAACGGTCGAGGCGGAACGCCGCATTGAGGGCGTGGGCGCGGTCCTGGGCGATGGTGTGGGCGAAGCACCAGCCCGAGGCCGGCGTCGCCTTGAAGCCCCCATAGTTCCAGGCGGCGTTGAGATAGAGGCCGGGCAGCGGGCCCACATCGATGATGGGCGAGCCATCCATGGACATGTCCACGAGCCCGCCCCACGCGCGCAGCAGGCGCAGGCGGCCGATCATGGGCATCAGCGCCATGCCGCCTTCCAGCACGTCTTCCACCACCGGCATGTTGCCGCGCTGGGCATAGGAATTATAGCCGTCGATGTCGCCGCCGAAGACGAGGCCGCCCTTGTCCGACTGGCTGACGTAGAAATGCCCCATGCCGAAGGTGATGACCCCGGGAATGAGCGGCTTCAGCCCCTCGGAGACGAATGCCTGCAGGGCATGGCTCTCGATGGGGAGCCTGAGGCCCAGGGAGCGGGTGACGCGGGAGGAGGAGCCGGCCACGGCCAGCCCCACCTTGCCGGCGCGGATGGCGCCGCGGGTGGTCTCCACCCCCACCACCGCATCGCCCTGGCGCAGGAAGCCGGTGACCTCGCAATTCTGGATGATGTCCACCCCCAGCCGGTCGGCGCCGCGGGCATAGCCCCACACCACCGCATCGTGGCGGGCGGTGCCGGCGCGCTTCTGCATCAGCCCGCCCTTGATGGGAAAGCGGGCGTTGTCGAAATTGAGGAACGGGCAGAGTTGGCGCACCTGCTGCGCATCCAGCAGCTCGGCATCGGCGCCGGCCAGCCGCATGGCGTTGCCGCGCCGGGCATAGGCATCGCGCTGGGCGTCCGAATGGATCAGGTTGATGATGCCGCGCTGGGAGACCATGGCATTGTAGTTCAGGTCCTGTTCCAGGCCCTCCCACAGCTTCATGGACCATTCATAGAAGGGTTCGTTGCCCGGCAGCAGGTAATTGGAGCGGATGATGGTGGTGTTGCGCCCGGAATTGCCGGAGCCGATATGCCCCTTTTCCAGCACCGCCACATTGTGGATGCCGTGTTCCTTGGCAAGATAATACGCGGTGGCGAGGCCATGGCCGCCACCGCCGACGATGATCACGTCATAGGCGGGCTTGGGCGCCGCATCGCGCCAGGCGGGCGTCCAGCCGGACTGGCCGTTCAGCGCGTTGGAGATGAGGGAGAGAAACGAATAGCGCGCGGACATGAATGCGAACCTTCGCGGGACATGGCTGCCTCGGCCAGGGCGGCCGGACGGGCCGGAGCACCCGTTCGTGAATTGTATAGCGTGTCAGAAATGAAGGGATCATATAAAAGATCCTTATAGTAGGGAGGAGCCGATGGCGACGCGCGAAGCGCTCCCGTTCGATCTGCGGGCGCTGGAGATTTTCCTGGCGGTTTGCGAGCAGGGGGCCATGGCCGGGGCGGCCCGGCGCCTGGGACTGACGCAGCCGGCGGTGTCGCAGGCGGTGGCCGATCTGGAGGGGCGCACCGGCGTCGCGCTGTTCGATCGCTCGGTGCGGCCGCTGGGCCTCACCGCGGCGGGGGGCGTGCTGCGGCAGAAGGCCAGCGCGTTGCTTTCCGAGGCGCGCCAGATCGCCCCGGCGCTGCGCGAGACCGAGCATGGCCGCTTCCCGCTGCTGCGGGCGGGGCTGGTGGATTCCCTCTCGCGGGCGCTGGCGGCGCCGCTGGGCGGCCATCTGGTGGCACTGGCGGAAGAAGTCTCGGTGCTCTCCGGCCTCACCGCCGCTCATGTGAGCGCGCTGGTGTCACGGCAGATGGACCTGCTGGTGGGGCTCGACGCCATGGAGGATGTGGAAGGCCTGGTGCGCTTTCCGCTGATCAGCGAGCCCTACATCCTGCTGCTGCCGGTGGGCGTGCCGGTGCCGGCGCGGCTGGAGGATCTGCGGCGGCTGGCGGCGGAGCTGCCTTTGGTGCGCTTTTCCGCCCGCTCGAAAACCGGCATCGAGGTGGACCGGCATCTGCGCCGCCTGAAGCTGGAACTGCCGCGCCGCCTGGAGTTCGATACGCCCCACGGGGTGACGGCCACGGTGGCGGCCGGGGAGGGCTTCGCGGTGACGACCCCCCTGTGCGTGTTCGAGGCGGGGGTGGAGATGGGCGCGCTCACCTGCGGGGCACTGCCGGGGCCGGCCTTCGGCCGCAGCCTCACCCTCATCGCCCGGCGGGCGGAGCTGGGCCGCCTGCCGCGGGAGGTGGCCGCCTTCTGCCGCGCCCGGCTGGAGCATCACGTGTGCGCGGTGCTGCATGCCGCCATGCCCTGGCTCGGCACGGCGCTGCGGGTGGAGGGCGACGAGAGCGCCGCATGACGGGCGCAATGCGAAAACGGGGCCCGCCTGCCGGCGCGCCCCGTCACGACCATGGTGCACTGTCACGACCATGGTGCACTGTCACGACCATGGTGCACTTCGCGCGCGCGGCTCACTCGGCCGGGGTCGCCACCGCCTCGGCGCTGTGGTCGAGCATCACTTCATGGGATGCCTTGTCCATGGAGATCTGCTTGGCGATGAAGGCGACGAAGAACACCAGCCCGATCACCGCGAACAGCGGCTCGAAACCGGCGAAGGGGTAGAGCTCCGCCATGTTGGGGAGCTGGGTGAGCGACGTGATACCGGTATGCATGGACACGCTCCTCTGCGGGAGAGAGGGCCCGCGGGGCCCGATGACGGGGAGGGGCCGGCGCCGCGCGGGCGCCGGCAGGGGCTCACAGCTTGGCTTCCTTGCGCTGGATGCTCTCGAACGCCTGTTCCATGCCCGAGTGGTGCGGGTAGGTGGCGGGCACGTGCTTGCCGTCGAGGCCGAGCACCTCCACCGCCGCCGGCACCCGCAGCATGCCGAACAGCGCCAGCAGCTTGGAGATGACGTAGCCGGGGATGAAGCCGAAGCCGATGGCGAACACCAGCGAGCCGATGATGTTGCCCATGGGGGTGATCACCGGCAGGCCCTCGGCATTGACGCCGAACCAGCCCACGCCCTCGCCGAGGGCGATGGCCGCGCCGGAGGAGGGCAGCACCGCGGGATACCCCCACAGGGCGAAGCCGGCGATGATGCCGCCGAACAGGCCACAATAGCCGTGCACGGCCACCGCGCCCACCGCATCGTCGATCTTGAACCGGCGCTCCACCCAATAGTGCAGCTTGTAGGCCATGATGGTGCCGGCCACCGCGATCACCAGGGCGATGATGGGGTGGTACAGATCGTTGCCGGCGCTGGCCGAGATGAGGCCGGTGAGGCCGCCCGAATAGGTCCAGTAGGCATTGCCGTTGGAGATCATGTAGGCCGCCACCATGCCGCCGAACAGGGCGAGCATGAAGTTCATGGTGACACCCGACAGGGTGATCGGAACGCCATAGATGTTGGTGGCGGTGAAGTAGGGCGCGGCCTCGGTACCGACGTTGACGATCGGGATGTGGCAGGCGGCGTAGAAGCCCCAGAAGCCCACATAGATCATGAACAGGCCGATGGTGACGAGCCAGGGATTGTGCGCCGGGATCTCACGCGGGGTGCCATCGGCCGCGAACTTGCCGATGCGCGGGCCCACGTTCATTAGCACGCCCAGGGTGGCAAAGCCCGCCACCGAATGCAGGATGGCTGAGCAATACTGGTCGTGGAAGCCCAGATACTGTGCCATCCAGCCGTTGCCGGCCCAGGCCCAGGCCGCCGGGATGACCCAGGCGATGGCCCCCACATAGATGGCGATGAGGAAGAAGCCCGAGGTCTTGGTCCGCTCGATGAGTGCGCCGGAGACGATGGAGGCGGCGGTCATGCCGAACAGGGCGAAGGCGGCCCAGAACACGCCGGAGATGCGATCCGACAGGTTGGGGGCGATCTTCGTGGACCACGGCTCGAAACCGGTGGTGAAGCTGAGTGAGGTGGCCGAAACCGGCCAGCCCTGGAAGGCGATGTAAAGCCACATGCCGAACAGGAAGAAGGCGAGACCCACCAGCGGAATCGCCATGGTGTTCTTAAGCAGGGTGTGCTGCACGTTCTTCACCCGTGCGGCCCCCACCTCGTACATGCAAAACCCTACATGGATGAAGAACATCAGGACGACCGTCAGGAAGTAATAAAATTCCGTGAAGATGGTCGTCAGGGCGGCCAATTGCTCAGTCATGCTGGTCCCCGAACGCAGTTGTCGGATCGCCATGACGCCGATTGAAAGCGCTCCCCCCGGAGCCCCCTTCCGCTGTGTCATGGGCTTTTACTCTGGAGCAACAATTATGCCACAGAGTCATAAATCGACGGTCGCCGGGGCCGGGCGCGGGCCGGGATTGCCGGCTGCTGCCGCGACTGCGAAATAAATCATTTGTTTTCAATGGCAAAAGAACCAAGACGCCAAGCATGGGCGCGCGCGGAGAGGCCAATGTTGCGGTCTTGCGCCCTGGAGACGTGCTCTGGAGCCACTCCAAAGCAGCTTTCGCCGGCGGGATGTGGGCTTGATCTGCATCAAGAACAGGCGAATAGGGGGTGAGATCCCCATTCCAGAGGTATGATTTGCGCCGATCTGCCTAAGCCTGCGCCAAAACCAATCTTCCTCGGAGTAAACCGACGGCAGCGGCCCCTCATGCTCCCTCCGGCACCGTGGCCGGGGCAAAGAAAAAGGGGGCTGGCACATGGCCAAGCCCCCTGGAGGTCGCCTAGAGACGGCGGAAGAACAATCTATGCGCGTATCCGCTCAAATGTCGAGAGTGCGGTCCTTCTCCCATTGGGTAAGATGACGGGAGAAATCGTTCCACTCATGGGTCTTCAGCTTGAGATAGGCGGAGATGAACTGCGGGCCGAGGCGCTCGCCCAGGACCTTGGATTTCTCCAGCGCCCGCAGGGCATCGAGCAGGTTCAGGGGCAGCTTCTTGGCGCCCTTCACCTTATGGCCGTCGGTATACATGTTGATGTCGAGGCGCTTGCCCGGATCGCGCTCGTTGATGATGCCGTCGAGCCCGGCCGCCAGCATGCCCGCCTGCATCAGATAGGGGTTGGCCGCCCCGTCGGCGAGGCGGAATTCCAGCCGCCCGGCATCGGGAATGCGGATCATGTGGGTGCGGTTGTTGCCGGTGTAGGTCACCGTATTGGGGGCCCAGGTGGCCCCCGACAGGGTGCGCGGGGCGTTGATGCGCTTATAGGAATTCACCGTGGGATTGGTGATGGCGCACAGCGCGTCGGCATTGTGGATGAGGCCGCCGATGAACTGGTAGGCGAGCTTCGACATGCCCAGCTCGCCCTTGGCATCGGCAAAGGCGTTCTTGCCCTTGTTCCACAGCGACACGTGCGCATGGCAGCCCGAGCCGGTGAGGTCGATGAACGGCTTGGGCATGAAGGTGGCGCGCAGGCCGTGCTTCTCGGCAATGGACTTCACCATGTATTTGAAGAACACATGGCGGTCGGCGGTGAGCAGGGCGTGGTCGTAGTTCCAGTTCATCTCGAACTGGCCGTTGGCGTCCTCGTGGTCGTTCTGATAGGCGCCCCAGCCGAGCTTCAGCATACAATCGCAGATTTCCTTGATCACGTCATAGCGGCGCATCAAGGCAGACTGGTCATAGCAGGGCTTATGGGCGGTATCGGCGGCGTCGGAGATGGTGGTGCCATCGGGGGAGATGAGGAAATACTCGCATTCCACGCCGGTCTTCATGGCGTAGCCGAGGTCGGCGGCGTCGGCGAGCTGCTTCTTCAGCAGGGTGCGCGGCGCCTGCGCCACCTCCTGGCCCCCCATCACGAGGTCGGAGGCGAGCCAGCCGATTTCCTCTTTCCACGGCAGCTGGATCAGGCTCGCCGGATCGGGCACCGCGAACAGGTCGGGGTCGGCGGGCGACATGTCGAGCCAGGTGGCGAAACCGGCGAAGCCGGCGCCATTGCGCTGCATCTCGGCGATGGCGGCGGCCGGCACCAGCTTCGCCCGCAGGCCGCCGAACAGATCCACATAGGAGATCAGGAAGTATTTGATGCCGCGATCCTTGGCGGCCCGGGTGAGATCGGCGGCCGCTTCAACGGCAACCGAGCTGTGGCCTTCCGCCTCGCGGGCGATGTCGGCGATGCGTCTCATGTTCAGTCCTCGGAAGGTCGTCGTATTCACGAACGTGTTGTTCAGAAGGCTTCTTGAAGAAGGGCCCGGCGGTGGCCGCGGGGCAGAGGGTCTTGCGCCCTGTTGTCTTCGGCGGCGGCGCCAGTGGCGCGGCGCCGCGGCTCCCGGTGGAGAGCCAAACGACGCGCCCCGGACACGAGGGCCCGGGGCGAGAGGCGATCAGTAGCCGCCGTTGCGGCCGGGGATCCAGCTGGTGCCGGCCAGCGGAACACCCGCCATGGCCGCCGCCTCCACCGTGAGGGCGACGAGGTCCTCCGGCTCCAGATTGTGCACGTGGCTCTTGCCGCAGGCGCGGGCGATGGTCTGCGCCTCCAGGGTGAGCACCGAGAGATAATTGGCGAGCCGCCGGCCGGCCTTCACCGGATCGAGCCGGGCGGCAAGATCGGGATCCTGGGTGGTGATGCCGGCGGGATCCTTGCCCTCGTGCCAGTCGTCATAGGCGCCGGCGGTGGTGCCGAGGGCCTCGTATTCGGCTTCATAATGGGGGTCGTTGTCGCCCAGCGCCACCAGGGCGGCGGTGCCGATGGAGACCGCATCGGCGCCCAGCGCCAGGGCTTTGGCCACATCGGCGCCGGTGCGGATGCCGCCGGAAACGATGAGCTGCACCTTGCGATGCATGCCCAGATCCTGCAGCGCCTGCACCGCCGGGCGGATGGCCGCGAGGATCGGAATGCCCACGTGCTCGATGAACACATCCTGGGTGGCGGCGGTGCCGCCCTGCATGCCGTCCAGCACCACCACGTCGGCACCCGACTTCACCGCCAGCGCGGTGTCGTAATAGGGGCGGGAGGCGCCGACCTTCACATAGATGGGCTTTTCCCAATCGGTGATCTCGCGCAGCTCCTCGATCTTGATCTCGAGATCGTCGGGGCCGGTCCAGTCGGGATGGCGGCAGGCCGAGCGCTGGTCGATGCCCTTGGGCAGGGTGCGCATGGCGGCGACGCGATCGGAGATCTTCTGGCCCAGCAGCATGCCGCCGCCGCCGGGCTTGGCGCCCTGGCCGATCACCACCTCGATGGCGTCCGCCTTGCGCAGATCCACCGGGTTCATGCCATAGCGGGAGGGCAGATACTGATAGACCAGGATCTCCGACTGGCCGCGCTCCTCCGGCGTCATGCCGCCGTCGCCGGTGGTGGTGGAGGTGCCGACGATGGAGGCGCCGCGCCCCAGCGCTTCCTTGGCCTGGGCCGAGAGGGCCCCGAAGCTCATGCCGGCGATGGTGACCGGGATCTTGAGGTGAATGGGCTTCTTGGCGAAGCGGGTGCCGAGCACCACCTCGGTGCCGCACTTCTCCCGGTAGCCTTCCAGCGGATAGCGCGACATGGAGGCGCCGAGGAACAGGAGATCGTCGAAATGGGGCACCTTGCGCTTGGTGCCGCCGCCGCGGATGTCATAGATGCCGGTGGCGGCCGCCCGCCGGATCTCCGACAGGGTGTGCGGATCGAAGGTGGCGGAAAAGCGGGGCAGGGTGCGTGGCGTGGTGTTGTGGGCGGTCATCGTGGCACCCTCAGTACGCATCAGCGTTGTCGACGTGGAAATTGTAGAGCTTGCGGGCGGAGCCGTAGCGCTTGAACTCGGAGAGATCGACGCTGCCGGGGGCAATGCCGGCCGCCTCCAGCTTGGCGGCGATGAGCGCCTTGTGCTCGTCCCGCAGTTCCTTCTCGATGCAGTCGGCACCCAGCGATTTCACGCCGCCGCGCACGAACAGCTTGGCCTCATAAAGGCTGTCGCCGAGCGCCTCGCCGGCCTCGCCGAACACGATGAGCGCGCCGGATTGGCCCATGAAGGCGCTCATGTGGCCCACCGAGCCCTTCACCACGATATCCACCCCCTTCATGGAGATGCCGCAGCGGGCGGAGGCGTTGCCGTCGATCACCAGCAGGCCGCCATGGGCGGTGGCGCCGGCGGACTGGCTGGCATCGCCGCACACATGGACGAAGCCGCTCATCATGTTCTCGGCGACGCCCTGGCCGGCATTGCCGCGGATGATCACCGAGGCGGCCTGGTTCATGCCGGCGCAGTAATAGCCCACGTTGCCCTCGATCTCGATGCTGATCGGCGCATCGACACCGGCGGCGATGGCATGCCGCCCTTCCGGGTTCAGCACCCGCCACAGGCGGGCATTGCTGCCGTCGGAGGCCTGATGCAGGGCCGCATTCAGCTCCCGCACCGAAGACGTGGCGAGATCGAAGGTGACCTCGGGGGCGATGGCGTTCAAGGCGGTGGCGTTCAAGGCTGCGGGGCTCACTGGGCGCGCTCCCAGAAATAGACGGTGGCGGGTTCGGGCTCGAACACCCGGGCGGTCTCGATGCCGGGCAGGTCCACGAGGGCGCGGTATTCGGAGCCGAACGCCACATAGCGATCGGTCTCGGCCATCACCGCCGGCTTGCAGGCGACCGGGTCGCGCAGCACGCCGAAGCCGTTCTCGGTGCCCACCACGAAGGTGTAGAAGCCATCGAGATCCTTCAGACCGGCTTCCAGCGCCTCGCCCAGGCTCGCGCCCTGCTTGAGCCGCCAGGTGAGATAGCCGGCCGCCACCTCGCTGTCGTTCTCGGTCTCGAAGCTGATGCCCTCGCGGGTCAGCGCGCGGCGCAAAGCGTTGTGGTTGGAGAGCGAGCCGTTGTGCACCAGGCACTGGTCGGCGCCGGTGGAGAAGGGATGGGCGCCGGCGGTGGTCACCGCGCTCTCGGTGGCCATGCGGGTGTGGCCGATGCCGTGGGTGCCGGACATCCTGGCGAGGCCAAAGGTGTCCGCCACCGTTGCCGGCAGGCCCACCTCCTTGAAGATTTCCATGCGCGCGCCGGTGCCCACCACGGTCACTTCCGGATGCTGGGCGGCGAGGAAGGCGCGCACTGCGGCCTCGCGCGCCGCCGGCACCTCGACAATGGCGTGGGTGGCGCGCTGGGTGAGCGCCGGCATGCCATCGGCGGGGATCGACAGGCCGGCGGCCAGGGCATTGAAATCATAGCCCTTGGCGGCGCGCAGCGAGAGCTTCACCTTGTCCTGCGCGCCGCTGCCGTAGACGGCGAACCCGGCGCTGTCCGGCCCGCGACCGGTCATCACGCAGAGCATGGACGCGAGCATGGTTCCGAGCTCTCCCTCGAGAGCGGGATCCTTCAAGAATATACCGACGATGCCGCACATGGCGCTGTCACTGGCTCCATTCCCGGGCCGCCGATGCGGCCTTGAGCTCAGTGGTACGCCGGATGCGCCATGTCGTCAATGTCGACGAATAAAAGTTTCCTAAAAAGAAAATGCGGCGACCGCAGGCTCAGTGACGGTCGCGGCCATAGACGATGATGGACAGGTAGCTCATGGGGGTGACGATGAGGTCCTCGGGGCCGTGGGAGGCGCCGGAATCGAACATCAGCGCATCGCCGGGGCGCAGGTGATAGGTGCGGTCGGCGTGGCGGTAGAGCACCTCGCCTGAGAGCATGTAGAGGAACTCCACCCCGGCGTGGCGAAAGCCGGTGTAGGGCGCGGCTTCCTCCGACAGGCTGATGAGATAGGGCTCGACCACGATGTCGCCGCCCAGGCCATGGCCGAGTAGCTGATACTGATGGCCCACCTTGGTGCCGCGTCGCTCGATGACCACCCCTTGATTCGCGCGCACGAACGAGCAGTCGCGCCGTTCCTCGAAGGCCGAGAACAGCGTGGTGATGGGCACGTTCAGCGCCTTGGAGATGGCCTGCAGGGTGGCGAGGGAGGGGGAAATCTGCCCGTTTTCGATCTTCGAGAGCATGCCGACGGAGATGCCGGCCGCCCCCGCGAGGTCGGAAACGGTGAGGTCCAGCTCACGGCGGATCGCCCGCACCTGGACCCCGAGCGCCTGTTCCAGGGTGGCGGCGGCAGCGGCGGGAGCGCCCGAACCGGTGGTGTAATCCGCGCTTTCGGCTGCGTCTTGGCCCCCACGGGGCTTGCGTTCCACCACGTCTGTCCCTTTCACGCTCATCTCGGCCGCATCTTCATGCGGCGGACACCTTGCCAGTTTCCGCAGAAGAAAACACCTCGAATCCCCGCCTTTCGCGCCCGGCTGGCCGCCGCCGCGCTGGCATGCGGCGAAGCTTGTCCACAGGCGCAGCGCCCATGAGCCCGTCACGGCGCCCATGGCACTGGACAGGGCCGCGAGGGGCCAGTATAGACACCCACCTCGCACCGGCGCTGCGGCGCCTCGCGAAGCCCAGGTAGCTCAGTTGGTAGAGCATGCGACTGAAAATCGCAGTGTCGGTGGTTCGATTCCGCCCCTGGGCACCATTGTGTCTAACGTGCTGATTTAAAAGACTTTATCGGATTTTGGACCCTGGTTGGCCCCTGGTGGTACAGACAGGTGGTCCAATGGTGCTCGCTGCTTGCCGTCCGATGAAGCACCCCAAGACAGGGGTTTATCAGTTCCGCAAGGCCGTTCCGCTCGCCCTTCGCTCCCTCATTGGCAAGACCGAGGTGAAGCGCTCTCTGCACACAAAAGACCCAACGTTAGCTCGCCAGCTTCATGCCGAGGTGGCTGCGGAGGTTGATCGGGAATGGGCCGAAGCGCAGGCCGCTGGCTCAGGCCATGGGGTGAGCGCTGGCCAGACAATGTGCGACTCACAGGGTGTGCAGCGGAGCGAACTCCTTCTTGAGGCCTTTGCTGTCCCTCCGGTGAGCCACGGGCCTGAGAAGGAGCTTGCTGCGCAACGCAGAAGGCCTGGCAGTCTGCCCACCCTGACAAAGCCGATTGAGCCGAAGGCCTCCTTGCCATCATGCAGGAAAGCCGAATCGCTGAAGGGGCTGGTTGAGGGCTGGTGGACAGAGGCCAAGGCGCTTGGTCGCAAGCCGAGCACCTATGAGAGCTACAGCGCCACCACGGCTGCGTTCGTCGCCTTCCTTGGGCATGACGATGCAAACCGGGTGACGCCTGAGGATGTGATCCGCTTCAAGGATCATCGCTTAGCCTCGGTGAACCCCAGGACAGGCAAGCCCATCTCTCCCAAGGCGGTGAAGGACAGTGACCTTGCAGGGCTGAGAGCCGTGTTTGATTGGGCTGTCATCAACAGGAAGATGGGGATTAATCCAGCCAAGGGCATCACCTTGAAGCTGGGCAAGGTGGCACGCAAACGGGCATCCAAGGGCCTGACAGATGCTGAGGCTCAGACTCTCCTTCATCATGCCTGGGCTTATCAAAGGGGAGCCGCTGAACATCCGAAGACAGCCGCTGCCAAACGGTGGGCACCATGGCTATGCGCTTACACAGGGGCACGGGTAGGGGAGATCGTCCAACTTCCACGGCAGGACATCCGGCTTGAGGAGGGGGTATGGATCATCACCATCACCCCTGAGGCTGGCACGGTAAAGACCAATGAAGCCCGTGAGGTGCCCTTGCGTGACCATCTGATTGAGATGGGCTTTCCCGAGTTTGTCCGGTCTTCATCGGAAGGACACCTGTTCCTCAATGTCCCTGTTGTCACCACGGAAGAGCGGGTGACTGGCCAGCGAAGGACGGTGAAGAACCGGGTGACAGAGTTTGCTCGGGAGGTGGTCAAGGACCCCAACGTTCAGCCAAACCATGGGTGGCGACACAGGTTCAAGACCATCGCTCGCAACGTTGGGATGGACCCTGGCGTGAGAGATGCCATCCAAGGGCATGACAGCGGCTCAGTGGCTGAGAGCTACGGTGACGTGACCGTTGACGCCAAGGTTGCAGCCATTGCTAAGCTACCGCGATTCGATGTGTAAGAGCGAGTATCAATTATCCGCCATTAACGGATTTAATGTAGTTCCATATACCATTTTTCACTTTATCACTTTTCGCTTGATTGAGCTTGACCATCAGATCACTCATCCGTTCTGGAGAAATTTGTGTAGAATTAAATGATATATCTATATTGAAAACGCATACTCCATCCGATATTGTGGTTGTCTTTCTAGCGTTGACAGCAAAGCCAGATATCTCAATTGCTGCCAATAGCTGTGAGGCTGCGCGATCTAATATCTCCGGCGAGTCGGTGTGTGATAGAACGATATCGTCAACATAGACAGTTGTGACTACGCCAAGTCTATGAATTGCTCTCAATGCGTTGCCTATTGCAGACTTGTCCATAACGAGGGCTGCTATAATGGGTGATTGGACAAAGCCAAATGGAAGGCTCAGCGTAGTCTGATCTGGCTTTTTTACCACGCAATCTCGTGCAATATCGAACGAGTCTCGGGCTGAAAAGCCAATTCCCCTTAGGGCGCGGGAGATTTTTGTGCGAGTGATGCTGTCAAAAAATCTTTCAATATCTATCTTTATAAAGTGCTTGCTGTTCGCGTGGGTCTTTGCTGCGCGGACATGCCCGCCTTTTTTGTAGTTATAAAAGTACGTCGGTGGCCGCCAGTGCTTAAGCACCCACTTTGTGATGTCTCTTCCTAGATCTCGGGTTTCCGAAGTTGGCACAAATACCCATGTGCCCGGCTTAAGTAAGAACTTGTGCGTGTAGTTTGCGGGCATTGTAGTTGATGGCCTCGCCCAGCAACTTCCATACATAATAAACCAACTTCGCAAGCGAAGCGATTATCGGTATGTAGCGCCGAACGAGGCGAAGAAATGCGTTTTTATGCATGACTTCGCTCCTCACACTAGCTTCCGGCTGCCTTGCGCATTTGCGCGACCATCAACCAAGGTACAATTAATACTCAATGCATATAGTGTCCCATATGGCAAAGCGTACATTGTTCCATCATGCCACTCCGTAGAGTCGCTCAGTGTTCGGAGCCTAACGCCGAAAGCGAGGTCAGTCTAATCGATCAACCTAGGCGATCAAGCCTCCAGGCTAAGCCGGCTCAAAATTTCCTGCAAAAATCTGTCAGCCCATACGCATATATGACCTCACACGGTTCCCCTCGTGGGGGTGCCCAGGCCTGACAATCGCTAGGCAGGGGTGGGGCCGTGGTCTGACGTGGCTCCTCAGGTTTGGCCCTGGTGCTCCAACATGAAGCCGTCCAGCTCGATCAACCTGCCTGCACCGTCACGGCGACGCTCGGGGCGGCTGAAGTCTCCTTCTCCCTCCGCACTCGCGACCCTCACGTCGCCAAGGCCCGCACGGGCATCGCCGAAACGCACTTTCAAAGGCTCTTCAACAGCCTGCGGGATGGCCCGTCCCGACTCACGCGCAAGCAGGTCGTGACGGTGTCTGGGGATTGGTATCGGGGCTTTGTCGCGACCCTTGAGGATGATCCAGGGGAAGCCCTGGTGCTGAAACAGCTTCAGGAGGCGTGCGCTACCCCTGACCTGGGAGAGCCTGACGGCTGCTTGTCGGTGTTCTGGAAGATTGAACCGCCCCGGGTTTGCCGGAGGCTGTTTCGTGTGAGTCACGCCGCTCGTTTCTGCTCGTCGAGCAGGGCGGCGAGCAGTGTGAGGAGGATGCTCGCACCGGGGGAGATCCCGAAATAGACGGAGAGCACGGCCACCAAGCCAACACAGGCGAGGACGACGGCGAGGAGCAGCACGGCGAATTTCGGTGGATCCAGGAGAGTGGCGACCGTGTCGAACACGCCGATGAAATAGGGCATGACATTGGGGCGGTCCGGCTGGTCCGGATCGGCTGAGCCATGTTCGGCGCGGAAGCGGGCGGCGAGCTGCTCACGGGTATTCAGGAGGAAGAGCTGGCGGGGAGTGGCTTTCGGCTTCGGGCGGGAGGTGGTGAATTGATAGACCTGCTTCACGGCCTGGGTGGCGAGCTTTCGGGATCCGTAGCCATCGAGCGGCAGCGGGCTTCCGTCGGGCATGCGGGTGGGGATGCCGCACCAGCGGATGACGCCGGACAGGCAGCGCACGGTGTAGGCCCCGCGGCTGAAGCCGAAGAGGAAGATGCGGTCGCCGGGCTGCCACATGCGGATGAGAGCGGCGTAGCAATCGATGATGTTGGCGGTGATGCCGAAGCCTGTCGCCTTGCTGATGAGGGTATAGGGCCCTCGCAGGATGCCGCGGTAGGGGCCATCACCATCCAGCGCCGAGCCGAGGCCGGGATCGTAGAAGGCGGTCTGATCTTTCGGGTCGATGATGGAATCCGGGCCGCAGCGCGTGGCGCGGTAGAGCTTGTAGATATTCGAGCGGCGCTCGTCGAAGGTGATGCCGCCGGCTTGCGCGGTGCCATCCGAAAAAATGACGATATTGCGTCCCATGGCTCCCCTCCTGGACGCCGCAAGTGTAGCTGTGATTTCGGCAAGTACAACTAAATGGTGTGATAGTGTATGCCTGCCTCACGCCACTGTGCTGCCCTTATCGAGAGCGTGGGGGTATAGGTCTTCGCGGGCGCAAGCGCCGCTCTCAGGTGCGGCATCGCAAGCGCTGCATCGGAGCTGCCGGCCCGCGCGGCATGGGTTCACCAACGGTAGAGGCGGATGACTGTCTTCTTTCCCATCTCACGGATCGCCCGGCCCGTCCTGTGGTCGGTTCTTTGCGCCACGCTTTTCGTCGCTGCCGTTGCGCCAGGCGGCAGCCAGGCCCTGGCCCAGACGCGGGTGCCCAGCTCTGCCGCGGAGGTGAAGCTCTCGTTCGCGCCCATCGTCGCGCGCTCGGCGCCAGCCGTGGTGAACGTCTATGCGATGAAGACCGCGCGGGCGGTGAATCCGTTCTTTGAGGACCCCTTCTTCCGCCGCTTCTTCGGTGGGCCGGGGCGCGGCGGTCCGGGCCTCGGGGCGCCCGAGCGAGTGCAGCGGTCCCTCGGCTCCGGCGTGATTGTCGATCCCTCCGGAATCGTGGTGACCAATTATCACGTGATCGAGGGGGCCGATGAAATCCGCATCGCCCTCAACGACAAGCGCGAGTTCGAGGCGCAGGTGCTGCTGCGCGATCAGCGCACGGATCTCGCTATTCTGAAGCTGAAGACGGAAGCTCAGGAGACCTTCGCGTCGCTGCCCATGGGCAATTCCGACGAATTGGCGGTGGGCGATCTGGTGCTCGCCATCGGCGATCCGTTCGGCGTCGGCCAGACCGTCACCCAGGGCATCGTTTCCGCACTGGCGCGCACCCAGGTCGGGGTGTCGGACTATCAGTTCTTCATTCAGACCGATGCGGCCATCAATCCGGGTAATTCCGGCGGCGCGCTGGTGGACATGGCCGGCCATCTGGTGGGCATCAACAGCGCCATCTATTCGCGCACCGGTGGGTCGCTGGGCATCGGCTTCGCCATTCCCGTGAACATGGTGCGGGTGGTGGTGGAACAGGCCAGGTCCGGTGGAACCGCTGTGCGGCGGCCCTGGCTCGGCGCGCGGCTGCAGCGCGTCACGCCCGACATCGCCGATGGCCTCGGCCTGGCACGCCCCACCGGAGCGCTGGTGCGGGAGGTCACGCCCGGCAGCCCGGCCGCCAAGGCCGGGCTGAAATCCGGCGATCTTATCGTCGCGGTCGAAGGGCAGGGGGTGGAAGACCCAGAATCGCTGAATTACCGGCTGGCGACCCGCCCCATCGGCAGCCGGGCGGCCCTGGGCCTGAACCGCTCGGGCAAGACGGAAAGTGTCGTGGTGGTGCTGGAAAGCGCGCCGGAGGTGCCGGCCCGCGAGGCTCTGGAGCTGCGCTCGCGCTCGCCGTTCAGCGGGGCCACCATCGTCAATCTTTCGCCGGCCGTGGCCGAGGAACTGAGGGTGGACGATGGTGCCAAGGGCGTGGTGATCTTTGATGTGGCCGAAGGCAGCCCGGCCGCTATGGCCGGTTTCAAGGCCGGTGACGTGGTGGCTGAGGTGAATGGTCAGAAGATCGTGCGCACGGCGGATCTCGCTGAGGTCTCCCGTGCGCCCATGCGGGCGTGGCAGGTGACGGTGGTGCGGAACGGCCGACTCATCACCGCCCTGCTACCCGGTTGAGGCCGGCCCATGTCGGATCTGTTCGAGGCCGCTGGCCTCAGTGAGAGCGCTCCCCGCCCCTTGGCGGATCGGCTGCGCCCCACCACCCTCGCGGAGGTGGTCGGGCAGGACCATCTGGTGGGCCCCGACGGCGTGCTGACACGCATGCTGGAAGCCCGCTCGCTCGGCTCCCTCATCCTGTGGGGGCCGCCGGGCACCGGCAAGACTACGGTGGCGCGGCTGCTGGCCAATGCCACCGATCTGCATTTCGAGCAGATCTCCGCCATCTTCTCCGGCGTCGCCGATCTGAAGAAGGTGTTCGAGCACGCGCGGGCGCGCCGGCGCATCGGCCAGGCGACTCTGCTGTTCGTGGATGAGATCCATCGCTTCAACCGCGCCCAGCAGGACAGCTTCCTGCCGGTGATGGAGGATGGCACCGTCACGCTGGTGGGGGCCACCACCGAGAATCCGTCGTTCGAGCTCAACGCCGCGCTGCTGTCGCGGGCGCGGGTGCTGGTGTTTCGCGCCCTGGATGCGGACGCCATTGGCCGGCTTTTGGCGCGGGCGGAAGAGGTGCAGGGCAAGCCCCTGCCGCTCACGGAGGAGGCCCGGCTGGCGCTGGTGAACATGGCGGACGGCGACGGCCGCGCCTCCCTGACCCTGGCGGAAGAGGTCTGGCGGGCGGCGCGGCCCGGGGAAGAGTTCGACGTGGCCGCGCTGGCCGATGTGGTGCAGCGCCGGGCGCCCATCTATGACAAGAGCGAGGACGGGCATTACAACCTCATCTCCGCCTTGCACAAATCGGTGCGGGGCTCGGATCCGGACGCGGCGCTCTACTATCTCGCCCGCATGCTGGATGCCGGGGAGAGCCCGCTGTTTCTCGCCCGCCGTATCGTCCGCATGGCGGTGGAGGACATCGGCAATGCCGATCCGCAGGCGCTGGTGGTGGCCAGCGCCGCCAAGGACGCCTTCGATTTTCTCGGCTCTCCCGAAGGCGAGCTGGCCCTGGCGCAGGCGGTTGTCTATGTGGCGACCGCGCCCAAGTCCAACGCCGTCTACACCGCCTTCAAGGCCGCGCGGCGGCTGGCCGAGGCGGGGGGATCGCTGATGCCGCCCAAGCACATTCTCAATGCCCCCACCAAGCTCATGAAGACCGTGGGCTATGGTGACGGCTACCGCTACGATCACGACGAGCCGGATGCCTTTTCGGGCCAGAACTACTTCCCCGAAGCGCTGGGGCGGCAGAGCCTTTATCACCCGGTGGAGCGGGGCTTCGAGCGCGAGATCAAAAAACGCATGGAGTATTGGGCGCGGCTGCGGGCCGAGCGCGGCGAAAGCTGAGGCGGTTCAGTCGCGGCGGTCCGCGCCAGCACCTTTGCCGCGGCGGGCGAGAACGATGATGCCGGCCAGGATCAGCACGAACGCCGGCGGCAGCAGCAGCGGCACCGTTTCGCCCAGGAAGGCCACCGCGAGGGTCTTGCCGGTGCCGGCGGCGATCCAGCCGATCTGGCTGAGGCCCACCGGGCCGCTCAGCTTCTGCAGAATGAAATAAAGCGCGTAGGTGGCCGCGACCACCAGGGTCTGTGCCGCCAGCAGTGCAATCTCGACCGGTGCTTCCGGCAGCTGGAGCGGCACACCGGTGGCCACCGCGACCGTTCCGGAAATCAGCGCCGCCGCCAGAAGCATCAGGGGCGCCAGCAGGCGCGGGCTGGCGAGGCCCGGCCAGTCCACCGTGCGATAGATGTTGCCGGCCGACACCACCAGCGGCGCCGCCAGCGCGAGCCCGATCCAGAGCCACCCCCCATCGTCGCTGCGCGTGCCGGACAGCGCGAGGAATACCGCGCCCACGAGGCCGAGCGCCATTCCCAGCACGCCCCTTGTGGTCAGTCGGTCCATGCGCAGCGGCACGGCCATGGCATAGGTGACGAGGGGCGGGAAGGCGAGGCAGAGCGCCACGAAGCCTGCGCCCACATGGGGAATCGCGGCGAACGACAGCAGGTTCGGCAGCGCGAAGCTCAGCAGGCCCGAGAGCAGGGCGTAGCGCAGGAGGTGCGGCGACAGGCGCGGCCGCTCGCCGGCGGCCAGGGCGAGAACAGACAACAGCACGCCGCTGGTCAGCGCAGACCAGAAGAGGAAGGCGAACGGGGCCCAGCCCTGCCGGATGGCGCTGCCGGCCACGAAGGTGGTGAGACCGAGCAGGGCGCCTGTGGCCAGCAGACACAGCAGCGGCAAGAGCGTCTCGCGCCGGGCCATGGAAGCTGTTGCGTCGGTCGTCATGGGGCCTCCGAGCCGCGTCTTAGCGGATAGATCCAATAAGGGAAGGGAGCGTTCGGGGGGCGGACGCGGGCGAGCCTCCGATGCCGCGTTCGTTGCCAAGGCGGCGAGAGACAGCTAATATCTCAATATCAAGTATCTTTATGTCAAGATAAATCATGAGAGATGACGCTCATCCGGATCGCGCGGCGCTCGCGGCAGCTCAATGGCGGCGGGAGCGGCCGGACCTCGATCCCTTTCCCATGGAGGTGCTGGGGCGACTGGCCGAGCTGGCGCACGTGGTGGCGCGCGACCAGCTGCTGCCGGTCTTCGCGCGCTTCGGCCTGCAGCATGGGGATTTCGATGTGCTGGCGACCTTGCGCCGCGCGGGGGCGCCCTTTGCGCTCACCCCCACCGCGCTCTATGCGGCGACCATGGTCTCATCCGGCGGCATGACGGCGCGGCTGGACCGGCTGGAGCGTGCCGGCCTGATCATCCGCCGCAAGCACCCCACCGACCGGCGCGGGACGCTGGTGGAGCTGGCGGCGCCCGGTCGGACCATCATCGACGCGGTGCTGCCGGTCCATGTGGAGAACGAGCGGGCCATTCTCGAAGGGCTCAGTGCGGATGAACAGGCGCAGCTCAATGGGTTGCTGGCCAAGCTCCTGGCGCATCTTGAACGGCTAGGGCCTGCAGCGCCCCCGGCCTGAGGCTGCGGGAGACGCTCAGGGGAGGCGGCTCAGAGCTTGGGCAGGCCGGCCTCAAGGGGCACGGCAGGCGCATTCTTCACCTGTTTCAGCGTCAAGGCCGTCTTGACGTTGCGCACATTGGGGGTGGCGGTGATCTCCAGCACGAAATTCTGGAAGGTGCGCAGGTCCGGCGCCACGCAGAGCATCATGAAATCCACGTCGCCGGAGAGCATCCAGGCGCTGCGGACCAGGGGCCAATGGTCGATGCGTTCCTGAAAGGCGGCAAGATCGGTCTCCGCCTGGCTCACCAGATGCACCATGGCGAAGGCCATCAGGTCGTAGCCCAGGCGCTTCTCGTCGAGCAGCGCGCGATAGCCGTGGATGATCCCGTCATCCTCCAGCGCGCGGACGCGGCGCAGGCACGGAGGCGCGGAAATGCCGACCCGCCGGGACAGCTCCACATTGGTCATGCGCCCGTTGCGCTGCAGCTCGTCGAGGATTTTCCAGTCGACAGCATCGAGGCGGACGGTCAAGGCGGGCTCCCGGGGAACAGAGGCGACGCGGCGCGGCGCCCGCGCACCTTAGTTCGGGATTGCGGCAACGCAACGAAATAATCTTTCGTTGCCGGATCCCTGCACCGCCTATGACGAAAGGCGAATGTGCAGGCGCGCGGGCGCCTTGTCGCGGTGCGTGGGAGCCCCTACATTTGTGCATAGCTTACGCTGCGATGCGGGAGAGCTGCCCGGTGTGGGCGCTGCGCGCGATCCGCGGCGCGCATTTGCGGTTTCGAGGTCATAATGAGCGCCCAACATGTCAAGGTCGTCATCATCGGTTCGGGGCCGGCCGGCTATACGGCGGCGGTCTATGCCGCACGGGCCATGCTGCAGCCGGTTCTGTTCGAGGGCATCCAGCCCGGTGGCCAGCTGACCATCACCACAGAGGTCGAGAACTACCCCGGCTTTGCCGAGCCCATTCAGGGGCCCTGGCTGATGGAGCAGATGCGCGCCCAGGCCGAGCACGTGGGCACCACGATCATTGCCGATCATGTGGCGCAGCTCGATCTGTCGCAGCGCCCGTTCCGACTCAAGACCGAGTCGGGCACCGACTACACCGCCGACGTGGTGATTCTGGCCACCGGCGCCCAGGCCCGCTGGCTGGGGTTGCCGAGCGAGGAGACCTATCGGGGCTTCGGCGTTTCCGCCTGCGCGACCTGCGATGGCTTCTTCTATCGCGGCAAGGAGGTCGTGGTGGTCGGTGGCGGCAATACCGCCGTTGAGGAAGCGCTGTTCCTGACCAATTTCGCCGCCAAGGTGACCGTGGTGCACCGCCGCGACAGCTTCCGTGCTGAGCGCATCCTGCAGGATCGGCTGTTCGCCAATCCCAAGGTGGCGGTGGTGTGGAACGCGGAAGTGGCCGAAGTGAAAGGTGCGGACGAGCCGGCGCCGCACGTGACCGGCGTGGCGCTGCGCGACATCCGCACCGGTGAGATCCGCGAGCTGAAGGCCGACGGCTTCTTCGTGGCCATCGGCCATGCTCCGGCCACCGACCTGGTGGCCGGCCAGTTGCGCCTGAAGCCGTCCGGCTATGTCTGGACGGCGCCGGATTCCACCGCCACCTCGGTGCCGGGCGTGTTCGCCGCCGGCGACGTGGCCGACGACGTCTATCGCCAGGCGGTGACGGCGGCGGGCCGCGGCTGCATGGCGGCGCTGGAGGCGGAACGCTTCCTCGCACATACGGTGGCGGAAGCCGCGGAATGACGCGGCGCCGGCGGGTGGTCCATCCGCCGGGCCGAACTGTCCCCCTTTGAAGCCGGGACCGCCGAGCGCGCGCCCCGGCTTCTTCAACCGATGAAAGCCGCCCGCATCCCGCGCTCGAGGGGTGTCGCGCAGAACCCCCGGGGCCCCAATGGATTGGGACAAGCTGAAGGTTTTTCACGTCGCCGCCGAAGCCGGTTCCTTCACCCATGCGGGCGAAACGCTCGGATTGTCGCAGTCGGCCGTGAGTCGGCAGGTGTCGGCGCTGGAGGCGGAGCTGAAGGTTCCCCTGTTCCATCGCCACGCGCGCGGCCTCATCCTGACCGAGCAGGGCGAACTGCTCTATCGCACCGCCCATGACGTGTTCCTGAAGCTCGAATCGGCGCGGGCGCAGCTCAGCGACAGCCGCGAAAAGCCCAACGGGGAACTGCGCGTCACCACCACCATGGGCCTCGGCACCCATTGGCTCACCGCGCGGGTGGGTGAGTTCGTCGAGCTGTTTCCCGATATTCGCATCCAGCTCATCCTCACCGATGAGGAGCTGGATCTGGCCATGCGCGAGGCCGACGTCGCCATCCGCATGCGCCAGCCGGTGCAGCCGGATCTGGTGCAACGCAAGCTGTTCACGGTGCATTTTCATGCCTATGCGTCGGTGGACTATTTGAAGCGCCACGGCCAGCCCCGTTCCCTCGATGAGCTGGACAAGCACCGCATCCTGCTGCTGGGCGGGCCCATCCCATCCTATTTTCAGGGGCTCAACTGGCTGGAGCATGCCGGGCGCGAAGGCGCCTCGCCGCGGGTGCCCACGTTCGAGGTGAATAGCGTGCTGGGACTCAAGCGGGCGGTGGAGCGCGGCGTCGGGATCGGCACCTTGCCGGACTATCTGACGGACGACGCCACCTCGCTGGTGCAGCTGTTCACCGATCGCGAGACGCCCAAGCTCGAGGCGTATTTCACCTATGCCCAGGAAATGCGCTCCGTGGCGCGCATTCAGGTGTTCCGCGACTTCCTGATCTCCAAGGCACAGCGCTGGAACTATTGATCTTTGACGGGCGTGTGTCGCCCCATGTAGAGGTCTGGGGATGAGCCCTTGGGCAAATGCATGCCTGATATGCCTGCTCTGCCGCCATTCGGCGTTGCAATCTGCCTAAGGAGCGTGCATGTTGCACAAGCGCTGATCGCATCGTGATTGATGCTTCAGCTGTTCCCCTCTGGAAGGTTCGCCGCTCTGCGGCGATACTTGCCGGGTCCTTCGTGGACCCGGCATTTTTCTTTTATGGGGCTGCCGATGCGCTTCTCGTGCCCTGTGTCGAATGGGGCGGTGCGCAGATCGCCGGTAGGCGATATAAGCGGAAGCTCCACCTTTCGTTGTCTCTAGATGACTCGTCCTGATGGGGGATGCCATGGCAATTCTGAAGCGCGGACTGGCCGGTGAGCCGGTGAAGATCCTGCAGGCCAAGCTCGGCGTGGTGGCCGATGGCCAGTTCGGCCCGGCCACCGAAGAGGCCCTGAAGGCCTATCAGAAGGCGCACGGGCTGTCGGTGGACGGCATCGCCGGGCCCGATACCTTCCTGGCACTGGAGCTGCCGGAGCTCATTCTGCTGACGGTGGGGTCCAAGGGCGACGCGGTCAAGAAGCTGCAGGAGGCGCTCAACATCGCCGCCGACGGCAAGTTCGGCGAGGGCACGGCCAAGGCGGTGCGCGCCTTCCAGGAGCAGAATGGCCTGGATGCGGACGGCATGGCCGGTCCGGTGACCCTGGCCAAGATTCCCGCTTTCGCCGGCGTGGTGACGGTCGAGGCGGTCACCAAGTCCCAGTCCGGCCCGGAGACGGTGGCGCCCGGTGCGACGCCGGCCGCAGCGGAGATTTCCGCCGCGCCGAAGAAGAGCATCTGGCAGACCATCACCAGCTTCTTCTCCTGAGTGCCCGGGGCGGATGGCGACATCCGCCCCTCTCATTTCTGCCCGCTCGCGGGATTGCCGCCGCCGGGATGGCGGGTAAAGTCGAGCTGTTCGGGGACACCGATGCCGACTCGCCTCATGGATTGGATTGTGAAGCCTGCCCTCATCTGCGCCGGTCTGTCGGGCGCCGCGTCGCCGGCGATCGGCCTTGCCGCCGAAGTGCAGCGCGCGCGACCGGACAGCTTCGTGGATGTGAGCACCCTGGTGCCCGACGCGGTGCTCGATGTCCGCTATGCGGGCACGCACAATTTCGTTGGCACTCCAGTGGATGGATATGGCGCGGCGCGGTGCCTGTTGACCCGCCCCGCCGCCGAGGCGCTGGCCCAGGTGGCCGAGAGCGCGCGGGCGCAGGGCTATCGGGTGAAGCTGTTTGACTGCTACCGCCCGGCTCGCGCGGTGGCCCACTTCGCCCGCTGGGCGGCCGATCTCGCCGACACGCACACGAAGGGGGAGTATTACCCCGATCTGGACAAGGGCGACCTGTTCACCCTGGGCTATATCGCCGCCCGCTCCGGCCATTCGCGCGGCTCCACCCTGGATCTCACTTTAGTGGAGGCGGCCAGCGGCGCGGAGTTGGACATGGGCACGCCGTTCGATCTGTTCAGCGACCTGTCGTGGCCGGGATCGGATGCGGTGACCGAGGTGCAGAAGGCCAATCGGCAGCGGCTTGCGCAATTGATGAGCGGCCACGGTTTCCAGCCCTTCGACAAGGAGTGGTGGCACTTCACCCTGGCGAACGAGCTGTTTCCCGACACCTATTTTGATTTTCCGATCGACTAGCGAGCGCCGGGGGGCGGCCGGGTCATGGGCCGAGTGCGCCGCCCGTTACCGCATTGTCATGTGTGTGTAGCATCCAGACCGTAGGGGAGGGACCTTCTTCCATACGGATCCCCCCGATGCCCGCGCTCTGCTCCACCGCCAGCCGTCTGGTTCTCATTCTCCTGTGCGCCGGCACCAGCGCGCCGGCGTTTGCGGGCTCCTTCGTGGTGCCGCCGGCGAGTGGGCCGCAGAGCGTGGCAGGGTCGGATACGGGCGTGGTTGAGGCCGGGGCGACGCTGGATGGCGGCGCTGATGCGGCGATCACCTGGAACGGCGCCGCGACGGGTTCCGGTGTCACCATCATCAATGCCGGTTCAATCGTCTCCGAGGGGCGCGCCATTGACACCGCGTCCAGCGTCAGCGGGGCCTTCAGCCTGTCTAATGCGGGCACCATCGCGTCGGACGACGACGCCCTCCGCCTTAAGGGGGCCTTCGCGGATGGTCAGCTCACCGTCGACAACAGCGGCATCCTCTCATCCGCGAGCGGCCAGGCGCTCGACCTCGACAAGGCCACGGCCGCCAGTGCCGTGGTGGCGGTGACCAATTCGGGAACGATTTCGTCGGCGGGCAGCGATGCGGTGCGGATCGGGGGCGGCACCCTCTCCATCGTGAATTCCGGAATCATCACCACCACGGCCGATGGCAAGCGCGCCATCAAGATGGATACCGCGGCGAATTTCGAGACCCTGCAGAGCCTTGCCATCACCAACCTGGCCGGTGGCCTGATCTCGGGCACCGATGATGGCATCAAGATCTCGTCGCCGGACGGCAGCAGCGCGGCGCCGGTCATCGCGATCCGCAATGCCGGCACCATCCAATCGACGGTGGATGGTCAGGCCATTGATCTAGGCGGAATCGCCTCGAAGAACGCGCAGATCACCATCGTCAACGAGGCCGGCGGGCTCATCACCGCCGCAGCCGATGACGGCATCCAGGGCGCCAACGGCATGGTGGTGACAAACGCGGGCACCATCAGTTCCTCTTATGCGGACGGCACCGCCGATACCCAGAACAATTCGGCCATCAAGATCGATGGCGAGGATCTCGCCGGCGGCATGAGCGCCACCATCATCAACGAGGCCACGGGGGTAATCTCCGGCGCCTATCACGGCATCAAGGCCTCGGGTGCAGAAGATTTCCTCGATGTCACCAATGCCGGCACCATCGAAGGGCGCAACGGGTCGGGTGTGAATTCCAACGGCTCGGGTATCGTGGTGAATTACGGCACCATCACCGGCACTTACGATCCCGCAGCCAGCTTCGGTGACGGGGATGGCGTCGATTTCGACAATGCCGGCACCATCTACAATTACGGCACCATTTCCGGCCTCGGCTCCAAGGGCACCAAGGAGGGCGAGACCAACCCGAGCACCAGCGAAGGCATCGCCATTGGTGGCGGCACCATCGTCAACGGCAGCGCCTCCGTCACCACGGCGCTCATCTCCGGCGCCAATAACGGCATTCTCGCCGACGACAGCAACAGCGGTGACATCTATGCGGCCCTGTCGGTGACCAATTACGGCACCATCCGCGGTGACGATGGCTTCGGCATCAAGGTGGTGAATACGGCCGGCCTCTTCTCCACCACCATCGTCAATTACGGCATCATCTCGGGCACCACTTATGCCGTCGCCATGGGCGATGGCGACGACCTGTTCGTCTATGAGGCCGGCTCCTCCGTGGTCGGGGCCGTGCGCGGGGAAGGGGGCACCGATACGCTGCGGCTTGGCGAGGTGGACGGCAGTTTCGACCTCGCCCTGCTGGGAGAGAGCGCCACCTATCAGGGATTCGAGCGCCTCACGCTGGCCGCCGGATCGAGCTGGATCGTCTCCGGCGGCAGCGCGTTCACCGGCACCACCACGGTGGATCAGGCGACGCTGCTGCTGGCCGATGCGCAGCTCGCGGGCTCCAGCGTGGTGGTTTCCGGTGATCTGGCGGGCGGGGCTTTGGGCTATCTGCGCGGCACCGGCACCATCGGTGGCCTGAGTGTCGAGAGCGGCGGCGTGGTGGCGCCCGGCGCCGTCGGCGCGGCTGGGACCCTCGTCGTCGGCGGCGACGTGCGCTTCGCTGCCGGTTCCAGCTACCAGGTGAGCGCCTCCACCCTGGGCACGGTGGACCTCATCGCCGCCACCGGCACCGCGAGTGTGGATGCGGGCTCGAGCCTGGTGCTCTCCGCGGCACCGGGCAGTCTCACCTGGGGCACCCGCTATACGGTGCTCAGCGCCGATGGGGGTGTGAGCGGGAGCTTCGGCAGCCTGGAGAGCACCACCAGCTATCTGTTCCTCACCCCCACGATGGGGGCGGACGCCAACGACATTTATGTGGCGCTCGCTCGCAACGACGTCTCGCTCGCCAGCTATGCCACAACGGCGAACCAGCGGGCGGTGGCGCGGTCGCTGGACCGGTTCGGCGCGGGGGCGACTCCGGGGGCCTCGAGCCTCTATGACGCGGTGGTGGGGCAGGCCTCCGCGCCGGTGGTGCGCACCGCTTTCACCCAGCTGGCCGGCGACGTCCACGCCACGGTGCCCGGCGTCCTGTTCAACGAGAATACCCTGGTCAACGACACCCTGCTCGGGCGCCTGCGGCAGGCGGATTCTGCCGGGACCGGCGGTGCCGCAGCGGCCCTCGGCTTCGGTGGGCCGGTGAGCGCCTATGCCGATGCGGCGCCGCAGGCTGGTCCGTTCAACGCGCTGTCCACCCCGGCGCGGCCGTCGGGCCCGGTGCTGAATGCCTGGGCGCAGGGCTATGGCCAGTGGCTGAACGCCAGCTCGGGGCCCATGTCCGCGGACACCCATCTCGGCGGCGCGCTGGTGGGCCTTGATGCCACTTTCGGCGCCAGCGTGGTCGGCGCCGCGGTCGGCTATTCCTCCAGCTCCACCTCCACCGGCGGGGCATCCGCCGATGCGGACACGGTGCGGCTCGCGGTCTATGGCGGCACCGCGTTCGATGCCGTCAAGCTGCGCGCTGGCGCCGATATCGGGTGGAGCTCCATCTCCACCGCCCGCTATGTGGCACTCACCGGAGAACGGCCGCAGGCGGATTATGACGGCACCTCGGCCAATCTGTTCGGCGAGGTGGCCTATGCGGTCACCGCCGGACCGGTGGCGTTCGAGCCCTTCGCCGGTTTCGGCTGGAGCTATGTGGACCTGGACGGCTTCACTGAAACCGGCGCACCCGTGGCGGGGCTGACCGCGACGGGCACCAGCGCCAGCACCCCCTATTCCACCCTCGGCGTGCGTGCGGCCGGCCTGGTGTCGCTCGGAGGCTCCAGCCTCACGCCCCATGCGAGTGTCGGCTGGCGCCATGCGTTCGGTGATGTGGCGCCGGAGGCGACGCTCGTGTTCCTGTCCACGGGCACGGGCTTTTCCGCCGCCGGCGTGCCGGTGGCGACGGATAGCCTGGTGGTTGGCGCGGGTCTCGACATGACCCTCGCCAAGGGCGTCACCCTCGGCCTTGCTTATGACGGGGCGTTCGGGGATGGCGTGACCTCCAATGCCGGCCGCGGCGTGCTGCAGGTTCGGTTCTGAGCAGAGCCCGCCAGGCGAGGTCCGTGGGCGGCGCGGTCGCCCACGGACATGACGCCTGTTTCATTTTACCGGCGGATCAGGCCATGCTAGAGCCGGCTCGGCGCATCCGCAGCGCCGGACGCCATGCTGGCCGACCCCTGCGCTGCCGTTCTACGGTGTGACCTCGGGAGCCATTGCGCGACGAGGACACGAGTCATGCCGATTGAGCGGAGCCCTGTCGATCTCCTGGCCCCGGCCCAGCGGGCCGTCGAGCCGGTGACGAGCTTTTTCGGCCATGTGGTGGCGGCCGTCGAGGCGCTGCCAATGGAGCGCATCGCCACCGCGCTCGGGGTCTTTCTGCTGTGTCTGGCGCTACGCTGGCCCATCCGCCACGTGATCTTGTTCCTCATTGTGCGCACGGTGGGCATCACCAGCAAGGATCTGCGGACGCAGATCGCCGACGCGCTGCGGCAGCCCGTGGGGCTTCTGCCGGTGGTGCTCGGCATCTTCTTCGCCTTCGAGATCCTCAAGGTGGACGAGAGCGGCATCATCGCCCGCATCTCCAAGGAGGCGGTCGCCACCTTGCTGATTCTGGCCGCCTATTGGGCCTTGTTCGCTCTGGTGGAGCCGCTGATCGCCTATCTGCGCCCACGGCAGAGCCATCTCACCGCCCCGGTGGCGGACTGGATCCGCAACGCCTTGAAATGCCTGGTGGCCTTCTTCGCGCTGGCGGCCATTCTGCAGCAGTGGGGGGTGCGGATCGGACCGATGCTCACCGGCCTCGGCATCGTCGGCGCCGCCGCCGCGCTGGGATCGCAGGCGCTGTTCAAGAACCTGATCTCCGGGGTGCTGATTCTGATGGAGCAGCGCTTCCAGTATGGGGACTGGGTGAAGGTTCCGAACGTGGTGGAAGGCACGGTGGAGAGCATCGGCTTCGGATCCACCAAGATCCGCCAGTTCGACGACGCGGCGGTGCAGGTCCCCAATTCGGATCTGGCCGACAATGCCGTCATCAACTACACGCGCATGCGTCGGCGGCGGATCTATTGGCTCATTGGCGTGCCTTATTCCACAACCGTCGATCAGCTGCGGGTCATTCGCGACGGCATCGAAACCTACATCCACGAATGCGCGGACTTCGTGCCCTATAAGCAGGCCTCCACCTTCGTGAGGATCGATTCATTCGGCCAGTCGTCCATCAACATCATGGTCTATTGCTTCACGCGCACCACCAATTGGGGAGAGTGGCTGCTGGTGAAGGAGCGCCTCGCCTATAAGATCATGGACATCGTGCTCGGCGCCGGCTCCAGCTTCGCCTTCCCCTCCACGTCGCTCTATGTGGAATCGATGCCGCACGATCAGCCCGACCTGTTCCTGCCGCCGGAGGGTGATCAGCCCCGCATCGAGGCCGCCGTGGAGCCGCCGCCGGCCGCGGGTGGCGCGGTGGGGCGCGTCGGCCCCACGGATAAGGGCGAACTGGACGGACCACCGGGCGAGGGGCATGGCTGACCCCGATGCCGTGACCGCATCGCTGGCCCTCGCGTCCGGACTGCGAACGACCGATCTCGCTCAGGAGGCGGGGTGCACGTGCGGATGGCTGTGGCTGTGCGGGTGGGTGTGGATCTGCGCGGGTGCGAGGCCTTGATCCTGGATGACCAGGGCGTGGGTGGCCAGCTCCGAGATGAAGGCGTCGTCGTGGGACACCAGCAGCAGCGCGCCGCTGAAGGTGCGCAGCGCATCACGCAGGCGCCGGCCGTTGCTCACGTCCACGCCGTTGGTGGGTTCGTCCAGCATCAGCACATCGGGCCGCATGGCCAGCAGGCCCGCTAGGCACACGAGCCGCTTCTCCCCGCCCGACAGGCGATGGCTGATGCGATCCGCCAGATGGCCGATGCCGAGCGCGTCCAGCACATCCGCCGCCTGCGCCTGGGCCTGGGCCTCGGACAGGCCCATGTTCAGCGGGCCAAAACACACATCCTCAAGCACCGTGGGGCAGAACAGCTGGTCCTCGCTGTCTTGAAACAGATAGCCGATGCGGGGCCGGAAGGGACGAAAGTCCCGCTCCTCCACACAGCTCGCGCCGAACAGGCGGATCGTGCCCTGAACGGGCCGTTCCAGGCCGACGATGGCGCGCAGCAGCGTGGTCTTGCCCGCGCCGTTGGGGCCGACGATGGCCAGCCGTTCACCGGCGGTGAGGGTGAGGTCCACCCCCTGCAGCACCGCAACGCCATCGCGGGCCAGGGTCACGTTCTGAAGTTCGATGAGCGGGGTCATAGGCGGTCGATCACCAGGGCGATGAGGCCGATGCCGGCGATGCCGGCGAAGCCGACCCAGTCGGTGACGGCGGGCGCCGGCTGGGTGCGATAGGGAAAGCGGCCATCGTAGCCCCGGCAGGCCATGGCGTCTTCAATCCGCTGCGCGCGATCGAGCGCCCGCACCAGCATCATGCCGATGAGGTTGCCATAGCTGCGCCAGGTGTGGCGGTTGGAGCCGGGGCGAAAGCCGCGCATGCGCATGGCATCGTGCAGGCGCCGGGCTTCGTCGCGGATCAGGCCCGCGTAGCGCACCGTCATCACGAACAGGCGGGTGAGGCGTTCGGGCACGTGGAGGCCGCGCAGGGCGGGGCCGAGCCGCGAGGGGTCCACATCGCCCAGAAGGGCCATCGCCAGCAGCACCGAGGCCGATACCTTGCAGGCGATGAGCGCGGCGCGCGCGACCCCCTCGACGCTGGCGGTCAGCGGGCCCAGCACCAGCAGGGGCGTGCCGGAAACGGTGAAGGGCAGGGTGGCGAACAGCAGCAGCAGGAAGCCCTCCATATGCAGGAGGCGCAGCCAGAGGCGTCCGGGCGGCCGCACCAGCGCCATCATGACGACGATCAGCGCCAGCACGCCGGCCGCCAGGGTGAGGGTCGCCAGCTGAGAGATGCAGGCGATCGCCACGAAGGTCGCGAGCAGGCGCAGCCGCAGATCTTGGGGCGGCATCAGCCGCGGCGCGCGCGCAGCCACAGTGCTCCCCCTGCCAGCCCGATGATGAGGAAGACCCCCGACAATGCATCGACGAAGCGCAGGCGCGAATCCAAGGCCTCGATCCGTTCCAGCAGCGGCTCGATCTGGCGGGCCACCGCGGCGTCCACCACTGCCGCAAGCTGCTGCGGGTCGGTGGAGGGACCCATCGTCGCCGGCGCGGCGGTGGGGGGGCGAGCAGCGCTGGCGGGTGGGCTTTGCGCGGGGGCCGCGCCATCGAAGCGGGAGGCGGCCAAGGTGGTGCTGGCGACGTGCGCGTCGTGGGTGTCCACGGTCACCGTGAGGTCCGAGGCGAAGCCCTGGGGCAGGGTGAAGCGGAACGCGCCCTCGGTGTCGGTGTCGCCGCCAGCGAGCTGGGTGCCTGTGGCATCGCGGGCGGTCCAGGCCGCGCCTTGCGGCCGGCCCCCGCCGATGAAGAAAGCGTAGCCGCTCACCGTCTCGCCGGCCACGGCGGCAAATACCTTGAGCTTGTGGGCCTGGGCCGGCCCGGCAAAGGCCAGGGCGAGAAGCAGCGGCAGGAAAACGCGCATCATGAGGGCGTGGCCACCGGTGAGAGGGCCGAGGGTTGAACCCGGGCCAGGAACGTGACGATGGCCGCCGTCACCAGTGCCTCGCCGAACGCGAGGGGCAGATAGGTGGCGATGAGGACGCTGGCAACCACCGTGTATTCGCTGGACGACAGGGCAAGGGAGAGGGCCACCAGCGCCCCCGTGCCGAGCACCGACAGGGCCCCGACCGCCCCCGCCAGCAGCGCCCGCACCAGCGGTCGCGCGCTGCGGCGGATCATGGGCCCCAGCAGGGCTGCGAACACCACCCCGGGCAGGGCGATGTTCACCGTGTTGACGCCGAGTGTGGTGAAGCCGCCGAAGCCGAACAGCAGCACCTGCAACAGCAGCACCACCAGCACGGCGGCGAAGGTGCTGACCCCCAGCATGATGCCGAGCAGGCCGGAGAGCAGCACATGGACGCTGGAGGGCCCCACCGGAACGGCGATCAGCGAGCCGGCGAACACCACCGCCGAGAGAATGGCGGCACGGGGGATCAGACGATCGTCGAGCCGCCGCAGCGCCAGCACCACGCCGGCGGCGGCGATGACGCCGCCCCCGACCAGCACCGGGGCTGAAAGGATGCCGTCCGGAATATGGGCCATTCGCGCCTACTTTCCTGCTGCGCCAGCCATGTCGGTGGCCTTGACCCAGATGAGGGCGCCTTCCTCGACTGCGGCGGGCTTGCCATCGGGCGCCGGCTTCTTCGCGTCGCCGTCGAGTAGCGCGGCAAAGCCCCACCAGCCCGCGCGGGGCATGGCGTAAGTGAAGGTGCCGTTGGCGTCTGCCTTGATGACCTGGGTCACGAATGCATCATTGGGCGGGCGCACCGAGCCGTCGTTCACGAACTCCACCTCGACTTCGGCGAACGGCACCGGCTTGCCGGCCTTCAGCACCACGCCGGAAAAGACGTTGCCCGTCCAAAGGCCGGTGGGGCGGGTGAGGGGCTGGATCTCCACCGGAAGCCCCACCAATTCGTCCCATCCCTCGCCGGAGGCGAAGCCGTCCACGATCACCTTGGCATAATGAACGATGTATTTGTTCTCGGCCGGCTCCCAATAAGGCTGGGGCTCGACGAAGAAGATCTCGGCACCGGGTTCCGCGATGGCGCGGGTGAGGCTCCAGGCGCTCTTGCCGTCCACTGGCTTGGCCTTCACCTGGTCTGTGAGGTCGGTGGTCTTGCCTCCGGCGTGCACACCTACGCGGACCGGCTTTTTCATCTCCATCGTCGGGCCGCGCTCCACCGGGTGGGTGAAGATCAGGTCGAGCGTCACGTCTCCGCCTTCCGGCAGCACGTCGGCGGAGGGAATGATTTCCTGGAAATGGGCGAAGGCAGGCGTGGCACCGAGCAGAAGGCCGACCAGGCCAAAGCGCAGTGCGGAACGAAGGTGCGACACGAAAACCTCCAGTATGAAAGACTCGATAAAAAATCATACCTCCGCCGGTCTGATCTTCGCAACCACGCCGGCGTTATTCTCGCCGCGCCCGCGGCGCGTATGATGCGTCGCCCCCCCTTTGGCAGAGAGGCCCATGCAGCGCACAACCATCACTCTCGACGACGATCTGGCCGCCGACCTCGATGCCTATATGCAGGCCACCGGAGCCATGAGCCGCTCCGAGGCTATTCGCGATCTGGTGCGCCGCGGCCTGTCCACCCGGTCTGGCCGACCGGCGGAGGCCCATTGCTTCGGCATTGTCAGCTGCACCGTGGATCAGGCCGTGCGCAATCTGGCGGCGCGCGTGCCCCAGGGGCGGCTTGAGCGGCATGATCAGACCGTGGCGGCCCTGTCGGTGCCGCTTGATCACACCACCTCCATCGACATCGCGGTGATGCGTGGCCACGTGGCCGATGTCTCCGCTTATGCGGAGGCCCTGTTCCTGGAACGTGGGGTGATGCACGGAGCGCTGAACCTCATTCCCGTGGTGGAAGACAAGGTGCCCCATTCCCACGCCGAAGGGACCGGAACCGCGCACACCCATCTGCGCGTGCGCAGCGGCTTTTGAGGGAGCGCCCTCCCGCTCGAAGGGAGCGGGAGGGCAGGTGGTCATTCCGGCAGCTTGCGGTCCATATCCCACAGGCTGTAGGCGCTTTCGCCCACCAGGGTCTGGTCGAGCCCGGCTTCCTGCACCGCATCGGACACCCGCAGCTTGCCGGTGAGGTCGAGCAGCGTCAGCAGGATGGTGGTGACCACCCAGGCGTAGAAGGCGACGATGGCCACCGCCAGCACCTGCATCAGCAGCTGGTGGCCGCTGGCCTGGACGCCGTTGATATGGGAGCTGGCCGCCACGCCGATGAGGATGGCGCCGGTGATGCCGCCCACGCCATGGGCCCGCCACACCTCAAGGGTGTCGTCGATCTTGAGCCACTTCTGCACATACTTGGCGTAATAGCAGACGGTGGCACCAGCGGCGCCGATGCAGAGCGCCGCCATGGGCTCCACATAGCCCGACGCGGGGGTGATGGTGGCGAGACCGGCCACGGCGCCCACCAGCACGCCGGAGAACGAGGCCCGTCCGGTCTCACGCCATTCCCAGAACATCCACACCAGCATGGCGATGGAGCCGGCCAGCATGGTGTTGGTGAAGGCATAGGCGGCCAGCGCGTCGGCGGCATAGGCGCCGCCTGCGTTGAAGCCGAACCAGCCGAACCACAGCAGGCCGGCGCCCAGCGCCACCAGCGGCAAGGAGGCGGGTTCCGCTGCCCCTGAGCCCGGGGCGGTCTTGCGCTTGCCGAGATAGCGCGCGGTGGCCAGAGCCGAGAAGCCGGCCGAGGCGTGGATGACGATGCCGCCGGCGAAATCCACCACGCCGAGCTGCGCCAGGAAGCCGCCGCCCCACACCCAGTGGGCCGCCGGCAGATAGATCAGCACCGTCCACAGGGCGATGAAGATGAGATAGGCGCCGAACCGGAACCGACCCACGAAGGCGCCGGTCATGAGCGCCGGGGTGATGATGGCGAACATCATCTGATAGGCGAACACGGTGATGAACGGCACGCTGGGCCCATAGGTGGGGTTGGGCGTGACGCCCACGTGATACATGCCGAAATAGGGGCGGATGTCGCCGATGACACCGCCCAGGAGGCTCGGGCCGAACACCAGGCTGAAACCGCCAAAGACCCAGATCAAGCCGACCACGCCCATGCACACGAAGTTCTGGATCATGATCGACAGCATGTCGCGCTGCTTCACCAGGCCGCCGTAGAACAGCGCCAGCGCCGGCGTCATCATGCAGACCAGCGCCGTGCACACCAGCACGAACGCGGTATCACCCGCATTTATTCCCTGCATCTTCGTCCCCCTTCGATCTCACTTCAGCCCAGCTCGAAGATTAAACGCAGTTGGCGGCAGCGCCCGTTGAGGGAGCACCGCCGCCATCCCTGCCGTCCGCGGTTCAGTTGGCCGCGGCTTTCCCCGTCGCCGCGTCAGCCGCGGGTGCCACCAGATGGCCCTTCACTGCCGCATGCGGATGGGGCGCGAAGGCCTTCTTCGGCGCAATGAACAAGTACATGGTGAGCACATAGGGCGCCGTGAACGACGGCAGGCCCGCCGGCAGCATCATGACATCGAAGGCCCCCTGGATGAACACGGTGGTGATGGTCGCCAGGAGAGCATAAAGGGCGACCCGCAGCGAGGGCTTGAGGAAGATCACGCCCACCGCCATTGCCGTCAGCACCGGGCTGAAGCCATAGAGGCCGGCCTGCACCGTGGCCGTATCGGCGCCCATGAGAATGGACACCACCATTGCAACGGCGGAACCCGCAGCCGCGGCGATGCCGGCCGGGATCGAGGCGATGAAGATGCCGAGCAGAATGAGGGCTCCGCTATACTCACTGCCCAGCAGGTAGACCTGGCCGATATTGCGGAAGAAGATCTGCACCAGCTCCAGCGGGGCGGGAATGCTCACCAGGCCCTGCACATAGTCGGTGGCGAGTTTCGGCGCGTCGCCGGAAACGCTCAGGCCGCCGAAAGAGTAGGCTCCGGCCACCATCAGCCAGCCGGTCAGCACGAACGGGCCGGTCGATCCGGGAATGCCCCAGGCCTTGGTCAGGGTGGCGCTGAAGGCTGCGGTGATCACCGTGCTGGCGGCCGCACCCACCACAACATAGACCCACAGCTGCGGCGAGGCGGTGATGAAAGTGGGCAGGGCGGCGCCGACCAGGATGCCGTTGAAGCCATAGAGGCCCGAGCTCACCGAGGTGTCGTCGGCATCCAGCAGCATGGCGGTGAGGGTCGCCACCACGACGCCGACGGCAGCGCCGATGGTGGTCGCCCACACGCCCGATTGGTAGGAGGCGACGGCGATCGCCGCGAAGAAGAGCACTCCGGTAATGGAGTTTTCCATGAAGAAGACCTGGCTGGTGCCGCGGAGGCACAGGACCAGGAAATTCGGTTTACTCTCGGTCGTGGCCATGCTGTCCCCCCGTGTCAGCGCCAGATGAATTCAGTCGGCAACGTGCGGCCGCGCGCTTCCTCGCGGACGATCCGCCAGAAGCGTCGCACCTCGTGGCGCACGTCGTAGCTTTCCACGCCCACTGCTCGCAGCATCAGCCCCGCCTCGTTGGGCAGCCGCGAGACGCCGCTCATGACGCGGATCTCCCCCTCCACCGGCAGGTGCGGGGTGAAGCGCTCGCGGATCCGCGCGCACACCGGCGCGGGCGCCAGGCACATGATGTTGGCGAAGGCATCGAACCCGCGCATCACCGCGGTGAAGTCGATGGTGGGGTCGCCTTTCTCGATCAGCACCTTTTCCGTGAACAGCTGCCGCCCGTCGGGGCGGCGCACGCTGGCCATCACCGACAGCAGGTCCAGGCCGAACCGCTCATCCACGTGATGATGCTTGCGCCCGGTCATCATCATCTCGCCGTAGAGCACGGTGGCGTCGGGCGCGACCACCAGCTCGGTTTCGTTGATGAAGCGTGAGCCCCGGTAGGGAATGGTGAAGTCTGGCAGGTATTCGAGATAGGCGCCGGCCTCGACGTTCACCGTCTGGTGCTGGGACGCATAATTGGCATCCATGCGGTGGATGCGGTTGGCGCCCTGCGAGGTCACATAGGCGCAGGCCCCGGGCCCCACCGAGATGTCGATCTTGTAGCGATCGCCCTGGAGAATGCCGCCGCCCACCGAGATGATGGAGCAGATCGGCAGTTCCGGCATGGCCTCGTCCCAGTACAGCGCCTGCTGCACCAGCAGGGGGGCCACACGATAAAGATCGTGGAGCACCGACTTGCCATGGCGCATGGAAAAGCCGAGCCGCAGCTCGCCCACCTTGCCAGGCCCGGCCGCGCGCATCTGCGCGGGCTGGTCCTGATAGCCTTGCACTTCCCGCGCGAGGTCGAGGCGCCTCAGTTGCGCATCAAGGCCCATGGAGCTACTCGGCCGCCGAGCTGGTGGGGGTCGACGGCTTCACGTCGAACAGCGCCATGTCCATGATGAGCGCGATCAGCTCGTCGATGCCCTCGCCGGTCTTGCAATTGGTGAACACGAACGGCTTCTTGCCGCGCATCAGCTTGGAATCCCGGTCCATCACCTCCAGGCTCGCGCCCACATAGGGGGCGAGGTCCTTCTTGTTGATGACGAGGATGTCGGACTGGCACACGCCCGCCCCGTTCTTGCGCGGGATCTTGTCGCCTGCGGCCACGTCGATCACATAGATATAGAAGTCTGCGAGGGCCGGGCTGAAGGTCAAAGTGAGGTTGTCACCGCCGGACTCGATGAAGATCACATCGCTGTCGGGGTATTTTTCCTCGAGCTCCTCGACGGCGGCGATGTTCATGGACGGATCTTCACGCACCGCCGTATGCGGGCAGGCGCCAGTTTCCACGCCGACGATCTTTTCTTCCACCAGAATGCCATTGAGCGTGCGGCGCACCTGCTTGGCGTCCTCGGTGGTCACCACGTCATTGGTGATGATGAGCGGCTTGATGCCCATCTTGATGAGGCGCGGGGTGATGGTCTCGATGACTGCCGTCTTGCCGGAGCCGACGGGCCCGCCGATGCCGATACGGGTGATCTTCTTCATTGTTCGTTCCTTTCCGGGGCGGCCATTAGTTCATGAACAGGCGTACGTGAGCGCTGGTGTGGTGCGCCACCAGGATGTCGAAGACCGGTGCGAACACTGACATTTCCTCAAGGGCGAGGTCGCGGACGGCATTATAGTCCTCCTCCACCCGTCCCTGCACGGTGAAGAGGATGCGCTGGGTTTCCATATGGTCGATCCGCATCAGCCGCAGCGCCGCGCTCAAGACCATGGATGCCACCGCATATTGGTGCATCACAAAGCACTCGATCTCATCGGCCCCCATCTCCCTCAAGGCAATGGCCTGGCCGATGGGAAAGCACCCGGGAGCGCTTCCGCCCTTGATGTCGCCGAGCCAGCGGTCGAGCAGGGGCAAGGGGGCGAGCTTCAGCGCCAGTTCGGCGAACTTGCGGCCCATGCGGGAGAGCATCAGCTGCTGTTCTTCGCCCACCCGGCGGCACCATAGGGCCTGATCGGCTGCGCGGATGGCTTCATAGTCGCCGGTGCCGGCGGCCCGATGGGCATGCAGCAGCGCCACGCCGTCCATGCGCGCCGCCTGGTGCACCACCAGTTCAACGAACTGGAGCAGCTCGGCCGGGTTGTTCACCACCTGCATCTGCAGGGCCGACTCCAGGCCGTTGGAAAAGGCGAAGGAGCCGATGGGCAAGGTCGAGTCCGAGAACTGCAGCAGGCGCGCCAGATGCACCATGCTGCGATGAGGGTCGGGCGCGGCGCCGTCGTCGTTCGCCATGGCAGGACCGCTCAATGCTCGTGCCGGTGCGCTGAGCCGTGGCCATGGGAATGACCATGCTCATGCGGGTGATCATGGTCATGGTGGTGATCATGATCATGGCTATGCCCGTGCTCATGCCCGTGCTCATGCCCGTGCTCGTGCCCGTGGCCGCGGTCAGCGATGTCGTGATGATGGTGGGGGGTGGCATCGGCGCCGGCGAACAGCAGGCGGTTCTCGCGTGCGTCGAGCTTGGCGGCCACTTCGGCGCCCGGAGCGAAGCGGGTCGTCACATGGGCGAAGGCGTGGGTGCGCATCACGGAGGCCATCACCTTCTGGTCGACCGAGAGGGGCACATAGACCGTGGTGCCCTTGATGACCGCGGGCCAATGCTGGTTGCCAAGGCCGTGGCCCAGCTCGAAGCAGGTGCGCAGGATCTCCACCGGGGAGAGCTGCTCGATGCTCTCCAGTTCAATCACCAGCACATCCTTGAGGGCGACCCGCGCCACCACGATGGTGTTGCTGGCCTCGTCGGCATAGAGCACGTCGCCGTCGTGAAGATGTTCGTTGCGGGGCAAGGAGATAGCGAGCTCGATGCCGCCCTCGCTGGCCTTGCGCAGGCGGTTCTTGGGGGCTTCCCACTGCTCCAGGATCAGCGGGTCCACCTTGGCGCTGGCGGCGCGGGTGCTCCAGTGGGGATCGCTCAGGTTGCCGAGCATTTTTTCAACGAGGATCATGCGGGTCTCCCAATGGGCGTGTTCGGTCACGCGCGCCGCAGGCGCGTCGCGGCATGGATGCCGAGGAGGGTTGCGATGTAGCCGAAGACGAGGCTGAGGATGATGTAGAGGAGGCTGAGGCCGAGCCGAGCCGGCTCCACCATCTCGGAATAGGCACCGAAGACGAAGGTGGAGAAGGTGGACATGCCGCCGGTGAAGCCGGTGCCCAGCAGCAGGGTGAATTCGTTCGACACCCCGCCGATGCGGTGCAGCGAGAAGGTGAAGCCCAGGAGCAGGCAGGCGAGCACGTTGGCGCTGAAGATATCCATCGGGAAGCTGCCGCCGTGCTGGGGCAGCAGGAGCATGAAGAACTCGCGCGTGGCCGCGCCGAGTGCACCACCAACGAACACGAAAACCGCTTGCGCCCACATGATGCCGCCTCCTCACGCGCGCGCCAGGGCCACGCCGGCGGCGGCTGCCGCCAGGCCGAGGACCGTGGATGAGACAAGATAGAGCAACGCCAGGCCGTGCCGGTGCGCGGCCGACATCTGGGTGGTGTCGAGCAGCATGGTGCTGAAGGTGGTGTAGCCGCCGAGCAGGCCGGTGAGCACCAGCGACGACATCACGTCGCCGAAGCGATGTTCCCAGCTGACGCCGAGCGCCGTCGACAGATAGGCGATGACGAAGGCGCCGCTCACGTTGATGAAGAAGGTGCCAAACTTGAAGCGGGAGACGATCCATCCGTCGATGAGCCGCCCGATCTGCCAGCGCAAGAGCGAGCCGATGCCGCCTCCCAGACAGACCCACATGACATCGATCGCGCGCATTTCACCTTCCGCCCGAAGCGGGAACGCAGGAATGGGGCAGGGAAGGGCTGGGGGAGGCGGCGCCTCTCCCAGCCCGTGATGGCCTAGCTGAAGAAATAGAGCTGGCTGAGCGGGATGCTCGTGGCCGGCTCGATGGTGGCGTGCTCCCCATCGACGGTGACCGCGAAGGTCTCCGGGTTGACCTCGATGGCCGGCAGACAGCTGTTGCGCACCATGGAGGTCTTGCTGAGGGTCCGGGTTCCATACACCGGCACCACATTGGACTTCAGCTCGTAGCGCTGGACGATGCCGGCGTCGATGGCGGCATGGGAGGTGAAGGTGACACGCGTCTTCGGCAGCGCCGAACCCAGCGTGCCGAACATGGGCCGATAGCGCACCGGCTGCGGCGTGGGCAGCGAGGCGTTGGGATCACCCATCAGCGACCAGGAGATCATGCCGCCCTTGATCACCATCTTGGGCTTGGCGCCGAAGAAGGCGGGCTCCCACAGGACCAGGTCGGCCATCTTGCCGACTTCCACCGAGCCGATCACCTGGGCGACGCCCTGGGCGATGGCCGGGTTGATGGTCACCTTGGAGACGAACCGCAGCACGCGCGCGTTGTCGTTGCCGGAGGTGTCGCCGGTATAGGCGCCGCGCCGCTGCTTCATCAGGTGCGCGGTCTGGATGGTGCGCATCCAGTTCTCGCCCACCCGGCCCATGGCCTGGCTGTCGCTCGACAGGATGGAGATGGCGCCCATGTCGTGCAGCACGTTCTCCGCGGCGATGGTCTCGGCACGGACACGGCTTTCGGCGAAGGCCACATCGGTGGGGATCTTCGGGCTGAGATTGTGACAGATCATCGTCATGTCGAACAATTCAGCCTGCGAGTTCACCCCGTACGGCAGCGTCGGGTTGGTGGAGCTCGGCAGCACGTTGGAGACGCCGGCCACGCGGATGATGTCCGGGGCATGGCCGCCGCCGGCGCCTTCCGTGTGGTAGGTGTGGATGGTGCGGCCCTCGAAGGCGGCGATGGTGCTCTCGACGAAGCCGGCCTCGTTGAGCGTGTCGGTGTGGATGCACACCTGCACGTCATATTCGTCGGCTACGGTGAGCGCCGTGCGGATGGCCTGCGGGGTGCTGCCCCAGTCCTCGTGGATTTTCAGGCCCATGGCGCCGGCGCGGATCTGCTCCTCGATGGGCGCGATGCCCGAGCAGTTGCCCTTGCCGAGCACGCCGGCATTCACCGGCCAGGCATCGAACGAGCGGAGCATCATCTCCACGTTCCAGGTGCCGGGGGTGATGGTGGTGCCGTTGGTGCCGTCGGAGGGGCCGATGCCGCCGCCGAACAGGGTGGTCACGCCGTTGCTCAGCGCCGCTTCCGCCTGCTGGGGCGAGATGAAGTGCACGTGGGCGTCAATGCCGCCGGCGGTGAGAATGAGGTGCTCGCCGGAAATGGCGTCGGTGCCCGCGCCGATGGCGAGGCCGGGGGTGACGCCGGGCATGGTGGCCGGGTTGCCCGCCTTGCCGATGCCGCAGATGAGGCCGTTCTTGATGCCCACATCGGCCTTGATGATGCCGGTCACGCCGTCGACGATCGTCACGTTGGTGATGACGAGGTCGGGAGCGCCCGCGATGTTGGTGAGCTCGTTGTCGAAGCCCATGCCGTCGCGCAGCGTCTTGCCGCCGCCATAGACGGCTTCTTCGCCGTAGACGCGCAGGTCCTTCTCAATCTCGATGAAGAGATCGGTGTCACCCAGGCGGATCTTGTCGCCCGTGGTCGGACCGTAGAGGTCCGAATACTGCTGCCGTGAGATCTTGACCATCTCAGCACTTCCTTCCGTGTATCAGGGCGGCGGATCAGGCCTTGTTCTTGAAGCCGTAGCGGGTGACGCGCTCCATGGCGTCGGTCAGGCGGGGGCGGTAGTCCGCATAATTCTCGTCGCCCACCCAGCCGTTCACGAGGCCGTTGAAGCCCACCACGCGCTGCTTGCCCTGGAAGGGCACGAGGACGACCTCCTTCTCGTCGCCGGGCTCGAAGCGCAGCGCGGTGGTCGCCGGAATGTTCAGGCGCTTGCCGAAGGCCTGCTCGCGGTCGAACTCGAGCGCGGCATTGACCTCGAAGAAATGGAAATGCGAACCCACCTGGATCGGACGATCGCCGGTGTTGCGCACCTTCAAGGTCGTCGTCGGATATCCGGCGTTGAGCTCGATGTCGTCGGAAGCCAGGACCAGTCCCCCGACTGGAACCTTCTTGCTGTCGTCAGCCATGGCGGAACCTTTCCTCGGATTCACTTGATGGGATCGTGGACGGTGACCAGCCGGCTGCCATCGGTGAAGACGGCTTCGACCTGCACATAGGGGATCATCTCGATCACCCCGTCCATCACGTCGTCATGGGCCACGGCCTTGCGGGCGAGCTCCATGACTTCTTCCACCGTCTTGCCCGCGCGCGCGCCATCCAGTGCGGCAGCGGCGATGAGCGACACGGTCTCCGGGTGGTTCAGCTTCAGGCCCTGCTCGCGTCGACGCTGCGCGACCTGTGCCATCATGTAAATCATCAACTTGTCGATTTCGCGTGGGGTGAAATGCATCTGCATTCTCCTTTCGTGAAGAGGAAGTATTCTTTATTTCTACAGACCCGGCCGCCTCCCGCGACTGGCTTCTCTAGTTCGCCGATCGGAATGGCATGGCACCGCCCGGCCGCGCGATGGCGCCGCCCGTCGGCTGGATTCGATGGTCCGCGGTGATCCCGGGCGCCGTCGCCTCGGATCATAGACCTCTACAGCCCGACCGGTGACGTGGCGATGTCGCAGAAGGCGGATGGACCCGCCATGCGGTGCTGCCGTCCCCAACCTTTGTGCGTTAATACAATCTAAGATTGATAACGTGCCAAACCGCGTCTTGTAACGCGCAAGCGAGGCGCGCGCATGTCCGTGCCGCTGGAATGTGACAAACTGTTGTCGCAATGAGAGTTCCGCGAATGCCGATGTCCCACTCAAGGGGGCGAGAGGCGCGGGGCGGTACGTCGCGTGGCGGCGGCTCATATCACTGCAACTCCGTACAACGCCCCAACTGGGGAACCGCGGTGACACGCCGACGGCGAAGTCCGGCAGGCGCCGACTCTTCGCTCGCCTTATGAAGGTAGTTTAATGCGGCAGGGCTGGTCCGCAATATCCTAAATGAGAGAGTACCCTTGAAGTTGTAAGGGGTTCGGGCGGGATGGGGTCAGCGCTGCTGCCAGACGTGGGCGCGCGGTGCTGCGCCCGGAAGAGGTGGAGCCGGTGCGCGGCCTCCGCCGCCGGCGCGGCGATCGCGCCGAGGGCTGCGGCGGGTGCGCAGGCGCCGCTGCCGGCGCTAGGAATCCACAGGCAACGGATCTATGGTGCGGCGCCTTTCCAGCCGATCGTTGTTCCGTGACCCCAGCCGCCCTTCTGCAAGCGACCCTTGATCTGTTGCATGACGTCGAGAACGTCGCCCGCCCTGCCGATGCCGTCGTCTCGGCCTGGTTTCGGACCCATCGCGACCTGAGCGACGAGGACCGGGGCCGCATCTCCGATCTTCTCTATGCGCTGCTGCGCCATCGCGCGCGGCTGGGCTGGTGGTTGGCGCGCCACGGCCGCGCCGACACGCCGCGCCAGCGGCTGCTCGCCTGGCTGGTGCTGGATGGGCGCAAGACGGCCGATCAGTTGCGTGGCCTGTTCACCGGCGGGACCTTCGCCCCCAGCGTCCTCACCGATCACGAGCGGGCGCTGGCGATCAAGCTGCAGGGCGGCTCCATCAATCACCCGTCCATGGCGGACGAGGTGCGCTATGAGTGCCCGGCCTGGGCCGTCGCGCCCCTGTGCGAGCGTTTCGGCGAGGACTTCGCCGCGGAAATGGCGGCCCTGCTGACGCCGCCGCCGCTCGATCTGCGGGTCAATCCGGTCAAGGCCACCCGGGCCGAGATGCTGGAAGCGCTGCGGCATCTGGGCCTGCAGCCCGAGGCGTCTCACCTGGCGCCCTATGGCATCCGCCTCGATGCCCGCCTGTCGCTGGCTCGCCTGCCCATGCTGCATGCCGGAGCGGTGGAGATTCAGGACGAGGGCTCGCAGCTGGTCGCCATGCTGGTGGACGCGCGACCGGGAGAGCGGGTGGTGGACTTCTGCGCCGGCGCGGGGGGCAAGACCCTCGCCATTGCCGCGCAGATGGCCAACAAGGGCCACGTCATCGCCTGCGACGTGCTGGAGAGCCGGCTGAAACGCGCGGCCGAGCGGTTCCGGCGGGCCGGCCTCCACAATATCGAAACCCGGCTCCTCGCCAGCGAAACCGACCGCTGGGTGAAGCGCCACAAGGGCACGTTCGACCGGGTGCTGGTGGACGCCCCGTGCAGCGGCACCGGCACCTGGCGGCGCAATCCCGATGCCCGTTGGCGCGAGGAAGGACAGGGCCTCGACAATCTGCTGGCGCTGCAGGGCCGCATTCTGGCCAGCGCGGCGCGGCTGGTGAAGCCCGGCGGGCGGCTGGTCTACGCCACCTGCTCGCTGCTGCCTGCGGAGAACGAGGCGCAGGTGGCGGCCTTCCTTGCCGCGCATCCCGCCTTCCATGCGGTTCCGCTGGCCGATGCCGCGCCGCACCTGACCTGCTCGGCGCATCCGGACTATCTGTCCCTGACCCCGGCGCGCCACGGCACCGATGGCTTCTTCGCCGCCGTGCTGGAGCGCGCGGCGGCGCCGGCCGAGGCGCCGGCAACCCCCTAGACGCGGGTCGCCCGGGCCGCGCCTCACCCTTCACCTCCCGGTGCCCGACCGCTGGATGCGCCGTCGGATCAGGCCTTCGGCAGGCGCACGCCCTTGGTGGTGAAGCGTTGGGTGCCGGCAGGGCGACGCACGGGACGCGCCGGTCCGCTCCGCTTGGCGCCGGTCCCAGCGCCGGCACTTTTGCCGGTGCCCGGAGGCTGGTGGGCCGGCACCAGCTGGTCGGGCCGGGGGCCGATGAGATCGGCCCGGCCCATGGTCCGCAGCGCCTCGCGCAGCAGCGGCCAGTTTTCCGGATCGTGATAGCGCAGGAACGCCTTGTGCAGGCGCCGCTGCCGCAGGCCCTTCACCGTCACGACCTTGTCGCTGCCGCCATGCCGCACCGCCCGCAGCGGGTTGATGCCGGTGTGGTACATGGCCGTCGCCGTCGCCATGGGGGAGGGCAGGAAGGTCTGCACCTGATCGGCGCGATAGCGGTTCTTCTTGAGCCACAAGGCGAGGTTCATCATGTCCTCGTCGGTGGTGCCCGGATGCGCGGCGATGAAATAGGGAATGAGATAGTATTTCTTGCCGGCCTGCTTCACCGCCGCGTCGAACATCTCCTTGAAGCGGTCATAGGTGCCGATGCCCGGCTTCATCATCTTGTCGAGCGGCCCGCGCTCGGTATGTTCCGGCGCAATCTTCAGGTAGCCGCCCACATGGTGGGTGACCAGCTCCTTGATATATTCGGGACTCTTCACGGCGAGGTCATAGCGCACGCCGGAAGCCACCATCACCCGCTTCACCCCCTCCACCTCGCGCACCTTGCGATAGAGGCGGATCAGGTCATCATGGGAGGTGTTGAGGTTCTCGCAGACATCCGGGAAGACGCAGGAGGGCCGCCGGCAGGCCTTCTCGATCTTCGGATCCTTGCAGGCCATGCGGTACATGTTGGCGGTGGGGCCGCCGATGTCGGAGATGACGCCGGTGAAGCCCGGGGTCTTGTCGCGGATCAGCTCGATCTCGCGCAGGATCGAGGCTTCCGAACGGTTCTGGATGATGCGCCCCTCGTGCTCGGTGATGGAGCAGAAGGTGCAGCCGCCGAAGCAGCCACGCATGATGGTGACCGAGAACTTGATCATGTCCCAGGCCGGGATCTTCGCATCGCCATAGGCCGGATGCGGCGCGCGGGCATAGGGCAGATCGTAGACGCTATCCATCTCCTCCGAGGCGAGCGGGATGGGCGGCGGGTTCAGCCACAGGTCGCGGTCGCCATGGCGCTGCACCAGCGGGCGGGCGTTGCCGGGATTGCTCTCCCGGTGCAGCACGCGGGAGGCGCGGGCGTAGGCCTCCGGATCACTTTCCACCTGCTCGAAGGCCGGCAGGCGGATCACCGTATCACCGGGACGGCGGGCGGCGCCCTCGTCGGCATCGTCGAGGTCGTCGGCGTGCAGTTCCGTGTAGGTCTCTGGCACCCGGCGGAACAAGGCCACGCCGCGGATGGAATTAAGATCGCGCGGCGCCTCGCCAGCGGCGATCCGGTTCGCCACCTCGATGATGGCGCGCTCGGCGTTGCCGTAGACCAGGAGGTCCGCCTTGGAATCCGCCAGGATGGAGCGGCGGACCTTATCGGACCAGTAATCGTAATGGGCGATGCGGCGCAGGGAGGATTCGATGCCGCCCAGGATGATCGGCACATCCTTGAACGCCTCGCGGCAGCGCTGGGTGTAGACGATCACCGAGCGATCCGGCCGCCGCCCGCCTTCGCCGCCGGGGGTATAGGCATCGTCGTGGCGCAGCCGGCGGTCCGCCGTGTAGCGGTTGACCATGGAATCGAGATTGCCGCCGGTGACGCCGAAGAACAGCCGCGGCTTGCCCAGCACCTTGAACGGCTCCGCCGACTGCCAGTCGGGCTGGGCGATGATGCCCACCCGGAAGCCTTGGGCCTCCAGCAGCCGGCCGATGATGGCCATGCCGAAGCTGGGGTGATCCACATAAGCATCGCCGGTCACCACGATGATGTCGCAGGCGTCCCAGCCCAGCGCGTCCATTTCGGCGCGGCTCATGGGCAGGAACGGCGCCGCCTGGCCCGTGCGCGGCCGGAGGCAGGGCAGGGACGGGACGGTGTTTTCGGCGATTTGTGCTGTGGCTTGGGGCTGCATGGGCCCACGCATAAGGCCCCACTGTGGCGAATTCAACTCACGCTCTCGCGGGCGACGCGAGGAGCGATGCCCCCGGCCGGGCGGGTGACGCTCGGCCGGGGGGAAATGCAGGGCCCTGCGCCTCTGCGGGGGACGCGCCTCTAGAACCTGTAGTTCATCCCGAGCTTGAGGATCGAGAGGTCGAGCTCGCTCCGCAGGCGCCGGCCCACCACGTCGGGATAGGTGGCGGGCGCGGTGGCGGAGGTGTGCATCACACCGGCGCGGGCGCCGGGGAAGAGCATCTCGCTCTCGCCGAAGCCGGCGAACAGGTAGTCCGCCTTCAGCGACCAGCCGCCGCCCATGGCGTATTCGGCGCCGCCCCCCAGGGCGTAGCCCGTGCGGCTGGCGGAGGCGTGCTCGGTGAAGGCGGCCTCGGAGGTGGAGACGGCGGTGTAAAGGCTGGTCACGATGGCCCGGTACTGGGTGCGCTGCTGCTGCTGCTGCAGGAAGGCGGCACCGCCGGTGGCATAGACCATCAGCCGGTCGTTCACCGCATAGCCCAGGCGTGCGCGCAGGGTGGCGAGCCAGTCGATCTGGCCGGTCTGCACCGCCTCCACCGCCCGCATGCGATACATGTTGTTGGAGCAGCGGCAATCAATGCCCTCGGTGGCATAGGTGACCTCGGTGCCGGAAATCTCCGGCTTGGCGAGGTCCGCCTCGATGCCCACCACCACGCGGTTGGCGAACTGGTGGTTCCACCCCGCCTGCACGCCGAAGGAGAAGCCCCGGGCATCGGTGTTCGGCGCCTCGTCTGCCGGATAGCCGCTGGCGGTGCCGTCCAGCGTGGTCATGCTGCCGCCGAAGCCGACGAAGTCGTAGCCCATGTGCGCGCCGGCATAGAAGCCCGACCAGTCGGCCACCCGGGCGACGTGCCCGGTCTTGGTAAACAGGGGTGGCAGCAGCGGCTGGTTGAAGTCCGATCCGCCGAACTTGCCGGTGGCGCCGATCCGGAAGGTCCGCCCCGGCCCGGGCTGAACCACCAGGCTCAGCGGGTCCACGTAATAGGTGTCGGTGAGGTTCTCGATATTGGCCCATAGGGTGATGGTGTCGGAGACCTTCAGTTCGGCGAAGGTGTCCACCAGCCAGTAGGGATTCCAGTCCACCAGGGCGATCAGCGTCTGGGCGCCGCTCACCGGCGTGCCGTGGTCGGCGGCGCGGGGCCCCGTATAGGAGACGCGGCCGCCGATGGTGAGGGCATCGTTGAGGAACTTCTGGGAGGCGGTGAGCGACACCATGTATTGCGGGGGGATCTGGTTGGTGGCGTAATCCCCGGACAATGTGGCGTTGCCGCAGGTGTCGGCGGTGGGGCAGAACTCCACGTCGAGATAATAGTTCGCCGCCAGATCCAGGTTGAAGCCGTTGTTCTCATACCGCCCGGAAAACTCGAGGCCCGAGAATTTCGCGCGATCGATATTGAAGATCTGCAGGCCGGTATAGCTGTATCCGGCCGGGGCGGTGAAGCGGCTCATCTGGCGGGCGACGTAATTCTTGATGTCCCAGTTGAAATAGCCAAACTTGAACATGGCCTTGTCGCCGGCCGCCAGAACACCGTCCTTGATGACATTGATGCCGAGGTCCCAGTTGCTGGCTCGCTCGGGCTCCAGGGCGTCGTTGACGATGAGCGCGTAGGTCGCCAGCGTCTCGGTCAGGCTGGGCATGCGCAGGGCGTTGGAATAGTTCACATAGAGCTGCGTTCCGGTGAACGGCTCCACGGTCACACCCACGGAGGGGCTGAAGCCGCCGTCGCTGCGGGTGGGCTGCGGGTTGGCGTTCAATGCGTTGCTGGGGGCGCTCAGATCCTCGGACCAGTATTGGGAATAGCGTAGGCCCGCGTTCAGCGTCAGCCACGACAGCGGCTTATAGGATAGCTTGCCGAATGCCGCCGCCTCCTGGCGATTTCCGTCGCGGCCGGCGATGCCGTTGAGGAGGTCGGTGTAGGCCGTCGGCGCGGTCTCCTCGCTCAGGAACGAGCCGCCGAAGGTCAGGTGCAGCTTACCGTAGCCGCCCAGCGACAGGTCGGACTGGTTGTTCGCGTCCGCACCCCACATGCGGGTGCTGCTGCCGACCCGATAGTCGAAGGGCAGGCCGTAGTCTTCCGGCTTGGCGGAGACGCCGCCGCGGATCGGCGTGCGCTGCTCGAGGTTGGTGTACCAGAGATTGGCGCGCAGGTTGATCAGGTCGTTGTCATCGGGATTCCAGCCATAGCGCGCGGTTCCCGAATCCAGCCTGATGCCGGAGGTCTGCGCCTGCTGGGTGGCCTGGCTGGTCTCGGAGGCGAAGCGCGAGGCCAGCACGTCACCGGCTTCACTGCGATAACCGATATAGCCGAGCTGCAGGCTCTGGCCGTTGTCGTCGCGAATGGTGCCCTTGGCGATGAACGATTGGGTGTCGAGCTGGGTGTTGAGGACCTGCTCGCCGGCACGATAGCTGGTGAGCCCGTTGTTGACGAAATAGTTGGTATAGGTGCCGCTGAAGGTGGGCGGCAGACAGTATCCACTTGAATAGCAGAACAGCTTCGGGCCGGTGCCAACGGGTGCGGCGGAGGCGCCATTGGTGCCGGCGAAATAATTGCCCTGCTTGCGGTGGGCATAGCCCGCGAACAGGTCAAAATGCTCTTCTTTCCAGCCGGCCGCGACGCTGAATGATCCACTGGTGGGCTCAAGCGCGCCCGGCCGGTTCATGCCGTCCGCCGTGGCGATGGGCAGGAGATCCGGGTTGCCCACCGTGGGCTGCTGCCACAGATAGCCCCCGAGATTGCCGGCGATGGGCGCCGCCGTATTGGTGCCGAAGCCGCCTTTGACCACGATGCCGAATGTCTCGCCGGGCTTCACCACGTCGGCGGCTCCCAGCGTGCGCATGGAGACGGTGCCGGCGATGCCGCTGGAGGAGGCATCCGCCCCCTTCACGATGTCGATGCCGGCGAGCAGGTCGGGGTCCACATAGCTGCGGTTGGAAACACCCTGATAGCCCTGATAGATATTGAGCCCGTTCTCCGAGCCGTCCACGGTCACCGCCACGCGGCCCATGCCCTGCATGCCGCGAATGTTCACGTCGATGGCGCCCGCGCCATTGCGGGCTTCGGCGGACATGACGCCCGGGGTGCCGCGAAAGATGTCGGCCGGGCTCGAGCCGCGAAACCGTTCGATGCTCTGTCCGGAGATGTAATCCACTGGACCGGGGGTCTCGAACGGCACAAGCGTGCGGGACACGGCGCCCGCCGCCACTTCCAGGGTGTCGAGGGCGATGGCGCCGTCCGCCGCGGCGGCTGGGCCGCCCGCCGCGCTGCCGGGCGCGGAGATCTGCACCGTCGTGGCATTGGGGAAGGTGAAGGACAGTCCGGATCCGCGCAGCAGCCGCGCGATGGCCTGCTCACGGGACATGGTGCCCGAAAGGCCGGGTGACGTTTTTCCGGAGGTGACCGTCGCGAGATAGGTCACCTGCAGTCCCGCCTGCCGTCCGAACAGCGCCAGCGCCTGGTCCAGCGGCCCCGCGGGCACGGAAAAAGCCACCTGTGTGGCACCTTGGGCGAGCACCGGGCGCGGCTGCACCGCGGCGCCCAGCGCAAGCGTGGTTCCCATCATCCACATCGCAGCCAAAGTGCGGCCATTCCGATGGCGCGCCGCGCGCGTCCCGGCAAAAGTCTTCATGTTGAAACGGCTCCAAACTGCTCGTCTGGAGGGCCTGAAGCGCAGCTGTCTGTGCTTTCGGCCTCCTGAAGACTGTTACAGATCAGAGCATCTGTTTTTCTCTTTGGGTCAGCACTTTTTAGAAATACGAAACTACAGTGAGAAAGGATGCGATCTGCCGTACGCGGGCGCCGGTGGGCTGCACGGCTGCTTCCAGCGCCCGGACCGGATCATTGAGATCGAAGATGCCGCTGATGCGCTCCTGGCCGATGAACGGGTCGGCCACCAGCACGCGCCCGGGGATCCATCGGGCGATGCGGGCGATGAGCGCCGTCGCCACCTCGCGCTGGGCGATCACCAGGTTGTCGCGCCACGCCGCGATCTGGCTCACGTCGCGCGTGCCCCGTTCCGGCCCGCTGCCGTCCGGGCCGAACGACATCCATTCCCCGGCCGTCAACTGATCGGCCGGTGCGGCAGCCGTCGACACGGCGAGCGTGCCCCGATCCACCGCGACACTGAAAATGCTGGCTTCCAGGCCCGCCTCGAACGCCGTTTCGCGGGCGCTGGCCGTCACCGCTCCCGCCGCAACGCGGAACGGGCGTTCGGTGTCGCGCGCGACGTCGAAGAAGGCCATGCCGGAGAGGAGCTCCACGCCCCGGCGCTCCGGCGAGAAGGCGAAGGCGAGGGCGCTGTCGGGACCGAGGGTGGCGGTGGTGCCGTCGGGCAGCGCCACCTTGCGCGTCTCCGCTGTTCCGGTGGCGACATCCGCTCGGGCGCGCGCGATCATGCCGGGCACAATGAGGCTTCCGGTGGCTCCGGCGCCTGCGGCGAGCAGTCCGCCCACCACCAGGTTGCGGCGGGACAGGCCCGAGCGTGCGCGTTGCGCTGCCCGCCGCTGCTCCGCAAGGATCTTCCCGCTCGCCCCATGGATCCGCGCCACCCGCGTCCAGGCTTGCTCATGGGCGGCGCTGCGAGCACGCCAGAGGCGGATCACGTCGTCCACCACCGGGTTGTCGGGATCGTTCTGCAGCCGGATGACGAGCGCGATGGCCTCGTCGGTCAGCCGATCCGCCTCGCTCATAAGCTCTCCCCCGGCCACGGGCTGGCTGTCCGCCTGCATGCGGTTCCGGCCCCCGTTGTGTTTACAATCGGGCGGCCACTTTTTTCACAGCGCCGGCGCGTCATGGCGCGTCCACGCGGGTCAGCAGGTGACGGTAGGCCTCGTGCACCAGCCCCCAGGTTCGCGAGACGGAAAGGCCCAGCGCATCGGCCACCTCCGCCAGGGTGCGCCCGTCGAGCCGGTGCATCTCGAACGCCAGCCGCGTGCGCTCGGGCAGTTCGTCGAGGGCGCGCCGGGTCTGCAGCAGACATTGGCGGGAATAGACCACCCGCTCCGGTGAGGGGGCGGGATCGGCGATCCGCTGAACCTCCTCTCCGGAAAGGTCGGTGAAGGCCACCAGGCGTTCCCGCCGACGCTGGTTGATGCTGAGGTTGCGGGAGACCTGATAGAGATAGGCGCGCGGATTGTGGTTGGCCTCCGCCTCCCCCGGCGGGGTGGCGAGCACGCGCAGGAAGGTATCCTGGGTGATGTCGGCAGCCGTCTCTGCGCTGTGGCCGCGCCGCCGCAGGAAGCGTTCCAGCTCCCGGGCGTGGCGGACGAACAGCTTGTGCAGATCCCACATCGGCGGCTCCGTGCGGCCCGGCGCGCCGCCGTGGCGCGCCCATTCCGCTCCCGCGGTCCGAGCGATGGCGCCGGCGATCCGGATCGCGCTGCGATCCGGCCCGGCTGCCGTCGGGGCCACGTCTGACGGCATCGGCCTGGCGCAGTGCCGTTCACAGTGCGCGGCCGGCTTCACCGTCCGTCGCCACGTCCGATCCGTCAGTCGCCAGCCTATAGGGGGAATGGAAATCTGCTGCAACAGCAATGATTTATATGGATTCCAAGCTGCCCGGCCCATCGCCAGTGCCGCTTGCCCTCTCGCGCAAGCCGCGTCCACCGAACGACCGGTCCAGCGCGCCAGAACGCCATTGACGCCCGTTCGGGCGCCATTTCGATCTTCGATTGTCTTGAGAGAAACTGGAGCGGGCGAAGGGATTCGAACCCTCGACCCCAACCTTGGCAAGGTTGTGAGATGGCTTTGACCGAGTTTTCCCGAGTTGGCGCTCATCGTAAATAGTGATTGTAAATCAATCGATTGTTGATATTCGGATGTTCGCCGTGGTATGGCTTTCCCCATCACGGTGGACACCATGTGGACACCATTTCCGAACGATGTCCACATGGATGGCTGAGATGGATCGATCATCGAGCGTTCTATTGACCAAACGGGCGGTCGACGCCGCCCAGCCTCGTGGTGCGCGATATCACGTGTGCGACAGCAAGCTGGCGGGGTTCGCGCTTCGGGTAGAGGCAAGCGGGACGAAGACATTCGTCGTGCGTTATCGGGCCGATGATGGAGGGCGCTCCGCTCCTCGTCGCTTTGTGACCGTCGGACGTTATGGGACGCTGACCGTTGACGAAGCGAGAAAGCAGGCCAAGACGCTTCTTGGTGCCGCGGCGAAGGGAGACGACCCAGCAAGCGAGCGAGGCAAGAAACGGCGCGAAATCACGATGGCCAAGCTCATCGATCTCTATGAGGAAGAGGGCTGCTTTATCCAACGGGGCCAGCGCCAGGGCGAGCCGATGAAGGAGAGGACAAAGGCCTACACTCTCGCTCGACTTCGGCATCATGTAGTGCCCTTGCTCGGCCACAAGCGAGTGTCGGAAATTGGAACTGGCGAAATCGAGAGATTCGTCCGCGACGTGGGGGCGGGCAAGACTGCGCGGGACGAGAAAACTGGGCCTCGCAAGCGCATCATCGTTCGCGGCGGTGATGGCGCTGCCCGAAAGGTTGTGCGGGATCTGTCGGCCGTCTTCAGCTTTGCGAATCGCCGCGGCATCATGACCGTGAACCCGGTGGAGAAGGCCTCCGTCCGGAAGACCGACAACCGGCGGGAACGTTTCCTGACGCTGGACGAGGTAACTAAACTTGGGGCCGCTTTTGATGCCCTGGAGGCCGAGGGAGCAAATCCGAAGGCTATCGCGATTGCTCGCCTGTGGGCGCTCACCGGGTGCCGCCGGGATGAGATCGCTGGCCTGCGTTGGTCAGAGGTCGATTTCGAGCGGGGCTTGCTGATCCTTGCCGACAGTAAGACGGGCAAATCCATTCGCCCCCTTGGTGCTGCAGCCATCGCATTCCTTCACGCGGTCGATCGTGACCCAGAGGCCTCCTTCGTATTTCCAGCCGAACTCGGCGATAGTCACTACCAGGGTACAAAGCGGCTGTGGCCGAAGGTGATCCAGAAGGCGACATTGCCCGGCGTAACGCCCCACACATTGCGGCATACCGTGGGGTCGACCGCGGTCTCCTCGGGCGAGGCACTGGCGCTAACGGGGGCAATCCTCGGTCACGCGAACCTGCGCTCAACAGCGATTTATGCTCACGTTCAGAACGATCCTTCCAAGAGAGCTGCCGATCGGGTGACCAAGAAAATTGCCAACGCATTGGCCGGAAAACTGAGAGATATACGACAGCGAGGCGATGCCGCTAGATAACGTCCGCGCTATAGGTATCTTATTCCGGTCAAGAATTCACGGAACGTGCGATGGCTCGCGAACTAAGAGGATGGGCGCGGCCGCGTCCAATTCGAATCGCCTTTCTTATTCAAGAAAGTGAATACGCTGCCGTCGCTTTGGACGCGATCTTCGCCGATTGTTATAGTCGTTGGGGTGGACGATTCTGTCTTGTCGTCCCTTGTATCGATGGGCGGATTTCACAAGCCTACTGGCCATGGCTTGAGACCTTCGATCCCGACCTGATCTACTCGTATGTGTCGCTCAGCCGCGAGGACATTATTGAGCTTCACGAGCGACTTTGCCCGGCGAAATATACCTTTCATGGAACCGGCGGGGACCACCCCGATGATCCGTCCAGCTATCGTCCTTCCTATGAATCCAAACCGCTTTCCTCACTTTCAACCATTTTCCAGTCTGCGCGATATACTCGCGTGCGCGGCGAAGGTGCTGCCGTCCAGATTATTGATAGCTGGCACACGGAAAGCGCGACGCGTTTCCTGACTGACAATTTCGGAACTTACCGGAGCAGCCAGGGCAGCGGCATGTTTCCATCCGATGCAACTGGAATAGCAAGCCTTCTGACGATTGTTTCACCCGAGGCGCAGGCTGATCGTCACCGGGGCGTTCCGCGCGACCTCAATGCGATCCCAAACGAGATGGCAGCGTTTGTCGCCTTTGCTAAGGGACAGGCAACAAGCCTGTCGATGGCGTCGCAGCTTTTCGCACCGAAACTCGAGATTCAAGCAGGCCGGTGGAGTGGGACCTTCAATCTAGTTGTCGGAGACAGCTTTCCGGATCGCGTAATGTTCTGGAACGCGCGCCTGTTCATTCCATCTTGGTTGGACAGCGATCTGTGTTGCTTCCGCATCACGCCTGAGCAGGCGGAGGACAACGATTTCGTTCAAGTGCTCGTTAGTCTCATCAACCGCCGCAATCACGTGAATCGTGGCTCTGGGGGCCAGCCGCAACTCGTGATCAGATCATGCTCGCTTGACCCCGGGCACCTCGACGCCATCCGACAAAGGCTAGCTACGGCTCGGCTATGGGGCGCGGTCCAGGCAGAGGCGATTGCCGGTCCAGATGCTCTTGTGCCTACCGATGAGGCACTTTCCAAAGCGCGGGAAGGCAATCGCTTTGGTGACGGCCTATTTCCTCGCGCCGATTGGATGGAATTTGTGTGGACCAGACCCACGGCCCGCCCACTTGCCACAACGCCAGATCATCTTGTCGACGCGCCGCCGCGTCAGGTTTTCGCCCAAGGCTATTGGGGCACGGACTATCTCTTCGAATATGATGGTCCTGGGCCTCGTTTTGGCGGCAACAATCGTTGGATCCTACCCCGCCGTTGGCGAATGGCTCAGGCTTTTCAGGTCAGGTTGGCGAACACGCCTCCCCATGCACTAATGCCCCCGCGGCGCAGTCGGGGCGGCGCGCTTGCAGTCTTTCACAACGCTGACCATCCGATTGATACGATCACTGTCCCTATTACCGACGGCGCGTTCTATTTTGCGCTGACGCAGGACGGTCGTTGGGCTGCACAAGCTGAAGAGTACGGGCAGATCGAGCCTCCATCCAAAGTGGATTGGGCCAATCCATCAAACGAAGCCCGCTATCTTGCCGGGGTGTTGGGCATGGCCGGAGGGCTCCTGCCCGCGAGCAGTTTTCTCTTGCATCCATTTCTTCGAGGTTTCTTTGCGCGCCTGGGCGGCACACCGGGATTGCAGCCCGACAAGGTTAAGCCAACGGTCGATCGACTCCGGAAACTCGCCCCTCGGCTTCCCGCCTTCGATCTGCGCGGAGAGACGGAGCGGGAGGCCCTTGGAACACTGATTGTGAAAGCGGCGAAATCGCTCAAAAATCCACTGCATTTCGTAAAATACGAAGATATGAAACGCGGATGGAAGGAACACCGTGCAGCTTATCAAGCGGCTCATCTGCAGTCGGGAGAACCCGATCCCAGCGTCGATTGGGACAAGCTCGAAGAGGATTCACTCGACGCGTCCCTTATCGCTATGCGGCGTCGCCAGATGGTCTTTCAGGGGCATCAATGGACCTGCTCCAACTGTCATCATCGCAACTGGGTTGATCTGGGCGGCCTCGCGCCAGAACTCAGTTGCGAGGTCTGCAAGACCGTCGTTCAGGCGCCCGTTGCCATCGATTGGCTGTTCCGTCCAAACGAGTTTTTGATCGAGAGCCTCCGCGATCATAGTGTTTTATCACTGGTGTGGGTGCTGACCGTTCTTCTGGAACGATCGCGCTCGTCGTTCATTTATACCGGACCAACATGGTTCGGTTTTCGCCCCGACTCCGAAAAGCCTGACGCTGAAGCCGATCTACTGGTTTTGAGCGACGGACAAGCAATCCTGTGCGAAGTCAAGTCAAGCTGGCACAGCCTTCGCGGTTCCGATATTCGCGACCTCGTCAACTTGGCGAAGCGGCTCCGGCCGGATCTAGCGCTTCTTGCGGTCATGGAATCCGGAATTGGGCTTCAAGCGGAACTCACGACGGCCAAAGCTGATTTGGAAGAGGTGGGAGTTGGCTTTGAATTACTGATACCTCATGCCGAAGCGCATCGCGATGATCTTTACCTGCCATCTCCGGATTAGCCGTCTGATGGTCCGCGCAAATTCCTTATGGATGTTTGCTTTCTCGAAGCCGCCGAGGTCGTCATCGGCACGATCGGGTCGGTGTCTCTCAATCGGCGCTTGTTCGTCACGCTTCCGAAAATAGTCCCCGTACTATCTCGATCGGCATCAGCATGGTCCGTTCGCCGAGCGGGGAGAGAATAAATCCATGCCGCTGGTAAAAGCTCACGGCCGCATCGTCGATCGCGTGAGCCACGATGGCTCGAACGCCGGCGATCTCGGAAGCGGCCAGGCAGCGCCGTAGCGCATCTGCGAGCAGATCGGTGCCAAGCCCCATTCCCTGGTATGCTTGATCGACTGCCAGACGACCGATCAGCAGCAAGGGAATTTGCTCCGGCATACCCCGGCGCAGCTTGGCGCTCGGCAGGGCGATCCGCTCTTCCATGGCGGTCGAGATGGCATAATAGCCGGCGACGCGCTTCGGGGTGTCCCTGTCGCAAACCACATAGGTCCGCGCCGACATCCCTTCGCTGGCAAGGGCTCGATCCCGCAGCCAGTCATCGAGAGACGGATGCCTGCCGTTTCGGAACGCCCCGACGTCGTGATCGCCGGTCAGCCGTTCCGGAGGACGAACGCGTAGTCCTTGGGGCCGCTGTTGGCTTCCCTCTCCTTTGCCGGCAGGCATCAACGCTCCCAGACGGGCTTGCGCTTCATCCGCGTACGAAGTTCCTCGGCCGGCTTGGCCGGAGCATCGAGCAGCGCGAGGAAGGCCACATGCGCCGCATCATCAAGAAAGAAGCTGCGCTGGTCGAGAATGGCTTCCTCCGCTTCCCGACGGGCGCTGTCCAGCATGAATTCCGACAGCTTCTGTCCGCGCAAGCTCGCGGCCCGACTTAGGATCGCCTTCGTCCCCGCCGAGGCGCGGATCTGGATGAGATCATCTTTCCGAGCAGCATCACGTTTGCGGCCACTCTCCGAGCGGGCTGATTGCACCATCGGAACGCTCCCGTTTCAGGAGCCGGATATTGAAGATTTGCCATTACAATGTCAATACATTTCATCCCGATTCCAATCCCACAGCCTGACACGGGGAGCGAGGAGACTTTCCCCTCGCTCCCCCGCCAACGCCGCCTGCGGCAGAGCGGGGCCGCCCGCTCGCAAGGCGGCGCACAGCAATCACCATCTGAACGAAACCGATCCGTCTCGCTCGCAGCCCAGCCCAGCTCCGCTCGCCGGCATTGGCCCCCCTCACTCCCGCGCGCTCACGCGCCCCCGGAAGGCATGTCGAGGGACACGCCTTCGGCATTGACGGAGAAAGGATCGGAACAATGGCCAGGACATCAAAGAAGGCGAAGGCTGTCACCGAGACGATGGCGGATCAGGTTGCGGACGCGGAAATCCGTAGCGTCGGGGAGGCGGCGACGGAAATCGTCGGTGCGCTGCCCGCACCGGAGGCGGAGGCCGTGGCAGTAGCCGCGAGCGGCGCGACGGTTTTCATTCCGCTCAACAAATTGAAGAAGTCGCCCCGCAATGCGCGGAAGACCCCGCACTGCGAAGCGACCATCGAAGCGCTGGCCGCCAGCATCGCCGTCAAGGGCATGCTGCAAAACCTTGTGGTGGAGCCCGAGCTTGATGCGGCGGCCGAGCCCACCGGCAATTATTTCGTGACGGTCGGAGAAGGCCGCAGGCTCGCCCAGCTTCTCCGCGTGAAGCGCAAGGAGATCAGGAAGACCGAAACGGTGCGCTGCGTCATCGACACGGCGAACGACCCGCACGAGATCAGCCTTGACGAGAACGTCACCCGCGAGGCGATGCACCCGGCCGACCAGTTCGAGGCGTTCCGCGAACTGGCGGAAAATCGCGGATGGGGAGCGGAGGACATCGCCGCCCGCTTCGGCGTGACGGCGCATGTGGTGCGCCAGCGCCTGCGGCTCGGCGCTGTCAACCCCAAGCTGATGCAGGTGTACCGCGACGGCGGCTTGAGCCTCGACCAGTTGATGGCCTTCGCCATCACCGATGATCATGCCCGGCAGGAGCAGGTTTTTGCGAACCTCTCTTACAACCGCGAGCCGTGGATCATCCGCCGTGACCTCACCAAGGCACACATTCCGGCGACGGATCGCCGGGCAATCTTCATCGGCCCGGAGGCCTACGCCGAGGCGGGCGGCACCATCCTGCGCGACCTGTTCACGGAGGATCGTGGCGGCTTCTACGAGGACTCCGCGCTGCTGGACCGGCTCGTCACCGGGAAGCTGGAGCGGATCGCCGCCGAGGTTCAGGCGGAAGGCTGGAAGTGGGTCTCGGTCCACATCGACTATCCCCATGCCCACGGCCTGCGGCGTGCCTATCCGCAGCCGATGGAGCTTTCCGACGAAGATGCCGCCGCCTATGCCGCTGTGCAGGAGGAATACAACCGGCTGTCGGAGGAATGGGACGGCGCAGAGGAGCTTCCCCCGGAGGCGGACGAGCGGTTCGGAGCGCTTGAGGCGGACATGGAGCGTATCGACTCGCTGCGGCACACCTATGACCCGGATGACATCGCGCGCGGAGGCGTGTTGGTCGTGTTGTCGCATGACGGCACTGCCCGCATCGAGCGCGGCTTCATCCACCCCGAGGACGAGAACGGGGGGCCGGAAGAAGCCTCAGAGGGCGTTCGCGTCAACGACGACGGTGGGATCATCGAGGACGGCGCACATGACGAGGACGGGAACCATGTTTCCGCGCTCGACGCCGAGGACGAGGACGCCGGGGATGCGGGCAAGCCGCTGTCCGACCTTCTCGTGCGGGACCTGACAGCGCACCGCACGCTCGGCCTGCGCCTCGCTCTCGGCGAGCAGCCGGACATGGCCTTGATCGCCGTCACCCATGCTCTCGCGGCACAGACCTTCTATCACGGAACGGAAGCCGCCTGCCTCGAAATCCGGCCGACGAGCAGCACCCTCGCCGGGCACGCGGACGGCATCGAGGACACCGCTCCGGCGAAGGCGCTGGTGGATCGGCATGCAGGCTGGGCATCCGACATGCCGCGCGACGTGGCGGACCTGTGGGGCTTCATCGCTGGGCTGGATCAGGCGAGCGTCATGGCGCTGTTCGCGCATTGCGCCTCGCTGGCCGTCAACGCGGTGAAGCAGCCCTGGGAGCGCAAGCCCCGAGCCCACGAGACGGCGGACAGGTTGGCGACGGCGCTCGCCCTCGACATGACGGCGCATTGGATACCCACCACGCGGACCTATTTCGGCCGCGTGACCAAGGCGCACATCGTCGCCGCTGTGCGGGAAGCCGCCAGCGACGACGCTGCCGACCGGATCGCCGGCATGAAGAAGCAGCCCATGGCGGAAGCCGCCGAGCAGCTTGTCGTTGCCACCGGATGGCTTCCCGTGCTCCTGCGCACCGAACGGCCCGCATGGCTGGATGAACCGGAAGCGGACGCCGGAACGGTCATGGAGGCGCCGACCGCAGCCGGTCCCGACGATACCGGCACGGTCGAGGACGGCACAGCCTTCAACCACGCCGCCGAGTGAGCCCCACGGCCGGAGCCGCTTCGGCGGTTCCGGCCAGTCTCTCGACAGCACCGAGAATTTTCCGGCCGCGCCGGTACGGCGCGGCCGGAGACCTCGACTGCACGAAAGCAGGAACCATGACCATGAGGAGCTATATCGAGCAGCGGTCGCAATGATGATCGCTCCGTTTCCTGAAATCCGCTTTTGCGGATTTCAGGCGGCTTTGACGATGCCGACCACAACGCCCGCCACAGCACCAGCTTCGTCGGAAAACGGCAGATAGAGCCGGACCACACGCACAGACCCACCCAAAAGCTGCGCCTGGTCTTCCATCATCAGCGTGCGCCCGGATGCGAGAACGACGGCCGCCTCATTATCCGCATCCGCACTCGACGGCGTGAGCCGGCCGACCAGCTCACCCGCCAAAGCAACTCCATAGAGCCGGTCAACATCCTTGCCGCTGCGTTCGATCCTCAGCGTCTCATCCGATTCGGCTGGGCGTCGGATCACCACGATCACGTCATCCAGATCGGCCAGGCGCTCGGTGATGTTCCCGGCCAGCGGCATGGCCGCGCCTTCACCGCGCGCAAGCCAGACGCGATAAAGCCGGCCTAGCGCTGGATGTCGGTCCGCCAACAATCGAGAATCCATGCTCGGATCCGCCGTGCCTAAGTCAACCAGATTTTCTGGTTATCTGTATTTCGGTTTAATTGATCTGCCGGTTTCGTCAATGACCGGCAGGGCATATGCAAAAAACGCTTCGCTCGCCAAGGCATATGCGTCTGGTTCAGCTCATCGTCGACAAACGCCGGGAAGCTGGCATGAGCCAGTCCGATCTGGCCGAAGCGCTCGGCCGATACCAGTCCGTCGTTGCCGCCATCGAATCCGGCGGCCGTCGCATCGACGTCGTCGAGTTCCTTGAGCTTGCCGAAACGATCGGCTTCGATCCTCATGACGTCATCCGCGAAGTATCTGCAATTGCGTCGAAGCACAAAGCGAAGCGTAAGACGTTATGATCGAACATCGGTGCAATTATCCCAACGCTGACAGATACTCACCCCCTTTATGTCTGAGATACTAGGCGTCGCCCTTCGGGCCGGGCTCTACGCGCCTCCTGCGGTGGCTTCCGAAGCCCCTTGTGGGTCTTCGCCTCCGGTAACGATCCCTGACGCGAGGGACAGCGGCGGCAGGCATTCCCACGATAACGCCCTCCGCTTTTGAGAGGCTTCCCTGTGGCAGCCGGCGTCACTCGGCAAATCGTGACGATGGAACGGGATGAGGGAGATCCTGCCCCCCGATGCCGGTCTCGACCATGTCCGCATTGCATCGAACGGATCGGGAAAGCCCGCATTGTCCGGGCGCTTGTGGAGGCGAAGCAGCCACGGCCCCACGCGGAAGCAATGTCGTTTCTTGCACACCGCCCCGAACTCGGTGGCGGGCAAGGAGCGGAGAGGGGTCAGCCCATTCTCATTGTCGCCGGCCGATCGCCAGGGTGAATCGATCACTTCGCCTCGCCGGTGAGGCTGAGGGCCTGTCCCGCCCTCTCGGAGAAGCCCTTGGCGGGGGCGGTGAAAGCATCGTTCCGATTGCGGCTATCGGGCGGTTCCTCCTGTCCGCCTGTCTCAAGCCACGTCCATCTCGTCCTCGATAGGCAGGGGTCTGACCGAAGACCGGCGACGCGGGCGTCACCTCGATCTTGAACCCGCAACACGCCGCCTGCGGCTTTTTCCCGCCGCCGGCCAGGGCCGGCTTTGCACCGCGAAGCGAAAAAGTCCTCGCCGGATGTTGCGGGCCGATCGTCCCCGGTCTGCCGACCCCCATCGAGGCCGCGATGGGCGCGGCCAGGTCAGCAGAAGGAACCACCGCAATGGCCACCATCGGCACTTTCACCGCCACCGCCAAGGGCTTCAAGGGCTCGGTCAAGACCCTCAGCCTCAACGTCAAGGCGGTCGAGTTCGTCCCCGCCGAAGGCGACAACGAGAAGGGGCCGGACTTCCGCATCTTCTCCGGTGCCACTGAGTTCGGAGCGGCGTGGAAGAAGACTTCGCGCGAGGGCCGCGACTACCACTCCGTCAAGCTGGACGATCCGTCATTCCCGGCTCCGATCTATGCGAGCCTGGTCGAGACGGAGACTGAGGGTGAGTTTGCACTCATCTGGTCCCGCCGCGCCGCCGAGTGAGGCCGGCCGCCACAGGGGGAGCCCCGCGCAAGCGGGGCTTCGCCATGTTCATGTCCGCCGCCGCCCGAAGGAGATACGGCGAGCCGTACTCCCTTTGCCCAAAGCGTCCTAACGGCGCTTCTTCGCTGCCTCATAGACCTCGGAACGCTCGCGCTTCCCCACGGCAACGACGACCACCGTGACCCTTTCATCCTCGACGCGATAGACCAGCCGATAACCGGCCGAGCGCAGCTTGATCTTGTAATGATCCGGCATGCCGCGCAGCGCGTCGGCGTGCACATGCGGTTGGCTCATGCGCTCCGCCAGCTTCTTCTTGAACTGCTCGCGCAGCGTCGCGCCGAGCTTGTCCCATTCCTTGCGCGCGGAGGGCAGGAATTCCAGCCTATAGGTCATCGAGGTTGACCGGCACACCCTTCTCGTTCGCGCGCGCCTTGGCGATCTCGACGAGCGCCTGATCGTCGAGCGCGTCCATCATCGCCTCATAGGTATCGGCCGGCACCATATAGGCCATGATCCGGTTGTGGTTCAGGATCGCGACCGCGCTGCCCCGCGCGCCGTCGACGATGGCGGTTGGGTTCTTCTTCAGGTCGGAGACGCTGACGGCGATTTCGGCTTCCACGCGCTGCATGGCCTCGTCCTCGAATAACGGCATCGAAATCAGGTCCGATTTCGATATTGAATTTCGATCTATATAACCCGTCTCCGCGACGATTGCGAGAGGCGCACGGCCATCGGCCGGGGCTGACGAAGGTTCCCACAGCCTGCATCGCGTATGGCGAGCTGCGCTCCCTTTGTTCTGATCGGCCGCGGCCGGAGCCTTGCCGATCCTCGGGGGAGCCAAGGGGTCTTACCCCTTTCTCCCCTCAAGCGCTGCCTGCGCGATGGCAGGGCCGCCGGCTCGCAGGACGGACGAAGACTGTCATCCTGCCGGTCGTTGTCACACCGGCCCGCTCGGCCCGGCAGCCCTGCCATGCTCGCCGGCACTTGTCCCCTCCCGTCCCCGCGCGCTCACGCGCCCCCGGAAGGCATGTCGGGGGACATGCCTTCGGCATTTACGGGAAAAGGAGCAACGACCATGAACATCATCAGCACCAGCCAGCATGGCCAGCCCGTTGAAAGCGGCTTCCGCGTGGACATCTCGCGTGGCGAGCGGATCGGCCGCGTATCGTCGGAATGGTTCTCGCGCCCCGACGACGAGCGCTTCCTGTCGCTTACCGAGCTTTACGACGCCGTGAAGGCCCGCGCGGATCGGGCGAAGGCCCGCACCGTGGAAAGCAGCGCCGTGCGCGTGGAGGCGAGCCGGGAGGATGCCGAGCGGCTTTCGCTCATCGTCCCCGGACAGGATGCGCCCATTGCCCCGACCCATTGGAGCTTCGGGCAGTTGTGCAGCCTTGTGGGCGCGCCCGCGACCTATATGCGCCAGCTTCCCGCGCCGCTCGCCGGCATCAACCTGCAGCATGGTTTGCTGTCGCACCGCGCCGAGCTTGTGAAGACGTTGGAAACGGATGACGGCCGCGTTGAGCTTCGCGCCGTGACCGGCCCCGATTATGGCCGCATCTGGGATCACGAGCTTGTCGGCGCCGTGATGAAGATCGCCGGTAATGGCATCGGCGATACCATGTGGAAGGTGCCCGGCGTGCTGGATTGGGCGACCATGACGCACAATCCCTTTGTAGACGTGACCAAGGACACGACGACGCTTTACGCCAGCGACCGCGACGTGTTTCTGTTTTTGGTGGACGACACCCACCCCATCGAAGCTGGACGCCTGCCGAACGGGGAGCCGGATTTGTATTTCCGGGGCTTCTATTGCTGGAATAGTGAAGTCGGATCGAAGACCCTAGGCATCGCCTCTTTTTATCTCCGCGCGGTTTGCATGAACCGCAACCTTTGGGGCGTGGAAGGCTTCGAGGAAATCAGCATCCGGCACAGCAAGTTCGCGGCGCAGCGCTTCGCCCATGAGGCGGCGCCGGCGCTGACCAGTTTCGCCCATTCCTCGCCCGCGCCTTTCGTCGCCGGCATCCGGGCGGCGCGCGAGCGTATCGTCGCCCGTACCGATGAAGAGCGCGAGACCTTCCTGCGCAAGCGTGGTTTCAGCAAGGCCGAGACCGGCAAGATCATCGAGACGGTGTTGCAGGAAGAAGGCAGGCCGCCCGAAAGCATCTTCGATTTCGTGCAGGGCATGACCGCCCATGCCCGCGTCAAGGCGCATCAGGATAGCCGCCTTGAACTGGAAGCGAAAGCAAAGACCCTGCTGGAAAAAGCCGCATAGCCGCAGATGCCGCGCGGTCGGTCCATCGACCGTGCGGCTTTCCGTATCCGGAATTTTCCGCCGATCCGTAAATCCGGGTCGGCGGCGCAGCCGCGCCTCGACAGCACGGCCGCGGCTCGCCGGGCTCCGCCCGGCTCGCAAAGTCATAGCTGGAACGGCCTCAACTATCCGAACAAAGGCCGCCTGCAATCAGCCTCTCCCGACGATGCACGACACCTTAACTTTAGCCGCCTCATTTTGGGGGACACTGCGCGTTCTCTTGAAACCAGAAGCTTTCCGAAACACACGGAGGAAACATGCCCCACACGCAAGACTGGATGGCCAACGCTGCCTACCTCTACATCCTCTTTCTCGACCGTCCGGCGGTTGCCTGGGAGCACCTGCGGCGCAATCCTGGCTATCGGAACGACTGGCGCCGCTTTGGCACGAAGCGGCGTCCATCGTTGAGCGCACATGCGCAGAATTGGGGGTTACGATTTCTTCGAGAACCCCAAACACGACGCGCGCGACGCGCTGCCGTTCTGGCGGCCTGATCCGGACATCGCGCTGCCGATCGTGCCGGACGAAGACCCGGAGACTGTCGCACCGGTCTTCGACCTCTGGACCTTTCCCGGCCGCAAGGCGATCGGCCATGACGGCGGCCGCCTCGCGCTGAAGCTCACCCGGCGCGGCCGCTCCTGGCATGTCCATATCGCCGGCACGCTTGACGCCACCATGCCCTTCACCTTCGCGATCGCACCGGACGACCGGGCCGATGCCCGCTTGCGCGAGGCCAAGGAGCTGCTGGCCGTAATCGCCACCCGCCCAGCCGGACTTGCCGGTCGGCGCGGCTCGCCCGAGCCGATCATCACCATGCAGTCCTTGCAGGCCCTCGACGGTCATCTTGCCGGAGCCAGCGAGCGCGAGATCGCCATCGCAATCTTCGGCGCACGCATCGTGAAGGAGAAATGGCATGGTGATAGCGAGCTGCGCGCCAGGGTCCGCTATCTCGTCCACCGTGGCCGCGCCCTCATGAACGGCGGCTATCGCCGTTTCCTCTGGGGTGCGACCGCGCGTCGGGCCGGCGAGTATCCCATGCCCGCCGCCGCCCCGTGAGGGAGAAAGCCGACCGGCCAGGATTCTCCATACGCAGCAGGACAGGCTTTCCCCAAGCTGCCTCCCAACCGCTGGACCGGGCTTCGCTCGGCCAGCCTGAGACGGAGGCAGCTTCATGGATCGTCCCGAATCCAAACCGGCCAGCCGCTACCTCACCAATGAGGAAGCGGCCGCCTATCTCAAGCTCTCGCCGCACACGCTGAACAAGAAGCGCGTCATTGGCGGCGGGCCAAAGTTCCGCAAGCTCGGCTCCCGCGTCGTCTACGCGATCGACGACCTCGAAACCTGGATCGAGGCGCGCGCTTGCAACACCACCTCAGATCCCCGCTACGCCCAAGCCCGCTGACGGCAACGCATGGCGGCGCGCAGACACATATCCGAGCGCGACCAGCTCGAACTGTTCCGATCGCGCCCCGGCGACATGGCGACCCGCGACTCGCAGGATCTCATGGCCTATCCCTTCTTCTCCCTCGCCAAGTCGAAGCGCGTCCAGCCGATTAAATTCGAGGCCGGCGGCGTCCGCATCCATGTCGAGGCCCCGGCCGAATTCGGCCTGGCCACCATATGGGACGCCGACATCCTGATCTGGGCCGCTTCGCAGATCGTCGACGCTCGTGACCTCGGCCTGCGCACCTCGCGGCTGATGGCGACGACACCCTATGAAATCCTGACCTTTATCGGCCGCGGCACCTCCGTCCGCGACTATCAGCGCCTCAAGGCCGCGCTCGACCGCCTGCAAGCCACCACCGTTGCCACGTCGATCCGCCAGCCCTCCGAGAGGCGCCGGCATCGCTTTTCCTGGATCAACGAATGGAAGGAAAGGCTCGACGCCAAAGGCCGACCGCTCGGCATCGAGCTGATCGTGCCGGACTGGTTCTACGAAGGCGTTCTCAACAACGCCCTGGTCCTGACGATCGACCGCAACTATTTCGATCTGTTCGGTGGCATCGAACGCTGGCTGTACCGGCTGGTGCGCAAGCATGGCGGCCGCCAGCCCGGCGGCTGGAGCTTCGATTTTCATCATCTCCATGCCAAGTCAGGCAGCCTCTCGCGCTTCTCGAACTTCGCCTGCGATTTGCGCGACATCGTGCGCCGCCAGCCCTTGCCTGGCTATCGGCTGCGCATCGACCGGCTCGACAACGGCCGCGAACTGCTCGTCTTCGCGCCGGCCACACCGCTTCTGTCCGCTCGTTCAAGGGAGGCTGTGGAAAGGCTGTGAATAGTCTCGTGCTATCGAAGGCAATCGGACTCGTGCTATCGGGGGCACGGTTATCGTGCTATCAAAGGCGTGAATGCGCGTTAAGCAATTGCGGCGCTTTGCGAAAATTATCCCCTAACTTCTCTAATATGGAATCTAACTCTCTTTATTTATCTGGCGACATTGTTGATAACTATGACCAATATAAACTGAGAAAAGACGATTATGTCTTAAGTTATACGAATAAGTACGCTTATAAACAATCCCATACGATCGTCGCGCAGCCTATCGCGCCAGCATGCCCCCAAGGGCGACGGATACCCGGACATGACGACCGTGCCAGCCTGGAGGGCGCGTCATGATCGTGGCGCTCCTCAACCAGAAGGGCGGCGTCGGCAAGACGACGCTCGCCACCCATCTCGCCGGTGAGCTGGCGGCCGCTGGCGCGCGTGTCGCCGTCGTCGACGCCGATCCGCAAGGCTCGGCGCTTGACTGGTCGCAGCGGCGCGCGGAAAGCGGCCTGCCGCGCCTGTTCAGCGTTCTCGGGCTACCCCGCGAGACGCTGCATGCGGAAGTTCCTGACATCGCCCGCGGCGCTGATCACGTCGTCATCGACGGCCCGCCACGCGTAACCGCGCTGGCGCGTTCCTCGATCCTCGCCGCCGACCTGGTGCTGATCCCGGTCCAGCCGTCGCCCTATGACGTCTGGGCGAGTGTCGAGATCGTAGCGCTGATCGGCGAGGCGCGACTGTTCAAGCCGCAGCTCCGCGCCGCCTTCGTCGTCAACCGCCGCATCGTCGGCACCATCATCGGCCGCGACGTGCGCGCCGCGTTGCCGGAGGGCTTGCCCGCGCTCGCCGCCGACATTGGCCAGCGCGTCGTCTTCGCCGAGAGCGTCGCCACTGGCCGTCTGGCCAGCGAGCTGGAGCCCGCCGGCGCGGCCGCACAGGAGATCACCGCACTCGCTGCCGAGATCATGGGAGGCAGCTCATGAGCGGCAAGCGCGTCACCTTCGGCGCGAAACCCGCCGCACCCACAGTCGATGCCTGGGTGCAGCAGGGCAACGGCGTCGAGTTGGCCGTTCAGGCAACACCGCCGACTTCGGCAGCGAAGGCCGAGATCTACACCGCGCGCCTTACCATCGACGTGACGCCGGAACTGCGCGGCCGCGTCAAGGTCGCCGCCTTCAGGCAAGGCGTCACGGTCGCCGAGATGATCCGCGCGCTGCTCGAAACGCGCTTTCCTGAGGGCGGAGCAGACGCATGACCACGCGCCGCTGCACGAGCGTCCTGGCTGTCTTCGAGCGCGACCGCATCAATGTCCGGCTGCGCTTCGGCAAGCCGGTGTGCGAGCGTCAGATCGATCGTCGCAGACGCCTCGCGATGTTCACTCCGGGCAGCACATTCGCGCTATTGCGCTGGGAGGCGAACGCTTATGGCACGAGCCTCTCCCATCTCGCCATCATGCGCGCGGTTGCGCCGGGTGAAACGTGCTGCATGTGGCCTTATGTGCGTCCCGGCGCGAAAATACTGCTCTTCGTCGCCGGATGGGGTCAGGTCGAGAGCGCCTTGAAGGCGATCGACACCGTCGAAGCCCTCGGCGTCGCCCCCACTGACGCCGCGCCGGAATATTGGCAGCAGGTCCACAACAGGCTGTGGGTGCATGAGACACCGCGCACCTATTCGCAAGAACAGCATGACGCCTGGCTCCGTCGCCGGGAGCTGTTGTCATGACGGCACGTGGCCTCTTCTTGATGATGACAGCCAGCGGTGTGCTGCTGATCGCAGCACCCGTCTGGTCGGGGCACGCGCCGCGCTTCATCTGGAATGCGTCGGCAAGTGTGCCGGTCGGCCTCTATCGCGTCGAGCCGGCAGACCGGATCGCGGTCACGGACCTTGCCATTGTCATGCCGCCGGAACCGCTCGCCGGTTTCCTCGATGCCCGCGGCTATCTTCCGCGCGGCGTGCCGCTCTTGAAGCGCGTGCTCGCGCTCGCAGGCCAAACCGTCTGCCGTGAGGGCTTCGACATTATCGCTTACGGCTGGCGCTACGGGGCGGCTCGTGAGCGTGACAGTCGTGGCCGACCACTGCCTGTCTGGCAGGGCTGCCGCGTCGTCCCGAGCGACGCCGCTTTCCTCATGAACTGGGATGCGCCGGACTCATTCGACAGTCGGTATTTTGGCCCGCTTCCCCTCTCTTCCATCGTCGGTCGCGCGGTTCCGATCTGGACCAACGACGGCGACATTGATCCGGCTTCAGAGCCGGTTCCCGACGAGCCATAGGCGGCTCGTGTCCGACCCCAGAAGGAGTGTGCCATGCCGCAGATCGGGACTTTCAAGAAGACGAAGGACGGCTTCACCGGCCGTATCCGGACGCTGACGCTCGACGCCGAGCTGGTCATCAGGTCGGCTGAAAATGCGGACGCCGAAAATGCGCCGCACTATCGCATCTTCACCACCGACGATATCGAAACCGGTGCTGGTTGGAAGCGCACCGGCGAGAGAGCCGGAGACTACCTGTCGCTCGCCATAGACGATCCGTCCTTCACCCAGCCGCTCCGCGCTCACCTGTTCCAGTCGGAAATCGACAACGCGACTTGGAACCTGCTCTGGACACGCCCATCGAAGCGTGATGAGCGGACCTGATGTCATGTGTGGGTCGCGCGAACTGGGATTGACCCTTATCCCTCTGATCGATGGGAAACGGGATCATCCCTCCGACCCGATCGCTGGCCAGACAGCCACCGCGCGCAGTGAAGGTCAGGGGCGGTCGCTTTGCGGCCGGCAACGCCTCGCCCTTGACCGGAGCGAGGACGGTGGCAGGCTGTCGGCGCTCGGACAAGGAGCATGGTGCAAAACGTCGTCGCGCTCGCCTCTACGGCGCGTCATGCAAGCGATCATCACCTGTACGCTGATGATGATTTCCGGCGCCGTGGCCCGAGCGGAACCTGCGTCCTCACCGCCGCCTGGGAAAGCGCCCACGAACCATCAACTATCGGCCGATCCGTGGGCTGCACAGATCGCCGAAGTGGCACAACGTTTCGACATTCCGGAGCAGTGGATACGCTCCGTCATGGGTGTCGAAAGTGACGGCGAAACCCGCGTGGTGTCAGCGAAAGGTGCGATCGGCCTGATGCAGATCATGCCCGCCACCTGGGAGGCGATGCGCAGCCGATACGGGCTCGGCGACGATCCCTTCGATCCGTATGACAATATCACCGCTGGTGCTGCCTATCTGCGCGAGATGTACGATCGCTACGGGGCGCCGGGATTCCTCGCCGCTTACAATGCGGGGCCAGCGCGCTATGAGGAACACAAACTCCTCGGTGTGCCGCTTCCTGATGAGACGCGTGCTTATCTCGACAAGCTCGCATCGATCATCGGCAGCCCGACTCCGAGCCTCTTCGCGGGTTCGGAGACGCACACAAACCGCGGTCCGGAAGCACCACTGTTCGCGGTCGACGCGCGCAAGAAATCTACCGTCGGTGCACTCCCCTCTCGACCATCTGCTGGCGCGCTCTTTGTGACCGTCAAGCCACGCGTCGAATACGTCGAACCAAACGACAGCGACAGCTCCGACGTGCAGCAGAAGTGATCCCATAGCCACGATGAAGCACGGATTCGGAGCGCTGAAGGCGCAGGGCAAGATAAAAGGGGACGGCACGCGCCTGTCCCGAAGTTCTTGTCTGCACGTCGGTTGGGGCGGCACGCGGCGGATGAGCCCGCGTGCCTATAGAATCATCAAGCCATTGTTTATGCGTGAGCTTTCGCGTGCTTCGTCGCATGGGCTTGTACAGGATTGGCGGGACCGCCATCATGCCAGATCGTGACGACAACCGCTTCCGGCCAAGGGTCTCGCCACCAAAATCGCGTGGTCGAGCAAGGACGCCGAAGTTCACCGCACGCGTTCTTAAGGCCGTTTCCCATTCCGGTTCGACAAGCGGCCGGTCGTTCAGTTCCGGGCAGGTGCGTTCCGGCGCCCGTCTCGGCCGCGGCCACGTCGCCGCGAAGTTCGCTGGTCAGTCCCTGCGCGGCAGTTCTCGCCGCGTGGTCATCAAGACCCGCTTGGTCAAGTTGGAGAAGGCCGGTACGCGCTCGACCATCACCCATCTGCGCTATATCGAGCGCGACGGCGTGACCAGGGACGGCGGCAAGGCCCACGCCTATGGCCCCGGCACGGATAAGGTCGATACCACCGCTTTCGAACAGCGCGGCCGCGAGGACCGACATCAGTTCCGCTTCATTGTCTCGCCAGAAGATGCGGTCGATCTTGGCGATCTGAAAGCCTTCACTCGCGATCTCATGGGCCGCATGGAAGCCGATCTAGGAACCAACCTCGATTGGGTGGCGGTCGATCACTGGAACACCGACAATCCTCACACTCATATCGTGCTGCGCGGTCGCCAGGACGCCGGATCGGATCTGGTTATCGCCCGTGACTACATCGCCGACGGCATGCGCAACCGCGCCCGTGAACTGGCAACCGAATGGCTCGGTCCTCGCACTGAGATGGAAATCCGCAATTCCATGTTGCGCGAGGTCGAACAGGAGCGCTGGGCCGGCATCGATCGGATGATCCAGCATGAGGCGGAAGCGGGTGTCATCGACCTGCTTGGCGAGCCCGCCGACGCTCAGGCTCGCTTCCGACGCACGGTGATGATCGGTCGGCTCCAGCGGCTCGTCGAGATGGGCCTTGCCGACCGCACTGGCGGTTACATCTGGGCGCTGCACGACGACGCGGAAACCGCGTTGCGTGGCATGGGCGAGCGCGGCGACATCATCCGTACCATGCAGCGCGTCATGTCCGGCGAGAAGCGTGAGCTGCTCGTGCTCGACGCGATGTCATCACAAACGCCCGTCATCGGTCGCATCGTCGACAAGGGATTGGCTGACGAACTCCATGATCGCGCCTATCTCGTTGTCGACGGGATCGATGGCCGGGCACACTATGTTCCGCTTTCGGTGAGCGCCGATCTCGAGGCTCTTCCGATCGGCGGCATCGTCGAGACGCGCGCGGTAGTGGAACGCGGGGCGGACAGGACCATCGCCAGCCTCGCTGTTGACGGCGTCTACCGCGCCGAACACCATCTTGTGGTGGAGCGCGCCGAAGCCAAGCCAGGACACGATCCGGAGAGCTTCGTCGCCGCACACGTCCGTCGACTCGAAGCCCTTCGCCGGGTCGGGATTGTCGACCGTATGGAAGATGGCGTCTGGCGCGTGCCGGCCGACCTCGCCGAGCGCGGTAAAGCTCATGATGCCCGCGGCCTTGGTGGTGTCGACGTCGAGCTTCGATCGCATCTGCCGCTTGATCGCCAGACGCGTGCGATTGGTGCGACTTGGCTCGACCGGCAACGCTTTGGCGACACCTCCTCACTCGCGCAGACCGGATTCGGCGCCAGCGTTCGAGAGGCCATGCGCGAGCGGGAGAACTTCCTCGTCGATCAGGGCCTAGCCGAGCGGCGTGGGCAGCGTGTGTTGCTCGTCCGGAATCTGCTCGCCACGCTGCGAGATCGGGAAGTCGAAACCGCTGCCAGAAAGATCGTCGAGGAGACCGGCCTGCATCATCGCGCCGTGCGCGACGGAGAACACGTAGCCGGCATCTATCGCCGCTCCATCATGCTCGCCAGTGGCCGCTTTGCCATGCTGGACGACGGCGTGGGATTCAGCCTCGTGCCGTGGCGTCCGGTGCTGGAAAAGCGCCTTGGCCAGACGGTCGGTGGGGTTGTTCGTGGCAATAGCGTCTCCTGGGAGTTCGGGCGGCACAAGGGACTGGGAATTTGACGTCAACCTTGACGCCGAGCCACGCGACGACCATCTTCGACGTGGGCTTGCCACCTTCGACCTTTCGCCGGGTCAAACGGCCTAAATATTGATCCTCATGCCACCTCTCATCGATCCTTGCGGATTGGGCTGGCTGTGTAATCGGCGAACTGCTCGAGCCCGCAACCGAGGACTTGATGATGAGATTGGAAATCACCGCAAACGATGTCGAGGACATGAAGGCAGAGCTGCGTGCAACTCTGCCGGAGGTGAAATCGTCGCATAGGATCGAGGCTCTTGCTCGGGGCCTCGGGTGGAACACCAATGCCGCCATGAGGGCGAGCCTCGCGAATGGCTCAGCCGAGGTTTCCACCAACGAAGGAGCCTTCCTGGGCTATCTCCAAGAGCACGGTTTCGATTCCGAACATGGACGGATCGCACGCACTTTGGCCAAGGTCGGCATTCGACGTGCGATGGCGCTGGAACCGCTCCTCACTCAATTCGGCTACAATGTTTATCGCGGCCGTTCAAAGACCCCTGAGGAGCGCCGGGCCGAGTTCATGGCAGACCGAGCGTCAATGCTGGGCGATCACGCCGCCGATGAGTTCATCCAAGCATGCCGTTTTCTATCGCAATTCAGCAAACGTAAGACGATCAACCGCAAATCTTCTAGTTATGGTCTGAAACATCAGGCTGAACGTTTCGGGGATTCGCGGCATTCGCGTGGTTATGTCGCGAATGGAATGCTGATCGCAGCCGCCTTAACCCTTGGCTTCAAGGTCCAGCAGATCGATCCAGATTCTCCAAATGCGTGGTTCAACATCAGCTCCAAGATGACGAACGACGGAGCAAAGCTGGCGTTGGCTGCCTAGCCAAGCGCGGGATTGAGAACAGCTCAACTTTATCGTCATTGGCGCTTTCAATTCTTACCGAAAGTGCCAATGACATCGCTCAGAAGCGCGGGACCGTGATCGATCGCATGAGCCAATGCGAAGTCGGGAATGTCGACATGGCTTCTAAGCTAAGCGGAGTATATACCCGCTTGCATCACCCATTTTGGTGCGTTGCACCAATCGTTATCGGGGTAGACGCCTTCCGCGTATACTAAAAGTAGAATGCGGGTACTGTATTGCGCCGCTGTATGCTGTTTGTCTCTGGCGCGTCTTGGTGCTCAAGATATTTCTAGCGGTTTACGTGACTCATTGCCGCAATACCAAATTGCCATCAGTAGTAAGAAATGGTAAGGAGTGATGTCGGATCGTACTTAGATCATAGTTGCCGCTGTTACGCGCAAGAATGGTCTTTGACTTAACCCCTTCAAGCAACAAGCCTTATGCCTTGTCGGTCGTTCGCACGGCCGAAAACTGCGGCTGTTGCAGGAGCGGGAATGACACCGACGAAGGTGTTGATCGGTCAGATGCTGGTGGTGTTCGGCATCGCGCTTGCCGGCACCTGGGCCGCCACGCAGTGGGTGGCCTTTGAGCTCGGCTTCCAGCGACGCCTTGGAGAACCCTGGTTCCTAATCGACAACTTACCAGTCTACTACCCTTGGCGGTTGTTCGAGTGGTGGTATGTTTACGATGCCTATGCTCCAGACGTTTTCCAAACGGGGGGTACGGTCGCTGGCGGCAGCGGCGTCATTGCCGCTCTGTCCGCCATCATCGGTTCCGTCTGGCGCGCCCGGCAATCGAAGCTCGTCACCACCTATGGCTCCGCCCGCTGGGCCGATAAGACTGACATCGCGGCGGCGGGCCTGACGAAGCCCGCCGGCGTCTTTCTCGGGCTCATGGCCAGCACCTATCTGCGCCATGCCGGCCCCGAACACATCATGGCGTTTGCGCCGACGAGAAGCGGCAAGGGCGTTGGGCTCGTTGTGCCGACGCTGCTGTCATGGCCGCACTCTGCTGTCATCCATGACATCAAGGGGGAAAACTGGACGCTGACCGCCGGCTGGCGCGCGCAGTTCTCCCATTGCCTCCTGTTCAATCCGACCGACCCGAGGAGCGCCGCCTATAATCCTCTTTTGGAAGTCCGTAGAGGCGTCCATGAGGTCCGCGACGTCCAGAACATTGCGGACATATTGGTGGATCCCGAAGGCGCGTTGGAGCGGCGCAATCACTGGGAAAAGACCAGCCATTCGCTTCTAGTCGGCGCCATCTTGCATGTCCTCTACGCCGAAGAGGACAAAACGCTCCGCGGTGTGGCCAACTTTCTCTCCGATCCGGCCCACCCCTTCGAGAAGGCCTTGTGGTCCATGATGACCACGGCGCATCTCGGGGAGCCTGGCCCGCATCCAGTCGTTGCCAGCGCTGCGCGCGAGGTGTTGAACAAGAGCGAGAACGAGCGCTCCGGTGTGCTCTCGACCGCCATGTCGTTCCTCGGCCTCTATCGCGATCCGACGGTCGCGACCGTCACATCGTGCTGCGATTGGCGCATCGCCGACCTGATCGCCGCTGATCATCCGGTCTCGCTTTATCTGGTCGTGCCGCCTTCGGACATTTCGCGCACCAAACCGCTCATTCGCTTGATCCTCAACCAGATCGGCCGTCGGCTGACAGAAAGCCTCGACGGCTCGGACGGTATCGCCCGCAAGCACAAGCTGCTTCTCATGCTCGACGAGTTTCCGGCGCTCGGCCGGCTGGACTTCTTCGAGAGCGCCTTGGCCTTCATGGCCGGCTATGGCCTGCGATCCTTCCTCATCGCGCAGAGCCTCAACCAAATCGAAAAGGCTTACGGGCCGAACAATTCCATCCTCGACAACTGCCACGTTCGAATCGCCTTCGCGACCAACGACGAACGCACAGCCAAACGCATTTCGGACGCGCTCGGCACGGCGACGGAACTTCGCGCCCAGCGCAACTATGCCGGTCACCGTCTGTCGCCCTGGCTCGGGCACCTCATGGTATCTCGGCAAGAGACGGCCCGCCCGCTCTTGACACCCGGCGAGGTCATGCAGCTTCCCGACACCCAAGAAGTCATCATGGTCTCCGGCCATCCGCCGGCCAAGGCCACCAAGATCCGGTATTTCGCCGACAGCAATTTCACTTCGCGCGTGCTGCCGACACCGGTTCTCTCAGACGATGGATATGCTGATCGGCCGGCAGCGCGAGCGGACGATTGGACCGGCCTTCTGCGGCCGAAATCTTCTATCGCCGCTTCTACGGGCGCACAGGAATCGGCCGTGCCCGTAGAAGGCGGACATCAGCTCGTACCGGAGCTCGACGAGGCCGAAGTCATACGTCTGCATGATGGCCGCAATGACGATCTGTCCGTCCTCGACGACGAGACCGACAACCCCGCCACACGCGACGGTAAGCTCCCCAAACCGGACCGACAGTTCCGGCGCGTGGCGCGTCTGGCCTCGCTCGACCCCGATGACGGGATCGCGCTATGAGCAAAGCCCGTCTCAACATCTTCATCGAGCCCGACCACGCCAAGCGGCTGCGCCAGCTTGCTGCCCTCAAAGGTGAAACGAAATCGGCGATCGTCGCGGCTGCGCTTTCTTCCTATCTCTCTCCCGATGGTGCCGACCGGCGAGAGGCGGCGCTGGCCTCACGCCTCGATCGACTGTCGAACCAGTTCGGCCGCCTGGAACGCGACCAGACCATCCTGATCGAAACCCTGGCGCTATTCATCCGCTACACGTTGTCGGTTTCAGCTCCGCTTCCAGAGGCGCATCAGAAGGCGGCTCGCGCGCAGGGGCGCCTACGCTTCAACCAATTCGTCGACCAACTCGGCCGCCACCTGCAGCGTGGCGGCAGCCTCGTTCGGCAGGTCCATGAAGAAATCTTCCCTGATGAAGGTCGCTTCTTCGGCCTGGCCGATGACAACGAGGATCAGGGGTCCGCTGGATCGGAAGACCACGATGCCGAGGCGGCGCCGCATGATGGATAGGCCGCGCTCCCCGTCCCGGATCGTCAGCGATCGCCAGGTCCGCATGCTGCGCAGCGCCATGGGGCCTGCGATCATCGCCGCGCTCGACGATCCGGACGTCGTGGAAGTCATGCTCAATCCTGACGGAAAGCTTTGGATCGACAGGCTCGGCTCGGGCCGCGAGCCCACGGGCGCCATCCTCTCCCCGGAGGATGCCGCCCGCATCATCAAGGTCGTGGCGAACCATGTCGGTCTCGAGGTCAACCGCGAGCATCCGATTCTCTCCGCCGAGTTGCCGGAAACGGGTGAAAGGTTCGAAGGCGTCTTGCCGCCCATCGCCGTCGCGCCGATCTTCGCCATCCGCAAGCGCGCCGCCGGCGTCATCCCGCTGGCCCGATATGTGGCCAACGGCATCATGACCGAGGTGCAGGCGGAGTTTCTAAAGAGTTCTGTCCTCGATCGGCGGAACATCATCATTGCTGGTGGAACGTCGACGGGAAAGACCACCCTCGCCAACGCCCTGCTCCAGGAGATCGCGGCAACCGGCGATCGCGTCCTGGTGCTCGAAGACACGATCGAGCTGCAATGTGTAGCCGACGATCATGTGGCTCTCCGGACAAAGGCCAATACCGTCTCCACCGCCGATCTGGTGCGTTCCACCTTGCGGCTTCGTCCGGACCGCATCGTTGTTGGCGAGGTGCGCGGCGCTGAAGCACTGGATCTCCTGAAGGCGTGGGGAACCGGACACCCCGGCGGCATCGCGACATTGCATGCAGGCTCGGCGCGAGGAGCACTCACCCGGCTGGAGCAGCTCATACAAGAAGTCGTCGTCACCGTGCCGCGCGCGCTGATCGCGGAGGTCGTGGACATCATCGTCTTCATTGCCGGGCGCGGTAGCAAACGCCGTGTCGAGGACATCATCCGCGTCACGGGCCTCGACGGCGATGCCTACGCAATAGAGCACTTCACAGGAGATTAGGGATGCCGCCCATCACGTCCGTATTCACGCTTTTCCTGAATGCGGGAACAAACCAGAAACGTAAATCAGCAAGTGCGGATTCGTGCGTTTCCGTAAATCCGGAGACACGCCTTTCAGCAAATCCACTTTCGAGCATTGCAGGAAACCTTCGAAACCGGATCTCCGGAACGGCGGCTTTGCTGATGTCCGCCTTTCTGGCTTCCCCAGCTTACGCCGCTGGTTCGTCCATGCCATGGGAAGCGCCCCTGCAATCCATCCTTGAATCGATCGAGGGGCCGGTCGCCAAGATCATCGCCGTAATCATCATCATCGTGACCGGGCTCACCTTGGCGTTCGGCGATGCCGGCGGCGGCTTCCGCAAGCTGGTCCAGATCGTCTTCGGCCTCTCCATCGCTTTCGCCGCCAGTTCCTTCTTCCTCAGCTTCTTCAGCTTTGGCGGCGGGGCGCTGGTCTAATGGTGGTCCAGGCCGACGGCTTCGAAGTGCCGCTGCACCGCTCACTGACAGAGCCCGTCCTGCTGGGCGGCGCCCCGCGATCGGTAGCGATCCTCAACGGGACACTCGCCGCCGCCATCGGCATCGGCCTGCATCTGTGGATTGGCGGCATCGTGCTCTGGATGGCGGGCCATGCGCTCGCCGTCTGGGGGGCGAAGGCCGATCCCCAGTTCATGGAGGTCTTCGCCCGCCACCTGAAGCACCGCGCGTTTCTGGAGGCGTGAGTTCATGATGAACCTTGCCGAATATCGCAAGCGCCCCGCGAGCCTCGCGGATTATCTGCCTTGGGCCGGGCTAGTCGCATCAGGCATCGTGCTCAACAAGGATGGTGCGTTCCAACGCACCGCGCAGTTTCGTGGCCCCGACCTCGACAGCGCAACGGAAAGCGAGCTGGTGGCGACCACTGCCCGGCTCAACAACGCGCTGAAGCGCCTCGGCTCCGGCTGGGCGCTGTTCGTCGACGCTGAACGGCGCATCGCCGCCGGATATCCCATCTCGGAATTTCCCGACGCGGTGTCGTGGCTCGTAGAGGAAGAGCGGCGCGCGGCGTTCGAGGAAGCAGGCACACATTTCGAGAGCGCCTACTGCATCACACTCGCCTTCCTGCCGCCGTCCGAAAGCAAGGCCCGCGCCGGCCAGCTCCTCTACGAGAGCACCGAGCGGCGCACCGTGAATTGGCGCGACCATCTCGCAGCCTTCATTTCCGAGACCGACCGCTTTCTCTCCTTGCTCGACGGCGTCATGCCGGAGATCCGCTGGTTCTCCGACGAGGAGACGCTGACTTACCTTCACGCCTGCATCTCCACGCAGAGGCACCCTGTCGCCGTTCCCCAGGTGCCGTTCCATCTCGATGCGCTGTTGCCTGACTGCGATTTCACCGGTGGATTGGCGCCGATGCTGGGGGACCAGCATGTGCGTGTGCTGACCATTCGCGGCTTTCCGCCCTCGACCTGGCCCGGCGTCCTTGACGACCTCAACCGTCTCGGCTTCGCCTATCGTTGGTCCACCCGTTTCCTGTCGCTCGATAAGGCGGAAGCCGAACGCGAGCTGACCAAGGTGCGGCGGCAATGGTTCGCGAAGCGCAAGGGTATCGTCACGCTGCTGCGCGAAACGATCTTCCAGCAGGAAGTTTCGCTGGTCGATTCAGACGCCGCCAACAAATCCGCCGATGCGGACGAAGCATTGCAGGAGCTAGGCTCAGATGCCGTGGCCTATGGCTATGTCACGGCCACCGTTACGGTCATGGATAAAAGCGCGGACCTCGCTGACGAGAAGCTGAAGGCCGTCGAGCGGATCATCCAGGGGCGTGGCTTCGTCACCATTCCGGAGACGCTGAACGCGACGGAGGCATGGCTATCCTCGATCCCTGGACATGCCTACGCCAATGTTCGACAGCCGCTGATCTCGACTCTGAACCTCTCACACATGATGCCGGTCTCGGCGGTTTGGGCCGGCCCCGAGAAGAACGGCCATCTCGATGCTCCGCCGCTGATCGTTACCCGCACGGCCGGCGGCACGCCGTTCCGGCTCGTCACTCATGTCGACGATGTCGGCCACACCCTGATCGTCGGCCCTACCGGTGCCGGCAAATCCGTGCTGCTGGCGATGCTGGCGCTCCAATTCCGCCGCTATGCCGGCTCGCGCATCTTTATCTTCGATAAGGGTGGCTCGGCTCGCGCCACCGTCTTGGGCCTCGGCGGCGAGTATTACGATCTCGGATCCTCCGACGCCATTGCCTTTCAGCCACTCGCCCGCATTGAGGATGAAGACAGCCGCTCGTGGGCGGCCGATTGGATCGCCGGCCTGCTCGGGCATGAACACGTCGAAATCGTGCCCGATGTGAAGGACGCCGTCTGGTCGGCACTGACCAGCCTTGCATCCGCCCCACGTGAAGAGCGAACGCTCACCGGCTTTTCCACGCTGTTGCAATCGAACCGGCTCCGCCAGGCGCTGCAACCCTACACCCTGTCGGGGCCACATGGCCGGCTGCTGGACGCCGATGCCGATCGGCTTGGCTTCGGCGACGTGCAGGGCTTCGAAATGGAGGAACTGATGCACACGGCGAGCGCCGTGACGCCGGTCCTCACCTATCTTTTTCATCGTCTCGATGAGCGTTTCGACGGATCGCCCACGCTGCTCGTGCTCGATGAGGCTTGGGTATTTCTCGACGATCCCATCTTCGCTGCGCGCATCCGTGAATGGTTGAAGGTGCTGCGCAAAAAGAACGTCGCCGTCGTCTTCGCCACCCAGTCGCTTGCCGACATCCAGCGTTCTGCCATCGCGCCAGCCATCGTCGAGAGCTGCCCGAGCCGGATCTTCCTGCCGTCGCCGCAGGCGAGCGAACCGCAGCTCCGCACGATCTATGAAGGATTTGGCCTCAACAGCCGCCAGATCGATATCATCACGCGGGCTCAGCCGAAGCGGGATTACTACTACCAATCCCGTCTCGGCAATCGGCTGTTCGACCTCGATCTCGGACCTGTGGCGCTCGCCTTCGCCGGTGCCAGCCGCCCCGAGGATCATCGCCAGATGGACGATGTCCTCGTGTCCCATGGGCGCGATGCCTTTGCCGCAGCATGGCTCGACGTGCGCGGGCTCGATTGGGCAGCCGACCTCATCCGCCAATTCCCGCTTCCGCAAAATCAGGAGACCGCATCATGAGGACACCACTTTGCCTTGCCGGTGCCTGCGCGCTCGGCATCGCTCTCGCGCCGCCGGTCGCGGCGCAGATCGTCTTCGATCCGAACAACTACAGCCAGAATGTGCTGTCGGCGGTTCGAGCCCTGGACCAGGTCAACAACCAGATCAAGAGCCTGCAAAACGAAACTCAGTCGCTCCTCAATCAAACAAAGAACCTGACGAGCCTCGATTTCTCCGCACTAAACGATCTGAAACAGTCCGTCGCCAAGACGGAGCGCCTTATCAGCGAGGCCGAGGGCTTGAGCTTCGACATATCGGCGATGGAACGGCAATTCCAGCAGCTCTACCCGAAGGAATACGCGGCGTCCGCATCGAGCGATCAGATCCTCGCCGATGTGCGAAAGCGCTGGGAGCAGTCTCGATCCGCTCTGGAAACGGCCATGAAGATGCAGGCGCAGGTCTCCGAAAACCTCGCCTCCGATGAGGCTACTCTCGGCGATCTCGTCACTCGCAGCCAGTCGGCAACGGGGAATCTCGACGCGACGCAGGCGACCAACCAGCTCCTTGCCCTTCAGGCTAAGCAAGCTATCGACGCCTCCCGGCTCAAGCTCTCTCAGGACCGCGCCGTCGCCGCGGAGCAGGCCCGTGCCGTCGCGGAGGAGGAGCGGGCACGTGAGGTTCGCCGCCGATTCATGGGTGATGGCAGCAGCTATACGCCGGCACCCGTCCGGTTGTTCCGCGATTGAGGGACCCGCCATGCTCAGACAAATCATCCGTCTCTCTGTCGTGGCCGCGATTGCCATCGGCGCCGGGCTTCTCGTCCAATCCGCGCGGGCGGCCGACACGGTGGACAGCCTCGCCGCCGATCCGCAACGGCTCCGTGAGGTGCAAAAGCTTTGCAAAGACGACTGGGCTGGGACAGGCGACGAACTGTGCACCATGGCCAGCAAAGCGCAGCGCCGCCGCTTCATGGGTTCTGGCAAAACGCCGTACACGCCACATCCGGTCGATCTGTTCCCGTCACTGAAGAAGAGCGGAACTCCGGAGAAAACCGACCCCGTCGCTCCGGACGCGGAGTGATTGTCCATGGACGATCTCTCCGTCATCGACCGTTTCACCGACACCTTCTCGCAATATATCGATAGCGGGTTTGGCCTGCTTCACGGTGAGATCGCTTACCTTTCGGCGACGCTCATCGCCATCGATATAACGCTCGCCGGCCTGTTCTGGGCATTCGGAGCCGGCAATGACGAGATTCTGGCGAAGCTCATCAAGAAGGTCCTCTATGTCGGAGCCTTCGCCTACATCATTACAAACTTCAATTCGCTGGCCGGCATCATCTTCAGATCCTTCGCCGGGCTAGGCCTGACCGCCTCTGGCTCCGGCCTGTCCCAGGACGATTTCCTGCGTCCCGGAAAGCTCGCCTCTGTCGGCATGGACGCCGGCCGGCCGATCCTCGCACAGATAGGCGACCTGTCCGGCTTCACCTCCGTCTTCTCCAACATCGACACCATCGCCGTTCTGTTCCTCGCCTGGCTCGTGGTCATCGTCAGTTTCTTCGTGCTCGCGGTGCAGCTCTTTGTGACGTTGCTGGAGTTCAAGTTGACTACGTTGGCCGGCTTCGTGCTGGTGCCCTTCGCATTTTGGAACAAGACCGCCTTCCTGGCCGAACGCGTGCTCGGCAATGTCGTGTCGTCCGGGATCAAGATCCTGGTCCTTGCCGTAATCGTTGGTATCGGCAACGGCCTCTTCGCCGAATTTCGCGCCTCGGCGGGAGCAGAGCCGTCCATCGATCACGCGCTGGCGATCATGCTGGCGTCGCTCGCCATGCTTGGGCTGGGCATCTTCGGCCCGTCGATCGCGACGGGTCTCGTCTCCGGAGCCCCGCAGCTCGGCGCGGGTGCAGTCGCCGGTACCGCGCTCGCCGCCGGCGGCATGGCGGTCGCGGCAGGCGCCGGAGCTGTCGGCGCGGCACGGCTTGGCGGGGCCGCTATCGGTTCCGGCGTTAAGGCGGCATCCACCATGTCGGGCGGCGCGCGCGCCGCCTTCGAGCTTGGTGCAGCGACGTCCGGTGCGTCTGGCATGGGAGCGGTCGGAGCTGGTCTTGCCGGCGTGGCGCAAGCGGGTGGTGGCGCCGTCATACAAGCGGGTCGCAGTGTCGCGTCTCGCGTCGCGGGCACGGTCGGCGCCCGTGCTTCCGCTGGCGCCCGTGGCGCTTGGACGGCCACCGGCGGCAAGCCCGTGGGAGCGATGGGTGGGGCTGGAAACGATGCGTCGTTCGCCGGTGCCGGCGGTGCTCCCGCATGGGCCAATCGCGTGAGAAATGGACCGAGCGGCTCGCACGTCTCCCACGGTGCCACCACCGCAGCCCATGCTTTGCGCTCCGGCGATCATGGTGGCTCCGGCGCCAATCCATCTCTGCGACAAGAGGATTGAACGATGCGGTTCAAACGCGCCGATGTGCGCTATTCACAAACGTCGGAACCCTCAACGCCCTATCAGGCCGCCGGCCAACTCTGGGACGAACGCCTCGGGTCCGCCCGCATTCAGGCCCGAAATTGGCGGCTCATGTCCTTCGGCTGTCTGACGCTTGCCGTAGGCATGGCCGGCGGTCTGCTGTGGCAGGCGGGCCGCTCCACCGTCACGCCCTATGTGGTCGAAGTCGATCAGCTCGGCCAAGTAAAGGCCGTTGGCCCGGCCGTGGAGGCCTATCGGCCGACCGACGCCCAGATTGCCTACGCGCTCGCGCGCTTCATACAGAACGTGCGCGCACTGCCTACCGATCCCATCGTGGTGCGGCAGAACTGGCTCGAGGCTTACGACTTCACCACCGATCGCGGCAGCGCCGGGTTGAATGACTATGCGCGTGCCAACGATCCGTTCGGCAAGGTCGGCAAAATGTCGGTCGCCGTCGAGGTCACCAGCGTCGTGCGCGCATCCGACAGCTCCTTCCAGATCCGCTGGATCGAGCGGCGCTATGAAAACAATCAGCTTGCCGGCACGGATCGCTGGACCGGCATCCTCACCATCATCATGCAACCACCGCGCACCGAGGACCGGCTGCGTAAGAATCCTCTCGGCATTTTCGTCAACGGCATCAACTGGAGCCGTGAACTCGGCGCCGGCGGGTCGTGAAGGAGAAAAGGATCATGACCCGCATGCTGCCATTCCGCATTCTCCTCCTCTCGTCCGTCACGTTGCTGGCGGGTTGCGCCGGGAAAACACCGCCGCCGGAAATCTCCCTGGATGAACCCTACGAGGCGAGCCGGATCGTCGAGCCGGCTGGTCCCGTCGAAATAGTCGAGCTGCCGAAACCATTGCCGCTGCCTGGCCAGTTAAAGCCGATGCCGGTCAAGGGCGGAACAGTTGAACCTGCCGATCCGAAGCTACGCGTCACGACGGCCAATGATGCAGCCCGCGTGCAGCCGACCCGCACCGGCTATGTCAATGCAACGCAGGTCTGGCCCTACATGGCTGGCGCGCTCTATCAGGTTTATGCGGCGCCTGAAAAAGTAACGGACATAGCCCTGCAGAGCGGCGAAGAGCTGATCTCCGTCTCGGCCGGCGACACCGTGCGATGGGTGATCGGCGACACGACCAGCGGTGGGGGCGGAAGCCAGCAGACCCACATCTTGGTGAAACCCACGCGGCCGGATCTGAAGACCAATCTGGTGGTTAACACCAACCGCCGGACCTACCTCCTCGAACTCACATCGACGCCCCAGACCTGGATGGCGTCGGTCTCCTGGGACTATCCACACGACCGTCTTCTCGCGCTGCAACGTCAGAATGATCGTGCGGGGACTGCCACGCCGGTCGCAAATGCCGTTGCACTCGAGCGAGTCCAGTTCCGCTATGAGATCACGGGCGATAATCCATCGTGGCGGCCGACCCGCGTCTTCGATGACGGTGAGAAGGTCTATATCCAGTTTCCCGCCGGTATCGCCCAGGGCGAGTTGCCAACCCTGTTCGTTGTCGGCCCCACCGGGGAGAACCAGCTCGTCAACTACCGCGCGAAGCCACCTTATTACATCGTCGATCGCCTGTTCGGTGCGGCCGAGCTTCGTCTTGGAGGCGAGAAGCAGCAGATCGTGCGCATCTCGCGCACCGACGGCAACCGGCGGGGGATCTTCGGGCTATGACCGTGCCACCCAAATCCCCACCCCCCGATCTCGCCATTCGCGCCAAGCCGCGTCCGGTAACCCGTCTCAATCGCTTGACCTTGGTGGTGCTCGCCGGCGCCGTCTCCGCCGCAGTGCTTGGCGCGATGATTTGGGCATTGCAAGGCCGGGAGAGATCAGCTCGGACCGGCGAGGAGCTCTACAATACCGACCGCGTCAACCCGGCGGAGGGGCTGCAAACGTTGCCGCGCGACTATACGCAGGTTCAACCACCGAAGCTCGGTGCCCCCTTGCCCGGCGAGCTCGGAGGACCTGTCGTGCGCACCGAGCGGGAGGCAGGCATTCCGCCCATGCCAGAGCGGCCGAGTTTCAGGGCCGATCCGGAAGAGGATGCCAAACGCGCGGCGCGACTTCGTGCCCAGCAGGAAGCGGAAGCCGCAGCGAAGGCAGCCGTGTTCTTTCAGACCACACGCCCGAAGCAGGAGGTATCGGCAACCGCGCCCGCCTCGCCGGAGCCAAACCGGCTCGATCTCACCGCCATACGCGCTGCCGGTGCGGAAACTGCCGTTGCTCCGCCCGCCGATGAAATGACCACGCAGAACATGCAGGATCGCAAGCAGGCGTTCGCAAGCCGAGAGGCCGACCAGAAGATTTACGGATCTGGAACTCTCCAGACGCCGCACTCGCCCTATCAAGTGATGGCCGGCACCATCATTCCAGTCGCCTTGGTGACGGGGATCAATTCCGATCTGCCGGGCCAGATCATCGGCACCGTCACCGAGAATGTCTATGACACGGCGACGGGCAGGCATCTCTTGATCCCCCAGGGCGCCCGCCTGATGGGCCAATACGATTCCGGCGTCGCCTTCGGCCAGAGCCGTGTGCTCCTGGTCTGGAATCGCCTCGTCATGCCGGACGGCTCCTCCATCGTGCTGGATCGTCTCTCCGGCGTCGATACGGCCGGCTATTCGGGCCTTGAAGATGAGGTGGACAATCACTGGTTCCGCCTGATCGGAAGCGCGGTCCTCTCCTCGCTGCTCGGCATCGGCGCCGAACTGGCAGCGCCTCAAAATCAGGGGACGAACGGCGATCAGGTCATCATCGCGACGCGCGACGGCGCCCAGGACACCATCAACGATGTCGGCCAGCAGATCACACGGCGCAATCTCAATATTCAGCCGACCTTGAAGGTGCGACCGGGCTTTCCGGTCCGCGTCATCGTCAATAAGGATCTCGTCTTGCGACCCTATCGCGCCGCCCCGATGACGGCTGACATCAGGAGGGATGATTGACCAGAAAGCTTAGCCTCGGACCGGTGCCGAAAGCCGAAACCGTCAAACTCACCATCACCATAACGGTGCAACTTCGGGCCGACCTCGACCGATATGCCGCTCTTCATTCCGAGCTTCATGGCACGGTTGTCGATGCGGCGACATTGGCTCCGCTCATGCTCGAAACCTTCATCGCTCGTGACAAGGGATTCCGCGCCGCACGGCCTGGCCGTACAGGCTCTTTAAGTAATCGTCCGAGCTCGCTCGATGAAACGAGATAGTGGCTCGTTGAGTGTCCCCTCACGCACCATCAGCCAAGTCTTCAGATCGGTGGGCGCATCGCTCAGGGGCCGGAGGGCAATGCCATTCACCTCGATCGCCTCGAGTTGAGCGGCGGTCGCTATTCCGATGCCATAGCCCGCAAGAACCAGCGTAACCAACACCGGAAGCGTCGTGGTGCGACTAACAATATTGGGGGTCGAGCTTGCGGTTCGAACAAGCTGTTCGATCTCGGATTGCTGGCTAAGACCCGTATCGGGCCGACTTAGAATGAGAGGCTCTTTAACAATCCCAGACAGTTTGATCCGCTTCTTTCCGGCCAGAGGATGACCACTCGGCATCAAAGCGATCGGCGGGTCTCGCCAGACTGCTTCGGACAAAATCCCCTTGCCGTATCCGCTCTCAGGCGTGAGCGCCGCATCAAGAAAGCCGCTTCGCAAGCCTTCGATATTCTGCGTCACTGACGCTTCATGGATATATACGACGACTTGCGGACCTTCATGTGTTACTTCGAATATCAGTCGTGCGAGGCGTGCCAATGGTACACCGTCGCAAATGCCGATGTGCAAATGGCTGATTGTGTCTCCCGTCGCTGCTGCCGTGCGAACGTCTGTGCGTGCTTCGTCGGCGGATGCGAGGAGCGCACGCGCATGGACGAGAAGACGTTCACCGGCTGGCGTCAGCTTCGTGGATCGCCGTGTACGTTCGAATAATATTACGCCAAGGCGCCGTTCGAGAGTCTTGATTGATCGGGACAATGGGGATTGCTCGATGCCGGCGCGTTGTGCGCCACGTGTAAAATGGAGCTCTTCTGCGACCGCCACGAAATGCCGAAGATGACGAAGCTCCATTCTCGCTCCTATTGACATGACAATGATTATTAACACTTTATCTGACTAATATGATTACGATAATTATTATATACACGTGCGCACATGCATTAAAATTACGTCCGCGGAATATGAATGTAAATAATATATCAAATATTTTACGGTGTAGAATTTCCGAAGTGATGTGGCTCGGTGATTGCGGTCAAATTGACGGGCGGCTCCATCTTCTCCGCGGCCTCCCGTCTTTCGCTGTACCGGCTCGTGAGATACGAGCTGCGATCCCTCGTCAGAAGCGTGAACTTCATCAGTTCCTCCATCACATCGACCACGCGGCTATAGTAAGTTGATGGCTTCATGCGCCCCGCCTCGTCGAATTCCTGGTAGGCATTCGCCACCGACGATTGGTTGGGGATCGTCACTATGCGCATCCAGCGTCCGAGTACGCGCAGCGCGTTGATGGCATTGAACGATTGCGACCCGCCACTGACCTGCATCACCACCAGAATCTTGCCTTGGGTGGGACGCACGGCTCCAATTTCAACGGAAATCCAGTCGATCTGGCTTTTGAACACGCCAGTGATCGTCCCGTGCCGTTCTGGGCTGCGCTGGACCTGCCCTTCCGACCAAGCTGAGAGCGCCCGTAATTCCTGCACCTTCGGATGGTCTGCCGGAACGCTGTCCGGCAACGGCAGCTCGCGTGGGTCGAAAATCCGTGTTTCAGCTCCCATGCGAGTGAGAAGCCGTTCCGCTTCTTCGGTGCGGAGGCGGCTGTAGGACCGCTCCCTCAGCAAGCCATACAAAAGCAGGATGCGCGGCGGATGGACGGAGGCCTGTCGCACGTCCAGCTTTGCGAGATCCGGAAGATCGAGGTGATCCGCATCAAGTGCGAGAAAGGTAGGATCGGCAGCGACGTCATGCGACATGCGTAAATTCCAGTAGTCAATGTTGGAATGGGCCATCCGGCCCGAGAGGATGGCCGCGGCCCAGGACCCGGCAGCGAGGACAAGGGCCCCGGCGATGGCGGCCAGAAGCACTGCATCGTAGGATCCCGTCTGCGCCCAGAGGATCGCGGCACCGACAGGCGCCAGAGCCCTGGCGATGGTGCCGGGAGCAGCAAGGGCCCCGTTGACGGCGCCGTAGGCATCGCGTGTCAACAACTCCGGCACTGCGAGGCCGCGGACGATAGTCATGATGCCATTGGCGGCGCCATAGAGCGCTGCGACGAAGGCGATGACGGCGAAGCTCGGTGGCAGCATGTCGAGAGCGAGGAGCGCCACGGGAAAGGCCAGCACCACGCAGCAACCGATCAGGTGTACAGACGCTCGCGGTGCGAATGCCCAGATGGCGATGCGGCCCGCGACCTGAGCCGGACCGATAATGCCGCGGAACCGGCTGGTGGCACGATGACCGCTTTTAATGGCGCGCGCGGGATTGCGGCCAAAGCCGGTAGCCCGCGCGCGCATCACCCGTCAGTCAGGGCAGGGTTTCGATGGCGAGCGCGATGCCCTGGCCGCCGCCGATGCACAGGGTAACGATGCCACGCCTCAATCCGTCGCGCCGCATCGAATGGATGAGCCGCGTGGTCAGGATCGCCCCGCTCGCGCCGATGGGATGGCCATGGGCGATGGCCCCGCCTTCCACATTGACGATCTCTTCGGCAAGGCCGAGCTCGCGGGTGACGGCGAGGGCGATCGCCGCGAAGGCCTCGTTGATTTCCACCCGCTCAACGTCCGCGATCGTCCAGCCCGCACGCCCCAGCGCCTGCCGCACCGCCGGCACCGGACCGATGCCGAACATGCCCGGCTCCACCGCGCCGACGCCGAAGGCGACGAGCCGCGCCACCGGCTCAAGGCCGTTCGTTGCAGCAAAATCGCGTTCGGCAAGGATCATCGCCGCGGCGCCGGTATTGAGCCCGGGCGCGTTTCCAGCGGTGATGGTGCCGTCCTTGCGGAAAGCCGGCTTCAGCTTGGCAAGGGATTCGGTCGTGGTGTCCGGCCGATTGTGCTCGTCGCGGGCGAAGATCTCCGGCCCCTTGCGGCCCTTGATCTCGACGCCGACGATCTCGGCATCGAATTTTCCGGCGGCCTGCGCCTCGGAAAAGCGCTGTTGCGAGCGCGCCGCCCAACGGTCCTGATCCTCGCGGGAGACGCCGTATTTCGTCACGAGGTCTTCGGTGTGCCAACCGGAATGCTCGCCCGAGAAGGCGTCGTTCAGGCCGTCGCGCAGCATGGAATCATAGATCTGCGCATCGCCCATGCGATAGCCCCAACGCCCGCCGCTCATAAGGTAGGGCGCGCCATCCATGTTCTCCATGCCGCCGGCGATCGCCGCATCGGCGAAGCCCAGCCAGATCTCCTGGGCGACCGAGGCAACGGCCTGGGCTCCGGAGCCGCAGACCCGGTTCACGGTCATGGCCGGCACCTCCACCGGCACGCCGCCATGGACGGCTGCCTGGCGGGCAGGGTTCATCTTGTTTCCGGCCTGAACCACATTGCCCATGATCAGGCTCGATAGCTTGGCTGCATCAAGGCCCGAGCGACGGAGCGTCTCGCGCACGACCGTCGCACCCAGCTCGGTCGCGGGAACCGCCTTCAGAGCGCCATTATAAGTGCCGATCGCCGTGCGCACCGGTGCGCAGATGACCACGTCTCGTTTCGTCATGGATTGGCCTTTCATGGACAATGACTGATGGCATGTGCACTGGCGTGGCCAGCGCACGGATGACGCTCAAGCCTTCCTTCGGATCGTCCCGTCCAATCGGGTCGCTTCCGCCACGGTGTTCGAAATCGTGCCGTACTTGCGGACGTTGGTCGGGAGCAAAGCCAGGCGCTGCTCCGTCTCGTCCGTATCGATGATCAGTTCGTAATCCACCGAGACGATCTTCGGCGGCGCGTCCTGCCGAACGGCGTGGAGCGTGACATCCACCCCGCGCAACTCGAAATTCAGCATCGGGGTCACCCGCTCGATGCCCTTGATCATGCATGCAGCGATAGCGGCGAGAAACAGTTCCGCCGGGTTGAACGCATCGGCGCGCCCGCCAATGTCGGTGTCGAGGGTGATCTCGGCCTCTTTCGTGCGGGCGAGGCTGCCATGTGCGTCGATGCGCGCCGCGCGAACCTTGTATTCCAGCATGCGGCGCTCACGCCGCGAGCCAGCGGGCGACGTCGTCCGGCTTCGGCAGACCACCCGCATGCACCACCTTGCCGTCGATGACGATGCCGGGGGTCGAGGCGATGCCGTAGCCGGCGATCAGCGCATAGTCGGTGACCTTCTCCACCGTCACGTCGAGCCCGAGCTTGGCCGCCTCGTCCCGCACCATCTGCGCTGTTGCCTCGCAGCGGGAGCAGCCGGGGCCGAGCACTTTCACGTCTTTCATGGTTTTTGCCTTTCTTGTTTTAAGAAAACAGCGCGTTGAACAGGAAGCCCACGGCCAGGATGCCGGTGCCGACCACGCCCACGAACACGGCGATCAGCTTCAGGCTCAGCACTTTGCGCAGGATGATCATTTCCGGCAGCGACAAGGCGATCACCGCCATCATGAAGGCGAGCACGGTGCCCAGCGCCGCCCCCTTGGCCAGCAGGGCCTCCACCACCGGGATGATGCCCGCGGCGTTGGAATACATGGGAATGCCCAGCAGAACCGCGGCGGGAACCGACCACCACGCATCCCGCCCCATGATGGAGGCGAGCAGGTCCGCCGGCACGTAGCCGTGGATGAGGGCGCCCGCGGCGATGCCGGCGATGATCCACATCCAGACCTTGCCGACGATGTCGCGCACCGCGTCGAGGCCGGCCCTGATGCGATCCACCAACGACATGCCGTTCTGCGGCAGCTCGACCGGAGCGGCGCGCACGTTGCGCACCCAGTCTTCCAGCCAGCCCTCCAGATGCAGCCGCCCGATGACCCAGCCGGCGACGATGGCAATGGAGAGGCCGAAGGCCAGATAGGTGAGCGCCACCTTCCAGCCGACCAGCGCGAACAGGAGGCCCAGCGCCACTTCGTTGACCATGGGCGCGGCGATGAGGAAGGAGAACGTCACGCCGAGAGGCACCCCGGCGGAGACGAAGCCGACGAACAGCGGCACCGCCGAGCAGGAGCAGAAGGGCGTGACGATGCCGAGGCCGGCCGCCGCGATATTGCCGAGCCCCTCGCGCTTTCCCGCCAGCAGCGCACGGGTGCGCTCGGCGGAGAAGAAGCTGCGCACCACGCCCATGGCGAACACCACCAGCGTCAGCAGCATCAGCACCTTGGGCGTGTCGTAGATGAAGAACGCGACCGCTTCGGCGAGATGGCTGCCGGGCTCCACCGGCAGGCGGGCGACCAGCCATTGGGAGAACAGCGCGAGTTGGGCATAGACCACGAACCAGAGGGCGATCGCCGCGACGGTCGCCGCCGCCCAGGCCAGAGGCGATGCCTCCCGCGGCGGCTTGCGCCCGGTCAATGACAGGTCGGCACTCATGCGGCTCTCCTGTTGGATGACGCGTCCAGGCTGGTGAGGACAGCGTCGACGATTGCGGCCTGCTCGGTCGGCAATTCGGGATTGCGACGGTAGCGCACCCATTGGGCGTCCCGCCGGTCGACCACCACGCCGGCCTGCTTTAGTACCGCCATATGGCGCGACATGCGGGACTGGGTGACACCGAGGACGCGCACGAGCTCGCAGACGCAATGCTCGCGCCCGTCCCACAGGAGGCGGACCGCCGCGAGGCGGGTGGGCTCGGCCAGGGCCGACAGAAGGGTGAGCGCGGACTGCATGGGATCTATTTACGCTCATGCGCATATGCGTGCAAGCGCATATTATTTTCTGACATGCCCTTCGTGGCGCGACGTAGGGACGGTCGCGCAACTCGGCGGCAGCTTCGCCAGCGGGTTCGGAACCCTGCACGGACCGAATCCGGGGAAGGTCTGGTATGACGCCGAGATCGAAACAATCGAGAGCGACGGGGTGCGCCTCGTCAGTCTCCCCATGTCCGCAATCCGCGAACCCTCGGAAGCACCGCTGGCCAAACTGGTGAAGACGCTTGGTGCGCGGAGCGTCCCCCGTTGATCCACGGCGAGAGCGGGGGCGGATCGATAGGGTCTGGCCGCGGCGCTCTATGAACTCACCGTCAACGGCAAGTCGGCCAATAAGGCTGACCTGCAGCTCTCTTTCCGATTTGGGCATCTTTCCTGGTTGCCGAGCCGTTCCGGTGCCGTGGACCGCACCTTCTAGTAGGCGGCTGCCCATCGGGAAGATTGAAAATCGCGGTATTTTCCCGCCGATTTCGATACCTTCAATTTGAAGTCGCTCGCGCGACTGCGCTGAGCCGCGATGCGCAACTGATCCCACCTTTCTGCGCCGCTGTGTCCTGTTGTGATCAGACGCTAAGTTGCCGTAACGGTATGTGCGGTGGTTCTGGCAAGGAATAGCTCGCTTGGAAACGAAGGGCGCTGTAGCAGCCGATTCTCATGGACAAGGTCTCGTCGCCGAGCAAGGAACAACGGGCGTCCTTGGGGGTGGGGAGGCAGCGGAGCCGACAGCATGGCACGCCATGGATGCGGAGATTGCCCTGCAGCGCCTCTCGTCCAGCCAGCATGGGCTTCCGACTGAGGAGGCAGCGCTCAGGCTCTCGACCCACGGCCCCAACCGGCTTCCCACAGCGCGTCGGCAGAGCGCCTTCGCGCGCTTTCTCCGGCAGTTTCACAACGTCCTCATCTACGTCCTGCTCGCCGCTGCGGCGGCGACGCTTCTGCTCGGCCATCTCTCTGACAGCCTGGTGATCGCCGGCGTCGTGCTGGTGAACGCGGTCGTAGGCTTCATTCAGGAAGGACGGGCCGAGCGGTCCATCGATGCCATCCGGGCCATGATGGACCCACGTGCCAGCATCATGCGGGCTGGCCACCGGGTGAGCGTCGCTGCGGAAGACGTCGTTCCCGGTGACATCGTGCTACTTGAGGCGGGGGAGAGGGTGCCCGCCGACCTGCGGCTACTGCGGGCGCGCAATCTCACCATCGACGAGGCCGTGCTGACGGGCGAATCGGTGGCAGCAAGCAAGCAGATCGAGCCGGTTCCCGCCGATGTCGCCCTCGGCGATCGCACGTCCATGGCCCATTCGGGATCGCTCGTCGCCGCGGGCCATGGCCTCGGTGTCGTCGTCGCGACCGGCCGCGACACCCAGATCGGCCGCATCAGCACGATGATAGGCGGCGTGGAAGGCCTTTCCACGCCGCTCATGCGGGCCATGGACCGGTTCGCCCGGCAGGTCTCCGCGGCCATTCTCGGCATATCCGCCCTGGTGTTCGCCATCGCCGTCCTGTGGCGGGACTACACCCCGGACAGTGCGCTGATGGTGGTGGTCGGGCTCGCCGTGGCCGCCATTCCCGAGGGCCTTCCGGCGGTCATGACCATCACGCTCGCGGTGGGCGTGCGCCGCATGGCGCGGCGTAACGCCATCATACGCCGGCTCCCAGCGGTGGAGACGCTCGGGGCCGTCTCGGTGATCTGCTCGGACAAGACCGGCACGCTGACCCGCAACGAGATGACGGTGCGCAGCCTCTACACCGCGGATGGCGCGGTGGCGGTGGCGGGCGTCGGCTATTTCGCGCAAGGCGATTTCAAACGCGATGGGGTGTGCTTCGATCCCGCCGCCGATCCGGTCCTCGCCGAGATGCTGCGGGCCGCCGTGCTGTGCAACGACGCGCAACTCACCATTCGCGACGACGCATCAACCGTCGATGGGGACCCGATGGAAGGCGCTCTTCTGGTTCTTGCGGTGAAGGGCGGGCTCGATCCTGCCCGTGCGTATGCCGACCATCCGAGACGTGACGAGATTCCCTTCGACGCCCGCCATCGCTACATGGCGAGCCTCAACGAGACGGACGGCGGGCCGATCGTCTACATCAAGGGCGCGCCGGAGCGCATTCTCGACATGTGCACCGACGTGGCCGCCGCGGCGGGGCCCCGGCCGCTGGACCGGGCGACCTGGGACGCGGCTACGCGGCGTGCTGCCGCCGAGGGGCAGCGTGTCATCGTACTCGCCTGCCGACATGCGGCGGAAGCCGAGGATCACCTGTCGCCGGAACGTGTGGAGGAGGGACTGACCCTCCTCGGGCTCGTCGGCCTCATCGATCCGGCCCGGCCGGAGGCGGAGGCGGCGGTGCGGGAATGCCGGGCGGCTGGCATCGCCCTCAAGATGATCACTGGCGACCATGCGGAGACTGCCCGCGCTATCGCTGCCCAGCTCGCGCTGGCGGATGATCCCAAGGTGATCACCGGCGCCGAGCTCGACCAGATGGACGACGACACGCTGCGGGCCACTGCCGCCGTGACGACGGTGTTCGCCCGTACGTCGCCCGAGCACAAGCTGCGCCTCGTCAGCGCCCTTCAGGCGGATGGGTCGGTCGTCGCCATGACCGGCGACGGTGTCAACGACGCGCCGGCCCTCAAGCGGGCCGATATCGGCGTCGCCATGGGCGGCAAGGGCACGGAGGCGGCCAAGGAAGCCAGCGAAATGGTTCTGGCGGACGACAATTTCGCAACCATCGTCGCCGCCGTGCGTGAAGGCCGGACGGTCTATGACAATCTCACCAAGGTGCTCGCCTGGACCTTGCCCACCAATGGGGGCGAAGCCCTCACCATCGTCTTCGCGGTGCTGTTCGGCCTGGCGCTGCCGGTGACGCCGATTCAGATCTTGTGGGTCAACATGGTCACCGCCGTGGCCCTGGGCCTCACCCTGGCATTCGAGCCCACGGAGCCCGGTACTATGCGGCGCTCGCCACGTCCGGCGCGAGCCCCGCTCCTGTCCGGCAGGCTCGTATGGCAGATCGCATTCGTTTCGGTGCTGATGGCGGCGGGCGCCCTCGGCGTTCATGCGATCGCCGAAGCCTGGGGACGGGATGCCGAGACGGCCCGCACCATGGCAGTGAACACGCTCGTCGCCATGGAGGTGTTCTATCTTTTCTCCGTCCGCTTCATCCACGGCACATCCTTGACCTTTCAGGGACTGCTGGGGACGCCGGCCGTGCTGCTCGGATTGGTCGGCGTGATCGCCGCCCAAATCGCCTTCACCTTCCTGGCGCCAATGCAGGTCATCTTCGCGACGCGGCCGCTCGGCATTTCCGACCTGGGTGTCACTGTCGGCGCCGGAGTGGTGCTGCTGCTTGTGGTAGAGATGGAAAAGCGCCTGTTCAGACTTCGCAGCCATGTCCGTCGCCCCTCAGTCCACAAAAGCGGTCCACGGAGGAAATCAGAATGATGAAGAGCGCATTGCTCCTGCTCGGCGAGGGCCCGTCCAGCGTCGCCGCCAGTGCTTACGCCCGACGGCTCGCCAAGAGCAAGACGGCGCACCTGACCGGTCTTGCGGGTATCGACCTCACCTTCATCGAAGCGCCCATGCCCGGGACCATCGGCGGGGCGGCTTATCACGCGCAGATGGAAACCGGTCTCAAGGCCGAAGCGGAGAAAACGCGCCAGCGGCTCGAGGAAACCTTCCGTCGAGACTGCGTTGCCGATGGGCTCGCACTCGCAAGCCTCAGTTTTGCGGGCGACCCCTTTGAGCAGATCACTGCCGCCAGCGCCACCTGCGACCTCGTGATTGCCGGCCACGACGTCACTTTTCGAGGCGTGAAGTCGGAGAGCAACTCGCAGACGCTGGCACAGCTCCTGTCCGCAACGCCGCGGCCTGTCCTCGTCTGCCCGGATACCTTCCGATCCGAAGGCGACGTGATGATCGCCTATGACGGGAGCCTGCCGGCCATGCGGGCGCTGCAGCTTTTCGCCCTCTGCGGCGGGTGGGCGAACCGGCATGTCCATGTCTTGAGCGTGGACACGCAGATGGAGACGGCCGATCGGCTCGCCCGCGATGCGGCCGCCTATCTGCGGCTCCACGGCTATGACGTAACCCTTTATCCTATCGGTTCGTTCGAGGCGCCATCCGAGGTGATCCAGGCCTATGCGGCACGCAGCGACATCGAAGTGCTGGTGATGGGGGCCTATGGCCATCGCGGACTGAAGGAGTTCTTCTTCGGCTCCACCACCCAGAGCATCATCGGAGAGCCCAAGTCCTGCATCTTCATCTATCACTAGCGAAGCAGCCTCACCTTCGGCGCATGCACTGGGGCAATCATCGGGAGCGCTCCGACCACATAGGGTCGCCACATTCCATCGGGGCTCGACGGGCCTCATCCACCTGACCAATGCCAGACGCGACGAGGCCCCCGACTGTGACCCTGCTTCTCGTAATCCTCATTCCCTTCGTCGGCGCCCTGATTCCCCCGCTGGTGATCCGCTCCGGGCGCAACACCTGCGCGGCGGCGACGGGCGGCGTCACGTTGCTCGCCCTCGCCCTGCTCCTGTCCTACGCGCCGGACGTGTTCTCCGGCGGCGTCCCCAAGGCGGGCGTGGACTGGGTTCCCGCTTTGGGCCTCTCCCTGTCGGTATTCGCGGACGGGCTCGGCTTCTTCTTCGCGGCCATGATCCTCGTCATCGGCCTGCTGGTGATCGTCTATGCGCGCTTCTATCTGTCGCGCGAGGATCCCATGGGCCGCTTCTTCGCCTACCTGCTGCTGTTCCAGGGGGCGATGGTGGGCGTGGTCCTGTCGGACAATGTCATCGCCCTGCTGGTATTCTGGGAGCTGACGAGCCTCACCTCGTTCCTGCTCATCGGCTTCTGGACCAAGCGCGCGGACGCCCGGCAGGGGGCGCGCATGGCGCTGGTGATCACCGGCGGGGGCGGGCTGGCGCTCATCGCCGGCCTGCTGCTGGTGGCGCAGGCGGCGGACTCCTACCAGCTCACGGAAATTCTCGCCCGCGGTGAGATGGTGCGCGCCTCGCCGCTCTATCTGCCGGCGCTGCTTCTGGTCCTGGTCGGCGCCTTCACCAAGTCCGCCCAGTTCCCGTTCCATTTCTGGCTGCCCCACGCCATGGCGGCGCCGACCCCGGTGTCGGCCTATCTCCACTCCGCCACCATGGTGAAGGCGGGGGTGTTCCTGCTGGCGCGGCTGTGGCCGGTGCTGGCGGGCACCGAGGCCTGGTTCCTCATCGTCGCGCCGGTGGGGCTCGTCACCATGTTCATGGGCGCCGCCATCGCCTTGTTCCGGAGCGACCTGAAGGGGTTGCTCGCCTATTCGACGGTGAGCCACCTCGGCCTCATGACCATGCTGCTCGGCCTCGGCACGCCCATGGCGGCAGTGGCGGCGGTGTTCCACATCATCAACCACGCCACCTTCAAGGCCGCCTTGTTCATGAGCGCCGGCATCGTCGACCACGAGGCCGGCACCCGCGACATCCGCCGCCTCGGCGGCCTCATGACGCTGATGCCCATCACCGGGACGCTGGCGCTCCTCGCCGCCGCCTCCATGGCCGGCGTGCCTTTGTTCAACGGCTTCCTCTCCAAGGAGATGATGCTGGAGGAGGCGGCGCACACCTCCTATCTGGGCCTCGACTTCCTCTTTCCCGCGCTGGCAACGCTGGCGGCCGTCTTCTCGGTGGCCTATTCGGCCCGCTTCGCCATCGGCACCTTCCTCGGGCCGGCGCGGCACGATTATCCCCACCACCCCCACGACCCGCCGCTGGGCATGTGGCTGCCCGTGGCGGTGCTGGTGGTGCCGGTGATCGCCATCGGCCTGTTTCCCGATCCCGTGGCCGGGCCGCTGGTGGCACTGACCGCGGGTGCGGTGATCGGCGGGCCCGTGCCGGACTATCACCTCGCCTTGTGGCACGGCATCACCCCGGCCCTCGTCATGAGCATCATCGCCTTTGCCGGCGGCGCGGCGCTCATCCTCGCCTTCCGCGGGGCGGACGGCGTGCGCGCCCGCCTGCCGCGCCTCGATGCCAAGGCCATGTTCGAGGTCGCCGCCGGCGCCCTCGTGGTGGCCTGCCGGCGCAGCCTCACCGCCCTCCACAACGGCGCGCTGCCGCGCTACATGGGCGTGACGGTGGCGACGCTGGTTGTCGTCGGCGGCTACGGCTTCTTCAGCGCGACGCACGGCGCCGGCACCCGGCCGCTGCTGCCGGTGAGCGCGCCCGCCGCGACCGCCTTTCTCGCCCTCCTCCTGGCGAGCGGCGCGGTGCTGGTGTTCCATGGCGAGCGGCTGACGGCGCTGATCCTCACCGGCGTGGTGGGGGTGGTGGTGGCGCTGGCCTTCCTGCAATTCTCCGCCCCCGATCTTGCGCTGACGCAGATCTCGGTGGACGTGGTGACCACGATCCTCATGCTGCTCGCCCTCAACCTGCTGCCCAAGGCGACGCCGCCGGAGGAACGGCGAGCCGTACGCTGGCGCGACGGCGCCGTCGCCAGCCTCGCCGGGCTGGGCGTCGCGGGCCTCGCCTATGCTGTGATGACGCGCAACGGCACCTCCATCGCCGATTATTATCTCGCCCAATCCAAGCCCGGCGGGGGCGGCACCAATGTGGTGAACGTGATCCTGGTGGACTTCCGCGGCTATGACACATTTGCCGAGATCATCGTGCTCGGCATCGCCGCGCTCGCCATCTACGCCCTGCTCGATCCAGCGCTGAAGGGCGCGGCGGTGCGGCGCATCAAGGCGATGCTGCCGCGGGAGGAATCGCGGGACGCCCACCCGCTTCTCCTCGTGGTGGCGACGCGCGTCCTCCTGCCCCTGTCGCTGGTGGTGGGGGCCTACATCTTCCTGCGCGGGCACAACCAGCCCGGCGGCGGCTTCGTCGCCGGGCTCGTCGTGGCCATCGCGCTGATCATGCAATACATCGCCTCAGGCTACGCCTGGGCGGCGGAGCGCATGAAGGTCGACGCCCAGTCCATGATCGGCGCCGGCGTCGCCATCGCCGGGCTCACCGGCATCGCCGCCTTTGCCTTCGGCCGGCCATTCCTGACCTCGACATTCGGCTATCTGCACTGGCCCGTGGTGGGCACGTTCGAAGTGGCCTCCGCCATCGCCTTCGACCTCGGCGTGTTCCTTACCGTGGTGGGCGTGATGGTGCTGTCGCTGGCGCAGCTCTCCCGCGTGGCGCGGCGCATCGATCCGGCGCCGGAAAGCGCGGAGCCGATGGACGTCAAGCTCGAAGGCGCCGCGTCCGGCGCCGCCGGCAGGGAGGGCTGAGCCAATGGAGCTTCTCGTCGCCGCCGCCATCGGCGTCCTCACCATGGTCGGCATCTACCTGCTGCTGCGCGCCCACACCTTCCCGGTGATCCTGGGCCTGACCTTCCTGTCCTATGCGGTCAACGTGTTCCTGTTCGCCATGGGCCGGCTCACCATCGACCGCCCGCCGGTGATCTCGCCCGATGCTTCGGGCTACACCGATCCCCTGCCCCAGGCGCTGGTGCTCACCGCCATCGTCATTTCCTTCGGCATGACCGCGCTCATCGTGGTGCTGGCGCTGCGCGGCTATCTGGAGACCGGCTCCGACCGCAGCACGCTCGACGCCCCGCGCCGGACCGACGTGGGAGACGGGGCATGAGCGCGCCGCTCGACCAGATGACGATCCTGCCGGTGATCCTGCCGGCCATGGCGGCCGCCTTCCTGGTCCTCGCCTTGCGCCATCACCTCGCCGGCCAGCGCATCGCCTCCATCGGCGTCACGCTTCTCCTGGTGGGGATCGCGGCGTTCCTCCTCGCCCAGGCGTCGGACGGCACGGTCCGCGCCTACCGGCTCGGCGACTGGCCGGCGCCGTACGGCATCACCCTGGTGCTGGACCGGCTCTCAGCCGCCCTCCTGCTGCTCACCGCCGTGCTCGCCCTGGGGGTGGTGCTCTATGCGGCGGGCGGCGTGGACGGGCGGGGGCGTCATTTCCATCCCTTGTTCCAGTTCCAGCTCATGGGCATCAACGGCGCCTTCCTCACCGGCGACGTGTTCAACCTGTTCGTCTTCTTCGAGGTGATGCTGATCGCCTCCTACGGGCTGATGCTGCACGGCGGCGGGCCGGGCCGGCTGAAGGCGGGCTTCCAGTACGTGGCCATCAACCTTCTGGCCTCGGTCGTCTTCCTGGTGGGCGTGGGCCTGATCTACGCCGCCACCGGCACCCTCAACATGGCCGACCTCGCCGTGAAGATACCCCAGGTGGCCGAGGCCGACGCCGCGCTGCTGAAGGCGGGGGCGCTGCTGCTGTTCCTCGTCTTCGCCACCAAGGCGGCGCTGGTGCCCCTGCACTGGTGGCTTCCGGCCACTTATGCCGGCACCTCCGCGCCCGCCGCCGCCTTGTTCATGATCATGACCAAGGTGGGCGCCTACGCCATCATCCGCGTCTACGGCCTCGTCTTCGGCGCCGATGCGGGACCGCTGGCGCTGGTGGCGGCGCCCTTCGTCCTTCCGGCGGCCCTCGTGACGCTGGTGGTCGGCGCGGCCGGCCTGGTGGGAAGCCGCACCCTGCGGGATCTCGCCGCCTTCGCGGTCATCGCCTCCATGGGCACGCTGCTGGTCGCGATCGGCCTGTTCGACGCCGCAGGGCTCGCCGCGGGGCTTTATTATCTCGTCCATTCGACCCTCGCCGGCGCGGCGCTTTTCCTCATCGCCGGGCTGGTGCAGGAGCAGCGCAGGTCGGCGGGCGACCGGCTGGTCCTGGCGCCCGCCATGGCTGGCGAGACGCTGCTGGGCGGCCTGTTCTTCCTCGCCGCGATCGCTTTGGTGGGGCTGCCGCCGCTCTCCGGTTTCCTCGGCAAGATCATGATCCTGAAAGCGGTGCAGGCGTCAGTCATCTGGCCCTGGATCTGGGGGCTCATCCTGGCCGCGAGCCTCGTCATGACCTTCGGCTTCGCCCGGGCGGGATCGGTGCTGTTCTGGGGAAGCGGGCCGGTCTCGGGCGAGCGGACGCCGCTGCCGGTCGTGCCGCTGTGCGCGGTGGTGGCGCTGCTGGCCCTGACGCTTTGCTGGACGCTGGCGGCCGGACCGGCGACCGACGCACTCCAGATCACCGCGCAACAGGCCCTCGACCGCTCCGCTTATACCGGTGCGGTGCTCGGGCCGAAGCCACGCCTGGCGGGGGGAGACTGACATGCACGCGCGCTTCGTGCCCCATCCCCTGCTCACGGTGTTCCTCACGCTCGTCTTCGTCTTCCTCATGAACGAGGTGACGCCCGGCGTGGTGGTGCTGGGGGCGATCCTCGGCCTCGCCATTCCGCTGCTCACCGCGCCCTTCTGGCCCGGCCGGCCGCGGCTGAAGGCGCCCGTCACGGTGGCGGGATTCATGCTCGTGGTGCTGTGGGACATCGTGGTCTCGAACATCGAGGTGGCGAAACTCATCCTGTTCCGGCGAGGCGAGAGCCTGCGCACCCGGTACCTGAGCGTGCCCCTCGACCTTAAGACGCCCGAGGCCATCGCCATGCTCGCCGGGACCATCACCATGACGCCCGGGACCGTGAGCGCCGATTTGTCCGCCGATGGCAAGGCCCTCCTGGTGCATTGCCTCGACACCGGCGACCCGGAGGCGACGGTCGCCGCCATCAAGTCGCGCTACGAGCGCCGGCTGAAGAGGATCTTCGAATGATCGCCGCCGCCATCGCCATCGCGGGGGGCGCCATCTGCCTCGCCATCGCGCTCACGCTCTATCGCCTCGCGGTCGGTCCCGACGCCACCGACCGCGTGCTGGCCCTCGACACGCTGGTGATCGAGACCATCGCCCTCATCGTGCTCGGCGGCATCGCCTTCGGCACGGCCATGTATTTCGAGGCGGCGCTGCTGTTCGCCATGGTGGGATTCGTGACCACGGTGGCCTTCTGCAAGTTCCTGCTGCGCGGCAACGTGATCGAATAGGAGGAGTGGATGCACTGGATCGTCGAGGCGCTCGTCGCCGCGCTCATTCTCGTCGGCGCGTTCTTCCTGCTTGTAGGTGCCCTGGGGCTCGCCCGGCTGCCGGATATGATGCGCCGCCTGCACGGTCCCACCAAGGCGACAACGCTTGGCATCGGCGCGCTGCTGATCGCCTCCATGGTCTATTTTGCGTCCCAGCGGGGGAGCTTCTCCATTCACGAGCTCCTCATCACGCTGTTCCTGTTCCTCACCGCGCCGGTAAGCGCCCACATGCTGGCGAAGGCCCACATCCTGCGGTCGGGCGCGGGGCGCGACCTGCCGCCGACAGGCCGGGACGCGGGATGGGCAACACTGGACGACGGCAAGCCGGATCGGACATGATGCTTCGCGGGCTTGACGAGCCGCGGCTCCGAGCCGCTTGACGTGGTCACCCGAAAGAATGGCTCGAGGGTCCGGTGAACGCGACGGTCCTTGCTTCCCTGCTCGGTGGTCTGGGGCTGTTCCTACTCGGCATGGGTCTGATGACCGACGGGCTGAGGATCGCGGCCGGCGGGACGCTCAAATCTATTCTGGACACCTGGGCACAGAACGCGATCCGCGGCTTTCTCGCGGGCTTCCTCATCACCGCCGTCGTCCAATCGTCGAGCGCAGTGGTTGTCGCCACCATCGGCTTTGTGAATGCCGGCCTTCTCTCCCTTGCACAGGCGATCTGGGTGGTAATCGGCACCAATGTCGGCACCACGATGACCGGCTGGCTCGTGGCCCTTGTCGGCATCAAGGTGGATGTGGGCACCCTCGCGCTGCCCCTGATCGGCATCGGCATGCTGGTGCGGCTCCTCGCGGGCGGGCGGGTCCGGCCGGCAAGCCTCGGGCAGGCGGTTGCCGGATTCGGCGCCTTCTTCCTCGGCATCGGCATCTTCCAGGACGGCTTCTCTGGCCTGGCACCGGGCCTTTTGGAACTCGACTTTGGGCCCACGACATGGCTGACGGCTCTGGGCTTCGTCGGACTCGGCATGCTTCTGACGGTGCTCACTCAGTCCTCCAGTGCCGCAATTGCGATCATCCTGACCGCCAGCACAACGGGCAGCGTACCGCTGGTCCTCGCGGGCGCGGCGGTTGTGGGGACGAACATCGGTACCACCTCCACCGCCGTCCTTGCCGCGGTCGCCGCTACACCCGCGGCACGGCGGGTGGCCACGGCCCATATCCTCTTCAACGTGATCACCGGCACCGTGGCGCTCATCCTGCTCTCCCCTTTGCTCGTGGTGAGCCGGAGCATCGCGGGCCTCCTGGACGCGGAAGGCAGCCTTCCGACGGTGCTCGCGGTCTTCCACACCACCTTCAACCTGCTTGGCTCGGTGTTGATCTGGCTGGTCAGGGGACCGTTCGTGCGGCTCCTGGCTTCCCTTTACGTTTCGCCGGCAGAGCAGGCCGCAAGGCCCGCCTATCTCGACCCGACGCTCACCTCCGTCCCCGCCCTTGCACTCAGCGGGCTGGTTCTGGAGTTGCAGCGAACGACGGACATGGCATTCCGCTCTGCCCGCCAGCGCGTGGCAACACCTCCATCAGATCCCGCCCTCCCGCTGAACGAGGAAGTGGTCATCGGGCATCTCGCCCGGCAGATCCGCACCTTCATCGGCAGGCTCGGGGCCAGCCCACTGCCCGACACGGTGGTCTCGGCCTTGCCCGATCTCATTCGGGCCGTTCAGCACGTGGAAGATCTCATTGCCGCCGGCCGGGGCGTCCACAAGGTCTTGTTGCCCGAAGCCATCGCCACAGGCGATGCATGGCACAGCTTGCTACAGGCGACCCGGCACAGCCTCACCTTGTATAACCGCAGCATAGCGGACGAGGCCGCGACAGGAAGGCTCGGCGAGCAGGCCCGCCGCGCGGAGGCGGCTTATCAGAACGTGAAAGCGGAGCTCCTGCATGCTGCAGCCGTGGGCGAGATGCCGGTCGAGGCAATGGAAGACGCGCTCACAAATGCCCAGGCCCTGCGGCGATGTGCCGACATTGCATTCAAGATCCAGCGTCGTCTTCGCCCTTGGAGCGAGGAGAAAGTCGATGGTGACGACGAACAGGGCCTCCCAGGTCCGCAGCAGGCCAGCTGTGGACGCGTCAATGGAACCTGACGAGGTTGAGCGCCGGCAGTTGTCCGCCGGGGAACTGGACGAGGCGGGGCGCCGATGGCGAGCGGTCCGAGGTCGATGCCGAAGAAGCCCAGCCGGTCGATCAAGGCGCCCACCTCCGCCTTGGCGGCCGCGTCGTCGCCCGAATGGAATAGCACCCGCCGGCCGCCCTCCGCGCGCGGATCGCCGGCAATCAGGTGCGGCGGGAGGTGGTTGAACGCCTTCACCACCCGCGCACCCGGCACCAGGCCGGCGAACACCTCCGAGGACGCTCGCCCGTTGAGGTCGGCCGGCTTGAACAGGGGGCCTTCTATGGGATTGTTGGCGTCGATGACGATCCGTCCGCCGAAATCGGGCAGGCCGGCCAGCGCCGCCGGCAGCTTCGACCCGTTGACCGCGACCAGGACCATGTCCCTGGCGGCTGCCTCCTCGCGGGTGCCGGCCGCGATCATCGGCCCGAGGGCGGCGACGATCTCCCTCAGGCTCTCCGGGCCGCGGCTGTTGGCGAGGGTGGCGCGGATGCCGTTCCGGGCCAGCGCGGTGGCGAAGGCCTGGCCGATGTTGCCGGCGCCGATGATGCCGATGCTGGGCATGACTTTGATCCTTATCCTGTAGGAGCGATGTTCAGGCGGTGAGGCCGCCGTCGGCGACGATGTCGGCGCCGGTGACGAAGGCGGCTTCGGGGCTGGCGAGGAAGGCGACCACGCTTGCGATCTCATGGGGCTGGCCGTAGCGGCCGATGGCCATGTTCGGGCCGACGATGGCGGCGACGGGGCCGTCGGCCGGGTTCATGTCGGTGTCGGTGGGGCCGGGATGGACCGTGTTGACGGTGATGCCCTTCGGCCCGAGGTCGCGCACCAGGCTGCGGTTGAAGCCGGTGATCGCGCCCTTGGTCAGCGTGTAGAGCGAGGCGGTGGGGAAGGCCGCATAGCGCGTCATGGACGAGCCGATATGGATGATGCGCCCGCCCGCCGTCATGTGGCGCACCGCCTCCTGGGTGGCGACGAACCCGCCGGTGACGTTGACGGCGATCATCCGCTCATAGGTCTCGAACGGGATGTCCTCGATGGGCCCGCCGAGGCCGAGGCCGGCATTGTTCACGAGGATGTCGATGGCGCCGAACGCCTCGATGGTCCTGGCCACTGCGGCCCGCACGGCCTCGGGCTTGCCGGCATCGGCTGCGATGGCCATGGCCCGGCCGCCGGCCGCCTCGATCCCGGCGACGACTTCGGCCGCCTTGTCGGGCGAGGTGGCGTAGGTAATGGCGACGGCGGCGCCATCGGCGGCGAGGCGCCGGGCGATGGCCGCGCCGATGGAACGCGAGCCGCCGGTGACGAGGGCCACCTTGCCGGCGAGGGGGAGGGGGTTCGACATGGTTCCAGTCCTTTCAGGAGGGTGAAGAGAGGCCGGCTGCGGATGGGCCGCGTCGGGAGCGTGAAAGGGGTCAGTGGTCGCCACGGATCTGCGCCAGCAGCCCGGCGCTGTCGGCGACGGTCCAGTGATCGGTGATCCGCCCGTTTCGGACCCGCATGATGTCCATGACGGAGAAGCGGGTGGCGCGGCCGGTGGGCGCCAGCCCCAGGAACGGGCCGAGATGGGTGCCGTGATAGGTCTTGTAGGTGGAGACGAGATCGCCCTCAGCGACCTGGAGATGGACCTCGGCGTGCCAATCCGGAAAGGCGGCGCGGAAGGTCCGGTAAATCTGCCGCGTGCCGTCGCGATCCGGCGGAAAGCCGCCGAACGGCGTGTGGTCCACATAGTTTGGGGCGAACAGGGCGTCGAACAGATCAAAGTCGCCGTCGCGCTGCACGCCGTCCAGCAGGTGGCGGATGACGGCCTTATTGGCGGCGCGGTTGTCGTTCGCCTCTGCCGCCGCCGGGATCGGAAAAAGGCGTGCCGGCGAACCCCGCAACGAAGGCGCGGCGGCCGAGCCGGGCGGAGCCAACGGTGGGATTGCGCATGGAGAGCGGCATGGTCTTCACTCCGGCTCGGGTTTCGATGGAGCGAAGATGGGGGATTTATTCCCTCGCGATTAGCGGGTATCCATTTGAGCTATCTTCAATGAATCATTGAAAATGGCATGGAGACGCTGGCCAATCTGGAGAGCTTCGTGAGGAGCGCCGAGCACGGCAGCTTCTCCGAGGCAGCGCGGCGCCTCGCCCTCACGCCCGCCGCCGTCAGCCGCAACGTCGCCATGCTGGAGCGCAATCTGGGTGTCCGGCTGTTCCAGCGCTCGACGCGCAAGCTGGCGCTGACCGAGGCGGGCGAGCGCTTCCTCCTGTCCATCGGCGACACGCTCGGCACGCTCCAGGCGGCGATCGCCGACGCCTCGTCCGGCGCATCGGAGCCGGCCGGCGTGCTGAAGGTGAGCCTGAGCCCCACCTTCGGTGCCACCCACATCCTGCCGCTTCTGCCCGAATTCCTGGCCCGCTACCCGCGCATCCGGCCGGAATGGCATTTCGAGAACCGGCAGGTGGACCTCGTCGCCGAGGGCTACGACGTGGCGATCGGCGGTGGCTTCGATCTGTCTCCGGGCGTCGTCGGGCGCAGCCTTGCCCCCGCCCACATCATTGCGGTGGCGTCGCCGGCCTACATGGCCGGGCATGTGCCACCGGTCGATCCGGCGGGCCTTGCCACCCTCGACGGCATCGTCATGCGCTCATTGCGCACCGGCCGCATCCGGCACTGGACCCTGCGCGATGTCGCCGGCACCGAGATGGCGGCGATGCTGTCCGAACGCATCGTCGTGAACGATCCGGCCGCCATGCGCGAGGCGGCGCGTCTCGGGCTCGGCGTGGCGCTGCTCGCCGTTCCGGACGTGCTGCCGGAGCTCGAAGGCGGCGGGCTCGTCCGCCTGCTGCCGCGCTGGTATGCCGACGTGGGCGCGATCTCGCTCTATTTCGCCTCGCGCACCCTGCTTGCTGCGAAGACCCGGGCCTTCGTCGACCATGTCACCGAGGCCTCCCGCAAGCAGAAGCTGGCGCAGCGGTTCGCAGGCAGTCTCGGATAGATGAGCGGGCCTCCGGCGCTACCGGCTGCCGGGCTGCGCGCCTGTCCGCAGGTGGCGCCTCCTCCGGTCACGGAGGGGGGTGTCCTGCTGTGCTCCAGGCCCCTCTAATGAAGGCGCGCCGTCACGGGCTCGTCCTTGTCGTGGCGGGCGAAGCGGTCGACCATGGTGGCGCTGGCCTCATTGAGGCCGTGGACGGTGACCTCGGCGCCGGACTTGCGCAGCTTCAGCACCGCCTTGTCGAGGGCGTCGACGGCGGTGATGTCCCAGAAATGGGCGTGGCTGACATCGATCACCACCGCGCGGGCGGGGGCATCGAAGTCGAAACCGCGCAGGAACACCTCCGCCGAGGCGAAGAAGATCTGGCCCGTCACGGTGTAGGTCACGCTCCCTGACACCTCGTCTTCCCGCATTGTCACATGGACCAGGCGCGCCACCTTGCCGGCAAAGAAGACGCCGGACAACAGCACGCCGACCAAGACGCCGATGGCGAGGTTGTGCGTCGCCACCACTGTGACGACGGTGGCCAGCATTACCGCCGAGGAGGAGCGCGGGTTGCCGCGCAGGTCCAGGATCGAGCGCCAGGAGAAGGTGCCGATGGACACCATGATCATCACCGCCACCAGCGCCGCCATGGGGATGATGCGCACGAGGTCGTCCAGCACCAGGATGAGGAACAAAAGGAACGACCCGGCCACGAAGGTGGAGAGCCGCCCGCGCCCGCCGGAGGTCACGTTGATGACCGACTGGCCGATCATGGCGCATCCGCCCATGCCGCCGATGAGCGCCGAGGCGATGTTGCCCGTGCCCTGCCCGATGCACTCCTGGCTCTTGTTGCTCAGGGTGTCGGTCATGTCGTCGACGATCTGGGCGGTGAGCAGGGATTCCAGCAGGCCTACGGCGGCGAGCGTCAGCGAGTAGGGCAGGATGATCTGCAGCGTCTCCAGCGTCAGCGGCACGTGCGGCAGGGCGAAGACCGGCAGGCTGGAGGGCAGCTCGCCGAGGTCGCCGACCGTGCGCAGATCCATCCCGCTCCACCAGGCGAAGAGGGTGAGTGCGGCGATGGCCATCAGCGGCGACGGCACGGCTTTGGTCAGGCGCGGGAACAGGTAGATGATGGCGAGCCCCACCGCGATCATCGGATAGGTCTGGAGCGGCACGCCGATCAGCTCCGGCACCTGCGCCATGAAGATGAGGATGGCCAGTGCATTGACGAAACCGGTGATGACCGAACGCGAGACGAAGCGCATCACCCGCCCGAGCTTCAGCAGACCGGCGACGATCTGGATCATCCCCATGAGGATGGTGGCGGCGAACAGATATTGCAGGCCGTGGTCGCGCACGAGGCTCACCATCACCACCGCGGTGGCGGCGGTGGCCGCGGAGATCATGCCGGGCCGCCCGCCCACCACGGCGGAGACGCAGGCGATGGCGAAGGAGGCGAACAGCCCCACCTTGGGATCGACGCCGGCAATCACCGAGAAGCCGATGGCCTCCGGGATGAGGGCGAGGGCGACGACGATGCCGGCGAGCACGTCGGCGCGGATATGGGAGGTCCAGTCGCGGAGATAGCGGGAAGAACGGGTCATGGGATGAGGCTTCGCAATAAGTGAGCGTCCGCCGAAACGGCGGCGAGGATGCGCTGACTATGCGTGGTCCGGCGGATCGGCGGCCGGAAGAGCCACCCGGGCTTGCACCGGGTCCTGATGAATGAAGTTGAATTAGATCAAATCACGTTGCAGCGCAACATGAGCGCGGGCACCGCTGGCCCCGTGCGCCGGATCATTCAAGCGAACGAGGTCGTGGCGACGCGGCTCCTACCACCATCGCGTTGACGGAACATCGCGGCGATCCTGTGGAGCGCCGGCACCGGCTCGGAGGTGATGCAGCGCATCGCGGTGCCGATGATCGGCAGCATGGTGTCCTCGACCATACTGACGCTGGCCGTGATCCCGGCAGTCTACGGCCTGATCAAGGGTTGGCGATTGCCGCGGAGTGCGGCGGGCGCCGAGACTGAGCCCGAGCCCGAGCCGGCAGACCTCAAGGGCGCTGCCGAATGAGGAGGTTCAGATGATGCTCGGAATGATGGGAGCCATGGGGTGGGGCATGGGGTGGGGCATGGGCCTCACCGGCCAGGCCGGTCTGGTCGTCCTGGTGCTGGTGATCGCCGTAATCGTGAAAGACGTCTTCTTCCGATGAGGTGGGTCATGCGCAACTTCGATTGGAAGTCGGAGGCGAGGAAACAGCCAACGAAAGGAGAAGCGCCATGACAACCAAGCTATTCGCAACACGGCGGGAGCTGATGATCGGGGCCACACAGGCGACCGCTATGCTCGTGCTGTCGCGATCCTCATGGCCGGCTGAGATACTGCCCAAGATGACCGTGCCCCGCGATCCGAACTGTGGTTGTTATGGCGGTTGGGTTGCCCATGTGAAGGCAGCCGGATTTCCGGTTGAGGTGATCGAGGCACCCGACGTCGCGCCCCTCAAGACCAGGCTCGGCGTGCCCGATGCCCTGATCTCCTGCCATACGGCGGAAGTTGGTAGCTATGTCGTCGAGGGGCATGTTCCGGCCAGCGAGATCAAGCGGCTTCTCCTTGACCAGCCTAGCCGCTGCCGGCATGCCGCCGGCTCGCCGGGGATAGAGGTTTCGGGTAAGCCGCCCGAGGTCTATCAGGTCGTGCTTTTCGGGCCGGGTAGTCAGCACGTGTTCGCACGCTATCGCGGGTCGCAGGCGCTCTGATTTCGCTTGTTGGAGGCGCGCGAGAGGATGACGCCGATGTCAGCTAGGCAAACCCCGATGTCGAGCGGATGCCAGCCGATGGCCCACGCTTTCGACTGCTTCCAGTCTCAGATTCCAGCCGGCCCCCACTCGTGATCCGAAGGATGGCGTTGAATGAGCACGGCGCTCACGTAGCGTTCGGTGGACACCATGTGGACACCACACCAGAACAACAAAAGGGCCGCTCAAGGCGGCCATCTTGTATCTTCTTGATTTTCTTTGGGAAATTTGGAGCGGGCGATGGGATTCGAACCCACGACCCCAACCTTGGCAAGGTTGTGCTCTACCCCTGAGCTACACCCGCATCCAATGCGCAGCGTCGTGGTTCGTCGCCGGCGGTGCGTTCATATGGCAGGTGCGGACGCTGAATGCAAGAGTGTTGGCCGGCAAACCGCTCATGGCTGTGGATGGGTGGCGGTGGAGGTGATGTAAGTATTTGAAATATAGTAAAAATAGCTCGTTCGCCGAGCTCCGGTCCGGCCGTGTGGGCCGGCGGGTGGCGGTGGGAGGGCGCGACCGTGGCATCGGCGACGCGCTCATGTCATGTCGCGGTCCCGCGAACCGCCGCGCGCCGCTTGCCGCGCCGCTTGCCGCGCCGGTGGCGCACCGCTAGAACGGCGGCAACTTCCGCGAACACCGTATGGAGCCGGCGCCTTATGGCCTCCTATCAATATGCCTATCACATGCACGGTCTCACCAAGGCCTATCCGGGTGGCAAGAAGGTCCTGGATAATGTGCACCTCTCCTTCTACCCCGATGCCAAGATCGGCGTGCTCGGCGTCAACGGCGCCGGTAAGTCGACGCTGCTGCGCATCATGGCCGGCATCGATACCGACTATTCCGGCGAGGCCAAGCCCGCCGAGGGCGTGCGCGTGGGCTATCTGCCCCAGGAGCCGCAGCTCGATCCGACCAAGACCGTGCGCGAGAACGTGATGGACGGCGTGGCCAAGCAGAAGGCCATTCTCGACCGCTACAACGAGCTCGCCATGAATTATTCGGACGAGACCGCCGATGAGATGACCCAGCTGCAGGACGAGATCGAGGCCCAGGGCCTGTGGGATCTCGAGTCCAAGGTGGAGCAGGCCATGACCGCGCTCGGCTGCCCGCCGGACGACTGGGAGGTGACCAAGCTCTCGGGCGGCGAGCGGCGCCGCATCGCCCTGTGCCGCCTGCTGCTGGAGCAGCCCGAGGTGCTGCTGCTCGACGAGCCCACCAACCATCTGGACGCCGAGACGGTGAACTGGCTGGAAGGGCATCTGCGCTCCTACCCCGGCGCTATCCTCATCGTCACCCACGATCGCTACTTCCTCGATAATGTGACGGGCTGGATCCTGGAGCTCGATCGCGGCCGGGGCATTCCCTACGAGGGCAATTATTCCTCCTGGCTCGGTCAGAAGCAGAAGCGCCTGCAGCAGGAGGGCCGCGAGGACGAGGCCCGCCAGCGGGCCCTCGCCCGCGAGCAGGAATGGATCGGCGCCTCGCCCAAGGCCCGCCAGGCCAAGAACAAGGCGCGTATCCAGCGCTATGAGGAACTGGTGGAGAAGGCCTCCGCGCGGCAGCCGTCGGCGACCCAGATCGTCATTCCGGTGGCCGAGCGGCTCGGCCAGAACGTCATCGCCTTCGACCATCTCAACAAGGCGTTCGGCGACAAGCTGCTGATCGACGATCTGTCGTTCAAGCTGCCGCCCGGCGGCATCGTCGGCGTCATCGGGCCCAACGGCGCGGGCAAGACCACCTTGTTTCGCATGATCACCGGACAGGAGAAGCCGGACGGCGGCTCCATCGAGATCGGTGAATCGGTGAAGCTCGGCTATGTGGACCAGAGCCGCGATGCGCTCGACGACAAGAAGACCGTCTGGGAGGAGATTTCCGACGGCAACGAGGTGATCTACGTCGGCAAGAAGGAGATCCCCTCACGCGCCTATTGCGCTGCCTTCAACTTCAAGGGCGGCGACCAGCAGAAGAAGGTGGGCATGCTCTCCGGCGGTGAGCGCAACCGGGTGCATCTGGCCAAGGTGCTGCAGCGGGGCGGCAACGTGCTGCTGCTCGACGAGCCCACCAACGACCTCGACATGGACACCCTGCGGGCCCTGGAAGAGGCGCTGGAAGATTACGCCGGCTGCGCCGTGATCATCTCCCATGATCGCTTCTTCCTGGACCGCATCGCCACCCACATGCTGGCCTTCGAGGGCGACAGCCACGTGGAATGGTTCGAGGGCAACTTCGCCGATTACGAGGAAGACAAGAAGCGCCGCCTCGGCCTCGACAGCACGATCCCCAAGCGGATCCAGTACAAGAAGTTCTCGCGATAGACAGAGCAGAGAGGGGCGAAAGCCCCTCTTTTCTTTTGTTCAGCGCGTGTGCACCCGCGTGCCGTTCTTCCGCCGGGCCTGTGTTATGTCCTCAGGCTGCGGCCGTCTCCTTGCCGATCCGTTCCAGATCGAACGGCGTCGTCTGGTACATCTCGTTGATCCAGTTGGCGAACAAGAGGTGGGCGTGGCCGCGCCAGCGGTTTTCCGGCGGGGTCGCCGGGTCGTTGCCGGGGAAATAATAAGCGGGCAGGGGCGTCTGCGGGGCCTTGGCGGCATCGCGGGCGTATTCGTCGGCCAGGGTGCGGGTGTCGTATTCCAGGTGGTTGAACATGTGCAGGGCCCGATGGCGCGGATCATCGAGCAGGCACAGGCCCACCTCCGGGCTTTCCGCCAGCACGGTCAGGCCGCTATGGGCCGGAATGTCCGCCGTGCGGGCCTCCGCCCAGCGGGAGACCGGCACCCGGAAGGTGTCGGGAAAGCCGCGCAGGAAGGGCGAGGTGGGGGCGAGCACCCGGTGGCGATAGAGGCCGAAGGCCTTCTGCGCCAGGGCATGCTTGGGCATGGCGTGGAAATAAGAAACTGCCGCCAGCGCCGCCCAGCATAGGTTCAAGGTGCGGTGCACATGGGTCTGGGTCCAGTCGAACACCCGGCTCAGCTCATCCCAATAGGTGACTTCGGAGAACGGCAGGTGCTCCACCGGCGCGCCGGTGATGACGATGCCGTCGAACCGCTGCGCGCGCACCTCCTCCCACGGCCGGTAGAAGGCCGCCATGTGGTCTTCGGAGGTGTTGCGGGAGACGTGATCGGTGATGCGCACCAGGGTCAGCTCCACCTGCAGGGGCGTGGCGCCCAGAAGCCGGGCGATCTGCACCTCGGTGGCGATCTTGTTGGGCATCAGGTTGAGCAGGCCGATGCGCAGGGGGCGGATGTCCTGGCGGATGGCGTCGCCTTCGCCCATCACCATCACGCCTTCCGCTTCCAGCGTGGTGCGGGCGGGCAGGCGATCGGGGATCTTGATGGGCATGGCGTCGGTCCTCATGGATCGGGACTGACGCTTGGTGGCTGGGTCCGCTTGGTTGCCGGCTCGGCCACATCCTCCCCCGGAAGCTCCGAAGGAGTACCACCTTGCCCGGATCGGCAGGTTGGTGTTGGGCGTCGCCCCAACTCTTGATGTCGAAAGCGTCTCTACCTCCGACCGCGGCGGTTGGCAATGGCACCACCGGGATGACACGCCGCGCGCCGGCGAACCCGAGCCTGTACACCGAACCTGGAGCGGGGCTTGCGCGCCCCCCATCCCCTTGGGTTACGGCTGGTATATGCTGGCGCGGCCACCGCAGGAGACACCCATGGCCGATTGGAATGCCCGCCAGTATCTGAAGTTCGAGGACCAGCGCACCCGTCCGGCCCGCGATCTCCTGGCCCAGGTGCCGCTGGCGGATGCCGCTTTCGTGGTGGATCTCGGCTGCGGTCCCGGCAATTCCACCGAGCTTTTGGCGGAGCGCTTCCCCAAGGCCGAACTTCTCGGGCTCGATACCTCCCCCGCCATGCTGGAGGCAGCCCGCAAGCGGCTGCCCAAAGCGCGGTTTGAGCCGGCCGATGCCTCCACCTTCACGCTGGAGCGGCCGGCGGACCTCATCTTCGCCAATGCCGTGCTGCAATGGGTGCCGGACCACGAGACCGTGCTGCCGCGCCTGCTCTCCCTTTTGGCCCCCGGCGGGGTGCTGGCGGTGCAGATGCCGGACAATCTGGAAGAGCCCTCCCACGCCGCCATGCGCGAAACCGCCATGAGTGGCCCCTGGGCGGAGAAGCTGGCGCCGGCGCTGAGCGCCCGCGCCGTTCTGCCGACGCCCCGCGCCTATTATGACCTGCTGCTTCAGGGCGCCGGGCGCATCGACATCTGGCACACCATCTACAACCACCCGCTGGAGAATGCGGCGGCCATCGTGGAATGGGTGAAGGCGACCGGCCTGCGCCCCTTCATCGACCCGCTGGAGGCCGACGAGCGGGCGGCGTTTCTGGAGGCCTATCAGGCCCGCCTCGAAGAACCGTATCCGCCGCAGCAGGATGGCAAGGTGCTGCTGGCCTTCCCGCGGCTGTTCCTGGTCGCCCAGCGGCCGGGCTGAACGAAAAGGGCGCGGCGCCTTGCGGCGGCCGCGCCCTCACTCTCATCGCAAAACGCGGGCTCACCAGGCGGGCAGCACCGAGCCCTTGAAGGTCTCCTCGATAAAGGCCTTCACCTCGGGAGAATTGTAGCTCTCCACCAGGGTCTTCACCCAGGGCTTGTCCTTGTCCTCGGTGCGCACCGCGATGATGTTCACATAAGGGCCCTTGGGATCTTCCCGCAGAATGGGGTCCTTCACCGGGTCGAGGCCCGCTTCCTTGGCATAATTGGTGTTGATGCCGGCGGCATCCACATCCGGCAAGGAGCGGGGCAACTGGGCGGCGTCGATCTCCACGAACTTGATCTTCTTCGGATTGTCGATGACATCCACCACCGAGGCCTTCACGCCCACATTGGGGGTGAGCTTGATGAGCCCCTTGTCGGCCAGCAGCAGCAGCACCCGGCCGCCATTGGTGGGATCGTTGGGAATGGCGATGGTGGCGCCGGCCGGCAGGTCCTCGATGCTCTTGTACTTCTTGGAATAGACGCCGATGGGGAAGTTCACGGTCAAGGCGACGGGGGTGAGCTTATAGCCGCGATCGGCCACCTGGTTGTCGAGATAGGGCTTGTGCTGGAAGGAGTTGGCCTGGATCTCCCCGGCCGCGAGGGCGGCGTTCGGCACCACATAGTCGGAGAATTCGACAATGGAGATGTCGAGCCCCTTCTTGGCGGCCTCCTTCTTCACCGCCTCCAGGATCTGGGCGTGGGGGCCGGGGGTGACGGCCACCTTGATGGTTTCGGCGCGGGCGGCGCCGGTGGCGGCAAGGCCCAGCGCGGCGGCGAGGGCGAGGGTGGCGAACTTCATGGATCGGTCTCCAATCAGATGAAAGAGGGGCCGGGCGGGGATGCCGCCCCGGCGGGAAGGGAGGAGGAGGGGGCCTTAGCCCCGGTGGCGCTTATCCAGGCGGCGGGCGATGCCATCGCCCAGGCTCTGCACCCCCTGCACCAGCAGGATGAGCACGATGACCACCGCCGCCATCACGTCCGGCATGAAGCGCTGGTAGCCGAAGCGGATGCCGAGATCACCGAGGCCGCCGCCGCCCACCGCGCCCACCATGGCCGAGTAGCCGAGCAGCGACACCACTGCGAGGGTGAGGGCCAGGGTGATGGAGGGCAGGGCCTCCGGCAGCAGCACCTTGCGGACGATCTGCAGCGGGCTCGCCCCCATGGCGCGGGCGGCCTCCACCAGCCCCTGGTCCACCTCGCGGATGGACCCCTCGATGAGGCGGGCGATGAACGGCGCCGCCGCCACCGTCAGCGGCACGATGGCCGCATTGGTGCCGATGGAAGTGCCGGCGATGAGCCGGGTGAAGGGAATGATGGCCACCACCAGGATAATGAACGGGGTGGAGCGGGCGGCGTTCACCACCAGCCCCAGCACGCTGTTGAGCCAGGGGGCGGCGAACAGCTCGCCGGAGCGGCTGGTGGCCAGGAACACCCCCAGCGGCAGGCCGATGAGGGTGCCGATGAGGCCGGAGGCGGCGACCATATAGAGGGTCTGCCTGGTGGCTTCGATGAGCAGGTCGACGATGGCGGGGGGCAGCAGGCCGAAGGAGAGATCAAACATAGCCGAGCACCTCGGAAGAGAGGTTCAGGCGCGCCACGGCGCTGGTGACGGCGGAAAGGGTGGCGGCATCGCCCGGCACCGACACGACAATGACGCCGAACGGTGCGCCGGCGATCTCGTCCACCTGCGCCTGGATGATGTTGATGTCCACGGAGAGCAGCCGGGACACCCGCGAGAGCACGGGATCGGTGGCGTGGTCGCCGGTGAAGACGATGCGGACGACGGCTTCGCTGCCCGGCTCCGGCTCGCTCTTCAGCCGGTCGGCCACATAGGGTGGCAGGCTGGCGCTGGTGAGGTCGGCGAGGAAGGTGCGGGTGGTCGAATGCCGGGGGTGGGCGAACACCTCATAGGTGGTGCCGCGCTCGACGATGCGTCCGCCGTCAATCACCGCCACCTGGTCGGCCACGTTCTTGATCACCGCCATCTCGTGGGTGATGAGAAGCACGGTGAGCTTCAGCTCGGCATTCACCTTGCGCAGCAGGGCGAGGATCTGCTGGGTGGTCTCCGGGTCGAGGGCGGAGGTGGCCTCGTCGGAGAGCAGCACCCGGGGGCGGGTGGCGAGGGCGCGGGCGATGCCCACCCGCTGCTTCTGCCCACCGGATAGCTCGGCCGGGTAGCGATCCCGCTTATCGGCAAGGCCCACCAGATCGAGAAGCGGTTCCACCCGCGCCTTGATCTCCCGCGCCGGCACCCCGGCAATCTCCAGTGGCAGCGCCACATTGTCATAGGCGGTGCGGCGGGCCAGCAAATTGAAGTGCTGGAAGATCATGCCGATGGACCGGCGCGCCCCGCGCAGGGCTTTTTCGTCGAGGGCGGTGATGTCGACCCCATCCACCACCACCCGGCCCGAGGTGGGCTTCTCCAGCCCGTTGACGAGGCGGATCAAGGTGGATTTGCCCGCGCCCGAGCGGCCGATGACGCCGAGAATGGCGCCTTCCGGCACGGCCAGGGAAATATCGGAAAGGGCGGTAACGGGGGTCGCGCCACGGCGGGCGCCATAAGTCTTCTCGACCTTGTCGAACAGGATGACCGGCGCGGCGGATGCGGCATCCGGCGCGGCGGGCGATAAAGGGGTGTTCACGGAAGACTCCGGGTCGGGGCCCGCGGCGCGTTCGTCAGAGCGAATGGGGAAAGGGGAAGGTCTCGTCATGGACGTCGCGCTCGGCCGCAAGGGGCAAGGGAAGAGGCTGCCGGAGCGCAATTGAGCCAAAGCGAGAGCTTGGCTGTGCGCCGGGCAGGCGTTTCACTGAAACGAGCGACACATCGACATGGTGGGCCCCAGGGTTCTGGCGCGGGACGCGGGCTGAGTTGCCGGCACTATCGTTCTTTTTATCGAACGCGTCAAGCCGAATGCTGACAAAATAGGTCGGCTTTCCGCGCGGGGGAATGCCCCGGCGGTCGCCGTCCACTGTCCTGCGTGGCGGATCAGGCCGGCCGGGCCTCGATGGTGAGGTGCATCACCTCGTCCACCGGCGCCAGCCGCTGGCGGATGGTTGGGGCATCTGCGCCGGCGACGCTGATGATGGCGGCGCGGGCCTGCGGCCCCACCCGCCACACGTGGAGATCGAGCAGGGTGGCGTCGCCCGGCCCCTCGACGGCGGCGCGGATCTCCTGCGCCACGTGGTCGTCGGTGCTGTCCAGCAGCACGGCGGCGGTGTCGCGCATCAGCGTCCAGGACCAGCGGCCGATGACCACGCCGCCGACGATGCCCATCAGGGGATCACACCACACCCAACCCAGATAGCGCCCGGCCACCAAGGCGATGATGGCGAGGACCGAGGTCAGGGCATCGGCCAGCACATGGAAATAGGCCGAGCGCAGGTTGTTGTCCTCATCATGGGCGGCATCGTGTTCGTGATGGTGCGCCGCGTGGTGCCCTTCATGATGGTGGTCATGGTGATGATGGCCGTGGTGATGGTGGCCATGGTGCCCGCCGGAGAGGAGCAGGGCGCTGACGAGGTTCACGCCAAGGCCGATGACGGCAACGATGATGGCATCGCCGAACGCCACATCCACCGGCGCCAGCAGGCGGCCGACGGATTCCACCGCGATGCCGACCGCCACCAGCCCCAGCACCAGAGCGGAAGCGAAGCCGGCGAGATCACCGATTTTGCCGGTGCCGAACGAGAAGCGCGGATCCTCCGCATGGCGCCGGGCATAGACATAAGCGAGGGCAGCGACGCCCAGCGCGCCGGCATGGGTGGCCATGTGGAAGCCGTCGGCCAGCAGCGCCATGGAGCCGGTGAGCACGCCGGCGATGATCTCGCCCACCATCATCACCGCGGTGAGCGCCACCACCCACACGGTGCGCCGCGTGTTCTCCGCATGGTTCGCACCGAGAAAAACGTGGCTGTGAGCCGAGGCCGAGGCGGGCGCCGGGGACGGAGACTGTGACATGATCTGTTGTCCTCCTGAACTCCGCCGGCTGGGTGTGTCCCGGCTTGGGCTTCTCACTTGGCGTAGCGCCGCATCACCGCCGCCAGCTCGTCCGCGCCCTGGGCCCGCTCGGTGTCGGAAAGGCCGGGGCGGGCCACGTGCTCGCGCAGGTGAGCTTCGAAAATCTCGTCCATGAGGCCGTTCACCGCGCCGCGCACGCCGGCCACCTGGTGCAGCACATCGGCGCATTCGGCGCCCGACGAGAGGGCCCGGGCGATGGCCTCCATCTGCCCGGAGATCCGCTTCACGCGCATCAGCAGGGCGGCATTGTCCTTGGGGTCGCGGGTATGTGCCATGGGATAGGGGGGTATCCTATTTCCACGACCGGAGCAAGCGCCGCCGGCTGCGGTGTCGGTGCACGCTTGGGTCCGCCGTAGCCTTTGTCGCGCGGTATTTTGGTGTGGCCTCCAGTGCATTTATATAGCAATGTATTGACATTTATGGACGCTGGCGATAGCGTCCAAATTATAACAATAGATTGCTATAAATTGGCGTGACGCGGGGTGTCTCCGGTGGCGCGCCGCAGGTGGAGGAGGCAGGGAGGTCATGGCGTTTCAGGCAATGCCGCAGGCGGAAGGGTGGGGGCTTTCGGCCGATCAGGTCGGCTTTCGCGACACCACCCGGCGGTTCGCCGCCGAGGTGCTCGCGCCAGGCTACCGGGCCCGGGAGAAGGCCGGTGAAGTGCCGCTGGAGCTGCGCCGGCAGATGGGGGCGCTGGGCCTGATCGGGGTGGAGTTTCCCGCCGAATTCGGCGGCCTCGGCGCCGATCACGTCACCGCCGGCGTGGTGCTGGAAGCCATCGCCGAAGGGGATTTCAACGTCGGCTATATCCAGCTGCTGTCCTCGCTCTGCGGCGCCATCGTCGCCCGCCACGCGGCGCCGGAGATCGCCGCCGAAGTGCTGCCACAGGTGGTGGCCGGCGAGGCGCTGATCGCCCTGGCGCTCACCGAGCCGCAGGGCGGCTCCGACGCTGCCGCCCTGGCGCTCAAGGCAACCCGCGATGGCGACGCCTATGTGCTGGATGGCGAGAAGACCTCCATTTCCATGGCCGACCAGGCCCAATGGGCGGTGGTGTTCGCCCGCACCGGAACGCCCGCCGAGCGGGCCCATGGGGTCTCCGCTTTCCTGGTGGACATGGGCGCGCCCGGCATCAGCCGCACCCGGTTCAATGATTTGGGCGAACATGCCATCGGCCGCGGCTCCATCTTCTTCGACCGCGTACGGGTGCCGGCCAGCCATCGCCTGGGGGCGGAAGGCTCGGGCTTCGTGCAGGTGATGCAGGGCTTCGACTTCTCGCGTGCCCTCATCGGCCTGCAATGCCTCGCGGTGGCGCGGGTCTCGCTGGCGGAGACCTGGGCCTATGTGAAGGAGCGCAAGACCTTCGGCAAGCCGCTGGCGGACAATCAGGGCGTCACCTTCCCGCTCGCCGAGGCGGAAACCATGGTCGAGGCGGCGCGGGGCCTGTGCTACCGCACGCTGGCCGCCAAGGATGCCGGCGTGCCTCACACCAAGGAGGCCGCCATGTGCAAATGGTGGGCCCCCAAGCTCGCCTTCGAGGTGGTGCAGACCTGCCTGCTGCTGCACGGCCATGCGGGCTATTCCACCGAGTTGCCCTTCGAGCAGCGCCTGCGCGACGTGCTGGGCCTGCAGATCGGCGATGGCACCGCGCAGATCATGAAGATGATCATCGCCCGCGAGGCCCTGAAGGCGGTCGCGGCCTGAGCGGAAGACGGCACCAAGCCGCACCGGAGGAAACCACCCCATGCTGAACAGCTCGAAGAGGGCGACCCCATGAGTTTCGATCTGCTGCCGGCGACCCGCCGAGCCGCCATGACCGTGGCAGGCTGGTGGCGGGACGAGACCCTGCTCGACCATTTCCGCCGCCATCGTGCCGCCACCCCCGACAAGCTGGCGCTGGTGGCCACCCGCACCGAGGTCGGCGGCAGCACGCGCCTCACTTATGCGGAGCTCGATGCGCTGTCCGATCGGCTGGCGGTGGGCCTCATGCGCCACGGGGTGGGGGAGGGGGACGTGGTGTCGTTCCAGCTGCCCAATTGGTGGCAGTTCACAGCGCTCCACCTCGCCTGCCTGAAGCTCGGCGCCATCTCCAACCCCCTGATGGTGATCTTCCGCGAGCGGGAACTCGGCTTCATGCTGGGGCTCGCCGAGACCAAGGTGTTCGTGGTGCCGGCGAAGTTCCGCAATGTGGACCACGCGGCGCTGGCGGCGGCGGTGCGGCCCAGCCTGCCGCGGCTCGCCCATGTGGCGGTGGTGGATGGTGCCGGCGCCGAGGCCTTCGACGCCCTGCTGGTGACGGACATCACCCCGGCCGAACAGGCCGCTCTGGTGGCGAACCGGCTCGCGCCTGATGCGGTCATCGAGCTGCTCTACACCTCCGGCACCACCGGCGAGCCCAAGGGGGTGACCCACACCTCCAACACCATGCTTTCCAATCTGCTGCCGTTCGCCGAACGGCTGCATCTCGGCGCCGCCGACGTGGTGCACATGCCCTCGCCCATGGCCCACCAATTGGGCTTCATGTATGGCCTGGTGCTGCCGCTGATGCTGGGCGCGACGGCGGTGCTGCAGGATATTTTCGTCGCTGAGACCATGGCCCGGCAGATCACCGGCGAGGGCGCCACCTTCACCATGGGGGCGACGCCGTTCCTGAACGATCTGGCCGATTTTTGCCTCGCCACCGATACCCGCACGCCCTCCCTCAAGGTGTTCGTCTCGGCCGGCGCGCCGATCCCGCGGCCGCTGGTGGCCAAGGCGCGCGAGGCCCTCGGCGCCGCCATCATCTCAGCTTGGGGCATGTCGGAGAATGGCGCGGTCACCACCGCCCGCATCGAGGATCCCGAGGAGAAGGTGACGGGAACCGATGGCTGCCCGCTGCCCGGCATGGACGTGCGGGTGGTGGACCTGTCGGGGCAGCCGGTGCCCGCCGGCGAAGAGGGCATGCTGCAGGTGCGCGGCTGCTCCAATTTCATTGGCTATCTGAAGCGCCCGGGCCTTGCCCAGGTGGATCGGGACGGCTGGTTCGACACCGGCGACATCGCCCGCATGGATGTCGATGGCTACATCCGCATCGCGGGCCGCTCCAAGGACATCATCATTCGCGGCGGTGAGAACATCCCGGTGGTGGAGGTGGAGAACCTCCTGTTCAAGCATCCGGCGGTCTCGGCGGTGGCCATCGTCGGCTATCCCGATGCACGGCTGGGGGAACGGGCCTGCGCCTTCGTGATCCCGCGGGCGGGGCAGAGCCTCAGCTTCGAGGAGATGGTGGCCTATCTGAAGACGCAGAAGATGGCCATGCAATATATCCCCGAGCGGCTGGAGGTGGTGGATGTTCTGCCTCAGACTCCTTCAGGGAAAATCCAGAAATTCCGGCTGCGCGAGATGGCACGAAGCGCCGCATCGGCGTGAAAGCCGAACAGCACGTAGTCAAAGAAATCCGTGATTTAAGGGAGAGACGTCGTGAGCTACGAGGATATTCTATACGAGGTGCGCCAGGAAGGCGTCGCCCGCATCACCATCAACCGCCCGGACAAGTACAATGCCTTTCGCGGCCAGACCGTGGAAGAGCTCATCCTCGCCTTCCAGACCGCCGGCTGGGATCGGTCCATCAGCGTGATCGTGCTCACCGGCGCCGGGGACAAGGCCTTCTGCACGGGAGGCGACCAGAGCGCCCATGATGGCCAGTATGACGGGCGCGGCACCATCGGCCTGCCCATCGACGAACTGCAGAGCCTGATCCGCGATGTGCCCAAGCCCGTCATCGCCCGGGTGAACGGCTTCGCCATCGGCGGCGGCAATGTGCTCGCCACCATCTGCGATCTCACCATCGCGTCCGAGAAGGCCCAGCTGGGGCAGGTGGGGCCGAAGGTCGGTTCGGTGGATCCGGGCTTCGGCACCGCTTATCTCGCCCGCGTGGTGGGAGAGAAAAAGGCGCGGGAGATCTGGTATCTGAACAAGCGCTACACCGCCCAGGAGGCCCTCGCCATGGGGCTGGTCAATGCGGTGGTGCCCCATGAGGAACTCGATGCGGAGGTGGACCGCTGGTGCGCCGAGCTGCTGGAGCGCAGCCCCACCGCCATCGCCCTCGCCAAGCGCTCGTTCAATGCGGATACGGAGAGCATCCGCGGCATCTCCTCCCTGGGGATGGCGGCGCTCAGCCTCTATTACGACACCGACGAATCCAAGGAAGGCGGCATTGCCTTCCGCGAGAAGCGCAAGCCCGATTTCCGCCGCCACGTGGTGAAGCCGAAAGGCTGATCCGGCGGTCCCGGCCAGCCGGGCGGCACACGAGAGCGCTGCCCGGCCCCTTCAAGTCTCACACCGCGTTGAGGCCGCCTTTCAGGCGATCGAGCAGATGAACCAGCTGCACCTGCTCGTTTTCGGTCAGCGGCGCCAGGGCCCGGCCATAGAAGGTCTCGATGGGACCGCGCATGGCCAGCCAGGCATCGTTGCCATCGTCGGTCAGGCGGATCAGGCGGCTGCGGCCGTCCTCCGGATCCTTGATGCGCTCGACCCAGGAGCGCGCCTCCAGGCGATCCAGCACCGCGGTGAGGTTCTGCCGGCTGAGCAGCAGGAACTCGATGAGCTCCTTCACGCTCATGCCCTTGATGCGGACGAGGGGGCGGGCCAGCGCACCCAGCACCGCCCACTGCTGGGTGGTCGCCCCGAAATCACCCATGTACCGGGTGCCGTTCTTATGCAGCAGGTTGGAGCACTGATAGAGCCGGAAGAACAGCCGGTTGGCCACCTCGAACCGCTCGGCCTCGTAGGACTGCTGGTGGTGCGGAATCTCGCCGGGCGGAATGGCGGGCGGGGACATGGTGTTCAGGGCTCCTGGATGAATGGTGCAGTCATGCTGTCTAATTATATCAATATATTGATATAATCAAGGGTGCCGCTCCAGGGGGCACCGCCGGGTCCCGCCGTCCGCTGCGTCTGCCGTCCCAGTAACATTCAAGACATGTGAGGATCGACGTGAACGACTTTACCGACAAGACCATCGTCATCACCGGCGGGGGCGGCGGCATCGGCGGCGCCACCGCGCGTCGCTTCGCGGCCCAGGGCGGGCGCGTCGCGGTGTGCGATCGCGACCCGGAAGCCGCCGCCCGCGTGGCGCAGGAGATCACCGCGGCCGGTGGCATTGCGCGTGCCTATGGGTGCGACATCACCGACCGCGCCAGCGTCGAGCGGGCCATGGCGGCCGTCGAGGCGGACCTCGGTCCCATCGCGGTGCTCGTCAATAACGCCGGCTGGGATGTATTCAAGCCCTTCCTGCAGACCTCCCCCGAAGATTGGCAGCGGCTGATCACCATCAACCTGGTGGGGGCGCTTCACATGCACCATGTGGTGCTGCCGCTGATGGTGGCCCGCAAGGCCGGCCGCGTGGTGAACATCGCGTCGGATGCGGCGCGCGTCGGCTCCAGCGGCGAGGCGGTCTATGCCGCCTGCAAGGCCGGCCTGGTGGCGCTCTCCAAGACCCTGGCCCGCGAGCACGCCCGTGATGGCATCACCTTCAACGTGGTGTGCCCGGGGCCGACGCAGACCGCCTTGTTCGAGGACTATAAGAAGGGCGCAGGCAATGCGGACAAGCTGGCGGAGGCGTTCCGCCGCTCCATCCCGCTCGGCCGCATCGGTGAGCCCGAGGATCTGCCGGGCGCGATCACCTTCTTCGCCTCGGATGCGGCCGGTTATATCACCGGCCAGGTGCTGTCGGTGTCCGGCGGCCTGAGCATGGTGGGATGAGCAATAGCGCGCGCCGCACCGCGCGGCGCGCGTCTGGAACACGCATCTGGAATCCCGCGCCGGGTCTCAGCACCCGGCGTCGTCGGCTCCACCGCGTGACGGCGGCAGCCAGGGCGCCGGCGCGCCACCGGGCGGCATGTCGAGCAGGGGATCGGGCGCAGGCGCGTGATAGGACACGCGCAGGCCATGCTCTGGAATGTCGCGGATGACCCAGATGCCCCCATCGGCATGCTGGATGCGCAGGGTATCTTGCGTTTCGGTGGCCACCTGGCCCCACTCCAGGTCGAGGGCGAGGCCTCGCCAGATCATCCGAAATCCCGACACGTGCCACGCTCCCTTTGCGCCGGCTCCCCACGGGCGCAGTCAAGCACCATCACCGGCGGGGCGAAACCCCGGAACACTGCGGACGGGCGATACCGGGGCGCCCGGCGGGTTCACGCACTTGTAACTGATCGGCTCACTTATGGTATTGCGCATAATGATAACGCACGTTATCAAAGCGCCACGACAGCGGAGCCGCAAGGCCCGCGCAGAGAATTGCCAGCATGAGCAGGCCGGAACCCGCCGAGGCGCCGCACAGCGACATCCTCACCCTGGTCCACGAAGTAGCGCACCTGATGCGGGTGCGCTTCGATCAATATGCGCGTCAGCACGACATGACGCGGGCCCAGTGGGTCATCCTGATCCGCCTGCAGCGGTCTCCGGGACTGACCCAGAAGGAGCTCGCGGTTCTGCTGGAAGTGGAACCCATGACCGTGGCGCGCCTGGTGGACCGTCTGGAGGCCAGTGGCCACGTGCAGCGCCGCCCCGACCCCGATGACCGGCGGGTGTGGCGGCTGCACCTGACGGACGCCGCCCTGCCGCTGCTCGACGAGATCGACGCGGCGCGGCGGGAGATGTGGGGCGTGCTGGTGGGCGATCGGGTGGCGCCGGAGGCGTTGGCACAGGTGGAAGATACCCTGCGGTTGATGAAGGCCAATCTGTGCAGCGAGGCTCGCACCTGTGTGGCGAAGGCCGCCGCGGAAACCCAGAAAGACCCTTCCGATGCTTGACCGTGCGAAAGCCGAACCGGGCGCGGCCCCTTCCGCGCCCATGGATGACACGAACGTGGTTCATGCGGCGGTGGCCGATGCCCCGCAGCTGCCATCGCCCCGGCGGCGTAGCCTGCGGGTGCCGCTGATGGCCGGCGGCGTTCTCGTGGTGGTGCTGGGCGCTGGCGTCGCCTGGTTCACCGGCGGCCGCTACGTCTCTACGGATGACGCTTACGTGCGGGCCGCCAAGCTCATGGTTTCCACCGACGTTTCCGGTCTCGTGACTGAGGTGGACGTGCACGAGGGGCAGGCGGTGACAAAGGGCGAGGTGCTGTTCCGCGTCGATCCGCGGGCGTTCCAGATTGCCCTCGACAATGCCAAGGCCAACCTGGAAGAGATCGCCCTCGGCATCCGCGCCATGAAGGCGGACTACCAGCGGATGCTGAGCGACATCGCCGCCCAGGAGAATATCGTCGCCAATGACCAGGCGACGTTCGACCGTTATGACGTGCTGGTGAAGGCCAACACGGCCATCTCCAAGGCCACCTTCGATCAGGGGCGCTTCGCCCTGGCCGCCGACGAGCGCAAGCTCGATGGCCTGCGCCATCAGGCCGAGGTGCAGCTCGCCAAGCTCGGCGGCAATGCCGAGGTGGTGGTGGAGCAGCATCCGCAATATCTGCAGGCCAAGGCTGTGGTGGACGAGGCGCAGCGCCAGCTGGACCACACCACCGTGCGCGCGCCCTTCTCCGGCATCGCCACCGCGGTGGATACGCTGCAGCCCGGTCTCTATCTGGTGGCCCAGACCGCCGCCCTCACCAACCAGGGCGCCGTGGGGCTCGTCTCCACCGATGACGTGTGGATCGACGCCAACATCAAGGAAACGGACCTCACCCATGTGAAGGCCGGTGATCCGGTGAACGTGACGGTGGACGCCTATCCCGGCACCGTGTGGCACGGAGTGGTGGACAGCATTTCGCCCGCCTCCGGCTCCGAATTCTCCATTCTCCCGGCCCAGAACGCCTCGGGAAACTGGGTCAAGGTGGTGCAGCGGATTCCCGTGCGCATCAAGGTCGACCGCAAGCCCGGTGACCCGCGCCTGCGCGCCGGCATGAGCGTTGTGGTCGACATCGATACGGGCCACGCCCGCAAGCTCGCCGAGCTGTTCTGACGTCCCCTCCATTCCGGCCCCGCGCGGGCGGGAATGGACCCTGCCAGGTGGGCGCGGGCGCCCCGACCTCCAAGTCCGCGCCCACCTGCTTTTTCTCGGGTTTCCACACGGCTGAATCGGACGCCGTGCGCCTTGCTAAGGCTTGAGCCATGTCACGACCGCACATCGGTGCGCTTTCCGGCTCCGCACCGGCCAGCGAGAGCAACCTCACCTTGAACCGGATGCTGGTGACGGTGTGCGCCATGCTGGCGACGCTGATGCAGGCGCTCGATTCCACCATCGCCAACGTGGCGCTGCCCTATATGCAGGGCTCGCTGTCCGCCACGTCCGACCAGATTACCTGGGTGCTTACCTCCTATATCGTCGCGGCCGCCATCATGACGGCGCCAGTGGGCTGGCTGACCGCCCGGTTCGGCCGCAAGTCGGTGTTCGTGGTGAGCCTGGTGGGCTTCACCGTGGCGTCCATGCTATGCGGCGTTGCGCAATCCCTGACGCAGATGGTCGCGTTCCGGCTGCTGCAGGGGGTGTTCGGCGCCGCCCTGGTGCCGCTGTCGCAAGCCACCATGCTGGATCTCTATCCCGCCGAGCAGCGCGGCCAGGCCATGGCGGTGTGGGGCATGGGCGTGATGCTGGGGCCCATCCTCGGCCCCACCCTCGGCGGTTGGCTGACGGATGCCTATGACTGGCGCTGGGTGTTCTTCGTGAACCTGCCGTTCGGTGTGGTCGCCACTTTGGGTCTCCTGTTCCTGCTGTCCGACAGCAAGAAAGACTCCACCCTGAAGTTCGACTGGATCGGCTTTGCCGCGCTCAGTCTCGGCATCGGCGCGCTGCAGATGATGCTGGATCGCGGCGAGCAGAAGGATTGGTTTTCCTCCACCGAGATCCTGACTGAGACGGTGCTGGCGGGGCTCGGTTTCTACCTGTTCGTGGTGCACATGCTCACGGCGCGCAAGCCGTTCATCACGCCGGCCATCTTCCGCGATCGCAATCTGGTGTCGGGCCTCGTGGTGATGTTCGCGGTGGGCTCGGTGCTGCTGGCCACCTCGGCGCTGCTGGCACCCTATCTGCAGCGGCTTGGCGGCTATCCGGTGGCGACCGCGGGCCTGCTGATGGCGCCGCGCGGGTTCGGCACCATGCTGGCCATGCTGGTGGCGGGCCGTCTCATCTCCCGGATGGATCCACGCATCATCATGTTCGTGGGGCTGATGGCCATCGCCTGGTCGCTCAATGCCATGACCGGCTGGACCCCGGCGGTGACGCGGTTCGAGCTCATCACCAACAGCCTGGTGCAGGGGGCGGGGCTCGGCCTGGTGTTCACGCCGCTGTCGGTGCTCACCTTCGCCACCCTGGCGCCGGAGATGCGGGCGGAGGGCACGGCCCTGTTCAGCCTGTCGCGCAACATCGGCTCGGCCATCGGCATTTCCGTGACCTCGTTCCTGCTGTCGCAGAACACCCAAATCATGCATGCGGAACTGGCGAGCTTCATCACGCCGTTCAACCACATGATCCAGTCGGGCGGCGCCTACCAATATTGGAACACGGTGACGCCTTCGACCCTTGCGGTGCTGAACGGAGAGATCACCCGGCAGGCCTCGGTCATCGCCTATGTGGACGATTTCAAGTTCATGATGCTGGTGACCCTGCCCACCGCATTCCTGCTGCTGCTCATGCGCCGGCCCAAGGCGGCGGGTGCCGCGCAGGAGGAGGCTGCGGTCATCGACTGACGTGTCGCCGCCCACGAAACCGCGGCGAGGCGCGCTTCGCATTCATTGTCCGCGCCGCCCTAATGGCGCCGCGTTCGCCGGCTGGTGTCGGGGCGCCTGCCGCTGCGGCGGGTGCAGTTGATCGAGAGGCTCATGATGCCATTTCCCGTCCGCGCCGCTCTGGCGTTCGCCGTGCTCAGCCTGTCCGCGCCGGCGGCAGTCGCCGCCACCATCACGGTGGTGGGGGAAGCCAGGGTGGCGGCAGAACCCGATTCCGCCCTCGTCAGTTCCGGCGTGGTCACCCAGGGCAAGACCGCGGCGGATGCGCTGGCGGCCAATTCGAAGGCGGTGTCAGCGCTGATCGAGGCGCTCAAGGGGGCGGGCGTTGCCCCGCGCGACCTCGCCACCTCCAATTTCTCGCTGCAGCCGCAATACGCCATGCCGCAGCCCAATTCCCGCGAGGCGCCCCGGCTGGTGGGCTTCGAGGTCACCAACAGCGTGCGGGTGAAGGTGGCGCAGCTGGACCAGCTGGGGAAGCTCCTCGACCAGATGGTGCAGGCGGGTGCCAACCAGACTTCCGGCCTGGTCTTCACCTTGTCCGGTCGGGCGCAGCTGGAACAGCAAGCGCGCACCGCCGCCGTCAAGGACGCCATGGCCCAAGCGGAGGCGGTCGCCGCCGCGGCGGGGCTCAAGCTGGTGCGAATCGTCTCGGTGACGCCGGAAAGCAACAGCTCGGTGCCCATGCTGCGCGCGCCCATGATGATGAAGGCCGAGGCGGCGCGGATGGCGGTGCCGGTGGAAGCCGGCGAGGTGGAAGTGCAGGCCCGCGCCACGCTGGTCTATGACGCGGAACCGCGGTGAGCGCCGCATCGGGCTTTTCTAAAGGGACGGCTGTGTTATTGCAGCAGTATTGAAGGTCTCCTCCGGCGTCCGCGTCCGCGCACGCCGGAGGAGGGATCTGAGGCCGGTGGTTTTATGGCTGTTGCAGGCAACGGGCACCCGGGGCGGCGGGTGCAATATGCGGCGTTGCCCTATCGCGTGCGGCGCGACGGGGAGGTGCAGCTGCGCCTCATCACCTCGCGGGAGACCCGGCGTTGGGTCATTCCCAAGGGCTGGCCCATGAAGGGTCTGTCTCCCTCGAAGGCGGCCGCCCGCGAGGCCTATGAGGAAGCCGGCCTGGTGGGCATCGTCGGGCGCGAAGCGCTCGGCATGTATACCTATGAGAAGAACCTCGGCCTGCGCTCGGTGCTGTGCGATGTGATGGTGTTTCCGCTCAAGGTGAAGCGCCATCTTCACAAGTGGCCGGAGCGCTCGCAGCGGGTGGGCTTCTGGTTCTCCATCGACAGTGCGGCCGCCGCGGTCCAGGAGGAGGAGTTGAAGCTGCTCATCCTGGCATTTGGCGCGCACATGGCCGCGCGGTGGGCCGCCAAGCACGCCGGCAAGCCGGAAGCTCTGGGCGAGCCGGACAAGGCGGCGCGGGTGGCCCAGGTGAGCGCGGTTCCCGCCGCCGACGTGCTGAAGGGGCCGGCGGTGGCGCCGGCCAAGGACAAGGCGAAGAAATCCGCCAAGAAGAAGCTGGCCAAGAACAAGGGACCGCTTGCGCCGGTGTCCGAGGCGGCACCCGCGCAGGAGGCGCCCAAGGAGGCGCCCAAGGAGGCGCCCAAGGCGGCGAAGAAGGCGGCCAAGAAGGCCGCCGCGCCCGCGCAAGACGAGGGTGCGCCGCCGCCGGGCGAGAAGGCGAAAGGTGCGGCGAAGGGCAAGGCCCCTGTGAAGGCCAAAGCCGCCGCCGTGGCAGAGCTGTCCCCCGGTGCCGCGAACGCTCAGGCCGCGGCCAACGTGCCTGGCGCAAAGGTGGGAACGGCCCGGAGCGCGGCCAGTGGTGCCGAGCCGGGGGCAGGGCGCAAGCTCTCGTCCATTCCGGTGCGTGCGCCTGCCAAGGCGAAACCTCGCGCCGGCGCCAAGGTCAAGGTGACAGGCAAGGGGTCTGGCAAGGGGCCTGGCAAGGGAACCAGCAAGGCAACAGGCAGCGGCGTGGGCGGAAAGACGCCGGGCGCCAAGGTGGCGCGAAACAAGGTGGCCGCAAACAAGGTGACTGGTTCCAAGCCTGCAGGGGGCGCGGCTGTAGGGGGCGCGGCTGCAGCGGGCACGGCTATAGGGGGCAGGGGGGCGCTCGCATCCGCCAGCGGGATCAAGACGAGCACGGTCAAGCCGGGGGTCACCAAGTCTGCCGTCAAGGTCGTGGCCAAGGTCGCGTCGAAGGCCTCGGCCAAGTCGGGTGCCAAAGCCGGGGCGAAACTTGCCCCGCCGGCGACGTCCGCAGTGAAGGTGAAGGCCGGGGGGACGAAGGCCGCCCCGGCCCGTGGCGACGTTTCTGCGGCCCGCGCCGAGACCGGCGCTGCGACGGACAAGAAGGCCGCAAAGGCCAAGGTGCGTGTCACGGCGGGCATGACGGCTGCCAGCGTGCCGGCGCCACCTGCGGTCGGCGACGAGCCGGCACGGGCATCCACCGGCGCCAAGTCGAAGACGCCGGTGAAGCGGGGGGGCAAGCGCGGGCGAAAGGCCCCGCACGCTCCGGCCACCACGCCGAAGCGCGGGGCGTGATCAGGGCCCCGCGTGCGGGGCCCATGTGCGCGGGTCTCAGTCGGCCGGCAGCACGGCGCGGCGGTAGAGATGCCATGTGGCATGGCCCAGCACCGGCAGGGCCACCACCAGCCCCAGGAAGGCGGGCAATGCGGCGATCACCAGGGTCACCACCACGATCAGCCCCCAGGCGATCATCGGTCCCGGGCTGGCGAGGACGCTCTGGACGCTGGTGATGATGGCCGTCACCACATCCACATCCCGATCCATCAGCAGGGGGAAGGAGATCACCGAGATCGAGAACACCGCCAGGGCCAGCGCGGCCCCCACCACATGGCCCACCATGAGGAAGGTGAGGCCATCGGTGGTGGTGAACAGCACCCGGATGAAGTCACCAAGGGTGGCGAACGAGGCGAAGCCCAGAAACAGCGCCAGCAGCAGCCGCACCTGGTACATCCAGATGATGAAGGCGAAGATGGAGACGAAGGCCATGGAGCCCAGCTGCCGCTTGCGCTGCTCGAACACGGTGCCGAGCACGCGGGACCAGGTGGGGGTCTCGCCAGCTTCCAGCTCGCGGCTCACCTCATAGACGCCCGCCGCGACGAACGGGCCGATGAGGATGGACCCGGCGAACAACGGATAGGCGAGATAGCTCAGGTCCAGGGCGAAAACGATGGCCAGCAGCGCAAGGCCGCCGAGGGCATAGATGCCGCCGAAGAACAGGCCGAAGACCGGGGCCCGGTTGAAATCGGTCAGGCCGTCCTCCAGGGCCGCCTTCACGTCGGCGAAGGAGATGGCACGTATACGTGGTGCGGCCGGTGTTGAGGTCGCGGTCTTGTCGACGACGTCCGTCATGTTTGCCTCCCGTTGGACTTTCCTTATTTTCTTCTGAGTTTGAGAGGGGGCGGGCACCTTGTAAAGAGGTGCAGCATGTGTGCGCTGCAACGAAAGGTGGCGGGTTACTGCAGAGGCTTGCGGGGGGATGTCTTGCGTGGCGCGCGCGCGCCGAGTTGAGTGAGGGTCTTGTCTTGCCGAGGGGTCATGTCGGACACACAGCGCCAGGGTGAGCGCGCGAGCGCACCGCATCGGCTCGACTCGGATCAGCTCGGATCGGATCGGCTTAACGCGCATCCGCTGATCGCGCGCCGGTGTCTGCTGCTGGCGGGCATCACTGCGGCCGGTCTCGCGGCGGGCCCGGCACGGGCGGCCACCGATCTCATCGCCACCCTGGTGGCCACCGGGCAGGCCGGTGTCGGCACGGTGGAGGCCGTAACCGGCGAGGTGCTGCTGGAGAGGGCGGCGGCCGGCGCACCGGCGGCGGCCGGTACAGCACTTCTTCCCGGCGACAGCATTCGCACGGGAAAGGGCGCGCGGGCGGTGCTGCTGCTGGGCGCGGCCACCCGCCTGCGCCTGGGCGCGGATGCGCGGCTGCGGATCGACCGGTTTGAAGCCGGCGAGGGCGGTGCGTTCACCCTTGTGGAGGGGGCGTTGCTCTACGAGCGGATTGTCCGCGGTGCACAGCCGGAGGTGACGGTGACCGCGCCTTTTGGCAGCGTCATTGTGCGCGGCACCCGGTTCTTCATCGGGCGTATCGATGGCGCTTATGGGGTTCTGGTGCTGCGGGGCTCGGCCCGCGTGAGCGCCGGGGGCGGCATGGTGACCCTCGAACCGGGTGAGGGGACAGAGGTGTTTCCCGCTGAGATCGGCCCGGAGCCGCCACGGCCTTGGAGCGAGGCGCGCATGCGCCACGCTCTGGCTCTGGTGGAATAGAGGCCCTAGCCGGACAGCATCTCGATGCGGGCCGTGGCCATGCGGATGCGCCCGGCCAGCAGCCCGGCCAGGTTGCGGATGATGCGTTCGGAGGCGCGCGGGTGCGCCTCCTGGAACAGCCGGAACTGATCCATGCTGAGCTCCATGCAGCTGGCTGCCGTATCGCTCCAGATGTTGACCGCCCGCGACTGGTCGATGAGCGCCAGCTCGCCGAAGGCCATGCCGGGAATGAGGGTATCGATGCGCATGTTCGAGGCGCTGCGCGCGCTGACGATGCCGCGCAGCAGGAAGAAGATCTTCGAGGGCGGATCACCAAGATCCATGATCTGGACGTCGGCTTCATAGGTGGCGCGGGTGCCGAGGCGCGACAGCTCGGCGATGTCCTCCGCCGTGAGCCCGGCCAGCAGCGCCTGCTTGCCGAGGTCGGCATCCACCGACAGGGGCGCAAAGCCGCCGTGGCGGTAGATGATCTGGTCCTCGGCCCATTCCACGGCGCCCTCATAGGTGGGGAAGATGCGCACGTGCGCGCCCTCCTCCTTCAGCGCCCACACCCGCGGTGCCACCGGCGCGCCATTGGCCACTCCCGCCAGAACCGTCGTGGTGGTGGGTGGCAGCTGGTGCTTCAGCATGCCCAGCAGGAGGTCCATGCCGGCATCGGTGATGGTGGTGACGCGGTGGAGGTTGAGGATGAGGAATTCGGGGATGCTGCGCGGCTCGGACAGGCAGCGGGTCACGTAATCCATGGTGGCGAAGGAAAGTTTGCCAGCCAGCTCCAGCACCCGGATCGCTCCGGATCGGTCCGACAGCAGGCGCTGCTCGTCCGGCTGCCGGCCGGGCTTGGGCGGCACCATGCGAAAATCGTAATCGGCCAGCACCGCCGCGCGCACGTTGCCGCGGCGGGAAAGCATGTGCAGGTCGAAGGTCTCGGCCAGATGCTCGCAGGTGCGGATGCCGCGCACGCTGTTGCCATGGGCGTCGAGGCGGGGCGAGAAGGTGCCGAGGCCGAGCTGGGAGGGCAGGGCGGCGAGGATGCCGCCGCCCACCCCGCTCTTGGCCGGCACGCCGACCCGATAGATCCATTCCCCGGCGAAGTCGTACATGCCGGACGAGATCATCACCGCCAGGGTGCGCGCCACCGCATAGGGGGAAGCGACCGTCTCTCCCGTGACCGGGTTCACCCCGTGGTTGGCGAAAGTGGCGCCCATGATGGCGAGATCGCGGGCGGTGACCAGAAGCGAGCATTGCCGGAAATAGACGTCCAGCACCTCATCGACGCTGCGTTTCAGGCCGCCGTAATTGTGCAGCAGGTAGGCGATGGCGCGGTTGCGGTCGCCGGTGGCGCGCTCCGACTGGAAAACGGCCTCGTCTACGCTGAGGGTGCGACCGGCGAAGCGGCCCAGGGTGGCGGCGATGAGATCGAAGGCCTCCGCCCCGCGCGCATCGGCCAGCAGGCCGGAACAGGCGATGGCGCCCGCATTCACCATGGCATTGAAGGGGCGGTTGTCCGGCCGCAGACGAATGGAATTGAAGGCGTCGCCGCTCGGCTCGACGCCAATGGCGGCCTCCACCGCCTCGGCCCCCAGGGTGTCGAGGGCGAGGGCGAAGACGATGGCCTTGGAGATGGATTGGATGGTGAACGGCACCCCGGTGTCGCCCGCCTCATAGACATGGCCGTCGGTGGTGGCGAGGGCGATGCCGAACTGGTCCGGATCCGCCTTGCCGAGCTCGGGGATATAGCGCGGCACTTCGCCGTCCTGCAGCGGCGCCAGCGCGGCATGGGTCTCGCGCAGGAAATGGAGAAGCGGCGTGGCGAGGGGGGAAATTGCTGCAGTCGGCACCGATGACCCGCTTCCGGCAAGATGGCGAAGCTTCAGACTAAACCGGAGCGGGCGGCGGCGATAGCGCAAGGGACCGGGCACGACGACGGCGCGCCCCGGCGGAACCGGGGCGCGTTGGGGGCTCAGAACTTCACGCTCACCCGGGTGTTGATGGAGCGGCCGGGGCCGGCCACCGCATAGCCCCAGATGGGCGAGGTGCCCATCATGGTGGTCTGGCGGTAATTCACCAGGTTGGCGCCGCCCAGCGGCAGGTCGTACTGCGTGTCGAGAATGTTCTCGATGCCGAACTCCACCTTCACCATCTCCCACTGGTAGGCGGTGCGGAAGTTGAGGAGGGCATAGGCGTCTGTTTCCAGCTCGTTGTGCACCTGGCTCACCAGCGTCTTCGAGCTCACCATCTGCAGTTCCAGGCTGGAACTCCAGCCGCCCAGGGTGTGATCGAGGGCGATGGTGCCGTTGAGCGGCATCATGTGGTAGAGGTTGATGCCATCGGTGCGCTGGCCCTGCACGAAGTTCAGGCTGCCGCGGAAGCTGCCCTGCCCATAGGTATCGTTGTCCCAGATGGCCAGCCGGCCATCGATATTGACGCCGTAGAGCCACGCATCGTGGTTGGCGAACTGCAGATAGACGAAGCTGTTCTGCGCGGTGGCGTTGTTCGACAGGTTCGCAAGGCAGCCGGCGAGCGTGCAGCGGTCCACGTCGATATAGTCCACCACATAGCTGTAATAGGGCGAAACCTTCAGTTGCCAGGCCTTGTTGGCCGGGTCGTTCCAGGTCGCGGTGAAGCTCACGGTGTGGGCGGCCTCGGGGTCGAGGTCGATATTGCCCACATAGCCGTTGCCGTCGCCGAACCAGCCGATCATGCTCATGGCCATGGCGCTGGTGGACCAGGTATAGCGCTCATAAAGGTTGGGCGAGCGGGTCTTGCGGGCGAGGCCCAGCTCATAGAGGCTGGTGGTGTCGGGCTGGTAGCGCAGCAATGCCGTGGCATCGATGTTGAAGTCGGTGCGGGCGTGGTCCTGGGCGTTGAAGGCGGCGGCGTCCGCCCCATACATCATGGAATTGTAGCCCTGCACGTCGCCCGTGTTCATCCACACGATGTCGTTGCGCACACCAAGCACGGCGGTCCATTTGTCGTCGATGTGGCGCTCCCACTCGACGAAGGTGCCCACCCTGAGGCGCTGGCCGTTGTTGATGTTCCAGAAGGTGTCCGGGCCCATCATCATGGAGCCGTCCACCGGCGGCCACCAGTCATCCAGCATGTTGTAATAGGTCTCGTTGCCGACCCGGATGATGTCGTGCGCCGAGACGCCGAACGTCCCCTTCACCGTATAGCCGAGGTCGGTGGAGCGGGTGTCCATGGGCATGTCGGAGCTCTTGTCCGGCTCGATGAAGCCCATGGTGTGGCGAATACGGTTGGCGAACACGCTGGCTTCCACCTTGCCCCAGTCGAACAGGCCCTCGTAACGGCCGTTGGCATAGAGGCTCTTGTTCTCCACCAGATCCATATACTGGTTCACGAAGCCTTCGGACGGGATGAACTGCCCGCCGATCTCCGCCGTGAAGATCTGGTCCTGAACCTTCTTCGAGATGCTCAAAGCATGGTTCTGGGTCTCGTACATGGTGGATTTGATGGTGGTGCCGTTGCCCGACGTGTAGTCGCCGGAACGGGCCCAGCCACCGGTATAGGTGACGCTGGTATCGGCATTGGAGACGGTGGCGCGGGCATCGGTGCCCACCGCATTGCCGTTGCTGCGATAGAAGCCGGAGACCTCCACCGACGTGGTCAGCCCTTCGCCTTGCGTGAAGCGCGGCGGGGCCACCGTGATGTCTGCCTTGGCCCCGGTGAAGTCACCGCCGACGCTCACCGGCGCGGTGCCCTGATAGACCCGCATGCTGGAGATCATGGTGGGGTTCAGGAACGACATGGGCGGGTTCATCTCGTTCGGGCAGGCGGGGCTGAAGATCATGCCGTTGATGGCCACCTGCACCCGGTCCGCCCCCATGCCGTTCACCGCCGGCAGGCTGGAGACGCCACCGGCGCCCCAGGCGGCACCGCCGGGAATGCGGGTGATGAGGCTGGCCGAGTCGCTGCTGAACAAGGTGGCCGTGGCCGCTTCTCCGGTGGTGATCGTCGCCGTGTCAGCGGGGGTGAAAGTGGTGGCGGGTCCGCTGTCGGTGTCGGCGGGCCGGGACACCACGACGGTGGGCAGCGGCTGGGCGTCTTGGGCTTCCTGGGCGCGGGCGGGCACGGCCGGGGCGAGCGCCAGCAGGGAGAGGCCGAGGGTGGGCAGGGATGCGCCGGCGCGCAGCCGCGCCCGGATGCGGGTTTCAGGGTGAGGGGACATGAGAGAGGGATCCGGAGGACAGCCGGGCGTGCCGCTGCGGCGCCGCGCCCGGCGTTCAAGCCGTGATGCAGCTGCGCGCGAGCGGTGGGTGGACCGGCGCAGGGTTCAAATGATCAGGATGAAACAGGCCCGGCACGAAGGCGCGGGCGCAGATCAGGCGCGGACGGGGGGCGCGCGGGGCTGCTGGGGCCGGTAGGGCTGCCCCTGGTCCACCAGATCGCGCACGATGACGCGATAGCGCAGCTCCAGCGCATAGCGGGTGGGCACTGGGCTCTGCGGTGGGGTGGGCAGCAGGGCGAGATCCACCCGCGCGAGGCACAGCGGGCAGTGGATGGCGGCCTTCTGCGGCGCGCTGCCGTCCTGATCCACCGACTGGGCGGCGGTGCACAGGGGAATGCCCTGGGCGATGGCCTCACCGGCGAGGCTGGCGATGATGACGCTGGAGAGCAGCAGCTGGAGCACGAGCAGATAGGCCGTCGCCCATGCGGCAACGCCCGCCTTCCGCCGAATTCGCCCCAACATCCCCGTCATTTTCGCTCCCTGGTAGGAGTCGTTAACACACGGGTGACGAAGAGGGAACCAGCGCGCGATGCCGCCGCGGCGCGGCGCCGGATGTCAGCTCCACACCAGCGCGGCGCGCAGGCCGGGCCGGTCGGCGCGATTGGCGAAGGTGAGGCGAGCGCCGAGCCGGCCCGCCGCCATCTCGGCGATGGTGAGGCCGAGACCGGTCCCCGACGCGCTCTTGTGCCGGCCGCGATAGAAGCGGCGTGTGATGAGCGGCAGCTCAGCCTCGGCGACGCCGGGGCCTTCGTCCTCCACCATGAGCCCGGTGGCCATGCCCTGTGCGTTGGTGACCGGCGCCCAGGTGATGCGGCCCCCAGCGGCCATGTGCTCCACCGCGTTCTCATGGAGATTGCGCAGCACCAGATGCAGCGTCTCCTGGTCCCCCTTCAGCTTGAGGCCGTCGGGCAGCAGGTGCAGGTCCACATTCACCTGCGGCGGCCTGTGGCTGCTCTCGATCACCTCCCGCAGCACCCGCCCCGCATCCACTTCGCTGTCGAGCCTCGGCGCGGGGCTCGCTTCCAGCCGGGAGAGGGCGAGCAGCTGGCGCACCAGCCGGGTGGCCCGGTCCACCGAAACCAGGATCTGCCGCAGCGCGCCCTCGCGGGTGGGGGCATCGTCGGCGGCCAGCGCCACCTGCGCCTGCGTCTTCAGGCCGGCGAGGGGCGTGCGCAGCTCGTGGGCGGCAAAGGCGGTCACTTCCCGCTCGCGGGTGCGGGCCGCCTCCACCTTCGAGAACAGGCCGTTGAGGGCGGTGAGCAGCGGGCGCACCTCCGCCGGCGCGCCATCGGTGGGCACCGGCCGCATGTCCTCGGCATCGCGCCCGGCGATGTCGCCGGCCACGGCCGCCAGCGGCCGCAGGCCGCGGCCGACACCCACCCAGATCAGCAGGCCCAGCAGCGGCAGGATGAGCACCGCCGGTGCCAAGAGCCCCGCCACCAGATCGCGCACCAGGCGATCGCGCAGGCCGATGCGATCGCCCACCGTGACGCGCACCCCCTTGGTGGCATCGACGATGGTGTAGACGCGCCAGGTCTCGCCATTCACCGTGCGATCGGCGAAGCCTTCGGTATCGGCGGCAAGGTCGCTCGATGGCGCGCCGGAGGAGCGCCCCACCAGGCGCCCGTCCATGGACCAGATCTGGCAGGAGAGCTGGCGGGCATAGCCGCCGCTGGCCTCCAGATTGAGGCTCGGCGCATCGGCGAGATTGCCGTTGGAGACCAGGGAATGGACCATGGTGGCCGCCTCGCGCAGGCGGTTGTCCAGTACGTGCTCCAGCTCGGCGCGGCTGCCGAGGCTGATCCAGGCGACCGCGCACAGCCACAGCGCCCCGGTGGCGCCGAGCAGGAGCAGGAAGAGGCGGCGGCGCAGGGAGGTCATTCCGCCACCCGCATGCGATAGCCGAGGCCGCGCACGGTCTCGATGGCTTCGCGGCCCACCTTGTTGCGCAGATTGTGGATGTGCACTTCCACCGCGTTGCTCTCCACTTCTTCCTGCCAGCCGTAGAGCCGTTCCTCGATCTCGGCCTTGGAGCGGATCACGCCCGGCCGCTCCATCAGCGCCGCCAGCACCGCGAATTCGCGGCGCGAGAGCGGCACGGGGGCGTCGCCCACGGTGGCGGTGAAGCTGGCGGGATGCAGGGTGAGGGCGCCGGCCTTTAGCACCGCCTCGGCCCGCCCGGCGCCGCGGCGGGTGATGGCGCGCAGCCGCGCGGTGAGTTCGTCCAGATCGAACGGCTTGCCGAGATAATCGTCGGCGCCGGAATCGAGGCCGCGCACCCGGTCGGTGGTATCGTCGAGGGCGGTCAGCAGCAGCACCGGCGTCGCATCGCCCTGGCTGCGCAGATGGGCGAGCACGTCGAGGCCGGAGCCGTCGGGCAGCATGAGGTCGAGCACCACCGCGTCGAAGCGCCCGGCCTTGAGGGCGGTGCGCGCGTCGGTGCAGCAGTCCACACAGTCCACCGTCGCCCCGGAGAGCCGGAGACCGGATTTCAGGCCATCGGCGAGGACCGGATCGTCCTCCACAACAAGGATGCGCATGCCTCTCCTTATCCCGCGCGACGGCGGCTGCCGATCACGAACGCGCTAGGCGGCCATCCTCCACCCGCAACTTAAGGCTGGCTTAAGGTGGGGCCCCCACTGCGACTTCCGCAAGGAGGCGCCGGCAATATGCGCAGACTCATCCCTTCAGCTCAGGTTCTTGCGTGGCTTGTCGCACTGGTCGCGGGCAGCGCGTGGGCCAGTCTCGCGATGGCGCAGACGCGCGCCGAGCCGCCTGCCGCCGGGTCGGTCTTCTCCGTGGCCGCGACCCGCGGCGCCGGCGGCGACCTGACGGTGATCTGGACCGCCGCGCCCGGCACCTATCTCTATCGCGACAGCCTCGGCGCGCGCGTCGATGGCCATGTGGCGCCGCTGACCCTGCCGCCCGGCACCGAGAAGGACGATCCCAATTTCGGCCGCGTGGACGTCTACCACGGCTATGTGGATGGCACCGTCAGGGATGCGCCCGCCAAGGGTCGGCTGGTGGTGACGTTTCAGGGCTGCGCGGACGAGGGCATCTGCTATCCCCCGCTCGCCCGCGCCATCGATCTGGAAACCCTTGCGGTGAGCGATGTGCCGGCGGATCCGCTGAGCACCCGGGCTGCCGCGCCGGTGGTGGGGGACGCGGCCAGCTCCGCCGCAGCCGAGGTTGCAGCCACCGCCGCATCCGCCGCCGGGCCGGCTGTTGCGCCGGTGGCCGCGCCGGCTTCCGAGGGCTCCACCTGGAGCGATCCGGCGGCACTGTTGCGCGGCGGGCTGGGGCCCATGCTGCTCGCCTTCCTCGGCTTTGGCGTGCTCCTGTCGCTGACGCCCTGCGTGTTTCCCATGATTCCCATCCTCTCGGGCCTGCTCGCCCGCTCCGGTGAAGGGCTGTCGGCACGCCGGGGCGTCGCGCTCTCCACCTCCTACGTGATCGCCATGGCGCTGGCCTATGGCCTGCTGGGGCTGGTGGCGGGCTGGTCGGGCGCGAACCTCCAGGCCGCCCTGCAGACGCCATGGGCCCTTGGCCTTGCTGCGGCGGTGTTCGTGGCGCTGGCCCTCTCCATGTTTGGCCTGTTCGAGCTGCAGGTGCCGCCGGCGCTGGCGGCGCGCCTTGCCGGCGGCCATGCCGGCCCGGGTGGCTCGCTGGCGGGCGCGGCGGTGCTCGGCTTCGGCTCCGCTCTGGTGGTGGGGCCGTGCGTGACCCCGCCGCTCGCGGCGGCGCTGCTTTATGCGGCTGGCAGCGGCGCGGCCCTCACCGGGGCGGCGGCCCTGTTCATGCTGGGTCTCGGCATGGGGCTGCCGCTGATCGCGGTGGGTCTGTTCGGCGCGCGGGTGCTGCCAAAGTCGGGGCCGTGGCTGGCGCGGGTCAAGCAGGTGTTCGGCGTGGTGTTCCTGGTGGTGGCCGCCTCGCTGGTGACGCGCCTGTTGCCGGGGCCGCAGACGTTGGCGCTGTGGGGCGCCCTGGCGTTGGGCCTCGCGGTTTTCCTCGGCGGCTTCGATCACCTGACGGCGGCCAGCGGCTGGCGGCCGCGCCTGGGCAAGGCGGCGGGGTTGGTGAGTGCGGTCTATGGCGTTGCTTTGGTTCTGGGCGCCAGCGGCGGCGCGCAGGATCCGCTGCGGCCGCTGGCCTTCCTGTCGAGCGGCGCCGCTCCCGAAGCCCCTACGACCGAGCTGCGGGTGACCAGCCTCGAGGGGCTGAAAGAGGCGCTCAAGGCCAATGCCGGCGATCGCCCGGCCCTGGTCACCTTCACCGCCGCCTGGTGCACGGTGTGCAAGTCCAATGAGGCGGTGATGGCCGAGCCGGCGGTGCGCCAACAGCTGGCCGGGGTGCCGATCATCGCCGCCGACATCACCACCTATGACGCCGCCGCCAAGGCCTTGATGGAGCGCTATGCCGTTGTGGGCCCGCCCACCGTGGTGCTGCTCGACGCGGCGGGACGGGAAGTCCCCGGCTCGCGCATCACCGGTCCGCTGACGGCGGAGGACCTCACCCGCCGGCTCGGCGCCGGCGCCTGATCCCCATTTCCATCGGAGACGACGATGAAACGCAGAGACTTGCTCGCCTTTGGCCTCGCCGCTCTGGCCATGGGCGCCGCACCGTGGCCAGCCCTGGCCCAGTCCCAGCCCGAGCCGCAATCCCAGCCCATCGATGTGGAGGGCATCCTCAACGATCCGCGGGTGCCCACCGGGGGTAACCCCAAGGGCGATGTCACCATCGTCGCCTTCCTCGATTACAACTGCCCCTACTGCAAGACATCGGCGCCCGATCTGGCGCGCATCGTCAAGGAGGATGGCAAGATCCGGGTCGTCTACAAGGATTGGCCGATCTTGACCGAGGCGTCCGTCTATGGCGCCCAGATGGCCCTCGCCGCCAAGTATCAGGGCAAGTATGACGCGGTGCATCACGCGCTGATGGCCATTCCCGGGCGCCGCATCCCGCAAGAGCAGATGCTGGAGGCGATCAAGGGGGCGGGGGTCGACATGGCGAGGCTCGATGCCGATCTGCAGGCCCATGGCCCTGAGATTGTCGCAGTGCTGAAGGCTAATCTCGCCCAGGCGGACTCGCTCGGCTTGAGGGGCACGCCGACCTATCTGGTGGGGCCGCTGAAGGCCTCCACCCTCGACTATGCGAGCTTCAAGCGCATCGTCGCGGAAGCCCGCCGTCGCCAGGCCGAGGAGCAGTGAGACCGCATGCGGGTATCTTCGATCATGTCGGCCGAACCCCTGGCCCTGTCTCGTCGCCTGTTCCTGGTGAGCCTGCCCCTGGGCCTTGCCGCCTGCACCACCACGGGCACACCGCAGCCGGATACCCGGGCCGGGCTGCCGCCGGGTGTCTCCCCCTCCGATGTGGCCCGTTACGGCGCCGTCGGCGGCGAGCCCTTCACCGTGCCGGCGGTGGATATGGACGAACTGAAGCCGGCCTATATGCGCCGGCTGGTGAAGGACCCCACCGGCGAACAGCCGGGCACGCTGGTGGTGGACCCGCACAGCCGCTACCTCTATCTCGTGCAGGAAGGCGGCATGGCCCTGCGCTATGGGGTCGGTGTCGGTCGCGAGGGGCTGGAATTCAGCGGTCGGGCCAATGTGGCCTACAAGAAGGAATGGCCGCGCTGGACGCCCACCTCCGACATGATCGCCCGTGAGCCGCAGAAATACGCCAAGTGGTCGGGCGGCATGGCCGGCGGCGCCGAAAATCCACTCGGTGCCCGGGCGCTCTACCTGTTCAAGAACGGCAAAGACACACTCTACCGAATCCATGGCACCAACGAGCCCTGGTCCATCGGCGAGGCGGTCTCATCCGGCTGCATCCGCATGATGAATCAGGATGTGATCGACCTCTATCGTCGCGTGCCCAACGGCGCCAAGGTGGTGGTGCTGCCGGTGGCGGCCACATCCTGAGCGCGCGGACATGAAAGGGGTGGCGGCGCAGTGGTCCGGCGGGCCATGATCGCCCCATGAGCCAGCCATCCCTCTCGCCCACCACCCCGCGTCTTTCCGCCGATGCGCCGTTCAACCTCGCGCGCTACTGCCTCGACAGTGGCGCCGACGCGGGCAAGCCCGCCCTCCTGGTGGCGGAAGGCCCCACGGGGCGGATCATCGAGAGCTGGAGCTATGGCGAGCTGCGCCGGGCGGTGGCGCAGGTGGCCGGAGGCTTCGCGAGCCTGGGGCTCGGCAAGGGGGAGCGCGTGCTGCTGCGGGTCGGCAACACCTCCACCTTCCCGCTGCTGTTCTTCGGCGCCATCGCCGCCGGTCTGGCGCCGATTCCCACCTCCACCATGCTCACCAGCCATGAGGTGGACCTCATCCTGGCCGATTCCGGGGCGCTCCTGGTGATCGGCGACGGATCCTGCTCCATGCCGACGGCGCTGCCCGGCGGCGCGGTGCGGGTGCTCCGGGCGGCCGACATCGCCCGGCTATGTGCCGGGCCGGCGGTGGACTTCGCCGATACCGCGGCGGATGACCTGGCCTTTCTCGTCTACACCTCCGGCACCAGCGGCCGGCCCAAGGGCGTGGCCCATGCCCAGCGGGTGGTGCTGGGGCGCATCCCCATGCGCGAAGGCTGGTATGGCATGACAGCCAGTGACCGGCTGTTTCACGCCGGCGCCTTCAACTGGACCTATACGCTGGGAGTGGGCCTCATGGACCCGTGGGCCCTGGGGGCCACCAGCATCGTCCATCTGGGCGAGCGCCCGCCAGAGGCCTGGCCCGACCTTCTGGAGGCCACCGGCGCGACCCTCATGGCGGCGGTGCCCGGTCTTTATCGGCGGATCCTGAAATATGCCGACGTGACGCCCCATCGCTTTCCCACACTGCGCCACGGGCTGACCGCCGGCGAGGCGCTCAAGCCCACCCTCCACCAGGAGTGGCTGCGCGCCAGCGGGCGACCGCTTTATGAGGCGCTGGGCATGAGCGAGATTTCCACTTACGTCTCGTCGAGCCCCACCGTGCCCACCAAGCCCGGCAGCCCGGGCAAGCCCCAGGCGGGCCGGCGCATCGCCATCCTGCCCCTGGATGCCGCGGCCAGCGACGCCGAGCAGCCGCTGCCGTTCGAGGCCACCGGCGTGATCGCCGTGCATCGCTCCGACCCGGGGCTGATGCTGGGCTATTGGGGCCTGCCGCAGGAGACGGCGGCGGCCATGCGGGGCGATTGGTTCGTCACCGGCGACGTGGGGCATTTCGATGCCGATGGCTATCTCTGGTACGACGGGCGGGCCGACGATCAGATGAACGCCTTCGGCTACCGTGTGGCGCCGGAGGAGGTGGAGCGGGCCATCGTCGAGCATCCGGCCGTGTCCGAGGCCGCGGTTCGCGAGACGCGGGCAGGGGAGGTCTCGGTCATCACCGCCTTTCTCGTGCTGCAGGAGGGGGCGGAGGTCAGCGAGGCGGAGCTGGACGCCCACGTGGCGAGCCGGCTCGCCGACTACAAGCGGCCCCGGGCCTGGGTGTTCCTCAAGGAACTGCCCCATACGGGTTCAGGCAAGGTGATGCGCCGCGCCCTCCAGCGCTGAGAGCCCCTCAGGCCGGCGCGCTTAGCGCCGCCGCCAGAATGGCCGCCACGGTCAGGTCGGCGGTGGTGCCCGGGTTGAGGCCACGCGCCTTCAGGCTGGCGTCACTGGCGGCCAGCGCCGCGCGACGCTCAGTGGTCGTCGCGCCGGCCAGCTGGCACCGAAGCGCCTGCGCCTCCTGGCATACCTGCTCGGCGGTTGCGGCGCCGAACTTGCGGGCGATATGGCTGTCGGGCCATCGGGCGAGCAGCGCCAGATAGGCATCCTCGATGGCCGCCGGCGCGAACGGCGTGGCCAGGAGGTGCGGCATCGCCAGCTCGAAAACGTCGGCATAGTCGTTGGTGTATTGCGCGGCGATGCGATCGCGGTGGGCGGCAATGGCCATGGCCGCGCGCAGATCGAGCCGCGCGGGGGCGTGCACATCGGCTTCCGGTGCCGCGCCCAGCCCGCCGGGATTGGCGGAGGCGATGGCGTGGAAGGCCTCCTGCGCATCGGCCTGCGTGAGGTGAGAGAGGACCGCGCGCAGACGGTCGCGCAACGGTGTGGCGCCGGCCTCCAGCGCTGCGGCGACGAGGGGCGCGGTCAACAGGATGATGCCGAGGTTGGTGTTGCAGCCGGCCACCGCCAGGGAGGCATCCACCGCCCGCCGGATCCGTTCGCCCACCGCCAGCCCGGGACGGGCGATGACCGCGGCGGCGGCCTCCGCCGCCCGCTCGAAATGGGACACGTCCATGCCGTGTCCGGCGGCGAACACATGCACGTTGCCGGGCTTCAGGGCCGAAAGCTCGGCCCGGCAGGCGGCCGCGAACAGGCGGGCGACGGCATCCGGCGACACGGACGGGTTTCCTTGATGGCGCGGTGAAAGGGGATCAGGCGGCCGGTTCGGCCACCGGCTGCAGGCCGAGCTGCTCGCGCACGTCGGCCATGACCTCCGCCAGGCGCGCGCGGGCGATTTCCGGCGTCGGCCCGGTGGTGCGCACCGTGCACACCGGCGCGCCGCAGGGGATGGCGGCGCCAGCCGGCGGACGATCGGACACGGTCTCGGGCAGGGCGCAGGCCGGCACCAGCAGGTCGCGCTCCGCATAGAGCACGCAGGCCGCATGTGCTTCGGCCGGGGCCGGCACGGACTCCGGCAGCCGCCCGCCGCACGCGGCGAGGTGCAGGCCCAGCAGTGGCGGCAGCGGGTCCACGTCGAAAATGTCCAGGGTGGCACCGAGCCGGGGATTGACCTCCACCAGGTGCCAGCCGTCCTCGGCCACCACGAAATCCATGGAGATGAGGCCCACCAGGCCGCAGGCGAGGGCGATTTTCTCGGCGCCGGCGCACATGGCCTCGGCAAAGCGCTCCGGAAGCGCCACCGGGCCCACCGCGCCGCCGTAGCGGAACGGGTGCGCGGGATGGTTGTCGCGCCACTGCCGCGAGGCGCCGATGACCCGGGTCTCCCGTCCGTTGGCCAGCATCAGCAGGGAATAGGGTTCGCCGCGCACTTCGCGTTGCAGGTAATAGCCAGCCTCCGGCGGGCTGAGATCCCCCGGGGACCGCCGGCGGATGTGGGCGCCCCCGGCCCCGCCCACCTTCTTTTCTAGAATGGTGACGCCGGCGAACTGGCCGGGCTGCGGCGCCGTGGTGCTGATCTCCGGGAACGGCACACCCAGGTGGCCGCAGAGCGCCGACAGCGCCTCCGGATCCTTCAGCATCCGCACCGTTTCCGGCGAATTGCCGAGCAGCGGATTGCGGGCGGCGATGCGCGTCATCAGGTCGATGTCGTCTTCAAGGCCGCCGCCGAGCACCACCGGCAGGCCCTGCGGGGCCAGGTGCTTGAGCGCCTGGATGAGATCGTCGCCGTCAAACACATAGCCATTGCGCTTGTGGACCCGGACACAGCGCGCCGCATGAGCGCAGGTATCCAGATCGGCGAACAAGTCGAGAGCGAGGGCGGCGAACCCGGCCCGTGCGGCGCTGGCGGCCAGCGGCCGCGCGGAGAGGGCGATGAGTGCGAGATCCATGCTGATCGGCCTGCCTTGTTCCCTGGACCCACCCGCCTGACCCGGCGCAGACGCTCACCGATCGGGCGGCCCAAACTGGTTCATTACATTCATGGGCGTCGGCGGGGGCAACGACGACGCAGTGGACTGAAGACCCCCCGCGGGCCATGGCCCAGGGGCTTCACATGTCCGCATCCGCCCTGACGGTGCGGCAATGGGGCGGATGAATGACGCCCCAGGCCTGCCGTGCGGCCTACACGCCGCCCCTGGAGGCCTCCGCGTCCATGACACGGATTTCGGCACCGTGATTATTTCCCGGCACGCAATCGAATGTCAGGTTTGTGAACGATGCAAAGCGATGGCGCAAGACCTCAACGAGTTGCTGCGCCTGCGATGGATCGCCCACCAGCGCGAAACCCGTTGGCCCCCAAGAGCTTTGCCCCACACCCGCAAAGCCTTGGCCTTCCATGAAGGCGACCGCGTCCGCGACCATCGGGCTGGAGAATCGCCCACCCCCCTGGGCCGCCGCATAATGATCGCCAAGGGCGCGCTGCCACTCGCCGATGGCCGCGCCGAAGGTGGCGATGTCTCCCTCCGCCAGGGCCGGCAGGGCGCGCAGCAGCATCAGGTGAGAGAGATGCGCCGCCAGCGCCTCGGGAAAGGGCGGCAGCTCCGCCATGGCACGGGTCTCGGCTTCGCCGGAGAGGCCTTCGCGGCTGGTGTCGAACACCAGCACCACCCGCCAGTTGGCGGGAATGGGCAAACGGGAGAGCAACGGCGGCGGCAGGGCCGCGGCCGGGGACGCGACATCGGTCGGCTTGCCACCGTCGAGAATGATACCGCCCTGGGTGAAGGCCTCGACGCCGATGGCCGAGCGCAGTCCGCGGCCGATGACGGTGGCCACGGCGCGCGCATCGAGGGACTGTCCGCACAGGCGGGCCAGGGCCACGCCCACCGCCAACGCGAGCTGCGTGCCGGAGCCCAGCCCGCCGTGCGCCAGCAGCGCCGACTCGACCCGCACGGCGAACGCCCCCTCCAGGCCGAGCGCGGTGCGCATGCGATCGCGCACCCGTGCGGCGCGGGCGGCGTCCGGCCCCTCCGCGCTGTCGACGGGAGCGCGGGCGACGGTGACATCCGTCAGCGGCCGCTCCAGGGTCAGGCCGAGGCTTCCGAACCGCCGCCCCAGGGCGCCGCCGAGGTCGAGGAAGCCGAGATGAAGGCGGGCCGGGGCCCGCACACGCACCGCTGCCGGCAGCGCCATGCTACTGCCCGAGCGCGGCGCGCAGCCGGGCCGCGTGCTCGGCCAGAACGTCCGGCTTCTCCATCTCGCTGGCCGGCGGCTTCATGGGCACGCCGAGGTGCCGGGGGATCACATGCACATGCAGATGGAACACCACCTGGCCACCGGCTTCCTCGTTGAACTGCTGCACGGTGACGCCATCGGCAGCGAACGCGGCCTTGCCGGCGATGGCGATGGTCTTCGCCACCTTGGCCACATGGGCGAGGTCATCGGGGGCGATATCGAGGATGTTGCGGGCCGGCGCCTTGGGGATCACCAGCGTGTGGCCGGGACAGCGCGGCATGATGTCCAGGAACGCGAACGCCTTGTCGTCCTCATAGACCTTGTGCGCCGGCAGCTCGCCGCGAAGGATCTTGGCGAAGATGTTATTGGGATCGTAAGCCGGCGTATCGCTCATTCTGGCGTCCTCCTGATTGCGGAAAGGACATCGCAGGGGCGGGCGGAGGGGTCAAGGCCCCGCGGGCGCGGTGCGCCCTCCCGCTGCCGCGCCGCCACGTCGCAGGCGCGGCGTCCGGTGGGGACGGGGCGTCAGCCGAAGCGGCCGGTGATGTAATTCTGCGTCTGCTTCTGCCGGGGGCGGGTGAAGATGCGGTCGGTGGCATCGAACTCCACCATCTCGCCCAGATACATGAAGCCGGTGAAATCGGAGACCCGAGCCGCCTGCTGCAGGTTGTGGGTGACGATGGCCACCGTATAGCGCGCCTTGAGCTCCAGCATGGTCTCCTCGATCTTGGCGGTGCTGATGGGGTCGAGGGCCGAGCACGGCTCGTCGAGCAGGATCACCTCCGGCCGCACGGCGATGGTGCGGGCGATGCAGAGCCGTTGCTGCTGGCCGCCGGAGAGGCTAAGGCCGCTCTCCTTGAGGTGGTCCTTTACCTCGTCCCAGAGCGCCGCCTGACGCAGGGCGTGCTCCACCTCCACCGCCACCTCGGCTTCCGGTGGCGCGCGATTGAGGCGGATGCCCAGGGCCACATTGTCATAGATCGACATGGGAAACGGCGTCGGCTTCTGGAACACCATGCCGATGCGCGCCCGGAGGGCGGCCGGGTCGAGGGCGGGAGACAGGATGTTCTGCCCGTCCATCAGCACCTCGCCTTCCACCCTTTGGTCGGCATAGAGCTCATACATGCGGTTGAAGACCCGCAGCAGGGTGGACTTGCCGCAGCCGGAAGGCCCGATCAGCGCGGTGATCTGATTGGCAAAGAGCGGCATGGAGACATCGCGCAGGGCGAGCTGACTGCCATAATAGAAATTCACATGCCGGGCCTCGAGCTTCACCGGACGCGCGCCGAAGGGGGCGTGGCTCGAGGTTCCGACCTGGGGTACAGGCGGCGTGTGCATGGACATCACGGCGCTCCTCCGCGTGGTCGTCATCGACCATATCATGGAGGTTGTCCCGGATGTCCTTATGACACTTTTTCGGCGATCGACATTTTCCGGCGCGTCATCCCCGTGCTTTGCGGCGCGGGGACGCGCGGGGGTCAGTTCTGGCTCTGGCTCTGCGCCTGGGCGAGCCGCGGCGGCGCGCGCCCGTCGCAGGCCGTCACCTTTTCCAGGCAATCGGCGCCGGTGCTGCGCAGCGGTGCAACGGCCAGGGCATCGAGACCCACCGCCAGGCGCACGTAATTCTCGGTGGCGCACAGATTGCGCCCGCAATCGAAGGCGACCCAGCCGATCTTTGGCACATGCAGTTCCGCCCAGTGGCGCGCCGCGCCCACGTCGTCGACGGCCAGATAGCCGGAGATGTGGCGGGCGGGGAAGCCGAGATGGCGGGCCGCGGAGGTGAAGACGTGGGCGATGCCGCCGGAACACGCCTTCTTTGCCGCCAGGGCATCTGCGGCGGTGAGCGGGCCGCCCAGGGCCGAGCCCTCCCCCTCGCTGACCGCTTCATGCAGCGCCACCATCAGGGTGTGGGCCTGAATGAGCGGATCCTTCGAGCGGGCAATCGCGTCGGCGAAGGCGATGATGTCGTCGGTGGGATGGGTGAGATCGGTTTGCCGCAGGTAGAGGGCGGCCGGAAAGGGCTCCACCGTGCCGCGCACGATGCCGGTGGTGTCGGTGGTCTCCACCTCGCCCTCGGCCGTCACCGCCACCTTCTCGGCGGGGCCTTCCACGGTGAAGGCATGGCAGAGGTTTCCGAAAGCGTCCTCCTGCGGATACAGGCGGCAATCGGAATCGAGGTCGAGGGTCCAGCGCTGGACGAACTGGCCCTCGTGGGAGCGCGGCGTGAGGCGCACCGTGACCGAAAGGTTGCGGCTGCCGGGCTCGAAGTGCTGCGTGATCTCGTGACGAATGCGAACGCGCATGAGGAAACCTCAAGAAGGCGTGGGGGCGTGGCGGACACAAGCGCCCTCTCAGGTGAGATACTGCTCCGTGATCGCCGCGCCCAGCTTGTTGTTGTCCGAGATGAACTCCGAGATGAACTCGTGCAGTCCCGCCTGGAAGATATCCTCGATGGAGCGGTTGCTGAGCCGCGCCAGCATGGACCGGGCGAGCCTTTGCGAGGGACCCTGGCGGCCATAGGCCGAGGCGATGTCGTCGAGATTGCGCGCCAGGCTGTCGTAGCAGGCGGCCAGGGAGCGCGGCATTTGCCGGTTCAGGATCAGCAGATCCGCCACCAGCCACGGCTTCACGCTGTCGCGATAGACCCAGTGGAAGGCGGTGAGGGCGGAGACGGAACGCAGAATGGATGCCCACTGGAAATAGTCGAGGGGGCCGCCCACGTGCTCCTTCTCCGGCAGCAGCACGTGATACTTCACGTCCAGGATACGGGCGGTGTTGTCCGAGCGCTCCAGCTGCGCGCCGGAGCGGGCGAACCAATAGCCGTCGTTGCGCAGCATGGTGCGGAAGGTGGCGCCATCGAAGCGCAGCGACGTTTCCTTCACGAACGCCAGGAAGCGCGAGAGCTCGTCGCGGGTCAGCGACCGGTTGGGGAAATTGCGCAGCTCGATCCAGGCCGAGTTGATCACGTCCCACATCTCGGAGGTCAGCGCGGTGCGCACCGAACGGGCATTGGTGCGGGCCACCTCGAAGCAGTTGCGGATGGAGGCGGGGTTCTCCGGCGCGAACGCCAGGAACGACACCACGTCCTCCTCCTTGGCGTCGTCGAGGGGTCCGTAGCGCTCGGTGAACATGTCCGCGCAGCCGGCGGTCAGGACGGCCGAGCCCCATTCATTGGTCGAGCCGCCGTAGGTGACCGGAGTGTAGGCAAGACGCTGGGACACATCGAGAATGCGCGCGAGACAATCGGCGCGTTCCACATAGCGGCTGAGCCAGTAGAGATTGTCGGCGGTACGGGAAAGCATGGGGAACCCATCCGGAAGGAGAAGTGGCGAGGCCCTTCAAAGAAGTCTCGATGGCGGAGCGGCGCGAGACCGCTTCCCGGCGCAGGTCCGCGGACGGCGAGCGCGTCCGGCGGCCCCGCGCCATGGGGAAGCTCAGGCGTCGAGAACCCAGGTGTCCTTGGTGCCGCCTCCCTGGCTGGAATTGACGACGAGCGAGCCCTCCTTCATGGCCACGCGGGTCAGCCCGCCGGGCACGATCCGCACCTTGTCGGACCCGGAGAGGATGAAGGGGCGCAGATCCACGTGGCGCGGCGCGATGCCCTTTTCCACCAGGGTGGGGCAGGTGGAGAGGGCCAGCGTGGGCTGGGCGATGAAGTTGTCGGGATCGGCGATCAGCTTCTCGCGGAACTTCTCGATCTGCATCTTGTCGGCCGCGGGGCCCACCAGCATGCCGTAGCCGCCGGAGCCGTGGACTTCCTTCACCACCAGATCGGGCAGGTGTTCCAGCACATATTTCAGGTGGTCGGCCTCGCGGCAGCGCCAGGTGGGCACGTTGGGCAGCAGAGGCTCTTCGCCGAGATAGAAGCGGATGATCTCGGGCATGTAGGAATAAACGGCCTTGTCGTCCGCCACCCCGGTGCCCACCGCATTGGTGAGGGTCACGTTGCCGGCGCGGTAGGCGCTCATGAGCCCGGGCACGCCGAGCACGCTGTCGGGGCGGAAGGCCAGAGGATCGAGGAAGTCGTCGTCGAGGCGGCGATAGATCACGTCCACCCGCTTCGGCCCCTCGGTGGTGCGCATGTAGACGGTGCAATCCTTCACGAACAGGTCGCGCCCCTCAACCAGGTCCACGCCCAGCTTGTCGGCCAGGAACGAGTGCTCGTAATAGGCCGAGTTGTAGATGCCGGGGGTGAGGATGGCCACGTTGGGCTCATGCCCGCCGTTGGGCGAGAGCGAGCGCAGGGTGGCGAGCAGGTCGTCGGCGTAATTCTCCACCGGCGCGACCTTGTGCATGGAGAACAGTTCGGGGAACAGCCGCAGCATGATCTCCCGGTTCTCCAGCATGTAGGAGACGCCGGAGGGGGTGCGGGCGTTGTCTTCCAGCACGTAGAAGGTGTCGGGATCGGTGCGGACGATGTCGATGCCGGCGATGTGCACATAAAGATCGTGCGGCACCCGCTGGCCGTTCATCTCGGGCCGGAAAGCGGGGTTCTTGTAAACGAGATCCTCGGGCACCACGCCGGCGCGCAGCACCTCGCGCTTGGTGTACACGTCCCGGATGTAGTGGTTGAGCGCCTTGACCCGCTGCTCAAGCCCCTTCGAGAGCCGGCTCCACTCGTCCTTGGTGATGATGCGGGGCACGATATCGAACGGAATGAGCCGTTCCTGGGCGTTTTGCTCGCCATAGACGGCAAAGGTGATGCCGATCCGACGAAAGATGTATTCCGCCTCCTGGCGGCGGTGGGCCAGCACGTCTTGTGGGACGGAGCTGAGCCAATGCTGCAGAGTCTCGTAGGCCGGCCGCACTTGCCCATCAATGCTGGACATTTCGTCGAAGGCTTGCCGCATTGGAACTGTCACTCCACGTCCGCAGGTGTGTTTTCAGAACGCTACAAACATCGTGCCAAAGAAGTGATAAAGGGGGAAGGCTTCCTGACTGCGGCGCTCGCGTTTTGCTTGTGGGCGGGAAGTGGGCAGATCGGGGTCAATTGCTGCATAAAGCGGCACGAGGTGCGTTATGGGTGAGGCAGACGGCGCGCATTTGGTCACCGCTGCACTGGTCGTCATTGGCGACGAGGTGCTGTCGGGCCGGACCAAGGATAAGAACATCGGCCACATCGCCGAGCGGCTGACCGAAGTCGGCATCGATCTGCGTGAGGTGCGCATCGTTCCGGATGTGGAGGCGGACATTGTGGCGGCGGTGAACGCGCTGCGCCATCGCTTCACCTATGTCTTCACCACTGGCGGCATCGGCCCCACCCACGACGATATTACCGCTGACGCCATCGCCAAGGCCTTCGGCGTCTCCATCGACGTGGACCCCCGCGCCCGCGCCATGCTGTTGGAATATATCGCGGAGAAGGATCTCAACGAGGCCCGCCTGCGGATGGCCCGCATTCCCGATGGGGCCTCGCTGGTGGTGAATGCGGTGTCCAAGGCGCCCGGCTTTCGCATGGGCAATGTGATCGTCATGGCCGGGGTGCCGCGCATCATGCAATCCATGCTCGAGGCGGTGCTGCCGGAGTTGGAAAAGGGCCGCCCCATGTTGTCGGACACGGTGCTGGCCAACACCGGCGAAGGCGACATCGCCGCGCCTCTTGCGGCCATTGCGGCGGATTATCCGGAGGCCACCATCGGTTCCTATCCGTTTCGGGACGAGGACGGGCGTTTCAACACCCATCTGGTGGTGCGGGCGCGCGATCCCGGACTGCTGGCGGAAGTTGGTGCAGCCGTGCGCAAAATGGTGGCATCTTACGCAAGGTCCGCCTGAGGTCGGCTCCGCCGAAAGTCTTGGGCGGCAAATGGCCGCTCAGGCGCTCGCGGAACCGTGACCGCACTGCAATATGGTCAGGCTGGAATATCTGTAAGGTGGCACCGCTTCCGAATCCTCACTGGAGCTGAAGATGCGTGTCCCCTTGATTGCCGCTGCGCTGGTCGGTGTCCTCGCCGCCACCGCCGCTACCGCTCAGACCAATGTGATCCAGCAGCGCCGCGCGGCGATGAAGGCCATTGGCGAGCAGACTGATATCGGTGCGTCCATGCTGAAGGGGCAGGTGCCCTTCGACGCCGCGAAGGCCGAGCTCATCTTCGCCACCTACAAGGACAAGATGGTCGGCTTCGATAAGCTGTTCCCACCCGGCTCCGACAAGGGGGAAACCAAGGCCACCGCCGCCGTGTGGAGCGATCGGGCCGGTTTCGACGCGGCCATCGCCAAGTTTGACAAGGCCGTGGCCGACAACGCCGGCAAGGCGACCACCGCCGATGGCTTCAAGGCCGCCTTCACCGCCGTGGCGGAGAATTGCCGGGCGTGCCACCAGAGCTTCAAGTCCCGCTGATGCGCAAAGGGCGGAGCCATCCGGCTCCGCCCTTTTTCGTTGCGCTGTGGGAGGGCGTTTCGACGTCCGGCAGCCTCACAGCCACACGAGCGCGCCGACCACACCGCCGGCGATGACCAACATGCCCAGCGCCAGCCAGGCCGGAGCCATGTGCGGGGCGGCGATGCCCGCGGGCAACCGCTTCCAGCCCGTCACCATGGGGCGGACCAGGTCGTGTCGCAGCAGCAGGCCATAGGCCAGCACGGCGACCACATGCAGCGCCACCGCAATGGCGATGAGATCGAACGAGAGACCGTGCCAGCCGGTGATGCGGTCGCTCCAGTCGGCGCCGACCAGATGGGCCAGGGGCCCCTCGGTGAACAGGCCATCGGACGCGAACAAGCCGGACCCCGCCTGAAACAGCAGCAGCGCCAGCAGGGCCACCACCATGGCCGCGCCGGCAGCATTGTGGCCCACCTCATCGTCAGGGGCGCGCCGCATCAGGTGCCGTAGATGCTCCAGCGCCGCCTTGGGGCCGCGCACGAAGCGCGCGAAACGGGCGGTATCGCTGCCCACCAGGCCCCACAGAATGCGGAACAGAACAAGCGTCAGGATCGCGTAGCCCGCATAGAAATGCCAGTCGATCCAGCCATTGCGGGCGGTGACATAGGAGGTGGCCACCAGGGCCACGAGGCTCCAATGGAAGGCCCGGGTGGGCAGATCCCAAACCCTCACCCACCGCCTGGCGCCGGCCTCGGAAAGGGCATCTGGGTCCACGTGCTTTGTCATGGTGTGGCCTTTGGCTCTGCGCGACGCGCTCTGTTGCAGTGCGGTAGCTCTATAAGACATCCCCGTGCGGAAGAAGATGCGCTGGCGCAAACGTGATCGGCGCGCCAACTCTTGCTGCGCGGGCCACGTGAACGCGCTAAGCTCGATTTGTATTTGCGCGTGAAGGGCCGATGCCTCGGCCCGCGCGCGCCATGGGTCGCCGAAGGGGGCGTGTGTCGCCGTCGGCGGGCAGTGTTTCATTATTGAATTGCGTGAGATGGCCATGACTGACGAGACCGAGGGCGCCGCCGTCGCGGAGCCCACATTTGTGCAGATTCAGATTTCTCCCGAGGCGCTGGAACGCTGGAAGGATCTGGCGGGCGACGTTCCGCTGAAGGTGGCCCTGGCCAAATCCGAGTTCGATCATCTGCTGCTGGGGCTGCGCAGCCTCGTCATCGGCCAGAACCAGCTGGTGGCGGCGCTGACCGCGCATATCAATCAGGACACCAAGACCGCCGCGGAATCCCTGGTGGCCGCCGACCAATTGTGCGTGGGGGCCTTCAACCGCATCAATGCGTTCATCTCGGCCGTCATGGAGACCGCATCGCCGGATCCCGACGCCTTGCCGCCGTCGGGGGCCTCCCCCGCCGCGTGACCCGCCACGGTTGCGGTGATGAAATTTTGCGCTTGAGCATAATTTGTGCGGCGGGAACCCTGCGGGCGACTTGCCGCACGCCCCCGGCTCTCCTAGCTTTCGTCATATAGTTTCTTTGCCGAACGCTTGCGGCCCTTGCGGGCGCGGCGGGGAAGGATGGTCATGGCCCGTGACACTGGCGATACGCCGATCATGCCCCGTTTCGTGCCCGGCACGGCGGTGCGCATCCAGGCGCCCTGGCTGAAGACGGGCCGCGCCGTGGAGCGCTCCCGCCGTGGCCTGCGGCTGGTGGCGCAGAACCCGGGGCCCGGCAAGGACGAGACGGGGCCGGACAAGGCCTAGCCTCCGGGCGCGGCGGCGGCCTGCCCACGGTTTGGAGCCGTGGGCCACAATGGTGGAGGCGAAAGGCATGAGGCGATCCAGCGAAGGCTCAGGGGTGCGCCGCGGCGCGTCGGCACAAGGTGAGGCCGCGGGGCGGAATGCGCACGGCCGGGGCGCGCTGCCTTCCGCGGACGGAGCGGTGGCGGTGTTCGCCGGCGTGCAGTTCATCGCGCCCCGTAAGGCGCTCGACGAAGCGCCGGACGTGCCCGGCCTCTTCATCCTCGCCAAGGACATCGGCGGTCGTGCCTTTCCGCTCTACGTGGGGGAGGGTGAGAGCGTGGCGGTGGCGGCCGAGGCGGTGCGTGAGATCCTGCCTGCAGAGACCGCGGTGGCCGATCGCTTCTTTTTTATGGAGCGCCCGAATGGGCGCCTGCGCACTTCGGCGCTGAAGGAACTGGTGGGAGAGCTGAACCCGCCGCTCAACACGGTGGACCGCACAGGCCCGGCCGCCACGGCGCTGGCCGGCCTCGTCACCGATCGCGCCGGCTCCTGGCCGGATCGCGCCTCGACGGCCGATGAGATGCAGGTCAGCGAGGCGGACCTGGAGCGGCTGGTGAAGGAGTTTTATGGTGCCGCCGGCGCCGATCCGGTGCTCGGGCCGGTCTTCGCTGCCGCCATTCCCGATTGGGATGAGCATTATCGCGTGGTGCAGAATTTCTGGTCGCGCACGCTGCTGGGCACGCAGCGCTATTCCGGCATGCCGTTCGCCGCCCATGTGAGCCTGAATCTGAAGCCGGAGCACTTCACCCGTTGGGTGGCGTTGTTCAGCGCCACCGCGCACCGGGTGCTGCCGGCCGTGGCCGCTGCCCGCGCCATCGCCAAGGTGGAGCACATGAGCACCTGCTTCCAGGCCGGGCTTTTTCCGCCCGGCGGCATGGATGTGGGGCATCCGCACGCCCACTCGCACGCGCCGGGGCATCCTCACAGGCCTCATCCGGTGCCGGTACCCCGTCAGGACGTGTGAGCAGCCGATCGCGGGGCCGTCGTAGGGGTGGCCACCACCGGCCGCGACGCCGCGTGTGTTGTCGTCGCCGCGGATCAGGCGGGCTGGGCTTCGCCGGTGGCCGCCTCGTTGCTGCTGGTGGCGCGGCGCTCGGCGGCCGCTTCCTCTTCGGGACTCAGGGTGGCGTGCACCGCATCGAAGAAGCGGTCGGCGAGGGGGCTGCCACCGGTCCGCGCCCGCAGCAGCCACGCCATGGCCGACACCCGATCCCGTGGCACCCCGACGCCCAGGTGGTGAGCGGCACCCAGCAGCGCCTGCCCATCGGCGTCACCGGCCTCGGCGGCGCGGCGCCACCACTGGGCGGCGACACTCTCGTCGTGCTCGGTTTCCTGGCCGTCGACAATGGCCAGATGAATCATCAGGCCCAGCCGGGTCATGGCGCTTGCCACGCCCTGGTCGGCGGCCGCCTGGGCCCACCGCCGGGCTTCCTGCGGATCGGCCGGCGGCACCTCGCCTTCAAACAGCAGGCGGCTCAGCCGATCCTGGGCCGGGGCATCGCCATCGGTGGCGGCAAGGCGATAGAGCTCCAGCGCGCGCTCCAGGTCGCGTGGACCGCCCTCACCCTTGAGGCACAGGGTGGCAAGGTTGCGCCGGCCAACCGGATCACCGGCCTCGGCGGCCAGCTCCAGCCACTCGCGGGCGAGCTCCAGATTGGGGTCGACCCCCAGACCATCGATGAAGCAGGCGCCGATATTGTTCTGGGCGCGGCCGTTGCCTTCGCGGGCGAGTGGTTCCCAGATGGCCAGGGCCGCTTCGTAATCGCCACGCTGAGCCGCTTCGAGCGCCGTCTGCATCTGCGCCTCCGGGCTCTCCGGGGCCGAGGTCTCGGCCTCCGGCGCGGGGCTCGCGGGGGCGGCCTGTTCTGGCGTGGGCACGGTGTCGTCGTGGGTCAGGGTTTCGGCTGCGGCAGTCGACATAGAACGGTCCTCGGCGATCTCGGCATCCTCGGTGGCTTTGCCCGTCAGGCGATCGAGCCAGGTCATTGGATGTCTCCTGGGGCGGCCGGGGGAGCGAGCGAACCGCATCCGGTTCCGCGCAGGCCCGCCTGCGCCCGGCTGGGCGCGTTGCGGACGGGAACGGGCCGAGGTCCGTAAGGACGGTGTGATGCGCGCGTCATGGCTCCCTTGCGGCTTCTCCCGCGAATGGAATGGTCTGCGGCTCCGGTGGTTCCCCGCTTTTGGGTCGATTTGGTGGCAAACTCGGCAATCTGCGTAGAAACCGGTAGCGGCGTCGCTCCCCGCGACTCGCGCGCGAAGCGACGTGAACCGCATTGTCCGTGGGGTATGTGAACTAATCGTTCCCCTGAGGCGCAAAAATCAGGTTTCCGGCCCGCTGAATCAGGCGTTCTGCCAATGCAGCCAGTCCACGGACCCCAGATCATAGGCCTGCTGGCGGCGGGCCACGTCGGCATCCGCATCGGAGGCGTCGCCCTGGCGTTGCGTCACCCGCTCCACCCGCACCGCCAGCGGTGCCTCCAGCCAGATGCCCACGAACGGCAGGTGGAGCGCCTGCGCCACCGCGGCGATGGCGCCCCGTTCCTGGGCATGAGCATGGACGGCGTCGACGATGACGCTCTGCCCGGTCGCCAGGATGCGGCGCGCCTGTTCGCACAGCTCCGCGTAAACCTGCCTGGTGACGGCCGCCGCATAGGCCTCAGCGGGCAGGGGGGCGGTCAGCGGCCCGCCAAACATCCGCTTGCGCTCCACATCGCTGCGGATCACCACCGCCCCGGGCGCGCGACCGGTGTAGGGGGCCCACTCTAGTGCCCGCGTGGTCTTGCCGCTGCCCGAGAGCCCGCCGATGGCGATGAGTCGCGGCCCCGCACCCGTCAAGCCGGGCGGAAGCGCCCGCGGGGGAAGCGTGTCCGCCCCCTCACCGGCGATCAGGGCACGCGCAACGGTAAACAGATGGGTGATCCGGCGCCGCGCGGCCTCCTGGCCGGCACCGGAGAGGTGGGCGAGCCCCGCCGCCTCCACTTTGGCCCGGATGCACGCCCGCAGCGCCATGAAGAAGGGCAGGGCGGCGAGGCCGTCGAGCTGGAGATCGTCCCGGCGCGCCCACAGATAATGGTTCAGCACCCCATTGGCGGCGCTGACGAGGCCGCGCTGCCACAGGTCCATCAGCAGAAAGGCGAGGTCGTACAGCACGTCGCAGGTGGCGATGTCGGTGCTGAACTCGATGGCATCGAACAGGACCGGCCGGTCCTCCAGCAGGACGATATTGGCGAGATGCAGATCGCCATGGCAGCGCCGGATGAGGCCCACGGCGCCGCGGGCCTGCAGAAGGGGCGCGAGGCGCGCCAGCTCGGCTTCCATGGCCTCCGCGAGCGACGCCGCATCGGCCGGCGCGAACAGCTCCGGGTGATGGGTGAACTCGGCCCGGTTGTCGGCCAGATAGCCCGCGAGCGGGGACACCGCATCGCGGGTTCGATCCTCGGTGGCGCCGGCATGGGCACGGGCGACAGCCGCCGCCAGATCCGTCACGAGCTGGGGCGAGAGTTCGCCTTCGCTGGCCACTCGATCGAGGGTTTGGCGCGTGTCGAACCGGCGCATATGGACCGCGTACTCCACCACCTCGCCGCTGCCGTCCAGGCGCAGCTCGGGGCCGGCCCGGGTAATGGCCACGACACCGAGATAAAGGCCGGGCGCATTGGCGCCGCTGATGGCCACCTCCGCCAGGCAGGCCGCCTGGCGCTTGGCGAGGGTTGAGAAGTCCATGAACGGAAAGAAGACCGCCCGCTTCACCTTGTAGGCATGGTCGCCGGCGAGGAACACCACCGCCCCGTGGGTGTCGATGCGGGTGACGGGCGTGCCCGGCGGCAGATGGTGGGTGGCGGGATCGGCCAAAAGCGCGAACACCGCGCTTTGGTCGGCCACCACATGGTCGCCGCCCAAAGCGGCGGGGCGGGACGGATTGGGCTCCATGGCGCTCTCCCGCGCGATCAGGCGACATTCAGTGTGGCGCGGCCTCTATTCGGCGTGGCGCGGCCTTTCTTTAGCGTGGCGCGGCCTTGCCGTGCAGCACCGCCAAGGTCAACGCCTGGCTGAACAGCGAGAGGGCCGGGCCGGCGATCTGCCCCCGCATCAGCTGCACCATGCCGCTGGCGACGAGCAGCAGAAAGGCGGCATTGGTGATATCCAGCCGTCCGCCACTGGCCTCGGCCACCGCCGCATTGCTGCGAGCGAAAGCGTCATAGGCGGCGCCGATGGGGTGCCCGGCCGGGCGGCGGGGGGTGCGGGCGGGGGGTGCCGCCCCCACCGGCGCAGGCGCCAATTCGGCGCCAGCCGGCAGCCGCAAGCCGGCGGCATGCAGGCTGTCGGCCACCGCCTGCCAGGGGCCGGCGTGGGTGAGGATGAGCCCGTTGCTGCGTGGGCGCGCCTCGGCGCGGGCGAGGCCTGAGGCATTCACGCGGGTGGCACAGGCCGCCAGCGTGCTGCCATCGAGGGGCGAGAGTGCCACCAGCCGCGTGCGGCCCACCGTCTGGTGGGCGACACGCACCAAGATGAACTCGGACATCGGCGGTTCAGGCCTTCTCGTCCGGTGTCACCGCGGCGCTGGGTGCTTCGGTCACCGCCGGCGTGGCGGGCTTGGCCGCGCGCTTGCGGGGGGCCGCCTTGCGCGGCGCGGCCTTGCGGGCAGAGGCGGCGGTCGGCTTGGCAGCGCTCACGTCGGTGGCGACTTCCGTGGTGGCCTTCGCCGATGCGGTCTTGGCGGCGCTGCGCCGGCGCGGGGTGGCCACCGGGCGGGCGACGACGGCCTCCGCCTCGCCGGCCGGCACCGCCGGCAGATCGACCTTGCGGGCGCTGGAGCGGGAACGGCTGGGGCGCGCAGTGCGGGCGCGGCGGGGCGCGGCGGGTGCCACATCCACCACCTCGGTCACCACGTCATGCGCCGCCTCCGCGGCTTGACCCGGCGCCCGGCGGGTGGCGGCGGCGACGGCGACGGCGGTCGCCATCTTGCCGGCGGCAGCCTTGATCTCGCCAGCGGTCTCGCTCACCAGCTCCTTGACTTCGGTGCCAGTCTTCGCAGCGGCATCGCGGGCCGCCTCATAGCCGGCCTTGCCGGCATCGGCGGCATCCTTGGCGAGAGGGCGCGCGACGCGCAGCACCCGGGGGCCGAAGGCGATGGCCCCGGCGCCGACCGCCAAGCCGAGAAGAAAGCCGCTGCGGCCAAGGAAAAATGGGTGCATTCCACGTCATCCTCTTCACTCCGGCAGGTTGCCGGCGGGCCTGACGATCCTAAGCGGACCATCTCCCTGGGGAAAGATACCTCCGTGACCATCCGGAGGCATCGCGTTGATGAGGGGCGCGGCTCCGGCTCGGGTGGCCGGCGCCGCCTGCCACCTAAGGAGTGATGGCCACCTTGAGCACGCCATCGCGCTGATGGCCGAACAGGTCATAGGCTGCTTCGATGTCGTCCAGCTTGAAGCGGTGCGTCACCAGGGCGCGGGCGTCCACCCGCCCCGATGCCACCACGTCCATGAGGCGGCGCATCCGCTCCTTGCCGCCGGGGCACAGGGAATTGACGATGGTCGTGTCGCCCAGGCCCGCGTGATAGGCGTCCAGAGGGATCCGCAGATCCGAGGAATAGACGCCGAGCGACGACAGGGTGCCGCCGGGCCGCAGGATGCGCAGCGCCGCTTCAAACGTTTCCTGGCGACCGAGCGCCTCGATGGCCACGTCGACGCCGCGCCCGTCGGTGAGGCGCAGGATCTCCTCCACCGGGTCCACCTGGGAGAAGTCCACCACCTCGTCGGCGCCCATGGCGCGGGCCACCTCCAGGCGCGCCGGCACGCGGTCGACGGCGATGATGCGGCTCGCCCCCATGAGGCGCGCGCCAGCGGTGGCGCACAGGCCGATGGGGCCCTGGGCGAACACCGCCACGGTGTCGCCGATCTGGATCTTGCCGTGCTCGGCGCCGGAAAAGCCGGTGCTCATAATGTCCGGGCACATGAGCACCTGCTCGTCGGAGAGCAGCTCGGGCACCGGCGCGAGGTTGGTCATGGCATCGGGCACCAGCAGATATTCTGCCTGAGCGCCGTCGATGGTGTTGCCGAAGCGCCAGCCGCCCATGGGCTTGAAGCCGTGCTTCATGCGCGGACCATCCTGGGAGCCGCAGCCACACAGGCAGGCGTTGGAATAGCCCGAGGGGGTGATGGCGCCGGCAATCACCCGCTGGCCTTCCGTGAAGCCTTCCACCGCCGAGCCCAGCTTCTCGATGATGCCCACCGGCTCATGACCGATGGTGAGGCCCTTGGCCACCGGATACTCACCCTTGAGGATGTGGATGTCGGTGCCGCAGATGGTGGTGGTGGTGATGCGGATCAGCGCATCCAGCGGCCCCACATCGGGAATTGGCTTTTCGTCGAGGACGATGCGGTTGTTCTCGACGAAAATGGCCGCCTTCATCTTGGGGACTTGTGGCGACGGCCGCTTGGGTGTGGCGGTGGTCTGCTCGAGGATCTCGGACATGGCCTTGACGCTCCCTTATGGTCTTATGAGCCGCTTCTAGCCGCTAGCGTGGCCCGAGGCATTGACCGCCGTCAACGCAGCGCCGGCTCACGCCTCGGGTGGATAGAGGTGGACGCCGCCGCAATTGTCGGTGACTCGCAGCCGCTCGCCCTCCGGCTCCAGATGGTTCGGCAGCAGCGGCACCTTGCCGGCGCCACCGGGGATGTCGAGCACATAGGTGGGCAGGGCGAGGCCGGAGAGGCGCCCGCGCAACGCTCGCATCAGCGCCTGCCCCTCGGCGATCGGCAGCCGGAAATGACGGGTGCCGGGGGCAAGATCGGGATGATGCAGGTAATAGGGCTTCACCCGGCATTCCACCAAGGCGCGGAACAGCGCCGCCAGGGTGGCCACGTCGTCGTTCACGCCGCGCAGCAGCACTGTCTGCGACACCAGCGGAATGCCCGCATCGGCCATGCGGGCGATGGCGTCCCGCGCGGCCGGGGTCAGCTCGCGCGCATGGTTGGCGTGGATCGCCACATAAGGCGTGAGGCCCGGCGCGCGCAGGGCCGCCACCAGCTCCGCGGTGACGCGCTCCGGTGCCGCGATGGGAACCCGGGTGTGGAAGCGCGCGACCTTCACATGGGCAATGGCGGCCAGCCGCTCCACCACGTCCGCCATGCGGCGCGGCGCCAGCATGAAGGGGTCGCCGCCGGTCAGGATCACCTCCCAGATCTCCGGATGCGCCGCCAGATAGGCGAACGCCCCTTCGAGCGCCGCCGGGGAGAGCAGGTTCTGCGCGCCCGGGCCCACCATCTCCCGGCGAAAGCAGAAGCGGCAGTAGACGGCGCACACGCCGATCACCTTCAGCAGGGCGCGATCGGGATAGCGGTGGACGATGCCGGGAACCGGGGAATGGGCGTCATCGCCGATGGGGTCGGCGCGTTCCTCGGGCTGGATCTCCAACTCGCGGATGTCGGGCACGAACTGACGGGCGATGGGGTCGGCTGGATCGCTCCGGTCGATGGTGTCCGCCAGGGTCGCGGTGAGCGCCAGCGCATAGCGCGCGCCGACCGCATCCAGTTCCGTGCGCGCCGCCGTGGGGGCAAGGCCCGCCTGCACCAGCTCGTCGGCGCTGCGCAGGGTCGGGGCCGCGAGCGCGGGAAGGGCGTGGACGTTAGGCGGGGGCAAAGCGGTGCGGGACATGACGGGCTCTCGGCGGCCGCGCGGCGGTGCGCGACACCGCCGGCGCCACGCATAGGGGCTGGCGCCAGCAGGATGATCGGCGCATCTATAGAGGGATAGGGTGATTTGCACCAGATTGAGGCCGGCGGCGTCCGGAATGACGCCACCGGTGGCGAGGAGAAGCGCATGTTCGCGCGGGAAGACGATGTGCTGGCCGCAGCGGAGCGCTGGCGGCGGGAAGGGCGCGGGGTGGCACTGGCCACCGTGCTCGAAACCTGGGGCTCGGCGCCGCGGCCGGTGGGCAGCCATCTGGTGATCGACGAGACGGGGAATTTTCTCGGCTCGGTGTCCGGCGGGTGCGTGGAAGGCGCGGTGGTGAACGAGGCTATCGACGTCATCGCGTCCGGCCAGCCCCGCACGCTGGAGTTCGGCGTGGCGGACGAGGCGGCCTGGACGGTGGGCCTGTCCTGCGGCGGGCGGATCTGTGTGTATGTCGAGCCGGTGATGTGAACGGCCCGCCCTTCCGGTTGCCGCGGGTCTGTCGTTATGTTCGTTCGGGAAGAAGAATGTTGCCGGTGGAGCATCCCCGTGCGATCCCGCTTCCTTCAGAGCTGGTCGCCTGAGCGACCGCAAAGGGCCATGTGATGCGTCTCGATCTGCTTGCTTCCTTCAATGCCGAGCGTGCCGCGCGTCGCGCCTGTGTCGTGGTGACCGCCCTCGGCAGTGGCGATCAGCGGCTGGTGCGGGCGGCAGAGGTGGCGGACGATCCGCTGGCACCGGCCCTGCGCGCGGCGCTGGCGAGCGGGCGCAGCGGCGTGGTGGGGGAGGGGGCGGAGCGCGCCTTCCTCACGGTGGAGATTCCCGCCCCGCGGCTCCTGGTGATCGGCGCCGTGCATATCTCGCAGGCGCTGGCGCCGATGGCGGCCATCGCCGGGTTCGACACCACCATTCTCGATCCGCGCACCGCCTTCGCCACCGCCGAGCGGTTTCCCGAGGTGCCGGTGATCGCCGAGTGGCCGGATGTGGCGCTGCCGGCTTATGGGCTCGATCCCTTCACCGCCATGGTGGCCCTGACCCATGATCCCAAGATCGACGATCCGGCCCTGGTGGAGGCGCTGAAGGCCGGCTGCTTCTATATCGGCGCGCTGGGCTCGCGGCGGACCCACGCCAAGCGGCTGGACCGCCTGGCCGCGCAGGGGTTCGATGCGCAGACGCTGGCGCGGCTGCATGCGCCGATCGGCCTCGACATCGGCGCGGCGAGCCCGCCCGAGATCGCCGTGGCGGTGCTGGCGGAGGTCATCCAGGCCCTGCGCAAGCCGCGTCCGTCGCAGGCGGCGGAGGCGGCGGCGTGAGATTCGGACCGCTTCCACTCGCCGAGGCCGAAGGGGCCATCGCCGCGCATTCGGTGCGGCTCGACGGGCTGGTGATCAAGAAAGGCAGCCGTCTCAGCGCCCGCGAGCTTGTGGAGCTGGAGCGCGCGGGGTTTCGCACGGTGGTGGCGGCCCGCCTGGAGGCGGACGACCTGCCGGAGGATACGGCGGCGCGCATCCTGGCTGACGCCGTTGTGGGCGACCAGGTCCAGGTGGATGCGCCCTTCACCGGCCGCGCCAATCTCTACGCCGCCTGCGCCGGGGTGCTGCGGGCCGACCGCGCGGCGGTGGATGCCTTCAACAGCGTGGATGAAGCCATCACCCTGGCCACGTTGCCGGATCTGCGGGCGGTGGCCGCCGGCGAGCTGGTCGGCACGGTAAAGGTCATTCCCTATGCGGTGGCCCGGCCTTTGGTGAACGCGGCGGCGCAGGTGGCGCCGGGACTGATGTCCGTCGCGCCGTTTCAGCTCCGCCGGGTGGCGCTCATTTCCACCGTGCTGCCCGGCTTTGCGGAAAAGGTGATGGCGAAGACCGTGGCGGTGACGCGGGCGCGGCTGGCGCGGGCCGGGGCGGACGTCTGCACCACCCGACACTGCGCCCACGCGCCGGAGCCGCTGCGCGACGCCCTGCGCGACGTGGTGGCGGAGGGGGCGGAACTGGTCATCGTGTTCGGCGCCTCGGCCATTGCCGATCGGCGCGATGTGGTGCCGGCGGCGCTGGAGGCGGCCGGCGGGCGGGTGATCCGCCTGGGCATGCCGGTGGATCCGGGCAATCTGCTGCTGCTGGGGCAGATGGGGGAGGTGCCGGTTCTGGGCGCGCCCGGCTGCGCGCGCAGCCCCAAGGAGAATGGTTTCGACTGGATCCTGATGCGGCTGCTGGCCGGCATCGCGGTGAGCGCCGCCGACATCGGCCGCCTGGGCTGCGGCGGGCTTCTGAGCGAGATCGCCAGCCGGCCCGCGCCCCGCCTGGAGCCGGAGGACGACAGCATGGGCTTTGCGGCGGTGATCCTGGCGGCGGGCCGCAGCTCGCGCATGGGCGGCGACACCAACAAGCTTTTGGCGGAGGTGGCCGGCGAACCGGTCATCCGGCGCGTGGCCAAGGCGGCGCTGGCGTCGCGGGCGCGGCCGGTCATCGTCGTCACCGGCCATCAGGGGGCGGACGTGGCGGCGGCGCTCAAGGGCCTGCCGGTGCAGCTGGTGCACAATGAGGCCTTCGCCAGCGGCATGGCTTCCTCGCTGCGGGCCGGGGTGGCCGCGGTGCCCGAGGAGGCGGCCGGTGCGCTGGTGGTTCTGGGCGACATGCCCCTGATGGAGCCGCAGTTGCTGGACCGGCTGATGGCCGCCCATGCCCCCGCCGCCGGACGGCTGATCGTGGTGCCGGTTGCCGGGGGCGTGCGGGGCCATCCGGTGCTGTGGTCGCGACGCTATTTCCCGGCGCTCATGGCCTTGGAAGGCGATGTGGGGGCGCGCCATCTGCTGGCGGAAAACCAGGAGGCGGTGGCGGAGGTGGAGGCCACCGGCGCCGGAGCCTTTCTCGATGTGGATACCCCACGCCTGCTGGCGGAGGCCCGGGCCGCCCTCGCCGAATGAGGGGCCGGGCCCCGGCTAGAATGGCGCCGCCACCAGATGGGTGGCGGCTGCATCGAAGCGCTCGCAAAGCCATTGCGCGAGACGCAGCCGGTGGCAGCCCTCCACATGCCGCTCGTAACACATGAGGCACACACGCCGGCCCTGGGCGAGGCCGGCCAGCTCGGCCAATGCGGCTTGCGCCGGCGCGGTCGCCAGGTGCGCGTCATAGATGCGCATCAGGGTGGCGTGATCGCCCGTGCGGGCGGCCAGGCGGCCCTCCTTCGGCGTGCCGAGGGCGCGCAGATGCACATAGCCGATGCCTTGCGCGCTGACTGTCGTGGCGAGGGCGGTCTTGGAGAAGCCGGGCCGCCGCGAGGCCGCCACCGCCCGCACATCCACCAGCAGGTCGACCTGCGCCTCGGCCAACGCGCTTTGGAAGGCGCCGGGTGTGGTCTGCTCGTAACCGATGGTGAAGAGAGACGTTGCGGTCATGGGCATGGGGCGCTGGGCGTGGGTCGCTGGGCATGGGTCGCAGGGTGTGGAGCGGGAGGCCTGGGTCGCAAGGCACGAGCCTGAGAGGGTGGGTGCCGCAGGATGACAGACGGGCACTCTGCTGGCGCGTGAGCGCCAAGACAAGGGCGCAGGGCGTTGCCGCAATGCACTCGTGGTGCATGTTGCGTTGCGAATATTTCCCGGGAAGCAGGAACCGGTGCTCCCTCACCGGCGATATATGCTAGGGCTCAAGCCTGAAATACTGCGAGTGAGGGAGCATCATGCGCCTGTTCCGCTGCGATGTCTGTGGCCAGTTGCTCTATTTTGAGAATCGGCGGTGCGAGAAGTGTGGCCATGGCCTGGGCTTCGTTCCAGACCTCAACACTCTCGTTGAGCTGGAAGCCGATGGCGACGTGTGGCGTGCGGTGGGGGTGGATCAGCGGCGCTTCCGCTTCTGCGCCAATACCGCCTATGATGCTTGCAACTGGCTGGTGCCGGCCGAGCAGGAAGGTGCCTATTGCCAGGCCTGTCGCCACAATCGCACGGTGCCGGACCTGGGCGATCCGCAGCAGCTGCGGCGTTGGCAGAAGATCGAGGTGGCCAAGCACCGGCTCATCTATTCCCTGCTGCGCCTGGGCCTGCCGCTGCAGAGCAATGAGGATCGCGAGGGTGGCCTTTGCTTCGATTTCCTGGCCGACGCGCCCGATCCGCAGGCGCCACGGGTGATGACGGGGCATGATGAAGGCCTTGTCACCATCGCCCTGGCGGAGGCCGATGACGCGGAGCGCGAACAGCGCCGCAACGACCTGGGCGAACTTTATCGCACCCTGCTCGGCCACTTCCGTCACGAAGTGGGCCATTATTATTGGAACGTCCTGGTTCGCGATGGCGGACGGATCCCTGCCTTCCGCGAGATGTTCGGCGATGAGAGCCGGGATTATGGTGCGGCGCTCGAGGCCTATTATCAGGCGGGGCCGCCGGCGGACTGGCGGGCCAACCATGTTTCCGCCTACGCCACCGCCCATCCGTGGGAGGATTTCGCGGAGACCTTCAAGCACTATGTGCACATCGTCGATACGCTGGAGATGGCTGGCGCCTTCGGCATGAGCGTGCAGCCGCGGCTGGATCGCAAGGGTGATCTGAGCGCGCAGGTGAATTTCAATCCCTATCGTGCCTATGAGATCTCGCAACTGGTGGATGCGTGGCTGCCCATTGCCTTCGCGCTCAACAGCCTGAACCGCTGCCTGGGCATGGCCGATGCCTATCCGTTCGTGCTTGGACCCGGGGTGGTCGCCAAGCTGGGCTTCATTCACGATCTCGTGCATCGCGCCACGCCGGCGGATCCGGTGCGGGCGGCGGTGGCGGAGGTGCCCGTTGCCGCGACGCCCGTGGACGGTGCGCCTTCGCCGGTGGGCTGACCCCGGCACCCGGGCCCAGTCATGCGCCTTGCGCACGCCCCCGCGCGGGGGTCTGCGCACCGGGCGGCGCTGCACACTTGTATACACGTCTCGCGCGAGGCATGGTCCGCACCTGCACCACGTGAACCGAATGGATCCGGCTGCGCTCTCACGCCGTCCGGCTCTTCCCCTCCCAGTTTCCACTGTGGCCAGGCCCGTCTCCGCCCGTTGCGGAGGCGTGATGCTGCCGCCACCGCTCCTCGCGCCCCCCGCCGCCATGACCTGCCATCGCCCCTCCGTGTCTTCGCCAGTCCCCTGCGAACCCGCCCTGAGCCCTGGTGCGGGGGAGGCGGGGCTCGGGCATCTGGCGGTGCGCCGCATCATCTTCGGCGTCATGCTGGCGATGCTGCTCGGAGCCCTCGACCAGACCATTGTCGCCACCGCCTTGCCGAGCATCGGCGCCGCCTTCGGGGATTTCGCCAACCTGCCGTGGGTGGCCACCGCCTATCTGCTGACCGGCACCGTCGCGACGCCACTCTATGGCAAGCTGAGCGATATCTATGGCCGGCGGGTGATGCTGTTGGTGTCCGTGGCGGTGTTCACCGTCGCCTCTGTGGCCTGTGCGCTGGCGCCGAATCTGCTGGTTCTGGTGCTGGCGCGGGGCCTGCAGGGGTTGGGCGGCGGCGGCCTCATCTCCCTCTCGCAGACCATCATCGCGGATGTGGTGTCGCCCCGGGAGCGGGGACGCTACCAGGGCCAGATTGCCACCGTCTTCGCAGCCTCCAGCGTGGCGGGTCCGGTGCTGGGGGGCTTCTTCGCCGAGCATCTGCACTGGTCGCTGATCTTCTGGATCAACGTGCCGCTCGGCATCGCCGCCCTCGTCTCCACCGATCGCATCCTGCGCCAGCTGCCCCGCCACGAGCGTCGGCATCGCATGGATTACACTGGCGCGGGATTGATGATGCTCGGCAGCCTCTGCCTGCTCCTGGTCCTGTCGTGGGGCGGGGTCGTCTATCCATGGGCGTCGACGCCGATCCTGCTGCTGGGCGGCGCCGCCGCTGTGCTCGCGGTGCTGTTCGTCTGGCATGTGCGGCGCACGCCGGAGCCGTTTCTGCCCCTCGACCTTCTCACCAATCCGGTGATGAGCCGGGCGATCCCCGCCGCGACCGCGGCGGTGGGCACCATGGTGGGCCTGTCCATCTTCCTGCCGCTCTATTTCGAGCTGGGACGCGGCCTCTCCGCCAGCCAGTCCGGCCTGGGGCTCATTCCGCTGGTGGCGGGGGTGGTGTGCGGCGCGAACCTGGTGGGCCGGGTGATGCGGCACCTGGAGCATTACAAGACACCGGCGCTGATGGGCGCGCTGCTGGCGACTCTCGCCCTCGCTGCCCTGGCCTGGCTCCATACCGGCCTTCGGCTCGACGTGGTGATGGCGCTGCTGGCGGTGGTGGGCATCGGCATCGGCATGGTGTTGCCAGTGTGCACGGTTTCGATCCAGAACGCCGTCGAGCCGCATCGCATGGGCACCGCCACCGGGGCCATGACCTTCTTCCGTCAGCTGGGCGGCGCGGCCGCGGTGGCGGTGCTGGGCGCGCTGCTGCTCGCGGTGGCGAGCGTGCAGGGCGGGGGCAGTGTGGAAATGCTGGGCGGGCGCCTGCCCGCGGCGGCCATGGAAGCCGGCTTTCACCTGCTGTTCGCCACCCTCGCGGTGCTGATGCTGGTGAGCCTGGGCTTCTTTTGGGCCATGGCCGAACGCCCCTTGCGCACCTCGGTGCGCGTGGCCGCCGAGGAGGGCGGCATCGGGCCGGAGTGAGCCCCGGCCCGGCTGAGCCACGTCCGTCCCGCGGGGCGGGACGGGGTCCGCTCAGGCCTCGGGATCGACCGCGGCCTTTGCGGCGCCGGCCTTCTTCACGCTCGGCTTCCTGGCGGTAGCCTTGGTGGTAGCCTTCTTGGCCGCCGGCTTCTTGGTCGCCGTCGCACTGTCCTCCCCCGCCTTCGCGGAAGACTTGCCGGCCGTTTTGGAGGTCGACTTGCTGGCTGTCTTGGACGTCGTCTTGGCCGCGCTTTTGCGCGGGGCCTTGGCCGGGGCGCTGGCGGCCTTGGCGTCGATCAGCGCCACGGCGTCGGCCAGGGTGAGGCCTTCGGGATCGGTGGTCTTGGGCAGGGTGGCGTTGACCTTGCCGTGGTTCACATAAGGACCATAGCGCCCCGCGCGCACCGTTATCGCGCCGCCCAGGGTGGGGTGTTCCCCCAGCTCGCGACCCGCCGGGGCAGCGCCACGGCCACCGCGGCCCTTGCTCTGCTTCTCGGCAATCAGCGTTACGGCGCGGTTCAGGCCCACGTTCAGAACGTCGTCACCGCCTTCCAGATTGGCGTAGGTGCGGCCGTGCTGGACGTAGGGGCCGTAGCGGCCGATGCCGGCGAGGATCGGCTCGCCATCCTCCGGATGCTTGCCGATCTCGCGGGGCAAAGACAGTAATTTCAATGCGGTATCGAGATCCACGTCGGCGGCGGCAAGGCCCTTGGGGAGGGAGGAGCGCTTGGGCTTTTCCCCGTCCTTACCCTCGCCCAATTGCAGATAGGTGCCGAAGCGGCCGGTGCGCAGGCTCACTTCGTCGCCGCTTTCGGGGTCGATGCCGAGGATGCGCTTGCCGTCCCCCTCAGGGGCGCCGTCGCCGCTCAAAGGCTGGGTATGCCGGCATTCGGGATAGTTCGAGCAGCCGATGAAAGCGCCGAACTTGCCCATCTTCAGCGACAGCCGGCCGGCCCCGCAGGTGGGGCACAGGCGGGGGTCGGAACCGTCGGCCTTGGGGGGGAAGATGTGCGCGGTGAGCATCTCGTCCAGGGCGTCGAGCACCTGGGAGACGCGCAGGTCCTTGGTGGCTTCGATGGCGGCATAAAAATCCCGCCAGAAATCACGTAGCACCTGTTTCCAGTCGATCTCGGCGGCCGAGATCTCGTCAAGCTTCTCTTCCAGGCCGGCGGTGAAGTCATACTCCACATAACGCTTGAAGAAGCTCTCCAGAAAGGCGGTGACAAGGCGGCCCTTGTCTTCCGGGAAGAGCTTCTTCTTCTCGAGTTTGACGTATTCGCGGTCGCGCAGAACGGCGAGCACCGCCGCATAGGTGGAGGGTCGGCCGATGCCGAGCTCTTCCATCCGCTTCACCAGCGAGGCTTCCGAATAGCGCGGAGGAGGCTCGGTGAAGTGCTGCGAGGTGACGATCTCTCGCTTGTCGAGGCCTTCGTCGGCGCGCATGGCGGGCAGACGGCGTCCCTCCTCGTCGTCATCCTCGTCGTCCTTGCCCTCCCGATAAAGGGTGAGGAAGCCGTCGAACTTGACGACGGTGCCGGTCGCGGTGAGGTCGAGGATGCGCGAGGCGCCGGAGGAGGTCACCTTGGCCTCGATATCGGCGGTGGTGCGCTCCAGCTCCGCGGATTCCATCTGGCTCGCCACGGTGCGGGTCCAGATCAGCTCATAGAGCCGGGCCTGTTCCGGGTCGAGATGGCGGGCCACCTCCCGCGGGTGCCGGTGGGGATCGGTGGGGCGGATGGCCTCGTGGGCCTCCTGGGCGTTCTTGGCCTTCACCGTATATTTGCGGGGCACGCCCGGCAGGTAGCGGGGGCCGAACGTTTGGGAGATGGTGCCCCGGGTGGCGGCGATGGCCTCGGGGGCCATGTCGACGCCGTCGGTTCGCATATAGGTGATGAGACCCACCGTCTCGCCGCCCACGTCCACGCCTTCATAGAGGCGCTGGGCGATCTGCATGGTGCGGGCCGGGGCGAGGCCCAGCTTGCGGCTCGCTTCCTGCTGCAGGGTGGAGGTGGTGAAGGGTGGCTGGGGGTGCCGCTTGACCGGCTTGGCCTCCACCGAGCGCACGCGGAAGGCGGCATTCTCCAGGGCGGCGCGGAAGGCCTTGGCCTCCTCCCCATTGCCCACGGTGAGGCGGGTGATCTTCTTGCCGTCGGCGCCGGAGAGGCGGGCCTCGAATTCCTCGGCGCGGGGCGTGGCGAGGCGGGCGACGATGGACCAGTATTCGCGCGGAACGAAGGTCTCGATCTCCCGCTCGCGGTCGCAGACGAGGCGCAGCGCAACCGACTGCACGCGGCCGGCGGAACGGGCGCCGGGCAGCTTGCGCCACAGCACGGGGGAGAGGGTGAAGCCCACCAGATAGTCGAGGGCGCGGCGGGCGAGATAGGCGTCCACCAAAGCGACGTCGATTGCGCGGGGCGCCTTCATGGCGTCGAGCACCGCCTGCTTGGTGATGGCGTTGAAGACCACCCGCTCGACCTTCTGGCCCTTGAGCGCCTTCTTCTGCTTCAGCACCTCGAGCACGTGCCAGGAGATGGCCTCGCCTTCGCGATCCGGGTCGGTGGCGAGGATCAGGCCGTCGGCCCCCTTCACGGCGGTGGCGATCTCGTTCAGCCGCTTCTGCGCCTTGGGGTCCACCTCCCAGAGCATGCGGAAGTCGGCGTCGGGATCCACCGAGCCATCCTTGGAGGGCAGGTCGCGCACATGGCCGTAGGAGGCGATAACCTCGTAGCCCGGACCCAGATATTTGTTGATCGTCTTCGCTTTAGCCGGCGATTCGACGATGACGACCTGCATGACGATCCATGTCTCTCATTAGACCGCGGCCCCATTGCGCGGTCCTCACGGGAAGGGATGCGGCACCCAATGACGCCATCGCGCGGGGCGGCCGGTGCCGTGGATCCGCGCACGATCTTGCCCTGTCGTGCCACAGGCCTCCCCCGAAGCCGGGCCTTGTGACGGGCTGCACCGGTTTCGCGGTCGAAACGGCGCTAGCGGGTCACAAGGGTCCCATAAGGCGGGCTGCAACATGGGGAGCGGAACGCCGCCTGTCAAATGCCAAGGCGCGGCCGACGGGCCGATGAATGCTGCGGCGCGGGCAGCGCCTGGGGCCAGCGACCCCGGGCGATGCCCACGCAGGCGGAGACTGGGGCGAGATGGTCGCACCGCCCCTTGCGGAATACAACCTAGAGTATGTTCAAATAACTGCATCAACCGCTATGACGGGTCTTCTGACCGAACGGATTGTCGCTGAAGGGGCGGGTCCATGGATGACACATCTGTTCCTCCGGTTACCGGAGATCCTTCCGCCGTCGCGGCCTATGTGGCCTCGCTGACCGGCGAGCTGTCGCGCCTGTCGCGGGCGAGCGGCCTTCTGACCCTGGCTTATCTCCTGGAGATCGCGCGGCTGGAGGCGCGGAGCCTGTCGTTGGAGGGGGGCAAGGCGGGCCAGGCGGGGTCGGCCTCCCGGCAAGGCACGCGCGAGCCCTGAGGCGCCTCACCGCAGGGCCACCAGGCCGGCGCCGGGGCGGTCCAGACGACCCGCCAGGTCGAGCTCCAGCAGCACCACCTGCACCTCCGCCACGCTGCAGGCGGCAAGGCGCACCAGGTCGTCGATGAGCACCGGCGTGGGCCCCAGCAGCTCGATGATGCGGGCCCGCACATCGTCCGCCGGGGCGGCTGGTTCGGCGGGCGGGCGCGGCGCCTCCACATCCTCTTGCGGCGGGCGGCCGGCAATGGGGCCGAGCACCTCGAGAATATCCTCGGTGGTGGTGACGAGGGTGGCGCCCTGCTTCAGGAGCCGGTTGGTGCCGCCCGCCCGCAGGTCCAGCGGCGAGCCGGGCACCGCGAACACCTCGCGGCCCTGCTCGGCGGCGAGCCGGGCGGTGATGAGCGAGCCGGAGCGTTCCGCCGCTTCCACCACCACCACCCCCAGGGCCATGCCGGACACCAGCCGGTTGCGGCGGGGAAAGTCGCGGGCGCGGGGCTCCCAGGTCAGCGGCATTTCCGAGGCCACCACGCCGGTTTCCGCCACCGCCTCGATCAGCTTGAGATTCTCCGGCGGATAGGGGCGGGCGAGGCCTCCGGCGAATACGCCCACGGTTCCGGTGGCCAGGCTCGCCTCATGGGCGGCGGTGTCGATGCCTCGCGCCAGGCCGGAGGCCACCACCCAGCCTGCCGCCCCCAGCTCCCGCGCCAGCTTCTGGGCGAAAGTGCGGCCGGCGGCGGAGGCATTGCGGGCGCCGACGATGGCCACCATGGGCCGCTGCAGCAGCGCCGTGACCCCGCGCACCGCCAGCAGCGGCGGGGCATCGTCGAGGTGCCGCAGGGCCAGCGGGTAGTCGGCTTCGCCGAGGGCGACGAGCCGCGCCTTGCCGCGGGCCAGCGCCGCCACCTCCGCTTCCGCCTCGGCGCGGGTCGGGGTTTTCGGTGGCATGAGCCGGCCACCGCGGCGGGCCAGCCCCGGCAGCGCTTCCAGGGCGGCGGCCGCACCGCCGAACTGGTTGATGAGGGCGCGGAAGGTGCGTGGCCCCACATTCTCGGTGCGGATCAGGCGCAGCCAGTCCAGCCGCTGCTCGGGGCTCAGCAGTTCGCCTTTGCCGGGGCCGGGAATGGAGCGCGCCTTGCCGGCCATAGCTGCCGCCTCAGCCCTTCGCGCCGATCTTGCCTTCCGTTCCTGCCAGCAGGCGGCGGATGTTGGCATGGTGCTTCGCCCACAGCAGCATAGTGAGCACGGCCAGCAGCAGCGCCGTGGGCGCGTCGGCGGTGAGCGCTGCGACGATCACGGTGACCACCGAGGCCACCAGAGCGGCCAGCGACGAGTAGCGGGTGAGGAAGGCCACGGCGAGCCAGGCGAGGGCGAAGCCCAGCGCCGCCGGCCAGCTCAGGGCCAGGGTCACCCCCAGGAAGGTGGCGACCCCCTTGCCGCCCCGGAACTTCAGCCACACCGGAAAGACATGGCCGAGGAAGGCGCCGAGGCCGGCCGCCAGCGCACCGGCCGGGCCTGCCAGATGGGCGGCGATAAGCACCGCCAGGGTGCCCTTCAGCGCATCGCCCAAAAGGGTCAAGGCGGCGAGGTCCTTGCGCCCGGTGCGCAGCACGTTGGTGGCGCCGATGTTGCCGGAGCCGATGGAGCGGATGTCGGTGGTGCCGGCCGAGCGGGTGAGCAGCAGGCCGAATGGAATGGAGCCGAGCAGATAGCCGAACACCAGGGCCAGGGGATGCAGCAGCGACGGCGGAAGGGCAGCGAGCATGGCGGGCCTGGATCTGGCACCCGCTCGCCCACCACATCTGGCGGGCGCTCAGGCGGCGTCTTGAAGGTCCGCGGCGCTCCGGTCCGGGGAGCGCGGCGCCGCGGGGCAGAAGGTCAGGGATCGACCAGGGTCAAACGTATTCGTAGACCACGGCGCCGGCAACGATGGTGCGCAGCACCCGGCCGCTCAGCCGCGCTTCGTCGAACGGCGTGTTGCGGGAGCGGGACTTCAGCTGGCCCGGCTCCAGCACGAACGGCATGTCGGGATCGAACACCACCACATCGGCCGGGGCGCCCGGCTTCAGGGTTCCGGCGTTGAGGCCGAGAATTTCCGCCGGCCGGGTGGACAGGGCCGCCAGCAGGTTCACCAAGTCCACCGCATCGGAATGCACCAGCCGCAGGCTGGCGGGCAGCAGGGTTTCCAGGCCGATGGCGCCGGGCTCCGCCTCGGAGAAGGGCAGGCGCTTGCCTTCCACGTCCTGCGGCACATGATCCGACACCACCACATCCAGCAGACCGGAGGACAGAGCGGCGATCAGCGCCTGCCGGTCCTCCTCGGCCCGCAGCGGCGGCTGCAGGCGGAAATAGGTGCGGTAGCCGGACACATCCATCTCGTTGAACGACAGATGGTTCACCGAGACCGAGGCGGTCACCGGCAGGCCGGCTTCCTTGGCCCGCTGCAGCACCTCCAGCGATTCGGCGCAGGTGAGGGCGGCGGCGTGATAGGCGCCGCGCACCCCCGCCACCAGGCGCAGGTCGCGCTCCAGGACAATGGTTTCGGCGGCCTTGGGAATGCCCGGCAGGCCGAGCCGGGAGGCGAATTCGCCCTCGTTCATGGCACCCTTGGAGAGGGTCGCATCCTCCGTGTGGTGCACGATGAGGGCGTCGAAATCGCGGGCGTAGGAGAGCGCCCGGCGCAGCACCAGGGCGCTCATGATGGACGTGTGGGCATCGGTGAAGGCGACCGCGCCGGCCGCCTTCAACAGGCCCATCTCGGTCATCTCCTCGCCACGCAGGCCCTTGGTGATGGCGGCCATGGGGTGCACCCGCACCACCGCCGTGTCGCGGGCGCGGCGCAGGATGAAGTCCACCAGGGCCGGATCGTCCACCACCGGGTCGGTGTCGGGCTGGCACACGAGGGTGGTGACGCCGCCGGCGGCCGCCGCATGGCTGGCGGAGGCGAGGGTTTCCAGGTGCTCGAAGCCGGGCTCGCCAGCGAAGGCGCGCATGTCCACCAGCCCCGGCGCCACCACCGCGCCGGCGCAGTCCACCACCTCGGCGCCGTCGGGAATGCCGGCGGCGGCGAGGCCGAAGGCGGTGTCCTTGATCACGCCATCGGCGAGGAACACGTCGCCGTGGAAATCGGCGCCGCGGGAGGGATCCACCACGCGGGCATTGGCGAGCAGGAGAGGCCGCGGCTCACGCGCGGAAAAGCGGGCATCACGCATTGGGCAGCTTCCGGGCCAGGGTATCGAGCACCGCCATGCGCACGGCGACGCCCATTTCCACCTGCTCGCGGATCAGCGAGCGCGGGCTGTCGGCCACGGCCGAGTCGATCTCCACGCCCCGGTTCATGGGGCCGGGATGCATCACCAGCACATCCTTGTCGGCGTAGCGCAGCTTGGCCTCGTCGAGGCCGAAATAGTGGAAGTATTCCCGCACCGAAGGCACGAAGGAGCCGCTCATGCGCTCGCGCTGGAGGCGCAGCATCATGATGATGTCGGCGCCCTCCAGCCCGGCTTCCATGGAGCGGTAGACCTCGACGCCGAACTGGTCGATGCCGGCGGGCAGCAAAGTGGACGGGGCGACGAGGCGCACCCGCGCGCCCAGCGCCGACAGCAGCAGGATGTTGGAGCGCGCCACCCGCGAATGGAGCACGTCGCCGCAGATGGCCACGGTCAGCCCCTCGATCCGGCCCTTGTTGCGGCGGATCGTGAGGGCATCGAGCAGGGCCTGGGTGGGGTGCTCATGGGCGCCGTCACCGGCGTTCACCACGCAGCAGTCCACCTTGCGGGCCAGCAGCGCGGCGGCGCCGGAGGCGTGGTGGCGCACCACCAGGATATCCGGGTGCATGGCGTTCAGCGTCATGGCCGTGTCCACCAGCGTTTCCCCCTTCTTCACCGAAGAGGAGCCGACGGACATGTTCATGACGTCCGCCCCGAGCCGCTTGCCGGCGATCTCGAAGGAGGACTGGGTGCGGGTGGAGGCCTCGAAGAACAGGTTGATCTGCGTGCGCCCACGCAAGGTGGTGCGCTTCTTCTCAATCTGCCGGTTGAGTTCAACGAACTCCTCCGCAAGGTCGAGCAGAGATGAGATCTCGCCGGCCGTGAGGCCTTCGATGCCGAGCAGGTCTCGGCCGGAGAGGGTGAAGGCGGGGGCGGGTGCGGATGCAGGGGACATGGCAGGCCGCAGGCATAGCCGCAGCGCAGGCCTGGGGCAAGCCGCATCGGCTTTGTTCTCCCCCGCGGGTCCGATTCAGGAGGCGTTCACGATGTCCAAGAAAGGAACGCGCAAACGCCGGGGCTGCGCCACACTTTGGCTGCGAGGCGCGCTGAGGCTGCGATCGTGCCTGGGATGGCGACGGGGCGACGGGCATCGCTCCGCCTCGGTCCGGTCCGGGCAGCGCGTGTGAATGGAGTATGTTCGCCATGACTTCACCGATTGAAGCGCGGGGACCGGCCGGCTCCGGCCTGAAGGGCAGGGCGCTGGCCCTGACGCTGGCCGCGGCCACCGTCTTCGGCACGGCCGCACCGGCCGCCGCCGCCATGGGCAGCGGCCGCGCCGCGCTGAGCGCCGCCCATGGCGCGCCGGTCACCGAGGTGGGCTATTGGTATCGCGGCCGCTGGTATGGCGGCTGCTGGGGCTGCGCGCCGCCGCCCTCCAACAATGGGGCCGCCGTGGGCGCCGGCATCGCTTTGGGTATCCTGGGCGCGGCCGCCATCGCCGGTGCCGCCTCGGCCCCGCCGCCGCCGGTCTATTATGCGCAGCCACCGCGCATCTATGTGGAGCCGGAGCCGGAAGTCTATCTGGAAGCCCCGCCGCCGCGTCCGCGCAGCTGCTGGGTGAACACCGGGCCCGGCGGCGCCGGCTACTGGTCGCCCTGCTGATCTCTCGCGCGAGACGAAGTGGGTGGCGCAACGCCGCCCCTTTCGCCGCTCGCCGGGCCTCAGGCCGCCAGATGGCTGGCGATGGCCACCACCACCGGCAGCGTCACCGCCGCGGCGATGATCTGCATGGTGAGGATTTCCGCCATCAACGGCGCGTCGCCCCCCATCTGCCGCGCCAGCACATAGCCGCCGGGGGCGGCGGGCACGGCGGCGGCTACCGCCACCACCACCAGCTCGGCCCCGGTGACGCCGAACAGCACCGCCAGCGCGATGGCGATGACCGGCTTCACCAGTAGCTTCAGCCCCAGGGTGGCCATGACGATGGGCTTCAGCCGCGTCATCTGCCGCACCGCCAGCCCGCCGCCCACCACCAGCAGCCCCACCGCCAGTGAGGCGCGGCCGAGGATGTCGATGAACTCCAGCACCACCGCCGGCACCGGCACGTGGGCCACGTTCAGCACCGAGCCGATGACACAGGCGGCGATATAGGGATTGCGGATGATCTGCCCCGCCACATAGCGAAAGCCCGGGGCCCGCTGGCCCGAGTAGGTGGCGAGCACCAGCACGCAGATGATGTTGACGAGGGGAATCATCACCACCAGGGCCAAAGCGGCGATGGTGATGCCCTCGGCCCCGTAGAGCCCGCCGGCCACCGCCAGCACGATATAGGTGTTCCACCGCACCGCCCCCTGGAACAGGGAGGTGAAGGCGGGCCCCGAGGCTTCCAGCCGGCTGCGGATGCCGCCCTGGAACAGGATGATCAGCCCGGACAGGATCAGGATGGCGCCCACCAGCGCGCCGGCCACCGCCACAATGTTCACCCGCGCGAGGTCGGCCTTGACCGCCGACACCACCAAGAGAGCGGGGAACAGGATGAAATAGGTGAGCCGTTCCAGCGCCACCCAGTGCACCGGATCCGGCAGCAGGGTGCGCCGCAGCGCCACGCCGAGGGCGATGACCAGGAAGACCGGGACGAGGGCGGAGAAGATCAGAAGCATGAAACGGCGCAGCCTGGGGCGGGAAGACGTCCCTGCTTAAGGCCCTCTCGGGCCGCGCGAAACCGCCTTGTTGCTTGACAGCGTCCCAAAACGGGACAACTCGGCGAACGCGCCGCGAACAGGTGCGGACCGAATCACTCCGGGTCGCGCATTCCGTTTTCGTTCGCCACCCGCGCCCGATGGTGCAGGAAATCCACCGCCCCCTGCAGGATGTAGGCGGCGGCGTGCTGGTCCACCACCTGGGCGCGGCGGGCGCGGCTGACATCGGCAGAGATCAGCACCCGTTCCACGGCGGCGGTGGAGAGCCGCTCGTCCCACAAGGCGATGGGCAGGGGCGTGAGCTTGGCGAGGTTGCGGGCGAAGGCGCGGCTCGCCTGGGCGCGCGGGCCCTCGGAGCCATCCATGTTGAGTGGCAGGCCCAGCACGAAGGCCACCGCCTGCCGCTCGGCGGCAAGCGCCAGCAGGCGCTGGGCATCGGCGGTGAACTTGGTGCGCCACACGGTTTCCACCGTGGTGGCGAGCCGGCGCTGGGGATCGGAGGTGGCGACACCGATGGTCTTGGTGCCGAGATCGAGGCCGATGAGGCTGCCCCGTTCGGGCAACAGATCGGCGAGATCGGCCAGGGGCCCGATGGGTGCGGTGGGGGCGGGGGTATCGCTCATGCCCCTGGCTAGCACGCCGGCCCCATCGGGGCCATGGGGCGCGGAACGGGGGCGCGCAACGGGGGTGCACATCGCCGCCGCGCCCGCCCGTTGCGCGCCGGCCGGGCTTCCCGGATACTCCGGCCGGACTTGTCGTCCGCCGGTCGCAGGCCGGTGCCTTATTTCAACGGAGCGCGCATGTCGCGGCGCTGCCAAAGGGCCTGAATTCCATGAAGATCACCTGGTTTGGCCACGCCGCCTTCCGGCTCGATTTCGCCGGCAAGGGCGTGCTCATCGACCCGTTCTACACCGGCAATCCGAGCTTCAACGCCGGGGTGGAAAACGCCACCCGCAGCGCCACCCACATCCTGCTCACCCATGGCCATTCGGACCATATCGGCGACACCGTCTCCATCGTCGAGGATGCGGCGGACGCCGGCACCGAGATCCCGGTGGTGACCAATCCGGAAGTCTGCGCCTATCTCGCCTCCAAGGGCTGCGGCGGCACCAATGTGATGATGAACACCGGCGGCACCGTGGATCTCGGCGGCTTCACCGTCACCATGGTGCGGGCCGATCATTCCTCGGGAGGGCCGGGTGCGCCGTCGGAATATCTGGGCAACCCCACCGGCCTCATCATCAAGGCGCCGGGCGAGCCCACGGTGTGGCATATGGGCGATACGGACATCTATTCCGACATGGCGCTGATGTGCGAGATCCACGCCCCGAAGGTGGTGATCCTGCCCATCGGCGACCGTTTCACCATGGGCCCCGAAGTGGCCGCTCTGGCGGTGAAGCGCTTCCTGCCGGGCGTCGAGGTGGTGGTGCCCTGCCATTACGGCACCTTCCCCCTCCTGGTCCCCGACGCCTCCGCCTTCGTGGCAGCCCTGGAGGGCTTCCCGGTGAAGGTGGTGGTGCCGGCCAGCGGCGGCTCGTTCGAGCTCTGACGCTGGCCTGCACGCGGTGGCCCGTTTCCGGGACGCCTCGCTTCGGAGATCTTCCCCGAAATCGCCGGCTTCACTCCCTCTCCCGCTTGCGGGGGAGGCCTGGGGTGGGGCCAGGGCTCCGGTCTGGCGGGTCTCGGTGCGAGGCGATGCTCTGCGCCCCGCCTGCCCGGCGGTGACCGCGGGAGGCGTTGCGCCATTCCCCCTCCCAACCCTCCCCCGCAGGCGGGAGAGGGCTTTGCCGCTCGGCTAGGGAGGGGCGGGCCTTCCCCGGTGCACTGCGCTTGTCGTTGGCCCTGAGATTGCCGCTCGTGCTCCCTCTCCCGCTTGCGGGGGAGGGCTGGGGTGGGGGCAGGGCTCCGGTCTGGCGGGTCTCGGTGCGAGGCGATGCTCTGCGCCCCGCCTGCCCGGCGGTGACCGCGGGAGGCGTTGCGCCATTCCCCCTCCCAACCCTCCCCCGCAGGCGGGAGAGGGCTTTGCCGCTCGGCTAGGGAGGGGCGGGCCTTCCCCGGTGCACTGCGCTTGTCGTTGGCCCTGAGATTGCCGCTCGTGCTCCCTCTCCCGCTTGCGGGGGAGGGCTGGGGTGGGGGCAGGGCTCCGGTCTGGCGGGTCTCGGTGCGAGGCGATGCTCTGCGCCCCGCCTGCCCGGCGGTGACCGCGGGAGGGGTTGCGCCGTTCCCCCTCCCAACCCTCCCCCGCAGGCGGGAGAGGGCTTTGCTGCTCGGCTAGGGAGGGGCCGGGGCTCTGCCCGGCCGCGGGGCCGACGAAGGACAGGCGTTGCGCGACTCGCTCTCGCGCCTATAACTCGGCCATGCTCGCTTCCAGCTCCTCCGATCCGCTTCACGTGCTGCGCCAGGTCTTCGGCTACGAGGCCTTTCGCGGCAAGCAAAGGGAGATCGTGGAGCATGTGGTGGCCGGGGGCGATGCCCTGGTGCTGATGCCCACCGGCGGGGGCAAATCCCTGTGCTATCAGGTGCCGGCGCTGGTGCGGCCGGGCACCGGCATCGTCATTTCCCCGCTCATCGCGCTCATGCACGATCAGGTGCAGGCGCTGCGCCAGCTCGGCGTGCGGGCCGCGGCGCTCAACTCCTCTCTGCCGCCGGCGGAGGCGCGCCAGGTGGAGCGGGATCTCGCCAATGGCGATCTCGACCTGCTCTATGTGGCGCCGGAGCGACTGCTGACCGATTCGTTCCTTCACCTGCTGTCGGGTACCCATATTGCCTTGTTCGCTATCGACGAGGCCCATTGTGTGTCCCAGTGGGGGCACGACTTCCGCCCCGAATATCGCCAGCTCACGGTGCTGCACGAGCGCTTTCCCGGCGTGCCGCGGCTGGCGCTGACCGCCACCGCCGACGGGCCGACCCGGCGCGAGATTGTGGAGCGGCTGGCGCTGGACGAGGGGCAGGTGTTCCTCTCCTCCTTCGACCGGCCGAACATCCGCTACCGCATCACCCCGAAGAACAATCCGCGCGCCCAGATGCGCACCTTCCTCAAGGAGCATGAGGGCGAGGCGGGCATCGTCTATTGCATGAGCCGGGCGAAGGTGGAGGCCACCGCCGAGATGCTGGCCACCCAGGGCCTCACCGCGCTGCCCTATCATGCGGGCCTCGATGCCGACACCCGCGCCCGCCACCAGGACCGTTTCCTCAAGGAGGAAGCGGTGATCATGGTCGCCACCGTTGCCTTCGGCATGGGTATCGACAAGCCGGACGTGCGGTTCGTGCTGCATCTCGACCTGCCCAAGAGCATCGAGGCCTATTACCAGGAGACCGGCCGCGCCGGCCGCGACGGGCTGCCCTCGGAAACCCTGCTGCTCTACGGGGTGGAGGATGTGGCGAAGCTGATCCAGTTCGTCTCCTCCTCCGATGCGCCGGAGGCCCGCAAGTTCGTGGAGCGGCAGAAGCTGGATGCGCTGCTGGGCCTGTGCGAGACCGCCCGCTGCCGGCGCCAGGTGCTGCTTTCCTATTTCGACGAGGAGCTGGCCGAGCCCTGCGGCAATTGCGACACCTGCCTCGATCCCCCGCAGACCTTCGATGGCACCGAGGCGGCGCAGAAGCTGTTGTCCTGCGTCTATCGCACCGGCGAGCGGTTCGGCGCCGGCCATGTCATCGATGTGCTGCTGGGGGAGGCCAACGAGAAGGTGGTGAAGTTCGGCCACGACAAGCTCACCACCTTCGGCATCGGCAAGGATTTCTCCCGCGACCAGTGGCGCGCCATCGTCCGCCAATTGGTGGCGCTGGGCTTGTTGCAGGTGGATGTGGAAGGCCACGGTGGCCTCAGCCTCACCGCCGAATGCCGGCCGGTGCTGCGCGGTGCCGAGCGGGTGGAATTGAAGGTGGAGGTGCGCGCCAAGGCCCAGCGCCCGGCCGCCGGCACCCGCCCGGCGCGGGCCGCCCTCGCCGATCCGGACGACGAGGCCCTGTTCCAGAAGTTGAAGGGCCTGCGGCTGGAACTGGCCCGCGCCCAGGGCGTGCCGCCCTATGTGATCTTCCACGACACTACGCTGATGGAGCTCGCCCGCAGCCGCCCCCAGAGCCTGCGGGCCCTGGGGGCTATTTCCGGCGTCGGCGAAGCCAAGCTCACCCGCTACGGCGCCCAGTTCCTGGAAGTGGTGCGGGAGGGCTGATCAGCCGACGGCGGCCACGCCGAGGCGGGTGCCGATGGCATTGAGTCTTCGGTCGCGGGTCCACAGCCGGCCTCCGGCGGTCAGGCGGGTCGCCGCCAGCAGGTGTGCGTCGACATAGCCAATTCCCTCACCAAACAGCTTTTCGGCCTCGATGAGAGCGAGGACTTCCCCGTCCTCCGCCTGAACCGCTTGTGGCAGGCTGGCTATCGCATTGAGGATCATATGCCGCTGCCGCAGGCTGCCGAGCGCCAGCTCGCCCAGTACGAAGGGGTGGCAGAGCACCTCAGCGGCTTCAAGTCGCTGGACCAGCAAGGCATCGCCCACCCGCAGATGATCGATCCAGATCGAGGTATCCACCAGGATCATGCGCCGCCCGCGCGCCGGCGGGGGACGGGACGAAGGTCCGGCTCCGAACCACCGAGTCGAGCCAGTCGCAGGGCGCTTTCACGCGCGATGAGCGCTTTCAGCGCCTCCCGTATCACAGCGGACTTCTCCTTCACCCCGGTCAAGGCCTGCGCCTTGGCGAGGAGGTCGTCATCAATCGACAGGGTGGTGCGCATGATCATCTGGCCTAAGGCATCTCTTGATGCATCGAATGATGTCATAAGTCGTGCATCCGCTGTACGATAAAATCGGACTGATCGTTGCGCCAGCGTCGGCCCCCTTGCTATAGCGGCCCTCAGCTTTTGGGAGCGCAATATGTCCGTCGATCAGGCGACCGTCCGCCGGGTGGCCCATCTCGCGCGCATCGCGGTGCGTGAGGAGGAGCTCGGCCACCTCCAGAATGAATTGAACGCCATCCTCGATTTCGTGGAGCAACTGGCCGATCTCGACGTCTCCGGCGTCGAGCCGCTGACCGGCGTGGTGCCCATGGAGCTGCCCATGCGCGAGGACGTGGTCAGCGATGGCCACTGCCCGGACAAGGTGCTCGCCAACGCCCCCGATGCCGAGGGCGGATTCTTCACCGTGCCGAAGGTGGTGGAATGACCAAGCTCACCCAGCTTACCCTCACCCAGGCGCGCGAAGGCCTCGCCCAGGGCGAATTCACCGCCGTGGAGCTCACCGAGGCCTATCTGAAGGCCATGGAGCAGGCGCGCGGCCTCAATGCCTATGTGCTGGAGACGCCCGAGCTCGCGCTGAAGATGGCGAAGGAGAGCGATGAACGCCTCGCCACCGGCGATACCGGGCCGCTGGAAGGCATTCCGGTGGGCGTGAAGGACATGTTCTGCACCCAGGGGGTGCGCACCACCGCCTGCTCCAAGATCCTCGACGATTTCGTGCCTCAGTACGAATCCACCGTCACCAGCCATCTGTGGCGCGATGGTGCGGTGATGCTGGGCAAGCTCAACAATGACGAGTTCGCCATGGGCTCCTCCAACGAGACCTCCGCCTTCGGGCCGGTGGTGTCGCCCTGGCGGCGCGATGGCGACGAGGCGCCGCTGGTGCCCGGCGGTTCCTCGGGCGGCTCGGCGGCGGCGGTGGCGGCGTTTCTGTGCGCCGGCGCCACCGGCACCGACACCGGCGGCTCCATCCGCCAGCCGGCGGCTTTCACCGGCACGGTGGGCATCAAGCCCACCTATGGCCGCTGCTCGCGCTGGGGCATCGTCGCCTTCGCCTCCTCGCTGGATCAGGCCGGCCCGTTCGCCCGCACGGTGAACGACGCGGCCCTGCTGCTGCGCTCCATGGCGGGCTATGACCCCAAGGATTCCACCTGCGTGGATCGGCCGGTGCCGGACTATCAGCAGGCGGTGGGCGCCTCCATCAAGGGCAAGAAGATCGGCATTCCGCGCGAATATCGCATGGACGGCATGTCCGACGAGATCGACGCTCTGTGGCAGGAAGGCGCCAAGTGGCTGGAGGACGCCGGCGCCGAGATCGTCGACATCTCTTTGCCGCACACCAAATACGCGCTGCCGGCCTATTACATCGTCGCTCCGGCGGAAGCCTCGTCCAACCTCGCCCGCTATGATGGTGTGCGCTACGGCATGCGCGTGCCGGGCAAGGACGTGGTGGAGATGTATGAGAACACCCGCGCCGCCGGCTTCGGCCCGGAAGTGCGCCGGCGCATCATGATCGGCACCTATGTGCTCTCCGCCGGCTATTACGACGCCTATTATCTGCGCGCGCAGAAGGTGCGTACCCTCATCAAGCGCGACTTCGACCTCGCGTTTGCCGCCGGCGTGGATGCGGTGCTGACCCCGGCGACGCCGTCGCCGGCCTTCGGCATCGGCGAGAAGCTGAAGGCCGATCCGGTGGAGATGTATCTCAACGACGTCTTCACCGTGACGGTGAACATGGCCGGCCTGCCGGGCATCTCGGTGCCGGCCGGCCTCTCCGCCGACGGGCTGCCGCTGGGCCTCCAGCTGATCGGCCGGCCGTTCGGGGAAGAGACCCTGTTCGCCCTCGGCGAGGTGATCGAGGAGGCGGCCGGCCGCTTTCCGGTGGAGGACCTGTGGTGGCGGGGCTGAACGACGTTCCCGACGCCCTGAAGGCGGCGCGCGATCGCATCGACGATATCGATTCCCGCCTCATCTCTCTCATCCAGGAGCGCTTCGGCGTCGCCGCCGGGGTGGTGGAGATCAAGCGCAAGGCGGGCCTGCCCGCCTTGCTGCAGGATCGGGTCGACGAGGTGCTCGACCATGTGGAAGCTCTCGGCCGCGCTCGAGGCCTGCCGGAAGGGGTCGCCCGTGATCTGTGGCGGGTGTTGATTTCCGCCACCATCGATTTCGAGAACAGCCGGCTCTGACGGGCCGGCGCGGTGGCAGGCCACCGCGGGCCGGTATCGGGTGCTGCTTCGTCTGCGCCCGATGCACGGGCGGCCCGCGCATTGTGCACTGCAACATTTCTGCGGTGCCGCCTATTCTTCTCGCGTGGGGATCTGCGCGAGGAGAGACGACCGATGCAGACGGTGGTGACCATCCTGCTGATCGGCGCCGTCATGATGATGGCGATCGCGGCCCTGGACCGGCCGCAGAGCTGAGGGCGAAAGCCCGGGCAAAGAGTGGGGAGAAGGACCGCGGATGCTGTGCCTGGAATGTAGCCGCTGCGGGCGCCGCTCCCTCGTGGACGAGCGCCTCACCGCCAAGATCGAGGAGGTGGCGAAGGACGCCCTCGCCTTGCCGGCGCCCGGCCGCATGCCGGCCCCGCCCGAAGCCGGGCTGCGTTGCGATCTGTGCGGCAGCCACCGGATCTACATCCACAATTTCGCCTCCCGCTACGAGGCCCTGCATTTCGCCGTCGGCAAAGGGAGCTAAAGGGCCTGACGCAGCCGGGCGATGCCGGCCTCGATCTGCTCCTCGGTGAGCGAGGCGTAGCCCATCAGCAGCCAGCCGTCGTCATAGGTAGAGCCGCCATATTCGTGGCCGCCGCCGGCCTGCACCGTGTACAGCCCCACGTTGCGGGCGCGGGCGATGCCGGCCAATTGATGCGCCTTCGGCAAGCCGGGGGGGATCTGCCAGGCCACATGGGTGCCCCCCTCGGCGCCCCGCAGTTCCACCCGGCCGAAGCTCTGCCGGAGCGCAGACACCAGCGCGTCGCGGCGCTGCTGGTAGCGCAGCCGCACCCGCCGCAGATGGCGCACGAAGCCGCCGGTGTGCAGGAATTCCGCCAGCGCCGCCTGCTCCAGCCACACCTGCCCGTTGTCCAGCAGCGCCTTGGCGGCGGCGGCGGCGGGGGCAAGGTGATCGGGAAAGATGGCGTAGCCGGTGCGCAGGCCCGCGCCGAGCGTCTTGGAGAAGGTGCCGAGATAGATCACGTTCTCCGGGCTCGAGGCCTTCAGGGCCGGCAGCAGCATGCCGCCATAATGGAACTCGCAGTCGTAATCGTCCTCGATGATGTAGGCGCCGGTGCGCTCGGTCCAGCGCAGCAGCTCCGTGCGCCGTTCCAGCGAGAGGGTGCCGCCCATGGGATATTGATGGGAGGGCATGACATAGGCGATCTGCGCGTCGATGCCGGCGAGTTCCGCGGTCTTCAGCCCGTGGCCGTCGCCGTCGATGGGGTGGAGCCGCAGATTGAGGCTCTCGAACAGATAGGCGGCGCCCTGGCTGCACGGATTCTCGATGACGATGCCGTCGCCCTCCCGCGCCAGCACCCGCATGGCGAGGTTGAGGGCCAGCTGGGCGCCGGCGACGACGATCACCTGCTCCGGCCGCACATGGATGTCGCGCATGGCGGAGACATGGTCGGCGATGGCGGCGCGCAGGCTCATGAGCCCGCAGGGGTCGCCATATTCGGTCAGGTTGTGGCCGGCGGTGGCCAGCGCATGCAGGATCAGCCGGCGCCAGGCCTTCAGGGGAAAGGCGCGCGGATCGGTGCGCTGGGGCCAGAAATCGATGGGGATGCGCCCGGTGTTCAAGATGGCATGCTGGCGGCCGGTGAAGGCGGCGGGGGCCAGCTTCTGCGGAGCGCGGGGGCGGGCCGGGCCGGCGGCGCCGGCATCGCCCGTGCTCATGGCCTGCTCGGGCAGCACGGCGGCCACATAGGTGCCCACCATGGGCCGGGTGATGAGATAGCCTTCGTTGATCAGCCGCTCATAGGCGAAGGTCACCGAATTGCGGGAGATCTTGAGCTGCTGGGCGAGATGGCGGGAGGAGGGCACCGCCGCATCGGGCTTCAGCCGGCCGTCGAGGATCTGCTGCCGGATCTGATGAAAGAGCTGCTCCTGCAGGCTCTGGGCGGAGGTGCGGTCGAGCGAGATCAGCACGTGGGTCCAGCTCCGGTTGGGGGCTGCCGCGCTGCGGCGCACCCTGTGGCATGACTATGCGGTGTTGCGGCGCAAAGAGCCATGGTTGAAGAGGCCAGTTGCTGTTGGCCTCATGAGACCACCCCCGCGTTTCCTTGACTTGGGTCCAGCCGAACGGATGCTCGCGAGGGCCGGCAGCGGTTCCGTGCCCGGCCTTTCCATCCCCGATTTTCCGTCGAAGAGGGCGACCCCCATGCCGAAGACCGTGCTTCTCGAAACCGGCGCCACGCTGTTTCCTGCCCCCCTGTTGGAGGCATCGGCGCGGGTGCTGGCGGCGGCGAAGCAGAAGGGCATCCGGCTGGCGGCGGCGGAGACGGTGACCTCCGGCCTCGTCAGCGCCACGCTCACCTCGGTGTCCGGCGCCTCGGAAGTGTTCGAGCGCGGCTTCGTGCTCTATCACGCCTCCGCCAAGGCCACCGGCCTCGGTGTGCCGGAAGCGGTCTCGGCGGCCCATGGGGCGGTCAGCGCCGAGGTCACCCGGGGGTTGGTGCTCGGGGTGCTGGAGCACTCCCAGGCCGGCGCGGCGGTGGCCATCACCGGCTATGCCGGCCCCGGCGGGGGCAATGCGATCAATCCGGTGGGCACCATCTTCGTGGCGGCGGCCACCCGCGGCGGCGCGGTGCATGAGCAGCGCCACGTGTTTGCCGGCAATCGCGACCAGGTGCGCCTGGAGGCAGTGCGCGCGGCCCTGGCGGTGCTGGAGGCGGCGTTGGCCTGATGACCCCCATTCCCCTCGTTCTGCTCACCGGTTTCCTGGGCGCGGGCAAGACCACCGCGCTCAACGATCTGCTGCGCCGCCCGGAGTTCGCCGATACGGCGGTGATCATCAACGAGGCGGGCGATGTGGGCATCGACCACGCGCTGATCGAGACCGGGCGGGACGACGTGCTGCTGCTGGAAGGCGGCTGCATCTGCTGCCGCCTGCGCGGCAGCCTCAACGCCACCCTCAATGCCCTGGTGCGGCGCCGGTCCCTCGACGGGCTCCGGTTCCGCCGGGTGGTGGTGGAAACCTCGGGGCTGGCCGATCCCACGCCCATCCTTCACGCGCTCATCGCCGATCCGGTGTTCACGCGCCATTTCGTGCTCAATGGGGTGGCGGCGGTGGTGGATGCCACCACCTTCACCGCCACCTTGCCTCGGTTCGGCCAGGGCACCACCCAGGTGGCCCTCGCCGACCGCGTGCTGATCAGCAAGACGGATCTGGCCGCCGCGGCGGTGCTGGCGCAGGTGGAGGCGGAGGTGGCCGCCCTCAACCCCACCGCCGAGCGGGTGCATCTTTCGGCGGCGCGGCCGCGGGGCGATCAGATCTGGGTGGATCCGCTCGATGGGCCGCGCGGGCTGCGCACCCGGGCCTTCGTGGCGAGCGCCGCCGGCCATGAGGTGACCACCGCCGCTTTGGCCTTTCCCGGCCGCATGGCCCGCGAAGAGGTGGACCACTGGCTGGATCGGCTGGAGACCCTGTTCGGCCCGGCCCTGCTGCGCCTCAAGGGCATCTTGTGGCTGGAGGAGATGGAGCAGCCGGTGGCGCTCCATGGGGTGCAGGGGCTGGTCTATTCTCCCGGCCTGCTGCCCGCCACGGCGGAGCCGCCGGAAAACCGCATGGTGCTGATTGCCGACGGCATCGCACCGGCGGACCTGAACGATGCTTTGACCCTGCTGGCGGGCCAAGCCCGCTGAGGGCGCGACCCGTCATCTGGCCCTGGGGCCAGTGCACGAAAATCCGCCATTTGCGTCCTTCCACGCATCTGGCTCCATATCCCGGACAGCGCCCGGCGCTACCGGCACGGGCAGCCGGCTCCTAGCTTCCCCTGGAACCGACCCCCTGAGCGAGGCAGCCATGGCCAAGACGTTTCAGGGCACGATGGGGATCGTGCCCGCCCTTGATATTGAATCTCCCGAGCGCTTCGATCTGGTGGTGAAGGCGACGTCCGGGGTGGAGGGCGTGGCCGGCTACAAGCTGGGGCTCACCAGTGTGCTGCGCTACGGCCTCAAGGAGTCCATGCGGCGGCTGCGCGACCTCACCGATCTGCCGGTGCTCTATGATCACCAGAAGGCCGGCCCCGACATGCCCGACATGGCCAAGAAGTTCACGGCTCTGTGCGCCGAGGCCGAGGTGGATGGCCTCATTCTGTTCCCGGTGGCCGGGCCCACGGCGGTGGATGGCTTCGTCATCGAGGCCTTGAACGCCGGCATCGCCCCGGTGGTGGGCGGCGAGATTCCGGTGGCCGATTATGGCGTGTCCGGCGGCGGCTATCTCATCGACGACGCCCTAGACCGCATTCTGGAGCGGGCGGTGGCCGACAAGGCCGACCACTTCGTGCTGCCCGCCCGCGACGTCGCCAAGGTGACCCGCTGGTCGAACTGGATCGCCGCCCATGTGGAGGCGCCGGTGGTGTTCCTCACCGGCTTCGGGTCCCTCGGCGGCACCATGGAAGGGGCATTCGCCGCCGCCAAGGCCTGCCCGCGCCGGTTTGCCATCGTCGGCCGGCTCATCACCGAGGCCGCCGATCCGGCTGCCGCCGCTGCCAAGCTCTATGGCGAGATGCAGGCCCTCGACGGAGCGGGAGCCTGACCATGGCGGAAGGGATGGAGCCGGGCCTGGCGCTGGCGGAGCTCAAGGGCAGCCCGTTCGTGGACGGGGCCTTCACCGAAGGCTCGGGCGCCCGCGACACCCTGTTCGATCCCTGGACCGGGCGGGCCCTCTGCGAGGTGGGCCTTGCCGGCACCGCCGAGGTGGAAGCGGCGATCACCGCCGCCCGCCGCGCCTTCGATGCTTCCGACTGGCCCCACCGGCCGCCGGCGGAGCGGGGCGCGGTGCTCGCGGCCATCGTGGAGGGGCTGAAGGCGCGGGCGGAGACCTTCGGCACCATCGAGGCCCTCAATGCCGGCAAGCCCTTTGCCGGCGCGCTGAAGGAGGTGGAGGGCGCCATCCGCGTCTTCACCTATTACGCCGGCGCCATGGACAAGCTGTTCGGCGACACCATTCCGCTGGGCCGCGACCTGCTGGATTTCACGCTGCGCGAGCCACTCGGGGTGGTGGCGCAGATCGTGCCCTGGAACTTCCCCCTGCTGGGCGCCTCCTGGAAGCTGGCGCCGGCCCTGGCTGCGGGCTGCACCGTGCTGCTGAAGCCGGCCCCGCTGACGCCTTTGACCGCGCTGTTGCTGGCGGAGGTGTGCGCCGCCGCCGGCGTGCCGCCGGGGGTGGTCAACATTCTGCCCGGTGGCGCCGAGGTGGGGCAGAAGCTGGCGGAAGATCCGCGCATCGACGGCATCTCCTTCACCGGTTCCACGGTGGTAGGCGGCGCGGTGATGCGGGCGGCCGCCGGCAGCATCAAGAAGGTGGCCCTGGAACTGGGTGGCAAGAACGCCAATGTGGTGTTTGCCGATGCTGATCTCGAGAAGGCGGCGGCGAGCGCTGTGGCGTCGGGCTTCGGCAATGCCGGCCAGTCCTGCTCGGCCCGCTCCCGCCTGCTGGTGGAGCGCCGCGCGCTGCCCGCTTTCGAGGCCGCCTTCCGCGCCGCCGCTGCGCGCCTGCGGCCCGGCCCGGCCTTTGCCGCCGACACCACCCTTGGTCCGCTGATTTCCGCCGCCCACCGGGAGGCGGTGGCGCACAAGGTGGAGACCGCGGTGGAAGCGGGCGCCGCTTTGCTGTGCGGCGGCGCGGTGCCGACGGGGGATGGTTTCTTCTATCCGGCCACCATCCTCTCCGGGGTGGGGGCGGACAATCCGGCCTTCCGGCAGGAGATCTTCGGCCCGGTCTGCTCCATCACCCCCTTCGAGGGGGAAGCGGAGGCGCTCGCGCTGGCCAATGACAGCGACTATGGCCTCAACGGCTCGGTCTGGTCCCGCGACATCGGCCGGGCGCTGCGCACGGCGCGGGGCATGCGCACCGGCATGGTGGCGGTGAATGGCCTGCCCAGCGCCAGCCGCACCAGCGTGTTCGCTCCCTTCGGCGGCTACAAGCGCTCCGGCATCGGCCGCGAGCTGGGTCTCAACGGGCTCGATTTCTATTGTGAGATCAAGAACATGGTGGTGGACCTCGGCTGAGCGTTCAGCCGGGCGGGGCGGGCTTGGAGCCAGCTTGCTGGACCCATGCTCCGGGCGGGCGGTGGCACTCCATGCCTGCCGATTGACGTTGCTAGATTTTTGATCACGAAAGCGGGGAGCTTCCATGACCATCGCAATCACAGGCGGCACCATGATCGACGGCACCGGCGCCGATCCGGTGGCGCGGGCCGTCGTGGTCATCGAGAACGGCAGGATCACCGCCGCCGGCCCGGAAAGCCAGGTGCAGGTGCCGGCCGGGGCCGAGATTCTGGACGCCGCCGGCCGCACCGTGCTGCCGGGCTTCATCGATACCCATGTGCACGGCACCTATCGCGCCCGCGACATGCGCCAGCATCTGCTCAACACCCCCACCTACAATGTGCTGAAGTCCATCGAGGTGTTCCGCGAGACCATCGCCTGCGGCATCACCACCGCCCGCGACATGGGTGGCGCCGATGCCGGCTTCAGGGAGGCCATCGCCGAGGGCATCATCGACGGGCCGCGCCTGTTGATCTCGCTGGGCATGGTCTCGCAGACCGGCGGCCATGGGGATTATTGGGTGCCGGCGGGCCTGCGCATCCAGAAGCGCGCCTGGCTGCCCCACATGGTGGCGGATGGAGTGGACGAGATCCGCCGCCTGGTGCGCGAGCTGCTCATGCGCGGCGCCGATTTCATCAAGATCTGCGCCACCGGTGGCATCACCTCGGTGACCGACAGCTGGGATGAGCCCCAGTTCACCGTCGCCGAGCTGGAGACCGCCGTGTCCGAGGCGGCCGCCAAGGGCAAGCGGGTGGCGGTGCATGCCGAGGGCCTTGCCGGCATCCGCAACGCGGTGGCGGCGAACGTTCATTCCCTGGAACATGGCTGGTTCATGGACGAAGCCTGTGTGGATCGCATGGTGGCCCAGGGCACCTGGTGGGTGCCGACCCTGGCGCTGGTGCCGCTCTCGGTGGAGCACCGGCGCAAAAACAAGGCGTGGGCCGGCCAGCAGATGGGCCAGGAAGACGTCAAGGATGCGCAGATCTACGCCTTGATGCAGGATCAGATCCCGCTGTGGAAAGAGGCGGTGAAGCGCGGCGTGAAGGTGGCCATGGGCACCGACCAGTCGCACCGCCTGCTGGTGGGCGAGAACATGGTGGAACTGGGCTTCATGGTGGACTGGCTCGGCATGTCGCCCATGGAGGTCATCGTCGCCTCCACCACCAAGGCGGCGGAATGCATCGAGCGGCCGAACCTCGGCGCCCTGAAGCCCGGCTGCCTCGCCGACGTGCTGGTGGTGGACGGTGACCCCCTGGAGAACATCCGCATTCTGGAGGAGCGCGAGCGCCTCCATCTCATCATGAAGGACGGCAAGGCCTTCACCAACAAGCTGGCGGCGTGACGCGCTGATCCGAGGAGTCTCTCGATGAAGTTGAACCGCTTTATGATCCGCCCGCTGATCGAGATGGGCCTGCGCGAGGAGATCTCCTCCGGCGACACCACCGGCGGCTTCCTGGTGGGGGATGATCCGGTGCAGACCGCCAACATCTACGCCAAGGCCAGGGGCGTGGTGTGCGGCATGCTGTTCGCCGACGAGACCATCCGCCAGATCGAGCCCGGCGCGGAGATCGAATATCTGGTGCAGGATGGCGACGAGGTCACCCCCGGCACGGTGCTGATGCGGGTGAAGGCGCGGGCCTCCACCTTCTTCATCATCGAGCGCTCGGCCCTCGACTGGCTGCAGCAGATGTCCGGCATCGCCACCAAGACCCGGCGCTACCGCGACCTCGTCAAGCACACCAACGTGCGCATCACCGATACCCGCAAGGGCTGGCCGGGCCTGCGCATGGTGCAGAAATATGCGGTGCGGGTGGGCGGCGCCCACAACCACATCTTCAACCTCGCCAATTGCGTGCTGGTGAAGGACAATCACATCAAGATCGCCGGCTCCATCACCGAGGCGGTGCGCCAACTGCGGGCGACCGCCCAGCACACCTTCAAGTTTGAGGTGGAATGCGAGAGCCTCGCCATGGTGGAAGAGGCGCTGGCCTGCGGGGTCGAGATCATCATGTTCGACAACATGGATCTCGATGAGATGCGCGAGGGTCTCAAGCTCACCACCGGCCGGGCGATGACCGAGGCTTCCGGCGGCATCAATGAGCAGACCATCGTGCCCATCGCCGAGACCGGCGTGGATGTGATCTCCATCGGCGATCTCACCCACACGGTGAAGGCACTGGACATCAGCCTCGACGTGAAGGACATCAAGCCCAGCGCCCACCGCACCATCGGCCGCCTCAACGCCCTCGACGCCTGAGACCGTCGGCCCCCGCCGTCGACCGGCGCCAAACGGGTTCGCCCAGGCGCCGCGCGGGCTTGACCAACGGCCAGGGCAGGGCGGCCGGAGCGAGGCCGAGGGCCGGGAAGGAGCAGGATGCAGGACGCGGGTGAAGGAGGCGGGGCGCGGACCCCGCTGCGGCTGCGGGACGAGATCGACACCTGGGTGTTCGATCTCGACGACACGCTCTATCCGCGCACCGCAGGCCTCTATGAGCAGATGCACGGCCGCGTGGTGCTGTTCATCCAGGGCCTGGTGGGGTGCGATGCGGCCGAGGCGGCGGCGCTCCACGCCCAATATTACGAGCGCTACGGCACCTCGCTGATCGGCCTCAACAAGCACCATGGCGTGGCGCCGCAGGATTTCCTGGCCTTCGTCCACGACATCGACATCACCCCGGTGGGCAACGGCGCGGCCCTGGCGGCGGCGCTGGCGCGGTTGCCGGGCCGGCGGCTGGTGTTCACCAACGGCTCGGTACGGCACGCGCGTCGCATCCTCACCCATCTCGGCGTCGCCGATCTGTTCGAGGCGGTGTGCGACATCGAGGCCTGCAACTATGTGGGCAAGCCCGCCCGCGCCGCCTACGAGACCCTGCTCGCCGACCATGGAGTGGACCCGGCCCGGGCCATCATGTTCGACGACCGGCCGGTCAATCTGCAGGTGCCCCATGCGCTGGGCATGCAGACGGTGCTGGTCACCGGCGGGCGGCAACTGCCTGGCGCCGATGGCGCCCATGTGCACGACATCGCCGAGGATGTGCCCAGCTTCCTCGATCGCGCTTTTCCTGCGCGCTCCTGACGGACCGGAGGTCGTTCAGGCCTGCGGTGATGGCGCCGGCGGCGGGGCCACCTGAAGGATGGCGGCGAGTTTCTCCACCCGTTCGCGCTCGGCGAGGGTGAGACGGCCATCGGCGGCGGCCGCAGCGGCCACCGTGTTCACCAGCGCCTGCCGCTGGGCCGGGTCCTGAACCAGGGTGGCGATGGCCTCCACCGCCTGCTCCCGTTCCAGCAGCAGGATGTAATATTGCTCCCGCACCAGCGCCTTGAACTCCGCGAGGGACAGCTGCAGCAGGTTCTGGCGCGCCTCGTTCAGGGAGCGCGCGGCGCTCTCGTCGAGGACGCGCGCGGCGGAGATGACGAACAGGGCCGCCCGGACCAAAGCGGCGTTGAACCCGCCATCACACAGCCGGCCGCGCAGTTCCGCCATGCGGTGCTGCCGGAAGGCCTCCTTCTCCGGGCTGCAGGCGGGCAGCTCGCGCACCTTCTCATCGAGATTGAGCCCCACCAGGCCCTGCAGCAGGGGCGAGCCGTAAAGGGCGAAGAACAGCCGCTCCACCCCCTGGTCGCGCAGATCGCGGAAGCCGTCGAGGGCCGCGATGATCTGATCGGACACCAACTTCTGCGCGGTGAGGAAGGGATTGTCGGCCGGCACCGGACGGCGCGCGGCGGCCACAGCGGCGGCGGCCCTGGCCACCGGCTTCATCAGCGGGTTGGTGTCGGCGAACCCGCTGTAGCTGAGGCGCAGGGGATTGGCCTTGAACAGCAGCTCCGCCAGCTGCGGCGTCGCCAGGGCGCGCACCGCCGGCTGGAAGAAGGTGCGATAGATGGAATGGTTGATCTCCGAGACGCGGCGCGCGGTGGCGAAGGCACGGTCGTCGGCGGCGCTGTTGCGGCCATAGGCGCGGATGTCATCCAGCGAGCGCAGCTCGAAGCGGCTGTGCCAGGCCGGCCCCTCCGGCTTCGCCGCGTCGTCGCTCGCCGGCTCGATGATCAGTTCGTAGAGGCCGGGCGGCAGGCAGTCCATGAGGTCCATCAGCCGCACCATCTCTTCATCCTCCTTCGCCCCCACCTTGGCGGAGACAAAGATGGCGAGATGGCCCACTTTCTGGTTCATGCAATAGACGATGGTGCGCCCTTCCGCGCGGATGTCGTCCACATCGCGGTAAAGGTCGAGGATCCAGCCCAGCGTCTGCGGCGGCGGGGAAATGTTGTCGCCCTGGGAGGTGAACACGATGACCGGAGAAGCGACGTTTCGTACGTCGAAGACCTTGCCGGTCGTGGAGCGGATCTCGTTGCGGGTGAGCTTGTCGCCGATGAACATCTCGTCCACCAGAAACTGGATTTCCGCGCCATTGAGGGTGATGAAATCGCCCCACCATTTTTCGAAGCCGAGATAGCGCGGCCCTTCGGTGTCGATGGCGGAATACAGGTCGTACTGCTTGCCCCACAGCCAGTTGGCCGGGTTGAGATTGTCGAAGTTCAGGATCAGCCAGGTGCCGTCGAACTTGCCCCGGCCCAGGTCGCAGGTCAGCGCCGTCAGCCAGGATCCGCCCAGCAGGCCGCCGGCGTAGCGCATGGGGTTCTTGCCGTGCACCCCCTGCCAATAGGACATGGGCGAGCCGGCCACCATGCACGGGCCGAACAGGTCGGGGCGCAGCATGGCCACCATCAGGGTCTGATAGCCGGCCTGGCAATTGCCGATGGCGAAGGGGGGCGGCGCTTCCGGATGCAGGGCGCGCACCTGCTCGAAGAAGGAGACCTGGCCCTCCACCACGTCGAGGAAGGTCTGGCCCGGCTCGGGCTCGGCGGAAAAGCCGATGAAATAGACCGGATGGCCATTGGCCAGCGCCTCGCCGATCTCGCTGTGGGTCTTGAAACCGCCGATGCCCGGCCCCTGGCCGGCGCGCGGGTCCACCACCACCACCGGCCGCTTGCGCGGGTCCACTTCCAGGCCCGCGGGCGGCACGATGCGGGAGAGCGAATAATTGATGGGGCGGGGCAGGGCACGGCCGCTGGCAATTACATCGTGGTCGAAGGAGAGCACGGTGGCCATGGGCCGGGCCGCCATCTCCGCCTGCTCATTGCCGCGCTGGCGCAGCAGGTCGAGGAACAGCACCGCGCGCTGCCAGCTGTCCAACAGATAGTCCGCCAGGGGGCCGCCGCCATCGAGGCGGGCGGGCAAAGGGAGCGCAGGCATCGGGAGCGCAGGGAACGGTGTGACGGGCGCAGGCGCCGGCGATGGCGCGTGGGCTGGGGCAGCGCCGGCCGGGCTGCCCCAGCCCGCGAAGGTCAATGGCGGAACACCGAGCGCGGGAAAATGGAGGCCGGCGGGCAAGGGCAGGCCCCAGGCCCGCGGATCGAACAGGCGGTGGAGCGGCATGGATGACGACGTGTCGTTGGCGTTCTGGGCCATGGAACCCTCCTTCTCGACACGGGCGCGGTGGGTGCCCCCGGGCCTTGCGGCCCGGGCTCCACTCGTGTGTCGACCGGCGACCAGGCGCCTGGCCGCTGCCGCGCCGGTGGCGCTGCTTTAGGCATAACGCACGCTTCGGCAGTGCGGCAAGGCTGCCACACGCCGGCGACAGTCGTGCGGGCGGTGGTGCTCTCTGTCAGATCTGAAATGGTGCGATGAGATGTTAAGCGATTCTGGTGAGCAGCTCACCGGAGTTTGCCCAATGCCGCGCCAGTGGCTGAAGAACTATCAGAAATAAAACGATTTTTTTGATATTGGAATTGCCGGTTCTTTGGCGTTGAGTGGCCTATTTCCCATCGGTAGGCTGCTCACAGTGGTCATGAGGAGTGATCAACGTGGCGGATGAACGGGAGCGTGGTCGGGCATTGGACCCGGCGGTTCTGGAGGTGCCCGGCACCACTTTGAGGGGCAACCAGGCCTATGATCTGCTGCGCCGCGAGATCGTCTCGTGCCGCATCCTGCCCGGAACCCGCCTCACCGAGGCGGAGCTCATGGACCGTTTCGAGCTGGGCAAGGCGAGCTGCCGCATTGCCCTGCAGCGCCTCATTCAGGAAGGTTTCGTCACCTCCATGCCGCGCCACGGCTACCGTGTGGCACCCATCACCGTGAAGGATGTGGAGGAGGTGTTCGCGCTGCGCCTGGTGCTGGAGCCGCTGGCGGCGCGCGGCGCGGCGGGGCGGGTGAACCGGGCCCATCTGCAGCGCCTGGAACAGGCCTGCCGCGTGAAGCTCACGGTGGAGATGGGCAACCAGATCGACTTCTTCCTGGAGGCCAACCGCTCCTTCCACATGGCCATCGCCGAGGCGAGCGGCAACCAGCGGCTCTGCCGCACCCTCTCGGGTCTGCTTGACGAGATGACCCGCCTGGTGGCGCTCGGCTTCGGCGTGCAGCGGGTACGGCCGAACATCGACAACGACCATGTGCAGCTCATCGAATTCCTCGCCGCGGGCGACGCCGAGGCGGCGGCGGAGGTGGCCCGTCGCCACGTGGAGACCTTCCGGCAGATGACCATGGACAAGGTGATTGCCTCCCTTCGGGAGTCCGCGGCGGTGGTGCCGGTGGGGCCGTCCTCTGGCGTGGTGGGGGGGGAGCGGTGAGCGTCGTCAGGCTCGAAGGGGTCGGCAAGAGCTTCGTGCGTCGCGATGGCGAGCAGCTGGAAGTTCTGCGCAACATCAATCTGGAGGTGTCGGAGCGGTCCATCGTGGCGCTCGTCGGGGCCTCGGGTTGCGGCAAGAGCACCCTGCTCAACATCATCGCCGGTCTGGCGGAGCCCGATCAGGGCGCGGTCTATCTCAACGACATGCGCTCCAGCGCCTTCAAGGACTGGCGCTCCATGACCTACATGTTCCAGGAGGATCGCCTGTTCCCCTGGCGCACCACCGCGCAGAACGTGGCGTTCGGCCTGGAGGCGGCCGGTGTGGCGCGGGGCGAGCGGCGCGAGCGGGTCATGAAGGTGCTGGAGCTGGTGGGGCTCGACACGTTCGCCGACTCCTTCCCCCACGAATTGTCCGGCGGCATGCGCTCGCGCGCGGCGCTCGCCCGCAGCCTCGTCACCGAGCCCACCATCCTGCTGATGGATGAGCCGTTCTCCAAGCTCGATCCCTCGATCCGCGCCAGCATGCACGATGAGGTGCTGCGCATCGCCGCGCTCAAGCAGATGTCCGTGATCTTCGTCACCCACGATGTCGAGGAAGCGGTGGTGCTCGCCAACAAGATCGTGGTTCTGCATCCGCGCCCCGGCCGGGTGCGCGAGACGCGCGAGGTGGCCTTGCCCTATCCGCGCAATCCCCTGTCTCCCGAGGTCGCGGAAGAAGTGCGCCTGTTGCGCCTCAGCTTGTGACCGTCCCTCTCTTCGCACCCTCAGGCCGGACCATGAAGCGCTCACCTTTCCAGATGGCCCAGGACCGCCGATTGCGGCTGATCAGCCTGCGCCTGCTGCTGCTCGTGATTGTTCTCGTCATCTGGCAGATCGGCTCGCTCGGCGCGCCGCCGTTCATTCTGCCGAGCCCCGCCCGCACCGGCAGCGCCTGGGCGGATCTCGTGGTCACCTCCGGCTTCTGGGCCGATTTCGGCATCACCTTCTACCGCATCGTGGTCGGCTTCGCCCTGGCGGCGCTGGTGGGCGCGGCCATGGGGCTGGTGCTGGGCGCAAGCCGCACCCTGGGTGAGTTCTTCGAGCCGGTGCTGGTGGTGGTGAACACCGTGTCCTCCTCCATCTGGGCCATTTTCGCCCTGATCTGGTTCGGCCTGTCCAACTGGAGCACCATCTTCGTGGTGTTCATGACCGCCATGCCGCTGATCCTCACCAATGTGTGGCAGGGCACGCGCACGGTGAACCGGGAGTTCGTCGAGCTGGCGCAGACCTTCCGCATGTCGAAGCCGAAGGTGCTGTGGAAGATCTACCTGCCCACGATCCTGCCGCTGTTCTTCGCCGGCGCGCGCCTCGCGTTCGGGTTCGGCGCCCGGGTGAGCATCGTGGCGGAAACCCTGGGGGCCTCCAGCGGCATCGGCTACCGGCTCCGTCAGGCGGCAGACCTCGTCCAGACCGACCAGGTGTTCGCCTGGACACTGACCCTCGTCGCTCTGATGATCGCTCTTGAAGCCATCGTTCTCAAGCCTCTTGAAAGGCATCTGTTCTCCTGGAGGGAGCGTCCGTCCGCTTAAAGCCAAGAAGAGTATGACGCGTATACAGCCTTTCTAGATAGGGGATAAGGTATGAAACGTCTTGCTATTCTCGCCGCGGCGTTCGCCGTTGGTCTGTCTGTTGCGCCGGCGCACGCCGAAAAAGTGAAGATCGGCTATTGGAGCTCGGGCGTCAGCCTCGGTTTCGGTGCGTTTCTTGAAACCGGAAAGTTCATGGAGAAGCAGGGGCTGGACGTGGAATACGTCAAGTTCCCCGATGTGAACGCCCCCACCAAGGCCATGGCCGCCGGTGCCATTGATTTCGCCATCGGCGCCAGCGCCGGCAGCGCCTTCTCGGTGACGGCGGACGGCCTGCCCATGAGCATCGTCCTCGCCACCCAGGTGGCCGAGCTCGACTTCGTGGTGCTGGAAGACTCGCCCATCAAGGCGATGGGCGACCTGAAGGGCAAGAAGATCGGCATGTCGCCGGCCGGCAGCGCCACCGCTGCCATCACCACCGCGATCCTGGTGAAGAATTACGGCATGTCGCCGAGCGATTTCACCGCGGTGCCGGGCAACGATTCCCGTCTCGCCCAGTTCCTGGTGCAGAAGGACATCGACGCCGCCGCCCTGCGCAGCGTGACCCTGGCGCTGCTGCCGGACCTGAAGGTCCGCAAGCTGGCCAGCTTCCGCAGCGAGTGGGCCAAGATCACCGGCAAGGACGCGCCGCCGGTGCTGGGCGTGGGCCTCATCCGCAACGCCTGGCTGAAGGACAACCCGGAAGCGGCCGCGAAGATCATCGCCGGCATGCGCAACGCCTATGAGGCCGGCAAGACCGACAAGGAGGCCGTCGCCAAGGCCCTGATGAGCGCCGGCAACATCCCCGAGACCGACGCCAAGGCCTACGCCGCGCTGTGGGATGGCATCTACACCGTCTCCATGGACCCCGCGACCATCGCCTCCCTGAAGGCGGAGTTCGAGGTGTTCAAGAGCGTCGGCGTGGTGAAGGGCAACCTGCCCGACGCGGCGCTCAACCCCGCGCCCTACGAGGCCTCCAAGGCCATCAAGTAAGACGCCGGGACCCGATCGCCCGGCGGGCTGAATTCACCAGACACCCACCTAACAGAGAGAAGTGGAATGCCCGAGACTCTGCCCAACACCATGAAGGCGTTGCTGCTGCGGCAGCACGGTGACGTGAGCGACCTGGAAGTGGTGAACGACTATCCGGTGCCGAGCCCGAAGCCGGGCGAGGTGGTGATCCGCGTCGGTGCGTCGTCCTTCAACTACCACGACGTGTTCACGGTGAAGGGCATGCCCGGCATCAAGGTGCCGCTGCCGGTCATCATCGGCCTCGACATGGCCGGCGAGATCGTGGAGCTGGGCGAGGGCGTCACCGATTGGAAGGTGGGCGATCGGGTGCTGGTGAACCCCCTCAACCCCAAGGTGGGGCTGATGGGCGAGATGCTGGACGGCGGCATGGCGCAATATTGCGCCGTCACCGCCGCCCAGCTCATCAAGATGCCGCCGGACGTGAGCTTTGTGGATGCCGCTTCGCTGCCGGTGGCCTATGGCACCGCGCACCGCATGCTGGTGACCCACAACACGGTGAAGGCGGGCGACAAGGTGCTGATCCTCGGCGCCTCCGGCGGCGTCGGCACGGGCTGCGTGATGCTGGCCAAGCAGATGGGCTGCGAGGTGATCGCCTGCGCCGGCTCCGATGACAAGATGGCCCGCCTCAAGGAGCTGGGCGCCGACCACGTGGTGAACTATCGCACCACCGATTTCTCCAAGTGGGCCATCGGCCAGTATGGCAAGCCCCAGCGCCGCACCTATGAAGGTGGCGTCGACGTGGTGGTGAACTTCACCGGCGGCGACACCTGGCTGCCCTCGCTCAAGTGCGTGAAGCGCGGCGGCAAGATCCTCACCTGCGGCGCCACCGCCGGCCACGATCCCAAGGAAGACCTGCGCTACATCTGGAGCTTCGAGCTGCAGGTGATCGGCTCCAACTCCTTCTATCACGACAACCTCGCCGCCCTGATGGACATGATCCAGGAGGGGTCTCTGAAGCCGGTGGTGGACAAGGTGCTGCCGCTCGAGGAGGCCGCCGAGGGCCTGCGCATGATCCGTGACCGCGAGGTCATGGGCAAGATCGTCGTCACCCCCTGAGAGGCCGTCATGTCTGAAGCTCCTTTGACCAAGGAACAGGTCGAGGCCCTGCTGCTCAAGGGCCCGTTCCACCAGTGGCTCGGCCTCACCGTGGAAGAGGTGGGGGAGGGCACCATCCGCCTGCGCGCCAAGTGGCGGCCGGAATGGGTGGTGAATGCCGACAAGGGCTATGCCCACGGCGGCATCCTCGCCACCCTGGTGGATCTCACCGCCGATTGGGCGCTGGTGTCGAAGACCGGCCGCGGCGTCCCCACCGTCGACCTTCGGGTGGATTACCACCGCGCAGCCATGCAGCATGACCTCATCTGCGTGGGCAAGGTGGTGAAATTCGGCGGCCAGCTCTGCGTCTCCGAGGCGCAGATCCTGGACGAGGCCGGCAAGCTCCTGGCCAGCGGACGCGGGGTCTACATGATCCCGCCCAAGGGTTAAGGGAGACGCCCCGTGGCCGCGCTCGACCATGTGGTGATCAACACCCTCAAGTCCATGGACGCGGCCGCGGACCTGTTCGCGGCGCTGGGCTTCACGCTCACGCCGCGCGGGCACCACTCGCTGGGCTCCATCAATCATCTGATGATGACGCCGGGCGCCTACCTGGAGCTGGTGGGCGTGCCGGAGAGCGGCCTGCAGCGCCAGGAGGTGCTCGACAGCCCGTTCGGCCTCAACGGCCTGGTGTTCCGCACCCCCGATGCGGACGCCACCTTCGATGCCCTCACCGCCCGTGGGCTCACGGTGCTGCCGCCGGTCGCTTTCTCGCGACCGGTGGAGATCGCCGGGCGGGCCGAGGAGGCGCGGTTCCGCACCGTGCGCTTCCCGCCCGATGCCTTTCCCGGCGGGCGCGTCTATTTCTGCCAGCACCTCACGCCGGAACTGGTGTGGCGCGAGGAGTGGCTGAGCCATCCCAACGGCTTTATCGGCATCGACCGGTTCGTGGTGCAGAGCCCCGAGGCCGAGGCTCTCGCCATCCGTTTCGCGGCGGCGGTGGGCACCATCGCCCGCTCGGAGCCCTGCGGCTGGCGGGTGGCGCTGGATGACGCGGAGATCCAGGTGGTGGCGGGGCCGGATGCCCGCTTCCTCACCACCCATCTGCGCTTTGCCGATCTCGACGAGCTGGAGGCCCGCGCCCACGGATCGCGCGACGCCATCTGGCAGCGGCACGGCACGCGCGCGGGCACGCTGCTGCTGCCCGGCCTCCAATTGACCCTGACCTGCAGGAGCAGCCGATGACCGAGCCCCTCAACCTGGGCGATTTCGTCTCCCGGACGCAGGAGGCCGACCGCCCGCTCTTCATCGGGCTCGATTTCGACGGCACCGCCCGCATCATGACCCGCGCCGCTTTCGATGAGATGGCCGATGCGGTGGCCCGGGGCCTCATCAAGGGCGGCATCGGCCGCGGCGATCGCATCGCCATCCTGGCCGCCAACCGTCCCGAATATGTGGCGGTGCTCATGGGGGCCATGCGGGCCGGCGTGGTTCCTGTGCCGGTGAACTTCAAGTTTCCCGCCGCCACCATCGCCCATGTGATCGCCGACAGCGGTGCCAAGCTGGTGATCTACGATGCCGAGCGCCGCGCCGCGCTCGACGGTGCCGCCTTGCCTGATGTCGCCTTGGCGGCGTTCGACGGCGAGGGGCCCGGCACCCTGGCGGCCTGGCTCGACGCCGGCCCCTTCACGCCGGTGACGCCGGCGGCCGACGAGCCGGCGCTGAGCCTCTACACCTCCGGCTCCACTGGCCGCCCCAAGGGCGTGCTGCTGTCCCACGCCTCCCATCTTTGGGTCGCCAGGACCCGCATGGGGGAGACCGACCTGAGCCGCGAGCGCATGCTGATCGCCGCGCCGCTCTATCATATGAACGCCTTGGCGCTGGCGGTGCTGGCCTGCGCCTCCGGCACCACCGCGGTGCTGCTGCCGCAGTTCCGCGCGGTGCCCTATATCGAGGCCATCAGCCGGCTGGGCTGCACCTTCCTCACCGCCGTGCCGCCCATGATCGCCATGATGCTGCGGGAGAAGGCGGCGCTGGCCGAGGCGGACCTCTCAGGCGTGCGCATGGTGCGCATGGGCTCGGCGCCGGTCACCGATGCCCTGGCGGAGCAGATCGGCAAGCTGCTGCCCAACGCGCGCATCATCAACGCCTATGGCACCACGGAGGGCGGGCCCATCGTGTTCGCCGGCCATCCCGATGGGCTGTCCACCCCCATGGGTTCAGTGGGCTATCCCCATCCGCAGGTTCAGGTGCGCCTGGTGGGGCCGGACGCGCCCCATGCGGGGGTGCTGGAGATGAAGAGCCCGGCGGTGATGCTCGGCTATCACAACCGGCCCGACGTGCGCTCCCCCATCACCGCCGATGGTTATTACAACACCGGTGATGTCTTCCGGCGCGATGCCGATGGCTTCTTCTATTTCATCGGCCGGGCCGACGACATGTTCGTCTGCGGCGGCGAGAACATCTTCCCCGGCGAGGTGGAAGCGGTGCTGGACAGCCACCCGGCGGTGATGCAGTCCTGCGTGGTGCCGGTGCCCGACGACATCAAGGGCGAAAAGCCGGTGGCGTTCGTGGTGCGCCGCGCCGGGGTGGAGGTGGACGAGGCGGCGCTCAAGCAGTTCGTTCTGGCGAACGCTCCGGCCTACCAGCATCCGCGTCGCGTGTGGTTCGTGGAGCAGATGCCGCTGGCCTCCACCAACAAGATCGACCGGGCCGGCCTGAAGGCGCGGGCGGTGGCGGAGCTGGCTGCGCTCGGCAGCTGAGCACGGCGCTCCCCGCCGTCCTGTCTTGACGACACACGGCTGCCGCACCGATGGATCGGTGGCGCCCATCGGCGGCGCCCATCGGCGGCGCCCCTTGGGGGGGCGCGTTCGGTGCCCGGTTCAGCCGTCATCCGCGAGCCTTCCGGCTCGCTTGCGAGGATTTCTTATGGCCAATTCCTTCGACTGGACCGCCGGCTATCCCTCCCGCCGCCTGCCGGTATTCGGCAACAATGTGGTCTCCACCTCCCATCCGCGGGCGGCGCAGGCCGGCATGCAGATGCTGTGGAAGGGTGGCAATGCGGTGGATGCGGCCATTGCCGCGGCGGCGGTGATGACCCTGGTGGAGCCCTGCAGCAACGGGCTCGGTTCCGATGCCTTCTGCATCCTGTGGGATGGGCAGAAGCTGCACGGCCTCAATGCCTCGGGCTTCGCCCCGGCGGCCTGGACGCCGGACTATTTCCGCGCCAAGTATGGCGCCGACGCCAAGAGCCCGCCCATGCGCGGCTGGGATGCGGTGACCGTGCCGGGCGCGGTGGCGAGCTGGGTGGCGCTGTCCGAGCGCTTCGGCAAGCTGCCGTTCGCCGATCTTCTGGCCCCCGCCATCGCCATCGCGGAAGCCGGCTTTCTGGTCTCCACCAATGTGCAGCACAAATGGGCGGCGGCCGCGACCCTGCCGCAGCTCGTCTCCCAGCCCGGCTTCGCCGAGGTGTTCCTGCCCAAGGGGCGCGCGCCGCTGGTGGGCGAGCATGTGCGCATGCCCGGTGCCGCGCGGGCGTTGCGGCGCATCGCCGAAACCCGGGGCGCGGCCCTCTATGGCGGCGAGATCGCCGAGGCGCTGGAGATGAACGCCCGCGCTCACGGCGGCGCACTGACCGCCGCCGACATGGCCGCCTTCAAGCCCGAATGGGTGGAGCCGGTGGCGCAGGCCTATCGCGGCTACAGCGTGCATGAGATCCCGCCCAACGGGCAGGGCATCACGGCGCTGGTGGCGCTGGGCATCCTCTCCCATTTCGATCTTTCGGGCCTGTCCGCCGACAGCGTGGCGGCCCAGCACCTGCAGATCGAGGCCATCAAGCTCGCCTTCGCCGATGTCTATCGCTACGTGGCCGACCCCCGCGCCATGGAGATCACGGCGGCGCAGATGCTGGATGCGGACTATCTGGCGGCGCGGGCGCGGCTCATCGACCCGCGCCGGGCCCAGCCCTTTGCCCCGGGCAATCCGGTGAAGGGCGGCACCATCTACCTCACCGCCGCTGATACCTCGGGCATGATGGTGAGCTTCATCCAGAGCAATTACATGGGCTTCGGTTCCGGCGTGGTGCTGCCGGAATGGGGCGTCTCGCTGCAGAACCGGGGCTTCGGCTTCAGCCTCGATCCCGCGAAGCCCAACGTGGTGGCGCCGCACAAGCGGCCGTTCCACACCATCATTCCCGGCTTCCTGATGAAGGATGGCGCGCCGGTGATGAGCTTCGGCGTGATGGGCGGCAACATGCAGCCCCAGGGCCATGTGCAGACCTTGGTGCGCATGCTGGATTTCGCCCAGAACCCGCAGGCCGCCTGCGATGCGCCGCGCTGGCGCTTCGACCAGGGCCTCACCATCAATCTGGAGCCCGGGAACAGTCCCGAACTGCTGGAAGGTCTTGCGGCGCTCGGCCACGAGGTGCAGGTGCTGCACGACACCTACCAGGATTTCGGCGCCGGCCAGTTCATCTGGCGCATGGGGGATCCGGCGGTGGAAGGCTACGCCGCCGCTTCCGATCCCCGCCGCGATGGCCAGGCGGTGGTGGGCTGAGGCCGCGCGGGCGCGACGATGGGATGAGACGCAGCACCGGCCCTTGCCGCCCCGGCCGAGCCGGTGCCGCGCCCAGCAGGTCCGAAGGCCTCGCTGTTCCGTGTGCATCATGACCACGCGCCCGGCCCGTGCCCGCTGACCACGGCCGCGTGGCGCTGCCCCGCGAGCCCATGCGGCGCCCACAGGCTCGCGCGGACGTATCGCCGGCAATTGCTTCTTGAGGACAAGCCGCCGGCGCCTTCAGGCGGCGCGCAGGGATACCCCCCTCCAGCCGCGGGCGCCGTGTCAGCCGGCGCTCTCCACCTTGGATATCCGCACCTTGCCGATGCTGCGCTTGTCCAGGGAAATGATCTCGAACCGCAGTCCGTCCTTCTCCACGCTGTCGCCCGCCCGCGGCAGATGCCCGATCTGGGTCAGGATATAGCCGGCGAGCGTCGAATAGCGGTTGGCGTCGTCGACGAGGTCATATCCGGTGGTGCCGCTGAACTGGCGGATGTCGATGAAGCCGTCGGCGATCCAGGCGCCATCGTCCTGCCGCTCCAGGGCTGCCGCCTCCTCGCCGAGATCGGGAAACTCGCCGGCAATGGCCTCCAGCACGTCGGTGGGGGTCGCGATGCCCTCCAGCGCCCCGTGTTCATCGACCACCATGGCCATCTGCACCGGTGAGCGGCGCAACTGCTCCATCACCTTCAGCACATCGGTGGATTCATGAACGATGGCCGGCTGCCGCGCCATGCGGGCCCAGTCGATCGGCTGGCCGTCGATGATCGCATTGAGCAATTCCTTGGTGATGGCGACGCCCACGAAATCGTCGACGCTGTCCCGAGCCAGGATGACCCGGCTGTGGGTGAGGTTGCGGATGGCGGCGCGCAGCTCCTCGGGGTTTTCGTCGAGGTCCAGCCATTCCAGCTCATTGCCCGGCGTCATGATCGAGCTCACGGAGCGCTCGCCGAGATCGAGCACGCCGCGGATCATCTCCTTTTCCTCGGGCTTGAAGAGATCGCCCTGGGAGGCCTGCTCGGCGATGACGTCCACCGTCTCGCCGAGGGGCTGGTCGCCGACACGGCCCCCCAGAAGGCGCAGCACCGCTTCCGACGTGCGCTCGCGCAGGTCGCCGGTGGTGATGCGCTTTTCGCGGTTGTGGCGGCCGATCTGGTTCGCGGCCTCGATCAGCACCGAGAAGCCGATCGCCGCATAGAGGTAGCCCTTCGGGATGTGGAAGCCAAAGCCCTCGATCACCAGGCTGAAGCCAATCATCAGCAGGAAGCCGAGGCACAGGATGACCACCGTCGGGTGCTTGGAGACAAAGGCCATGAGCGGCTTGGAGGCGGCCATCATGACCGCCATGGCGATGCAGACCGCGGTGATCATGACCCAGAGGTTGTTCACCATGCCGACGGCGGTGATGACGCTGTCGAGCGAGAATACCGCATCGAGCACGACGATCTGCACGATCACTTGCCAGAAGACGGCGTGAACCACCTTGCCGTCCTTCGGCTTGTGCGCGCCTTCCAGCCGCTCGTGCAGCTCCATGGTGCCCTTGGCCAGCAGGAACACGCCGCCCAGGATGAGGATGACGTCGCGCCCGGAGAAATCGAACCCGGCCACGTCGAACAGGGGCTGGGTGAGCGTCACGATCCAGGAGATGGAGAACAGCAGCACCACGCGCATGGCGAGCGCGAGCGACAGGCCCATCAGCCGCGCCCTGTTGCGCTGATGCGGCGGCAGCTTGTCCGCCAGGATGGCGATGAAGACGAGGTTGTCGATGCCGAGGACGACTTCGAGAACCACCAGGGTGATGAGGCCGATCCAGATATTTGGATCTGCGAGGAACTCCATAGGGGGACCTTTTAGAGAGGGCGCAAACGCAAAAAGCCCCGGATGAAGCATCCGAGGCGGTCATTCGCCATATGAAAGAATAGGGGAGTATGAGGCCGGCCTCTACTTTCGGAGGTCAGCCTCGTTCGGTATCGACAATCGCCTGTACTGTCGCCTTCATCCGGCATCGTGGCGCTTTATCACTTCATGTTGAATAAAACCTGCTATCATCTCCATAGCATGGCGACGCCGGATTTGAAAGATCCACCCCCGCGTGCCGAATGACCGCAGGTCAAGTGGCCTTCCTGTCTCGTCCGACGCGGCCCGGCCGTCGTCGCAGACATCCTGCCGGCGACGGCGAGAGGAGGGCGCTTGTGGAACACCCCCGCTGCGCAGAACACCGCGCCGGGCTGGCGCCCTTCAGCGGGAGGGGAGCTTGGAGATGACAAACTCGGCGAACTGGCCCGGGTCGATATCGAAGTCGCCCCGCTCTTCGGCGGCGCTTCGGATGAGATTGTTCTCGTTGCCGAGCGCGTGCACCAGCTCGGCGGGAAAATAATCCAGCGCCAGCGGGTGCTCGCGAAACCGCTCGATATCGTAGATTCGAAGGTCCGCTTTGGTGTTCACGACCGAGGCGGAGGAAATGACGGCGCCCGGCGCGTTGGCGATCCATTTATATTTGGCGAGGCCAGCACCCCAATGCGTGACGAAATAATCGCAGAGCTTTGTTGCGACGATACTGGTGCCCATGGTGCACGGAACGAGATTTCGCACGGCCACGTTGGTCACCCCGTCGGCCTGCACCTGCTGGATCACGGAATTCACCAGCTCGATCTCTTCCTGCACGATGGAGGGCAGGTGATCGCCTTGTATCAACCGTTCATTGAAGCTTCGCACGAAACCATTGTTGGCCCCCGCCTGAAAATTGTGTCCATCGAACAGCACAAGGAAACGGCGATTGGGAATGGCCGACAGGCGTCGGATGAGTTCGGCATACCCCTCGCCCTGGCGCCGCCAACAGCGGTTTTCAAGCCGCAGGCCGATGAGCAGGACCGTGGCATCCGCCTTCTCCGCCTCAAGTTGCGCCGCGAACGCCCTTTCGTGATCGAACGCGAGCCGAAGAACCCGGTCGGCCAGGGACTGGGTGATCCGGTAGGCCTGGAACGGAAAGAAGGCCACGCCCTGGCAGGCCGCAGTGACGACGTCGGCCAAGCCGCAGGCGCCCCGGTGCACATTCCCCGTGCTTCCGGAAAGATGTCGTCTACGGGATAGATCGGTTCTTCGGAGCCGGGATAGGTGAAGATTGCGGGCGTTCGGCCGCTCCGCACGACGGTGTCGACGCAGGACAGTTCATTCCAGATGTAATGGCCGATATGGTTCTCGCGGAACATCAGTCCAGCCAGCGGCGCTTCAGCACGGCGATTGCGCAGGGCCGGGTAAAGATACTGGCGGATCAGCCGGATGCAGGCAATGTCGCTGTCGGAGAGGCGCGTCGATCCGCTATTATTGCGAAAATCCTGCTTCGCATAGAGTTTATTCTCACGCGTGTCGAAAATACCCTCGGTGACTTTGGTGTGGAGGGTCACCAGCGTGCAATAGGGGTCTGCAAGGTCGGCTAAAAAGCCAATATACCAGAAATTCGCATAGGGCAGGAAGTAATCAATTCGGAGCGTGCCGCCTGCCGGATATGGAGAACTCCGCCGAGGCAGACCGCCGACACCGCTTGCCAGCCGAGGCCCAGCGCAGGTAGTCCCGGGCCGACCTCGCGCTCCACCACGCGGTCCGGATACCGGATGCGCAGCACGGCGTCGTTGAAGCTGATGTCGCGGGTGTGGAAGATCTTCATGTGCTGATCCATTCGATGGAGACCGCCGCCGCGCGCGACAAGGAAGGCGCCCGACCCTTCATCGAAACCGGCAGCCACGTCGCACAAGTTCCCCTCAGCGGGAGGTAGGCGTGTCGACGCAGTGCGTCAAGCCGCCGTTTGGATGGGATATGTTGCCGCCGCGAACTCCACGGCCTGCTCGATGGCCGCCATCGGTTGCGACGGCGCTTCCAGCATCTCGATCGCCACCCAGCGGGAATAGCCGATATCCCGCAGCGCGTTGGCCGCCACGGCGTGATGGCCCACAGGCTGGACGAAGGTTGCCAGCTTGGGTTCGGCGATGTGAAAATGACACAGCCTGTCGGCGGTCGCTTTCACCGCCTCGCCGATGTCTCCACCGCCCAGCAGCACACAGCCCGTGTCGAGGTGCACGCGGAGCCCCGGGTGGTTGACGGCACGGACCATGCGCTCCACCTCCTGCCAGGTGCACAGGAAGTCGCCATTGTAGGCCGCCGGCACCGGCTCCAGCCCGATGGTGAGGCCCTGCGCGTCGGCGATCTCCGCGAGGTGTCGGAAGCGCGCCATGCCGAGATCGAACGCCGCCTCTTCGGCAAGGCCCGAACGGCTGCGCTGCTTGGGGGCGCCGAACACCAGGACCGACGCGCCAATGGCTGCACCGGCCGCGGCCACCCTCCGCAAATGCGCCGCCATGCGCTCGAACGACTCGACGTCCTGAAGGAGCGCGATGCCTTCGGCGCCGAAAAAGATGGCCTGAAGCGACGAAACCGAGATCCCCGCCCCGGCGAGAGATCTGCGGTATTCAGTGAGCATCGTGTCGTTGAGTTCACCCCAGGGGGCGATGCGCGTGGGCGCGACTTCGACGCCACGCAGCCCCTTCTCGGCGAGCCGTGCGATCTTGTCGGCTCCCGTCTGCTGCGGCAGCGCGAGATTGGAGAGTGAGAGCCTCATGCCTTCGGTCCGTTCAGAAATGTCTGGAGGTCCGCAAAAACCTCGTCCTGCGCCACGTGGTAGGGGCCCGTGCTGCCGAGGACATCAGAATGTCGCGTCCGCATGTCGTAGCGGATCGGATCGGCGGAAGGAGTGCCGAGCACGGTTCCGGGGAAGAAACGGTCGACGATCGCCTGGGTGTGTACCGGCTCGACGGCGATGTTGAGCCGCTTGAGGCCGGACTCGAGGATCCGCGTCAGATCACCGGGGAAACGGGCGAGGTCGTACCACTGAAAAAACGTGTTTGGATTGATCTGACTGACAAGATTGTCGTTCATGAGATCAAAAATAACATTCTTTTTCAAACCCTTACCAAATAGGGCCGGGAGGCGGACCACGACGTGATCGGCAAATTTCTCCGCGATCCACGCCTCGAGTTCCGCGCGGTGCTTCCCGTAGGGTTGGGTGCTGTCTGCGGCATCGGCCTCGGTCACGCCCAGGGGCTGCGCATAGACATCCACAGTCGAGATCAGCACAAAGCGCCTGGCGGTAATGGTCTCGAGCTCGCGCATCAGGCCCTCGATCCCAGCGCGGTCCTTTTCGGGCTCCTTGTTCGCAAGCCACTTCACGGCGGAGACGCCAGCGCACACGACGGTATCAAACTGCCGACCGCGAATATCCCCGATGTTGCGCGAGTTGTAGTGCGCACCAAAGGGCAGGGCCTCGCGCAGGTGGCTCCCCACGAAGCCCGTATGGCCGAGTCAAGGACGAGCGCAGACCCCAGCCGCCGCGTAAAATATTCCCGAGCCGTATTGATCAGAAGCACACGCTCCGGCGTCTGCATCGCTCCGCCCACATTATGCAGAAGCGGGTGGCCATTCGGCAGTTCCACGAAATCCATGCCCGACGACGTTATGATCAACTTGTATGTCATAAAGTCGATCAAGCTGTCGTTCTTTGGGACCGCATAAAGATTTTCTGGAATGGGCCGCGAGAGCGTGGGGTAGCGCTCAATGAAGCGCAGGAGCCGTCGCGAGACTGCTGCCGCGTTCCATGGTGGCGGGCATAGTGAAACCCCAGATGGAGGCGAAACTGATTGTTGCCGGAGGCCTCGTGGAGCGGCCGCTTGTTGCGCTCGAAGACGACGACCTCGACGCCGATGCTGGCGAGTGACGAAGCAATATGACAGCCATACCAACCCGCGCCGATCACTGCAATTTTGAAAGGCAAAATAAGATCTCCCACACCGGCAATCCCACCCCTATTATGCGCATTTCAGGCGCATTGAGTGTGGGCAACAGACAAGCGGGACCGTCGGCGCCAGATTTCGAAGGTGGGAGTGTATGCTGGAGATGGGTAGCCTCTGCATTTCTTTGGCATTGGATTGATACATGGCTCGCTGGGCGCGGTATACGGTAAACTGTTAGCGATCTATATATGTATAAAATACTGTCAAACAGATCTGACGCCACGTTCATATATTGGGCGCATCTATTTCGATATTGAAGGTGCTTTGGGGAAAGTGGCTGCCGAGGTCTGGAAAAGGTGCATCCAGCCGCCAGCGCGGCGTGAGCGGCCTGACGTTTGGGGGAGCGCAGGGGTCAGCTGCAATGCCGTCGGCTGCCGGTGACGCGCACAGGTCCTTCGGGTCGCCCGCTCCGGCCTATCGTGGCGGACGACCGGGATGGCACCGCGCCGCGGGTCCGCGCCTCTCGGCGGGCTACTCCGGTTCAGGCTAGCGCAGAAATGGGCGCGCTTCAATGGATCTGTAAGGCGGTCGGGGGAGGGGGCTCAGGCCGTGTTGAGTTCGAGGAGCTTTCTGCAATTTTCCATCAGGCGGTCGCCATAGTCGGGGGTGAGGGGGCTGATCTTCAGCAGAAGATTGAAATAGAGGCTGCCGAAGATCGCGTCGACCACGAGCTCGGGATCGATATGCCGGGGCACGAGACCGAGGGCCTGTGCCTTCTGGATCTCGTCGACCGTTCCCGCCCGGCGTGGCTTGATGTAATATTCGTTGAGCTCGGTCAGCACGTCCGGATCGCTCTGGGCTTCGGCCACGAGCTCTGCGATCACCTTTCCGAAAAACCCGTTGAACGCCACGATGAGCCTGTCGATCTTCTCGCGAATGGCGTCCTCAAGCGTGGTCGCCTGAGGGGCGTCGAGTTCGGGGACGATGCGCTCGTTGAACATGGCAACGACAAGGGCGGCTTTGGTTTTCCACCAGCGGTACAGGGTTGGCTTGCCCACGCCCGCGCGCTTGGCCACCTTCTCCATGGTCAGCTCGCGAACCGACATCTCCTGAAGGAGATCGTAGACGGCGCTCAAGATCGCATCGTGAGAATCCGCGCTCGACGAGCGTGGGCGGCCGAGGTGGGGGGAGAGGCGCTTCTGCGTGGTCATGAATTTATCGTTACGATGCGTTACGGAAAAAGGCAATTGACATTCCCGTTTCCGAAATTATTTTCCGTTACGTTTCGTTTTAAAAATGGTGGATGACATGGCACACGGGCAGAACAAGGTTGCGCTGGTCACCGGCGGCTCGCGAGGCATCGGCGCCGCCATTGCCAGGCGGCTGGCGGCAGACGGGTTCACCGTCGCGGTGAACTATGCGACCAACCCGGATGCCGCCCATGTGGTGGTGAAGGAGATCGAGGCGGCCGGGGGCCAGGCCTTCGCGGTGGCGGCGGATGTTGCTGACGCGGGCGCGGTGGCCGGCATGTTCGCCGATATCGCGGCGCGCGGCAGTGAAGTTGGCGTGCTGGTCAACAATGCCGGCGTCATGGAGCTGGCTCCCATCGCGAAGATGGACGCCGCAACCTTCGATCGCATGGTCGCGATCAATCTCAAGGGCACCTTCAATACCCTGCAGGAGGCAGCTCGGCGGATGGGTGAGGGCGGGCGGATCATCAACACGTCCACCAGCGTGACCCAGCTCAAGCTGCCGGCTTATGGCGCCTATGCCGCGACCAAGGCGGCCGTAGAGGTGCTGACCTCTATTCTTGCGCGCGAATTGCGGGGACGGAACATCACCGTCAATGCCGTGGCGCCCGGGCCCACCGCCACCGAGCTGTTCTTCAAGGGCAAGTCGGACGCGCTCATCGCCAACATCACGAAACTGGCGCCGCTGGAGCGGTTGGGCACGCCCGACGACATCGCCTCCGTCGTGTCCTTCCTGGCTGGCCCTGATGGGGCCTGGATCAATGGCCAGACGCTGTTCGCCAACGGCGGCGCGATCTGATTGGGGCCCCCGGCCATGCGGCAGGACCGAAAGAGCGTGTGGGTCACCGGCGCATCGCCGGGCATGGGTGTCGCCGTCGCGTCTCGCCCATGACGGGCTTCGCGTGGCAGGTGACTCCGGCTCCGGCTCCGGCACGGCATCAGCACCGCGACGTTCTACGCTTGGAAGGCGAAGTTCGGCGGCATGGACGTCTCCGAGGCGAAGCGGCTGAAGGCACTCGAGGACGAGAACGCCAAGCTGAAGCGCCTGCTGGCCGATGCCATTCTCGATGCCTCCGTCCTGAAGGACCTGCTGGCAAAAAAATGGTGACGCCCGCCGCTGTCCGGGAAGCCGTCGCCTACGTCTTGCGCGAGCACGATGTGAGCGAACGGCGGGCGTGTTCCATCATCGGTGCCGACCGATCGACCATCCGCTACCGTTCTCGGCGGAGCGGCCGCGCCGTTCTGCGTGGCCGTCTGCGGGAACTGGCGACGGAACGGCGGCGGTTCGGCTATCGGCGCCTCCACGTGTTGTTGCGTCTCGAGGGCCACGTCGTGAACCACAAGCGGACCCAGCGGCTCTACCGCGAGGAAGGTCTGTCGGTCCGCCGGCGGCGTTGTCGCAAGCGTGCCGTCGGAACTCGTGCGCCGATGGTCGTCGAGGCTCGGCCGAACGCTCGTTGGTCGCTCGACTTCGTGCACGACCAGATGGCGTCAGGTCAGCGGTTCCGCGTGCTCAACGTCATCGACGACGTGACCAAGCAGTGCCTCGCGGCCATCCCCGACACGTCCATATCGGGCAAGCGGGTTGCCCGCGAATTGACGGCACTCGTCGCCAGGCACGGCAAGCCGAAGCTCATCGTCAGCGACAACGGAACGGAGTTCACGTCGAACGCCATCCTGCTGTGGGCGAAGCAGGCCGGCGTCGAGTGGCAGTACATCGCTCCCGGACGGCCGATGCAGAACGGCTTCTGCGAGGCCTTCAATGGGCGAATGCGGGACGAACTCCTCAATGAGACGTTGTTCCGTGATCTCGATCATGCCCGGTCGGCGCTCGCCCGTTGGGTCGTCGACTACAGCGATCACCGCCCACATTCCGCACTCGGCTATCTGACCCCAAAGGCGTTCGCATCGACTTTCACCGCAACGGACGATCGGCTGCGCAATCCCGACCAGCGCCGCCGATCGACCATTGCTCACCCGGCGCATCAGCGCCAAACTCACCCGAGGACTCTGGCCTCAGCCGGATGAGAGACGGGGCTCACAGCACTAGGAGACGCCAACTTCCATATTTTTAAACTGGCGGCCAGTTTAAGCATATGCTAAAAAGCTCACCATGAGCGAGCAAAAGACAGGAAAGCTAAACCAGCTTGAGCGCCTCCTGCCAGAGGGCCTGCTCGTCGATTCCGCTTGGCTTTCCGCTCGTGGGTACTCCACGTCCTTGCGCACCAAATATGTCGCCTCCGGCTGGCTCGAGCAGCCGGCACGCCGCGTTTATCGGCGCCCCCGCGGACAGCTGAGCTGGCAGCAGGCCGTCATCTCCCTCCAGACGCTCCTCGGCTATCGCCTTGCCGTCGGTGGTCGAACGGCGCTCGAACTGCAGGGCTATGCCCACTATCTCTCGCAAGGCAGTTCCGAGGTCCACCTTCACGGGCCGACAAAACCGCCGAACTGGCTCGCCACGCTGCCGCTTGAGGAGCGGTTCGTCTACCGCAACAGCGTGCCGCTCTTCGGGAGCGACCTTGAGGAGGCTACCTTCCCTCCCCTCGTTCCGGATCACGCCGGCATGCGCGACGGCCGATCTTTCCAGGATGCCGGGTTGCGCTCGCTTGCCTGGGGACAATGGGATTGGCCGCTGACGGTTTCGGCACCTGAACGTGCCATCCTCGAGCTTCTTGACGAACTGCCCGATCATGAAAGCTTCCATCAGGTCGACGTGCTGATGGAGGGACTGAGCGATCTTGCTCCGCGGCGGCTGCAGAAGCTGCTTGTCCGCTGCCGAAGCGTGAAGGTGAAGCGCCTCTTCTTCTTCTTTGCCGATCGGCATCGCCACGCATGGCTTAAGCGCGTCGAACGTGCAGCGGTCGACCTGGGCTCGGGCAAGCGCATGCTGGTCAAGGAAGGGAAGTTCGATCCCGCTTATCAGATCACCGTGCCGAAAGAGCTGGGCGAGGCACGCTGATGGCTTTTGCTGATGCCTACCGCAACCAGGTCGCACTCCTGATCCGCACACTGCCTTCCGTCGCAGCGGAAGAGTATTTCGCGATGAAGGGCGGCACGGCCATCAATCTCTTCATCCGCGACCTGCCTCGGCTCTCGGTCGATATCGACCTCACCTATCTGCCCGTTCAGGATCGTGCGACCTCGCTGGCCGCCATCGATGTGGCGATGCTGCGCATCACCGAAGCCGTCCGTGGCGCCCGCGTCGCACCTTCGCGCTCGCGCGAGAATGTCGTCACCAAGCTCTTAGTCCGGAGCGACAGTGCGCAGATCAAGATCGAGGTCACACCAGTCCTGCGGGGCTGCGTGTTCGAGCCTGAGATGCGTCTGACGTTGCCCCCAAGTTCTATCCAGCGGTGAGTTTGTTCTGGCGGTTGGGTTTGGCCTTGTCGGCCGGGTGAGTGGCGGGATCTGGCGCGGAGCTTTTCGCCTGGCGCAGCGGCAGATCCCGTCGCGGGTGGAAGGTGGCGGCGAAAGCGGACGGGGTCTGCCAGCCGAGGGCGGAGTGGGGGCGTGATCCGTTGTAGTCTGAGCGCCACCTGCCGAGGGTCGCTCTGGCCTGGCTCAGTGCCGAGAACAGCGTCTCGTTGAGAAGCTCGTCGCGCAGCCGGCCGTTGAAACTCTCGATGAAGGCGTTCTGCATGGGCTTGCCCGGCGCGATGTAGTGCCATTCCACCCCTGCTGCGTCCGCCCAGGCCAGGATGGCGTTGGAGGTGAACTCGCTGCCGTTGTCGCTGACGATCATGTTCGGCCGGCCGTGCTCGGCCACAAGGCGATCCAGCTCCCGTGCGGCACGCCCGCCGGACAGCGATGTCTCCGCAACCAGGGTCAGGCATTCGCGGGTGCAGTCATCCACGACGGTGAGAATGCGGAAGCGGCGGCCATCGGTGAGCGGGTCCGACACGAAATCGAGCGACCAGCGCGCGTTGGGCCGCATCGGGATCGTCATGGGTGCCCGCGTCCCGATGGCCCGCTTGCGGCCACCCCGCCGTCCCACCTTCAGGCGTTCCCCTCGATAAAGCCGGAACAGGCGCTTGTGGTTGACCCTGAAGCCCTCCCGCCGCAGCAGCACATGCAGGCGCCGATAGCCGAAGCGCCGTCGCTCATGGGCGAGGGCCTTCATGCGCTCGCGCAGGGCTCCATCGTCGACCCGCTTTGCTTCGTATCTCATGGTCATGCGGCAGAAGCCGGTGGCTTTACACGCCCGCCGTTCGCTCATCCCGTGGTGCCCCATGAGATGGCCGATGGCTTTCCGCTTGGCCGCGGGCGTCACCACTTCTTTCCCAAGAGGTCCTTCAGGGCGACATTGTCGAGCATCGCGTCGGCGAGCATGCGCTTGAGCTTGGCATTCTCGTCCTCCAACGCCCGCAGCCGCTTGGCCTCAGACACCTCCATGCCGCCGAAGCGGCTCTTCCACTTATAGATGCTGGCGTCGCTGACCCCATGCTTGCGGCATAGCTCCGCAACCGGGATCCCGGTCTCGTGCTCCTTCAGGATCCCGATGATCTGCTCTTCCGAAAAACGACTGCGCTTCATGTCCTGGTCCTCATGGCGGGCCAGAACGAACTTCAAACTGGATGAACCACGAGGCGCAACGTCAGGGTCAATGCCCCAAGCCGGGGTCAATATTCGGCGCCGATAGGGGGGCAGGTTTCCACGCCGATTGACAGGCACTACGCTGGCCGGGTTTCTGAAATTGTTGTTGTCTGCACACTGGTTAGGGGGGCTAGGAACGGCACCCTGCTTTTTGACTTGTAGTGCCGCGCTGTCGCGCAACACCTTGTCATTACTGAATTTCGACCGGCACCAAAGCCTGAAGTTGGCCGTTTTCCGTGATCCTGGGCTGGAGGCCCCGCTTTGAGCGACGACGAGGAATTTCACTTCCGGCCGAGGCCAGGCCGCGTCGATGCGCCCAGGCTGGGCAAGGTCAAGAGCTTCTTGACCCAGGCGAAGAAGATCGCCCGCCAGCAGAGCAACAGCCCGGCGCGGTCCTCGCCGCGATCCGGCGCGAAGCCGAACGCCACAGGCGGCAAGGCGGCGCGGGCGAGTGCAGGGCCGGGCTTGAAGCGCGGGCGCGGCGCGGCCTTCGTCCGGTCGCGCACTCTGTCGGGCGGCTGGCGTCACCGCGCGCCGGGAATGCGCCGCGTTGTCGTCAAGACCCGCTACGTCCAGAACGCCGGCAGGAACGGGAAATCCGCCGCCCACCTTCGGTATATCCAGCGCGACGGCACCTCGCGCGACGGCGAGCGCGGCCAGCTTTATTCCGCGACCGAGGACCGCGCCGATGGCGACGCCTTCGTGGAGCGCGGCGCGGACGACCGCCACCAATTCCGGTTCATCGTCTCGCCGGAGGACGGCGCGGACCTGACTGACCTGACCGCACACACCCGCGACCTGATGAGTCAGGTCGAAGCCGATCTTGGCACCCGGCTCGATTGGGTCGCCGTCAATCACCACAACACCGGCCATCCCCATGTGCATGTCATCGTCCGGGGCAAGGACGATTTGGGCGCGGATTTGGTCATCAACGGCGACTATCTCGCCAACGGCATCCGCGAGCGGGCGAGTGAGTTGACGACGCTGGAGCTTCGCCCCGTCACCGAGATCGAGCAGAGCCGCAAGCTGTCGGCCGAGATCGACCAAGACCGTTTCACCCGTATTGACCGCGCCATGACCGAGGAAACCGATGACCGCATCCTCGACCTGCGCAACGAGTCGGCCGATCCGAAGCGTCAGTTTGACCGGACGCTCCGCCTGCGCCGTCTCGCCCGACTGGAGAAGATGGGCCTCGCCACCGAGCACGCGCCGGGCGTCTGGGAGATCAGCGAGCGTATGGAGCCGACCTTGCGCGAGATGGGCGAGCGCGGCGACATCATCCACAATATGCACAAGGCGCTGAAGGCGGACGGGCTGGAGCGAGATCCGATGACGTTCCAGATTCATGATGCTGCGCCCGAAGTCCCGATTGTCGGCCGTGTTGTCGATAAATATCTGTCCGACGAGTTGGGCGAGAACCTGACCGTAGTGGTGGACGGGATTGACGGTCGGACGCACCATGTCGCCGGCATCGACGCGGCCCGCATGACGGACGCGCGTATCGGCAGCGTGATCGAAGTCGGCCCGCCCGATACAGCGCAGCGGCCGTCCGACCGCGCCATTGCAGCTATCGCCGAAGGCGGCATCTATCGGCCGAGCCGCCATCTCGAGCAGGCGAAGTTCGAGGGGCGCGTGCCGGGCGGCGACTATGAGGGCTTTGTCGATGCTCATGTTCGCCGGCTGGAGGCGTTGCGCCGCGCCGGCATCGCCGAGCGGATCGACGCCGATCAATGGCGCATCCCGCAGGATTTCGAGAACCGCGCTGCCGCCTATGACGCTGGCCGCAACCGGCAGGCCAGCGTGCGCGTCCTTTCGACCTTCGATCTTGAAAAGCAGATCGGCGCGGACGGCTCGACCTGGCTGGACTGGCGGCTCCTGTCGAGCGAGCCGTCAGACCTGTCGCCATCCGGTTTTGGTCAACGGGTGGCCGATGCGATGGACCGCCGCCGCGAGCATCATATCGACCAGGGTGACGCCACCCGAAAGCCGGACGGTCGCATCCTCTATCGGCGCAATCTTCTCGGCACGTTGCGCGAGCGCGAGGTTGCCAGTGCCGGGGCCGAGATGGCGGCGAGCAAGAACCTTCCTTTCCGCGCCGCCGCTGATGGCGAGAGGGTCAGCGGCAAGTTCACCGGCACGGTGCAGCTATCGAGCGGCAAGTTTGCCATGGTCGAGCAGAGCCACGAGTTCACCCTTGTTCCATGGCGGCCAGTCATCGACCGTCAGCTTGGCAAGGAGATCAGCGGTATCGTTCAGGGCGGGTCGGTTTCGTGGCAGTTGGGGCGGCAGCGGGGGTTGGGAATCTAGGGTCGAGACTCATAACCAATAGCCGACGATCGCGGCGATGCAAACGGCGGCGAGGAAGTTGACGGCAAGGCGGTCGTATCGGGTTGCGACACGCCGGAAGTCCTTCAGCCAGCAGAACATGCGCTCAATGGCGTTGCGATCACGGTAAAGCACTGGAGAGAAGCATGGTTTCCAGCGCCGGTTGGCCTTGGGCGGGATGTTGGGCATGGCGCCGGCCTCTTCCACCTGACGGCGGACCGCGTTGCTGTCATAGCCTTTGTCTCCATGCAGGATGCGGGCTTTCGGCATCTGCTGGAGCAAGGTCGCCGCGGCCGTGCAGTCGGCCACCTGGCCGCCGGTGAGCAGGAAGGCGATGGGCCGACACTTGCGGTCGGTCAGCGCGTGGATCTTGGTCGTGCGCCCGCCGCGGGAGCGGCCGATGGCTTGGCTTCGCTCCCCCCTTTCCCGCCCGAGGCAGAGCGGTGGGCCTTGACGGCGGAACTGTCGATCAGCACCTGCGCGGGCGGCCCGCCCGCTCCGGCGAGCGCCTGGAAGAGCCCGCTCCACACACCCTTGGCGGCCCAGCGGACATAGCGATTGTAGAGCGTCTTGCGCGGGCCATAGTCGGCCGGTGCATCAACCCAGCGTCCGCCGGATTTCAGGACATGGATGATCCCACTGATCACCCGGCGGTCATCCACACGCGGCTTGCCGCGCGTGTCCGTCGGCAGATGGGGTTCGATCCGCGCAAACTGCGCATCCGTCAGCCAGAACAGGTCCCGATTCATCGTCTCTTCCTCTCGGAAGCCGTGAATCACAATCCAACCCCAACGCCAACCACTTTATGGGTCTGGACCCTAGGTATCGTGCATCTCAAGACAGCGATTTTCCGAAATTTCCTATGCTCCCCTTTCTATCTCAGCAGTCATTTGTGCAACAAACTCTCGCAACATAGCAACTCTATGCGGCCTGAAGCTTATTCCTGTATCAGTTGCTTCAGAAATTCGGTCTATTCTAAAGCGCCTGAAGGCATTTCGTTTGCAGCATCTGGCCGGTAGGATGAGTGCTCGATCAAGATAGACTATGCCGAGCGGCCACACTTCTCGTTCCGTCCGCCGCCCTTCGCGATCCTCGTAGGTAATCTTTAAAACCTTTTCCTCCCAGCACGCCTGCCGAAAGAACGCCATCGGCACCGTAGGTTCGGTGATCGGTGTTGCTCGATAGAAGCGATTTACAGCATGGATCGCGTGAAGTTGAAGTCGCTCTGGCAATGTCGCCGTGATCTTGGAAAACGCTGTATCGGCAGCTAGCGCCAGTTCCCGGTCGCCAGCGTCCTTCACTTGCGCAAGACCGAGAACAATCGCTTCGATTTCGAGGCGCGTAAAGGTTTGAGGCGGCAAGGCCATATCTTCCACAAGCCGATAGCCGAAGCCAGTTTCTCCATCAATTGTAGCGCCGGCTGAACGCAGGCTTTCGATATCGCGATAGATAGTGCGAGTGGAAACACCCGTCTCCTCGGCTAGCCGCTCAGCCGTAACAGGATGGGGCAGCGTTCGAAGGGCTTGTGCCAAGCGTAAAAGCCGGTCGCTACGGGCCATGACGATTCCTACTGACTAATTTTGTCATTAAGGGTAATGCATATTGGGTAGTGGCGCTATCGCCCTCTTTACTGTCACGCCAATGCAATACGCCAACGCAAAGGAAGCCTTGAGCATGTTTTCGCCGAATAGTCTTATTCTCCTATGTCGATGATGTCGACGCCAGCACAGCCTTCTATAAAGATATTTTGAGTTCCGATCCCGCGCAAACCTTTAAATATTTTTCAGTGTTTGCTCTTGCAGACAATTTTGCGGTCGGGCTGCAATCTAAGCATACTATCGATCCAAAGCCGCCAGCGGCTTTCGGTGGTTTTGAGTTGTCCTTCAGCAATGCCACCAATGAGCAAGTAGACGATACGTATCGCGAATGGAAATCGAAGGGGATCAATATAGTCCTCGAACCCACGATGCTGGACTTCGGATATACTTTTGTCGCCTCCGATCCAGACGGGCACAGGCTTCGCGTTTGCGCCACCGACACCACCAATGTTTCTTGACCGCGTTCGATGCGGAGGCGTTGGCATTCTGCACCAATGATTGATCGCGAGTCTGGACTGCCAACCCGGCTAGGGGCGCGCATTCCTCTTGTGTCGCTGATCCAAACGCTCGCCGTCGCCGAGCACCTGAATTTTAATCGTGCCGCTCAGGCACTCGGCACCAGCCAGTCGAGTGTCAGCGCCCGTATAAGAGCGCTGGAAGTCGAGCTTGGCATTATGCTCTTTGAGCGTAACACGCGCGGCGTTCGACTCACCGAAGCCGGACGCCTTTTCGTCGAGCGAATAGCGGCGGGGATCGACGAACTGGACCATGCCGTGAAAACCGCTGGCATGACCGCAGCGCGAGAATGCGGTCGACTACGCATCGGAGTCCATGGACTGATCGCCGGTAGCTTTCTCGACAATCTGGTGGCTGGCTACCGTAGGCAGCATCCCCGCATCACCGTCGAGATGATCGAAGCGACCGCGCGCGATGCGGTCATGCAGAGTCGAGCGGGCAGGATCGACGTGGCGTTCATCGCCGGTGCGTTTGAACTACCCGACTGCCATTCACGGCCGATCTGGAGCGAACCGCTTGTGCTCGCGCTGCCGGTCGATCACCGTCTTGCAGGCCGACCCGGCGTCACTTGGGATGATCTTGCCTACGAACAATTCCTTGTTCGCCATGGTGGCACCGGGCCACAAGTCCATGACCACATTGTGCTGCGCCTCGCCGGTCGCTGGTCCCAGCCCGCGATCCAGCGTTTCGAGGCAGAGCGCGGTACGTTGCTTTCCATGGTCGCGCAGGGCTTCGGGGTCACGCTTCTCGGTGCGGCGAGCGGGTTGTTCCCGACAGCCGGAGTCGTGTTGCTGCCGATTACCGACGAGCCAGAGCCGGTTGCCTTCTCGGCGATATGGTCGCCGCATAACCGTAGCGCCTCACTCCGCAACCTGTTCGCGCTGGCGGGTGATATGAGTCGGTCAACCCAAGCCGTGTAATTATCGGAACGTCGGCGACCCGCCCTATTTGCCGCCGATAGTATCCGGCAACCCTCACGACTGTCCTTGCCTGTTGCCAGTCGCAAAAACGCCCATTCTCTGATCGGCTCCAACAATTTTGCCGATTGGAGCCTTTATGCGTGGAGGTCGAATACTTTGGGGTCAGATTGCCGTCGTCTTCGCCATCGTGGTGGTGACGACCTGGGCGGCGACGCAATGGACAGCATGGCGGTTGGGGTTTCAGCCGCAGCTTGGTAGTCCGTGGTTCGAGATTGCGGGCTGGCCGATCTACCATCCGCCCATCTTCTTTTGGTGGTGGTTTTCCTACGACGCCTATGCGCCCGAAATCTTCACCGAGGGCGCGATCATTGCCGCGTCGGGCGGCATCATCGCCATCATCGCCGCGATCCTCATGTCGATCCTCCGGGCGCGGGAGAGCCGCGACGTGGCGACCTACGGTTCGGCGCGATGGGCCGAGGACAAGGAAATTCGCGCCGCCGGCCTGCTCGACCCCGATGGCGTCCTGCTCGGCCGATACGACCGCGACTACCTCCGGCATGACGGCCCGGAGCACGTCCTATGCTTCGCGCCGACCCGTAGCGGCAAAGGCGTCGGCCTTGTCGTGCCGACGCTGTTGACTTGGCCGGGATCGGCCATCGTCCACGACATCAAGGGCGAGAACTGGACGCTGACGGCGGGCTTTCGCGCCAGGCACGGCCGCGTGCTGCTGTTCGATCCGACCAATGCGCGATCGTCGGCCTACAATCCGCTGCTCGAAGTCCATCAGGGCGAATGGGAAGTCCGCGACGTGCAGAACATCGCGGATATTCTGGTCGATCCCGAAGGGTCGCTCGACAAGCGCAACCACTGGGAAAAGACCAGCCACAGCCTGCTTGTCAGGGCGATCCTGCACGTCCTCTACGCCGAGACGGACAAGACGCTGGCGGGCGTCGCCAACTTCCTGTCCGATCCGCGCCGCCCGGTCGAAGCCACCCTGCGCGCGATGATGGACACGCCGCATCTCGGCGAAGCCGGCGTCCATCCCGTCATCGCATCGTCGGCGCGCGAGCTGCTGAACAAATCCGACAACGAACGCTCCGGCGTGCTCTCGACCGCCATGTCGTTTCTCGGCCTCTACCGCGATCCGGTCGTCGCCCGCGTTACGGCGCGCTGCGACTGGCGCATCGCCGATCTCGTCGGCGGTCGAAAGCCCGTCAGCCTCTATCTCGTCGTGCCGCCGTCCGACATCAACCGCACCAAGCCGCTCATCCGCCTCATCCTCAACCAGATCGGCCGCCGGCTGACCGAGGAGCTGACCGCGACGACAAAGCGCCACCGGCTGCTCCTAATGCTCGATGAGTTTCCGGCGCTGGGCCGGCTCGACTTCTTTGAATCGGCGCTCGCTTTCATGGCGGGCTATGGGCTCAAGGGCTTCCTGATCGCCCAATCGCTCAACCAGATCGAGCGCGCCTATGGGCCGAACAATGCGATCCTCGACAACTGCCATGTGCGCGTGAGCTTCGCGACCAACGACGAGCGCACCGCCAAGCGCGTGTCCGATGCGCTCGGCACGGCGACCGAGCTGCGCGATTCCACCAACTATGCCGGACACCGGCTTTCGCCTTGGCTCGGCCACCTGATGGTCTCGCGGCAGGAGACGACGCGACCGCTGATGACGCCCGGCGAGATCATGCAGCTCCCGCCTTCCGAGGAAATCGTCATGGTCGCAGGCACGCCGCCGATCCGTGCCACCAAGGCCCGCTATTTCGAGGACGCACGCTTGCAGGAGCGTATCATCACACGGCCCGAGCTGATGGCGGCTTCCGCCAACGCCGCCACGTCCGACGACTGGTCGGACCGCGTCGTCGCAGCCGCAGGCCAGACGGGCGCGATCGACGCGGGCGACGACGGCGGCGACCCCGCCAATGCCGGCGTTCGCCGTGAGCCGGAATTGCCCGAGCACGAAGATATCATCCCGCCGCCATCGCCCGCGCAGGAGTTCGAGCTTCTGGACAACGAACCCGATGTCGACGCCGCCAAGGCCAACGCCATGCGCAGCCGTATGCGGATGGTCGCGCGGCAAGCCTCGCTCGACCCCGGCGACGGCATCGAACTGTAAGGATCACGCCATGCCGACCCGCACCCGCAGGAATGTCTATTTCGATCCCGCCTTGCTCAAACAGGTCGACGCGCTGGCGATGCGCCGCAAGGTCTCGGCCTCGGCCATCGTCGAGGCCGCCACCGCGTCCTTCCTGTCCGGCGACACGACCGAGAAGCTGGAGGCGGCTATGTCGCGCCGCCTCGACAAGCTCGGCCGCCAGATCGACACGCTCGACGAGGATCTCGCCGTGCTCGGTGAAACCCTTTCGCTCTTCATCCTGATCTGGCTGTCTTCCACGCCGCCCTTGCCGGAGAACGCACAGGCCGCCGCACGCGCCAAGGGCGCCGAGCGGTTCGAGGGCTTCATGCAGAATCTCGGCCGCCGTCTGGCAATCGGCGACAGGTTCCTGAAAGAGCTTTCGCGCGACGTCGAGTCGATCCCCGATGGGCCGGCAGCAGACCGGCAAGAGGCGAACGGCGCGCCGCAAGAATAACCGACCCGTCCTATTCGCCGCCGATAGCCGCCGACCGCCGCACGGCTCTCGATACTTGTTGAACAGGCCAGATTTCGGGCTCTTTTAATAATCCCCGATCGGGGAACTGTCTGTTGCGTCCCCTTCAAAACTTGGGGACGGCATGACTTCTTCTCACCAGAAACAGGAGGCGATCCAGCGCGGTGCGCGAATGCTCCGCACCGCGCTCGGCCCGGCCATCGCCCGCTTTCTGGAAGACCCCGCCGTCGTCGAGGTGATGCTGAACCCTGACGGGCGCATCTGGATCGACCGGCTCTCCGAAGGACTGTCCGACACCGGCGAAATCCTGTCGTCCGCCGATGGCGAGCGCATCGTGCGCCTGGTCGCCCACCATGTCGGCGCGGAGGTTCACGCCCGATCCCCGCGCATCTCGGCCGAGTTGCCCGAAACCGGCGAGCGGTTTGAGGGCTTGCTTCCCCCCGTCGTCGCATCGCCAGCCTTCGCCATCCGCAAGCCCGCCATCGCCGTCTTCACCCTCGCGGACTACGTGGCCGCCGGGATCATGACCGCCGATCAGGCCGCGACGCTGTGCGAAGCCGTCGCGGCGCGCGCCAACATCCTCGTCGCGGGCGGCACTTCCACCGGCAAGACCACCTTGACAAACGCGCTACTCGCGGAGGTGGCGAAGACGCAGGATCGCGTCGTCATCATCGAGGACACGCGCGAGCTGCAATGCGCAGCGCCCAACCTCGTCTCCATTCGGACCAAGGATGGCGTCGCGACGCTCTCTGATCTCGTGCGCTCATCGCTGCGTCTGCGCCCTGACCGCATCCCTGTCGGCGAGGTGCGCGGCGCCGAAGCGCTCGACCTCCTGAAAGCCTGGGGCACCGGCCATCCTGGCGGCATCGGCACCATCCATGCCGGAACCGGCATCGGCGCGCTGCGCCGGCTCGAACAGCTCATCCAGGAAGCCGTCGTAACCGTCCCGCGCGCACTGATCGCCGAGACCATCGACCTCGTTGCCGTCCTTTCCGGCCGTGGCTCCGCGCGCCGGCTCACCGAACTCGCCCGTGTCGAAGGGCTCGGCCCGGACGGTGACTACCGCATCACGCACCCCAGCCCTTTGGCCACCCCCACCAGCACAGGAGAACCCTCATGATCCGTATCCACATGCGCATCCGCCGCACCGTCGCGACCGTCGCTGCCGTCGCCTATGTCAATCTCGTCCTCGCGCCCGCGGCGCACGCTTCCGGCTCCTCAATGCCGTGGGAAGCGCCGCTCCAGAAAATCCTCCAGTCGATCGAAGGCCCGGTCGCCAAGATCGTCGCGGTCATCATCATCATCGCGACCGGCCTGGCGCTCGCCTTCGGCGACACCTCGGGCGGCTTTCGCAAGCTGATCCAGATCGTATTCGGCCTGTCGATCGCCTTCGCGGCGTCGAGCTTCTTCCTGTCGTTCTTCTCGTTCGGCGGCGGGGCGCTCGTCTGATGGCGGCCGCGTTCGAGCAACTGGACGTGCCGGGATTCACCGTCCCGGTTCACCGCGCGCTGACCGAGCACATTCTGCTCGGCGGCGCGCCGCGCTCTATCGCGATCCTCAACGGGACGCTGGCCGGGGCCGTGGGCCTCGGCCTGCGCCTCTGGCTCGTTGGGCTGCTCATCTGGGCCGTCGGCCATTTCGCGGCGGTCTGGGCGGCCAAGCGCGATCCGCTCTTCGTCGAGGTCGGGCGCCGCCATCTGCGCATCCCCGGCCATCTCGCGGTCTGAAGGAGGCGCACCCCATGATGAACCTCGCCGAATATGGTCGCTCGGCTTCGCGCCTTGCCGACTATCTGCCCTGGGTCGCGCTCGCGACCGAAGGAGTCGTGCTCAACAAGGACGGCGGCTTCCAGCGTACGGCGCGCTTTCGCGGTCCCGATCTCGACAGCGCCGTCGCCGCCGAGCTGGTCGCCGTCGCCGGCCGCATCAACAACGCCTTCCGCCGTCTCGGCTCTGGCTGGTCGATCTTCGTCGAGGCGCAGCGCCACGAGGCCGCGACCTATCCTGACAGCGTGCTTCCCGATCCGGCGTCCGGCCTGCTCGACGCCGAGCGCAAGGCCGATTTCGAGGAAGCCGGCGCGCATTTCGTGTCGGGCTATTATCTGACCTTCCTCTATCTGCCGCCGGCCGAGGAAGCCGCCCGTGCCGAAACCTGGCTCTATGAGGGCCGCGAGCGCACCGGCGTCGATCCCCACTCGATTGTTCGGGGCCATATCAACCAACTGAATTCATTGCAGAAAATATTTTTGCGCTCAAATACTACCGGCCCAGGACCCGTCAGAAACTTACACTGCTGATATCGTTAAGGAATTTTCGTCGACCTCGGCAAGCCATCTATCGACTACTATCGGCTCTTTGCGCGCTGTCCAGCTCTGACGCCCGGACTCGGATCACGGCAAAAAGTACCGTCAGCGTCGGCACAATCCGGTGCCTACGCGAACGGGCAAGGTCTTGGCCTCCATCAGAAATCCTCCAACCATCGGAGGATTAACATGACCAAGAAACCAAGCCGCGTGCGCGTTCTGATGATGCCGTATCAGGATGACGACGATAGAGACCCGGTGGGCTATTCCGGCCCCGCCACCGTGCTGACTGGGCTGCCACGAACTATCCGACGGCATGAACTCCGACTGATCGTACCGCTCGCCGACAGCACGATCTACGAAATGGAGAAACGCGGCGACTTCCCTCGCCGTTTCAATCTGACGCCGCGATGCGTGGTGTGGGACCTGGAGGAGGTCGAGGCGTGGCTGGAGCAGCGCCGCCAGACCTATCTTGAAGGCCGAGCTAAGATCGCGCCTGCACCCGATGTCCATCAGCGCAAAACCCGGCCTGTAAGACCGACAGACGGCTCAGGGAGCTGATACAGGGACCACCGCATCTCAGGATGCGGTGGTCCTATCCGCCTCCGCTGATGGCGAACCGCGGCGTCATTGTATGTCAGAAAAAGATACCATATTCTCTGACATATGGATCAGCCGAGCTCCTCAACTCCCAACCGGATCTTGGCGCGTGCCTCGGCCAGCGGACGAGGAAGCGTTTTCACGCCCAGCGACTTCTTGGACCTCGCCGAACGCCCCGCTGTCGACCAGGCTCTCTCTCGCCTTGCAAGCAAGGGCAGGCTGCGCCGTCTGGCGCGAGGCCTCTACGATCTGCCCAAACTACATCCGAGGCTCGGATCACTTTCCCCCGACCCGGATCACGTCGCACGCGCATTGGCACGGGAGACAGGATCGAAAGTGCAGATCGCCGGCGCCCGCGCAGCCCATCTGCTCGGGCTGACGCCCCAGGTCCCGGCTCAGAGCGACTATCTGACCGACGGACCGTCTCGGCGGATCGTTCTGGGAAAGCGTGTGATTGATCTGCGCCATACCTCGCCCAAACATCTGATCCTGCCAGGAAGCGCAGCAGGCACCATCGTGCAGGCCCTTCGCCATCTAGGTCCGGCGCGAGCTGACGATGTCGTTCAGATCGCCGCTCGATCATTGTCTGCGATCGACAAGAAGAGGCTTAGCGCGTCGGTCCGTCAGGCGCCGGCCTGGATGCGGCCGATGTTGCTGACGATCGCGGCAGTTGAGATCGATCCTCGGTAGAATCGGCTGCCTGAGCCGACGCCGTGCTATCCTTCTTGGCTGTCGACATCGCCCTCCGGCGCGAAGGCGTCCATTTCCGAAACCTCAGCGGCAATCGTCGCAAGCTGCAGCTGGGCATCCATCTTCTCCAGCCGCTGCCGAGACCATCCGATGAACGCATGAATGGCGGATGCTTCCTCGGAGATTTGGTCAGCGGGCAGCGTCGTCAGAAACGTCCGTAGCCGATCTCGCTCCTCCGCCTGCGCGAGCTTGCGATCGAGATATTCCACCCGCTGCTGTTCGAGCTTGGCGAGCCGTGCCTCTTCGGCGCGCCGCTGCCGAGCGATCTCTTCGAGCCGCGCCCGTTTCTGTGCTTCTGCCCGCTCTACCTTCCTGCGGGCCGCAAATGCAGCAAACGAGACCAATATCTCATCGATCCGGCTGTCGATCTTGCGCGCGCGGGTATCGGCGAACCGCCGCTGGGCGTTTTCATACCGAGACCAGCCTGCGATCTCGATCGCCATCTCCCCGGTTGGCGTGAAATCGTAATAGGGAATGGATGGGCGCTTATCCCAATTGTCCCAATCATTGCGATGGCGAGCATCCCAGCGCTCTCGCCGAAAGGTCTCCTCTTCTGTGGCAACATGGAGTGACCGGCGGATAGTCTGATAGATGGCAAAGCCAACCGGTTCTTCGTCGACGACCATCTCGAGGCCCTCGCGTCCGGCTTCGAACCGATGGCCACGGGCCAGAGCATTGTAGACCAGCGCATTCAGGAAGGCGCCGACACGATCGAGCGTATCGGGGTGAACGCGGATCCGAAAGACCTCCCCGCCAAGACCGGTGATCGCGCCATTGCGATCCGGCTGGGCTTTCCTTGCTGCAACAAGTGTCTTGGCGACGAGCGGATGCAGCTTCTCCGGTAAGGCGACAGCTTCCACCCGCTGTCTGGCGGCTGCGATCGCCGCCTCGATCGGCGGGGGCGCCGGCGGCTTCGCGCGTGCATCGATCACGATGGGATCGCTCACGCCTTTTGGTGCAACGCCCAGCGGTTTACGCTTGATCGGGCGCCCGGCATGCAGCCGTCCCCAATAGGTGGCGTCCGGTAAGGGGATGGCGTGCTTCACGCATTGCTTGCGCAACGCCACGTCGGAGATACCGAGCTCGGGCGCCACCTTGGATACGGCGCGTTCCCAGACCATGTCATAAAGCTGCTGCCGGGTGAGAACATGCCGCATCGGCAAACCTCCTGCTGGAATTCTTAAGCCCAGCACGCTATATGACCATCTACATGGTCAGGAGCGTGACATGGACGCAATCAATCTTGCGGACGCCAAAGCCCATCTGAGCGAGTTGGTCGACCGGGTCGAAGCGGGCGATTCGATCGACATCACCCGTCGCGGCAAGCCGGTTGCACGGCTCACAGCGGTGGCAAGGCCCCGCAAGCCGATCGATGCCGCGCTGCTCCAGTCGCTGACGGCAGCGATGCCGCCGCAGTCCCAAAGCGCCGCCGATCTCGTGCGGTCGATGCGGGATGGCGATCGCTACTGATGCTCTATCTCGACACGTCGCTGATCGTTGCGGCGCTCTCCAACGAAGCGATGACGCCGCGCGTTCAGGCCTGGCTGGCGGGACAGGATGCGGCGCAGCTTCTGATCAGCGACTGGACCGTCACCGAGATGTCGTCCGCGATGGCGATCAAGCTACGGACCGGGCAGATCAGCCTCGAACAGCGCGCGGCGGCGCTTGCCATGTTCAACAAGCTGGTCGCCGAGAGCTTCACGGTGCTGCCCGTGACGGGCGGGCAGTTTCGGGCGGCGGCGAGGTTTGCCGATCAGCATACCTTGGGGCTTCGTGCCGGCGATGCGCTGCATCTTGCCGTCGCATCGGAGCATGGCGCCACAGTGCATACGCTCGACCAGCGGCTTGCCGAGGCCGGGCCAGCACTCGGTGTGCCGGCGCAGTTGCTGGCATGATCCAGGCCTCTTCCAGCTTGGCGGGCTTGCTCGGGAGCTGCCATGGCCGGTGACTGGTCCGACGAACAGAACGACGCGATCGTCGCGGATTATTTCGCGATGCTTGGCGACGATATCGCCGGGCGCCCCTACAGCAAGGCCGAACATAACCGCCTGCTGCAGGCCGTGATCGATCGGCCCCGCGGCTCGATCGAATACAAGCATCAGAACATCAGTGCGGTTCTCAAGGGTCGCCGCCGGTCGCGCGCTAAGCGCAAGCCTGTGCTGAACGACACCATGCTCCACCTGCACGCGAGGGCCTGTCAGGTGGTTTTCGAGATCATCACGCTGATGGAGAACGGTCTTGCGGACGGCGCGATGGCCCGTTGGCGGACGCTTCATGAGATCACCGTCGTCGCGACGATTCTAGCGGAGCACGGCGAGGAACTGGCGGTCCGATACAGGTCGCACGCGGCCATTGAGTCGAAACGGGCTATGGACCGGTTCGTCTTATCGCACGAGCAGCTCGGCTACGCGCCTCCGACAAAACGGGACATCGCCGAGACCGAGCGAGAATATCAGGCGTGCCTCGACCGCTTTGGCGACAACTTCGGATCGGAGTATGGCTGGGCGGCACAGCACCTTGGGCTCAAAAAACCACGGCTGGTCGATCTCGAAGTCGCCGCGGGTAAGGGCGCCATGCAGTCCTACTACCGAATGGCCAGCTACAACGTCCACGCAGGAGCCCGAGGCATCGACTTCCGGCTCGGCCTTCTTGAGGGCAGTGGCACCCCTACGGCGCTGGCCGGCGCTAGCAACGCGGGCTTCGTAGATCCGGCGCGGAACACCGCCTACGACTTGGTGTTCGTCACGACCCTTCTATCGTCGGGCACCACACGGTTCGACCGGATGCTCGAGTGGCAAATCCTGGCGCAGCTAAGGGACGAGCTCCTGCGCCAGCTAGATAAGGCACAGCGTGCGCTCGATCGCGCGCACCGCGCGCAACTCAGGAGGGAGCGCGCGACGCGGTAGACCCAGAACCAGACGTTCACGCCTCTTACGTAAATCCCGAGATCGGCCGCTCATTCACCTTCTGATTGCGGTTCCGAGCGGCTGAACGCCCGGCCACCCTAGGCCGTATGCGGACCTAAGCAGTCTGTGCGAAGGCGGTCCGGCAGCCAACGGCCAGTTGCACATTCGTCTAAGTGGGCGGTTGAAGGGAACTTGGTGGCGCGTCGTCGGGTACCGGCGCCTTGTTGAGGTAAGCTCCGCAGGACTCGCGAAACGGACAGGTCGGCAGGTCCGGCTTCTCGAACCAGATCCACGCCCCGCAGCGCCCGCTGTTGAAGGTCAGCGCGCCAATGGGACTTACGTATCTGTGCAGCATGCGCCCTTCGACCATGCCGCAGAGCTGGAACACCTCGCGATCGCTCAGCGTCTCGTTCAGGTAATGGAAGACGAGACCAACGAGGCCGTTGACGTCTGAAACGGTCGCGGCGAGCCATCCGAAGATATCGTCGATTGTGAGCGGCTTCTCTCCTTCCTTGAGACCATAATGATCGTACCTCACCTGGCCCGTCTCAGCGTCGCTGTGTACCCGACCGGTCGACAGATGGGTGAGTTCATCCCTCAAGTAGAGCAGGCGGAAGTACCAGCGAGCGGAGGCGATCGCCTCCTTGATTGGCTCGGGAAATGCGCCCTGAATCGAATGCGGCGATTGGAACACACGTCGCGTCGACTCTTTGAAGCCCGAGGTTGATGGCCCGTAGACGGCGCGCATCACCTTCACCATGCAGTCGAGGGTCGAATACATCTCCAGAATGGCCGCTTCTATGACCGTGGCGATCTCGTCTGCGTTGGCCGCGGCCGTGAAGCCCTGCGCCTCGAGCTCGTCGCGGTCGATCTGCAGGTTCGGCTTCAGCTTCTCCGCAAGGCTGATCAGGCGGAGCGCCTTCTGGAAGTGCGCCCGCACGCCTGACAAGGCGCGCTGATCCCGGATGTTGAAGCAGTAAGTGTGGCGGTAGAAGTTCAGGAACCGATCGACCTCGCCCCAGCGTTCCGGAACGAACATCAGAACGCGATCGGCGACCTTGGGCATCCCTCATCCTTAGTATGTCCGACCGACCAAGACGCAGCGCACGGTCGGTCGCCGAAAGCTCTACCTGATCGGTGATGCCAGCAACATCTCGACCCGGTGAGCCTCGGCGACGCCGACCTGAACCAGCCTCGCGAGAACGTCGTCCAGCTGCGCTCGGAGGGGGTGGTCGGCTGAACGAAGCGACGGATCCGCCCCAGTCGCGGTCTCAAGCCACTTCGCCAGGCGTGCGCCGAGCCCACCATCGACCCAGAGCAGCACGTTATCCGGCTGCCGCCGGAGCCAATTCAGCGCGCTGTTCAAGAAGAAGGCCGCGTGCTCGGGCTTTCGCGAGACCTCGAGCAGACTCATCGTCAACAAACCCGTGAACGGAACCGGTCCTTCCTCGATCAACCGGGTGAGCTGCGGAAAGAAGGGCTCAACCCGGTCGACGCCTTTGGACAGCAGGTAGCACTTCGCGGCGCTGAACGCGTTGTAATGAGTGAAGAACATCACTCCGATCGCCGGGCCGATCCGCATCTCGACCGAGAGTTCAGCCTTGTCGCGTTCGCGTCGCCAGCCTGCGCTGTCCATCAGCCGATCGGCGATGAGCCCCCGCAGTTGCAAAGCCGCCTCCAAGCTGAGGCCGAGGTCGTTGAAGTAGAGCTCGTCGAGCGCGGGTACGAGGCTCTCGGCGATGTCGAAGAAGGACTCGTCGGGTACGGCGATCGCCTTCGCCACGTTCGCCGCAGCCTGCTCGAGGTCTCGCCCCGTCAACGAGCGGGCGAGTAGTCGAAAGAAGATGTTGTTCCACTCGTCGAGACGGCGGTCGATTTCGGCGCGCGGCTCGGAGCCTGCGCCGTTCGCGCGGGCTGTCCAGTCCGCGAACGCGTCGACGAAAGCGGCGATCCACTCGGCCGGCTGCCGGTCCGAGTCCCGTGTCAACTGCCGCACCCAAAGAGCCGCAGTTTGCGCGTAGACTTCGTCAAGCGGTCGCTCGGCGACACGCGGCCGGTCGACCTTGCGGCTTCCGCCGATGCGAAGGCCCTCCCTGACGTGAAGCACAGGCGCCGGAAACTGCGGCCAGTCGGGCAGCCCAGCGTCACCGTTGAGCCAGGCGCGCTCAGCCTCGATCGCGCGCCCTACCCGCTCCCGGTACCGCGCTTGGCCGGCGGCTTTCTTTTCCTCCCCGTCATCCCAGCGCGCGTCGGGATGAATCTGAGCGGACAGGGCGCACCGCAAGGCGGCCGGGATGAGGCGCGGGTCGATCTCTCTCAAGACATCGAGGCCGGCACCAAAACCTTGCGCAGCCTCCGCCGACTCGCGCCCGGCCAACTCGAGCAGAAGGTCGCGATCGGCGACCGAGCGACGCCGCCGCCACACGTGTATGAGGCCGAGCGTCGCAATCGCGATGGGGTTGAAGCGGATGCCATCCCGCATGCCCCTCGCCATGTCGCGGTCGGTGCCGTCGAAGGCGCTCGCGAACACGTCGCGGACCCATTGCTCGTACTCGTCATATAACGCGTCGACGCCGTCGCGGGCGACGATCATCGCCGCAGACACGACCGCGTTCGTCCGGGATCCGATTGTGTCCTCAGGCTCCTCCGTATCCTCAAGACGCTTGGCGTAGAGCAGGGCTTGCTCAGCAAGCTCCGGGCCCGATCGCTCAGCATTCTCCAACGCGTTTTGGATCGCCGCATCGATGCCGAAGTCGGCAGTCTGCGGCGCGCGCTTGGCCTGAAGGTCGGCGACGTGCTGCGTCTCTTCCGGCGGGGAGACATAGGCCACGCCGCCGTTCTGCGGCTGCCAGTTGGCCCTGTCCGTCAGATTGAGCGCATATCGGGCCATGAGTCTTGGCTCGGCGAAGGTGTCGTCGGGCTGGGGCGATCCTAGCCGCTCTGACGCTGCGTCGAGCAACCGGCGGAGCCCATCGAGATCGGCACCTTCGATATGGGTGAAGTGGCCGAGCAGGTACTCCAGCGGGATTTGGCGCGACAACCGCTCCTCAAGGCTGGCCAAGCTCACCGGGCCGCGTGGCTCCTTCGGTCCGACCGAGCCCCAGCCAAGCAGGTCCGTGTCGGGCATTGAGTCGTGAACCTGACGCGTGCGGTCGAGTACCAGAAGCTCGGGCGATCCGAGGAAAGGCACGATTGCGCCTAACGTCTTCGGCCAGTGCGAAATCAGAACGTCGACGGCGACCATAACGAAGGCAGCGGGCGAGCCGTCCGGGCCCAAGATGTCGGCGATCACCTCATCCGGCGCGTCGCCCCGCTCGATGCGGGCGTGCGACCAGGCCTCCAACGCCATCAGGGCAGACTCGACCGCGTAGCAGCCCTGCGCGTTGCGCGACCAATAGTAGGTATACTGCCAAGGGAAGAACCGCGGTCCGCTCGGAAGCGCGAGCGTCAGGCCGTCGTCGCCCGGTTCGCCATCGCTCATCCCCGCGACGGCGTGATCGACCAGGCGCCGAACCAGCGAAAGTCCATGCTCCGGAGCGGCGTTGAGCAGATCCAAGAACGGGCCCTGTGCGGGCGAGCTCGGCAGGAAGTCGGTGTCGAGATGCGTGAAGATGTCGCGCCGGCGGGGGCGATGGTAGTGCCGCTCGTCGTCGTCGGGCTTTGCGATCAGCCCCACAAGGGTCAACTCGGCCAGTTCGCCCGGGGCTGCCTGCGCGAACGCACCCCGAAACTTCATGATGTCCTTGATGGTCTGATTAGGATTGCGCCGCTTCAAAACGCTCTGAAGATACGCACGGACGCGGCCTGGCACCCGCGCCGCCATGAACGCGAATGCGTGTCGCACGTCTTCCGCGAGCTTGAACAGACCATGGTGGCCGAATACCGCCGCGAACCGCGGCTGGTCTTTAGCGAGCGGGTGATGATCCCGGGCGGCCTCGATCTCGTCTAGCCAGTCCGCGAGCGCGGTCGCCATCGTCGGGGTAAGCGGATCGGAGACGAACATCGATAAGGACAGGCTCTGAAAAAGCTCGACGACGTCGGGCAGCGCCTGCAGCGGGAGGTCGGCTCGTCGGAGCAATAGCCAGCGGACCAACCTGGCCCAGGAGCCATTTGCAGGGCCGTAGATTTCGGCCGGGATCGATGGAACGTCGGTGCCGGCCTCGGCCAGCATTTCGACGAGCGGCCTCGACTCGACCGCGATCGCCGTGCGGATCAGTTCTCGCAGCAGCGCCCCACCGCCGCCGAACAGCGGCGCGGACGCGCGCTCAAGGAGATGGAACGCAAGTTCGGAACGGAGGATCGCGAGGAGCGCGAAGCGGCGCCAAGAAGCGTGCGCGCCGGCGCGGCTGACCCGATCGAGGAAATGCAGCCATGGCGTGCCATCATGCGCGCGTTCCAATGCTAGCCGGGCGCCGAGCTCCACGCCGCGAGCTAGCGACGTCGACGCCGGTCGGGTCAGCGGCAGGCGGTCCAACCTGCTGAGGTCGTCGTAGAGGCGCACCGCCATGCCCCATTCGCGCAAGACGTCGTGCCTGAACCCAACCCGATCAAGGCCGAGTTCGCGCAGGCTCTCGCTCGCGATCAGGGCATCGATCGCGGCCGGTGCGGCGCGGGTCTCGACGTGCTCGGCGCCCCCGAGCACCGCGTCCGAAAGGTCACTCAGCAGCCTGGCTCGATCGCGCCGGCCCTCGGGTGCGCCGTCGGCGGTCGACCACCATCGCTCAAGCAGGTCGACTTCCGACCGGAGCTCATCAGCCGATCCTTGCACGTCGAGCAGCCGGGACAGGCGGAAGAGGTTGCGGGCGATCGCGCGTGCCGGATGGTCGTCGGCGAGGAGCGCGCGCAACGCGGGAGCCGCCGCCTTAAGCTCCTCGATTTCCTCCGCCCCGAGCTCCTCCACGACGACCGGGGGCGCACGGCCGAGCTTTTTCAGCACGTCAGCGGGAAGCCAGTTCGGCTCTTCCTTGTCGAAACCAGTGCGGGCCGTCGCGATCACCTGGAACCCCGGCACCTCGGCCGCGGACCGCACGAGGTCGACGACCGTCGCGCGCTTGCCGGCGTCGCCGAAGAAGTCGAGGCTGTCGACGAAGAGGACCGCTCCGCCGTCGCTCGCCAGGTCGGAGAGAAACGCTTGTGGGCTGCCATCGACACCGAGGGTCGACTTGAGCGCCAACCATCCTCCGGCCACCGTCCGCTCCGGCGTGAGCACCACGGCACGTCCTTCGGCCAGAACCTGCTGCACCAAGAGGCCGAGCAGTCCCGACTTGCCCACGCCAGGCCCGCCGAGAATCTCGATGTAGCGACCTCCGTCGCGCGCGGCTCGCACGGCGTCGAGTCGCGCCGAGCGCGCCAGCGTGGCCCCGGCGATGGATCGCCGCAGGTCAGCGGCGGCAAGTAGGGCCGCCTCTGACAGCGTCTCGCGCGGCAACCTGTTGCGGCGAGTGCCGAGCAGACGAAAGTTGTCCGCCTCGGCCAGTTGATTGATGAGTCGGTCTCGATCGAGATCGCCGCCCGATGCGGCGACGCGGATTGCCGTTTCGGTCAACACCTTCCAGAGAGCGCTTGCGCGGCCGACGTCATCCAGGGCGAGCACGTGTCGGGCACGCTCGAGAGCGAGTTCGACCGACTGCGAGCCCGGAGCATCGTAATCGAACGTGAGGATCTGGAAGCGGCGCAGGACCTGCCAGACGGTTTCGTCATCATTGGCGCAATTGGCCGCGGCGAGATGTGCGCGAACGGTGGCGACGAACGACCGCATATCGTCGTTGCCGACCTTCTTGCGGTTGATCCGCTCGGCGAACGTCGAGGCCGAACCGACCTCGCGAGCCCAGCGGAGCACGTCCTGATATGGCCCGGTGATCTTGAACGACGTGCGCTCGGTCGCGACGGCGAACTGGTGCCGATCATGCGTTGGGTCGAGCTTGGAATACGCTGCGGCAAGCTGCGTCACGACGTCCTTGAACACCGTGTCGCCGGGCGCGAACGTGATGGTCCGCTTCACCTGGACTTCGAGTACCGCAGGCGCGCCCGTGTTGGTGACGCCGCGCACGATCACGTCGTCGAGCGGGTGCCCTTCCCCCGCGCGCTGAAGCTCGACCCGTTCGACCAATACGCCAGGCCGGCCGCGCGGATCGGCCTCGGCGAGCATGGTCAGCAGATAATGCGCCCCGACCTGTCCCTCGAAGATGGCGCCTGCCGGGCCGCTCGCAGACGGGCTCGCCGCGATCGGTTCGCGCTTCGGCTCGTTAGTCGCCATCATCTGCCTGCGGCAGGTCGTAACGGGTGAACACCGCTTCGTCGGCGTCGAGGCTGATCTCGATGACTTCGTTGACCAGCTCTTCGCCGGGCTGGAGCGTGTCGAGCAGAGCGTCGAAAAGCGCACGCTGGCGGGCCGGCTGGACCTGCGGCACGATGATGACCAAGCCGGCGTGGATCTCCCGTTGGGCGTAAAAGCGCCGGAAGTCGGCCGCGTTGTTGGTCACGAACGTGTAGTCGCCGTCGACGATGCGCGGCATCATATCCCAGTCGGCCTCACCGCTAAGCCCTAGCCAGTTCACGTGCTGGCACTCATGCCCGCGTTGCTCGGCGACGCCGATAAGTGAGGTGTGCAGGCATTCGTCGATCAGGAATTTCACGACTTTGGGCGCCGGGTCACCATCGTGGGCCCCGGATCGGGCTTGAGCGGCGCCCGCGACTGGGAGCGGACCCTCGTGCCGCGGTCAGCAAGGGTTTTCGGGCGCCCCCGGCGCGGGTGCGCTGCGGTCCAGAGACGCGCGAGCTCGAGGTGGCGTGCCTCGAGCTTGGGGTAACCATCGAGGATTTCCGCCTCGCTGACGCCTTCACCAAGCATAGACGAGATCAAGCGGACGGGGATGCGCGTTCCCTTGAACACGGGCTCGCCGCCCATCACTTTGCTGCTCCGCGTCACCGCCGCCTCCGCCGCCTCCAGGTCGCGTGCGCGCTTCGCGATCTGCTTGCGGGCTTCCTCGACGTCGACGATCACGAACGCGTCGGCCTTGACGCGTCTGGCGGTCGGGTGCTGCTCAATTTCAGCGAAGAGCCGCTGGCGCCTCTCCTGAGAGAGGAGCGCGCCGACTTCGTGCCAGAGCTTCAGGCGGAGCACGTCCTGGGCGGAGAGCGACCGCCGGGCGCGCTTGGTCCCGGCCGGTGACGGTGCATCGACGATTCGCTTGTCGATTGCGTTGTGGACCGCCTTGACGGCGACGCCACTGATCGCCGCCGCCTCTGCCGGACTGTACTGCCGCGCTAAGCTTGCCATATTATTCTCCTGATGAAGAATGATATATGGCCCTCCCGGTTCCGTCAAAGGGCCACCCGAGCGCTCCAACTCACGCGCTAAGTCGGGCAGCTGGCGGAAAGGCAGAGGCTCAAGAAGCAATTGTGAGGCAGGTTTCCTGCTACGGTCCAGCGAGCAGTTCGGCCAGCTGCTCGGGCCTGGCATTTTGGCGCTTGAAGGTCAGGGAACCTTGGACAGCCTCATTCTTCAGACGGTACAAACCCCAATATTCCAGCATCCCGCCCCATGCGTTCCCGTGACGCAGCCCTCCGTGGGCGCTCTTTTCGCCCGCGAACGTCCACACGATTTCCAGGCCTTCGGCATCGAGGAACGCGCACATCGCATCACGATCAACGACCGCCGCGCTAAAGCCCGGCTCGTCGGCTGACGGGTCTTTGAAAAGGACGTTCCCGTCCGTCATGGCGTAGGCGAGAGAGCGACCCTCCGCCAAGCGAAGTTTGAGGCCGTGCACCAGGGCTGGCGCCGGAACCGTAAGGTTGAAGCTATCTTCGACCGAATAATCATGGCCGGAACGCTCGACATACCAATCGGCGACGGTGGCCTGAACTTCAACGGCGCCACGTCGCCCCAGGCTCCATTGACCATCTACGGTCGCGAAGGCTGGGTGCCAGGGGTATTCTCCAAGGTAACCGCCGTGCGGCATTTCGATCTCGGGCGGATGATCTCGATCCTGCTCCGACCGTGCGAGGAGACGTTCCAAGCGGTCGACATCGTCCCGCGCGACCAGCATCGATTTTACCTTATGCCAAGTCATGCGGTGGATCACCCGCTCGCCCTCGACGACGACCCATTGATTTCGCCCCACACTCGTGTCGAGCACCAGCCAGCGACGCCCCTCTGAATCGGCGACGTCGATCTGGCGTGCGGGGTCAGGCAGATCGCGCGTTTCGTCCTCCATCCAGGCAACGCGCGCCAGCGGCGGGTCCTCGCGCCAACGGGACGCGTGGGGTGACCACCAAGTCGGACCTTGCCGGTCGGAGTCACGTTGCTTTGTGCGCGTAACGAGTATGGTCGGATCCATCTCGCGTGTGCCGACCTGCCACGGTCCGCGGTAAAGTTCAGGATCGCCCTGAAAGCGGCCGCCCACGAGAGCGATGTCGGAGAGCCGTCCGGTCAGTTCGTGGAACGCGATCCACTGGTACTTCTTGCCGATCCGCTCGATCCGGTGCTCCATGCGTCCGTGGCTCGGCACTCTTCTATCAAATTCGGAGAAGCGGTCGGGTGTCCAACCGAGCTCATGGGCGCGCCAAGCAACCCAATGGCGAGCGGGCTCGCCGGCGTAGGTTGGATGCCATGCCGGCGCGTCGTCGTCCCACATGCGCCCGCGCAAATATCCAGCCGCGCGGATCCGAAACTCATGAAGCTCGGTCGCGGATAGCAGACTCTCAAGGTCGCCAATGGCGGCCTCGCGCTCGGCCTCCACCGCACGGCGTGCCTCGAACTGCTGGTCGCCCCGCTTGCGGTCCCATAGGTCGAAGTCATGGGGCATGCTGCTCAGCCGGCCCGCAACCTCGATCACCCGGTCGAGCGCCGCCTGGCACTCGGGCGAAGGCGTGATCGCGCGTTTGTGCCATTCCTCGTAGATCTCCTCCATCGAGCGGCCGTGCTCTTCGCGGGAAAGTCGAAGAAAGTGATTGCCGAGGGGATCGATCTCGTACCTGGCGAAATCCCCATCTTTGACCGCCGAGCTGCATATCTCGTCGCGGAACAGGCTCCCACCATAGTCTTCCACGTAGCTCTTCAGCGCCTCCTCCCCGATCTCCTCGAGTGGCACTGCGCGTGGATAGGGCGGTCGCACGGTACCAAGCGGTACGTCGGAAGGCAGGGCTCCTCGGCTGGCGGCGAGTTCCACGATGCCGCGCGCGTGGTCGCGCACCAACGCGTGAGTGGGCAGTGGATCGCGCGAGAACACGGCCGCAAAAGCCGCCCGGGCAAGCTCGGGCAAGCCGTCGATCCCGGAGCGCCGAGTCGCGGCGCCATATGCTGCGGCGAGAACGCGGTCGACGACGTAAGCGTCGTCGACATCGGCGAATTGAGAGATGAGTGCGGCCGCAGGACCGCGCCGGTCGATCAGGAGCGTCGCGAGCGCCTTCGTCGCCATGTCGCGGATCCAGCGATGGCTGACGCTGGTGAGCCACGCAAGAGTCACGGCCGCAAGGCGCGCTCGCTCGGGATCGATCGCCTCAAGCCCGTTGGCGAGGGTCCACTCGATCAGCGTCTGAATGGCGCCATCGTCCTCCTCGGCGAGGCTCGCGATCCGGATCGACCACTGTACGTCACGCTCTGGCATCGCCAGCGGCCGGAGCCAGCGATCAAGATGGTCCGCGTTGAAGCGGTTGTCCGGCTCAGTGGCGACAGCGAGCAAGGTCTCCAGCACCGCGTCGCCGCCGATCGCGTCGGCCCACTCCTCGACCAGCTTCAAAGTCCGCTCGGTGAAGACATCCTGACGACGGCAGCGGAGACTGAGCTGAAAGCCGTTAACGAGGTCCCATCGCGCGGCCTCGTCCTGAACGGCGTCGATCAGCTCAGTGCCGTACCGCTCGGGCAGCTGGACGGCGAGAGCTTCGGCGATACCTGCGTGGCGGACGGCGCGGGACCCGATCACGTAGGGCGCCAGCGGACCTCCGACGGCGAAGGCGGGCTTGGGGTCCCCCGCCTCCACGTGGATGTCGAGCAGGCGTTGGGCGATGCGATGGTCGCTAAGTCGCTCGAACGTGAAGCGGACCATCTCCACCGTCGCGCCCTTCTCTTGCACTGGCTCGACCGCCAGCACGCCCTCATGCTCGAGCTGGAAGAAGAGGCTCTGGTCGGCGCGCCCGCCGGAGGGGTGAGCGGCCTCAAGGATTGCGTTGGCCGTGTCGATGGGAAGGTATCCGACGCCCGCTTCGACCATCGCTTCCGTCAGTGCCTCGAGCCCGGACTCGACAAGCTTCAACCGCGGAGCCAAGCCCATCCGGCGGTTCAGCGTTTCGATTACCGCGCCGAAGTAGAAGTTGAAGAGGCTCGATAGGCCCTCGATGCCCCGCGGCAGCTCGCGTTCGCTGCGGCGCTCCAACAGATCGCAGCAGGTGCGCAGGAAGAGCGGGTTCTCGAACTCCGGCGCGAAATGCGGGGCGGCCATACGCACGATGCCGCGCTGATCGAGGTAGCGCCGCGCAGCTTCAGCCGCTTTTCCAGCGAAGCCAGGGTGCACGATCCTGGGGAGCGCGGCATCGTCGAGCTCGCCCAGAACGTACGGCACGAACGTCGTACGGCAGGAGACCAACACGGCCACGTGGCGGAAGCGATCGGCGGTGGCGAGGAAAGCTGCCAGCCGCTCGGACCAGACCACAACCCCATTTCGCTCGTTGAGGGCGTCGACCATGATCAGCGCGCGTACACCGGCAGCCTCGCCGGCGGCGTCGAGCGCCCCCAGGATCGCATCCGGCGTTGTGCCGGTAAGCCCTAGCTGGTCGGCGACTTGGCGCCAGGGTTCGGCATCGCCGAAGGCCCCGCCGAGGGTGAGCACGGCTGGATAACCGCGTTCTAGATGATCTTTCGCGACGTCGGCGAGCAGATGCGATTTGCCAACGCCCGCCTCGCCGGTCAGCAGCAATCGGCGCGTGTTGGCGAGTTCAAGCCCGGGCGCCTTAATCTCCTCCATCGCGCGGTTGAGCGCCTCATAGAGGTGCCCGGCGAAGTAGATGCCCTTGCGCACCGCTTCTTGATCGCCGCCCGACTTGCCGCGGAGGTCCCACATGATCGCCGAGCAGCGGCTAAGCGCTGCAGTCGCGGCCGAGAACGCCTCGCGCCACCTGGATATCGGAAGTGGATCAGTAGGGCCGAGCGGAGCCGTCCGGATGGACGAGGAGACCGCAGCGACGCAATCACGAAGCGAGTCGACCGTGTCGGCATGCGACGGGCTGAGTACGGCACCTATATCGTGGAGCGAGCGGTGGTGCGCCTCGTCCAAGTCGTCCGCCAGGTCAAGGAGCAAACGTGTGAAGTTGGGGTCGCGCGCGAAGGCCGCTAAGCTCCGGCGGATGGGGAGCTCGACGTTCAGTTCGGGGGAGTAGCGTCGACCGAGCGCCGCCCGGGTGATCTCGAACCGACCCCTCATCCATTCGACGCTGAAGTGTGGGATGTCGAACCAGTAGACGCGGCGGCCGGTATGAAGGGGGTCGTTCCGTGACAGCCTCTCCGTCAGCTGAAAGCCTCCCCACAATTCGATGTTGACGACGCGGGGATGTATCGAAGCCTGCCGGGCCTGCACCCAATCGTCCCATCTGTCTCGCTCGGACTTCTGTCTACCTACGCGCCCATCGGACAGGTCAAACGGGAGACAGACTATGAAGCGCGCGAGCGCTGGATGTTTGTCGACCGCATTGTCGAAGGACTCTTTGAGTTGCCCGGCCTCGCTGGACCCAAGCTCGAAGAAGTACTTGGCCTGCCACCCCGTCTCCGAACCGCCGGGTTCGATCCGGTAGCACTCCAGGCCGGCGTCGGCACCGGCACCCTTGCGGGTGAAGGGCGTCCCGACGTCCGTGTCGAGAGCGGCGAGCTGACAGACAAGCTCCTCGAAACCGCCGTGCTGGCTCCCGTGATGCGGGCGGATGCCGCGGAAATCGATTGTTGGTGATGGCATAGAGCGGCGCTCCAACTCGGCATCGTGATCACAACTGCGGCGCGATGACCGCTCGTACCTCAGCTCGGTTACGACGAAGTCGAAGTCGCGCCTCCAATTTGGACCCTAGCGTGGGGGCGGAGGGACAGCTACGTCGATCTACTCGGCCGCGACCGAGTGACAGGCGTCTTGAAAACGCCTTGGATTACTGCCCCTCCCCATTGTGGCGAGATACGCTCGTGTGGCCGGATCCGGGCGAGAAGCGAGAGCGGCAGCTAGGCTGGACCGATAGCGACATCCCGCAACTTGGCTCTAGAGCTACCAGTCCGTCTTTCAGCGCCGGTACAGGTTCAGGGCACCTGTCCCGCGACCTGAACGAAGGTCCGCTGTCGCCAGCGAGCGCCCGAGAGCAGACAGGCCGCAATCCACCAAAAGCGTCACTTTGCCATCGTAACGAACGGCGGCCTATGCAATCGGGTATGCTGCCAAGACGACAATTGGAGCGCGAAGCAGACCCGCCGTTGTGCACGCTATTCTACGCCAGAGCACTCTCACCCATCGAAGCGGCTTTACATTATCCGGAGAGTGCGCGCAGATCGGTCCTGCGGGACAGATGGAGTAAGCCAATTCTATGGGAGTTAAATACGGATGAGAACGGCGATCATGCGACGGCGAAAACCACTGCCGAAGCTACGCTATTGCCGCCGTTAGTATCCGTCACTCCCACTCGATTGTTCGGGGCCATATCAACCATCTGAATTTACTCAAGGAAATATTTTCCCGTTTAAGTACTACCGGCCCAGGGCTCGTCAGAATTCTACCATCTTGATTTCGTTGATAAATTTCCATCGACCTCCGCAAGCCATCTATCGGCTACTATCGACGCTCCGCATGCCTTTCCAGGTCTGACGTTCAAAGCGTGAGCGCGCTCAAAAAGTACCGTCAGGCCTCGATCCAACGATAGCTACGCGACCGGAGAAAACCGAACCTGCATCAACCCTTCTCCAACCCAGGAGGATGGACACGATCAAGAAGCGAAGCCGCGTACGCATCCTGATGATGAAGGCGAAGCTGCGCGAGGACCGCCGTCCGGCGACACAACGCAACGAGACTTGGGTGGGCGATGGACTTCGTCCATGACCAGCTCGCCACGGGCCGCAAGATTCGAGTGCTGACGATCGTCGACACCTTCACCCGGTTCTCCCCCGCGGTCGATCCGTGGTTCAGCTACCGACGCGAAGACGAGATCCTGACCCTCGGGCGGATCTGAAGGGACGTTGGCTATCCGCAGTCGATCCGGGTCGACCAAGGCTCGGAAATCGTCAGCTGGGACCTCGACCTATGGGGCCTACCAGAAGGGTGTCGTGCTCGACTTCTCGAGACCTAATAAGCCAACCGACAACGGCTTCATCGAGCTGCTTAACGGCAAGTTCCGCGCCGAGTGTCTGAACGCCCACTGATTCATGCGGCTTCACGATGCGAGGACCAAGATGGAGGTTTGGCGTGGAGACTATAACGCGGTTCGCCCGCACAATTCGATCGGTCACAAACCGCCGATCGAGCTGATGAGACGCTCAGAAGCCAACGCGTCGGCCTGAGCAATCACCCCCCGAAACCCTCCGGCCGTCCGTCCGAAACTCGGGGGTGTACGTCACTGTTCCTGCGGACGAGACTCTCAACTCGCGGGGAGATTTCGGCGGATCCATTCGGATGTCTCGATGACATCCGAATGGGCCAGTTCATGACCTGCCGAGATATCCAAGAAATCCACGCGAGCGCCCCTTGCCATAAAGGCATCCGCCAACGCCCGGAAATTGCGGAGATGGGAATCGTCGCGCCCGCCGAGCACCAGCACGCCGGTGGCCAAGAGGTCGACGGTCGGCGGGTCTTCCAGCGGCTGAATACCACGCATCAGGACCGCGTGGCGCACGAGACCAGGATGAAGCTGGACGATCGCCGCCAGCATGTTGGCGCCGTTGGAATAGCCGAGGAAGACGAGTCTATCGGCGTCGAGCCCGTAGCCCGCGACGGCGCCTTCGACGAAGGCCGAGAACGCCTCGGATTCGCTGCGGATATCCGCCTGGTCCAGCCTTCCGGCATCGAGACGACGGAACCAGCGATGGGTGCCGACCTCGGTCGCCCGGCCCCGCACGCCAAGCAGCACCGAACGCGGCGCGATCCGCCGGGCGATCGGCATCAGGTCGGCCTCGTTTCCGCCGCTGCCGTGCAGCAATACGAGCGTCGTGCCGTCGGGATCCTCCGGCCGGTTGAAGCGGTGGATAAAGGGGAGGTCGCGCGTCGGAAACCTCTCTTCGCCGGGCAAGGCGAATTGCGGCAGCATCGCCTTCAGATCCTCGGCGCGAGCCGAATCATGCGGCGGGACAAACAGGGTCTGGCCGAGTTCGTCCGGGGGTTCGTCGACGGTCATGCCCGGTGCGTCGGTCGCATATTCCATGAGTATTCCCGCCGGGTCGCGGACATAGAGCGACAGGAAATACTTCCGGTCGTACACCTCGGTCGGCCCGTGCTCCTTCAGCGAAAGCCCCATGGACCGGATGGCGTCGGCGTCCGGCGCGCGGAAAGCCACGTGATCGGGCACCCCGGCTCCCGCCGTGGACGGCACGAAGCCCGACACGTCCCTGATGTCGACGACATCGGTATCGGAAGCCAGGCGCTCGGTCAGGCCGTCGCGCGCGCTTTTCCTGTAGCCGAAGCGTGCCACGAAGCGTGCGGTTTCCGGTGCCCTGTCGGTCAGGAGCGTGATGCCGCGCAGCCGGGTGGGCGCGCCGGGAAGCGAAGCCGGGGTCGCCATATCGACGCCGACCAGCTTCACGATCAGCCCGTCCGGGTCCTTCAGCCGGAGGACCGACTCGCCGAACTCGCGGAAGGGGCCCTCGAGCGGAACATGGGCGGCGAGCGCCCTGGTGAGCCAGTCGCCGAAGGAGTCCGGAGGAACCGCGAGCGCCACTTCCGCGACCTGCCCGATTCCCGTGCTGCCGCGGCCGGCGGCTTCCCAGACGAGGAAGGTCAGCAGCGAGCCCGGGCTGCCCAGTCGATCGCCATAGATGAGGTGCAACTGCTCGCCATCCGCGAAACCTGCGGTCCGCTTCACGAGCCTGAGACCGAGAAAGGCGACATAGAAATCGACGTTCGCCTGCACTGCGGCCGTGATGCCGGTGACGTGGTGGATGCCGCTCGTCATTGTTCTCGCGTCCTTCGGCGGTCAGCCGCCCGCTTCGCGAGCGAGTACCTTCTGCACGCCCGGATCGGTAGCCAGCCCGTCATGCAGGGCCTGCACGTTGCGGTATTCTTCGAGGCCGCCGGGCAGGAGCCTGATCGCCCATCGGATCATCGGGAAGGCATAGGCGTCAATGACCGAGCGCCCGCCATCGAGCATGTGCGTCCGCCCTTCGAGATGGCGGTCCAGGATGCCGAACCGCTTCGCGACCAGCCTGTGCCCTGCCTCGACGACCGCCTTCCGCGCCGCTTCGCCCGGGTCGCTCGTGTAGCGATGCGGCATGAAGACCGGCCAGAAGGCGGCGTGAACGTCGGAAGTCAGGAACGCCGACCAGCGATGGGCCTCGGCCCTCGCGCGCATGCCCTCGCCGCCGGCCAGGCCGGCTTCGGGATGCTTCTGGGCGAGGTAGTCGAGGATCGCGCCGGCCTGCGTCAGCAGCCATCCGTCATCCTCGCGAAGGGTCGGCACGGCGCCGGCCGGATTGACGGCCAGAAGCTCCTTCGAGCCATACCGGACCCTGACGGCTTCATAGGGCGCGCCGATCCATTCGAGAGCGATGTGGGGCGCCAGCGAGCAGGCGCCTTCGGCAAAATAGAGGGTCGGCATGGCGGCTCCCCGGAGTGCTGCGCGGAACGTTCGGGCGTCTCAGATGACCGGGGTTCCGATCCTCGCCCGTCCGGTACGCCCTTCCTCGGGATCGAACATCGAGACGCCGCCCTGGGCCGGAACTGCCGGGGCCTCGTTCTGCAGCACGTCCCAATGCTCGGCGAGCTTGCCGTCCTCGATCCGGAAGAGATCGATCACGACCTGCGGCGTGTCCGCCCAGCCGCGGATGCGGCCATGGATGGCGACGAGATCGCGCTCGGCCACCATGATGCCGGGCTCGTAGAATACATCCTTTGCGAGCCCGGCAACGAGAGCCCGCACGGCGTCGCGGCCCTGGGGGATGTCGGGATTGTGCTGGATGTAGTTGCTCGCATAGAGCCGGTCCACCGCCGAGGCGTCGTGACGCTGGAACAGTGAGGTCATCGCCTCGAGCACCAGCGCCCTGTTGCCGTGAGGGCGATCGTCGAGGGCGTGATCGGCCGGGCGCGTGATCGCGATGGTCCCGGTCATCCGCAGGAATCGGCCGCCGGGCAGCGTCGCATGCGAATGGACCAGTCGGCGATCGTAGTCCTGAACGTTCGTGACGGTTGCGCCGCTCTCCTCCTGCCAGCTTACGGCGAAGAGGCTGTTGCCGAGCGGCACGACGTGGATGTCGACCGTCTCCGTCCGGGCGAACGGCCCCTCCTTGATCTCGAACCTCAGCTGGGTTGTCGAAAGCAGGGTCAGGCTGACGCCGAAGTCGGGATAGGAGACATCCATTTCCAGCCCGACGGGAAAACGAACGATCAACATCGAGAAGGTCCTTTGCGTCAAGGTGCGGCCGGCGCGCTCCGCGGCGGCCTTCCGTGCGTGCCGGCTAGGCCTCAGGAAAACGGGTAGCGCAGGCTGCCGGCCGCGAAGCCGGGAGGGGACAGCACGACCTGCCGCGAGCCATCGGCGAATTGGCCGACGCCGTGACCCTCGATGTCCTGAAACTGCACCTGCAGCACGCGAGGCTCCCGCCATTCGCCTCTGGCGCCGAACCGGACGGGACCCATCACGGTCTGGAAGGTCGCCTCGCGCGCACAGGCTGACAGGCGCTCATCACCGAGGCCTCCGACCGCCTCCACCGCCTGGGCGACGACCTGCATCTGCGCATAGGCAAGCGGGACCATGTAGTGCCCCAGCGCGTCGACATCCGCCTCGGATGCCCGGGTCCGATAGGTTTGGAGCAGGGCGGATACCCCGGCGAACATCATGCTCGGTGCCGGTACCCAGTACTCGTAATTGACGAAGCCGTTGAGCAATGGACCGAGCGTCGTCTTCACCGTGGTGTTCTGCGGGCCGATCATCGCCCCGCCCACCATCTTGGGACGGAACGCGTGGGCGCGGATGGCGCGCACGAGCCCGATGGAATCGTCCAGATAGGAGCACAGCCAGAGCAGGTCGCAACCACTCTCTGCGACCGCGTCGAGCACGGGCTCGAAGTTCTCGGTCGCCAGGGGATAGGTACGTTCGAAGACCACGTCGAAACCGTATGCCCTGGAATTGGCCTTGGCGCCGAGCACGGGATTGCGGGAAAACTCGGCGTCGGCCGAGAGCAGGGCCACCGTCCGCGGACGCGGCGTCTGCCCGGCGGCAAGCGCGAAGAACCCCTCGGTCAGCGCCGCATTCGGATCGGGGCCGGTCGGGATCATCGCGAAGTAGTTGGGATAGTCGAGGGTGTTGTTGACCCCGAGCCCCATCAGCCCGACGAAGAATCGGCCGCGCTCCATGATCAGGGGCATCGCGGGCAGGATGGTGTTGGTGCCGTAGCCGCCGATGACGAGGTCGACGCCGTCGACTTCGATCAGCCGCCGATACAGCTCGGGGACGCGCGACGCATCGGCTCCGTCGTCATGGCAGAGGAGTTCCACGGGGCGGCCAAGCAGGCCGCCCCGTGCGTTGACGTCGTCCCGCCAGATCTCGTGCGCCAGCCGCGCCGACCTGCTGTTGCCCACGAGCGGACCCGACAGCGACAGGCAATAGCCGATGCGAATGGGACTGGATCCAGCCATGACCTGCCTCAGCCCTGCGCAGGGGGCGTGGTCGCGAGAAGTTGAAGTTCCCAGGCGAAGGCCACGCCGCTGCCGCCGCCATTCTCCAGCAGGACGTTGGACACACTCGAAGCCGTCTTCTCGCGCGCCCAGTCGCGCTGCCATTCGGACGCCACCGCCATCCAGGTGATCGGCACCGCGCCCGCGGCGACCATGCGGCGCACGGCCATGTCGTGGGATTCCTTCGACACGCCGCCGGAGGCGTCAGTGACGATGAAGACGTCGTAGCCCTCGGCCAGCGCCTGGATGGTCGGCATCGCCAGGCAGACTTCGGTCCACAGCGCAGCGAGGATCAACTGCTTGCGTCCGCTCTTCTTCACGATCTCCGTGACGGCGGGGTCTTCCCACGTGTTGATGAAGGTCCGGTCGATCGGCTTCTGGTCCGGAAAGACGTCCTGCAGACCCTTGATGAGATAGCCGCCGCGCGCTTCGAGCACCGTGGTCAGGATCGTGGGTACCTCGAAGACCTTCGCCGCTTTGGCGAGACCGATGACGTTGTTTATGATCAGCGTCGGCTCATGGCTGTTCATATTCGCGAACTGAAACGGCTGGTGGTCGATCAGCACGAGAAAGCTGTCTTTGGGGCGCAGAAGGGCGTCGAGGCCGTTCTTGGCGGTCATGATAATTCCTTTCGATGATATGACGCGTCAGGCGTCAGGCGGATCGATGAAGACGTGGAGGCTCGCGATGCGTCCGGCCTCGAAACGGGCGACGTCCATTCCCGTTACCGCGATGGGGCCTTCCGGCGGCCCCGAACGCCAGCGCAGGCGGGCAAGCCCGTGGTGGCCCACGCCTGGGCCGAGCGCCGAGAAGACGAAAGCCGGCGGCAGGCTAGCCCGCAGCTCCGCGACCGCATGCGCGATCTGGTCATGGCCGGTCGCGATGCTGGCGGGCTCGTAGAGAACCGCATCCGGCGCATAGAGCTCGCGGATCGCGGCGGCGCGCAAGGTGGCGTCCCGCTCGCCGAAGACGCGCTCGAGATTGGCCTGCAGGATGCCGTCGTAATCAGCCGCGTGCGAAGTCATGGACCACCATGAAAAGCTGGTACCGTGGACGACACATGTCGTCCCGAGTGGCGATTTGTTATCGTGGTGGTGTCCGGATGGCCCTGTCCGATCCTGCGATCGGCAGTTCGATATTGCTGCGAAGAGCGGCCTCAGCTTTTCCGCTCGCGCCGCCAGGCTGCCGGCGCGCCGCCGGTGAGTTTCCGGAACGTCCGTCCGAAATGCACCGCGTCGGCGAAGCCCGTCGCCTCCGCGACCTCTTCGAGCGATGCGTCGGTATCCAGCAACTGGGCCTGCGCTCGCCGGATGCGCGCATCCAGCTGCCACTGATAAGGCGCCATGCCCGTGGAGGCCTTGAACGCCCGGCTGAAATGCGAGGGCGACAGACCGGCCAGCTCTGCGAGATGGGTGAGTTCCACCCGCTCTGGCAGACGAGCGTCAAGGTAATCGAAGACCCGGCGCAAGCGCCAGGGCGCCAGCCCGCTACCGTCCTCCATCCGCGATGGCGGCGGCAGCGAGAAGAGCCTTGCCGCGATCGCTGTGGTGAGCCCGTCGCAATAGAGCTGAGTCGAAGGATCGGTATCGCCGACGGCGTCGGACAGGAGCCGCACGAGAGTCCAGAGCCGCTCGTCGGCAAATCGCAGCCGCGGTGCGCTGATCAGGTCTTCCGAAAAGACCGAGCCCATTGTCTCGTTGAGCTTCCCGAGATCGAAGCTGAGCGTGGCGTCCCGGACGAATCGCACGTCGGCGGTATAGCCCCACATCTCCAGCCCGGCCGGCGCGAAATGCATGTGGCGCGGCATATGGTCGATGGGATTCGGTCTGTTCGGGCGCAGTCTCGGCTCGCAATAGCCGCCGACCTCCTCTAGCACGACGCTCAGCCGTGTCTCCTCGGTTTGCCTGAGCTTGTGGGAGACCTGTCCGACGCAGTGGAAGCCGGTCACGTCGATGTGCACGCCGTTGTACCCGCCCTGAAGGGCCTCGACGCTCACCACGTTCTCGGGCAGGCCTGTGTTCTGCTGCATGGTGATCACCGTCCTGTGCTGGGCGAGCCGGGATTGGCCGGTCCGCTTGCGTTGCCGCGGTAGAAGGCAGTCTCGTCCCCGAACGCGCCCGATTGATGGAGGGCCGCTGCGCTCGCGAACATGCCGGCGCGATCGGCCGCGTTTCCGCGCGCGTACCGGCCTCGATCGGACGCGACGACATGCGCTCGGCGGCCGGAGCGGACCGCGCTTTCCTGCGGCGGTCTAGCTCCGCGGCCTGCCATGGGTCGGCGGTGTCGTCAGCGGCTCCGCCACGGGCTGCAGGATCAACTTGTCGCTGCCCGACATCGCGTCGCCCTGCACCTGCTCGGCCAGCCGTTCCGTATCGCGCCGGCGGATGTCCCCGGCGGTCTCCTCGATGTCGACGTCGGCGAAGCCCAGCGTCCGCAGGCCCTCCGCCCCCATCAGATAGGCGGACTCGACCGTCTCGCGGACCTGATAGTCGACCCCGGCGCGGATCAGGTCCACGGCATGTCCGCGGTCATGGCTCCGCACCAGCAGCCGGGCCTGCGGAAATTCGTGCCGTGCCAGTTCCACGATCTGCATCGCGGCCTTGGGATCGTCGACGCAGATCATGATCGCGTCGGCCATCTCGGCGCCGGAATGGCGGAGAACGTCGAGCCGGGCACCGTCGCCGAAATAGACCTTGAAGCCGTATCGTGCCGCGTCGCGGATCCGGTCGGGATCCCTGTCGATGACGGCGAGGTCGACGCCCCTGGCGAGCAGCGCCTGCGAGGCGATCTGGCCGAAGCGGCCGAAGCCGACGAGAAGCATCCGCCCCTTCAGATCGCGGGCGACGTCGACGCCGTCCATCGATTCCCGAGCACGAAGCAGCCTGTCCGTGGCGATCATGAGCAGCGGGGTCAGGGCCATGGACATGATCACGACGGTGGAGAACAGCGCGCTCTCCCGCGCGTCGATCACGCCGCCCGCCATGGCCGCCGCGTAGAGCACGAAGGCGAACTCGCCGCCCTGCAGGAACATGGAGGTGCGGTGCAGCGCCTGGTGGCTCGTGCCGCCGAACAGCCGGGCGACGCCATAGACCACCGCCCCCTTCGCCACCGTGAACGCGGCCAGCATCAACAGCAGCAGCCGCCACTCGGCCGCCACGACGGCGAGGTCGAGCGACATGCCGACGGCCAGGAAGAACAGCCCCATCAGCAGGCCGCGAAACGGCTCGATGTCGCCTTCGATCTGGTGGCGGTAGCTGGAACTCGACAGCATCACCCCGGCGAGAAAAGCGCCCATCGCCATGGAGAGACCGGCGACCTCCATCAGCAGCGCCGCGGCAAGGACGACCAGCAGCGCGCCCGCCGTCAGGACCTCGCGCGTCCGTGCCCGCGCCAGCAGGGCGAAGAACGGGTTCAAGGCCCACCGCGATACCACCAACAGCACGGACAGTGCGCCCGCCGCCGTCAGGATGCCCGTCCATCCCGCCTCGCCGTCCGAGAGGGGCGACAGGAAGGCGACCACCGCCAGCAGCGGCACGATCATCAGGTCCTCGAACAGGAGAATCGCGACCGACTTCTGTCCCTCCGCGCTCGACAGCTCGCCGCGGTCCTGCAGCACCGACATGATGACGGCGGTCGAGGACAGGACGAAGCCCGACCCGGCGATGAAGGCGACCGTGGCCGGAAAGCCGAACACCACGGCGCCCGCCAGCGTCAGGGTCGCGATCGCGCCGGCGACCTGGGCGAGACCGAGCCCGAAGATCTGCCCGCGCATGGCCCAGAGCTTGGGCGGGCGCAGCTCCAGTCCGATCACGAACAGGAACATCACGACCCCGAGCTCCGAGAAATGCAGGATGGACTGCGCGTCGGTGAACAGCCCGAGCATCGACGGCCCCACCAGCAGGCCGGCCGCGAAATAGCCGAGGACCGAGCCGAGCCCGAGCCGCCGGAACAGCGGCACGGCGACCACGGCCGCCCCCATCAGCACCGCCGCGGGAGCGATGGTCTGCCCGAGGCTCAGATCCGCCATCAGGACACCTCTCGCGCGGCCTGAGCCGTATTGGTGCGGGTGGCCGCCCGGACGCACGACGCGACGTCGCCGCCGAGGAGCTCGATCGAGCGCTTCATCGCCGCTGTCTCGAGCGCGGCGGTGCTCATCTGGAAGGTGATGCGCGAGACGCCGCCGAGCGCTTCGCAGGCGCGGAGCATCTTGGCCGCGACGGTGTCCGGATCGCCGACGAGGAATGCGCCTTCCGGACCGGCCATGGCGTCGAACTGCGCCCGAGACGGGGTCGACCAGCCGCGCTCGCGGCCGATGCTCCCGGTCAGATGCGCCCAGCCGGGAAAGAACGCGTCCCTCGCCGCCGTGTCGCTCTCGCCGACGAAGCCCATCGCATGAACGCCGACCTTGAGCGTTTCCGGGTCGTGACCGGCGGCGGCGCCGGCCTTGCGATAGAGATCGACGAGCGGGCGGAAGCGCTCGAACGTCCCGCCGATGATCGCCACCATCAGCGGCAGGCCGAGTGCTCCGGCGCGCGCGAAGGACTTCGGCGTCCCGCCGACGCCTACCCAGAGCGGCAGCTGCGGCTGATGCGGGCGCGGGTAGACGCCCTGTCCCTTCAGCTCGGCGCGGAAGCGACCCTTCCAGATCGGGTGGGCCGTCTCGTTGAGCTCGCGGAGCAGATCGAGCTTCTCCGCGAAGAGCTCGTCGTAGTGCCGGGGATCCATTCCGAACAGGGGATAGGCCTCGCCGAACGAGCCCCGGCCGACGACGATCTCGGCGCGACCCCTCGCGATCAGGTCGAGGGTCGCGAATTCCTGGAAGATCCGGACCGGATCGGCGGCGCTCAGCACCGTGACGGCGCTCGTCAGTCGGATCCGGCTGGTGCGGGCCGCGGCCGCGGCCAGGATGACGGCGGGCGCCGAATCGAGGAATTCGGCGCGATGATGCTCGCCGATGCCGAAGACATCGAGCCCGACCCGATCGGCAACCTCCACCTCCTCGAGCAGGTCGGCCATGCGATCGGTTGCCGAAGGCGGCTTGCCCGTCGCCGGGTGGGGGAGGATCGCGGCGAAGCTGTCGATTCCGATTTCCATGACTGATCCTTGCAAGCTCGCCCGGCGATGCGCCGGCGGGACACGGGTTGGAGGACGACGCGCGGGCGGATGGCGCTCCGTCCGGGACAGGGCGGGCAGGTCTCGGGTCTCGCTCGCGATTCCGGACCCGCCTGCCCGGCGAGCCGGCTAGATCTCGAGCGCCCGCAGCAGGCGTTCCAGATCGCGCTCGCCCTCCCTGGTCTGCGCTCCGGCCTTCAGCCCGCCGCGGATCAGCTTTTCGGCCGCGGGGCGCTGGAAGAGTCCGGCCTACGCTTCATGCTCGCGACCATAGCCGTCGCGAAGGTCTGAGGGGGGCATGGCCTTCTTGGCGGCCGCGATGACACCTTCGGGCAGGGCGGCGATGTTGCGCGCCAGCCGATCGACGAAGCCGTCGAGCTCCGCCGCCGGCAGCGCGCGATTGATCCAGCCATAGCGTTCGGCCGTCAGAGCGTCGATCAGTTCGGCACCGAGGATCACTTCCAGTGCGCGGCCGCGCGTCATCCGGCCCGACAGATATTGGGTGGCGCCGCCTCCGGGCGTGATGCCCATCAAGGCCTCGCACTGGGCAAGCCCGGCCCGTCCTTCCGCGGCGAAGGCCATGCCGGCCGCGGCGACGAACTCCGCGCCGCCGCCGCGAGCGAGACCGGCGAGCTTGACGATCGTCACCTGCGGCTGCTGGCGCAGAAGCTCCCCGAAAGCCTGGAACGGATTGAGGTCGCCGGGTGTGTCGCGCGCCAGATCGTCGAAGGCGTGCGGCTCGTCGATCAGCGTCATGTTGACATGGGCGATGAAGAACTCCGGATCCGCGCTCTCGAACACGATGACGCGGATGTCGGGGTCGTCGCGCAGCTGCAGGAGAACGCGGCGGATCTCGCTCATCAGGGGAACGTCGAGGACGTTGACCGGCGGATTGCCGATCGTGATCGTCGCGACGCCGCCGGCCCGTGACAGGTGGAGCGTGCGGAAGTCGGTATCGGTCATGGTGGGTCTTTCTCTTCCGAAGGGTTCCGGAACCTCCGTCCGTCGCTTCCATGGCGGCGTGACGCCGGGCCTTGGGCCGGTTGGCCTATTCCCGGGCTTCCTGCCAGTGGGGATAGGTGACGTAGGCGGTGAGCGCGCCCTCTTCGTGTGAGCGGATCGTGACCGTCTCGCCCCTGGGCATATGGACGATCTCGCCGGGACCTGCGGTGACGATGCCGGATCGGCCCGACACCGAGAGCCGTCCCTCGAGGACGACCATCACATCATCGACGGCCATCGTCTCCGCGAGCGTCTGGTCCGGCCCATAGCGCCCATAGCCGATGGTGACCGGGGAGCCGTGGCGCTGGTCGAGCAGATTGCCGACAAACACCTCCCCGTCCTGTCCCGGGCTGCGCTCCAGCGCCGCGTCGGTGACGGTGAACTTGCGGACTTCCATGGGGCATTCCCCCTTTTTGCGGTTTGGTCGAGCCTCGGCCTGAATTCCGCCGAGCGCCGGCGCGACGCGCCCACCCGGCCTTCTTCGTGGCTTTGCCGGCCGGGTCGCGTCCGGCGATCGCGCCGTCTGTGCCGGTCAGTCCGGAAGGGGAATGTGCTCGGCCCGGTCGTCGGCCGGCAGGTCGAAGCGGCCATGGCCCCAGTCCTGCGCGCGCCATTCGGCCTTGGCCTGTTCGATGCGCTCCTGTGACGACGCGACGAAATTCCACCAGATGTAGCGGGGGCCCGGCAGCGTGGCGCCGCCGAGGATCATCAGGCGCGCACCCCGGTCGCCGGCCCTGACCGCGATGCCGTCCCCGGGACGGAAGACCATCATCCGGCCGGCCTCGAAATCCTGGCCGGCGATCGAGATCGAGCCCTCGACGATGTAGAGGCCGCGGTCCTCGTGATCCTGCGGCATCGGCAGCCGGCTTCCGGCGGCGAGCGTCACGTCGGCGTAGAAGGTCTCCGAATACAGGGTCGCGGGGGCCGTCTGACCATAGGCGGTCCCGAGGATGAGGCGGACCGAGACACCGCCGTCCTCGATCACCGGCAGGGCCGGCGCACCATGATGCTCGAAGAGCGGCGCCATATCCTCGTTGCGCTCGGGCAGCGCCAGCCAGGTCTGGATGCCGAACAGGCCGTTCGGCCCGCTTCGGGCGGCGGCGGACGTGCGCTCGGAATGGGTCACCCCGCGCCCGGCGACCATCCAGTTCAATTCGCCCGGACGGATGATCTGGTCGGCCCCGGTGCTGTCCCGGTGATGGAAGTCGCCGCGAAACAGGTAGGTGACGGTGGCGAGGCCGATATGAGGGTGCGGCCGGACGTCGACGCCCTGTCCGGTCAGAAGTTCGGCCGGCCCGGCCTGGTCGAAGAAGATGAACGGTCCGACCATCTGCCGCTGCGGCGCGGGCAGGGCGCGCCGGACCTCGAAGCCGCCGAGGTCGCGTGTTCGCGGAACGATGAGGGTCTCGATCGCGTCGAGGCCTGCTCCATCGGAGGAGCCGGGTTCGATCGCTGGGTTCCAGCTCATGCGTCTTGTCCTCTCCGGGGCTGCAGGCGGCATCGCCTATTGCAGATACCAGCACGAAGAGTGGCGAGCGGCTGCGTTCCGGACTAGGTCCTCAATGCGCCACGCTGTGTTGCGGCAAGTGGAACGCACCGGTCGCCTTCGTCCGGCTGGATCAACGCCGCCGCGCCGTTCTCGACAGGGTCTCGCCCGGTCGTGGACTTAGGCGTCCAGCCCCCAGACGTCCGGATTGCGCGCGAAGTAGTCGATCAGCATCTCCGTGAGCACGCGCACCTTCAGCGTCGGATGCGGGCTCGGCGGGCGGACGACATAGGCGGCTCCCGGAGGCGCCGGATAGCGCGTCATGATCGGGACCAGCGCGCCCGAGGCCGTATAGTCGTGGATGATGCAGATGGGTAGCCAGGCAATGCCGAGGCCGGCCGCCGCCGCGGAGGCGAGCGCCGTGGCGCTGTCGGCCTTGAACCTGCCCTGCGGCTGGACCGTGACGATCCTGTCGCCGTCCATGAACTGCCAGGGTTCCGTTCCCTGCATGAGCGCCTCGTGCCCGGCGATCTCGTCCGGCATCTCGGGCGATCCGTGCGCCTCGATATAGTCCGGGCTCGCGACCAGCTTGCCATGGATCGGCCCGACCCGCCGGGCGATCAGGTTGGAGTCCTGCAGGTAGGCGCCCCGGATCGCGCAGTCGAAGCCCTCGGCGACGAGATCGACGTAGCGATCGCTGTAGGAGGCATGGATGTGGAGCTGCGGGTGCAGGCGGGCCATGTCCGCGAGCACCGAGGCGAAGTGGGTCGGCCCGAAGGTCAGCGGCATGGCGACCCGCAGCCGGCCGCGGAGGTCTCCGGTCGGCAGGATCGTTTCCCGGGCGGCGTCGATCTCGGCGCTGGCTCTGGCGGCATGGTCGCGGAACATCACGCCCGCTTCCGTGAGCGCGGCGCCGCGCGTCGTGCGTGCCAGAAGCTGCACCCCGAGTTCTGCCTCGATGCGCAGAAGCCGCCGGCTGACGATCGACTTGGAGACGCCGAGCCGGCGCGCCGCGGCCGATACGCCACCCGCATCCGCGACCGCGACGAATGTCTGCAGCGCCTCGATGTCCATTTCGGCGTTCCTCGTTCGGCGACACAGCTAGCCGGACTATGGCACTAGCCCGGCGCCGAGGGGAATGCCGAAATGCGTCGACGATGTTCAATCAGGAAGGCACCCCATGGGCTTTGTCACGACCGACGACGACGTGCAGATCTTCTACAAGGACTGGGGCCCGAGTGACGCCCGGCCGATCGTCTTCCACCATGGCTGGCCGCTCAGTTCCGACGACTGGGACGCGCAGATGCTCTTCTTCCTGTCGAAGGGCTATCGCGTGGTGGCGCATGACCGGCGTGGCCATGGTCGCTCCGCCCAGGTCTCCGAGGGTCACGACATCGATCATTACGCGGCCGACGCCTTTGCCGTCGTCAGGGCGCTGGACCTGAAGGGCGCGGTTCACATCGGCCATTCCACCGGCGGCGGCGAGGTGGCGCGCTATGTGGCCAGGTTCGGCGAGCCGGCGGGCCGGGTGGCCAAGGCCGTCCTCGTCGCCGCCATTCCGCCGCTCATGCTGAAGACCGGCGACAACCCCGAAGGAACGCCGAAGGCGGTCTTCGACGGCTTTCGGAGCGCGCTGGCCGGCAACCGCGCGCAGTTCTTCCGCGATGTCCCTGCGGGGCCGTTCTACGGCTTCAATCGGGATGGCGCGACGGTGCACGAGGGCGTGATCCAGAACTGGTGGCGCCAGGGCATGATGGGGAGTGCCAAGGCGCATTACGACGGCATCAAGGCCTTCTCGGAGACCGACCAGACCGAGGACCTCAAGGCGATCACCGTTCCGACCTTGGTGCTGCATGGCGAGGACGACCAGGTCGTCCCGATCGCCGCCTCGGCCCTGAAAGCGGTCAAGCTGCTTACGAACGGCTCGCTGAAGACGTATCCCGGTCTCTCGCACGGAATGCTGACGGTGAACGCTGATGTGCTGAACGCCGACATCCTGGCGTTCGTCGGGAGCTGAAGTGGCTGTCGGCGCCGTCCCTTCAAGCGAAGGACGGCACCGTAAAGAAGCATAAGCGACCTTCAACGAAAGACCCTCAGCGCGCGCTCAGCTATTGGACATCGCTCAACGCCTTAAACACGGGAGCAAGAGCTTGAAACGCCGAGTGTGGGCCTGATACGATCAGCTTTTGAAGGACTTTACATAATCCTGAAAGGAAGGGCAGACTGCTCCCGCGAGGTAGAAATTGAGTAGGCCAGCACAATGGGAGTGAAAGACGAACGAGAGCAACAATTAAGCAACGGCGAAAACCGCCGCCAAAACTACGCTATCGCCGCCGTGTATAGCCGTCATTCCCACTCGATTGTTCCCGGGGGCTTCGAGGTCACGTCGTAGACGACGCGGTTCACGCCGCGGACCTCGTTGATGATGCGGGTGGCGGTGCGGCCCAGGAAGGCCATGTCGAAGGGGTAGAAGTCGGCCGTCATGCCGTCCACCGAGGTCACCGCGCGCAGGGCCAGCACGTGGTCGTAGGTGCGGCCGTCGCCCATCACGCCAACGGTGCGCACCGGCAGGATCACCGCGAAGGCCTGCCAGATCACGTCATAGAGGCCGGCGAAGCGGATTTCTTCCAGATAGATGGCGTCGGCCTGGCGCAGGATGTCGAGCTTCTCACGGGTGATGCCGCCCGGGCAGCGGATGGCAAGGCCGGGGCCGGGGAAGGGGTGGCGACCCACGAACGTCTCCGGCAGGCCGAGCTCGCGGCCCAGCAGGCGCACCTCATCCTTGAACAGCTCGCGCAGGGGCTCCACCAGCTTCATGTTCATGCGCGCCGGCAGGCCGCCCACATTGTGGTGGCTCTTGATGGTAACCGAGGGGCCACCGGTGAAGGACACGCTCTCGATCACGTCGGGATAAAGCGTGCCCTGGGCGAGGAAATCAGCGCCGCCCACCTTCTTGGCCTCGGCTTCGAATACGTCGATGAACAGCTTGCCGATGATCTTGCGCTTCTGTTCGGGATCTTCGACGCCATCGAGCTCCTTCAGGAACAGGTCGGATGCATCCACGTGCACGAGGGGAATGTTATAGTGGCCTCGGAACAGGGAGACCACTTCGTCGGCCTCGCCCTTGCGCATCAGGCCGTGGTCGACGAACACGCAGGTCAGCTGGTCGCCGATGGCCTCGTGAATGAGCACGGCAGCGACCGAGGAATCCACGCCGCCGGACAGACCGCAGATGACGCGGCCGGCGCCCACCTGCGCGCGGATCTGGGCGATGGCCCGCTCGCGGAACGCGCCCATGGTCCAGGTGCCTTCCAGCCCCGCCACCTTGCGCACGAAATTGGAGAGCAGGCGGGCGCCATCGGGGGTATGCACCACCTCGGGATGGAACTGCACGCCGTAATACTTGCGGGCCACGTCGGCGATGGCGGCGAAGGGGGCGTTCTCCGAGGTGGCGACCACCTCGAAGCCGGCCGGCAGGGCGGTCACGCGGTCGCCGTGGCTCATCCACACGGTGTGGCGCTCGCCCGGCTGCCAGACGCCGTCGAACAGGGGCACCTGCGTCTTCACGGTGAGCTCGGCGCGGCCGAATTCGCGATGGTGGCCGGCCTCCACGGTGCCGCCGAGCTGGGCCGCCATGCACTGTTCGCCATAGCAGATGCCGAGCACCGGCACGCCGGCCGTGAAGGCTTCCTGCGGCGCCTTGGGGCTTTCGCCCTCTATGACCGAGGCCGGGCCGCCGGAGAGGATGATGGCCTTGGGCCGCAGCCGGGCGATGGCCTCCGCGCCCTTCTGGAATGGAACCACCTCCGAATAGACGCCTTCCTCACGCACCCGGCGGGCGATGAGCTGCGTCACCTGGCTGCCGAAATCGATGATGAGGACGGTGTCTTGAGCGGGAACGGTCATGGGGCGGCGGCTTTCCGACTGCAGGGAGTTGGCGCCTCCTTTAGCCGGAAAGAGCGGTTTGCAAAAGCGAGGCGAAGGCGGGGCTGGGTTGTGCCGCCGCTATTTCTGCGCCGGGCAGGGCACCGGCACGCCGCGCGCCCAGGTCTGCTGGCGGCTGCCCGCCGCCAGCTCGCGGGTGGCCTGCACCTGGAAGCACTGGCCAAGCTCAAGCACGCGCAGCACCTGGCTCCAATCCGCCGGGCCGGGCCGAACATTGACCTGCCATTTCGTGCGCAGCACGGTGCCCGCTGGTGGCGCCGCGCTAAGAGCCGCCCCGCCTGCGCCCACGAAATTCACATCGACGTTCGTGGCATCAGGGCCGAGGAAGCCCAGCGCCACCCACATGGCGCTGTCGGCGGTTGACGGACGATCCGTGGGGGTGGCGGCGCTGGAGGTGTCGTTGGCCTGGACCACGGCCACGGCCCGGATCGCGTCGAGAATAGCCCGTCGCCGGCTTTGGCATTCCATCGGCAGCAGGTTTACCCGAACGTCAATGTCCTGGATCTGGACCGTTTGGCCCGCATAGCGGTCCACAAGGCGCTCCGTCATGGTGAGGCAGGAGGCCGCCAGATTGAACTGCTGCTGCGTCTCCTCGCGTTGCGCGGCCCAGAGGGCGACGAGGGCGCCCACAATTGCGCCGATCAGCACTTGAAGCACGGGAACGAAGCGAATCAGAAAGTCCATGAGCGCCACCGCCAGCATCACCCTCCGCCGGGAGGGTCCCTCACGGACGGTGATGCTATGCGAGTGTCGATCAGATTTACAACTAAAACGTGCTACACGCGCTTCAGCACGCTGACGAAGAAGCCGTCGGTGCCGGTTCGGCGCGGCGTCATCAGCAGGCCCTCGCGGCTGGTGAGCGCGGCGTCGCGCAGGGCAAGGCCCCGTTCGCCGAGGGCCAACACGTTCTCGGTGGGCAGAATGACCGAGAAGTCTGGCCGCTTGGTGAGAAACGCGCGGATCTGGGCGCCGTTCTCCTCATCCAGAAGCGAGCAGGTGACATAAGCGAGCCGCCCGCCCGGCCGCACATATTGGGCGGCATCCTCCAGAATACGGGCCTGGTCGGCGGTGCGCTGGGCCAGGGCGCCGGGGCGCACGCGCCACTTGGCATCGGGGTTGCGTCGCCAGGTGCCGGTGCCGGTGCAGGGGGCGTCCACCAGCACCAGATCCATGCGGGCCTCGAGATCAGCCAGAACCTTCTCCGCGCCGCGCGGCGCGCGGACCTGCACATTGCGCACGCCGGCGCGGGTCAGCCGCTCATGCATGGGCTTCAGCCGGCGAATATCGGCATCGTGGGCATAGAGCTGGCCGCTGTTGTCCATGAGCGCGGCGAACTCCAGCGTCTTGCCGCCGGCCCCCGCGCACAGATCGAGCACCTGGCTGCCGGGCAGGGGCTGGGCCAGGATGGCGGCAAGCTGCGAGCCTTCGTCCTGAACCTCCACCTCGCCCTTGAGGAAGGCGGGTTCCGCCGTCACCGGCGGCGCCTTGCCGTCGGCGCCGAGGGCGATGCGCAAGGCAAGGGGTGAAAAGCGCCCCGGCTGGGGGTTGAGATGGGCCAGCGCCGCGGCGGCCGCCTCGGGTGTCCCCTTGAGGGTGTTGATGCGCAGGTCGAGGGGGGCGCGGGTGGCCAGGGCCTGGCCCTCGTCCACCACCTCGTCGCCGAACACGTGTCGCAGGGAGGCGTGGAGCCATTGAGGATAATCGCCGCGCACGAACGGCGGGGCGCCGGCCAGGCTGGGCTCGGTGAGCTGCTCGCGCTCCCGGTCGGTCAAGGCCGCCGGCGCATAGCGGGACCCGTCCGCCAGGGCGGCGATGGCCGTCACGTCGAGACCGCGCATCACGCTCAACATGCCCAGTACCAGGGCGCGGGGCGCCTCGGAGCCCATGACGGCGGCGGATGAGGCGCGCCGGCGCAGGGTGTCATAGACCAGTCCGGCAATGGCGGCGCGGTCACCCGAGCCGGCGAAGCGGTGCGAGAGGCCCCAGTCCTTGAGGGCATCGGGCGCGGGCCGTCGGCGCGCGGAGATGTCGGCCATGACCTCGATGGCGGCGGCGATGCGGGCGGCTGGGGTCACGGCTGGCGCTCCCCGGCCGCAACCAGGCCGCGGGCGGCGGTTTGCGCCATGAACAGGTCGAGGGCGTGGGCCAGCTTCTCGTCGATGATGTGCAAGTATTCGGTCCAGTCTTCATAGCGGGAGAGCGTGCTCTTCCCGTCGCTGATGCCTCGCAGGCCAATGATGGGCAGATGGAAGCGGCGCGCCGCGCGCAGCACGGCGAAGCTCTCCATGTCCACCATGTCCTCGGCGATCGCATCGTAAGCGGCGCCTGAGATGATGGCGCCGCCGGTGGAAAGGGACGCGGCAGGAATGCCTTCGATATGGTGTTCAAGGGTGATCACCGCCGGCTCGTCGAGAAACGGGGTGCGCCCCTTCTCGACGCCGAGGGGCGAGGCATCCATGTCGCGATAGGCGAGGTGGGAGACCTGGTAGACCTCCGCATGGGCGAGCCGCCGCGATCCGGCCGAGCCCAGGGTGAACACCACATCCGGCAGCTGACCCGCGTGATCAAGGCGGGCCAGGGCGCGGGCGGTCTCCACCGCAGCCTCCACCGGCCCGACGCCGGTGATGAGCGGGGCGATGCGGGCCTGAAGATGTGGTCCATACTCCTGGCTCGTGGCCATCACGAACAGCACGCGATGGCCGCCAATGCTCAGGAGATGGCGGGTGGGGTCGTCCATCGGCTCACCTGAAGGGGCAAAGTGCGACTCCTCCGCCGCGCGGCGGCGTCTGTCAATCGGCACAGCTTCAGATGTTGAGGAGAATGGAAAGCGCGAACGCCGCCCAGGCGAGGGCGAGCACCACCAGCGCCACCAGCTCGGGGCCGCGGTGACCGCGCCCCGCCGGCGCCAGCCCGCGCACCGCATCGGCCAGCACGAACAGCCAGGCCAGGACCAGAAAGATGATGTCCGCCTTGTGGGTGACGAGGGTCAGCACCGTGAGGGTGGCGAACAGCAGAGACGACAGGGTGCGCCCCTGCGGATGCCCCGGCGGGTCCATGGCCGGCTGCTGGCGCTGGCCCACCAGGGCGGCCAAGAGCAGCCCCAGCAACAGGGCCACATGAACGAACAGCGGCAGCAGGATCATGGCGACGGACATGGACGCTCCCATGGGGTTGGCCTTGGAGATGCAACCCCGCACGGTGCCGCTTCGTTCCCTGCCCGGGCCGAGCGAAGGCCTAGCGGGGGCGCGCCAATGGCGGTAGGGGAGGCAAGTGCGCCCATCGCGCCACATTCGGAGGAACACGCCCATGCCGCTCTATGCCCTCGATGGTATCGCTCCCGAGCTTCCGGCTTCCGGCAATTTCTGGATCGCGCCGACGGCGGTGCTGATCGGCAAGGTGATCGTCAAGGAGGGTGCCAGCATCTGGTTCGGCTCCGTGCTGCGCGGCGACAATGAGCCGATCGTGGTGGGGGAGGGGAGCAACATTCAGGAAAACTCCGTGCTCCACACCGATATGGGGTGCCCGCTGACCATCGGCCGCAATGTGACCGTCGGGCACAATGTGATCCTGCATGGCTGCATCATCGGCGACAACAGCCTGATCGGCATGGGGGCCACCGTGCTCAACCGCGCCACCATTCCTGCCAACAGCCTGGTGGGCGCCGGCGCCCTGGTGACCGAGGGCAAGACCTTCCCTGAGCGCTCGCTGATCGTCGGTTCGCCGGCGAAGGCCGTGCGCAGCCTTGATGATGCCGCCGTGGCGGGGCTGGAGAAGAGCGCTCTCAGCTATCAGAACAACGGCCGGCGCTATACCGCCGGCCTCGTCCGCATCGATTGATGTCTGGCGACTGAGGGGAGGGGGCCGCCTCAGCGGCGGCTGCCCACCGCGATCGGCACCTGGGTTTCGCCGAGCGACACCCAACGGGTGGGATCGAACTGGGACTGCCGCTTCACATAGCGGTATCCCGTGTCCTTCCAGGAGAGAATGTCGTCCTCCTGGTTGTCGAGGATCAGGTCGCCGCGGTCGGTCACCACGGTGAGCACGGCGTGGCCGTTGCCCTCGCGGTCGCGCACCACGGTGATGAGCATGGCCGAGCTCGGCCAGCCGAGGTTGAGCAGCGTGCGGCGCTTCTCAAGAACATAGTCCTCGCAATCGCCTTTGCCGTCGTCCGGATAGTCCCAGCGCTCGGTCTCGCCGAAATGGTCGAGGTCGGTGACCGGCTCGATACGCGCGTTGACGCCGCGATTGACCCGATCGAGCTCGGCCGCGCGCTCGTCGTCGAGGCGGATGATGGAGGTCTGGCTGCCGCTGCTGCCGCAATCGCCGCGATGCTGCGCACAGAACCGCACATAGCCGCTCGGCGCGCTGGTCGCGCCGCGGTCGGCGAGGTGGCGGGGGGCGAACCCGGGCGCCAGGTTGGCGAACTGGATATCCTGTGCCTGGGCCATGGCGATGCCCGCCGTCATCACGGCGACAGCCGGCAAAATCCGCAGGAAAAGGTCGAGCAGGCGCTGGGGCATCGCGGGCATCCGCAAGGGGTTAACAAAATCATAATGCCCCATGTCGGCCGCAATTGCGGCGTCAACCTTCTATTAACCTTAACCGGTCGGCGTTCGCGGGCCATAGCCTCGCCCCTCGGGCCCGGCACCTCGGGCCCACCAGTGCGCCGGGGCCGGCGAGCGGGGATTTCCCTTGCCGGCGGCCACGGGCCTGCCTATGTCGAAGGGGTGTCGCACCTGCCTCCCTTCCGGCCTCGCCCGCCCGCCCGACAGCCCATGTTCAACGTCCCCGGCAGCATTGCCGGCGTGGCGCTGGTGCTGGTGGCTATTCACGCCATCCGCACGCTGCTTCTGAGCGAGGCGGCGGACGTGGAGGTGCTGACCTATTTCGCCTTCATCCCCGCCCGCTACACCCTGCCGGATACCATGTTCTATCTGCCGGGGGGCTGGGGGCCGAAGGTATGGACCGTGGTCACCTACGCCATGCTGCATGCCAATTGGATGCATCTGGGCGTGAACCTCGTCTGGTTCTTCGCATTCGGCACGCCCGTGGCGCGGCGGTTCGGGGCGCTGCGTTTCATCGTGTTCTGCACCGTCACCGCGGCGGCCGGCGCGGCGGCGCACTACCTGACCCATCCTGATGCGCTGGTGCCCCTGGTGGGGGCGTCCGCCACCGTTTCCGGCGTCATGGCGGCGGCCATCCGTTTCGCCTTCTCCCCCGGCGGGGTGCTCAGCGGTGGCGCCGGCGGCGATCACCACCCGGCGGATTCGCTGCTGAGCAGCTTCCGCAACGGCCAGATGCTCATCTTCATCGCCATCTGGTTCGGCCTGAACCTATTGTTCGGGATCGGCGTTTCCATGCCCGGGAGTGATGGCGCGGAAGTGGCCTGGCAGGCGCACGTGGGCGGCTTCGCGGCAGGCCTGGTGCTGTTCGGCCTGTTCGACCCCATCCCGCGACGGCGGGCGTGACCGCGGGCCGCGCCCGCTGCCGGTGCCTCGGTATGGTGGAACCCGAGCGGCTCCTCATCGCTTGATGTTCGCGGGAGACCCGCCGCTCGGCCGCGCCATGCGGCAGCTGCGCAATGCACTTGCGTTGCGGCAGATTGCGATGGATCATTTTCCCCTTCGGAAGGCGACGGCCGAGAAAAAGAGCATGAAGCTCGTCCGGTTGGGCGCTGTGTTGATGGGAGCAGACGCCAATGACCGTGAACACGATCTTGAAGCAGAAGAGTGGGGACATCGTCACCATCGGGCCCCAGGCCACGCTGGGCGATGCGGTGGCCCGGCTGGCCCAGCACCACATCGGCGCGATCGTGGTGGTGGACGATCACATGGTGGTGGAAGGCATCATCTCGGAACGCGACGTGGTGCGCCTGATGGGCGAACGGGGCACACAGGCCCTCTCGGCGCCGCTGGAAAAGGTGATGACCCGCGCCGTGGTGACCTGCACCGCCGAGGAGACCATTCCGGTGATCATGGAGCGCATGACGCGCGGTCGTTTCCGCCACGTGCCGGTGGTGGATGGTGACCGGCTGGTGGGCATCATCTCCATCGGCGACGTGGTGAAGTTCCGCGTCCAGGAGATGGAGCGCGAGCACGCCGCGCTGCGCGATTACATCATGTCGGCCTGACATGGGCTCCGGTCGGCCTGGGGGCCGACCGGAGAAGGGACGCGGGGCATCGCCGGCGCTGCGACAGCGACGCGCTTTCGCCCCGACCGCTCACTGGCCCGGCTGCGGCACCACGCGCAGATAGGGCTTCACTGTCTTCCAGCCGTTCGGGAACCGTTCCTTCGCCGCCTCGTCGTTCAGCGAGGGAACGATGATCACGTCATCGCCGCTCTTCCAGTCCACCGGGGTGGCCACCGCGTGCTTGGCGGTGAGCTGGAGCGAATCCACCACCCGCAGGATTTCCTGGAAATTGCGGCCGGTGGAGGCGGGATAGGTGATGGAGAGCTTGAGCTTCTTGTCGGGCCCGATGACGAACACGGAGCGGACCGTCGCCGTGTCGCTGACGTTGGGATGGATCAGATCATAGAGCGCCGACACCTTCTTGTTGGCATCGGCGATGAGCGGGAAATTCAGGGTCGAGCCGGTGGCATCCTTGATGTCCTGGACCCAGGCCGGGTGGTTCTCGATGGTGTCCACCGAAAGGCCGATGACCTTCACGCCGCGCTTGTCGAACTCGCTCTTGAGATGGGCCACCTGGCCCAGTTCGGTGGTGCAGACCGGCGTGAAATTCTTCGGGTGGGAAAACAGGATGCCCCAGCTGTCGCCCAGCCAGTCATGGAAGCTGATCGGCCCTTGTGTGGTCTGGGCGGTGAAATCGGGAACAATATCGCCGAGATGCAAGCTCATGATGAAACTCCAACCGCTGACGGGTTCTGCGTCGATGGGTTCGTTATAACCATTAAATCGGTCGATTAAAAGAATTAAGTCGTTTCGCCGCTCCTGTGCGCCTGTTCTGGCGCGGAGCCGGGCGCCCGTCCGCCTCTGTGTGGGCTCCGCACGGCGCGCGGTTTCGCATAGACTTCAGCGGGATTCGTGCCCGCTTTTGGGCAACGGGTTTCGGACACGGATGTCATGGCAGCCGCACCGCCTTCCTCTCACTCGCCTGGCGCCCACTGCGTGGATGTGGCCGATGGGGATGCCGTGCCACCCGCGGCAGCTGGGGCAGACGGGACCGCGCCCGGTGCCGCAGCCGCGGAGCTGACGCGTGGCCTGGAGGCCCTGTGCCGACTGGCGGTGCTGACCTTTAAGGTGACGCACGCGGTGGTGTGGCAGGCCGGCGCAGTGCTGGCGGGCGCGGTGTTGGCGGGGACCGCCCCGTCGGAGGATGCGCTGGCCCGCGCCGCAGACTGGGCGCTCGCCCACCGGGATACGGCCAGGGGAGGCGGCGGGGCCGAGGGATGCGTCGCGGCGCTGCCGCTGCCGGGCGACGGTCCGCAGCCGCGCCTGCTGATGCTGATGGACCCGGCGCCGCGCGTCCTCACGGCTGAGGAGCGCGCCCAGCTGGCGGATCTGGCAGCCGGCGCGGCCAGCCTGCTGGCGCTGGGCGCCGCCGCGCAGGAGGCCATGGCGCACATGGCCCTGTTCCGGCTGCTGGCGGAGAATTCCACCGACACCATCGTGCGCGGCGATCTCAACGGTGTGCGGCTCTACGTGTCGCCGGCCTGTCGGGAGCTGCTGGGCTATGAGCCCGAAGAGCTGGTGGGCCGGCGGGCGGCGGAAATCGTCCATCCGGACGACATGCCGGCGTTCGCCAGGATGATGAACGAATTGCGTGAGGGGCGGGTGAACGCGGCCCGCAGCGAGCAGCGCCAGCGTCACAAGGACGGGCACTGGGTGTGGATCGAGGCCTTCATCCGCCGCACACGGGATCCGCAGACCGGTTTGCCCGATGGTTATGTGGTGTCGGTCCGCAACATCTCACGGCGCAAGGCGGCGGAGCAGCGCCTGGCGCATCTGGCCGCCCATGATGCGCTCACGGGCCTTGCCAATCGCACCCTGCTGCAGGATCGCCTGGAGGCGGAGATGGCCCGGGCGCGGCGCACCGGCGCGGGACTGGCGGTGTTGTGCCTCGATCTCGACCGCTTCAAGCGGGTGAACGACAGCCTCGGCCACGAGGCCGGCGATGCCGTGCTGCGCACTGTCGCGGAACGCCTGAAGCAGGCGACCCGGGGGGAGGATCTGGTGGCCCGGGTGGGGGGCGACGAGTTTGTCGTGGTGCAGGCCGCGGAGGTCGATCCCCAGGCTGGTGCCGATGCCCTCGCGGCGCGGCTCATCAGCCTCGTCAGCACACCCATGGACTTTCGCGGCGAGACCGTTTCCGTGGGGCTCAGCGTCGGTGTGGCCGCCGCGAGCGCTGCGGAGGTGGCGCGGGGCCTCTCGCTCGGCGGGCTGTTGCGGGCAGGGGATCTCGCCCTTTATGCGGCCAAGGCTGCGGGCCGCGGCCGTGCCATGCTGGCGGACCTGTCACAGATTGAGGTCGACGCGGCGGCCGGTGGGCGGTGAGGATCCTATGGCGCCGCGCCGGCCGCACGAAAGGCGCAGATCCCGGGACCACCTCTCCGCCCGGGGCGGTGGGGGATCCCGAGGTCGCAGGGCCGGTGCCTTCAGGCGGCTCCGGCCAGCTCGCCGGCGAGCGCCTTGGCGATCAGCGCGCGGGTCTCCGCGATGCCGTAGATCTCCACGAAAGAGCCGAAGCGCGGGCCGCGTTCCAGGCCCAGCAACACCTGATAGAGGGTGTTGAACCATTCGATGGAGACACCCGGCCGCTCCGGCGTGGCGCCCTTGGCTTTGAGGTCCTGATAGCGCGGAATAGGCCGCGCCACGTCGTAAAGCGCGGTCTGAATGTCCTCGCCACTGGCCTGCGCGGGCAGGGCGGCGAGCGCCGCATCCAACGTCTGCAGCGCCTCCCGCTCGACCGCGTCGGGCACGCGGAACACCTTGTTGGGCTTCACGAAATCGTGGAAGTACTTGACCGCGTAGCCGACCAGCTCGGCGAGCTTGGGATGGGTGGCCGCTGACACGCCGGGCACGTGGCGGTTGAGGAAGCCCCACAGCACCCCTTCATCCTCGGTGTTGGAGGCGGAGGCGAGGTTGAGCAGCATGGTGAAGGAGACCGGCATGTCCACCACCGGGGGATGACCGGCATGGATGTGCCACACTGGATTGCCCAGGCGCTGCTTCCAGTCCTGATCCGGATACTTGGCAAGGAAATTGAAATAGTCATCCACGTTGCGCGGGATGACGTCAAAGTACAGCCGCTTACCCGAGCGGGGCGACTGATACATGAACAGCGCCAGGCTTTCGGGAGAGGCATAGGTGAGCCACTCCTCGATAGACAGGCCGTTGCCCTTTGACTTGGAGATCTTCTGCCCCTTCTCGTCCAGGAACAGCTCGTAATTGAAGCCCTCCGGCGGATCGCCGCCGAGCGCGGTGGCGATCTTGGCGGAGAGCTTGACCGAATCGATCAGGTCTTTGCCGGCCATCTCATAATCGACACCCATAGCGACCCAGCGCATCGCCCAATCGGGCTTCCACTGCAGCTTGCAATGGCCGCCGGTGACGGGAAGCGTCACGCGCTCAGCGGTTTCCGGGTCATCATAGGAGATGGTGCCGGCGGCGGCGTCGTGCGCCACGATCGGCACCTGCAGCACGCGGCCGGTGCGCGGGCATATGGGCAAGAACGGCGAATAGGAGGCCGCACGCTCTTCCCGCAGCGAGGGCAGCATGATTTCCATGATGCGCTCATAGTTCGCCAGCACCTTGAGCAGGGTCGCATCGAAGGCGCCAGACAGGTAGCACTGGGTCGCCGACATGAACTCATACTGGAAGCCGAAGGCGTCCAGGAAGGCGCGCAGGCGCGCATTGTTGTGCTCGCCGAAGCTCGGATAGGTCCCGAAGGGGTCCGGCACCTTGGTGAGCGGCAGGCCGAGGGCGGCCTGCAGCATCTCCTTGTTGGGCACGTTGTCCGGCACCTTGCGCAGGCCGTCCATGTCGTCGGAGAAGGCGACGAGGCGGGTGCGGATCTTGTCCTCCGTGAGGATGCGGAAGGCGTGGCGCACCATGGTGGTGCGCGCCACCTCGCCGAAGGTGCCGATGTGGGGCAGGCCGGAAGGGCCATAGCCGGTCTCGAACAGCACCTCGTCCTTGGGTTTGCGCTTCAGCCGCTCCACCAGCTTCCGCGCTTCTTCGAACGGCCAGGCATTGGCCGTCTCGGCGACGCGCTTCAGCTCGCCGGCGAGTTCGGCCGGAACGGCAAAGGCGGACGTGGCTTCAGTCATGATCGGCTCCAGGAAAGGAGCGCGATACTTAGGAAGGGGAAACCGTGGCGTCAACGCGCAGACGGCGTGCGCGGGCGACGGGCCAGCGGCAGCACCACATGCACCATGCCGATCACCATGGGCGGCACGGCGCACAGGGTGGTCGCCCAGAAGGGCCAGCCGGTGACCAGCGGCGAAAGCACCAGCAGAATGCCGTTGATGAGGATATAGGCCCCCACCATCATCACCCCGAGAAAGCGCAGGTGGGACCAGAAGGGAAAAGTGATCATGATCGATTTCCAGAAATGGAACGAAACGGCTCGTTCAATTTGTGGGCGTTGATATATACGATCCGTTTCGTTTATCAAGGGGCAGGATTGAGGAGGAGGTCGCTTTGAACGCCCGCACGCCGGAGGCCCACCGCCGTTCATCCATCGGCGCGCGCCGCAATCCCGAGGCGGAGGCGGCCATTCTGGCCGCGGCGCGGGCGCTGTTGGCGGAACGCGGTTACGCCGGATTCTCCATCGAGGAAGTGGCGCGCCGCGCGGGCGCGGGCAAACCGACCATCTACCGCTGGTGGCCCACGAAGACCGACCTGTTCATTGATGTCTACGGTGCGGAAAAGACCGCCGCCCTCAGCCCGCCGGACACGGGCAGCCTGCGGGGAGATCTTGTGACCTACACCCGGGGCCTGTGGTCGTTCTGGCGCGACACCCCCTCCGGCCGCACCTTCCGGGCTTTGATCGCCGACTCGCAGACCAGCGAGAGTGCCCAGCAGAGCCTGCGCGATAAGTTCCTGCCCCAACGGCTGCACGACGTGCGCGAACTGTTCGCGCGGGCGGCGGGCCGCGGCGAGGTCCGTGCGGAGGCGGTGGAGCCGCTGCTGTCCCTTTACATCGGCTTCAATTGGTACCGGCTGCTCACCGACCGCATCGCCGATGATCCCGAAGGCATTGATGCCATTGCCGCCATTCTGGCGGGGGCCGCTCAGTAGAAGCCGATGGGGAACCAGCGCAGGTAGAGGTCGGTATAAGTGCCCTTTTCCCAGATCCGCTGCAGCGCGTAGTCGATCGCTTCACGCAGTTTGTCGTTGCCGGCTTTGACCGCCACCGCAAAGCCATCGCCAAAAAAGCGGCTCTCGGTGAAGGGGCCGCCCACGAAGACGCAGCAGGCGGCGGAATCGGACCCGTTGAGCCAGAGCGACAGGCCGATGCCGTCGGCGAACAGCAGGTCCACGTCCCCCTTCCTGAGGGCCGCCTGCGCCGTCTTCAGGTCCGGATAGGGGCGAATGGCAGCCTCGTTGAAGAACGAGCGCAGATAGGCCTCGTGAGCGGTACGCGACACCACCGCGACCTTCTTCGCCGCCACCGTCTCCGGGGTCGTCGTCGCCAGGGACGCGCCCTTGCGGGCGACGAAGCGGGCAGGGGTGCCGAGATAGCGCTCCGAGAAATCCAGCACGGCGCGATTGGCCGGGGTTGCGGCGATGCCGGCGATGGCGGCGTCGGCGCGGCCTTGTTCAAGGGTCTCGAGAAGCCCGTCGAACGCCACCGCCTGAATGTGGCAGGTCACCGACAGCTCGGCGCAGATGGCGCGCGCCAGGTCGACATTGAAGCCATTCAGCGCCCCTTCCGCGCCGATGAAATTGAACGGGGGATAGTCGTCGGAGGTGACGATCCGCAGCTCTTTCGGCAATTCGGCGGCATCGGGGCGCTCCAGCCGCCGCTCGACATTCCAGAAGCTCGGCACCACCACGCCGCCCAGGTCCGCTGCCGCGGCGCCGGTGCCCTCTGGCGCCGCCAGGGCGGGCACCGGCGCGCCCGCCAGGATCGCGCCGGCCAGCAGCGCGCCGGCCAGCAGCGCGCCCAGCGCCAGGCCCGCGACGAAGCCCCGCTTCAAGAGGGGGCGCCGCCGGGCGGATGAAGCCTGCGGCTGTATGGACGCTGGTCGAGCAATCCTGCCCACGGTACCCTCTAGTTGTGTCGTGCGGGTTGGGGGGACCGGCATGGTGATGGAACGTGGCCTTGGGGGCAAGGGCGACGGGGCGGGGGCCGGGCATGCCGCTGTGCATGGGGTGCCCCCCGGCGCCGGGGCTTCCGTGGTGGCCGGTTTTCCGTCTGATCTTCCCCTCGATCTGCCGGCCGAGCTGGCGCCGTTTCGCGGTCATCTGGCCGAAGACATGCTGCACTGGGCCGAGTCTCGCGCCCGGCAAATCGGCATGGGGGGTGACGAGGTGCTGGTGGCGCAGGGCGCTGTCTCCCGTGCCGAAGTCGCCCGCTTCACCGCCGCCCATCTCGGGCTGCCGTTGAACGACCCGCTCGAACCTCTGCCGCGGTGGCCGGTGGACCCGAGCGCGCTGACACGGGCGGACCTGGCAAGCGCCGCGGCGCGCACCGCAACGGTGGTGGATCTGGGCGGCAGCGCGCCGGTGTTCATCGTGGCGCCGCAGGGGCGCCTCGTGCGGCGACTGGCACGGGCGCTGCGGCTGGCGCCGGAACTGCGCCACCGGCTGCGGCTGATGGCGCCCGATGCCCTGCGCCGTCAGATCGTCGCCCGCGATGGCGCCGCCCTGGCGACGGCGGCCGCGTTTCGCCTGCGGGATACGGAGCCCGCCCGTTCCGCCGGCACGCTCCATCCACTGTGGTCACTGACCCTCCTCGCCCTGCTGATGGGTGGCCTGCTGCTGGCCATCGCCGCGTTCGAGCCGGCACTGGCGGTGCTGGTGGTGCAGCTGCTGCTGTCCCTGGTCTTTCTGTCGTGGCTGGCGCTGCGCCTGGCCGGCTGCTGCTTCGATGCAACCGAGCATGAGCGCCCGCTCGATCTGCAGGATCGGGATTTGCCGATCTACTCCATCCTGGTGCCGCTCTATCACGAGGCCGCCAGCGTTCCCGGTCTGGTGGCGGCGCTGGCGCGGCTCAACTACCCGCCTGAGAAGCTGGACATCAAGCTGGTGGTGGAGGCGGACGATGTGCAGACCCGCGCGGTCATCGCCGCCCTGGGACTGCCGAGCCAGATGGAAGAAGTGGCTGTTCCGGACATCGGCCCGCGAACCAAGCCCAAAGCTCTCAACACCGCGCTGGCATTGGCCCGTGGCCGCTATGTGGCAATCTTCGATGCGGAGGACCTGCCGGAGCCCGACCAGTTGCGGCGCGCCCTCGCCGCCTTCCGCTCGGGCGGGCCGCAGGTGGCGTGCGTGCAGGCCCGCCTCACCATCGACAATGGCCCCGTCTCCTGGATCAGCGGGCATTTCGCTGCGGAATACGCGGCCCAGTTCGATGTGCTGCTGCCGGTGCTCAGCGCCCTCGAACTGCCCATCCTCCTGGGTGGCACGTCCAACCACTTCCGTCGCGATGTCCTGGAGCGGGTCGGCGCGTGGGATCCCTTCAATGTCACCGAGGATGCCGATCTCGGCATCCGTCTGGCGCGCGCGGGGTGGCGCACCCGGGTCATCGGCTCCAGCACGTTCGAGGAGGCGCCTGTCTCCCGCAAGGCGTGGCTGGGCCAGCGCGGGCGGTGGCTGAAGGGCTGGGCGCAGACCCTGCTGGTTCATGGTCGCCACCCGCTGGAGCTGATGCGGGATCTGGGCTGGCGCCAGACGCTGGCGGTGTTCGTGCTCACCGCCGGGCCCTATGCCTCGGCGCTGGTGCACCCGTTCTGCCTGGCGATCCTGTTCTGGTATCTGGCTCAGGGGCTGCTCGGCGAACCGTGCCGATCGGGCACCGAGGTGCTCGTGTGCGCGCTCACCTACACCACATTCGCGGTGGGCTATCTCGGCACGGCGTTGACGATGATCATCGGCACTTCACGGCGCCAGCAGAGCTTGCCGCTGAAGCTGCTGGCGACCATTCCCATCTATTGGCTGCTGCTGTCCTGGGCCGCGTGGCGGGCGCTTCTGGAACTGGTCCAGCGGCCCCACCATTGGGAAAAGACGCAACACGCCGTCTCCGCCCGGGGTCTGCGGGCGGGAGGGGCCGCGCTCAGAAATACTTGCGAAGCTCGGCGGCGGCCGTGGCCGGCGGTTGCTTGGAGTTGAAGGGGGCCACGAAGGTGCCGGTCTTATCCATGAGATAGACCACGGCGGTGTGGTCCATGGTGTAGTCGTCCCCGGTCAGCGGCACCTTGCGGGAATAGACCCGATATTCCTTCTTGATGGTCTCGATGGCCTCCGGCGCTCCCGTCAGCGCCTTCAGCTGGGGCGCGAAGCTGCTGAGATAGGACTTCATCACCTCCGGCGTGTCGCGCTCGGGATCGACCGAGACGAAAATGGCCTGCGCCTTGTCCGCATCCGGCCCCAGGGCGCCAAAGATTTCGGACATCTCGAACAAGGCGGTCGGGCACACGTCCGGGCAATGGGTGAAGCCGAAGAAGATCAGCGTGGGCTTGCCCTTCAAGATGGCTTCGGTGGCAGGCTTGCCGTCCTGATCCACCAGCGAGAACGGTCCGCCCACCGCGGCGGTGCCGCTGGCCACCGGCTGGGCGGATTTCGGCATCAGGGCCGTGACGCCGACCACCAGCACCAGGGCGCCCGCCGCGAACGCGCCGAACAGGGTCAGGATCTTGAGGCGAGGCGACATGATCGGGATTATCTCCATGGCGGGCAGGACGGGGGCCCGCTGTCGGCTACATGCAGGCGCCGATGCCGGCGCTCAGCGCATCGAAGAACACCGTCGCCCCATGGCGCCACCACAGCAGCAGCGCACCACAGAACGCGGCACCCGCCACGGCGCTCGCGAGCCAAAGGCTCACCCGGCCCAGCCGCGCCTCCGGCCCTGGCTCGGCGACCGATCCGGGCGACGGCGTGCGCGCACCCGCCTGCGGGGCGCCTGCCGACGGTGATGTGGGGCCTGGAGCGGCCATGACTGCGATCCCACGAGAGGTCTGAGGGAGGCCTAAACTAGTGCGCCTGTGCCCCCGCGCCAAGGCGAGGGGACGCACCACGCGCCGAGATGACGCAGCCGTGACGCCGCGCTCCGCCGCGCACGGCGAGCGGTTGACGCGGGCGCGACGCCCATCCTACAAGGAGGTATGTGGCACTGCGAACACATGGTGCGGGTTCTGTTCCCGGCAGCGCGGCGAATTCGTCGCCCGGTCGACGGTGTCGGCCGGGTAAACTGACGCGCCTGCCTTTTCTGCGGCTTGTCTCCACGCGCGATCTGCCTGCGCGAGCCGCATGCACCGACGCTCCGGCGTCCCTGTTCGGATTTTTCCAGATGCCCCACACCCTGTGTGCCCCCGAGAGCCACGACGAATATCGCCTGGTCGTAACCGCCGATGCCGATGCCAACGTGCTGCTGCGCCTGCTGGAGCCCTTCGTGATTCATGATGTGCTGCCGCAGAGCCTCGGGGCCGAGCGGGTGGGCGGCGTGCTCGAACTGACCGTTCTGTTCTGCGCACCCGCCGATCTCGCCACACGGTTGAAGATGCGGCTGGCGGTGATGCCCATGGTCCACGCGACCCGGCTCGACGCGCTCGAGACTCCCACCAGCGCTGCGGCCTGAGGGCACCGGCGATCATGCTCTCCACCTTCGCCGACATTGCCGTCATTGTCCTGCCGGTCTTCGGCATGGTGGCCATTGGTTACGGGGCTGCCAAGGTTGGGCTGGTCACGGACAAAGCCTCCGATGGCCTCGCGGAATATGTGTTCAGCCTGGCCCTGCCGGTGCTCATCTTCAAGACGCTGAGCGAGGCGAAGCTGCCGCACGCCCAGCCATGGGGCTACTGGATCTCCTATTTCGCCGGCGCCTTCCTGGTGTTTGCCCTCGCCATGCTGGCGGCGCGCAAGCTGTTCGGGCGCGGGCACCAGGAATCCGTCATCCACGGCTTCGCCGCCGGGCAGGCCAATACGGTGTTCGTGGGCGTGCCGCTGATCCTGCGCGCCTATGGAGAAGAGGGCGCGGTGCCCCTGTTCCTGCTGATCGCCATCCACCTGCCGGTGATGATGATCGCCGCCACCTTGCTGCTGGAAGGCAGCGCCGGCTTTTCCCGCGCCATGTTGCTGCGGCTGGTGAAGGCGCTGGCGCTGAACCCCATTCTCATCGGCATCTATGCCGGGGCGCTGGGGCGCGTGGTGGGCATCCAGGTGGGTGGAGTGCCCAAGCAGATCATGGACATGCTGAGCGCCTCGGCCACCCCCTGCGCCCTCATCGCCCTCGGGCTTTCGCTGAAGCACTACGGCATCCGTGGCGACGTGCGTCCGGCGGCGCTCATCAGCTTTCTCAAGCTCCTGGGCCATCCGTTCGCGGTGCTGCTGCTGACCCTGATCTTCCCCATGCCACCGGTCTGGGCGGGGGTGGCGGTGCTGTTCGCGGCCATGCCCTCGGGCATCAATGGCTACCTGCTGGCCCAGCGCTACGGCGTGGCAGTGGGCACGGCCACCAGCGCCGTTTCCCTGTCCACCGGCCTGGCCGTGATCACCATCGCCTTCTGGCTTTACGTGCTCGGCGTCGGCTAGCCGCACTCAGGCGGCAAGGCCCACCTGGCGCCGGACATCTTCTGCGCTGACACCCGCGGCGCGAAGGCTGGCGATGCTGGTGGCCGCGTGGCTTTTCGAAAGCTTGCGCCCCTGCGCATCGCGGATTAGCGGATGATGGTGGTAAAGCGGCACGGGAAGCCGCAGCAGGTGCTGCAGCAGCCGATGGATTGCGGTGGCCTGGAACAGGTCCTGGCCGCGGATGACGTGGGTGATGCCCTGCAGGGCGTCGTCGACCACCACCGAAAGGTGGTAGGAGGTGGGCGCGTCGCGGCGGGCGAGGATCACGTCGCCCCAGGCCTCCGGATGGGCGGGGATGGCGCGCGGCGGGCCCTCGGGCGTGCCCTGCGCCTCGTGCCAGACCAGGGGCGTTTCCACCAGGGCGCAGGCACGGGCCATGTCCAGCCGCAGCACGAACGGTTCGCCCGCCTGCCGGCGCGCCGCCCGCTCGGCGTCGCTGAGGTCGACGCGGGCGAAGGGGAAGAGCGGAGCGCCATCCGGGTCGCGCGGGTGCGGCGCACCCGTCTGTGCCTCACGGCCCTGTACGGCGCGGGCGATGTCGCCACGGCTCTCGAAGGCGGGATAAACGAGCCCCATGCTCTCCAGCCGGGCCAGGGCGGCGGCATAGTCGGAAAAATGCTCGGACTGCCGCCGTGGCGCCGCCGCCGGCCGGATGGACAGCCACGCCAGGTCTTCCAGAATGGCGCTCTCGAATTCGGGTCGACAACGGGTGGTGTCGATGTCCTCGATGCGCAGCAGAAAGGTGCCGCGGGCGCGGCGGGCCGCTTCGGCGTTCACGAGGGCGGAATAGGCGTGGCCGAGGTGGAGCAGCCCGTTCGGGCTGGGCGCGAAGCGGCAGACCATGGGGCCGAGGAGCAGACTCATGATGCGTTGGCTTACCACGTCGCGCCGGGCCTGTGGGCGCGACAGCCGCAAGGGTGGGGCGCGGTGAGCGCGCCGGCGATGCCCGCCCTTCCGCTCCTGTTGCAGGACCAGGCCGGTTTCGAGGCCGCCTTTGCCGCGCTCCTGCGGCTTGATCCGCGACTGGTGCCCCTCGCCGCCCGCACGGGTTGCCCGGCCCTGCGGCGCCGGCCACCGGGGTTCGAGGGGTTGGTGGCAATCGTGGTGGCGCAGCAGCTTTCGGTGGCGGCCGCGCGGGCCATCGCCGCGCGGCTGGAGCAGGCGCTGGGCGGGCCGGCCAGCCGCGACCGTCTGCGCGCGGCGGCGCCGGAGCAGTTGCGCGCAGCCGGCCTGTCGACCCCGAAAATCCGGACCCTGAAGGGCATTGTCCAGATGCTGGATGCCGGTGCGGTGGACCTCTGCGGGCTCCATGCACTGCCCATGGAGGCCGCGACCCATCAGCTGATGCGGTTGCCGGGCATCGGCCGTTGGTCCGCCGATCTCTATCTTTTGTTCTGCCTTGGCCGCGCCGATGCCTTTCCCGCCGGCGATCTGGCGCTGCAGGTGGCCTTGGGGGACGGCTTCGCTCTGGGTGGGCGTTGCACGCAGGAGGGGCTCCTGGCGATCGCCGAGGATTGGCGTCCGCTGCGCGGCGTGGCGGCGCATCTGCTGTGGGCCTATTATGCCGTGCGGCGTTCACGCCTTGGGGCGCCGGCCTGAGTTCTTTGATTCAATTGCAAGCGTGATGGAGCGCGAGATCATGTCGTTTCCTCTCGATGGCGTCTCCCTCGACGCGCCCATTCTCGACGGGCCCCGGCTGCGGCCGCAGGCAGGGGGCGCGCCCGACAGCCTGGTGGTGCTGCTGCACGGTTACGGTGCCGATGGGCGAGATCTCATCGATCTCGGCAATGCCTGGGCACCACTGTTGCCTCATGCCGCCTTCATCTCCCCGCATGCGCCGGAGCCCTGTGGCCAGGCACCGGTGGGACGCCAGTGGTTCCCGTTGACCTTTCAGGATCCTCACGAGCTGACTCGTGGCGCTGCCGCGGCGGCGCCGACGCTGGCGGCATTTCTGGAGGCTGAACTGGCGAAGCACGATCTGCCGCCGGAACGCCTGGTGCTCTTCGGCTTCAGCCAGGGGGCGATGATGGCGCTCAAGGTGGGGCTGGAGATGACCCCGCACCCCGCCGCCATCGTCAGTTGTTCCGGCATGTGGGTGGGGGCCGCGACGCCGCGGAGCGAGCCCTTTGCCGCGCCCCCACCGGTGCTGCTGATGCACGGGGAGGATGACGAATTGATCCCCGCCCAGGCCCTGTTCGGCTCGGCCCAGGCATTGGCCGCCGCGGGGGTTCCGGTGCAATGGCATCTCAGCCCGGGCCTCGGCCATGGAATCGACGCTGGCGAGGTGGCGGCAGCCGGGGCGTTCATTGCCCAGAGCCTCGCCGCCCGCACCCCGTGAGCCGTGGGGTTCGGCTTCACAAGACTGACACCGAGCATATAGAGTATCGCCGCGCATCGAGATCCAACGGGTTCGATTCGATGCTGAGGGACGAGGAGGTCGGTCGTTGACCACAGCTTTGTCACCAGGGGCCTGGCCAGCACTCGTACTCAACGCGGACTATCGCCCGTTGAGCTACTATCCTCTTTCTGTCTGGTCCTGGCAGGACGCCATCAAGGCGGTGTTTCTCGACCGCGTGAATATCGTTGAATACTATGACAAGGCGGTCCGAAGTCCCGGGTTCGAACTGAGACTTCCCAGTGTGGTGTCGCTGAGAACCTTCGTCAAACCCACGCGGCAGCCGGCCTTCACCCGCTTCAACGTCTTCCTCCGCGATCGCTTCTCCTGCCAATACTGTGGCACGCGCGAGGACCTCACCTTCGATCACCTCATCCCACGCTCCCGGGGCGGGCAGACCACCTGGGAAAACGTGGTCACCGCCTGCTCCCCCTGCAATCTGCGCAAGGGCGGCCATATGCCGGCGGATCTCGACATGTGGCCGGCGCAAATGCCCTTTCAGCCCTCGGTGCAGGACCTGCACCAGAACGGCCGCCACTTCCCACCCAACTATCTGCATGAAAGCTGGGTGGATTATCTTTACTGGGATACCGAACTCGATCCCTGATCGGTGGCGCCGAGCCGCCTTCAGCCCGCCTTGGGGGTGCGACCTGTCGCTGCCGCCACCAGGGCGACGAGCCCCAGCGCCGCCGCAATCAGCGCATTCCAGCCGGCCATGGAGAGGCCGAACAGCCGCCATGCGGCTTCATCGCAGCGCGGCACATGCGCATCTTTCAACGCCGACAGAATGTCGCCCTGCGTCATCACCGGCGCCCCCGTGCATGATGTCGGGCCGGGCCAGAACTGCCATTCCACACCCGCATGGAAGATGGCCAGCGCCATGTTGCCGAACATCAGCACCGCCAGCAGCGCCAGGAACACCCGCGCGGTGCGGGGGTAGCCGGCCAGCGCCACCAGGGTGGTCATGAGCGCGAAGGGCAGGCCCACATAATAAGGAATGCGCTGCTCCAGGCAGAGCGGGCAGGGCGCAAGACCCATGAACAACTCGAAAAACCACGCCGCCGCCAGGGCGCCGGCGCAGCCGACCGTGATGATCAACGCGGCGCGCGAGGGCGTGCGCACGATCGACAAGAGAGAAGCTGCCGATAAGAAAGAAGCTGCCACCTGGGCCTCATCCGCTGCATATGCGGCCAGCCGGGCCGCGTGGCGTGCGGGATAGACCCGCGCCGGGTGGCTGTCCACGCCCGAGAGCTCCGGTGTCGCGCTCGTGAATGGCACATCGCTACCTTAGACTTATTCCTACTCACGCGCCTCCTATGGCTCCGCAACGCAACATGCGGTATAAGTTGCTAGTCGTCTTCGGAGGCATTCGCATTGCGTTTCCCCTCCGCCGGCATATTTTGGTGTTAGCTACAAAGATTGCAGACCGAAATGAACGAGATGCCCCGATCCCGATCCGCCTTCGGTGTTTCCATTGCCCAGAGCACCGAGCTGAACGACGAGCCCATGCTTCCGGTCGCGCAGCTGCGCGACATCACGGTGGCGCGTCGCACCGGCTGTCCCTTCCACGACGTGCGCGAGATGCTGCGTGAAGTTGGCCTGCGCCCGACCCGCCAGCGGCTGGCGCTCGGCTGGCTGCTATTCGCCAAGGGCGATCGCCATGTCACCGCGGAAATCCTCCATGAGGAGGCCATCAAGGCGCGGTTCCCGGTCTCTCTGGCCACGGTCTACAACACCCTGCACCAGTTCACCGAGGTGCACCTCCTGCGCGAGGTCGCGGTGGACGGGTCCAAGACCTATTTCGACACCAACTCCTCCGACCACCACCATTTCTACCTCGAGGGGCAGAACGACCTGGTGGACATTCCCGCTAGCGACGTGGCGGTGAACCTGCTGCCCGAGCCCCCGGAAGGCTATGAGGTTGAGCGGGTCGACGTGGTGGTGCGCCTGCGGCGCAAGAGCAGCCGCGCGGCCTGAGGAGCGCAGCCGAGCCTCGTCATCCCAGCCCGCCGTCCGGCGTGGGCGACGATGAGTCTCGACCGCTGCAGGGCCTGTCGGGCTGACCTGTCAGCCCAGCGGGCGTTCCAAGCCCTGTCCATCTTGCAGCTTCAGTGACGTTCGCTCCGCAGCTTTCAGGCGACGATGAGTCTGTGCTGCCTCGGTGCCGCGCCTCCTGCGGGGAAACGGGAGCGCGGCGCGCGGCCATGCGATAGGTATCAGACCGTGCGCAGGGGCTTTTCCAGCACCGCCAGCACCCGCGGCAGCTCATGGCCGCGCTTCAGGATCAGCCCGGTCTGCGAGACCACCGCATAGGCACCTTGCCGGCGGGCAAGACGTGGATCCTTTTCGATTCGATAGAGTGGCACATCCATGCTGCGGCGGAAGATGGAGAACACGGCCTTGTCGCGGGTGAAATCGATGGCGTAGTCGCGCCATTCGCCAAGGGCCACCATGCGTCCATAGAGATGAAGGATCCGGTCCAGCTCCCGCCGATCGAAGGTCACCCGGACCACCGGGGCCGGCTGGGGCTGGCGTATGGGCTCCACGTCTCCCATCGTCTCTCCGCTTGGCTGTCTCGTGTGGGTGAGCCTGTTCGTATGGGTGGGCTGTCTTGCAGGGCGGCCTGTCTTGCAGAGCGGTCTGGACCTGAGGTCGCTGCCCGCCACTGACACCCGACCGACATGATTGCCGCAGCCGGCCTGCCTTTCAATGCTTTTCCGTCGCCGGCCCGTCCCGTCTGTGGTCGCGGCGGGGGATCACGGCTTCGTTAATGGAATCACACTGTCGCCGGATTTCGGCCCATCGCGCGCCGCGGCGGCGGGAGATAGTCCTTCTCGTAGCAGGGCCGGTTCGTGAGGCGCTCCGGTCTATCCCAGCCCCCCCAGCCCCCCGGGGTGCATCCGAGCCGGCCACTGCTATACATCGACTTCAGACCCCCAAAGTTGCCGCCCCTCCGGGCGGCTTTTTTTTGGCCCGGGCGCATGGCGGCGACCGCGGGCACGGGCCGGGTGACGCGGCGCGTCGGCCGCAGGCCTGGCGGCCGAGGGGGTTATTTCAAGGGGAAGGTGGCGGCCCCGAGGATCGGGCCGGGAGCGGCGGGGCTGCCGGCTTGCAGCAGGATCACCACCGCATCTGCGTCCTCGCGCTCCAGGGATGCGAGCTTGATGTGCAGCCGGCTGCTGCTGCCATCCCAGCGCCCGATCTTCACCCAGCCGCGCACTACATTGGAATAGGTGACGCTGCGGCCGCCATTTTCGCCGCGGCCGATGGCGACCGTCTTCGAGCGGGCCACGGGGCAGGCCCAGAATTCCGCCCCCTCCGGGGGCACGGCTGCCGGGCTCGCTTCGATCTCGAGGTTTTCACCGGCGCGTTCGAGCTTCAGGGCCACCGGCAGGCCCCGCGGCGCGGCACCCCGCTCAAGCAGGGCGCGCTGCAGCGCCGGCTTGTCGCTGCCTTTGACGGCAACCACACCATCGACGATGGCCTGCGGGGTGAAGACCTTATGGTCCGCCCGGCGATCGGCATACGCCTTCTGGCGCATGGAGTGGCCGTGCAGGGCCAAGGTGTCCTTCCAGCCGATGTAGTCCCAATAGTCCACCGGCATGGTGAGGGCGATGATGTCGGGATCCTTGGCCAGCTCGCTCAGCAGTGCATCCGCCGGCGGGCACGAGGAGCAGCCCTGGCTCGTGAACAGCTCCACCACCGCTCGCGGCTGGCTCTGTGCCGCGGCCGGGGTGGCCGCAAGAGCAAAGGCGAGGAGGAACGCGGAGCGGAATGGAATCATCGCGGCAAGGTCGACACCGAAAGAGGGGCTGCTGGTGGGATAGCGGAGCGGAGGCGGGGGCACCAGTCACAAAGGGGTGTCATGCCGCACCGCAGCGGCCAAAAAGAAGCCGGCCCGGGTTTCCCCGGGCCGGCTGTGTTCAATCCCCTGGCGGGATCAGGCCGCGAGCGAGCGCAGCACGTAGGGCAGGATGCCGCCGTTGCGGAAATAATCGAGCTCATCCAGCGTATCGATGCGGCAGATGAGGTCGACGTTCTTCACGGAACCGTCGGCGAACTTGATTTCCGCGGTCATGGTCTGGCGCGGCTTCAGATCGCCCTCGATGCCCTTCAGAGTGACGACTTCGTCGCCCTTGATGCCGAGGGTCTGCCAGCTCTCGCCGTCCTTGAACACCAGCGGCACGATGCCCATGCCGACCAGGTTCGAGCGATGGATGCGCTCGAACGACTGGGCGATCACGGCGCGCACGCCGAGCAGCTTGGTGCCCTTGGCGGCCCAGTCACGGGACGAGCCGGTGCCGTACTCCTTGCCGGCGAACACCACCAGCGGCACGCCCTCGGACTTGTACTTCATGGCGGCGTCATAGATCGGCAGCTGCTCGCCATCCGGATAGTGGATGGTCACGCCGCCTTCCACGCCGGGCACCATCTGGTTCTTGATGCGGATGTTGGCGAAGGTGCCGCGCATCATGACTTCGTGGTTGCCGCGGCGGGTGCCGTACTGGTTGAAGTCCACCGGGCGCACCTGATGGTCGATCAGGTACTTGCCCGCCGGGGACGACTGCTTGATGGAGCCGGCCGGCGAGATGTGGTCGGTGGTGATGCTATCGAGGAACAGGCCCATGATGCGGGCGTCGATGATGTCCTTCACCGGCTCGGGCTTGAGCTCCATGCCGACGAAATAGGGCGGGTTCTGCACATAGGTCGAAGAATCCTGCCAGGCATAGGTCTGGCCGGTGGGCACTTCGATCTTCTGCCAGTTCTCGTCGCCCTTGAAGACGTCGGAATACTTTTCCTTGAACATCTTCTTAGTGACGTTCTCACGGATGTATTCGGCGATCTCCTTGTTGGAGGGCCAGATGTCCTTGAGGTAGACCGGCTTTCCGTCCTTGTCCTCGCCCAGGGGCTCGGTGGTCAAGTCGATCTGCAGGGAGCCGGCCAGCGCGTAGGCCACCACTAGGGGCGGGGAGGCGAGGTAGTTCGCCTTCACGTCCGGGTTCACGCGGCCTTCGAAGTTGCGGTTGCCGGAGATCACGGCGCCGGCCACCAGGTCGTTCTTGTTGATGGCTTCGGAGATGGCCTCCGGCAGCGGGCCGGAATTGCCGATGCAGGTGGTGCAGCCGAAGCCCACCAGGTTGAAGCCGAGCTTGTCGAGATCATCCTGCAGGCCGGAGGACTTCAAGTAGCCTTCCACCACCTGGGACCCCGGCGCCAGCGAGGTCTTCACCCACGGCTTGGTCTTCAGGCCCTTCTTCACGGCCGCCTTGGCGAGCAGTCCGGCAGCGATCAGCACCGAGGGGTTGGAGGTGTTGGTGCAGGAGGTGATGGCGGCGATCACCACGTCACCATGACCGAGGGTGTAGTCGGTGCCGGAGACGGGCACCTGCTTGGCCACTTCACCGGCCTTCTTGAACTCGCCTTCCAGGGCGGCGGTGAAGCCGGCCTTGGTGTCGGAGAGCAGTACCCGGTCCTGCGGGCGCTTGGGGCCGGCGAGGGAGGGCAGCACGCTGGAAATGTCGAGCTCGAGCGTGTCGGTGAAGACCGGATCGGGCGTGTCCTTCTTGCGCCACATGCCCTGGGCCTTGGAGTACTTCTCCACCAGCTTGACGCGACGGTCCTTGCGGCCGGTCTCGTCGAGATAGTCGATGGTCTCCTTGTCCACCGGGAAGAAGCCGCAGGTGGCGCCGTATTCGGGAGCCATGTTGGCGATGGTGGCGCGGTCGGCGAGGGACAGGCTGTCGAGGCCCGGGCCGTAGAATTCCACGAACTTGCCCACCACGCCCTTCTTGCGGAGCATCTGGGTGACGGTCAGCACCAGGTCGGTGGCGGTAATGCCTTCCTTCATCTCACCGGTGAGCTTGAAGCCGATCACCTCGGGGATGAGCATGGAGATGGGCTGGCCGAGCATGGCCGCTTCCGCCTCGATGCCGCCCACGCCCCAGCCCAGCACACCCAGGCCGTTGACCATGGTGGTGTGCGAGTCGGTGCCCACCAGTGTATCTGGGTATGCAACCTCCACCTTCTTACCGTCGATCGTCTCGTCACGCAGCCACACGGTCTGGGCGAGATACTCAAGGTTCACCTGGTGGCAGATGCCGGTATCCGGCGGCACCACGCGGAAGTTGTCAAAGGCGCTCTGGCCCCACTTCAGGAAGCGGTAGCGCTCCTGGTTCTGCTTATATTCCTCGTCGACATTCTTCTTGAAGGCCGAATCGGAGCCGAAGAAGTTGACGATCACCGAGTGGTCGATGACGAGATCGACGGGCACCAGCGGGTTGATCTTGGCCGGGTCGCCGCCCAGGGCCACCATGGCGTCGCGCATGGCGGCGAGATCCACCACGGCCGGAACGCCGGTGAAGTCCTGCATCAGCACGCGGGCGGGGCGATAGGCGATTTCCTTCTCGGCCTTGCCCTTGTTGTTCAGCCAGTCGGCGACCGAGAGGATGTCGTCCTTGGTGACGGAGCGGCCGTCTTCAAAGCGCAGCAGGTTCTCCAGCAGGACCTTCATGGTGAAGGGCAGGCGGGACACGCCCTCGAGGCCGTTCTTCTCGGCGGCTTCAAGGCTGTAATAGACGTATTCGTGGTCATCCACCTTCAGGGTGGAGCGGCACTTGAAGCTGTCGAGGGATGTCACGGCGCGTTCTCTCCGTTTCAATGACGACCAACGCCAAATCGCCGGTGGTGGAGAGGCACCCCACCACCTTGGACGGCGTGGTTTGGCGGCTTTATAGAGCCATTTCAAAGCGCGGTCATGCGATAAGAACAGGCAATCCGCAATGCATCCAAAGCAGGGGTCATGACGGTTCCTCCCATCACCGCCCTCCGGGGCGAGGGCTTGAGTTGCCGTCGCGGCTTCAAGACCCTGTTCCAAAATCTCGATCTTCAGGCGGAGGCGGGCCGCGCGCTGGTGGTCACCGGACCCAATGGGGTCGGCAAATCATCGCTGCTGCGGATTCTCGCCGGATTGCTGGAGCAGAGCGCCGGCGTCGTGCGGCTCGTGGGTGGCGCCGCAGAGGCCGGCCTGCGGGAGCAGGTCCACTATCTCGGCCATGATGACGCCCTGAAGGGGGCCCTGACGGTGCGCGCCAACCTTGAATTCTGGCGGGCAGTGCTGGGTCCCACGGGCCTGTCTGTGGACGAGGCGCTGGAGGAGGTGGGGCTGGGCGGACTTGGGCGGCTGCGCGCCTCGGTGCTGTCGGCGGGGCAGAAGCGACGGCTCGCCATTGCGCGCCTCCTGGTTTCGCGCCGGGCCGTCTGGATTCTCGATGAGCCCACCACTGCCCTCGATGTGCGGGCGCAGGCCCGCTTTGCGGCGTTCGGCCGGGCGCATCTGGCCGAAGGCGGCATTGTGATCGCCGCCACCCACGCCCCCCTCGATCTGGGCGAGAGCGCGGGTCTGGATCTTACCGCGCAGGGCAGCAATGCGGCGGGCGCAGACCTTGGGGAACTGGAGCCATGATGGGTGCATTCTTCGCCGTGGTGCGGCGCGATATGGCCCTCTCCCTGGGGGCGGGCGGCGGGGCCGGGCTCGGCCTGGTGTTCTTCCTGTCGGTGATCACCGTAGTGCCGTTCGCCGTGGGGCCGGATCTCGTCCTGCTGGCGCGGATCGGTCCGGCGATTCTCTGGGTGGGCGCGCTGCTGGCGAGTCTCATCGGGCTGGAGCGCCTGTTCGCCGCCGATGTGGAGGATGGCTCGCTGGATGCCCTGAGTCTCTCGTCCATGCCGCTGGAGCTCACCGCCGCCGCCAAGGGCCTCGCCCATTGGCTGGCCACCGGCCTGCCGCTGGTGGTGGCAGCCCCGGCCTTGGCGTTGATGCTCAATCTGGAGCCGGCGGCGATCGGCGCCGTGGTGCTCACCCTGTTGGTGGGCACGCCCGCCGTCACCTTTCTGGGCCTGGTGGGGGCGGCGTTTGCCGGGGCCTTCCGCCGGGGTGGGCTGCTGATCGCCGTTCTGGTGATTCCCCTGGCCATTCCGGTGCTGATCTTCGCCGTTTCCGCCACCTCGGCGGCGGTGAGCGGTCCGGTGCCCTTCGGCACGCCGTTCCGTGTGCTGCTCGGCCTCGCCCTGTTCGCCATTGTGCTGGGGCCGGTGGCCGCCGCCGCGGCCCTGCGGGCGGCGCGGGGCTAGCTCAGCGGGCCTCGTCACCGGCGGCGGGCGCGGCCGACAGTTCCGCCTGCAGGGCCGACAGATGCAGCTTGGCGGCTTCGGTGGCGGCTTCCTCGATGGCCCGATAGCGGGTCACCACGGCCAGGCCGAGCGGGGTGAGGGCCGTGCCGCCGCCGTGCTTGCCGCCGGTGCGGGCGGAGACCAGCGGGCTCTGGAACAGGCCGTTCAGCTCCTCCACCAGTTCCCAGGCCCGGCGATAGGACATGTTCATGGCCCGGCCGGCGGCCGAAATGGAGCCGAACGCCGCGATCTTTTCCAACAGCTCGATCTTGCCCGGGCCGAGCCGGCTGCCGGGTTTCAGATCAATTCTCACGCTCAGCGACGCCATCACGGATTCCTGCGCACATCATCGCCCAAACGGCCGCCCGTGGCGGCGGCCGCGCACATCTGCGCGAGTGCGCGGGTGGGTGCCGGGCCGGTTCCGCACTCTAGCAAATGCGTCCCTCGCTTGTCGCTATTCCCATCTCGATATAACGTGAGCCTGTGTATCGAAAGAGGATGATGGCCATGTTCGTGCGCCAACTGCAATATCTTGTCGCGGTCGCGCGCGAGGGTCATTTCGGGCGGGCGGCGAGCATGTGCCAGGTCTCCCAGCCCACCTTGTCGGCTGGCATCCGGCGCCTGGAGGAGGAGCTGGGGCTGCCTCTGGTGATCCGCTCCCATCGCTTCCTGGGCCTGACGGCGGAAGGCGAGCGAGTGCTCGCCTGGGCGCGGCGCATGGTGGCCGATTACGACGGCCTGCGCCGGGAGCTGTCCGGCACCGTCTCAGGCTTGTCCGGACAGGTGCGAGTGGGGGCGGTGGCGGCCACGGTGCCCACGGTGTCGGCGCTGCTCCACGATTTCTGCGCCAGCCATCCGGCCGTGCGGGTGCAACTGCTCGCTTTGACCGCCGACGGTGTTCAGCGCAGCCTGGACGGGCGGGAAGTGGACGTGGCGGTGACGCTGGCGGAACTCGTGCCATTGCAACGGGTCCGCGGCATCGCCCTGCGACGCGAGAGCTATGTGGCGGTTTCGCAGGTGGCGGCCGAGGCGCGCGACAGCATCACCTGGGCCGAGGTTGCGGCGCAGCCGCTGTGCCTGCCCACCGGCGATACAGTGACCCGGCAGGTGATCGACTCGGTCTTCTCGGCGCTCGGGCTGGCGCCGGAGCCGCGCTTGGAGGTGTCCGATCTGGTGGGGCTTTGGGCGCAGCTGCGCGCCGGTGGCTGGACCGGCATCGCGCCCGAAAGCTGCCTTGAAACCCTCGGTCTGCCCGCCGGATTGGCGGCGGTGCCTCTGGTCTCTCCCGAACGGCACAGCACCGTGGGTCTTCTCATGTCCGATCGTGAGCCGGCGGCACCGCTGGCGGCCGCGCTGCTGGCCCACGCGGAGGCGGCAATTGTGCGGCCCGCCGCTGCTTCCACACCACTCCGGGAGCCTGAGCTGGAGCGGGTGTGAACGACGGGGACCGCGGGCACCGGGCGCAGTCGCCTGCGTCCGGTGCCTCCTTCGGAACACTCCCACCACGGAGTTCCTGCGCCCCTTCGCCGTGTCACCGACATCTGGCGGAGAGCCAATCCTCTGTCTTGCGCGCCGTCCGGGCGCCGCTCAGCAGGGCGCCGCGTTCGCGCGATTACGTTATATTCTTTTAAATATAGCGATGGTCAAGCCTCTCCATCGCCGGATGCCAGTGGGCCGGGCGCGGGCGAGGCCTGCGACGGTGAGGCCTGTGGCTGCCCGCTTCCCTCCGTCGCCGGGGCGCTCTAGAAGGCTTCTCATGCCGGTGCTCGACCTTGCCAACCCTGTTCGCTTCATGAAGCTCTCCGACCGCGTGCTGCCATGGCTCGCGGCGGCGGCGGTGGCGGTGCTGTGCGTGGGCTTCGTGCTCGCCTTCCGCGCCCCGGCGGACTACCAGCAGGGCGAGACGGTGCGCATCATGTACATCCATGTGCCGTTCGCCTGGCTCGGCATGTTCGGCTACACCATGATGGCGCTCTCTTCGATCGGCATTCTGGTCTGGCGCCACCCCCTGGCCGACGTGGCCCACAAGGCGGCGGCGCCCATCGGCGCCACGTTCACCGCGCTGTGTCTCATCACCGGCTCCCTGTGGGGCCGGCCCATGTGGGGCACCTATTGGGTCTGGGATGCGCGATTGACCTCCATGCTGGTGCTGCTGCTGCTCTACCTCGGGGTGATGGCTCTGCGCGCGGCGATCGAGGATCCGAACCGGGCCGGCCGGGCGGCGGCGGTTCTCACCCTGGTGGGCTTCGTCAATGTGCCCATCGTGAAGTTCTCGGTGGATTGGTGGAATACGCTCCACCAGCCGGCTTCGGTGTTCCGCATGGGCGGCTCGACCATCGACGGCAGCCTGTTGTGGCCGCTGATGACCTGCGCCGTCGGCTTCACCTTGGTGTTTTTGGCCCTGCACATGCTGGGCATGCGCACCGAGATCCTGCGGCGGAGGGTGCAGGCGCTGGAAGCGCGCGCCGCGGCCGAGGCCATGGCGTGAGCGGATCATGACCCATTTCATCTTCATCGCCGCATCCTACGGTGTGTCCCTGCTGGGCCTCGCGCTGCTGACCGGGTGGATGGTCGTCGCCTATAGGGGCCAGCGCCGGGCGCTGGCGGACCTGGAGGCGCGCGGCATCCGCCGGCGGGCCCGCATGGCGGGCACCGAGCCCGTGAGGTCCTCATGACATCCGCACCCGAGCATCCCCCCGCGCAAGACACCACGGTGGCAAGGCCCCGTCGGCGCCTGTGGGTCGTGGCGCTGCCCCTGGTGCTGTTCCTTGCTCTGGCGGCCCTGTTCCTTTCGCGGCTGGAGAGCGGCGGCGATCCCTCGCGCGTGCCGTCGGCCCTGGTGGGCCGCGCGGCGCCGCTCACGGTGCTGCCGGCGCTGGAAGGGCTGACGCGGGAGGGCGCTACGGTGCCGGGCCTCGATGTGGCAGCGTTGAAGGGCAAGCCGGCCCTGGTCAACGTCTGGGCCTCCTGGTGCGCCCCCTGTCGCGCGGAACATCCGCTGCTGATGGAACTGGCGAAGGACCCGCGCATTGCCGTGGTGGGCCTGAACTATAAGGACAAGCCCGACAACGCCCGCCGATTCCTCGGCCAATATGGCCTGCCTTACAGCGCCGTCGGGGTGGATCCGGCCGGGCGCCTCGCCATCGACTGGGGGGTCTATGGGGTTCCGGAAACCTTCGTGCTCGATCGCAACGGCGTCATCGTGCACAAGTTCGTTGGGCCGCTGACCTCTGAGAGCGTGCGCGGCACCCTGCTGCCCCTGCTCGACAAGCTGAGTGCGCCGGGCAGCTGATGTCGCGCCCCTGCGAGGTGAGCCCGAGGCAGGCCTGAGGTGAAGCCCATGGCTTTTTCCGCTGAAGAGATCGAACGTTATGCCCGCCATATCGTCCTGCGCGATGTCGGCGGGCCCGGCCAGCAGAAGCTGAAGGCCGGCCGGGTGCTGGTGGTGGGGGCCGGCGGACTCGGCGCCCCGGCGCTGCTGTATCTCGCCGCCGCCGGTGTCGGACGCCTCGACATCGTCGACGATGACACCGTGTCCCTGTCGAATCTCCAGCGTCAGGTGATTCACCGTACGGCCGATATCGGCCGGGCCAAGACCGACAGCGCGCGCGATGCGCTCCACGCGCTCAACCCCCATGTGGAACTGGTTACCCACGGGCAGCGGCTTGATGCCGACAACGCCATGGCCCTGATCGCTGCCGCCGACGTGGTGGTGGACGGCTCTGACAATTTCGCCACCCGCTATCTCGTCTCCGATGCCTGCGCGCTGGCCGCGACGCCCCTGGTGACGGCGGCCCTTGGCACCTTCGATGCGACCGTGACCACGCTGCGCCCCCATGAGCGCGGACCCGACGGGGTGCCCAATCCCACCTACCGCTGCCTGTTTCCCGAGCCGCCTCCGCCAGGCACCGTGGCGCCCTGCGCCGAGGCCGGGGTTCTCGGCGCCCTCGCCGGCATGGCCGGTTCCATCGCGGCGTTGGAGGCTATCCGTGTCCTGGTGGGCTTCGGCGAGGGGCTGGTGGGGCGCCTTCTGATGATCGACGCGCTCTCCATGCGGTTTGAAACCCTGAGCTATGGCTGGGATCCGGAAAATCCGCTCACCGGCCACCATCCCACCATTACCGACCTGAGCGCCCACGCGCGCTGAGGCCTGTTCGGCCCGATTGCGCCACCGGCAAAGAAAAACCGCGCCATCCGGGGATGGCGCGGCGTCAGATGGGGTGTGCGGTGAACCCGAGGGTCACAGCATGGCGGGCAGCACGCGATCCGGCGGGCGGTGGCCGTCCATGAAGGTCTTGATGTTGACGATGACCTTCTCGCCCATGTCGATGCGGCCCTCGAGGGTGGCGGAACCCAGGTGCGGCAGCAGCACCACCTTGCCCTGGCGGGCGAGGCGCACCAGCTTGGGATTGACCGCCGGCTCCTGCTCGAACACGTCGAGGCCGGCACCGGCAATCTCGCCGGCTTCCAGCAGACGGGTGAGGGCGTTCTCGTCGATCACTTCGCCGCGGGCGGTGTTCACCACGTAAGCGTCGTTCTTGAGCAGCTTGAGCCGCCGGGCGGAGAGCAGGTGGAAGGTGGCCGGCGTGTGCGGGCAGTTCACCGAGATGATGTCCATGCGGGCCAGCATCTGGTCGAGGCTGTCCCAATAGGTGGCATCCAGCATCTCTTCCACACCGGTGGGGAGGCGATGGCGGTTGTGGTAGTGGATCTGCAGGCCGAACGCCTTGGCGCGCCGCGCCACCGCCTGGCCGATGCGGCCCATGCCGATGATGCCGAGGCGCTTGCCCCAGATCCGCCGGCCCAGCATCCAGGTGGGGGACCAGCCGGGCCACTCGTCCTTCTCGGAGATCATCACCTGCGCGCCCTCGGCGAGCCGCCGCGGCACGGCGAGGATGAGCGCCATGGTCATGTCGGCGGTGTCCTCGGTGAGGACGCCGGGCGTGTTGGTGACGGTGATGCCGCGATTGAGGGCGCTCGCCACGTCGATGTGATCGACGCCGTTGGAGAAGGAGGCGATCAGCCGCAGGTTCTCACCGGCCTGGGAGAGGACGGCGGAATCGATACGATCGGTCACCGTCGGCACCAGCACATCCGCCGTCTTCACCGCTTCGACCAGCGCGGCCTGATCCATGGGCGTATCGTCCACGTTCAGGTGGGCGTCGAAGAGCTCACGCATGCGTGTCTCGACGGATTCGGGCAACTTGCGCGTGACGACGACCAGCGGTTTGCGGCGCACCATGGGCACTTCCCATTCCCCATTTCTTAACACTTCTCGTTCCGTCTATCAGACAGGCGGGGAAACACAAGGCATCCGGCGCCGCACGCCCTTGACGGGGTGGCTGTGCCGGCGCACTCCCTGCTGCCCGAAACCGTGGTGCGAAAGGATCTCCTGATGCTGTCGATGGCGCGAGCCCTTCCCCTCACCGGCCTCATGCGGAGCCTGCCGGCATTGGCGGTGGCGCTGGGTGTGACGCTGGCGGCAGGAGCGACCCGCGCCGCCGAGGACGGAACCTCGGGCCTGCCGGTGCCGCGCTTTGTCTCGCTCAAGGCGGACAAGGTGAATGTGCGCAACGGGCCGAGCCGCGATCAGGATGTGTCGTGGGTGTTTTCCCGTTCAGGTCTGCCGGTGGAGGTGACCGCGGAGTTCGAGACCTGGCGGCGGATTCGCGATGCGGACGGCGCCGAGGGCTGGGTCTATCACTCCATGCTGTCGCTGCGGCGGACCGCGCTGGTGGCCCCGTGGCTGAAGGGCAAGACCGTGCCGCTCCGCGCCGAGGCGAATCCCGAGGCCCGGCTGGTGGCCAATCTGGAGCCGGGGGTCCTGGGCACGGTGAAGTCTTGCGACGGCAAGTTCTGCCGGCTGGTGGGCGACGGCTTCGACGGCTATGTGCTGCAATCCCAGCTGTTCGGCGTCTATCCCAACGAGAAGATCGACTGAGGGTGACCCACCCGCACACGCGTGACCGGCAGGCCTTCCCTCCCGCCGTTTGATCGTGTAGATGACCCCCGACTGACGCGCCGGGCTGAGCGGCTGTGGCGCGAACAAGATGGATTCCATGCAAACGGTTCTGATCGTCATTCACCTCTTGGTGGTGCTCGCGCTTATTGGCGTGGTGCTGATCCAGCGCTCCGAAGGCGGCGGTCTCGGCATCGGCGGTGGCGGTGGCGGCGCTGGTGGCGGCTTCTTCACGGCCCGCGGCACGGCCAATGTGCTCACCCGCGTCACGGCGATTCTCGCGGTGCTGTTCTTCATCACCTCGCTGTCGCTGACCATCGTTGCGGGCTGGGGCCGCGCCCCGCGCTCGATCCTGGCGCCGCAGGGCCAGTCGCAGGGCGCCCCCGGCGTTCCTCAAAGCGGCGGCACGATTCTCGATCAGATCCGGCCCCAGGGCGCGCCTGCTCAGGGTGCGCCGGGCGAGGCCGCGCCCGCGGCTGCTCCGTCGGGGCCGCAGGTTCCGCAGTCCCAGTGATGCAGTCCAAGTAACGCATTCCGTTCAGCGGTCGTCATTCGATTGTCGCGGCGGATGAGCCGCAGCGACATGTCATCCCCCAAGGCGAAGGTGAGGCCGATGTCGGCTTCGCCCTCGCCGAATCGCGTTTGCACGAGGTAAGGTCAAGGCCCATGGCGCGCTATATCTTCATCACCGGCGGCGTCGTGTCCTCCCTGGGCAAGGGTCTCGCCTCCGCCGCTCTCGGCGCGCTGCTTCAGGCGCGCGGCTACACGGTTCGTCTGCGCAAGCTCGATCCGTATCTGAACGTCGATCCGGGCACCATGAGCCCGTATCAGCACGGCGAAGTGTTCGTCACCGACGATGGCGCCGAGACGGATCTGGATCTCGGCCATTACGAGCGGTTCACCGGGCACCCGGCCACCAAGCAGGACAACATCACCACCGGCCGCATCTACCAGGACATCCTGGCCAAGGAGCGCCGCGGCGACTATCTGGGCGCCACCATCCAGGTGATTCCGCATGTCACCAACGCGATCAAGGACTTCGTGCTGGAAGGCAACGAGGGCTTCGATTTCGTGCTGGTGGAGATCGGCGGCACGGTAGGCGACATCGAGGGCCTGCCCTTCTTCGAGGCGACCCGCCAGCTGAAGAACGAGCTGCCGCGTGGCCACGCCATCTTCATCCACCTGACCCTGCTGCCCTTCATCCCCTCGGCTGGCGAGGTGAAGACCAAGCCCACGCAGCATTCGGTGAAGGAGCTGCGCTCCATCGGCATCCAGCCCGACATTCTCCTGTGCCGCACGGACCGCGAGATCCCGCGCGAGGAGCGCCGCAAGCTGTCGCTGTTCTGCAATGTGCGGGAGAGCGCGGTGATCGAGGCGCGCGATGTGGACAACATCTACGCCGTGCCCTCCGCCTATCATGCGGAAGGCCTCGACAAGGAAGTGCTGGCCGCCTTCAACATCGAGCCGGCCCCGGCGCCGAATCTCAAGCGCTGGACCGATATCGAGAAGCGCGTGCGCAATCCCGAGGGCGAGGTCACCATCGCCATCGTGGGCAAGTACACGGGACTGAAGGACGCCTACAAGTCGCTGATCGAGGCCTTGGCCCACGGCGGCATCGCCAACCAGGTGAAGGTCAATCTCGACTGGATCGAGAGCGAGACCTTCGAGCGGGAAGACCCGGCCCCGTTCCTGGAGCACGTGCATGGCATTCTGGTGCCGGGCGGTTTCGGCCAGCGCGGCGCCGAGGGCAAGATTCGCGCGGCCCGCTTCGCCCGCGAACGGCAGGTGCCCTATCTCGGCATCTGCTTCGGCATGCAGATGGCGGTGATCGAGGCGGCGCGGAACCTCGCCGGCATCGAGAATGCCAATTCGACCGAGTTCGGCCCCACCTCCGAGCCGGTGGTGGGCCTGCTCACCGAATGGCTGCAGGGCAATGAACTGCAGCGCCGCAACGCCGCCGGCGATCTCGGCGGCACCATGCGGCTGGGCGCCTTCCCGGCACACCTGGAAGCCGGCAGCAAGGTCGAAGGCATTTATGGCAAGCGCGACATCTTCGAGCGGCATCGTCATCGCTATGAGGTGAACACCGCCTATCGCGAGCGGCTGGAACAGCAGGGCCTCATCTTCTCCGGCATGTCTCCCGATGGACTGCTGCCGGAGATCGTGGAGCACCGGAATCACCCCTGGTTCGTGGGTGTGCAGTTCCATCCTGAGTTGAAGTCGCGGCCCTTTGATCCGCATCCATTGTTCGCGTCCTTCGTCGGGGCGGCCATGGAGCAGAGCCGACTGGTGTGAGGCCCAAAGGGCCTCTAACATTCTGAAAATGTTGCCATGAGCGAGGCGGCGGTAGCATATTCCGACCCTCGCTCATGGCTTTTTTGTGCCGCTGCCGCGGCGGAAGCGTCACATTTCCTTTTCACAAATCCGGCCTTGTGCCGTTAAGGTCGGGCGCGCCTGCCCGGGACTGCCGGCTGGCCCATGTTTGACGTGCGGGCGACAGCTCCCCGCAAGAATAGTGGAGCATATGCTCCAACCCATTGGCTTTATGCTGTTTTGTCCGCGCTTGCAGGGTTGCCCGTGGCCGGACGTCCTCCAGAAAAAAGGAGATGCCATGCGACGCGGCCTCGACCACGTGGTCCATCTGGTCCGGGACATCGACGCGGCAGGTGAGATCTATGACCTGCTCGGCTTCACCGTCGGATCGCGGAATGTCCATCCCTGGGGCACCGAGAACCGGATCGTCCAGACGCCTGGCTTTTATATCGAACTCCTGCAGATTTCAGATGCTGCGAAGATCCCGCCTGCGGCGGAGGGGCAGTTCTCATTCGGCGGGTTCAACGCCAATTTTTTGGCCACCGCCGGCGAGGGCCTGTCTATGCTGGCCGTGGAGGGCAGTGACGCCACCACCGAAAAGACGGTGTTCGATGATGCTGGATACGGCGGCTTCGATGTGCTGAGCTTTTCCCGCAAGGCGCGCCGGCCGGATGGGCAGGAAGTGGACGTCGGCTTTTCCCTGGCGTTCCTTCAGGATCCGGCTTCGCCGGACTTCGCCGCCTTCGCCTGCTCCCAGCACCAGCCTGAGAACTTCTGGTCCAACGATCTTCAGCGTCATTCCAACATGGTGCACGCGGTGGCCGGCGTCGTGCTCGTCGCCGACACGCCGGTGGATCACGTGCGCGCTCTGAACACTCTGGTGGATGTGCCCGTGCTGCGTGCGCGGGACGACTGGTATGTGGCGCAGACCCCGCGCGGCGAGATCGACATCATGAGCCGGGCCCTGTTTACCGAGCGCTATGCCGTGCCGGCGCCCGGCGGCGAAGGCCTGCGGATTGCCGCGGTGCGGTTCAAGACCGATGGTGCCGCCGAGCTGCGGCGCGCCCTGGCGGCGCGCCGCATGGTGGAGGAACGGATCGCGGGCATCGTGGTTGTTCCTCCGCGGGCGGCGGTCGGCGCGGTTCTTGTGTTCGAGCGCGAGGAAGCCTAACGGAAGGGCGCCGGCACACCTCGCCGCCCGCCCGACCGGCGCGGTGGCGGGGCCGCTGCCCCGGCGCCCCGCCGCGAGGAGATGCCCATGAATGCCCCCGTTCCGACCTCTGGCGCGCCGCTGGGCGCTCCTCTTGGTGCTCCTCTTGGCGCACAGGCCACGGTGGCTGTCGGTGGCGTGGAGATCGGCAACGACCGGCCCCTGGCGTTGATCGCCGGGCCCTGCCAGATGGAGAGTCGCGACCACGCCCTGGAGGTGGCCTCCGCGCTCAGGGAGATCACCCAGCGGCTGGGCATTGGCCTGATCTTCAAGACCTCCTTCGACAAGGCCAACCGCACCTCTCTGTCGGCGGCGCGGGGGCTTGGGTTGGAGGCGGCGCTGCCGGTGTTTGCGGAGATCAAGTCCAAGCTCGGCCTGCCGGTGCTCACGGATGTGCATGAGAACGACCAGTGCGCCATCGCCGCCGAGGTGGTGGACGTGCTGCAGATTCCCGCCTTCCTGTGCCGCCAGACCGACCTGCTGCTGGCGGCTGCCGGCACTGGCCGGGTGGTGAATGTGAAGAAGGGGCAGTTCCTGGCGCCCTGGGACATGGCCAATGTGGTGAAGAAGCTGGTGGGTGCCGGCAACAGCCAGGTGCTCGTCACCGAGCGCGGCGTGTCCTTCGGCTACAACACCCTGGTGTCGGACATGCGGGGCCTGCCCATCATGGCCAAGACCACCGGGGCCCCGGTGGTGTTCGACGCCACCCATTCGGTGCAGCAGCCCGGCGGGCAGGGGACTTCGTCCGGTGGCCAGCGGGAGTTCGTGCCGGTGCTGGCGCGGGCCGCCATTGCGGTGGGCGTGGCCGCGGTGTTCATCGAGACCCATCCGGATCCCGACAAGGCCCCCTCCGACGGCCCCAACATGGTGCCCCTCAGCCAGCTGGAGGAACTTTTAGCCACCCTGCAGGCGTTCGATCGGCTGGCCAAGGCCCATCCCGTCTCCATCTGAGCCGGGGCCGGTGCGGCGCAAGGCGCCCGTCAGCGGGCCGCCGCGTCAGTTCGGTGCCATGAGCTGATGGCGGTTCCGGTCGTAGCGCCACATGGCGCCCGGCCGCACCTGAAACCCGCCGATCGCCCGTTCGATGGTGTTTTCGCAGGCGTGGTCGAACTGCTGCCGCAGGGCCGCCTCGCCGGCCCGGGTGAGGTAGATTTCCGCCGCCGCATAGGCGCGGTAGGAATGCTCGGCGGCGCTGTCATCGCCTGGGGCGAAGGCCAATCCCGCGCAATCCTCTGTGCGGAAGGGCAGGCCGGCGATCAGCGGCTCGTGTGCGAATGCCAGGCCATCGAGCCGCAGAAAGAATGGCAGGTCGGCCAGGAACTGCGCCTCGTCCATGGAGTGCACGGCGGCAAACACCTGCGCCACCTTGCGCGGGCCGTCCTGCAATTGCTCCAGAATGCGCTGCTCGGTGAGGGACAGGCCGCTGTGCGGCGCCGGCAGTTCCGACAGCAGCCGGCGCAGGGCCGGAACCAGATAGGGTAGGGCCGGCTGGCGGGTGGAGACGAACGCGGCGAGTGCCGTTGGAGTCGGCGCGGTAAAGGCGGCCCACGCCTCCAGCGCTGTTTCCAGCTGAGCGCTCGACACCGGGGCGCGATGCCGCTCCTGGGCCCGCACCTCATCGGGCCCCATCACCCCGATGTAATGGTCGCACTGCACCAGATGCAGACCCATGCGCTCCGGCTCGTGGGAAAAATAGTGCAGCAGCTGGATGAGCTGAAGCTGATCATACAGGTCATGCTCGAACCACAGCTCCACCTCGCCATAGGCGGAATGGACGTCCAGCTGTGCGTCCCGGTGGGCGAAATCCGCGCGCACGGCGTCCAGCGGCAGGCCCAGCGCCTGCGAGAGGAAGCTCGCCCGGGCGTCGGAGACATCATCCAAAAGATCGCCGGCCGGCACCGGGCCGTCGTGCAGCATGTCCTGCCAGGGCAGCAGATGACCGGAGATCTGCGCGGCCCGCATGCGGTCTACCGCGCCGTCACCGTTGGTGACGATCAGCTTTGGCATCGATGCATCCTCTCCTTGCCCGGTTCCGCTCAGCCGCGGCCGCGATAGGGCGCAACCCCCGTGTCAGGTAACCACGCTGCGGCCGGCAAGGTTCCCGTCTGCCAGAAGACATCGATGGGAATTCCGCCGCGCGGATACCAATAGCCGGCGATGCGCAGGTATCGCGGGGCCAGCAGCCCGGCCAGCCGCTTGCCGATGGCGACGGTGCAATCCTCGTGGAACGCCCCATGGTTGCGGAACGAGGCGAGGTAGAGCTTCAGCGACTTGGATTCCACAAGATACTGATCGGGCACGTAATCGATCACCAGATGGGCAAAATCCGGCTGTCCGGTCACCGGGCACAGGGAGGTGAATTCGGGGCAGGTGAAGCGCGCGACATAATCGGTGTCGGCATGGGGGTTGGGCACGCGGTCGAGCTGTGCGGTCTCCGGCGAGGCGGGAAGCTCGGTCTGGGCGCCGAGCTGCAGCGGGCGTTCCGTCATTCGGTTTGTCCCTTGGGTTGGCGGCGCGGGGCATAGCCGCCTCTCGGCCGACGTTCAACCATAATGCAGGCCCGGATGCGGCGCCCCCTTCGCAGGAAGGCCCGATCGCGCTAGAAGCTGCGCGCTCACCACCGCGTCTGACCAAGGGGCAGCGCGGGCCGAAAGGCGGGTCGCAGCGACCTTGGCTGAGCAACAGCTGCGACGGGTTCTGCCGAGGAAAGCGGATCGGCCGCTTTTCCGCATCCGGCGCAGGGACGAGATGAGGGAAGGACCGTTCATGACCGCCATCGTCGATATCATTGGCCGGGAAATTCTGGACAGCCGCGGCAATCCGACGGTCGAAGTGGACGTCGTGCTCGAAGACGGCTCCATCGGGCGGGCGGCGGTGCCGTCGGGCGCCTCCACCGGCGCCCATGAGGCGGTGGAGCTGCGCGATGGGGACAAGGATCGCTATCTCGGCAAGGGCGTGCTGGCCGCGGTCGATGCCGTCAATGGCGAGATCTATGACGCCCTGGGCGGGCTGGAGGCGGAGGATCAGGCGCATCTCGATGCCACCCTGCTCGCCCTCGACGGCACGCCGAACAAGGCGCGGCTGGGCGCCAACGCCATCCTCGGTGTCTCCCTGGCGGTCGCCAAAGCCAGCGCGATTGCCAACAACCTGCCGCTCTACCGTTATGTGGGCGGCGTGAACGCGCGCACCCTGCCGGTGCCGATGATGAACATCGTCAACGGCGGCGCCCACGCCGACAACCCGATCGACTTCCAGGAATTCATGATTCTGCCCGCCGGCGCGGAGAGCTTCTCCGAGGGCCTGCGCTGGGGCGCGGAGATCTTCCACACCCTGAAGAAGGGCCTGAAGGACGCTGGCCACAACACCAACGTGGGCGACGAGGGCGGCTTTGCCCCTAACCTGGCGTCCGCCGAGGCCGCGCTCGATTTCGTGCTCAAGGCCATTGAGACCGCTGGCTTCAAGCCCGGCGAGGATGTCTATCTCGGCCTCGACTGCGCCTCCACCGAATTCTTCAAGGATGGTGCCTACCATTATGAGGGCGAGGGCAAGGTCCGCGACGTGGAAGCCCAGGTGAAATATCTGGCCGATCTGGTGGCGGCCTATCCCATCGTCAGCATCGAGGACGGCATGGCCGAGGACGATTGGGCTGGCTGGAAGCTGCTCACCGACACCATCGGCACCAAGTGCCAGCTGGTGGGTGACGATCTGTTCGTTACCAACGTGGAGCGCCTGTCGCGGGGCATCAAGTCCGGCGTCGGCAATGCCATCCTGGTGAAGGTGAACCAGATCGGCTCGCTGACGGAGACGCTGGACGCCGTGGAGATGGCGCACAAGGCCGCTTATCGCGCCGTCATGTCCCACCGCTCCGGCGAGACCGAGGATTCCACCATCGCGGACCTGGCCGTGGCCACCAATTGCGGGCAGATCAAGACCGGCTCCCTCGCCCGCGCGGATCGCACCTCCAAGTATAACCAGCTGCTGCGCATCGAGCAGGAGCTGGGCGATACCGCGCGGTATGCCGGCAAGGCGGCCCTGAAGGCGCTGGCCTGAAACTCCGCCGGTGCGCCTGGGGTCCTGCGGCAGGGGTGCGCCGGCCGATCGCTGAAAAGATAAGGGGGCCTTGTGGCCCCCTTTTTCATGTGAGCTGGAAGGCCGAGGGCTCAGGCCGGCACGGCGCGGATGTCGTTGATCAGCTCGTGTACGCCGATCCAGACGATCTGCAGGCCGATGGCGAGCAGAATGAAGGCGAACAGCCGGATCAGTACGCTCGTTCCCGTGCGCCCCAGAACCCGTTCGATGGCGGGCGCCTCGCGGAAGCAGAAGTAGACGGTGAGCGAGATGGCGAACAACCCCGCCAGGGCGCCGAGGATCTCGCTCATCATGTTGGTGAGGTCGTGGGTCGCTACGGCGGCGGGTCCGGCCGAAAGGGCGATGGCGGTGGCAATGGCGCCCGGCCCCACGGTCAACGGAAGCGTGAGCGGATAGAAGGCCTGGTCGAGCGCCTCACTGTCATCCAGGGAATCCGTGGCGGTTTTGTCCGCGGGCTTGTCGTCCGAATGCAGCATATGCCAGCCGACGGAGGCGACCACCAGGCCGCCCGCCACCCTCAGCACGGGCAGTGTGACGCCAAAGAAGAGCAGAACCTTCGCGCCGACGACCATGGTCGCCACCAGCAGCAGGAAGCCGAATATGGCCACCTTGCGTGCCACCAGCTCGCGCGTGCGTGGGGAGCAGCGCTGAACCAGCGTGACAAAGATCGGAGCACTGCCGAGTGGATTGACGACGGGAAAGAGCGCGGCATAGACCGCGACGAATACGTGGAAGAATGAACTCATCCGGGCCCTCTTCTGCGCCTATTTGTCCACTCGCTCCCAGCCATGGGGCAGGAGGCGTTCCTGCGGAACGAACCGGCGCTTGTAGTCCATCTTGCCCGAGCCCTGAACCCAATATCCGAGATAGACATAAGGCAGCCCCAGATCCCGCGCGCGGGCCACGTGGTCCAGGATCAGGAAGGTGCCCAGGGAGCGCTGCGGCACGAACGGGTTGTAGAAGGAATAGACCATGGACAGCCCGTCGGAGAGGATGTCCGTGAGCGCCACGGCGATCAGGTCGCCGGTGCCGCGTCCGAGGCTCCGCGAATCCGCCCCGCGCTTGCGATATTCGATGAGGCGGGTTTCCACATGGGTGTCCTCGACCATCATGGCGTAGTCGAGCACGCTCATGTCGGCCATGCCGCCATCCCCGTGGCGGGCGCCCACATAAGCGTGGAACAGGCCATACTGCTCCGAGGTGGGGCTGGAGGGGCGCGGGGTCCCGATCAGATCGTTATTGGCGGCGAGGACCCGCCGGAAGCTGCGGCTCTCGCGGAAGTCGTCGACGCAGATTCGCACCGAGATGCACGCCCGGCAGCCTTCGCAGGCGGGGCGATAGGCGATGGACTGGCTGCGCCGGAATCCGCCCTGGGTGAGAATGTCATTGAGGCTCGCGGCCCGCTCGCCCACCAGGTGCGTGAACACCTTCCGCTCCTCCCGGTCGGGGAGGTAAGGGCAGGGGGCGGGCGCCGTCAGATAGAACTGCGGCGTATCGCGGGGGTGTTCGCTCACAGGCCTCGTTCCTCAGGAACGGACAGGATCGCCGCCCCCGAGCCATCCGTCAAAGGTGAACTGAGCCGTCTTGGTGATTTCATACCTTACGCCGCCGCAGCGCGGCGCGCTGAGGGCTGTTCACCACCACCGTTCCCGCCAGAAAGTCGTGCAGCAGCCGGCGCCGGTCATTGAACAGGGGGACCAGCAGCACCAGTGGTGTCAGGGCGCTCACCGACACCCAGAACAGCACCGCGTGCACGGCGCCGAGCAAGGAATAGCAAGGCGCGCCATACCAAGTGCGCATTTCGATATCCACCAGCCGCATGCCCAGCGTCGCCGAGGCGGGCGAGCCGAGGGTGAGCGCGTTATAGGCGATGGCCCAGATGACGAAGGCCGGGCCCAGCAGCGGAAACAGCATCCACCCCAAGCTGAGCGTGACCACGCCAAAGACGAAGATGAAAACCGCGAGACCGACGATGGGTCCGAGAATCATCACCACATCCACGCAGAAGGCGACGAGACGGCGCGACAGCACGCCCTCGAAATACTCCGGCTGGGTGACCGGATCATAAGCATGGGGCCGCGCCCCGCCGGCAAAACCGTAGCGGGGATCGCGGTCGGTGCCGCTGGTCTGGTCGCTGGTGTGGCTCACTGTCGCCATGCTCCCTGGTGGCGCGACGCATCGGCATCGCTCCACGTCACGTGGGGACGTTCCGCCGCGGGTGCAAGGGAGGATGAGTGCGAGGAAGGATGGGTGTAAGGGCGCGTGGAAACGGGATGTCCTACCAATCGGCCCCGCCGGCTCCCAGGCGCTGCACCGGCAGGCCCTCCGCCTCCAGGGCCTGGCGGATCTGCTCGGCATGGGCCTGGTCGCGGGTCTCTACCGTGAGGTCGAGCCGGGTGCCTTTTGCCGGAACATCGAGGAAGGTGCGGCGATGGTGCACCTCCAGGATGTTGGCGCCGAGCTTGCCGAGCAGGGTGGAGATCACCCCCAGCATGCCCGGGCGGTCGAGGATGGTGAGACGGAAGGAGACGATGCGGCTTTCCCGCTCCAGCTCGCGCAGGAGGATGCCGGCCACCATGCGCGGATCAATGTTGCCGCCGCACAGCACCAGTCCCACGGTCTTGCCGCGGAAGCGCTCGGGCTCGGTGAGCAGCGCCGCCAACCCGGCCGCGCCGGCGCCTTCCGCCAGGGTCTTCTGGTGCATCAGGAAGGCATTCACCGCCCGCTCCAGCGTGGCCTCTTCCACCAGCACGATGGATGGCACCAGCCGGCGGATGATCGTGCTGGTGAGCCGGCCCACATTTCGCACGGCGATACCCTCGGCGAGGGTGGGGCCGCCGCAGGGCCGCTCCTCGCCCGTGAGGGCCGACCACATGGCGGGATAGAGCTGCGTTTCGACGCCGATGATCTCGGTCTGCGGCGCGCGGCCGGCAAACGCCAGCGCCATGCCTGACATGAGGCCGCCGCCGCCGATGGGCACCACCACCGCGTCGAAGTCCGGCCCGTCCTCCATCATCTCCAAGGCAATGGAGCCCTGGCCGGCGATCACGTCGGGGTCGTCATAGGGGTGCACGAACACGCGCTGTTCCGCCGCGGCAATGCGCTCCGCCTCGGTCTGCGCATCCGCGACGGTTTCGCCATACAGCACCACCTTGGCGCCGAAGGCGGCGGTAGCGGCCACTTTCACCTGTGGCGTCGTCTCGGGCATGACGATGGTGGTGGCAATGCCCAGCCGGGCGCCGTGATAGGCCACCGCCTGCGCGTGGTTGCCGGCCGACATGGCGACGACCCCGCGCGCCCGCTCTTCCGGCGAGAGGCGCGTCAACTTCACCAGGGCACCGCGCTCCTTGAACGAGGCGGTGACCTGGAAATTCTCATACTTCACCCAGACGTCAGCGCCGGTCAGTGCCGACAGCCGCGGCGCCCGCAGGGTGGGCGTATGCAGCACCGCGCCGGCGAGCAGCACGCGGGCGGCCTCCACATCGGCCAGGGTGACGGGCAGCGGCCCCGTCTCGTGAGCCGACAGCGCCGGAAGGGGGCCGGTCGGGTGGGCAGGGGCGGACATGGACGTTCCTCATCAGGCGAGCCCGGCGCGTTGATCGCGCCGAAGCGAAGGGCCATGGAACCGTGTTGACGCCGTTCTGGAAAGGACCAGACGCCGCTGAGGTCTGCCGGCCACGGTTCCAGATGGTCAGCCGGCGGCGAGGCGCTCGGCGATACGCGGGGCGAAATAGGTGAGGATGCCGTCGGCGCCTGCGCGCTTGAAGGCGAGCAGGCTCTCGGGAACGATGCGGTCCCCATCCACCCAGCCGTTGCGGATGGCGCCCTCGATCATCGCGTATTCGCCGGACACCTGATAGGCGAAGGTGGGCAGGCCGAAGGCCTCCTTAAGCCGCCAGACGATGTCGAGATAGGGCAGGCCGGGCTTCACCATCAGCATGTCGGCGCCTTCCTCCACATCCAGCGCCGCCTCGCGCAGGGCCTCCAGGCCATTGCCCGGGTCCATCTGGTAGGTGCGCTTGTCGCCGGACAGGGTCTTGGCGGTGCCGATGGCGTCGCGGAACGGGCCATAGAAGGCCGAGGCGTATTTGGCCGCATAGGACATGATCTGCACGTCCTGGAAGCCGGCGGCGTCGAGCCCGGCGCGGATGGCGCCCACCCGGCCGTCCATCATGTCCGACGGCGCGATCACGTCGGCGCCGGCCTCGGCCTGCACCACCGACTGGCGGACCAGGATGTCCACGGTCTCGTCGTTGAGGATGCGGCCATCTTCCAGAAGGCCGTCGTGGCCATGGCTGGTGAAGGGGTCGAGGGCGACGTCGGTGATCAGGCCGATCTCGGGCACCTCGGCCTTGATGGCCCGCAGCGCCTGGCACACCAGATTGTTCTCGTTGAGCGCTTCGCTGCCTTCCGCATCGCGCAGGGCGGGGTCGATGTAGGGAAACAGAGCCAGCGCCGGGATCTTGAGCCTGGCGGCATATTCGGCGGCGCGGACGGCCTCGTCCACGGTCAGCCGCTCCACGCCCGGCATGGAGGCGATGGGGGTGCGGGTGGCCTGCCCTTTCATGACGAAGATGGGCCAGATCAGGTCGTCGACGGTGAGGCTCGCCTCGCGCACCAGCCGCCGGGTCCAATCGCTCTTGCGGTTGCGGCGTGGACGCTGGACGAGGTCGAGGCCGGACGCGGCGCGGGGCGTGGCGACCGGATGAATGCGGGGCGAGGAGAAGGCCATGGAACGACTCGGCTTTGCGCGGAACGGGGTAACGGGCCCCTTATAGACCGCGCATCCGCGTCCCGCGAGCGCCGCACGCGCTACCGGATGCTCACAAGCAGGTGTCGCTGCAGCGCGCGGGGCTGAGCGTTGACGCTGGCCCCGGGCGCGTCTAACCCTCCCTCAAGCTCCGACGGCAGTGGGCGGAAATGGAGGCGGCTAGGCGCATGGAACCCGAGGTCATCCTGGAGAAAAAGGGCGTCGCCGGCGTCATCACCCTCAACCGTCCCAAGGCGCTCAACGCCCTGAACCTGCCCATGGTCCGCGCCCTTCTGCCGCGGCTGCGGAGCTGGGCGCAAGACCCGGCGATCCACTGCGTCATCATCAAGGCGACCGGTGAGAAGGCGTTCTGCGCCGGTGGCGATGTCCGGGCGCTCTATGACCTGGGGCGCGCCGGCAACACGGCGGAGGCTCTCGCCTTCTGGCGAGAGGAATATGTCCTCAATTCCTATATCGGCAGCTTTCCCAAGCCCTATGTGGCGCTCATCGACGGCATTTGCATGGGCGGCGGCTTCGGGCTTTCGGCCCATGGGGCCCACCGGGTGGTGGGCGATCGCTACCTGTTCGCCATGCCGGAAGTGAATATCGGCCTGTTTCCCGATGTGGGTGGCACCCATGTCCTGCCCCGCCTGCCGGGCGCCTTCGGCGTGTTCCTTGCACTGACCGGCGCCCGGATCCGCGCGCCGGAAGCCTACGCCTGCGGTCTGGCGACGGCGGTGGTGCCCTCGTCGGCCTTCGCCGAGCTGGAGGGCACCTTGTGCGCTGGCGCTGATGTGGCGGGTGCCATCAATGCCCTGCGCGTTGAGCCTGCGGCCAGCGCCTTCGCGGACCGGGCGGGGGTGATTGCCGAAACGTTCTCGCTGGGCAGCGTGGAGGCGATTCTGGCGGCGCTGGACGCCCTGGCGGCCGCCGGTGGTCCCCATGCCGCATTTGCCGCCGAGACGGCGAAGGACATGCGTACCAAGTCGCCCACCAGCCTCTCCATTGCCATGGAGCAGATGCGCCGCGGCCCGAGCCTCGATCTCGACGGCTGCCTCAAGACCGAGCTGCGGATCGTCACGCGGGTTGCGGCCGGTCACGATTTTTATGAAGGTGTGCGCGCGGTTCTGGTGGATCGCGACAATCAGCCCCGGTGGCAGCCCGCCAGCCTGGCGCAGATCGACCCGGCGCAGATCGCCGCTCATTTCGATCCGATTGCCGACGAACTCGAGGTGCTGGCCCCCGGCTCATGACCCATTACGATCCCATCGACGCCAGCGCGCGCGCGCATCTGGAGAGCCTGTCGCCCTGGCGGCGACGGCTGTTCCTGTTCCTGCGCGGCGTGGCCATGTTCCTCCTGTTCGAGGGGGTGGTCCATTGGGCCGTCATCCTCGGCATCGGCGACGGCACGCCATCCCATTTCGAGACCTTGCCGACGGCGGCGCAGGGCGCGGTGATCTGGGCGGCCATCGTCGACCCCATCGCTGGCGTCGGGCTGTGGCTAAGGGCCGGCTGGGGCGTGGTGCTGTGGCTGATCGCCACCCTGATCCAAGCCGTTCTGGGCGCCTGGGCGCCGGCGGGCATGACCCCGCTGCTGCTGTTCACGTTGCTGGAGCTCGGTCTGGTGGTCGCCTATGCGGTGCTGTCGATTCGCGCGGCGCGGGAGAGCGACGAGACCTGACGGACGGGAGACGACCATGAGCGTAGGACGTGGACAGGAGCTGTGGAGCGAGGTCGACGCCTACATCTGCGAGCGTCTCGTTCCGGAAGACAAGGTGCTGCGCGATGTACTGGCGGCCTGCGTCGCCGCCGGCCTGCCGCCCATTGCCGTCTCCGCGGCGCAGGGGCAGATGCTTCATCTCTTCGCCCGCATGGTGGGCGCGCGGCGCATCCTCGAGATCGGCACGCTGGGGGGCTACAGCAGCATCTTCCTGGCCCGTGCCCTGCCGGACGACGGCCACCTGGTGACGCTGGAGGTCGACCCCCACCATGCGGATGTGGCCCGGGCCAATTTCGGTCGCGCCGGCCTCTCATCGCGCATCGATCTGCGCGAGGGTCCAGCCCTGGAGACCCTGCCGCGCCTGGCGGAGGAGGGGGCGGGACCGTTCGACCTGGTGTTCATCGACGCCGACAAGCCGAGCAACCCGGATTATCTGACGTGGGCCCTGCGCTTTACGCGCGTCGGCAGCGTGATCGTGTGTGACAACGTGGTGCGTGATGGCGCCGTCACCCAGGCGGGCAGCGCCGATCCGCGGATCCACGGCGTGCGGCAATTGTTCGATCTGGTGGCGGGCGATCCGCGCCTCAGCGCCACCGCCGTGCAGACGGTGGGCGCGAAAGGCTATGACGGCTTTGCGCTGATCCGCGTCGACCGCTAGCCGGCGCGGGGGCGCCCGTGATCAGGACCAGCTGCCCAGAAAGGCCAGCACCGCCACGATGAGGATGATGGCGACGATGATGTAGTGGCGGGCGGCGAGATTGTGCAGGATCATGGGTCGTCCGTTGGGCTGGAAGGAAGGGGTCGGAATCAATCGTCGTTGGAGGCGTTGAGGTCGCCCACAGCCACGGCATGATCGGCCGGCATGACACGCACCCCCGGTGAACCGCCGTTGGTGAAGGCGATGCCGGCGGCCTCGAGCACCCGCCGCATGCGCTCGCGGGTGCCGGCCAGGGCCGGCATGATGGTCTCGTCGCTCTCGACGATCTGGACCGTTTCGGCGGTGACGCCGACATGTCCGGCGAGGTCCTTGCGGGTCCACCCCAGCAGCGCGCGCGCTGCCTTGATCTGCCGGCCGGAAATTGAATTCAGCATGGGCGCCTCATGGGGTGAGCGAGAACGTCCCCCTATCGCACGCCCGCCAGGACGGGTCGAGAGCGGAGCCTTGCCTCTGTGGGGCCGTCCGAGGCCGCCAGTGGAAAACCGCGCTGTGCAATCCAGGCGCAATGCTGGCGCAATCTAAATGCAATACGTCTGCTCTACTCTTTTGCGTTGCAGCAATCCGGGGGGCTGGTAAGGTCCGTCTCGGTCGGTTTCATAACGCCGCCCCGCGGCGAGGAGGATCGTTTGAACGCTCAACTCTCGCCCACGAAATTCACCAATCCCTTCTTTGCTTCGGTGACCGACGGCAATGCGTGGACGGCGCGGCAGCGTGCCCTGGCGATGACCGCGCAGCTTTCTGAATGGTCGGCCATGAGTGAGCTGATCTCGAAGGCGGCGGGTCGGCATTTCATGAACATCTCGGCCACCCATGGCCAGCGGCTCCGCGCCACGTTCAATGAGCTGACCGCCCTCATGGGCACCATCACCAATACCGAGCGCTCCGCTTCCGAACGGGCGAAGGACGCGCAGGCTTATATGGTGGATCGCCTGCAGCGTGCCGTGCTCACGTGCGACACCCTGCGCCAGCGCGGTGACAATTTCTTCGAGCACGAGGCCGCCGGCTGCCCGCCGGTGCTGATCTATGACTACGAAGTGGTGCTGGACGGCCGCTCCCTGCCGCGCCCGTGCAACTACGCGCTGTTGAAGATCACCCCGCCGGATGGGGTAGAGGTCTACCCCTGGAAGCGCCCCTATGTGATCATCGACCCGCGTGCGGGGCACGGCGCCGGCATCGGCGGGTTCAAGTCCGACAGCCAGGTGGGGGTGGCGCTGAAGGCCGGGCATCCGGTCTATTTCGTCTCCTTCAGCCGCAATCCCGAGCCCGGCCAGACCCTGGCCGACGTGGCGCGGGCCGAGGCCACCTTCGTGCGTTATGTGCAGGATCACCATCCGGATGCCTCCAAGCCGGTGGTGATCGGCAATTGCCAGGGCGGGTGGGCCACCCTCATCCTCGGCGCCTCCAATCCGGACATCACCGGCCCGCTGGTGCTGAACGGTGCGCCGGTGGAGACCTGGTCTGGCGACGTGGGCGCCAACCCCATGCGTTACAACGCCGGCGTGCTCGGCGGCCAGATCATGCCCATGTTCTGGTCGGACTACGGTGACGGCGTGTTCGACGGCGCCTGGCTGGTGCTCAATTTCGAGATGCTCAACCCGAGCCGCACCTGGTTCCGCAAATATTACGACCTGTTCGAGAAGGTCGACACGGAGCGCCATCGCTTCCTGGAGTTCGAGAAGTGGTGGTCGGGCTTCTTCCTGCTCAACGAGCCGGAGATCGTGTGGATCGTCCGTGAGCTGTTCGTGGGCAACAAGCTGGCCCGGAACGAGGCGCGGCTAGAGCACGGGCGCGTGCTGGACGTGAAGCAGATCCGTTCGCCCATCATCGTCTTCGCCAGCCATGGTGACAACATCACGCCGGTGAAGCAGGCCATCAACTGGATCATGGACACCTATGCGGACGAGACGGAAATCCGCATCCGGGGCCAGCGCATCGTCTACATGGTGCACGATAAGGTGGGCCATCTCGGCATCTTCGTGTCGTCCTCCATCGCCAAGCGCGAACATACCGAGGTGTCCTCCACCCTGAAGACCATCGAGGCGCTCGCGCCCGGTCTTTACGAGATGACGATCGACGAGATCCACGGCGAGGGTCAGGACGCGCACTTCACCGTCTCTTTCGCCGAGCGGAAGATGAATGAGCTGCCGGGCTTCGCCGACGGGCGGGAAGACGAGGTTCCCTTCGCCGCCGTGCAGCATCTTTCCGAGCTCCAGGGCGAGCTTTATGACGTCTTCCTGCGGCCGATGGTGCAGGCTTCGGTGACGCGGGCGAGCGCCGAGATGGGCCGCATGCTGCATCCGCTGCGGGTGCAACGGGCGCTCACCTCGTCGCGCAATCCGCTGATGCTGCCGCTGGAGGGCGCCGCCAAGGTGATCGGCGAGGGCCGCAAGCCGGTGCCCGATACCAACCCGTTCGTGCTGGCCGAGAAGCTGATGGTCGATGCCTTCGAGCAGACCATCGACATCATCCGCGACGTGCGCGACGCCTGGTATGAGGTCACCTTCTTCTCCATCTATGCCACGCCGTTCATGCGCTGGTTCGGTCGCAACTACAATTTCGAGCGGACCCGCAAGAGCAAGGAAGAGCTGGTGGGCCTGCCGGAGGTGCGCGCGGCGCTGCTGCACGTGAATTCCGGTAGCTTCGTCGAGGCCGTCATCCGCATGCTGATCCTGCTGGCCGAGGCCCGCGGCAACGTGCGGCGCGATCGCCTGGAGCGCTCCGCCCAGGTGCTCACCAAGGACGAGCCGTTCCAATCCCTGCCCATGGCGCGGCGGGCGGAGATCATCCACGAGCAGAGCCTGATCGTGGAATATGCCCGCGAGCAGGCCATCGAGAGCCTGCCCGAGCTGTTGCGCACTCCGGAGGATCGCCGCCGCGCGGCCGAGGTGGTGCAGTTCGTCCCAGGCCCGCTGGATGAGATGGACCCGCACACCCTGACCATGCTGCAGCGCATGCGCGCGGTGCTGGGCCTCGAGCCCGCCACCGTGGACGTGGTGCGCGATCCGCTGGCGGAAGTGGCCGAAGCTGCGCAGTAAACGGCGCGACTTTTTCAAGGTTCGGGTAGGGCGGCCGGGTGAACCCCGCGCCGCCCTTTCTTTTGGGCCGCCCCCGGCTCAGAACTTCTCCACCCAGGGCCGCAGGTCCACCTCGAACGACCAGGCTGAGCGGTGCTGGCGGTGGAGCGCGGCATAGGTCTCGGCAATGGCATCGGGATCGAGCCACTTGTCTTCCGGCCCTGGCTCGCCGGCGGTGGCCCAGGATGAAGAGATGCCACCGTCGATGAGGATGTGAGCCACGTGGATGTTGCGGGGCCCGAGTTCCCGCGCCAGGCTCTGCGCCAGCCCCCGCAGCGCGAACTTCTGCATGGCGAAGGGAATGGAATGGGGCATGCCCTTCACGCTGGCGGTGGCGCCGGTGAAGAAGATGGAGCCTCCGCCGCGGGCCAGCATCCGCCGCGCCGCCGCCTGGGCAGTGAGGAAGCCGCCGAAGGCACCCACCGCATAGGCATTCATCACCTCGCCCGGATCCAGCTCTTCCACCGGGCCGCGATAGCGGGCGGCGGCGTTGAAGATCACCAGGCGGGGGGTGCCCAGCGCCCGCTCCACCTCGGCGAACACCGTTTCCACATCCTGCGGGTTCTGCACGTCACCGGCGAGCGCCAGGGCGCCGGTTTCTTCCAGAACCGGCCGGAGCTTGGCGATGTCCCGGGCCATCAGGGCGATGTGCATGCCCTCCTGCCGAAACCGGCGGGCGAGGGCCGCGCTGAGGCCCCGTCCGGCGCCGATGATGAGCGCGACGTTGTCTTCCATGGTCTGTCGTCCTCGTGTGCGCGGGCGTGGAGGTATCCCCCACGGCCCAGTCGATCACTTCACCCGTAGTCCCGCTTAAGGGGCGGCGAACAGCGGGGCGACGCCCTCGGTATCGATGTAGACGACGCCGTCCTCCACCTTCACGGGATAGACGGCAAGGGCGCTTTCCTGTGGCTCGATTGGGGCACCGCTGGTCACGTCCCAGGTCCAGTTATGGACCGGGCAGGTGAGCACGCGCCCGTCGAACTCGGCATCCGCCAGCGGAGTATTGGTGTGGGGGCACACCCCCTGCACCGCGGTGAGGTCACCCTCCTCCGGCCAGGCGAGCACGATGAGGTGTTGATCGGCAATCACCAGGCGCATGCCGCCCTCGGGGACGGTTTCCGCCTTACAGACCCGCGTAAACATCGAAAAATCTCACGAATGAACAAAGACCAGCCCATGATGATCCTTCGGCGCCAGGCTGAAAAGCCTGCTGCCCGCCCACCTTGTGCAGCAGGCTGGCCAAAGGCCGCGAAATCTGTGAGGCTCGGTGAACCGTCGCCTTTTTCGCGATCGGTGTCGTCGTTTTGCGTTTGACCGTTTCACACTGGATTTTCAGACATGACCTTGCCCGCAGGCAGCCGCCTCACCCCTTTTGTCGCCCAACGCACGGAGCAGCTGAAGAAGGCCAAGGCCCGACGCTCGCTGGGCCAGATGCAGGGCAAGATCGGCGAAATGCCCATGACCATCGGCTTTCAGGGGGCGCTGGCCGCAAAGTTCAAGGAAACCGGGGCGCCGGGCGTCATCTGCGAGCTGAAGGGTGGCTCGCCGTTCGACCCCGGCTTCCGCACCATGGTGCCCTACAAGGCCCTGGCCGAGGATTTCGAGGCGGTGGGGGCGGCGGCCCTGTCTGTGGCGGTGGAGCGGCAGGCTTTCAAGGGCTCGGCCTCGGATCTGGCCACCGTGCGCGGCGCCGTCGCGCTGCCGCTGATGGCGCAGGACATCATCTTCGACGTCTATCAGATCCTCGAGGCCCGTCTCGCCGGCGCCGACGCGGTGATGCTGTCGGCCGGGCTGCTGGGCGAGCAGCTGGGCGACTTCCGCGGTCGGGCCGCCGCCGTCGCCCTGGATGCCCTGGTGGCGGTCCATACCCCCGCCGAACTCGAATTGGCGTTGAAGGTGGGGGCGGATTTCATCTGCGTCACCAACCGCGACATTCACAGCTTCGAGCTGGCGATGGGCACCTGCGAGACGCTGTTGCCGCAGATCCCCGCCGGACAGGCCTTCGTGGTCGCCGAAGGGGGGCTTGCCACGGCGGATGACCGCGCCCGGCTTGGCGCCCTGGGTGCCAAGGCCATGCTGGTGGGCAGTGCTCTGATGAAGGACGAGGATCCCGCCGGCGTCCTGGAGCAGATCCTGGGCATCGAGACCGAATAAGCCGCGCGATCTGGCAAGCTCGATCTGGCAAGAAAGTTGCTCGTCCGCTGCTTGGGTCGGCGTCGGTGCCGACCGCCATCTGCGGGGATGCTCATGAACATCGTCGAGGGGCCGCGGATCGCCGCCCTGTCCTGCGGTAAGCCGGTCCATCTGGTCATCCTTCTCCACGGGGAAGGGGAAGACGGCGCGGCCATCATCGACCAGGCTTTGAACTGGGCGCCGACGCTGCCGAAGGCGGACTTCATCGCCCTCGAGGCGCCTGCGATCCCTGGCGATCGCCTGTGGTTCGGGGCCGGTACCGGCATCGAAGCTACGGTTGCCGCCCTCGACAGCTTCATCGACAACGCTCTCGCCCAGCGCCGCCTGCCCGACAGCCATCTCGCCCTCGTGGGGTTTTCCCAAGGCGCGGCAATCGCCCTGGTGACGGCATTGCGCCGACCACGCCCCATGGCCGCGGTGGTGGCCTTTTCCGGGGTGGTGCCCGATGACGTGCCCCTCGCTCTGGGCACCTCCACGCCCATTCTTTTGATCCATGGCGAGGACGACGACGCCATTCCCTTTGCCGCCATGATGGCCACGAAGGAACGCCTGAAGGCGGCGGGCGTGCCAGTGAAAAGCCTGCGCCGCCCGGGGCTTGGACACCGCATGGACGACGAGGGGATCATGGCCGCAGGCATCTTCCTGACGGATCACGTCGCCGCCCGCCCGCGGGAGATCCAGCCATGAGCATGCGGGTGCCCGAGCCGCTGCGCCGTTTCATCTGGGATATCCAGTCCATGGTGGAGCTTGCGGACGATCCGCGCGAGATCCTCATGATCGGCGCCGACCTGATGCGGCGCCTGGTGGCCCGGGACGATTGGCTGCCGCCTGACCTGCGCGCCGCCGGGTCCACTCCGCGCCTTTACAAGCTCTATCACGACGAGATGGAGCGGTTCTGCGTGGTCGCCTCAATGCTGGGGGAAGGGCAGGGCTGGCCGCTGTTCGCCGACCAGACCTGGGAGATCTGCGGCGTCCTGAGTGGGACCCTGGAGCGCCGCTCCTTCGTGGTGCTGGGCGAGGGGGCGCCGCAGGCAGTGAGCGAGGGGCGGGAGCTGGCAGCGAGCGAAATCGCGACCGCCCGCGCCCGTGAGGGACAGGCGAGCGAGATCCGCAATCCCGGGCCCGGCGCAGTGCTCTCCATCCACGTCTTCGGCGCCGACATAGGCACGGTCCCGCGCCTGAGCATCGGAGCCGATGGCGCGCGGGCCCCTCTGGTTCTGGGCTACGCCAATCCGGACCATGCGCCGGCCTTTGACATCCTCACCATCCAGGCCGACATCGTCGACTGAGGTGCGGCAATGTCGTGTCCGCGCCCGGCGCCTGTCGCAGACCGGACAGGTTCCGACACGGGGCCGGAACCTGTCCGCCGCAAGCGGCCGCAGCCGAGCCCTATTTTTTCACCTTGCGCAGCATCATCTCGATGGCGGTGACGGATTCCGAAACGTTGAGCCAGTTTTCCGCCTGCTCGTCATTCTTGAATTCCCGCCCGAGATTGATGGGTTCGCCCTGTCCTTCCACATGAAGGAAGCAGGCCCATTTGCCGCTCGGTAGCTGCTCCACGGTCACCTTATGATCCGCCATACCTGCGATCCTCCGCCTTCGGTCCGCCCGATGGGGCGAACACCCTCCCGGCGCCTCTCCGCGCGCGCAGCGCAGATGCAAGCCGGCGGCCAGCACGGACCTGACGCACGTTCTCGCAAGGTGTCGACGATGGGTGATGGGAGGATGGTGAGCCCGTCGGGATTCGAACCCGAGACCCCATGATTAAAAGTCACGTGCTCTACCGGCTGAGCTACGGGCTCACTCCCGGCAGTGGTTAGGCTGTGGCGGCGGCAGGGTCAAGGGCGGTGGGCGGCCAGGAGGTGGAAACCGCGGTGCGCCTGTGAAAATCCTGCGTTTCGCGGGCGGGACGCCGCGGGCGGCATGCTGGCCGGGAGCTGGAGGGCGAATTGAGGCGCTTGACGATTCCCGCGGCGCGGAAAATGGCCTAGCCTGCCGGTACCAAAAGACCAAGATCAGAGGAAACCCATGCCGCCCCGCGCCATCGAGCCCTAATCCGCGCCCGTGCCGTGACCTTGCTGCCCTTCCCTGTTTCATCTGGCGCCCCAGAGCGCTGCGCGGTGAGCGATGCCGTCTCATGAGTGACCTGTTCGGCTTGGCCTTTCCCTTCTTTGGCTTGATTTTCCTTGGCTATTTCTGCGGACGGGTGGCACGGCTGCCGGAGGCGGGGCTGGCCTGGCTGTCGTTCTTCATTATCTATGTGGCGCTGCCGGCGCTCTTCTACCGGATCGTCGCGCAGACGCCGTTCGAGGAACTGGTGAATCCCGGCTTCATCCTGGCGGTGGTGACCTCCACGGCCACCGTCGCGGTGATCGCGCTGGGCATCGGGCTGTGGGCGCGCCGCGGCAATCTGGGCGAGGCCGCCATCGCCACCACCGTGGGCGCGTATGCCAATGTGGGCTATATGGGCCCAGGCCTGAGCCTGGCGGCGCTGGGGCAGGGGGCGGCAACCCCCGCCGCGCTCATCTTCGCCTGTGACAGCCTGTTGTTCTTCACGCTGGTGCCGCTGCTGATGGCGGCCCAGGGGCGGGGCGAGCGCCTGCTCTCCACCTTGGGCTTCATCGCCAGGAGGGTGCTGACCCACCCGTTCAACATCGCCACGCTGCTGGGCGTGCTCGCCGCCGCTCTCCATGTCCGCGAACCCGAAGCGGTGGGGCGGATGCTGGATTTTCTGAAGAATGCCGCCGCCCCCTGCGCGCTCTTCACCCTGGGGGTGACGGTGGCGCTGCGACCGCTGCGCCGCATTCCCACCGAGCTTGCGCCGCTGCTGGCTTTGAAGCTGGTGGGGCATCCGGCGATCGCGCTAGTCTGCCTTTCCTTGTTCGGTGGCTTCTCACCCGCCTGGGCGCAGACCATGCTGCTGATGGCGGCGCTGCCACCGGCGCTGAACTGCTTCGTGCTGGCCCGGCAGTACCACACCTATGTGGAGGAGGCCTCCACCGCCGTCATGCTGGGCACGGTGGCGTCCGTGGTGACGGTCACCACCATGCTTTATCTGCTGCGGGCGGACCTTCTGCCGCTGAACCTGCTTCCGTGAGGAATCAGGCGGCCCGCTCGCCGATGCCGAGGCGCATCACCGCCCGCCGCAGGGGGCCGACCCGATCCAGCAGATAGAGGCCGAACCCCCGCATGCTCTGGATCGGCAGGAAATCGGAGAGCAGGGACCGGTTGAGGACGTCCACCGCGCGCATGCGCCCCTCGATGTCCGAGCGCCGGGCACGGTCGTAGCGGGCCAGCAGTTCGGCTCCACCCACATCCTCGCCGAGGGCGGCGGCCCGATCCACCAGGGCCACCAGCTCGGCGACGTCGCGCAGGCCGAGGTTCAGCCCCTGCGCGCCGATGGGCGGCATGATGTGCGCGGCTTCGGCCACAAGGGCGATGCGCGGGGCCACCAGCGTCTCGGCGGTTTCCGCCGCCAGCGGGAAGGCGCCGCGCCCGGGCTCGACCGTGAAGCGCCCGAGGATGGAGCCGGCGCGGGCTTCCAGCTCCCGCGACAGGTCCGCTTCGGAAAGGCCCATCAGCCGGATCGCCTCGCGTTCACTCACCACACAGACGATGCTGGAGCGATCGCCGGGCAGGGGCACCAGGGTGAAGGGGCCGCTCTCGGTGTGGAATTCGGTGGAGGTTTCCTCATGGGGGCGCGTGTGCCGCACGGTGGCGGTAAACGCCACCTGCGGATAGGCATGGGCGCGCATGCCGATGCCGGCGGCGGCGCGCACCAGGGAGCCGCGCCCGTCCGCCCCCACCACCAGCCGGGCCCGCAGCGGTGCGCCTTCGGCCAGCTCCACCGTGGCGGCGGTGTCGTCCACCTCGACGCGGGTCACGCTGGTGCGCGCCACATGCAGGCGCGGCTGTTCCAGCGCTGCAGCCAGCAGGCCGAGGCGGAGCGCATCGTTCTCGATATTGTAGCCGAAGGCCTCGAGGCCGATCTCGGCGGACCGGAAGGTGACCTCCGGTGCCCGCACCAGGCGGCGCGTGGCGTCGGCAATGCGCATGTCGCGCAGGGGCGCGGTGGAGGCGGCGAGGCGGCTCCACACGCCAAAATCGTCCAGGATGCGCACCGAGCCTTCCAGCAGCGCGGTGGTGCGGTGGTCCACGTTCCGCTCTGGGCCGGTGACGAGAGCTGTCGAGATCCCGCGCGCCGCAAGGCCAAGTGCCAGCGCCAGCCCGGCGGGGCCCCCGCCGACCACGACGACGTCGTGCATCTCATGCGCTGCCATCATCTTCTCCTCGATCTGCGAACGGCACACTCCCGCCGCGCCGCGCGAGCCTAGACGACATTGACGCCGGATGCCGCGCGGTCTGTTGCCCCATCATAGCAGAGGTGTGCGCGCCCGCCTTGAACCGGCGCGGGGTGCGCGCGACAAGGGTGCAACTTGCGCTGGGGCAGCCCGGGAGCTGTGTCGCATCGTTCGGAGGATCCATGCTTGAGCTGATCACCGCGCCGGAGGCATGGGCGGCCCTCGTCACCCTCACCGCCATGGAAATCGTTCTCGGCATCGACAACGTGGTGTTCATCTCGCTGGTCATCCAGCGCCTGCCGCCGGAGCAGGGCCTGCGGGCGCGGCAGATCGGCCTGTCATTGGCGCTGGTGCTGCGGATCGGCCTGCTGTTCGCCCTGTCCTGGCTCATCCGCATGCAGACGCCGGTGTTTTCCCTCGCCGGTCATGACTTTTCCTGGCGCGATGTGATTCTGATCTGCGGCGGGGCGTTCCTGGTGGCCAAGGCCACGCGGGAGATGCACACCGAGGTGGAGGGCGACGACACGTTTGGCGATGACGACACGGCCCTCAACCTAGCGGGCCGGGCCTTCGCGGTGATCGTGGCCCAGGTGGTGGTGCTGGATCTGGTATTTTCGGTGGATTCCATCCTCACCGCCATCGGCATGGCCGAGCACGTGTCCATCATGATCACGGCGGTGATCATCGCCGTCGGCATCATGTTCTGGGCTTCCGGGCCGCTGAGCGCCTTCATCGCCACCCATCCGACCACCAAGATGCTGGCCCTCTCCTTCCTGCTGCTGGTGGGGGTGACGCTGGTGGCGGATGGATTCGGCGTGCATATCCCCAAGGGCTACATTTATGCGGCGATGGCCTTTTCGGTGGGGGTGGAGATGCTGAACGTCTCCGCCGCCGGCCGCCGCCGGCGCAAGCGGGCCGATGCATCGGACTGAGCGTGGACATCTCGCGCCCCGCCCCGTGGGTGCTTGCGGGGCGCGATAGCACCCCTATGATCCCCTCCATTCGTCGAATGGGAGGCTGAGGCATGGTCCACGCGGTCAGAGTGCATCACACGGGTGGACCGGAGGTGCTCACCTATGAGGAGGTGACTGTTCCCCCTCCCGGGCCGGGCGAGGTGCAGATCCGCCATACCGCCATCGGTCTCAATTTCATCGACGTCTATTTCCGCACCGGCCTCTACAAGGCCGCCGCGCTGCCGTTCATTCCCGGCAACGAGGGGGCGGGCGTGGTCACCGCGGTGGGCCCCAATGTCACCGATTTCCATGAGGGTGATCGGGTGGCTTATGCCATGACGATCGGGTCCTATTGCGAGGTGCGCAACATTCCGGCGGCGACGCTGGTGCATCTGCCGGCTTCCATCGACGATCGCACCGCCGCCGCCATGATGCTGAAGGGCATGACCGCCCAATATCTGGTGCGCCGCACCCATCAGGTGAAGCCGGGCGACGTGATTCTGGTGCAGGCGGCAGCGGGTGGCGTCGGCCTCATCCTGTGCCAGTGGGCCAAGCATCTGGGCGCGACCGTGATCGGCACGGTGGGATCCAAGGAAAAGGCCGAGCTCGCTTTGGCGAATGGCTGTGACCAGGTCATCCTCTATCGGCAGGAAGACTTCGTGCAGAAGGTGAAGGAGATCACCTCCGGCAAGATGTGCGACGTGGTCTATGACGGCGTCGGTCAGGCCACCTATCCCGCCTCTCTCGACTGCCTGCGGCCGCTCGGCCTTTGGGTGAGCTTCGGCAATGCCTCCGGCGCGGTGAAGAATTTCGATCTTCTGGCGCTGTCGCAGCGGGGCTCGCTCTATGCCACCCGGCCCACCCTCGCCACCTTCGTCGCCAAGCGCGCCGACCTGCTGGCCACGGCCAACGACCTGTTCGAGGTGGTGCTGAACGGCGCGGTGAAAATTCCCATCCACCAGACCTATGCTCTGAAGGACGTGCAGAAGGCGCATAAGGATCTGGAATCGCGCAAGACCACGGGTACGACCCTGCTGCTGCCCTGAGGCCTTGTGCCACCGCGCTCGCTCCCGGCCCTGCCCGAATGCCTGCCATGCGCGATGCGCGCGGCAGGGCCGCTTTTGCCAGACATCCTGTCAAATCCTTGGAATAAGGGCGCATTAGCGGCTTGCGCGGAACATTTTCCGCACGATATGTACGAAAATGAAGAGGTGCGGCGGCCCGCAATCGAGCGGTATCCGCTGGCCCGTGCTGCGACGGATCGTTCCGGCAATGATGCGCCAATACGAACTCGTCGAGCGCGTTCGACGGTATAATCCCAACACCGACGAGGCGCTGCTCGACCGCGCCTATGTCTACGCCATGAAGGCGCACGGCAGCCAATTGCGTGCGTCCGGCGACCCGTATTTTTCCCATCCGCTGGAAGTGGCGGCCATCCTCACGGATCTGAAGCTGGACGACGCCACCATCGTGGCGGCGCTGCTGCATGACACCATCGAGGATACGGACGCCACCAAGGCCGAGATCGAGCGCCTGTTCGGCGCCCAGATCGCGACGCTGGTGGAGGGGCTCACCAAGATCAAGAAGCTGGACCTCGTGTCCAAGCAGGCCAAGCAGGCGGAAAACCTGCGCAAGCTGCTGCTCGCCATCGCCGACGATGTGCGGGTGCTGCTGGTGAAGCTGGCCGATCGCCTGCACAACATGCGCACCCTGAAATGGGTGCCGCCGGAAAAGCGCGATCGGGTTGCCCAGGAAACGCTCGACATCTATGCGCCGCTGGCCGCCCGCATGGGCATGCAGGAAATGCGCGAGGAATTGGAGGACCTGGCCTTCCGCCAGCTGTCCCCCGAAGCCTACGACTCCATCACCACCCGCGTTTCCGAGCTGCGCCAGCACAACGGGCCGCTGGTGCAGGAGATTGAGCGCGAGCTGACCGAGGAACTGGAGCGCCGCGGCATCCATGCCGAGGTGAAGGGGCGGGAAAAGCGGACCTTCTCCATCTGGGGGAAGATGGAGCGCAAGGCCATCGGCTTCGAGCAGCTCTCCGACCTCTACGGCTTCCGCGTCATCGTCGACAGCGTGGAGGATTGTTACCGGGCGCTCGGTGTGGTGCACACCAAGTGGGCCATCGTGCCGGGCCGCTTCAAGGATTACATCTCCACCCCCAAGCCCAACGACTACCGCTCGGTGCACACCACGGTGGTGGGGCCGCGCCGGCAGCGCGTCGAGCTGCAGATCCGTACGCGGGATATGGACGAGATTGCGGAGTACGGCATCGCCGCCCATGCGCTTTACAAGGATCCCTCCGGTGCGCCGGGGGTGATGCTCTCCAGCGAGACGCGCGCCTATGCCTGGCTGCGCAAGACCATCGAGAACCTTTCCCAGGGTCTCTCGCCCGAGGAGTTCCTCGAGCACACCAAGCTCGAGCTGTTCCACGATCAGGTGTTCTGCTTCACCCCCAAGGGGCGGCTGATTGCGTTGCCGCGCAAGGCGACGCCCATCGATTTCGCCTATGCGGTGCACACCGATGTCGGCAACACGGCGGTGGGCTGCAAGATCAACGGCACCATCGCCCCCCTGGTGTCGGAGCTGAAAAACGGCGACGAGGTGGAGATCATCACCTCCAAGGCGCAGACCCCGCCGGGGGCGTGGGAAACCATCGCCGTCACCGGCAAGGCGCGGGCCGCCGTGCGCCGCGCCACTCGGGCGGCTGTGCGGGCGCAATATTCCGGGCTCGGCCGCAAGATCGCCGAGCGCGCCTTCGCCAAGGCGGGCAAGGCGCTCTCCGATGAGGAGATGGCGCGCGCCGTGCCCCGCCTGGCGCGGGCCGCCGCCGACGATGTGTTCGCCGCGGTGGGGCGGGGCGAGATCAAGACCGATGATCTGATCCGCGCGGCCTATCCCGAATGGGTGCCGCCGCGCCTGGAGGATCGGGCGCTGGGCGCCGCCGCGGCCAATGCCGAGGGCTGGTTCGAGCTGCGGCGCGGCCATAATCTCAAGTTCAAGATCCCCGGCGGCGCCACGGATGAGCGGCTCGATGCCATTCCCATTCGCGGCATCAACGGCGACCTGCCGGTGCGCTTCGCGCCGGATGGCGGGGCCGTGCCGGGAGACCGCATCGTCGGCATTCTCACCCCCGGCGAGGGCATCACCATCTATCCCATCCAGTCCCAGTCCCTGCAGGGCTTCGAAGATGCCCCCGAGCGTTGGCTGGATGTGCGGTGGGATGTGGATGAGCTCTCCGAAGCCCGCTTTCCGGCGCGGCTGGCAGTGACCGCTCGCAATGAGCCAGGCTCCCTGGCCCAGGTGGCGAGCGCCATCGGCGATCGCGGTGGTAATATCGAAGGGTTGCAGATGCGCACCCGTTCCGCCGACTTCACCGAGATGATGATCGACATCGAGGTGTTCGATCTGCGCCATCTCAATGGGATCATGTCGGGCCTGAAGGACCGGGACGTGGTCTCCAACGTGGAGCGGGTCAACGACTGACGCCCGCCTCAATGCGCCGAAGGAACCAGCCATGACGCAGGCCAAGCCGGTGCGGCTCGGGGTAAATGTGGACCATGTGGCCACCGTGCGGAACGCCCGTGGTGGCGCGTTGCCGGATCCGGTGCGGGCGGCGCTGCTGGCGCAGGCCGCCGGTGCCGACGGCATCACCGCCCACCTGCGGGAGGATCGGCGGCACATCCGCGATGCCGACATGGAGCGGCTGAAGGCAGAACTCGCGGTGCCCCTCAATTTCGAGATGGCCGCCACTGACGAAATGGTCGCCATCGCCCGACGGGTGCGGCCCCATGCCTGCTGCCTGGTGCCGGAGAAGCGGGAAGAGCGCACCACCGAAGGCGGGCTGGATGCCCTCGGCCAGGAGCGGGATCTGGCGCCACGCATCGGCCTCCTGAAAGAGGCGGATATCCGCGTATCCTTGTTCATCGCGGCCGAAGGCGCGCAGATCGCGGCGGCGCGGCGCCTTGGCGCGGACATTGTCGAGCTTCACACCGGTGCCTGGTGCGATGCGCTGGCGGAGGGGCGCCGCGCGGATGCGGATGCCGAATTCGAGCGGCTGCGCGCCGGGGCGGCCGAAGCCGCTGCGGCGGGTCTTGAGGTGCATGGCGGCCACGGCCTCGATTTCGCCACCGCCGAGGCGATGGCCGCCTTTCCAGAGGTGGTGGAGCTCAATATCGGCCATTTCCTGGTGGGCGAGGCCATCTTCGTCGGCCTGCCCACGGCCATCGCCAACATGCGCGCGGCGATCGTGCGGGGCGTCGCCCGGCGGGCGCGGGGGGCGGCGGCATGATGATCCTCGGCATCGGCTCCGATTTCACTGACGCGCGTCGGATCGCCCGTTCCATCGAGCGGTTCGGGGATCGCTTCCTGGACCGGGTGTTCACGCCGGCGGAGCGGGCCAAGGCCGACGCTCGGCGTCTGCGGGCCGAGACCTATGCCAAGCGCTTCGCTGCCAAGGAGGCTTGTTCCAAGGCCCTGGGCACCGGGCTGAGCCATGGGGTGTTCTGGCGCGACATGGGGGTGGTGAACCTGCCCACCGGCCAGCCCACCCTGGAACTGACCGGCGGCGCCGCCCGGCGCCTGGCCAGCCTGGTGCCGCCGGGGTTCGTGCCGCACATTCATCTGAGCCTGACCGATGAGGGCCACCTCTCCGCGGCCTATGTCATCATCTCCGCGACGCCACGGGGCTGAGCGCCGGCACGGCTGGTCGGGGAGGGGCGGAATGGAAGCGTTTCTGAGTGCGACCTTGCACTGGACCACCCGGGGTATCGAGGTGGCTGGGACTCTCGTGATCGTGATCGGCATTCTCGGCGCCGGCTACGTCTTCCTGCGGGATCTGCTCCGGGGCCGCGCGCCACAGGACGCGTTCCGGGTCTGCCGTTCGGCGCTGGGCATGGCGATCCTGATGGGGCTCGAACTGCTGGTCGCGGCCGACATCATCAGCACGGTGGCCATCGAGCCCACCTTGTCCAGCTTGGCGGTGCTGGCCGGCATCGTGCTCATCCGCACCTTCCTGTCCTTCTCCCTGGAAGTGGAGATCGAGGGGCGATGGCCGTGGCAGACGCCGCGGCGGCGCGGCACCGACAAGGCCGAGCAAGCGCGCGCGCAGGGGCCGGGCGGCCAGTGAAACGCCCGGCTCGCGGTCGCCTGCCGTTGGGGTGCGCGTTGCCGCAGGACCGGGAAGTCTTTATAGGGGGCCGATGCCCGCGAGGGGCGGCGGGTTTCCGTCGTCGTCTCAGTTTTGGCGCAGTTTGCTGCACGCTGCGCCTCGCTCTCATTTTCTCGGACTCTCGATGACCGCGACCAGCGATTCGAAGAAGGACGGCGGCTTTCTCGAAACCGTCCAGGTGATCGTCCAGGCGCTGCTGATCGCGCTCCTGATCCGCACCTTCCTGTTCCAGCCCTTCAACATCCCCTCGGGATCCATGAAGGACACGCTGCTGATCGGGGATTACCTGTTCGTCTCCAAATACAGCTACGGCTATTCGCGCTTCTCGCTGCCGCTGTCGCCGGATCTGTTCTCTGGCCGCATCTTCGGCGCTGAGCCCACCCGGGGCGACGTGGTGGTGTTCAAGCTGCCGCGGGACAATGAGACCGATTACATCAAGCGCGTGATCGGCCTGCCCGGCGACAAGATCCAGATGATCGACGGTGTGCTGCACATCAATGGCGTGGCGGTGAAGCGCGAGCGGCTGCCCGATGTGACGCAGGACGATGGCACCGGCCGCATGGTGCCGGTGAAGCGCTGGCGCGAGACGCTGCCGAACGGCGTCTCCTATGAAACCCTCGATCTCGTAGATAACGGTTTCTACGACAATACCCCGGTTTATGACGTGCCCCTGGACCACTATTTCATGATGGGGGACAACCGGGACAATTCCGCCGACAGCCGCGTGCTGAGCCAAGTGGGCTACGTGCCGTTTGAAAACCTCATCGGCAAGGCCCAGATGATCTTCTTCTCCATTGATGAAGGCGCCTCGGCATGGCAGGTGTGGCGGTGGCCCTGGACGGTGAGATGGGATCGGTTGTTCAAAATGGTGGACTGACGGGCAGGTTCGATGACCTCGCCGCAGTCGAAGAGCGCATCGGCTATCGCTTCAACGACCGCGCGCGGCTAGATCTCGCCCTCTCCCACATCAGTGCCGTGAAGGGTGAAGCGCCGCGGGTGCGCTCCTATCAACGGCTGGAATTCCTCGGCGACCACGTGCTCGGCTCGGTGGTGTCGCATATGCTCTATGAGGCGTTTCCGGGCGCGGAGGAGGGCGAGCTCTCGCGCCGCCTGGCCGAGCTGGTGCGCGAGGAAGCCTGCGCCGAAGTCGCGGCCGACATGAACCTCGGTCCGTTCATCCGGCTCGGTCCGGGGGAGGCCCATTCCGGAACCCACAAGCGCCGGGCGATCCTGGCGGATGTGACCGAGAGCGTGGTCGCGGCGGTGTTCCTGGACGGCGGCTATGAGGCGGCCAACGCCTTGGTGGAACGCTATTGGCGCCACCGGCTGGAAGCGCCGCGGCGGCCGTTGCGGGATGCCAAGACGGTGCTGCAGGAATGGGCCCAGGCCCGTGGCCTGCCGCCGCCGACCTATCGCGAGGTGGCGCGTTCCGGGCCGGATCACGCGCCGCGGTTTACCGTGGCGGTGGACCTGCCGGGCCAGAATTCCGTTGAGGCCGAAGGGGCCTCGAAACAGGCGGCGCAGAAGGCCGCCGCTGCCACTTTCCTGATGCGGGAAGGGGTTTGGAAGGAAAACGAGAACTGAACATGACCGACAGGCGACGGGGTAAGGGACAGAGCGACGGGCAGGACGGCTCCGGGAACATGCCGGAGACCGATGCCGCGCGCCCGCCGGCGCCGCATGAGCTGGAGGCCGCGCCCGAGTTCGAGGACGACCTCGACGCGGACTTCGAGGACGACGACGAGGCGGACGAGGACGGGCTGACGGCCGACGAAACGCCCGAGCTGCCCTCGGGACCGACCCGCTGCGGCTTCGTCGCCCTCCTCGGCGCGCCCAACGCCGGCAAGTCCACCCTCACCAACGCGCTGGTGGGCACCAAAGTGTCCATCGTCTCGCACAAGGTGCAGACCACTCGCTCCATCGTCCGCGGCATCGCGCTGGCCGGGTCGGCGCAGATCGTGCTGGTGGATACCCCCGGCATCTTCGCCCCCAAGCGGCGGCTGGAGCGGGCCATGGTCACCAGCGCCTGGACCCATGCGGCGGATGCCGATGTGGTAGCCCTGCTGGTGGATGCCAACCGGGGCCTGGATGCGGACATCGAGGCGCTGATTGCTCCCCTGTCCGAGATCCGCCGGCCGCGGGCGCTGATCCTCAACAAGATCGACCTCATCCGCCGCGATAGCCTGCTGGCGCTGGTCACCGAGCTCACCGCCAAGCTGGCGTTCGATCGTGTGTTCATGATCTCCGCTCTCACCGGCGACGGCATCGAGGACGTGCGCCGCTGGTTCGCCGAAACCGTGCCGCTCGGCCCCTGGCTCTATCCGGAAGACCAGATTTCGGACGCGCCCATGCGCATGCTGGCGGCGGAGATCACCCGCGAGAAGATGTTCCTGCGGCTGCATGACGAGCTGCCTTACCGCTCCACCGTCGAGACGGAGAGCTGGAAGGAGCTGAAGGACGGCTCGGTGCGCATCGAGCAGACCATCTTCGTGGAGCGGGAAAGCCAGAGGAAGATCGTGCTCGGCCGCGGGGGCCAGGCCATCAAGACCATTTCCTCGGAATCGCGGGCCGAGCTCGCCGAGATCCTGGAGGCGCGGGTGCACCTGTTCCTGTTCGTGAAGGTGCGCGAGAACTGGGCTGACGATCCCGAGCGCTACCGCGAGATGGGGCTGGAGTTCCCGCGCGGCGAATAGCGGCTCGGCGGGGGAGCGCGGCCGTGGAATGGAGCGACGAAGGCATCGTGCTCGGGGTGCGCCGCCACGGCGAGAGCAATGCCATTGTGGAGCTGCTCACCGCCCGGCGCGGCCGCCATCTCGGCATGGTGCGCGGCGGCGCCTCCCGGCGCCAGGCGCCCATGCTGCAGCCCGGCAATACGGTGAGTGCCACCTGGCGCGCCCGGCTCGACGAGCACATGGGCAATTACACCCTGGAGCCGCTGGTCATCCGGGCGGAAGTGTTCATGCGCGCGCCGCATGCGGCCTATGGCGTCAGCCATATGGCGCAGCTGCTGCGGCTGCTGCCGGAGCGCGATCCGCAGGACGGGCTCTACGCCACCCTGGGCGCGATCCTCGATGCCTTCGAGGTGCCGGCGGCGGCGGCGGTGCTGCTGGCCCGGTTCGAGCTGGCGCTGCTCGGCGAGCTGGGCTTCGGCCTGGAACTGGAGCGCTGCGCGGCCACCGGCCAGAGCGATGACCTGATCTATGTCTCGCCCAAGAGCGGCCGCGCGGTATCGCGCGGGGCCGGCCAGCCCTATGCCGACCGGCTTCTGCCCTTGCCTCCCTTCCTGGTGGGAGACCCCACCGCACCGGCACCGGGGGATGTGGAGGCGGCGCTGCGGCTCACCGGCTTCTTTCTGCTGCGCCGGGCGCTGGAGCCGCGGGGCCTCGGTTTCTCCGAGGCCCGCGCCCATTTCATCGCCGCTTGGCTGCGGCAGACGGCGCCCGATCACCAATAGGGTCGGGGCCGCGGACGCACCCAGGCGCTGCCACAGCGGGTGACCCAATGCCAGCGGCCACCCCACCAGCGCCGCTCGCGCCAGCAGCGGCGCACCCAATAGACATTTTCCGGCGCCACCTGCTGCACCGTGCCGCCGAGGGCTGCCGCCGCGCCCCCCAGTGGGGCCGCCATCGCCGGTGCCGGCAGGCCCGCCCAAAGCCCAAGAGCCAAGACGCCGCCCGCCACCCAAAGGATCGTTCGCATCGTCATCTCCTCCGCTGCGGGCCGCACCGCCCGCTGTGCGAAGGAATAAGAGTCGACCCTGCGGAATTTGTTCCCGGACCCGCCAACGGCATGGGAATAAAGGGTAAAAGCAGCCCAATGGTACCGCTGCGGAGGCACGGGGATGCCGCCCCGCCTCGCACCACCTCCGAGCCCGGAAGACCCATGGCGCGGGCCCCTGGAAATCGTCGCGCGGAGGGACAAAAACCGAACAAGCGCCTTGTCGGAGGCGGCGCCGCGCGGTACTCGAAGCCATGGCCACCCGCACACTTCCGCCCGGTGACGGCAATATCGAGAACGTCGCCCTGAAGGCAGCGCTGGAAGAGCGCTACCTTGCCTATGCCCTTTCCACCATCATGCATCGCGCCCTGCCCGATGCGCGCGATGGGCTGAAGCCCGTGCACCGGCGCATTCTGCACGCCATGCGCCAGTTGCGGCTGGATCCGGGGCAGGGGTTCAAGAAGTCCGCCCGCGTGGTGGGCGACGTGATCGGCAAGTTCCACCCGCACGGTGACCAGTCCGTCTATGACGCGCTGGTGCGCCTCGCCCAGGATTTCGCCCAGCGCTATCCGCTGGTGGATGGCCAGGGCAATTTCGGCAATGTGGACGGCGATAACGCCGCCGCCATGCGATACACCGAGGCCCGCCTCACTGAGACTGCCCGCCTGCTGCTGGAGGGTATCGACGAGGATGCGGTGGACTTCCGCCCCACCTATGACGGCTCCGAGGAGGAGCCGGCGGTGTTGCCGGCGGCTTTCCCGAACCTGCTGGCCAACGGCTCCCAGGGCATCGCCGTGGGCATGGCAACCTCCATCCCGCCGCACAATGCGGCCGAGCTGCTGGACGCAGCGCTGCACCTGGTGGAGCACCCCAACGCGTTGGCGGTGGACCTTCTGAAATTTGTGCCGGGTCCGGATTTTCCCACCGGCGGCGTGCTGGTGGATGATCCGGTAGGGGTGGCGGAAGCCTATGCCACCGGCCGTGGCGCCTTCCGCGTACGGGCGCGCTGGCACAAGGAGGAGACCGGGCGCGGCACCTATGTGGTGGTGGTGACGGAGATTCCCTATGGGGTCGCCAAGTCCCGGCTGATCGAGAAGATCGCCGAACTGCTCACCGACAAGAAGCTGCCGCTGCTCAACGACATCCGCGACGAGAGCGCCGAGGACATCCGCGTGGTGCTGGAGCCGCGCGCCCGCACCGTGGATGCGGAAGTTTTGATGGAGAGCCTGTTCAAGCTCACCGAGCTTGAGGCCCGCGTTTCCCTCAACATGAACGTGCTGGTGCGCGGCCAGATCCCCAAGGTGCTGTCGCTGGCCGAGGCGCTGCGGGAATGGCTGGACCACCGCCGCGAGGTGCTGCTGCGCCGTTCCAACTATCGGCTGGAGCAGATCGCCCACCGGCTGGAGGTGCTGGGCGGCTACCTCATCGCTTACCTGAACCTCGATGAGGTCATCCGCATCATCCGCGAGGAGGACGAGCCCAAGCAGGAGCTGATGCGCACCTTCGAGCTCTCCGACGTGCAGGCGGAAGCCATCCTCAACATGCGCCTGCGCTCCCTGCGTCGGCTGGAGGAAATGGAGATCCGCAAGGAGCATGACGCTCTGACCAAGGAGCAGGAGGGGCTCAACAAGCTGGTGGGCTCTGAAGGCGCCCAGTGGAAGGCCATCAGCAAGGAGATCCGCGAGACCCGCAAGATCTATGGGCCGGACACCGCCATCGGCAAGCGCCGCACCACCTTTGCTGCGGTTGTGGAGTTGGGCGAGGAGGCGTTCGCGGAAGCGCTGGTGGAGCGCGAGCCCATCACCGTGGTGGTTTCGCAAAAGGGCTGGATCCGCGCCCTGAAGGGCCATGTGGCGGATGTCTCGAACCTGCAGTTCAAGACCGACGATGCCGTGGGCCATGCCTTCTTCGCGGAGACCACCTCCAAGCTCATGGTGTTCGCCTCCAACGGCCGCTTTTACACCCTGGAGGCGTCCAAGCTGCCCGGCGGGCGCGGCCATGGCGAGCCCATCCGGCTGATGATCGACCTCGACCAGGAGGCGGAGATCGTCTCCGTCTTCACCCACCAGCCGGCCCGCAAGCTGCTGGTGGCCTCCAAGCAGGGGCGGGGCTTCGTGGTGGCGGAGGACGATTGCCTCGCCACCACCCGCAAGGGCAAGCAGGTGCTGGTGACCGATCCGCCGGACGCGGCGCTGGCGGTGCGCTTCGTGGACGGGGACTGGGTGGCGGTGATCGGCGAGAATCGCAAGCTGCTGCTGTTCCCGGTGGCCCAGGTGCCGGAGATGACGCGGGGCCGCGGCGTGCGGCTGCAGCGCTATCGCGAAGGGGGGCTGTCCGATCTCAAGGTGTTCCCCATCGCCGACGGGCTCACCTGGCAAGATTCCTCCGGCCGCACCTGGACCGTGACCGAGCTGCTCGACTGGCAGAGCGAGCGCGCCACCGCCGGGCGCCTGCCGCCCAAGGGCTTCCCGCGCACCAACACCTTCTCCTGAGCCCATGGACGCGCGCCCCGACCGCGACAGGACGGGGCCGCATGCCGGCCGGCTGGCTCGCTTCTGGAGCCGGCTGCACACCCTGATCCGGGCTGAAGCGCGGGCTCAGGTGCGCGCCCACGAGGTGGGGGTGGTGCTCATCGCCATGGTCATGGGCGTTGGCGCCGGCATCGCCATCACCCTCATGAGCGTGGTCACCCAGGCCATGCACGAGCTGTTCTTCGGTCTTGCCCCCGGCCAGCGGCTCAGTGGCTCCGGGGCACTGCATTCCCCCTGGCTGGTGCTGGTGCCCGCCGTCGGCGGCCTGGTGATGGGGCTCGGCACCCTGGCGCTGAAGCGCTGGCGGCCGCACCCCATCGTCGATCCCATCGAGGCGAATGCCCTGCATGGCGGGCGCATGTCGCTCACCGACAGCGCCATCCTGGCGCTGCAGACCATGGTTTCCAACGGCTTCGGCGCCTCGCTCGGCCTGGAGGCCGGCTATAGCCAGATCGGCGGCGGCCTCGCTTCCCGGCTCGGGGCGATGTTCGCCCTGCGGCGCACCGACATGCGCATTCTGGTGGGGGCGGGGGCGGCGGCCGGCATCGGCGCCGCTTTCGATGCGCCGCTGATGGGGGCCTTCTATGGCTTCGAGCTGATCATCGGCGTCTATTCCATTCCCGCCGCCGTGCCGGTGCTGGCGGCCACCATGTGCGCGGTGCTCACCGCGCGCGGCTTCGGCCTGCACCTGGACCCGCTGCCCATCCCCGCCGCGCCGTTGGCGGATCCCGCCTTGATTCTGCCGGTGGCCGGACTGGGGCTGACGGCGGCCATGGTCGCCATCCTCATCATGCGGCTCGTCACCGGGGTGGAATGGTTGGTGGGCCACAGCCGCCTGCCCGCGCCGCTGCGGCCGGCGCTGGCGGGGCTCGGGGTGGGGTGCCTCGCCCTCTATAGTCCCGAGGTGCTCTCCGACGGGCACGGCGCCCTGCACCTGCAGGTGGCGAGCCCGGTGACCGTTTCGGTGCTGCTGGTGTTCCTGTTCAAGGTCACCGCCTCGGCGCTCTCGGTGGGTTCCGGCTTTCGCGGCGGCCTGTTCTTCGCCTCGCTCTTCCTCGGCGCGCTGCTGGGCAAGCTCTATGCGGCGGCGCTGGCTTTCATGTTTCCCGGCTATGGGCTCGATCCCACCCTCGCGGCCGTGGTGGGCATGGGGGCTCTGGCGGTGGGCGTCATCGGCGGCCCGCTCACCATGAGCTTTCTGGTGCTGGAGATGACCGGCGACCTCACCCTCACCGCCTTCGTGGTGACCGCCGCCGCCGTCACCTCGCTGACGGTGCGGGAGACCTTCGGCTATTCCTTCTCCACCTGGCGGCTGCACCTGCGCGGCGAGAGCATCCGCAGCGCCCAGGATGTGGGCTGGCTGCGCGACCTCACCGTGGCGCGCATGATGCGCAGCGATATCGCGACCTTCTCGGCGCTGGGAACCCTCGCGGACTTTCGCACAGCCTATCCGCTCGGCGGGGTGCGGGTGGTGATGCTGGTGGACGGGGCAGGGGCCTATGCCGGGCTGGTGCGGGTGTCGCTGGTCCATGCCAGCCGCTCGGCGCCCGACAGCCCGGTGGCGGCCCTTGCCGCCCATATGGACGCCATGCTCACGCCCGGGATGAATGTGAAGGAGGCCGCCCTCGCTTTCGATGCCGCCCATGCGGACGAACTGCCGGTGGTGAGTGATCGCGAGAGTCGGCGTCTCGTGGGGCTGTTGAGCGAAGCCTATGTGCTGCGTCGCTATGCCGAGCACCTGGACATGGCCCGCCGCAGCCTCGGCGCTGACGACTGACGTCTCTTTCCAGACATGAAAAAGGCCCCCGGGCGCACTGCCCGCGGGCCTTGGATGGCAAAAGGCTCACCGGCGATGGCACAGGTGAGCCTTGAGGGTGCTCAGATGCTCAGGCGCCTTTGGTCCAGCGCACGGCGGCTTCAGCCACGCGCTTGCCGAGATGCGACGCCGTCTTGCGGTCGGCGGTCGGGGGCACCACGTCCGGGCCCTGGTCCACATTCGACTGGGCGAAGGCGCCGGAGAAGCCGCCGAGGCGGTTCAGGTCATTGACGGTGGCGCCGGAGGCATTGTTGCCCGGGTGCAGGCCGAGACCCACCCAGATCATGCCGTGCTGCTGCGCGAGGGTGAACAGGGCGTTCATGCCCTGGGCCTTGTCGCCGTTCTGGGCGCCGGAATTGACGAAGCCGGCGGCCAGCTTGTCCTTCCACTTCAGCTCCATCCAGCGCTTGGAGCTCTTCTCGGCAAAGCCCTGGAAGGCGGCCGAGACATTGCCCATGTAGATGGGCGAGCCGAAGATGATGGCGGCGGCGCCATCCAGCAGCTCCCACTTGGACTCCACCTCCTCCACCGGGACCAGCACGCCCTCCACGGCGTCCACTTCCCGGATGCCGGCGAGGACGGCCTCGGCCTGGGCCTTGGTGTGGCCGTAGCCGGAATGAAACACGATGGCGACAACAGGCTTGGACATGATGAGTCTCCCCGAAACGATGTTCGGCCCCCTTTTGCCGTGCATTTCTGACCGGATCTAGGCGATTTTCTGCAATCGCTTTGTGCACCCATGCAAGGGTGGGGCGATGACGCGGCGGCTTAAGGGGCTGGAAACCAGGAGCGGCGAAACTGCGCCCATGCAAAGCCGCTCCCGCCTTCGCTCCTTTCTCGCCACCCTCGCCCTGCATGTCGGTGCGGCCGGGGTGATCGGCTATTTCGCCTACCACGCCTACACCGGCGACCACGGCCTGGTGGCGCAGCGCAGCTATGAGCAGCAGGTGGCGCAGCTGGAGACCGAGCTGGCGGGGCTCAAGGCCCAGCGGGCGGCCATGGAGCACAAGGTCTCCCTGCTCAACCCCACCCGCCTCGATCCCGACATGCTGGACGAGGAAGGGCGGCGCCAGCTCAACTTCATCCACCCCAAGGATCTGGTGCTGCTTCGCAGCAAATGAACTTCGCATCAGTTCATATAGCATGTGAACGATATTTTAGTTCATCATAGCAAAATCAAGCATTTGCAACGTGTTGCGGTGCAGCAATTCCAATTGATGCTTTGAGCCTGCGGCAAGGTGCGCTAGAGAGTCCGCGAACTTCAGCGCATCCAGAGGTCGCCGATGGCTCCCAGGAAACCCGCCGCCCGCGCCGCCACTGCCGCGGCCGCGCCTGCAACTTTCACGAAAGAAGAGGATTTTCTCGCCTATCGTGAGATGCTGCTGATCCGCCGCTTCGAGGAGAAGGCCGGCCAGATGTACGGCATGGGCCTCATCGGCGGATTCTGTCACCTCTACATCGGCCAGGAGGCCGTGGTGGTGGGCATGCAGATGGCCATGCAGCCGGGCGACCAGGTCATCACCGGCTACCGCGATCACGGCCATATGTTGGCCACCGGCATGGAAGCGGGCGGCGTGATGGCCGAGCTCACCGGCCGTCGCGGCGGCTATTCCAAGGGCAAGGGCGGCTCGATGCACATGTTCAGCATCGAGAAGCAGTTCTTCGGCGGCCACGGCATCGTCGGCGCCCAGGTGTCGCTGGGCACCGGCCTCGCCTTCGCCGATCGCTACAAGGGCAATGGGGCGGTCTCGGTCACTTATTTCGGTGACGGCGCGGCCAACCAGGGCCAGGTCTACGAGAGCTTCAACATGGCGGAGCTGTGGAAGCTGCCCGTCGTGTATGTGATCGAGAACAACAAATACGCCATGGGCACCTCGGTGACCCGCTCCTCGGCGCAGACCGATTTCTCCAAGCGCGGCGCCTCCTTCAACATCCCCGGCGAGCAGGTGGATGGCATGGACGTGCGCGCGGTGCGCACCGCCGGCGAGCGGGCGCTGGCCTTCGCTCGCGAGGGCAACGGGCCCTATATCCTGGAAATGCAGACCTACCGCTATCGCGGCCACTCCATGTCGGACCCGGCGAAATACCGGTCCAAGGAGGAGGTGCAGAAGATGCGGACCGAGCACGATCCCATCGAGCAGGTGCGGGCCCGCCTCCTGAACGCCCATGCGGCGAGCGAGGAGGAGCTCAAGAAGATCGACGGCGAGATCCGCGAGATCGTCAACGCCGCCGCGGACTTCGCCAGCCACGATCCCGAGCCGGATCCGGCCGAGCTCTACACCGACGTGCTGCGCTGAGGTCGCGCCGTGGCGTCCGCCTTCCTCATCATCGCCCTGGCGGCCCTCGCGGGCGCCGTGGTGAGCTGGGGCGTGGCGGTCGTCAGCGCGCGCCATGCGCTCGCCGCGCGCAAGCGGGCGCACCACGCCAACGGCATCGGCCTTCGTGTGTTGCTGCTGGTGTGGCCGTTCGCGGTGCGGCGCCGTCGCGACGACGACAGCGTCGATGCGGTGCGCAGCAGCAAGGCGGTCATCGCCTTCTTCGTTTGCCTGACCGTCGCGGTCGCCGCGACCTCCGCCTACACCAACCTCACCCATAAGCCCGCCACTGCCGGTCCCCAGGGCTCCGTCCCGGCCGGTGGCGCGGCGCCGATCAAGAGCTGACAGCCATGGCCATCGACGTCCTCATGCCGGCCCTCTCGCCCACCATGGAGAAGGGCAACCTCACCAAATGGGTGAAGCAGGAAGGTGACACGGTCAAATCCGGCGACGTGCTCGCCGAGATCGAGACCGACAAGGCCACCATGGAGGTGGAGGCCGTGGATGAAGGCATCCTCGGCAAGATCCTGGTCCCGGAAGGCACCCAGGATGTGGCGGTGAACACTCCCATCGCGATCATCGTCGCCGAGGGTGAGGATGTGAACGCGGCCCCCGCCGCCGCGCCGGTTGCTCCCGTGGCCGCTCCTGCGGCGCCGGTCGCGGCCGCCGCCCCGGCGGCTCCGGTCGCCGTCGCCCATGCCGATCCGGAGGTGCCGGCCGGCACCGAATATGTGACCATGACCGTGCGCGAGGCCCTGCGGGACGCCATGGCGGAAGAGATGCGGCGCGATGGCGACGTGTTCGTGATGGGTGAGGAGGTGGCCGAATATCAGGGCGCCTACAAGATCACCCAGGGCCTGCTCCAGGAATTCGGCGACCGGCGCGTCATCGACACCCCCATCACCGAGCACGGCTTTGCCGGTGTAGGCGTGGGCGCGGCCTTCGCGGGGCTGAAGCCCATCGTCGAGTTCATGACCTTCAACTTCGCCATGCAGGCCATCGACCAGATCATCAATTCGGCGGCCAAGACCCATTACATGTCGGGCGGGCAGGTGAGCTCGTCCATCGTGTTTCGCGGCCCCAACGGCGCCGCCGCCCGGGTCGCCGCCCAGCACAGCCAGGATTATTCGGCCTGGTATTCCAACGTGCCCGGCCTGAAGGTGGTGGCGCCCTATTCGGCGGCCGATGCCAAGGGCCTCCTGAAGGCCGCCATCCGCGATCCCAACCCGGTGATCTTCCTGGAGAACGAGATCCTCTACGGCCACTCCTTCGAGGTGCCGAAGCTGGATGATTTTGTGTTGCCTATCGGCAAGGCGCGCATCGCCCGCCCGGGCAAGGACGTGACGCTGGTGTCCTTCTCCATCGGCATGACTTACGCGCTGAAGGCGGCGGACGAGCTGGCCAAGCAGGGCATCGAGGCGGAGGTGATCGACCTGCGCACCATCCGCCCCATGGATGTGCCCACCATCGTCGCCTCGGTACAGAAGACCGGGCGCTGCGTGACGGTGGAGGAGGGGTGGCCGCAGTCCGGCGTCGGCGCCGAGATCGTCGCCCAGCTCATGGACAAGGCGTTCGACTATCTCGACGCCCCGGTGCTGCGGGTGACCGGCAAGGACGTGCCCATGCCCTACGCCGCCAATCTCGAAAAGCTGGCCCTGCCGTCGGTGGCCGACGTCATCGAGGCCGTCCACGCCGTGACCTATCGGTGAGGGAGCAAACGCGATGCCCGTCGATATTCTGATGCCGGCCCTGTCTCCCACCATGGAGAAGGGCAACCTCGCCAAGTGGGTCAAGCACGAGGGCGACACCGTCAAGTCCGGCGATGTCATCGCCGAGATCGAGACCGACAAGGCCACCATGGAAGTGGAGGCCGTGGACGAGGGCGTGCTGGCCAAGATCCTGGTGCCGGAAGGCACCCAGGATGTGCCGGTGAACCAGCTCATCGCCGTGCTCGCCGGCGAGGGTGAGGATCCGAAGGCGGTCGCCGCCTCGGCCGGGCAGGGCGGCGCGCCCGCACCGGCTCCGGCACCCGCTCCTGCCCCCACCGCGGCGCCGGCTGCCGCAGCACCCGCGCCAAGCGCTCCTGCGCCTGTGGCGGCCGCACCGGCGCCGGCTGTTGCGCCGGCCCCGGCGGGCCGGGTGTTCGCCTCGCCGCTGGCGCGACGGCTCGCCAAGGAAAAGGGCGTGGATCTCGCCGCCGTGGCCGGCTCCGGCCCCCATGGCCGCATCGTCGCCCGCGACATCGCCGGGGCCCAGCCGGGCGCCAAGGCGCCGGTGGCTGCGGCGGCGCCCGCCGCTGCCGCTGCGCCCGCCGCCAAGCCGGCGTTGGCCACGGCCCCGGGCGTGGAGCAGATCAAGGCCATGTTCGAGCCCGGCTCCTATGAGGAGATCCAGCTCGACGGCATGCGCAAGACCATCGCCCGCCGCCTGGTGGAGAGCGAGCAGGTCACCCCCACCTTCTTCCTGACGGTGGATTGCGACCTCGACGACCTCATGGCCCTGCGCGAGCAGGTCAACGCCAATGCCGCCAAGGACAAGGACGGCAAGGCCGCCTACCGCGTCTCGGTCAACGACTTCATCATCAAGGCGCTGGCTCTGGCGCTGCAGAAGGTGCCAGCCTGCAACGCCGTGTGGGCGGAAGACCGGGTGCTGCGCATGAAGCATTCGGACGTGGGCGTGGCGGTGGCCATCGATGGCGGCCTCTATGCCCCGGTGGTGAAGAAGGCCGAGCAGAAGACGTTGTCGGCCATCTCCAACGAGATGCGCGACCTCGCCACCCGCGCCCGCACCAAGAAGCTGAAGCCGGAAGAATATTCCGGTGGCTCTTCCTCGGTGTCGAACCTGGGCATGATGGGGATTCGCAACTTCACCGCCATCATCAACGCCCCGCAATCCTCCATCTTCGCCATCGGCGCGTCCGAGCAGCGGGTGGTGGCGCGCGACGGCGAGATGAAGATCGTCACCCAGATGACCGTGACCATGACCTGCGACCACCGGGTGATGGACGGCGCCCTGGGCGCCGAGTTGCTGGCCGCCTTCAAGGGCTTCATCGAGAAGCCCATGAGCATGCTGGTGTGAGCAGGCTGGTTTGAGCTTGCGGACGTGAGGCCGGGCAGGGCGGGTGGTCCACAGCCGTCCGGCACCTCCGGGTTGCCCCGGCCTGTCCCCACGTCTCCGGCTGGTGTAAGGCAGGCGCGGCGCGCATCACGCGCGTGCCCTGCGCCCCTCCGGGCGCTGGAGAGGCTTGGTGCCGGCGCCCGTTGCGGATCTCGCAAGGCGGCGGCGCCCAACACAGGTGAAACGACAGATGAGCACCCATACGCCCCACGAGCTCGCCGCCGACCTCCCGGAATATGCCGAGAAGATGCAGGCGCTGAAGGAGAGCGATGCCCACTTCGCCAAGCTCTACGAGGCTTATCACGAGGTGAACCGCCAGGTGCACCGCGCCGAGACCGACGTGGAGCCCCTCGGCGACGACGAGATGGAAGAGCTGCGCAAGCAGCGCATGACCCTCAAGGATGAGCTTTACGCCATCCTGAAGAAGTGACCCCGGGGCGGGGCGCACCCGTCCCCTGATCCTCCGGAACGCGGCCATGGCTTGCGTTCCGGAGCCGAGGGGCCGGCGCCTGGGCGCCGGCGCCATGGAGTGCGGACGCGATGAAGCTCTACCTCGCCGGCCCGGAAGTGTTCCTCGACGACGCGCGCGAGATCGGCCGGCGCAAGATGGCGCTGTGCGCGCGCTTCGGCTTCACCGGCCTCTACCCCATTGATGGCGAGCCGCTGCTGGTGGACGCCGGCGGCACCTTGAGCCGCACCATTTTCCACAACAACATCGGTTTGATGCGCTCCGCCGACGCCGTGGTGGCGAATCTGACCCCGTTCCGCGGTGTCAGCGCCGATCCCGGTACCGCGTTCGAGCTGGGCTTTGCCTTCGCCCTGGGCAAGCCGGTAGCCGCCTATTCCAACAGTCCTGGCGAACTGAAACACCGCGCCCATGCCACTATCGGCAGCGCGGAGGTCACCGATGCGCCGGCCACGCTGCTGCGCGACGGCCTCCATGTGGAGGACTTCGGCCATTTCGACAATCTCATGCTGGCGGAGGCCCTGAGCGCCTCCCGCCTGCCGGTGATCCAGGCCGAGACGGCCGCCGGCGACCCGTTCCGCGACCTCGATCTGTTCGAGCAGGTGCTGGAAACCCTGGCGGCGGCCCGCGCGGCGGGCCGCCTTGGCGCCGGGTCGTCGTCATCCCATCCGGAAGTCGCCCCAGACATGCGCGGCGAAAAGGCATCCGAGGAGGCATCCCATGGCTGATACCTACGACATCATCGTCATCGGCGGCGGGCCGGGCGGCTATGTGGCCGCCATCCGCGCCGCCCAGCTCGGCTTCAAGACCGCCGTGGTGGAAAAGAGCCACCTGGGCGGCATCTGCCTCAACTGGGGCTGCATCCCCACCAAGGCGCTGCTGCGCTCGGCCGAGATCTACCATTATATGGAGCACGCCAAGGACTATGGTCTCTCGGCGGAGAAGATCGGCTTTGATCTCGATGCCGTAGTGAAGCGCTCGCGCGGCGTCTCCGCCCAGCTCTCCACCGGCGTCGGTTTCCTGCTCTCGAAGAACAAGGTGGACGTGATCTGGGGCAAGGCCCTCATCACCGCCCCCGGCAAGATCAAGGTGGAGGCGGCAGAAAACCCGCCCAAGGGCGCCAAGGGCGGCGGCGAGTATGCGGCCAAGCACATCATCGTCGCCACCGGTGCCCGCCCGCGCGCGCTGCCGGGCCTGGAGCCGGACAAGAAGCTCATCTGGACCTATTTCGAGGCCCTGAAGCCGGACCGCATGCCGAAAAGCCTGCTGGTGATGGGCTCGGGCGCCATCGGCATCGAGTTCGCCTCCTTCTATCGCACGCTCGGCGCCGAAGTGACAGTGGTTGAAGTGCTGCCGCAGATCCTGCCCGTGGAGGACGAGGAGATCGCCGCCCACGCCCGCAAGCGCTTTGAAAAGCAGGGAATGAAGATCCTCTCCGGCGCCAAGGTCACCGGCGTCACCAAGAAGGCCGACAGCCTGGTGGTCCATGTGGAGGACGCCAAGGGCGCCAAGCAGGACATCGAGGTGGAGCGCATGATCTCCGCCGTCGGCGTGGTGGGCAATGTGGAAGGCCTCGGCCTCGAAGCGCTCGGCGTGAAGATGGAGCGCGGCATCATCGCCACCGATGGCTATGGCCGCACCAACGTGGCGGGCCTCTATGCCATCGGCGACATCGCCGGCGCGCCCATGCTGGCCCACAAGGCCGAGCACGAAGGGGTGATCTGCGTCGAGACCATCAAGGGCCTCCACACCCATCCCATGGACAAGCTGAAGATCCCCGGCTGCACCTATTGTACGCCGCAGATCGCCTCCGTGGGCCTCACCGAGAAGAAGGCCAAGGAGGCCGGCCGCGAGATCAAGGTCGGGCGCTTCCCCTATATCGGCAATGGCAAGGCCATTGCCCTTGGCGAGCCGGATGGGCTGATCAAGACCATCTTCGACGCCAAGACCGGCGAACTCCTGGGCGCCCACATGGTGGGGGCGGAGGTGACCGAGCTCATCCAGGGCTTCGTGGTGGCCATGAATCTGGAGACCACCGAGGAGGAGCTGATCCACACGGTGTTCCCGCATCCCACCCTCTCGGAAATGATGCACGAGAGCGTCATGAGCGCCTACGGCCGGGCCATCCATATCTGACGCGCCAGCGGGCCTTGCCGACGCTGCGTCGGCGGGCCATCTGGGGTATGAAGGGATGCCGGCGGGGCCGGCGCGAGGCGGAGGGGCAAGGATGAACGCGGAAACCTATGCGTTTCTGAACCAGCCGGGTGTCGGTTTCTTTTCCATGATCGTCATCGGCATCATCGCCGGCTGGGTGGCCGAGCGGGTGACCGACAGCAGTCACGGACTGCTCACCAACCTCATCGTCGGCATCGCCGGCGCGTTCGTGGGCGGCGAGTTCGCCACGCTGCTGAACATCCCGGTGTTCGGCTTCTTCCGCACGCTGATTGCCGCCATCGTCGGCGCCATCGTGGTGCTGTGGGTGTGGCGGGCGATCCGCTCGCGATAGGAGGGGCGCATGGGTCTCATCATCTCCATCGTGGTCGGCATCCTGGCCGGATACATCGCCGAGAAGGTGATGAAATCGAATGGCGGCCTGTGGACCAACCTCTTCGTGGGGCTCGTGGGAGGTCTGCTCGGAGGCTGGGTGGCGAGCGGGCTGGGCCTGAACTATATCGGGGATGGTTTTCTGGATCGGCTGGTGGTCTCCACCTGTGGCGCGATCCTGCTGCTCGCCATCTGGCGCGCCATCCGCGGCACCAAGCCGGCCTGACGCCGGCACAGACAGTGGGCGCCTCGCGCGCCGCAGGACGTTGGACACCGTCATGGTCAATGTGATCAACACGCTGAACCGCCCCCGTCACCCGGAAAAGGCCCACCGCCCGCTCACCGAGGTGCTGCGCAAGCCCGAGTGGATCCGCGTGAAGGCGCCGGGCTCGGCCGGCTGGTCGGAAACCGCCGGCATCGTGCGGGCCAACGGCCTGCATACGGTGTGTGAGGAGGCCGGCTGTCCCAATATCGGCGAGTGCTGGGAGAAGAAGCACGCCACCATGATGATCATGGGGGACACCTGCACGCGCGCCTGCGCCTTCTGCAACGTGCGCACCGGCCTGCCCGGCCCGCTCGATGCCGACGAGCCGCAGAAGGTGGCCGATGCGGTGGGCAAGCTCGGTCTTTCCCACGTGGTGATCACCTCAGTGGACCGGGACGACCTCGCCGATGGCGGAGCCGCCCATTTCGCCCGCACTATCGCCGCCATCCGCGCGGCGAGCCCGGCGACCACCATCGAGATCCTCACCCCCGATTTCCTGCGCAAGGACGGGGCGCTGGAGGTGGTGGTGGCGGCGCGGCCGGACGTGTTCAACCACAATCTGGAAACCGTTCCGGCTAAGTATCTCACGGTCCGCCCCGGCGCCCGCTATTTCCACTCGCTGCGGCTGCTCCAGAAGGTGAAGGAGCTGGACCCCACCCTGTTCACCAAGTCCGGCATCATGGTCGGCCTCGGCGAGGAGCGGAACGAGGTGCTGCAATTGATGGACGACCTGCGCTCGGCGGACGTGGATTTCCTCACCATCGGCCAGTATCTCCAGCCCACCCGCCAGCACCACAAGGTGGAGCGTTTCGTGACCCCGGACGAGTTCAAGGCCTATGAGACGGTGGCCTTCGCCAAGGGCTTCCTGATGGTCTCCTCGAGCCCGCTCACCCGCTCCTCGCACCATGCCGGCGAGGATTTCGAGAAGCTGCGCACAGCGCGCGCGGCGAAGATCGGGCGGGCCTGAGCGACCGTGCCATCCTTCTCCAACGCGCGGCGGGTTCAGCACAGCGCCGCCGACATGTTCGACCTCGTCGCCGATGTGGAGCACTACCCGGAGTTCGTGCCCCTGTGCGCAGCCCTGCGGGTGAAGCGGCGTGCCCGCTCCGATGAAGGAGTGGAGATCCTGGTGGCGGACATGACCGTCGCCTACAAGATGATCCGCGAGACCTTCACCTCGCGGGTGTTGCTGGATCGCCCACGCCTCACCATCCATGTGGAGTATCTCGACGGGCCATTTAGTCGGCTCGACAATCGATGGGAGTTCGTATCGCAGGGGGATAAAGCCTGCGATGTGAAATTCTTCATCTCCTACGAGTTCCGCTCCCGTACCCTCGGCATGCTGATGGGCGCCATGTTCGATGCGGCATTCCGGCGCTTCGCGGACGCCTTCGAGGAGCGGGCCAACACGGTCTATGGCGCCGGCTGAGGGTCGCCGCAGGTCCTTATCGCGCGGCTTCCGCCAATAGGGAGAGCGCCACCAGAACGGCCTGGTGGCGGATTTCGGCGCGGCCGGGATCACCGAATTGCATGGCGCGATGGGTGGTTGTCCCATCCCGGCGGGCGCAGCCGAAATGCACCAGCCCCACCGGCTTGAGAATGCTGCCGCCGCCCGGCCCGGCCACCCCGGTGACGGAGACCGCCACATCCACGCCGGCGGCGGCGCGTGCGCCCTCTGCCATGGCGCGGGCGGTTTCCTCGCTCACCGCACCATGGGCCAGCAAAGTGGCCTCCGGCACCGCGATCATGGCGACTTTGGCGGCATTGGAATACGTGACGAAGCCGCGGTCCACCACGTCCGACGAGCCCGGCACCGCCGTCAGCGTGCCGGCAACCAGGCCGCCGGTGCACGATTCGGCCGTGGCCAAGGTCCAGCGGCGGGCGCGAAAGGCCACCAGCACCGCCTCGGCGGCGGCATAGGCATCAGCGTCGATCATGCCTCCTCCTGGAACGGCAGGCGCACCGTGGCGGTGGCCATGGCGGCGATGCCTTCACGACGGCCCGTGAAGCCGAGCTTCTCGGTGGTGGTGGCCTTGACGCTCACGCGCCCCACCGGCAGCCGGGCAATGCCCGCCACCGAGGTCCGGATGGCTTCACGATGGGGCCCTACCTTGGGCGCTTCGCAGATGATGGTGAGATCCACATGGGCGATGCGCCCGCCGCGCGCGTGCACGAGATCCACCGCATGGGCCAGGAAGCGATCGGAGGCGGCGCCCTTCCACTGCGGATCGGACGGCGGGAAATGCGAGCCGATGTCGCCATCGCCGAGGGCACCGAGGATGGCATCGGTGAGCGCATGCAGCGCCACGTCCGCATCGGAATGGCCGGCGAGGGCGAAGGCGTGGGGAATGGGAATGCCCCCCAGCATCACATGATCGCCGGGGGTGAAGGCGTGCACATCGAAACCGCTGCCGGTGCGGATGTCGCCGAGGGGGGCGAGTTCGGAGCGCGCCTCCATGCTGCGCTCGGCCTGCAGCAGGTCTTCGGCGAATGTGAGCTTCACGTTGGTGGTCTCTCCCTCGAAGGTGGCGACGCGGTGCCCGGCCCATTCCACCACCGCGGCATCGTCGGTGAAACTGGAGATGCCGCAGCGCGCGGCGGCATCATGGGCCCCCGCCAGCAGCCCATAGGCGAAGGCCTGCGGGGTCTGAACCGCCCGCAACGCGCGCCGATCCAGAGTGCCGGTGACCCGCCCGGCCACATCCACGGTCTTCACCGTATCCGTCACCGGCACCACCGGGATGGCTGCCCGCTCCGCATTCGCGGCGGCGACCGCGCGCGCGATCAGGGCCGCGGAGGTGAAGGGGCGGGCGGCATCATGCACCAGCACACTGGTGGGTGGCGTGGCCCGCAGCGCATGCAATCCGGCACGCACTGACGCCTGTCGGCTCTCGCCGCCCACCACCGGTGCCATGATCTTGGGCAGACCCTGCGAGACTTCGGCGAACAGGCCCGAATCATCGTCATGAATCACCGGTAGCACGCCGGCGATCTGCGGGTGTGCCGCAAAGGCCCGCAGGGTGTGGCGCAGCACCGGCTCGCCGCCAACGCTTTGATATTGCTTCGGCAGGGCCCCACCCGCGCGGCTCCCCCGACCCGCGGCGACGACGATGGCCACGCAATTCATGCCCACGAACTCCTCTTGATCACACCTTTGAAGCGCGGCGGTGCGGCCGATGCAAGGTCCGCGACCGCCGCGCGTGCGAGGTTGGGCAGGGCAGGGGTCGGGCAGCGGGTGAGGCAGCGGGCGTGTCCATGATGCGCCGCACATCTACGCACACTGCCCTTGCGCATGGCGCGCAAATGTCTAAGATGTAGGCACACCTGATCTGGCCCAATTTCTGTGCACGAAACTGCGACTTCTTTCACCCCTGCGTTGCAAATCGGGCCGCATGTCCTGCCCAATGCAGTGCTGCTTGCGCCCATGGCGGGCATCACCGACGCGCCGGTGCGGCGGATGGCGCTGCGCTATGGCGCTGGACTTGTGATCTCGGAGATGGTCGCCAGCCAGGCGCTGCTGGACGGGCATCCGGAAATGATGCTGCGGGCGGAGGGGCAGGGCGTGGCGCTCCACGCCGTGCAGATCGCTGGCAACGACCCCTATTGGATGGGAGAGGCCGCGCGCGTCGCCGAGGCGGCGGGGGCGAGGCTCATCGACATCAACATGGGCTGTCCGGCCAAGCGGGTCACCACAGGCGCAGCCGGCGCGGCGCTGTTGCGCGACCTGCCGGTGGCCCGGCGGATCATCGAGGCGGTACGCGGCGCGGTTTCGGTGCCGGTGACGGTGAAGACGCGCCTGGGGTGGGATGAGGCCACGCCCACGGCGGTGGAGCTGGCGCGCATTGCCGAGGCGAGCGGCCTCGCCCTGGTGACGGTGCACGGGCGTACCCGGTGCCAGTTCTACACCGGCCAGGCCGATTGGCGGGCCATCCGGGCGGTCAAGGTGGCGGTCCGGCTGCCGGTGGTGGCCAATGGCGACCTGGTGGAAGCGGGATCGGCCCGCGCCATGCTGGATCAATCGGGGGCCGATGGGGTGATGATCGGGCGCGGTGCCCAGGGACGGCCCTGGTTTCCCGGGCAGGTGGCGGCGACGCTGGCCTGCGGGCGCGTTCCGGATCCGCCCGCCCTGGACGAGCAGCGCGATGTGTTGCTGGAGCTTTATGACGACTGGCTGGCGCTTTACGGGCGTGAGCTGGGCTTGCGACAGGCCCGCAAGCATGTGGGCTGGGCCCTTGAGGCAGCCGGGGGGATCGGCTCCGAATTCACGCGGCGGTGGCGTTCGCGCCTGCTCACCAGCGAAGATCCAACGGCCGTGAAGGCCGGGATTGCCGCCGCTTATGACGAACTCATGTGGAGGGCTGCGGCATGACCGCCGAAGCCAGGAAAATGGACAGCGAACGCAAGCCCCAGCCCGAGGATCAGTGCCTCACGCGGGCCATTCTGGACGCCGTGCCGCACCCCCTCTTCACCATTTCCGATACCGGCCACGTGGTGGACGCCAACGTGGCGGCGGAAGCCTTTTTCGAGGTCAGTGCGCCGCTGCTGCGGCGCCGCCCGTTCCAGGAGTTCGTGCCCTTCGGCACACCTTTGCTCGGGTTGATCGAGCAGGTGCGGGTGCGCGGCGCGCCGGTGAACGAATATCGGGTGGATCTCGGCACCCCCCGCAATGGCGGCGAGCGGATCGTGGATATCCACGTAGCGCCGGTGGCCGAGCGTCCGGATCATGTGGTGGTGATGCTGCAGGAGCGCACCATCGCCGACAAGATGGACCGCCAGCTCACCCATCGCGGCGCCGCCCGCTCGGTCAGCGGCCTTGCGGCCATGCTGGCGCATGAGATCAAGAACCCGCTGTCGGGCATTCGCGGCGCCGCCCAGTTGCTGGAGCAGTCGGCGGATGACGAGGACCGGGCGCTGACCCGGCTGATCTGCGACGAGGCGGATCGCATCGTGAAGCTGGTGGACCGTATGGAGGTGTTTTCCGACGAGCGCCCGGTGGAGCGCGAGCCGGTGAACATCCATTCGGTGCTGGAGCATGTGCGCACCCTGGCCATGAGCGGATTCGCCCGCAACATCCGCTTTGTGGAGGATTACGACCCCTCGCTGCCGCCGGTGCTGGGCAATCGCGACCAGCTGATCCAGGTTTTCCTCAATCTGGTGAAGAATGCGGCGGAAGCCATCGACGGCGACCCCGATGGCGAGATTCAGCTCACCACCGCCTTCCGCCCCGGCGTGCGGCTCACCGTGCCGGGTGCCTCCTCGCGGGTCAGCCTGCCCCTTGAGTTCTGCGTGCGCGACAATGGCAAGGGGGTGCCGGACGACCTCGTCCCGCACCTGTTCGACCCGTTCGTGACCACCAAGCCTTCGGGCAGTGGCCTCGGACTTGCTTTAGTTGCCAAGATCATCGGCGATCACGGCGGCATCGTGGAATGCGAGAGCCAGCCGCGCCGCACCACCTTCCGCGTGCTTCTGCCCATGTATCGCAGCACGAGCACTGCCAAAGAGGCCAACTGAGGTGTCCATGCCAACCGGAAGCATCCTGGTCGCCGACGACGACGCCGCGATCCGCACGGTGCTCAATCAGGCCCTGTCCCGGGCCGGCTATGAAGTGCGCTCCTGCGGCAACGCGGCCACCCTCTGGCGCTGGGTCAGCCAGGGCGACGGCGACCTCGTGATCACCGACGTGGTCATGCCCGACGAGAACGCCTTCGATCTGCTGCCCCGCATCAAGAAGGCACGGCCGGATCTGCCGGTCATCGTGATGAGCGCGCAGAACACCTTCATGACCGCCATCCGCGCCTCCGAGCGCGGCGCCTATGAATATCTGCCCAAGCCGTTCGATCTCAAGGAACTGATCTCCATCGTCGGCCGCGCTCTGGCGGAGCCGAAGAAGGGCGACAACGGGGTTCCGCTGAACGAGGAGCAGGACAATATCCCGTTGGTGGGGCGCTCCCCCGCCATGCAGGAGATCTACCGCCTTCTGGCCCGCCTGATGCAGACCGATCTCACGGTGATGATCGTCGGCGAGAGCGGCACCGGCAAGGAACTGGTGGCCCGCGCCCTGCACGATTATGGCAAGCGCCGCACCGGGCCGTTCGTCGCCATCAACATGGCGGCCATTCCCCGCGACCTTATCGAGAGCGAGCTGTTCGGCCACGAGAAGGGCTCGTTCACCGGCGCCACCACCCGCAATCCCGGCCGCTTCGAGCAGGCGGAAGGCGGCACCTTGTTCCTCGACGAAATCGGCGACATGCCCATGGAGGCGCAGACCCGCCTCCTGCGCGTGCTGCAGCAGGGCGAATACACCACCGTGGGCGGGCGCACCCCCATCAAGACCGATGTGCGCATCATCGCCGCCACCAACAAGGACCTGCGGACGCTCATTCAGCAGGGCCTCTTCCGCGAGGATTTGTTCTTTCGCCTCAATGTGGTGCCGCTACGTCTTCCACCTTTGCGTGAGCGCTCGGAAGACGTGCCGGACCTGGTGCGCCACTTCTTCCTGCAGGCCGAGCGAGAAGGTTTGCCGGCGAAACAGATCGACGCGGCGGCGCTCGACCGGCTCAAGCGCTACCGCTGGCCGGGCAACGTGCGCGAACTGGAAAATCTGGTGCGGCGGCTGGCGGCGCTGTATCCGCAAGAGGTCATCACGCCCGTCATCATCGATGCCGAGCTGTCCGAACCGGTGCCGAGCGCCCTCACCGAGGAAGGGCCGGTGGACACCACGTTGTCCGCGTCCGTCGAGCGGCATCTCAACACCTATTTTGCCGGCTTCGGAGAAGACCTGCCGCCGCCCGGCCTCTATCACCGCATCTTGAAGGACGTGGAATATCCGTTGCTGTCGGCGGCCTTGGCGGCCACCCGCGGCAACCAGATCAAGGCGGCGGAGCTCCTCGGCCTCAACCGCAACACGCTGCGCAAGAAGATCCGCGACCTGGACATCCAGGTGATCCGCACCAGCCGTTGAGCTGCGTCCGCTCGCGTCGCCGGCCGGCGGCGCGAGCCCATCCCCGGAAGGGGCGAGGGCGGGAGCCCGCTACCCAAGCCACGAGATCCGCAGGGGAAAGTGGCAGACACCTCTCCCTTCTGTCACATTTTTGCACCAGTGTCGTTCCACTGCATCAGTACGCATGCGGCGACTCACGCCGCGGCCGCAGGCTGAGCTGAGGGACGACCGAGATCATGATCGATACGCCGGCCGAAGCGGTCGCGCCTGTTCCCGTGCCCCGCCGACGGCTGGCGGCGCGGCTGTTCGCGCCGGTGGTGGTGGTGCTCTCCCTGGCGGTGGCGCTGGGGGCGTTCCTCATCCTGATGGGCCTCACCAGCATCGTGCCCACCAAGCAGGTCACCGACTGGGTGCTGGGCGGCTGCGGGGTGGCGGGCCTCATTCTTCTGGTGGTCATCGGCCATGAGGTGGCCGGCATCATTCGGGCGCGGCGGCGCGGGCGCGCGGCGGCGCGGTTGCATGTGCGGATCATCGCGCTGTTCACCGTGGTCTCGGTGGTGCCGACCATCGTCGTCGCCATCGTCGCCAGCCTCACCCTCGACCGCAGCCTCGATCGCTATTTCTCCACCCGCACCCAGCAGATCGTCGGCATGGTGGGGTCGGTGGCGCAGACCTATTGGCGCGAGCATGCCCTCTCCATACGCGGCGACGCGCTGGCCATGGCCAACGACCTGTCCCGCCTGAAGCCGCTCTATGAGAAGGACAAGGCGCAGTTCTCGCAGGTGCTGACGGCGCAGGCGGCGCTGCGCAACGTTCCGGGCGCGCAGATCATCCGTCGCGACCGCTCGGTGGTGGAGCGCAACAACCTGCATACCGACCGCGAATTCCTGGTGCCGGAGAACATCGCCATCAACGATGCCAGCGCCGACGAGCCGGTCATCTACAGCCCCATCAACGGGGATTTCGTCGGCGCCGTGGTGCCGCTGCGGGATTTCGACGGCCTGTTCCTTTATGTGGCCCGGCCGGTGGATCCGCGCATCATGGGCTATCTCACCCTGACCACTGAGACGCTGCGCGACTACCAGGCGCTGGAGGCGCGGCGCTTCAACGTGCAGCTCGCCTTCGCGCTGATGTATGCGCTCATCACCCTCATCGTGCTGCTGAGCGCGGTGTGGCTGGGCATCAACTTCTCCAAATGGCTGGTGGCGCCCATTCGCCGGCTGATGTGGGCGGCGGGGCGGGTCGCCAATGGCAATCTGGACGTGCAGGTGCCGGTGAACCGCGCCGAAGGCGACCTCGCCACCCTGGGCGAGACCTTCAACACCATGACCTCGGAGCTCAAGGCGCAGCGCAACGACCTGGTGCACGCCAGCGAGCAGATCGACAGCCGGCGCCGCTTCACGGAGGCGGTTCTGGCGGGCGTGGGGGCCGGCGTCATCGGCCTCGATGCGGCTGAGCGGGTCACCATCCTCAACCGGTCGGCCGAGCGGTTGCTGGGGCTCAGCGAGCCGGACACCCTCGGCCGCAAGCTGGCCGACGTGGTACCGGAAACGGCGGCGCTGATGGCCGAGGCCGAGCATGCCGGCCAGCGCATCATCCAGGGCAATATCACCCTGCAGCGGGACGGCCGGGAACGCATTTTCGCCATGCGCGTCACCACCGAGCAGTCCACCGAGGACGATCACGGCTGGGTGGTGACCCTGGACGACATCACCGCCCTCATCACCGCTCAGCGCACCTCCGCCTGGGCCGACGTGGCGCGGCGCATCGCCCACGAGATCAAGAATCCGCTCACGCCCATCCAGCTTTCGGCGGAGCGGCTGAAGCGCAAATACGGCCGGCACATCACCCAGGATCGCGACGTGTTCGACCAGTGCACGGACACCATCATCCGCCAGGTGGGCGACATCGGCCGCATGGTGGATGAGTTCTCCTCCTTCGCGCGCATGCCCAAACCCGTGGTGGACGCCCAGGACCTTGCCGAGACCATCCGTCAGGCGGTGTTCCTGATGCGCGTCGGCCATCCCACCGTGACCTTCGAGACCGAGCTGCCGAACGCCCTGCCGGCGCGCTTCGACCGGCGGCTGATCTCCCAGGCGCTTACCAACATCCTGAAAAACGCAGCTGAGGCCATTGATGGCCTGCCGGAGGCCGATCGCGGCGCGCCGCGCATCAAGGTCAAGGCCGCGGCGGAAGGCGAGGATCTCATCATCGACGTCATCGATAACGGCATGGGGCTGCCTCAGGATAAGCGCAGCCGCCTTCTTGAGCCTTATGTGACCACCCGGGAGAAGGGCACCGGCCTTGGCCTTGCCATCGTGGGCAAGATCATGGAGGAGCACGGCGGGGGCATTGAGTTGAACGATTCTCCGGAGGGGCGCGGCGCCTGGATTCGCCTGCGCCTGCGCGCCGATGGCCAGCCGGCCGGCGGTGGCGCCTCTCCCACGCCTTCCACCCCCGTTTTCGGGAGAGCCTGAACCATGGCCATGGATATCCTGATCGTCGATGACGAGGCCGACATCGGCGAGCTGGTGGCGGGCATCCTGGAGGACGAGGGCTATGGCGCTCGCACCGCCCGTGATGCCGACAGCGCCCTGGCGGCCATCGCCAGCCGCCGGCCCAATCTCATTTTCCTCGACATCTGGCTGCAGGGCAGCCGGCTGGATGGGCTGGAATTGCTGAACGAGATCAAGACCCAGCACCCGGATGTGCCGGTGGTGATGATCTCCGGCCACGGCAATATCGAGACCGCGGTGGCGGCCATCAAGCGCGGTGCCTACGACTTCATCGAGAAGCCGTTCAACGCCGACCGGCTGGTGATGGTGGCCGAGCGGGCCCTGGAAACCCTGCGCCTGAAACGGGAACTGAAGGAGCTGAAGCAGCTCGCCCCCCATGCGCGGGTGCTGGTGGGCCGGTCCGGCGCGGTGCAGCAGCTCAAGGCGACCATCGAGCGCGTGGGCCCCACCAACAGCCGCATTCTCATCGTCGGCCCTTCCGGTTCGGGCAAGGAACTTGCGGCGCGGATGATTCACGCCCAGTCGGGCCGGGCGGCTGGCCCGTTCGTGGTGCTGAATTCCGCCGCCATCACGCCGGAGCGTCTGGAGTTCGAGCTGTTCGGCGTGTCCGAGGGGGAGGGGCGGGAGGCCAAGCGCGGCGCCCTGGAAGAGGCTCACGGCGGCACCTTGTTCCTGGACGAGATCGCCGACATGCCGCGCGAGACGCAGAACCGCGTGCTGCGGGTGCTGGTGGAACAGACCTTCACCCGCATCGGCTCCAGCGAGCGCGTCAGTGTCGATGTGCGCATCATCTCGTCCACCGGCCGCAACCTGGAGGAGGAGATCGCCAAGGGGCGGTTCCGCGAGGATCTCTACCATCGCCTGTCGGTGGTGCCGATCCGCGTGCCGCCGCTGGCGGAGCGCCGCGAGGACATTCCAGACCTGGTGGATTTCTTCCTCGACACCATCTCCCAGAGCACCGGCATGCCCCGCCGCCCCATTGGCGACGATGCCATGGCGGTGCTGCAGTCCCACGACTGGCCCGGCAACGTGCGGCAGCTGCGCAACAATGTGGAGCGCCTGCTGATCCTCGCCGGAGGCGATCCCGAAGCCACCATCACCGCCGGCATGCTGCCGCCGGACGTGGGTGCCCTGGTGCCCAGCCTGCCGAACGGGCACGGGGGCGAGCACCTTATGGGCCTGCCCCTGCGGGAGGCGCGGGAGGTGTTCGAGCGGGAGTATCTGGCGGCGCAGATCAACCGTTTCGGCGGCAACATCTCGCGCACCGCCGAGTTCGTGGGCATGGAGCGCTCGGCGCTCCACCGCAAGCTCAAGGCCCTGGGGGTCGGCTGATCCCGCGTCGCGGCGCTGGACTCGTCATCCGGTTCCGAAACGCATAGCCTGCGGCGGAATCGGATGCTGCGCACGGGTGGGCCTGCCCACGCGCAGCCGCGGGCGGGGCCCGCGGCCGAGGCTGGTGGGCAAGGGGGACTCCATGAGGGTCGTGATCTGCGGTGCGGGGCAGGTGGGGTTGGGAATCGCCGAGCGCCTCGCCGGGGAGCAGAACGATGTCTCCATCATCGATTCGGATGCGCGCCGGATCCAGATGGTGACCGAGCAGATCGACGTGCGGGGCGTGGTGGGCTGGGGGTCCCATCCCGACGTGCTGGCGCGGGCCGGCATCGACCAGGCCGACATGCTCATCGCCGTCACCCTGCACGACGAGGTGAACATGGTGGCCTGCCAGGTGGCCCACGCCTTGTTCAACGTGCCCACCAAGGTCGCCCGCATCCGCGCCCAGACCTATCTCGCGCCCGAATGGCGCGACCTGCTCTCGCGCGATCACCTGCCGATCGACGTGGTGATCTCCCCCGAGATCGAGGTGGGCGAGATGGTGCTGCGGCGCCTCTCCCTGCCCGGCGCCATCGACACCGTCTCCTTCGCCGATGGCGCCATCGTGGTGGTGGGCGTGCTGTGCGGCGAGGAATGCCCCATCGTCGACACGCCCCTGAGCCAGCTCACCCAGCTGTTTCCCGATGTTCAGGCCACCATTGTCGCCATCAGCCGGGCCGGCAAGACGCTGGTGCCCAGCTCCACCGAGCAATTGCAGACCGGCGACATCGCCTATTTCGTGGCCAAGGCGGACCAGGTGCAGCGGGCGCTCGGCATCTTCGGCCATGACGAGGCCCCCGGCCAGCGCATCGTCATCGCCGGTGGCGGCAACATCGGCTTCTACGTGGCGAGCGAGCTGGAACGGCGCAATCCGCTGGCGCGCATCAAGGTCATCGAGCACAACCGGACCCGGGCGCAGAGCATCGCCGAGCTGCTGTCGCGGGCGGTCGTGCTCAACGGTGATTCCCTCGATCGCACCATTCTCGACGAGGCCGGGGTGGGCGAGGCGGACACCATGATCGCCCTCACCAACGACGATCGCATCAACATCCTCTCCTGCCTGCTCTCCAAGCAGATCGGTGCTCGCCGCATCCTGGCGCTGCTGAACGAGCAGGGCTACGCAGCCTTCGCCAGGGGGCTCGGCATCGACGCCCACGTCAATCCGCGCCAGATCACCGTGTCGAAGGTGCTCCAGCACGTGCGGCGTGGCCGCATCCGCGGCGTCCACGCCCTGCTCGACGGCACCGGCGAGGTGATTGAGGCCGAAGCGCTGGAAACCTCGCCCCTGGTGGGCAAAACCCTGCGCGATCTCGATCTTCTGGACGGCCTGCGCATCGGCGCCATTGTCCGCAACGGTCAGGTGCTGCAGCCCCGCGGTGATTTCGTGGTGCGCGCCCACGACCGGGTGGTGCTGTTCGCCCTGGCCGATCGCATCAAGCGGGTGGAGCAACTGTTCCGCGTCGCGCTCGAATTCTTCTGAGAGCTTCATGCGATGATCAATGCGGTGCGTCCGCTCGCCAGCGCCCTGGCCGCGACTGGCCTGATGGCCCTGGTTCCCGCTGCCGTGGCGGGCCGGGGCGGGACCGGTCACGCGCCCATCTTCCTCGCCACCGCCGCCTTCTGCATCTTTCTTGCCGGCGCCCTGCGCTTCACCACGGAGGGCAGCCACCTGCGGCTGCGGCAGGCCCAGGGCCTCGCCGGCCTCACCCTCTTGTGGCTGGTGCTGCCGCTGGCCGCCACGCCGGCCATTTCGGTGGCGGCGGGGCTGCCGCCCCTGGCCGCCTGGCTGGAAGCCGTTTCCGCTTTCACCACCACCGGCGTCACTGCCGTCCACAATGGCCCGCGCAGCCTTTATGTCTGGCTCGCCCTGCTGCAATGGAGCGGCGGGCTGCTGACCATCGTCTCGGCGGTCACCGTGCTGGCGCCGGCCGGCCTCGGCGGGCTGCCCGATCGCACCCCGAAGGGGGGAACCCTCTTGGACGTGGTGGACGTGCGCGGCGTGGTGCGCGAGATCGCCCCCCTTTATGTGCTGCTCACCCTGGCCGCCGTGCTGGTGCTGATGGTGGGGGGGCATAGCCTCTATGTCTCCTTCACCCTCGCCACCGCCGTCGCCTCCACCGGGGCCCATCTGCCGCCCGAGGCGCAGCTGGCCCTGACCCTGGAGAGCACCCCCAAGTGGCTGATGCTGCCCTTCCTGCTGTGGGCGGCCACCTCGGTGCGTTGGCACCGGGCGCTGGTGACCCGCCGCATCAATGCGGCGCCGGAGCAGAAGGAAAGCGTGGTGCTGCTGCTCTACTGGCTGGCGCTGGGCCTGGTGTTCGGCGTCATCTTGTTCAACCACGCCGACTCGCCGGTGGTGGATGCGCTGCGCGATGGGCTGTTCACCGCCGCGTCGCTGATCTCCACCAGTGGCATCGGGCCCCATGACGGCACCTATGCCAGCCTGCCCATGGGCGTGATCATCGCCGTGGTGCTGCTGGGCGGCGGCGCCCTTTCGGCCGCTGGCGGGCTGAAGATGCTGCGGCTGCGGGCCATGCTGCTGCGCGCCCGTGGCGATCTGCTGCGCCTCGTCTATCCCAACCTGGTGCAGCCGGCGGCGCTGGAAGAGGGCGGGGTGGGCTCGGCCATGCGCGGCGTATGGGTGGGAGCGGCCACCCTGTTCGCCGTCTATGGCGCGTGCATCATCGCCCTCGCACCCGGCCTGCCGAGCTTCGATGCGGCTTTGACGGCGGGGGCCGCCATCATCAGCAACACCGGGCCCATCTATGACGCCAGCGGCGCCGGCTGGCCGCCGCTGGCCACGCTGCCCGCCGGATCGGTGGTGGTGGCGGGGCTGGGCATGATCGCCGGCCGGCTGGAGATCATCGGCCTGTTCGTCATGGCCCACCTGGCGGTGTGGCGCACCTGACGGGGCAGGGGCCTTTGCTTCGCGCCCCCGCACCATGCTAAGCGTGGCGCGAGCCCGGGGGCGGCCGCGACGGCCCGCGCGCGGCCCCTGGCCGGACCCGGAAACTGGACCCAAATTGATGAGCATCGAAGCCTGCCGCAAGACCTTTCCGGCAGTCACGTTCGCCTTCCCCGAGGATCTGCGCCCTTCGGCCTGGACCGAGCATGTGCCGTTCGCCTTCTGGCTGATCGCCACCCTGCAGCCGCGCACCCTGGTGGAGCTGGGCACCTTTCAGGGCACCTCCTTCCTCGCCTTCTGCCAATCGGTGGTCGCCACCGGCTGCGACACCCGCGCCTATGCGGTGGATTCGTGGGAGGGCGATGCCCATGCCGGGCCGCTGCCGCCCCAGGTCTATGCCGACCTTAAGGCGGTGGTGGACCTGAAATATGCCGGCTTCGCCAACCTCCTGCGGATGGATTTCGATGCCGCCACGGCCCATCTGGCCGATGGCAGCGTGGACCTGCTGCATATCGACGGCTTCCACACCTATGAGGCGGTCAGCCACGATTTCGAGACCTGGCGCGGCAAGCTCAGCGCCGATGCCGTGGTGCTGTTCCACGACACCCAGGTGTTTGAACGGGGCTTCGGGGTGAACAAGTTCTGGACCGAGGTGCGCGGCCTTGGCCGCAGCTTCGAGTTCCACCACGGCCACGGACTTGGCGTGCTGGCCTTCGGCCGCAGCCAGGAGCGGCTCGCCGCCCTGCTGGACGCCGACGAAGCCGATGTCGCCTATGTGCGTGCCCTGTTTTCCCGGCTGGGGCGCGGGCTCACCGACCACCAGCGCCGCGGCGATGCCGAGCTGGAGATCGCCCGCACCCGGCGTTCCAAGGAATTCCGCCTGGCCCAGAAGATCCGCCGGCTGATGTCCGGCCGCATCTGAACGTTAGCGCCACGCTCACCGCATCGGAAGTCCCATGTCCCGCATCGCCTATGTCAACGGCCGCTACCTGCCGCACCAGGAGGCCGGCATCCATATCGAGGATCGCGGCTATCAGTTCGCCGATGGCGTCTATGAGGTCTGCGAGGTCCGCCACGGCCACCTGATCGAGGAGCGGCGCCACCTGGATCGCCTCGATCGCTCCCTGCGCGAGCTGCGCATTCCTGCGCCCATGAGCCGCACGGCGCTGGGGCTGGTGCTGAAGGAGGTGGTGCGGCGCAACGGCGTCATCAATGGCAGCGTCTATCTGCAGGTGACCCGCGGCGTGGCCCGGCGCGAGCATGTCTTTCCCGCCCCCGATACGCCGCCGAGCCTGGTGGTGACGGCCCGTCGGGCCAATCCCGCCACCCAGGAGGCGACCGCGCTCCACGGCGTCGCGGTCATCAGCGTGCCCGAGAACCGGTGGCCGCGGGTGGACATCAAATCCCTGTCCCTGCTGCCAAATGTGCTCGCCAAGCAGGCCGCGAAGGAGGCCGGTGCGCGTGAGGCTTGGTTCGTGGATACCGACGGATACGTCACTGAGGGCGCTTCCAGCAATGCCTGGATCGTCACCCGCGGTGGCGCCATCGTCACCCGTCCGGCCGAGGCCGGCATTCTGCGGGGGATCACCCGCACGGTGGTGGTGGAGGTGGCCCATGAGTTGGGTTACCAGCTGGAGGAACGCCCCTTCACCCTGGCGGAGGCCCGCGAGGCAGCCGAGGCCTTTATCACCGCCGCCTCGACGCTGGTGATGCCGGTGGTGACCCTTGATGGCTCGCCCATCGGCGCCGGACATCCCGGCCCGGTGGCCACCGCCCTGCGCCAGCGCTTCCACGACTTCGCCGAGGTGACCGCCTGAACAGCGCACGCCAACCGCGCACACGCCAGCCGCGCACACGCTTGGACGCCCGCCAGGGGTGGACGGATACAAAATGATATTGCGCTGCCGCAAGGCTGTGCCATTGTAGGCTGATAACTCCCAGGGATCATCGTGCAACGCATAATTGCATCGACCCTGGACTCAACGCCGGAAACAAACGGATACGAAAATGGCGGCGGAACGGACCCAAAATCTGCAAGACACTTTTCTCAATCACGTCCGCAAGAATAAGACCCCCCTCACGATTTTTCTGGTGAACGGGGTGAAGCTGCAGGGCGTCGTGACTTGGTTCGACAATTTTTGTGTGCTTCTGCGTCGGGATGGGCATTCTCAGCTGGTCTACAAGCACGCCATCTCGACCATCATGCCGGGGCATCCCATCCAGTTGTTCGATCCCACCGATGAAGGGACGGAGAAGGCCTGACACACGTGGAGCGCAGCATCGCCCGCATGGGGGCGAAGAGTGGTGTGCCGTCGTCGCACATGGGGGACGGCGCACCGTCTGCGGTTGAGCGCAAGGGAGCGGGTGCCGGCGTTGATCGCCGCGCGCCCCCGACTCGTTGTGCCGTGCTGACGCCGGCCTTGAGCCGGCGTGCGCGCATCAGCCCAGCGGAACGTTCGCTCAGCGATCGGCGCGCCCCCGAAGCCCGGCTGGATGAAGCGGTGGGCCTGGCGGCGGCCATCGACCTCGACGTGGTCTATTCCGCGGTCATCCCCCTCGCTGACATCCGCCCTGCCACCTATCTGGGCACCGGCAAGGTGGAGGAGATCGCCAGCATCGTCGCCAACGAGGCGGTGGACCTGGTGTTCTTCGATGCGGCCTTGACGCCGGTGCAGCAACGCAACCTGGAAAAGGCGTGGTCCACCAAGGTGGTGGACCGCACCGCCTTGATTCTGGAGATCTTCGGCCGCCGGGCGCGCACCCGCGAAGGCGCGCTGCAGGTGGAGCTCGCCCATCTCAACTACCAGCGCTCGCGTTTGGTCCGCTCCTGGACCCACCTGGAGCGCCAGCGCGGCGGCTTCGGCTTTCTGGGTGGCCCCGGCGAAACCCAGATCGAGGCCGACCGCCGGCTGATCGGCGAGCGGATCATCCGCATCGAGAAGGACCTGGAGCAGGTCAAGCGCACCCGCGGCCTGCACCGGGCCAGCCGCAAGCGCGTGCCCTATCCGGTGGTGGCGCTGGTGGGCTACACCAATGCCGGAAAATCCACCCTCTTCAACCGCTTGACCCGCGCCGACGTGACCGCGCAGGACCTACTGTTCGCCACTCTCGATCCCACCTTGAGGGCGGTGGACCTGCCCCATGGCACCCGCATCATCCTGTCGGACACCGTTGGCTTCATCTCCGAGCTGCCGACCCAGCTGGTGGCCGCTTTCCGGGCCACCCTGGAAGAGGTGGTGGAGGCCGACCTGATCCTGCACGTGCGCGACATCTCTCATCCGGATACCGCGGCCCAGGCGGCCGACGTGGCGGACGTTCTGGGTGAGCTGGGCATTGCGGTGGAGAGCGGCGGCCGGGTGCTGGATGTCTGGAACAAGGTCGACCGGCTGAGCCCCGAGGCGCGCGATGCCGCCTTCAACAGTGTCGCCCGGGCGGAGAGCGGCGCGGCGCCGGTGCTGGTGTCCGCCCTGACCGGAGAAGGGACGGACGCTTTGCTCGACGAGATCGAGCGCCGCATCACCAGCGGCCGGGACACCCTCTCCATCGCCCTCGCCGCCGAAGACGGGGAGGGGATGGGCTGGCTCTATCGCCATGGCGAGGTGCTGGCCCGCGAGCTGGGGGCTGACGGCCAACTGCACGTGACCTTGCGCGTCGCGCCGGAGAAGGTGGGGCTCGTGCGCCGGCGGTTCGGTGCCGACCATGTGGCGGCTCAGGCTCCAACGGGGCTCGCGATGCCCCCCATCGAGACAGGCGCTACCGGAGCCACTCCCGCAGCCAAGCCGCGCGACTAAGTCGCGCGGCAAGCGCGTCAGCCCGTCCGTCGCGTCGCGCCATCCACCACGGGCGGAGTGATCGACGGCTCGGCCGATGGCGTCGCGCGCTCCAGCGCCTTCGCCTCGCTCCACAAGCGCTCCATCTGGTCGAGATCCGCGGCGGCCGGGGTCAGATCCTGCGCCGCCAGGCGCGTCTCGATATGGCGGAACCGCCGCACGAACTTGTCATTGGTGCCGCGCAGCGCCGCTTCCGGGTCCACCCCCGCGTGGCGCGCGAGGTTGGTGACGGCGAACAGAAGATCGCCAATCTCATCCTGAACCGCCGTGGCGTCCGCGTCTTCCAACGCTTCGGCCACCTCCGCCGCTTCCTCCTGGATCTTGGCCAGCACCTGGCGGGCATCATCCCAGTCGAACCCGACCTTGGCGGCTTTTTCCTGCAATTTCAAAGCCCGGGTGAGGGCGGGGAAGGGCAGGGGCACGCCGGCGAGCGCACTCTTGCCATCCTCTTCCGCCGGAAGTCCCGCCGCGGCGCGGCGCGCCGCCCGCTCCTGCTTTTCCTGGGCCTTGATCTCGCCCCACAGGGCCTTCACCCGCTCCGGTGACAGCTCCCGCGCGGTGCCGAACACGTGCGGATGGCGGCGGATGAGCTTTTCGGTGATGGCCTGAACCACATCGCCAAAATCGAACGCGCCCAGTTCCTCACCCATGCGGGCGTGGAAAACCACCTGCAACAGCAGATCCCCCAGTTCCTCGCGCAGATCCCCGAGGTCCGCCCGCGCCACCGCGTCGGCCACCTCATAGGCCTCCTCGATGGTATAGGGCACCACCGTGCCGAAGGTCTGCTCCAGGTCCCAGGGGCAGCCGCTATCCGGGGTGCGCAGGGCGGCCATGATCTCGATGAGCCGCGCAATGTCGCGGGATGGGGTCATGGCTGCCTCTCCGAGGGTGCGAAAGGCGAGACTGTAGCGCCCTCAGCCCAGGATCGACAACGCGGCATCGCCACCCGCATTTTCAAGCGTTATTTCAATGCTTTGCCTGACATTTCTGAGACTTCACGTTGTTCGCGAAGCGAATCGGAGGCGTCTTTCGAGCTCGCGCCGCCAAGCCATAGCGCTGGCGCGGCAATTGGTGGCCTCGCCGACTCAGTATGGGCGGTGAATGCTCGGCGCCAGAACCTATTCGCCAGCAGGACCCTTCGATGAGCGATATTCCGTCCGGCGATCACGACGCCAGCATCCGTCCGGGAGAAAAGTCCGTGGCCCTGCCGGACCACTACGACGCCCAGGTCTATTTCATCGGTCGCATCCGCACCCCCTGGACCGATCGCGGCGCCTGCCCCCGTCGCGGGGATCCGCAGCACGGGCCGGTGTGCATCCTGGACATCGATCCGCGATGGGCGGAGGCGCTCACCGGCATCGGCGAGAATGCGAACCTCCAGGTGCTTTACTGGATGGATCAGGCGCGGCGCGATCTGGTGGTGCAGACACCGCGCCACGACGGCAGCGTGGTGGGCACCTTTGCCCTGCGCTCGCCCGTGCGGCCGAACCCCATCGCCTCATCCATCGTGACCTTATTGGAGGTGGATGGCACGCGCCTCAAGGTGCGCGGCCTCGATTGCCTCGATGGAACGCCCATGGTGGACCTCAAGCCCGAGCATCCCCGCGGATAGCGTCCATGGGCCCGGAGGCGGCTGCCAGGGTAGGGCAGGCCGGCCCGTGGCACCCTAAGGGACCCCCGGTGGCAAGGCTCCTGCGGTCGCACGGCCTTGTGGCGCGTCGCAGCCCGACATCCTCGGTGCCGATGGGACCCCGGCGCATCTGCGGTCACTGCCATCCGCCCGCGCTTGCGAGGCGTGCACGTCATGACCTGACCTGATGGTGGATGGCCAGTGAGACTTGTTGAGCCACGCGAGCCGATCTGGAGGCCATGAGGCGTAGGCTCCGGCCCAGATTGGCGCGAGTCGCAGAAGAGATATTATGGAACAAATATCTCTTCGGGGCCAAAGCACAGCAGCTGGATGGGATTTGCGCCGCGCCGCTGTTGTTGCCGCTGTAGCGTCCCGGCCTTCACAAAACTACAATTTGATTTCAGTATGTTGTGGTCAGATATCAATGTGTCGCGCGAATCTGCGGCACTCAGTTTGGTGCTCAGCCTTCGGTCGCCGACGGGGTCAAATCGGCAGAGCCATGCCAGACCGGAGCCGCCACCTCGAAGCTCATCCCGTCATAGGCCGGCTCGACGCCTGCGGGACACTGACGGGCGAGAGTTCCATAATCCAGGTCGGTATGCAGATCCGTCAGGATGGCGCGGCGCGGCTTTAGCCGGGCGATGTGTCCCAGCGCCTCGTCGAAGGTGAAATGCGAGGGATGCGGCGCATAGCGCAGCACGTCGATGATCCAGACATCGAGATGGTGCAGCTGGGCCAATGAGGCTTCGGGCAGGCCGTTCACGTCGCTCGAATAGGCCATGTCGCCGAAGCGAAAGCCGAAGGAATCGATGTCGCCGTGGTGCTGCAGAAAGGGCAGCGCCACAATGGGGCCGCCCGCCCCTTCCACCACCACCTCCCTGCCCTCCACGAAGGTGTGGGCGTTCAGGATGGGCGGATAGGCGCTGCCGGGTGGCGTTTCGAAGCAATAGCCGAAGCGCTTGCGCAGGGCGCGCAGGGTATCGTCGTCGGCAAACACGTCGATGCGCTTGCGATGCTCGATGGCGAGCGGCCGCAGGTCGTCGATGCCATGGGTATGGTCAGCGTGCGCGTGGGTGAAGAGCACGCCGTCGAGGGCCCGGACATCGGCGTCGAGGAGCTGCTCGCGCAGATCGGGCGAGGTGTCCACCAGCACTGTCGTGGTGCCGCCGGGGCCGGTGCGCTGAACGAGAATGGAGCAGCGCCGACGACGGTTGCGCGGTTCCGCGGGATCGCAGGCGCCCCAGCCCTGCCCCACCCGCGGCACGCCGCCGGATGAACCGCAACCCAATATGGTGACCGTCAGGGACATGTGGACCTCGGCGCGCCGGCGTTGCTCCCATGGAGTCGCCGTCAAAAAGGGATCTGCGCCCATGTAACGCCGGAAGGGCGCCAGCTCAAACAGAAGCGGAACGGGGTCCGCAATGGTGAGTGCGCCCGTTCCAAACGAAAAAGGCGCCCTGGGGCGCCATCTTCGGTGGGGATCATCATGAAGACAGTGGGGATTTTGAAATGGTCGGAGCGAGAGGATTTGAACCTCCGACCCCTAGTCCCCCAGACTAGTGCGCTAACCGGGCTGCGCTACGCTCCGACGTGGGGGGAGGCTTAGACCATCATTTCCGGGACCACAAGCCCTATTCTCCCCTGCCCCGCATTCGTCCCCAGGCATCCACAGCTGAGGCCCGCATCGGTTATCGAAAGCCGCCGGAGCGGCCGCAACCCTCGGAACAATCGGACTCTTTACCACCACAAGCAGAAGCTGCGCTGATGTAAATGCGGCGGAAATGCGGCAAGTCACAGACAATTGCCCCTGCCGTGACCCCGAATCGAGACATTGTGAACACAATCAAGGGGCATTCGGCCTTGTCCTCAACAACAAGGAAGACCGGACGCATGAAGAAACGCGTGGTCATGTCCTGCGCGGCGTTGAGCTTGATGGCGTTCGCGCCCGGCTCGGCACGTGCAGACACCTCCACCGGCATCGCCTCATTCTATTGGCAGAGCCAGCGCACCGCGAACGGAGAGAAGTTCAACCCGGAGGCCATGACTGCGGCCCACCGGAAGCTTCCGTTCGGAACCAAGGTGCGTGTCACCAACCTGAAGAACGGCAAGACCGTCGTTGTCCGGATCAACGATCGCGGTCCCTTCGTGCGCGGACGCATCATCGATGTCTCCCGTGCCGCCGCCAGCCACCTCGGCTTCACCAGCCACGGGATCACCAAGGTGTCCGTTTCGGTGGTCGAGTAACGCCACCGCGGTGGCATGCGCGGCCGGAATGAGAGATACGTTGCGTCAAGTCGCTTTTCCGGCCGTGCCGGGGGCCTCCTCGGGCTCCTTCTTCTCAACGACGTCGTTCAGCAGGCGCCGGCATTCGCCGAGCTCATAGAGCGCCGCCTGCAGGCGGTGCACATCATCCCGCGACAGAATCGGCTGCACCCCGGCCATCGGCGGCATCACGCGCGGATCCGGCGCCGGTGGCGCATAGGTCTCCGGCCGCACCATGCGGGACATCTCATAAGGATCACGCACCGGCCACGCGCCGACCCCGGCATATGACGCCCCCGGCAACGGCAGCGGCGTGCCTCCGGGTGCGGGTGCCTGCCCATAGGTGGCTGCCTCGCCGGCCATGCCCCAAGGTGCGCCGTGAGGTGCACCATGGGGTGCGGGGTAGGCAGCGGCAAAGGACGCACCCGCTGGCGACGCCGGTGCGGCGGCCGGGGCATAAGGCTCATCCTCCAGCGGTCCCGTCAGCGGGCCCACCCGCATCGGGCCGGGCGCCGGTGCGGCCTGGCGCGCGGGACGGGACGGAGCTGGTTCTGGTGGCGAAGCGCGGTGTGGCGACGCGGCGGGGTCCCCGACGTTCTGCCGGCCCGTGCCAGCGTGGCTCTCCCGCGCCTGCGGCCCGCGTGCGCCGCCAGCCGACATGCTCGCGCTTTGCTGTCGGGCCGGAGCGGCACTCAGGCTGCCGCGCGCGGGCAAAGGCGGCATGTCGATCTCCTCGTCTCCCGCGTCATCGAGATCATCCGCGTCGTCCAGGTCGGTGATCGACGGCACTGGAGGCGCGGTACGCAATGCGGCGGGTGCCGGGGGCTGAGCCATCGCCAGGGGGGCCGCCCTGCCGCCATGGGGCGACGCGTGCTGCGCCGCAGCCGCTGCGGCGCGTGGCGCGGCCGTGGGCGCGCGGGCCGGCGCCGGCGTGTCCCAGTCCTCCGGCCACTCCTCTGCCGGCGCATCGTTCTCGGCCTCCCAGTCGGGCCGAGCGTCCGCCCACCGTTCGGAATTGTATTCGGGGGCGTTGGCGTCGGGCTCCGCGTGGTCGGAACGCGCATCGAAATCGTCGGTGTCGTCCCACGCGTCTTCGGGCGGCGGGGCCGCGGTGCGGGCCGCAGGAGCGACCGCCTCACGGCGCGGAGCGGCGGGGCGTGGCTCCGCATAGGCTGTCCGATCCGCCTCGAGGGGGGCAGCCTGTCGCCGATTGTCGTGTCGCGCAGCGTCCTGCGGCTCTATCCTTTCCCGGTCCGGCGGTTGCCGCACAGGGGCACGACGGGGGGGCGGTTCTTCAGCCTCGGCCCGGGCGAGCTCCGGCCAATAGGTGCCGGGCGGGGGCACGTCATCCCGCTGTCGCGGCGCCGGGCGCGGCTCCTGAGGCCGCGCGGGATCGCGATGGCGCAGCTTGGGCGGCAGATATTCTTCCGGCGGGCCCGGTTCGCGCGCCTTCAGGCGGCGAATCCGATCTTCCAGGGGCTCGGATACCGCAGGCTGCGGCTCGTGATCGAGGAAAGGCAGGAGCGGATCCTCCATCTCCTCTGCGACCGGCAGGCTGGTGATGCGGGCTGCGGGGCCCCGGGTGGGACGACGCTGCACGACCGGTTCCGGCCGGACGGCCGCGGGTACCCGTGGTGGGGCGAAGGAGGGGTCCTGCCGCCGCCCCTGCTCGTCGTCTCGAGGATCGCGCCGCCGGGGCGCGCGCGCGTCATCAGCCGTGGCACGGGCCGCCGCCCGCGGCGGTTCCGGCGTGTCGTCCCAGGTCGATGAAGCATCCCAGCCCGGAGGATCGCCCCATGTCTCGTCCATGTCCATTTGCTCGGGCGGCAGGTCCTCCGGGCCAGTCTCCCCCGGGCCAGTCTCCTCGGGGGCCGCCTCCTCCGCATAGCGCGCCGCGCGGGTCTCCTGGTGCACGGCATGCTGGACGTGCCGACGCGGGTCCTCGTCATCGCGATCGTCGCGCACGCTCCGCCCGCGCTCCTGGAAGGGCGCCTCGAAATAGGGCTCATGATGCGGATATGCGCCGGCAGCGCGCGGTGGCGCACGGCGCGGCGGCTCCGCGGCCCGTTCGGGGGCTATGCGGCGCTCTTCATAGATCCGCTCTTCATAGTGCCCGTCATCATCGAAACGCCGCTCTTCGAGCCGCCGCTCGCGGGCCTCGCCGCGCAACAGGGGGGCCGCCGGCATCTCCCGCTCGAACGCCAGCTCTCGATCCACATCGGCATCGGGGAACGGCAGCGGCAGCTCGCCGCCGGCCGTCGGCGCCTCATCGGTCGCCACGTCCCGCTCCTTCGCCTTGCGGCGCGGCAGCAGGCCAAGCAGACCGCCAAAGGTGGTGCCCTCGGACTCCGCCGCCGCGGCCGAGCGGATGGCCGCTACGTCGCGTTCCACGCCAAGATCTTGAACGTGCCGAATCCCCTGGTCTTTCAGGATCTTCTGGACGCCTTTTATGGTGTAGCCTTCACTGTAGAGCAGCTGGCGGATGCCGCGCAGCAGGTCCACATCTTCCGGGCGGTAGAAGCGCCGCCCGCCGGCGCGCTTCACCGGCTTGATCTGGGCGAACCGGGTCTCCCAGAAGCGCAGCACGTGCTGCGGCAGGTTGAGCTCTTCCGCGACCTCGCTGATGGTCCGGAAGGCGCCCGGGTCCTTTTCGCTTTCGCGCGCGTCGGCCACCTGGTGTCACCCTTCTCCCGTTCTACCGGACGGCGAACGCGGGGAAGGCACATCAGAGCGCCGAATCGCGACCCGCACCGCAGGTAGGAGCCGGAATCATACTGACAACGGCTAGCAGCGGAAAGCTCAGGTCGAATGTAACGTTATCAATCCTCTTCCACGCTATCCGGCGCCTGGCCGTTGATGCGCTGCTTGAGGATGCTGGAGGGCTTGAAGACCATCACCTTGCGCGGGTCGATGGGCACTTCCTGCCCGGTCTTGGGATTGCGGCCGATGCGCTCGCCCTTCTCGCGGACCACGAACGAGCCGAACGAGGAGAGCTTCACAGTCTCCCCCCGCGCCAGGCAATCGGCGATTTCCTTCAACACCAGCTCGACCAGCGCAGCGGATTCGGTGCGCGACAGCCCGACTTGCTGATAGACGGCTTCACAAAGGTCCGCTCGCGTGACAGTCCGACCAGCCATGTGTCTCCCCGACCCCTAGAGAGGCGCGCCAATTCCATTCGAGGTTGTACTCAACCACCCTGGCGCGTCACTCCGACCGATGACATCGGTCGGATTGGACAAGATCGCGTGCCTTCCAACGTCTGCCGCCAACATCCGGAAGGACACCCGATCTGCTGAAACCTAGCCGCGGGGTGACGGTATGGTCAACGCAATTCACCAATATGCCGCACGGGCGCTTCACCAGCGCAGCAGCGCCGAACCCCAGGTGAAACCGCCGCCCATGGCTTCCAGCAGAACCATCTGTCCGCGCTGCAGCCGGCCGTCGCGCCACGCCACGTCGAGGGCCAGGGGAATGGAGGCCGCGGAGGTATTGCCGTGCAGGTCGACGGTGGTCACCACCTTTTCCGGCGCGATCCCCAGCTTCTGCGCGCTGGCGTCGATGATGCGACGGTTGGCCTGATGGGGCACGAACCAGTCGATGCTCTCGGCGCTTTCGCCGGTGGCGGCGAAGGCATCGGTGATCACGTCGGTGATCATGCCCACCGCGTGCTTGAACACCTCGCGCCCTTCCATGCGCAGGTGCCCCACGGTGCCGGTGGAAGACGGGCCGCCATCCACATAGAGCTTGGCGCGGTGGCGCCCGTCGGAGCGCAGATGGGTGGTGAGGACGCCGGCGCCCTTGGCGTCGTCATGCTGCACCGCCTCGAGCACCATGGCGCCGGCGCCATCGCCGAACAGCACGCAGGTGCCGCGATCCTCCCAGTCGAGAATGCGCGAGAAGGTCTCCGCGCCGATCACCAGCGCCCGCTCGAACGCGCCGGTGCGCAGGTGCGCATCGGCCGTGGCCAGCGCGAACACGAAGCCGGAGCACACCGCCTGCAGGTCAAAGGCGGCGCCACGGGTGATGCCGAGCTCCGCCTGAATGGTCGCGGCGGTGGCCGGAAAGGTTTGGTCGGGCGTGGAGGTCGCCACGATGATGAGATCAATGTCGGCGGCCGCGAAGCCGGCGTCGGCCAGGGCGCGTCGGGCGGCGATCAGGCCGAGATGCGAGGTGAACTCGCCTTCCGCCGCGATGTGGCGCTGGCGGATGCCGGTGCGCTGGACGATCCATTCATCGGACGTCTCCACGCGCTGCGCCAGCTCAGCATTGGTGAGCACACGCTCGGGAAGATAGGAGCCGATGCCCCGGGCGACTGACCTGATCCCGCTCACGATTGACCTTCCACCCTGGCGCACTGCGGCTGAGCTTCGGGCACCACCGGCACCCCGCAGCCGACGAGACTTTTTTCGATGCGCGCGAGCAATTCCTCGCGCACCATGTCGTAGGCGAGATCCACCGCGGAAGCGAACCCTTCCGCGTCGGTGCCGCCGTGGCTCTTGATGACGATGCCGTTGAGGCCGAGGAAAACGCCGCCGTTGGAGCGGCGCGGATCCATCTTTTCCTTCAACGCCTGAAACGCATCACGGGCGAAAAGGTAGCCGATGCGGGAGCGCAGGCTGCGCCCCATGGCGGCGCGCAGATAGGTGGCGAGCTGCTTGGCGGTGCCTTCGGCGGTCTTGAGGGCGATGTTGCCGGCAAAGCCCTCCGTCACCACCACATCCACCGTGCCGGCACCGATATCGTTGCCCTCGACGAAGCCGTGATAGTTCACCGGCACGTTGCCATCCTTCAGCAGCCGCGCCGCCTCCTTCACCTCCTCGACGCCCTTGATCTCCTCGACCCCGACGTTGAGCAGTCCGACGGACGGCTCCTCGATGCCGAACAGCACCCGCGCCATGGCCGAGCCCATGATGGCCATTTCCACCAGGCTCTTGGCGCTCGCGCCGATGGAGGCGCCCACATCCAGCACCACGCTTTCCCCGCGCAGGGTCGGCCAGATCGCGGCGATGGCCGGCCGGCTGATGCCCGGCATGGTGCGCAGGTTGAAATTGGCCATGGCCATCAGCGCGCCGGTGTTGCCGGCCGAGACCGCCGCGTCGGCGTCCCGGGTCTTCACCGCATCGATGGCCCGCCACATGGTGGATTTGTACCGTCCGCGCCGCAGCGCCTGGCTGGGCTTGTCGTCCATGCCCACCACCACATCGGTGTGGACGATGCGCGAGGCGGCCTTCAGGCGCGGGTGGCGCTCCAGTACCGCGCGAAGGCGCGCTTCATCCCCGTACAGGACGAAGGTCATTTCCGGATGGCGGACGAGCGAAATCTCCGCACCGGCGAGAACCGTCTCGGGACCATGGTCCCCGCCCATGGCGTCGAGAGCGATGCGGACGGATGCGGTCATCTAGAACACGTTTCCCACGAAATTGGCGCGGGCGCGGGCCGAAGCCCCACCCTGGCGGGCAGAGGACGAAGGGCGAAGCGACCGGCAGCCATCTCAAATCCCCCCGGCCCGGGTGCTGTCCTGGCCGACCGGGATGCCGAAGCCCCCCGGCCCTGCCAAGATACCATCCGATCCCGGGCGCGCGGACAATAGCGGCTCACCACGACATCGCAACTCCCTCGCGACGAAGATGAGTTCAAGCGTCGTTCTCGCCCTTGAGTCGGGCAAGGGCGGAGAAGGGCGAGGCCGCGGCGCTATCCTCCGCGGGCGGCTCGAAAACGGCGCCCGGCTTGCGGGGATAAGGATCAATGCCGAGCGCGAGGAACTCGACCGCGAGAGCCCCGAGGTCGATTCCCCCACCGATGATCTCGTCCGGCGGATCGAATTCCTCATCCTCTTCCGCGTGCTCAGGCAGGGGCGTGCCGGCGGGTACGAAATGCACGTCGACGGCCTCCTCCAGCGGTGCCTCGAACGGCTCGAGGGTGACGCCGCAGGTCTGCACCACGGCGGCATCCACCGTTCCCGTCACCCGAATGCCGTCGGCGCCTTCCGGCTTCACCGAGAGGCGGGCGATGAAGCGCGGCACCTCCAGCAGCCCCACGTGGCGTGCCAGAGCGGCGCGCTGTTCGGCGGTGGGCGTGAGCTCCACATCAAGGCCGTGGGACGGCACCTCGGCCACGCTCACGGTGTAGGACAATGGCAGGTCGGACATGATTCACCCTTCCCTCGGCTCGGGCGTCGGCAAGGTCAGCTCGCCCCGCTCCAGGGTTTCAAACGGCACGGCAAGGAGGGCGCGCGCGGCGCCGCGGACGTAATCCGTCAGCGCCGCCACCTCGGGCGCGGCCAGATCCCGCTCAAGGATATTGCGGGCCAGCGCCGCGGCCAGCTCCGCATCGTCGGCCTGCGCCAGCGCCTCGTCATAGGCCGCCGCGCGCCCGTAGAAGGCCGCACCGATCTTCTTCATGCGCTTGGGCACGCCGAGATCGCCGACGCCCATCTCCCGCAGGGTGCGATCCATGTCGGAGACGAAGGTATCGAACACCTGCTGTGACAAGGCGCGCTCCGCCTCCCCGCCATCTTTCAGGCGATGGCAGACCAGAATGGTGTGTAGAAGCACCATCTCGAAGCGACCTTCGATTGTGTCGGGAACACCAAAGTCGGTGTAGAAGACCGCTCGCCGCGACTGTGCCACGATCGCGCCATACAGGCGCTCGATGGTCTCACGGGTCTTGGAGCGGCGGAAGAGGCTGAACATCGTGGGTCTGGACGGTCCGTCCGGCTGGAGTCGCGGTGGCGCAGGGCCCGGGTGGGCTGTGCGAGAAGTGCTGCGCGGGGCGTAACGCGCCGCAGCCCAGGGCGCAAGAGTGCGCCCGAGACAATGAAGTTTAACACGGGCGCATGCGTTCGTGGGGTCTGTCAATCGGGGCGGGGCATCCGGAGCCGAATGCGGCGGGTGCAGCAACACATGGGGATGCGCGTAGTGACACGGCACATCGGGATTTCGCGACCGGCTCCGCAGCGCAAGGCGCAGGCCCTCAGCGTCGCGCGGGGCAAGGGCGTCGCGGCACTGACGCTGCTCTTGGCCGCCACCACCCTCTCCGCCTGCGGGTCGACGGCCATCAACGGCACCGGCTCGTCGCTGTCGGGTGTGACCCGGACCTATCATCGCGGGTATGTGCTGAGTGAAGGGGCGCTGGAGCAGGTGCCGGTGGGGTCCAGCCAGGAACAGGTGCTGCTGGTGCTCGGCACGCCGTCCACTGTCGCCACCCTGAATGGCGACGTCTTCTATTACATCTCGCAGACGCAGAAGAAGGTGGCCTTCCTCAAGCCGGAGATCACCGAGCAGAAGGTTCTGGCCGTTTATTTCGACAAGAATCGCCGCGTCACCCGTATCGCCCAGTACGGCATGAAGGACGGCAAGGTGTTCGACTTCGTCTCGCAGACCACGCCCACCAGCGGCGAGGAACTGAACCTGCTGCAGCAGATGATCGGCCTCATCACCTTCTGATCAGCAGAGCCGAGGAATGACGCGGGGGTGGACGGCATCGTCTGCCCCCGCACTGATTCACAGCGCCCCGCGGGCGATGGCGAGGAAGTCACCCGCCTTCAGGCTGGCGCCGCCCACCAGCGCTCCGTCCACATCGGGAATCGCCAGCAGGACGGCGGCATTGTCCGGCTTCACCGAGCCGCCATAGAGAATGCGCACGCCCGCCCCTTCTGCCCCGAACCGCTCGGTGAGCACCGCGCGGATGGTCGCATGCACCTGTGCCACATCCTCCGGCGTGGGGGTGCGGCCGGTGCCGATGGCCCAGACCGGTTCATAGGCCACCACCAGAGTGGCGGCGGTGGCGCCGTCGGGGATCGACTGGCGGGTCTGGCGGCTCACCACGGCGGCCGCGTCACCGGCCTCGCGCTCGGCCAGGGTCTCCCCCACGCAGACGACCGGCAGCAGGCCGGCGCGCCAGGCAGCCTTCACCTTGGCGTTGACCACGGCATCGCCCTCGCCATGGTCGGCGCGTCGCTCCGAATGGCCGACGATCACCGCCACCGCGCCGGCGTCCTTCAGCATTTCCGCGGAAATGTCGCCGGTGTGCGCGCCGCTGACGGCGGCATGGCAATCCTGGCCACCGAGCATGATGGGGCTGCCGGCGACATCGGCGGCGAAGCCCGCCAGCAGGGTGGCCGGCGGGCACACCAGCACGTCGACGGCAGCCGAGAGCGGCCGGTCGATGCCGGCGACGATGGCGCGCAGCTCGCTCTTGGAAGCCCGCAGGCCATTCATCTTCCAGTTGCCGGCGATCAGGATGCGGCGCGAGGCGGGCATGGGCGTCTCCGTGGTCTGACTTTCCTCGCCGTCACCTAGCAGAGCACAGAAAAGCCCGCAAACGGCCCCAAATGGCCGGGCCAGCGCCGTTGCGGGGCCCCCTCCCCCTCCCTATGATGCGCCGCCTCTGCGCCGGCCCCGGCGCCTACTGAACGAATGGACGATGGTACTTCAGACTCTCCGCAAGGGTGCGTCCGGCTGGATCGCCAAGCTCTTCCTCATCGTGCTCACGCTCAGCTTCGTTGTCTGGGGTATTGCAGACGTCTTCCGCGGCTTCGGCGCCTCCACCATCGCGACGGTGGGCAAGACCGAGATTCCGGCTGCCGATTTTCGCAATCAGTATCTGGAGCAGATCCAGATGATCGGCCGGCGCACCGGTCGCGGCCTGACCCAGGAGCAGGCGCGCGCCTTCGGTCTCGATCGTCAGGTGCTCAACCAGATGCTGGCCGATGCCACCCTCGATGAGGAGGCGCACAGGCTCGGCCTCGCCATTGGTGATGCGCAAATGGCCCAGGCCATTGCCGACAATCCCAATTACCGCCGTCCCGGCGCCGACAGCTTCGATGCGGCCTATTTCGACCAGCTGCTGCGGGCCAATGGCCTGACCGAGCAGCGATTCGTGGCGGCGGAAAAGAAGCGGGCCCTGCGCGATCAGGTGCTGCAGTCGCTCGGCGCCGGCATCACGGCCCCCAAGGTGCTGCTGGATGCGCTGCACCGGTTCGACGGCGAGATGCGCAATGTGTCGTATGTGCTCGTCACCGCCGGCGTCGCCCGCGACCTCGCCGCGCCCACCGATGAACAGCTCAAGGCCTATTTCGAATCGCACAAGGTGTCGTTCCGTGCGCCGGAATATCGCAAGATCTCGGTGCTCGCGCTGACGCCCCAGACCCTGGCCGGGGGCATCACCATCACCAATGACGAGGCCAAGGCGGCCTATGAGCACGAGATCGCCCGCTTCGGCTCTCCCGAGCAGCGCGAGCTGCAGCAGATCGTGTTCGCCAAGCCCGATGAGGCGACCGCCGCGCTGGAGCGCATTAAGGCGGGCACGCCGTTCGTCGACATCGCCAAGGAACGCGGCCTGACCGCCGCCGATACGGACCTCGGACTGGTGGCCAAGGGCGCCATCATCGACCCCAAGATCGCCGATGCGGCATTCGCCCTTGACGACGGCGCCACCAGCGGCCCGGTGCAGGGACGGTTCGGCACCGTGCTGGTGCACGTGGCGCGCATCGTGCCCGGCACCACCCAGCCGTTCGAGGCGGTGAAGGGGGAGCTGATGCACGAGCTGGCGCTGGCCAAGGCCCGGCGCGAGCTGCTGGACAAGCACGACGCCATCGAGGATGAGCGCGCCTCCGGCGCCACCCTGGCGGAGGCGGCGCAGAAGCTGGGCCTCAAGCTCGACGTGATCGACGCGGTGGATCGCTCCGGCCACACCCCCGCCGGCACCGCCGTCGAGGTGCCCGGCGGCGCCGACGTCATCGCCGGTGCGTTCGCCGCGGCGCCGGGCGTGGAGACCGATACGGTCCAGCTGCCGCAGAACGGCGGCTTCGTGTGGTACGAAACCAATGCGGTCACCCCCTCGCGCGACCGCACCTTCGAGGAAGCCAAGGCGCTGGTGGTGACCCGCTGGCGGGATGCGGAAATCGCCAAGGCGGTGGAGGCCAAGGCCAAGGAGTTGCTGGCCAAGGCGGAAGCAGGCACGCCGCTCGCCGAGGTGGCCGGCGCCGCCGAGCTGCCGCTGCAGACCATGGACGGCCTGCGTCGGGGCCGGGCGGATGGCAATTTCTCCACCGAAAGCGTCCAGGCGGTGTTCCAGGCCAAGGATGGCGGATTCGGCATGACCGCGGCCGCCACCGCCCCCGGCCGCATCGTGTTCCAGGTCACCAAGGTGATCGAGCCGCCGCCGGGTTCGGATCCGCGGGTCGCCGCCGACCTGACCCAGCAGATGGAGAACGACCTGCTGCTGCAGTATCTCAATGCGCTGCAGAGCCAGATCGGCGTCCACGTCAACCAGCAGGTGTTCGCCCAGTCGGTGGGCGCTGACGCCGTCAACTGAGGCGTGGATCCGGTGAGCCCCTCTTCCGATTTCGAGGCCTTCGCCGCCCGCTACCGGGCCGGCGAGGCGCAGGTGGTGTCCACTACGCTGGTGGCCGATCTTGAAACCCCGGTCTCCGCCTTCCTCAAGCTGGCGGCGGACGAGCCCAACGCCTTTCTGCTCGAATCAGTTGAAGGCGGCCAGTCGCGCGGGCGCTATTCCATGATTGGGCTGAAGCCTGATCTCATCTTTCGCGCCAGCGGCGCCATCGCCGAGATCAACCGCGCGCCGGAGCAGGACAAGACGGCATTCGTCGCCTGCGCCGCGCCGCCGCTGCAGGCTCTGCGGGCGCTGCTGGCGGAATCCGCCATCGACCTGCCGGAAGGAGCCCCGCCCATGGCGGCGGGCGTGTTCGGCTATCTGGGCTATGACATGGTCCGGCAGATGGAGCGCCTGGGCCCGGCCAAGCCGGACCCGATCGGCGTGCCCGAGGCCCTGCTGATCCGCCCCACCCTGATGGTGGTGTTCGATGCGGTGAAGGACGAGCTGACGGCGGTCACGCCGGTCCGTCCCAAGGCGGGCGTGAGCGCCCAGGCGGCCTTCGAGGCCGCGCTAGAGCGGCTGGAAACCGTGGTGAGCAGCCTTGAGCGCGCCATCGCCCATCCGGCGCCCGAGCCGTTCCACGCGCCGGTGGAGGCGACCTCCAACACCACGCCCGACGCCTATTGCGCCATGGTGGAAAAGGCGAAGGGCTACATTCGCGCCGGCGACATCTTCCAGGTGGTGCTGTCGCAGCGGTTCGAGAGCCCGTTCAGCCTGCCGCCCTTCTCCCTCTACCGGGCGCTGCGGCGGATCAACCCGGCGCCATTCCTGGTCTATCTGAATTTCGACGGCTTCTCGGTGGTGTGCTCCAGTCCGGAGATTCTGGTGCGGCTGCGCGAGGGCAAGGTCACCATCCGCCCCATCGCCGGCACCCGCCGCCGCGGCGCCACCCTGGCCGAGGACGAGGCGCTCGCCACCGAGCTTCTGGCCGATCCCAAGGAGCGCTCCGAGCACCTGATGCTGCTCGATCTCGGCCGCAACGACGTCGGCCGGGTCTCCAAGATCGGCACCGTCTCGGTCACCGACAGCTTCTTCATCGAGCGCTACAGCCAGGTGATGCACATCGTCTCCAATGTGGAAGGCGAGCTGGATCCGAAGTGCGGCCCGCTGGAAGCGTTGGCGGCCGGCTTCCCGGCCGGCACGGTCTCGGGCGCGCCGAAGGTGCGGGCCATGGAGATCATCGACGAGCTGGAGCGCGACAAGCGCGGCATCTATGCCGGCGCCATCGGCTATTTCGGCGCCAATGGCGAGATGGACACCTGCATCGTGCTGCGCACGGCGGTGGTGAAGGATGGCCGCATGTATGTGCAGGCCGGAGCCGGCATCGTTTACGACTCGGTTCCCGAAAGCGAGAACCAGGAGTGCATCAACAAAGCGAAGGCGCTGTTCCGAGCCGGCGAGGAGGCGGTGCGCTTCGCCGCCAGCGCGCGCAAAGGGCAGTGATGGGGCGCTGACCAGGCCGTGATGGGGCCCCTGCCTGCCGACCCCACCCGTTGGGCACTCGCCCGCGTGCTCGCGCTGGTGATGGGCGTGCTCGGCGCCTTTTACGCGGGCTGGGTCGCCCTCGCCTTCACCCCGGGGGCGGAGTGGCGCGCGGCAGGATGTGGTTTTGCGGCGTTCGGCTCCTGCGCCGCGCTGTTCGCCGCGCTGCTGGCCGGGCCCGGGCGCTGGCGGACCCTTCGTGCTGTTGCGGCCGCAATGTTGAGCGTGCCTTGCGGCGCTTTCCTTGCGGCCATGCTTGTCCTAGGCTCCGGCCCTGACCCGTCCGCGTGGACCTTCCCGCGCGAAGGAGCGGAATTGTCCATGTTCGTGATGCGATTTTCGGTGGTGCATCTGGGCGTTGTGACCCTGCCTGTGGCAGCGGCGGCCGCCTGGCTCGGGTGTCGATGGTGTGGCGCGCGCTGACGATCCTTCGCCGCCTTTGCTTGACCCCACCCCGCGCGGCGCGCTTTAACGGCCGCACTTTTCCCAGGCCGTCGGGCCGGAAGTCGCCGGGGCTACTCCCAGGGAACCGCCATGACCACCGTCACGCTGATCGATAATTACGACAGCTTCACCTACAACCTCGTCCATTATCTGGGCGAGCTCGGCGCCACCGTCACCGTTCATCGCAACGATGCGCTGACCATCCCTGAGATCCTGGCCGAAAAGCCGGAAGCCATCGTGCTCTCCCCCGGCCCCTGCACGCCCACCGAGGCCGGCATCTGCCTGGACCTCATCCAGGCGGCCGGCGCCAGCGTGCCCATGTTCGGCGTGTGCCTCGGGCACCAGGCCATCGGCCAGGCGTTCGGCGGCGAGGTGGTGCGCGCGCCGCAGCCGCTCCATGGCAAGCTGTCGCAGATCGAGCATACGGGCAAAAGCGTCTTCCGGGGTCTCAACCACCCGTTCCAGGCCACCCGTTACCATTCGCTGATCGTGAAGCGGGACACCCTGCCCGCCTGCCTCGAGGTGACCGCCGAGACCGCCGACGGCCTCATCATGGGGCTCGCCCACAAGACCTTGCCCATCCACGGCGTGCAGTTCCACCCCGAGAGCATCGCCTCGGAGAACGGCCACGCTTTGCTGCGCAATTTCCTGGAGCTGGCGGACGCCTTCAATGCGCGCAAGGCCCAGAGCTGAGGACGACAGATGACTGACGAGTTCAAGCCCCTGCTGGGCAAGGTGGCCACCGGCGCGACCCTCAGCCGGGATGAATCCGCGCTCGTGTTCAACAAGATGATGTCGGGCGAGGCCAGCCCCTCGCAGATGGGCGCTCTGCTGATGGGACTGCGGGTGCGCGGCGAGACGGTGGACGAGATCGCCGGCGCGGTCTCCGTCATGCGCGCCAAGATGCTGCCCGTCACCGCCCCGGCGGGCGCGGTGGACATCGTCGGCACCGGTGGCGATGCGTCCGGCTCCTACAATATCTCCACCTGCGCCTCCTTCATCACCGCCGGCGCCGGCGTGCCGGTGGCCAAGCACGGCAACCGGGCCCTGTCCTCGAAGTCCGGCGCTGCCGATGTGCTGGCCGCCCTGGGCGTGCGGCTCGATCTGCCGCCGGCCGGCATCAGCCGCTGTATCGAGGAGGCGGGCATCGGCTTCATGTTCGCCCCGGCGCACCACCAGGCCATGAAGCATGTGGGCCCCACCCGCGTGGAGCTCGGCACCCGCACTATTTTCAACCTTTTGGGCCCACTGGCCAATCCCGCCGGCGTCAAGCTGCAGATGCTGGGCGTGTTCGCCAAGTCGTGGATCGTTCCGCTGGCGGAAGTGCTGAAGACCCTGGGGGCGGAACGCGCCTTCGTGGTGCACGGCGCCGATGGGCTCGATGAAATCTCCATTTCCGGCGCCACCGACATCGCCGTGCTGGAGGATGGCCACATCCGCACCTTCGAGGTGGTTCCGGAGGACGTGGGGCTGACCCGCGCACCGGCCGAGGCGGTGAAGGGGGGCGACGCCAAGGTCAATGCGGCGGCCCTGCGCGCCGTGCTCGACGGTGCCCGCAATGCCTATCGCGACGTCTCCGTCTTCAATGCCGCCGCCGCCCTGGTGGTGGCCGGCCGTGCGTCCGACCTGCGCCAGGGGGTGGAGATGGCCACGGCCGCCCTTGATTCGGGGGCGGCAAAAGCCAAGCTGGATGCGCTGGTGCGCGTCTCCGAGGCAGCCGCGGGGGAGGCGGCCTGATGAGCAACATCCTCACACGCATCGAAGCCTACAAGCGCGACGAGATCGCCGCCGCCAAGAGCGCCCATCCGCTCGCCGAGGTGGAGGCCGCGGCCAAGGCGGCGCCACGGGTGCGCCCGTTCGCCGAGGCGCTCACCCAGACCATCGCCGAGGGCCAGACGGCGCTCATCGCCGAAATCAAGAAGGCCAGCCCCTCCAAGGGCCTGATCCGCGCCGACTTCGATCCGCCGGCGCTGGCGCGGGCCTATGAGCGCGGCGGCGCCACCTGCCTTTCGGTGCTCACCGATGCCCCCTCGTTCCAGGGCGCGCCGGACTTCCTCAAGGCCGCCCGTGCGGCCGTGAAGCTGCCGGTGCTGCGCAAGGACTTCATGTACGACACCTATCAGGTGGCCGAGGCGCGGGCCTGGGGGGCCGACTGCATCCTCATCATCATGGCCGGGGTGGATGACGCCCTCGCCGCCGATCTCGCGGCGGCGGCGGCGGCATATGGCATGGATGCCATCGTGGAGGTGCACGACGATAGCGAGCTCGACCGCGCCCTCGCCCTGCCCTGCCGGCTGATCGGCATCAACAATCGCGATCTGCGCACCTTCGAGACCAGCCTTGCCACCTGCGAGCGCCTGGCGCCGCGGGTGCCGGACGACCGCATCATCATCGGCGAGAGCGGCATCTTCACCCCGGCGGACGTGGCCCGGCTGGCGGGCGTGGGCATTCACTCCATCCTGGTGGGCGAAAGCCTCATGCGCCAGGATGATGTCGCTTGCGCCACCTCACGGCTGCTTGCGTCCTAGGCTTGCCGTATACGTCAGTTTCCGCCTTAATGCCTGGACCGGCCCAGAAGAGGCCGGCCCACATTGGGAGGAAGATGATGCGCGTGCGTTCCCTTTCGTTCGCGGTGGTGCTCGGTCTCTTGAGCACGCCGGCGCTGGCGGCGGATCCGACCGGCCTGTGGCAGACGCCGACCCGCGGTGGACAGGTGGAAATCACCCATTGCGGTAACGCGTTGTGCGGGCGGCTGGTGTCGTCGGAGGGGTTGAAGGCCGATCCGGCGCTGAAGGATGTTCACAACCAGAATGCCGGGCTGCGCGGGCGGGCGCTGAAAGGCCTCACCATTCTCACCGGCTTCACCGGCGGGCCATCGGAGTGGACCGGCGGGTCCATCTATAATGCGGATGACGGCAAGACCTATTCGGGCAGCATCGTGCTCGATGGCGACAACCGCTTGAAACTGCGGGGCTGTGTGATCGCGCCCCTGTGCAAGACGCAGACCTGGACGCGGCTGCGCTGAGGCTGATGGGCGCGGTTCGGCCGCGCACGGGGCGGTGGACAGGATGCGCCGGGGGGGCCATCTTCCCGGCTGCATATAACGATTCCCTCCCGCGAGCCCTCACTCCCATGGCGAGCCTCACCCATCTCGACGAGCACGGCGCCGCGCGCATGGTGGATGTGTCGGAGAAATCCATCACCTCCCGCGAGGCGGTGGCAGAAGGCCACGTGGTGATGGCGGCGGCGACCCTCGAGCTCATCTTGTCCGGCAATGCCAAGAAGGGCGATGTCCTCGGCGTCTCGCGCATCGCCGGCATCATGGCGGCCAAGCGCACGTCCGATCTCATTCCCCTGTGCCATCCGCTGATGCTCTCCAAGGTGGAGGTGGCGCTGGAGGCGGATGCCGCGTTGCCCGGCCTGAGGGTGACCGCGCGGGTCAAGACCGCAGGCCAGACCGGGGTGGAGATGGAGGCGCTCACCGCCGTGTCGGTGGCCTGCCTCACCGTTTACGACATGGCCAAGGCGGTGGATCGCGGCATGCGCATCGACGGCATCCGCCTGCTGGAGAAGTCCGGCGGCCGCAGCGGCCTGTGGCAGGCCGGCGCCTGAACGCGCATGGGCGGCAAAAGAAGGATTGAAAATCATGGCCCTGATGAGCGTTGAAGAGGCGTTGAGCCGCGTCACCGCATCAGCGGCGCTGCTGGGAATAGAAAATGTGCCCGTGGGCCAGGCGGTGGGCCGTGTGCTCGCCGACGACCTTGTGGCGCGCCGGTCCCAGCCGCCGGCGGACATGTCGGCCATGGATGGCTATGCCGTACGGGGCACCGACATCGCCGAGACCCCCGCCCGCCTCACCGTCATCGGCGAATCGGCCGCCGGCCGGCCCTTCGCGGGCACGGTGGGACCGGGCCAGGCGGTGCGCATCTTCACCGGCGCGGTGGTGCCCGAGGGTGCCGATACGGTGGTGATTCAGGAGAATACGGCGCGTGATGGCGATGCGGTGACCACCACGGCACCGACAGCGGCGCTGCGCAACGTGCGCAAGCGCGGCTGCGATTTTACCGAAGGGCGGGCGGGCCTCAGCGCCGGCCGGCGCCTCACCGGGCGTGACGTGATGCTGGCAGCAGCCATGAACCACGCCACCGTGCCGGTGGCGCGGCGTCCGCGTGTGGCGCTGATTCAGACCGGCGATGAGCTGGTGCTGCCCGGCCATGCTACCGGTGCGCTCAGCGAGGTGGTGGTGTCGAACGCATTCGGCCTCGCGGCCCTGGCCCGGCGCGCTGGCGCGGAGGTGACCGACCTTGGGCTGGTGGGCGACGACCTGGAGGCCATCCGCGCGGTGGTGGCCGGCGCCCTGGGCGGCGCCTTTGATCTTCTGGTGTCGTCCGGCGGTGCTTCGGTGGGAGATCACGATCTGATGGCGCCGGCGCTGCGTGCGGAAGGGGTGGAACTCTTCGTGCACAAGATCGCCCTGCGCCCGGGCAAGCCACTCATGTTCGGCAGCCGCGAGGGCGTGCGGTGCCTGGGCCTGCCGGGCAACCCGGTTTCCTCCCACGTCTGCGCGTTGCTGTTCCTGGAACCCCTGGTGCGGGCCATGCAGGGTGACAGCGCGGCCGCTGCCGCAACCGCTCCTGCCCGGCTGGCGGTGGCGGTGCCGGCCAACGACATGCGCCGCGACTTCATGCGCGCGCGGATGGCGCACGATCCGGATGGCTCGGTGCGGGTGACGCCCTTCGCCTCGCAGGACAGCGCCATGCTCAGCGTTCTCTCGGCGGCGGATTGCCTCCTGGTGCGCCCCCCTTTCGCCCCCGCCGGGCAGGCGGGCGACCCCTGTGAGATCATTCCTTTCGAGGATTAGGCCGCTTTAATCGGATCTTCACCCTTGCGGAACACAAAAGGAACAGATAGAAAACTGTTCATGATTTGTTTCGCGGGTTGCGGCTCGGCTGCAGAACATGGCGTGCCCCGTCCGGGCTGGAACGGGTGCGCGCTCCTGCAGCAGACCGCACCGTAATTGGGGGCGCGAGATGCTGACGCGGAAGCAATATGACCTGCTTCGCTTCATTCATGAACGATTGAAGGAAACTGGCGTTCCGCCCTCCTTCGACGAGATGAAGGATGCGCTCGACCTGCGGTCGAAGTCTGGCATCCATCGGCTCATCACCGCCCTTGAGGAGCGGGGCTTCATCCGTCGCCTGCCCAATCGCGCGCGGGCGCTGGAGGTGGTGCGGTTGCCGGACAGTGTCGCCCCAGGCCTCACCGTGCCCCGTGGCGCCAATCGCGGCTTCTCCCCTGCGGTGATCGAAGGCAGCCTGGGCAAGGTGCGCCCGACGGTGGAAGACGAGGAGGAGGCGGGGCAGACCGTCGCCGTCCCCGTCATGGGCCGGATCGCGGCCGGCACGCCCATTTCCGCCATCCAGAGCCGCAACGCCACTTTGAACGTGCCACCGGAGATGCTGGGCACCGGCGAGCATTTCGCTTTGGAGGTGCGCGGCGACAGCATGATCGAAGCCGGCATCCTGGATGGCGACACGGTGCTGATCCGCAAGTGCGACACCGCCGACACCGGCGACATCGTGGTGGCGCTGGTGGACGACGAGGAAGCAACCCTGAAGCGGCTGCGAAAAAAGGGCGCCTCCATTGCCCTGGAGGCCGCCAACCCGGCCTATGAGACACGCATCTTCGGTCCGGATCGGGTGCGGATCCAGGGGCGGCTCATCGGTTTGATGCGGCGTTACTGACGTTCATTCTTCTGCTGCGTCGTCGGCGCTGCGATCGGCGGGCGCAGGCGTTTGTGGCGCGCGGGAGGGATCTGGAAAGGGCACCGCCGTGCGCGTCCACGGCCGGTCGTACTGCGGGGAGCGGGTCGGCACCTCGCGCAGTTGCCCGTCTTCCACATGAAAGGTCAGCGTGCCGGTGGCCGCGAGGCTCTCCGGCGTCAGCACGCGGGCCGGGCATCCGGCCGGCGGCGTGTCCCGGGTGACGACGATGCGGGCGTTCATGCAATCGGCTGCGAGGCTCTGCGGCGTTGTGGAAACGGCGATTGTGCCGCCCTGTGGCAGCGGCGCGGTGCAACCCAGACCATCACAGCGGTAGAAGCGGGCGAGGTCGCGGTCGCGGGCTGTGCGCGGATCCCCTTCCCGCTCGAGCCATTGCTCCGCCACCAGCCGGGCGCGGCTGGCGCCGAGGATGGCGAGGCGGCCGTCCGGTCCCCGCACGGCGACGGTGGCGGCATTGGTGGCGATCAGGACATCCGGTCGCGGTGGCGGGCCGCTGGAGGCCACCGCAAGCGCCAGCAGCGGCGCGGCGATGAGGCTCAAGACGCCGCGGAGCAGGCAGAGCGTGAGGAGCGCCAGGGTGAACCAGACGACCGTAGCGGTGCGGACACCATCGAAGCGGGCGTCGGCGCCGGGCAGGCTGGCAATCCAGTCGGACACCCCGACCATGATCTCGATACCCTTGCCCATCACCGGCCAGGCCAGTTGATCCCAGCCAAACGGCATCAGCAGCACGCCGACGAGACCGAAGGGCATGACCAGGAGCGAAACCGCGGGCATGGCCAGCAGGTTGGCGAGCAGGCCATAGGGCGCCACCCGCTGGAAGTGGTAGGCGCCATAGGGACCGCTGGCGAGCCCGGCCACCAGGGAGGTGACGGCGATGCCGGCGAGGAACACCAGCGGGGCCATGGCCAGGCGCCCGGTCCGGCTTTCGGGCTGGGGCATGGCGCGCAGAGGCTGGAACCGCTCATAGGCGGCAACCAGCGCCAGAGTGGCGGCGAAAGACATCTGGGTGCCCGGTTCCAGCACCGCTTCCGGTGTCAGCCCGAGCACCAGCAGGGCGGCCACCGCCACGGTGCGCAGGGTGAGGGCGCGGCGCCCCACCAGCACGCCGCCGAGCACCAGCGCCGTCATCACGAACGAGCGCTGGGCCGGCACCTCGTTGCCGGACAGGATGAGATAGCCGGCGCTGCCCACCAGCGCCATCAGCGCGGCAGTGCCCTTGATAGGCCAGCGCAGCGCCAGGCCGGGCACCAGGGCGAGGGCACCACGCGCCAGCGCGAACAGGGTCCCCGCCACCAGCGCCATGTGGAGGCCGGAGATGGAGAGAATGTGGGTGAGGCCCGACACCCTCATGCTCTCTTCCACCTGGGGCGCGATGGCGGTGCGGTCTCCGGCCACCAGGGCGACGGCGATGGCCGCCGGCGTACCCTGCAGGCTGGCGTCGATGCGTCGGGCGAAGGCCGCACGGACGTCGGAAACGATCATGGCGAGCCGCACGTTGAGGGGCGGGTCGGCTCCGGGCAGCAGCTGGGGCCGCCCCAGGCCGAATCCGATAGCGCCGATGCCGCGAAACCAGGGTGCCCGTCCGAAATCGTGAGCGCCGGGCTGGGCCGCCTCCAGCGGGGGCAACAGCCGCGCCAGCTGGGACACATGGTCGCCCACCTTCGGCGCCGTGCCCTTGCGCAGCGACAGGCGCACCAGCTCCGGCGGCGTCGCCAGGCCCTTCACCGGGCCGGGATCGAGTCGCAGCAGGATGCGGTCGCTTTTCGGGCGCCGCTCCACCTGTTCCACATAGCCGGTGAGGCGCACCGCGTGGCTGGGAGGCGCCACCGGCACGTGCAGGATCGCCGCAGTGCGCACGACGCCGGCGAGAAAGCCGAGGGAAACAGCCAGGGCCGCCGTCGCCAGCGCAAAGGCGAGCGGGTGGCGGCGTGCCGCCACCGCAGCTGCGGCCAGCAGCGAGGGCTCATGGGATGCGCCGAAATAGAGCAGCACCCCCACGGTGAAGGCGACGGGGAGCCAGAGCACCAGCCGGCCGGAGCCCGCTTCGCGGACAAGCGCGGCAAAGAGGCTGTGGGCGAGGCGCGCCGGCAGCTCCCCTGCCCGCCCCGACGTCCACAGGCGGCCGGCGGTGGGCGCAAGCGTGCCCACCGCGGCGCGGCTGCTGGCCGGCCGTGTGCGCGTGCTGTGGTCTGGTCCGGCCCCCATGCCCTCCGGCCCGTGGTTTGCGCGCAGGTTTCTTGTCTGCTGCGCCTATGCTACACGGGCGCCTCGCGTCCGCCATGGCTGTGTGTCTCACAGACCCCGGCCGGCCTTTGCTCGTTGGCGCCGCGTCCGCCCGGATGCGCGCCCGCTTTTCGAGTGCTCCATGTCCGAGATCGTCACCCGCTTCGCCCCATCTCCCACCGGTTTCCTGCACATCGGCGGCGCCCGCACGGCCCTGTTCAATTGGCTCTATGCCAAGGCCAAGGGCGGCAAGATGTTGCTGCGCATCGAGGATACGGACCGCCAGCGGTCCACCAAGGAGGCCATCGACGCCATCCTGGAAGGGCTGGCCTGGATCGGCATCACCTGGGATGGCGATCCCATCTATCAGTTCGCCCGCGCCGAGCGGCATCGCGAGGCGGTGGAGCAGATGCTCGCTGCCGGCAATGCCTATCGCTGCTATGCCTCCGCCGAGGAATTGGAGGAGATGCGCGAGCTCGCCCGCAAGGAAGGCCGCCCGCCGCGCTATGACGGCCGCTGGCGGGATCGTGATCCCTCGGAGGCGCCTAAGGATCGCGCGCCAGTGATCCGTCTCAAGGCCCCGCGCGAGGGCGAGACGGTGATCGAGGATATGGTGCAGGGCACGGTCACCTTCCCCAACAAGGACCTGGACGATCTGGTCCTGCTGCGCTCGGATGGCACGCCGACCTACATGCTGGCGGTGGTGGTGGACGACCACGACATGGGCGTCACCCACATCATTCGCGGCGATGACCACCTCACCAATGCCGCCCGCCAGACGCAGATCTATCGGGCGCTGGGCTGGGAGGTGCCGCGCATGGCGCACATTCCGCTGATCCACGGGCCCGACGGTGCCAAGCTCTCCAAGCGCCATGGCGCACTCGGCGTCGATGCCTATCGCGACATGGGCTATCTGCCGGCGGCGCTGCGCAACTATCTGGTGCGTCTGGGCTGGAGCCACGGCGACCAGGAAGTGTTCTCCACCGAGGAGATGGTCCGGTATTTCGATCTCGACAAGGTCGGCCGCTCAGCCGCCCGGTTCGATTTCCAGAAGCTGGAGAATCTCAACGGCCAGTATATGCGCGCGGCGTCGGATGCCGAGCTGCTGGCGGCCATCGATGCCCTGGTGCCGCATCTGCCCGACGCCGCCCACCGGCTCGCCCGCATGACGCCCGAACGGCGCGCCCAGCTCGCCGCCGCCATGCCCAGCCTGAAGGAGCGGGCGAAAACGGTGGTGGAGCTGCTGGACAACGCTGAGTTCATTTTCGAAACTCGTCCGCTGCCGGTGGACGACAAGGCTCAGGCGCTGCTCACCGACGCCGCCCGTGGACATCTGGCCCAGCTGGTGCCGCTGCTGGAAGCCGCCGAATGGACTGCCGCCGCGACCGAGGCCGCGGTGCGCGCCTATGCGGAGCAGGCCGGCGTCAAGCTCGGCGCGGTGGCGCAACCGCTGCGGGCCGCGCTCACCGGCAGGACCACGTCACCGCCCATTTTCGATGTGCTGACGGTGCTGGGCCGGGCCGAGAGCCTTGCCCGCCTCAAGGATCAACTGCCGTGATCGGCGCGCGGCGACGCGAAGGCGAGGAGCCCGCCAAGCGCGTGGAGCTGGACCTGGCCGGCCTCAAATGCCCGTTGCCCGCCCTGCGCACCCGCAAGGCGCTGGAACAGTTGCCGTCGGGTGTCCGCCTGGTGGTGATCTGCACCGACCCCATGGCGGTGATCGACATTCCTCATGTGGCCCAGGAGAGCGGGGCGGTTCTGGAGGAGCGGGTTGTGGATGAAGGACGCCTGACCTTCACCCTGCGCAAGCGCGACTGAGGCGCGGCGCCAGTATTGGCGCCGCAATGGCTCGCCAATGGGCCGAACAGTGCCGTTGCACGTCGACGCGAGCTATGGTGCACTGCAACTCAATAGGGGCCCGGTCAACGGGAAGGCGGCCTTTCCGTCCGGCGCCAGGGGGGATCGATGAAGCTTCCGCGTCAGTTTTTCAAGCCGCTCGCCATTGGCGCGCCTGCGCCCTACCGCGACCTGCCCGTGCGGCTCGAACGGATGATTCACTTCGTGCCGCCGCATCTGGAGAAGATGCGCGCCAAGGTGCCAGACATCGCCAAGCAGGTGGATGTCGTGCTCGGCAATCTGGAAGACGCCATTCCCAGCGACGCGAAGGAAGCCGCCCGCAAGGGCTTCATCGAGATGGCGCAGGCCACCGATTTCGGCTCCACCGGCCTGTGGACCCGCATCAACTGCCTGAACAGCCCCTGGGTGCTCGACGACATTGTCGAGATCGTCACCGCCATCGGCAATAAGCTCGACGTGATCATGCTGCCGAAGGTGGAAGGGGCGTGGGACATCCACTATCTCGACCAGCTCCTGGCCCAGCTTGAAGCCAAGAACGGGGTTCAGAAGCCCATTCTCATCCACGCCATCCTGGAGACGGCGGAGGGCGTGAAGAATGTGGAGGAGATCGCCGCGGCGTCCCCGCGCATGCATGGCATGAGCCTCGGCCCGGCAGATCTGGCCGCCTCGCGCGCCATGAAGACCACCCGCGTCGGCGGCGGCCATCCGGAATACAAGGTGCTGGCCGATCCGGACGGAGACAAGCCGCGCGTGGGCTATCAGCAGGACCTGTGGCACTACACCATCGCCAAGATGGTGGATGCCTGCGCGGCCAACGGCATCAAGCCGTTCTATGGTCCGTTCGGCGATTTCGCCGACCTCGCCGCCTGCGAGAGCCAGTTCCGCAACGCCTTCCTGCAGGGCTGCGTGGGGGCATGGTCCCTGCATCCCACCCAGATCGAGATCGCCAAGCGGGTATTCTCGCCCGATCCCGCCGAGGTCGCGTTCGCGCTCAAGATTGTCGAGGCCATGCCCGACGGCTCCGGCGCGGTGATGATCGACGGCAAGATGCAGGACGACGCCACCTGGAAGCAGGCCAAGGTCATCGTCGATCTGGCGAAGATCGTCGCGGCCAAAGACCCGGAAATGGGCAAAGTCTACGGCTTGTGAGACAATCGGTTCAGAAGAGGAGGCGGAACATGGGTACGCAGCATAAGGAAGCCGCCCGGTCCGCCGTTGGTTCTGTGGAGGTGAGAGGGGCCATGGCCCCTCCCCCGGAGCTTCCGGCGGAATTCGATGGGCCGCAGATGCGCACGGCGAAATTCCGCATCGGCGAGGTGGTGCGCCACAAGCACTTCCCGTTCCGAGGCGTGGTGTTCGATGTGGATCCCGTGTTCGACAACACCGAGGAATGGTGGCTGTCGATCCCGGAGGACATCCGGCCCGACAAGGACCAGCCCTTCTACCATCTGTTCGCCGAGAATGCGGAGAGCGAGTATGTGGCCTATGTCTCCGAGCAGAATCTCGAGCATGACGCCTCGGACGAGCCGTTGCGCCACCCCAGGGTCACCGAGGCGCTGTCGGAAGATGGCGCGGGCGGCTGGCGGGTGCCGACCAATCTGGTGAACTGAGGCGCACATCTGGCCGGACGATCGCCGCGTGTTCAAATGAAAACGGCACGTTCCTCAGGAACGTGCCGTTTTGCATTCAGCCGGCGGACGAACGGATCCGGCGGAGCAAGGGCCCGCGCTCCTGCTGGCGCGCGGGCCCGGCCGCTACGGCATCACTTGCCGGACTGGTTGGCCTTCTCGAGCTCCTGTCCCTTCTTGAGCAGGGCCGCCTTGTTCTGCTCCTCGAGGGCCTGCTGCTTGGCGCGGGCTTCCTCCAGGCGCTTCTTTTCCTCTTCCATGGCCACCTTGGCGTCGACGCCGGGGCCATCATAGGCCTTGCCGAAGTCGGCGTTGGAGATGGGCAGGGAGAGGGTGCGGCCAACGCCGTTCACCATCTGCAGATAGACCGCATTGGCCTTCTTCAGCTTGGCGATGAAGCCGGCATCCACTTCAACATCGCCGACACAGGTGGCGCCGCCGCCCTGGATGGGCTGGCAGATGATGAAGGGAATGGCGACTGGATCCTTGTCGAGGGTGATGCGCAGGCCGGGCTGCAGCCGCATGCCCAGCGGCACCGAGACGTTGAGCCGCTTCTTAGGCTCGTCCTTCATCTCGATGATGTCGACCTTAGCGATCGCCTGGCTCTCGACACCGAGAATCTGCGTGAGCACGCAGACCTGCTTCTTGTTCTGGGGATTCTCCTGGCAGATCTTGCGCCAGGGCGAGGCGGAGAACTTGACCTCAGGCTCGGCCGCCGCACCACCCTGCGCCGCGCCATTCTGAGCCGGCTTGCCGCCCGACTGGGCCTGGGAGAATGCCGGCCCGGCCAGCGCCACGCCGATCAGCGTCGCAGCGATGCCGGCGGTGAGCCGCGCAATGGAATGGGTCTTCGTCATTGTGGCCTTTCCTGTGGTGCCTGCCGGTCGTTCAGCACACGTGCACGGCTGCGGCCCCGCACCTCCGTCATGACCCCGGCTGTGTCCGAACCAAATGGGGCAAGATGGTGGCGGCGCGCGAACGGTGCCTGCTGGGCTCGACTTTGCGTGCTACCTTGCCGACGATTAAGGCCAATACACGACCGCACTCCCAGAGAACAAGGCGCATCGACGCAGAATAGAGGAATGAAGGGGTGAGATTGCAGAAAATCCTGGCGGCCCGCTCGATGGCTTTGCTGACGGTGCTGTTCTGCCTCGGGTCTGCCCTCGCCGGCGAGAATCAGAGCACGGTGGAACCTGGCGCAGCGCTGGCGATGCGGGGCAGCCCGGACCTGCCGGCGGATTTCACCGCTCTGCCCTATGCGAATCCCGATGCGCCCAAGGGCGGGCGGCTGACCCTTTCGCTACTCGGCACATTCGACAGTCTCAATCCGTTCATCGTCAAGGGCAGCGCGCCGGGCATTCTCCGCAATGCGGTGGTCGAGCCGCTGATGGCGCGGTCGTTCGATGAGCCCTTCACCCTCTATCCGTTGCTCGCCCGCTCCGTGGCCACCGATGCCCAGCGGAGTTACGTTGAATTCAACCTTGATCCGCGCGCGCGCTTCGCCGACGGCACGCCGGTCACCGCCGAGGACGTCCTGTTTTCGTTTCATCTCCTGCGGGAGAAGGGGCGGCCCAATCACCGCCTGTATTACGGCAAGGTGGCGAAGGCGAAGCAATTGGGGCCCCTGCGGGTGCGGTTCACCTTTGCCGACGCCGATGCGGAACTGCCGCTGATCATGGGGCTCATGCCGATCCTGTCCCATAAGGCTGTCGACCCGGCGCATTTCGAGGAGGGGGGCCTGACGCCGCTCATGGGGTCCGGTCCCTACCGGATCGGCGAGGTGGATGCGGGCGCCGGCCTCACCCTGGTGCGCAATCCGGACTATTGGGGGCGCGATCTGCCGGCCAATCGCGGGCTCCACAATTTCGACGAGCTGAAATTCATCTATTTCCGCGATGCCAACAGCGAGTTCGAGGCGTTCCGCAAGGGGCTGGTGGATGCCCGCTTCGAGAGCGACCCCGGCCGCTGGGAGACCGGCTACGACTTTCCTGCCGTACGCGCCGGCGAGGTGGTCAAGGAGGTGATTCCCACGGGCACGCCGAAGCCCTATTCGGCTTTGGTGTTCAACACCCGACGACCGGTGTTCGCCGACATCCGGGTGCGCCGCGCGCTGATCGAGCTGTTCGATTTCGAATGGTTAGATCGCAGCTTCTACCACGGCCTCTACCAGCGCACCGGCAGCGTGTTCCAGGGGTCCGAGCTGTCGGCGCTGGGTCGGCCTGCCTCGGCCCGGGAGCGGGCGCTGCTGGCACCGTTTCCCGATGCCGTGGTGCCGGATGTGCTGGAAGGCACCTATCGCCCGCCGCAGTCGGACGGCTCGGGTCGCGACCGGGACCGGCTGCGCAGCGCGCTGGGGTTGCTGGCAGAGGCGGGCTGGCAATTGCGCAAGGGGGTGCTCACCAATGCGGAGGGGGCCGGGTTCTCCTTCGAGCTCATGGTGGCGACGCGCGACCAAGAGCGGCTGGCGCTCGCCTATGCCGCCCAGCTCAAACGGGCCGGCATCACCGCCCGCGTGCGGTTCGTGGATGCGGTGCAGTTCGACGCCCGCCGCAACGCCTATGATTTCGACATGGTGCCCTTCGTCTGGTCCCAATCCCTGTCACCGGGCAACGAGCAGGCCTTCTATTTCGGCGCCGCCGCCGCCGATACGCCCGGCACCCGCAACTATATGGGGGCCAAGAGCCCGGCCATGGATGCCGCCATCGCCGCCTTGCTCGCCGCCCCGGATGAAGAGGATTACATCGCGGCCGCACGGGTGCTCGACCGGGTGCTGATCTCCGGCGCCTATGGGGTTCCGCTGTTCCACACCCCCGGTCAGTGGCTCGCCCGCTGGACCCGCATCGCCCACCCTGCCCGCCCCTCCCTTTATGGCACCTTGCCGGAGACCTGGTGGCGGGCGCCTGGGCAGTAGCGGGGTGCGGGGCCAATAAAGGCCGCATTCCTCGGGCTCACTGCGGGCTGCCCCGAAGACCGTGTCGTGCCATGATGGGTGCGGAAGCTTTGCAGAGTCTGCCCGCTGTTTCAGGTCGTGGGCGGCGCGTCCGAGACGATGAAGAAGCGATGATCCACTCTTCCCATTCGGCGCCGGTGGAGGCCACCTCCGCCCGACAGGCGCGCCCGGCGATCCGCCCACGGGTGGGCATGGGCACCCGCGGCACCAGCCCGATGCGCAAGCGGGCCCGGCTCGACAGAGGGGTGTTGATCCGCTCGGTGTCGATCTCGGCGGGCGTTGTGGTGGCGGTGTTCGCCTTGCTCGCGCTGTTTCATTGGCTTGATCCCCAGCGGGTGGAGATGGCCGCCCGGGAACAGGCCCGGGAGGCCGCGGCCCGCGAAATGAACGCAAGCGTGCCGGCGGCGCCGGCATCCGCCGTGGCTCCATCCGCGATCGCCTTACCGGTCACACCCGCTTCTGGTCCGGCCGGTGCGGCAGCCCCCCATGCGATCACGGTCGCCGCCGCACCGGCGGACAGCGATGCCGCCCCGGCCGTGGCACCGGCGCCCTCCGCCGAAGATCGCTCCCGCCCCGCGTTCGTGGAACCCGAACCAGCCAGCGCCGAATCGGTGGCCGCGCCTTCGGCGCCCGTGCCTGTCGCCCGTCCGGCGCTGGCCCGCGCGGCGCCGGAGCCGGCGCGGGATCCGGATGAAACCGCCTCCATCGCGCGTCAGGGGCGCATTGCCTCCGATGTCACATTGCGCAAAGGCCCCCGCCGGGGTGCGGACGCCATCGGAACCCTCGAGGCCGGGACAAAGGTGGATATCTTCTCCTGCACTTCCTGGTGTGAGGTGGCCGCAGACGGCAAGCGGGGGTATGTCTATCGGCGGGCGGTAGATCGGTAATCGGTGAGTCCTGATGGCCGAATCCAACACCCCGAGGCCACGGCCTCGCTGGGGCTGAACAGGAAAGGGATCTGATATGAAGACGAAACTTGCTGCGAGCGCTGCGCTCCTGGCCCTGGCCCTTGCCTCCGGTTCCGTGTCTGCACAGGGCATCGTGAAGGGCGCCGAGCACGGCGCCAATAAGGGCGCTGCGGCTGGTGACAAGGCGGCCGGTCCCGTGGGTGGCGCCGTGGGCGGCACCGTGGGTGCGGTTGGCGGCGGTGTTGCCGGTGGCGTGGTCGGCGGCGTCAAGGGCGCCGGCGAAGGCGCCAGCCAGGGTGCCAAGGCGGGCGAGAAGGCCGCGGGTCCCGTCGGCGCGGCCGTGGGGGGCACCATGGGCGCCGTGGGCGGCACCGTTGAAGGCGTGCTGGGCATCCCCCAGAAGAAGTGACGGCAGGGGCGGCTCAAGACCCAAGGTCCCGGACCTCTTCCCACGGACCTCTGGACGAGCCCGCGGGGGCTTGCGCGAACCTCATCGGCTCCGGTCGACGGCCTGCCGATGGAACAAGGCCCCTGCCCTTTCGATCCCGAGGCCCGCAAGGTCCTCGGGATTTTTTATGGAGCCCTTCAGAGCCCCTTTTTTCAGAGCCCCTTTTTCTGGGCCAAAGCGGCGAGTTTCTTCAGCACCGCCAGCGTGCCCTTCAGCCGGGCTTCCGCCTTCGGCCAGTCGTGCAGGAACACCACCTTGAAGTCCGGCCGCACCTTCGCGGCGCTGCCTTCCTGGGCGATGAACTTCACCAGCCCCGCGGGATCGGCGAACTCATTGCCGCGGAAGCCCAGCACAACGCCCTTGGGCCCGGCATCCACCTTCTCCACATTGGCGGCACGGGCCAGGGCCTTGATCTTGGCCAGCTGCAGCAGATGCCCCACCTCGTCCGGCGCGGTGCCGAAGCGGTCGGTGAGCTCGGCGCCGAAAGCGTCGATCTCCTGATCTTCCTGCAAATCCGCCAGCCGGCGGTAGAGGGCCAACCGCACATGGAGGTCGGCCACGTAATCCTCGGGGATCAGCACCGGCATGCCGATGGTGATGTTGGGCGACCACTTGTCGTCCACATAATCGGTGATGCCGGCCTTGATGTGGGCGATCGCCTCCTGGAGCATCTCCTGGTAGAGCTCGTAGCCCACTTCCTTGATATGGCCCGACTGCTCGTCGCCCAACAGATTGCCGGCGCCGCGGATGTCCAGATCGTGGCTCGCCAGCTGGAAGCCGGCCCCCAGCGTTTCCAGCGACTGCAGCACCTTGAGCCGGCGTTCCGCCTGATGGGTGATGGCCTGGGCGGCGGGCGTGGTGAAGATGGCGTAGGCCCGCGCCTTGGCCCGGCCCACCCGGCCGCGCAGCTGATAGAGCTGGGCGAGGCCGAACATGTCCGCCCGGTGCACGATCAGCGTGTTGGCATTGGGCACGTCGAGGCCGGATTCCACGATGGTGGTGGACAGCAGCACATCATATTGGCCGTCATAGAAGGCGGTCATGATGTCTTCCAGGGCGCCGGCGGCCATCTGGCCATGGGCCACCGCCACCTTCACCTCGGGCACCTGGGTCGCCAGGAACTCCTGCACCTCTCCCAGATTTTCGATGCGCGGCACCACATAGAAGCTCTGGCCGCCGCGATAGCGCTCGCGCAGCAGCGCCTCGCGCACGATCAGAGGATCGAACGGCGTCACGAAGGTGCGCACCGCCAGGCGGTCCACCGGCGGTGTCGCGATGATGGAGAGCTCGCGCACCCCGGTCATGGCCAGCTGCAGCGTGCGCGGAATGGGCGTCGCCGACAACGTGAGCACATGTACCTCGGCGCGAAGCTGCTTCAGGCGCTCCTTGTGAGCGACGCCGAAATGCTGCTCCTCGTCGACGATGACGAGGCCGAGGTCCTTGAAATGGATGGCCTTGCCCAACAGGGCATGGGTGCCCACCACGATGTCGATGGTGCCGTCGGCCAGCCCCTTCTTCACCTCGGTGAGGGCCTTGCCGGTGACCATGCGCGAGGCTTGGGCGATGTTCACCGGCAGGCCTTTGAAGCGCTCGGCGAAGGTCTTGAAATGCTGGCGGGCCAAGAGGGTGGTCGGCACCACCACGGCCACCTGCTTGCCGGCGAGGGCCGCCGCGAAGGCGCCGCGCAGGGCCACCTCGGTCTTGCCGAAGCCCACGTCGCCGCACACCAGCCGATCCATGGGATGGCCGGAGGCGAGATCTTCCAGCACCGACACGATGGCGGCTTCCTGGTCGTCCGTCTCCTCATAGGGGAAGCGGGCGCGGAACTCGTCATAAAGGCCGGCGGCGGGCACCAGCTTGGGCGCCTCGCCGAGCTGGCGCTGGGCGGCGATCTTGATGAGGGCGGAGGCCATCTCGCGGATGCGCTTCTTCATCCGCGCCTTGCGGGCCTGCCAGGCGCCGCCGCCCAGCTTGTCCAGCTGGGCCTCGGTCTCCTCCGAGCCATAGCGGCTCAGCAGCTCCAGATTTTCCACCGGCAGGAACAGCTTGTCGCCGCCCGCATAATGGATTTCGAGGCAGTCATGGGGCTCGCCCATGGCCTCGATGGTCTTCAGCCCCACGAAGCGGCCGATGCCGTGATCCACGTGCACTACCAGATCGCCGGCGGTGAGCGCGGTCAGCTCGGAAATGACATCCTGCGGCCGGCGCGCCTTGCGCTTGGGCCGCACCAGACGGTCGCCAAGGATGTCCTGTTCGCCAATCAGCGCGAAATCCGGCGTCTCGAACCCGCTCTCGACCCCATAGATGGCAAGCGCCGGCTGGGTCTTGGGCAGAGCTGCGAGGCTGGCGAAGCGGGAAATGGCGGCGGCACCGGTGAGCCCATGGTCCGCCAGCACCGTGCCGAGCCGCTCGCGGGAGCCTTCCGACCAGCCGGCGAGAATGACCTTCTTGCTCTTCTGCAGCTCGCGCACATGGGCCACGGCGGCGTCGAAGACATTGCCTTCCGGATCGGCCCGCTCGGCGGCGAAGGAGCGGCCCTGCACACCGCCCACATCGATCATCTCGCCCTTGGTGCCCTCCGGCACCGCGAACGGGCTCATCTGGGCGATGCGCGCGGCGCCAAGGCGCGCCGTCCACTCCGCGCCGGTGAGATAAAGCCGGTTGGGCGGCAGCGGATTATAGATGGGGCCGCCGGCGGGGTGCTCCAGCGCCTCCTTGCGGGCGGCATAATAATCGCCGATCTGCGCCACCCGTTCCCCAGCGGCCTCTTCGGCCAAAGGATCGAGCACGATGGGGCTCTGGGCGACATAGTCGAACAGCGTGTCCATCTGCTCGTGGAACAAAGGCAGCCAATGTTCCATGCCCGCATGGCGCCGGCCTTCGCTCACCGCTTCATAGAGCGTGTCACCCTTCTGCGCGGCACCGAACGCGGCCACATAGGCCATGCGGAAGCGCTTCATGGTGGCGGTGGTGAGCTGGAATTCCGCCATGGGCACCAGGTCCAGCGCGCGCAATTGGCCGGTGGTGCGCTGGGTCTCGGGATCGAATGCGCGGATGCTCTCCAACGTGTCGCCGAAGAAATCGAGGCGGATGGGGGCATCGAGACCCGGCGGATAAAGGTCGATGAGGCCGCCCCGCACCGCATATTCGCCGGTGTCGCGCACCGTCGGGGTGCGCAGGAAGCCGTTCTGCTCAGCCCATTCCACCACGCCGTCGAGGGCGATGGCATTGCCCGGCGCGGCGGACAGCGACTGCGCCGCCACCAGCGCCTTGGCCGGCACCCGCTGCACCGTGGCATTGACCGTGGTGAGCAGCACGCTGGCGCTGCCGCCCTTCACCCGGGCGAGACGGGCGAGCGTCGCCATGCGGCGGGCGACGATGGCGGCATTGGGCGAGGCGCGATCGTAGGGCAGGCAATCCCAGGAGGGGAAGCTGTAGACGTCCAGCTCGGGGGCGAAGAAGGCGAGGCCCCGTTCCAGCGCCGCCATGCGCTGCCCATCCCGGCAGATGACGGTGACGGACGGCCAGGGCGCATCTTTTTCCGCCGAGACCGACCGGGCGAGATCGGCCACCACCAGCCCTTCCATACCCTCCGCGACACGGGACAGCAGCAGCGGACGGCCTTGCACCAGGGCCTCGGCCAGGGGACGGGGACGCTTCACAACACAACTCCGGGCAGACAGGACGGGAAGGAGGCGGCGGAAAAGCCTATTCCGGCAGGCCCCGCCCCTCGTCATGGAACGCCTTCATGCGGCGGAACAAGGGGGTGTCGTATGCCGCAGGCAGCGGGTTGGTTTCCGAGATCCAGGAGAAGATGTCGTGATCCTGGGCGTCGATGAGCAGCTCGAAATCATCCAGCTCGGGATCGGACAGGTTGCCGATCTCGGCATCGGCGAACTTGCCCATGATGAGGTCCATCTCGCGGATGCCGCGGTGCCAGGCGCGGTAGAGCAGCCGGCGGCGGCGGGGGTCGAGATCGGCGCTGGAACGCTGGCTGCCCGACATGAGATGACCTTTCCGGTGAAACGGCGCAAACGGCGCAGCCGCAAAGGCGCCGCCGTTCCTGACGGGGCTGCTTATAGAAGCATTGGACCGGGCTTGACTAGCGCCTGCGGGCCCTGGCCGGCCTCACTTGGCTTCAAACAACAGGGCGAGACGGGTCATCCACGGCTCGTCCGTCATGTCGAGCCGCAGCGGGGTCACGGAGATGCGCCCTTCATCCAGCGCCCGCAGGTCGGAGCCCGGGGCGGTGTCGAAGATGCGGCGCTCGAAGGCGATCCAGTAATACGGATGGTTGCGCCCGTCGCGCCGGGCATCGATGCGCATCAGCCGCTGGTCGCGCTTGCCCTGGAAGGTGGCGGCGATGCCGGTGATCTCGTCCGGCGCGCGATCGGGAAAGTTGATGTTCATCACGATGCCCGCCGGAATGCCCTCGTCGAGCAGGGCGCGGATGACCTTGGGCCCATGGGCTTCCGCGGTGGCATAGGTGGGATTGTCGCGGCTCTTGATGCCAAACGCCTGGGACAGAGCGATGGAGGGGATACCCAGAATGGTGCCCTCGATCGCCCCCGCCACGGTGCCGGAATAGCTCACATCCTCGGCGATGTTCTGGCCGCGATTGACGCCCGAAAGCACCAGATCCGGGGGCTGGTCGCCCATCAGGTGCCGCACCGCCATGATCACGCAATCGGTGGGCGTGCCCTTCACGGCAAAGCGCTTTTCCTCGATCTGCCGCAGCCGCAGCGGGTCGGACAGGGAGAGGGAATGGGCGACGCCCGACTGGTCGAACTCCGGCGCCACCACCCACACGTCATCGGAAAAGGCCTGGGCGATGCGCGCACAGGCCTCGATGCCGGGAGCGTGGATGCCGTCGTCGTTGGTCACCAGAATACGCATCTGCGTCCTTCCCCATGTTCATCACCGTGCCGGCGCGTCGCCGCGCCCTCAGCTCAGCTTCTCGATCACCTTCAGCCCGCCCATATAGGGCGCCAGGGCGTCGGGCACCGCCACGGCGCCGTTCTCCTGCTGGTAGGTCTCCAGCACCGCCACCAGGGCCCGGCCGACCGCCACGCCCGAGCCGTTGAGCGTGTGCAGGAAGCGCGGCGCCCCCTTGCCGTCCTTGGCATCCGCCGGGCGGAAGCGGGCGTTCATGCGGCGGGCCTGGAAATCGCCGCACACCGAGCAGGAGGAGATTTCGCGGAACGCCGCCTGCCCCGGCAGCCACACCTCGATGTCGTAGGTCTTCTGCGAGGCGAAGCCCATGTCGCCGGTGCACAGCGTCACCACGCGATAATGCAGATCCAGCTTCTTCAGCACCGCCTCGGCGCAGGCGAGCATGCGCTCATGCTCTTCCGCCGACTTCTCCGGCGCGGTGATGGAGACCAGCTCCACCTTGTTGAACTGGTGCTGGCGGATCATGCCGCGGGTGTCGCGCCCGGCGGCACCGGCCTCGGCGCGGAAGCAATTGGTGAGCGCGGTCAGGCGCAGCGGCAGCTCGTCCTCGGACAGGATGGCCTCCCGCACCAGGTTGGTCAGCGGCACCTCGGCGGTGGGCACCAGCCACAGCCGGTTGGTGAGCTCCAGCGACTTGATATGGGCCGCGAGGCTCACCTGATCGAGCGCGGCGGCGACATCCGCCCCGCCGGCGATGAGGGCGCTCACTTCCCGCGATGCGTTGACCTGCGCCTCGGTCACCGCCGCCTCGAACTCGGCCGCGCGAAAGGTGAAGAACTGATCGTCGGCGAATTTCGGCAGCTGGGCGGTGCCATACATGGTCTCGTCCCGCACCAGCACCGGCGGGTTCACTTCCATGTAGCCGTGCTCGCCCGTGTGGGTGTCGAGGAACAATTGGCCAAGCGCCCGCTCCAGCCGCGCCATCGGCCCCTTGTTCACCACGAAGCGTGCGCCGGAGAGCTTGGCCGCGGTCTCGAAATCCATCTGGCCGAGGCCTTCACCGATCTCGAAATGCTGCTTGGGGGTGAAGGCATAGGAGCGGGGCGCTCCGAACCGGCTGCGCTCCACATTCTCGTGCTCGTCCTTGCCATCGGGGACGTCGGCCAGGGGCACGTTGGGAATGGCGGCGAGCTCGTCGTTGAGCGCCTGCTCCACCGCCTTCACCTCGGCTTCCAGCGCCGGGACGTCTTCCTTGATCCTGGCCACTTCCGCCATCAGCGCCTGGGCCTTGGCCTCGTCCTTCTGGGCCTTGGCCTGGCCAATCTCCTTGGAGGCGGCGTTGCGGCGGGCGAGAAGTCCCTCCAGCCGGGTGAGGCCTGCGCGGCGCTGCTCATCGAGGCCGATCAGCTTCTTCACCAGAATGTCAGCGGCCAGCTGCGTGTCGGGCGCATTGCCGCCACGCCGCGAAAGGGCGGTGACGAGGCCCTCCGGCTGTTCCCGGATCCATTTGATATCGTGCATGGCAAGGCTCCGCCGCGTGCATCGGCGCCCGGCGCCGCCCCAGCACCTTCAGCCCGGGGGCTTGCCCGAGGCCGAGGGCACGGCGGCCCGCCGCGCGCCACAAATCGTTGCTGATGGGACGCCGTCCGCCTCAGTCGGCGGTCGATTCGGCCGCGTCGCGGGCCGCCTCTTCCGCCGCCCGCCGCTTTTCGACGAGCCCCACCAGATAGACGGACACCTCGTAGAGAAGGAGGGTCGGCAGGGCAAGGGAGAGCTGGCTGACCACGTCCGGCGGTGTCAGAACCGCCGCCAGAATGAAGACCCCCACGATGGCATATCGGCGGGACTTCTTAAGCATCTCCTGGGTGACGATGCCGATGCGCGCCAGCAGGGTGAGCACCACCGGCAGCTGGAAGCAGATGCCGAATGCCAGGATCAGCGTGGTGATGAGGGAAAGATATTCCGACACCCGCGGCAGCAGCGAAATCTCCGCCTGCCCGTCACCGCCCGCCTGCTGCATGTTCAGGAAGTAGGTCATGGCCAGCGGCATGGCGACGAAATAGACGAACGCCGCGCCGATGAGGAAGCAGATGGGGGTGGCGATGAGATAGGGGCGGAAGGCCGCCTTCTCATGCTTGTAGAGCCCCGGCGCCACGAACATGTAGACCTGCGCCGCCACCACCGGGAATGACAGGAAGGCGGCGCCGAACATGCCGAGCTTGATCTGGGTGAACAAAAATTCCTGCGGCGCCGTGTAGATGAGCTTGATGCCCGGCGCGAAGCCGGAGGCGAACTCATAGGGCCACAGAAGGATGTTGTAGATCTGCTTCGCCAGGGTGAAGCAGAGGAAGAAGGCCACCAGAAACGCCACCACCGATTTGATGAGGCGAGACCTGAGTTCAATCAGGTGGTCCATGAGCGGCGCCTTCGAGGCGTCGATATTGTCCTCGTCGCTCATTGCGGGCTCGTCGGGGCGGCAGGGCTCTGCGGGGAAGCGGGCGACACCGGCGGCTCGGCGAGCGGGAACACCGGCGGGGGCAGCGGGTCGTTGGGGGGCGGAGGCAGCATCTCGTCCAGGGTGGGCAGTGGCGCCGGGGCAACGTCCTGCGCGATCAGCGCCTCAGGAGCCGCGCCCGCCGGGCGGGTCGCGGCGCTGACGGTGGCGCGGATTTCATCGCGCACGGCGCTCAGCGGGTCCGGCGCACTGGCGGCAGGGCCGGCGAGCGGCGCCGCCGGGATCTCGGGCTCCGCCTTCGTCCCGCCGTCCGCCTTCGCGCCGCCTTCCACCGTCGCGCGGATTTCGTCGCGGATGGTGCGCAGCGGATCGAAGGTGCTGGTGGCGCCGATGGAGTTCAGCGTGGAACGGGCACTGTCCGTCACATCGCTGATCTCCTTGCGCATGTCGGCGATGTCCGCCTCGCGCAAGGCGTCCTGGAACTGCCCCTGAAACTCGCCGGCCATCCGGCGCAGCTTCGTCACCGTGCGGCCGACGGTGCGCAGCACCGAGGGCAGCTCCTTCGGGCCGATGACGATCAGCGCCACAATGCCGATCAGCATCAGCTCGGACCAGCCGATATCGAACATGAGCGCCTCAAGCCCACGGCCGTGCCGTGGCCCTCCTTCAACGCATCAGGGAGAAGTGCGGCCTCAGACGGCCTTCTTCTCGCCCTCGGTGGCGCTGGTGGTCTGGTTGGGGAGCGGACGCGGCGCCTCGGACGCAGCCGGCTTGGCCGGCTCGTCATCGTCCGCCATGCCCTTCTTGAAGGACTTGATGCCCTTCGCCACGTCGCCCATCAGGTCGGAGATCTTGCCCCGACCGAACAACAGGAGCACCACGGCCAGCACCACGATCCAGTGCCAGATGCTCAACGAACCCATTCCGGTCATCCTCCGAGAGGTGATTCTCGCCCAAGGCCGGAGCGCTCGGGTCTGGTGAAATTGGACAGTATGCCCCGCGCGCGGCGAAAACAAGGACTCCCCCGGCATCCACAGGCGACTTGCATGCAATTGATGTTGCGATGCACCAAGTGCCGGCGCGCGGGGGACATTTGGGCCGTGCCGCCGGGGGGCTCACTCCGTTTCCGCGGGGTCGTCGGAGGGGGGGGGCGACAATGTGAAGTCGAGTGGATCGGCCTCCAGCGCCTCTTCATCGGCCTGCAGCTCGGGATCGTCGGTGGGCAGGGGAATGGTGAAGCCGGCAGGGATGCGCCCATCCAGCAGCCCGGCACCCTTGAGCTCGTCCATTCCCGGTAGGTCGCCCACGGAATCGAGGCCGAAATGCACCAGGAAGGCCGGCGTGGTGCCGTAGGTCACCGGCCGGCCAGGGGCGCGCCGCCGCCCGCGCAGGCGGATCCAGCCGGTTTCCAACAGCACGTCCAGAGTGCCCTTTGAGGTGGAGACGCCGCGGATCTCCTCAATCTCCGCGCGGGTCACCGGCTGGTGATAGGCGATGATGGCCAGCACCTCGACGGCCGCCCGAGACAGCTTGCGCTGCTCGGGCGCCAAATCGGCCAGCGCCGGGGCGAGATCGGGAGCGGTGCGCAGCATCCAGCCGCCGGCGACCCGCGCCACATTCACCCCGCGACGGGCATAATCCTGGGTCAGAGCCTCCATCAGGGCGTCGAGATCCGCGCCCGCGGACAGGTGCGGGCGGAAGGCACGGGCCTCCAGCGGCTGGGACGCGGTGAATAGCAGAGCTTCGATCACCCGCAGATCCCGCGCGAAGGCGACCGCCCGCTCGTCATCGGGACGCACATCGAAAAGGTCGATCCGCGGCGCGGGCCGTGTCATGTGTCCTCGCTCCGTGGCGGCCCTGCCCCCTCGGCCGCCGCGCCCTCCTCCGGCGCATCTCCCACAGCGGCCGCTACAGCCGCCCCCCGGGCGCGCAGCCAGAGCGGCGCGAACGGCGCTTCCTGGCGAATATCCACCAGCCCCTCGCGCACCATCTCCAGGGTGGCGGAAAAGCTGGAGGCCAGCGCCGTGGCCCGCTGGTCCGGCTCGGTGAGATACTCTAGCAGGAATTGGTCGAGCCGCATCCAGTCCGCGGTCAGATCCCGCCCCAGCAGCCGTTCCAGCCGCTCGCGCGCGTCGGCCAGTGACCAGACAGCACGCATCTTGAGAGTGACCGTCGACAGGGCCTGGGTCTGGCGTTGAAGGGCGTAGGCGGACAGCAGATCATAGAGGCTCGCCACATAGACCACCGGCCGCGGGCTGCGTTCCGTGGCTTCCGGGCGGGCCCGCGCGAACAGCTCCCGCCCCATCTGCGGGCGCGCCATGAGCTGTTCCGAGGCCCTGCGGATGCGCTCCAGGTGACGCAGGCGCCGGGTGAAGGCGGCGGCCAGCTCCTCAGCGCTGGGGCCCTCCTCCTGCGGTGGCGCGGGCAATAACAGGCGGGATTTGAGATAGGCGAGCCACGCCGCCATCACCAGATAATCGGCCGCCAGCTCCAGGCGCCCGCGACGCGCCTGCTCGATGAAGCTGAGATACTGATCAGCCAGCTCGAGGATTGAGATGCGGGTGAGATCGACCTTCTGGGTACGCGCCAGGGCCAATAAAAGGTCGAGCGGCCCCTCGAAGCCGTCGAGGTCGACGACGAAGGCGCCCTCGCCACCGCCTGCGGAAAGGTCCGCCGGGTCTGCGAAGGCGCTGTCGTCGTCCACCATGCTCACGCTCCGGCGTCGAGCAGCCGGCGCACCTCCGCGCGCAGGCCTGCGGGATCCACCGGCACCGTCCCTTCACGCAGCGCCAGGGCGCGCGCGGCACGGTCGGCCGCAAGGCCTTCAAGGGCCGGCGCTGCCTCAGCCACCGGTTCCATCTCCTCCATCTTGCCGTTGCAGTGGAGCAGAAGATCGCAGCCGGCGGCGATGGCGGCACGGCTCCGGCTACCCAGATCACCCGCCAGCGCGCCCATGGACAGGTCATCGCTCATCAACAGCCCATCGAATCCGATGAAGCTGCGGATCACCTCACCGATCATCACCGCGGAGGTGGTGGCCGGCCGCTCGGGGTCGATGGCCGCATAGACCACATGGGCAGTCATCGCCAGCGGCAGGTCGCGCAACCGGCGGAACGCTTCGAAATCCGCCGCCTCAAGCACGGCGCGATCGGCTGTGACCACGGGCAGGCGCTCGTGGCTGTCGGCGGGCGCGCGGCCATGCCCGGGGATATGTTTCAGCACCGGCAGCACGCCGCAATCCAGCAGCCCGGCCGCCGCTTCGCGGGCCAGGGCGGCCACCGCCTCCGGCGTCGTGCCATAGGCGCGATTGCCGATGATGCCGTGGCCGTCGGGATGCCGCAGATCCGCTACGGGCAGGCAATCCACATCAATGCCGAGATCCATGAGATCGCCGGCGATGGCCTGGGAATTGAGCCGCACCGCGGTCAGCGCCGCCTGAGGATCGCGCAGATAGAGGGTCCCGAACGCTTCGGCCGGCGGATCGTCGTGCCAATGAGGCGGGCGCAGCCGCTGCACCCGGCCGCCTTCCTGGTCGATCAAAACCGGGGCCTGCCACCCCACGGCGGCACGCAGCTCCTCCACCAGGCCACACACCTGATCGGGCGTCTCCACATTGCGCGCGAAGAGAATGAAACCCCATGGCGCGGAGGCGGCGAAGAATGCGCGCTCCTCTGCCGTGAGCCGAAGGCCGGAACAGCCGGCAATGAAAGCCCGTGACCTCATGACCTGCCCCTATAGGCGCCGCTCGCCCACCGTCAAGGTGAACCGCACGCACGCGCCACGCAGGCGCGCATAAAAAAGGCCGGGACGAGCCCGGCCTCAGGTGGTTCTGTTGCGGACCAGGTCAGAGCCCGGCCACGTATCGGGAGGGATCGACCGCGGTCGAGCCCTTCCGGATCTCGAAGTGGAGCTGCGGGCTCTGCACATTGCCGCTCTGGCCCGCCTTGGCGATGATCTGGCCACGGCGCACCGTATCGCCGCGCTTCACATCCAGCTCGCTGGCATGGGCATAGGCGGTGACATAGCCATCGGCGTGCTTGATCAGCACCAGATTGCCATACCCCTTCAGCTCGTTCCCGGCATAGGCAACGACGCCATCCTCGGCGGCGCGCACGGCGGTGCCCGACGGCACGGCGAAATTGACACCATCATTGTGGGCGCCACCGGGCTTGGGACCGAAGGAAGCGATCACGCGCCCGCGCACCGGGGCGCGGAACTGCGGGCCGCTTCCGGCGGCGCGGGGCGCATCCTCGGGCTCGACGGCGCTCACCTTGGCGGCGGTCTCGACCTTCGGCTGCACGGCGGCGGTCTTGGTGGGCGCCGGCGCGGCGAGCGGCTGTGCGGCCACGGTGGAGGTCGAAGGAGCAGGCGCCGGAGCACGAGTCACCACCGGAGTCGGGGCGGGCCGCACGCTCGGTGCCGGGGGCGCGACGGGGCTCGCCTGCGCCACCACCGGGCGGGCCGGAGCGGCCGCGCGGGGCATGGGCGCCGGGGCGGGAGCCGCCGGGACCGCCTGCGCCAGATTGCCGGGCGCCGGCGGCGGAATGACGAGGGTCTGGCCGGTTCGCACCGTCATGCCGGGCGCGATGTTGTTCGCGGTGCCGAGGGCGGCCGGAGAGACCTGATAGTGGCGCGCCACCGAATTGAGCGTCTCGCCGGGCTGAACCACATGGGAGGCCCCGGCTGCTACGCGGGCTGCCGGCACGGCGGCGCCATAGGCAGGCTGGCCATAGGCAGATGTGCCATAGAGCGGCTGGCCGGCGGCGGGGGAGGCATAAGACGTGGCGGTGGCGCCGGGGGCCGCCGCATAGGGCGGCGCCAGGGGCTGGGTATCCACCCGTCCGGTGGGCACGGCGCCGAGAGAGCCGGTCACTTCCGGCGCTGGCGGCTGGGGGCCCGAGGCATCGGCGAAGCGCGCCACGTCGGCACTGCAACCGGCCACCGCGCCGGACACCAGCCCGATCACGGCCAGTCGCGCGAAGACTTTACGCCCGTTGGTCTCGCTGGAATTACGCATTTCACCGTACTCACACGCAACAGAACTTCGGCCATTAGAAGCCGCAGGCGTAAACGTGCGCTTAAGTCACCTCCCCTGCCCGTGACCGCTCCACGTTTTCCCCAGGATGTTGCAAAGTTGTCACATCTGGCCGCTGTCACGGCGCGCCCCTTGACCCGGGCGGCAAATCAGTTTCCCAAATCCCTGCGCCCGCGAAGCAGGGCCAGCGGAGCGGGAGCGACAGGCATCGAGATGGCGCGCAATCCAATCATCGGCGACCTGGCGGGGCACCTGGCGGCGGATCTGGCGATGGCCCTTCGGTTCTATTCCCGCCTGCCCCTGCCAGCGCGGGAGGCCGGCGACCACGATGCCCCTGCCCTGGACCGCATCGCCTATGCCATTCCCCTGGCGGGCCTCGTCATCGGCCTCATTGGCGGCGGTGTGCTGCTGCTCGCGCGCGCCCTGCAGTTCCCCACCCTGCTGTCGGCGGCCCTGGCGGTGGCGGTGATGGTGCTCATCACCGGCGCGGTTCACGAGGACGGGCTCGCCGATACGGCGGATGGCCTGGGGGGCGGGCGGGACCGGACGCAGCGCCTCGCCATCATGCGGGATAGCCGGGTGGGCACGTTCGGCGCGGTGGCGCTGGTGCTCAGCCTTCTGCTGCGGGTGGCGGCGCTGGACGCCCTGTTGACGACCACCAATCCGCTCCGCACGGCGTTCGCCCTGGCCGCCGCCGCCGCGGCCTCCCGTGCCGCCGGCATTCTGCTGCTGCGCGCCCTTCCCCCCGCGCGAGCCGATGGGGCATCCGCCGCGTTCGGCCAGCCCAGCCCGGCGGCGACCATGGCCTGCGCGTTGACGGCGGCCCTCATCGTCGCCTGTCTTGTGGTGCCGAGCTTCGGGGTCGGCGCCATGTTCGCCGGCCTGCTGGCGCCGCTGCTGGCGCTCGCCATCATCGCCCGGCTTGGCGTGCGGCTCATCGGCGGGCAGACCGGCGACCTGGCGGGGGCCACCCAGCAGCTCGCCGAGATTGTGTTCCTGCTGGCCCTGCTTATCTTCAGTCGCGGCTGAAGCTCGTCTCGCGAACCGATTCCATGACGTTCCCCACCGCGCCCCGCTTCGCTTCCGAAGCCGCCTCTCGTCTTCGCCCCGCCCCCCATGCCCCACGCGGCGGGAGGGCCTGAGCCATGCGCGGCAGCGATCGGTTGCTCTGGATTCTCCTGATCGGCCTTTTCATCGGCGTGCTGGTGCTGGTGGTGCACCATGAGCAGGGGGAAGTGGCCGGCCTGAGCCTCGACCAGTTCGGCGGGCTCGTCGGCCAATTGTCCATTGCCATCGCAGTAGGGGCGGTGGCGTGGTCCATCTTTCGGGGACGCATCGGCGAGGCGCTCATGGCCGCCGCGTTCTGGGTGGTGCTCGCCGCGCTTCTGGCGGTGGTCTACACCTATCGCATGCCGCTGCTGCAGGTGGCCCAGCGGGTCACCGCCCAGCTGGTGCCGGGCTACGCCTTCAACATCGCGACACCCGGCCATGTCACGGTGGAGATCCAGCGGGGCGCCAATGGCGAGTTCGCCGTGCGGGCCGCGGTGAATGGCGCCGGCGTGTCGATGCTGGTGGATACCGGCGCCTCGTCCGTGGTGCTGACCCAGGAGGCGGCCCGGGCAGCCGGCCTGCCGCTGGACTTCCTGACCTATGACGTGCCGGTGGAGACCGCCAACGGCCGCGTGAAGGCGGCGGCGGTGGTGCTCGACAACGTCATCGTAGGAGGCATCGTCGAACGTCGGGTGTCGGCGCTGGTGTCGCCCCCGGGCGCCCTTCGCAGTTCACTTCTGGGCATGACCTTCCTGTCGCGGCTCGAAGCGTTCGAGTTCCGTGGCGACCGCCTGGTGATGCGCGGCGCCGCCGCCGAGCCCTGAAGCTCAGATGTCCTCCAGCGCTATCTTGTGGCGCGGCGGCGGAAAGGCGGCGTCGATGGCTGCGAGATCCTCGGCATCGAGCACGATGTCGCGCGCGGCGGCATTGGCTTCCACGTGCACGATGCGGGTCGCCCGGGGGATGGCGATCACATTGGGACGGCGCAACACCCAGGCCAAGGCCACCTGGAAGGGGTCCACCCCATGCTTGCGCGCCACCGCTCCCAACGCCCCATCCCGCGGCAGGCGGCCCTGCTCGATGGGGCTATAGGCCATCACCGGAACGCCCGCCGCGGCGAGGAACGGCAGCAGATCAAATTCCGGTCCACGCCGGCTGGGGTTGTAGAGGATCTGGTCGGTGGCACAGGCCCGCCCGCCGGCGGCGAACAGCTCCTGCATGTCCGCCACGTCGAGATTGCTCACCCCCCAATGGCGTATCTTGCCGGCCTGCTGCAGCGCCTCGAAGCCCGCAAGGGTCTCGGCCAAAGGATGGCTGCCGCGCCAGTGCAGCAGGTAGAGGTCGATGCGATCGGTGCGCAGCCGCTGCAGACTGCGCGCGCAGGCGGCCACCACGCCGGTGCGGCTGGCGTTGTGCGGATAGACCTTGCTGACCAGAAACACCTCGTCGCGGCGGCCGGCGATGGCTTCACCCACCACCTCCTCCGCGCCGCCTTCGGCATACATCTCGGCGGTGTCGATGAGGCTCAGCCCCAGATCGAGCCCGGCCCGCAGCGCCGCCACTTCAGCCCCCCGGCGTTCCGGCGCCTCGCCCATGAACCAGGTGCCCTGGCCGAGGGCGGACACCGCTTCGCCGCCAGGGAGGATCACCATCTTCTGCATCGCGCGGCCCCATGAATTGACACCCCCACCTTAGCCGAGGGCGACACGGCGCTCCAACGCGGTGACGCTGTTGCCTGCGACCCAGGCGACACGCAGAAGATGTGCGCGTCAATCCATAAAACGTCCCCGCTCAAAACGTCCGCTGATGCGTCTTTTTGCTTCCCATTCCCCAGGGGAAGACATAACACTTCCGCCAATATCGGGGGGTGCGGAAATATCCATTTTTGAACAGCTCTAATCTGCACCCTCCATTTGTAGTCTATATACTCCCAAGGCGAGCCATATCCATGAAACAGCATTTTCTTGCGGCCGCTCTGGCCCTCGGCCTTGCGACTGCGCCCACCGCCCTATCGGCGGAGGAGATCACCCTTTATTCCGGTCGCGGCGAAGCCCTTGTGGGCGCGCTGATCAAGCAATTCGAAACGGAAAGCGGCATCAAGGTGAACACCCGCTTCGGCGGCTCGGCCGAGCTCGCCGCGCTGCTGCAGGAAGAGGGCGCGCGCTCGCCGGCGGATGTCTTCTGGGGCCAGGAAGGCGGGTCTTTGTCGGTGCTGGCGCCGCGCTTCGCGCCGTTGCCCCCGGCCGTCAACGCCGCGGTGGCGGCGCCCTTCCGCAATGACGCCAACAGCTGGGTCGCCACCTCGGCGCGCACCCGCACCCTCGCCTATTCCAAGGAGCGGGTGAAAGCGGCCGATCTGCCCGCCTCGGTCAAGGACCTCGCCAACCCGAAGTACAAGGGCCGGGTTGCCTGGGCCCCCACCAATGGCTCGTTCCAGGCTTTCGTCACCGCCTTCCGGGCGCTGGAGGGTGATGCCGCCGCCAAGGCCTGGCTGGTGGCCATGAAGGACAATGGCACCAAGGCCTACCGCAACAACGGCACGCAGATCGAGGCGATCGCCAATGGCGAGGTGGATTTCGGCCTGGTGAACAATTACTACCTCGGCCGCTACACCGCCCGAGACGCCAATTATCCGGTGAGCCAGACCCATTTCGCTGCCGGCGATCTGGGCAATCTGGCGCTGGTTGCCGGGGTGGGCATTCCCGCCTCCGCCGACAACAAAGCCGGTGCGGAAAAGTTCATCGCGTTCCTGATCTCCAAGCCGGCCCAGACCTTCATCACCGACAAGGGCAATGAGTATCCCGTGATCCCCGGCGTGCCGCCCAAGGCGGGTCTGGAGCCCTATGAGACGCTGGTGAAGATCACCCCCAAGGTGGACATCTCGGCCCTGGCGGATCTGGAGGGAACCCTCAAGCTGCTGCGTGAAGTCGGCTTGATCTGACCCCCATGACAGCCCAACCGGAGGCGGCGCCGCTTGCGCCGCCTCGTCGTTTCCGGCTCCGCATTCCCGTGCACGGGCCGCATCCGGCCCTGCTGGCCCTCGCCGGCCTGGTGGCGGTCGGGCTGCTGCTGCCCTTTGCCTATCTGCTGCTGCGCGCGCTGGAGGCCGATCCGGCGGCTGTGGTGGGCATTGTGCTGCGCCCACGCAACCTGATGCTGCTCGGCAACACGCTGGCGCTGGTGGGCCTCGTTCTGGCCCTATCCACGCTGGTGGCTCTGCCCCTGGCCTGGCTGACGGCGCGCTCGGACCTCGGCGCGCGCCGGCTGGTGACCGTGCTGTCGGTGCTGCCGCTGGCCATTCCCGGCTATGTGATGGCCTATGCGCTGATCGGCGTCTCGGGCTATGCGGGCCTCGCCAACACCCTGTTCGGCCTGCGCCTGCCCCGGCCCGAGGGGCTGAGCGGGGCGGCCTTCGCCCTCACCCTTTATATTTTTCCCTATCTCTTCCTCAACCTGCGTGCGGCGCTGCTGGGGACCGATGCGGCGCTTGAGGAGACCGCCCGCAGCCTTGGCCTGTCGCCCGGGCGTGTGTTCCTGCGGGTGACGCTGCCCCAACTCATCCCCGCCTTCGCGTCGGGCTGGCTGGTCATCACCCTTTACGTGCTGGGCGATTTCGGCGTGGTGGCGCTCATGCGCTACGAGGTGTTCAGCTACGCCATCTTCACCCAGTATTCGGCTGCCTTCGACCGAACCTACGCCGCGTGGCTGTCGCTGATGCTGCTGGCCGTCGGCGCCGTGGCGGTGGGGGCGGCCACCTATCTGGGCGGCCGGCGCCGCCTGGCGCGGATCGGCACCGGCGTCGCCCGCCGCGCCGCGCCCGTGCCTCTGGGCCGGCTGCGTCCGGTGGCCATCGCGTTCCTGGTGCTCCTGTTCGGAACGGCGCTCGGCCTGCCGACGGTGACGCTCGCCTATTGGATGTCGTTCCTCACAACCCAGAGAGCCGCGGCGGATGATCTGGGCGAACTGGCCACGGTGTTCGCCAACAGCCTCTCGGTGGCCGGGCCCGCGGCCGTAGGCGCCGGGGTGCTGGCGGTGCCGCTTGCCGTGCTGATGGTGCGCTATCCGAACGGGTTCTCGCGCCTGCTGGAGCGCACCACCTATCTCGGCTACGGCGTGCCACCCCTCGCCTTTGCCCTGGCCATGGTGTTCCTCACCCTCTCCCTCGCGCCCTTCGCCTACCAGACCCGGGCGCTGCTGGTGCTGGCCTTTACGCTCCACTTCCTGGCGCTCGCCTTGGGCCCGCCGCGCACCGCGCTGATGCAGATGGGCGTGCGGCCGGAGCAGGCGGCGCGAGCCCTCGGCTATGGACGCTGGAGCGCCTTCCTGCATGTGAGCGGACCGCGGCTGCGGCGGCCCGTGGTGGCCGGGGCGCTATTGGTGTTCGTGGTGGTGGTGAAGGAACTGCCCATCACCTTCCTGCTGGCGCCGCCGGGCTTCACCACCCTGGCCACCCGTGTCTTTTCCTACACCTCCGAAGGGCTGCTCTATGAGGCGGCGCCCTATGCGGCGCTGCTGGTGGTCTTCTCGAGTCTGTTCGTGGGACTGATGGTGCGCTACGAGGGCAGCCGATGACGACGCCGCTCCTCAGCATTCACGGCCTGCACAAGGTCTATGGCGATGCCGCGACGGCGGCGGTGCATGATGCCAGCTTCCAAGTGGCCCCGGGCGAGATCTTCACCCTGATCGGCCCCTCGGGCTGCGGCAAGTCCACCCTGCTGCGCATGATCGCCGGGTTCGAGGTGCCGCAGGGCGGCAGCGTGCGGCTGGACGGCCGGGACATCACTGCCGCGCCCCCCGAAAAACGTCGTATCGGCATCGTTTTTCAGGACTATGCGCTGTTTCCTCACCTGAGTGCCCGGGACAACGTGGCGTTCGCTCTGCGCGGGGGCCGACAGGACGCCCGGCGGGCCCGTGCCGAGCCGTTTCTCGCCAGCGTGGGCCTCGAGGGATTGGGGGATCGCTTTCCCGACCAGCTCTCCGGCGGCCAGCAGCAGCGGGTGGCGCTCGCCCGTACGCTGGCCGGCGCGCCGCGCCTGATTCTGCTGGATGAGCCCTTCTCCAACCTCGACGCCAGCCTGCGTGACGCCACCCGGCGGGAGATCCGCGAGATCCTGCGGGCGACGGGAGTCGGCGCCATTTTCGTGACCCATGACCAGGAGGAAGCCCTTTCCTTCGCCGACCGGGTGGCGGTGATGCGCGCCGGTCGCATTCTGCAGGTGGGCGAGCCGGAGGAGATCTATGCGCGGCCGGCGGATCGCTTCGTCGCGGGCTTTCTCGGGCGCACCAATCTCCTGCCCGCCGAGGCCCGCGACGCGACGGCGACGTCACCGCTGGGTGAGGTCATCCTTGCGGCACCGGCGCACGGTTCGGTCTTGCTGTCCCTCCGGCCGGAGCAACTGGCGGTGACGGCTGATGAGGGTACGACCCCGTCGCGCGGGGCGATTGTCTCGCGCGAGTTCAAGGGCCGCGATGTTACCCTCTGGGTGCAGCTGGGCCCACATCTGCTGCAGGTGGATGCGGGCGCGCGCAGCCCGCTGCGTCCGGGTGATCGGGTCAGGGTCACGCTCCGTGAGGGCACGCTGGCAGTGGCCCTGCCCCCGGAAGCCTGAGCGCCGCCGCGTCGGGTGCACCGGCATCACGCCCGGCGGGCGAACGCGCTCGGCGGCAGGCCGGTGGCCTTGCGAAAGACCGTGCTGAAATGGCTGAGACTGGCAAAGCCGGTGGCCAGGGCCACCTCAGTCACGGTCCGGCCCTCGGCGAGCATTTGCGTCGCGGCCTCCATCCGCACCTTGGTGAGATAGGCGTGGATGGAGTGTCCCACATGGGCGCGGAAGCCGGCCTTGAGGCTCTTCTCGTTCAGGCCGACGGCCCGGGCGAGGCGAGCGATGGTCCAGGGCTCGTGGAGCCGCTCTTCCATGAGCCGCTGCGCCGCGTCGATCTTGGATTGGTCCCGTTCCGCCCTCAGGGCCGTGTGGCCCGCGTTCAGGAAGGTACCCATCACCACCGCCAGAAGCTCCAGCGCCTTGCCTCGCAGATAGAGGCGCCGCAGGTCCCGATGGGCATAGGCGCATGAGATGATCTGAAGCGCGATCTGGAGCAGGGGTGCCGGCGCGGGAAAGCCGACCATGACGGCGCCGCGCTCGGGCACGCTGCAATCCGCCAGAAGCGCCCCGCCGTAGCGCCGCCAGAGCGGGCCGCCGAGATCCTGCAGCACCGAGGGTTGGAAGCGCACGTCCATCATGCGCAGGCGCCGGCCGCCGCGAATGGTGTCGATGCCGCTCACGGTTTGGTCGGTGGCACAGACCACTGCGGTTCCCGGAGTCACCTCCAGCGGCTGGCCGCCGTCTATGGCCAGAGTGCCCTCGCCATCCAGAAAAATGGAGACGGAAAAGGTGGCGGGGCCCTCCACCGCGATCACCACATCTTCGGTGGGCACGAGATCCAGCATGGCGATGGAAACGCCGTCGCCGAGGTCGTCGACGCTCATGTGGCGCTCCCAGCCAAGACCGTCCACGGCGGGGGCGGCGGCGGTGAGCCACTGTGCATAGCCGGCCTGGGGCGGAACGGTCATGGCGGTTCGCCCATCCATCGTCTGCGCATCCTCCTGCGAAAAGTCCCGGATCTGCAAACCACAGTCCCGATACCGTTAGACAGCCCGATGAGACAAGCATAGCGGATGAAAAAAGTCAGCGCGAACGATCAGGAATAGTTTAGATATGTTCTCAACAACGCGGCGGATCGGGATCGCATCGTCATTTGCACTTATGCCGTTGATGCTTCTGCCCACTGTTGGCTTTGCTCAAGACGCGGCCTCTGGCGCATCTTCCGAGATCAATCTCGAAGAAATCACCGTCACCGCCAACAAGCGTCCGCAGGAATTGGAGAAGGTGGACGGCGCGGTTTCGGTGCGCACCGCCGATCAGTTGCGCGAAGCGGGCGTCACCACGGTGGCCGACCTGGAGCAGGTGTTCCCCGGCCTCGTCATCCGCACCCGCGGCAATCGCGCTTACGCCAACATCACCGCGCGCGGCATGTCCTCGCCGGATTATTACAACCCCACGGTCCAGATCTATGTGGATGGCGTGCCGCAGCTGCCGTCCGCCTTCACCCAGCCCCTCGTCGACGTGGAGCGGGTGGAGTTCCTGCGCGGCCCGCAGGGCACGCTTTACGGCCGCAACGCCTATGGCGGCGTCATCAATATCGTGACCAAGACGTCCGATCGCGGTCGGGTGGATGCGAGCATCACCGCCGGCACGCCCGAATCCTGGGGCGAACTGGCCGCCACCCTGCCGGTGGTGCCGGGCAGCACCTATCTCGATGTCGCCGTGAAGGCGGAACGTGCGTTCGGCTCGGTGGACGACGTCTCCACAGCCCGCAGCAACGTGGACACCTCAACCGACATGATCGGCCGCGTCGCCCTGCGCTATGCCCCCACCGACAGCAATTTCGATGGCACCCTCGCCTTCAGCCGCGAGCATACGGAAAGCCACGAGGAACTCTATCTGCTCGACAGTCAGGTGGGCCGGCGGGCCTATTTCAGCGCCCTGCAGGGCCCCATTCCGCTGCTCGAACGCACTGTCTCGACGGTCTCCGCGACGGGGAACTGGCGCCTGGGGGACTTCAAGCTCTCCTCCATCTCGTCCTATCAGGACGTGGACATGACCCGCGACATCGCCGCGGCGCCGGGCCTGCTCATGTCCTTCCCGGAGACCGATGCGGCGTTCTCCCAGGAACTGCGCCTCGTTTACGACGCCAGTGGGCCGCTGACCTCGGTCATGGGGCTGTTCTATCAGCACGACGCCTTCACCCGCGAGGCGGATGGCTATTCGCCCTATTACGGGCCCTCGCGCAATGCGGTGGACACCAATAGCTATGCTGCGTTCGGCGAGGCCACATACAAGATCACCGACAAGTTCGACATCACCGGCGGTCTGCGCCTCTCCTATGATGAAAGCTCCATCGATTTCACGCGCTGGGGCAGCAATTACTATGGCTACTATGCCGGCAGCTTCGCCAATTCGGCGAATTTCACCAGCCTGCAGCCGAAGGTGGCGGTGGGCTACCAGTTCAGCGACACCACCCGCGGCTATGGGCTGATCTCGCGCGGCTACAAGCCCGGCGGCTTCAACCATGCCGTGACCTATCCGGACGACGCGGAAGCCTACGACCCGGAAACCGCCTGGAACTATGAAATCGGCCTGCGCACAGCGACGCCCGACCGGGCCATCGAGCTCTCCACCGCGCTGTATTACATCGCCTCGGACAACAAGCAGATCTATGTGGGCCCGGTGGGCTTCCAGGTGATCCGCAATGCCGGTCAGGCGGAAAGCTACGGCCTCGAACTGGAGGCGCGTTGGCGGGCCACAGAGCAGCTGAGCTTCGCCGCCACCGCGACCTATGGGCGCTCGCTATTCACCGACTTCACCGACCCCACCACCGGCCAGAGCTATGACGGCAACACGGTGCCCTACGCGCCGAATGCCACGGCCAACCTGTTCGCGCGGTATCTCATCGACCAGACCTGGATCGATGGAACCGTGGCCGTGACGGGGGCGGTGCACTATGTGAGCACCACCTATTTCAACGAGGCCAACACCCTCTCCCAGCCCGCATACACCACGGTGGACGCCGCGCTGGAAATGGCGTGGACCTCCGGCTTCAGCCTCAAGCTGTTCGTCGAAAACATGTTCGACGAGACCTATCGCACCTACAGCTATGCCTCGGGCGCCAACGTCTTCTCCAACGTGGCCCAGGGCCGGCTGGTGGGGCTGACGGTGCGGGGCAGCTACTGATGGCGGCACCTGCGGCACCATTGCCGCTGCCGAAGATCCTCGCCGCCATCGGCGGGGTCTATGTGGCGCAGAGCCTGGTGGGCGGGCTCACCTTCATGGGCATCCCCGCGGTGCTGCGGGCCGAGGGTGTCCCGCTGGAAACCCTCGGGCTGGTGGCGCTGCTGATGCTGCCATGGGCGCTGAAGTTCCTGTGGGCCCCGTGGGTGGAGCGCTACCGCATCCGCGTGGACGGGACGCGGCGCTCGCGACAGGTGGTGGCGCGTGGCCAGGTGGCCTGCGCCCTTGCCCTGGCGGCCCTCGCCCTCGCCGGGCCCGGCAACATCCGGATGCTGTTCGCCCTGCTGGCGCTGGTGGCCCTGGCATCGGCGACGGTGGATATCGCGGTCGATGCCTTCGCGGTCGAACAGCTCTCCGCCGCCGACCGGGGATGGGGCAACGCTGCGCAGGTGGGTGGCGGTTATCTGGGCCTGGTTTTGGGCGGCGGTGCCTTCCTGGCGCTGGTGCCACACGCGGGATGGGCGGTGGCCACCGCCACCATGGCCGGCGCCGTGCTGCTTCTCGCCCTGCCTTTCCTGTTCGGTCGCGAGCCGGCGCGCGCCCCCGCGCCGCGCCCGCACACGCCCTCCCTCTCCTATGCGCTGCGCCGCCCGCAGGTCCGCCGGGGGCTGCTCGTGACGGTTCTCTTCGAGGCCGGCGTCCGCCTGGTGCAGATGCTCGCGGGGCCGCTTCTGGTGGATCGGGGCCTGGATCTGTCGACGCTCGGCCTGCTCAACGGTGCCGGCGCCGTGGGGGCGGGCCTTCTCGGCACCGCCCTCGGCGGCATGCTGGTGCGCCACCAGGGGGCGCAGCGGGCGCTTCTCATGGCGGCAGGGGGCCAGGTGGCCGCCCTCTGCGCCCTCGCCCTGGCCGTCTCGATGGGGGTCGACGTCACCATCCTGGCGGCGCTGGTGGTGGTGAAGACCCTGGCCATGGCGACCGGCTTCGTCTGCCTTTATGCACTGCTCATGGGGTGGTCGTCCCTCAAGCAGGCGGGAGTGGATTTCACCGTCTTCCAATGCGCCGACGCCGCCGTCGCCGGTCTCGCCGGATATGGGGCGGCGCTGGTGGCCGGTCGCCTGGGCTACGGCCCTGCCCTCCTGGCCGCAGCGGGCATCGCGGCGGCGGGCCTCGTTGGCATTCGCCTCCTGCTCAGCTCCCACAGCCCGGCGCTCCCGCGCCATGCCGTTGAATCCGAGGTCTGATTGCCATGTCATCTGTGTCGTCATCCGTTGTCATTTCCGGGGCCGGCGTCGCCGGCCTTGCCGCGGCCTGGTGGCTGGGCCGTGCCGGCTGGCATGTCACGCTCGTGGAGCGCGCCACGGACCTCAGGTCCGGCGGCTACATGATGAGCCTGTCCGGCCCCGGCCACACCGCTGCCGCGCGCATGGGACTGCTGGCAAAGCTGGAGCCGCGCGCCTACCACGTGCATGAAAACGTCTATCGCGATCGCAACGGCCGGGAGGTGATGCGCCTCCACTTCCAGGAATTCATCGAGGGTCTCGATTATCTGGTGATGCGGCGCACGGACCTCATCGAGGTGCTGCGCGCCGACCTGCCCGGCCAGGTGGAGCTGCGGTACGGCACCACCATCCGTGATGTGACGGACGGCGCGGATCAGGCCCGCGTGACCTTTTCCGACGGCACCACTGCGACGGCCGATCTCGTGCTGCTGGCCGATGGCATGCGCTCCGCCCTGCGCGAGCGGTTGATCGCCCCCGCAAGCCAATGCCTGAAGCCGCTGGGCTACCGTTTCGCGGTATATGAGCTGACGGACCGGCTCGGCCTCGGTGCGGACTTCGTTTCCTACACGGAACCGGGCCACATTGCCGAATACTACACGCTGGCGGAAGGCCGGGTGGCGGCGCTCCATGTCTGGCATTCCAGCGCCGCGGGGCCGGTGGCCGCCGCCGACCGCTGGGGGCTCCTCGAAGAGGTCTGCGCCCGCAGCAACCCGGCCGTTCGCACGCAGCTCACCGCCGCGCGCAGCGAAGGGGCGGTCGTGCTGGTGGACGATCTCGCTTTGGTGGAGTTGCAGCGCTGGTCCAAGGGCCGGGTGCTGGCACTGGGCGATGCCGCCCACTGCCTCACGCTCATTTCCGGCCAGGGCGCCGGCATGGCCCTCACCTCCGCGGCGATCCTCGCCGATGCCCTGTCCCGCGCGCCGATCCCGCAGGCGCTGGCGGAACACGAGGCGCGGCTGCGCCCCTCCATCCTGCGTCTCCAGGATCGCAGCCGGAAAATGGCGGGGGTGTTCGTGCCGCGCTCGCCGGTGGCGTTCGAGCTGCGCAATTTCTTCATGCGCCACGTGCCACGCAAATGGGTGGGGCGCTACTTCATCAATGCGGTCACCGCCGAAATCCTGGCGGCGCAAGGACCGGCGGCAAAGGTGGGCTAAGCGAGCCTAGAGCAGGCTCGGCGCCACCAGCGTGCGCGCCCGCAGCTTCAGGAGCGGGCGCGACATCAAGAGCGGCAATAGCCGCCGGCTGATCCAAAGCCCAGCCGGGCTGCGCGGCACATAGCTGCGCGCGGTCGCCCGGGCGTGGCGCTGCACGGCGGTGATGACCGGGCGCAGGCGCGCCTCCCAGGCCTCCAGAACCTCCGGGAGATCCTCCTGCCCTAGCCGCTCGGCGAGCAGGAAGGCACCCGCCATGGCCATGGAGGCCCCCTGGCCGGAGAGGAAGGAGAGGCACCAGGCCGCGTCCCCCACCACCGCGATGCGGCCGCTCGACCAATGCGGCATTTCAATCTGGGCCAGGGTGTCGAGATAAGCGGCGTTCCAGTCCACCTCGCCCTCGATGAGACTCTGCAGCACCGGCGCGGTGCCGGCAAAAGCGGTCCTCACCGTGCGATGGCGGGCCTCGGGAGGAACCGCCGCCTGCTCCGCGCTGCGCCAGCACAGCAGCGTGGACAGCTCCTGCGGCCCGGACTGGTAGAGGATCGCCTGCCGCCCGACCTCCATATAGCCCTCATAAGGCGGATCTAGCCGCAGGTCGGACGCCATGCGCCACGCCGCCCCGCGATACCCCAGGGGACGCAGATAGGCGGGCGTGGGCCCGAAGGCGAGCTGTCGCACCCGGCTGTTGGCCCCATCCGCCCCCACCACGAGGTCGAAGCGGCCCGCTTCACCATCACTGAAGCGCACATCCACGCCGTTCGGCTCCACCGCGAGGGCCGCCACCTCCACCCCGAAGCGCGGCGCGCCGTGCCCCTGGGCCGCCAGAGCCGCGGCGAGAAGCCGGACAAGCGTGTCCCGCGCCACATGCAGCATCTTGCCGCCGGTAAGCTCCGCGAGCACCGACTGACGAAACCGGAACAGCTCGCGCCCCGATGCGCCGTCGCGATAGACGGAATCGGCGGCGGGCAACGCCGCCTCGCGCAGCGCGGTGAGGATGCCAAGCCGCTCCGCCACGGCCCAGCCATTGGCCTGGAGGCTCACCACATAGCCCCCGGTGTTGAGGCTCCGCGCCCGCTCCACCAGGGTCGGCGCGAAGCCGCGCCGCGCCAGGGCCAAGGCCAGGGTCAGGCCCGCCGGCCCGGCGCCAACGATGAGGATCCGCATGGCGCCCTCAGAAGCGCGCGCGGGCCTGGACGCCGATCATGCGCGGATCGCCAGGCGCCCCGTAAGGACCATATCCGTTGTCGGTGGCGACCGTGTAATAATCCTGATCGAACAGGTTGAGCGCCACGAGATAGACGCTCCATGTCTTGGCCTCGACGCCGAGCCGCGCATTGACGATGCCGTAGGCCCCCTGCTCGATGCTGTTGTCCACGTCGAAATAGAAGGACGAGCGCCAGTTCCAATCCACGCGCGCCACGCCATTGAGCTGCGCGGTGAGCGGGCGGGTGTATTGCGCCGAAAGGGAGAGCGAGTATTTCGAGGCGAGCGGCTGCCAATTGCCATCGGCGTCGCCGCCGCTCTGGGAGGCGGGGGCGTCGATGAAGCGGGCGTCGAGAAAGCCGAAGCCCGCGAACAGTTCCAGCCCCTCCAACGGCCGCGCCTTCAGCTCGATCTCCGCGCCGTAATTGCGGGATTTCGGCGCGTTGGCGATCCACACGGAATAGCCGTTGAACGAATAGATCTGCTGGTTCTCCCAATCGAAATAGAACACCGAGGCCGCCACATCGAGCTTGCCATCGAACAGCGAGGCTTTCACGCCGCCCTCGTAGTTCCAAGCGCTTTCCGGCTCGTAGGCGAGGTCTGAGGTGGGCGCGAAGGACAGGTTGTAGCCCCCCGCCTTGTAGCCGCGGGAGAGCGTGGCATAGGCCCGCACCTTCGGCGCCAGCTCATAGGCAAGGCCGATCTTCGGCGACAGGTCGGTGCTGTTCATGGAAGGGGACAGCACCTGCGCCGGCGCGCCCAGCGTCACACCGGCGACGCTGGACCGGTGGTCATAATCGATGCCCCGATGGTCATAGCTGAGGCGGGCGCCGGCAAGAATGTCAAACCGCTCCGTCACGTGCCACGTGGCATCACCATAGAGCGCCGCGGACCAGCCGCGCAGATTGGAATGGGTGCCCTCCTCATAGCCCGCCGGCAAGGTGGGCTGGCCGGGATAGAAGCTGTTGGCCGGCACGGCGTAGTTGAACCCGGTATATTCGTAGCGGGTATCATCGGAACCGAAGAGGAAGGCCCCAAGGGTCCAATCCAGCGCATCATTGGGCTTGGTGACGAGGCGCAGCTCCTGGGAGGCCTGCCCGTAATCGCGGGTGAAGCCATTCTGCCGGAAGGGCGATGGAGTGAAATCGCCCCCCTCGCCATCGCCCTCGGCGCCGCGCCAGGCGGTCACCGAAACCAGGTCCAGGCCGCCGAGGTCATAGGTGGCCTGCAGCGAGGCGCCATAGCTGGCGATGCTGGAGACATAGGGGATAGCGGCATTGTAGCCGGTGTCCCAAACCGTGCCGAACGGGCCGCGATTGCCCCGGCTGCCCTGGTCCTCCGCATAGTCGGCGGAGAACAGCAGTTCCAGCGTATCGCTGGGACGCGACACCAGTTGGATCCGCCCGCCGCCGTCCTTGGCACCGTCATAGTCGGCGCCATCGGCAAGGTTGGGCACCCAGCCATCGGAATAGTCGCCGAACGCCACCGCGCGCACCGCCAGATCGCTCCCCAGCGCGGCATTGACCACGGCGCGCCCCTGCAGGGTCATATCGGTGCCGAACAGCACATCGAGCTTGGTGTAGCTGGCGCCCAGCTCCGGCCGCGCGCTGCGCACGTTCACCGCGCCGGCGATGGCGTTGCGGCCGTAAAGGGTGCCCTGAGGACCGCGGAGGATCTCGATCTGGTCGAGATCGACCATGGTGAGGTTGAAGGTTGCGTCGTTGCCGACAAACACCCCGTCGCGGTAGATGGCCACGGTGGGATCGGTGCCGAACGCGGTGTTGGCGACGCCGCGGATGGAGATGACGGACGCATCATTGCCGCCGCGCTGGCTGCGCATGAGCGTGTTGACGCTGGCGTCGAACGCATCCTCCAGCCGCTCGATGGTGCGCGCCTCGATATCCTTCTCGGTGAACACGCGCAGGCTTGCCGCCACATCCAGGAAGGGCTGGGCACGGCGCATGGCCTCGACGGTGATCTCGTCCAGCTCGATGGTCGCCTCCGCGTCCTGCGCAGCGGCCGTGGCCGGCAAGGCAAGGGCGGCGAAAAGGAGGGGCAGGCGTGATGCGTGGGTCATGGGTCGGGATCCCCGGGCCTGGCGCCTGGGGCGCCGGATGTCTCGACCAGACTTTTCGCAAACATAGCCAATGGGTTGGACCTGAAAGACGTATGCCATCAGTCCAATTGCATATGCGCGCGGCTCACCGCCTCAGCCGCGAGGGGGCAAAGCCGAAGCGGCGGCGGAAGGCGGTGGAGAAATTCGATGGATGGCCGTATCCGGCGCGATACGCCGCCTCCGACACCGACAACCCCTCCCGCTCGATGAGCGCGCGGCCCAGCAGCAGGCGCTGCTCGGCCACATAGCCCCCCGCGCAGGTAGCGAAAGCGCTGAAGAAATCCCGCTTCAGCTTGCTGGCGCTCATGCCGAACCCCTCGGCCAGGCCGGTGAGGCTGACGATGCTCGCCGGATCATCATCAATGCGCGCGCGCACCGCCATGATGCGGTCGCGGTCGCGGGCCCTCAGCGCATCCGCTTGGCGGGCATCTCCCGTGCCGAGCGAATCGACGAGCGCAACCAGCAGATCCAGCGCGCGGCTTTCCAACACCAGCGCCGCGAGGCCCGGTACCGCAGGAGCCTGGAGCACCTGCCAGGCGATGCGTTTCAGATGTGCATCCAACGGCCGGCGTGTGACGCTCAGCGGCCGTTCCATGGCCCTTCGCAATGGCTCGAAGGCCTCCGATCCGGGACGGGCCGAGGTGGCGAACCATTCCGGCGTCACCACCAGCTCCACCGTGCGGACCGGCTGGCCGGAATGCAGCATGGTGCGGCACGGCCGGCGGTCGTTGTCCGAGGAGATCCAGACCTCGTTGGGGCGAAAGCCCCCGTCGATGCCCCGGGTCTGCGAGGTCGCGGCACCGTCCAGCACCACGGACAGGGTGCAGGCCGGGAAGCTCTCGCTCTCGAAGAGAAAGGGCACCTCGACCGACATCTCCCGGGCGAGCAGGAACAGCCCCGGCTCCACCTGCACCGAAGAGAAGCGCGTATCCGCGTCCCGTGCGGGCGCGAACGGGTGATCCAGCAGGGTGCGCAGGTCGTCGAGCGAAGTATGGCGTTGCTCGAGGCTCATGGTGATGACGTCCGTCTCCGCGCCAGTCAAAGGCGCGCCTGAAGTGACGCACAATAGAAGGGAAAACCCTCCGACTGTAGGGCATGGTGGAAGATCTGATTTCGAATAATTCCATGCAGCCCTGCACACGGAGCGCCGGAACGCGATGACGGCAGATGCCTTTACCTCGATCGGCCTGCATTCATCTCATCGAAACGTGCTTGCGTGCTCCCATCCGTCCGTGAACGAAGCGCAGAACGCGGGCCTGCCCGGACAATTGGATCTCTCTTCGGCTTGCATGGTATGCTCTGCCCCGAAAACACTCACCAGCCCGCCCTTCCCTCCGCCACCGCGCCATCTCGCGCGCGATGGAGGGGGCGGACGAGGGACTTCGACTTTTGACGTTAGAACATGACAGCCTGCGCTTCTCCGTCGCCCCGATGATGGATTGGACGGATCGTCACTGCCGGGTCTTCCATCGCACCTTCTCGCGCCGCGCGCGGCTCTATACCGAGATGGTCACGGCGCCGGCGGTGATCCATGGCGATCGCCAGCGACTGCTGGGGTTCAGCGCGGTGGAGCATCCGATTGCGGTGCAGCTCGGCGGCAGTGATCCGGCGCAGCTGGCCACAGCCGCACGCGTCTGCGCCGATTTCGGCTATGACGAGATCAATCTCAATGTCGGGTGCCCGTCCGACAAGGTGCAGGGGGGCAATTTCGGTGCGTGCCTCATGCGCGAACCGCATCTGGTGGGCGACTGCATCGCCGCCATGAAAGCCGCCGTGACGATCCCCGTCACAGTGAAATGTCGGATCGGCGTCGACGACCAGGATCCCGAGCAGGCTCTCGACACGCTCGCCGATGCGGTGATCGCGGCCGGCACCGATGCGCTGATCGTGCATGCCCGCAAGGCTTGGCTGAAAGGCCTGTCGCCCCGGGAAAACCGCGATATTCCACCACTGGACTACGGCCGGGTTCAGCGGCTGAAGCAGCGTCTGCCGCAGGTTCCCATCGTGCTCAACGGCGGCCTGGAGACCCTCGATGCCGGGCTCGCCGCCGCCGCCGGGCTCGATGGGATGATGTTCGGCCGCGCCGCCTATCACAGCCCTGAGTTGCTACATCAGGTGGACCCCCGCCTTTATGGCGAGCCCGCCCCCTGTGCCGATACCTATGCGGCGCTCGAGGCGTTCGAGCCCTATGTGGCGGCGCATCTGGAGGCCGGCGGACGCCTCGCCGACATCACCCGCCACATGCTGGGGCTGTTCGGAGGCCGTCGCGGCTCGCGGCTCTTCCGCCGCCGGCTTTCCACCGAGGCAATTCAGCCCGGCGCCGGGCTCGACGTGCTCAGGGGGGCGGTGGCCGAAGTGCGCAGCCGCGACCTGGGAATAGCGGCCTGAAGCCAGCCCTTGCGCCGCGCGCCGGGCAGACCTTCCCACCGACCCCTGGACACCGGCAACGATCCAGCGCACAGGAGCACGGGGATCAATCCTTCGCCTTGCCCTCCTCTTCCCGGTCGCGTGCCGCGGCCTTCCGGAACGCACGTATGCTCTCATCCATCGCCTGGAGCGAACTCGCCGAGCTGTCCCTGGCGCTGCTGGCTGGCGGCATCCTCACCGGCCTCATCGCCGGCCTGCTGGGGGTGGGCGGCGGCGGCGTCATGGTGCCGGTGCTCTATGAGGTGTTCCGGGTGATGGGGGTCGAGGACAGTGTGCGCATGCAATTGTGCGTGGGCACCTCGCTGGCGGTGATCATTCCCACCGCCATCACCTCCTACCGCGCGCATCAGAAGAAGGGCGCGGTGCGCCCCGACGTGCTGCGACAATGGTATCTGCCCGCCATCGCCGGCATCCTCGTCGGCAGCGCCATTGCCGCCGCGGTGTCCGGCTGGGTGTTGCAGGCGGCGTTCGTGCTCATCATCACGGGCCTTGCCATCAAGAGCCTGCTCGGGCGTGACGACATCCGCCTGGGCGAGACCCTGCCCGGCCGCCGGGCCATGCTTGGTTACGGCTTCTTCATCGGCCTCGCCTCGGCGCTGGTCGGCATTTCCGGTGGCGGCCTCGCAACCAATGTCCTGTTGCTCTACGGCGTGCCTATCCATGTGGCCGTGGCCACCTCGGCGGGCATCGGCATCATCGTGCCCATTCCCGGCATCATCGGCTATGCCGTTGCCGGCTGGCCTCACCTCGCCGAGCTGCCACCGCTGTCGCTGGGCTATGTCTCGGTCATCGGCTTTGTTCTGATGGCGCCGCTCAGCGCCCTGTTCGCCCCCGTCGGTGCGCGGATCGCCCACCGGCTCAGCCGGCGCCACCTGGAAATCGCGTTCGGCGTGTTCCTGCTGATCGTCGCCTCGCGCTTCGTGGTGGCCATCTTCTGGCAGTAAGGCGGCTCACCAGCGGTGCGAGAAGCCGGCGGTGATGCTCTTGTTCAGTTCCGATCCGGTATCCGCCAGGGTGGTGGTCACGTTGACCGCGCCGAACACCTTCTGCTGCGCACTCACGCTCGGAAGCAGCTGCGGCGTGCTATCGGAGGCGGACGCGCCGAACGAAAAGGTCGTGCCCGTGTCGATCATCTTGATGCGGAAGGCCTTGTCGGTCTGCCAGCCCCCGCCGGAGGTGCTGCGGGCGATCTCGTAGCTGTCCGAAAGCTCGGCCTTCAGTCCCTCATAGAGCGTCCAGCTGCGCGACAGGGTGGTGCCGAGCTTGCTTTCCTCATCGCTGGGGCTGACCGCCACGTTCACTGAACCCTTCTGCCACATCAGCCAGCTCGGCAGTTCGGGCAGCGCGACCTTGGCAAAGGCGGCGCCACTCACCGCCTGCGTGCCAGGCACCAGCCCCGGCACCGCGCTCGACGCCTCCGTGGACAGGCTCATGCCCACCTGGGCGCCAAGATCGGCCAGCTGCCGCTCGTAGCGCATGGAGGTGGAGCCGTCGGCATTCAGGCTGCGGCTGGTGGAGTCTCCCGAATCCGCCCATGCGCTGGCCGCCAGAGCAAGGCTCAGCGGCAGACTGAGGATGGCGGGCGCATGTCGCATGGGTCGCATCGGCCTCTCCGGCAAAGTGCTCGCTAGACGGCCGCCGCACGGCCGGACGGGAATGACAGACGTTCAGATCACCCCCGATCGCTGCACTGGTCCCAGCCTGATGCGGAAAAGTTAAGGCAGTGATGCTGCCCGACACCATTCCCGCGACCAGTGCGACTCTGCGGCCACAGCCCGTCTTTGCCGGCGCCCCGCCCTTGCTCGCCCCGAAACGGCGCCTTATCCCCACACCATGGAGGAAAGAATGCCCGCATCCCTGGACCAAAACACGATTGCCGCAGCCCTCGACCTGCTCAGCCGCATCGCCGGCGCGCTGGATCGCATCGCCCCGCCGGACCGCCTGGTGGCGGATTTCGACGCGGCGGACGCGTTCGTGTGGCAGACCGATCCGCTGCGGCTGGAGCCGGTGCCCCACGTGAACCGGGTCGAGCTTGATCTGCTGCAGGGAATCGACCGCGTCCGCGATCAGCTGCTCGACAACACCCGCCGCTTCGCCCACGGCCTGCCCGCCAACAACGCTTTGCTCTGGGGTGCCCGGGGCATGGGCAAGAGCTCTCTGGTGAAGGCGGCCCACGCCACCGTCAACCGCACCCTGCCCGCCGGCCAGGATTGGCGGCTGAAGCTGGTGGAGATCCACCGCGAGGACATCGAGACCCTGCCGGGCCTGATGGCCCTGGTGCGCGGCTCTGCCCATCGCTTCATCATCTTCTGCGACGATCTCTCCTTCGACGCCGATGACACCTCCTACAAATCGCTGAAGGCGGTGCTCGAGGGCGGCATCGAGGGGCGACCCGACAACGTCATCTTCTATGCCACGTCCAACCGGCGCCACCTGCTGCCGCGGGACATGATGGACAACGAGCGCTCCACCGCCATCAACCCCGGCGAAGCCGTGGAGGAAAAGGTGTCGCTGTCGGACCGGTTCGGCCTGTGGCTCGGGTTCCACAAGTGCAACCAGGACGAATACCTCGCCATGGTCGCCGGCTATATCGCCCATTATCAGCTGCCGGTGGAGGACAGCGCGTGGCGGGCCGATGCGCTGGAGTGGGCCACCACCCGTGGCGCCCGTTCGGGCCGCACCGCCTCCCAGTTCGTGCAGGACCTGGCCGGCCGCCTGGGCGTGGCGCTCAAGGCCCGCTGAGCCTGACGCGAAACGGGGGCGCCGGACCTGCCGCGCGCCCCCGTTTCAACTTTTAACCCCATGCTCTGGGGGTCAGTTCTTGCTGACGAGGCAGTCACCGCCCTGGGCCCGCAGGGCCTGGCATAGGTCATTGGCCTGATCGCGGGTCGCGAAGGGGCCCACCTGAGCGCGGTAATACACACCGCGGTCACCGAGATCGGCTTTCTTCACCGTCGCCACATAGGAACTCAGCAGGTTCGGATAGCGGGTCTGCAGCGCTTTCCAGGAGCCCATGGCATCCGCCTCCGACCGCTGCGACGCCACCTGCACCACGAAGTCGCCGCTACGGGCGACCTGCGGCGGGGCCTTGGCATCCGGCACGGCCACCGCCGACGGTGCGGCACCGGGGGCCTGCCCCGATGCATAGGCGGCCAGAGCGCTCAGGCCGGGGCTTGGCGCCGCGGCTGTCGTGCTGGCATCCCCGCCGAGACCATCCGCGCGAATGGGCACCGTGCGCACCCGCTTCGGTTCCGTGGACAGGGAATTGATGACCGGATCGGTGGCCGCCGGCGTACCGTTGCGAATGGCCGCCGTGGTCACATCCATCGGCTGCTCCTCGCGGGGCACCATGCGCTCATTGGCGCTGCCACCGCTGCCGAGACGATCGTAGATCATCTTCTGCTGGCCTTCCGGCGTGGGCGCGGGCGGCGCGACGATCTTGCTCGGGGTGCTATCGGCGCGAATGACCGGCGGACCTCCGGCGGTGCCCGATACCGATCCATGTACCGCCATGCGATAGGCGAACACGCCGGCGGTGCCGGCGACGATCAGGCCGAGCACCGAGGCCACCAGCAGCAGAGCGGCGCGGCCCTTGCGGCGGCGGGTCTCGCCTTCATAGACCTCATCCCCATGAGGCGGCATGTAGCCATCCTCGTCATACTGGGGATCGTAGGCCTCGTCATATTCGTCATAGTCGCCATCCCGCCGCTCCGCCGAGTAGGCATAGGCGGCCGGGTGCGGCTCGGCCGGCGCGCGCGCCGGCTCAGGAGCAGCCGCACGGCGGGGGGCGGGCTCATAATCCTCGTCGTCACGGATCGCCTCGCGCGGTGCGACGCCGCGCGGCTGAGGCGCCGGTGGCGCGGCAAAGCCGTCGTCTTCGGCGCCACGGCGCTGCGCGGGAGTGGCGGCGACCTGCGCCTGATGTGCCAAAGACCCGTAGCCGAGGCGAACCGAGGTGGCGGAGCGGTCGATGGGCGCGGCATCGGACCGAGGAGGAACGAGAGCCGCGCGGCTCGGCGCGGCTGCGGACGGCGGCTGCGGCGCCGGACGACGAGGCGGTTCCAGGGCCGCGCGCGGCGCCGGTGTGGCCGAGGAATAGGGATCCTGCTGATAGGACGCCTGCGTGCCAGCGGCCGGGCGCACCGCACGCGGTGGCTGCGCCTGCGGACGCGGCGACGCGGAGAGGTCCGGAAGGCTGGGAGCGGCACGCCGCGGAGCGGGTTCGGAGGGGGCGCGCGGTGGGACAGCAGCGCGGGCGGGTGCGGGACGCGCCGGAGGTAGCTCGTCCGGCTCATCGTCATAGGCGTCGACGGGCGCCTGTGGACGGCTGGGCGCGCGCAGGTCGCGGCGCGGATCGAAGGGACGCGCGGCCGGATCGGCGGCGCGCGGCAGCGCTGGGGCTGCAGCTGCCGGACGCGGCGGGGGGGCCGGCGGCAGGTCATCGAAATCGGCGAAGGGATCCTGCTCGGCGATCAGCCGTGCCAGTTCGGCCAGCGGGTCGTCGCTGGCAGCGGGCGCCGGAGGCGGATTGCGGCTCGGCGCGGCGGCCCGCGGCGCGGCCGCGCGGGACGGGGGCGCAAGGCGTGGATCCGCCGCGGGCGCGGCATAGCCCCGTGGGGTGGCCGGATCACGCGGGGCCTGAGCACGGCCCGGCTCCGGCCGCTGCTCCCGAGGATCCCGTGGAGCCACGCCCCGTGCGCCGGCATCATTGCTGCCCGCGTCGCGCCGATAGCGGAACCTGCTTTCGTCGACCATGTCGCCTCGATGTGTTCTCGTCCGTCCCGCCCAGGCGGAGCCTTCAGCGGCCCATTGCTGCGGTGCCTGGCCGTTTGACGAGCCGCTATTTCATCTCGTCGACGGCTTCCACCCCCAGCACGTTCAGACCCGAGGCGAGCACCGTGGCCACTCCATGCACCAAAGCGAGGCGGGCCGAGGTCAAATGTCGATCATTCTCGATAATGAAGCGTAAATGAGGCAGGTCTTTTCCCCGGTTCCACTGGGCGTGGAAATCGCTTGCCAGCTCATGCAGATAGAAGGCGATCCGATGGGGCTCGCGGGCGCTTGCGGCCTGCTCCACCAGGCGCGGCCAGGAGGCGATGCGCCTCAGCAGCCCCAGTTCGCCCTCATCGTCGAGTCGCTCGAGCTCGGCGCTGGCGAAGGCGGCCGGCTCAGCCGGCAGGTCGGGAAGGGCGGCGGCGGCGTTACGCAGGATGGATTTGGCCCGGGCGTGGGCATACTGCACGTAGAACACCGGGTTCTCGCGCGACTGCTCGATGACCTTGGCGAGATCGAAATCCAGCGGCGCATCGTTCTTGCGGAACAGCATCATGAAGCGCACCGCGTCGCGGCCCACCTCGTCCACCACGTCCCGCAGCGTCACGAAGGAGCCGGCCCGCTTGGACATGCGCACCGGCTCGCCGTTGCGGAACAGACGCACCAGCTGGATCAGCTCCACATCGAGGCTCGCCGCGCCGCCGGAAACGGCCTTCACCGCCGCCTGCATGCGCTTGACGTAGCCGCCATGGTCGGCGCCCCACACGTCGATCATCTTGAGGAAGCCGCGCTCCACCTTGTCCTTGTGATAGGCGATGTCGCCGGCAAAATAGGTGTAGCTGCCATCCGACTTCTTGAGCGGGCGGTCCACATCGTCGCCGAAGGCGGTGGAGCGGAACAGGGTCTGCTCCCGATCCTCCCAATCCTCGATAGGCGCGCCCTTGGGCGGCGGCAGGCGCCCCTCATAGACCTCGCCGGAGGCTTTGAGGGCTTCGATGGTGGCGCCCACCTTGTCCACCGCGCCGGCGGACAAAGAGCGCTCCGAGAAGAACACGTCGAACGCGATGCCCAGGGCTTCGAGATCGTCGCGGATCATGTTCATCATCTCGCCGATGGCGAAGCTGCGGAAAATGGGCAGCCACTCGCTCTCCGGCGCGGCCAGATATTCGCTGCCGTGCATTTCGGCCAGCTTCTCGCCCACCGACACCAGATAGTCGCCGGGATAGAGCCCGTCCGGAATCTCCGCCTTCTCGCCGGTGGCAGCCTCGCGGTAGCGCAGATAGGCGGAGCGGCCCAGCACATCCACCTGGGCGCCGGCGTCGTTGATGTAATACTCCCGGGTCACCTGATAGCCGGCGAAGGCCAAGAGGTTCGCCATGGCGTCGCCGAACACGGCACCCCGGCAATGGCCCACATGCATGGGACCAGTGGGGTTGGCCGAGACATATTCCACATTCACCGGTTCGTCGCCGCCGAGACTGGACCGGCCGAAGCGCGCGCCGCCATTCAGCGCCGCCGCCAGCACCTGGGGCCAGAACACCGGATCGAGAGTGACGTTGATGAAGCCGGGGCCGGCCACGTCCACCTTGGTGACATGGCGGATGCCGCCGAGCTTGCCGGCGATCTTTTCCGCGAGGTCCCGCGGCTTCAGGCCCAGATCCTTGGCCAGCACCATGGCGGCATTGGTGGCGAGATCGCCATGGCTGGCATCACGCGGGGGCTCCACCACCACGCGGGCCAGATCGAGGCCCGCGCCACGGCCCTCGGCAAAATGACCCTCGGCGACGAGGGCGGCGACGGCTTCGCGGACGTGATCGGCGAAGATCGCGTAGACGTTCATGGAATTGTCCGATCGGGTTGGTTGCCGCGCGCCTATCGCAGATCCGGCGTCGTGTCAAAGAAACGGGCGTGCTGGTCGAGGGCGTAGCGGTCGGTCATGCCGGCGATGTAATCGGTCACCCGGCGAGCGAGGCGGTTCTGATCCAAGCTTTCCAGGTCTTCATGCCAGGAGGCCGGCATGTCCCGCGGCTCTGCCATGAAGTGGGCGAACAACTCACGCAGCACGCGCTGCGCCTCGCCCATGATCGCCTCCACCCGCGCATGGCGGTACATGTGGGGATAGAGGAAGCCCTTCAGCGCCTTCTCGGCCCCGGCCATCTCCGGCGAAAATCGGATGAGCGTGCGCCCTAGCCGGCGCACCTCATCAGCGGACTGCACCCCGGCGCTGGCGGCGTTGCGCGCGCCTTCCACCACCACATCCTCGATCAGGCGGGTGATCACCCGGCGCAGCACCTCGTTGACCGTGCGCGGCATGTCGAGGCCGGGGTAACGCGCCCGGACGTCCCGGATCGCCTCGCCCACCAGCGGCAGCGGCTCCAGCTCGTCCAGGCTGAACATGTGGGCGCGGATGCCGTCGTCGAGATCATGGACGTCATAGGCGATGTCGTCCGCCAGGGCGGCGACCTGCGCCTCCGGGCCGGCGTGGCTCCACAAGTCCAGATCCTGCAAGGCGGAGTGCACGACGATGGCGTGAGGCAGGCCGCCCGCATAGTGGCCGATGCCCTGCCCCTTCCGGTCGGTCAGCGGGCCGTTGTGCTTCACCAGCCCTTCCAGGGTCTCCCAGGTGAGGTTGAGGCCGTCAAACTGCGCATACCGGCGCTCGATGCGTGTCACCACGCGCAGCGACTGGGCGTTGTGATCAAAGCCCCCATGATTGGCCATGCAGGCGTTGAGCGCCCGCTCGCCCGCATGGGCGAACGGCGGGTGGCCAAGATCGTGGGCAAGGGCGAGAGCCTCGGCCAGATCCTCGTCCAGCCCCAGGGCGCGGGCGATGGAGCGCGCCACCTGCACCACCTCCAGCGTGTGGGTGAGGCGGGTGCGGTAATGGTCGCCCTCATTGAAGACGAAGACCTGAGTCTTCTGCTTGAGGCGGCGGAAGGCAGTGGAATGAATGATGCGGTCGCAATCCCGCCGGAAGCCGCTGCGCGGCGGCATCTCCGGTTCGTGAACCAGCCGCCCACGCGAACGCTCAGGGTCGCAAGCCCATGAAACCCGGGGCTTTGCGCCGGAAACCGCCATGTCCTGCTCCTCCCGCTCGGCCTTTTCGCGAGGCCAGCCCTTTCACTTCAACGGTTCCGGCCTTACCTTATGGGCCATTGCCAGCTTCAATTCGTAAAGTCGATACCATGGAAACCACACTCGCCCCCGAGCAGGCTTCGGCCGCTCCCGATTTCGCCGTCACCGATGCTGCAGCGCGCCGCATCCGCCAGATTCTGTCGTCGGAGCCTGCGGGCACCTTCCTGCGCCTCAGCGTGGAAGGGGGCGGATGCTCCGGCTTCTCTTACAAGTACGACATGACAACCGAGCAGGGTGATGACGACCTCATCATCGAGAAGGAAGGCGCCAAGATCGTCGTCGACCGGATCTCCCTCGACTACGTCAAGGGCTCCCAGCTCGATTACGTGGCGGACCTGATGGGCTCGGCCTTCAAGATCCACAACCCCATGGCCACGGCCAAGTGCGGCTGCGGATCGAGCTTCGCCGTCTGACCGGCGCCTGAGAGCAAACACGTCCCGCCGCCGGCGCGACCTCACGGGGCCGCGCCGAGGGGGATCGCATTGCCGCGCGGCCGCGGCAGGCCTGCCGGCCAATTGTCCGGCGGGCACGGGAAGAAGCGCTCGGTGCGCGCGTAGATCAGCAGGTCGGGCTTGAACGCCTTCACATCGTTGAAGTTGAAGTCGCAGCTTCCGGTGGTCTTCAGCGAGGCATGCATCCAGCCCACGACGCTGACGTCCGCATTGGCGAACAGCCCCGCCCAAATGCCCACGGTGAACGAATCTCCCATGATCAGCACCCGCTCGCCGGTGGGCGCATAGTCCCGCGCCACCGATTTGAAGGCGAAGTGCTCATTGTGGTGAATGAGGGCGGGATCAGGCCGTTGGGGACCGGCCGGGCTCTTGTAGAGCAGCTGGAAGTTCTCCTCCTTCACCTCCGGCGGCATGCGCATGCTGCGCAGCAGGTCGCCCCGCGGCGAGGGCACCCGCCCGCCGATCACCTGGCTCACATCCACCTGCCAGCCCGGATGGCCGGCGGCGGCCATCACCGCGTTGAAGGCGAGGATGGAGCTGCGGGTGTTCCAATGGGTATCGGTGAGGAGATAGCGGGGCCAGGGCGCCCGTCGCAGCACCCGGCGCAGGTCGACCGTGGTCACCCCCTCCGCCTCCAGGCCGGCCAGGGCGAGGCTGTATTCGGTGGTGGGATAGCGCAGGAGATCGGTCCAGGCCGGCAGCTCCTCCAGCTCCACGGATTGGGCATTGGGCGGCAGCGCCACCACCACCTTGGTGCCGAGGGGCGCGAGGCTCCGCTGCATCTCGCCGATCATGGAAACGAAGCGCTCCACCTCAGGCGCGCGCACCAGGGCGCCGGCCGATTGCTCCGGCGTGCGCTCCACGCCCCAGAACAGCTGGCCATTGCGGCCGGCATAGATGGGGTAGCTGTCGGGCGCATCCAGGGCGCGGCGCAACTCCCGGCGCAGCACCGGCAGGGTGGCGCGGAAGCCGAAATTGTCATGAATGAACTCGCCGGCATTGCGGAAGATCACATGGGCCGTGCGCCCCCAGCCCCATTCGGGCGCCAGCGGCGTGCGCGCCTTCCAGGTGCCCAGCGGGTCCGGAATGATGTTCGAGAGGAACAGCAGGCCGATGATGCCGGCCACCAGGACCCCGATGTAGCGGCGATGTCGCGCGAGCAGGTTCATGGCATCAGAACCGGTAATAGAGGAAGGGCGTGGGGATGGTACCGCCCACCCAGATCACGCTCATGATCATGAGCGCGGCGATGAGGCCGTAATCCGCCACCGTGGCCAGCACCCCCTCCCCCGACAGGATCTTCCAGCGCCGCCAGCGGAAGAAGCCGATGAGACCACCAACGATCAGCGCCACGATCGATAGGGTATGGAGGCCGAAGCCGAGCGCCATGGAGGGCCGCGAGAAGCCGTTGGCCCCCACCAGGCCTGAGAAGAGATCCAGTGCCCCGGGCAGCGTATCGGCCCGGAACCAGACCCAGCCCAGCATCACCACCACCACGGCATAAAGGTGCGACACCGGCCCCGGAAGGCGCTTCAGCCAGCGGCCGAGCCAGGCCCGTTCCAGGATGAGGAAGGCCCCGTGATGGGCACCCCAGATCACGAAGTTCCAGCTCGCCCCGTGCCACAGGCCGCACAGCAGGAAGACGACGGACAGGTTCACATAGGTCCGCGCCGGCCCATGCCGGTTGCCCCCCAGGGGAATGTAGAGATAGTCCCGCAGGAAGGCCGACAGGCTCATGTGCCAGCGCCGCCAGAACTCGGTGATGGAGTGGGAGCTGTAGGGAATGCGGAAGTTGCGCGGCAGGGTAAAGCCCACCATCACGCCGAGGCCCACGGCCATGGTCGAGTAGCCGGCGAAGTCGAAATAGATCTGCACCGTATAGGCATAAACACCCAGCCACGCTTCCACGAAGGTCGGGTTGGTGGTGGTGTCGAACACACCCACCACCAGGCGCGAGACCTCATCGGCAATCAGCACCTTCCAGGCCAGCCCGATGGCAAACAGCCGCGCGCCGGCGGAAAACCGGCCCCAGGTGACGCGCCTGTCCGCGAGCTGCCGGGCGACCGTGGAGTAGCGCACGATGGGGCCCGCCACCAGCTGCGGGAACATGCACATGTAGAGCGCGAACTGGGCCGGGTCCGTATTGGCCCGCACCTTTCGCTTGTAGATGTCGGCGAGATACGAAATCGCGTGAAACGAATAGAAGGAAATGCCCAGCGGCAGGGAAATGTGGGGCTGCGGCAGGGCCACGCCCGTGGGCTCCAACAGCACATTGAGATTGCCGATGAGGAAGTCGGTATATTTGAACACCCCGAGCAGCAGCAGATTAAAGGTGACGCCGCCGATGAGGACGCGCTGCCGTTCGCGCCCCTCCTTCAGGTCCATGGCCTTGGCGATGAAGAAGTTGACGGCGACGGAGGCCAAGAGCAGCACGATGTGCGGCGTGTATCCCGAGGCGTAGAACACCAGGGAGAAGGCCAGAAAGATATAATTCCGCAGCGCGATGGTCTTCGCGGCGAAGTAGGAGACCAAGAAAAGCGGGAAGAAATAGAACAGAAACTCGATGGACGCGAACGTCATGTCGCTAGGTCACCTGGACAATGGCAAGGGTGGTGCATGCCATCCTTTTCCCCCCGCCGCAACCCTGCCGCCGGGTCGCCCCGCGTTACGTTATGTATCTGCGGACCTCCGCCGGTTGCCCCGGCCCGCGTGGGGAGTATGCTCGCCGCGCCCGAACCGACGGGCCCCCGAAGGAGCCGGATCCCCATGCGCATCGCCACCTGGAATGTGAACTCCATCCGCCAGCGGCTCGACCATGCGGTCGCCTGGCTGAAGGAGGCCAATCCGGACGTGGTGTGCCTGCAGGAGATCAAGTGCCAGACCGACGCCTTCCCCAGGGAGCCGTTCGAGGCGCTGGGCTACAATGTCACGGTGCACGGCCAGAAGACGTTCAACGGCGTCGCCCTGCTCTCCAAGCTGCCGCTGGAGGACGTGAGCCACGGCCTCGCCGGCGATGATGGCGACGAACAGGCCCGGTTCATCGAGGCGGTGGTTTCAGTGAAAACCGGCGTGGTGCGCGTCGCCTGCCTCTATCTGCCCAACGGCAACCCGCCGGATACCGAGAAATATCCCTACAAGCTCGGCTTCATGAACCGGCTCAATGCCTTTGCCGCCGACCGATTGGCCCTGGAAGAGCCGCTGATCCTCGCCGGCGATTTCAATGTGATCCCGCAGCCCATCGACGCCGCCGATCCGTCCGCCTGGCTCGGCGACGCATTGTTCCTGCCGCGCACCCGCGCCGCCTTCCGCGGCCTTCTCCATCTCGGCCTCACCGACGCGGTACGCGCCACCACCGATGCCGAACGGGTGTTCACCTTCTGGGATTATCAGGCCGGGGCCTGGCAGCGGGATTTCGGCATCCGCATCGACCATCTGCTGCTGTCGCCCCAGGCGGCCGACAAGCTCATCGGCGCCGGCATCGACAAGCATGTGCGGGCCTGGGAAAAGCCCTCAGACCACGTGCCGGTCTGGGCCGACTTTTCCATCGCTGTCTGAGGCGCAAAGCCATGGCCCCCTTTCCCGCGCAGCCCCTCGTCGGCGGTTGCCTGTGCGGCGCGGTGCGCTATCGCATCAAGCAGGTGCGCACCGCCTTCTGGTGCCATTGCACCATGTGCCAGAAGGCCTCCGGCTCCGCCGCCGTGCCGTGGGCCAGTGTCGCCCGCGACGATCTGGAGCTGACGGACGGAACGCTGACGCGCTACGCCTCTTCTGAAGGGGTGATCCGGGGGTTCTGCGGCAGCTGCGGCAGCCCGATCCTGTTCGATATGGCGTGTGAGGCGGAGGTGGATATTACCGTCGGCACCCTGGACCAGCCCGACGCCGTGCAGCCCAGCCACCATCTGTGGACCCATTCGGCCCGCGCCATGACCGCGGGCCTCGGCGCCGACCTGCCACGTTTCGCCGCCGAGCGCGACCCACCTTAGCCCAAGGCAGGCCAACGGTGCAGGCCAACGGTGCAGGCCAACGGTAGACCAAGGGTCGACCAGGGGTCGATAGCCGGCCTGCAGTCGGCGCTCTTCAGCGCCGTGCGGTCTTCAGCCAGTTTTCGAGATAGGCCAGGGCCATGGCCCGTTCATCGGGCGAGGCTTCAGCGAATACCTTTTCGTGCAGCTCCACCACCCATTTGTCTTCGGGCCGCGCCGCCGCATCCCGCGCAAGTGTGAGCCACATGAGGCCGCGTGCCGCCTGGCGGGGAACGCCCTCTTCGCCGCGGAACAGCAACTCGCCCAAGGTGGCCTGCGCCTCAAACTGCCCCTTCTGGGCGGCCAGGGTCAGCCAACGCCCGGCGTTGCGCGCGTCCTTCGGCCCGCCCACGCCTTCCAGATACAGCTTGCCCAGATGGTACTGGGCATCGGCGTCACCGAAATAGGAGGCGGCGTAGGAATACATGTCCCGCGCGCGGGTGGGATTGCGCTTCACGCCGGCCGAGGGAATGCCCACCAGATAATAGGAGCCCAGCGCGACGAACGCATTGGCCACGAAGCGCGACTGTGCCGTGCCGGGATAGTCATCCGCGTGGGAATTGGCGATCCGGCTGTAATAGGTGAAGGCCTTGGCATCGTCCCGCTTCACGCCGTCGCCATCGGCATAGATCTTGGCCAGCTTCCACTGGGCCATGGGGTGGCCCTGGGCCGCGGCATAGCCAAGAGCGTCGAGGCCCTTGGCGGTCTCGCCCTGGCGCAATGCCAATGCACCGGCACGAAACGCCTCATCCACCGGCCGCGTGGCCGGTACCACCGGCACATCCACCGGCGGGGTGATGGGCTGCTGCGCCTGGGTGGAGCCATCGAAGGCGGATGCGACCGGCGCGCTCAGCAGCAGACCGACCATGCTGGCGAACAGCAGCCCGGCCGCACGGCGCGTGGCCGGTGCGCTCACGGCGCGGCCCGGGCCACGACCCGCCCGTGGCGCCGCGCGGCGCGCTGATGGGGACAGAAGCCCGCCCCGGGGGCTTGGTAAACGTTCCGCAAACATGATGCTGGAAACTTGGCAGACGGCGGCGGCAATATCGGGGCCGAGGAAAGGCCGCCTGGCGGCCTCACTTGGGCACCGTTCCGTCGCGCTCCGCCCTGCAAGCCTATGTGCCATCCACCGCGTGCGCATCCGGACTCTACCTCAAACGCGGCGGCCGGAAACACTTTCCAGGCTACGCTCACCGCCCCGTGTCGCCCTCTGGTGTCGTGGCGTTTTGTGGCGGGATCGCGGCGTTTGCGGCGGCCGGGCCGGCGGAACCCGGGAAAGGGTGGCGGTGTGACTTTGCCGTCACACAGCCGTCAGCCCCCAACCCTGGCGGTTCCCTTGCGACTCGCGGCTGGGAGCGACCCCCGCGCGGCGGGCCGCTCACAGCCCGTTTCAGGCGCCGGACAGCTGGCCGATGGCGGCGCGCACCTTCTCCTTGCGCAGGAGATATTCGGCGCGCTTCTCCCGCTCGGCCTCGACCACTTCTTCCGGGGCCCGGGCCACGAAGCTCTCATTGGAGAGCTTGCCGTCGATGCGGGCCACTTCCTGGTCGAGCTTGCCCTCTTCCTTCTTCAGGCGGACCAGCTCGGCGGCGAGGTCCACCACTCCGGCCAGCGGCAGCGCCGCCACCTCACCGCGCACCACCATCTGCACCGACTCCCCGGGCATAGCGTCGGCAATGGTGATGTCTTCGAGCCGCGCCAGCCGGCGCAGGGCATCGTCCCACTGGGCGGCGCGGGCAGCCGTTTCGGCCGAGGGCTGCACCAGCACCAGCGGCACCTGGGCGGAGGCCGGCACGTTCATTTCGGCGCGCACGGAGCGGATCTCGGTCACGAGATCCACCACCCAGCCCACTTCGGCCTCCGCATCGGGGGCCTCCAGGCCCGCGAGGTCCGGCCAGGGCGCCAGCGCCAGCAGGCTCTCGCGCGCGGGGCCCTCCTTGCCGGTCTCGGCCCACAGCTCTTCGGTGAAGAAGGGCATGAAGGGGTGCAGCAGCGCCATGGCCACATCCAGCACATAGGCCGTGGTGGCGCGGGTCTCGTCCTTGGCGGCGCCATCCGGCCCGGACAGCACCGGCTTGGCCAGCTCCAGGTGCCAGTCGCAGAACACGTTCCACAGGAAGCGGTAGATGCCGCCCGCCGCGTCATTGAAGCGATAGGCGAGGATGGCTTCCTGCACCTCGCCGACGGCGCGGGCGGCCTCGCCGATGATCCAGCGGTTGAGGGTGCCGTCCACCTTGGCGGGATCGAAGCCGGCGCCCCGCACGCAGCCGTTCATCTGGGCGAAGCGCACCGCGTTCCAGAGCTTGGTGGCGAAGTTCCGATAGCCCTCCACCCGCGAGGTGGCGAGCTTGATGTCCCGGCCCTGGGCCGCCATGGCAGCCAAAGTGAAGCGCAGGGCATCGGCGCCGTATTTGTCCACGAGGTCCAGCGGGTCGATGACGTTGCCCTTCGACTTCGACATCTTGGCCCCCTTCTCGTCGCGGACGAGGGCGTGGATGTAGATGTCCTTGAACGGCACTTCGCCATCCATGAAGTGCAGACCCATCATCATCATCCGGGCGACCCAGAAGAAGATGATGTCAAAACCCGTCACCAGCACGCTGGTGGGATAGAATTTCTTCAGTTCCTCGGTCTCATCCGGCCAGCCCATGGTGGAGAAGGGCCACAGCGCGGAGGAGAACCAGGTGTCGAGCACATCCTCATCGCGGGTGAGGAAGCCCGCGCGCTTATCGGCATCGGCGATCAGCGCTTCGGCCTCTTCGGCGGAGAGCGTCTCGTTGCCCACATTGTGCTTGAGGGCCTGCTCGAAGGCCTCGTCTTCATCCAGCGCGACGAAGACGTTGCCAAAGGGATCATACCAGGCGGGGATCTGGTGGCCCCACCACAACTGGCGCGAGACGCACCAGGGCTGGATATTCTCCAGCCACTCGAAATAGGTCTTTTCCCAATTCTTCGGCACGAAACTGGTGCGGCCCTCACGCACCGCCGCCAGGGCCGGCTGCGCCAGAGTCTTGGCGTCCACATACCACTGGTCGGTGAGCCAGGGCTCGATGACCACGTTGGAGCGATCGCCGTGGGGCACCATGTGGGTGTGCGGCTCGATCTTCTCCAGCAGCTCCAGATTGGTCAGCAGCTCGACGATGGTCTTGCGCGCCGCAAAGCGGTCGAGCCCGCCCAGGTGCTCCAGCACGCCGGCGTCCACCGGCTCCACATAGGCCTCCGGGCGCTCGGCGCGATCATCCGCGATACCGGAGATGTCGATGCGTGCCTCGGCATCGAGCACGTTGATCATGGGCAAGCTGTGGCGCTTGCCCACCTCGAAATCGTTGAAATCGTGCGCCGGCGTGATCTTCACCGCGCCCGATCCCTTTTCCGGGTCGGAGTATTCATCGGCGACGATGGGAATGCGGCGGCCCACCAGGGGCAGGATGACGTTCTTGCCGATCAGGTCCCGATAGCGCTCGTCATCCGGGTGCACCGCCACCGCCGTATCGCCCAGCATGGTCTCCGGGCGGGTGGTGGCGACGATGATGAAGCGGCCCTTCTCCCCTTCGATGGGGTAGCGCAGATGCCAGAGATTGCCCTTCATCTCCACCGGCACCACTTCGAGGTCCGAGATGGCGGTAATGAGCTTAGGGTCCCAATTGACGAGACGCTTGTCCTTGTAGATCAGCCCCTCACGATAGAGCTGCACGAACACCTTGAGGACCGCGCGCGACAGACCCTCGTCCATGGTGAAGCGCTCGCGCGACCAATCGCAGGATGCGCCGAGCCGCTTCAGCTGGCCGACAATGGTGCCGCCCGACTCGGCCTTCCAGGTCCACACCCGCTCGATGAAGGCGGCGCGGCCCATATCGCGGCGGCCGGGCTGCTGCTGCGCCGCAAGCTGGCGTTCCACCACCATCTGTGTGGCAATGCCCGCATGGTCGGTACCCGGCTGCCACAGCACGTCCTTGCCGCGCATGCGCTCGAAGCGGGCCAGGATGTCCTGCAGCGTGTTGTTGAGTGCGTGGCCCATGTGCAGGGAGCCGGTGACGTTCGGCGGTGGGATGACGATGGAAAAGCCCGGCTTGTCCTTGCGCTCGGGGCGCCCGCAGCGGAACGCGCCTTCCTGTTCCCAAGCCTCGGCAATGCGGGCCTCGACGGATGCGGGATCGAACACTTTCTCGAGCATGGACATGAGCTCCGCGGCCGCGACGCCCCGCAGGCCCGGGCGACGCCCAGGCCGTGCCGGCATCCGTCGCGCTAGGGACAGGATGGTTTCAGATGGGGTTAAGCCGCAGCACCCGGCAAAGGTCAACAGCGGCGGCTCACAAGGCCGCCCTGCGTGCACCGAAGACGCCACCCCGCCCCTGCCTCGCCCCTGCCCCGCGACACAGCGCGCCGGAGCCCGGCTTGGATGGGAATGGCCGGCCTAGCGCCGGTTGCTGGTGACCCGCTCGATCTCGGCCCGGACCGCGCGCTCCACGATGCCGGACAGATTTTCATCCAGCCACGCCTTGAGCATCGGCCGCAGGATCTCCTTCACGAGATCCTCGATGGTGCGCTCCTGCTGGGGCAAGACCAGATCACCAAGGGAGCGGAATGCGGCCGAAACGGCCGCATCCACCGCCGGCGAGAGCAGATCCCGCCGCGGCAGCGGAACGCCGGGCGTTTCATCCGGCGCCGCCACTCTCGGCGGGGCTGGGGGGCGATCCAACGGCGAAGTGGCCGGCGTGGGCCCTGTCGCAGTCTGCGTCGTGCGGCGGCCGCTATCGCGGAGCTCCTCTTCGCGGACATCCTCGCCACCGGCAGCGTCCTCGCCATGCCAAGCGCGATCGGTCCGCTCGGCCTCCGGGCGCCAGCCCACCGGTCGCGCGGCGACAGCGGGGCTTTCGCGATGGCGACGCGCGGTCATCGGACGGAGCATGGGGCGCGCACCTCCATCCGCTGCGGCGCGGCCCACGGCTGCGCTGCCCGCACGTCCACCTTGCGCCGCCATCGGCGGTTCAAGCCAGGCGTCCGCCCCATCGCTCAGGTCATTCAGCGTGTCATCCTCCGGTCCAGGGGCCTGAGGATGCTCATGGCGGTGGTGCAACTCGTCCTGCGGCTCGGCCGCATACCGGCCCCCGGCGACCGGAGACGGCGGCCGCTCCCGGCTGTGCGCCGCCGGCGGCTCCGCCAGCCGTGCCCGCATAGGGAGGGGCGGCATGGGGTGTGGAGTGGCGGGGGGTGCCGTGACGGCGTGCGCAGGCATGGCCTGCACCGGCGCGGGTCGTGCGTCCCCGGGCCGCGCAGCACGAGCCCCTGCCGCTCCGCCAGACGGTGCGGCACGCCGTTCCGGAGCCGGGCGCGCCAGATCGGCCGAGGAGGCGGAACGCGAAGGATCGTCATCGGCGATGATGCGACGGATGGACGCGAGAATCTCTTCCATCGACGGCTCTTGCGCCTTCGGATTACCAGGCATGTCGCAACCCCGGCCGTGGCGGCAGGTGGCGCTCATATCCCGGCGCCGCCCACCCCAGAATCACCATCAGGACAGGAGTATGACACCGGCGACAGAGATCGTGCCAGCGCCCTCCCCCCGCTTTCCCGCTATTGACCGTCGGGCGTGCGCACGCCGGCCCAGCTGTCGCGCACCTGATGATAGTGCACAGCCGGGTTGTAGACGTTGACCTTGAGCTTGAGCGACTGGGCGTCGAGCTTGCCGATGGTGGACACCAGAGAATAGGCCGCCACCACCCGGTCGCGCTGGGCGATCACCAGCGCGGAGCGCGAGTTGGTCAGGTCGCGCTGTGCGTTCAGCACGTCGGTGGTGGTGCGCTGGCCGACGCGCCACTCTTCACGCACGCCTTCCAGGGCCAGGGTGTTCGCCGCGACCGAGGCCTGCGCCGCCTGAATCTGCACCTTGGTCGCCTCCAAAGCGCCCCAGTACTGCACGGCCTGGGAGCGGATGGCGTCGCGGTTCACATCCACCTCGATGCGGGCCTGCGACAGCAGCTCCTTCGCCTGGCGGATGTTCGCGTACTCCACGCCGCCCTGGTAGATCGGCACCGACAGGTTGAGCGTCACCGCCGCCGAGCCGAGGGACTGCACCGACAGCGAGGTGTCGTTGGCCTGGGACAGCTGGCCCTGCACATTCAGATTGGGCATCAGCGCGCCCTCGGCCACCTTCACCTGGAAGGTCGCCGCGTCCACCGCGAACTCTGATGCCTTGACCGCCGGATGAGTCGAAAGACCCGCGGACACCACCTTGCCGAGATTGTTCGGCAGCATCCATTCGATGGAGCGGGGCGTGGTGAGCTTGCCCGGCTCCACACCGATCACCTGACGATAAACGCCGCGCGCGGAGCTGAGATTCGCGACCGCCTGGCTCACCTGATACTGCGCATCGGCGACGCGGGCCTCGGCCTGCGCCACGTCGGTACGGGTCACCTCACCCACGTTGAAGCGGTCGCGGGTGGCGCGCAGTTCCTGTTCGAGGGCGGCCAGGTTCTGGTGCTGCAGATCCAGGAGCGCGATCGCCTGAATGACATCCATGTAAGCGGTGACGCCGTTCAGGAGGACGGCCTGCTCCGTGTTCCGCAGGGTCTCGCGGGAGCCACGCACCTGGCTTTCGGCCGACCGGGTCGAATTGGCGGTGATGAAGCCGTTGAAAATCGTCTGAGTCGCGGTCAGCGCGAAGGTCCGCGACCACAGGGTGCCGTTCTGCCGAGGCGACCCGGTGGCCTGCTGGCGCACACCTTCTGGCCCCGCGGCAGCGCTGCCGAACAAGGTCGGCCGGTAGCCGGAGAGCGCCTGAGGCACGCTTTCGTCCACCGCCCGCGTGCCGGCGCGCTGGGCGTTCAGGGTCGGATTGTTGACGTAAGCCGAGGCAAGCGCCGAATCGAGAGGCTGCGCCCCCGCGCCGGACGCCGTCACAATGACGGCGCCGACCCCCGCCAGGATAGCGATTACGTCTCGGCGAAAGCTCGTCGCAAGCGACATCTATATCTCCTGGGCCCTGCACGACGGTAAAGATACGCTGCATGCACCCGTCGTGCGGTAACGGATTGGCAACATATCCGCAGCTCACCGCTTGGGAAACCGATCGGTTCGATTTACCCGTCGCTTTTCGCCCGACCGCGGCAAACAGGCCACAGAAGTGTCAGAAAACGAAGCGTGGCGCGGCCTCGAAGCCGGGCAGGCGCGGCACGGCGGCGTTGAAAGCCGGCCATTCAGACACCTGGCCGGACACCTTCGTATAAAGGCGGGCCTGACCGGCGCCGCCCTGGCCGAAGACCGTCACCAGCCGCCCGCCCTCTTTGAGCTGACCGAACAGGGTCGGGGGAATCAGATCCACGGCGCCGTTCACGAAGATCACGTCATAGTCGGCTTCCGCGGGCCAGCCGGCCACCAGCGGGCCCTGCATCACCGCCACATTGTCCACCCCAAGCTCAGCCAGGGTCTTGGTGGCGGCGGCCGCGAGCTCCGCGTCTTCCTCCAGCGCCACCACCTGCTGCGCCAGCCGCGACAGCACGGCGGCGGTGTAGCCGGTACCAGCCCCGATATCGAGCACGTGGTCGTTTTCCTGCACATCGGCGAGCTGAATCAGCCGCGCCACCACCATGGGCTCCACCAGATAGCGGGCCGGGGTGCGCCCCTGCGCCGGGCGGATGATGAGATCGTCGTCGATATAGGCCAGGGACTTGAGGGGCGCGGGCACGAACTTCTCCCGCGGGATTTCGAGCATGGCGCCGACGATGCGGTGGTCGGTCACGTCGTTGGCGCGAACCTGGGCGTCCACCATGCCACGGCGAAGCTCGACGAAATCGATCATGTCATCCCTCCGGACCTCAGCGCGCGGGCATCAGTCTGGCTAGCCCGCCGGGTCAGTTCGAGTTCAAGAGCCACATTGCCGCCCCTTTTGCAAGGCGCCACCAGGGGTCGGCCGCCGGCCGAAAGGCAAACCCGCGCTGTGGCAGGCCGTCGCACGGGGGCAGCCCGGACTTGCCGGCCCGGCGCATGCGGCGTCAACCTTCCGGGCGCTCTCCCAGGGGGAGCCGATGCCGGAGCCTTCGCCATGACCGCCCCCCTTTCTCCCGCCCCCCTTTCTCCCGCCGCCGGGCGCCCCGCCGCCACCACCGAGCAGGCGGTGCATGATCTGGTGCACGGCTTCTATGACGTGGTACGTGCCGATCCGCTCATCGGACCGGTTTTCATGGCGCACATCGCCGCCGAAGCCTGGCCCGTGCACCTCGCCAAGATGTGCGATTTCTGGTCGTCAGTGCTGCTGAAGACCAAGCGTTACGATGGCCGTCCCCTGCCCCCGCACACCACGCTGGGGCCGTTGAACGATGCGCATTTCCTGCGCTGGCTGGCCCTGTTCCGCCCGGTGGCGCGGGCCACCCTGCCACCGGAAGACGCCGCCCGCGCCATCGCCCACGCGGAGCGGATGGCCAACAGCTTCCGCATCGGCATTGCCATGCACGCCGGCGGCGACGTCACCCGCATGGCGCCGCTGCCCAGCGAGGCGGAGGCCTGAGCCGGGCTTTTGCACAAAGCCCGGGATTGCGCCCTGCCCCAGCTTGCGCCCCCGCGACGAACCCCTTATGAAGCGCAGCTCGTGAGGCCACGTGGCGGAGTGGTTACGCAGCGGACTGCAAATCCGTGTACGGGGGTTCGATTCCCTCCGTGGCCTCCACGGCAGCCCGGAGAGCCGTCGTCCGGCCCGGCCACTTCGGCCTCGCAGCCCGCTCTGCCCATCCTTCACCACGGATCGGATCCGCCGGAACGGGCCTCTCGCGGCTCCGCCTTGAGCGCACGCGCATTGACTTGAAACGACCGCGGCGGTTCAACAACGCACCAAGCGGTGCGCATTTGCCGACCGCCGGAGAACCGCATGAACGCAAAATCGGCCCCCCCGCCGCGGGAGCCCGTGAGCAATGATGAGACGGTAAGCATCCTGCGCCGCCTTCTGCTCTCGGACGGCAAGCGGCACTGGAAAGGCTACGCTCTCGCTTTCGCCTTCATGGCCACCATGGGGGCCTGCACCGCGGGCCTCGCCTATCTGATGAAGGATGCGGTGGACGCCATCTTCGTGGCCCCCACCCCCGCCGCCGTCTGGGCGGTGGCTATCGTCGTGATGGTTCTGTCGGTGATCAAGGGCGCCTCGACCTACGGGCAGAGCATCACCATGGCGCGGATCGGCAACCGCATCGTGGCCGACAATCAGAAGCGCGCCTTCGACAAGCTGCTGCGGCAGGACGTGAGCTATTTCGCCACCCGTCACACGGCCGAGGTCTCATCCCGCTTCAATGCCGGTGCCAACGGCGCCCGCGGAACCCTCAACCTGGTGGTGGCGAGCATCGGCCGCGACCTGCTCTCGCTGCTCATGCTGGCCGCGGTGGCCATCTTCCAGGATCCGTTCCTGGCGATCATCGCCCTGGTGGTGATGCCGGCGGCGGTGTTCGGCACCCGCAAGCTCATCCGTCGCGCCAAGACCATCTTCACCACCGGGTTCAAGTCCGGCGTGAAGCTCTCGTCCATCGCCCTCGAGGTGTTCCAGGGCATCCGCACGGTGAAGGCCTACACGCTGGAGCCGGAGATGCTTCAGCGCACCCACGCTTATATCGACGAGGTGGAGAAGAACGCCAACCGGCTCGTGCGCACCCAGGCGAAGTCCAGCCCGCTGATGGAGAGCCTGGGCGGCCTCGCCATCGGCGGCGTCATCCTTTACGCGGGCTATAACGTGATCGTGGTGGGGCGCTCGCCAGGGCAGTTCTTCTCCGTGCTGACCGCGCTGCTGCTGGCTTATGAGCCCGCGAAGCGCCTGGCCCGCCTGCACGTGGAGCTGGTGAACCACCTGATGGGCGCGCGCATGCTATTCGAGCTGCTCGATTCGCCCGCACCCGAGCTCGATCCCCCGGGCACGCCCGACCTGCCGCGTCCTCAGGGGCGAGTGGAGCTGCAGCATGTGGAATTCGGCTATCGCCCCGGCGAGCCGGTGCTGCGCGGGCTCGACCTGGTAGCCGAGCCCGGCCAGACCACGGCGCTGGTGGGCCAATCGGGCGGCGGCAAAACCACCGTCATCAACCTCATCGAGCGCTTCTACGAGCCGCAGAGCGGCGCGGTGCTGTTCGATGGGGTGGACACCCGCACCGTCACCCGCCGCTCGGTGCGCTCCGCGGTGGCGCTGGTGAGCCAGGATGTCTACCTGTTTTCCGGCTCCATCCGCGACAACATCGGCTATGGCCGTCCCGGCGCCAGCGAAGATGAGATCATCGCCGCCGCACGCGCCGCCCACGCCCATGACTTCATCATGGGTTTTGAAGGCGGCTACGACACCCATGTGGGCGAGCACGGCGCGCAATTGTCCGGCGGCCAGCGCCAGCGCATCGCCATCGCCCGCGCCTTCCTGAAGGATGCGCCGATCCTGCTGCTCGACGAGGCCACCGCCGCCCTCGACAGCGAGTCGGAAGCTGAGGTGCAGAAAGCGTTGCAGCTGCTGCAGCGCCAGCGCACCACCATCGTCATCGCCCATCGCCTGCAGACCGTGGTGGGGGCCGACAAGATCTGCGTGATCGAAGGCGGCCGGGTGATGGAATCGGGCACGCACGACGAGCTTCTGGCCAAGCGTGGGCGCTATTTCGGCTTCTACCACATCCAGTTCGCCCACGAGTCCACGCCGCCGGAACCCACGGGCGGCGATGATCCGCAAGCGCTTCTGCGCGCTTGATTTCGGCACCCGACGCAGCGCACTTGTGCACACCCAATGGGGCCCGGAAGCGGAAAACCTCCGCTTTCGGGCTTCACAAGCCCGCGGGGGATTGCTATATCGCCGGCCTCGGTCGGAAACGACCTGTTCCCCGATAGCTCAGTTGGTAGAGCGTTCGACTGTTAATCGAATGGTCGCAGGTTCGAGTCCTGCTCGGGGAGCCATCTCTCAAACGCCGCGCACCGGCGTTTCTCTTTCCAGACTCGCAAATCTGCCGTTCCGCGGTGTCCCCGCCGCACTACGCCATTCCTGACGCCTGCGTCTGACGCAGGGGAAGTGGCGAGCAGCTGCATACCTCCTCCCTGCAAACTCTGCTGTCCATTGACGGAATGGCGATCTGCTCAGCGCCTGACATGGCGACCCGGGCGACAGACCACCTGCGGATGCTTGGCGCGGCACCTGCAGCGCCTGTATGCATGGCTCTTTCAACCGTGAAGGGGAGGTGGCCATGCAGCCTCCGGGCGGCCCCGCGACGCGCGAAATGTCAGAATCCGAACCCAGCCCTGAGCGCTCAGATGCGCTCGGGCGAGGACGGCTGCTTTATGTTCTCGATGTCCTTCTCACGACCCGCAGTGTGACAGCGGCGGCGCGGCAGCTTGGCCTGCAGCCATCGGGCGTGAGCCGCATTCTCGGCGAGCTGCGCACCGCGTTCGACGATACCTTGCTGATCCGTTCGGGCCGAGGGCTGGTGCCTACCCCCAAGGCGGAAAGCCTGCGCCCACAGATTCGCGACATCGTCCGCGACATCGACGCCGTCTTTGCCGATCCCGCGACCGGCAGCGCAGCGGACAAGCCCGCACCCTTCGACCGTCGTTGGAACGTGCCCTATCCCGAGACAGTGCCTCAGTTGGCGGTCGCATCCGCCACGCTCAAGCAGGACGCGGAGCCGGCGGGCCGGCGGCAGGAGCCAGACAAAGCCGAGACGCCGCCGCACGCGCAGCTCGCCCAGCTCATCGGCACCGTCGCCGGCCGCCGCAAGGCACCGGGCCATAGCCTCGATGTGGAGCAGGCCCAGACGGCCATGTCGATCATCCTCGATGGCGCGGCGGATCCGGTGCAGGTGGGCGCGTTCCTCAGCTTCATTCATCTGCAGGGCACGACCGCGACGGAGCTGGCCGGCTTCGTCAGAGCGGCCCGGCAACACGTCTCAACCCGCTTCGGGCGGCCGGATCATCTGCGCGCCGATCTGGACTGGCCCTGCTACATCTCCCCGCGAGACCAGCGTCCGCCGTGGTTTTTCCAAGCCGCCAGCCTGGTGGCCCGGGCCGGATATCGGGTGGTGCTCCACGGCAGCAGCGGCAGCGGCCTCACGGCGGGGCGCCATAGCGTGGTGGCGGACCTGCTGGGCATCGTTTCCTGCCGCACACCTGCACAGCTGGAGGCGGCGCTTGGCGCGCACGCCATCGCCTATCTGCCCTTGCCTGCTCTTTCGCCGCAGCTGTTCCGGCTGCTCGGTCTCCATGCGCTCACGGAGACGCGTTCGCCGGCCCATGAGCTGGTGCATCTGCTGCAGCCGGTGCCTGCCCGCGCCACCCTGCTGGGCGTGGGCAAGCCCTCCTATCAAGAGATCCACCGCGACACCGCCGTGTTGCTGGGTGAGCGACACCTGGCGATGATCGACAATTCGCGAGACGTGGCCCAATTCAACCCATTCCGCGCCACCACCATCCATCGGCTGGTGGACGGGGTTCCGCGCGACGACTTCGTCGCCAGCCTGCCCGCACCCGCCTCGCGGGATCGCACGCCCTTCACCAGCATGGAGCACTGGAGCGCGGTATGGCGCGGCACCGTTCGCGATCCGCGCGCCGAGAGCATCGTCATCGCCACGGCGGCAACCGCCCTCCTCTGTCTCGATGCAGACTCAGGGATCACCTTCGATGACGCCCGCCAGCGGGCATCGGAGCTTTGGGCCGCGCGCGACAGGAACTGACGCTCCGGCTGTGGACCTTGCGGAACCGCAGCCCACCCTGTGTCATTTCGGCAACACTCCGTTTCAGCTACCCCACCGAAGTGGGAACAAGCTATTGTTTTCAATTCATTTTCTAAATCGCGCGATCCACCTCATCCGCGCGCGAGCGGGGGTGCATCGCCGCTCCTCCTGAACCACAAAGGGTGGAATGATCCCTTCCGATACCCCGGCATCGTGCGTCATGGTGCATTTAGAAGCGCTCTGAATTATGCGCGTTGATACGTTGAGACACGATCCGTAATGCTCCGGTCATTTCCAGACATTCACTGAATTCTGGCGCACAATTTATAAGTATTCTTAGGAGCATATCATGCAACGGGATGGCTCGGACCTGTGCCTCAGACCCCTCATTTCCGGGGCGCGAACGACGGCGGGCACGTTGTTGGGCTTCACCGTGCTGCCTATGGCGGCATTGGCCCAGGAAGCGGATAGCGCGAATACCAGCACCACCCGGCGGGATTCACCGAACGTGGTGGAACTGGACACGGTCGAGGTGCAGGCGGCCGAACAGGGCAACACCAATTTCGCCTCGCTGGGCATCGCCCGTCTTCCGACTACGGTTCAGGACACGCCGCAGACCATCACCGTCGTTCCGCAGGAACTCATCCAGCAGCAGCAGATCACCACTCTGGGCCAGGCGCTGCAGAACGTGCCGGGCATCACCATGTCCTCTGGCGAGGGTAATGGCGGCCCGGCCGGCGACCAGTTCCGCATTCGCGGCATTCCCGCCCGCGGCGACATCTATTCCGATGGCCTGCGAGACTTCGGCATCTACACCCACGACATGTTCGACACTGAAAGCGTCGAGGTGATCATGGGGCCGAACGGCGAGGCCTTCGGCGTTGGCAATGCCGGCGGCCTCATCAACCAGACCACCAAGCGGGCGCATCGCGGCAACGTCACCAGCATCGACCAGCAGCTGGGGTCCGGCCCGCTCTATCGCACCACCATTGATGGCAACTACCAGATCGACGAGAAGACGGCGATCCGACTCAACGCTGTCTACAACAAGCAGGACGTGGCGGACCGCAACAACATCTTCACCGATCGGGCCGGCATCGCCGCCAATATCGGTTTCGGACTTGGCACGGACACCACCTGGTTCCTGAACTACATGTATCTGCATGGCGACAGCATGCCTGACATGGGCGTGCCGTTCGTCACCGCGAAAGACGGCATCGTGCGGCCCATCACCGATTTCGGCCTGGTCAGCTACGATTCCGCGACGTCTTACGCCCGCAGTTTCAATCGCGACATCACCGACGTGCAGGTGGTGACGTCCAACTTCTCGAAGGAAGTGAACAACTGGTTCACCTTCAATAACGACACCCGCTTCTCCGTCTATGCCCGTGATTTCAGCGCCACCAACCCGTCGGCGTGCACCGGCACCTGCGCGGCGACCATTCTGAGCGGCGGCAACTACCGGCTGAGCTATGGGGCCGGCGGCGGAATGACCTACAACCAGACCGGCTGGGGCTTCCAGAACGTCGCCTCGGGCCGCTTTGAATTCTCGGTCGGCGGCTTCAAGAACAAGGCGATCGTCGGCATCGACACCGTCTATCAGGAAGATCAGCGGCACATGATGACCGCCGTCAACCGCGTCAATGATCAGATGATCATCAACCCGCGCTATCTCTACCCGCAGACCTGGTTCTACTATAACGGCGTCAATGCGCGGCTGGCCAATGCCACAGACATCGGTCTGTTTGCCAGCGATCGGCTCTGGTTCACGGAGCAGCTGTCCGTGCAGGCCGGCGTGCGCTGGGACTATTTCAACAGCGAGTTCAATGGCGTCGTGGCGGGCATCGGCGGCTCGCAATCGGCGCAGGAATTCAGCCCGGCTGTCAGCATCATCTACGAGCCCTCGCGCAACTACACCTATTACGCCTCCTTCTCGCGGACCTACCGCCCCATCGGCACCGACGTGGCCGCGGCAACCGGAGGTTCTGGGTCGGAAGTGCCGCAGGACACCGTCAACAGCGAGCCGGAAAGCTCGGACCTGTATGAGCTCGGGGTGAAGGCCAACTTCCTCAACGGCCGGCTGGGGGCCACGGCTGCGGTGTTCCGGGTCGATAAGGAGAATTCCTACGCCGTCGATCCGACCACCGGCGACATCACGCCCGGCTTCTCCGATGCCGGCCTCGGCCTCAGGGTGCAGGGCGTGCAGCTCGGCCTGAACGGTCTCGTCACGCAGCAGTGGATGGTCAATCTCGGCTATTCCTACCTTGATGGCGAGACCACCTATTCGTCGACCATCGCGCAGATCGGCAATGTGGCGCCCAATGTGCCGACGAACAATTTCTCGGCCTGGACCAGCTACGACCTCGAAACCCTGGTGCACCCCGACACCAAGCTGATGGTGGGCGGCGGTGTGCGCTATGCCTCGGCCTATTGGTCCGATGCCGCCAACACCGGCCGCGTGCCCGAGACGTTCTCGCTCGACGCCATGGTGTCCCTGGAAACCCACGACAAGAAGCTCCGCATGGCGCTCAACGCCTACAACCTCACCGATCATCAGAACTACACCTCGTCGTTCAACGTGGCGCGCGTGGTTCCCGCTTCGGGGCGGACCTTCATGTTCAATATCGGCACGACATTCTGAAGGAGGCTCGTGCCATGCGTCCCCGCCCTTTCCGGTGGGGGCGCATGGCCATCGCCCATGCTGTTGACGATCCCGAATGTCCTGAACGCGGAGGAGCTCCGCGCCGCCCGCGACCTGCTCGACCGGTCGGAGTGGGTGCACGGCCGCGCCACCGCCGGCACCCTCGCCGCGCGGGTGAAGAACAACGCCCAGCTGGCGCCGGACAGCCCGCAGGCCCTGGCCCTCGGACAAATGGTGCTGACAGCCCTCGGCCGTTGCCCCAGCTACACCTCGGCGGTGTTGCCGCTGCGCGTGTTGCCGCCCATGTTCAATCGCTACGACACGGGCATGACCTTTGGCCTGCACACGGACAACGCCATTCGCGCGCTTCCCGGTGGTTCCGGCCAGCAGTTGCGGGCTGATGTCTCAACCACCCTGTTCCTGTCGGAGCCCGACGACTATGACGGCGGCGCCCTGGTGATCGAGGATACCTACGGCGCCAAGGAGGTGAAGCTGCCGGCCGGCCACATGGTGGTCTATCCCGCATCGAGCCTGCACCGCGTCACCCCGGTGACGCGCGGCAGCCGGCGCGCGGCGTTCTTCTGGGCCCAATCCATGGTGCGGGACGATGGGCAGCGGGCCATGCTCTATGATCTCGATGTGGCGATCATCGAGCTGCGCCAACGGGTGGGCGATGACGACCCGGCCGTGCAGCGGCTGGTCAGCCACTATCACAACCTTCTGCGTCGCTGGGCCGAGCTGTGAGCGCGGCGCAGGGCCCCGCCGCCCCGACCCTCGCCGAGGCGCAGCTGGCGCTGGGACAGATGGAGCTCGACCGCGGTGCGCCGGCCGCCGCCCTGGAGTGGTTCCGCGCCGCCGCCCGCAGCGGCGATCCGCAGGCCTTCAACATGCTCGGGCGCTGCCATGAACGGGGCTGGGGCATCGCCGCCGATCCGGCCCGGGCGGCGCATTACTATCAACGCGCAGTGGATCTGGGGGACGGCTGGGCCATGTTCAATCTGGCCGATCTCCACCTGCGTGGCATCGGCGTGCCGCAAAGTGACGAGGCCGCGCACGGGCTCTACGTGCGCGCGGCCCGGAAGGGCAACAGCAAGGCGTTGACCATGCTCGGCCTGCTGTACGAGGACGGGCGGATTTCCGGGCCCACGCTCCGCGATGTCGCGGCCCTCTATGAGGCCGCGGCGGAAGGCGGAGACGGCTGGGGCGCGCTGAACCTCGCGCGGCTGCTGCTGGGCGGCGGAGATGTCGCCAGCGCCTGCCTCTGGCTGGAGCGCGCCCTCGCCCACGGTTTCGGCGATCTGTTCCGCGCCATGGCCGAGCTCCTGCGCGATCAGCCCGATCCCCGCATCCGCGCACTGGCGGAGCAGGCGGCCCGGCGCGGTCAGCTGGAGGCCCGGTGCGCATGATGACGGTGCCCGCCGACTGCGTCTGCGCCCAGGATTATGAGCACTATTTCGCCGCCCGCGTCGACCCGGCGGTGCGGGCCTATGTGGACGGAAGCGCCGCCGACGGCCTCACCGCCGCCCGCAACCACGCCGCTTTCGACCGGCACCTGCTGATGCCACGCGTTCTGCGCGACATGCGGCAGGCCTCGGCTGCCGCCACGCTGTTCGGGACACCCTTCGCCTTCCCGCTGGGGCTTGCGCCCACCGCCTATCATAAGCTGGTGCACCCGGACGGCGAGGCCGCCACCGCGCTGGGCGCCGCGCTCACCGGCACGCCGATGATCGTCAGCACCCTGTCGAGCACGCCGGTGGAAACCCTCGCGGCCATCGATGGCGCGCACCTGTGGTTCCAGCTCTATGCCCAGCCCCGCTGGCCCGACACGGTACGGCTGCTGCGGCGGGCGGAGGCGGCGGGGTGCCGCGCCATCGTGATGACGGTGGATGCGCCCTTGAACGGCATCCGCAACATGGAGCAGCGCGCCGGCTTTCGCCTGCCTGCCCACATCGAGGCCGTGCACCTTCGGGACATGGCGCCCCTCGATGGCCCCGCCATGGCCCCGGGCAGCCCGGTGTTCCAAGGTCTTCTGGCCCATGCCCCCACCTGGGACACGCTGGCGGCCGTGTGCGCGGCGACGGCCCTGCCGGTGCTGGCGAAGGGCATCCTCGCCCCGAACGACGCGGAGCAGGCGGTGGCCGTCGGGTGCGCCGGCATCATCGTGTCCAATCATGGTGGGCGTGTCCTCGACAGCACGCCCGCTGCATTGGAGATGCTGCCCCATGTGGCCGCCACCATTGATGGCCGGGTGCCTCTTCTTGTCGACGGCGGCATCCGGCGCGGCACCGACATTCTCAAGGCGCTGGCGCTGGGTGCGCGCGCCGTGCTGCTGGGGCGGCCGGTTCTGCATGCCCTTGCGGTGGGCGGCCCGGCCGGCGTCGCCCACCTGTTGACGGTGCTGCGCACCGAGCTCGAGGCGGCCATGGCCCTCACCGGCTGTCCGCGCATCTCCGACATCGACGCCGGCGTGCTGGCGGCAAGCACTGTCTCGCCGCGCTGAGCCCCCCTCAGTCGAAGGCGTCGACGCGCAGGCGCCCCGAGGCGCGCCAGCGCGCGATTTCGACCGCAGCGACGTTTATGGGCAGCGCCGTGGCCTGGGCCAGGATCTCCGTCAGGGTCTCTTCAACGGCACGGGCCATGGCGCCCGCGCCGCAGATGTAGACCCGCGCCTGCTTGTTCTGCAGCCAATGGACCACCTCATCCGCCGCCTCCCGCAGGCAATGCTGGACATAGCCGGCCCCCTCGCTGTCACGGGAGAAGACCGTGTCGCAGCGGGTCAAGCTCCCATCCCGCACGGCGGCACCGAACGCCTCTGCCCACAGATGGTCGCCCGCGCGGTGACGATTCCCGAAGATCAGCCACGCCGGGCCCGCCCGCCCACTGGCCGCCCGTTCCGCCACGAAACCGGGGAACGGCGCGATGCCGGTGCCGGTGGCGATCATCAGCAGCGGCTGTGCCTCGTCCTCGGGGGGATTGAACGCGGGGTGACGCTGCAGATCGGCCACAAGCTGCCCGCCTACGGCCAGGCTGCGCACGAGAAATCCCGAAACCTCGCCGAGCTGCGTAGAGCCCATGGCATCCCGCCAACTGTGGAGCCCCACCGTGAGGCGAATGACCCGCGGCTCCAACCGGCTCGAACTGCCGATGGAATAGGCGCGGGCCCGACCGTCCTCCGGCGGGGTCAGGCGCAGCAGGTCACCCGGGCGAAACGCCACGTCGCGATCCGCGGCGAAGGCGAGGCTCCAGGTCTCCCGTGTTTCCCCCGCAGTGGGGTCATCCAGGCGCTGGCGCTCCAACAGCCGAAGGCGGACCGGAACACCGGCCTCAATGCGCGGCTGACCGGCCCAGCGCAGACGGAGGGCGTCGCGCAGGCCGTCGATCCAGTGGGACCACCCGGCCTTCGGATCGCCATCCACCCGCGCCAAGGGCAACGCCTCGCGCGCGCCGGCGGCCACCAGAGCATCGCGCAGGATCACCCCGCCCCGGCAGAAGTGCGCATAATGGCGTTCGCCGAGCGCCAGAACCGCGATCCGGGTGCCGGACAGATTGTCCTTAGCTAAGCACTGAGGTACCCGCCTTGCGCCGTCCGGCACCTCGCCATCGCCGGTGGTGGAGGCGACCAGCAAGATGAGTGGAAAGCCCCGCAACTGGGCGGGGGTGAGCGACCCGAGCGGCGCCAGTGCCACGCTCTCGCCGCCCGCCACCAGGCCATCGCGGGTGGCGGTGGCGAGCCGGGCGGCGGTACCGGTCTGGCTGGCATAAGCCACCAGAATATTGCCCGCGAGCGCCCCGCGTCGCCTCCGCCGAATGGCCCGTGCGAGCCACGACCACAGCCCGGTGACGGTCAGCAGCAGCAAGGCGCCCGAAGCCAGGAGATTGAGGAGGCCGGACCAGGCGCCGCCCCAGGTGCCCTCGTGCAGTTGCTTCACCAGATTGGGTGGACGCGTAAGGGCGCTGACGCCCCGCCCGCTGACCATGTGGACAGAGGGACCGGGCCGCGCCAGTTGCACCATCACCACACCGCCCCGCACGCGCCGTGCGCCACGAAACCCGGTGAGGTCCAGCTTGCCCGCCGCCAGCGCCAGGGCTGCGCTCATGCTCGCCGGCGCGTCAGCGCGGGATGGACGTGGCGCCTGCCCTGGCCCACCGCCCTGCCCCACATGCAGCGTCATCAGGATCGCGGTGGCGGGCGACAGAGCGATGAGCGGGAACAACAGCCAGCCGACCGCCGTATGCCAGCCCAGGAGGGTGTTGCGGAAGCGCAGCCACGCCAGCAGCGGCCCCACCAGCACCACCGCCAGCATCACATAGGTCGCCGCCTCCACCACACCCGCGAGACCCAGCAGCAAGGCCTTGTGCAGTCGTTCGGCCGTGCGAAAGACATCCGGCCAGAGCGAGGCCTCGCCGCGCCGCGCGGCGGAAGCCAGGTCCCAGCGCCCGGTGAGGCCCGCAGCGCGCCCGCGGACATCCACCGCGGTCCCGTCAGCCACCAGGCTCAGGCTGTCCATCGGCCCCAGACGCTCAAGCCCCTCCACCAGCGCCACCAGAGCCGGAACATCCACCCTCACGCTCTCGGCTGGGGTCGCCGACCACTCGGCCACCACCGGCTTCAGCGAGAGCACGGCCCCGGAGAGGATGACCGCCAGAAACACCGGCGTCAGCAGCAGCGCCAGCCAGCGGTGCGCGAAACGGAGCGCCTTGCGCAACCCGCCCATGGAAACGGCCCGGCCACGGGCAACCACGGTCGCGCTCATGGCCGGGTGCCCCCATGGGCGGGCGAGTGGCGAGCCAAGGAATGGCAAAAGCAAGCGCGCACCCGCAAAGGATGCGAGAGAAAACAATAGAACATAACGGGCAAATTCTTGAGCAAGTGGAGAGACTAAAGAGGCCGTCCACTTGTCTGGTTTTGGCCCTTGGCAATGTCAAACAGGATGATTTTTAACCGGTCCAAGTTGCGCCGACGGCAACGCCTTCAGCCGCAGCCTTGGAGGCGATCCGCCCGCTCGGACATGGTGTCCAAGCGGGCGGATCGTGTGGTTGGCGCCGGACGTCAGTGCCGCTGCGCGGCGACGGCCTCCGGTGTAACGGCGGGAGCGCTGTTGCCCCAGGCGGTGCGCAGGAAGGTGGTCAGGGCCGCCACATCCGCATCGGACAGGCGACCGGCGAAGGCCGGCATCCGCAGCTTTTCCGGCCGGGTGATGGTGGACGGCATCTCGGCGCCATTGAGAATGACGTCGATGAGGCCGGTGGTCTGCTTGGCGGTGACGATGCTGTTGCCCACGAGGGAGGGGAACACCCCCTCGGCGCCGCGCCCGTCCACCATGTGGCAGGCGTTGCAATTGTCGAGATAGAGCAACTCGCCGTGGGTGAGATCCCGTGCCGACTTCAGCTTGTCGGTTGTGGGTCCTGTTGCGGCCGCCAACCGATCGCCCAGGCTCTCCTTGAGACTGGCCGGAGACGGCGCCGGCATCGGCTTGTGCGGCACATCGGAGATCGCCCGCAGGAAGGCCACCATGGCGTTCGCGTCGTCGTCGGTCATGTATTGGAGCGAGTCGCCCACCACCAGTGTCATCTCACCTGCGACCGCCGTATGGCTGTTACGCCCGCTGATGAGATACGCCTTGAGGTCCGCATCCGACCACTGCTGCAGGGCCGAATGCGCGGTGCGCAGATCCGGCGCCGACCAGCCGCCGATGGTGCCCCCGGTGAGGAAGGCCGGCGACGTGGGATTGGTGCCATCCTCCGACATGATCAGCGTGCGCGGGCTGTGGCAGGCCGCGCAGTGCCCGGGCCCCTCCACCAGATACGCGCCACGGCTGAGCTGTGCGCTCGCCGCGATCTTCTCCGGCTTGGGCTCGAAACCGGGCTTGCCCAGCACCACCCAATTCCAGAGGCGCATGCCCCAGCGCTGGTTGAACGGGAAAGCCAGCTTGGTTTCCGCCACCCGGTTCGCAACCGGTGGAACCTCGGTCATGAGGTAGCTGTAGATGGCGTGGATGTCCTCTTCCGAGAGCTTGCGATAGTTCTCGTACGGCATGGCCGGATAGAGATGCACGCCGCCGGGCGCCACCCCATCCACCAGGGCGGCGCGGAACTGGTCGAGGGTCCAGTTGCCGATGCCTGTCTGCTTATCGGGCGTGATGTTGGATGCCCAGATCGTCCCCATGGGGCTGTTGATGGCCAGGCCACCGGCGAGCAGCTTGCCGCCGGGCGCCGTGTGACAGGCTGCGCAGTCGGCCATGCGGGCCGCGTACTGGCCCTGCCCCGCTGCCGGCTTCCAATCGGCCGGGAGGGCCTGCACGGGCTTGGTCAGTTGCGGGGGCACGAAGATGATCGCCAGCAACGCGACCACCCCGAGCACCACCAGTCCGACGAGGATGCGAAGAAGTTTGGACATGGTCTTGTTCTCCCACACATCACATCAGCGGCCGGGGCGACTTGAGGTAGTCCTTGCGGAGCGCCTCGGCCGCCCAATAGGCCAGGCCGCCGAGCGGCCCCGTGGGGTTGTACTGCGTGTTCTGGGGGAAGGCGGAGGCGCCCATGACCCACACGTTGTGACAATCCCAGCTCTGCAGATAGCGGTTGATGGCTGAGGTCTTGGGGTCCGTGCCCATCACCGCGCCGCCCACATTGTGGGTCGACTGATAGGGGCGCACATCGAAATGGGACCCGTCCGCCTTGTAGCCGGCGGAGATCTTGTCCGGCTTGAGGCTGCGGGCGATCTCCTCGATCTTGCCTTTCATGAACTGCGTCATGCGGATGTCGTTCGGCTTCCAGTCGAAGGTCATGCGCATGAGCGGCCGGCCGTGGCGATCCTTGTAGGTGGGATCAAGGTCCAGGTAGCAGTCGCGATACGACATGTTGGAGCCGTGCGAGCCGATGGACATGTTGTGCCCATACCAGTCGCCCGCGGCCTGCTTCCATCCGGCGCCCCAGCTCGGCGTGCCCGGAGGCATAGACAGCTGCTGGATGGGCCGCCCGCCGGTGTGGGAGCCGGTGATGTAGCTGCCGCCGATGAAGCCCTCCTTGGCGAAGTCGATCTGGCCGATGGAGAAGTCATCGATGGACATGCCCCCGGAGCCGGTGCCCACAAACGGGTTGAACACCTTGTCCTTGAACCAGAGGCCGGTGCCACCGGTCATCTGATAGGCATAGTTGCGACCAACCACCCCTTCCCCGCTCACCGGGTCATAGGGCTGCCCGATGCCCGACAGCAGCAGGAGATGCACATTGTGCAGCGAGAAGGCGCAGACCAGCACCACATCCGCCGGCTGGAACACCGTGTCACCGGAGTTCTCGTCGAAATAGGTCACGCCGGTCGCGGTTTTCCCGTCCTGCGCCTTCTCGATCTTCAGCACTTCGCAGCGGGTCTTGTAGGCGAAGTTGGGCTTGCGCTTGAGCGCATCGAGAATGCAGACCTGCGGGGATGACTTAGAATAGTTGTTGCACCCGAACCGCTCGCAGAATCCGCAGTAATTGCACGGGCCGAGCTGCATGCCATAGTCGTTCACATAGGCCCGGCTGGCATTGGCGGAGGGGCGCGGGAAGGGATGATAGCCGAGCTTACTGGCGGCATCCGCGAACAGCTCGGAATCCCAGGTATTCTTCAAGGGAGGCAGCGGATAGTCTTCCGAGCGCTCGGCCTCGAAGGGGTTGCCACCCTCCTGGATCTGCCCCTTGATGTTGCCCGCCTTGCCGGAGATGCCGGCCACCCGTTCAAACTTGTTCATGAACGGTTCCATTTCCGCGGCGGTGACGCCCCAGTCCTGGATCTGCATGCCCTCGGGCATGATGTTGGCGCCGAACGCTTCCTCCACATAGGATTTCAGGCGATATTCCACCTCGAGCGGGCGCCAGCTCTGGCCGTTCCAGTGCACGCCGGCTCCGCCCACGCCATCGCCCGGCAGGAAGGCACCGAGGTGCCGGTAGGGTAGCGCCGTTTCCGTGAGATTGCGGCGCACGGTCAAGGTGGACTGCGCCGGCTTCTGCATCAGGCCATAGCGGATGCCGTATTTCAGCTCGTCAAAGGCGTCCGGATATTGAAAGTCCGGCACGGTGTTGCGGTCCGCCCCGCGCTCCAGCGCCAGGATCTCCAGCCCGTCCTGCGCCAGCTCCATGCCGAGGATAGAGCCAGTCCAGCCCAGCCCGATGATGACCACGTCCTTCTTGGGATCGGTTCGCGTCGCCATGGCTCAGGCCCTCTTTCCATCGAGGGCGACCGGGCCCAGCGGGTATTTGACGTTTTCCCGTCCAGCCCACTCGGGGAAGGCCCCGCGGGCGCCGGGAAAGCCGATGTAGACCCAGGCCTGCATCTTGTAATTGCCGCCGTGGCTCGGGTCGGCGAAATAGCCTTCCTTCGTGTTCTGCAACAGCAGGCTGAAGAAGTCGCGCAGCTCGGGCGCCAGCCCGACCTCGCCCTTCTGCAAGGACGTCAGCGCGGCATCCTGCTTCTCCGCCGTCAGCTTGGCGAAGCCGGCGCCATGGTGCTCGGCGCACCAGGCATCGAACAGCGGAATGGCCTTGCGATAGACCTCTGCGGGCGTGAGCGGGCTCTGATAGCCGAGGCGCGGATCCGCCGCCGGCTCGAACGGGCCTTCCATGTACCAGGTCTCGGCCTTGCCGAACGCCCCGGCCAGTTGCCGATCGATGAACACCGGGACGCGGCACTCGATGGCCCCCGGTCCGTTGCCGTCCGAGGGAATCAGGCGCGCGCAGGCTGCCATGACGAACGCCCACTCCGGGGCGGTGAGATATTGCGGCTTGTATTGATCGAGCGGAGGGAGATCCGGGAGGGTTTCCGCTTGGGCGGGAACCGCCAGGGGAAGGAGCGCCGCACTCGCGACCGAGCCCTTGAGAAAGCCGCGCCGCGAGGGGCGGCCTGGCAGATCCGTCATTGCCTGGTCCTTTCACCGGACGAGCCGGGAGTGATCGAACTGGGTTCGGCACCCGCGACGATTCGCGCGCGCCGAGCGACTTGATCTTTACTATTCCTTTGATTCGGCAAGGCAAGTGCCGCACGCTTCACATCTTGCGGCAACTGCTGCGAGTCCGGCCGCCGCGACGGGCCACCGATTACGTTTGAATCAACGTGATTTCGTGGGCTTGCGGTATCATCGGGCGCGGCACCCGCCGGGCATGGCGCCATCGTCCCACGGGGAGAAAGAATCGTGGACGAAACCGATCAGGCATCGCGGAAGTGGAGCAGCATCCGCCCACAACCGGATTTGTGGTGGGCCTGGCAGGACTCGAACCTGCAACCAGACCGTTATGAGCGGTCAGCTCTAACCATTGAGCTACAGGCCCAGATGATCCGCGAATGGGATTCGCAGGTCACAAGGTCTCACAGGATCTAGCAACCCTTGGGGCGCGGAACAACCGTGCCGCCCGCCGCCGGTGCTAGGGGGAGCGGAAACGACAAAGCCGCATCCAGCGGTCGACCGGATGCGGCTTTGTCGTGTTTTGCGGCAGATCAGTACAGATTGCCGTTCTGCGCGCTCTTGCCCGAAGACGGCTGCGACTGACGCGCGGTCTTGTCCGCGGGCTTCTTGTCCGCGGGCTTCTTGGAGGCGGGCTTCGCCGACGTGGGCTTCGGATGCACGGCGGGGGCCAGCGCCACCTTCGGCGCGTGCGGCTTGTCCATGGCGATCAGCTGCGGAATGGTCCCGAACTTATAGCCCTTGGCGATCAGATCATCGAGCACGCGCGCCATGGCGTCGACCGTGCTGGGATAGATGTCATGGGCCAGCACGATGGCGCCCGGCTGCACCTGTTTCATGATCTCGTCGTAGACCACCTGCGAATCCCGCCGCTTCCAGTCCAGCGGATCCACCGACCAGTTGACGATGGTGAGGCCGTACTCTTTCTCCAGATGGTCCCGCAGCGCCGGCTTCATGGAGCCATAGGGCGGACGCAGGAAGTGCGGGCGCTTGCCCGTCACCTGGAACACCACCTCATTGGTGTCAGACACCTGCTTGTCGGCGGCATCGAGCTTGATGCGGGTGAGCTGCGGGTGGCTCCAGGAGTGGTTGCCGATCTCGTGCCCCTCGTCGGCGATGCGCTTCAGCACGTCCGGGTGCTTGGCGGCCATGTTGCCGAGCACGAAGAAGGTCGCCTTGATGCCCCGCTCCTTGAGCAGATCGAGCAGCTTCGGCGTGGTCTGGGCATTGGGCCCATCGTCGAAGGTCAGGGCGATATAGGGCCCGTCCACATTGAAGGAGCGGTAGATGTGCCCGGGCACCGGGCCTGCGCTCGGACCGGACGGCACCGGCACCGAATTGGTGGAAATGGAGCCGGTGACGACGGGATCAACCGCCACGGGTGGCGGGGCGACCGGCGCCACCGCGGCGACGGCGGCCACCTTGGCCGCCTCCACCTTGGCCACGGACGGCTCCTGCAGCACCGAGCTGAGGACAAAGCCCGCGCCCGCGGCAGCGCCGAGCGCCAGGACTCCAGAAACGAGCAGAAGCGGCTTCACGGCGCGGACTTTCCGAGTTGGTTTAGACGTTATATCTCCACTTTCGCGCGCCTTAGTGGATAAATCGTGAAGCAACCAAGGTCACGGTGGGGCCGCCGCTCGTCCGGAAGCGGCTCACCAATGGCCGGTGTTCGGCATCGACGCCCAGGGCTCGGCGGGCGCCTTCGGCTCCCCCTTCTGCAGCAGCTCGATGGAGATGTTGTCGGGCGAGCGAATGAAGGCCATCCATCCGTCGCGCGGTGGCCGGTTGATGGTCACGCCGGCGGCGGCGAGCCGGGCGCAGGTCTCGTAGATATCGTCCACCTCAAAGGCGAGATGGCCGAAATTGCGCCCCTCCCCATAGGCTTCCTTGTCCCAATTGTAGGTCAGCTCCACCTCGGCCACATCGGCCTGGCCGGGCGCGGCCAGATAGACCAGGGTGTATCGGCCTTGCGGCACCTCCTTGCGATGCACCTCCTCAAGCCCCAGCTTGGTGCAATAGAAGTCCAGCGACTGGTCGATGTCGGTCACGCGGACCATGGTGTGCAGGAAGCGCATCACGATGCTCTCGGTTATGGCAGGAAAGGGCGCCGGTTGCCCGGCGCTGTTCAATTATGACTTTTGAAGCCGATCTCAAGTCCGCTCAGGCCCAGCTCGGCACCTGGCTCGACACAGCCCGCCACGCCGTGGCCTTCACCGGAGCGGGGATCTCCACCGAATGCGGCATTCCTGATTTCCGCTCCCCCGGCGGTTTGTGGACCCAGAACAAGCCGATTCCCTTCGATGCCTTCCTGGCCATGAAAGCCGCGCGCAACGAGGCGTGGCGGCGAAAATTCGTGCTGGAGGAGGCCTTTGCCGGAGCCAAGCCCGGCCGCGGCCACCGTGCGCTCGCCCATCTGCTGGCGCAGGGCAAGCTCTCCGGCATCATCACCCAGAACATCGACGGCCTGCATCAGGCCTCCGGGGTGCCGGACGATGCGCTCATTGAGCTGCACGGCAACGGCACCTACGCCACCTGCCTGGAATGCGGCACCCGCTTCGAGCTCGATTGGGTGCGGGCGCGCTTTGAGGCCTCCGGGGGAATCGCACCGGACTGCCCCCATTGCGGAGGACCGGTGAAGGCGGCAACCATTTCCTTCGGCCAGGCGATGCCGGAGGGAGAGATGCGGCGGGCCGACACCCTCACCCGGCAGGCCGATCTCTTTATCGTGATCGGCTCGTCGCTGGTGGTCTTCCCGGCCGCGGGCTTTCCCCTGCAGGCCAAGGACAATGGCGCACGGCTGGTGATCATCAACCGGGAGCCCACGGATTTCGACGAGTTGGCGGATCTGGTGGTACGCGGGGAAATCGGTGAGGTTCTCGCTCCCTTTGCCCTCGATGCGTGAATGCCGCATGCGTGGCCCGTGAGTTACGCATGAGAAGGGTGGGCGAACGGTATTTGAGTTGCTATCCTGCCCACGGAAAATCCACGTGCCGCCGCGCGCGGAGGTCGGGGAGCTCATGGGGTCTGACGCATTGGGAATGGGACCGCGGGCGACCGAGGTCGTCAACGAGGGCTCGGCGGAATCCGTCGGGCTCGAGGAGGTTAGCGGCGCCATCAAGTGGTTCGACGCCTCCAAAGGCTATGGATTCATCGTGCCGGACGATGGCGGTGCCGACGTTTTGGTCCACGTCACGTGTCTGCGGCGGGATGGATTCCATACCGCCATCGAGGGCGCGCGCGTGGTCTGCGAGGCGGTGCGGCGCGCCAAGGGGCGGCAGGCCTTCCGGGTGCTGTCCGTCGATCTCAGCACCGCCGTGCACGCCCCGCCCGAGCCGCCGCGCACGCGGGTGGAAGTGGAAGCCACCGGCAGCTTCGAGCGCGCCACGGTGAAGTGGTTCAATCGCCTGCGCGGGTTCGGCTTCCTGTCGCAGGGCGACGGCACACCCGACATCTTCGTGCACATGGAGACGCTGCGTCGCCATGGCCTCACCGAATTGCGCCCCGGCCAGACCGTCCTGGTGCGCTACGGCGACAGCCCGAAGGGCCTCATGGCCGCCGAGGTCAAGGCCGACACGGGCAACAGCGGGAATCACTGATCATGTCCTTGAAGGGGATGCCGTGCGGACGGCGTTCGGGCGGTCTGCTCGGCGGCGCGGTCGCTGCGGCCCTGTCGGTGGCGACGCCCATGGTCGGCACGCTGCTGCCCGGTGCCGTGGTCAGCGCTCAGGCCATGGAGGTGCAGCCGCTGGAGATCGCCACCGCCAAGGGGGTGATCGTGCTGGAGGTGGAGGTGGCGCAGACCGACGCCGAACGCACCAACGGCCTCATGTATCGCACATCCCTCCCTGAGCAGCACGGCATGCTGTTCGACTTCAAGGAAGACCAGCCCGTCTATATGTGGATGAAGAACACCTACATCCCGCTGGACATGCTGTTCATCCGTTCGAACGGCACCATTGCCCGCATCGCCGCTAACGCGACTCCACACTCCACCGAAACCATCTCTTCGGGCGAGCCGGTGCGAGCGGTGGTGGAGATCGGCGGCGGCGAGGCCGCGCGGCTGGGCATCGCCCCTGGTGATCGCGTCGCCCCTTCCATCTTCAAGGGCAAATAGCCATCAAGGGCAGGTCGCCGGCGGCTAGCTCAAGGTGAAGAAGCCAACGGCGCCGCCCGCCAGGATGAGCAATGCCGGATTGATGCGCGGCCCGAAATAGACGAGGCCGAACACGGCGGCAGCGATCAGGCTGGTTTCGACGCCGACGATAGCGGTGCGGGCTATGGCGATGAGGCCCGCCCCCATCAGCCCCACCACGATGGGGGCCAGAGCCCGCTGCAGCGCCTCCCGCCAGACAGACCCCTCGAATCGGTTCCACAGCCGCGAGGCCCCGATGGCAATGACGGATGCCGGCAGGAAGAAGCCACCAAAGGCGAGCAGGGCCCCGGTGAAACCGGCCACGTGGTAGCCAATGACGATCACCATCAGCATATTCGGACCCGGGGCCACTTGCCCGAGGCTGTAAACGTCCCGGAACTGACTGTCGGTGAGCCAGTGGTGGACCTCCACCGTGAGCATCTTCATTTCCGGCAGCACCGCCGTGCCGCCACCGATGGCCAGCACCGAGAGCAGGCTGAACACGCCAAGAATACTGAGATCCGTATCGTTCATGGCGCGTCCTCCGGCGGCGGGCTTTTGCCGTCATCGGGCAGAGCGAGGCGCGGCCTGTAGATGAACAGGGCCAGCGGCAGCACGATCAGAAGAACGATGACCAGAGAGAGGTGGAAGCCGCTGACCAAAGCGATGGTGAGGACGATGAGCCCAATCTCGCGCAGGTGCTCCAGCTGCTTGTGGCCGATCTGAACGGTCACCGCCAGCAGCAGGCCCACAGAGGCGGCACCGATTCCCGCCAGCACCTTGTGCATATCGGGATTGCCATGGTTCTGGGCGTAGAGCACGGCGAGGCCCAGCACCAGCAGGCCGCCCGGCAGCGTCATACCCAGCAGCCCGGCGGCGGCACCGAGGGGGCCGCGCAGCCGGTCCCCGACGATCACGCTCATATTGGTGGCGTTGAGCCCGGGCAGCGCCTGGGCGATCTCGAGCACGGTGAGGAACTCGTCCTCATCAAGCCAGCGCTTGCTCAGCACCAGGGCATTGCGCAAATAGGCTACCACCCCGCCGCCGAAGCTGGTGGCGCCGATCAGCAGGAAGGTGAAGAAGATTTCACGCAGCGGCACCGGCGGCGCCGGCTCCGTCGCGGGAGGGGAAAGGCTGGGATCCATGACCGCGGGCCTCAGGGGGAGAAGGGAGCGAAGAGAGCGACGGCCTATTCCCCGTTGGCCAGGGCATGAGGACCGACGCCATAGATCATCGCGGTCTTGGTTGTGCCGAGCTGGACCCATTCCGGCGCCTCGTTCTGCAGGGCCCGGAAGAAGTCTTCGGAGAGATGCTCCGCCTTGCGGTGGATATCGTCATAGTGCTGAAACTTCGCCTGAAAGGCGAATTCGCCCACCAGGGAGCTTTCGGAGGCCCGATCCCGCCAGATGGCGATGGTGGCCTTGGCCGCGAAGCCGTGGCCGAAGTCGAAATAACCGGGATCGACCTGGATCTCCTCCACCGCCATGTTGTTGACGAGGTCGATGCGGGCATCCTGGTCGATATCGGCACTTTTCATGGAGGGAAAAACCTCCAGAATGTGGCGCAGCCCCTGGTTCAGCACCACGTTGGGCGAAATGACGATGCAGTTGTGGGAGAACAGGCTGCGCATGCCGCCCAGTTCGTCCTTCAAGGGCAGCAGCTCTTCCTTGAACTTGACCTCGGCGGCGCCGACCATGCGGGGCACCATATCCACCGCCGCCGCCTTGGCGCGGTCGGCGTTGCGGAACTTCACCGCCAGCTCATGCTCGGGGCGCGGCCAGCCATCGTCATAGAAGGTGCGCTTGCGCAGAATAAAAGAGTTCCGATACAGGTCGAAATTCGGCGTATCGTAGAATAATACCTCACGAACCTGCCGGTCGAAGGCGCGCTTGCTGGTGTTTACCACCACGCCCAGCTTGCGGCCGATGGTGTCCACCTGGTCCCAATAATCGGCAAACCGCTTCGGCGCGTAGAACTGCTCGGGCCGCAGAAGAATTTTATATTCTCTGTAGTGAATGTCTTCCATCTTGCTGCCCCAACGTGATCCAGTAAGGAGCCCGATTGGAAGCAAGTCTACGAAAAGCGGAAAAAAAAGCGATCGCGGAGCGAAGCCCGTCGGCCGGTGTGCTCAGGATTTTGTGAGGGAATGGCCCGCCTGGGTGAAGAAGCTCTCCACATACCACCGCATTTCGGCCTCGACATCCGGCTTGCCGGCCAGCTCGCACTGGTCCACCAGCCCGCTGATGCGCTCGAACATGGCGGCCACATAGGCTTCGCCATCGCCCCGCGTGCGCGCCATCTGGATCACCAGATCCCGCAGAATGAAGTGCTGCACGGTGGAGCGCGCCTGCTCCACCGCCACGGCCCTGATCAGGCCATTGAGCCATTCCAGGCTTTGCTCGTCCCCATCCATCGGTGCCCCCTGCCCTCGGCCTCGCCTTGCGCCGGCAGCCGCCACAAGGTTCAGCTTCCCCATTTGCCGCGCTGAGGCAACAGAGGTGTTGCCGCAGCGCCGGGAGGCCGCTGGTGACTTGAGCGCTCAGCCCTCGCGCAGGGCCGGATCGCCGAAGCCACCACCGGTAGGCGTGATGATGGTGATGGCCTCGCCGGCCTCCAGCCGCACCTGGTCGCAGCCGCCCAGCTCTTCCACCGTCCCGTCGGCGCGCCGGGCGAGGTTGCGGCCCAGTTCCCCGGGCGCGCCGCCATCGACACCGAACGGCGCCACCCGGCGGTGCGAGGAGAGGATGGCGCAATCCATGGGCTCCAGGAAGCGGATGGTGCGCGCGGTGCCATCACCGGAATTCCACCGCCCCTGGCCGCCGGATCCCGTTCGCAGGTGGAAATCCTCCAGCACCACGGGATAGCGGAATTCCAGGATTTCCGGATCGGTCAGCCGCGAATTGGTCATGTGCGACTGCACGCCGCCGATGCCATCGAAACCGGGGCCCGCGGGCGAGCCGGAGCAGATGGTCTCGTAATATTGGTAGGTGTCGTTGCCGAAGGTGAGGTTGTTCATGGTGCCCTGGGCCGAGCCCAGCGCCTTCAGCGCCCCGAACAGGCAATCGGTGACGTGCTGGCTCACCTCCACATTGCCGGCCACCACGGCGGCGGGATAGCGCGGCGCCAGCATGGAGCCTTCCGGCACGATGATGTGGATGGGCCTGAGACACCCGGCATTCAGGGGAATGTTGCCATCCACCATCACCCGGAACACATAGAGCACGGCCGCCTCGGTGACCGGACCGGGGGCGTTGAAATTGTCCGGCCGCTGCGGCGAGGTGCCGGTGAAATCCACCGTCGCCTCCCGCTTCTCCTTGTCCACCGTCACCTTCACCTTGATGACGGACCCCTGGTCCATCTCCACCTCGAAGGCGCAGTCGGAGAGGCGATCCAGCACCCGCCGCACGCTTTCGGCGGCATTGTCCTGCACATGGCCCATATAGGCCGCAACCACATCGGCCCCGAAATGGTCGATCATCTTGCGCAGCTCGGCGACGCCGCGTTCCGAGGCGGCGATCTGCGCCTTGAGGTCATTGACGTTCTGCACCACGTTGCGCACCGGGTAGCGCGCGCTGGTGAGCAGCTCGACCAACTCCGCCTCGCGGAAGCGGCCACGCTCCACCAGCTTGAAATTGTCGATATAGACGCCCTCTTCCTCGATGTTCGAGGCACGTGGCGACATGGAGCCGGGGGCCACCCCGCCCACGTCCGCATGATGGCCGCGGGCCGCCACATAGAACATCACGCGGCTGCCGGCGGCATCGAACACCGGGGTGACCACGGTGATGTCGGGCAAATGGGTGCCGCCGTTGTACGGCGCGTTCAGGGCATAGACGTCGCCCGGCTCGAACTTGCCCCCGTTGGCACGGATGACGCTCTCCACCGACTTATCCATGGAGCCGAGGTGCACCGGAATGTGCGGCGCATTGGCCACCAGATGGCCATTGGCGTCGAAGATGGCGCAGGAAAAGTCCAGCCGCTCCTTGATGTTCACCGAATAGGCCGTGTTCTGGAGCGTGAGCCCCATCTGCTCCGCCACCGACATGAACAGGTTGTTGAACACCTCCAGCAGCACCGGATCGACGCTGGTGCCCAAAGCCGGAGCGTGGCGCGCGGCTTCCCGGCGGCTCAGCACCAGATGGTCACGGGCGGTCACCTCCACCGCCCAACCGGGCTCGATGACGATGGTCTGGTGCGGCTCGATGAGCAGCGCCGGGCCGGTGATGGTCTGCCCCCGCGCCACATCCGCGCGCCGATAGACCCCGGCCTCATGCCAGGCACCCTGGGAATAGAAGCGGGTGCGGGCGGCCGCCTCGGGGGTGCCTTCTGTCAGCGCCGCCTCATCCTCGCGCACCTTGGAGCCCCCGCCCACGGCCTCGGCGGAAATGGCCTCGATGACCAGCACCTTGGTGGTGTCAATGAAGCCGAAACGGGTGCGATGGGCGGTCTCGAACGCCGCCTTCATCTCCTCCACGCTGCCGAACGGCACGATCAGCGCCGTGTCGGTGCCGGCATAGCGCACATGGGCGCGGCGGAAGACGGCGATGTCCGCATCGGCGACCCCCTGCCCCATCAGCTCCGAACGCACCACTTCGCCGGCGATTTCCAGCGCGGACGCGGCGGCAGTGAGGCCCTCGCCGTCCAGCGGCGCCTCCACCGCCCGCTGGCGGGTGGCGCGGATGTCGGCAAGGCCCATGCCATAGGCCGAAAGCAGGCCCGAGAAGGGGTGGATGAGCACCTTGCGCATGCCCAGCACGTCCGCCACCAGGCAGGCATGCTGGCCGCCGGCGCCGCCGAAGCACTGCAGCGCATATTCGGTCACGTCATAACCGCGCTGCACCGAGATCTTCTTGATGGCGTTGGCCATGTTCTCCACGGCGATGCGGATGAAGCCATCGGCCACCGCCTCCGCCGGGCGCCCGTCACCGATGCGCGCCGCCAGCGCTTCGAAGCCCTGGCGCACCGCCTCCCCATCCAGGGGCTGGTCGCGGCCGGGGCCGAAGATCTTCGGGAAGAAGTCGGGGCTCAGCTTGCCCACCATCACATTGGCGTCGGTCACCGCCAGCGGGCCGCCACGGCGATAGCAGGCCGGGCCGGGATTAGCGCCGGCGGAATCCGGGCCCACCGTCAGCCGGGCGCCGTCATAATGGAGGATGGAGCCGCCGCCCGCCGCCACCGTGTGAATGGACATCATCGGCGCGCGCATGCGCACGCCGGCCACCTCGGTCTCGAAAGCGCGTTCATATTCGCCATCGAAATGGGAGACGTCGGTGGAGGTGCCACCCATGTCGAAGCCGATCACCTGCCCGAAGCCAGCCAGCCGCGCGGTCTCGACGCAACCCACAACGCCGCCGGCCGGGCCGGAGAGGATGGCGTCGCGCCCCTGGAACAGCCCGGCATCGGTGAGACCGCCGGAGGACATCATGAACATCAGCCGGCAACTGCCGGTCTCACCCTGAAGCTCGCTCGCCACCTGGTCCACATAACGGCGCAGGATGGGGGAGAGATAGGCGTCCACCACCGTGGTGTCGCCGCGCCCCACCAACTTCATCAGCGGCGACACCTCGTGGCTCACCGAAACCTGGGCGAAGCCCACCTGACGGGCGATCTCCGCCACCGCCTTCTCATGCTCGGGATAGCGATAGGCGTGCATGAAGACGATGGCGCAGGCCTCTGCGCCCGCAGCGTGCGCCGCCTCCAGGTCCGCGCGCACCTGGGCAAGATCAGGCGCCGCTTCCACAGTGCCGTCGGCGCGCACGCGCTCGGCCACCTCGATCACCTGAGAATAAAGCTGGTCGGGCTTCACCACATGCTTGGCGAAGATGTTGGGCCGGTCCTGGTAGCCGATGCGCAAAGCATCGCGGAGGCCCTTGGTGGTGACCAGGACGGTGGGCGCACCCTTGCGCTCCAGCAAGGCGTTGGTGGCCACCGTAGTGCCCATCTTCACCGCAGTGATACGATCGGCGGGAATGGGGGCGCCGGGCGCCACGCCCATCAGCTCGCGGATGCCCTGGATGGCGGCGTCGCGATAGGCTTCCGGATTCTCGGACAGGACCTTGTGCGCCACCAGCGTGCCGTCGGGCCGGCGCGCCACGATATCGGTGAAGGTGCCGCCGCGATCGATCCAGAAATCCCAACCAGAAGCCGTCATCGCTCGTCTCGTCGCTCAAGACCCGGCCGGCACGGGAGATCGGGGCAGAGATGCGCAGGCCCGCGCGCCGGCGGGGCGGGCCTTCGGAGTGCGGGCGCCCCTCGCAGAAGGGCGCCCGTCGTCATGGAATGAAGCGTCAGCCTTCGGCCTTGGCCCGGGCGGCCAAAGCATGGGCGAGGCGCTCGTCGGGCGGCGCCACTTCGGTCACGAGGTCCCGCAGGTGCGCCTTGTTGCCGAGCGGCTCCAGCAGCATCTCCCGCGGCTCCAGGCGGGCGGTGCAGGCGTAGTCCACCTTGCCATCCACCTGGATCATGCATTCCTTGCAGGTGTTGGCGCTCAGGCAAGAATGCCGGATCGCCACCGTGGGGTCGAGATGGGCCCGCACGTAGCGCAGCCCGTCCAGCACCGACTGGCCCGGCGTGTAGGGCACTTCGTAGCTGCTGGTGGTGGTCATCTGCCCGCCTTCGCCACGGCGGACGGTCAATGTGGCAGTCACGGACATCAGGCAACCTCGACCAGGGTGGAACCTTCGACCGGCACCCGGTCGAGAACGATGGCATCGCCCGCGCGGCGCACCCGGTGGTGCAGCACATAGGCGGGGTCCATCAACGGGAAGTCATCGCGCTGGTGGGCGCCGCGACTCTCCTTGCGGGCGAGCGCGGAGCGGGTCACCATTTCCGCCACCTCCAGCATGGTGCGCAGGTCGAACCAGTCGAGCCGCGCCATGTCGTAGAGGCCGGGCACGCCGGGCGGAAGAGCCCCCAGCCGCGCCTTGATGGCGGCGATGCGGGCGAGCGCCTCGGTCAGGCCCGCCTCGGTGCGGAAGGGACCGACCAGATCGGCCATCACCTTCTGCAACTCCTCGATGTCGCCGGCATAGTTTTCCGTCTCGACACCAGTCGTGGCGGTCACCAGATCCAGGGCCGCCTGCGGCGCCCCAGCGGCGCGGCCGGTGCCGCGGGCGAAGCGCGCCGCGGACTCACCGGCATGCCGGCCGAACACCAGCGCCTCGGTGATGGCGTTGCCGGACAGGCGATTGGCGCCATTCGAGCCGCCATTCACCTCGCCCGCCGCATAAAGCCCGGGCACCGTGGTTTCCATGGCCCGGTTCACCCGCACACCGCCCATGTGGTAATGGGCGATGGGTGCCACCTCGATGGGCATCTGGGTCAGGTCGATGCCATTGGCCGCCAGCCGGTCGATCACCGGCCCGAAGGCGGCACGCAGGTCGGCCTCCGGAATATGCTGGAACGAGAGATAGGCACCGCCGGCCGGCGAACCCCGGCCCGCCTTCACCTCGGAGAGGATGGCGAAGGTGGCCCGGTCGCGCGTCACGTTGTAGCGGCCCTCTTCCTCGTTGCCGTAGTCGTTCACGAACTCACGGAACTCGGCATTCAACAGCTTGCCGCCCAGCTTGTAGCGGAACGGATCCCACATGATGGGGTCCATGCCCACCAGGCGCGGCGCGAGATGGCCGATGGGGAAGAACTGCACGAACTCCATGTCGATCAGTTCCGCGCCGGCCCGCAGGGCCAGGGCGAAGCCGTCGCCGGCCATGTTGGCGGAGGCACTGTTGCGCCCGTAAAGACGCGTGAGGCCACCGGTCGCGAGCACCACGGCGCCGGCGGCGATGGTGATGGCGCGCCCATCGGCCATGGAGAAGCCGACCGCGCCGGTGACGACACCATCTGTGACCGTGAGATCGGTGATGTAGAGATCGCCGATGCGGGTCACGCCCTTCTCGCGCAGCACGCGGCCGCGCAGGGTCTTGGCCACCGCCGGGCCGGTGGAGAGGAAGTCCACATAGACGCAGCGCGGACGGTCATGGCCGGGCGCATGGGCCTGGCGGATGCTGCCATCCTCGTTGCGGGCCCAGCCGACCCGCCATTCATCGAGCTTGAGAATGTCCTGCGGCCCTTCCTCGCACACCAGGGAGGAGAGCGAGGGCTCGCACAGGTCGCGACCCGCCTTGAGCGTGTCCGCGAGGTGGAATTCCCAACTGTCCGGGGTCTGCGACCCCAGCGCCACGGCCACCGTCATCTGCGCCATGATGGTGGCGCCCGAGCGGCCGATGAGGCTGCGATCGGCGATGATGACGGAGGCGCCGGCACCGCCGGCGGAGAGCGCCGCCGCCATGCCGGCCGCGCCGGAGCCGATCACCAGCACATCGGTTTCAAAATGGACGAGGTCCTGAGCCACGCGCGCGCCTTTCCCCATCAGATGGTCGCCGCCGCACGGGCAGCCTGGTTGAAGTATCCCGAGAGGGCGCGCAAGACCTCGCCCACGTCGGAGAGCATTTCTTCGGACGGACCGGAGGTGCGCAGCGGCTTCACCAGCAACTGCTCACGCACCGCCGCATAACGGGTGCAGGCTTCGATGCCGGCGGCGGTGGCTTCCACCACCTTCTCCTTGCCGGCCCGCCGCATGGTCACCAGCCCGGCCTTCTCCAGCTTGCGCAGGGCGTAGGTGGCCACATGGGTTTCCTCGATATCGAGGATGAGGGCGATGTCCGCGCACGGCTTCGGGCGATCCCGATGCCGCACGATGTGCAGGATGATGACTTCCAGCGGCGAGAGGTTCGGCGTGCCGGCCGCCGCCATGCAGCGCACCACCCAGCGCTCGAAAGCGTTCACCGCCAGCATCAGGCCGAACTCGGTCTCCGACAGGGCCGGCGAGCCCCCCGCCGCCAGATGCGCCGAGGAGACGATGGGCGCCCGCAGATCCGCGACAGCATCCGTCGCCGGCATCTCGTCCCCATCCAAACGGTTCTTGGGATCAGTCACCCGCCTCACCTTCATCCCGGGCCAGCCGCGCCAGCGCAGGCCCACCCTTACGATGAGGGGACCCTAACACCGGGCCCAAACCGCTGCCTAGAGAGATTCGATATTTTGACGATAATTTATCGACAAATTATCAGTATTGCTCACGATCCGTTGTCGCTGCTCACTTTTTGCACCAGATGATGCTCACGTTGTGGGCAGCAAGCAGGGCTTCAAATGCGAAAAGGGGCGGAGTTGCCTCCGCCCCTTCGGGGTTCGTGACTGCACCAGAGGCCGCAAGGGCCGCGGTATCAGGTCAGCCGCTCCAGCAGCGCCATGAACTGCTCGCGCTCCTCCACCTCGAGAGGCGCCAGGGTCTCCTCGGTGATCCCGTTGGCCACCGGAATGAGCCGCTCGGTGAGGGTGACGCCGGCGACGGTCAGGGCCACCACCAGGCGCCGGCCGTCCTCGGGATCGGGGCGGGTTTCCACCAGACCCCGCTTCACCAGCCGGTCGACCACCCCCTTGATGGTCGCCGCATCCATGGCCGTGCGCCGCCCCAGCAGGTTCTGGGAACAGGCGCCCTTCTCATAGAGCTTCGACATGGCCGCCCACTGGGTGGCCGTGAGGTCAACACCGAGACGCGCTGCGAAGATGGTGGTGTGCCGCTGCATCGCGCGACGCAGCATGTGCCCCACCTGATCGTCGAGGATATAGGCGGAGGCCTCCCTCGGCGTGCGCCGTCGTCGCGGCGTTACGGCCTTCGTGCTCACGTTCGGCCCTTCCCCACTGCCGTTCGCCATTGTGCTGCGCCAGGCTCACACGGCGAGATACGCGTCCCTGATTTCCGGATTGGCCTCGAGGTCCGCCATGGTGCCGGAGAATCGAATTCGCCCTTTTTCAATGATATAGGCGCGGTCGGAGATCAGCTTTGCAAAATGCAGATTCTGCTCCGAAATGATGATGCTCAAGCCTTCGCGCTTCATGGCCATGATGGCATCCGCCATCTGCTCCACGATCTTCGGCGCCAGACCTTCCGAGGGCTCGTCGAGCAGCACCAGCGAGGGGTTGCCCATCAGCGTCCGGCCGATGGTGAGCATCTGCTGCTCGCCGCCGCTCATATGGCCCCCTGGCCGCCGGCGCATCTCGCCGAGATTGGGGAACAGCTCGTAAATGCGCTCCGGGGTCCAGGTGGCGACCCCCGAACGCGGCGCCTGCCGGCCCACCACGAAGTTCTCCTCCACGGTGAGCTCGGTGAAGATCCGCCGATCCTCCGGCACATAGCCGAGGCCCCGGCGCACGATGTCATAGGTGGGCAGGCGCGAGACGTCCTCCCCCTCGAACATCACCTTGCCGGTGCGCTGGCCCACCAGCCCCACCACCGAGCGGAAGGAGGTGCTCTTGCCGGCACCGTTGCGACCAAGCAGGGCTACCACCTCGCCCTCGCCGACCGCGAAATCCACGTCGAACAGAATATGGGCCTGCCCGTAGAAGCTATTGAGGCCCGAGACTTCGAGTTTCATTGCGCGCTCTCCTCGCGGTGCCGGGCGTCATACAGCAGGCCTTCGCCGAGATAGATGGCCTGAACATGGGGATCGCGCCGCACCTCCTGCGGCGTGCCCCGGGCCACCAGCTCGCCGCGGTTGAGAACCATCACCGTGTCCGCATGCTCGAACACCACGTCCATGTCGTGTTCGGTAAACAGCACGCCGATGCCCTTCTCGCGCGCGATGGCGGCGGTCAGGCGCATCAGCTCCACACGCTCCTTCGGCGCCATGCCGGCGGTGGGCTCATCCATGAGCAGCAGGCGCGGCGTGTTGGCGAGGGCAATCGCCAGCTCCAGGCGCTTGAGATCGCCATAGGCGAGCTCGCCACAGGGCCGCCCCGCCTGGGCTTCCATGCCCACCAGCGCCAGCAGCTTGTTCGCCTCGTCCAGGAAGGCCGCGCCAGCATAGCCCAGGGCGGAGCGCAGGCGCTTGTGGAACGACAGCAACGCCACCTGCACATTCTCCCGCACGGTCATGGAGGAGAAGGTGGCGGTGATCTGGAAGGTGCGCCCCACGCCGCGCCGCCACACGGTACGCGGCGGCAGGCCCACGATCTCCTCCCCCGCCAGCTTGATGGAGCCGGCATTGGGGCGGATCTGCCCGTTCAGCATGTTGAAGCAGGTGCTCTTGCCGGCGCCGTTGGGGCCGATCAGCGCCAGGATCTCGCCGCCGTTCAGGGAGAAGGACACGCCGCGCACGGCATGCACACCCGCATAGGACTTCACCAGCCCGTTCACTTGCAGCAGCGCGCTCATCGTGCGGCCTCCACCTTGGCGACGTCCACGGTGCCCTCGGAGCCCGCTCCGCCCGGCGCCTTGGGTCGGCGATGACGCAGATCCTCCAGGAAGCCGACGATCCCCTTCGGGAAGGCCACCACCAGCAGCACGATCACGCCGCCGAGCACCAGCTTCGACAGTTCGGTCTTGCTCATGAGCCAGATGGCCAGAGCCTTGTAGACCACCGCACCCACCACCGCGCCGGAGACCGTCTCGATGCCGCCCAGCAGCACCATCACCAGGCCGTCCACCGAGGTGGGGATGCCGAGGGTCTCCGGGAACACCGAACCCTTCAGGAAGGCGAACAGGGCACCGGCGATGCCGGCGAAGGTGCCGGCCACGATGAAGGCGATCCACTGCGTGCTCTTGCCATTGATGCCGATGGCTTCGGAACGCAGGGCGCTGTCGCGGGCCGCCCGCAGGCCGAAGCCGAAGGGCGAGAACACCAGCATGCGCAGCGCCGCCACACAGACCACGACAATAGCCAGTGCCAGCCAGAAGAAGCCCTGGGGCGTCGACGCCCAGGACGAGGGCCAGATGCCGAGAATGCCGTTGTCGCCGCCGGTCACCTCCACCCACTGGAAGGCCACCGACCAGGTGATCTGAGCGAAGGCCAGGGTGAGCATGGCGAAATAGACGCCGGAAAGCCGCACGCAGAACCAGCCGAACAGCACCGCGCCGACGAGGCCCAGCACCGGGCCGATGACCAGCGCCGCCTCCATGGGTGCGCCAAAATACTTCACCAGCAGCGCCGCGCCATAGGCGCCGAGGCCGAAGTAAGCAGCGTGACCGAAGGAGGACAGGCCACCCACCGTCATCAGGAAGTGCAGGCTCGCGGCGAACAGCACGTAGACCAGGATCTCCGATCCCACGCTCAGGGTGTAATCGCCGGCGAAGAGAGGCATCAGAGCCACCACCACCACCACGGCGGCGACACCGGAGCGCTCCAGATTGGTCATGGGCCGCCAGGGCCGTATGGAGATGCCTGCCGCCGCCCGCGGGGCGCCTTCCGGCTTGCCGAACAGGCCGTAGGGCCGCACCACCAGCACCACCGCCATCACCAGGAACACGGTGATCATGGAGATCTGCGGCAGGATGAGGATGCCGAAGGCATTTAGCTCCGACACCAGGATCGCCGCCACGAACGCACCGGTGACGCTGCCGAGGCCACCGATGACCACCACCACGAACACCTCGACGATGATGGACAGGTCCATGGCATGGCTCACCGTGGTGCGCGGGATCTGCAGCGCGCCACCGAAGGCCGCGAGGAAGACGCCGAGCGCGAACACGCTGGTGAACAGCCACTTCTGGTTCACACCCAGCGAAGCGACCATTTCACGGTCCTGGGTCGCGGCGCGCACCAGCACGCCCCAGCGGGTGCGGTGGAACAGCAGCCACAACAGGCCCAGCACCAGTGGTCCAAGCGCAATCAGAAGAAAGTCATAGGAGGGCACGAGGCGGCCGAACACGCTCACCGCGCCAGTGAAGCCGGGGGCACGCGGGCCCATCAGATCCTCGGAGCCCCAGATCAGGACCACGAGGTCTTCAACCATCAGCGTGACGCCGAAGGTGGCGAGCAGCTGGAACAGCTCGGGCGCGTGGTAGATGCGCCGCAGCAGCACCATTTCCATCAGCGCGCCGACCGCTGCGACCACGAGGCTGGCCACCAGCACGCCGCCCCAGAACCCCAGCGGGCCGGCGAAGCGATCGGTCAAGGTGAAGGCGACATAAGCGCCGAGCATGTAGAACGCGCCGTGGGCAAAGTTCACAATGCGCATGACGCCGAAGATGATCGACAGGCCCGACGCCACTAGAAAGAGGGACGCGGCACTGGCGAGGCCACTGAGGGCCTGGACCAATAGGAATTCCACGGCTGAGCCTTTCGTTCACCGTTCTAAAAGGCGATCTCGTCCTGGGGATGATGGTCCTGGGGACGATGTCGTTTTGGGCAGCCCGCCGCCGCTGGCGAACCTGCCGGGTGCTGCATGTGGGGGCCGGCGCCTGCCCTGCCCTCGCGGTCGAAAGCAGGCGCCGGGAAGATCAGTCCTGCCTCACTCGGCGGGACGCATCTTGGCCGCTTCCTCTTCGGAGGGGAGGTAGTCCGGGCCCTTCTTGAACACGACGTCGACCATCACGCCCTTGCCGTCCTTGAGGGCAGTCTTGCCCACATAGGCGCCGAGGGTCGACTGGTGGTCGGCCGCGCGATAGACGATGTCACCGAAGGGCGTGGAGACCTTCAGGTTCTTCATGGCCTTGAGGAGCCCCTCGGTGGAGTGGTCATCGGTGGCCTTGAGGGCGGCGGCGATGGACTTGACGGTGGAATAACCCACGATCGAGCCGAGCCGCGGATAGTCCTTGTTGAGCTGCTGGTAGGCGTCGAGGAACGCCTTATGCTCGGGGGTATCGATCGAGTACCAGGGATAGCCGGTGACGATCCAGCCCTCGGGGGTCTCGCCCTTCAGCGGGTCGAGATACTCGGGCTCGCCGGTCAGGTAGCTGACCACGGCGCGATCCTTGAAGACGCCACGGGTGTTGCCCTCGCGCACCAGCTTCACCAGGTCGCCGGCGAAGGTGGCGTTGAGGATGGCGTCCGGCTTGGCGGCGTCGATGGCCTGCAGCACCGGGCCGGCGTCGATCTTGTTCAGCGGCGGCCACTGCTCGGCCACGAACTCCACGTCCGGGCGCTTCTTCTTCAGCAGGTCCTTGAACACGGCCACGAACGACTGGCCATACTCGTAGTTGGGGGCGATGGTGGCCCAACGCTTGGCCGGGAGCTTGGCGGCCTCTTCGGCCAGCATGGCCGCCTGCATGTAGTTCGAGGTGCGCAGGCGGAAGGTGTAGGGATTGCCCTTCGACCACACGATGGCGTCGGTCAGCGGCTCGGCCGCCAGATACATCACCTTCTTCTGCTTGGCGAAGTCGGACAGCGCCAGGCCGACGTTCGACAGGAAGCCGCCGGCGATCATCACCACGCCGTCCTTCGAGATCAGCTCGTTGGCGGCGGTGAGCGCCTCAGCGGGCTTGCCGGCATCGTCCTTGGAGATGATGACCAGCTTCTTGCCGTTGATGCCACCGGCGTCGTTGATCTCCTTCAGCGCCAGTTCCATGCCCTTGCGGTAGGGATCGGTAAACGCCGGCAGCGCCGAATAGCTGTTGATCTCGCCGACTTTGATCTCGCCCTGCTGGGCCTTCGCTGCGGTGGAGGCCAACAGAACGGCCGCCAACGCGATTCCCATCGTCTTTTTCATATGGTCTTCCCCTCTGACTTCCGACCCACCGGGCACGCGGCCCGGTGTCTGTCGAACCCACTGCGTGGCGAGCCTAGCGCAAGCCGTCCTCGCCCTTGATGTCAGTCACCGTCAGTCCGCCCACCCGCGGCAGCGGACGGCCGGAATCGGTGACGGCCACCGCAACCACGATCTCATTGGCGCGCGGCGCATCGTTGATGCTCACCTGCATGCCGTCAAAATGGCTCCGGACATAGGCCGCATCCTTGTGACCCAGCGGGATGTCCAGCTCCGCACCGAGGCCGCCACGGCGCTTGGAGGACGGGATCAGGGCCGCGCCCTTGCCCAGCACCTTGCGCACCGGTGTGCCCATCTTGGGGTGGAGAAGCGCGGCGGCGTGCTCGAGCTCGCCATTCTCCCCCACCAGCGCCGCCTTGCCGTAGCTCTGCGCCTTGTCGCCGGCGATGCCGAGGGCCTCCACGGCCTTCTGAGCCAGGATGCCGCCCAGCTCTTCCCCCTGCGCCATCAGCTCGGAGAGGTCCTCCACATAGCGACCGGCGAAGGGGTTCTCGATCACCGCCACCGCCGCGGCGCGACGGGTGGGCGGCGACACCGGCTGACCCATCTCGGTCAGCGTCTCTTCCACGAAGGTGACGATCTTGCGGATCTTCGCGCTCATCGCAGCCCGTCCTCTCCCTTGATCTGGTCCGCCGCCAGGCCACCCACGCGGGCGTGGACGCGCGGGCCGCAGGTCATCACCAGCGCGAACACCAGTTCATCGGCGCGCGGGCTGTCGGGCACGCCGACTTCCATGGAGTCGAAATGGCTGCGCACGTAAGAGGCGTTCACATGGGTGATCGGTACGTCGAGCTTGGTGCCCGGTCCGCCCACCTTCTTGGCCGACGGGACGATGGCCTTGGCATCGCCGAGGATCTCGCGCATGGCGTAGCCGCCGGGCACATGCCACAGGGCGCCGTGCTCCAGCTCACCGGCGGCGCCGACGATGGAACCCTTACCGTAGCCGTCCACCGCCGACACATCGCCGCCAAGGGCCGCCAGCAGTTCCTTGGCCATGGCAAGGCCGAGCGGCTTCAGATCGTCCATGAAGCCGGTGATGTCTTCCACATAGCGGCCGGCGTAAGGGTTCTCGATGACGGCCAGTGCAGCGCCGCGCTTGCGCGGGACGGCGGCCACCGGGCCACCCTCGTGGTAGATTTCCTCGGTGATCAGGAGTCTCTTTCGGACTTTCACTTCAGGCATGGACGGCCTCTTTGGCTTCTTCGATGGGGGCGGATGGGACGGCTGCGGGCGCGGGCGCCGCCGGCAGGCTGTCGGTGAACAGGTCGAGCTGCGGATCGGTGGAAACGCTCTCGCCCTGCAGATGAAGAGCGGCGCCACAGATGAGATTGCGCGCCACCAGGGCAACCGCGCAACTCAGGCCCTCGGCCAGCGCCGCCTTGCGCTCGGCCCTTGTGAGCTGCGGGACGTCCCGTGTCACCTTGAGCGCGCCAAGGTCGCTGTCGGGAGCCACCTCGCGGGCCGGAACCCGGATGATCCCCGGATGACCCGGTAGATTGACCGCATTGGCGATGATGGTCGCCGCGGCATCGGCGGCCGCGGCGGTCGGCGCCAACACCGTCACCGCATCGGCGATGCCGAGCGAGAAGGACCGGCCACGCCAGCCGCTGGTGGCAATGCCGCGCACCGGCGACGCCTCCACGATGCGCGCCGTGCCGATCAGCCGGGGCTGATCGGGCCGATCCACCAGCCCCACCACATAATCCGAGCCAGGGGCCAGATAGAGCGCGATGTCGCCGCCATTGTTGACGAAGGCGCGGGTGATGCCAGGCCGCACCAGCGCTGCCAGCACCTCCTCGGCTACCGCGCCGGCCACCGCCGCCATGGGGGTGATGAAGGCGGCGCGGGCCAGAGGCGAGACCGCCGCCCACATGCGCTGCGCCGCCGGATCCCGCAGCGGGCATGGCCCGGGATAGGCCGGCCGCCGCAGCAGCGGCAGCTCCTCGCACAAGCCGTCGAGCAACCCCGCCAGGCGCCCGGCAGCGGCCCGATAGCCCGCCGCCACAGCCTCCGGGGCCCCGTTGGCCTCGATGATGAGGTCGATGGGGCCATCCTGGAGATGCAGCCGGCGACCGTCGGGCAGCATCGCCACATGTGGCGCGCGCGGCACCAGCGGTACGGCGGCAATGGACGGAAGCGGCAGGGCCATGACAGCGATCAACCGTTGTTGCGGTGGGCGGGACGCCACGCCAGGGGCCAGGGATTGTCCTGCATCGGCGCCAACTCGCGCAGGCCCTCATGGCCCGCCAGTGACGACACGGGACGCACCGCATCCATGTGACCACCCAGTGCCGCGTAGTCCTCCAGCGTCAGGGTGAACTCGATGGGTGCCACCAGCGCCGGGGTCGGCACATAGCCGAACGCATTCTCCGGCACCCGCGTCACATCCACCATGAAGGTGATGCCGCCACCCGGCCACACATAGACCGGCGCGCCGCCACAGGTGACATTGGTGATGGCCTCCTTCACCGAGCGGGTGAGGCGGACGGGATTCTCCGTCACGCCCGCCCGCAGCGAGCCGCCGGCACCCGCCATGAACAGCACCGAGCACAGGGCCGGTTCGCAATTCTCGCGGATCCGCTCCACCGAGGGGGCCAGATCATCGGGAATCGGCGTTTCGACCGGGACCAGATCCTCGTTCAGCACGTAATAACCGTAGTGCTCACCAGTGGTGGACACCAGCAGCATGCGCAGGCCGGGCCATGCCACTTTCGGATCGAACGGGCCGAGGATGGACAGGGGATCGGAAATATTGGTGCCGCCCCAACCCGAGCCCGGCTCGGCCACCTGGAAATAGCGACCGGGCGTGGAGCGCCGGCCCTTCATCTTGATGCCGGTGTCGCGGATCCCCAGAAGCTTGCCCGCCTGATGCTCGGAGAGCACGCCGGTGATGTGGTCATCCACCACCACCACCTCGTCGGCGTGGCCGAACCACTGCTTGGCGAACATGCCGATGGTGGCGGAGCCGCAGCCCACCCGCATGCGCTCTTCCTGCACCCCGTTGACGATGGGCGCCTTGCCGGCCTGAACAACCAGCGTGGAGCCGCCATCGATGGTCAGCTCCACGGCCTTGCCGTTGGACAGGTCGAGCACCGCCTCGCAGGCGACGCGCCCTTCCTTCTTCGAACCGCCGGTGAGATGGTGCACACCGCCCAGGGACAGCATCTGCGAGCCGTATTCGCTGGTGGTCACATGGCCGATGGCCTCTCCCGCCACCCGGACCGTCGCCTGCTCGGGGCCGATGAAGCGATCGGTATCGATCTTCACCTTCACGCCGCCGTAGCTGAACACGCCCTCGGTGACGACGGTGACCATATCGACCCCGTTCACCTCCGCCGAAACGATGAACGGCGCCGGCTTGTAATCGGGATAGGTGGTGCCCGAACCCACCGCGGTCACGAACTTCTCGGCGTCGGACAGCAGCCGACCGTCCCAGTCGCCATCACGATGGAAGGGCACCACGGCGCCGCCGTGGGCGAGGGTCCGGTCCAGCACCACATGGGGATCCACCCGCACCAGCTCGCCATTGTTGTTGGCATAGCGATCGCAGGCGCCCGTCATACCCGGCTTGATGTAGCACATCACCGGACAGGCATCGCACCGGATCTTCTCGTCACCCGTGGGTCGCGCCCCGGCCGTCGTTTCGTTACCCATGTGGCCCTCTGCTTAGAGCACGCGACAGCGGCCTTCTCGGCGTCCCGATGGCCCAGCGCAGTTCATATGTATACTAATGAAATCTGAGGCCGCCATCCTGTCAAGCACAAGGAATAGGCACGCTGCCTTAAAGGGCATCTTTGCCCTCACCGCCCTTGACGGCATTCATTGGTATAGAAACAATCTAGACGAACGATCGCCCTGCGCAAGCCATCGAGGGGCACTTATGAATCTGAAGAAAACCGCTGCACTGCAATGTTTTGCGTGCGTTGCGGCAAACCGCATGCAAGCGGCGGAGCGGGATCGAGATGTCACTGCCTGAACATGCAGCGCCGGTGTCTTTCGAGGTCAACGGCGTCGCCCACAGCTTCGATCTGCCCCGCGAGACACGGCTCATCTATGTGCTGCGCAACGACCTGCAGCTCAACGGCCCCAAGTTCGGCTGCGGGCTGGGCGAGTGCGGCGCCTGCACGGTGCTGGTGGACGGCGTGGCCGCCCGCGCCTGCGTGCTCACTTTAAAGAGCGTCGAGGGGCGCAAGGTCACCACCCTGGAGGGCCTCGGGACCCTCGATCTGCCGCATCCGGTGCAGGCCGCCTTCATCACCGCCCAGGCCGCGCAATGCGGCTATTGCCTCAATGGCATGATCATGACCGCCGCCGCCTTCCTCTCGCGCCATCCCGCCCCCACCCTCGACGAGGCCCGCGAGGCGCTGCGCTACAATCTGTGCCGTTGCGGCACCCATGTGGAGATCCTCCGCGCTGTGATGCTGGCGGCGCAGGCCATGGGCGCCGGCTCCACCGCCGCGGGCGCCGCGACCACCCTTGAAGGCGCCGACCATGACTGAGCCGACCCCCACGCCCTCCGCCCTTCTCGAACGCACCGGCACCCTGGCGATTCTGCGCCCGTCCCAGCATGTGCGCGGGCTGGTGCCCACCGCCCCGCCCCCGGAGGGCGCGCTGGACCTGTTCCTGTTCCTGGACGACGCCGGCGCGGTGATGGCCTTCAACGGCCATGTGGACCTCGGCACCGGCATCCGCACCGCCCTCGCGCAGATCGTGGCGGAAGAGCTGGACCTGCCGCTGGCGGCCGTCACCATGGTTCTCGGCCACACCGGCGGCACCCCGAATCAGGGTGCCACCATCGCCAGCGACAGCATTCAGGTCTCCGCCATTCCGCTGCGCCGCGCCGCCGCGCAGGCCCGCCATCACCTGGTGGCGCTGGCCGCCGCGGCCCTGGGCGTGCCGGCGGACGAGCTGATCGTCAGCGATGGCGTGGTGCATCCGCGCGCCAGCGGCAGCAACGCCGGCATCTCCTATGCCACCCTCCTCGCTGGCCGGCAGGACCGGCTGATGCTGGAGGACAGCGTCGCCCTGAAGCCCGCCGGCGATTATCGCATCGTCGGTCAGCGGGTGCCGCGGGTGGACATTCCCGCCAAGGCCACCGGCGCTTTCGTCTATGTGCACGACGTGCGCGTGCCCGGCATGCTGCACGGCCGCGTGGTGCGCCCGCCTTATGCCGGCGTCGACGCGGGCGACTTCATCGGCCACAGCCTCATCAAGGTGGATGAAGCCTCCGTCGCCCACATTCCCGGCCTGGTGGCGGTGGTCACCATGGGCGATTTCATCGGCGTGGTGGCGGAACGCGAGGAGCAGGCGGCGGAAGCCGCGCGCTGCCTCAAGGTGGAGTGGAAAGCGCCGCCGCCCTTGCCGGAGCTGAAGGACCTCGCCCATGCCCTGCGCGCCAATCCCAGCACCACCCGCGTCCTCGCCGACCAGGGCGATGCCGATGCCGCCCGCGCCGCCGCCGCCATTCCCATGGACCGCACCTATGTGTGGCCCTACCAGATGCACGGCTCCATCGGCCCGTCCTGCGCGGTGGCGGAGGTGCGGGACGGACAGGCCACCATCTGGTCCGGCACCCAGAATCCCTTCCCCCTGCGCCTCGACATCTCCATTCTTTTGGGGATCGAAGAGGCCGACATCGAGATCCTGCGGTTCGAGGCCGCCGGCTGCTATGGGCGCAACTGCGCCGACGATGTGGCGGCCGATGCGGCTTTGCTGTCACGCGCGGTGGGCCGCCCGGTTCGGGTGCAGCTGACGCGCGAGCAGGAACATGCCTGGGAGCCCAAGGGCGCGGCCCAGCTGATGGAGGTAAAGGGCGGGCTGAATGCGGACGGTACCCCGGCCGCCTACGATTTCGCCACCTCCTATCCCTCCAATGCGGCCACCACGCTGGCGCTGCTGCTCACGGGACGGGTGCCGGCGAACAATCCCGTGTTCGAGATGGGCGACCGCACGGCGATCCCGCCCTATGCCTATGACAATCTGCGGGTGAAGGTGCACGACATGGCGCCCATCGTCCGCGCGGCGTGGCTGCGTGGCGTCTCGGCCCTGCCCAATTCCTTCGCCCATGAGAGCTATATCGACGAGCTGGCCGCCGCCGCCGGTGTCGATCCGGTGGAGTATCGCCTGCGCTACTTGCACGATCCCCGCGCGGTGGATCTGGTGAAGGAAGTGGCCGCCCGCGCCGGCTGGGAGCATCACACCGCTCCCCGGCAGGAAGTCGTGGACGGCGACGTGGTGCGCGGCCAGGGCTTCGCCTATGCCCTTTACGTGCACTCCAAATTCCCCGGCTATGGCGCGGCCTGGTCGGCTTGGGTGGCCGATGTGGAGGTGAACAAGCGCACCGGCGACGTGGCGGTGAAGCGGGTGGTGGTGGGCCAGGATTCCGGCCTCATGATCAACCCCGCCGGTATCGAGCACCAGATCCACGGCAACGTCATCCAGGCCACCAGCCGGGCGCTGAAGGAAGAAGTGAGCTTCACCGAGACCGCGGTGGCAGACAAGGAATGGGGCGCCTACCCCATCCTCACCTTCCCGGAAGTGCCGGTGATCAACGTGGTGCTGATGCCGAGGCCGGACGATCCGCCCCTCGGCAGCGGCGAATCCGCGTCCGTGCCCTCCGCCGCCGCCATCGCCAACGCCATCTTCGACGCCACCGGCGTGCGCCTGCGCGAACCGCCCTTCACGCCAGAGCGGGTGCGCGCGGCATTGGGCAATCCGCTGCCGCCCGAGCCGCCGGCCCCGCCCGCCAAGAAGCGCCCCTGGTTCGCGCTGGCGGGTGCGGCCCTTGCCGGCGCCTTGGGCATGGCGGCGGTGGCGCTGCCGATCCGCGGTGCCATCGCCCCCATCACGCGCCCCGATCCATCCTCCTTTTCCGCTGACATGATCGCCCGCGGCCGCCAGCTGGCGGCGCTGGGGGATTGCGCGGTGTGCCACACGGTGCCCGGCGGCGCGGTGAACGCGGGCGGCCGCGCCCTGGAGACCCCATACGGCACGGTCTATTCCACCAATCTCACGCCCGATCCTGAGACCGGCATTGGCCGCTGGTCCTATGCGGCGTTCGAGCGGGCCATGCGTGAAGGCATCTCGCGGGATGGCCGGCACCTTTATCCAGCCTTCCCCTACACCTCCTTCACCCGCACCTCGGATACCGACCTGCAGGCGCTCTATGCCTTCCTGATGTCGCAGGCGCCGGTGGTGGCGCCGACCCCCGAGGCCAAGATGGCCTTTCCCTTCAACATCCGCCCGCTGATGGCCGGCTGGAACACCCTGTTTCTGCGTCCCGGCCAGATGCAGGCGGACCCGGCCCGCACGCCGCAATGGAATCGCGGCGCCTATCTCGTTGAGAGCCTCGGCCATTGCGGCGCCTGCCACACCCCGCGCAACCTGCTGGGCGCGGAAAAAGCCGGCGCCGCCTATCTCGCCGGGGGCATGGTGGACGGCTGGGAGGCTCCGGCCCTCACGGCGCTGTCCAAGGCGCCGATTCCCTGGACCGAGGCGGAGCTCTTCTCCTATCTGCGCACCGGCTTTTCGCGCTTCCATGGCACCGCCGCCGGCCCAATGGCGCCGGTGGTGGAGGAATTGGCCGCCCTGCCCGATGCGGACATCCGGGCCATGGCGACCTATCTCGCCTCCTTCTCCGGCCCCGTTCCCGCCGACCCGGTCGCGCAGGCGGCGGCGCTGCAGGCGGAGGCCACCGCGTCCCTGCGCCCCCTCGATTCGCTCGGCGGCCGGCTTTATGAGGGTGCCTGTGCCGCCTGTCATGCGGAGAGCGGGCCGACCCTGTTCGGCGTGCGCCCAGCCCTCGCCCTCAACACCAATGTGCACGCGGCACGCCCCGACAACCTGATCCGCGTGATCCTGGATGGCATCCCCAAGCCCGCCGCCCGGGACCTGGGCGACATGCCCGGCTTCCGCGACAGCTTCGATGACGGCCAGGTGGCGGCGCTGGTGCGCTATCTGCGGGCCAAGTTCGCGCCGAACGCGCCCGCGTGGAGCGGTGTCGACGAAGCGGTGGCCCTGGCCCGCGCCAATCCCGGCAGCCATTAACCCCTTTGAGCAGGGCGCGACGCCGCCCTGCTCAAATCATCGGCACCATTGCTCGAAAACTCCGCACGCCGAAGCCTTGTGCGTCATTGACAGCGCCGGTCGCCGATTTTATTTTCATTTGTACACAAACAAAAAGACGAGGCCGTCTGACGGCCCTGCCGAGCGAGATCCTTCCATGGCCTATGTGGTGACCGAGAATTGCATCCGCTGCCGCTACACCGACTGTGTCGCCGTGTGCCCGGTGGATTGCTTCTATGCCGGCGAGAACATGCTGGTGATCAATCCCGACGAGTGCATCGACTGCGGCGTGTGCGAGCCGGAATGCCCGGCGGAGGCCATTGTCGCCGACAGCGATCCGCGAGCGGCCACATGGACCGAGCTGAACGCCACCTATGCCACCCAGTGGCCCAACATTACCGAGAAGACCGACGCCCCCGCCGATGCCGACGACTGGAACGGCAAGGACGGCAAGCGCGATCTGCTCTCGTCCGCCCCCGCCGCCTGATCGACGACCTATCCGGAGCCCTCCCGTGAGCAATCTGATGGAAGAGCGCGTGCTCAGCGTGCGCCACTGGACCGACCGCCTGTTCTCCTTCACCACCACCCGTGACGCCGGCTTCCGCTTCCGCAACGGCGAATTCACCATGATCGGCATCAAGGTGGATGGCCGGCCGCTGATGCGGGCCTATTCGGTGGTGAGCCCGAACTATGAAGAGACCCTGGAGTTCTACTCCATCAAGGTGCCGGATGGCCCCCTCACCTCCCGCCTCCAGCACCTGAAGGAAGGCGACCCCGTCATCGTCGGCCGCAAGGCCACGGGCACCCTGGTCATCGACAATCTGCGCCCGGGCGAGAACCTCTATCTGCTGGGCACCGGCACCGGCCTTGCCCCGTTCCTCTCCATCATTCGTGATCCGGAAACCTACGAGCACTTCAACAAAGTGGTGCTCGTGCACGGCTGCCGGCAGGTGGGCGAGCTCGCCTATGGCGAGGAGATGGTGAACGCTCTCAAGACCCATGAATTCCTGGGCGACGAGGTGAACGCCAAGCTGATCTATTATCCAACCGTCACCCGCGAGGAGTTCCGCAACCAGGGCCGCATCACCGATCTGATGGACAGCGGCAAGCTCTATGCGGACATCGGCCTGCCGCCCATGGACAAGTCCCGCGACCGGGTGATGCTGTGCGGCTCGCCGCAGATGATGGTGGATCTCAAGAGCCGTCTGGTCGGCCTCGGCTTCGAGGAAGGCAACCACGGCGAGGCCGGCGACTTCGTGCTCGAGAAAGCATTCGCCGAGCGCTGAAAAAATTACCCCCGGCGCGGTTTTCAAGGATCGCGCCGGGGCTTACCATTCATATGCTTACAAATAAACGGCCGGGGCTCCCCGTGTCTCCGACCGTCGCTTCCGGAGACTTCGCACATGGCTCACGACGCACCGGCAGGCCCCAAGGGCCCCACCAAGCTCGTCATCCGCAATATCGGCCTTCTGATCAGCGGCGCCCTTGAAAACCCGATCCTCGATGCCGACACCATTGTCGCCGAGAACGGCCGCATCACCGCCATCGGCCGCCTGAAGGACGTGGATGTCGAGGGTGCCACCACCACGGTGGATGCCAATGGCGCCGCCGTCACCCCCGGCCTCATCGACAGCCATGTGCACCCGGTGGCCGGCGACTGGACGCCCCGGCAGAGCCAGATGAACTGGATCGATTCCTCGCTCCATGGCGGCGTCACCACCATGATCTCCGCTGGCGAGGTCCACTATCCGGGCCGTCCGCGCGATGTCATCGGCATCAAGGCGCTGGCCATTACCGCCCAGCGCACCTTCTCCTCGTTCCGCCCCGGTGGCGTGAAGCTCCACGCCGGCGCGCCGGTGATCGAGCATGAGATGGAAGAGAACGACTTCAAGGAGCTGGCCGCCGCCGGCGTGACGCTCCTGGGCGAGATCGGCCTCGGTGGCGTGAAGGATGGCCCCACCGCCAACAAGATGGTCAATTGGGCCCGCAAATACGGCATCCAGTCCACCATCCACACCGGCGGCCCCTCCGTCCCCGGTTCGGGCCTCATCGACAAGGATGTGGTGCTGGAAACCGATGCCGACGTGGTGGGCCACATCAACGGCGGCCACACGGCGCTGCCCGATGGCCAGATCCGCTGCATCTGCGAAGGCTGCAAGCGCGGCCTGGAGCTGGTGCACAACGGCAATGAGCGGGCCGCCCTGTTCACCCTGCGCACGGCGCGGGAGATGGGCGAATTGCACCGGGTGATCCTCGGCACCGATGGGCCTGCCGGCTCGGGCGTCCAGCCCCTCGGCATCCTGCGCATGGTGTCGCTGCTCTCCTCCATGGGTGACCTGCCGGCGGAAGTGGCCTTCTGCCTCGCCACTGGCAACACCGCCCGCATGCGCAAGCTGGATTGCGGCCTGATCGAAGTGGGCCGCACCGCCGATTTCGTCATCATGGACACCGCCCAGAACTCCGCGAGCGCGAATCTGCTGGAGAGCGTGCAGCTCGGCGACCTGCCCGGCGTCGGCATGACCATCATCGACGGCATCGTGCGGACCGAGCGCTCCCGCAACACCCCTCCGGCGACCCGCCTTCCGTTCGTGGTCAAGGCCTGAACAGGCCTTCAATCCATCAAATGAAGGGGCGCCGCTGATGCAAGGTGGCGCCTCTTTTCTTTTGAGCACCCGTCCCGTGGTGCAGGTCCGGAACAAGAGAACCCGCCCCCTTGCGCCGACGGGGGAACGGATGCCATAACGGCGCGGCGTAAAGCGTGTGTCGGAGCATAGCGCAGCCTGGTAGCGCATCTGCTTTGGGAGCAGAGGGTCGCAGGTTCAAATCCTGCTGCTCCGACCATTTAAGTTATTGATTTTATGAATTTTTTCAGAAATTCGCGAAGCAATAACGGATCTTCAGATGATGCCGTGTCGCCACGGTGTCGCCACCGAAGCCAAAATAGATTTTCGTCGGTGGGATAGCTATCGGTTCTGTTCGCGGCGGAGGAGCTCCGCGAGCCTCGAATCTCCGCTCACCTCAGGCCGTGCGCTAAGCGCGTCGAGAGTGCGTCGCGTCTGGTACGGCCACTGCCATGGATCGTCCGGAAGGGCCTTCCACAGCAGGTCGAGAAGCTGGAGGGGGTGTCTGTTGGCAACCCCCTGTTCGACGTCGATGAATGGGGCCATATGCAGCGAGCCTCCGACGATCGGACCGAACAGCGGAAGGATCAGTCCGACGATCTCCGGGAATCGGTCCGGCACACCCAGCGCGAGGTTCACGAGACTGGCGGAGGTGCGCGGGGTGCGGATGGCACGCTGGCGCGGCCACACATTCGTCAGGAATGGAACAATCCGTTCGCCCCATCTGGAGCTTGGCTCCTTGGACCACTCCTCCAGATACCTAAGCATCTGGGCCCGCAGTTCGTCCTCGGCGTGTATCAGGACCTCGCGCATCTCGACGTCCGGAATGAGCGCGTCGCTCGCCGACGGATCGTCGCCGCCAGCCCAGCCCACCAGAAGCATGCCCGCCAACTTGTTAGCGTGCTTCCTTCGGTTAGCGCTGGACCGCGCGAGCGAGATGAACGCCGGCTTCAATCTTTTGTATAATGGGAACTGCGGCGGTTGCGCGGCCCAAAAGTAGCCGTCCCAGAAGGCCTGCGCATCGGGACCGTCGCCATCCGCAACGGCGAGCACGCGACTCTCTGACCATTCGGGATCGACATGGTAGAGCCAGTTCAGGTGAAACGAAATCATCGCTATGGCGTGTCGGCAGGCATCGCCGGGAAGCGCCAGAAGCTGGTCGAGCCGTTGCTTCCATTCCTGCGGGAGGCCCTGACCACCCTTCAGGTCGGCCTTCGTCGGGTCTTCGAACAGTGCGTCAACCAAACGGCCAGCTGGTTGGTTGAGGGCATCGTCGACCCAGCTCTGATCAGGCCGCCTGAAGCGCTTCTTCGGAGGATGGGCGGCCAGAGCTGCGGTAAGGGTGTCCCATATGGTTTGAAACGCCTTGGGCTGCTCGACGATGAGCGTCTCTGCTCGGTCACGCGTCCACTCGCTGATCGGGTGCCGAAGCTCCGCCACGTGCTCTGGCGCTAGCCGCGCTAGCCTCGCCACGATGGCCTGGAGCAGCCTCTTCTTGACCGGGACCTTGCTCGTCGCACGAAGGAGCGCGACCCACTCGCGTTCCGGAAACTCGCCCTTGCGGGCTGCGTCGGTCAGGACCGCCAGAGCGAAAACGGGACGCCTCTCCGCGAGCCCGAGGAAGGGTTCGTGGTTGACGCAGGCCTCGAAGTCGCGGCCAGCCGCATCTCTGGCACCGGCCAGAACGCGGCCGACAGGCAGTCCCTCGACCTTCGCGGGGTCCGTATCGGTCAGGATGCTCCTGACCTGGCCGACGCGTGGCTGGGCAGTGTGGCTCGCGAACCTCGGCTCCCATTCGGGCGCAATCTGCCGGAGCGTCGCCATCTCTTGTTCAAGGTCGAATCCGAACGCCACGCCGCGCTCGCTCAGCCACTGAAGCCTGTTGAGACGGTAGTGCGCGTTTATTGCGGCCAGGTCGTTGCGCGGCTCTGGCCATGGGAGCGAGCCTGTCAGCAGCCGCTGTTCCAGCCGTCCGCGATCGGCCTCGCTCAACTCAGACCACCGGTCGCAGATGGCGTACAACAGGTCGCGCTCTTGCCGCTCAGTCCAGAACGTCTCCTCGTCGAGCGAAAGGAAGACGGCGGCCGCCTGGTCGGGGTTGAGGATCGCGGGGTGGCCGGCTACCCAGATGCGTAGGCGGCTGAACACTTGGTTGTCGTTCGATGGCCAGCGGTCGAACTCGGCTTTGGCCGCGACGGGATCTGCGTGCGCCAGCCTCGTCATCATGTTGAGGAAGGTGGCAAGGAGGCCGGTCACCTGGAAGCCGTCCTCATCGGGCGGCTTCCCGTCCTCGGGTCGAGTGGTATCCAAGTAAATGAGATCGTGTCCGCTGATCTCCCGATTCAGAGCGATCGCGTGCTCAAGTTGCCCTCGAAGGAGAGTGAGAGCGTAGGGAAGGTGCTCCGGCGGAATGACCAGCGGCGCGTGCGGACGCGGATACTCGACGTGCGGTCGCAGGATACTTTCGGCCGAAATATCCTCCTGGCCGGGTGGGAGCGGCGTTCTGAAGGGAGGGGTGACGACGAGCACCGGCCGATACATGTCGATCGTCGCCCTGACCGTCTCGGTCGACCAACCCGACTGCGCAACAATCGCCTCCAACTCGTATCGTCGGATGTTCGGGTCGAGCCTCTTCTCGCGCCATGCCGCGATGAGCAGCCGCCACCCCTTTAGGACGCTGGCGGGAAATCGATCCGCCTGGTTGAGCAGCTCCCACTCGAGCTGCCCGATGATGTCCGGGTGCATGTTCGCCTGGTGCGCGGCCCACCAGATCGCCGCAGGCTGATGGGCCACGCGGACCAGATAGCTGCCGAGGTGCGAAAGTCGTATCGGCAGCTTCGAGGCCATGGCCGCATCCGAGCCCCGCAGGCGGCCGGTCGCCTCAAAGGGCAGGCGCTCGCGGTCCGCTTCTGTCGAGGCGAAGAGGTCCAATGCGTCATTCGGCACCTCACGGCGTGTGAAGTGGTCGTCCGGATCTGTCGGCAGCGGCGGACTGTCGGAGTCCAGTCCGAGCGCGTCAAACGGATCGACACGCTCGCTCGTGTCCTCGTAGGGATCAATGGGGCCCGGTGCGGTGTAGCGCATTTGCGGGTCGAACACGCTCAGCCATTCCGCCGGAAGGGGGTTGCCCTTGTTGGCGAGGCGCCGTGCTCCGTCACGCGTGGCCGCCAGGTGGGCGACGATTCCGCGCTCGTGGGGGAGAAGAGCTGCCGGCCCGTCGGCAGCCCTGGCTATTATGCCGTCGTGCCAGGCATCCAAATCTCTTGCGCGCGCGGCCCAGGCGCGAAGCGTTTCCCAGAGCGCTGCGTGCCTGTTGGCGCTGTTGTAGGGGATCGGCTGGACGCCCTTGTGCTTCCACTGCGCCGCTGCTTGATCGACGCTGCCCGCGTGAAAAGCGTAGAGGTCATTGCGCGGTTCATCGCTTCGGCTCAGCGCTTCGAGAAGATACTGGACCGGTGGATCGTCAGCCGAATATCCGACGAAGACGATCTTGAATCGCTGGAGGAGCAACTGGATGTAGCGCGTGGCCCAACCGTCGGCGAGATAGGCACGTCCGAAGTCCGCACTAGAGAGAACGAACTCGTCGTCGCAGGCGCGCTCGTAGCCGGCATCCACGCGGCCATGGATATGGATGACGCCCCTGAAGTCCTTCGGGCGACGGGGATCTGGTAGATGCGGCGGATTGGACGAGTCGATTCCGTGGTCACAGTCCTCGAAGAGCTGGTCGAAGTTGGTGGTAATCAACCTAGGTACGCCGCTTGCGTCGCGCGACAAGTCAAGCAGAACGCGGTGAGCGCCTAATCCGTAGCCTCTCGGTGGTCTGAGGGCAGTGGCTACCGCCTCGCGAACCTCCGCGGGATAGAACTCCTGCTCGAGCAGGCCGAAGATCCGATCGGCAGCGACGGCTCCCTTGAGCTTGGTGAGATTCGCGAATTCCTGGCTTGCATTGAAGAGGCACCGGGCGGGGCTATCCAGCGCTGAGCCTAGCGAAGCCAGCACCCTGCCCGCGAGAGCGGTGAAGTCGGGCAGGTGGGCCTCGGCCAGCGAGACACCCGCGCCGCAGAAGAACAGTACTTGTCCCGCGTCGCGGGCGGTCAGCAATTCGTCGGGGATCTCGGGGCCATCGGCAATGAATCTCATCATTGCACTGTAGGGGGCAATTGGGGCGAGCGGGAAGTTCCCATCTGATGGAAGGAGGGGAACTGTCATCCTCCGCGCCAGTATCTTTAGAGCATACCCTAACTGCACCAGCCAAAAGCCGGTTCAAAATTGCCATATTGACCATTCAAAATGAACTGATAAAGTGAAACCATCCTAAGTGAACTGAGGTGGTTTCCGATGCTCGCGCGTTGCTATCTCCGGGCTTCCACCGATGAGCAGGACGCGACGCGCGCCAGAGCGCAGGTGGAGGCCTTCGCGGCCGAGCGCGGCCTCACCATCGCGGGCACCTATGTGGAGAATGAGAGCGGGGCCAAGCTTGCCCGTCCCGAGCTGTTCCGCCTGTTGGCCGACAGCCGCCCGGGCGACGTGCTGCTGATCGAGCAGGTGGACCGGCTCTCGCGCCTCACCTCTACCGATTGGCAGAAGCTGCGAGGCGAGCTTGACGCACGCCAGGTCCGTGTCGTCGCCCTCGATCTGCCCACGTCATGGATGCTCGCCACCCCCGCGGATGAATTCACGGGCCGCATGTTCGCCGCCGTCAATGCCATGATGCTCGACGTTCTCGCCGCCGTGGCCCGCAAGGATTATGAGGACCGCCGGCGTCGGCAGGCCCAGGGGCAAGCAAAAGCCAAAGCTGACGGGCGATACCGCGGCCGGATCGAGAACACCGCGCGCAATGACGGGATCGCGGCCATGTTGCGGGCGGGCGCCTCCTGGACCAGCATACAGGCCGCCACCGGGTGCAGCCGGGCGACTGTCGCAAAGATCGCGAAACGGCTGCTGCCCGCCTGAGGATGCCCCCTGCCCGTCTATCGGCCGCGGAAGCGCTCGTCTCGTTTGGCCCCTTGCAGCCGGGGCCTCACGCCGCGGCCTGGTGCGGCTTGATCGTCGCGAGGCTGGGAATGTTCGGAGCCGTCGTCACCAGATCATATGCGGCCTGAAGGTTCATCCAGAATTCGGGGCCCGTGCCAAGATAGCGCCCGAGACGCAAGGCCGTGTCCGCCGTCACCGGCGCTTCCTCGCGGGCGAGGCGCTCAATGCGGGTGCGCGGCACACCCACCGCCTTTGCCACGCCATAGGGCGTGAGGCCGAGCGGCGCCAGGAACTCTTCGCGCAGAATCTCACCGGGATGAATGGCAGGGCTGGGGCCGATCATGGCATCACTCCTCAGTGGTAATCAGTGATTTCGACATCGGCGGCATGGCCGTCGCGCCAGACGAAACACACGCGGAACTGATCATTCACGCGAATGGAATGCTGCCCCGCGCGGTCGCCCTTCAGCGCCTCCAGGCGGTTGGCGGGCGGGGCACGCAAGGCGTCGAGGGTGACGGCCGCGTTGATCATCGCGAGCTTCCGCTGGGCAATCCGCACCAGCTCAGAAGGAAAGCCTTTTCCGACAGTGCCGGCCCACACCGCTGCGGTGATCTTGTCCTTGAAATTGAGGATCATCGGCAGTCCCGTTCGACGCCCGAAACGTATCGCACGAAGATACGATCCGCAAGCAAAAAGTATCGCGACGCGATACGCATAATGAAAAACCACCGCCCTGGCACGGGGCGGTGGTTTGGTCACGTGGCCGGCTGCAGCGGCGCTTAGATGCTCGGCGCGGCCAGGGCAAGGATGTCGGCCAGCAGGGCGTCAACGTGGCGGGGCTCCATTTCGTCGAAGGCATCGCGCTGGCGGTGGAGGGTGTGCGCCTTGGCGGCAAGATCGGCGAGGCTGCGCGCCGGCGTGGTCAGCAGGCGTTCTTCCAGCAACTCCAGCGCATCGTCGGCCGCATCCTGCTCGGCTTCGGCAGCGGCAAGGCCTGAGGCCTCGCGCTGGCGCGCCTCCGCAGCCTCAGCCGCTTCGATGGCGGCGAGCCGGGCACGGGCCCACCCCGCCTGCTTGGGGGTGCACGGGTGCTCGCGCAACATGTGCCGAAGCAGCGTTGGGTTGGTGGTGACCAGCGCGCCGCCGCCCTGCAGGCGCAGGGTGGTGCGGAACTGCGGCGGGCAAAGGCCCTCGGCAACTTCGTCGAGGCTCAGGGTTTCCGGAGATCTGCTCACCGCGCAGTTGAAGGAGGGGTGCAGCGCCAGCACCGCATTGAGCGTTTCGCGCGCCGCCGTCGCTCGGGTGAGGAGCGCCTGGCGTTGGCGCCAGAGGACGGCGATCGGGGTTGGTGCGCAGGTCATGGGGCAGTCCTTTGCAGGCGGGCCTCGGCGAGCAGGATCTCGCGCAGCTGGGCGAGGTGGCGGGAAGTGTCCTGCGCCACCTCGGCGAAGGCGGCCCCATAGGAGGGATCCGCCATGCGCTTCAGGCCTTCGGCCATCATCTCGATGCCGGTCAGCCGGTCGCCGATGGCGAGGAGGAGGGTGAAGGCGTTGGGCTCGCTGTTCATTTCGCGTCTCCCGGGGGGGTGTCGTTGAGAAAGTCCTCGTCGGTGCCGAATTCGCGGTGGGCGGCGCGGATGATGCCCGTCAGGCGGTCTTCGGCGCTCATGATCAAGGCGCGGAGGGATTTGGGGTCGATGTGGTTGGTCAAGGAGTCCGCCCCGGCCAGCAGGTCATCGATGGCGCCGAGATGAGCGCGAAGCCAATCGAGCTCCATCACGAGGTCTTCGCCCTCCTTCCTGGCCGCAAAGTCTTGGGTGATCTGGCAGCGGCCCGCACTCGGGCGCACCTCGGCTTTGGCAGGCATGTGCTTTCCTTCTGAGATGAGGGGCGCGCCACGGCGCGCGGTGGGGGATCAGTCCGCGTGCTCGCGGTGGGCGGCGCGGATGATGCCCGTCAGGCGGTCTTCGGCGCTCTGGATCAGGGCGCGGATGGATTTCGGGTTGATGTGGTGGGGCAGAGAGTCCGCCCCGGCCAAGAGGTCATCGATGGCGTTGAGATGGGCGCGGAGCCAATCCAACTCGGTGATCATGTCTTCGTCGCCCTGCTCCGCGGTGAAGTCTTCGGTGAACTGGCAGTGGCCCTCGCGCGGGCGTGCTTCGGCTTTCGCAGACATTGCGTTTCTCCTTCGGTGGTGATGGGCGCGCCATGGCGGTGCGGCGGGGAATCAGGCGGCGAGTTCGCGAGCCAGCAGGGCTTCGAGGTTGGCAACGCGCATGATGTCCTTCGACCGATAGCGGGCAGTGGCCCAGTCCCGCGGGGTGCCGGCGCGGCTGTAGCGGGCCGCGTTGGCACGGGCCACCTTGAGGGCGGAGTCGAGCCGCGCGATCACCTCGCTGCGCGGCATGCCGCGCATGAGGATGGCGCCGCTCCGCATCAGAGCGTCCCAGCTGTTCACCGGGGCGTTTTTCGCCTCGGTCCAGGCCTGGCGCAGGGCAGCGCCGAAGGCCGGCCGGCTGAAGCGCTGCATAGAGAGGCGGAAGATGGTCCAGGCCCGCTTCATCACGCTGCTCCGATCGATCTTGGCCATCTCTCGCCTCCCCCTCAACCTTGTGTTAATAGTATCTGGTTATCCGATTAAGTCAATCTCAATCGAACAAGGTTGTTCCAAAATGTTACTCACGGCAGAGCAAAGCCGCGCCGCCCGCGCCCTGTTGGGGTGGTCACAGGATGAATTGGCCGGGCGGGCAGCAGTGGCGAAGCCGACCATCGCCAGCTTTGAGGCGGGGCGGCGCCAGCCCTATGCGCGAACGCTGGCCGACATTCGGAAAGCATTGGAAGGCGCAGGCGTGTCCTTCATCGCCGCCGGCGAATCCTCCGCGACGGGCGGCCCGGGGGTGCGCTTGGAGGTTATCCCCACCGATGAAGGCGCAGCGTCATGAGCCACCTCATCGGCGCACGCCCGCGCTATTTCGCCCGGCTGGAGCGTGAAGGGCCCTGGTGGTGCGCTGAATTCAGGGACTGTCCCGGCTGCCTGACCTTCGGCCGTGGCCGCACCGAGGCGCTGCGGAAGGCGGCTGACGCGCTCGCGACGTGGTGCGCTGGCATGCCGCCGCGCCGCCTGCCGCGCCCGTCCGGCCCCCGCCCCGGCGAAGTGCTGGTCCAGGCCCGCTTTAGCCGGTCACCGCACCCGCTGGAATACTGGGGCGGCACCCGCTTTCTCGCCCCGCTCGCCGCGCACTGGGCAATGATCGGGCGGGGGCGGTGATGAGCAAGATGAAGCGCCGCGAAATGCGCGATTCGGATCTGGATTTTCTCAGGCATGGGGCAACGGGTGATCTGCCCAATTGCTCGCGGGAGATGGAAGCACGGATTCAGGCTGGGGAGTTGGAGCGCAAACCTTGGTCGGAACCGGTGGAGCGGCTTCCGATTGATGATGTGTTGGCGGGTCTGATTGACCGCAGGGACGCGCGCGGACGCGCGCTTCACCCGCGTATCACGAGGGAATCGGCAGGCGACAGGTGCCCTTTTGCGCTGGCGCGGTGGTTCATCCCTTTCGCGGTTAATTCCGGCAACATGCGGTATCGCATGGTGGCGGCGTTGGCCAAAGAGCGCGCCACCATAGAGAGACGGCTGAAGGATGTGGCGGCGGCGCGCGAGGCCTTGGCGGCGATCGCGTTATGGGATGAGGAGAGCGCCGCGCGAGATGATCAAATTGACGTGCAGGGTTACTTTCGCGGGGATCGGGCCATATGGAGGCAAGACAAGCGCAGTGAAGATAAGGGCCTCGAACGCGCGCAACATTATGATGACGCACACACACGGGCGGTTGGCGGGTTGCAGGATCTGCGTATTGTTGCCGCTATTCTTAAAGAGCGGCATGGTGAATTGGAGTCCCCAAGGGGTGCCCCCCACCTGATTTGGCGCCGAGAGTTCATTGAGGGAATGGGCTTTCTCTGGCGCCGTCTCACAGGGTCCAATCCGCCGCGCAGTGATCACTTCTATGAGTTCGTGGCATCAGCGTTTCATTCAATCGGAGGCGCGCAAGATCTGGAATGGCATCGCGCGGTGCGGACCACCCTCGCGGAAATTGATGAGCGGCCAGCGGGTGAAGGCATAGGCGCGGAGTTCGAGCGGGCTTTGAGCGAGAGCGAGCTGAGCACCGCGCGCGCGGGCAGCGGAAGTGGTGGAATGCTGATCCCTCGCTCATCAAAGGTCGGGAGGCGGATGCCGCCGGCTGCCGCCACGGCGCCTGCGCCCGCGCGGGCTCTCAATGGGGTGAGCGTAGCGCAGCTTGATGCGGTGGTGACGTATCTGGCCGCCAAGGGTCAGCAGGCGGAATTTGAGCGGCTCGCAGCGCTTGTTGATGATGCAAAGGTCATGGAACGCTTGAAGAAGCGCATGGCTGCGGCGCAGGCCACGAAAAAAATCTAAGGACGCTGGGGACACTTCAGCCGCTTCCGCCGCGCGGAAAGTGTACCGAGCGCCCAGGCTACGGACACTTTGCCCCCTCCACACAGTCCCAAAGTGTCCGGCTGACACTTTGCGGCCGATTTCGCGCGCGGAAGTGTCCGTTACAAGCCGCTGAAAACACGCTGTCCTGATGGCTCCTAGGGCCTGCTGTTGGCAGGCCGGATAAGGATCTATCCGATGATGCAAACAACGTCCTGCGGCGCCGCGACGCCGGCTCATGTGGAAGCGATGATCGACACGGCCGCTGCGGCCGCGCTTCTCGGCCTCGCGCCCATCACTCTCTGTAAAATGCGCGTGCGCGGCGATGGTCCCGCCTACGTCCAGCTCGGCCGAGCGGTGCGCTACCGCCCCTCGGTACTTATGGAATGGGCCGACTCGCGCAAACGCACCTCCACCAGCGCCGCAACCATCGCGGCCGAAGCTGGGGAGCGCGCGTGATGAAATCGCCCCCCTCACCGTTCATTCTGACCGAAGACGAAGGTGCTCTGTTCCTGCGGCTTCTTTCGGGCGCGGATCGTGGTCGCGTGACCGTGACCGAGCTCCTGGCGCAGGCGCTCACGAAGGCCATTTTCCCGATGGCAGCTGAATATCTCGCGGCCCTCGCGCCGATGACGCGCCTTGGCGGCGGCCTCGTCTCTCTCGCCGGCCCGTCGGAAGCGGCGTGCTGGCCGGCTGGTGCGGAGCAAACCGCAGATCTGCGCTTCGCCCCGGGCGAGGTCAGGGTAGATGCACTGACCGGCACATGGGAGGACGGAAACGGTCGTCAGGCTGCCTTCGCCTGGGCAGAGGCGGTGGCCGGACGGCTTTGGCGCCGGCCGGATGACCCCTGCGGCCCGCAGGATGCGTTTCGCCGGCTCCTCGCCCTGCTGGGCGCGGCAATCCTCCTCACACGGATGCGCGAGCGCGGCTACCCGCTCCCGGCGATAGCGTCCCCGCCCATGGCTGCGGAGTTGCCCCCGGAAGCCGCCACCACCGAAGAGGTGGTGAGTGTTCCGGTGGTGGTGCTCGGCGGACTGGTGACCACCGCCCGGGCGCTGGAAGCGCTGGTGCGCGATCTCAAGCGCTCAGAAGCCGTCGAATTCTCGGGGGTTAGCCTGTCCGAGGTCCAGGATTCCGCCGCCGTCTTTGCCGCCTATGGCGAGGCCGCCCTGGCGGCGCTTAAGCCCCGCAACTGAGCCGGGTACGCGCCCCGGCGCGGGCTCCCATCAATCCCCTCTTCCTCCACCCCAAAGGAACCCCCATGTCCGAAACCATCACCATCACCCTGCGCCGCTGCATCGTCACCCATTCCGGTCAAGTCGATAGGCTGACCGTGCGCGAACCCCGAGGCGAAGAGCTCTTTCGCTACGGCGAGCCCTTCTCAGTGGCGAAAGGCGAAAATGGCGTCCTGATGAGCGCGGAGAATGACGAGACCATCAAGAAATACGTCGACGCCTGCGTTGTTGATGTTGATCCGATACATCTCGCCCAGCTCTGCCTCGCTGATGCGATCGCGCTGAAGGAAGCGGTGCTCGGTTTTTTTACCGCTGCCCGCCTGTCCAACTCCTCCAAATCTGCGACACCCTCGTCTTCGACCTGAAGATTGTGGACGCTCACACCTGCGGAAAACTCACCTTCAGTGAAATCATCTTTTGGACGATCCGCGCGGGCAACCGCGCGAAGCTGATTGAAGCCGCGAGACGGAGATCCGGACGATGAGAACCATCGAGGCGCGGGCGATTATTTCCGCCAAAGACAATACCGGCCAGGTCTTCGAAAGCATCGCCGGCAAGATTCGCAAGCTTGAACAAGCCACCCGCTCCGCCTCGGGCGGCGCGGGCAAGGCCCTGGGCCAGGTGGCCGGGCCGCTCGCGAAGATCGACCACGCGGTTCACAAGATCTCTGGTGCGGTGGGGGCGAGCTATGCCGTCCACCGCACCGCCCGGGCAGTGGAAAACGTCGCAGAGCTCTACAAAACCTATGATGACCTGGTCCGCTATCAGCGCGCCATCCTCGGGATTACGGAAGAGCAACAGAAATCCTTGATCAAGCAAGCCACCAGCGGCGAAATCAAGGGATTCAACGACATCGAAATCCTGCACGCGCAGACGGATCTGGCTCAACGTGGCCTGCCGGCCGACGCCATCGCCGCCATCACGGACGCCTCGGCCAAGTTCGCCTTGGCGCTGGGCACCGACCTGCCCACCGCCGCCAAAACGCTGGAAGGCATTCTGTTTTCCACCGGAAAGGACCTGAAGGACACCTCGGCCGCGGTGGAGGCTGCAAACAAAGCGGCCTCCTACGCCACCAAGCTCGCAAAAATTAGCGGGCTCAATGAAGAAGACGTGCGGCAGTTCTTCAAATATGGTGGCGCGCCGGGCTCCGTTGCAGGGTTTTCCGATGAAACACTGGGCGCGATGGCCGCGATCCTGCGCAAGTCGAATATTCGCGGCGACGAATCCGGCGTTGCGGTTCGGGCTTTCGCGGGAAAGCTGGTGTCGCCCACCAAGAAAGGTATCGAAGCGCTCGGCGCCCTGGGGTTAAACTATGGCGATTACACCAAAATGCCCGGCGCGCTCTCCGCGGAGAACCTGAGCGGCTCGGTCGCCCGGAACCTGGGAAAAAAGCTCTCAGCCGACCAGATTGCGGCCCTGAAGACCCGGCTCGAAGACCCTGAGGTTGTGGGCGATCAAGGCGCTTTCACAGATGCGGTGGTGGACATCGTGGGCCAAAGCTTTGCCAAAGCCAAGAACGGCGAGCTGAAGGCGGTCGATTCCAAAGCAATCGCCAAGGTGGCCGGCGGCTTTTATAAGCTGGCGGTGGAGAGCGTCGATGTTGAGAAGCTGCTGCGCGATATTCTCGCCGCCAATCCCACACTGGCGCAGGCGAATGCTCTCTTCACGGACCGGCAGGGTGCGCGCTTTTCCATCCTCGCCAAGGGCGGCCTGCCCCTCTTCAACGACTATGTGCAAAAGCTGCTGACCGCCGGCGGCGACTTCCATTCGAAAATCGCGGAGGAGCGCACCGCCGGCTTTTCCGGCGCCATGCAGCAAGCCGAAGCGGCAGTGCTCAACTTTACCACCGCAGTGGGGCGCGCCTGGGATCCTCAGATGACGGCGGCGGTCAGCACGTTTGGCGGCGCGCTTCAGCACCTCTCCGAGCTTGATCCCACCATTCTGAAAATCGGCACCGCCGCCACCGCCGCGGTGGCCGGCCTGGTGGCCTTCGAGATCGCCGCCAAGGCCGGCGCCGCCGCCATGGGCCTGGTTCGTCTCGCTTCGCTCGGGGCCGCCGGTGCGGGAGCCGCCGCCGGCGTGGGCGCCGCCGCGGCGGGTGCCGGCGCGGTGGCCGGTGGAGCCGGTGCGGCTGCCGCCGGCGCGGCCGGCGTGGGGGCTGTGGCCACCGGCGGCCTCGTCCTCGGGGCGGCTGCAGCCGGCTATCTCGGGTACCTCGCGTACAACGCTTTCGGCGACGCCTTCAAAGACAGTGAACCCAGCAAAGCGGCTGCGGATGCGCTGAATTCCTTCGCGCCGCCCCCCAACGCCCCGGGGCGGCCCGCCCTCCCTGGCGGTGGGGCTGGCCTCACCGGCCCGGGCCTGACTGACCTCGGCGGCGGAAACTACAAAATCGAGTCGGAAGTCACGGGCCGCGCCGATGTGAATGTGACCGTCCGGGTCGAGCCCTCGGCCCTGCTCGAGGCAACGATGAAAAGGGCCGAAGGGGTGCTGCGGATCCAAAGCGCCGCGCCCACGGGCCGCTCGATGCCGGAAGCGGCGCCTACCACCAGCACCGTGACCGGCCCCTGAGGAAGCGCGAACAACCATGACCGAAGACAAAAAGGCGCCCCCATCGACCGTCGCCGCCCACATTGCCGCCATTGTCACCGGGACCGCCGCCGGTGACGATGCCACCCCACCGCCCAACGACCTTCCCACCATCGATAGCCCGCCGCTCGCTGCGGATGCCGCGGAAGGCGACGCCGGCCAGCCGCTGGGCGACGATGCCCCCGCCACCACATCGCCCGCCAGCGCCCCGCGCAAGCGCCGCGGGCGGCCCCGGCGGCGGCGAGAAGGCGATGCCGAGGGCGAGGCGGGCGGCGAAGAAGATGCCGCCCCCCGCAAAGCGCCCCGGCGGCGCTCCACCGCGGCCGACACCATCGGCGAAATCGCCGAAGGCGCGGAATTCTGGCGCGCGCCCAGCGGCGACGGCCACGCCACCATCGACGTGAACGGCCACCGCGAGAACTGGCCCCTGGAAAGCCGCGGCTTCGAACGCTGGCTCGCCTCCCGAATTTTCGACGTCACAGGCGTGGCGCCCACCTCCAGCGCCCTCAAGGATATTGCCCGGCTGTGCGATGTGCTCGCCCAGCGGGGCCCGACACATCAAATTTACCGCCGCGTGGCGCGCGTGGGCGATCGCATCTTCATTGACCTATGTGACGATGCATGGCGCGCGGTGGAGGTGACCGCGCAGGAATGGCGCGTCATCGACGCCTGCCCAGCCAAGTTCCTCCGCTCGGCCGGCATGCTGCCGCTGCCCGAGCCGGAGGCATCGGATAGCGGTCTGAGCGAGCTACGGGGGCTGGTCAACGCCGATGGCGAGGACAATTACATCCTGACGGTAAGTTGGTTGGTGGGTGCGCTCTCTGGCGAAGGCCCCTTCCCGATCGCCGTTCTCTCGGGCGAGGCGGGCACTGGCAAAAGCCGGCTCGCGGTGCGCATGCGCTCCCTGGTTGATCCCTTTGTGGCCGCCATGCGCTCGCCCCCGAAAGACCTGCGCGACCTGTTCGCCGGCGCGGCGAACGAGTTTGTCGTGGTCCTCGACAACATCTCGTCCATGCAGGCCGAGCTTTCCGACGAACTGTGCCGCATCGCGTCCGGATCTGCCTCTGCCGCCCGCGCCCTCCACACGAACACAGAACAGGTTTTCCTGACCGGAGCCCGCCCCATCATCTTGAACGGCATCGGCGGGCACTTCGGCGCCCAGGCGGACCTCATGTCGCGCGCCCTGGCAATCCGCCTCGCGCCCATTCCCGAAACGGCCCGCCGCACCGACCGAGAGATGGACGCGGAGTTCGCCGCTGCGCAGCCGCGCATCATCGCCGCGCTGCTGGACGCCGTGTCCGCCGCCCTGCGCAACGCCCCCACCACCACCCTGGCCAGGCTCCCACGCATGGCCGATTTCGCCCTGTGGATGACGGCCGCCGAGCCGGGCCTGGGCTGGGAACGGGGGACCTTCGTGCAGGCGCTGGAATCCGGCCGGGAAGAGACCATGGAAGCGGCCTATGACGCTGACATCGTCGCCAAGGCCATCGTCGCGTGGATCGAGGATGAACACCCGACCAGCGGGTGGGAAGGCACCCCCTCCCAGCTCCACGAGATCCTCACCCGCCGCACGCCCGAGGAGGTCCGCCGCTCCCGGTCATGGCCGGCCACGGCCATGGGGCTCGGCACGCGGGTGGATCGGGTTGCCGACCTGCTGCGCTGGAAGGGGCTCACCTTCGTCCGCCGCCGGGGCGAGCGGCGCACCTTGATCATCGCGCCATCGTATCCCCAGCGGTGACCGCCTTTCCTTCCGCGCCCGGCACCCTCTGCCTTCCATTCCGGGGGCCGACGGCGGACGTTCTCACCCCCCGCTGAGGGGGGGGCAGCGCGGCCACACTGTGCCCCCATCGCCACGCCTACCCCCCTATCTAGGGACCGTACACGCATCGGCCCCCCGCACGGGGCCGCAGCCTCCCGAGATGTCGCCAGTGGGTGCACACGCACGCGGTACACGCATCACGCATTTTCAAGCATTTATCCCGTGCCGCACACGTGTGCGCGCGCCCTGGTTGCACGCGCGCGCGGCCAGCCGAGGCCGGCGCCCTCAGCGCGCCCGGGTCCTTCCGAACACCCCCACCCTGCGCGGGCCCGCGGCTCCCGAGCATTCGGCAGTCCGACGCGCAGGGGATCACGGTTGACCTGGTTGACGATCCGCAGCGCCAGTTGACGGGGTGATTTTGTGCGCCAAAAAATCGAATTAAATGGCTCGAAAATGCGATTCTGCGCGCCCGAAAATCGGCGTAAGGGGCCAAATCCCACACTATTACACCTCAGACGAGGTGTTCACGACGGCTCCCGTCGGCAGCACGACGGCTTCGCAATCCCCCGCAACGCCTTCAAATATAAGGCGTCACGACGCCTCGACGCTTTCGACGGCTCTATTTTACGTGCGCGAATTTAGAAAAAAGGAAAAGAAAAAGGTGTCGCAGGCCGGCGAGTGGAGAGGCGCACATGGATATGTGAAAAAATGGGCTATATAAGAAGCCGTCGAAGGCGTCGAAAGCGACTTTGTTGTTATATATCATGTACTTATGGGAATTTTCTGGCCGTCGTGCCGCCGACGGGAGCCGTCGGGAGTCCACCATAAGCGGTGCTATGGTATAGTTTTTAGGGCTTCAGCGGCCCATTTTCACACATCAAACACAATACTAACACTTTGTTGCCACATTTGGCGGCAGGCCTGGCCATCGGCCTTTTCCGCCCCCCTGCGCGCTCTTGGACCTGCCGTGCGGTGGGGGCCGTGGCACCCCACCGCACGGCGCAAAGCCTCCACCCCACGCCCCTCAAGCGCCGCTCGCGCTCGCGGAGTGCAACCCATTGGTGCCTTGGGCGCCGGCGCCCCTTCCTCTGGGGCCTTGCGTCATTCTCCGCCGTCTCGCGCGAAGAGCGACAGGAGGGAGGCGGGGTGAAAAAGGTTGCTCTGCAAGTGGGATTGCAGAGGGAGCGGCTTGGAAGGATATAGTTAAACTGCTATACTGCAGGAACAGGAGCATGAGCGCGTTGAAGGCGGTGGAGTGGATCGGGTCTTCCCTGGCCGACCTTCGGACGTTTCCGGAAGATGTGCGCCGTGGCTTCGGGCAGGCGCTTTTCGAGGCGCAACAGGGTGGAAAGCACCCCGCGGCGAAGCCCCTCAAGGGGTTCAACGGCGCGGGCGTTCTGGAGATTGTCGAAAACCATGAAGGCGACACATATCGTGCCGTCTACACCGTGAAGCTGGCGGGCGTGGTGTATGTGCTGCACGCCTTCCAAAAGAAATCGAAGCGCGGCATCGCCACGCCTCAGCACGAAATCGACCTGATCCGCCAACGCCTGCGCATGGCGGAGGAACTGCATGGGGCCAAACCATGAGCGATAACGTCTTTGCCGATCTCGGCTTTGCCCATCCGGAGGAAGAGCAACTCAAGGCGCAGATCGTGCTCAAGCTGCGAGAGGCCATCAAGCGGCGCCGGCTCACCCAGGCTGCCGCGGCGGATGTCCTCGGCATCGCCCAGCCCGATGTCAGCCGGCTGGTGAACGGCCGGGTGCTGGGCTACTCGCTCGAGCGGATGCTCGGCTTTCTCGTAGCGCTCGGGCATGACGTCGAGATCCGCACCAAGCGCAAGCCGGCAAGCCGGCCCGGACGGATCACCTTGGCGGCCTGAGAGCTCCGTGGGCGGCCCTCGGACGCCCTCGGCGCTCTTCGACCGGCTACACCTTCCGCCCGCCGCCGTGTAGCGGCACCACCGCGCCTGAGGGCTTCTCAGGCGCCTCGCCCATGGCCTCGGCAAGGCGCGCACCGATGGTCTCAGAGGCCCGCCGCAGGGGATCGTCGGCAAGGTGAGCGTAGCGCTGGGTCGTGGCCGCCTGGGTGTGGCCCAAGAGGCGCCCAATCATCGGCAGCCCCAGGCCGGCGCCGGCGCCCACGCTGGCGTGGGTGTGCCGCAGATCATGCAGGCGCACATTGGTGCGCTCTTCCATCACCGGCTGCCCCTTGCGATCGAGCACCGGCTGGCCATCGGCGCCGCGCTTCTCCACCAGCGCCGTGAACCCGGCCCGCCGCGCCACCAGCGCCCACGGCTTCTTGAGGTCCGAGCGCGGCTTCTTCGGATCGTCGCCGGCGATCACATAGTCACCCAGGCGCGGGAGCTCGGCCAGGATGGTGGCTGCCGGCGCGTTGAGGATGATGGTTTTTCGCCCGGTCTTCGAATCGGGTAGCAGCAACAGGCCCCGCTCGAGGTCAACCTCGCTCCACTTGAGGTGGAGAATCTCCCGCAGCCGGGCCCCGGTGAAGATGAGCAACCGAAGCGCGGCGGCGGCGTGGGGGTGAATCCGCGTGCGCCGGTTTTCTTCACGCGGCAGGTGTTTCACCTGCTTGCCGGGGTTCGGTGGGTTCCATGGGATACCGTCGGTCTCGGCCTCGCGGATCGCTGCGCCCAAGCGCTCCAGTTGATCGCTGGTAAGGTAGGTTTCGCGTTGCCGTTCACGGAACCGATCAATGCCCCCGCAAGGGTTCGTTTGCTCCGGAACCTCGCCCGATTTCTCCGCCCAGCTGTAAAGGGAAGAGAGCGCCGCGATCGCTCGATTGGCGGCAGTTTGCGCGTTCACCCCGATCTTGCGGTGAAGTCGGGCAACGTCTGCCCGTGTGATGGTGTGCGCCTTCCTTTTGCCAAGCACAGGAAGGATGTGGCGTCTGAGGGCCAGCTCGTATGCGATTACGGTCTTGGCTTTGCGTTTCGGCTCGACCTCTTCAGCCAGCCAGCGGGCAGCAACCTCTTCCAGCATCGGCGCCGCGCGGTCATGGGCGCGGTCTCCCGCGGGATCTTGGCCACATCGTACAGCCGCAAGCGCATCTCGCGCCATGTTGCGGGCCTGCTCCGGCGTGATCTCGCCATAGGTCCCGAGCTTCATTCGCCGCTTGGCAGTTCCGCGGCCACCACCGCCAGGCCGGTATTCGACGATGAAGGTCTTGGCTCCGGTGGGCGTCACCCGCAGGCCAAAGCCCTTAACCTCCGCGTCATAGAAAACGCGCGGCCTATCTGCGACGGACAGGCCATCCACGACCCGTTTTGAAAGGCGAAATCCATCAGCCATCCCCGTTTGCTCCGAATTTTTTGTCGCCACCCTGTCGCCACCGTGGATGAAAATGCAGGATAAGCACGGAAACGGTAATATACAAACTTTCGTTTAAAATGAATGGCTTATATATTTTGCTACACCTATAGATATTCCCGGAAAACTGGTATTTTCGGATTTGGGAGCAGAGGGTCGCAGGTTCAAATCCTGCTGCTCCGACCATTTCAGCCCCTTGGCACTCAATCCAAATTTGCCCCGCCGGTGCGCTTGTGAGCATCAGGATTGGCCCGTCGCTCCGACTTGACCTGCGGACGGGAAAGGCGCGCCGCCCATGGCCAACTGCGCGACATCCAGAAAGGCAGTGAGGGCAGGGGATACATAGACCTGCGCCCGGCGGATGAAGAGCGTCTCCACCTTCCCCTCCTCCTCCGGCAGGGACAGGATGGATAAGGCGTGACTGCGCGCGTGGGATGCGACGAGATCCACCGGCAGCAATGTCAGCCCCATGCCCGCGGAGACGCAGGCGAGAATGGCATCGAGGCTGCCATATTCCAGCGTCCGCCCCACCGCGATGTTCCGGCGCGCAAGCAGCTGTTCCAGGCGCTGACGATAGGAGCAGCCCCGCCGGAAAACGAAAATGTTGGCTTGTCCACGCTCAACGAAGGGGTCCAGCGAGCGCACGTCCGGCCCGGCCAGCACCGCGAGTTCTTCCAGGAATGCGCGGCGCGCCACAAGGCGGGGATGCGCCACCGGCCCACAGACATAAGCGCCCTCCAGCTCCTGTTGCAGCACCTGCTCCGTCAGCTCGGCCGAAGTACCGGTGCGCAGAGTCAGATCCACATCGGGATGCAGGCTGGAGAAGTTCACCAGGCGTTCGCTGAGGCGCAGCGCCATCGTGGTCTCCATGGCGCCGATCTGAAGGGGGCCGCGCGGTCGGTCGGACGCTGTCACCGACATCCGCGCTTCACGCAACAGCCGGCTCACTTCGGCGGCGAACGGCAGCAGTCTCTCGCCCGCCGCCGTAAGCTTCACACCGCGCGAATGCCGCTCAAACAAGATGACACCAAGGTCCGCCTCAAGCTTCTTGATGCGATTAGTGACATTGGATTGGGCGGTGTTCAGGCGCGTCGCCGCGCCGCCGATCGACGCCTCCCGGCTCACCGCGATGAAGAATTCGAGATCGGCACTCTGCATCAGACATCTCATTTTCAGATGACTACGATCGCATCAAACCATTTTTGGAATACAGAAGCCACTGCTAGCCTCGATAATGATCAGGGCAGCACTCTGATCAGAAATGAGGCAGCCACCGGCCGGACCCGTTCCCAACCGTGACGCCGCATTCCGTGACACGCCTGCGCCCCGCTTGGGAGGACGGGGCCATGCGCGTCAGCCTTCCAAGACGGGAACAAAAACATGACCCTCCAGCCCCATCCGCCACACCCCTCCTCAGGGGGCAGCGGCCGCCTGGGCCTTGCGGCCACCGCAATCCTCGCCGGCGTCTATCTCACTTTCACGGCGCTTGGCGCCTTTGCGCCGCAACTTCTGGCCGCGCCCATCCAACCGGGCGGCATCTTCACCTGGGCCTTCGCACTGGGCCTCGGGGTGATCGGTCTCGGTTTCGTGCTCACGGCCATCTACGCCGTGATTGCCAACCGGCGCGAAAGCGTCGCGCTCGCCGCCCGCGCCCTGGTCCCGGCAGAAGGGGGCGCGCGATGAATATGATCGCCATCTCCTGCTTCCTCGCCATCGTTGCGCTGTCGCTGGCCATTACCTGGTGGGCCGCGCGCAACACGAAGGGAACCAACGATTTTTATGCCGCAGGCGGCAATGTCACGAGCCTGCAGAACGGCCTCGCCCTGGCTGGCGACGCCTTGTCCGCAGGCGCTTTTCTGGGTCTCACCGGCCTCATCTTCGCCAACGGGTTCGATGGCTACATCTTTGCCATCGGCTATTCCACCGGCATGCCCATCGTGGTGTTCCTGCTGGCGGAACGGCTGCGTCAGATGGGCAAGTTCACCTTCTCGGACGTGGTGAGCGTCCATCTCGACGAAACACCGATGCGCATCTTCGGCGCAGCGGCCTCTCTGGTGGTGATTGCGTTCTACCTGGTCGCCCAGATCGTCGGCGCCGGCGCCCTCATCGAGCTGTTGTTCGGCATCGATTTCAAGGTCGCAGTGGCGCTCGTTGGGGGGCTCATGATCTGCTACGTCATGTTCGGCGGCATGATGGCCACCACCTGGGTGCAGATCGTCAAGGCCTGCCTCATGCTGGCCGGCGGCGCGCTGATCGCCGTGCTGGTGCTGCAGCGGTTCGGCTTCGATCTCGCGGCCCTGCTCTACGGGGCGGCGTCGGTCCGCCCCAACGGCGCCGACCTGCTTGCCCCGCAGGCGGCGGCACGGTCCCCTTTCTCTGCTTTGTCTCTGGCCCTTGCGCTCATGTTCGGAACGGCTGGCCTGCCGCACATCCTGATGCGCTTTTTCACGGTCCCGGATGCGCGGGCCGCGCGCAATTCGGTGGTGTGGGGCACGGCCTTCATCAGCACCTTCTACGCCGCCACAGCCATCTTCGGCTTTGGCGCCATCGTGATCCTGTCGGGCGACGCCACGGCCGTCGGTGCCGGCGGCAAGGTGATCGGCGGCATCAACATGGTGGCCATCCATCTGGCCCGCGTGCTCGGTGGAGACATCATGCTGGGCCTCGTCTCCGCGGTCGCCTTCGCCACCATTCTCGCGGTGGTGGCCGGGCTGACCCTGGCCGGGGCCTCCGCCGTCAGCCACGACCTTTATGCCCGCGTGGTGCTGAAGGGCCATGTGGATGAGGCGCGGGAACTGAAGATCTCACGCATGGCCACGGTGGCGCTCGGGATGCTCGCCATCGCCCTTGGCATCGCCTTCCAGGGGCAGAACGTCGCCTACATGATCTCGTTGGCCTTTGCCATCGCCTGTTCCTCCACCTTCCCGGTGCTGGTGCTCTCCATCTACTGGCGTGGATTGACGACGCGCGGCGCCATCGCCGGTGGCAGCATCGGCCTTCTTGCAGCGCTCGGGCTCACCGTCCTTGGGCCATCCATGTGGGTGAAGGTGTTCGGCTTCGCCGCTCCGGTGGTCAGCCTCGATCCGCCCACGCTCATCTCCATGCCGCTGGCGTTCCTCACCTGCTGGTTGGTTTCGATGACGCAGCGGCGTGGCGCGCAGATGTTGCCTGGCGTGGCCTGATCAACGCGGCCGGGGGCGCCATGTCCCCGGCCCCCTCCGCCCATGGCGGGAGCGGTCGCTCGCCGTCGCGCCCCGCTTGAAGAGACTTTGGAATGCCCATGACCACCATCGATCCACAAACCCTCAACACCTTCCGGGAACTGATGGACATCCGCTCCGGGACAGCACTGCCCGCCGATGAGGTGACCCTCACCGGTAGCGACCCTTTCTACCGGACGCCGTTCCGCATCGGCGAAGTGACGGCGGCGGTACTCGCCGCGCGCGGGGTGGCCGCCAATGACCTGTGGGCGATGCGCACCGGGCGCCGCCAGAAGATCTCCGTGGATGCCCGCGCCGCCGCGGCCACGTCCCTCTCCGGCGGCGAGGAGACCCTGCTGAAGGGCGAAGATGGGCTTTACCATTCCATTCCCACCTCAGCGGCCATGAAGCACATGGTGGCGCTGACCCAACCCTGGGCCACCGCCGACGGCGGCTGGGTGCTGCCGCATACCAACCTGCCCCATCTGGAACGCCGCGTGCTTCACGTGCTCGCCTGCAACAGCACGGTGGAGGATGTAGCGGCCGCGGTAGGACGCTGGGACGCCGACGCGCTGGAGAACGCCCTTGCTGACGCCCGCGCGTGCGGCGGCAAAGTCCGCACCCCCGAGGAATGGCTCGCCCATCCGCACGGCGCCTATCTCGCCGCGCGCCCGGTGGTGGAGATCACCAAGGTGGCAGACAGCGCGCCGGAGCCGCTGCCGAAAGGTGGCAAGGCGCCGTTGTCTGGTCTGCGGGTGCTCGACCTCACCCGCATCCTCGCCGGCCCCACGGCGGGCCTCAGCCTGGTCGAGCATGGTGCCGAGGTGCTCATGGTGACGGCGCCAGAGTTGCCCCAGGTCCCCGCCTTCGTGCGCGATACGAGCCATGGCAAGCGCAGCACCTTCCTCAACTTCACCCGTCCGGAGGAGGCAGATCGTCTGCGCGAGCTGGTTGAGATCGCCGACGTGTTCATCGACGGCTACCGGCCGGGCCGACTTGCCGCCTATGGGTTCGGCGCCGAGCAGCTCAGGGCCCTGCGACCCGGCTTGATCCATGTTTCCGTGAACTGCTTCGGCTCCGGTGGACCCTTCGCCGATCGGGCGGGATGGGACCAGGTGGCGCAGGCGGTTACCGGCATCTGCCATACCCAGGGCGAGCTGAACGGGTCCGGACGCCCAGAGCTGACCCCGGTCTTCATGTGTGACTTCATCACCGGTTTTCTCGGCGCCTATGGCGCCATGCTGGCGCTGGCCCGCCGGGCGCGTGAGGGCGGCAGCTACCGGGTTCAGGTCTCCCTGTGCCAGTCGGCCATGCTTCTGCAACGCGAAGGACTGATCTCGGACTTCGCCGACGCCCCCGGCCACCTCTCGCCGGAGGAGTTCGAGGCGCTCTCGGTCCGTGTCGACGGCACCTGCTACGGCGATTTGAAAACCCTCGCCCCCGTGCTGCGGATGTCAGACACGCCCTGCACCTGGCCGCGCCCCACCCCCGCCCTCGGCAGCGATCGGCCCGAATGGCAGCACCGGGTTACGCCGGCGCCTAAAGCCGCAGGTGCAGTCCGCTAGGCGCACAGCCACCCCTGTGACTTGCCCTCGGCGCGTCATAGGGGCGTCGATCCTACAGGGATGCGCGGCGTGTGCCCACCTGGCTTCAGTGCAGCGAGGTGAGGTGATGGCCCGGCCCTCCTTCGCCTGCAGATGGACGCGTTCACACACCCAGCGGACCGTGATGAAGCCCGCACACGCTTAGGCAGGAGGGGACGACCGTCACGCCCCCACTGCGGCCTCGCCACGAGAAAATTGGACGCCATCTGCCCTCGGTGGACACGGGGATTCGGATGGAGAGGGCGAAATCGGCACCGGTGGAAGACCATAGCGGGCGCGCAGGGTCTCCTCCTCATATTCCTCGCGGAACAGCCCACGGCGTCGCAGCAGCGGAAGTACATTGTCCGCGAAGCGGTCGAACTGGTCCGGCAGCACCGGCGGCATGATGTTGAAACCGTCGGCGGCCCCACCCTCGAACCAATCGATCATCAGGTCGGCGATCTGCTCAGGCGTGCCCGCCATGGTGAAATGACCACGGGCGCCGGCAAGGCTCGCCAGCAATTGTCGCAAGGTGGGCCGGGTGGCGGCCACATGGGCGACGATGGCTTCCGCCCGGCTGCGCGAGGCCTCCACCGCCTTGGGATCGGGCAGATCATCCACGGTCAGCGGGTGATCCAGAGGCAGATGGGAAAAGTCATGGCCGCCGAAGCGGTTCTTCAGGCGCTCCAGGCCAACGCTGGGGTGGGCGAGCGCGTTCAGCTCTTCGAGCACACGGCGGGCTTCCGCCTCAGTGGAGCCGATCGCGGCCGAGAGACCGGGCAGCACCACGATCTGCTCCGGCGGGCGACCGAAGGCGCCGGCCTGCTTCTTCAGGTCCCCATAGAAAGCGGTGGCGCTCTGCTTGCTCAGATGGGCGGTGAAGACCGCATCCGCATGGCGGGCGGCGAACCGGCGCCCATCTTCAGATGAGCCGGCCTGCACCAGCAGCGGCCGGCCTTGCGGCGAGCGGGGCACGTTGAGGGGCCCTTCCACGTCGAAATGCGGACCGTGATGGGCGATGGCACGCACCCCATCGCGCCGCGCATAGATGCCACCGGCACGATCGTCCCGCACCGCATCAGGCGCCCAGCTGTTCCATAGCGCGCGGGCCACGGCAACGAACTCATCGGCCCGCGCATAGCGCTCCGCCTGCGTGTCCTGGCCCGTGCGGCCGAAGTTCGCGGCGGCGGCCGCCATCCAGGAGGTGACGATGTTCCAGCCCACCCGGCCGCCGCTCAGGTGATCGAGGGAGGCGAACTGGCGGGCGAGATTGAACGGCTCGCCATAGCTGGTGGAGGCGGTGGCGATGAGGCCGATGTGGCGGGTGGAGGCCGCCAGCGCCGCGATCAGCGTCAGCGGCTCCAGCTCCCCGCGCGCGGCATGGTCCAGATCATCCGCCAGCGCCAGGTGATCGGCGAAGAAAATGGAATCAAGTTTGGCCGCCTCCGCCTTCAGCGCCAGCTCGCGATAATAGGCGAGGTCGGTCAGCGCGCGCGGCGTCGCCGCAGGATGCCGCCAGGCCGCCTCGTGGTGGCCCCGGCCATTGATGAACAGATTGAGGTGCAGCTTTCGGGTCATGGCCTGCATCAGAAATGCACGTGGGGGAACGCTGAGCTGCGCCACGAGGCTTGTGGTCCGCTCCGCTTCGCATTAAGTACACTATATCGATTAATTTATGGAAGTTAAATCGAGATCCGGTCGCCAACGATCGTTAGGATGCAAGAAGCCATGTCCACGCAGCCCTCCGCCCTTCGTGAGCCGTCGCGCTCCACCCCCATCGAATCATTGAGCCCGCTACGGGATTTCGTGGTGGCATTTGGACGGCTGCTCGATGCCCAGCCCGACGAACCGTGCATCCTGCGCGAAGGCGGCGCGCTGCTCACCACTTTGGTGGCGAATGACAGCTGGCTGCCGCAGGCCTATGCCCAGCCCCATCCGAATTACTACCAGCAATATCTGCTGCATGCGGATTCCACGGAGCGCTTCAGCGTGGTGAGCTTCGTGTGGGGTCCCGGGCAGGCGACGCCCATTCATGACCACACGGTCTGGGGTCTCATCGGCATGCTGCGCGGCGCCGAATATAACCAGCCCTACGCCCTCGATGCCGCCGGCCGGCCCCTGCCCCAGGGCGCGCCGAGCCGGCTGGAACCGGGCACAGTGGAAGCGGTTTCCCCCACCATCGGCGACCTGCATCGGGTGAGCAACGCTTTCGCCGATCAGGTCTCCATCTCCATTCACGTCTATGGCGCCAACATCGGCGGCGTGCATCGCCACACCTACCCCGAGCAGGGCGCGCCCAAGCCTTTCGTTTCGGGCTACAGCAACACCACGTTGCCCAACCTGTGGGATCGCTCCAAGGACGGGCTCAAGGATCGCGTGCCGGCATGACCTTTCAAGACACCGCCATCTTCCCCGTTCTGTCGTTCGCCGAAGTGCGCGCGCGGCTGCTGGCCCGCCAGGAAACCGCGCTGCTCGACGTGCGCGAGGAAGCCCCCTTCGCCGAGGCCCATCCCCTGTGGGCCGCCAACCTGCCCCTGTCGCGGCTCGAGCTCGACGCCTGGCGACGCATTCCGCGTCGCGACACGGTGCTGGTGCTCTATGGCGACCACGACGGAGAGGACATCGCGCCCCGCGCCGCCCGACGCCTCGCCGCGCTTGGCTATACGGCGGTCCATCTGCTGGAAGGCGGCCTGGAGGGCTGGCGCGCCGGCGGCGGCGAGTTGTTTCGTGATGTGAACGTGCCGTCCAAATCGTTCGGCGAGTTGGTGGAGCATGAGCGGGCCACGCCCTCGCTGCCGGCCGAGGAACTGGCACAGCTGATCGCCGATCAGGCCGACGTTGTGGTGCTGGATGCCCGGCGCTTCGATGAATATCGCACCATGAGCATCCCCACCGCCACCTCGGTGCCGGGCGCCGAACTGGTGCTGCGGGCGCGGGCGCTGGCGCCGGATCCGCACACCCGGATCATTGTCAATTGCGCCGGTCGCACCCGCTCCATCATCGGCACCCAATCCCTGGTGAATGCGGGCCTGCCCAATCCCATCGCGGCACTGCGCAACGGCACCATCGGCTGGCTGCTGGCCGGCCAGACCCTCGACCACGGCGCCGATCGCCGGCCGCCGGAGGCACCCCCCGCCGCCCGCGCCCAGGCCCAGGCCGACGCGCGCGCGGTGGCCGAACGCGCTGGCGTGCGCCCCCTGCCCTATCCCGAACTTGTGGCATTGGACGCGCCCGATCGCACCACCTATCGGCTCGATGTGCGCACGCCCGAAGAATATGCGACAGGCCATCTCCCCGGCTTCCTTAGCGCCCCCGGCGGCCAATTGGTGCAGGAGACAGACCACCACGCCCCGGTGCGAGGCGCCCGCTTCGTGCTGGATGATGACGATGGCGTGCGCGCCCGCATGAGCGGCTCCTGGCTCGCGCAGATGGGCTGGGAGGTGCATGTGCTCGAAGGGGTGACGGCCGACGCCCGCAGCGCCACCGGCGACGCGCCCGTCAATCGCCCGCCTCTGCCCGAGGTGCCTCTGATCACCGCCGAAACGCTGGCCGCCCGGCTCGCAGCCGCCGAGGGTGATCCGGCTGCGCTCCAGGTGATCGACGTCAATCCCGGCATCGACTATGTGCGCGGGCACATTCCCGGCGCTTGGTATGCCATCCGCGCCCAGCTCCCGGCGGCGCTCAAGGCGGTGCCCCGCGCCCGGCATTATGTGGTCACCTGCGGCCGCGGCATCCTGGCGCGTTTGGCCGCGGCAGACCTGATCGCGCTCCTCGGACAGGAGGCCGAAAAGGAGGCCGCAGTGTCGGTGCTGGAGGGCGGCAATGCGGCCTGGGTCGCGGCGGGGCAGCCGCTGGAGAGCGGCGAGACCCGGCTCGCCGTGCCGCGCACCGATCGCTATCGCCGGCCCTATGAGGGCACCGATGCGCCGCGCGCCGCCATGCAGGCCTATCTCGATTGGGAATTCGGCCTGGTGGACCAGCTGGCCCGGGATGGCACCCACCATTTCCGGGTGATCTGACCTCCACACCGCATCGCCTGCGACACCTGAGCATGCGTCGCAAGCCGTCGCTCGGGGCGCCGGTCCGAGCGCTCCCTGTGACGCGTCTCGCCGTGTGCACGGCGCGTCCCCGTGCGCCCTGACACCCTGCCACCTGACATCTCGACAGCGCTCCGCGCCGCCGCCGAGCGCTGGGGAAAGTGCGCTTGACTTCATTCTATATTTGATCAATCAGTTTAGTGTGTTTTAGAGAGATCCACCATGCTCCTTACCCGTCGCGGCGTCCTCAAGGGCGCCTTCGCCGCCACGTCTGCCCTGGCTCTGCCGGCCCTGCTGTCGCGCCCGGCGGGCGCCGCCGGCGACTATCCGACAAAGCCCATCACCCTGCTCTGCCACACCGCTCCCGGCTCGGCGGCGGATGTCTATGCCCGCGAACTGGCCCATGCCATCGAGCCGGTCCTGGGCCAGCCGGTGGTGGTGGTGAACCGGGTGGGCGGCAACGGCATGGTGCAGATGGCGGCGCTGCAGGCGGCCCCGGCGGATGGCTACACCCTCGGCATCAACACCCTTTCCCATCTGTCGATTCTGCGGACGGGCGGCAAGGACGTCTACACCCTCGACAGCTTCTCCTGGATCGCGCGGGCGCAACTGGAAGGCTTCTTCACCGTGGTGCGGGCCGACTCGCCCTGTAAGACGCTGCCGGAATTCGTCGATCACGCGAAAAACGCGAAGACGCTGGTGAATATCGGCGGCCAGGGCGCGCCCGGCTCGGCCCATAATATCCATTTTCACCTGCTAGCTGACGCTGCGGGATTCAAGTTTAACTGGATTCCCTTCCCCGGTGGCATCGAACATCTGACGGCCCTGTTGGGCGGCACCCTCGATGCCACCAGCAACAACCCGCAGACCATTGTCCAGTTCGCCGAGGCCAACCGGGTGCGGCCCCTGGGCGTGGCCAGCGAGACCCGGCTCGACGCCTTCCCCAAGGTGCCCACCTATATCGAGTCGGGCTATGCGGTGGACCCGGCCTGGAACCAGATCCGCGGCATCATCGGCCGCAAGGGCCTGTCGACGGAGATCCAGCAGAAGCTGGCGGACGCCGTGGCCAAGGGCACCCAGTCCGACGGCTGGAAGAGCTATATGAAGAACGCCAGCCTGACGGAAGGCTTCCTCGGCCCCGAGGACTACACCGCCTTCATCGTCAAGCAGGACGCGCTGACCTATGCGTGGCTGAAGAAGCTCGGCCTCGCGGCATGACCACGACGAACGCCAACACGCCAGACCCCGCGCCGCGCCCGCTGCTCTCGGCTCGCGGCGCACGCATCAGTGCCGGACTTGCGGCCGCCGGGATCGCGAGCTGGTTCCTCTGGCAGAGCCTGCTGCTGCAGGGGGCGGCCGGCAGCGATGCGGTCGGCTCCGGTGCCTTTCCCGGCCTGGTGGCGGCGCTGATGCTGCTTGCCGCTGTGGCGCTGATCCTCGGCATCGGCGAAACGACGGCCAGCGACGATGCGGAGGCCGAGGAGGGCGTCTCCATTGACCATCCCGGGGCGGTGCTGGCCCTGTTCCTGGCGGTGGTGGCGCTGGTGCTCTCGTTCGATCGGCTGCCGGTTTATCTCGCCATCGCCGGCTTCACCTTCATTGTCCAGTTCGCCTTGGGCGAGCGCCGGTGGGCGCTTCTGATCGGCGGCAGCATCGCCCTGGCTGCTTTGGTCTGGCTGCTGTTCGCGCAGCTGTTGCGCGTGCCGCTCTGAGCGCCCGCAAGGCGCGCCCCTCTCCCGCCGGAGCACGACCTCTGGCCTGATGTTCCGCGAAAGAAGACGCCGTGTTCGAACAGCTCGCCCTCGCCGCCGGCCATGTGCTCCAGCTTGGCCCCCTGCTCGCCATCCTCATCGGCACCGTCATCGGCTATGCCATCGGCGCCATGCCGGGGGTCGGGCCGCTGCTCACCATCGCCCTCTTGATCCCCTTCACCTACGGCATGGACCCGTCCACCGCCGTCGTCGGCCTGATCGCGCTCTATGTGGCGGCCGAATATGGCGGCGCCATCACCGCCATCCTCCTCAACACGCCGGGCGAAGCGGCCGCGGTGGCCACCTCGTGGGATGGCTATCCCATGGCGCGCAAGGGCGAGGCGGCCAAGGCGCTGCACATCTCCATGATCGCCTCCGGCATCGGCGCGCTGATCAGCGCCGTGCTGCTGATCTTCACCGCCGTGCCGCTGGCGGAACTGGCGGTGCAGTTCGGGCCCAGCGAGTATTTTGCCCTCGCGCTGCTCGGCCTCACCCTGGCCGTGGGGCTCGGCCGCGCCGGCGCCGCCCGGGGCATCATCGCCGTGACGCTGGGATTGCTGCTCGCCACCGTCGGTGTCGATCCCATCTCCGGCGTGCCGCGCTTCTCGCCCACGCCCGGGCTTTACGACGGCATTCCCCTGGTGGCGGCCCTGACCGGACTCTACGCTTTGTCCGAAGCGCTGCTGCTGGCGGAAGAAGCCCGCCGACCGGCGCCGCGGCCGGCACCGTTCGGCTCGCTGCTGCATTTCCCCCTATCGCTCTACCGCGGGCTGATGGGCACCATCCTGCGCTCGTCGGTCATCGGCTTTGTGGTGGGGGTCATCCCCGGTGCCGGCGCGGTGATCGCCTCGCTGGTCGCCTATAACGAAGCGGTGCGCACCTCGCCGGAGCCGGCGAGCTTCGGCAAGGGCAATCCCCACGGCGTCGCCGCCGCCGAAGCGGCCAACAACGCCGCCGTGCCCGGGGCGCTGGCGCCGCTGCTGGCCCTCGGCATTCCCGGCTCGTCCACCGCCGCGGTGCTGGCCGGCGCGCTGATGATCCAGGGCATCCAGCCAGGGCCGCTGCTGTTCGCCAAGCACCCGGAAATTCCCTACGCGGTGTTCGCCTCGCTCATCATCTCGGTGCCCATCATGGTCATCACCGGCCTTGCCGGCGCGCGGCTGTGGGCGCGGGTGATCGAGGTGCCCAAGCCCCTCTTGGCGGCAGGCATCGCCGTCACCTGCCTGGTGGGGGCCTATTCCACCACCAACGATGCCTATCCGGTCTATGTGACCCTGGCGTTCGGCCTCATCGGCTGGGGCTTGCGCAAATGGGGTATCCCGCTCGGGCCCCTGGTGCTCGCCTTCGTGCTTGGCGACATGCTGGAGATCAATTTCCACCGGGCGCTGATGGTCGCCCAGGGCGATCTGTCCATCTACCTCCACCGGCCCATCACCCTGGTGCTGCTGGCGCTGGTGGTGGTCTCCCTCGGCCTTGCCCTGGCGCGCCGCCATCGCGCCAAAGCCGCCCTCGCCGATTGAGCCGGAGGCCTATCATGCCCCTGACCGCACACTTCGCCCGTCACATCTCCGAAGCCCGGCCGGAGAGCGCGCCGGAGGCGCTCGCCGCCGCCCGCGACGGGGTGCTCGATTTTCTCGCCTGCGCCTTCGCCGGGGCTGAAGATCCCTCCACCAGCCAGCTCCGGCGGGTGCTGGCCCCGGCGGCGGGCGCGCCGGTGGCGCAGCTCATCGGCCGGCCGCAGCGGGTGGATCTTTACACGGCGGCCCTCATCAACGGCCATGCCGGCCATGCCCTCGATTATGACGACGTGCACGCCAGCGTGCGCGGCCACCCCAGCACCGTGATCCTGCCGGCGCTGCTGGCCCTTGCCGAGGCGCGTGGGGCAAGCGCCCGCGCCCTGCTCAGCGCTTATGTGGTGGGGGTGGAGGCCATGGCCCGGCTGGGCCTCGCCCTCGGCAGCCGCCACTATGAGCTCGGCTTCCATTCCACCGCCACCCTGGGCACCATCGGAGCCGCGGCGGCCGCCGCCCATCTGCTCGGGCTCGATGCCGCCGCCACGGCCAATGCGCTGGGGCTCGCCGCCACCCAGTCCGCCGGCCTGCGACTGCAGTTCGGCACCGATGCCAAGCCGCTGCACGCGGGCCTCGCGGCGCGCTCCGGCCTCCTTGCCGCGAGCCTTGCCGAAGCGGGCCTTGCCGGCTCATCCGCCTTCGCCGATGGCCCCATCGGCTTCCTGGCGGCCTACGGCGCGGGCGCCGAGGCGCCGGAACGGCTGGTGGAGGGCTTTGGCGCACCCTGGCAGATCGTGGCGCCCGGCCTGATCTTCAAGGAATTCGCCTGCTGCACCGGAACCCATTGCGCCGCCGAGGCGACCCTGGCGCTGCGGACCGAACACGCCATCGATCCGGCCCAGGTGACGGCGGTGACGGTGACCTTCCCACCCGGCGGCGACGCGCCCCTGGTGGTGCAGCGGCCCGCCACCGGCACCGAGGGCCGTTTCAGCGTGGAATATGTGGTGGCCCGCGCCCTCATCGACGGCCGCCTGCCGGTGGACGCCTTCGACGAGCGGCCGGTGGAGGCAGATGCGGCGCGCCTGCTCACCAAGGTGCGCCGCCGCACCGATGCGGCCGCCCTGCCCATGCGCAATGACGCGCACACCCGCTTTTCGGTGGTGGAGATCACCTTGGCCGATGGTCGCAGCGTTTCCCAGCGGGTCGCCAAGGTCCGCGGCGCCTCCGATCTCAGGGCCAAGTTCCTCGATGCCGCCGGCCCGGTGCCGGCCCGCCAGGCGCTGCCCGACCTCATCGCCCGGATGGAGAGCGCGGCCGATCTCGCCGCCCTGTTCACCGGCCTTGCTTCTGCCCCCTCGTCCTCGCGCCGCACCGCCGCGGCCTGATTGATCGCAAAAGGACTTTCCCCATGGCGGACGCTCCCCGACATCTCCACCTCGGCCTGTTCCTGCAGGGCGCCGGGCACCATGTGGCCGGCTGGCGCCTCCCCGATGCCCAATCCGGCTCGGAGAATTTCGCGCTGCTGCAGCAGGTCGCCCGCACCGCCGAGCGCGGCAAGTTCGACATGGTGTTCCTGGCCGATGGCCTGTCCACCACCACCGACGCGCACCCCTCCATGGTGGTGCGGCTGGAGCCGCTGACCCTGCTGTCGGCCCTGGCCCTATCCACCAGCCGCATCGGCCTGGTGGCGACGGCGTCCACCACCTATGGCGAGCCGTTCCACACCGCCCGGGTGTTCGCCTCCCTGGACCATATTTCCGGTGGCCGGGCGGGTTGGAACGTGGTGACCACCTCCTACGCCCGGTCCGCCGCCAATTTCGGCCGCGCCCACCCCTCCCATGCGGAGCGCTACGCCATTGCCGGCGAATATGTGGACGTGGTGAAGGGCCTGTGGGACAGCTTCGAGACCGGCGCCGTGGTCGCCGACAAGGCGAGCGGCGTCTATGTGGATCCGGAACGGGTGCATGTGCTCGAACACGAGGGCGCCTATTTCTCAGTGAAGGGCCCGCTCAATTCCTCCCGCAGCCCCCAGGGCCAGCCGGTGATCATCCAGGCCGGCTCGTCCGATCCCGGCCAGGAGCTGGCCGCCCGCACCGCCGACGTGGTGTTCACGGCGCAGACCGACGTTTCTGAAGCCCGCACTTTCTATCGGGGGCTGAAGGACCGCCTCGCCCGCCATGGTCGCCGGCCCGAGAGCCTCGCCATCATGCCGGGCCTGTTCCCGGTGATCGGCCGCACGCCGCAGGAGGCGCGGGAGAAGCTCGACCTGCTGCAGAGCTGGACCGATCCCACCTCCGCCTATCCGCTGCTCAACGAGCGCCTGGGCGCGGATGTCTCCGGCTATCCCCTCGATGGGCCTTTGCCGGACTTGCCGGACAGCGACCAGATCAAGAGCCGGGCGCGGCTGCTGATCGAGCTGGCGCGGCGCGACAAGCTGACGATCCGCGATCTGCTGAATCGCGTGGGCGCGGCCCGCGGCCATTGGATGGTGGTGGGCACCCCGGTGGATGTGGCGGATGCTGTGGAAGCCTGGTTCAAGGCCGGCGCCGCCGACGGATTCAATGTGATGCCGCCCTATTTCCCCGGCGGTCTCGACGATTTCGTCGATCACGTGGTGCCCATCCTGCAGGAGCGGAACCTGTTCCGCACCGATTACGAGGGCTCTACCCTGCGCGCGCATCTGGGCCTTGCGGCGCCGGAGAACCGCTACACCGCCGCCCGCACGCCCGCGCCCACCAGCGCAGCCTCCTGAGGCCGCCGCGACAGCGAACCCGGCCGCGCCTTGCGCGGCTGGTCCCGGCGGTCGGCCGACAGGTGCCAAGTGGCCCGCCAAGCGCTGCCCCATGCTGGCATCGACCAAGCTGGGGCCGCCTCCTGCCGCAATAGTCCCACATCGCCCGCGCGTCCCCGTCTCTGCGGCCCCATATGCGTCGGCCGCACTTACCGGCCTGCGCCGATCCGGCCCGACCGCCGCTCAACAGACGTGCCCCACTGACAGGGCCACAAAAGGCACGCTGACAGCCTCCCGCACGACCCAGCCGGCAATCCCAGCCCCTCTCCCGCATCGCCCCGACGAACCGGAGGCCAGCCGCTGGCTTCGGGCTGTGCCCGCGCACCGTCGCAACTGCTGCGCCAAACACCACTGGACAAAGGTCGATGAGATCATCGCTTGACTCATAGTTTATTATTTCAATAAATTTTGTAAACTAATAACGCACCGTGGAGATGTCCGTGCCCCGACCTCCCGTCCCACCCAACGGCCGACCACCACAGGCGGTCGCCACGTCCACCCCCACCAGCCGGCGGGCGCTGCTGCGTCTTGGCCTGGGTCTCGGCGCCATGACCGCCTTGGGCGGCGCTGGTGGCCACGTGCTCGCGGCCAATCTTTTGCGCGCACCGGCAGCCATCCGGCCCGCCATCGATGCCCAGTTCCCGCTTTGCCGCACCGCCGCCGACGGCACCACGCCGACTGGCCCGCTGCGGCCGCTGAAGCTTGCCTGGACGGCGAGCGGCATCTGCACCGCCGCCGCGCCTGTGGCGAAGGAAACCGGCATTTTCGCCCGCCACGGCCTCGACGTGGATTTCGTCAATTTCGGCGCCTCCACCGAAATGCTGCTGGAGGCACTCGCCACCGGCAAGGCGGACGCCGGCCTCGGCATGGCCCTGCGCTGGCTGAAGCCACTGGAGCAGGGCTTCGACGTGAAGATCACCGCCGGCCTCCATGGCGGCTGCATGCGGCTTCTGGGTGCGCCGCAGGCGGGGGTGAGCGATCTGCAATCCCTGCGCGGCAAGACCATCGCCATCGCCGATCAAGCCGGGCCGGCCAAGAACTTCTTCTCCATCTACCTCGCCGAGCGCGGCATCGACCCGTTCAAAGAGGTGGAGTGGCGCCAATATCCCGGCGAGGCGCTCACCCTGGCGGTGGACAAGGGCGAGGCGCAGGCCATCGCCCATTGGGACCCCTTGACCTGGCTGTTCCTCAAGGAGCGGCAGGCGGGTGGCGAGAGCGCGCGCTTCGTGGAGATCGCCTCCAATCTCTCAGAGAAATATGCCACCCGATCGTGCTGCATCATCGGCGTCAACGGCAGCCTGATCCGCAATGACAAGCCGGTGGCCACCGCCCTCACCCGCGCCATCCTGGAAGGCGGCCATGTGGTCCACCAGGACCCGCGGCGGGCCGCCGAGATCTTCTCGGCGTATGGCGGCAAGGGCTCGGTGGACGAACTCGCCGAGATGCTGCGCAGCCACACCCACAATCACGCCCCCGTCGGCCCTGCCCTGAAGCAGGAGATCGCCCTCTACGCCGAGGAATTGAAGGTGGTCCAGGTGTTCCGCCCCACCACCAACACCCAGCGCTTCGCCGAAAAAGTCTATGCGGACGTGCTGAGCTGAGGAGACATGTGATGACCGACCAGCTCGTCGAAACCGCCGCCGGCCGCGCCGTCGCGGCCACGCGGCCACCACGGGCGCAGCGCATTGGCGCGCGGCCCGGGATCTGGGCCACCGGCCTTCTCGCCGGCGCCGTCTGGCTCGCCACCGGCGCCTATTCCGGCCTGGTGCCGGATGCGGACGATTTCCCCTACACCTTCGATTTCGCCGTTGGCCTCAGCGTCATCGGTGCCATCCTCCTCGGCCTCGCGCTGCTCGGTCCGACAGCCCGCATCCCCCTGCGCACCCTGCGCTATTGGGGGCCCTGGCTGGTGGTGGTGCCGCTCGGCCTTCTGGCGTGGGAGATCGTCACCGCCAAACTGGAGCTGCTGCCCCGCCCCTTCTTCGTACCGCCGCAGGCACTGGTGGAAGTCTATTTCGATGATTGGGAAAAGCTCGGCCTCAGCACCGTTGCCTCGCTGAAGCTGCTGGCCTGGGGCTATGGCATCGGCGCCGTGGTCGGGGTGGCGCTGGGCGTCGCCATCGGCTGGTGGCGGGCGGCCGGCTACTGGGCCCACCCGGTGCTGCGTTTCATCGGCCCGCTACCCGCCACCGCGTGGCTGCCTGTGGCCTTCTTCCTGTTCCCCTCCAGCTGGAGCGCCAGCGTGTTCCTGCTGGCCCTGGCCACCGGATTTCCGGTGACCATCCTCACCTGGTCGGGCATCGCCAGCGTCAACAAGGACTATTACGACATCGCCCGCACCCTCGGCGGCAACCAGCGCTTCCTGGTGCTGAAGGTGGCCATTCCCGCCGCCCTGCCCCACGTGTTCGTGGGCCTGTTCATGGGCCTCGGCACCTCGTTCGCGGTGCTGGTGGTGGCCGAGATGCTGGGCGTGAAGGCCGGCCTTGGCTGGTACCTGCAATGGGCCCAGGGCTGGGCCGCCTACGCCAACATGTATGCCGCGCTGATCGTGCTGGCGCTCATGTGCTCCGGCCTCGTCACCCTGCTGTTCCGCGTCCGTGACCACGTCCTCGCCTGGCAGAAGGAGCTCGTGCGGTGGTGACCGAAACCCTTTCCCGCGACATTCCAGCGGTATCTGCGGCCTCCGGCATCCGGCTCACGGTGGAAAACGTGAGCCATGCCTTCACCCTCAAGGATGCGCCCCTGCCGGTGCTGAGCCAGGTGAGCTTCACCGCCGAGCCGGGGGAGTTCGTGGCGCTGCTCGGCCCCTCCGGCTGCGGCAAGTCCACCCTGCTGCGCCTGGTGGCGGGGCTTGAGCAGGCCACCGAGGGCCGGGTAGATGCCGAAGGCGCGCCCATCCGCACGCCTGATCCCTCCCGCATCCTGGTGTTCCAGGACCCCACCCTCTACCCCTGGCGGACCGTGGGGGACAATGTGGCCCTCGGCCTGGAAGCCCGCGGCATCCTGCGGCGCGAGCGGGCACGGGTGGGCAAGGCGCTGTCGCTGGTGGGGCTGGCGAGCTTTGCGGGCGCCTATCCCCGGCAGCTCTCCGGCGGCATGGCGCAGCGCGTGGCCCTCGCCCGAGCCCTGGTCAACGACCCGCGCCTGCTGCTGCTGGACGAGCCTTTGGGCAAGCTCGACTCCCTCACCCGCATCACCATGCAGGCTGAGCTGCTGAAGCTCTGGGAGGACGCCCGCTTCACCGCGCTCCTGGTGACCCACGACGTGGAGGAAGCCCTGTTCCTGGCGGAGCGGGTCATCGTCTTCTCCGAGCGCCCGGCCCGCATCAAGGCCGATGTGAAGGTGGACGTGCCCTACCCGCGCCATCGCGGCGACCCGCGGCTGGCGGAACTGCGCCATCACCTGCTCGGCCTGCTCGGCCTCGACGCCGCTTGGTGAGGCGCCGCCCACGCGCTCGCCCCCAGCCCACGCGCGCCGCGGCCCCCGACGGCCCCGGCGCGCTGCCCGTTTGCCCCTCCCTCACCCAGGAGCCCCTGATGTCCCGTGATACCGAAGATCGTTCCACCTCCCGCCGCGCCCTGCTGCGCTATGGCCTTGCCGCCGGTGCCGCCACCGCCCTCGGTGGGCTCGGCGGCCGCGGGCTGGCAGCCAATCTGATGGGCGCGCCCGGCGCCATCGGCACCGCGGTCAATGCTGAGTTTCCGCTCTGCCTCACCGCCGCCGACGGCGCCGCCCCCACCGGGCCGCTGCGGCCGCTGAAACTCGCCTGGAATGCCAGCGCCATCTGCACCGCGGCGGCGCCAGTGGCCAAGGAGACCGGCATTTTCGCCCGCCATGGGCTCGACGTGGATTTCGTCAATTTCGGCAGTTCCACCGAGCAATTGCTGGAAGCCATCGCCACCGGCAAGGCGGATGCCGGCATCGGCATGGCGCTGCGCTGGCTGAAGCCCCTGGAGCAGGGCTTCGACGTGAAGATCACCGCCGGTGTCCATGGCGGCTGCCTGCGGCTGCTGGGTGATGCCGGCGCCGGCGTCACCAGCGTGGCGGCGCTGAAGGGCAAGACCATCGCGGTCTCCGATCAGGCCTCGCCGGGCAAGAACTTCTTCTCCATTTATCTCGCCGAACTGGGCATCGACCCGGTGAAGGACGTGGAGTGGCGGCAGTATCCGCTGGAGGCGCTGCCTTTGGCGATCCAGAAGGGCGAGGCCCAGGCGCTGGCCGATGCCGACCCGCGCACCTGGATCTGGATCAAGGAATCCAACGGCAAGCTGGTGGAAATCGCCACCAACCTCTCCGGCAAATATGCCGACCGCACCTGCTGCATCATCGGCGTGCGGGGCAGCCTGGTGCGCGATGAACGGCCGGTCGCCACCGCCCTCACCCGCGCCATCCTGGAAGGCGCGCACAAGGTCGGCGCCGACCCCGAACTCGCGTCGCGGGTGTTCGCGGGTTACGGCGGCAAGGGCTCGGTGGATGATCTGGTGGCCATGCTGAACAGCCAGGATCATCACCACAGCCCCATCAACACCGCCCTGAAGCAGCAGCTCGCCCTCTATGCCGACGAACTGAAGCTGGTGCAGGTAATGAAGCCCACCACCAACAGCCAGCGCTTTGCCGAGAAGATCTATGTGGATGTGTTGAGCTAAGCCCCGGCCATCACGCAGGTGCGACGGCGAGCGGCATCGGGCACCGCTCGCCGCATAAATTTATATAATTTCGATTGATTAAGTGGATATATATTCTAAGCTGACTTTGACCGATCGTCAGTCGTTGCCCGACCTCTCCGGGGATCTCCCGCACGGAGCCGAAGCACGGGCCAGGCTTCAAGCCGAGGAGCAAGACCATGAGCAGGCGCGAGCTGCATCTCAATGTGAACACCCTCAACTCCGGCTTCTACGGCTCAGCGTGGCGCACGCCCGGCGCGGATCCGGCTGCGTTCATCGATGTCCGCCATTATGTGCGGGTAGCGCAGGTCGCCGAGCGGGGCACCTTCGATGCCATCTTTCTCGCCGATGTGCCGAGCTTCGCCGACCGGCCCGAGCATCGCCCCTTCCAGGCCCTGGAACCGACGATTGTGCTCGCTCACGTGGCCGCCGCCACCGAGCACCTGGGGCTGATCGGCACCGCTTCCACCAGCTACAATCACCCCTACAATCTGGCCCGACGCTTTGCCTCCCTGGATCTCGCCAGCGGTGGCCGGGTGGGCTGGAACATCGTCACCACGGCCGATCCCGCGGCCTCGCGCAATTTCGGCGCCGATGCGCTGGAGGCCCATGCCACCCGCTACGAGCGGGCGGCCGAATTCGCCCAGGTGGTGACCGCGCTGTGGGACAGTTGGGAAGACGACGCGCTGGTGGCCGACAAGGCCAGTGGCCGCTTCATCGATACCGCCAAGGTCCACGCCATCCACCATTCCGGACGCTATTTCCGGGTGGAGGGCCCGCTGAACGTGCCACGCTCCAGCCAGGGACGCCCGGTGCTGGTGCAAGCTGGTGGCTCCGCCGACGGACAGGCGCTCGCCGCCCGCACCGCCGAGGCCATCTTCAGCGTGGCCCATTCCAAAGCCGACGCGCTGGCCTTCGCCCAGGCGATCCGCAGTCAGGCACGCGCCTTCGGGCGCAGCGGAGACGATATCGTCATCCTCCCGGGCCTCGGCACCATCATCGGCTCCACCGAGGCGGAAGCCCGGCGCCGCGAGGAGGAACTCTGGGAGCTGATGCCCGGCGACTATGGCCTGCGCCGGGTGGCGGGCATTCTTCGCGTGGATCCCGCCAGCCTTGATCTCGACAGCCCCCTGCCCGACGTCCCCCGCCCGAGCGATGGCATGCAGACCTTCTTCGATGCCCTGGTGAGCGCCGCCCGCCGGGACAAGCTGACGGTTCGCCAGCTCATCCGCCAGTTCGGCGGCAGCACCGGCCATCGGGTGGTGGTGGGCACGCCCGAGCAGATCGCCGATGATATCGAGGACTGGTTCCGCACCGGCGCGGCGGACGGCTTCAACCTGATGCCGGACGTGCTGCCCGATGGGCTCGAGGTGTTCGTGGATCATGTGGTGCCGCTGCTCCGCCGGCGCGGCATCTTCCGCACCCACTACCAGGGCCGGACCCTACGCGGCCATTTCGGCCTCGAAGTGCCACAGAGCCGCTTCGCTGCCAGCACCTGCACACCCGCCGCAGCGAACGCCTGAAAGCGGCCTGTCGCGCCTCACCTCAACGGGACCGGTCGCCGCCTGGAGCCTCACGCACCAAGCCAGCGGGGGGCTCATATTTATTGCCAGAACAGCGTTTTGGCCTGCCTCGCGACCCAACCTCGCGAACCAGAGGATTGGACGATTTATTTATTTGACTTAATCCATCTATTTAATGATTAATGGCGTTACACCGACGCGCGCCAGGAGCGGCGACGCTGCTTTCGACGCCAATCCCGCGTCACACGAGATCCCCCACGACATCGCCCGCGAGAACACCCATGAATGAAATCGTTTCCGCCGCACGGACGGCCCCTTCGGCACCCCTTCGTCCTCAGTCTCCGGCGCTCGATGCGCTGATCGAGGTCATCGCCGAAGGCGCGCTGAAGCGTGAGGCCGAGCGCATCCTGCCCCACGAGCCGCTGGCCCTGGTTCGCCAGGCCCGGCTCGGGGCCCTGCGGCTACCGGTGGACGCCGGCGGCGCGGGAGCATCATTCCGCGAGCTGTTTCAGGTGGTGCTGAAGCTCGCCGCCGCCGATCCCAACGTCACCCACATCCTGCGCAACCACTTCACCTTCGTGGAGCGCTACGCCCGCACCCCGAAGAATGAGGCGGAGGCGCGCTGGCGCGAGGCGGTGGCGGGGGGCGCCATCGTCGGCCTCGCCAATACGGAGAGCAACGCCAAGGTGGTGGGCGGCTCCCCCTTCGCCACCGTGCTGGAGCCCGATGGCGATGGCTGGCGCATCACCGGCCGCAAATACTACTCCACCGGCACCCTGTTCTCCGATTTCGTGCTGGTGCGCGTCGCCACCCCGGACGGGCGCAACGCCTCGCTGGTGCTGCCGGTGAAGCGTGAGGGAATCGAGCTGGTGGACGACTGGGATGGCATCGGCCAGCGCCTCACCGGCTCCGGCACCACCGTGTTCAACAATGTGCGGGTGGAGCCCGACGAGGTGGTGGTCGACGCCGACGGCATCGGCTACGGCGCCTATTACACCAGCACCCTGCCCCAACTGTTCCTCACCACAGTGAACGCCGGCATTCTGCGCGCGGTGCTGAAGGACGCCACCGCCCTCCTGAAGAGCCGCACCCACACCTTCTTCTTCGCCCCGGCCCCGGTGCCCACCGAAGACCCCATCCTGCAGCAGACCATCGGCGAGCTTTCGGCCTATGCCTTCACCGCCGAAACCCTGATCCTGGCCGCCGCCGATGCCCTCGATGTGGCCGACCGCCAACGCAGCGCCGGCGCCAGCGAAGAGGATCTGCGCGAGGCCGGTCACGAAGCCGCCGTACGGGCCGCGCGCGCCAAGGTCATCATCGACGACTTGGTGCTGCGCGCCGGCGGCCAGCTGTTCGATGTGGGAGGCGCCTCGGCGGCCCATCGCGACGCCAATCTGGACCGCCACTGGCGCAACGCCCGCACCATCGCCTCGCACAATCCGCGCGCCTACAAGGCCCGCCTGCTCGGCAAGCTGGAAATCGACGGCACGCCGCTGCCCTCCGCCAGCTTCTTCTGAGCCGCCCGCACCCCACATGCGCCGGCCAGGGCCGTTCTCGGCCGGCACCTCCTCATTCGTATCGAGCCTCCCGCGTCATGCCCCATTTCCCGTCCCGCCTGCCTGCCCTCTCCCGCCGCACGCTGTTGTCCGGCGCCGCCGCAACCTTGCTGGTGCCGGCCACCGCCCGCCTTGGCGCTGCCGCGACGACCTCCAGCGAAGCCCCCGCGCCGAAGGCCGGCGGAACACTGGTGGCGGTGCTCGATCCCGAGCCCGCGGGCCTGGTGGCCGGCATCACCATCTCGGCCCCGGCGGTGGCAGTGTCCTCAAACATCTTCGACGGCCTCGTGGATTATGACGAGGGTTTCAAGCTCCGGCCGGCGCTGGCGAAATCGTGGGAGACTTCGGCCGACGGCACCACCATCACCTTCCGCCTGCGCGATGACGTGACCTGGCACGACGGCACGCCTTTCACAGCGGCGGATGTCCAATATTCCCTGATGGAGGTGACGAAGAAGACCCATCCACGCGGGAATGCGGTGTTCGCCAACCTCACCGCCGTGGAGACGCCGGATCCCTATACGGCCGTATTCCGGTTTTCCCGACCCTCTCCGGTGGTTTGGTCCGCCTTCAACGGCACCGAAACCCAGATCCTGCCCAAGCATCTCTACGAGGGCACCAACCCGCTCACCAACCCGTGGAATTCCAAGCCCATCGGTACCGGCGCCTTCATCTTCAAGGAATGGGTGAAGGGCGACCGGATCGTGCTGGAGCGCAACCCCAATTATTGGGACAAGGGCCGGCCCTATCTCGATCGGGTGGTGTTCCGCATCATCCGCGATCCCGCCTCCCGCGCCACCGCCCTGGAGACAGGGGAGGCCCAATACATTCCGCTCAATCCGGTGCCGCTCGCCGACGTGGCCCGCATCCGCGCCTCCAAGGATCTGGTGGTCGAAACCCGCGGCTTTGAAGGCCCGGCGCAGATGTATTTCTTTGACTTCAACCTGCGCCGCGAGCCGTTTGGCGATATTCGCGTGCGCCAGGCTTTTGCCCACGCGCTCAACCCGCAGGCGCTGGCGGATACGGTGTTCTACGGCCTCGCCAAGCCGGCCACCGGGCCGGTGCCGAGCTATCAGACCCAATTCTATACCGCCGACGTGCCGCAATACGACTACAGCCTCGCCAAGGCCGAGGCGCTTTTGGACGAGGCCGGGCTACGCAAGGGGCCGGACGGCGTGCGCCTGCGCATCGATCACATCCCCTCCGCTTATGGCGAGGACTATCGGCGCGCCGGCGAATACTTCAAGCAGGCACTGAAGCGCATCGGCATCGAAGTCACCCTGCGCAATTACGATCTGCCGAGTTATGTGAAGGTGGTTTTCACCGATTACGACTTCGATACCCATAGCGCCTGGTATTCCGCCTATCCCGATCCGCAGATCGGCGTTCAGCGCCGCTATTGGAGCCAGGCCATCAAGAAGGGCACGCCTTCTTCCAACGCCTCCGGCGTCGCTGATCCCGAGATCGATGCGGTCATCGCCCGCATCCAGACCGAAGGCAATGTGGAGGCGCGCAATGCCCAGATCCGCGAGCTGCAGCGCCTTGCCCAGGCGAAGCTGCCTTCGGTGAACCTGCTGGAACTCAGCTTCTTCCGCGTCTATTCGCGCCGGCTCGCCGGCATCGAATATGGCCCGTTCGCCGGCTACCAGTCCCTGAAGACCGTGTGGCTGGAGAGCTGACCCATGCCCCGGATCGCCCTTTGCCTGCCCGATGGACGGGTGCTGCGCTATCTCGGCCTGAGGGTGGTGCAGGTGGTGCCCACCATTCTCGCCATCGTGGTGCTGAATTTCTTCTTCCTGCGCCTCGCCCCCGGCGACCTCGCCGAGGTAATGGCGGGGGAGGCGGGCTCGGCGACGCCGGAATACATGGCGCTGCTGCGCCAGCAGTTCGGCATCGACGAGTCGCTGCCGGCGCAGTTCGCGAAATACATGGGGCAGCTGCTGCAGCTGAACCTCGGCTATTCCTTCCGCAACTCCATGCCGGTGCTGGAGCTGATCTTGTCGCGCGCGCCCAACACCGCCCTGCTCATGCTCTCCAGCCTGCTGGTGGCGCTTTTGCTTGGCATGCTGTTCGGCGCCATCAGCGCCCATTGGCGGGGGCGCTGGCCGGACGGCATCCTCTCCGCCCTCACCACGGTCGGCTTTGCCACGCCATTGTTCTGGGTGGGGCTGATGCTGATCGTGCTGTTCTCGGTGGAGCTGCGCTGGCTGCCGGCCGGCGGCATGTCCGACCTGCAGAACGTCCACACCGGCCTTGCCGCCGTGGGCGACGTGGCGCGGCACATGGTGCTGCCGGTGCTGTCGCTCGCCTTCTTCTACATCGCCATCTACACCCGCCTGACCCGCTCGGCGATGCTGGAGGTGCAGGAGCTGGACTTCGTGCGCACCGCCCGCGCCAAGGGCATCGCACCTCTACCCATCGCCGTGCGCCACGTGCTGCGCAACGCGCTGTTGCCCATCGTCACCATGACCGGCCTGCAGCTCGGCGCGCTGCTGTCGGGCTCGGTGGTGATTGAGACCGTGTTCGCCTGGCCCGGCATGGGGCGACTGGCCTTCGATGCCGTGTTCCAGCGCGACATCAATCTGCTGCTCGGCGTGCTGTTCTTCTCCTCGTTCCTGGTGATCGTGTCCAACCTCGCGACCGATCTCGTCTATGCCCTGCTCGACCCGAGGATCGACATCCGATGAGCCTCGACGCCACTTCAGCGCCACTGGCGCTGGCCCCCGCGCGGTCGCGCCGCAGCTGGCGGCTCAACCCCTCCTCCTTCACCGCCCGCTTCCTGCGCAGCCGCACTGCGCTCATCGGCACCACCGGCCTCCTCCTGGTCTCCCTGGCAGCGGTGTTCGCCGGCGTGCTGTTTCCCGGCGACCCCCTCGACATGGTGGCGCGGCCCTTCATCTGGCCCTTCACCACCTGGACCTATCCGCTGGGCACCGACATGCTCGGCCGCGACATCCTGGTGGGTCTCGTCTATGCCGCCCGCGTTTCGCTGGCGGTGGGGCTTGCGGCGGCGGCGCTGGCGGTGGGGCTGGGCGTTCTGTTCGGCGCCCTCTCCGGCTATTTCGGCGGCTGGGTGGACCAGGTGCTCACCCGCATCACCGAAGTGTTCCAGACCATGCCCTCGCTGGTGTTCGTGGTGGTGGTCGTGGCCATCCTCAGCCCCTCCATCACCTCCATCGTGCTCGGCATCGCCATCACCTCGTGGCCGCAGATCGCCCGGCTGGTGCGGGCCGAGACCCTGCGCCTGCGTGATGCCGAATTCGTGCAGGCGGCGCGGGTGATGGGCATGGGCCACGGCCGCATCATCCTCACCCACATCCTGCCCAACGCCATCTCCCCGGTGATCGTGGCCGGCTCCATCCTCGTCGCCCACGCCATCCTCACCGAGGCGGCGCTGTCGTTCCTCGGCCTAGGCGACCCCAACCTGATCTCCTGGGGGTCCATGATCGGCTCCGGTCGCGAGGTGCTGCGCACCGCCTGGTACATGACGGCGCTGCCCGGCATCGCCATCTCCATCACCGTCATGGCCCTCAACCTCCTGGGCAATGGGCTCAATGATGTTCTCAACCCGCGGGTGGCGCTGACATGAGCCCCGCCCTCCTCGATGTAGCCGACCTCACGGTGCGCTTCCGCACCCCGAGCGGCCGGCTGACGGCGGTGGACCGCCTCTCGTTCCAGGTGGCCGCGGGCGAAACCCTCGCCATCGTCGGCGAAAGCGGCTGCGGCAAGTCGGTGACCGCCATGGCCCTGCTGCGGCTGCTGAAGGCACCGCCGGCGGAGATTTCCGGCACCCATGTGCGGTTCGACGGCACCGACCTGTTGCCCCTCAGCGAGCGGGCCATGCGGGATCTGCGCGGCAACCGCATCGCCATGATCTTCCAGGACCCGCTTTCGGCGCTGAACCCAGTGCAGACCGTCGGCACCCAGATCATCGAGAGCCTCAAGCGCCATACCGCCCTGCGCGGCGCCGCTTTGCGGTCCCGCGCGGTGGAGCTTCTGGACCTGGTGCGCATTCCCGAGCCGCAGCGGCGGGTGGATGACTTTCCCCACCGCTTCTCCGGCGGCATGCGCCAGCGGGTGATGATCGCCATCGCCATCGCCGCCCGTCCGGCCCTCTTGATCGCCGACGAGCCGACCACCGCCCTCGACGTGACAGTGCAGGCGCAGATCCTGAAGCTGCTGGTGTCGCTGCAGCGGGAATTCGGCATGAGCCTGGTGCTCATCAGCCACGATCTCGGGGTGGTGGCGGAAACTGCCGACCGGGTGCTGGTGATGTATGCGGGGCGCAAGGTGGAAGAGCGGCCGGTGGCCGACCTGTTCGCCCGCCCGCTCCACCCCTACACCCGCGCCCTCATGCGGGCGCGGCCGACGCCCGGTGTCACCCGGGCATTTCTCGATGAGATTCCCGGCATCGTGCCCTCCCTCGCCGATCTCCCCGCGGGCTGCGCCTTCGCGCCCCGCTGCGGCTTCGCCATCGATGCCTGCCGGCTGCGCCCGCCGCCGCTGGAGCCTCTGGCGGGAGCCGGAGCCGTCGCCTGCATCCGCACCCACCACGCCCCTGTGGAGGAGCCCGCATGAGCGCGCCCGCCCTCGCCATCACCGACCTCGTGGTCACCTACGCCACCGCGCGCGGCCGCCTCACCGCCGTGGACGGCCTTTCCCTCACCATCGCGCCGGGTGAAACCCTTGGGCTGGTGGGCGAAAGCGGCTGCGGCAAGTCCTCCCTCGGCAAGGCCGTGGTGCAGCTGGTGGAGCCGCACTCGGGCGCACTCGCCGTGGATGGGCAGGACCTCACCACTCTCTCCGCCCGCGCGCGCCGCGCCCTGCGGCCGAAGGTGCAGATGGTGTTCCAGGACCCCATGGGCGCCCTCGATCCGCGCCAGCGGGCACTCACCATCCTGGAAACGCCACTGAAGCTCAACGGCGTTCGGGACAAGGCCGAGCGCCGCGCCCGGGTGCTGGCGCTGATGGAGGAGGTGGGCCTACGGCCGGAGCTGGTGGACCGGCTGCCCCATGAATTCTCCGGCGGCCAGCGCCAGCGGCTCGGTATCGCCCGGGCGCTGGCCCTCAAGCCCTCGGTGATCGTCTGCGACGAGCCGGTTTCCGCGCTCGACGTGTCGCTGCAGGCGCAGGTGCTGAACCTGCTGCGCCGGGTACAACGCACCACCGGCGTCGCCTACCTCTTCATCAGCCACGACCTCTCGGTGGTGGAGCACATCGCCGATCGCGTCGCCATCATGTATCTGGGCAAACTGGTGGAAATCGCCCCCCGCGACCGGCTCTGGCGAGCCCCCGCCCACCCCTATACCCGGGCGCTGATGGATGCGCTGCCGCGCATGGACCCGGCCCATAGCCGCATCGCCGACAAAGAGGTGATCGGCGGCGATCTGCCGAGCCCCTTCACGCCGCCGCAGGGCTGCCGCTTCCACACCCGCTGCCCGCTGGCGGTGGCGCGCTGCGCCGCCGAGGCGCCAGCGCTGAGACCCATTGCCGACGGCCATTTCGCCGCCTGCCATTTCGCGACGCCGGCGACGCCACAGCCCGCCCCCGCCGCGCCCCAGCGCCATCTCGTGACACCCGCCTGAGCGCGCCACGCCCCGCTGCCGACCGCATCTGCCTGCCCCCATTGCCTGCCCCGCCCGGCGCAGCCTCGTGCCCGCCGATCCGGAGACCCGACCCATGAATGCACGCATCACCCTGTCCCCCGCCGATTATCCCGACAGCCCCCTGTCGCAGGCATTGAAGCAGCCCCTGCTGCTCGGCCTGTTCCTACCCATCCAGAACGGCGGCTGGTCGCCCTCGACCCTGCCGCGCACCACCGACTGGACCTTCGACTACAACAAGGCCCTCACCCTCAAGGCCGAGGAGTTGGGCTTCGACCTCGCCTTCGGCCTCGCCCAATGGGTGGGCAAGAACGGCTATGGCGGCGCCCTCAAGTATCGCGAGCAGACCATCGACCCGTTCGTCACCGTGGCGGCGCTCTCCTCGGTCACCTCGCGCATCCTGCTCATCTCCACCATCCATGTGCTGTACGGGCCGTGGCATCCGCTGCACCTCGCCAAATTCTCGGCGACGCTGGACCACATCTCCGGCGGGCGGTTCGGCATCAACATGGTCACCGGCTATGCCCCGCGCGAACCGCGCATGTTCGGCATTCCCCACATCGAGCATGACGCCCGCTATGCCCGCGCCGACGAATTCATCGGCATGGTGGAGCGGCTGTGGGCCTCCAGCGAGAATGTCACCATCGACGGCCAGTATTGGAAGCTGGAGGAGGCCTTCGTCTCACCCCGCCCGAAATATGGCCGGCCGATCCTGGTCAATGCCACCGGCTCGGCGGCGGGCTTTGCCTATGCCGCCCAGCATTCGGATCTCGTCTTCATCACCAGCCCGGCGGGCGCCGAGATCGAGGCAGCGCTGGCAGCCCTGCCGGCGCATGTGGGCGCCCTGAAGGCCAAGGCGCGGGAGGTGGGCCGCGAGGTCAGGGCCATCATCAACCCCATGATCGTCTGCCGCCCCACCGAGCAGGAGGCGCGCGAATATCACGCCGCCATCCTCGCCCATGCGGATACCGAGGCGCTGCAGGGCTTCCTCGACCACCATGCCGCCGGCGACAGCCAGGCCTGGCGCAACCACAAAGGCGAGCACCGCATTCTGGGCGGCAACATCCAGATTATCGGCTCGCCGGAGCAGGTGGCGGACAAGCTCATCCGGCTGAAGCAGGCGGGCGTGGACGGCGTGCAGCTCGCCTTCTTCGATTTCCAGCCCGACCTCGATTATTTCGGCACGGCGGTCCTGCCCCTGCTGAAGCAAGCCGGCCTGCGGCTCTGATCCCTCCCACAACACGCACAGCACGACACGAACCGCAAAGGCTGCCCCATGTTCAATCGACGCGATCTCCTCCGCCTCGCCGCCGCCGGCGTCTCGCTAGCCACCATGCCCGTGGCCCGCGCCGCCGACGGCACGCCCGTGCGCGGCGGGCATCTGGTGAGCATCGTCGTGCCCGAGCCGCAAAACCTCGGCATCGCGGTTTCGAACCCCACCATCGTCATCGCGGCGAACATCTTCGATGGCCTTGTGACCTATGACGAGACCGGGACGCCCCAGCCCCGCCTCGCCGAGCGGTTCGAGCAATCCCCCGACGGTCTCACCCTCACCTTCCACCTGCGCCACGGCGTAACCTGGCACGATGGCGCGCCCTTCACCGCCGCCGACGTGAAATATTCCATCCTGGACGTGGTGAAGAAGACCCACCCGCGCGGGCGCGGCACCTATCAACATCTCGAGGACATCGAGACGCCGGACGATCACACGGTGGTGTTGAAGCTGGCGAAGCCCTCCCCGGTGATCTGGGCGGCGCTTTCGGCCAACGAAACCCAGATCTTCCCCAAGCATCTCTATGAAGGCACCGACCCACTCACCAATCCGTGGAACGTCAAGCCCATCGGCACCGGTGCCTTCATCTTTAAGGAGTGGGTGCGCGGCAGCCACATCACATTGGAGCGGAACCCCAATTATTGGGATGCCGGCAAGCCCTATCTCGATCGCATCACCTTCAAGGTGGTGCCCGATGCCGGCACCCGCGCCGCCGCGCTGGAGACCGGCGAGGTGCAGTACATTCCCCTGAGCCCGGTGCCCCTGTCCGATGTGGAGCGGCTGGCGAAGCGTGGTGACGTGGTGGTGGAAACGCGGGGCTGGGAGGCGGTGTCGCCGATCTTCTTCTTCGACTTCAACCTTCGCCGCAAGCCGTTCGACGACATCCGGGTGCGGCGCGCCATCGCCTATGCCATCGACCGGCGCGCCCTCGCCCGCAACGTCTGGTACGATTTCGCGGTGCCGGCCACGAGCCCGGTGCCGGCGAGCCAGAAGCAATTCTACGCGCCGGACCTGCCGCAATATGAATACGACCCCAAGAAGGCGGAGGCGCTGCTGGACGAGGCGGGGTTGAAGCGCGGCCCGGACGGCGTGCGCCTGCGCTTCACCCACCTCAACCATACCTATGGCGACGACTTCAAGCGCTCGGGCGAATTCATCCGCCAGCAGTTGAAGCGTGTCGGCGTCGAGGTGGAGCTCATCAATTACGACCTGCCCACCTTCCTGCGCAAAGCCTATACGGACTACGATTTCGACACGCTGAACGTGTTCTATGCCGCCTTCTCCGATCCTCAGCTCGGCGTGCAACGGCGCTTCTGGAGCCGCAACATCCAGCCCGGCTCGCCCTGGAGCAATGCTTCCGGCTATTCCAACCCGGAGTTCGACGCGGTGGTGGAAGAAGCCGCGGTGGAAGCGGACGTGGCCAAGCGCAAGGCGCTTCTGGCGCGCCTGCAGTTGATCGCCCAGACCGATATTCCCTCCATCTCCCTGCTGGAGCTGAAGCAGTTCCGCGTCTGGTCGAGCCGGCTGAAGGGCGTGGATGTGAGCCCGGTCGGCGTCTACGGCAGCCTCGGCTCCGCCTGGCTCGAACCGGTGCCGAGCACCAGGGGCTGAGCCCCCGTCGCGGGCGGGCCCGGCGGTTCAACCCAGCCGCCGGGCCTTGCACGCCCGGTGCCGCTTCGGAGCGCTTGCCCGCTTCATGACGACCGCACGGGCCCGAATGACAGCCCGCACGACTTCCACGCACCATCACCCAACCTTCGCCCATCTCTTTTGTGGCAACGCTCAAATTTTAATTGAGTTATTTTATCGATTTTATTAAATTAAGAGGATCGACACCTCAGCAGGGCGCTCCGCCCCGCCTCTGAGAGAGGATCCCTTGCCCCTGCATCCGTCCCAGCTTGCGTCCGCTGCCGCGGCCGTTTCCCCCTCCACCGCACCGCCGCTGGTGCTGGTGGATCTCAGCCGCCCGGCCCGGCCGAACCGGGCCCGCTCGGGCCTCACCAAGACTCTGCGCCTGCTGCTGCGCGCTTTGGTGCCGGCGGTGCTTCTAGTGGTGTGGCAGGGGGTGTGCGCGCTGCATCTGGTGAGCCCGGAAACCCTGCCCTCTCCGGCCGACATCATCGCCGCCTTCGCCGAGCTGATCCGCACCGGCGAGCTACAGAGCGCCATTCCCGCTTCCCTGGGGCGGGCGCTGGTGGGCCTGGCGCTGGGCGCCACCACCGGCCTCATCCTCGGCCTGTGCGCCGGCCTGTGGCGGCTCGGCGAGGAATTGTCCGACGCGGCGCTGCAGATGCTGCGCACCATCCCCTTCATCGCCATGATTCCGCTGTTCATCATCTGGTTCGGCATCGGCGAGCAGGCGAAGATCGCGCTCATCTTCGGCGCCACCATCTTCCCCGTCTATCTCAACACCTATGCCGGCGTGCGCGGCGTGGACGCCAAGCTGGTGGAGGCGGCGCAGGTGTTCGGCCTCTCGCCCCGGCTGATCGCGCAGCGGGTCATCATCCCCACCGCCCTGCCCTCCATCCTGGTAGGCCTGCGCTATGCCGCCGGCGTGGCACTGCTGGCGCTGGTGGCCGCCGAGCAGATCAACGCGCGCTCCGGCATCGGCTTCATCCTCATTAACGCCAACCAGAACCAGCGCACCGACATCATCATCGCCGGCATCATCGTCTACGCGCTGCTCGGCATTCTCATCGATCTCGCCATGCGCGTGGTGGAACGCCTCGCTCTGCCCTGGAGGCCCAGCCTTGTCCCTGCATAGCTCGTCCCTGCATCACCCCGCGCCGGTGCGCGCCACCTCCTACATCCCCGCTCCCGATCCGTTCGCGGATAACCCGGTGGCGGTCCATCTCGCCGGCGTGCGGCGGGTGTTCAACGGCCGCGCGGTGCTCGACGGCATCGATCTTGACGTGCGGCGCGGCGAGTTCATCTCCCTGCTCGGGCCCTCCGGCACCGGCAAGACCACCCTGCTGCGCATTCTCGCCGGGCTCGACGGCGCCGATGGCGGCCGGGTGCAGGTGGCCGCCGCCCGCTCGGTGGTGTTCCAGGAGCCGCGCCTCGTCCCCGCCAAACGGGTGTGGCAGAACGTGCTGCTCGGCGCGCCACAGACCGCCGCCACCCGCACCGCTGCCGCCCGGGCTTTGGAAGAGGTGGGCCTCGGCCGCCACACGGACGCCTGGCCGCGCACCCTCTCCGGCGGCGAGGCGCAGCGGGTGGCGCTGGCCCGGGCGCTGGCCCGCGAGCCTCACCTCCTGCTGCTGGACGAGCCGTTCGCCGCCCTCGATGCCCTCACCCGCATCCGCATGCATGATCTGGTCGCCCAGCTGTGGCGGCGCCATCTGCCGGCGGTGGTGCTCGTCACCCACGACGTGGACGAGGCCATCCTCCTGTCCGATCGGGTCATCGTGCTGGCCGGCGGCAAGGTGCGCTTCGACGCGCGGCTCGATCTCGCCCGCCCCCGCCAGCGCGGCGACGACGCCTTCGTGGCCCTGCGCGCCCGCCTGCTCGCCGAGCTGGGCGTCGCCCCCTCCATCCCCCACCACGCCTGACCCTCTTCTGCGGAGCCCTCACCGTGACCTTGCCCGTTCTATCCCGCCGCCTGATCCTCGCCGCCGGCCTCGTGTTGTCTGCCACCCCCGCCTTCGCGGCGGAGGAGAAAGTGAAGCTCTTGGTCGGCTACCAGGATCTCACCGTGCCCAGCACCGTAGAGGCGTCCAAGGTGCTGGAAGGCGCGCCCTATGAGGTGCAATGGGTGATCCTGCCCGGCCCGGCGGCGCAATTGTCGGCGCTCTATTCGAAGAATATCGATGTGGGTCATATGGGCGACACCTCGCTCATCATCGAGCAGGGCAAGGCCAAGGAAGACTGGGACCCGGCGCGGCCGCCGCTGCAGATCGTCGCCGGCTGGCGCGCCACCGATGCCAAATATCCGCCCATCGTCACCGTGGCCCGCGCGGATGCCGGCATCAATACTTTGGCGGACCTGCGCGGCAAGACCTGGGCCTATAATTTCGGCGGGTTCAACTATCTCCAATACGTTCTCTCCGGCATCAAGGCGGGGCTGACGCCGAAGGATTACGAGCCGGTGCAGCTCGGCGATCAGAACGCCTCGGCCGCCGCCTTCAACTCCGGCCGGGCGCAGGCCTATTCCGGCTCCATCGCCCCGGTGGCGGAAGGCATCGAGAGGGGCAGCGCCAAGGTCATCGTCACCAGCGACGCCCTCGACATTCCCGCCCTCAACGTCTTCACCGCCCGCGGCGATGTGCTCAAGGACCCGGCCAAGGCCGCCGCTCTGGCCGATTTCCTGGCCCGCGTGCGCAGCCATTGGACCTGGTATGCCAACAATCTCGATACGGTGGAAAAGCTCTATGTGGAGAAGGTGAAGCAGACGCCCACCCGCGCCAAGCTCACCACCGCCTATCAGAACGCCACCTTCCAGCCGCTGGATGACAAGCTGGTGGAACGTGAGCAGAAGATCGCCGACATCCTGTTCGAGGCCGGTGCGATCCCCAAGAAGATCGACGTCAGCGTCGAGTTCAACCGCGCCTTCAACACCGCCACGGTCGGCGGCAACTGAGTCGGGGCGCTCGTTCAACAGGAGGATCACGCCATGACTCTTTCGTCCCCGGCAATCCCTCTGCCGGCCGCCGACACCGCCGCGCTGGCGCGCCTCGCCGCCGAGGTGCGCCAGGATCTGGAGCGCATCGGCGAGACCGGGGCCGACTGGGTGCCCGCGCCCGACGGCATCGATCACAACGTGGTGGTGGTGGGCGCCGGGCAGAGCGGCCTTGCCATCGCCCTCGGCCTCAGGCGTGCCGGCATCGGCCGTGTGGAGGTGGTGGATCAGGCCCTGGCGGGAGCGGAAGGCATCTGGCGCGGCCCCGCCCGCATGAACGTGCTGCGCACCCCCAAGGTGCCGCCGGGCCCGGAGCTGGGATTGCCCAGCCTCTCATTCCAGGCCTGGTTCGAGGCCGCCTACGGCCGCGAGGCCTATGCCGCGCTGCCGGCGATCCCGCGCACCCTCTGGGCGGACTATATCGACTGGTTCCGCACCGCCGCCGACATCCCCGTCCGCAACGGCGTACGCCTGGAGCGGGTAGAGCCGCAGGCGGGGCACCTCAACCTCCATTTCAGTGCCGGCGAGGCGCCCTTCACCCACACCGCCCGCAAGCTGGTACTGGCCACCGGCATTGCCGGCTCCGGCGGCCCGTTCATTCCGGAGGTGGTGCGCCAAGGCCTGCCGGCCACCCTCTATGCCCACACGCACGCCTTCGATCCCGCCGCCCTCAAGGGCCGCACGGTGGCGATCCTGGGCTCGGCGGCCTCGGCGTTCGATGCGGCGGGCGCGACGTTGGAGGCCGGCGCACGGGCGGTGCACCTGTTCGCCCGCGGCGACGATCTCGCCCGCGGCTCGGCCATGAAACCTTTCTCCTTCTTCGGCGCCTGGGAGCATTTCTACGCGCTACCCGATGCCGACCGCTGGCAGGTGATGCGCCATTTCCGGCGGCGCGCCGCGTTCCCGCCGGTGCCCGCGGTGAAGCGAGCGACAGCCTTCGCCAATTTTCACATTCATCTTGACGCCGATTGGGGGCGCACCGCGCCCCACGACAGCGGCGTGCGCATCACGCTGCGCTCTGGCGAGACCTTCGATGCGGACCATGTGCTGCTCGGCACCGGGTATCTGGCCGATCCGCGCCTCACCCCCGCCTTCGCCGATTTCGCCACGGACATCGCCCGTTGGTCCGATGTGGTGCCGAGCGCCAGCACCGACGATGAGGCGCTCGCCGCCGCCCCCTATCTCGGCGCCGGTTTCGAGCTGGTGGCACGGCCGGGGCAGAACGCGCCGTTCATCGCCGACATCCATTTCATGGCCTTTTCGGCCATGACCTCCACCGGCCGGCCGGTGGGCGACATCGCCAGCCTGCGCCACAATGTGCCGCGCGTAGTGGCCGCCATCGGCCGCGATCTCTTCCTGAAGGATCGGGCGCTGCATCTCGGCCGGTTCCTGGCGCCCGTGGCGGACACCGATCTGCCGCGCGACGCCTATGCGGCCGCGCTGGCCGCGCCCGCGGAAGCGGCGGAATAAACCGGCCTGGGCGGAGCGAACCAGTCCCCGCCTGTTCCTTCGCCCACGCCAAAGCGGCGGGCCGGCCCCCAGGACCGGCCCGCCGTCTCATGTCAGCCCCACACCTTGAAGGAGACCGTGTCGTCGGCCTCGATCTGGCGCAGCAGGTCCACCTCCCAATCCAGATAGCGCTGGAACGCGGCATGACGGTCGCCGTCTTCCTGATAGGGGGAGCGCCAGACGTCATCGGCCGTGTGGAGCAGGCGCGAAAGGCTGCTTTCCAGCGGCAGACCCGCCGCCTGCCAGCCCAGCGTGCCGCCATCGAGCACCCACACCTCGCGGCCGGCGCCGGCGAGGTCCGCCACCGCCAGCGCCGCCAGCCGGCCATCGGCGGAGGTAAGCACCAGCGGACGCGGCGGCAGATCGGCGATGCCCACAGGAAGGCGGGAGCGGACGGCGAAATGCGCCCCGGGCACATGGCCGCGCTCGTAAGCCAGGCTGGAGTCGAGATCGAGCACCACCACCGCATCCTGCGCCAGCAATTGCTGCAGCCGCTCCGGGGTCAGCCGGGGCACCGTGGGCAGAGGCCCCAGCACCGGAGGGGCATCGGGCCCGCGGTCGAGGCCGGACGCCCGCGGATCGAGGGTGGTGACGAACACCTCGCCGATGCCGAGCTGGATCAGCCAGGACGCGGTGATGGCGGCGCGCACCCTGTCGGCATCGTCCACGAGCACGATGCGGGCATTGCGGGTGCCGATCCAGCGATCGGTGGCCTGCACCAATTGGCCGCCTTCCGCCCACCGGCTGTCGGGCAGGTGGCCCGCCTCATATTCCGCGCGGGTCCGCACATCCAGAAGGTAGAGGCTGCGGGCCTCCCGCTCCGCCGCCAGCCGAGCGAGGCCTGCGGCGTCCAAGTGGCGGATGCCGAAGCGCGCGGCAAGCCGCGCCACTGTGGCGCGTGCCTTCTCCAGGGCGTCGCCTTCAGGCGCCGGAGCGGGGCGCTGGGCGCCATGGGCGAGGCCATAACCCTCGAACAGCCAGGCCATGGTGCCGTTTTCCAGGGCCACCACCGGGTTGGGCAGGCCGGCATTGATGAGGGCCTGGGCGCCGATGATAGAGCGGGTGCGCCCAGCGCAATTGACCACCACGAGCGTGTCGTCGGAGCCGACCAGCCCATGCACGCGATAGGGCAGCTCGGCATTGGGCACCGCATGGGCGCCGGGAATGCTGAAGGCCTCGAACTCCTCCAGCGTGCGCCCGTCCAGCACCACCAGATCCTCGCCCCGGTCGATCCGGGCTTTCAGATCCCGCGCCGAGAGGTGCGGGGTGCCGTAAGCGTGCTCCACGAACTCGCCGAAGGCCTTGGAGAATACGTTGGCGCCGGTGTAGAGCGCACCGCCCGATTCGGCCCAGGCGGCGGTGCCCCCGTCGAGCACCGTGACATCCCGATAGCCGGCGGCCTGGAGCCAGTGGGCCGCCCGCGCCGCCAGCGTGCCCTCGCCGTCGTCCACCACCACCACCGGCGCATCGAAGCGCGGCAGCAGGGCGCCGGCGCGCAGCTCGATCTGGCTCAAGGGCAGCGGCACCGATTGCAGGATGTGGCCGGAGCCGGAGCGCACGCCCTCCTCCCGCACATCGACAACGGCGATCTCGCCCGATTCCAACAACAGCTGGCGCAAGGCCGCGGGAGTGATGCGCGCCACCACCTCGGCGCCGGACAGGCGGTCGGCAAAGGCGGATGGGTGGGTCGAAAAAGCAGCAGGGACGGCGCTCATAGCAGAAGCTCCTGTGGGGGATGGCGCATGGTCTTCGCTTCGATTTATTATTTCAATTGATTTTATTGACTAATGCAAAAGCGACTGCTTACCTAAGCCTCCGATCGCCGCCGCACCGGGTTGCCGCGCCCGGAGCCCGCATCGCCGGAGAGTGAAATGAACTTTGCCATGCCCCATGGACCTGGGACGACATCCGGGAGCGGAACCGGCGGTGGCGAGCAATTGCTCTGGTCGCGCCTGCGCCGCGAGGCGCGGCTGGCGGTGGACGAGGAGCCACTGCTGGCCGGCGTGCTGCAGGCCACGATCCTCGATCAACCCGATCTCGCCCACGCCTTCGCCTATCGGCTGGCCAACCGCCTCGGCGGCGGCGACCTGAGCCGGCTGGCGGTGCGCGACATCTTCGCCGCGGCGCTCGCGGCGCGGCCTTCCCTGCGCATCGCCTTCGCCGCCGATCTCGCCGCCATCTATGATCGCGACCCAACCTGCCGGCGCTATCTGGACCCCTTCCTCTACTACAAGGGCCTGGCGGCGCTCGAAGCCTACCGCATCGCCCATTGGCTCTGGGCGGATGGGCGAACAACCCTGGCCCTGCACTTCCAAAGCCGGATCTCGGAAGCGTTCCAGGCCGACATCCACCCCGCCGCCCGTATCGGCACCGGCGTGTTCATCGATCACGCCACCGCGGTGGTGATTGGCGAGACCGCCGTGGTCGCCGACGACGTGTCCATCCTCCAGTCGGTCACCCTCGGCGGCAACGGCAAGGACCGGGGCGACCGGCACCCCAAGATCGGCCGCGGCGTGCTGCTCTCCGTGGGCGCCAAGGTGCTCGGCAACATCCGCGTGGGCGAAGGCGCGCGGGTCGCTGCCGCCGCCGTGGTGCTGCACGACGTGCCCGATTTCGCCACTGTCGCCGGCGTGCCCGCCAAGGTGATCGGCCAGGCGCCCGCGACAGGCCCGTCCCAGTCCCCCGCCTTCACCATGGATCAGATGTTCGGCGACGGCATCTGATCCCCCAACGACCCAGCCACCACACAAGGCCCCATCATGAGCGCCCAAAGATTGAGTGTCAGCGCGGCCGCCGCCCGGAATCTGGCGACCGCGAGCGTAACCGTCGTCCAGAATTCAGAAAATACGCCGCGTTGGCTGCATCGCCTTCTGCCCTGGGTGGACGTCGCCGGCGGCGTCTATCGCGTCAACCGCCGTTCGGTGCTGGTGCCGAAGCCGGGCCGGGTGGCGGTGGCCGACACCGATGGCGCGACCCGCATCGTGCCGGAGAGCCTCGCCGCCATTCCCCTGCTGAGCGATCTCGACGCGGATGCCGCCCGCACCCTCGCCGCGGCCTTCACCGTGAGCCGCCACGGCGCCGGCGAGGTCATCGCCGCGCCTGCGGCAGATGGCCAGAAACTGCTGGTGGTGGCCGATGGCACCCTTGAATATTTCGTCACCGGCCCGTTCGGCGGCCTGTTGCGCCAGGGACTCGCCACCCGCGGCGACTATTTCGGCGATCATGCCCTGGTGGGTGAAAAGCGCCATGTGCCGGGCATCAAGGCCCTTTCCGACGTGACCCTGCTGAGCCTCGATGTGGCCACCCTCGCCGGCCTCAACGCGGTGCGCGATGCCATCGCCGCCACCGCCACCCGGCTGAAAGCCCTGGAGGCCGTGACCAACCCCTATGGCGAGCCGCGCATCAAGCTGCTCTCCGGCCACACCGGTGAGCCCGAGCTGCCCACCACCTTCGTGGATTATGAGGAGCGTCCGCGCGAATATCACCTCTCCACCATCCAGACCGTGCTGCACACCCACACCCGCATTACCGATCTTTATTCCAACGAGATCGACCAGCTGCGCGAGCAGATCCGCCTCACCGTGGATGCGGTGAAGGAGCGGGAGGAATGGGAGCTCATCAACAATCCCGATTTCGGCCTGCTGGCAGAGGTGGCGCCGCGCTTCCGCATTCCCACCCGTTCCGGCCCGCCGACCCCCGACGATCTCGATGAATTGCTGACCCTGGTGTGGAAGCGCCCCGCGTTCTTCGTGGCCCATCCGCGCACCATCGCCGCTTTCGGCCGCGAGGCGACCCGGCGCGGTGTGCCGCCGGTGGTCATCCATCTCTATGGCTCGCCGTTCCTGACCTGGCGCGGGGTGCCGCTGGTGCCCTCCGACAAGCTGCCCATCACCGTCGATCCCGCCAGCGGCATCGCCTCCTCCTCCATCCTGCTGCTGCGGGTGGGCGAGGCGGAACAGGGCGTGGTGGGGCTGCAGAAGGCCGGCGTCACCGGCGAGGTGGAGCCGGGCCTGTCGGTGCGCTATTCGGGCACCAACGAGCACTCCATCGCCTCCCACCTGGTCACCCGCTACTTCTCGGCGGCGGTGCTGATCGAGGATGCCATCGCCCGTCTCGATAACGTGCTCATCGGCCGCTACCATGACTACGCCTGAGGCCCCCGCGAACCGGTCCGGCGCCGCTGAGGCGCCGCTCACCGCCGATCCGTTCCACACCACCCTCATCACCCGCCTCGCCAACGCCCTCTACCGCGAGGGCGAAGGCGGACAGGCCGCCGGACCGCTCTGGGAAGATCAAAGTCTCCCCAGCACCCCGGATCTGCGCACGGCGGCGGTGCCCGGCGTCACCGGCCGGGTGCTGGCAACCGATCCATCGGCACACAGCCGCGATCACACGGCACCGGTGCATCCGGTGGCGGAGCCCTTGGCGCTGACGCCGGCGCCAACTCCACCGGTGCCGGCCTCACCGGCATCCTGGCGCCGGATCTCAGTGGTGGACACGCCGGCGGGCATCGGCCGCGATGATCCCTTCGCCACGCCCGATTTTTATTTCCTCACCCCCGGCACCTCGCGCACGGCGCCGGGCCGCGCAACCGCCGCCCGGGTCGGCCCCACGGGCACGCCGCTGGGCTTCGACCCTTACGTGGTGCGGCGGGATTTTCCCGCCCTCCACCAGAAGGTGAACGGGCACCCGCTGGTGTGGCTGGACAATGCCGCCACCACCCACAAGCCGCAGAGCGTCATCGACGCAACGTCGGATTTCTACGCCCACGACAATTCCAACATCCACCGCGCCGCCCACACCCTGGCGGCCCGCTCCACCGACCTGTTCGAAGGCGCGCGGGACAAGCTCGCCCGCTTCATCAACGCCGCCAGCGCACGGGAGATCATCTTCGTGCGCGGCACCACTGAGGCCATCAATCTGGTGGCCAACACCTTCGGCCGCAGCCAGATCGGCGCCGGCGACGAGATCATCGTCAGCGCCATCGAGCACCACGCCAATATCGTGCCCTGGCAGCTCCTGGCCCAGGCCACTGGCGCGGTGCTCAAGGTGGCGCCGGTGAACGACCGGGGCGAGATGATCCTGGAGCAGTTCGCCGCCCTGCTCACCGGCCGCACCAAGCTGGTGTCGGTGACCCACGTGGCCAATGCCCTGGGCACCGTGCTGCCGGTGGCGGAGATCATCGCCATCGCCCACGCCCATGGGGTTCCAGTGCTGCTGGATGCAGCCCAGTCCTCGCCCCACATGCCGCTCGACGTGCGGGCGCTCGACGCCGACTTCCTGGTTCTGTCCGGCCACAAGATCTTCGGCCCCACCGGCATCGGCATCCTCTACGGCAAGGCCGAGATCCTGGAAAATCTGCCGCCGTGGCAGGGCGGCGGGCACATGATCCGCGACGTCACCTTCGCCCGCACCGCATTCCAGGGGCTGCCCGAGCGGTTCGAGGCCGGCACGCCGGACATTGCCGGCGCGGTGGGTCTCGGGACGGCGGTGGATTATCTCCAAAGGACCGGCCTACCCGCCATTGCAGCCTATGAGCACGCGTTGCTTGACTATGCCACGGCGGGGCTTGAGGAGGTGCGCGGCCTCACCCTGATCGGCACCGCCCGCCACAAGGCGAGCGTGCTCTCCTTCGTGATCCGCGACAAGGATCCCCAAGACGTGGCAAAATTCCTTGATCGCCGCGGCATCGCCGTACGGTCGGGGCATCATTGCGCGCAGCCGGCCCTGCGCCGGTTCGGCGTGGAGGCGACGGTGCGTGCCTCCCTCGCTTTCTACAACACCCGCGAGGACGTGGATGCCCTGGTGGCGGGCCTCCACGCCTTGCCGAAGAGCTGAACAGGAGGCCCCATGGCCGAGATCATCTCCATCGCCGCATTGCGCAGCCGGCTTGAGAGCGAACCGGACCTCGTGCTCATCGACGTACGCACCCCGGCGGAATATGCGCAAGTGCATATTCCGCAAGCCTTGAGTGCTCCCCTCAGCGGGCTCGCCCCCGAGGCGCTGGCCGTGAGCGGCCGCGCCCCGCGCGACCGGCGCATCCATGTCATCTGCCGCACTCAGAACCGCTCGAAGCTCGGCGCCGCCGCCTTCGAGAAGGCCGGATTTCCCGACGTGACGGTGGTGGAAGGCGGTACGGCCGGCTGGGAGGCCGCCGGCTTTCCGGTGACGCGCGGCGCGGTGGCGGTGATTTCGCTGGAACGGCAAGTACGTATCGCCGCCGGCAGTTTGGTCGTTCTGGGCGTGCTGCTGGCCGTTCTGGTGCATCCCGCCTTCATTGTGCTGTCGGGCTTCGTCGGTGCCGGGCTGGTGTTCGCCGGCATCACCGATATCTGTGGTCTCGGCCTGCTGCTGGCCCGAGCACCGTGGAACCAGCGCGTGGAGAAGGCTTGATCGTCAATACTTTACACATTTCCGACCGGCCGTCTGACGGACCAATCCGGTGAGCTTTGCCGCAAATTCGCCGGGGTTTCTCCGCCGACTTTCCTTGACCCTGTAAGTCTGGCGTAAGCTGAGCCGACGACTTTCCACTCGACCTTCCAAGGCAGGATGAGTGGAGCGGATGTCTCAGCTGATCATCGAGCCCGGCGATGCCGAGCGGAGCGACGTCGAAGCGTTCATTCAGAACGTTTACCAGCGGCAATACGGGGCCCGGATCCAGGCTTTCGCCAGTCGTCTGATCTGCCGTTTCAGCCCCCGCGGCGACCTTCTGTGCGCCGCCGGATTGCGTCTTGCCGGGGATGGCTTTTTCTCCGAGCAATATCTCGGCGCGCCCATCGAGGCGCTGCTGACAGCCCGCGAGGGCCGAACGGTGCGGCGCGAGGAGGTGCTGGAAGTCACCACCCTCGCCGGTCGCTCGCCGCGAGACATCCGCCCCTTCGTCGACGACATCATCGGCTTCGGCGCCGACCACGGAATCGGCTGGGGCTTCTTCACCCTCACCCACCGCCTCAGCCTGCTGCTCGCCCACCGCGGCCTTGCCCCCATCCCCCTCGCCGAGGCCGACCCCGGCCGGGTGGCCGATGCCGCCACCTGGGGACGGTATTATGCCACGTCCCCGAAGGTCTACGCCGTGCGCGGGGCTCCGCTGCTGCGCAGCCGCGTTCCGACAAGCCGGGAGGCGGGGCATGCGGACCTTCTTTGAGCAGGTTCTCGCGAACGCCCATGCGGCGCCGGAGCGCCCCTTGTTCAGCGATGCGGCGGGCACCCTCACCCGCCGCGGGCTGCTGGTGGAGGCGGGGCGGCTCGCCGCTCAGTTTCCCGCATCGGCGCGGGTGGTGGGCCTTTTGCTGCCGAACGGGCGGGAATGGGCGGTGGCGGCGTTTGCCTGCCTGATGTCCGGCCGGATCGCCGTGCCGCTGCCGCCCTTCTTCAGCCCCGCCCAGCTGGCCCATGTGATCGGCGATGCGGGGATCGATCTGGTGCTGACCACCGCCGGCGCCCCGGCCCTGCCCGGCCTTCCCTGCCTGTCGGTCCGGCTAGGTGATGGCGAGGGGCCGTGGCCCAGCTATCGCGAGGGATTTGGCGCCATCATCTACACCTCCGGCTCCACCGGCCGCCCCAAGGGGGTGCGCCATGAGAGCGGCCAGCTCGGCTGGTCGGCGGCGGCGCTCGCCAGCGCCATCGGCGCCACGGCAGAGGATTCCTATCTTTCGGTGCTGCCGCTGGCCCTTTTGCTGGAAGCGCTGTGCGCCGTGCTGGTGCCGGCCCTGGTGGGCGGGCGGACGTATTTCGACACAGCGCTCGCCGATGCCGTGGGGCGCGGCCAGCCCACGGGCCTTGCCGCCACCTATGCCCGTCATCAGCCCACCGTCGGCGTGCTGGTGCCCGAGCTGCTGCGCCTGTGGGTGGGCGAGCTTGCCGCCACCGGCCGCAAGGCCCCCGAGAGCCTGCGCTTTGTCGCGGTGGGCGGCGCGCCGGTGCCGGCGGGAGTGGCGGCTGCCGCCTGGCAGCTGGGCATTCCGGTGCATGAGGGCTACGGCCTTTCGGAATGCTGCGCCGTGGTGGCCCTGAACCGGCCCGGTGCCCGGGTCGCGGGCACCGTGGGCGCGCCGCTGCCGGGGCTCGCGATCTCCCTCGCCGCCGATGGCGAAATCCTGGTGGACGGCCCCTCGGCGACCGATGGCTATCTCGGCGGCCCACCGGCGCGCCGCCCCTGGGCCACCGGTGATCTCGGCGTCTTCGATGACGCCGGCCGGCTGCGGGTGCTGGGCCGCAAGGACAATGTGATCGTCACCGTGCTGGGCCGCAACGTGAGTGCCGAATGGGTGGAGACCACCCTTCTGGACGATCCCGACATCGCCGCCTGCGCGGTGGTGGAGGCGCAGGGCGCGGTGGCGGCGCTGATCCTGCCCACGGCCCGGGCGGAAACCGCCCTCACCACGGACCCCGCCCGCCTCGTCGCCCAGGTAGCGGCGCGCTGCGCCGGCCTGCCGGCCTATGCGCGCCCGGTCCGGATCGAAGCCATGACCCGCGCCGAGGCCCTGGCGCTCCAGCTCCTCACCGGCAACGGCCGCATGCGCCGGCAGGCGGTGCGGGCCCATTTCGCCGCCGCCACATCCGCCGGCGCCGCCTGACCCCCATTCAAGACGAAAGGTCCCCCACGTGACCCAGACCACCCCAACCGCACATTCCTCAGTGCGCGCCTCGCGCTTCTATGAGCGCCTGACTCACGAGACCACCGCCGAGCGTGAGCGCTTCCTGGCCATTCCACTGGTGCAGCAGGCGCTGCGCAGCGGCGCCCCCAAGGTGCTCTATGTGGCGTTCCTCGCCGAGGCCTACCACCATGTGAAGCACACCTTTCCGCTGCTGGCCCTGGCCGCATCCCGCACCGGCGACGAGCGCTATCAGGATGCGCTGATGGCCTACATGCAGGAGGAGCGCGGCCACGAGAAATGGATTCTCGATGACATCCGCGCCATGGGGGGCGATGCGGACGCGGTGCGGCGCGGCACGCCCGGCGCCGCCTGCCGCATCATGGTGGCGTTCGCCTATCACGCCATTGAGCATGTGAGCCCCTATGCCATGCTCGGCAGCGTGCATGTGCTGGAAGGCATGTCGGTGCTGCTGGCCGACCGGCTGGCCGATACCCTCAAGCACAGTCTCGGCACAAAGGGTGAAGCCGGCTTCACCTATCTGCGCACCCACGGCAGCCTCGACCAGGACCATGTGGCCTTCTTCCGCAATCTGGCGGACGGCATCGACGCGGCCGCGACCCAGGACCTGATCATCGATCACGCCAAGCTGTTCTACCGGCTCTATGGCGACATCTTCCGCGATCTCGGCGCCGGCGCGGAGCTGCATCATGCCGCGTGAGACTCCCGCCGCACGGCACGTGCTCATCACCGGCGGCGGCTCCGGCATCGGTCGGGCGCTGGCCCGGGAGGCGGCGCGCCGCGGCTTCAAGGTGGCCCTGTGTGGCCGCCGGGCCAAGGCCTTGGCGGAAACCGCCGCCGGCCTGCCCGCGTCCGCCGAGCCGCTCATCATTCCCTGCGATCTCACCTCCCCCGCCGATCGCCAGAAGCTGGTGGCGCGGCTCGGCGCCGCCTGGCCGGGGCTCGATGTCCTCATCAACAATGCGGGCGTGGTGGAGGGCGGCGATGTCTCGGCCCTCGATGACGCGGCGCTGGAAGCCACCTTCCGCACCAATGTGGTGGCGCCCATGGCGCTGACGCGGGACCTGCTGCCGCTTCTGGAAGCCGCCCGCCCGTCGCGGGTGGTGAATGTGGGCTCGGTGTTCGGCGACATCGCCTATCCCGGCTTTGCCGCCTATTCCGCCTCCAAATTCGCCTTGCGCGGCTTCTCCAGCGCCTTGCGGCGGGAATGGGCGGGGCGGGGCATCGGCGTCACCTATGTGGCACCGCGGGCCACCCGCACCGCGGCCGCGTCGGCCTTCGACGACCTCATCGCCACAACCGGCATGGCCCTCGATGCTCCGGAAGCGGTGGCCGGCCACATCTGGCGCGCCATCGCGGCGAGCCGCGACAGCGCCTATCCCGCTGGGCCCGAGCGGCTGTTCGTGCTGGTGCAGCGCCTCGCCCCCAAGCTCATCGACCGCGCCCTGACGCGCACCACCACACGGGCCGCCTGAAGGCGCCTTCCCCCTCTCGCGCCCTGCCGGGCGCCCCCATTCAAAAAGGACACCCCATGCGCCACTCCCCCAAGCTGCTGCTGCGCGCCGCATTGCTCGCCACCGTCGCGCTGGCGGCGAGCCCCCTCGCTTGGTCGCCCGTAGCTTTTGCAGCCCCGCCTGCCGGCACCGAAGATGCCCTCGCCGCCCAGGTGCGGCAGATGCAGATCAAATGGGAAACCATCAAGTTCACGGTGCCGGAAGGCGACCGCCAGACCGAACAGATGAACGCTCTGGGCGCCGAAGCGGACACCATGGCGGAGAAGAATCCAGATCGGGTGGAAGCGCTGATCTGGGATGGCATCATCACCTCGGAGCGGGCCTCCATGGTCAACCCCATCTCCGCTTTGTCGCTGGCGACGCGGGCCCGCGACACTCTGGAGAAGGCCTATCGCATGAGTCCCACCGCCCTTGATGGCGGCGCGCCCACCAGCCTTGGCGTGCTCTATTATCGGGTGCCCGGCTTCCCGGTGGCATTCGGCGACAAGAAGAAGGCCCGGCACCTGTTGGAACAGGCCACCGCCGCCGCGCCCAACGGCCTCGACGCCTGGTATTTCTATGGCGACTTCCTGATGGACCAGGGCGAATACGCCAAGGCTCACGAGGCCTTCACCCATGCGCTGGCCATCGCACCCAACCCGCAGCGCCCGTTGTGGGACAAGAACCGCCGCCTGGTGATCCAGGAGAAGCTCGAAAAGATCCAGGCCAAGATGTGATGAGTGCCGTGACCGAAACATCCCCCGCGGCCGAGCGGCGGCTGTGGCATCGGCTCGGGTGCCAGCTCGCCCATCCCGAGGGCACCACGGGCCGGGTGATGGGCCACCTGATGGCGCGCCTGAACCGGGAGCCCAACCGCCACGCCATCAAGGCGCTGCGCCTGGAGCCGGATGATGACGTGCTGGAAGTGGGCTTTGGCCCTGGCGAGGCCCTGGCGCAGATCGCTCGCCGGGTCACGCGGGGCCGCATCTGCGGCCTCGATGGCTCGCCCACCATGCTGGAGCAGGCCGGGCACCGCAACGCCAGGATGATCGACGCCGGCCGCATGGAGCTGCGCTGCGGCGACATGCGCCGCCTGCCCTGGGCCGATGCCAGCTTCAGCAAGCTGCTGGCGGTGAATGTGGCCTATTTCTTCGATCCGGAAGGGTTGGCGGCGGCCGAGCTGCATCGGGTGCTGCGCCCCGGCGGCCTCCTCGCCCTTTACGTGACGGAGCGGGCCACCATGGCCCATTGGCCGTTCGCCGGGCCGGACACCCACACCACCTATGACGGCGCGGACCTCGAACGGGTGCTGCGCGCCAGCGGCTTTCGCGCGCAAAACCTCCAGGTGCGCCCCCTGGCGCTGCCCTTCGGCATCGCCGGCCTCGTCGTCACCGCAGCGGCCTGAGCGTCCATCGGACGGGCCCCGCCTTCCCCCGCTTCCGCCGTGCCCCCGCCGCGGCGAGAGGCGCGCCGCTCCCCGTCAGCCCGCGCTGACGGCGGGCGGCGCGAGGGGCGGAAAGCGCATTTCCGCACTGCCCCCACCCCTCTCCCCATTGGACAGGACCAGTTCGCCCCCATGCACCAGCATGGTGCGCTCGACGATGGCAAGGCCGAGACCCACACCTTCCCGCCGATCACTGCGCACCAGCCCGCGCCGGCGATGCTCCGCATCCAGCACATCGGCGGGAAAGCCGGGGCCTTGATCGACAACGCGGATCGCGGGGGTATCGGTGACGACCACTAAGATCAGGCCACCCTCCGGCGAATGCTCCAGCGCATTGTCGATGAGATTGCGCAGGGCACGGAACACATCGTCGCGGCCGCCCGCCACCAGCACCGGCACCGGGCCGGCCTCCACCTCGATCAGGCGATGGCGGGCGATGATCTGCGGCGCCAGGAACGCGGCGGCCTCGCGCGCGGCGACGGCCAGATCCACCACATCCCCCGGCTCGATGCGGAAGCGGCCGAGCCGGACCCGATCCAGAAGCTGCTCCACCAGCCGCTCCATGCCCGCCAGCTCCCGCTCCAGCACCCGCGCGAACGGTGCATCGGTGGCGGCGAGCTGCGCCTTCATCACCGCTAGCGGGGTGCGGAGCTCATGGGCCATGTCACCGACGAATTCTTCCTGCGCGCGGTAGCCCTCCCGCAGCCGGCCCAGCGCCTGGTTCACCGCCCGCACCAGGGCCAGTACGTCATCCGGCAGGCCCTGCTCGCTCAGGGTCACCGAGACCCCGCCGGGCTGGATCCGCTCCGCCTGTTGGGCCGTCTGCGCCAATGGTCGCAAGGCGATGCGCGCCACCAGGAGGTTGGTGCCGAGCATGATCAGCATGAAGGGAATCCACAGCCAGGCGATGTCCTGCAGAAACTCCTCCAGCACCGAATCGAACACCACGTCGCTGCTGGGGAACACCACCTGCACATAGGCCGGGGGCTGCAAGCCCGGCACCTGGAGCGACAGCCCATAGAGCGCCTCGGCCGAACCGCCCTGGGGCAGCTCGAAATAGCGCTCCGCCTCATCGGCCACCGGCACCAGCGCATCCTTCATGTCCGGCGAGCCGGCGATGCGCTCGCCGGAGGCACCGAGGACGATGAAATGCCCCCCTTCCTGGGCGATGCGATGCACGGTGGAGGTGCGGATGGGGCCGAAGGTGCCGGTGGCGTCCGGCCGCACATCCTTGGCGATGCTCATGGCGAAGGAATGCAAGGTGCCTTCCCGGAACCGCGTGTTGATGGCATCGAAGCGCACATAGAGGAACAGGGCGGCGACGCACACCGCCAGCACGCTCACCACCACCATGCCCAGCATGAGCCGGCCGAACAGGCCGCGGACCGCCCGCCTCACGGCGCGATCCTCGCCAAGAGATAGCCGATGCCGCGCAGGGTGTGGATCTCCACATCAGCCCCCACGCCCGACAATTTCTTGCGCAGGCGGTGGATCAGCACCTCGATGGCATTGGAGCTCACCTCCTCGCCATGTCCGTACAGCGCCTCCTCCAGCGCCGCCTTGGAGACCACCACGCCGCTGCGGCGCAGCAGCAGCTCCAGCGCGCCCACCTCGCGCCGGCTGAGATCGAGGCCCGTGCCGGCCACCGTGGCGCGGCGGGCGGCGGTGTCGAGCTCCACATTGCCGTCCTTGAGGGCAAGGCCGGCCGGCGCCCCCGGCCGGCGCAGCAACGCCCTGAGCCGCGCCACCAGCTCATCCATGTTGAAGGGCTTGCGCATGTAGTCGTCGGCGCCGCCATTGAGGCCGGCGATGACGGAAGCGGCATCATCGCGGGCGGTCAGCACCAGAACCGGCGTGCCGAGCCCGCGGCGGCGGATGAGGGCCAGCACCTCCATGCCGTCGAGGTCGGGCAGGCCGAGGTCGAGGATGATGGCATCGTAGCCCGTGGCCCGCAGCGCCACCTCCGCATCCCCCGCCGCGCCCACCGGGTCCACCGCGAATCCGGCGGCGCGCAGGGCGCTGGTGGTGAGCGCATTGAGGCGCGTGTTGTCTTCAACGAGCAGAATGCGCATGGGCCGCCCCGCACAGGAGCGGCCACTTAAGGCACCAATTATGGCGCAAAAGCCAGCCATGGCGCTCCTGTGCGCCTTCTGTTGTCAGGCGTCGCCGCTCTCACTATAGATCGCAGCGGATGAGACGGGCGCGACCCTGTCGCGCGAAGCAGGCTGGAAACCATGGTGGCACGCATCTACAAGCCGACCCGCAATGCCATGCAGTCGGGCGTGGCGAAGACCAAGCATTGGGTGCTCGAGTTCGAGCCCGAGCAGCCGCGGACCGTGGAGCCGCTGATGGGCTACACCTCCTCCGGCGACATGCGCAGCCAGCTGCGCCTCTCGTTCGAGAGCAAGGAAGAGGCGATCGCCTACGCCGAGCGCGAAGGCATTCCCTACCAGGTGTTCGAGCCCCACGAGACGAGCCGCAAGAAGATCGCCTATTCGGACAATTTCGCGTTCCGCCGCATGGGCGCCTGGACCCACTGAGCGGCAGCCTCGCCTCCGGCCCCGTAGCTCAGCTGGATAGAGCAAGTGCCTTCTAAGCACTAGGTCGCAGGTTCGAGCCCTGCCGGGGTCGCCATCATTCGCGGGCGGTCATAGTGGCCTGTGACCGCGCGCTGCGAGCTTCCTGCGCACAGACGCCCCGGAATCGCGCGAGGCGTAGGCGTGGTTCTCGTCGTCTGGCGGCCGCGAGCCAGGACTCAGCCGATGCCGCCCCCGGTCGAGCAAGCCGCTGGCGGTTACCGGATGGCGTGCCTCGCGAGCCGAAAGGCCCACATTCCTTGCCGCAGAAAGCCTCTTCGGCTCTTGGCCTCCTTCTTGGCTTCTTGGACCATTTGGTGAGACGGTTCCGAGACTGCCGATGGCCCGATGAAGGGCGAGGCAGACGCGCCCCAATAGACAGGCTGGACAGCACCATGCCAGCATAATGTGTGAGTTGAGGGCACGACATGAAGACCATGCTTTTGGCGATGGCTGCCGGCGAACCCCGCCCTCCGGCGCGCGGCGGGGACGCACCACAACATTCTCCCTTTGGGCAGCGATCGCCCTCGGCACCGATAGCCCAGCCATGATACACGCGGCCGCGCCAGCGGCGTTCGCCAGGGGACAGGTACGCGCATCGCGCTATTCCCTGGGCACCAGCTCGCCGCCCGATGCGCGCCCCTTCGCCCACGTGAGCCCCTCGCCTGGAGGCCCCTGTGGACCGGTCACCGGATCCTGACACTGTGCTCAAGCCGACACACCACCGAGCTGATCGCCCCAACCGCGCGCTTGTGGCGCACCATTTACGGTTGATTGAGACGACATGGCGAGCCTCTCATCATGAGAACAGATAATGGCAACGAGGGCACCGCGCCCGCCACACCGCGCAGCCAGCCATTCGGAGAGACCTGATTTCTTGACCTGGAGCGGATCGACACCCATCAGAGTCTAAGGTGAAATAATGACGCTTATATTTGATGGCGACGACATTTCGGCCTCTTTTATCGACAGAGGCAGCGACACAGTTGTTTTTAGTTTTTCCGGATACAAGGCCCACGAACAAAAAGACGCTCGTTACGGATACTCCGCCCTGGGAAAATATGGCATATCGGCTGTATTCTTCGTGGCCAAGAAGGACCATTGGTGGCAAACGCCCGAGATGGAGCCTGCCATTGCCGCGGCAATAGACGCCACCCGTGGGTTCACAAAGCGCTTCACGTTTGGACAGAGCATGGGTGGCTTTGGCGCGGTCATGTTCGCGAAGCGACTTGGAAGCAGCTATTTCGCGACAGCGCCGCAACTCACCGTTTCTGAAAACACCGCACCGCTGCATCCCGTTTGGGCGGACTGTATCGCGAGGCAGGATATCGTTTACGACGACATCAAAGGCGAAGCGAGTGCAAGCTCAGGACTAATTATTTTTGACCCAAGGGACCGGCGCGACGCCTGCCATGCCGCCCTTTTAGACGACGTGAACGGAACTCACAACACGCTGGCATGCCCCTTTTCTTCACACTATATTCCGAAGTCGTTACTTGAGATGGGCCTCCTGTCAGATATAACGGAAAAAATATTTAGAGACGAGCTCACCGTCACGAAAGCTCGGAAGGCGATTAGAGATAACCGCCTTCACTCTGAGACATATTTTTATAATATATTGCAAAATATTGAAAAGCGCAGGACACATGGCGCACTCAATGCATTTTACAGGTATGTATTCCATAAATCGTTACATATTGACACATCTCTTCTTCAAAAAAGCCATATCAGATCGTTTATATATTCAAAGGCAGTGTCGTCCATTTGGCCACTTGGAGCGCAAGAGACACCCGGCATTGTCTCTTTCATTCCGTACCACGATATATTGCATATGCCAGGCCGCACCTCCGGTTACATATCGATTGGATCGGATCCACAATTCATGGTGCGCACAAAAGACCGGGGCCGACTTGTCATCAACTGGCTATCGTCGGAGTCTGGAATCGCGCAGATTTTCTGGACGCAGGCGGCTCTCGGCGTCGAACGCTTTCAGCAATCTCACGTCACTTCATTCAAAGTGACACCTGGGATAAATTCTATAGAATTTAACATGATAAACCACAAAGCAGATTGTTTACTTAGATTCGATCCTCTCAACAGAGAAGCGATCATTGAAATCGAGAGCCTGGCGGTTCTGGCATAGCAATCTGCCATGCAAACGCAGAACGGCGCGTCGATTCGCCGGGGGCCGATTTCGTCTGCGGCGCGACATCTTATCTTGCGGCCCGCAGAAAAGGACCATCCAACGGCGGATTGAACCGGTGATTCGCGCCTCGCGACAGCGCCTGATGCACCTTCGGTTCAGCGCCGCGGGAAAGCGTGACCGGAGACACCGCTCACGGCTGGCGCTTCAAAGATGGCCAGAACATCCACTTGGATCGCGCAGCTACCCCCCACAATGGAGGTCTGCACGCTTGCCAAAAGGAGCCCACACGACACGGCGGCTCGGCATCGCCATGATCGCGCCGGCGGGGTCCTCGGGTAATCGAGGCTACCGAGCGGGGGCGCCGAGATGTCGCGACGACGGTCCTGGGCCTATTTGGCGCGAGAGCGGACATTGCCGCCCCGCCCAATCGGCGTCTAGAGCGCCATGGTCGCCTTCATTCTGAACTCGTCGCTCAACGCGTCTGCCGGCATCAGGAACGTGATCGGCGCACATCGCGGATGCACGAGCGCGTAAGCCCGTTCCCCCAATCGGCGGCGACCGCGTCCGAACGATGGTACGATCTCAGCGTGCCGTCGGTCTCTTTGGGTCTGCGCAGGACAGCGCGGCAAGTCCCGCCCCTATTTGGCACGAGAAAACCATGTTGATCCTCCGACCATCCCGTTGCGGTTCAGGCAGACCCCGCAATTGACCCAGGACCGCCGCTCGTGAAATGGCCGCGGCGAACTTGGGGCTGTCCGAGCCGGGGCGCGCCAGACCGGTGGCTTCCCACACGGCCGCGGTGTGGCCGACGTCACGCGGAGACCTCAGAGCCCGGCCGGCCTGCTGCTCACCACGGTGCGGATGGCGAAGGACGACTGGATGCGTGCCACGCCCGGCAGGCGGGAGAGCACCTCCTTGTGCAGCCGTTCGTAATCAGCCGCGTTGCGAACCTCGATCTTCAGCAGATAGTCGGCCATTCCGGTCATCAGATAGCAGTCCGTCACCTCCGGGCAGCGCCGGGCCGCCGCCTCGAAGCGGTTCAGGAACTCCTCGGTCTGCCGATCGAGGGTGATCTGGGTGAGCACCACCAGCCGGTCATCGGGCCCCGGCCGGCTGATCAGCGCCGTGTAGCCGCGAATGACGCCGGACCGCTCCAGCTGCCGCATGCGCCGCAGGCACGCCGAGGGCGACAGGCCGACCGCCGCCGCCAGATCCGCATTGGAGATCCGCCCATCGCCACGCAAAACCTGAAGAATGCGCGTGTCCACGTCGTCGAGACTGGTCATGGCAGAATCTTTCGCTGCAGCGCAGAAAATTGCAGCTCATGGTGCGCTTGAGCAGATAGTGGCAGCGATTCGCCGGAAATGTCTTCGCCACAGACGTACACTTGTCCTTGTCCCGGAGGCAGAGGGCCGAGGGCGGGAGGCGGACATGCGCATTCTCATTCTCGGAAGCGGCGTGGTGGGGGTGGCCTCGGCCTATTATCTCGCCAAGGCCGGCCATCAGGTCACGGTGCTCGATCGTCAGCCCGGCGCCGGGCTGGAAACGTCGTTCGCCAATGCGGGCCAGGTGTCCCCCGGCTATTCGGCGCCGTGGGCCGGCCCCGGCATTCCGCTCAAGGCCGTCAAGTGGCTGATGATGCATCACCGGCCACTGGTGGTGTGGCCGAGCCTTGATCCCAAGCTCTATTTCTGGCTCGCCAGCATGCTGGCCAATTGCACCGAAGAGGCTTACCGCCGCAACAAGGCGCGCATGGTGCGCCTGGCCGAGTTCAGCCGCGACGCGCTCAAGGCGCTGCGGGCGGAAACCGGCATCACCTATGACGACCGCGCCAAGGGCACCCTGCAGTTGTTCCGCACCCAGAAGCAGCTGGACCACGTGGGTGCCGACACGGTGGTGCTCGATGCCCACGCCGTGGCCTATGAGGTGCTCGATCGGGCCGGCTGCATCGCCGCGGAACCGGCCTTGGCCCGGGTGAAGGAGAAGTTCGTGGGTGGCCTGCGGCTGCCCGGCGACGAGACCGGCGATGCCCACCTCTTCACCCAGCGGCTGGCAGCGCTGGCCGCCGGCATGGGCGTCACCTTCCGCTATGGCCAGACCATCGAGGCCCTACGGCACGAGGGCGGGCGCATCACCGGCGTAACCCTGAAGGGGGGCGAGGTGGCCACCGCCGACCTCTATGTGGTGGCCATGGGCAGCTATTCCCCGGCGCTGGTGGCGCCGCTGGGCATCCGCCTGCCCATCTATCCGGTGAAGGGCTATTCGCTCACCTTGCCCATCACCGATCCGCAGGCCGCGCCCGAATCCACGGTGATGGACGAAACCTACAAGGTGGCCATCACCCGGCTCGGTGATCGGATCCGCGTGGGTGGCACCGCCGAGCTGGCGGGCTTCGACCTGCGGCTGCGGGACCCGCGCCGGCAGACCCTGGCCTTCTCCGTGAGTGATCTGTTCCCCGATGGCGGCGATCTCGACAAGGCCAGCTTCTGGACCGGCCTGCGGCCCATGACCCCCGATGGCACCCCCATCGTCGGCCCCACCCCCTTTGCCAACCTGTTCACCAACACCGGCCATGGCACTCTGGGCTGGACCATGGCCTGCGGCTCTGGAAAGGTGCTGGCCGATCTCATCGGCGGGGGCGCGCCGGATATCGCCGCCGACGATTTCGCCTTGTCGCGCTACGCGGCCGCCGCCTGAGCGGGCACCGCCCGGTCAAGTCCGCCCCTCAGGCCGACCTCCAGCGGGTCGGCAGCGGGTCCAGCCCGTCCCGCTCCAGGCCGAGGGCGAATTCCACCGCCCGCGCGATCATCGCGTCGGTCTTGTCGATACCGCTCACCTGCACCTGCGCGCCGCCCATGATCTCGGCTACCGGCTGGCCGGCGCGCACCGCCACTCCCGGCCGCAACAGGCCGCGCAGCCGCCCCTCCATGGGGGCCGCGAGCAGGGTGGTGCCCACCAGTCCCAGCATGTCGCCGGCGGGGACCGTCTCGCCGATGCGGCGCATGGAGTGGAACACCCCGTCAACCGGCGCCGCCACCAGATCCTGCGCGCGGCCATGCCGGCGCGGGCCGCCCTGCGCCGGGCCAGCCCGCAGCACGGCGCCGGGATCGGCCCCGCCCACTTCCATCACCAGGTCGCAATCGGTTCCCGCGCAGCCGCCCGGCCCCAGTACCAGCACCAGCTCCATGGCCAAGCCGGCCCGATCCGCCCCCGGCCCGCGCGCATCCACCAGCGCATCCCAGGGCCAACGAGCGACATCCGCCAGCCGTGGCAGGGTCAAAAGCGGAATGAACATGCCGCTCCGCAGGCCGGCCAACAGCTCTCCATCGTTGCCCACCCGCCGCGCCTCGACACCGCCCAGGGTGGCGCTGCCGTCGAACCAAGCATCGCCATAGGCCATGCGGCGGCGCAGCAGGGCGGGCGGTCCTCGCTCATGCAGAGCCACCGCATAGCCCGACAGCAGCAGGGTGCGCGCCACCGCCGATGCCATCTCATCCACCCCGCAGACGAGGACGCTGCCCTTGTCCCCCATTCGGCGCCCTCCCCTGTGATCCGACAGCAGCTTCACCGCCGCTCCGGCATTGTCGGCTGTTCCCCACACATGGCGCTCGGCGCCGCGACGGCCGCGCGCAAGCAAGCCGCCGCCCCGACCTTCCCCCTCCGGAGGCCGGGACGACGGATGCCCCCCAGACGACGCCGCAATGCGGCGCCGGGATGGATCAGGCGGTGAGCTCGGCGGCGGTCTTGCCCACCTGGCTCTCGTCCACGGCCTTCATGATGCCGTGCTCCATGAGCAGGTCTTCCAGCTCGTCCATGGTGATCGGTGTGGGGATGATGCCGTTGCCCACATTGGCGTGCACCTTGGTCGCCAGGTTGCGATAGTGCTGCGCCTGCTGGGACTCCGGCGCATACTCCACCACGGTCATGCGGCGCAGCTCAGCGTGCTGCACGATGTTGTCGCGCGGCACGAAGTAGATCAGCTGGGTGCCGAGCTTCTTCGCCAGGGACTCCGCCAGTTCATACTCCTTGTCGGTCTGGCGCTCGTTGCACACCAGCCCGCCCAGGCGCACGCCGCCGGAGTTCGCATACTTCAGAATGCCCTTGGAGATGTTGTTGGCCGCATACATGGCCATCATCTCGCCGGACATGACGATGTAGATTTCCTGGGCCTTGTTCTCGCGGATGGGCATGGCGAAGCCGCCGCACACCACGTCGCCCAGCACGTCGTAGGACACGTAGTCGATGTCCTCGTAGGCGCCGTTCTCCTCCAGGAAGTTGATGGAGGTGATCACGCCGCGGCCGGCGCAGCCCACGCCCGGCTCCGGACCGCCGGACTCAACGCACTTGATGTCCTCGAAGCCGATCTTCATCACGTCTTCGAGCTCGAGGTCTTCCACCGAGCCGGCGTTGGCCGCCAGCGACAGGATGGTGTCCTGGGCCTTGGCGTGCAGGATCAGGCGGGTGGAGTCCGCCTTCGGGTCGCAACCCACGATGAGGATCTTGTGACCCATCTGCGCGAGCGCAGCCAGGGTGTTCTGGGAGGTGGTGGACTTGCCGATACCACCCTTGCCGTAAAACGCGATCTGCCTCAGGCCCATGCTGATCTCCTGAATGAGAGCACCCGCCGCGGCCGACCAGGCTGGCCGAACCCTCAAGCGCATGACACGACGAAATGCTGCAGAGGACTTGAGCAAGACCAGTGCCAACAACAGTTGTACTGCGACCCGACGGGCGCTGTAAGGGAGATGGGGCCGGACGCCCAACCACGCCGCACTAATTTCTACCGATTTTTCATCATGCTATGATGCACGATCGCGGATCAGCTGCCGGGCGATAGGTCATCGCTATGATTTATCATTATATGACGATGGTCGGTCGGCGCCGCAGCGCCACCACCGTTGGTGCTGCGCCCACAGCCGGCAACTGCTGCGGTTTTCCTTTATTTCTCTGCCACCTGGATCCTGGCCGCGCAGCCACCCAAGAGATCGCGACACAATGGCCTGCCACGGCGCGCTCTGTTGCAAAGCACACAGGGATGTCACAAACACCACAGCTTCCCCTGCCTTGAGGGCGCCGCCCGCAGATCTTGGCGCGCGCACCTTATGTATGCCGATTATATGGCGTGCTCCATGCATGCCGGTGCCGGGTGGTTATGATAGACAGGAAGCCAGACGTCGCCGCAGCGCAGCGACAGCCGGGGGGTGAGGAATGGGCGCATCGACCCGCATCGACGCCATGCTGGCGTTGCGCAGTGAGGGCCGCTTTCTGGTGGGGCGCGATCGCATCGCCATTCTGGAGGCGGTGGCCCAGCACGGCAGCATCACCGAGGCGGCCAAGGCTTTGGGCTTCAGCTATAAGACCGCATGGGATGCGGTGGCCGCCATCAACAACCTCATGCCCCGCCCAGTGCTGATCACCCGGGCCGGCGGCAAGCGCGGCGGCGGCGCCACCCTCACCGAGGAAGGCCATCGGCTCATCGCCGCATTCCGGCGCCTCGAAGACAAACTGGCCCGCATCTCCACCCTCATTGCCGAGGAGGGGCTGGACAGCCACACGGATTTGCTGTTCTGGAGCGTGGCCATGAAGACCAGCGCGAGAAACGTCTTTCATTGCACCGTGCGGGAGGTGCGCCGGGCGCCGGTGAATGTGGAGGTGGTGCTTCAGGTTTCCGAGGCCCATTCCATCGTCGCCGTCATCACCAATGAGAGCGCCGATGACCTCGGCATCACGGTGGGGCGGGAAGCCGTCGCCCTGGTGAAGGCCTCGTTCGTAATGCTCGCCCGCCCCGAGCCGCACCTGCGCCTGTCCACCAGCAACGTCATTCAGGGCAAGGTGCTGGAGCGGATCGACGGCGGCGTGAACAGCGAGATCGTCATCGATCTCGGCGGCGGCAAGACCCTCACCTCCATTATCACCCGCTCGGGCGCCGATGCCATGGGCCTGAAAGCCGGCGAAGACGTCTGCGCCTTCTTCAACACCTCCCAGGTCATCCTCGCGGTGGATTGAGAGCCGCCTGCCCCGCCAGGACACGCGCGGCGCAGCACCTTGCAAAAGCTGGAGCGGCGGGCCGCGCAAACGCGACCCGCCGCTCATCCGAGACCGTCTGTGCCGGCTGCACCTGCCTTTCGCGGAGCGGCGGACGCCCTGGAGCCGGAGAGCAAGGATAGCTCCAGACCCTCACGCCGCACGCGAAACAGCGGCCGCCGGAACGGGCGACCCGGTTTCCAGGCTGATCAGGCGGCGAGGCCCGCCGTCAGCTGAGCGAAGGTCGGGCGCGGGATACGGAAGAAACCACGGCCGTTGGCCAGGGTCTGATAGTGTTCCGGCACGCCCATATAAAGCAGATTGAACCAGTCCCGATCGGTCATGGCCTCCGGTCGCCCGTCGATGGTGAAGATCTCGGCGCTGGGCCAGAAGCGAACGTGGATGAGAACTTCACTGGGCTCTTCGACAAAAGCAGTCGTCGGCTCGACAATCTTCGCAAGCGCCGTCATCGACAGTCTCCGGATCGCGGTGTCACGGGGATGGGGCAATGGAAGTGTCATATATTTTCTTTACATAACGGGTCAAGGCACGAAAAGCGGCACGCTGCTTTTTTCAGCTTTCGCGACGCCATGTATAGGAAGTGCATGCAAGGCGCGTCTAAAGCGGTTGTTCATGCGGCACTGAAAACGCTCCTGTCGGCTTGAAGGACGTCAAATTCTGCGGAAAGCTGCGGCATTTCCGGTGCACCGACGCTCATGCCCTCTTCGTCCGCCCGCCCACCCGTCGACGCCCCCATCGGCGCCCGCCCGCGCCGTGTGATGCTGGCCTGGGAACAGGGGCGCGGCTTCGGCCACACCACGCGCCTGCGGGTGCTGGCGGACCCCCTGATGGCCCGGGGCATCGAGGTGGTGGCGGTGGTGCGCGATCTCACCCTTGCCCGCCCCCTGCGCGATGCCGGGGTACGGCTGATCGAGGGCCCGCCTTGGGCGCCACCGGCCCCGCAGCCGGGCGATGACGTGCCCGCCTCCGCCACCATCACCGACGCCCTCGCCGCCTTCGGCCTGCGCGACCCGGACAGCGTGCGGCCGGTGCTGGCGCACTGGCGCGCCCTTCTCACCGCTGAGCGGCCGGACCTGGTGGTCTGCGATTATGCGCCCCTCGCCACCTGCGCCGCGCGGGGCTTCGCCCCCATCCTGCAGACCGGATCGGCGGTGTTCATGCCCCCGGCGCATCTGGAGCGCATGCCGCTGCTGCACGACTTCGCCCCGCCCCGCCAGGGGGACGCGGCCCTGTGCGACACCCTCAACCGCTGCCTGCGTGCCGAGGGGCTGCCGCTGCTGGATCGCATCGGTGACCTGTTCGGCGGCACGGCCTGCTTTGTCGCCTCCTTCCCGCTGCTCGATCCGTATGTCGACCTGCGCGGGCGCGATGCGGACGGCCCCCTGCTCACCGGCAACTGGCAGCCGCAGCAGCCCACGGCCTCGGGCATCTTCGCCTATCTGCATCCGGACGTGGCGGGGCTGCCGCAGGTCCTCGCCATGCTGCGCGCGCTCGGGCCGCGGCTGGAGATCCATATCCCCCTGGTGCCGGCCCCGTTGCGGGCGGCGCTGGAAGAGGCGGGCGCCCGGGTGCATGTCCAGCCGGTGGCCATCGGCCCGACCCTGGCCCGGGCGCGGATGATCCTGCATCAGGGCAATGCGGGGGTGGCCACCGATGCGCTGCTGGCGGGCATTCCCCAGTTCTCCATGGGCCAGCACATCGAGCATCACCTGAACGGCTCGGCCCTCACCGCCGCCGGCGTGGGGCGGCACGTCAATCTGTTCGATCCCGCCTGCCACATCAGTGCGGACGATGTGCTGGCGGTGCTGCACGACGACGACATGGCGCTGCTCGCCGGCGCCGCGGCGACCATGCACCGGCCCCTGCTGGACCCCTCCCCCCGCGCCCGGCTGCTGGCCACCTGCCTCGCGCTGCTGTGAGCACGGCGCCGCGGCGTCAATAGCCGTAGGGCGGTGGGATCTGCTGCTCGATGGGGTGGAGCACGTCATCCTGCCCCTGCTGCGAGGCCTGCTCGGCGATGAGATCCGCCTCGCCCTGCAGCCGCGTGTTGGAGGAGCGGCAGGTGGCCACCGCCAGATCCAGCGTCGTCTGTCCCTGCGCCGGGCGCGAGCAGGGATGGGCAGCCGCGGCGGTGACCGGCATGTCCGGCGGCGGCGCCTGCCGGCGCCCGCCGGTCTGGCCCGGACGGCTGCGGGTTTCCGCCAGCAGCGCGTCCATCTCCGCCTGCGGCACCCGCGCCGGAGCGGAAATGCCCTGTCCACTCACATCCACCATGAAACCGGGCCGGCGCAAGGTCACGCTCTCGCCGCCGGGGCCCACCACGTCCAATTGGCCGAACTGCAGCACCGCGCGGGTGACGCCGTCGCGATGGGCGAAGGTGGCGACGCCGCCCCGGATGCCGATGGTGGCAACCGGCGTGCGCACGCTCGCCGCCCCGCCATGGCTCGCCTGGCCGCCGACGAAGCGCAGCGTGCCCTTGGCGAGGTCCACCGCCATGGAGCCGGCATCGCGGGCGGGATCGAACACGAACTGGTCGATCACCAGATCGGACCGCGGGCCGATGTTGAGGGTGGTCTTGTCGAGAAACACCACCTGAACCGTGCCGCTCTCGGAGGTCTGCACCCGCTCGTTGCGAATGATGGGCGAACCGAGCTGGAGCGTGCGGGCGCCGGATGCACCGACGCCGGTGGAGCGGGGGTTGACGGCGGCGGCGGTGCCGACGGTCTGCTGCGCCAGCGCGGCATCACTCGCCGCCACCAGGGCCAGGGAAGCGACCGACGCCAAAAGACGGGCGGGTGTGCTGATGGGCATGATCGACGCTCCTCAGAACCGCACGTTCGGGCCAACCGAAATGCTGAAATTGTTGAACTGATAGTTCGGCAAGGCGGAATCCGACCACGTGTACTGCACCTGGGTCAGCACGCCGAACAGTTCGTGCACCGGCACATCGAGGGCGAGGCCCACGCGATACTGGTCATCGGTGCGGGTGATGAAGCGGGAGACGAACGGGTTCGCCGCGTCGAAATCGTAGCGGGAATAGCCGATGCTCGGAATGGCGAGCCAGCGCTTGACGCCCCAAAGGCCCTCGAACTCGATGGGCAGCGCCAGATCCACCGCGAAATTGTCGTAGCCATACCAGGGCACGTCGGCGCTGGCGTCGTTATAGGCGAGGCGCATGCGCCAGCGCACGCTGTCGGTGAGGGCACCGAACAGATTGGCGCCCAGGGTCCACATCTCCCCACTCTGCAGCCCGGCGGTGGGATAATCGGCCGTGTCGTTGTAATTGCGCTGGCGCAGTTCCACGAATGGCTCGATGCCCAGCGGCGCATAGGCCGGCCCCGGCTGCAGGGTGCCGAAATGGAACGGCAGCAGCAGCGAGGCGCCCACGCCATAGGTGCCGAGATAGCTCGCCCCGCCCAGGCTGACCCCGCCCAGAATGCCGTAGGCCCGCACCGAGGAGCCGGGCAACGCATCCGGCAGCAGAGCGAAGCGCGGGCCGGAATTGAACTCGACGAAGCCCAGGTTCAGCCGCTCCAGATCGAACTGCTGAGAATAATAGAGATTGAGATTGCTTTCCCAGACATCACCCCTCTGGGTGCCGAAATCATAGACGTGGCGCACGGTGGCGAGACCGAACACGCTGCCATCTGCCTTGGCGGCATAGCTGGGCGGCAGCAGCGCCGCCACGTCATCGCCGATGACGATGCGGCTGGAGGGGCCATAACTGGCGTTGGACTGGTAACGCACCCCCGCCTGCGCGTAGAGGCTCCACTGGTTCGGCGCGAGCCGGCGCTCGATCTCGGTGAGATAGGCCGCCACATTCTCCCGCTCGCTGGCGCTGAGCTGCCCGGAGGCGGCCAGTGGGGCGAAATAGCTGCGGGCGGTCTCATAGGAGCCGAGCCGGTAATAGAGCCGCGCCAGCTGCAGGCGCACCTGCACCAGCTGCGGATCGAAATCCACCACGCGCTCATAAATGCCGATGGCGGCTTCATAATCGCCGCGCGCCACCGCCTGCTCGGCGGCGGCGTAGGCGAGCCGCACATCGCCGGGGTTGCGCATGGAGCGCTGATAGAGCGCCTGTGCATCCTCTCCGGCGCCATCGGCCGTGGCCGGCTGCGCATGCGCGCCCGCGCCCAGCGCGCAGCCCAGCGCCAGTGCACCCATTCCACCGGCGCGCCGCAGCCAGCCGCGCGCCCTCTTTCCCGAGACCAGCATAGCGATTTTCCAGCTAGTGCTGGCAAGGCCCCGCCCCTTGCCTTCCCTTTTCTTTTAACATTCGGAAACAAAAAAGGGGATTCCGTAGAGGAACAGAGGGCGCCAAACGGCACTCTTTGCCTGCCTGATCCGCATTTTTGTCACACTGCGCTGTGTTCGACGCCAGAATGCTACCACTGAAGCGGTAGTATTCGGCAGACAACCGGAAGGTTGAGATCAACGGATCTCGCGCGGAGGCGGCAAAGGCAGAGGCGCCGCGGTCCCAGGGCCGGGGGACTGGCCGGCCCGTGCCCCGTCCACCGCCTCCAGAACCGCCTCGGACGCCAGTTGCGCCAGACACGCATAGCCGGCATCGTTCATGTGGAAGCCATCCCAGGCAAACAGGGCGCGAAAGCCCTTGGGGTCGGCCGCCGCCCACGCCTTCATCATCCGGTAGCGCCCCAGCACGGTGATGCCGCGCGCCTGCGCGGCGCTGTTCACGGCCGCCACGAACTGCTCGTAGCGCGGCACGCTGAGGATGGCGCGGAAATACTGCTGGTCCACCACCATCACCGCCACATCGGCCGCCTGGGCCGCTGCCAGGCCGTCGGTCACCATGGTCGCCAGCCGCTCCGGCGTGCCGCCGAAGATCACGTCATTGGTGCCCACCTGCCAGATCACCAGATCCGGTGCCTCCGGCGCCTGCAGGAAGGCCTGCAGCCGCTTCAGCGTGGCCGGAGAGCTTTCTCCCGAGACCCCGGCGTTCGTCACCTCCACGCGCCCCTCGCCCAGCGCCGCGCCAAGCCGATCGGCCAATTGGGCGGGAAAGGTGAGATTCGGCCGGGACGCCCCGACACCGGCCGTGCTGGAGGAGCCAATGGCCAGAATGCGCAGCGGCAGCCCCGCCCGCAGCCGCTCCACGGCACCGGCCCGCAGCACTAAAGGCGGCTCCGGCCGCGCCTCCGGCGGACAGGCCCGCGCCGGCGCAGCCACCAGAAGAGCCGCCACCAGAAGAGCCGCCACGAGACCCCGTGCGCCGACTCCGCGTGCGGCAAGCTTCCGTGCTGCAAGTCGCCATGCAGGAAACTGCTTTGCCGGAAGCGCGGCGACCGCGACCCGCCACCGGCCCGGCGTCGCCGCCGGGATCGGATCGGCGCGCATTGCCTGGGCGCCGCTGCCGTCGGCGCCCCCGCGCCCACACTGCCATTTCATGAAGCTTCGCCCACCCTGCCCGCGCCCGGCCGCCACACGCCGGCGCCTGAGCGCGCATCGGCGCATTAACATAGGCAACGCCCCCGGCTCAAGGCGAACCCCTTGATTGGGCGGGTCATTCAGACACTTTTCGGATTTTCGCGACGGAGAAGATGGCGGGAGTGACGGGGCTCGAACCCGCGACCTCCGGCGTGACAGGCCGGCGCTCTAACCAACTGAGCTACACCCCCGAACCGGTGCGACACTGTCCGTCGCGCCGTCGAGGACCGCTTGATAGGTTAGGTGCCCTCGTTTCGTCAAGCGAGCGCCTGCGTTTTTGTGACAAGGGTGTGGATAGCTTTCCCCCTTTGGCCGGAAAATCCGCGCGGCGCCTCGGTTCCCGCGGCGGATCCAGCCTGCTGCACCGCAGGCGTGCGGCGTCCGCTGCCCAGCGTGAGGCGGCGACCCGACTGCAGGACTCGCCGCACATGATTCTGAAAGTAATGAGAAATGGGGGACTGGTGGGCGGTGACGGGCTCGAACCGCCGACCCTCTCGGTGTAAACGAGATGCTCTACCAACTGAGCTAACCGCCCGGATGCGGAGGCCTGTGCCGCGCGCCGATCGCTGCGGGCGAGGCCCGGCTGCCGGTGAAAGCCATATAAGCCGCGCCAGCCGGCGCGTAAACCTCAGCAAGGGGAACCTCGGGCCCCACCGGGCCATCTCCGTGACCGACCTCGGCCGCGCAGCACGCCCCGACAGGCGGCGCACAGCTCAGCAGGTGCAGCGCAGAGCCCCCACAGCCGCGAACGCCATCCAGCGCCCCCGAAACACAAAGGGCGCGCCACCACGGCGCGCCCCTTTCATCCCTGAACGACGCACCTCGAAAGATGCGCCCGCAGGATCTGGCCGCGCGGCAAGCGGCGCGGCCAGCCGAACGATCACTCGTTGACGGCTTCCTTGAGGCTCTTGCCGGGGGTGAACTTCGGCGCCTTGGAGGCGTTGATCTTCACCGGCTTGCCGGTGCGCGGGTTGCGGCCTTCGCGGGCGGCGCGGGTGACCACCGAGAAGCTGCCGAAACCGATCAGCTTGACTTCCTCGCCCTGCTGGAGCGCCTTGGCGATGATGTCGAAGGTGGCGTCCACAGCCGCAGCCGCAGCCGTCTTCGTCAGCTTGGCCTCTTCAGCCACCGCAGCGATCAATTCGTTCTTGGTGGTCATCTGACCATTCCCTTCCGTTGTCAAAACGCGAATCGTGAGGGGCGCGGCCCCTGCCGATCGGCGCGAGCATCACGGAAAATATGGCATTTGCAAGCGCGATCGGGGCCAAACCCGCACCAATGCACGATTTCTCAGTGTGCGAGCGCAAAAAAATGACGGGCGGCGCACAGGGTGCGCCGCCCGTCGATTTTGGCTAAGTGGTTGAAACTGCTCAGTGAGCAACCACGCCGGAGGCATCTTCGCCCGCCACCGGCGCATTCACCGGCTTCTCTTCCCAGGTGATGGGCTCCGGAGGCCGCACCAGGGCGTTGGCGAGCACTTCATCCATCCGCGAGACCGGCACGATCTCCAACGCATTCTTCACGTTGGCGGGCAGGTCCGCGAGGTCCTTGGCGTTCTCCTCGGGGATCAGCACCTTCTTGATGCCGCCCCGCAGCGCCGCCAGGAGCTTCTCCTTGAGGCCGCCGATGGGCAGCACCCGGCCGCGCAGGGTGATCTCGCCCGTCATGGCCACGTCACGCCGCACGGGAATGCCGGTCATCACCGAGACGATGGCGGTGGCCATGGCCACGCCCGCCGACGGGCCATCCTTCGGGGTCGCCCCTTCGGGAACGTGCACGTGGATGTCGCGGCGCTCGAACAGCGGCGGCTCGATGCCGAAGTCCACCGCCCGCGAGCGGACATAGGACGCCGCCGCCGAGATGCTCTCCTTCATCACGTCACGCAGGTTGCCGGTGACCGTCATCTTGCCCTTGCCGGGCATCATGAGGCCCTCGATGGTCAGCAGCTCGCCGCCCACCTCGGTCCAGGCGAGGCCGGTGACCACCCCCACCTGATCCTCGGTCTCCATCTCGCCGTAGCGATAGCGCGGCGCGCCGAGGAAATCCTCGAGGTTCTTGGCCGTGACCTTCACCGACTTCTTCTTGGAGAGCATCAGCTCCTTCACCGCCTTGCGGGCGAGCGTGGAGATTTCGCGCTCCAGGTTTCGCACGCCCGCCTCGCGGGTGTAGCGCCGGATCAGGGTCATCAGGGCCGCGTCGTCGATGGACCATTCCTTCGCCGCCAGGCCGTGCTTCTGCAAGGCGTTGGGGATCAGATGCTTGCGCGCGATCTCGGCCTTCTCGTCCTCGGTGTAACCGGCGATGCGGATCACCTCCATGCGGTCCAGCAGGGCCGGCGGGATGTTCAGCGTGTTCGCCGTCGTCACGAACATCACGTTCGAGAGGTCGTAATCCACCTCCAGATAGTGGTCCGCGAAGGTCTTGTTCTGCTCGGGGTCGAGCACCTCAAGCAGGGCCGAGGACGGGTCGCCCCGGAAATCGGCCCCCATCTTGTCGATCTCATCCAACAGGAACAGCGGGTTGGCCTTTTTGGCCTTGCGCATGGACTGGATGATCTTGCCCGGCATGGAGCCGATATAGGTCCGCCGGTGGCCACGGATCTCCGCCTCGTCGCGCACACCGCCGAGGGCGACACGCACGAACTCACGGCCCGTCGCCTTGGCGATGGACTTGCCGAGCGAGGTCTTGCCGACACCGGGCGGGCCGACAAGGCACAGGATGGGACCCGTGAGCTTGTTGGCGCGGCTCTGCACGGCGAGATACTCGACGATGCGCTCCTTGACCTTGTCCAGGCCATAGTGATCGGCGTCCAGCACCTCCTGGGCGTAGTTCAGATCCTTCTTGATCTTGCTCTTCACGCCCCACGGGATGGACAGGAGCCAATCCAGATAGTTGCGCACCACGGTGGCTTCCGCCGACATGGGCGACATCTGGCGCAGCTTCTTGAGCTCGTGGGTGGCCTTCTCACGCGCCTCCTTGGTGAGCTTGGTCCGCTTGATGCGGTCTTCCAGCTCCTGGAGGTCGTCCTTGCCGTCCTCGTCGCCCAGCTCCTTCTGGATCGCCTTCATCTGCTCGTTGAGGTAGTACTCGCGCTGGGTCTTCTCCATCTGCCGCTTCACGCGGGAGCGGATGCGCTTTTCCACCTGCAGCACGGAGATCTCACTCTCCATGAGGCCGAGCACCTTCTCCAGCCGGTCGGACACCTTCACGGTCTCCAGCACCCCCTGCTTTTCGGGGATCTTCACGGCCAGATGCGAGGCGATGGTGTCGGCGAGCTTCGAGTGATCCTCGATCTGGCCGACCACGCCCACCACCTCGGGCGAGACCTTCTTGTTCAGCTTCACATAATTCTCGAACTCGGTGATCACCGAGCGCGCCAGGGCCTCGGCCTCCACCTGATCGCCGGAGGCATCCTCCAGCATCATCGCCTCGGCCTCGTAGAGATCGGTGCGATCGGTGTAGCGCGAGACCTGGGCGCGGGAGACGCCCTCCACCAGCACCTTCACGGTGCCATCCGGCAGCTTCAGCAGCTGCAGCACGGTGGCCAGCGTGCCGACGCCATAAATGGCCTCGGGCGCCGGATCGTCATCGGAGGCATTTTCCTGAGTGGCCAGGAGAATGTAGGTGTCGCCGCGCATCACCTCTTCGAGGGCGCGGATAGACTTCTCGCGACCCACGAACAGGGGAACAATCATATGGGGAAACACCACGATGTCCCGCAGCGGGAGCACCGGGTAGGTTTGCGACACACCGGCAACGAGCGGGGGGCGCGGCTTCTGGCTCGTCATGACCCAATCCTTTCAAATCGCACACGCGAAGACGCTGCCGCGCGCGTGCGCAGCCGGATACCGGAACGGCTTTTCAATGCTGAAGCGGCGGAAGCCGCAGAGGGCATGAGGTCCGAGCACGGAGACCGGAGCTTTCCCGATGAAGATGGACATGCCGCCAGCCCGTTTCAAGGGCTGGAGGGAACACCCGCGAAGAACCACACGGGGTGAGGGACGAACGGCCTTAAAATCAAAGAGCAGGGTGTCCCCCGCGCGGACGGCGCGGGGGAAGCGTTTGGAAATGTCGCCGTCAGGCACTGGCGCCCGCGTCACCGACGCGGTCCGCATAGATGTAGAGCGGCCGGGCGTTCTGCTCGACGACCTCGCGGGAGATCACCACTTCCTCCACACCCTCGAGCCCAGGCAGGTCGAACATGGTGTCGAGCAGGATGCCTTCCATGATGGAGCGCAGGCCGCGGGCGCCGGTCTTGCGCTCGATGGCCTTGCGGGCGATGGCGCCCAGCGCCTCCTCGTGGATGGTGAGATCCACATTCTCCATCTCGAACAGCCGCTGATACTGCTTCACCAGCGCGTTCTTCGGCTCGGACAGGATCTTCTTCAGCGCTTCCTCGTCCAGGTCCCCCAGCGTCGCCAGAACCGGCAGACGGCCGATGAACTCGGGGATGAGGCCATACTTCAGCAGATCCTCGGGCTCCACCTCGCGGAACACCTCACCGGGGCGACGATCCTCGGGCGGGGCCACCTTGGCGGCGAAGCCGATGGAGGTCGAACCCTTGGAGCGCGACGAGATGATCTTGTCGAGCCCGGCAAAGGCGCCGCCGCAGATGAACAGGATGTTGGTGGTATCCACCTGCAGGAACTCCTGCTGGGGATGCTTCCGGCCGCCCTGGGGGGGGACCGAGGCCACCGTACCTTCCATGATCTTCAGCAGGGCCTGCTGCACGCCCTCACCCGACACGTCGCGGGTGATGGACGGATTGTCGGATTTGCGACTGATCTTGTCGATCTCGTCGATGTAGACGATGCCGCGCTGCGCCCGCTCCACATTGTAGTCGGCCGCCTGCAGCAGCTTGAGGATGATGTTTTCCACATCCTCACCCACATAGCCGGCTTCCGTCAGGGTCGTGGCGTCGGCCATGGTGAACGGCACATCGAGGATCCGCGCCAGGGTCTGCGCCAGCAGGGTCTTGCCCGAGCCGGTGGGGCCGATGAGCAGGATGTTCGACTTGGCGAGTTCCACATCCCCATGCTTGGTGGCGTGGTTCAGGCGCTTGTAGTGGTTGTGCACCGCCACCGAGAGGACCTTCTTCGCGTGGTCCTGGCCGATGACATAGTCATCGAGGACCTTGCGGATCTCCTTCGGGGTCGGGATGCCATCCCGCGACTTCACCAGAGAGGACTTGGACTCTTCCCGGATGATGTCCATGCACAGCTCGACGCACTCGTCGCAGATGAACACGGTCGGTCCGGCGATGAGCTTCCTGACCTCATGCTGGCTTTTGCCGCAGAACGAGCAATAAAGCGTGTTCTTGCTGTCGCTGCCGCCGGTCTTGCTCATCTTCGTCTCCTACGATCTTCCGATACGGACACAAAGCGCGCCTGTGTCGTACAGATCACCAGTGGGGGGTTGGGCGAAGCAAGAACCTCGCCAACCCCGATATGGGCATTGGCCATTGATCAGCCAACCACCCTCCGGCGACACGATCAAGGCGGAAGATTGATTTTCCCCGCCACGTCCCAGGACCTGGTTAAAGGCGATCCCGAAACGCGATCCTCACCGTGTCACCGACCGGCCATCGACTGCCCGGTTTCCACAGGCGGGCGACGGCGCCGCCCCGTGGAGACCTGAAACGCAACGGCCCCCGCCTTGTGGCGAGGGCCGACACGCGGCATCCGATGCCGGCTTACTGACATGCAAGCGCGATCCTGCACCGCACGCAAGAGGAACGATGCGTAATCGCAGCCGCGAAGACAGCCTCAGGCCACCTTCGCCGCGTCGTCGCCGGGGCGCTTGTCGATCACCGAATCGATCAGGCCGAACTCCTTGGCGGCTTCCGCCGTCATGAAGTTGTCGCGCTCCAGCGCGTCCTCGATCACCTGGAAATCGCGCCCGGTGTGCTTCACGTAGATTTCATTGAGGCGCTTCTTCAGGCTCAGGATCTCCTGGGCGTGAAGCATGATGTCCGTGACCTGGCCCTGGAAGCCGCCAGACGGCTGATGCACCATGATTCGCGCGTTCGGCAGAGCGAAGCGCATGTCCTTCTCACCCGCCGTCAGCAGCAGCGAGCCCATGGACGCCGCCTGGCCGATGCACAGGGTCGACACCGCCGGCTTGATGAACTGCATGGTGTCGTAGATGGCGAGGCCCGACGTCACCACTCCCCCGGGGGAGTTGATGTACATCGAGATTTCCTTCTTGGGATTGTCCGCCTCCAGGAACAACAGCTGCGCCACCGCCAGGGTGGACATGCCATCTTCCACCGGGCCGGTGAGGAAGATGATGCGTTCCTTCAAAAGGCGCGAATAAATGTCATAGGAACGTTCGCCACGGTTGGTCTGCTCGACCACCATGGGAATGAGGTAATTCATATAAGTATCAACGGGATCACGCATCTTTTGTCCTCGGGCGCGGTTGGTCCGGAAGGGCACTTCCGGCGCGCAATCATGCTCTGGCGCTAGCGGTGGCGCACCAAGGCGCGCCACCCGGGTTCATGGTGAGGACAAAAGCCGCCTGATCCCTCAGGCCGCCTTGTCCTCATCCTCCGCCTTGTACAGCTCCTCCTTGGTGACCGGCTTTTCGGTCACCTGGGCGAGCTCCAGGAGGAAATCGATGACCTTCTCCTCAAACAGGGGCGCACGCACGGAAGCCAGCGCCTGCGGATTGCGGCGATAGAACTCCCACACCTGCTGCTCCTGGCCGGGAAACTGGCGCGCCCGTTCCACCACGGCGCGGGACACCTCGTCATCGGCAACCTGGATATTGTTCCGCTCGCCGATTTCCGCAAGGACCAGACCAAGGCGCACACGCCGTTCGGCGATCTTGCGATAGTCGGCGCGGGCCTCCTCCTCGGTGGTGCCTTCGTCGGCGAACGAGTGCTTCTGGCTGGCCAGATCCTGCTGGACCTGGTTCCACACACCCTCGAACTCCTGGTCGAGCAGGCCTTCCGGCACGTCGAACTTGTGCATGGTGTCGAGGGCGTCCAGCAGCGCGCGCTTCACCTTCTGGCGGGCGACGCCGGCATGCTCCGCACCGATGCGCTCACGCACCATGCCCTTGAGCTTCTCCAGGTCTTCCATGCCAAGGGTCTTGGCGAACGCGTCATCGATGGAAACCGCGCCGGGGGCCGCCACCGCCTTGCAGGTCACCTCGAATGAGGCGGCCTTGCCGGCCAGTTCGGCCGCGCCGTAATCCTCGGGGAAGGACACGGACAGGGTGCGATTCTCGCCAGCGGAAATGCCCACCAGCTGCTCTTCAAAGCCAGGAATGAAGCCCTTGGAGCCCAGCACCACGTCGATGTCGGTGCCTTCACCGCCTTCAAACTTCTCACCGTCCACATAGCCTGTGAAGTCGATGGTCACGCGGTCGCCGGTCTCGGCGGCACCGGTCTTCGGCTCGAACGGGCGGTTGGAATCGGCGATGCGCTGGATGGTCTCGTCCACCTCGGCGTCGGAGACTTCGAGCACCGGCTTCTCGACGGCAATCTCCTTGAAATTGCCCAGCTCGATCTTGGGCAGGATCTCCAGCGCCAGATCGTAAACGAGGTCCTTGCCGCCATCCAGCAGGCCCTGGCCCTGGGCGTCGTCTTCAGGCAGGGTCACCTTCGGCTGCAGGGCGAGACGGAAGCCGCGCTCCTCGACGATCTTGCCGTTGCTCTCGTTGACGGTCTGCTCGATCACCTCGCTCATGACCGACTTGCCGTACACGCGCTTGAGATGCGCCGCCGGCACCTTGCCCGGGCGGAAGCCGTTCAGCTTCACCTGGCCCTTGAGCTCGTTCAGGCGCGCCTCGGCCTTGGCGTCCAGGTCCGCGGCGGGAACCACCACGCGGAACGCGCGCTTGAGGCCTTCGGCTTGGGTCTCGGTCACCTGCATCGTCTTGCCTTCACATCCTTGCCGCCGCTGACGGGCGGAACCTGAAATCCATGGGCTCCTCGGGTATCGCGCGCGAGGATCTACGACCTTCCGGAGAAGACCGGGCCGACCGGGCCCCAGATCGAGGCCCATCAGCCGACCGCCCTTCGTCACCGCCGCCAAGGCAGCGTGCGCGAACGGGAACGACCCTGGCGCACCGGCATCTGGTGCGGGCGGAGGGTTTCGAACCCCCACGACTTGCGTCACGGGAACCTAAATCCCGCGCGTCTACCAGTTCCGCCACGCCCGCTTGCCGCAACCTGCGCCATTCGGCACCGGCTGACACCTTTGGCGCATTCCACGCCGCGCTGGCCGCCCCGAAAAGGCGGCCACACCCATAGGAGGCTCGACCGGGCGCGCAAGCGCCGGTCGGGCCGCGGCTTATATCATGGTCTACGCGGCGCGCAGCAATAAAATGCGGGCGCCGACGCCGCGCCGGGTCGCGCGCGTGCGGCCGCGTACTGCTTCTGCGGTGGTTGTGCCTTGCCCTTTGCTGCGGCCCGGCCCAAGCTCCCATCGGGCCGCGTGGCACCGCGGCCCAGCGGCGGCCCGAACCGTCGCCGCGCCTGAAGGCCACGGCCCTTTGGAGAACCCCGCGTGACGACGCACACCTTCTCCCGCAGACTGCTGCTGAAGGGCGCGGGCGCCCTCGCCTGCACCAGCTCGCTCGCCCCCCTCGGCACCGCCGCCGCGCAGACCACGGCGGTGCCGCTGAATGCCGCGTCCGCGCAACGGCCCGAGCTGGCGGGCCAGGGGCCCCTCGCCCTCTTCAACGATGCCCTGCCCGGCCCCCTGCTGCGGGTGAGGAAAGGCGATCCCCTGGCGGTGCAGCTGCAGAATGGCCTCGACGCGCCGCTCTCCCTGGTGTGGCATGGCGTACGCACCACCAAGGGCGCCGCGCCGACGGCGGCGGTTTCGCCCGGCGCCCAGCAGCAGCTGACCCTGGTTCCCCGCGATGCCGGCACCTACTGGTACCATGCAGCCGCGCCGGCGCAGGCACATCGCGCCCTGGCGGGCCCGCTGGTGGTGCTGGAACCGGGCGCCCCGGCCTATGATTCGGACCACGTCCTGTTCATCCAGGGCTTTCCGCCGGCCAGCGGTCTGCCACTGTTTCCGGTGAATGGGGCCATCTCGCCCACCTTCGAGGGCCCGGCGGACGGCCGCACGCGGCTGCGCCTCATCAATGCGACACCGCTGTTCCTGCCGCTGCGGGTGGATGCCCCTGCCGCCTATGTGATCGCGGTCGATGGGCAGCCGGCCGAGCCGTTCGCCCCCAAGGACAATCGCCTGCAGCTTGCCCCCGGCGGCCGGATCGATCTCGCGGTGAGCCTCGGCGATGCCAATCCCGCCCGGTTGCTCCTGGACACGGCCGCCGAGCCGGTGCAGCTCGCCATCGTCAGCCCCGTCGGCGCCGGCGGCACACCTGCCGATGGTCCGCCCCCGCCCCTGCCGGCCAACGACCTGCCGAAGACGCTGCCGTTTGCCAATGCCGCGCGGTTCACACTGAAGATCGGCGGGGCAACGGCCGCGCCGATCGGCCCTGTGAAGGCGGGCCAGGTGGTGGTGCTCACCCTGGATAATGCCCTCGACACGCCGGTGGCGGTGCGCATCGATGGGCATCCCGTGCGCCTGCTCGATGCGGTTTACGACGGCTGGAGCCCCTGGTGGCACGACACCGTGCCGGTCGCGGCCAAGAGCACCCGCCGCATCGCCTTCCTGGCGGACACCGCCGGCCAATGGGCCATCGTCGCCCAGCGTGGCGGCGACGGCGCCACGCTGACGACGACCACCTATCAGGTCACGGCCTGAGGCCGCCGGTCTCGGTCAGACCACCCCGTGGGCTTCGTAAAGGCGGGTGTAGACCACGCGCAGAGCCTCGGGCAGATCATCGGCGATCAGCCCCGGCCCCGCGACGCGCGCAGCCTCGCCGTGGATCCACACCGCCGCCGCAGCGGCTTCGAACGCCGGCATGCCCTGGCAGAGCAGGCCGGTGACGAAGCCAGCCAGCACATCGCCCGCGCCTGCGGTCGCGAGATAAGGCGGCGCATTCTCGGCGATGGCGGCGCGCCCATCCGGCGCCGCCACCACCGTATCGGCCCCCTTGAGCACGATGACCGCGCCGAGCTGCGCCGCGGCGGCCCGCGCCCGGGCGAGCTTGCCCGGCAGCGCCAGCAGGGCCTCCCCCTCGAACAGGCGCGCGAACTCGCCGTCGTGCGGCGTCACGATCATCGCCTGCGCCGTCGTCGCCAGGGCCGCCAGGGCCCACGGCGCGCCCGCATAGGAGGTCAGCGCATCCGCATCCAGAACGAGCCGGCGTCCGGGCGCGGCGATCTCCACCTTGCGCCGGGTCTCCGGCCCCACGCCCAGCCCCGGCCCGAGCAGCACCGTGTGAAGCCGGCTGTCGGCGAGCAGGTCGGCGAGCCCCGCGGCATCCTCCATGGGCCGCGACATGATGGCGGCGTAGGATGCCGCCTGCAGGGGCAGCACCTCACGCGGGCAGGCGATGGTGACCAGCCCCGCCCCCGCCCGCAGGGCGCCGCGGGCCGCGAGCCGGGCGGCGCCGGAGGTCCAGGCCGGCCCACTTACCACTACGGCATGCCCGCGGCTGTATTTGTGCCCGCCCGCCTGGGGCACGGGAAAGACCTCGTCCCAGAGCTGCGGGGCATTCACCGCCGTGGGTGGACGAATCTCGTTCAGCACCGCCTCCGGAATGCCGATGTCGGCCACCCGCACCTTGCCGCACAGGCTCCGTCCCGGCTCCAGCAGATGCCCCGGCTTGCGGCGGAAGAAGGTCACTGTGTCCTCGGCCGGCGCGACGGCGCCACGGATCTGGCCGGTGGCGCCATCGAGGCCCGAGGGCAGGTCCACCGCGACGATGGGCCGGCCCGACACCGCCATGCGCTCCACCAGCGCCCGCGCCGTGCCATCCAGATCGCGCGCCAGGCCGGCGCCGAACAGCGCGTCCACCAGAACGTCGGCTGCGGCGAGGTCCGCTCCTTCCGCCGGCTCCACCGGCCCGCTCCATTGGCCAGCGACCACTGCCGCGTCGCCCCGCAGCGCCGTCCGGGGACCCAGCAGCGCCACCCGCACCCGATAGCCCCGCTGACTGAGGATGCGGGCGGCGACGAAGCCATCGCCCCCGTTGTTTCCCGGCCCACACAAGACCAGTATGCGAGCATCCAGCGTGCGCCTGGCCACCACGTCGGCCACCGCCCGCCCGGCGCTCTCCATCAACCGCAGGGACGGCACGCCCATGGCCACCGCCGCGCGATCGGCGCGGCCCATTTCCTGTGGATCAAGAAGCGCGCACACCCCTGCCCCCTCTCGGCAATGCCTAGTTCGTGCACATTGTTGCCGAAGGTCGCACGAATTTTCTGCCTTTTCTGTAGGCATATTGAACGTTTTTAGTGCACATAAGAGCTCAATCTTCGCCCTGGGATGGCATGTCCCCTAGAATGGGCGGGTGGCACACATCCTGCTTAACAGTGGCCGGCTCAACCATGCGGCGGAGGGTTGAGCTAGGGGAGACGGAGCGCATGAAGAAGATCGAGGCGATTATCAAACCCTTCAAGCTCGATGAGGTGAAAGAGGCATTGCAGGACGTGGGCCTGCAGGGCATCACCGTCACCGAAGCCAAGGGGTTTGGGCGGCAGAAGGGCCACACGGAGCTTTATCGCGGTGCCGAGTACGTGGTGGATTTCCTGCCCAAGGTAAAGATCGAGGTCGTGCTCGCCGACGAAATGGTCGATAAGGCGGTCGATGCCATCCGCCGTGCGGCGCAGACCGGACGGATCGGCGACGGCAAGATCTTCGTGTCATCCGTCGAGGAAGCGATCCGCATCCGCACCGGCGAGACCGGCCTCGACGCGATCTGACCGCTCCGAGAAAAATCCAAAGTTTTCCGCAGAAAGGTAGACATTCACATGACGACCAAGACGGCCAAGGACGTCCTCGACCTCATCAAGAGCGAGGATGTGAAGTACGTCGACCTGCGCTTCACCGATCCGCGTGGCAAGTGGCAGCACGTCACCTTCGACATCTGCATGGTGGACGAAGAGTTCCTCACCGAGGGCACGGCGTTCGACGGCTCCTCGATCGCCGGTTGGAAGGCCATCAACGAGTCCGACATGCTGCTCATGCCGGACCCGACCACCTGCTGCATCGACCCCTTCTTCTCCGAGACGACCCTGTCGATCGTCTGCGACGTGCTGGAGCCCACCACCGGCCAGCCCTATGGCCGTGACCCGCGCTCCATCGCCCGCAAGGCCGAGGCCTATGCCCAGTCGACCGGCATCGGCGACACCGTGTTCTTCGGCCCCGAGGCCGAGTTCTTCATCTTCGACGACGTCCGCTTCAAGGCCGATCCCTACAACACCGGCTTTAAGCTCGACTCGGTGGAGCTGCCCACCAACGCCGACACCGAATATGAGGGCGGCAACCTCGGTCACCGCGTGAAGACCAAGGGCGGCTACTTCCCGGTTCCCCCGATCGACAGCGCTCAGGACATGCGTTCCGAGATGCTGGCCTCCATGGCCAAGATGGGCGTGACGGTCGAGAAGCACCACCACGAGGTGGCTTCCGCGCAGCACGAGCTGGGCATGAAGTTCGCCACCCTGGTGAGCATGGCCGACCAGATGCAGGTCTATAAGTACTGCATCCATCAGGTCGCCAACATCTATGGCAAGACTGCCACCTTCATGCCGAAGCCGGTGTTCGGCGACAACGGCTCGGGCATGCACGTCCACCAGTCCATCTGGAAGGAAGGCAAGCCGCTCTTCGCCGGCGACAAGTATGCGGACCTGTCCCAGGAATGCCTGTGGTACATCGGCGGCGTCATCAAGCACGCCAAGTCCATCAACGCCTTCACCAACCCGCTGACCAACTCCTACAAGCGTCTGGTCCCGGGCTATGAAGCTCCGGTGCTGCTGGCCTACTCGGCCCGCAACCGCTCGGCCTCCTGCCGCATCCCCTACACCAACAACCCGAAGGCCAAGCGCGTCGAGGTCCGCTTCCCCGACCCGGGCGCGAACCCCTACCTCGCCTTCGCCGCTCTGTTCATGGCCGGCATGGACGGCATCCTGAACCGGATCGACCCCGGCCAGGCCATGGACAAGGACCTCTACGATCTGCCCCCGGCGGAGCTCAAGGAGATCCCGACCGTGTGCGGCTCGCTGCGTGAGGCCCTCGCCTCGCTCGCCGCCGACCACGAGTACCTGCTGAAGGGCGATGTCTTCCAGAAGGACTTCATCGAATCCTACATCGATCTGAAGATGGCCGAAGTGATGCGTTTTGAAATGACGCCCCACCCGGTCGAATTCGAGATGTACTACTCGGTTTGAGGCCTGCGCCTCTTCGGTGCCCCGTCCGCGGGGCACCGGCTGATGTGCACGTTATCCTGCAGACTTGGGCGTCCCTGGTGGGCGCCCATTTTCTTTTTCGCGCCCCCTTATCTGTTGCCCACGCGCGGCCACGCACTGCGCCCCGCAAGCACCCTGGACCTCCCTCTCAGCACCCGCACAGAGACCCGGTGAAGGGCCGCTCGCATGCCTTTGGAAAACTCCATTGAGGTGCTTGCAGAGGCGAAGCCCCCCCCCTATAAGCGCAATGCGTCAGCGCCCTTCGTCTATCGGTTAGGACGCCACCCTTTCACGGTGGAGAGAGGAGTTCGATTCTCCTAGGGCGCGCCAATTCCGCACCTGATCGCGAACGCCCGAATGGGCAGGTTCGGCGGCCTGTGCGGCACTCTCCAGAACCATCGGTGATCCGGGAGCCCCCATCAGGCGCGGGGCGAATGCGGACGCTTCGATCACCCACACGGATGTGTCGCGCAGGCATGTGGGCCCCCATGCGGCACCATGGCGCCCAGCTTGAATCTGGCTGCGGCAGATCGAGCCACGGGAACCTATCTGGTTCGTCGCCCCATCGGCGCAAAACGCCCTGCCTTCCGCCCTTCCAGATGCAAAACGGCCTGGCGGACGCGCGTCCGCCAGGCCGTTTCTTTTGGCTGCGCGCCAGATCGGCGCCGGGTTCAGGCGGCCGGCGTCTTGCGGGGCGCGAACAGGTTGTGGCCGAGATGCTGGGCCACCGTGGCCACGGCCACCTGACCGCGCACGCTGTTGCCGGCGTCGTCCAGCGGAGGCGAGAAGGCGGCGATGGCCAGCACCCCGGGGACCACGGCCAGAATGCCGCCCCCCACGCCGCTCTTGCCCGGCAGGCCCACCGTGTAGGCCCAGTCACCGGAAGCGGTGTAAAAGCCTTCCATCATCATCTCGGCCAGGATCTCGGGAACCTTCTCCTCGCCGATGACCCGCTGCTTGGTGACGGGATTGACGCCCCCCGCCGCCAGGGTCGCGCCCATGGTGGCAAGGTCCACCGCCGACACCAGCGTCGAGCATTGGCGGGTGTAGACATCCACCGCCCGCATGGGATCGCTGTAGCAGGTGCCCGCACTGTAGAGCAGCCAGGCGATGGCGCGGTTGTGGAAGTTGGTGCTCTGCTCGGAGGTGTTGACCTCCGGGCTCAGGGCGATGCTCCGGCCGGCGAACCGGCTCTGCGCATCGAGAATGGCCGCCCAACAGGCATCGGCGGTCTCGCCCGGCACCAAGCTGGCGGTGGCGATGGCGCCCGCGTTCACCAGCGGGGAAAGCGGCTTGCCATTGTGCAGCTCCAGCGCCACCACCGAATTGAAGGGCAGGCCCGTGGGGTCCGCCCCCACCTTCTCATGCACCGCCGCCGCGCCCAGGGTCTCCATCACCAGCGCCAAGGTGAAGACCTTGGAGATGGATTCGATGGCGAAGCCGTAATCCGCATCACCGAGCTTGTGCACGGCGCCTTCGGCGGTGACGACGGCAACGCCAAGGAGATCGGACGGGACGGAGGCGAGGAAGGGAATGTAGTCGGCATTCTTGCCGCCGCTGGTGGCCTTCGCGGCGGCATAGCCGGCGGCCATGGCCGCTTCGATGTCAGATGATGACATGGGATGGTCCTGTTCTCGGGAGGACGGGCGGATGCAATGCACCCGCCCGGAGCGTCGCAAGCCGGATCGGTCCGGCGCTCACTTGTCGCGCGGCACCAGGATATGGGTCGGCCGCGCGCGGGGGTGCACGAAGAAGTGGCCTTCGGGCGCGTTGTGCGACTTGATGTGAACGAGATCGGCCTGGGGCGTCTTCCCCTTCTTCGTGTGCACGGCATAGACGATGAACGGAATGACCAGGACGATCAGGAAGCTCGCCACCAGCAGCCCCACATAGATCTCGTCGGCATCACCACCCGGCAGGCCGCTCGGCGGCACGAAGGAGATGACGAACGCCATGGCCGAGATGATGAAGCCCACCGCCGCCACCAGCACGCGGAAGCCGGTGCTGCCCGGCAGGCGATAGCCGCGCTTCTTCTCCGGGTGCTTCAGGGTGAGGTTGATGTAGGCGAGGAACAGCAGGAAGTAGGTGATGAGGTAGAGCACGACGGTGAGCGACATGGCGATCAGGAACGACATGTTGCTGCCCGACATGTTGGTGAACACGATGATGGCCAGCGTGGTGATGCACAGCTGGAAGATCACCAGCGGCACCGGCACGCCATTCTTGTTCACCTTGGCCGCCACCGTCGGCAGGATGCCGTGCTGGGCGGTCACATACATGCCGCGCGAGGGGCCCACGATCCAGGCGGCGATTTCCGCCAGAACGCCCAGAACCAGCAGGGCCGCCACCACACGCACCACCCACTCAAAGCCGGGGCCATGGGCGCTGATAAGGGCCTGGAAGGTCTGCACCACGCCGGCCGACAGGTTGATCTGATCCAGCGGCACCACCGAGGCCACCGCCAGACCGCCGATGGAGCTCAGCACGATGGCCGCGATCATCAGCAGGAACATGGCAATGGGATAATCCCGGCCGGGGTTCGCCATCTCGTTCACGTGGGTGGCCGAGGCCTCCACGCCCATGTAGGACAGGATGAAGGCGACGAACACCACCAGCGTCCCGATCTTGGTGAAGTCGGGGAAGAAGGTCGTGGCATCCATCACGATCTCGAGCTTAGCGCCGCTGGCCAGATGCCACACCGCCAGCACCACCAGCAGCAGCGCCGGCACCAGAATGCCGGCGAAGAAGCCGAGCTTGGCGATCTGCGCGGTGTATTTGGTGCCGCCGAACTGCGTGAAGGCGAGCACCCACAGCAGCACGATGGCAGCAATGGTCTTCACCACCGGGTCATTGTTCAGCGCTGGCCAGTTGAGGATGTAGGAGAGCGCGCCCAGAACGAAGTAGAGCATCGGCAGAAAGCCGATGGCGATCTCCAGATAGGTGAAGGAGATGGCCGCAAAGCCCCAGCGCTCACCCAGGGTATTGGACACCCAGGCGAACACACCACCTTCCTCCCAGCCTTCCACGGTGGCCATTTCCGCCGCGCAGAGCGCCACCGGAATGAACCACAAGATGCCCGCCAAAAGCAGGAAAAACACCAGGCTGAAGCCCGATGTCGCGAAGGTGGGATACTCATAGACCGCCATCACCATGGAGGCGGTGATGGCGAAGAAGCCAAGAAGTGTGAGTTGCTTTACCGGTGCGGTTGCGGCGCTGGTCGCCATGCTGAATGCCCCTGTCTTGCCACGGCCCGCGGGCCTATCCCGGACGGAAATGCCCGCCCCCAATCAAAGTGCGCAAGGCATATGGCGCACGGCCGGTGGCGCCTCAGCTCCACCCACCCGCGCGCCAAAGGCGGGCCGAAGCCCGCCCGGCCACCGCGAGCACGCCTGGTGCGTGCCCGCGGCCGGCTCGTGTCAGTTGTGGTTGAACCCGCTGGCCTCAGCCGACGTCAGCGGCTTCGTCACCGGATGCTTAGCGAAATAGTCCAACGACCGCTTGATGTCGTCGAGCAGCAGGCTGGCGAGATCGCGGCTGACGCCGTGACGCACCAGGATCCGCTGAATCACCAGATCCTCGCGATTGGCCGGCATGGAATAGGCCGGCACCTGCCAGCCGCGGCTGCGCAGCCGGTCGGCCAAGTCATAGAGGGTGTAGCCTCCGATGCCCGCCTTATCCTTCAGCTTCCAGCACAGGGCGGGAATGCCGGCCTGGCTGTCGCCGTCGAACAGGATCTCGAACGGCCCGAGGGCGCCGATCTCGCGGGAAAGATACTGCGCGGTCTCGTAGCAGGCGTTCTGGATCTTCGCGTAGCCTTCGCGGCCGAGCCGCAGGAAGTTGTAGTATTGGGCAATCACCTGCCCGCCCGGACGCGAGAAGTTCAGCGCGAAGGTGGGCATGTTGCCGCCCAGATAGTTCACGTTGAACACCAGCTCCTCGGGCAGGTCGGACGCCTGCCGCCACACCACCCAGCCCACACCCAGGGGCGCGAGGCCGAACTTGTGGCCGGAGGAGTTGACCGATTTCACCCGCGGCAGCCGGAAGTCCCACGCCAGATCCGGCGCACAGAAGGGCGCGAGGAAGCCGCCAGAGGCGCCGTCCACATGGATCGGGATATCGAGGCCCGTGTCCTTCTGCAGCTGATCCAGCGCATCGCTCACCGCCTTCACCGGCTCGTACTGGCAGGTGAAGGTGACGCCGAGGGTGGGCACCACGCCGATGGTGTTCTCGTCCACCCGCTTGAGCACTTCCTCGGCATTCATGATGAGCCGATCGCCCTCGAGCGGGATCTCGCGCAGCTCGACGTCGAAGTACCGCGCGAACTTGTGCCAGCAGATCTGCACCGGGCCACAGATGAGGTTCGGCTTATCCGTCGGCTTGCCGGCCGCAGCGCGCTTCTTGCGCCACTGCCACTTGAGCGCCAGACCGCCCAGCATGGCGGCCTCGGACGACCCCACGGTGGAACAGCCGATGGTCTTGTGGGGCTCGGGCGAGTTCCACAGATCGGCGAGCATGTGGACACAGCGTTCTTCGATCTCCGCGGTCTGCGGATACTCGTCCTTGTCGATCATGTTCTTGTCGATGGACAAGGCCATGAGGTCGCGGATTTCTTCATCGACCCAGGTCTGGCAGAAGGTCGCCAGATTCTGACGCGAATTGCCATCCAGCATCAACTCGTCGCGCACTGCAGTGAAGACGTGCCGCGGCTCCTTCTCCACCGCCGGGAACTCGAATTTCGGCAGCTTGCCGAGCAGATCGCTGGATGAATAGACATCATCCAGAAGATCGTCACGCAGATTGGTTTTGGACGGGTCCGAAGTCAAAGCTTGGCCTCCCTTTCAAGTCAGAGCACACTACACCTCAAGCCGTGGACACCTTTGTCCGTCGGCTTGATCTTACGGGGCCACCAAGCCCCGAAACTCCTTGCTCCGCTCGCGACGCTTCCCGCGTGGGACAACCACCGTTCGACCGAACTTGCGCACGTCCACCTCTCGACGAGGTGTCGCGCCGGTGAACCAGGTCCCTGCAACCTCATCGGCTGCCCCAACCAGAAACCGTCACCTGAGAACAGCATCTCACATTGCTATGCAACAACAAGAATAAAATGGATTAGACCGTGACAACGGTGTGGCGGTTTGGTGGCACACCGTCTGACATTGAAGGGCCCCCTTCCGCAGGCGCTTCGCACCATGGCCCGCCTGCTCCCGATAGGAAATATCCTATTTGGGAGGTCCCCGCGCATAAGTCGGCATAATAGAGAGATTATTAGGTTACCGGCGCGCCGCGCTCCTCCGTGCGCTCCCGGTCAGCGGGCAATGAGCGCCGCTGGAGTCTCGGAGGAGGTCATCGCCCCGAGCACAAAGGCGAGATTCGCCGCGGCCACCAACGCCGCAGCATGGGCGTCGGACTGGGCTTGGCGCGCCGTGAGCAGCCCGCTGTCGGCGGCGGTGGCGACGGTAATGTTGCCCACCCCGTTGCGATAAGCTTCCAGCGCTGCGTCATAAGTGACCGCCGCCGCGCTGGCGAGGGCGGTGGCGGCCTGGTAGGAGGCGAGCGCCGAGCGCAGGGTGTGGGCGCTCACCACGATCTCCCGCGCAGCTGCATCGCGCACCTGCTGGAAGGTGGCGGCGCTGGCAGCGCTGAGCGATTCCGCATTCTTCAGCTGTGCCGCCCGCAGCCCGCCGTCGTAGATCGGCATGGTGGCGCCCACCATCACCCCCGAGGCCGAGGATTGCTGGCCGATGGTGGGCAGGCCCGTGGCGCTGAGATTGGTGTTGCCAGTGGCGGCCACCGCCCCCAGGAACACCTTGGGCAGGAACTCCACCTGGGCGGCGGTGATGCCCGCCTGGGTCGCCTTCAGGGCTTGGAAGCTCGCCAGCACGTCGGGACGCTGCGCCAGCGCCGCCTTGATCATCCTCTCGGTCGGCGCACCCACGCTCTCCGGCAGGCGGCGGCCATTGGCCTCGCGCACCTTCAGCGCCGTCAGGGGCGAGATCCCCATGGCGCCGAGAAGCGCCTGATACGCATCGCGCTCGCCGCCCTGCGCCTGCACCAGGCCGAACCGCGCCTGCGCCACCTGCTGGCGGGCCTGCGCCACGTCGACGCTGGTGCCGAGGCCCTTCTGCATGCGCTCCTGCGCGGCATCCTCGATCTTGCGGCTGTTGCCGAGGTTCTGCTCGGCGAGGGTCACCCGGCTGCGCGCCGCTCCATGGAGGAAGTAGGCGCGCGTCACGTCGTAGATGATCTTCTGATGCACGCCGTTGAACAGAAGATTGGCCCCCGTGGCATTATGCTGCGCCGCTTCATGCAGCGCGCCCCGCTGGCCGAAGTCGAACACCAGCCATTGCAGTGCGATCTGCGGGGAAATGCCATCGATGGACGTGCTCACCTGATTGATGTTGCCAATGGAGACCGGCAGGGGTGAGGACAGCTTCTGGTAGCCACCGATCACATTGGCGCTGATGAGGGGAAGATAGGTGGCGGCCACCATGCCCGACGCCAGCGCCATCTGGCGCGCCTGCTGCCAGGCCACCCGGGTTGCCGGATTCTGGGTCTGGGCAATGTCGATCAGCTCGGCGAGGCCATAGGTCTTGTTCGGCTCGATCGGCGCCGGGGCCTGCAGGGCGACCACCTCCGGATCCGCCGGCACGCTGAACACCGGCTTGCGCGGCCCGTCCGCCACCGCAGCCTCGGGGGCGGCATTGGCGCTGGTGCTCGCCTCGGGCGTCCACGGCTGAGACGGATCGGCGGGCGCGCTGTCGAGAGCGCTCACGGCGCAGCCCGCCAGCAGCGCCGATGCCAGCAGCACCGGCAGCAGCCGGGCCATCCGTGGGAAAAGCGGCAGCTTCATCGCCATCACCCCGCCGCCAGGGTTTGGATGCGCCGGGCGCGCGCCAGCACGGACCCCTCGTCGTCGGCCTCCCCCGCCCCGCCGGACGCCGGCCCGCCGGGCGCGCCGTCCAGGGTGGCTGCGGCGGCGGCCAGCCGACGGGCCGTTTCGCTGGAGGCTTCGGGCGCGAAGATCAGCTGCGGCAGCAACGCGCGCACCTCCCGCACCAGCAATTCCAGCCGAGCGATGCCGAACCGCGACGGCAACAGCGCCTTTGGCTCGAACGGCAGCAGCCGCAATTGCTCCTTCGCCTTTTCAACCTCGGTCTCCACCAGCGCCGCTTCACTGGTGGCGGCCAGCCGCGCCGCCGGGTCCATGCCGGCCAGGCGGCCGGCGGCGGCGAGCGCGCGCGCCAGCCGCTCGTGCACGTCGCGCACCGCGCTCTTCGGCCAGATTCCGGTGAAGATCAGATACACGACCACATTCCCCAGCAGGATGCCGACGATGCGGTCACGCCCCGAATCCATGTCGAGGCTGGGAGCAAAGCCGCTGATGATGGTGAGCAGAAACGCCAGGCCGACCTGGACACCGGCATAGGAAATCCGCTCGTTGCCCGCCGACACCCAGGAGCCGACCAGCACGCCGCAGAACACCAGCCCCATCAATCCCCCCACCGAGGACAGGTGGGGAATGACGAACAGGATGGCGCCGAAGCCCAACGCCGCCCCCACCAGGCAGCCACTGATACGCAGCACCAGCTTGTGCACCGTCTCGCCGGTGGTGCCGAGCGCCGCCACGTAGCAGGTGACCATGGCGGTGTGGATGCCCTGCCAGTTGATCAGCGAATAGATGATGTAGCAGGTCAGCGCCGCCGCCGTCGTCTTCAGCGCAAAGCGCTGGTAGTCCGGATTGGTGAGCGCATCCGAGGCGAAGAACGGCGGCTTCGCCGGCGGCGTGCGGGTGCCCCCATCGGCCTGCGCCAACCCCGCCAGCGACCGGCGGATGGTGCCCTCCGGCTCCGCGAGGGGTGTGCCGTCAGCCTCCGAAGGCATCGGTGGGCGGCCCCCGGCCGCCACCGCAGCGGCCGCCTCGCGGCAGCGGCCGGCGAGGGAGCCACGCACCTGGGTCGCCGCCGTGGCCGGCAAGGCGGCGACCGCCAGCAGCAGCTGATAGCTGGTGGTCAGCGCTCCCTGCAGCCAGTCGCAATCCGCCGTCGGCGCGGTGTGAAACACCCGGGCCAGCATCAATTGCTGATCGCCGCCCCCATTGCCGTCGGCCAGAGCTGAACGCAGCTTAGTCTCCGCGGCGAGGTCGGGATGATCGAGAGCCGCGGCAGCCGTCTGTAGCCGCGTGCTGATCGTGGCGCGCAGCAGACGATGGGGCGAGGTCCCCAGCACCATGTTGAACACGATCATCAGCGCCATGGGCATGACCGCCATCTGCCAGGCATAGAGCAGGCCACGGGTGGCGATCTCTCCGGCCGGCAGATCATCCACCAGGGTTAGGATGAAGGCGATGACGAGGGCGATGATGGAGCCGATCTCGCCCAGTTGCGAGGCCGCCCCAAGATAGACGAAGACGAAGGAGGTGCCGGCAATGACCGCGATGCGCAGCAGTGGATAGTTCGCCGTCACCTGGATCACCGGCGCCATGGCCAGCACCACGATGCTGGCGAGGATGATGAGGCCGATGCCCTGCCCCACGCATTCGGCGCCATCGGGGCGGGCGAGATAGATGACGAGATAGCAGCCGATGGCCGCTTCCGGCACCTTGTAGAGCATGGCCACGCCCGCCACCAGCGCGCACAGCAGCGCCACCCGCCACGCCTGCCCGAACCGGCCGGGAAACGGCAGCAGATCCAGCCATGCCTGGTGAGCGACCGCCGGCCAGGGCGACTTAGCAGCTGCTGCCATGGTGCACCGTCGCGGTGGCGGAGGCGCCCACCCGCATCAGAGCCGGTGGCGGATCCAGGAGGCGGATCCGCACCGGGAAGCGCTGGGCGATGCGCACCCAATCCAGCGTCTTGGGCACGATGGGCATCTTGCGCGGCAGATTGATCAGTTCCTCAGATGCCACACCCCAGCCGATGCCTTCCACCCGGCCGCGCAGGGCCAGGGTGCGGTCCGCCAGGGCGAAGACGGTGGCGCAATTGCCCACGGCGATGCCGGGCAGCTCGGTCTCCAGAAACGCCGCCGAGGCGAACCATGCCTCGGAATTGATGAGGGTGAAGATGGATTGCCCGGGCAGCACATACTCACCCGGACCGGTGGAGAGGCCCACCACCTTGCCGTCGAACGGCGCCCGCACCTCGGTGTCCGCCAGCGCCCGCTCGGCCAGGGCCAGTGCGGCGCGGCGCGCATCCACCAGTGCCTTGGCCGCGGCGGCATCGCTCACCAGCACATCGGCGGCCGATTGCTGCTCCAGCGCCTGCTTGAGGCTGATTTCCGCATCGCGCTTGGCGGTGGCGGCATCATCCACCTGCTGGGCGCTGACATAGCCTTTCGGCCGCAATGCCTCCAGGCGGGCCAGGGTCTGCGTCGCCAGCGCCAGGTTGGAGCGGGCCCGCGTCACCTGCTCGCGGGCGATGATCGCATTGGATTGGGCCGCCGACACCGCCCGTTGGCGATCGGCATAGGCGGCCTCGGCGATCTGCAGATCGGCCCGCGCCTGATCCACCTGCAGGCGGTACACCGTGGGATCGAGGGCCAGCAGCAGCTCCCCCTTGCGCGCGGTCCCGTTGTCCACCACCCCCACGGAAGCGATGCGCCCGGGAACGGCCGCCGCCACGTTCACCACCTCGGCGGTGAGGACCGCATCCTGTGACAACGGGTTGAGCGCCGCATTGTGGAAATAACGCCAGCCAAACGCGGCCGCCGCCACCAGCACGACCACGCTGACGAGGATGCCGAGGGAGCGCCGGGAATGGGCTTTGGCCGCGTCGTTCACGCTCTACCGTCCGAAGCTGAGAAGGGACACCAGGAAGCCCAGCCCTGCCGCCAAAGCGATATAGATGGGCAAGCGCGTGGGCAGGGCATCGTCGATGCCGAGGCGGATGAACACGAAGCGCAGCACCACCGCGCCCAGGATTCCGGCGACCGCGCAGGCGAGCCACGAGGGAAAATAAGCCCCGAACATGGACAGGGACGGCGCCCCCAGCGGCGCGCAGGCCGACAGCATGCCACCGAGCAGCACCGCGCCGGCAACACCGCGCCATCTCCGGACCCCGCCCGGCTCACGCCCCATCAACACCTTGCGCAGCCCCCACATGCGAATGGATGACGTCGCCGGAACGCCCTGCCCCGGCGCTGCCAAGACCGAGAGCAGCCCCTGACATGATCGCAGATGACAGCTTGCACCCGACGCCAAGCATTAACAAAGGCCTAACGGCGCAGGCCCCAAAAATCAAATGGCGCCCGCGCGCCAGCCGCGCCGCGACGCCCAGTCGGCGCCTGATGTGGATAGCGGCTGACGGCGCCGTGGAATATCTCCCAAATGGGAGAGGGTTGGCGAGAAGGCACCGCGATCCCAACCGCTTCGCGCGGCATCACAAAAGTCCGATCAGTCGCCAGCGCCCGGTGGCGCGTGCCCCTAATGTCTTGCAGCCTTTTCGCCGGGTCGGAAGTGTGCGACGAAGCAGCAGCGGGGCACCATCTGGCCTTTGGTGGTCGGCCCCCCCGAATCTCCTGTCGCGTCGCCTCACTTGGCACCATTCGCGCATCGCTGGAAAGGAATGCTGAAATGTGCACGTCGCTCGCCTACCGGGACGCGGCCGAACGGGTCTATTTCGGCCGGACCATGGAGCTGACGGTCGATCTGCCCTACCAGCTCGTCTATCTGCCGGCCGGCATCACCAACACCTCGCAGATCGACGGCCACGCGCCGCTCACCTATACCGCCAAGTACCCCTTCATCTCGGTCGCCATGCCGGCGCGTGTGCCCACCGCCGCTGCCCCCATGGAACTGAAAGATCTCAAGGCTTTGGAGGGTCTGAACGACCAGGGCCTCACCTTCAGCCTGCTCGCCTACCCCGGCGCCGCCGGCGCGCAGCGTGCGGTCGAGATGACCAAGGCGGTGCTGTCCGCAAGCGATCTCGGCAGCTGGATCCTCGGCCAGTTCGCCACCGTCGCCGAAGTGAAGGCCGCCATGGCCGCCCAGCCGATTCTGCTGGAGCCGCTGGCGATCCTGGGCGGCTCCGTTTCGCCCTTCCATTATGTGGCGCATGACCCCAGCGGCGCGGCCCTGGTGATCGAGTTCAGCGCCGGCAAGCTCAATCTCTACGACAACCCGGTGGGGGTGATGACCAATGGCCCCGAATTCCCCTGGCACCTGACCAATCTCGACAACTACACCTTCCTCAGCAACGTGGATAAGTCGCAGACCACGTTCGGGAGCTACAAAGCGTCCCAGCCCGATTCCGGCATCGCCACGGCGGGCCTGCCGAGCTCGAACACCTCGGTGGGTCGCTTCGTGCGCGCCGCCTATTACACGAAGTTTGCCGAACGCGCGGCGACACCTGATGCGGCTGTGCAGACCCTCGCCCACGTGATGAACAATTTCGATCGTCCGCGGGGCATCACCATCGATTATCCCGGCGAGGACAGCAGCCAGCTGGAAGTCAAGGGCCTGCCGGAATCCGGCAGCCAGCCCTACGCCACCGAATACACCTGCTGGACCGTGCTCGGCGATCTCGACCGCAAGGTCTTTTATTTCCGCGATTATCTCGCCTTGAGCTATTCCCGGTTCGAGCTTGAAGCGCTCGCCACCGTCACCGAGCCCAAGGTCCTGGCGGCGCGCAAGCTGGATGTGGCCGCAACTGATGGCACCGCGCAGCTCATCAGCGCCGCCTAGTGTCGCGGTGCCTTGCAGGGCGAGCCCGGGCTCGCCCTGTGGCGCCTGGCACCCGAAACGCGCCGGAGGCTCCTGATGACGGCCCCACCTTCCCCGTTTCACCGGCTGCACATCCATGTCGCCGGCCCGTGGCCGTTCATCACCTTTCGCAGCTACACCCTGGCGGGACGTCATTTCATCTGGCGGGCCCGCGATCACCGGAAGGGGCTGGAGCGCTGGGCCCGCGGCCTCGAGCACCTGCCGGTGCCCCTGTGGCAGACCCGTGGCTACAACTGGCTGACCGGTCTCGCCTTCGCCATCGGCGCCTTGCTGTTCATGGCGGGCGCCCTGCTCTCCCTGGTGCCGCCGCACGCCCTCCCGGTTCCGAGCCGGGACGTGGGCATCATCTTCTTCCTGGGCTCCCTGCCCTTCACCTTCGCCGCCTATCTGCAGCTGTTTCAGGCCGCCAATGCCAGCGTCTTCTCGGTGAAGCCGCAGGACGCGCCACATCAGCGCGTCATGGTGATCGGCTGGCAGCCGCACAGCGCCGGCTGGCTCAGCACCTTCGCCCAGTTCCTCGGCACGCTGGCGTTCAACCTCAACACCTGGAACGCGCTGCATACCGCCAACACCTGGCGAGCCCAGGACATCTGGGTCTGGACCCCGGACATGGTGGGCTCGCTTCTGTTCCTCATTTCCGGCTACCTCGCCTACCTGGAGGTGAGTGGCGGCTATTGGAGCTGGAAGCCCGCCGAGCTGTCCTGGCAGATCGTGTTCGTGAACCTGATGGGCTGCATCGCTTTCATGACCGGGGCGGTGCTGAGTTTCTCACCGGAGCGGCCAGATGCGAGCTGGATTGGCGTCGTTGGCAACACCCACCTGTTCGCCGGCTCGCTGTGTTTCTTCGTCGGAGCGCTGCTCACCATGCGCGAGGCCAGGACAGCCGCCTCCGCATGAGGAAGCGCGTGATGCATCGGTCATTGCGCGGTCATGGAGCCGGCATTAGCCTACCGCGTCAGCCAGCGCCCCCACACCACGATCAACGGACCCCCGGAGCAGAGCGGAACAACGGGCATGGACCTGCGCAAACGGCTTGTCGTCGAACCCGGCAGCCGGATCACATTGAGCGACGTGGATGCCGCCTTTCATGGCAGCTACAGGTCCAGCGCCGATGCAAAGGCGGATCTGGAGGCTCAGGCGACGCGGCTCGGGTCGTTGCAGCAGAAGCTCTATGGCGAGAAGAAGCATGCCCTGCTGATCATCCTGCAGGGGATCGATGCGGCCGGCAAGGATGGCACCTGCTGGCACGTGATGGCCGCCATGAACCCCCAGGGCTGCACGGTGAAGAGCTTCAAGCAGCCCACCGAGGAAGAACTGCTGCATGACTTTCTCTGGCGCGTGCATCCCCACACGCCCGGGCTCGGCCAGGTGGCGGTGTTCAACCGCTCTCATTACGAGGATGTGCTGGTGGTGCGGGTGCACGATCTCGTGCCCGCCGCGGTGTGGTCGAAGCGCTACGAACTGATCAACGATTTCGAGAAGATGCTGACCCAGAAGGGCGTGACCATCCTCAAGTTCTTCCTCTACATCACGCCGGAAGAGCAACTGGAGCGGTTTCGCCAGCGGCTCGAGGATCCTGCGCGGCAATGGAAGATCAGCGAATCCGACTACAAGGAACGCGCCTTCTGGGACCAGTACACCGCCGCCTATGAGGACATGCTGGCGAAATGCTCCACCCCCCACGCGCCCTGGTATGTCATTCCCGCCAACCACAAATGGTTCCGCAATCTCGCCGTTTCCCAGATCATCGAGAAGACTCTCGATGAGATGAACCTCCAGCTGCCCGCGCCCAGCGTCGACATCGCGCACATCCGCCGCGTCTACCACGCGGCCGTGGTGGCGGATCCGGCAGCCACTGATGCCGATCCCTCCCGCCTGAAGGGGTAATCTCCGCCTGGCGGGCCCCGCCCCGCTCCCGCCCCCGCCGAACCGCATGTGACCCGAAGCCTCATGGATCTGACCCTTCTTATCTTCTTCCTCGTTTATGTGGTCATGGCGGTCGGCAAGCTGCCCGGCTTCATGGTGGACCGCACGGGCGCGGCCGTGATCGGCGCATTGGCCATGATGGCGGTCGGCTCGATCACCGCCAAAGGCGCCTGGGACGCCATCGATTACCGCAGCATGGGCCTGATGTTCGGCCTCATGGTGGTCTCCGCCGCCTTCGTGGTCTCCGGCTTCTACGGCTGGACCGCGCGGCGCATCGCCACCCTGCCGCTCAGCGCACCGGCCCTGCTTGCGGTGCTGATCTTCGTGGGAGCGGTGCTGTCGTCCGTCCTCACCAACGACGTGGTGGTGGTGGCGATGACCCCGCTGCTGGTCTCCGCCACCCTGGCGCGCGGGCTCAATCCGGTGCCATTCCTGCTGGCGTTCTGCTTCGCCGCCAACATCGGCGCATCGAGCACTCTGATCGGCAGCCCGCGCAACATGATCCTCGCGCAGGAGCTGGGCCTGTCCTTCAACGGCTTTCTGAAAGTCACCGCGCTGCCGGTGCTGATCTGCCTGCCGCTGGTATGGGGGGTGATCGCCCTGCTCTACCGTCGCCGCTGGGCCCTGGCGGCCCCCGCCGGCGGGCCGGCACCGGCGCATCCTGCGGCCGCCCAGACGCCGGCGCTTGATGTCTGGGAGACGGTGAAGGCGGGCCTCGTCACGATCGCCGTGGTGGTGGCGTTCGTCGCCAGCGATTGGCCGCGCGACATCATCGCCCTCACAGCCGCTGGCGTGCTGCTCATCAACCGCACCATCTCGTCGCGCGACATGCTCGGGCACGTGGACGGCAACCTGCTGCTGTTCATCATGGGGCTGTTCGTGGTGAATGCCGCCATGGCGGCCACCGGCTTGCCGCAGACATTGCTGTCGGACCTGCGCGGAGCGGGCATCGACCTCGCTGATCCGCTGGCCCTGTATCTGGTGGGCGGCGGGCTCAGCAACATTGTCGGCAACAGCCCGGCGGTGATGCTTCTGGTGCCCTTCCTCAGCCTCGGTGGCAGCAGCGACGCGCTCGGCGCCGCGCTGGGGCTCGGCATTGGCCTATCGAGCAACCTGATCGTGTTCGGCAGCCTGGCCGGCATCATCGTGGTGGAGCAGGCGGCCGCCTGCGGCGTCAAGATCAGCTTCAGCGAGTTCTCGCGGGCCGGCGTGCCGGTGACCGTCGCCAGCATGATCCTGGCCGCCGGATGGATCCTGCTGATGGCCTACTGACCCGGCGTGCGCGCCCGCTCCTCTTCCACCAGTTCCTTCTTGGAAAGCTTGCCAACCACGCTCTTCGGCAGGCTGTCGCGGATCTCGATCTCGCGCGGCATCTCGATCTTGGAGATCTGGGCGGAGAGGAATTCCATGAGGTCCGCCGGGCTGACCTGCGCGCCCTCGCGCAGGGTGACGAACGCCTTCGGGGCCTGGCCGCGATAGCTGTCGGGAATGCCGATGGCCACCGCCTCCGCCACCGCCGGGTGCAGGTAGAGCGCCTCCTCGATAACCCGCGGGTAGACATTGTAGCCGCCGCACAGGATCACGTCCTTGATGCGGTCCACCAGGAACAGGTAGCCGTCGGCATCGAGGTAGCCCACATCGCCGGTGCGCAGGGCCCCGTTGAGGAAGGCGTCGGCGGTCTCCAGCGGCCGATTGTAGTAGCCGCGCATCACCTGCGGGCCGCGCACGCACACTTCCCCCTTCTCCCCCATCGGACACAGCCGCTGCGGATCCGCGAGATCGTGAATCTCGATCATCGTCTCCGGCAATGCGGTGCCCACCGAGCCGTCCTTCACCAGGCCCAGCGGCGGATTGGCGCTGACCACCGGCGATGTCTCGCTGAGCCCATAGCCTTCCACCAGCTTGCAGCCGGTGAGGACCTCGAAGCGCTCGCGCACCTCCTTCGGCAGTGGAGCGCCACCGGAAATGCACAGGGTGAGCGCCGTCAGGTCCCGCCGCTCGATGCCCGGCGCGCCGTTGATGGCGGCATAGATGGTGGGCACGCCGGGGAACATGGTGGGCTTTTCCGCCTCGATGAGATCCAGCACGTCGCCCAAGGCGAAGCGCGGCACCAGCACGATCTCGGCCCCCAGGCAGATGGGAATGATCATCACCGTCTGCATGGCGAAGACGTGGAACAGCGGCAGCACGCCGAGCACCTTGGAGACGCCGATGCGCTCGCAATCCGCATGCCGCAGCACCTGACGGGCATTGGCGGAGACATTGGCATGGGTCAGCATGGCGCCCTTGGGCACGCCGGTGGTGCCGCCGGTATATTGCAGCACGGCGATATCGTTGACGGGATCGATCCGCACCGACTTCGGTGTGGCGCCATGGGCCAGCAGCCGATCGAACGGCAGATGCAGACCATCGCCGAGATCAAACACCGCGTGGTCCTTGCGCTTGAAGAGGCTGAACAGGATGCCCTTCACGGTGGGCAGCACACCGGCCATCGGGCACACGACGATGCGGCGCAGGCCCGCCTCATGGGCCACTGCGGCGACCCGGGCATGGATGATCTTCAGGTCCGGCACCACCATCATCGTCGTGCCGGAATCGCGGATCTGGTGGCGCAGCTCGCGCTCCACATAGAGCGGGCTGAAATTCACCACCGTGCCGCCCGCCTTCATCACGGCAAAGAAGAAGATCACCGAATAGGGCGTGTTGGGCAGGCACAGGCCCACCTTGCTGCCGGGGCCGACGCCCTCCGCCTGCAGGCCCGCGGCCACCTGGTCCACCAGCCGCCCCAAATCCCCGTAGGTCCATTTGCGACCGAAGAAATTGAGCGCGGGGCGCGTCGCGAAGGCGGCGACGCTGGCCTCAAGCAGCTCCGGCACCGGAACGGGCACGATGGCGCCCCCATCGAGACGATCGAGCATAGGCGTTCTCCCCGAGAGCCGGAAGGGATGGCGGCAACCCCTGGCTGGAGCAGCGCCACACCGCGGCCGACCCGCTATATCTGTTGTCCTGCGGTCTCCGCGTCTGTGCGCGGTTTTTCGGCGGTGGTCACGGCAGCGGCGCGGGCGCGGGGCGTCTTAAGGCCAAGGCCCGAGCCGCCCGCCCCCACGAACCGTCAGCGGATGGCGGCCGGGGCCAGCTCGCCGAACTTATAACGCAGGCCCACCGACACGAGATCCACGTAGCCGCTGTTGACCTCGCCGATCAGCACGCCGCGCAGCGCGTTGCCCGGCTGGGTGGGCAGTTGCTCGATGGGGCTCGATTCCCCCCAGATGTGGCTGTAGGCGAAGTCCATGGAAAGTTGCTCGGTCACGGCGTAGGTGAAGCCGCCGGACAGCCACAGCCGGTTGGTGTCGGGCAGCCGCGGCGAACGCGTCTCATCCGGCACCGGGGTCAGCTCATAGGCAAGGCCGGCCCGCAGGGTGAGCTTGGGATCCCACTTGTATTCGGCGCCACCGGCGAAGAACCAGCCGTCCTTCCAGGCGAGATCGAGCACGCTGGCCACGGCGGTGGGGGTGCGCACCACCAGTTCATCGACAGAGGACCAGTTGGTCCATTCCACGGTGCCGAGCAGGGTCCACTCCGGACTGACCTGCGAGCGCACCGAGGCGGTCACCTGCGCGGGAAGGGTGATGCCTGCCGACGCCGCATAGCGGGCCAGCTGCGCCTGCTGGAAGAACAGATCCAGCGTGCCTTCCAGGTTCTGGTCCATGGCCGACTTGTAGCCGATGCCAATGGTGGTCCCCTTCCAGGGGGTCAGGAGCACGCCGAGATTGATGCCGAAGCCGAGGTCGTCACCATTGACCTGGGCGTAAAGATTATTGGTCGGCGGCACGATGCCGGTGAATGTGGCGTTGGAGAGCCGGGCATCCATGTAGTTGATGCTGAACCCGCCGCCGAGGGTGAGCCAGTCATTCACCTTGTAGGCCATGGAGGCCTGGAAGTTGATGTCGAAGATCCGGCTATAGCAGCCATAGTAACGGCCCGACCAATTGCAGGGAGCGTCCGAGACGAGGCCGAACGGCACCGTCAACCCGAAGCCGATGGCGATTTTGTCCCAGGCGTAGGAAGCGAACACCGTGGGCAGCAGCGCGTCGTCGATGATGTCGCCGACGCCGTTGTTGCCGAGGTTGGCACCGGTCAGCGGCGCGCTCGCCTGGAACACATCGATGGACGCATGGGGCATGATGTAGGTGAAATTTGATTCGAGGCTGAGACCGGGCGTGAAATTGATGGCCGCCGGGTTCCAGAACATGCCGGCCAGGCCCTCGCCCCCCGCGGCGGTCCCGGCAAAGGACGTCCCCTGGAAGTAGGAGCTTTGCTCCCGCAGGCCGAAGCCGCCCGCATGGGCCTGCGCCGCAGCAGTGCAGACAACCAATGGCAGAACAAGACTTCCGGCGCGCCGGGCAATGACGTTGGTCCTGGACATGGGGCCCCCTCGCTTGGCGTTTCCTCGGGCATGGCACGCTGCGGTGCACTATAGGTTTTTAAGATGCCCTATACGTCACCCAGCATGCCTAAACGAATGCCTGCGTCAACACTGGAAATGCTACCCCGAGGGGCTGACGGAGCGAAAGCCCGGGAGTGTTGTACCGATACCACGATACAGCCGAGAGGCGAGCCCAATTATACCCTGAACTCCACGCATCTGTAGCGATGCGGCAGGGCATTGGTCAGTATCACTGAAATATATGATGACATGATGATTACAGCACATCGCAAATGCGCTGTCCGGCGAGACATGGAGTCTTTTGCAGCGCACAAAACAGCAGGTCTTCCGCGGCCCACGCGCACAAGAAAATGAAATGCGGGGTCTTGCGCCATGAGGCAAAGCATGTATCGTCGGTGCCATCAGATGACGTATAGGTGAAGATGTGGCATCCAAAGGCAAGAGCAGCAGCGGTGGCGGCCTGACCGACACCTTCTTCACCGTGACGGAGCTTGCCCGCGATCTCGCGGTGACGCCGCGCACCATCCGCTTTTATGAGGACAAGGGTCTCATCACCCCGCGGCGGGCGGGCACCATGCGGGTCTACACCAAGCGGGACCGGGCACGGATGGTGCTCATCCTGCGCGGCAAGCGGCTCGGCTTTTCCCTGCGGGAAATCAAGGAATACCTTGATCTCTACGACATGGACCCGACCCAGTCCGAGCAGATGCGGATGCTGCTCAAGAAGGTGCAGACCCGCCTGGACAGCCTGGAAGACCAGCGCATCGCCCTGGAAGAGACCATCGCGGAGCTGAAGGAAATCGAGGAGCAGACCCTCGCCGGCCTCGACACCACCAGCACCGACAAGAAGGCCGCCGGCTGAAGCGGAACCAGGCGCCGCCCACGGCGTCGTCAACGTGGGCGAGATTCAAATCCAAGCAGACAAGAACGTCAATCAGACAAGAACGCAGGCAGGAACGCCCCATGCAGAATGTCGTGATCGCGGGTTACGCCCGCTCGCCCTTTACTTTGGCCAAGAAAGGCGACCTTGCGCGCCTGCGTCCCGATGATCTCGCCGCCCAAGTGGTGGCCGAGCTGGTGGCGCGCACCAAGGTGAAGGTGGAGGACATCGAGGACCTCATCGTCGGCTGTGCCTTTCCCGAGGCCGAGCAGGGCTTCAACATTGCCCGCCTCATCGGCATGATCGCCGGCCTGCCCCAGTCGGTGGCTGGCACCACGGTGAACCGCTTCTGCGGCTCCTCCATGCAATCGGTCCACATGGCCGCCGGGCAAATCCAGCTCGGAGCGGGTGACGCCTTCATCTGCGCCGGCATCGAAAGCATGAGCCGGGTGCCCATGACGGGCTTCAACCCCATGCCGAACGCCGCCCTCTACGCCCAGATGCCCGCCGCCTACATGGGCATGGGCGAGACCGCCGAGAACGTCGCCGCCAAGTGGCAGATTACCCGCGCCGACCAGGACGCCTTCGCGCTCAAGAGCCAGCAGAAAGCCACCAAGGCCGAGGCGGAAGGCCGGTTCAAGGCCGAGATCGTACCGGTGCATGTGAACGGCAAGGTGAATAAGACGGTAGACACCGACGGCTGCATTCGCCGCGACGCCACGCTGGAGGCCCTCGCCAGCCTGAAGCCGGCCTTCGACGAGAACGGCACGGTGACCGCCGGCACCTCCTCCCCCCTCACCGATGGCGCCTCCGCGGTTTTGGTGTGCTCGGAGGCCTATGCGGAAAAGAACGGTCTTGAGCCCCTGGCGCGGCTGAAGAGCGTGGCGGTGGCCGGCTGCGCGCCGGAGATCATGGGCATCGGCCCGGTGGCCGCCACCCGCAAGGCGCTCACCCGCGCCGGCCTTTCCATCTCCGACATCAACGTGGTGGAGCTCAACGAGGCGTTCGCCTCCCAGGCGCTGGCCTGCCAGAAGGATCTCGGCATCGCTGACGAGACCCTGAACCTGGATGGCGGGGCCATCGCCCTCGGCCATCCGCTCGGCGCCACCGGCGCCCGCATCGTCGGCAAGGCGGCGGCACTGCTGAAGCGCGAAGGCGGCAAATATGCCCTCGCCACCCAATGCATCGGCGGCGGCCAGGGCATCGCCACCATCCTCGAGCGCGTCTGAGGGAGGCGCGTATGGGCTTCGAGATCAAGAAGGTCGCCGTCATCGGCGCCGGCGTTATGGGTGCGGGCATTGCCGCCCACGTGGCCAATGCGGGCATCGAGGTGCTGCTCCTGGACATCGTCCCGGAGGGCGCCAGCAACCGCAACGCCATCGCCGAAAAGGCCATCGAAAAGCTGCTGAAGGCGGATCCCGCCGCCTTCATGTCCAAGAAGGCCGCGCGCCTCGTCACCGCCGGCAATATCGAGGACAATCTCGCCGATCTCGCCAGCTGCGACTGGATCGTCGAGGCGGTCATCGAGCGGCTGGACATCAAGCAGGCGCTGTATGCCAAGATCGAGGCGGCCCGCCGGCCCGGCTCCGCGGTGTCGTCCAACACCTCCACCATCCCGCTGGGCGATCTGACCGCCGGGCTGCCGGAGAGCTTCCGCCGCGACTTCCTCATCACCCACTTCTTCAACCCGCCGCGCTACATGCGGCTGCTGGAGATCGTGGCGGGGACTGAGACCAACCCGGACACGGTCGCCGCCGTCGCCCGCTTCGCCGATGTGAAGCTCGGCAAGACGGTGGTGACCTGCAAGGACACCCCCGGCTTCATCGCCAACCGGCTCGGCACTTACTGGCTGCAGCTGGCGGTGGGCGAGGCTTTTGCCCTCGGCCTGCGGATCGAGGATGCCGATGCCGTCATGGGCCGCCCGTTCGGCTTTCCCAAGACCGGGGTGTTCGGCCTCATCGATCTGGTGGGGCTCGACCTGATGCCCCACGTCCAGGGCTCCCTGAAGCGCGCGCTGCCGGCCACCGACCCGTTCCACGCCACCCTGCGGGACGAGCCCTTGATCGAGAAGATGATCGCCACCGGCTACACCGGCCGCAAGGGCAAGGGCGGCTTCTATCGGCTCAACCGCGAGAACGGCCAGAAGCTGAAGGAGGCCATCGACCTTTCCACCGGCGACTACCGGCCCCAGGGCAAGGCGAGCGTCGTCGAGCTGGAGGATGGCGGCGGCAGAGACCTTGCCGCGCTCATGGCGGCGCCCGGCTCCGGCGGTCGCTATGCCCGCGCGGTCATGGCCCGCACCCTCGCCTATGCGGCGCGGCTGGTGCCGGAGGCGGCGGACGACATCGTTGCCATCGATGATGCCATGCGCCTCGGCTATAATTGGAAGCTGGGCCCGTTCGAGCTGATCGACAAGATCGGCGCCGCTCGCCTCATTGCCATGCTGCAAGCCGATGGCGTGGAAGTTCCGCCCCTGCTCGCGCTGGCGGCGCAGCAGCCGTTCTACCGGGTGGAGGCGGGCACGCGGCAATATCTCGGCAGCGACGGCGCCTATCATGACATCGTCCGCGCCGACGGGGTGCTGCTGCTGGCCGACATCAAGCTGAAGACCCAGCCGCTGCTCAAGAACGGCTCCGCCGCTCTGTGGGACATCGGCGACGGCGTGGTCTGCCTGGAGTTCACCTCCAAGAGCAACTCTCTGGATGAGGGCATCATCACCCTGCTCTCCAAGGCGCTGAAGCTGGTGAAGGAGAAGTACAAGGCGCTCGTCATCTATAACGAGGGCTCGAACTTCTCGGTGGGCGCGAATCTCGGCCTCGCGCTCTTCGCCTGCAACATCGGCGCCTTCGGCGAGGTGGAGAAGCTGGTGGCCACCGGCCAGAAAGCCTACCAGGATATGAAATACGCCCCCTTCCCGGTGGTGGCGGCCCCCTCGGGCCTGGCGCTGGGCGGCGGCTGCGAGATCCTGCTGCATGCGAGCGCCGTGCAGGCCCATGCGGAAAGCTACATCGGCCTTGTCGAATGCGGCGTGGGCGTGCTGCCGGCCTGGGGTGGCTGCACCGCCATGCTGGAGCGCTGGCAGACCGACAAGATGTTCCCCAAGGGCCCCATGCCGGCGCCGTCCAAGGTGTTCGAGACGGTCTCCACCGCCACGGTGGCGAAATCCGCCGCCGAGGCGAAGGAGCTGAAGTTCCTGCGGGAGAGCGACGGCATCACCATGAACCGCGACCGCCTGCTGGCGGACGCCAAGGCCCGGGCCCTCGCCATGGCGGAGACCTACGCGCCGCCCAAGCCCATCGACCTCACCCTGCCCGGCCCGTCCGGCAAGGTGGCCATGGAAATGGCGGTGGAGGGCTTCGCCAGGCGCGGCATGGCCACCCGGCATGACAAGATGGTCTCCGCCGCTTTGGCCGAGGTGCTCACCGGGGGTGATGCGGACCACATCGAGCCGGTGTCGCAGGCGCGCCTGCTGGAGCTGGAGCGGGAGGGCTTCATGAAGCTCATTCGCACCAACGCCACCCTCGACCGCATCGAGCACGTGCTCGAAACCGGGCGCCCGCTGCGCAACTGACGCAGCGCCGGCAAGGCCCGAGAACACGCCCTCTCCCCGCGTGGGAGAGGGCCCAAGAGATGAGCCACCGCGCGGCCGGCCACGGGTCAGGCAGACGCGCGCAGAGACCAAGATATTCGGGAGCCAACGCCATGCAGGTCTACACGCCACCGCTCCGCGACATGCGCTTCGTGCTGCACGAATTGCACGGCAGCGACGCCCTTTCCGCCCTGGACGGGTTCGAAGAGGTGACGCCCGATCTCATCGATGCGGTACTGGACGAAGCCGGCAAGCTCGTCACCGAGGTGCTCGCCCCCCTCAACCAGAGCGCCGACCAGGAAGGGTGCGCCTACGAAAACGGCGTGGTGCGGACCCCCGCCGGCTTCAAGGCCGCCTATGCCACCTTCATCGAGGGCGGCTGGAACGGCATCGCCTGTGATCCGAAATACGGCGGCCAGGGGCTGCCGGCTTCGGTGAACAAGCTGGTGGAAGAGATGCTGTGCTCGGGCAATCTCGCCTTCGGCATCTGCCCCGGCCTCACCCACGGCGCCTATCAGGCGCTGAAGGCCTATGCCTCCGAGGAGCTGAAGGACCGCTTCCTGCCCAAGATGGTGGCGGGCACCTGGTCCGGCTCCATGTGCCTCACCGAGCCCCAGTGCGGCACCGATCTTGGCCTCGTGCGCACCCGCGCCGTGCCGCAGGCGGATGGCAGCTACAAGATCACCGGCAATAAGATCTTCATTTCCGCCGGCGAGCAGGACCTGACCGAGAACATCATCCACCTGGTGCTGGCGCGGCTGCCGGATGCGCCCAAGGGCATCAAGGGCATCTCCCTGTTCCTGGTGCCCAAGTTCCTGCCCAAGGACGACGGCAGCGTCGGCGCCCGCAACGGGGTGCTGTGCACCGGCATCGAGCACAAGATGGGCATCCACGGCTCATCCACCTGCCAGATGTCGTTCGATGACGCCACCGGCTGGCTGGTGGGCGAGCCCCACAAGGGCATGCGCGCCATGTTCGCCATGATGAACTCGGAGCGCCTGTCGGTGGGCACCCAGGGCCTCGGCCTCGGCGAGGCCGCCTATCAGGGTGCCGTCGCCTATGCCAAGGAACGGCTGCAGGGCCGCGCCCTCTCCCGCCCCAAGCACCCGGACAAGCCCGCCGATCCCATCATCGTGCACCCGGATGTGCGACGCACCCTGATGACCATCCGCGCCTATAACGAAGGCTGCCGGGCGCTGGGCGGCTGGGTGGCCCGGGAGCTGGACGTGATGGAGCACAGCGCCGACCCGGAAGAACGCCGGCAGGCGGAGGACTTCACCGCCCTCATGACCCCCATCGTCAAGGCGCTGTTCACCGATCTCGGCTTCGAAAACAGCTCCCGGGCCATGCAGGTCTATGGCGGCCACGGCTACATCCGCGACCACGGCATGGAGCAATATGTGCGCGATGCCCGCATCGCCATGATCTATGAGGGCACCAATGGGGTGCAGGCGCTGGACCTGGTGGGCCGCAAGCTGCCGGCGCACATGGGGCGCTACCTGCGCTCCTTCTTCCATCCGGTACTGGCGTATATGGACGCCAAGCTGGACGACGAGAACCTCGCCCCGCTCATCGGCCCGCTGAGCAAGGCATTTGGCGCCCTGCAGCTCGCCACCGCCCATATCGCAGAAAAGGGCCTCAAGGACCCGGAAGAGGCCGGCGCCGCCGCCACCGAATATCTGCGCCTGTTCGGCCTCGTGGCCCTTGGCTACATGTGGGTGCGCATGGCCGATGTGGCCTGGCAGAAGAAGCCCACCGCCAACGGTGAGGCGGCCTTCTACGATGCCAAGATCACCACCGCCCGCTTCTATATGGAGAAGCTCCTGCCCGAGGTGGCGGCCCTGTGGGGCTCCATCAAGGCCGGCAAGGCGGCCATGATGGCCCTCGAAGAAGCCCAGTTCTGATCCCCGCTGCCCGGGTCACGCGGCCCGGGCCGGCCCTGTCCACGAAAAGAGACCGAACATGGCGGACATCCCCACCCTCATCGAGGCCATGCAGGAGCGGGCCGAGAGCCTCTCGACCCTGGGCTACAAGGTACGCTTCGACCTGACCGACGCGGGTGAAAGCATCCTGCTGGACGCCACCTCCGGCGCTGCCGACCTCAGCCAAGGCGCTGGCGAGGCGGATGCGGTGCTGAAGCTCTCCAGCGATACCCTGGAGAAGCTGGTGCGCGGCCGCATCGGCCCCATGCTGGCCTTCTCCACCGGACGCTTGAAGGTGGAAGGCTCGCAGGGCGTCGCCCTCAAGCTGGCGAGCCTTCTCAACGGCGATTGAGATCGCGGACCCCACTCCGCCCGAAAATGAAAAGGCCGCGGCAGATGCCGCGGCCTTTTCATTTGGTCGCCGGTGCGGCGGCTCAATGCAGGCTGGCGCTGGCCTTATCGCCGGTGCCGAGCAGCTGGCGCAGCAGCTTCTGCATGGCCTCGCTCTTCACCGCATGCCGCGCGCCCAGGGGCGAGAGGTGGTTGTCGTCCACGTAATAGAAGTCGTCGCCATCGGCGGCGATGCACTTCTCGTCGTTGCAAAACACGTCGGAGAGCAGGAATACCGAGGCGCCGGGATGGTTGGCGGCCGCTTGCGTCAGCGTCGCGTTGGCCGGCCCCACCGACAGCATGGCCCGCGCCCGGCCGACCACCGTGCACGACTGGGACTCCTCGCCCTTTTCTTCCCGCTTGATCACGCATTGGTTGGGAGACTGGGCGAATTCCGGGGTCTGGCCCACCAGCAGCACCTTGATGCCCATCTTGGTGAGTTCCTCCACGGTGCGATCCACCGTGTGGTTGAACACCCGGGTGCTGTTCTGGCGCGAGCGCACCTCGCCATCGGGCAGATCATCGCTGACCAGCCAGAACGACTCGCCGGAATTCACCGTCCACAAGGACCAGCGGCCCACCAGCACCACCACCTTGGGGTGGATCTTGCGGATCTCGTCCATGACCGCATTGTTGAAATCGGTGCACAGATGGCCGGGATGCAGCTTGCGCAGAGGCCGGCCGCCGATCAGCGGCGGGCAGCCCGGCATGGTCTGCAGGCGCGCGGTGTAGCCCATTTCCGAAATGGCCTGGCCGAGCCCCCGGAAGGCGGCGCCGGCATGGGAATCGCCCCACACCACCACGTCATACCGGCCCTTGGCCGCGTCGGGACCGATGGCGCAATCGGAAATGCGGCTCATCTTGTCCGGCGACCAGCTCTTGGGAGAGGCGTTGCAGAGGTTGCGGCCATTGGCACGGGCCGTGGCGATGGCCTCTTCGGCTGCCGCCGCGCGCGGCGAGATGGCGCGCAGACCGCCGCCGGCATAGTCGATGACCTTCACCGCGCCGAAGGTGGCCAGAATGGCGAGGGCGCCGGCGCCAATCCGCGCCCAGCGCACGCCGCGCAAGATGGTGGCGCGGCGCAGCGGCGTCTCGATATATTTGAGAGAGAGGCCGGAGATCACCCCCGACAGCAGGATCACGCCACCCGCCTGCCAATAGGTCAGGTGGCTGCCCTTGAAATCGGCGCCCAGCACCAGCAGCGGCCAGTGCCACAGATAAAGCGAATAGGAGATACGCCCCACATAAACGAACCACGGATGGCTGAGCACCCGCGTGACGGCCCCTTCCGGCGCCTGCTTGCCGGCATAGATGAGGGCGGCCGCCCCCAGCACCGGCGGCAGCGCGGCAAGGCCCGGAAATGGCGTGTCACGGCTGTAGAGGAACACCGGTGCCATGATGGCGACCACACCGGCAAGGCCGATCCAGCCCGCCACCCGAGCCGACACGCGCGGCCAGGCGACCAGCGCCAGAAGGCTGCCCACGAACAGTTCCCAGGCACGGCTGGTGAGGAAGAAGAAGGCTTCCGAGGGCGCCTCGCGCACTGCCCACTGGGCATAGACCAGCGAGGCGATGGTGAGCGCCGCGATCACCCCGGCGGCCACGGTGCGCTTGCCGTAGCGCAGCAGCACGAACAGGGTGACCGGGAACAGAATGTAATACTGCTCCTCCACCGCCAGCGACCACAGGTGCAGCAGCGGCACCTCGTCGGCGCGCGGACCGAAATAGTCCAGCACGCTCTCGAAATGGATGTTGGCGAAGAACAGGGCCGATGGCACCAGCGATTGCGCATAGGCCAGCATCTGCCGCGGGGTCAGCACCACCGCCGCCAGCAGCGTCACCACGGCGAGCATGGTGAAGAGCGCGGGGAAGATGCGCCGCACCCGGTGGTCGTAGAAGTCCACCAGCGAGAAGCGATGGGCGGACACGTCCCGGTAGAGGATGGAGGTGATCAGAAAGCCGGAGATGACGAAGAAAACGTCCACCCCGACAAAGCCGCCGGTGAAGCCTGGAATATGGCCATGGAAAAGAACCACGCTACCGACAGCGATGGCCCGCAAGCCATCAATATCGGCCCTATAGGCCAAACTCATACCGTGCCCTCTGCTCTCGCGCGCCGCCCACGGCGCGAGTTCTCGCTGATGGGCACATAACGCGGGACGGGCTCCTCCGCAAATCACGTCCCGCCTAGGGGCTGTAATGCGGGTGCAGACGTCACATCCAGGCAACACAGCCGCGACGCGGACATTTCAAGGCGCGAACCGCCCCGGCAAGCAGCGGCCGCGGCTTCAAAAGGCCTTGAAGGTGATGATCGTACGGGTGTCCTGGATGCCGGGAATGGTCTGCACCTTCTGATTCACGAACTGGCCGATGTCGACGCCCGGCTCCACATAGAACTTCACCAGCAGGTCGAAATCACCGGCGGTGGAATAGACCTCCGAGGCGATCTCCGCATCGGCGATGGCGTCCGCCACCTCGTACGACCGACCGAGCTGACATTTGATCTGAACGAAAAACGGGATCACGGCTCACTCCGCAGGAACTGCGCCGCCAAGGTGGACAAAAGCCGGCCGCGGCGCAAGCACGGTGACCGTGCCGTTCACCCCCTGGCAGGGATGCGCTAAGACGTGTTCCGTTTCGAGCCAGCCATAAGGAACCGGCCTTGCCCTCTCGCCCGCCGCCCATCGCCCTCACCATTGCCGGGTCTGATTCCAGCGGCGGCGCCGGCATCCAGGCGGATCTCAAGACCTTTTCGGCGCTCGGCGTCTATGGCGCCAGCGTTATCGCCGCCCTGACGGCGCAGAACACCCAGGGTGTCACCGCCATTCACGATGTGCCCGACGCCTTCATCACCGCCCAGATGGACGCGGTGTTCGCCGACCTGAAGGTGGCGGCGGTGAAGATCGGCATGCTCTCCCGTCCCGGCGCCATCCGGGCCGTCGCGGCGGGGCTCGTGCGCCACGCGCCACCGGCGGTGGTGCTGGATCCGGTGATGGTGGCGGCGTCCGGCGCACGCCTGCTCAGCGACGACGCCCTCTCCACCCTGCGAGAGGAACTGCTGCCGCTGGCCGACGTCATCACGCCCAACCTGCCGGAGGCCGCCACCCTGCTCGGCACCGACCCCGCCGCCGACGAAGCCCAGATGGAGGACCAGGGCCGCCGCCTGATCGCGCTCGGTGCCAAGGCGGTGCTGATGAAGGGGGGCCATGGCAGCGGCAGCGAAAGTGTGGATCTGCTGGTGACGCCCGAAGACACCACGCGCTTTGCGGCGCCGCGTCACGCCACCCGCAACACCCACGGCACCGGCTGCACCCTCTCATCCGCCATCGCCGCCGGTCTCGCCGGCGGCACCGACCTGCCGACCGCCATCGCCCGCGCCAAGTCCTATATCACCGGCGCCATCGCCGCCGCCGACACCCTCGAAGTCGGCTCCGGGCACGGCCCCGTGCACCATTTCTTCGCCCTCTGGAGACAGTGACGCGATTTCTCTGTGCTTCCGGTGCAATGACGCGCGCAGCCCTTGCCGCCAGCGGATTAGACGCTATCGTCCGGGATTGCGAACGTTTGTTCGGAGGAAAGGATCGCGCGCATGGCAGTGAGAGAGCGGGGGAGCGGCACGCTCGAAACCGGAGCGCAGGCGATCACCGGCCAGCTGGGCAAGACCATCCAGCGGCTGCGCAAGGCCTATAATCTGTCGCTTTCGGATCTCGCCGAGCAGTCCGGCGTGGCCAAGTCCATCATCAGCCAGATCGAGCGCAACGAGACCAACCCGACGCTCGCCACCGTGTGGCGCCTGTCGCAGGCCCTCGACATGTCCGTGGAGCGGGTGCTCGCCTCCAGCGATGATGCGCCGTTCGTGGAAAAGCTCACCCGCGCCGACACCCCCATGCTGGTGTCCGAGGACGGGCTGTGCCGCCTGTCCATCATCGGCTGGATCAAGACTGTCGAGTGGCTGCAATATTATGACTTCCAGGCCGAACCCGGCGGCGAGCTCGATTCCGATGGCCACCAGCGCGGCTCGGTGGAATGCCTCACGGTGGTGGCGGGCAGCCTGGAGGTCGAGGTCGCCGGCGTGATCGAGACAGTGAAGGAAGGCGAAACCGTGCGCTACCGCTGCGATCGGCGCCACATCATCCGCAATCGCGGGCCGGGCCCGGCCCATGCTTTCATGGTCTGCCTGCTCAAGGCGGCGGTGCTGGACTGAAGGACTAGCGCTAAAGCAGGCCCAGCTGCTCCAGCTCGCGGCGCATCTCCTCCGGCATGTCCGGTGCCACTTCTTCCCGGCCGGCGCCCAGATCCTGGGGCGCCTCGGCGGCTTTCAGATAGCGCCAGCCCTGGAACGGCCGCGAGGGACGCGGGCGCACCGCCACCACGTCTGGATCAAGCACCAGCGCGCAGCGGCGGATGCCTTCGCCATCGGTGAACGGGCGAATATCGAGCAGGCGCTGGCGGGCCGCCAGCTCACCGCGAATGACCCAATAGAGCGAGCCGCCGTCCAGCAGCTCATCCTTGCGATTGGGCACCATGCGGGTGACGTGCTGCTGCTCGAACGCCCGCCCGGCGCGCACGGCCATGGCCTGCTGCTCGCCGATCCAGGCCCGCAGATCATCAATCGACGTGGCGCCGACACAAAGCTTGAGAAGATGGAGAGTCATTGGAGAGGGCCGCAAGGGAGAAGGCCAAACGTCATGGCCCCTCTTAGGGCGCCACCGCGGCGAACGAAAGGCGGGGCCTGCTTCGCCGCGGTGCCTGTGCGCAAGATCTCTGAGCAACCGCTCTGCGCGAGATCTCTGTGCAATCGCGCCGGGCCGAAGGAGGCCCGGCTGCGTGACGTTTCAGAACCGAGCGCGGCAGGCTCGCCGCGGCCCGGCAGGGTGGTCAGTTCGCCAGCAGCGCGGCGGTCTGGAAACCGCCGAAGAGATAGACCACCACGACACCTACGACGAAAACGGTGAGCGCGGTGCGCGCAACACCCCAGCAAGAGCGAGCTTCAGTGATGTGCATGATGCGATTCAGGGGCTCTTCTTCCTCAAAGGCGCGGCCCAGGCGTAGGGGCGAGGCACCGCGACACCTCTGCCCTTAGGATTTTCTCAACCCCAAAACAAGGGGTGTCATGAAGCGTCACATTCCACCCTTAATGCAGCCACATTCGCCGAGAGCCCGAGTCGGCGGGCGTAACATTCTGTTACGAAATGTTTTTCGGCAGGATCGCATCCACAGACCGATGTGCTGCGGCGCATTATCAAATTTTCCGTTTTCCCCTACTAAGGGGCCATGACCAGCCATCACTCCGGCGCCACGAGCGCTGATTCCCACCCTTCGGCCGTCCCCGGCCTGGATCCTGAAGCCGTCGAGCGCGCCATCCTGGCGCTGGCGGGGGCCTGCGGCCCGGGCAGAACCATCGCGCCCATGGATGTGGCCTTGGCGGTGCTGCCGGGCGAGCAGTGGCAGCGCGCCCTGCCCCAGGTGCGCCGCAGCGCGCTGGCTCTGGTGGCCCGTGGCGAGCTGCTGATCTATCGAAAGGGCAAGGTCATCGACCCGTCCGAGCTGCGCGGCGTCTATCGGCTGGGTGTGCCACACAACGAGTGAGGCTCACGGCCCTGGGAAAAGGGTCCGGGTCTTGCCGCTGAGGTAATAGGCGACGAGGCCCACCCATTCCTTCACCCCCACGTCGGTGAAATCGAGCCCGCTGGCGGCGCGGGAAAAGGTATCGTCCAGAGCGTCGGGCCCGACAGTGCGGTAGTCCACCGGATAAGCCACCACCGGAAAGCCCACCGCGCGAAAGCAGCCCATGGCGCGTGGCATGTGAAAGGCGCTGGTCACCAGCAACCAGCGCTCACCCGGCTTCGGCTTCACCAGCTCAGCGGCAAAGGCCGCGTTCTCGGCGGTGTTGCGGGAGAGCTCCTCGAACTCGACCCGCTCCGGCGCGATGCCCAGCACGTTGAGGCTCTGCCGCATCATGGCGGCTTCCTTGCCCCTGCCATCGGGGAACAGGGCGCCGCTGCCGCCAACGAACACCAGACGCGCCTGCGGATAGCGGCGGGCCAGATCGGCGAACGCGATCACCCGCTCGCCGGCCTCGGAAAAGGCGGGCTGGCCGCGCGCCAATCCAATGTCCGGCAGCTCGGCGCCGCCCAGCAGCAGCACCCCGGTAATCGGCTGGCCGTCATCATGAAACTGGGGAAAGCGTTCCTCCAGGGGCGACATGATGAAGTTGGCCACGGGCGAGAAGCCGAACACCAGCAGGCCCAGCGTCGCCAGAAGCAGCAGCCCGCGCCCCACCCGTCTGAGGCCGACGAGAATCAGCAGCAGCGACAGCACCACCGCCAGCACCAGCGCATTGGAAGGCGCTGCAAGGAACCACAGGGTCTTCGACAAGGTGAAAAACGAATCCATGCCCGCGCCCCCGCCGCCCCGAGGCCGATCCCCGAACGCGCGACACGGAGGCTAACGGAGCGTCCGGCCCTTTAGAAGACCGGACGCTGGCGGCATGGCGCCCGGCCCCTCAGGCCGTCTTCTCGTACAGCTGGCGGCCGATGAGCATGCGGCGGATCTCGCTGGTGCCGGCGCCGATCTCGTAGAGCTTGGCGTCGCGCAGCAGCCGGCCGGTGGGATAATCATTGATATAGCCGTTGCCGCCCAGGGTCTGGATGGCTTCCAGCGCCATCCAGGTGGCCTTTTCGGCGGCATAGAGAATGGCGCCGGCCGCGTCCTCGCGGGTGGTGGCGCCGCGGTCGCAGGCCTTGGCCACCGCATAGACGTAGGCGCGGGTGGCGTTCATGGTCACATACATGTCGGCGATCTTGCCCTGCATCAGCTGGAAGGTGCCGATAGGCGCACCGAACTGCTTGCGCTCGTGGACATAGGGCATCACCACATCCATGCAGGCCTGCATGATGCCAATGGGGCCGGCGGCGAGCACCGCGCGTTCATAGTCGAGGCCGCTCATGAGCACGTTGACGCCCTTGCCCACGGCGCCGAGCACGTTCTCTTCCGGCACTTCGCAATCCTCGAACACCAGCTCGCCGGTGTCGGAACCGCGCATGCCGAGCTTGTCCAGCTTCTGGGCGGTGGAGAAGCCCTTGAAGCCCTTTTCGACGATGAACGCCGTCATGCCGCGGGTGCCCGCAGCCGGGTCGGTCTTGGCATAGACCACCAGGGTCTCGGCGATGGGACCGTTGGTGATCCACATCTTCGAGCCGTTGAGAATGTAGCGGTCGCCCTTCTTCTCGGCCCGGGTGCGCATGGACACCACGTCCGAGCCGGCGCCGGGCTCCGACATGGCGAGCGCGCCCACGTGCTCGCCGGAGATGAGCTTAGGCAGATAGGTGCGCTTCTGCTCGGCCGAGCCGTTGCGGCGGATCTGGTTGATGCAGAGGTTGGAATGGGCGCCATAGGACAGGCCCACGGACGCGGAGGCGCGGGAGATCTCCTCCACCGCGATCACGTGCTCCAGATAGCCGAGGCCCGAGCCGCCATATTCCTCCTCCACCGTGATTCCATGCAGGCCGAGTGCGCCGAGCTTGGGCCACAGGTCCCGCGGGAACTGGTTGGTACGGTCGATCTCGGCGGCGCGGGGGGCGATCTCCGCATCGGAGAAGGCCCGCACGGTGTCGCGCAGCATGTCGGCGGTTTCGCCGAGATCGAAATCGAATCCGGCGGGACTGTTCGGCAGCATCGGTTTCCTCCCTCGCCTCCCCCTTGTTCTTCCGCGTTTGGCGGTGGGAAGCGCGACTAGAATAAAACGGTTGTCCGTTTATTCAATGGGAGAAACGTTGGAGCACACCGGCACAACCTGCGGAGCTTATCCCTCCCAGGCCGGCAGATCGCCCCTGGCCCAGCCCTCCTTCACCCCGGCCACATAATCGTCATAGCGGCCGTCGGCGATGGCGGCGCGGGCGCCGGCCATGAGGTGCTGGTAATAATGGGTGTTGGCCCACGACAGCAGCATGGAGCCGAGCATTTCCTCGCTGCGCACCAGATGGTGGAGATAGGCGCGGGAGTAATCCCGCAGCGCCGGGCAGTCGCTCTCCTCGTCCAGGGGGCGCGGGTCCTCGGCGTGGCGGGCGTTCTTGAGGTTGATGCGGCCGAAGCGCGTGAATGCCAATGCGTGGCGGCCGGAGCGGGTGGGCATCACGCAATCGAACATGTCGATGCCGCGCTTCACCGCTTCCAGAAGGTCGTCCGGCGTGCCCACCCCCATGAGATAGCGGGGCTTGGTGATGGGCAGGTGCGGCTCCACCGTCTCGATCATGGCCAGCATCACATCCTGCGGCTCGCCCACGGCAAGGCCACCGATGGAATAGCCGGGGAAGTCCATCGCCGCGAGCTCGCAGGCGGATTCCACCCGCAGCTGCGGCACCGCCCCGCCCTGCACGATGCCAAACAAAGCGCGGCCCTTGGGCTGCGCCTCGAACGCGCGCTTCGAGCGTTCCGCCCAGCGCAGCGAGAGCCGCATGGCCCGCGCCGCCTCCTCGTCCGAACACGGCAGGCGCACGCATTCGTCGAGTTGCATCTGAATGTCGGCCCCCAGCAGCCCCTGGATCTCCACCGAGCGCTCGGGGCTCATGTGATAGGTGGCGCCATCCACGTGGGAGCGGAAGCTCACCCCCTCCTCGCTCATCTTCCGAAGACCGGACAAAGACATGACCTGGAAGCCGCCGGAATCGGTGAGGATCGGCCCGCCCCAGCCCATGAAGCGGTGCAGGCCGCCGAGCTTCGCCACCCGTTCCGCGCCGGGCCGCAGCATCAGGTGATAGGTGTTGGCCAGCACCACCTCCGCCCCGGTCGCGCGCACCTGGTTGAAATAGAGCCCCTTCACCGTCGCCACCGTGCCCACCGGCATGAAGGCAGGAGTGTGGATGGCCCCGCGCGGCGTCAGCACGAAGCCGGTGCGGGCCGCGCCATCAGTGGCGGTGAGCGAGAAGGAGAAGCTATCGGTGGGCGTATAGGTCATGGGGCCGCTTTTGGCAGAAGCAGGCAGGCATCGCCATAGGAATAGAAGCGGTATCCCGTCTCGATGGCATGGGCATAAGCCCGCTTCTGCACCTCGTGCCCCACCACCGCCGCCACCAGCATCACCAGGGTGGAGCGCGGCAGGTGAAAGTTGGTCACCATGGCGTCCACCGCCCGCAGCCGATAGCCGGGAGTGATGAAGATGTCGGTTTCGCCGATGAACGGACGCACCACCCCATTCTCGTCGGCCGCGCTTTCCACCAGCCGCGTGGGCGTGGACCCCACCGTCACGATGCGCCCGCCGCGCGCCCGTGCCGCGTTGAGCGTGGCGGCCGTTTCCGGAGAAACCTCGCCCCATTCCGCATGCATGCGGTGGTCCCTTGTGTCCTCGGCCTTCACCGGCAGGAAGGTGCCCGGCCCCACATGCAGGGTCACCGTCACCACCTCCACCCCGCGGGCCTTCACCGCCGCCATCAGCGCCGGGGTGAAATGCAGGCTGGCGGTGGGTGCCGCCACCGAGCCATCCACCCGCGCGAACAGGGTCTGGTAATCGCTGCGGTCGTGCTCGTCCTCCGCCCGGCGGGCAGCGATATAGGGGGGAATGGGCATGTGCCCCACCCCGGCCACCGCCACATCCAGCGCCGTGCCGGACACAGCAAAGCCGAGGTCCACCTCGCCCTCCCGCTTGTCGAGCACCGTGGCATCCAGGGTGGAGCCGTCACGGCCGATGAAATGGATCACGTCCCCCGGGCGCAGACGCTTGGCGGGCTTGGCGAAGGCGGTCCAGCTGGCGGCATCCCGCCGCTTGACCAACGTCGCCTCGATCTGAACCGTGCTGCCGTCGGGACGACTGCGGGTGCCGGCGAGCGCCGCGGGGATGACCCGGGTGTCGTTCACCACCAGCACATCACCGGCATTGAGGAAGGACGGCAGATCGCCCACCCGCGCGTCGCTCAGCTCGGGCGCGCCCCCGGGGCGCACCACCAGCAGGCGCGCGGCTTCCCGCGGTTCCGCCGGCCTCAGAGCAATCCGTTCAGGCGGCAGATCGAAATCGAAGGCATCAACACGCATGGTTCAGGGACAGACACGGCAAGGCCGGGGCCCGCGCGATCCGCGCGGAACTGCCCGGCGGGAAAGGGATCAGAAGATGGCGATGGCGCCCTGCCAGATGGCCCAGCTCATGAGGCCGGTGATGACGAGGCCGAGCACGGTGGCACCGAAGCCGGCCAGGATCACCAGCCCGTCGCGTTCCACCAGCCCCAGCCCGAACACGCACACCGCGAAGCCCGGGGGCAGATTGCCGAGGAAGGGAATGGGCAGCAGCAGAATGAAGCCCAGCAGCACCACCGTCGCTCCCACCACGCGGCGCGCGGTCGGACCGGCGAACGCTTCGTAACGCGGCCGGGAGAAGGACTCGAACCGCTCGATATAAGGCCGCGAGCGGTTGACGATGGTCTCCAGCATCGAGCGGGAGAAGGTGCGCTTGGCGATCTTCTCCGGCAGCCACAGCTCCTGCCGGCCCATGGCCATCTGCAGGCCGATGAGGCCGAGGATGATGCCGCAGATGACCGGAATGCCCGGCGGCATGGGGATGCAGTTGGGAATGCCGAAGATGAGGAACAGGATGCCGAAGGCGCGGTTGCGCAGCGCATTCACCAGGTCGCCGATCGCGACCTTCTCCCCCTCCTGCGCGGACAAGACCGCGGCGAGCAGTTCCGATGTTCTGGGGGCTCGGTGATCCAATGCTGCCTCTTTGACGGCGCCGGGAAGGGGCGACGTGTTCCGCTGGGTCGCGCCCTACTTAGCACCGAGAAAGCGGCGGTGTGAGGGCATTGTGGGCGACCCGCCGCCACACCCCTCCGCCACACCCTTGGCAGCCGCATGGATATAGGAAGATCACGGGTCAGCGTGCGCGCCCAACCCCCGCCGGGCGCGCACGCTTCTCGCCGCACGCTCATTCTAAGACGAATAGCGCAGGAAGCGAGGTCCCATCGCCCGGCATCCGCAACAGGCCGGCGGGCCCCGGCTCGCCCTAATGCAGCACGAACAGCCCGTCGACCGCACGCAGTTCCGCTGGCTTGATCAGGCCGCAATGGACCACGCGCACGGAATGCAGTGGCCCTTCAATCTCCCGCTGCCAGAATTCCAGGAAGCGGTTCAGCTCAGGAAATTTGGGGCACAGATCGTAGTCCTGCCAAAGGAAGGTCTGCAGCAGGACCGGATGATCGGGCATGCGGTAGAGGATTTCAGCAGTGGCGAGGCCATAGCCCTCCAGCTGCAGCCTGAAATCCTCGCTCACGCCACCTTGCTCCAAACGGGATGCAACCTGGGATGCCATCGGCAAGACCTCCGTTCGCAACGTCGCCTGAATGCGGGCTTCGGGCCGGTCCGGTGCGCGGGGCAGCGAACCTTGGGAAGCCTGCCGATCCAGTGTCGGCTCACAAGCTTGCGCGAGCCAAGGTCAAAGAATGGTTTCCTTCTGCAAAAACAAGGTGCTAGCAGCGATAAGCCGGGACTGCTGACAAGCCAGCGTCACCACAGCCCTGAACCCACCGCCCGATGTCCGGCAACAGGTCAGCCTCGTTAACCCATTTGCAGCGCAGCATTTTTGTCGGAATTAGCACTCACTTATAAAGAGTGCCAAAAAAGTGCATCGTCCCCCTTGCGGCTGCGCTGGCGGGGCCCTAGATGCCCGCAGAGCCGGACGGATCCGGCTTCCGTGACTGTGAAATCAGCAACCAACTGGAGGTTTCCCCCATGGGTTTCCGCCCTCTGCACGACCGCGTTGTGGTCAAGCGCATCGAAGCCGAGCAGAAGTCCGCCGGCGGGATCATCATTCCCGACACGGCCAAGGAAAAGCCCCAGCAGGGTGAAGTCGTTGCCGTGGGCCCCGGCGCCCGCAACGAGAAGGGCGAACTGGTCGCCCTCGACGTCAAGGCCGGCGACGTGGTGCTGTTCGGCAAGTGGTCGGGCACCGAAGTGAAGATCGACGGCCAGGATCTGCTCATCATGAAAGAGAGCGACATCCTCGGCGTGATCGAAGGCGCGGCCGGCGCCAAGCAGGCGGCCTGAGCGCGGCGCCTCACCTCACCGAAACCTGGAACATTCGTCCCAAGCTGAAGGAGCACGGCACATGGCTGCCAAGGACGTGAAATTCTCCGTCGATGCGCGTGACAAGGTCCTGCGCGGCGTCGATATCCTCGCCAACGCCGTCAAGGTGACCCTCGGCCCCAAGGGCCGCAACGTGGTCATCGAGAAAGCGTTCGGCGCCCCCCGCATCACCAAGGACGGCGTCTCCGTCGCCAAGGAGATCGAGCTGGAGGACCGCTTCGAGAACCTCGGCGCCCAGCTGGTGCGTGAAGTCGCCTCGAAGACCAATGACCTGGCCGGCGACGGCACCACCACCGCCACCGTGCTGGCCCAGGCCATCGTCAAGGAAGGCGCCAAGGCGGTGGCCGCTGGCATGAACCCGATGGATCTGAAGCGCGGCATCGATGTCGCCGTGGATGCCATCATCAAGGACCTGGCGGCCAAGTCCAAGGCCGTGACCTCCAACGAGGAGATCGCCCAGGTCGGCACCATCTCCGCCAACGGCGACGAGGAAGTCGGCAAGTTCCTGGCGGAAGCCATGAAGAAGGTCGGCAACGAAGGCGTCATCACCGTCGAGGAAGCCAAGTCCTTCGAGACCGAGCTCGACGTGGTCGAGGGCATGCAGTTCGACCGCGGTTATCTCTCCCCCTATTTCGTCACCAACGCCGAGAAGATGCGCGTTGAGTTCGAGGATCCTTACATCCTCATCAACGAGAAGAAGCTGACCGGCCTGCAGGAGCTGCTGCCGGTGCTCGAGGCCGTGGTGCAGTCGGGCAAGCCGCTGCTGATCATCGCCGAGGACGTGGAAGGCGAGGCGCTGGCCACCCTGGTGGTCAACAAGCTGCGCGGCGGCCTCAAGGTCGCGGCGGTGAAGGCCCCGGGCTTCGGCGATCGCCGCAAGGCCATGCTGGAGGATATCGCCATCCTCACCGGCGGCACCGTGATTTCCGAGGATGTGGGCATCAAGCTCGACAGCGTGAACCTTTCCATGCTCGGCCGCGCCAAGAAGGTGGTGATCGAGAAGGAGAACACCACCATCGTCGACGGCGCCGGTGAGAAGGCCGACATCGAGGCCCGCGTGGCCCAGATCCGCGCCCAGATCGAGACCACCACCTCCGACTATGACCGCGAGAAGGCCCAGGAGCGTCTCGCCAAGCTCGCCGGCGGCGTGGCCGTGGTGCGCGTCGGTGGCGCCACCGAGGTGGAAGTCAAGGAGAAGAAGGACCGCGTGGACGACGCCCTGCATGCCACCCGCGCCGCGGTGGAAGAAGGCGTGCTGCCCGGCGGCGGCGTGGCCCTGCTGCGCTCGGTGAAGGTGCTGGACGGCCTGAAGGTCGACCATGCCGACCAGAAGACCGGCATTGAGATCGTCCGCAAGGCGATCCAGGCGCCTGCCCGCCAGATCGCCCAGAACGCCGGCGACGACGGCTCGCTGGTGGTCGGCAAGGTGCTGGAGACCGACGACTACGCCTTCGGCTACAACGCGCAGACCGGGCAGTTCGTGGACATGGTGAAGGCCGGCATCATCGACCCCACCAAGGTGGTGCGCACCGCCCTGCAGGACGCCGCCTCGGTGGCCGGCCTGCTCATCACCACCGAAGCCCTGGTGGCCGAGGCACCGAAGAAGAACGCCCCCGCGGCCCCGGCCATGCCGGGCGGCGGCATGGACTTCTGAGGACAGACCACGCCCTGGCGCCGCCCGGCAACTTTTTCGCAAAAGGCAAACCGAAGGGTTTGCTCGGGCGGCGGCATGGACTTCTGAGGACAGACCACGCCCTGGCGCCGCCCGGCAACTTTTTCGCAAAAGGCAAACCGGTAGGTTTGCTCGGGCGGCCAGGGTAGAGAAGACGACGTGAGCGGCCGGGCCTTGCGCCCGGCCGTTTCTATTTTACGACGCCCAACCACCCACGCGCTGTGCGGGTAGATCATCCGGTGAACCACCGGCGCGCGACACCACAACCTGAAACCATGCTGGCCCTGCGACCCGGTTCCGGGTAGCGTCGGGCAACCGCACGGAACCCGATCACCTTGGCCAAGCCTCCTTCAAAATCCGCCAGTTCCTCCCGCAAAGCGCCGCCGCGCACCAAGTCGCGCGCCAGCCGCAAGGCCGCTGCGGCCGGGCATGCCCACGCCGAAGCACTCATCGTGGCGCCCCGGGCCACGGGCGAGATGCCGTCCAAGAAGGAGGTGCTCGCCTTCATCGCCAGCCAGAGCGGCACCGTGGGCAAGCGGGAGATCGCCCGCGCGTTCGGCCTCTCGGCGGCGCAGAAGGTGGAACTGAAGGCGCTGCTGCGGGATCTGTCCGACGACGGCACCGTGGATCGCCGCCGCCGCAGGCTGCACGTGCCCGGCGCCCTGCCCGGCGTGCTGGTGGCGGACATCGTGAGCCGGGACGGCGATGGCGAGCTGATCGCCGTGCCGGTGGAATGGGACGGCGAGGAGCAGGGCGAGGCGCCCCGCATCCTGGTGCAGACCCCCCGTCGCGTCAGCCGCGCCCGCGGCCCGGCGCCCGGGCTCACGGACCGGGTGCTGCTGCGCATCGTCGACGGCACCGGCGAACCGGGCGTGCCGTTCACCGGCCGCGTCATCAAGGTGCTGGAGAAGGCCCGCAAGCAGACGCTGGGCATCTTCCACCCCCTGCCCCATGGTGGCGGGCGCATCGTGCCCATCGACAAGAAAGCCCATGGCCGCGAGTTGCAGGTGCCCCCAGGCGCCGAGCACGAGGCGGAAGATGGCGATCTCGTTTCCGTGGAGCTGATGCGCCAGCGGGTGTTCGGCCTGCCCACGGCGCGGGTGAAGGACCGGCTGGGCTCGCTCCGCAGCGAGAAGGCGGTGAGCCTCATCGCCTTGCACGCCCACAACATTCCCAATGTGTTCCCGGAAGCGGTGATCCAGGAGGCCGAGGCGGCCAAGACCGTGACCGTGCGCGGCCGCGAGGACTGGCGCGCTTTGCCCCTCGTCACCATCGACCCGCCCGACGCCAAGGACCATGACGACGCCGTGCACGCGGCCACGGACGAAGACCCGGACAATGAGGGCGGCTTCGTCGTCACCGTCGCCATCGCCGATGTTGCCGCTTACGTGCGGCCAGGCACGCCGCTGGACCGCGAGGCGCTGATCCGCGGCAATTCGGTCTATTTCCCCGATCGGGTGGTGCCCATGCTGCCCGAGCGCATCTCCAACGATCTGTGCTCGCTGCGGCCGGATGTGGACCGGCCAGCCCTGGCGGTGCGCCTCGTCATCGGCAAGGACGGGCGCAAGCGGCACCACACGTTCCACCGCATCATGATGCGCTCGGCCGGCAAGCTCGCCTATGCCCAGGCCCAGGCGGCCATGGATGGCACGCCCGACGAGCTGACCGGCCCGTTGCTCGATCCCGTGTTGAAGCCGCTTTATGAGGCCTATGCGGCAGTGAAGCGGGCGCGCGACAATCGCCAGCCTTTGGAGCTGGACCTGCCCGAGCGCAAGATCCTGCTGAAGCCCGACGGCACCGTCGACAAAGTGGTGGTGCCGCAGCGCCTCGACGCCCACAAGCTGATCGAGGAATTCATGATCCTCGCCAATGTGGCCGCCGCCGAGACCCTGGAAGACAAGCGCACCCCGCTCATCTACCGGGTGCATGACGGCCCCTCGCTGGAAAAGCTCTCGGCGCTCCGGGACTTCCTGAAGACCCTCGACATCGCTTTGCCGAAGATCGACGCGGTGCGTCCCTCCCACCTCAACCGCATTCTGGCGCAGGTGGTGGGCACGGACGTGGCGCCGCTGGTCAATCAGGTGATCCTGCGCAGCCAGAGCCAGGCGGAATATGCCTCGGAGAATTACGGGCATTTCGGCCTGAACCTGCGCCGCTATGCGCACTTCACCTCGCCCATCCGCCGCTATGCCGATCTGGTGGTGCATCGCGGGCTAATCCGTGCCTTGAATGCCGGCGCGGATGGCCTGCCGGAGGAGGCGACACCGGAGAGCCTGGGCGAGATCGCCGCCGCCATTTCCGTCACCGAGCGCCGCGCCATGGCGGCGGAGCGGGAGACGGTGGATCGCCTCATCGCCCACCATCTGGCCGATCAGATCGGCGCCGAATTCCACGGCCGCGTCACCGGCGCCACCAAGGCCGGCCTGTTCGTGGCCCTCGACGACACCGGTGCCGACGGCTTCATTCCCGCCGCCACCCTGGGGGCGGACTATTACCGCTTCGATGAGGTGCGGCAGGCACTGGTGGGCGAGCGCACCGGCGAGATGCACCGCATCGGCGACCGGGTGGAGGTGCGGCTGGTGGAGGCGGCGCCGGTGGCCGGCGCACTTCGGTTTGAGCTTCTCTCCGAAGGCTCCTATGTAAAAGGTCCGCGTGGCCGGCCCGGGCCGCAGCGGCGTTCCTCGGGAACGAAAACCGCCCCCGGTCGCGCTCCCTCGCGGAGCGGGCCGCGGGGCGCAACGGGTGGGAGGTGCACCGGCGGCAGCCGGAAAGGAAAAGGATGACCCGTCCATGACCATGACGGAAACCGAGCGGGCGCTGCCACCCGCGACACCCGCCTCTCCGGCGGTGGACCGCCGCCCGCGCTCGGTGGCCGAGGCGCTCATGCGCGGCGGCCATTGCCGCTGCCCCGCCTGCGGCACCGGCGCACTGTTCGAGCGCTACCTGAAGGTGACGCCCTTCTGCGGCCACTGCGGCGAGGCGCTCTACCACCAGCGGGCCGATGACGCGCCGCCGTATATGGTCATCCTGGTGGTGGGCCACATCGTTGTGCCACTGCTGGTGCTGGTGGAAGAGGTGTTCCGTCCGCCGGTCTGGGGGCACCTTGCCCTATGGCTGCCTTTGACCCTGGTGCTGAGCCTGGTTCTGCTGCCGCCGGTGAAGGCGATGCTGGTGAATCTGCAATGGGCGCTGCGCATGCATGGCTTCGATCCCGCCAGCCCCGAGCGCGAGGCGCCGCCTCCCGGCGCACCTTCACCCGCTTCCGTTTCCCGTACTGCGATGCCCTGACATGACCGATTTCGCCACGCGCCTCACCAATGCCGAGCGTCGCCAGGATTGGCCGAACCAGCGCCCCAAGGACGCGGCGACCATCATTCTGCTGGATCGCAAGGGCAAGGAGCCCCGCGTTCTGATGGGGCGGCGCCACCCCAACATGAAGTTTCTGCCCGGTGTCTACGTCTTTCCGGGCGGGCGCCTCGAGCGATTCGACAAGACCATGCCGGTGTTCGGCGTGGTGGATCCGGACAGCGAGCGCCGGCTGATGGCCGGGTTTCAGCGCCCCACCGTAGTGCGCGCGCGCGGCCTCGCGGCCGCCGCCATTCGCGAGCTCTATGAGGAAACCGGCCTCTTGCTGGGCACCAAGGACCTCGGCGCGCCAGAGGTGCCGTGCGACGACTGGAAGGCGTTCGCCGAACGGGGCATCTTCCCCAATCTGGAGGCGCTGACCTACGTGGCGCGGGCCATCACCCCGCCGCGGCGCCCCAAGCGTTTCGACACCCGCTTCTTCGCGGCCGATGCCAATGCGGTCTGCGACGAGGAGCCCGGCAAGGTGGGGGAGAACGCCGAGTTCATCGACCTGCGCTGGCTCACCTTCGATGAAACCAAGGCGCTGGAGCTGCCCACCGTGACCCGCGTGGTCATCGAGGAGCTCGCCGCCCGGATCGAAGCCGGCTTCCACAACCGCCTGCCGGTGCCGTCCTACGCCATGCGCAACGGACGCTTCCAACGTACCCTGCTTGATTGACCGGATTCCCCGACCCCATGCACGCTCCGCAGGAGCCGGCCATTGAGATGAGCCGGACCGCCTCCATTGCCGCCGCCATCTCCGCCATCGCGGTGGTGGGGGTGGGCATCAGCCTTTCGATTCCGCTGCTCGCCCTTGAGCTGGAAAGCCGAGGTGTCTCGCGCACCCTGATCGGCATCAACACCGCCGTGGCCGGCGTGGCGACGGTCGCCACCGCCCCCTTCGTGCCGCTGCTGGTGCGGCGGATGGGCGTGCGGCTGCTGCTCACCTTGTCCATCGCCATCACCGCCGCCACCCTGCTGGCGTTCAAGGCGATTCCCTCCTTCCCCGTGTGGTTCCCGCTGCGCTTCGTGTTCGGCGCCACGCTGTGCATCCTGTTCGCGGTGAGCGAGTTCTGGATCAATGCGGTGGCGCCACCGGGACGGCGCGGCCTCATCATGGGCATCTATGCCACCGCCCTCTCCATCGGCGCGGCGCTCGGGCCCATCATCCTCAGTGTCACCGGCACAACCGGATGGCCGCCTTATGTGGCTGGCGCGGTGGTGCTGTGCCTGGGCGCCATCCCGATTCTTTTGGCCAACGGCATGGCACCGAAAATCCAGGATGGCGAACACCATGGGGTGATGGCCTTTCTGCGCAAATCGCCCACGGCCCTGCTGGCGGCCCTGGTGTTCGGCGCCATCGAAACCTCGGTGATGAGCTTCCTGCCGCTCTATGGCGTACGGCTGGGCCTGCCTGATTCCGGCGCCTCCCTGCTGCTGACGGTGGCGGTGCTCGGCAATGTGGCTTTCCAGATTCCCCTCGGCCTCGTCAGCGATCGGGTGGACCGGCGCCTGGTGCTGCTCACCTGCGCCACTGTCGGCGCCATCGGTGCCGGGGTGCTGCCGCTCATGTCGGTGGGCGGTTGGGATTTCCTCGTCACGGTGTTCATCGCCACCGGCATCGCCGGCTCGCTCTACACGGTGGGGCTCGCCCATCTGGGCGCGCGATTCCATGGGGCAGCGCTGGCCGCCGCCAATGCGGCGTTCGTGATGCTCTATTCGGTCGGCCTCATCATCGGCCCGCCGCTGGCCGGCGCCGGCATGGATGCCTACGACCCTTATGGTTTCGCTTACGTGATCGCCGCCATGCTGGGCGGCTATGCGGTGGTCGTCGCCATTCGTTATGGCGTCGCCCGCGCGGCGGGGGCAACTGCGGGCAGGCCTTGACATTCAAGGGCGGTTGAGAGAGTTTCCGCCCCCACGAGCCGCCTGTCCGGCAGCGCGTTCGACTTTCTTTTCGCCGTTGACCGGCAACGCCGTAACGGCCCGCGCGCCACAAGCGGCACCCAGGGATCAAGACATGGCCAAGGCTGCAACCATCAAGATCAAGCTCCTGTCCACCGCCGACACGGGCTCCTTCTACGTGACCAAGAAGAACTCCCGCACCAAGACCGACAAGATCGTGCTCAAGAAGTACGATCCGGTGGCGCGCAAGCACGTGGAATTCCGCGAGACGAAGATCAAGTGAGTCTGCGGCGGCGCACCTGCGCCGCGCGACTCTGATCGGCCAAGGGCGCCCCTCGGGCGCCCTTTTTGCTGTTCGCGGCAGGCCGACCGCACGGGTGCCCTCAATCCCGCGTGAGGCCCTGCTTCTCCAGCGCGCCCACATAGGCGGCGAGCATGGCCTCCTGCTCCCGGCCATAGCGGTACAGGAGCTCCCAGGGGTAGATGCCAGTGGCATGGCCATCGTCGAAGGTCAGGCGAATGGCGTAATTACCCACCATCTCCACCGCCGTGATGCGCACGGCGCGCTTGCCTGGCACGGTGATTTTCTCGCTCGGATTATGCCCCTGCACCTCCGCCGAGGGGCTTTCGACCCGCAGCAGCTCGGCCGGAATCGTGAAGGCGGCGCCATCGTCGAAGGCCAGCCGCAGGGTGCGCTTGTCCTCGCCCAGGCGGATCTCCGTGGGCCAGGCGGCCGGGGTCGTCTCCACGGTCATCGCATTGTCCTTTCCGGCCGCTGCGGCCGCTGCAGGAGGACGGCCACGCGAATGTGCGCCGCCCCACCTGTTCATCATTCCATGGCATACGATATAAGACCTCAAAGGTCGAAGTCCGCAGCGTCGGGGCGCCAGGCGCGCCTCGCGCGCAGCGGGTCGTGCACGATGCGGGATGGATGCGACGGAGTGGTTGCGGTGAGTGGCGCGTTACGGGATCTGATCGACCGGCCGAATGCGGCGGCCGCCCAGGCTGCCGGCCCCTTGGTGGACACCTTTGGGCGCGCTGTGAACTATCTGCGCGTCTCGGTCACCGACCGCTGCGATTTCCGCTGCGTCTACTGCATGTCGGAGCACATGACCTTCCTGCCCAAACCGGAGCTGCTGAACCTGGAGGAACTGGACCGGCTGTGCTCGGCCTTCGTCATGCGCGGGGTGCGCAAGCTGCGGTTCACCGGCGGCGAGCCGCTGGTGCGGCGGGATGTGATGACCCTGTTCCGCGCCCTCTCCCGGCACCTGGAGAGCGGGCGGCTGGACGAGGTGACCCTGACCACCAATGGCTCGCAGCTCGCCCGCTATGCCGCCGACCTCGCCGCCTGCGGCGTGCGGCGCGTGAATGTCTCCCTGGATACGCTGGACGCCGCCAAGTTTCGCGCCGTGACCCGCTGGGGCGACCTGGACCGGGTGCTGGCCGGCATTGCCGCGGCCAAGGCGGCCGGTCTTCATGTGAAGGTCAACGCGGTCGCCCTCAAGGGCGTAAATGCGCATGAGATCAGCGGCCTGATGGAATGGGCCCATGGCGAGGGGCATGACCTGTCGCTCATCGAGGTGATGCCGCTGGGCGACACCGGCGAGGATCGCCTGGATCAATATGTGCCGCTCACCACGGTGCGGGCCGAGCTCGCCGAGCGCTATACCCTCACGGAGAGCAGCCACCGCACCGGGGGCCCGGCGCGCTATGTGGACGTGAAGGAGACTGGCGGCCGGCTGGGCTTCATCACCCCGCTCACCCATAATTTCTGCGAGGGCTGCAATCGGGTGCGTGTGACCTGCACGGGCACCTTGTTCATGTGTCTCGGCCAGGAAGACGCGGCCGACCTGCGCGCCCCGCTGCGGGCCTCCGCCGACGATGCTTTGCTGCAGGCGGCCATCGATGCGGCGATCCTGCGCAAGCCCAAGGGCCACGATTTCGTCATCGACCGCACCCATCGCCAGCCAGCGCTGCAGCGGCACATGAGTGCCACCGGCGGCTGATCCGCCTGCCCAATTGCGGCGAAGACATGGCATGGGCATGCGCGCCATGCACGTCGGTGCCTGCAGGGCCTCGAATTCGGCACGGCGAAGCCGCGGGCGAATAAGCTAAATCTTACCAAACGACAGCTATCCCTGTGCAGACGGCCCGGCGCCGCCTGGGGTTCACGGCCATGCGCCCATCACGGCGCGCGCCAGGCTCCGCAGCCGGGGCAGACCCAGCCGGCCGCCCGCCGGACGAAGCAGCATGCCGGCACCCGCCGGACAAGGACCCAAGATGACCACCCCGGCTCAGACCAGCGCCAACCTCACGAATTCGGGCTTGAAGGGCGTTCTCGCCATGGCGGTGGCCATGGGTCTTTTCATCACCAACGACACCTGCCTCAAGCTGGCGGTGGGCACCCTGCCCCTCGGCGAGGCCATCTTCCTGCGCACCGCCGTTTCCGCCGTGCTGCTGCTGGCGCTGGTGGCCCGCTCCGGCGATCTGCCGGCCTTGCCACTGGCGGCGCACCCCCGGGTGCTCGGCCGCTCGATCCTCGATTCCCTCACCACCTTCCTTTATGTGGCGGCGCTGGCGGTGATGCCCATCGCCTCCAGCACCACCATCTACATGGCCGCGCCCCTGCTCACGACCGCCCTGGCGGTGCCCATGCTGGGCGAGAAGGTGAGTCTGCGCGGCTGGTGCGCCATCGTCATCGGCTTCAGCGGCGCCGTCATCGTCACCCGGCCGGATCCGGCCACCTTCTCCCTCATAGCCCTTCTGCCGCTCATCGCCGCCTTCTGCAGCTCGGTGCGCGATGTGATGACCCGTGGCATCGGCCTGGAGATTCCCGGACCCGTGGTGAGCGCCTCCGCCGTGCTGGTGCTGCTGGTGTGTTCCGGCGCCTTCGCCATCTGGGAGCCCTGGCATCTGCCGGCTCTGCGGACGGTGCTTTATCTCCTGCTGGCCGGCACCGCCTTCGCCGGGGGCACCCTGCTACTGGTGTACGCCTTCCGCCACGCGCCCGTCGCGTCCATCTCGCCGCTGCGCTACCTCATGGTCTTCGGCGCGCTGCTCTCGGGCTATCTGGTGTTCGGCGATGTGCCGGATGCGTGGACCAGCGTCGGCATCGTGCTGGTGGTGGGCGCCGGCCTCTATGCCATTCGCCAGGAACAGGTGCGGGCCCGCAATGCCCGCCGGGCGGCGGCCTGCGTCGCCGCCGGCGGCAGCGCCATGGCCCATGCGGCCGCGGCCTGCGCGGCACCGAAGGACTGAGGCAGGGACCGCCCAAGGCAAGCCGGCGACCACGACGGACGAGACCGCTACGGCGGTCGACTGGCCCGGCGCCGACGCTCCGAATCGGCGCCGCCGCGCCTATGCGCCGGTCTTCACCACACCTGGACTTGCGCGCGCAGCGCCCGGCCACCGACCGGACAGCATCAGCCAGCCTTCTGCCCGCCCTGGACGAGGCTTTGCGTGGGACGAGGCTTTCAGTGGGACCTTCGGCCCGCTTTTGGAGGGGTGCGCCAGTTGAGGGGTGCGCCAGGCGGCGCATGCACGGCAGCGGCATGAACCGGGCAGAGGATAGGCTGGCCGGTGGGGAGCGCGCGGGGAGGCCTCCCGTCATCGCTCACCCACCGGCCAAACCCCACGGACCCAGGAGATGCGGCGGACCTGAGCACTCCGTAGGGTTGTCTCGAAATCTCTCGGCCCGCCGTCGCGGCCGCAACGCCGGTGGTGCGCCACCGTTCGCGGTTCATCGCAGCAGAGCGGTCAGAAGCCTGCAGCCGCGCCGCCGACTGCATCATTTAAAAAGTGTAGCGCAACCCCAGAAAAAGGGAAAGCTGCCGAATTCGGGCCGGGTTACAGGGCCCGCTCACGTTCCGGCGAAGTGGCGCACGGTTTCCAGGAACTTCGCCACCGAGATCGGCTTGGACAGGTAGGCCTCGCAGCCCCCCGCGCGGATGCGCTCCTCGTCGCCCTTCATGGCGAATGCCGTGACGGCCACCACGGGAATCGCCTTCAGCTCCGGATCCGCCTTCAGCTTGCGGGTCACGTCGAGCCCGGAGATTTCCGGCAGCTGAATGTCCATGATGATGAGATCGGGGCGATTGGCCCGCGCCAGCTCCACCGCTTCCACGCCGGTGCGGGTCTCCACGGTACGGTAGCCATGGGCCTCCAGCAGGTCGTGGAAGAGCTTCATGTTCAGCTCGTTGTCCTCCACGATCATGACCGTCTTCGACATGGGTCCTATCCCCGCTCCGTGCTTCGCAGCCCGCCGCGAACGTGCTGGAATGGGCACAGCTAGAACCCATTCCTTGCGGAAGCGCAAATGCCCATTCAAGAAAAGCCCAAAGGCCTGGACGCTCAACGGGCCGCGGCCCAGGAGGTGGCGGTGAGCGCCCTCTCCTTCATCGCCGCGGACGGGGAGCGCCTGGTGCGATTCCTCGGCGAAACCGGCCTCAGCCCCGCCAGCCTGCGCGAGGCCGCCGGCAAATCCGGCTTCGGCGCCGGGGTGCTCGCCTTCCTGCTTTCCGATGAAGCCATGCTGCTGGCCTTCGCCGCCGACCAGAAGCTCGATCCCAAGCATGTGGTGGCCGCCCACGACATTCTTGCCCCGCCGTTCGATCCCGACGCGCCGGTGCGTCGGCTCTAGGCCCTGCCCGGAGCGTGGCCATGGCTGCCGCCCTGCCCCCCGGCTTCTGCCGCGACTGCCTCGCCGATGCGGCGAGCGGGCCGCGCTGTGCCGCCTGTGGCAGCCCGCGACTGGTGCGCCACGGAGAGATCGACCACCTCAGCATGGCCCATGTGGACTGCGACGCCTTCTTCGCCGCAGTGGAAAAGCGCGATAACCCCGCCCTCGCCGATGTGCCCCTCATCATCGGCGGCGGCAAGCGCGGGGTGGTCTCCACCGCCTGCTACATCGCCCGCATCAGCGGGGTGCGCTCGGCCATGCCCATGTTCAAGGCCAAGGCGCTGTGCCCGGATGCGGTGATCCTGCCCCCCAACATGGAGAAATACCGCATCGCGGGGCGTCAGGTGCGGGCCATGATGCAGGCACTGACGCCCCTGGTGGAGCCCCTCTCCATCGACGAGGCCTTTCTCGATCTCTCCGGCACCACGGCCCTGCACGGGCTCAGCCCGGCCCGCACCCTGGCCCGCTTCGCGCGCGAGGTGGAACAGCAGGTGGGAATCACGGTTTCGGTGGGCCTTGCCCCCAACAAATTCCTGGCCAAGACCGCCTCGGACCTCGATAAGCCCCGCGGCTTCTCCGTGCTCGGCGCCGCCGAGGCGCCCGCCTTCCTGGCGCCACGGCCGGTCACCTTCATCTGGGGCGTCGGCGCCGCCTTCGGCAGCCGCCTCAACCGCGATGGCTTCCACACCATCGGCGATCTGCAGCGGGCCGACGCCGCGGAGCTGGCGCGCCGCTACGGCGCGGAGGGGCTGCGGCTGGCCCGCCTCGCCCACGGCATCGACACGCGCCAGGTGGAGCCGCACCGGGAGGCCAAGAGCGTCTCCGCCGAAACCACCTTCGACACCGACATTGCCGCCCTGCGGCCTTTGGAGCAGTCGCTTTATGGCCTGTCGGAAGAGGTGAGCGCGCGGCTCAAGAAGGCCGGCATCGCCGGGCGCACGGTGACGCTGAAGCTCAAGACCGGCGATTTCCGCCTGCGCACCCGCTCGCGCACTCTCGAGACCCCCACCTGCCTCGCCGGGCGCATCTATGCCCACGCCCAGGAGCTGTTGCAGAAGGAGGTGGATGGCAGCCGCTTCCGCCTCATCGGCGTCGGCGTCTCGGAGCTGTGCCCCGCCAGCGAGGCGGATCCGGCCGACCTCGTGGATACGGGCACCGAGCGCCTCAAGGCGGCGGAGAGCGCCATGGACGCACTCACCGCGAAATTCGGACGCGGTGCCGTCTCGCGCGGGCTGATGCTCGGCAGCGACCACGGCGGCCGCCGGAAGGGACGCTAGGCCGCCGTGGGGCCGCCATTCGCCATCTGCCGGCGCGCGGCGGGAGCGAATGCGCGCGTCGCCCTACTCTTTCCGGCGCTGATCTGCTAGAGCGCACCCTTGATCAAGACATGACGAGTGCTGCGATGATCCCCCGTTATAGCCGGCCGGAAATGGCCGCCATCTGGTCCCCCGAAGCCCGCTTTCGCATCTGGTTCGAGATCGAGGCTCATGCCGCCGACGCGCTGGCCGAGCTGGGCGTGGTGCCCAAGGAGGCCGCGGCCAAGATCTGGGAGCTCGGCGGCAAGGCCGAGTTCAACATCGACCGTATCGACGCCATCGAACGGGACGTGAAGCACGATGTCATCGCCTTCCTCACCCATCTGGCCGAGTTCATCGGCCCCGAGGCGCGCTTCGTCCACCAGGGCATGACCTCGTCCGACGTGCTGGATACCTGCCTCGCGGTGCAGCTCACCCGCGCCGCCGACCTGCTCATCGCCGATGTGGACAAGCTCCTGGCGGTGCTGGAGCGGCGCGCGTTCGAGTTCAAGCTCACCCCCACGGTGGGCCGCTCCCACGGCATCCATGCCGAGCCCACCACCTTCGGCGTGAAGCTCGCCATCGCCAGCGCTGAGTTCCAGCGCGCCCGCGCCCGCCTCGCGGCGGCCCGCGAGGAAATCGCCACCTGCGCCATCTCCGGCGCGGTGGGCACCTTCGCCCATGTGGATCCCCGGGTGGAAGAGCATGTGGCCGCCAAGATGGGCCTGAAGGTGGAGACCGTTTCCACCCAGGTTATCCCCCGCGACCGCCACGCCATGTTCTTTGCCACCTTGGGCGTGGTCGCCTCCTCCGTGGAGCGGCTCGCCACCGAGGTGCGCCACCTGCAGCGCACCGAGGTGCTGGAGGCCGAGGAATATTTCTCGCCGGAGCAGAAGGGCTCCTCGGCGATGCCGCACAAGCGCAATCCGGTGCTCACCGAGAACCTCACGGGCCTTGCCCGCATGGTGCGCGCCTATGTGACGCCGGCGCTGGAAGACGTGGCCCTGTGGCACGAGCGGGACATCTCCCACTCCTCCGTGGAGCGCATGATCGGCCCCGATGCCACCGTGACCCTGGACTTCGCTCTGGCGCGCCTCACCGGCGTCATGGACAAGCTGGTGGTCCACACCGACAACATGCAGAAGAACATGGACAAGCTGGGTGGCCTCATCCACTCCCAGCGGGTGCTCCTCGCCCTCACCCAGAAGGGCGCCAGCCGCGAGGACGCCTATCGCCTCGTGCAGCGCAACGCCATGAAGGTCTGGCGCGGCGAAGGCGACTTCCGCACCTTCCTCCTCAATGATGCGGACGTGCGCAAATTCCTTGCCGAAGACGACATCAACGAAAAGTTCGATCTCGGCTACCACTTCAAGAATGTGGACACCATCTTCAAGCGGGTGTTCGGCCACGCCTGAGCGGTTCCGCGCACAAATGAAAAGGCCCGCCGGATGGCGGGCCTTTTTTAGTCTGCGGACACCAGCGGCTGGCTCAGAAGGTGGTCATGATCCAGCCCACCAGCAGCGCCACCACCGGCAACCAGGTCATGGCGAGGGCCAGATCGACCCGGCCGCGGCGCCACATCAGCAGCCCCAACAGCGGCGAGAGGATGCACACCGCCAGGGTCAGCGACCAGCCGACGACCGCCGACATCTCGCCCCCGGCGCCTTCCGGCCCACCGAAGACGAACCCGGAAATCGCCAGCAGCAGCACCACAAGCGCCGCATCGGCCAGGAGCCCGAGGCCAACCACCACCTTCGAAGCGCGCGTGGGCGCCGGAACAGCAGTCACGATGGGCCGATCAGCCGATGGCCTTGTCGCGGATCGCGACGCCCTTCTCTTCCAGCATGGGGATGAGTTCACCCGACTGGAACATCTCGCGGACGATGTCGCAGCCGCCCATGAACTCGCCCTTGATGTAGAGCTGCGGAATGGTCGGCCAGTTCGAGTATTCCTTGATGCCCTGGCGGATCATGTCGTTCTCGAGCACGTTCACGCCCTTGAAGGGTACGCCCACGTGATCGAGAATCTGCACCACCTGACCCGAGAAACCGCACTGCGGGAACTGCGGGGTGCCCTTCATGAAGAGCACCACGTCGCTCGACTTGATGATGCCTTCGATGTCTTCGCGAATGCTCATGGGATCAAATCCAATCTCGCGGACCGAATGAGCCGGCCCTCTCAGCTAAAGATCGACCCTCACCGCGGAAAGTTCAAGGCCGCTTGTGCAGCGCGGCGCACGCGCGGCCGCGCACCGCCCTCCGCGGTGTCGGGCGCATCGTGGCCTCAGGCCGGCGCCGAAGTGTGGAGGGCGAGCGCGTGGAGCACGCCGCCCATGTTCCCCTTCAACGCCGCATAGACCATCTGGTGCTGCTGCAGCCGGCTCTTGCCGCGAAACGCCTCGGAGACGATTCGCGCGGCATAGTGGTCGCCGTCACCGGCGAGATCCTCGATCACCACAGAGGCATCCGGAAACGCCGCCTTGATGAGCTGCTCGATATCACTGGCGGGCATGGGCATGGCCGGTGGATCCTCCGCGGAAGTGAGGGGTGCGCCCGTTCAGGACGCACCCATGTAGATGGGCAGCCAGGTCTCGTGGCGATCGCGAAGCGCCTCGACCATGATCGAGCGGTCGTCCGGCAGGATCAAGCGATCGCCGCCGGTCTTGCCGATCTTCAGCACCGGCACGCCCGCTGCCTGGGCATGGCGCACCACCTCGGCGGTCTGGCCCGACGGCACCGTGACCACGTAGCGGGCCTGGTCCTCGCCGAACCACCAGGCGTTGGCATCCATGCCTTCGGGCGGCGCTTCCAGCGTGGCGCCCAGATGCCCGGCCATGGCCATCTCCGCCACGGCCACCAGCAGGCCGCCATCGGAAATGTCGTGCACGGCGGTGGCGATTCCGTCGCGGATGAGGGCCCGCACGAAGTCGCCGTTACGCTTCTCGGCCACCAGATCCACCGGCGGCGGCGCGCCTTCTTCCCGCTCACACACGGTGGCGAGGAAGGACGAGGCGCCGAGCCAGCCCTCGGTCTTGCCGATCAGCAGGATCGGCTCGCCGGAGGCCTTGAAATCCAGCGTCATGGTCTCCGCAAGATTGTCGATGAGGCCGACGCCGCCGATGGACGGGGTCGGCAGGATGCCCTGGCCATTGGTCTCGTTGTAGAGGCTCACATTGCCCGACACGACCGGGAAATCGAGCGCCTCGCAGGCCGCGCCGATGCCTTTCACGCAGGCCACGAACTGGCCCATGATCTCCGGCTTCTCGGGATTGCCGAAATTCAGGTTGTCGGTCACCGCGATGGGGGTGGCACCGACCGCGGTGAGATTGCGCCACGCCTCGGCCACCGCCTGCTTGCCGCCCTCGAACGGACCCGCCTCGCAATAGCGCGGCGTCACGTCGGTGGTCATGGCCAGCGCCTTGGGGCCGTCCTCCACCCGCACCACGGCGGCATCGCCACCGGGGCGCTGCACGGTGTTGCCGAGAATGAGGTGGTCGTATTGCTCCCACACCCAGCGCTTGGAGCACAGGTCCGGCGAAGCGATGAGACGCTCCAGGGCGTCCGCCACCGACAGCGGGCTGCGCACATCCTCCGGCTTGATGACGGGGCGCTCGGCCGGCTCCACGTACGGCCGGCGGTATTCCGGCGCCTCGTCGCCCAGCTCCTTGATGGGCAGATCGGCTTCCACCAGACCCTTGTGCTTCACCACGAAGCGCAGCGTGTCGGTGGTGCGGCCGACGATGGCGAAGTCGAGGCCCCACTTCTTGAAGATGGCCTCGGCCTCTTCTTCCTTGCCGTCGGCAATCACCATGAGCATGCGCTCCTGGCTTTCCGAGAGCATCATCTCATAGGCGCTCATGCCGGTTTCGCGGCACGGCACGGCGTCGAGGTCGAGCTCCACGCCCAGGTCTCCCTTGGCGCCCATCTCCACCGCTGAGCAGGTGAGGCCGGCGGCACCCATGTCCTGGATCGCCACCACGCAGCCCTTCTGCATGATCTCCAGGCAGGCTTCCAGCAGCAGCTTCTCGGCGAAGGGGTCGCCCACCTGCACGGTGGGGCGCTTCTCCTCGGCATCGGCGCCGAACTCGGCGGACGCCATGGTGGCGCCGTGGATGCCATCGCGGCCGGTCTTGGAGCCGAGATAGACGATGGCGCGGCCGACGCCGGTGGCGGCGGCGTAGAAGATCTCGTTGGTGTTGGCGAGACCGACCGCCATGGCGTTGACGAGAATGTTGCCGTTATAGCGCTTGTGGAATCCCACCGAGCCACCCACCGTGGGCACGCCGAAGGAATTGCCATAGCCGCCGATGCCGGCCACCACGCCGGCCAAAAGGCGCCGGGTGCGGGTGTTGTGGCAATCGCCGAAGCGCAGCAGGTTCAAGGCCGCGATGGGCCGCGCCCCCATGGTGAACACATCGCGCAGAATACCCCCCACGCCCGTGCCCGCGCCCTGGTAGGGCTCGATGAAGGACGGATGGTTGTGGCTCTCCATCTTGAAGACCACGGCCTGCCCATCGCCGATATCCACCACACCGGCATTCTCGCCGGGGCCCTGGATCACCCGCGGACCGGTGGTGGGCAGGGTGCGCAGCCAGGCCTTGGAGGATTTGTACGAGCAGTGCTCGTTCCACATGGCGGAGACGATGCCGAGCTCCGTGATGGACGGCTCGCGGCCGATGAGCTTGACGAAGTGATCGTACTCCTCCGGCTTCAGGCCGTGCTCGGCCACCAGTTCCGGAGTGATGCGGGGCATGTTGGGAAGAAGGGTCACAGCGTGTCGATCCGAATTGGGGCGCGTTTCACGCCGCCTTCAAGGCGCCGGCGAGGCTCTCGAACAGGCCACGCCCGTCGGTGGGGCCGATTTCCGGCTCGATATAGTCTTCCGGGTGCGGCATCATGCCGAGCACGTTGAACTTCTCGGAATAGATGCCGGCAATGCCGTTGATGGAGCCGTTGGGCCCATCGGTCTCGTCGATCTGGCCATCCGCACGGGCATAGCGGAACGCCACGCGCCCCTCATGCTCCAGCTGGGCGATGGTGGCGTCATCCGCCGTGTAATTGCCTTCGCCGTGCGCCACCGGAATGCGGATCAGGTCGCCCTTGCGATAGGCCTTGGTGTAGGCCGTATCGGCCCGTTCCACCCGCAGCAGCACCTCGCGGCAGACGAAGCGCAGGCGCGCATTGCGCACCAGCACGCCCGGCAGCAACCCGGCCTCGCACAGGATCTGGAAGCCGTTGCAGATGCCCAGCACCAGGCCACCCTTGGCGGCATGGGCCCGCACCGCAGTCATGATATTGGCGCGGGCGGCGATGGCGCCGCAGCGCAGATAGTCGCCATAGGAGAAGCCCCCCGGCAACACCACCAGATCGGTGCCCGCCGGCAGCTCATGCTCCGCGTGCCAGACGATGTTCGGCTTGGCGCCGGCGACGAGCTTGAGGGCACGCGCGGCATCCCGCTCACGATTGGAGCCGGGAAAGAGGATGACGGCAGGTTTCATGATCTCTCAATGGGCGTCGGCAAGATCGAGCCGGGGTTCGATGCGTTCAAGGCGCGCATCCTGGCGGGCAAGCACGCCGTAGACAGTGTTCATATTCTGCTGGAGACCAGCGAGATGGGTGCTGATGGCCGAAATCTCCCGCCGGACACCATCCAGCTTGAGGGTCATCGGGTCGAACCGGCCTCGCATCGACTTCGGGACCTCGTGAATCAGTTCGCTCGCGACCTCAGCCATGGCGTCCCCTCGGCGGCACCGGCAGACAGCTTAGCACACCCTCAGGCGAACTCGATTCGGTAGGTTTCGATCACCGTGTTGGCCAACAGCTTCTCGCAGGCTTCCTTGAGGGCGGCCTCGGCGGTGGCCTGGTCGTTGCCGGCCAGCTCGACGTCGAACACCTTGCCCTGGCGCACGCTCTGCACGCCGTTCACGCCCAGGGAGCGCAGCGCGCCCTCGATGGCCTTGCCTTGCGGATCCAACACAGCGGACTTCAATGTGACAATGACGCGGGCCTTCATGACACCTTCTCGCGTTGGCATTCGCCTGGATCTGCCCCGCGCCTGTCGCGCGGGCAACGGGCTCAGTCAGCGGACCTGCAGACCACCGTTCAATGCAAACGGGGGCCTGTCGGGCCCCCGCCTAGCACTTTTCACTGTTCCGGCTCAACGCCTGCCGGCGTCAATCCAGACCTGCGCGATCACTTGACCAGCACCGGACCCTTGCCCTGGCTGGGTTCCGGCTCAATCAGGATGCCGAGCCGGCGCGCCACTTCGGTATAGGCCTCCACGAGGCCGCCCATGTCGCGACGGAACCGGTCCTTGTCCATCTTGTCGTTGGACTTGATGTCCCACAGCCGGCACGAATCGGGGCTGATCTCGTCGGCCACGACGATCCGCATCATGTCGTTTTCCCACAGGCGGCCGCATTCCATCTTGAAGTCCACAAGACGGATGCCGACGCCGAGGAACAGGCCGGTCAGGAAGTCGTTGACGCGGATCGCCAGGGCGATGATGTCGTCGATCTCCTGGGTGGTGGCCCAGCCGAACGCCGTGATGTGCTCTTCCGACACCATCGGGTCGTTGAGCGCGTCGTTCTTGTAATAGAACTCGATGATCGAGCGCGGCAGCGGCGTGCCTTCCTCGATGCCGAGGCGAGTCGACAGCGAGCCGGCCGCCACATTGCGGATCACGACTTCGAGCGGAATGATCTCCACCTCGCGGATCAACTGCTCGCGCATGTTGAGCCGGCGGATGAAGTGAGTCGGAACGCCAATGTCGTTCAACCGGGAGAAGACATACTCCGAAATCCGGTTGTTGAGCACGCCCTTGCCATCGATGACATCGTGCTTTTTGGCGTTGAAGGCGGTCGCGTCATCCTTGAAGTGCTGGATGAGGGTGCCGGGCTCAGGACCTTCATAGAGGACCTTCGCCTTGCCTTCGTATATGCGGCGGCGGCGCGACATGGGGGTATACCGTCGATTGAGGAAATCCATGGGTGTGCCAAGGCTCCGTTCTGGTGACGCTCCTCGGCGGGGCGCGGGTGGCTGTTGAGCAGTTCACGCCGAGCCCGAGCGGACACTAGCCGATCACGGCCCCGGATACAACGCGACTGCGTCAATGAGGCATTGGTTGCACGCCGAGCCGGCAAATCCCCATCCGGACACCTCACCTGCCCTTCCGACAGGGTGCGCGTAGCGGGCCGCGCGGCGAGTCGCCATCCGCGCGACGTCAGCCGCCCGTCAGAAGCCGCGACAGAAGCCGCGACATGGGGCAGCATCGTGGTGTGCGATGCCTCACTGCCGTTGATCTAGGCGGAGGCGCCCTATATTCAAGGCACGCGCGCGATGTGGCGGGCCCTGCCCCAGCGTCGCGCAAACCAATCCCGGTCACGAGCCGGTCACGACATCGTCAGGAAGAGGGCAGCCATGACCACGTTCGACAAGCGCGAAGAAGGCTTCGAGGGGCGCTTCGCGCTGGACGAGGAGACCCGCTTCAAGGCTCTCGCTCGCCGCAACAAGAAGCTCGGCCTCTGGGCGGCCGAGAAGCTGGGCCTCGAGGGTGAGGCTGCGGCGGCCTACGCCAAGGAAGTGGTCATCTCCGACCTCGAAGAGGCCGGTGACGAGGACGTCTTCCGCAAGCTGCGGACCGACTTCGACGCCAAGGGCGTCGCGATCTCCGATCACCAGATTCGCCGGACCATGGAAGAGCTGCTGGCCGTCGCCTCCCAGGAGATGAAGTCCGGGAGCTGAACGCCCAGCGCTGGCGGGAGCGGCCAAGGCTCTCCCGCTCGCCACACAGCGGGCAATAAAAAAGGCCGCCTCCCGGCGGCCTTTTTCGTGTCGCGCAAGATCAGCGCGAATAGAACTCGACCACGAGGTTCGGTTCCATCTGAACCGGATAGGGCACCTCGTTGAGCTCCGGCACGCGCGAGAAGCGTGCGACCAGCTTGCCGGCGTCCAGCTCGATATAGTCGGGAACGTCGCGCTCGCCGAGCTGCTGGGCTTCCAGCACCAGGGTCATCTGGCGAGAGGCTTCCTTGACCTCCACCACATCGCCCACCTTCACCTGATAGGAGGGGATGTTCACACGCTTGCCGTTCACCTTCACGTGACCGTGAGACACGAACTGGCGGGCGGCGAAGATGGTGGGCACGAACTTGGCGCGATACACCACGGCATCCAGGCGGCGCTCAAGGAGGCCGATCAGGTTGGCGCCGGTGTCGCCCTTCATGCGGGAGGCTTCCACGTAGATGGCGTGGAACTGCTTCTCACCCACGGAGCCGTAATAGCCCTTCAGCTTCTGCTTGGCGCGCAGCTGCACGCCGAAGTCGGACAGCTTGCCCTTGCGGCGCTGACCGTGCTGGCCGGGACCGTATTCGCGACGGTTCACCGGGCTCTTGGAGCGGCCCCAGATGTTCTCGCCCATACGGCGATCGATCTTGTGCTTGGCCGCAATGCGCTTGCTCATGTAACGCGGATCCTTGTTTTGTTCGTGCTGGGATCGCGCCCCTCCTCTGTGGAAGCGGCCCGCCAACGGCGCGCCGGATTTCCACTGACAGGCCCAAGCAGCGCGCTGCCGCTCGAAGCCACGGGTGCGTGAAACGCCAATGTGAAAAACCTCGTGGACCGTCGCCGATCCGCAAGGTAGCGGCCTCATAAGCGTTCACGGCATGTGAGTCAACGTGCGCGGGGCTTCGCGCGCTTATGTCTCGGGGCCCTGCCCCCGCTTTGGCCTTGTCGCGGCCGGCCCAGGGCTTAGCTTCTCCACCGTTCCCAAAGCCCCCGCGATGCCATCCTCGGCGTCGTGCCGTTGGAGCCTGCCCCATGAAGATCCTGGTCTTTCAGCACGTGGCCGTCGAGCATCCCGGCCGCTTCCGCGATTTCCTGAAGGCCGACGGCATCCAATGGCATCCGGTGGAGCTGGATGCGGGCGAGCCCATTCCCCCGCTCGATGATTATGACGCGCTCATGGTGTTCGGTGGCCCCATGGACGTATGGCAGGAGGCCGAAAACCCCTGGCTGGTGCCGGAAAAGGCCGCCATCCGTCAATGGGTGGCGAAGGACCGGCCCTATCTCGGCGTCTGCCTCGGCCATCAGCTGCTGGCCGATGCCCTGGGCGGCCAGGTGGGCCTCATGGCCAAGCCCGAGGTGGGGGTGACCGAGGTGACCCTGACCGAAGCCGGCCGCGCCGCGCCCCTGTTCACCGGCCTCGGCCCCACCTTCCCCACCCTGCAGTGGCATGGCGCGGCGGTGCTGGCGCTGCCGCCCGGCGCCACGGTGCTGGCCGAGAACGCCCATTGCCCCATCCAGGCCATCCAGGTGGGGCAGCGCGCCTTCGGCATCCAGTATCACGTGGAGCTGACCGACGACACGGTGCCCGAATGGGGCGTCATCCCGGAATACCGCTCAGCCCTGGAAGCCATCACCGGCCCCGGCGGCCAGCAGGCCCTCGAAACGGTGACGCGGGAGAAGATGCCGGCGTTCGCCGCCGCGGCGAGGCAGCTCTATGCCAACTTCAAGGGTGTGATCGGCTGAGCCCCCTCACCGCCCCTGGCGCAGGGCGGTGAGTACCTGCAGTGAGGCATAGCCGTCGTCAGGGGTGATGCCGGCCCGCTGCTGGAAGGCGCGGACCGCACGCATGGTGGCGGTCCCCACGCGGCCATCGGTGCCGCCGGTGCTGAAACCGGCGGCAGTGAGGCGCTGCTGCACCTCCTGAACCTCGGCCAGGGTCAGCGCCCGCTCGCCGCCGGGCCAGGGGGTCACGAAGGGCCCCTCCCCCATGATCTGGTCGCCCAAATGCACCACGGCCAGCGCGTAGTTGGACGAGGGGTTGTAGGAGCGCACCGCATAGAAATTGTGGAACAGCAGCAGCGCCGGCCCGCCCGGTCCCCCGGGCAGCCACAGCCGCGCCGGCTCGTCATAGCCCGCCAGGGAGCGGCCATCGATGGTCTGCACCCCCATGTCCCCCCATTGGGAGAGCAGCCGCTTGGTCTTGTTGTCGGCAAGGTCGGTATTGAAGGCGCCGGGCAGCCGTGCTTCCACGCCCCACGGCTCGCCGCGGCGATATTTGCCGCGTTTCACCAGATAGTTGGCGGTTCCCGCCAGGGCATCATCAGGGCGTCCGAAGGGGGAAATGCGGCCGTCGCCGTCGAAATCCACCCCCATGTTCAGCCACACCTCGGGCATCCATTGGGTATGGCCCATGGCGCCGGCCCAAGAGCCGGTCATCTCCCGCGGTGTACCCCAGCCCCGCTGGACGATCACCAGCGCGTTGAGAAGCTCGGTTTCCCAATAGCGCCGGCGCCGGGGCTCGCCCCAGGCCAGGGCGGCGAGGGAGGGAAACACCGGCTTCATGTGCGCCGGGTTGCTCAGCACGTCGCCGAACGCGCTCTCCATGCCCCAGTAGCCGAGCATCACCCGCCGATCGACCCCGAACGTCTCCTCGATCCGGCTGAACAGCCCGGCATATTGGCGGGCGCGCTCCTGGCCGGTGGCGACGCGCCAGTCGGAGACCCGGCGATTGAGATATTGCCAAGTCTGCTCCGTGAACTCCGGCTGCGCCCGATCCTGCGCATAAACGCTGGTGTCCGGCTTCAAGCCGGCGAACACCGCATCATAAGTGGCATCGGAAATGCCGCGGGCGCGGGCCTTGGCGCGGAACTGCTGCACCCAGGCGGGAAACGGCTTGGCCGCCTTCTGCGCCAGCGCCGCCTGCGGCCACGCGGCGGCGGCGGCCAGCCCCAGAAGACCGAACGAGACGGCGCGGCGGTCGACCCGAACGGCCATGCAATTCTCCTATCTGTTCAACTGGCCACCGCCAGCGGCGGGGCGAGGATTTCCGGCGGGCGCACCTGCCGCGCGGCCACCCGGCTCACCTGCGCCGCATCGAGCGGGCGGGCGGTGGAGATGAGCCGCACCGGCGCGGCAGGGCCCTCACCCGCGTCGGCGGGGCCCAACAGCTGCACCACGCGCCGGGCGATGGCGGGGGCGGGATCCACCCAGTCCACCGGCCACGGCGCCAATCGGCGCAGCCGGTGCAGCAGCAGGGGATAGTGGGTGCAGGCCAGCACCACCGTATCGGTGCGGCGGCCGTCTTCAGCCACGAAGCAGGGGGCGATTTCCGCCTGGATCACTGCGTCCGGTACCGGCCGGCCCGCAAGCTCGGCCTCGGCAATCTCGGCCAGATGCACGCTCGGCACCAGGGTGACCTCGCAATGGGCGGCGAATTCGCGAATGAGGCCGGCGGTATAGTCCCGGCGCACGGTGCCCGGTGTTGCGAGAATGCTCACCCGTCCGCTCCGCGAGCCTGCACAGGCCGGCTTCACCGCCGGAACGGTACCGACGAACGGCAGGGCATGGCGCGCCCGCAGGCTCGGCAGAACCACGGTGGAGGCGGTGTTGCAGGCAATCACCACCAGTTGCGGCCGGGTCAAGGCGATCAGGCGGTCGACCACGCCATCGACCCGCGCCACCAGCGCCGCGTCGCTCAGGCCGCCATAGGGAAAGCCGGCGTCATCGGCGGCGTAGACAAAGGACGCGTCAGGGCGCGCGCGCGCCACCTCGCGGAATACCGACAGACCACCGACGCCGGAATCGAACACGAGGATGGTCGGCGCCGGGTGGGAAACAGGCGACACAGCAGCGACTCTCTCTGCACAAGCAGTGACAATGGTCATCGCTTATCCTCAACGGCGCGGGCGACAGTGTGGCGCCGGCTCCGTAAAGGAAAGGTATCGCTCGCCCGCTCAGCCCTGGTTTTCAGGGGTGTGGAGCACCAGCCCGTCGAGCTCGGCGGTCAGCTTGATCTGGCAGGACAGCCGCGACGTGGGCCGCACGTCGGAGGCGAAATCCAGCATGCCCTCCTCCATCTCGGAGGGCGCGCCCACCTTCTCCGCCCAGGCCGCGTCCACATAGACGTGGCAGGTGGCGCAGGCACAGGCGCCGCCGCATTCGGCGACGATCCCCGGCACGCCATTGCGCACCGCCGCTTCCATGGCTGTCGCGCCTTCCGGGCTCTCGACCGAATGGCGGGTTCCGTTGAATTCCACAAAGGTGATCGCGACCATGAATTTGCCGTACCAGCGCCCGATGGATTGAAAACCTTCCAGGGAAGGCAGTTGGCGCCCTATAGCCCCAAGCGGCGGCGGATGCCAGCCTCGCCGGCGGACGCGGCGTTAACGATATCTTCATTCTCAGCCCACCGGCTGGTTCAAAGCCATTCCGCCCCCCGTTAGGATAAGGATCCGTAAACCATCTTCCGCCGGCCTGTCCGGACGGCAAGACGTGTTTGCGCGGCCTTCCGCCTCGGCGGCCGGCCGGGGCCTCGGCCCGCTGAGACGAGTAGCGTGTGAGTATCGGGATTGCGGCACCGGGCAGGACGAGCCACGGCCCTCTCGAAGGCAAAGGCGACGGCGACATGAAGACTCCGATGAAGATTCAGGATCCGACCGAGGCCGCCCTCTCGGCGATTCAGGAGGCGCTGACGCTGGAGCTGGACGGGGCGCAGGCCGCCGCGGCACAGAAGGAGGCGGCCGCCGAACGGCCGGCCGAGCCGCACCCGGAGCGCGGCGCGCTGGTGGAGCCGGCGGCGCTGCCCGATCATCCCATTCCTCCACCCGACCGGCCGCTGCCCAACGCCGGCACCCGCGCCATCGGCCGGCGCGCGCCGCGCACCGACGACCCCCGCCGCGAGGGTGCCGCCCGCCCCCGTCCCGAAACGCGCGAGCGCCGCGCCGCCAATGATGACCGGCAGACCGTCGGCCAGATGGTGACGCAGCTGCGCAGCCCGGCCACCACGGCACCCTACTGGTGGGCCGCCGGCGCTTCGGTGCTGTGGATCGTCATCGGCATCGCCCTGGCCTTCGCCTATCACCGCGGCCTGATGGCCAGTTCCGAGGGCATGCAGTCGCTGGCCAATTCGCCGGCCCTGCTCGGTGTGTTCGCCTCCATTCTGGTGCCGCCGGTGGCCTTCTTCGGCATGGCGGCGGTGATGCGCCGCTCGCAGGAGCTGCAGGGCATCGCCCGGTCCATGACCGAGGTGGCGCTACGCCTGGCGCAGCCGGAATCCATCGCCACCGAAAGCGTGGTGAGCGTCGGCCAGGCGGTACGCCGCGAGGTGGCGGCCATGGGCGACGGCGTCGACCGCGCCGTGGCGCGCGCCGGCGAGCTGGAAGCCATGGTACGCACCGAGGTGTCGCTGCTGGAGCGCGCCTATGAGGAAAACGAGATCCGCATCCGCAACCTGATCGACGAGCTGCAGGCGGAGCGCCACAACATCCAGCTGGAAACCGAGCGGCTGCGTGAAGGCATCGCCGGCGCCGAAACCGTGCTGTCCGAAGAGGTGAAGGACGTCTCCGGCCGCATCCATGAGACCATGCTGGAGGCCAGCGAGCGCGTCACCGAGATCCTGGGTCAGAAGGGCGAGCACATCACCTCCGCCCTTGCCCGGGTCGGTGATTCCATGATCGACAGCCTCACCGCCAAGGGTGCCGAGCTGATCGACCGGCTCCAGCTCACCGGCTCGGAGATCCGCCAGGACCTCTCCAATTCCGGCGACGTGCTGGTGCAGACCCTGAAGTCGCGCACCGACGACCTCGCCACCAACCTGCTGTCCACCACCTCCGACGTGGCGGTGCTGATCGATCGCTGGGGTGAAGACGTCAACGTCAACATCGAGCGGCTTAAGAAGAATATCGACGACACCCTGGCCGAGAACGGCGGCCGGCTCACCGACGAGATCGCCACCCGCATCGGCGAGGCCGGCGAGGCCTTCCGCTCGGCCACCGAATCCATCGTCGCCGATTTCGGTGCCCGTGGCGCCGAGATGGTGGAGCAGCTGGAAAAGAGCGGCGAGAGCATCAGCGCCACCCTCGCCACCCGCGGCGCCGAGCTGGCCGAGCGGATCGAGACCACCAGCGATCGCATCTATGACGCCGTCGCCGTGCGCGGCGAGACCCTACCCCAGCGCCTTGCTGAGACCGGAGAGCGCATCACCGGCTCGCTCGATCGTTCCGGCACGCAGATCACCTCGGCGCTGGTGGAGAAGGGCAACGAGATCGCCACGGCCCTCACCGCCGCCAGCTCCGACATGACCGAGCGCCTCTCGGTGGTGGGCACCGAGGTCACCAAGGCCATCGGCGCCCGCGGCAGCCGTGTCACCGACAGCTTCCGCGAGACCGCCGACACCCTGGCCGCCACCATCGGCACCAAGGGCGACGCCATCAAGGAGATGCTCAACACCCGCCTCAAGGCGATCGAGGAAACTATCACCGTGCAGGGCGCCGAGCTGGCCGAGCGCCTGCACCACGACGGCACCACCTTCGCCCGCACGGTGCAGGACGGGGTGAAGGCCTTCGACACCACCGTGAAGGTCCACGCCCCCGAGCTGATGGACCAGATCAACCACCGCGTGAACGCGGTGAACGAGAACCTGCGCGTCACCGTCGCCAGCCTCGATGAGCGCCTCGCCTCCACCACGTCCAACGTGGCGAGCACCATGGATCAGCGCATCGCCCGCATCGAGCAGACCCTCGACCAGCGCGCCCAGAGCCTGACCGAGACCCTCGCCAGCCGCACCGTGAACCTCGCCCGCACCCTGGCCGATGGCACCCGCGGCGCCACCGAGGCCCTCGACAAGTCGGTGGAGACCCTCGACGCGTTCTTCGCCAGCCGCAACAAGGTGCTGGGTGATGTGCTGCTGGAGCGGGCCGACGGCGTGCAGCGCACCCTCACCAGCCGCGCCCAGGAGATCGCCGGCGTGCTCGACGGCCGCGTCGCCCGCATCGAAGAGCTGGTGCTCGGCCGCCTCGATGGTGTCGCCACCGCCCTGGAGGCGCGCGGCAGCGCCATGGCTGACACCCTGGTCGGCCGCCTGGAGCAGGTCAACGGCGCCCTCAAGACCAGCGCCGCCGACGTGGAGCGCGCGCTGACCGACCTGTCCCTCAACGTGGGCCAGAACCTCACCAGCCACGCCGAGACGGTGGCCGACGCCCTCGGCAGCCGACTGAACGAGATCGCCCACCTCATCGACGACAAGAACGGCTCGTTCCTGCTGGCGCTGGAGCGCACCAGCCAGCGCGCCGTTTCGGAAATCACCGCCACCAACACTGCCCTCAAGGGCGATGTGCAGGCCATCATCGAGCGCCTGGGCGAGGCCAACTCCACCTTCCAGCACGCCATGAACAGCGCCGTGACCAATCTCGGCGACTTCTCCGGCACCTTCGCCCAGCAGGTGGACAGCTTCAGCGCCACCGTGGGCGGCATCGGCCAGACCGCCGAGAGCGCCGCCCAGCGGCTGGATGGCCAGATCCGCGCCCTGCGCGACCTGTCCGGCGGCGCCCTGTCGGAAATCACCACCCTCACCGAGCGCCTGGAGCAGCAGAGCCGCCTGCTGGCCGATGCCTCCCAGTCCCTCGGCGCCACCCACGAGCGGGTGGAAGCGACCCTGCAGGCGCGGCGCTCGGGCATGGAGGAGCTCACCAGCGCCCTCAACGCCCGCGTCGCCGACATGGATGGCCGCCTGCAGCACTTCCACGCCATGCTGGAAGACAGCTTCAAGACCGCCCAGGGCCGCGCCCGGCAGATCGCCGGCGTGGTGGCAGAGGCCACCTCCGGCTCGGCCAAGGTGCTGGAAAGCCAGTTCGAGGCCATGCGCAGTGCCGCCGACGCGGAGCGCGAGCGCACCGCCGCCGCCCTGCGCCAGACCTACGAGGCCGCGCTGGGCGACGTGCACCGCCTGTTCGGCGAGACCGGGGCCCAGTTCACCGAGGCCGCCCGCGAGCTCAAGCGCACCACCGAAGAGGTGCAGCGCGCCATCGAGCTGGCCCGTGCCGAGATGAAGCGCGGCATCCTCGAACTGCCGGCGGAGACCGAGGCCAGCGCCGCCACCATGCGCCGTGCGGTGGCCGAGCAGATCAAGGCCCTGGCCGAGCTCAACGAGATCGTGGCCCGCCAAGGTCAGGCGTTCGACGTGGTGGAGGCGGGCGCCCGCGCCACCGCGCAGGACCTCGGCCGCGCCTCCGTGGCCCGCGAACTGTCGGCCGTGCCCCCCCAGACCGGCAATCCCCAGCCGAGCCGCTCGGAGCGCCCCGCCCCGGTGGCCCGCCCCGTGGCACCCGCCAAGGCCGAGGTGAAGAGCGAAGCCCGCGGTGACGACAAAGGGGCGCTGCTGACCGAGCTGCTGGCTCGGGCCTCTGACGATCTGCAGCAGGAGCCGGTGGCCAAGACCCGCCAGGAGTCTCGTCACGAGCCGCGTCACGAGCCGCGTCCTGCCCCGCGCGCCCCGACCAAGGCCACCAGCCCGTCGCCCGTCGTCGCACAGGCGAAACCGGCGGATGCCAAGAGCGCCCCGAGCCGTGAGGTGGAGGGTCGCGGTGAAGGCAAAGCGGCGCCCGGGCCCGATTCCCTGGAGAGCCTGACCGCCGACATCGGCCGGCTGATGGATGGCCCGGCCACCGCCGAGTGCTGGAACCGCTACCTGAAGGGCGAGCGCGCCTCCTTCACCCGGCGCATCTACACCCTGCAGGGCCTCCAGACCTTCGAGAGCCTGCGCCGGCGCTATCGCAGCGACGCCACCTTCCGCACCACGGTGGACCGCTACCTTGGCGAGTTCGACCGGCTGCTGGAGCAGGTGGGCGCGGGCGAGCGCGGCGACGAGCTGACCCGCACCTATCTCGGGTCCGACACCGGCAAGGTCTACACCATGCTGGCCCATCTTGCGGGGCGCTTCGAGTAGGCCCGCACACCGACATCCTTCGCGCCCGGAGGGCCTCCCTCCGGGCGCGATGCCATCGTCATGTCATCAGGGTGCATCTTATTCCTATGACGGCCACGTCCTGTGAAAAGCACATGGCCCCGTCATCCGCATTCATCAGACCCAGTGGGGGAGCCTTCCGATCATGAAGACCTACATCTGCGCCGCTTATGCCGGCGGCCAGGGCAAGACCACGCTGGCCCAGATGGTGTTTTCGGCCCTGCGCAAGCGGGAACTCTCCTACCGGCTGGTGGCCGCGGACTTCACCGATGGCACCGGCCATTCCAAGATCGGCAAGTTCTTCCCCACCAAGGTTCTGGAACTGGGCATCGGCTCCACCCTCGCCTCGTCCAAGACCGAAAATGACGCCAACGCGCCGCTGCGCTACTGGGATCGCTTCGGCGGCCTGCTGCTCACCGGCGGCGCGGTGCTGGATCTCGGTGCCAACGTGGTGCCGCAGCTGGTGCAGTGGGCCCATCACCGGCGCGTCGCCCACATCATGCAGCAGCGCAATTCGCCGGAGATCGACCTGTTGGTGATCACCAAGCCGGAAACCCATTCCATCGACAATGTCTCGACCCTGATCGAGGACGTGGTGGTGGGCGGGGCCCTGCCGGTGAACAATATCGTCGTGGTGCAGAACGAGGTGGGCGGCACCTTCGAGGGTCAGGACCTTGCCCGCATCGAGAAGGCCGGGGCGGGCCGCCACCTCAGCTTCATCACCATCCCGCGCTGCACCTCGGAGCTCTGGCCTCACCTGGAGCGCACCTATACGCCGGTGGAAGAGGCCCTTTCCGCGACCGAGAACGATCTCTCGGAGAAGTTCGGGATCGAGATCTGGTCGGCCTATGCGGGCCTGATGGATCTGCGCACCTGGGCCGAGGGGGTCTATGCGGAGCTGAACAAAGTCGGCATCTGAGCCGGCCAGACCGCGCCAGTCGCACCCACAAGCCCAACCCCGTCCGCCCCGCGCGGGCGGGGTTTTTGTTGGCGGGGCAAAAGTGCCGAGATGCGAGTGCGGAGATGCGCGCGCATAGCGGATGCGGGCAAGCGGAAGGCCGGCTGTGGGCACCCACCCGGGCGGCCGGGCGCGGAAAGAGGCCGCACGGACAGCGCGGCGTCGTTCAAATCAGAACGTGTCAGATCAGAATTTGGCGGAAGCCCAGCGCACCAGGGCCGTCAGCACCTGGTTGGAGGCCTGATCCAGCGCCGCCGTGGCTGCCGCCCCGGAGGAGCCCGATGCCGGCGCCTGGCCGCGGAACACCTGGGCGGCGACGATACGCCCATCGGCATTGCCAATCACCTTGGCGGAAAGCTCCACCACCGCCACCGGCCCCTCGGGGGTCACCCTGAGGCCGAACATGCGAATGTCGGTGACGAGCTGATATTGCGCCACCACCCCGTCGCCGGGCCGCGCCACGCGCTTCAGCTTGCTGGCATTCTCGAAGGCCTGGATGATGCGGGCCTGCAACAGCGAGGGCAGGCTGTCGCCCCATTGGGCATCCCCCAGATACGCGAGCTGCCCCGGGGTCGGCTCCACGACGATCTTGTCGGTGTTGAGCACGGCCAGCGCGGTCGGCGTGGTCACCACCAGCTGGGCGCTGCCGCTGCCGCCTGCGGTGAAACCGCTCGGCGCGCTCAGGTCGAAGGTGGGCACCGGGGTCGAACACCCGGCCAGCAGCAGGCCGAACCCGAGAATGACGGCCCCCGCCAGGGCGCGCGAGGATCCAAGAGCGGCGCGGACCGCCCCTGCCCCGACGCTGCGACGCCCCCGGCCGGCTGGCCGCGCCACGCGGCCCGCATCAGCGAAGGGGGTACGGATGGGCTCCATCATGGGCATACTCATCGCCTATAGGTCGGCACGTTGGTGTTGCCGCCGAAGATGAATTGCTGCGGATTGCGCTCCAGGCTGCGCAGCACCCGCTCGATTTCGGAAAGGGTCCGCCGGCCATCCACCGCCAGCGCCTCGTATTGGCGCAGGCCGGGACCCGTGAAACGGCTGATCTCGGTGGTGAGCACGGCGGTGCGCTTGTCCAGATTGTCGGCGAGCTCGCGCACCGATGTGGCGGCCTGCGTCGCCTGGTTGAGCAGGCCGTCCTTGTCCTCGGCCGCCTTCTGCAGGCTGGCCACCACCGAATCCACCTTGCCGGCCACGGTATTGAGCTGGGTCACCAGCGCTTCCGACTGCTCGATCAGCGTTGCGACATCGCCGGAGCGGTCGGCGATGGCCTTGGAGAAGGTGTCCACGTTCTTGATAATGGAGGCGATCTCATCCGGATTGATGGCCTGCAGCACCACCTCGATCTTGCGCGCCACGCCCTGGGCCGAATTGACCAGGCCCGCCATGCCCATGCCGCCATCGGCCGGAATGCGCGGGTAGCCGTCGGGGCCGATGGGCAGTGGCGCGGCGCCGGGCTGGCCGCCGCGAATGCCCACGGCGACAATGCCGGTGATGCCCTGGGATTCCAGCCCGGCCCGCGCGTCGGACAGTACCGGGACGTTCTTGTCCACCCCCACCAGCACCTTCACCTGTCCGGGCTCGTTGGGCACCAGGTTGAGGCTCAGAACCTGGCCCACCGGGATGCCATTGAACAGCACCGAATTGCCCTGCCGCAGCCCCGAAACCGAGCCATCGAAGATGATCTCATAGGTTCTGCGGGCGCTGGAATCCTCGGGTCCGGCGAACCAGTAGACGAAGCCGAACACCGCCGCGATAACGGCGAGCGTGAATGCTCCGATCAAAGTGTAGTTGGCCCGTGTTTCCATGCCCTGCTCTCGGTTGCCCTGCCCGCTCCGCTCGCTCTGCCGCTCTCACCCGCGCCCGCGCTGCACCGCCCGTGCCCGCGCGCCATGGAAATAGGCGCGCAACCACGGATGCTGTGCCTGCATCATGGTTTCGATGGTGCCCTGCGCGATCACTTTCCCCTCTGCCAGGGCCGCGATGCGATCGCAGACCGTATGCAGGCTATCCAGATCGTGGGTTACCATGAAAACCGTGAGCCCCAAAGTCTGCTGCAGGGTGCGGATGAGCTCGTCGAATTCGCCCGCGCCGATGGGATCGAGGCCCGATGTGGGCTCGTCCAGAAACAGGATCTCCGGATCGAGGGCGAGGGAGCGCGCCAGCGCCGCGCGCTTCACCATGCCGCCGGAGAGCTCGGACGGCAGCTTCTCGGCCACGTCCGGCTTCAAGCCCACCATCTCGATCTTGGTGAAAGCGATGTCGTCCAGCAGCCGCTGCGACAGCTTCAGGTTCTCCCGCAGCGGGAACTGAATGTTCTGCTTCACCGTGAGCGAGGAAAACAGCGCCCCCTGCTGGAACAGCACGCCCCAGCGCCGTTCCAGCGCCGAACGCTCGCGCTCGCTGAGGTCGTCCAGATTCTCCCCGAACACCTCCACCAGCCCCTCGCGCTTGGGCACCAGGCCGAGGATGGTGCGGGTGAGCACCGATTTGCCGCCGCCGGAGGTGCCGACGAAACCGAGGATCTCGCCGCGATACACGTCGAGATCCAGATGGTTGAGAATGATCTTCTCGCCGAAGCCCACGACGATGTCGCGCACGCGGATGATGGCGTCCTTGCCATTGGCGGCGCCGGGCAGCGGGGTCTGGGATTGGGTCTCCATCTCCCCCGCCTCACATGTTGATGGCTGCGAAGAACATGGCGAACAGCCCGTCCATCACGATCACGAGGAAGATGGCCTTCACCACCGATGCGGTGGTGTGCTCACCCAGAGATTCCGCGCTGCCGCCCACCCGCATGCCTTCCAGGCAGGCCACCACGCCGATGGTCGCCGCCATGAACGGCGCCTTGATCATGCCCACGTTGAACTGGTCGAGATCGATGGCGCCCTTCAGCCGCTGCAGGAACACGTCCGGCGTGATGCCCCCATAGCCCCAGGAGACCAGCCCCGCCCCCAGCAGCGCCGACATGGAGCCGATGAAGGTCAGCATGGGCAGCGAGATGATGAGCGCCAGCACCCGCGGCACCACCAGCACCTCGATGGGATCGAAGCCCATCACCCGCAGGGCGTCCATTTCCTCGCGCATGCGCATGGAGCCCAGCTCGGCGGTGTAGGCGCTGCCCGAGCGGCCGGCGATCATGATGGAGACGATCAGCACCCCCAGCTCACGCAGCACCAGCACGCCGACCATGTCCACCACATAGATGTCGGCACCGAAGCGGCGGAAATTGAAGATGCCCTGCTGCGCCAGGATGCAGCCGATGAGGAAGGTGATGAGCACGATGATGGGCACCGCGCGAAAACCCACCCGGTCGATCTGGTTCACCATGGCGGTGAAGCGGAACTTGCGCGGCCGCAGCAGCACCCGCCACATGGCGGCGATGGTGGCGCCGATGAAGTTCAGGAGCGCCAGCGCGTCCTTCCCCGAATCCACCACCGAATGCCCGAAATGCTCAACGATGGCCTCGCGGCGCCGCGGCGGCGGCCGCTCGCCATGGTCGGCCCCAGCCAGTTCGTCGATCAGGATCTTGTAGCGCGGCGCCACCCCCTGCACCTGGGTCGCGACCCCCTGGTCGCTCCAGGACCGGCGCAGCCGGTCGAACAGCAGCGCGCCGAAGGTGTCCATACGCTCGACGCCGGCGAGGTCGAAATCCACCGCCGCGGGCTTGCCATAGGTGGCAACGGTCTCGTTGACCACCTGCTCGAGCTCGGCAGCGTGCTCGGAGGTCCACGCACCCCGCCCCGCCACCGTCAGGCGATCATCCTGGGTATGCACGGAGATCAACGAGGTATGCGGCAACGCGACGTCTCCCGGAACCCTGCCTGTGCGCCGATGCGCCGAGATCAGTGGCGGCCGCCCCGAACGCCGCAGCAGCCCGAGTGCCGCAGCACCTCAAATGTCGCATCAGTGAGACGTGCCCTGCGCCGCTCGCCCCCCGGCGGATCCGCGCCACGCCTCCCCTGAACAATGCCGAATCTGATAACGATTCGAGACCTGAAAGCCACTATCTCCGGCCTCCTTACCACATCACCGGCGCCCACCGCTGCGGGCACCGCCTGTTCAAGAGGCGATTTTCGGAGATGTCGGCATTTGAGGCACACTTTGAGGCCCATTTTGAGGCCCAACTGCAACCACAGGCCCATCCATGTCGCCCGCCGCCCACCCGGCCCTTTCGGTCGAGATCGCCCGTTTCCCCATCGCCGGCACGTTCACCATCGCCCGCGGCTCCAAGACCGAGGCGGTGGTGGTGGAAGCCCGCCTGTCTGCCGATGGCCTGACCGGGCGCGGCGAGTGCGTGCCCTATGCTCGCTACGGCGAGACGGTCGAGGGGGTGGCGGAAACCCTGCGTGCCCTCGCCCCGGAGATCGCCGCCGGGCTGGACCGGCGGGCCCTGCAGCAGCGCCTGCCCGCGGGCGCCGCCCGCAACGCCCTCGACTGCGCCTTCTGGGATCTGGAGGCCAAGCGGAGCGGGCTGCGCGCTGCCAGCGCCGCCGGCCTCCCGCCGCTGCGGCCGCTGACCACCGCCTTCACCCTGAGCCTCGACACGCCCGCCGCCATGGCGGCGGCCGCCGCCATGGCCAACCGGCCCCTGCTCAAGCTCAAGCTGGGCGCCCCGGGCGATCCGGAGCGGCTGGCGGCGGTGCGCGCCGCCGCCCCGCAGGCGCGGCTGATCGTCGATGCCAACGAGGGCTGGCGCGCCACCGACCTGCCCGCCCTCATGGCCGCCTGCGCGGCAGTCGGGGTGGAGCTGGTGGAGCAGCCCTTGCCGGCGGATGACGATGGCGCGTTGGCGCACATGCCCCATCAGGTTCCCATCTGCGCCGACGAGAGCGTGCACGATCGCCAGGGGCTCGCCGCGCTGCGTGATCGCTATGACGCCGTCAACATCAAGCTCGACAAAACCGGCGGCCTCACCGAGGCATTGGCACTGGCCGAGGCGGCGGAAGCCCTCGACTTCCAACTCATGGTGGGCTGCATGCTGGCAAGCTCCCTGGCCATGGCTCCGGCGCTGCTGGTGGCCCAGCGCGCCGCCGTGGTGGACCTGGACGGGCCGCTGCTGCTGGCGCGCGACCGCACGCCCCACCTCACCTATCTGGGCGCCGAGGTGTTTCCCCCCGCGCCGGACCTGTGGGGATAAGCCGCCGGCGCCCCGCCACCAAGCGCCAGAGCCAGCACCGCCCCGGCCACCCCAAGCCCCGCCGAGGCGACGAAGGCCGAGGCGCCCAGCGCCACCCACAGCGGCCCAGAAGCCATGCTGGCGGCGGACATGACGAGATTCACCGTCCACGCCGCCAGGGATTGCCCCGCCCCCGAACGCTGCTCGCTGACGCCACGGGCCACCAGTTCCACCATGCCGAGATAGGTGGCGCCAAAGGTGAGCCCATGCAGCAGTTGCAGCCCGAAGAGCAGCCACAGGGGCGGATCGAACGCCATGGCCCCGAAGCGCAGCAGCGCCGCCACGCCCCCCAGGGCGATCAGCCGATGCGGCCCCATGGCCCCCATGAGCCGGGTGCCGAAGCGAAAAACGCCGATCTCCGCCGCCACGCCGGTGGCCCACAACAGACCGATGGTGGTGAGCGACCAGCCCAGCGCGCGCCAATGCAGGGAGGCGAAGGCATAGAGCAGCGCGTGGCTCGCCTGCACCAGGGCCACGGCCAAAATCCCCGCCACGAGCCAGCGCGGCAGCCGCGCCGCGGGCCCCGCGCCGGCCGGGGCCGGCGTCGGCGCCGGCAGTTCCGGCAGCAGGAGGGTGACGAGGAAATAGCTCACCGCCCCGAGCACCATCCACACGACCACCGAGCCGGGGCCCGTCAGGGTGATCACCGCGCCGCCGGCCACATTGGCCGCCAGAAAGGCCGCCGAGCCCCACTGGCGCGCGCGCCCATAATCGGCCCGCCCAGCCAGCGCCTGGCGCGAGGCGTAGGAATCCAGCAGCGCGAAGCTCGGGTTCCAGCTCAGGGCGATCACCCCGCAAACCACGAAGATCAGCCACGGATCGACGCTGAAGGCCAGCAAGGTGAGGCTCACGCACGTCATGGCCGCGAGCGCGGTCAAGGTGGCGCGCGGCCGTCCCAGCCGGTCGGACAGCAGACCGAGCACGGGGGTGGCGAACAGGCGCGTCACCAAAGGCACGGCAATGGCGATGCCGATTTCCTGCGGCCCCAGGCCGCGATGCTGCAGCCACAGGGGCAGGTAGGGCACCTGGATGCCGAGCGGCAGATAGAAGGTGGCGAACGCCGCGCCCAGGGTGAGCTTCAACGCGCCGCCCGGCGGGGGATCCGCACAGCGTTGTCCCGCCGGAGCCTCAGACATGCATGCGCCCACCCGTCACCGCGCCCAGCGCGTCACGCCGCCAGACACCGCATGAAAGTGGCGACATCCACATTGCCCCCCGACAGCACGATGACCACCGTGCCGCTGGCCTTCAGCCGGCCTTCCAGCAGCGCCGCCAGCGCCACCGCGCCGCCCGGCTCCACCACCAGCTTCAATTCGCGGAAGGCGTAAGCGACGGCCCGTGCCACTTCCGTGTCATCGGCCGCCGCTGCTTCCCCCACCAGTTCGCGGGTGATGGGAAAGGTCACCGCTCCCGGCGTGGGCGCCAGCAGCGCATCGCAAAACGAGCCGGTGGCCTGCGCATTGCGCTCGCGCTGGCCGCTGCGAAACGAGGCGGCGTGATCCTCGAAGCCGGTGGGCTCGCAGGCGACGATGCGGGCGGTGGGCACGCGGGTGCGGACCGCCAGCGCCAGCCCCGCTACCAGGCCGCCGCCGGAGGTGTTGGCGGCGACGAGATCGGGGGTGAGCCCCAGTGCCGCCAGGTCTTCCAGAATCTCCAGCCCCACCGTGCCCTGCCCGGCGATCACATCCGGATCGTCATAGGGCGGCACCAGCACCGCACCGCGTTCCGCCGCGATGGCGGCGGCGATGGCGTCACGATCATCCCGGGTGCGGTCGTAATCCACCACCTCGGCCCCCAGGGCCAGGGTGCGCTCCCGCTTCAGGGCCGGGGCATCGCTGGGCATCACGATCACCGCCGGCATGCCCAGCAGCGCCGCCGCCGCAGCCACCCCCTGAGCATGATTGCCGGACGAGCAGGCCACGACGCCGGCGGCCCGCCGGTCCTCGGCAATCTGCGAGATTCGGTTATAGGCGCCGCGAAACTTGAAGGAGCCGGTCCGCTGCAGCGTTTCCGGCTTCAGGAACACGCGCGCACCGCAGTGATCGCTGAGCACCGGTGAGAACACCAGCGGTGTACGCACGGCCACCCCCTTGAGGCGCTGGGCGGCGGCATCCACGTCGGCGGCGATGGGAAGGATCGGCGAAGGATTCATGATCCGGAAGCTACCCGACGGCGCAGGCGAAGGCGATAGCGCCGCGCGATGGGGCCGATATCGTGTGCCACCAGCACATTATCGAGGAATTGACGGGCGCTCTCCCGCCAGGTGTAGTGCTCGCCGAAGCGGCGGGCCGCGGCGGGGGACAGTTCCAGCGCCCTGAGGCAGGCGGTGCGCAGGTCCTCGTCCAGCACGCCCACCGGCTCGGTGGCGTCCGCCAGCACGTCGGAAGGGCCGGTAACAGGATACGCCGCAACCGGCAGGCCGCTGGCCAGCGCCTCCAGCAGCACGATGCCGAAGGTGTCCGTGCGGCTGGGGAAGCAGAACACGTCGCAGGCGGAATAGACCTGGGCCAGATCCTCGCCCTCCTTGGGGCCGAGGAAATGGACATCCGGATAGCGGGCCTGCAGGCTCTCCAGCGCCGGCCCGCCGCCCACCACCACCTTGGAGCCGGGCAGATCGAGATCGAGGAAGGCCTCGATATTCTTTTCCACCGCCACCCGCCCGACGAACAGGAAGGCCGGCCGGGGAATGTTCAAGGTCGCCTCGGGCCGCGGCCGAAACAGGTCGGCGTCCACCCCGCGCGACCAGCGCATCAGCCGCTTGAAGCCGCGCGCCGCCAGATCCCGCTCCAGCGAGGCGGTGGAGACCATGACGCCACCGGCGGCATTGTGGAACGAGCGCAGCCAGGCATAGGTCCAGCGCTCGGGCACCGGTGCGCGGGCCGAGAGATATTCCGGGAACTTGGTGTGGTAGGAGGTGGTGAAGGTGCGCCGGCTGGCGATGCACGCCCGCCGCACCAGCATGCCGATGGGCCCCTCGGTGGCAATATGCACGAAATCCGGCTGCATGGCCTCGATCCGCCGCATGATCATGCGCGGGGTGGCCAGCGCCAGGCGAATCTCGCTGTAGGACGGCATGGGTAGGGTGCGGAACTCCTGCGGCGACAGGAACTCCAGATGGGCGCCGAGATGCTCGGCCTCGCGGGCGGTGTACTCCAGCGAGCGCACCACGCCGTTGATCTGCGGATGCCAGGCATCCGTCGCAATGAGAACGCGCATCAGGCGGCCGCCTGGGCCCCTTCCACCAGGTCCGAATCCTTGCTCGGCAGGGTTTTCAGATTGCGGGTCCAGCAGATGATCTCCATGCGGCCGTCGTCGTGCTCGGCGATGGCTGTGCAGCTCTCCACCCAATCGCCGCAGTTCACATAGCGCACCCCGAACTGGTCGTGAATAACCGCGTGGTGGATGTGGCCGCAAATCACCCCATCCACCTCATTGCGCTTGGCCTCGTCGGCCACCGCCTCCTCGAACTTGCCGATGTAGTTGACGGCGTTCTTCACCTTCAGCTTGGCCCACTGGCTGAGCGACCAATAGGTGAGCCCCAGCTTGCGCCGCACGCGGTTGACGTAGGTGTTGGTGGTGAGCGCCGCCGAATAGGCCCAGTCGCCGAGGAAGGCGAGCCACCTGGCGTGGCGCACCACCACGTCGAACACGTCGCCATGAATCACCAGGTATCGCTTGCCGTCCGCCGCCTCGTGAATGGCGGTCTCCACCACCTCGATACCACCGAAATGGGTGCCGTAATAATCGCGCAGGAATTCGTCGTGATTGCCCGGCAGGTAGACGATGCGGGTGCCCTTGCGGCCCTTGCGCAGCAGCTTCTGCACCACGTCATTGTGCTTCTGCGGCCAGTACCAGGAGGAGCGCAGCCGCCAGCCGTCGACGATGTCACCCACCAGATAGATCACATCCGCATCGTGATACTTGAGGAAATCGAGGAGAAGCTCGGCCTGGCACCCCTTGGTGCCGAGATGGACATCCGACAGGAAGAGAGCGCGATAGCGTCGCGCATCCGCAGTGTCGCTCACGCCATGACCTCCGCACGTTGAACCTGATCCACGCTGCACCTGATCATCGTTGCACTCGATCATCGTGCACCCCCACCAGCGGTGCCCACACGCCACGGCGTTGTCGTCGCGCTCCGCGCGCCGCCCCGAAGGAGACTGCGTGGGAGTTATCCGGAGTCCTGTTTCCCTTTTATGACGCACGCGCGAAAAACGGAAGCAGCCCCGGCTGATTTTTGGCCATGCCTTGTTTTAATGCAGTAGTTCTTGCCGTCACTTGGAAGACGGCTAAGTGTCCACACACCAACATACCGGCACGCTGCGGCACTGATGCTATGATCTCAACCGATTATTACCATCCACCCCGCCACATCGCGCGCGCCGCGCGCCACCGCGCGACGAGGTCTAGACGGTGCCTCGCCATCACCCTCAATGCCCTAGAGGAAGGCGCCATCTACACTCGCGGCTCGGCCGCAGGCTCCGGCCATTGACCGCGGGCAGCACGCACGGCAGCGTGCAGCCCGCGCGCGACGCGCTGCGGAGCCAGAGGAGGCACGGGCATGAAATTGGTACGCTTCGGAGCACCGGGGGAGGAACGTCCCGGGCTGGTGGATGCCCAAGGCCTGATCCGCGACCTGTCGGCGGTAATCAAGGATTTCGACGGCGCCGCGCTGGCGCCCGCGGCCCTGGCGCGTGTCGCCGCCCTCGACCCCGCCGGCCTGCCGCTCGCCCCGGCGGGCGCGCGACTCGGCCCCTGCGTGCCGCGCCCCGGCAATTTCATCGCCATCGGCCTCAATTTCGCGGACCACGCCGCCGAGACCAACATGGCGATTCCCACTGAGCCGGTGGTGTTCAACAAGGCGCCCAACTGCATCTGCGGACCCCATGACGATGTCATGATCCCCAAGGGCGCCACCAAGCTCGACTGGGAAGTGGAGCTCGCCTTCGTCATCGGCACCCGGGCGCGCTATGTGGAGGAGAAGGACGCGCTGGCCCATATCGCCGGCTTCTGCCTGTGCAACGACGTCTCCGAGCGGGCGTTCCAGATGGAGCGGGCCGGGCAATGGACCAAGGGCAAGGGCTGCGAGACCTTCGGCCCCCTCGGCCCCTGGCTGGTGACCCCGGACGAGATGGGAGACCTCGACGCCCTGCCCATGTGGCTCGACGTCAACGGCACCCGCATGCAGGACGGCTCCACCCGGACCATGATCTTCCGGATCCCCTTCCTGGTGCACTATCTCAGCCAGTTCATGGTGCTCGACCCCGGTGATGTCATCACCACGGGCACGCCGCCCGGCGTCGGCCTGGGCCACAAGCCGCCGCTCTTCCTCAAGGCGGGCGATGTCATGCGGCTGGGCATCGACGGGCTCGGCGAGCAGCGCCAGACGGTGGTGCCCTTCCAGCCGTAACCGCCGCCCTCCGCCGCCATCGCCCCCGAGGCGCGATGGCGGCGCCGCGCGCCGGCTCACTGCACCGTGGTGTGCGCCAGCCAGCTCTTTACCGCCCGCAGCGCCTCGCCCCGGTTGCCGGTGCGATGCTGGGCCTCCTGGAACACCGCCAGCTGCACATCGGCGCTGGTGCCGCCTTCGGCGATGGCGCGGGCGTGCAGCACCGGATCGAGGCAGCCCAGTTCCTCGGCATCGCTGGCCACCAGATTGACCAGCCCCTCCACGCAATCGCGCACCGAGACCGCCCGGCGCTGCGCCAGATCCACGAACGAACCGTGCACCCCGTAGCGCTGGGCCCGCCACTTGTTCTCCCCGGCGATGGCGCGATCGACGCTGCTCACCTCGCGATTGTGCTGCGGATTGCGCACCAGGAATCGCACCAGGGCCCGATACAGGGCCGCGATAGCGATGCTGTCGGCCACCCGGGTGCAGCTGTCCGGCGCGCGCAGCTCCAGGGTCGGCAGCTTGCGGGAGGGGCGCACGCTCCACCACACATAGCTCGAATCCTCGATGGCCCGCGCCTCCACCAAGGCCCCCACATAGCGCTCATAAGCGGCGTGGTCCTCGAACATCTCCGGCAGGCCGGTGCGCGGCAGCTCGTCGTAGGCGGCGAGCCGGTAGCCCATCAGCCCGGTGTGCTTGGAGCCCCAGAAGGGCGAAGAGGTGGCGAGGGCGATGAAATGGGGGATGTAGGGCACCAGGCGCCGCATCACATCCACCCGCTGGTCCGGGTCCGGCAGTTCCACATGCACGTGGAGGCCGCACACCATGTTGCGCTCGCCCAGCATCTTCAGATCGTTCATCAGGCCGCCGTAGCGCTGGGCCCGGTTCGCCCGGGCACCCTCCCAGCTGGCGGTGGGGTGGGTGCCTGCCGCCATCACCGCCAGGCCATGGCGTTCCGCCACCCGGCCGGCGCTGTGGCGCAGCTCCTGCAGCTCATCCAGTGCGGCCTGCGCATCGGTGGCCGGCTGTGTCGCCACCTCGATCTGCGATTGCAGCATCTCACCCGTAACGGCCGCGCCCAGCTCCTCGCGCAGATGATCGTGGAAGCCGGTGGGCATCCGCCGCTGGATCGCCATGGACTCCCCATCGACGACGAAGAACTCCTCTTCGATTCCGAATCGGTAGCACTCCGACATTCCAGCCTCCAATATTTTTATGAAACACCCCAGCGAACATCCCATCAGTAACGCAGGATGGCGTAACACTGGAGCAAAATCGGTCGAAAATGGGGCGATCAAAAAATAACATCAACAGCGATGCGCGCACAAGATCTTACCGCAGCGCACGCAAAAAGATGCAGAACAGCAAATTCTGTTACGACTTATTCAAAATAAATATTTTCGTGTAGAAAACAGTCAAAGACGCTGGTTTTCACCCAAAAGCGGCAAGGTGCTTATATGGCGCCTCGCGCCGCCTCCACCAAGGCGAGCGCCGCCACGGCCGCCGTGTCGGCCCGCAAAATCCGTGGCCCGAGCGAGAGGGTGACCGCCCGCGGCAGCAGGCGCGCCCGCTCCTCCGGCGCGAAACCCCCTTCCGGGCCGATGAGCACGCTCACCGGGCCGGCGGGCGCGGCCCGCAGGGCGGCGATGGGATCGGACGTGACCGCCGCCTCATCGCAGAACACCAGCACCCGATCCGCCGGCAAGGTCTCAAGCCACGCCTCAAGGGATCGCGGCGCAGCCACCTCCGGCACGCTGAGGATGCCGCACTGCTCCGCCGCCTCAACGGCGTTCGCCGCCATTCGTTCCAGGTTCACCCGCGAGACCTGGGTGTAGCGCGTGATCACCGGAGAGAGCAGGCCCGCGCCCATCTCCACCGCCTTCTGCACCATGTAGTCCAGCCGTGCATGCTTCAGCGGCGCGAAGGCATATTCCACCGTGAGCGGCGCCGGCTGGGGCCGCAGCAGCCGCTCCACCTCCAGGCGCACCTCCTTCTTGCCCCCCGCGCTGCGCCGCGCCAGCCATTCCCCATCCCGGCCGTTGAACAGCAAAAGCGCACCGCCAACCGGCAGGCGGATGACGTTGCCCACGTAATGCGCCGGTTCCGGCGCCAGGGTGAGGGCGACACCTGCCGCCAGATCATCGGGCACATGAAGGCGCTGGGTGCGAAAATCATAATCGGGCATGAGGTGTCCTTTCCGCTCCCGCCCTGAGCACGCCCCACGGCGGATGGCAAGGCCCACCTGTCGGCGGCACCGGCAGCCGCTGAGGCACGCCCTGGGGCAGAGGCACGCCCTGGGGGCAGAGGCACGTCCGGGGGAAAGAACACGGCGCCCACGGCGACGCGGCACGCCGGCACATGCCAGGGCCGAAACTGGAGGACATGGCGCACTGCGGGCGCCAGGGACCGAGCCCCGCCCCACAGTGCGCCATAGAGGGGCAGCTCGCCCCAGCCGTTCCCCTCTGCCGCCTGACCGGCCCCACCACAATACCACGATGAAGACGCGGTGCATCCCTCGAAATGGGGATGACCCGCCCCCGGGACTGCGGCAGCGCAGACGCGCGCCCTGCCCGGCCAAGATGCACACGCCTACAGGCCGCGCACACGCTGGCGACGTGTGCGCGGCCTGTCGGTCGAAACTGCAACCCGAAAGCGGATGAAGCTCAGTAGAGGCTGCTGCGGGTGACCGGCTGCGGGGCTGGCTTCGGCCGCGCGACTGCCGGCTTGGCGGTCACCGGCTTGCCCGTCGCCGAGGCGGGTTTGGCGGCGGAGCCGGGCTTCTTCGGCTTCGGCGCCCCCGAGGCGAGCTGCGCCACCCGCTCCGGCATGGGCTTGTTCATGGCGATGAGCTGGGACACGGTGACGAAGTGATAGCCCTTGGCCTGCAGCGCATCCAGCACCCGGGGCACGGCCGCCACGGTGGTCGCGTGAATGTCGTGCATGAGGATGATGCCGCCCGGACGGGTCTGGGCCATCACCTTGTCATAGATGGCCTGAGCGTCCCGGTTCTTCCAATCCAGCGAGTCGGCGGACCAGTAGACCATGGCCAGGCCGAACTTGTTCTCGATGTGCCGGCGCAGCCCCTGCGACATGGCCCCATAAGGCGGACGCAGATAGACGGGCGCCGCCCCGGTGGCCGCGCGGATGGCGTCGGAGGTCATCTGGATCTGGCGATCCGCCTCCGCCTCGCTCACCTTCGGAAGCTGCGGGTGGTTCCAGGAATGGTTGCCGATCTCGTGGCCCGCCGCCGCCATCTGACGCAGCAGCTCGGGATTCTCGCTGGCGCGCGTGCCGACCACGAAGAAGGTCGCCTTCACGCCCCGCGCCGCCAGAATTTTCATCAACTTCGGCGTGGTTTCCGGATTGGGGCCATCGTCGAACGTGATGGCGATATAGGGACCGTCCACATTGACCGAGGTGTAGGCCGGAAAGCGGAAGCCCCTGGTGGGGGCGATCGCCGGCGCCTGCATGGGCGCGCTGGCACTCTCCTCCGGCGCCTGTCCCGCCACCGCCGCCGCGGCAGCCGCGGCCGCAGTCACCGAAGACGCGCTCGTCGATGATCCCTGCGCGGACGACGCACTCGCCGGCGCCACCCGCGCCGGAGCTGCGGCGGCCTGGGCCACGACCCGCGGCGCGGCGGAGGTCGCGCGCGCTCCCAGGCCGTCCGCCGCCGGGGCGACGACAGGCGTGGAGGCGACAGCGGGGACCGAAGCCGACGATTGCATCTGACTATAGGCGAGGCCGACGCCCAGGATACCCGACGCAAGAAACGTCGACACGGCCCAAAAAGTTCTCACAGCGCCCGCTTTCCAAACTGATCGTGGGGACGATACGCCACTTTCAGACGCTCTCTATGGACAAATTATGAAGCGCACCCAATCTTCCCGCGCATGTGGCAGCCGGAACACGTTGGCAGTGCGGCACTTAACGACCGCAGAGCGGCGCCGGGCCTGCAGTTCGCAGGGGCCCCGCCCCGATCAAGCACAACCCACATGGGAGCCCTGCACAAAGCGCGCAGCCTGCGCCAGCGTGCCATGACGGGGAGACCCCACCCCTTTGGCCACCCTTCGCCTGCCCTGGCCGCCCTTGCGCCTCCCCCCACTCGGTGTTCCACTTCGGTCATGGAACATGATCGTCCGCTCCTCCCGCCCGATCTGGTGCAGGTGCATCCAGGTCTGGGCATTCTGCGTCTCGCGGCCCTCCTTGCGGAGGGCGGCGCCGCCGACGACGACACGCTCGATCTCATGTTCGAGCAGATGGAAATCGGCGCCTTCGACGGGCTCGCTCCTGCGGAGATGTGGCCCGAGCTGGCTCGGGGACTGATGGCGACGGAGCCCGGCACCATGATCCGTGCCCTCCACGACTGCGGCGTGCTGGAGATCATCCTGCCGGAGGTGGACACCTTGTTCGGCGTGCCGCAGATCTCCGATGATCCTGGCGAGGTGGATCTCGGCGAATTGCTCATCAACGCCTTGAACGAAGCCGCGCGCCGCGAGGCGCCACTGGCGGTGCGGGTGGCCCTGCTCACCATGAACGTGGGCAAATCCGACTCCCCGCGCGAGCACCTGCCCGCCCATTACCGCCACATGGAGCGCGGCGCGCCGCGTATCACGGCCATCTGCGCGCGCTTCACCCTGCCGGTGGAATGCCGCGAGCTGGCGCTTCTGGCGCTGCACGAATGCGAGCGGGTGCACCGCACCTCGCAGGTGCGGGCCGGGCCGGTGGCGGCCATGCTGGCGCGCATCGGCGCATTCGAGCAGCCGGCGCGTTTCGAGGCGCTGATGAGCGTTTGTACCTGCGACTATTTCGGCCATGGCGGGCGCCAGGAGGCCGCGTACCCGAAAGCCGCCCTGCTGCATCGCGCCTTGGCCGCCTGCGCCGGCGTCAGCCCCGACCTCGGCCGCGAGGCCCGCCAGGAGGCTCAGGCCCGCGCGATCGCCGCCGCTTTCCGCTCGGAACGCTGGAGCAGCACCGACGACGTGGCCTCCGACGACACGCCCCCCGACGACGCCTGACCCCGCGGGCGCCGCCAGACGGCACCCGCGACCTTCAAGGCCTTACACGCTGTGATCGCGGATGGAGGCGAGGATCAGCCGCGCGATGAGCCACGCGAGGAACGTCACCGCAGCGACACCGAGCAGGATGCGCAGCCGATGGGGCAGCGTGGACTCGATCGGCACCGTCGGTGAAACCACGTTCACCACATAGATTTTCTGGTGCTCCGACTGCAGCACGGCGGTCTGCACCATGGCGGCCGCGGAATTGTACTTCTGCTGCGCCAATTGCATGTTGATGTTCAAGAGCTTGAACTGGCTGATAAGGGGCGCCAGCGCATCGGTGCGGCCGGTCAGACGGTTCTGCTCGGTGCGGATCTGCGATTCCAGCGACGCCAGCATGTTGCGGATTTCCACCGCGCGCGGGGACTCGGGAGACGAATTGCTGGTGAGCGCTCCCAGTTCCGCCCGCTTCACCGCCACCTGCTCGCGCAGGGAGGAGATGATCTGGCCGAAGCTCGCGGCCTCCTCGCTCGGATCGAGCATGCCGTTCTTGATCTGAAGATCGGTCAGCGCCAGCATCGCCATGCGCAGGCCGTCCTCCGCCTCCGTCAGCTGGATCTGCGCCAGCCGGATGGTGTCCGAGCGCGCGCGCTCGTTGAACTGGTTCACCATCTTTTCGCTGACGCGCGCCAGCTCCTTGGCCATGGCGAACGCCGTTTCCGGATCGTAGGCGTCGGTGGTCAGGGTGATCTGCCCTTCGATATCCGAATAGGACACCGAAATGTGCTGCAGATAATTGCGGTAGCGCTCCTCATACTGCGCTTCCGGCGACAGCCTGTGGAACCAGTCGAGCTTGCCGGAGGTGAACCGCTTGCTGAGATCGAGGCTCTTCTCAAGCTCATCAAACGCTTCGCGCGAACGGATGAAGTTCACCACGGCGAAGGATTCGTCGATCGCGCGCTCGGCCACCGTCTGGCCCGAGCTGCTCAGCGCCGCCGCCATGCCCTGCATGGAGCCGCCGGCATTGGCGACATTGTTGGCCGGGTTGCGGATCGCCAGAACCGTATCCACCTGATAACCATCGGGGGCGATCAGATAGAGGTAAGTCGCGGCCGTCAAAATCGGCAGAGCGAGAAATAGGCGATTGAAGAGCTTGATATTGCTCTGCCAGAACTCGCGGATCGCCAGCCGCTGACGCAGCGGCAGCTGCTCCTCGCGCTGCGCAGCGAAATCGTCCCCCGGGACCTTCAGCCAGCTGAAGATCGACTTGACGTTGCTCTCCTCATGCGGGACCTCGCGGTCGTGCGTGGGCAGCGGCGTCGCCTTGCGCGGGCGCAGATTCAAGGGGCTATTCAATCGAAACCTCTTTGCGCTCTAATACTCATTCTGGTCCGTCCGGGCCGATCAATCAAGCACCTTGGCGCGATCGCCTGTCTTGAAGGCTTGGATCGCGTCATGCTTGTTGGCGAAGGTCCGGAGCGTTCCTCCCTCGAGGAGGTGAATGTCGTCACACAGCTCTCGATAGGCGATGATATTCTTGGTGACGATAATGAGACTGTGCGTGGACTTCCTCTCCACGAACAGCTCCTTGAAATGATCACGAAAGTGCTTCGACCCTCCGGTCAGAAGATCATCGGCGATATAGCAGTCGAAATCCAAGGCGTAACATAGGCTTGCCGTGCCCCGGATGACCAGATCGGCAGGCACCTCCGACAGCGGTCGGTCGAGATCCTGACTGCGGATCTTTCCGATTTCCTTAACGGCCTCCAGCATGTCCGGTGCCCAGGCACCATAGAGGCCGGACACGATGCGCACATTCTTCCGGAGGGTCAGCTCCCGCCGGAAGATGTCGCGCGCGCCGGTGGGCCACGAGACGCTCATGCCGCGCACGATCCGTCCGGCATCGGCCCGCATGTTGCCGGTCAGCAACTGCACCAGGGTGGATTTGCCGCTGCCCGACGCGCCCAGCACGCCCACCACCCGGCCGCGCGGAAAGATGGCATTCATATCCTGCAGCACAGGAACGCGCTTGCCGCTCAGCCCCAGCGCCTTGGAAACACCGTGAAACTCGATGGACCCTTGGCCACGCAGAAGGTCGCGCGAACGCACCGGCAGCGGCACGACACCCGTGCCGGCGTCATCGTTGGCCGTCCGGCCGAGCCGGAAGTCCCCGATTCCAAACCGCGGCAGCGGCATGCGCCGACCCGGCAGATTGCGCCAAAGCGACCTCATCATCCTGTCTCCCACCCCACCTGTCGACCAACCTCGGGCGCTACACCATATTCTCCGTGAACGGGTCCGTCTCTTCCTGCGGCCGCTGGGTCTGCTCCTGTGCTTTGGCGCGCACCACCCGTTCCAGCATCAAGCCCAGCGCCAAGGTCACGAACACCACCGTCAACAGGAACTGCCAATCCCCAAGGGCCGTCTGGTAAGCCGCAAAATAGGCGTCACGCAGCAGCTCCATGAAATGGAACAGGGGGTTCGCCGCAAAGAACCACCGCCCCATGTAGGGCACTTCCGGCCACAGGAACATGATGCCACTCAGCCACATGGCCATGTGGAGCAGGCCGCCCACCACCACCTTCAGCGGCGGCGCATAAAGATAGATTGCACCCAGGCACAGACCGAACCCGAACGCCCAGATCCCCATCAGCAGACACAGCGCCAAAACCAGCTCCGGCCGCTCCAGACCCGGGGAGAGGCCAGCCAGATACACCGTCGCGAACGCGGCCGCGCCGATGCAGGTATAGATAAAGACATTAACCGCCGCGCGGGCCACCAGCACATCCAGGGAGGTGATCCGCGGATTATTGCGGAATGTCGCCTTCGCCGACTGCAAATTGGAAACCTGCCCCACCGTGGTGCGGAACAGCCAAAAAGTAATCAGCCCCGACAGCAAGAAAGGGGCAAGCGGCATGCCGTGATGGGTTGGCCGACCTGTCATCACGCGCAGCAGCAACATGCCACCAGCGATGAAAATCAGACCGCCCAGCTCCTCGATCAGGCCCAGGGTGCGGCGTGACGAACGCAGGGCGAACGTGGCGCTCAGCACCGCCCCCAGGCTGCGCACCTGGTTCTTCGTGGCTGCGACGAGGATATTGTCCACCCGAAAAGGCTCCTGAACAGGCTTTGGCGCATCACCGGCCACAGCCGACGACGAAGGACCTCAGGCTAGAGCCATAGGGTTAACAGCGTCACCTCGCCCCAGCACATCCCCCCGCTCCTAGCGCAGGGGCCGGTCGAAAACATGACGCAAATGTGGCGCGGACAGATGGCGACGCCCGCGCCCTGCCCGGCATCTGCTGGACGATAGTATGAATAGCCTTCCGCGTGGTTGTCGCATAGGTTGATCTTCGGAAGTGATCGGAACCGTGAGAATCGTCACCGGTGGTGCCCGCGACAATGCTGTCGCAGCCACACGCAAGGCGGCCCGAGGTCCGGCAGTTCCAGGGTGTTCTCGTGGACGGCAGGGGAGGTGCCGAAGCGTGGACCAGGATTCACATGTCAATTGAACCCGTCCCTTCACCGGGAGCGTGTGCCTGCTAGCCCGCCTGCAACGCGGCTGGAAGCGGGACGCGAGCCTTCCCTTGTGAGGTGAAGACGGACCCGCGGTTGCCCACCCCCGGTGCGATGGGTGCGGAACCGCGGTCGCGAGAGGCACGAACCTGCGTGCGGCATGGCCGGCGCGGGCGGGGGAAGTGTGTGTCTGCTGTGGTCGGTCTCGTGTGGACCTCGCGCGTCGCGTGTGGGGCGCGTGGACCTTGAGATGAGCCAGGGCCTTGAGATGACACGCGCGCCGCCGGGCGGGTCGGGGCATCCGAACGCCGCTGAACACGGCATCTCCGCGGCTCCGCGGAGCACGGGGAAAAGAATGGGCCCGCGAATGGGTCGCGAGAAGAGGAGGGACAGTCCAATGGACAATTCACTGGCCGACCGCATTGCGGCCAATCCAGACTATCAGCGCCTGAAATCCACCCGATCACGCTTCGGCTGGATTCTCACCATCGCCATGCTGATCGTTTATTATGGCTTTATCGTGCTGATCGCCTTCGACAAGCAGGTGCTCGCCGCCCGCATCGGCGCCGGGGTGATGACCTGGGGCATTCCGATCGGCTTCGGCGTCATCGTCTTCACCATCCTGATCACCGCTGTCTATGTCCGCCGCGCCAACGGCGAGTTCGACACGCTGTCCGAGAAGATCAAGGCGGAGGTGCTGAAGTGATGACCGCCCGCAACCTGCTGGCCCGCGCCAGCGCCACCATCACCCTCGCCCTGCTCTCCGCTCCGGCCTTCGCCGCCGGCGGCGATCTCGGCGCCACCGAAAAGCAGGCCACCAACTGGACCGCGATCATCATGTTCGCGGTGTTCGTGGTAGGCACCTTGTTCATCACCAAATGGGCGGCTGCCCGCACCAAGTCGGCGGCGGACTTCTACACCGCCGGCGGCGGCATCACCGGCTTCCAGAACGGTCTCGCCATCGCCGGCGACTATATGTCTGCAGCCTCCTTCCTCGGCATTTCCGCCGCGGTGATGACCAATGGTTATGACGGCCTGATCTATTCCATCGGCTTCCTGGTGGGCTGGCCCATCCTAACCTTCCTGATGGCGGAACGCCTGCGCAACCTCGGCAAGTTCACCTTCGCCGACGTGGCGGCCTTCCGCTTCGCCCAGACCCCGGTGCGCGTGTTCGCCGCCTCGGGCACCCTGGTGGTGGTGGCCTTCTACCTGATCGCCCAGATGGTGGGCGCCGGCCAGCTCATCAAGCTGCTGTTCGGCCTCGACTACTGGATCGCGGTGGTGATCGTCGGCATCCTGATGATGATCTATGTGCTGTTCGGCGGCATGACGGCCACCACCTGGGTGCAGATCATCAAGGCCTGCCTGCTGCTGGGCGGCGCCACCTTCATGGCGGTGATGGTGATGCTGGCCTATGGCTTCAGCCCTGAGAAGCTGTTCGCCGCTGCGGTGCAGGTGAAGACCCAGATCGCCGCCGCCAAGCCGGGCACCACGCCCGAGGCCGCAGCGGCCGCCGGCCAATCCATCATGGGCCCCGGCAACTTCATCAAGGATCCGATCTCGGCCATCTCCTTCGGCATGGCGCTGATGTTCGGCACCGCCGGCCTGCCGCATATCCTGATGCGCTTCTTCACCGTGCCGAGCGCCAAGGAAGCGCGTAAGTCGGTGATGTGGGCCACCGCCTGGATCGGCTATTTCTACCTGCTCACCTTCATCATCGGCTTCGGCGCTATCACCTTCGTGCTGACCAATCCCGAGTTCCTCACCGGTCCCGGCGGCGGTCTCATCGGCGGCGCCAACATGGCGGCGGTGCACCTGGCCCATGCGGTGGGTGGCAACGTGTTCCTCGGCTTCATCTCGGCGGTGGCGTTCGCGACCATCCTCGCGGTGGTGGCGGGTCTCACCCTGTCCGGCGCCTCGGCGGTGTCCCACGACCTCTATTCGACGGTGTTGAAGGGCGGCAAGGCCGACAGCAAGTCGGAGCTCAAGGTCTCCCGCGTCACCACGGTTTGCCTCGGCATCATCGCGGTGCTGCTGGGCATCGCCTTCGAGAAGCAGAACATCGCCTTCATGGTGTCCCTGGCCTTCGCGGTGGCGGCCTCGGCCAACTTCCCGGTGCTGTTCATGTCGGTGCTGTGGAAGGACTGCACCACCAAGGGCGCGGTGATCGGCGGGTTCCTGGGGCTCGCCTCCTCGGTGATCCTCACCATCCTGTCGCCTTCGGTGTGGGAAGCCACCCTCGGCAATCCGGCAGGCTCGGCGCCGTTCCCCTACACCTCGCCGGCCCTGTTCTCGATGATCCTCGGCTTTGCCGGCATCTGGCTGTTCTCGAAGATCGACAACAGCGCCCGTGCCCGCATCGACCGGGCCGGCTTCGAGGCACAGGAAGTGCGCTCGGAAACCGGCATCGGCGCGGCGGAAGCCTCGGCCCACTGAGGCGTCATGCCTGAGCCGGGTTCACCCTCGGCGGACGGATCGGGACTTCAGGGAGCCCCGATCCTCGCCGAGCCGTCCGACACCGGACGGCTCAGCTCCCGGCGCCACGCGCGCCGGGAGTTTGTTTCGTTGATGACCGCCCATGTGCGCGATGCCCATGTGCGCAAGCCGCTGTTCGTGGATGGCGAGACCGATATCGTCAGCCTCTGCCGCAGCCTTTCCGCCCACGGCCTGACCGATGCCCTGGTGCGCGACGGCGAACGCATCGGCGTGTTCACCACCACCAATCTGCGCGATGCGCTGCTGCGGGATACTCCGCCGACCCAGACGGAAGTGCGCGCGGTGGCCACCTTCTCCCCCTGGGCGGTGGACCTCGACGACGAGCTTTACGAGGCCATGCTGCTGATGCTGCGCCACCGCATCCACCGGGTGGTGGTGCGCGAGGGCGATGCCATCGTCGGCCTGCTCAGCCAGATCGACCTCATGGCCTTCATGGCCAACCATTCCCATCTCATCGCCCTGGAGATCTCCGAGGCGCCGGACCGGGCCGCGCTCAAGGCGGCGGCGCGGCAGATCGATGCGCTGATCGCCATGCTGCACGAAGATGGCGTGCGGGTGGAGGTGATCGGTCGGCTGGTGGGCGAGCTCAACCGCCAGCTGTTCCAGCGCCTGTGGGAGCTGGTGGCGCCGGAGCCGCTGCGCGCCCACGCCTGCCTGCTGGTGATGGGCAGCGAGGGCCGCGGCGAGCAGGTGATCAAGACCGACCAGGACAATGCCCTGATCCTGCGGGACGGCTTCTGGTGCGACGACATCGCCACCATCACCGGCGCCTTTACCGAGGCGCTGATCGACTTCGGCTATCCCCCCTGCCCCGGCGGCATCATGCTGAGCCGCCCCCTGTGGTGCCAGCCTTTGTCGGGCTTCAAGGACACCTTGCGGCAATGGCTGTTCGGCGGCATCGCCGATGGGCCGATGAATCTCGCCATCTTCCTCGATGCCACCGCCGTGGCGGGAGATGCCCAGCTGCTGGAGGCGGCCCGTGCGCACTTGGACTGGCTGCTGCAGGATGATGCCAGCTATCTCGCCCGCTTCGCCCAAGCGGTGGACCAGTTCAGCGAGGGTGGCGGCTGGTGGTCGCGCCTGCCCGGCCTGCGGGGCCGCTCGGCCGCGGAGATCGATCTGAAGAAGCTCGGGGTGTTTCCCATCGTCCATGGGGTGCGGGCACTGGCGCTCGAATATCGCCTGCGCGCGGTCAGCACCACCGCCCGCCTCAAGGCGCTGGCAGCGGAGGGCCACCTGGAACCGGAGATGGCCCGCGACCTCACCGATGCCCTGCACCGGCTGATGGATCTCAAGCTGAGCAACAATCTGCGGCAGATGGCCGAGGGACGGGCACCGGGCAACACCATTCCCCTGAGCGCGCTCGGCACCCTCGATCGGCAGGCGCTCAAGGATTCCCTGGCCATCGTGCGCGGCTTCAAGCAGTGGCTGTCGCGCCACTACCGGTTCGACGCCCTATGAGCGCGCGCGGGCGACATGGCGGCGAGGGGCCGCGCACCGATGTGCTGGTGGCGCTGTTCGCCGCCGGCGTTCTGGCGTTCAACTTTCCCCTGCTCTCTTTGTGGAGCGGCGCGCGGACGGTGTTTGGCCTGCCGTTGCTGCCGGTGGCCCTGTTCGCCATCTGGGCCGTCCTCATCGCCGTGCTGGCCTGGGTGAGCGAGACCGGCGGCGGGCGCCGGCACGGCGCGCCGGCATCAGCGGCCCCGCGGACCTGGCCGGAGGGCGCCGCCACGGACGCGCTGGCGACGGAGGGCAGCGGCGTGCCAGCCAGCGGCCACCGCCCGGAAGACCCGTCGGCGGCACGACCGGGGCGGCCATGATTCCGGCCGCCGTCGTCCTCAGCCTGTCCATCGGCTACCTGGGCCTGCTGTTCGCCATCGCCGCTTTGGCGGACCGGCGGGCGGCGCAAGGCCGCTCGATGATCGCCAACCCCTGGGTCTATGCCCTCTCGCTGGCGGTCTATTGCACGGCCTGGACCTATTTCGGCAGCGTCGGGCGGGCGGCGGCGGGGGGCATCTGGTTCCTGCCCATCTATCTGGGGCCGACGCTGGCCATGCTGCTGGCATGGATCGTGGTGCGGAAGATGATCCGCATCGCCCATACCTACCGCATCACCTCCATCGCCGATTTCATCGCCAGCCGCTATGGCAAGAGCCCCCTGTTGGCGGCACTGGTCACCCTGATCACCGTGGTGGGGATCGTGCCGTACATCGCGGTGCAGATCAAAGCCATCTCCGCCGGCTACCAGATCCTGACCGCCGACGGCCGCGAGGGGTGGGACGGCACGCTGGTGGTGACGCTGGCCCTCGCCGGCTTCACCATCGCCTTCGGCACCCGCCACCTGGACAGCGCCGAGCGCCACGAGGGCATGGTGGCGGCCATCGCCTTTGAATCCGTGGTGAAGCTGGCGGCCTTCCTGGCGGTCGGCCTGTTCGTCACCTTTGGCCTGTTCAGCGGCCCGGCCGACATCTGGGCCCGGGCGCAGGCCCAGCCCGAGCTGGCGCGGCTGTTCTCCGCTGCACCCGGCCAGTTCGATTCGGTGCAGTGGTTCGCCCTTACCGTGCTGGCGCTGCTCTCCGTGCTGATGCTGCCGCGCCAGTTCCAGATGATGGTGGTGGAATGCACCGATGAGCGGCATGTGAAGCGGGCGGCGTGGGTGTTCCCCGCCTATCTGCTGCTCATCAACCTGTTCGTGCTGCCGGTGGCCCTGGGCGGGTTGCTGCTGCTGGACCCCGGCCGGTTCGATCCGGAAAGCTACATTCTCGCCTTGCCCCTCGCCGAGGGCGCCCCGGCGCTGGCGCTGTTTGCCTATGTGGGCGGCCTTTCGGCGGCCACCGGCATGCTGATCGTCGAAACCGTGGCGGTCTCCACCATGGTCTGCAACGATCTGGTGATGCCCACCCTGCTGCGGCGCGCTTCCATCCGCGCCCGCCAGGGGGGCGACCTCACCCGGCTGCTGCTCAACATCCGCCGCGCCGCCATCGTCGGCGTGCTGCTGCTCGGCTATCTGTATTTCCAGGTCGCGGGCGAAGCCTATGCGCTGGTGTCCATCGGCCTCATCAGCTTTGCCGCGGTGGCCCAGTTCGCGCCCACCCTGCTGGGCGGGCTCTACTGGCGCGGCGCCACCCGGGCCGGCGCCTTCGCCGGGCTCATCGGCGGCTTCCTCATCTGGGCCTACACCCTGATGCTGCCCTCGGTGGCGAAATCCGGCTGGATCGCCGACGATTTCGTGCGCGAGGGGCCGTTCGGCCTGGCGCTGCTGGCGCCGGAGCGGTTGTTCGGCCTCGCCAGCCTCGACAATCTCACCCACGCCTTGTTCTGGAGCCTGCTCGTCAACATCGCCCTTTATGTGGGCGCCTCCCTGTGGCGCGCGCCCTCCGGGCGGGAGGCGAGCCAGGCGCATCTGTTCGTGGACGTGTTCAGCCGGCCGGCGGAGGCGGGTGCGCCGGTGTTCTGGCGTGGCGCGGCGCGGCTCGACGACCTGATGGGGCTGGCCACCCGTCTTCTGGGGCCCGAGCGGGCCCGCGCCCTGTTCGAGGCCCAGGCCCGCGAGCGCGGCCTCGCCGACATCCAGGCCCTCACCCCCGATGCCCGCCTGGTGGACCAGGTGGAGCGGGGCCTCGCCGGGGCGGTGGGCAGCGCCTCGGCGCGGGTGCTTGTGGCCTCGGTGGTGGAAGAGGAGCCCCTGGCCATGGAGGATGTGCTGCAGATCCTGGACGAGGCCTCCCAGGTGCGTAGCTATGCCCGCGCCCTGGAGACCACCAGCGCCGAGCTGCGGGCCGCCAATGCGCAACTGAAAACCTTGGACCAGTTGAAGGACGATTTCGTCTCGTCCGTCACCCACGAGCTGCGCACCCCGCTCACCTCCATCCGCGCCTTCTCCGAGCTGATGCTCGATGCCCCTGACCTCGATGTGGCGCAGCAACGGGAGTTCCTCGGCATCATCGTCACCGAGAGCGAGCGGCTGGGGCGGCTGGTGAACCAGGTACTGGACCTGGCCAAGCTGGAATCGGGCCTCGCCGACTGGCACACGGAGGATGTGGACCTCGCCGCCACCATCCGCGCCGCCATCGCCGCCACCTCCGAGCTGTTCCGCGCCCGCGGGGCGCAGGTGCTGCCCCACCTGCCGGAACGCGCGCCCCTGGTGCGGGCCGACAGGGACCGGCTGACGCAGGTGCTCATCAACCTCCTGTCCAACGCCGCCAAATTCGTGCCCGAGGGGGCCGGCCGGGTGGATGTGCGGCTGACGGTGGAGCCCGACGCGGTGGTGGTGGCGGTGTCCGACAACGGTCCGGGGGTACCGCTGGCCGAGCAGGCCACCATATTCGAGAAGTTCCGCCAGGGCGGTGATGCGCTCTCGCGGCCATCGGGAACCGGACTTGGGCTTCCGATCAGCCGCCAGATCGTGGATCATCTGGGGGGACACATGTGGCTGGTGTCACAACCGGGTGGCGGCGCGACCTTCGCGTTTCGACTGCCCCTCCAGCCCTGAGGAGGAAACGCCATGGAACTGCTGCGCGCCGCCGAAGCCGGCCCCTCACCCAAGGTGCTGATCGCCGATGACGAGCCCAACATCGTCGTTTCGCTGGAATTCATGATGAAGCGCGAGGGCTTCCAGGTGCTGGTGGCGCGCGACGGCCCGCAGGCGCTGGAGACCATCCGCCGCGAACACCCGCGCCTGGTGCTGCTGGACGCCACCATGCCCGGCATGACCGGGTTCGACGTGTGCGAGGCGGTGCGGGCCGATGCCGGCACCCGCCACACCCGCATCCTCATGCTCACCGCCAAGGGCCGGGAAACCGACATGGCCCGCGGCGTCGGCGCCGGGGCCGATGCTTATGTCACCAAGCCCTTCTCCACCCGCGAGCTGGTGCAGAAGGTGAAGGACATGATGGCCGGTGACGGCCCCGGGCGCGAGGATCCCGCCGCATGAAGCTCGACCGCGCGCGGCTGCTCGCCATGCTGGCGCCGGGGCTCGCCCTGGCGCTGTGGCTGCTGCTCGGCGCCGCGGCCTTCCACGCCACCCTCGCCCCACCGGTGGCGGCGGCGCTGGGCGCCCTCCTCGCGCCGCTGGCCGAAAGCCATGGCATGCTGCTGGTGGGCTGGTGGCTGACGGCGGCGGCCGCCGGCGCCTGGCTGGTGCACCGGCTCGCCGACGTCTATGTGGCCGCCCCGGCCCGGCTGGCGGAAGGCGCCCGGGTGCTGGTGGAGGATGATGGCGCGCCGCCGGTGATCGGCGCCGGCAGCAGCGCCAATGGCGCGCTGGCGGAAGCCCTCAACGCGCTGTGCGCCCAGCGCCGCACCCTCAAGCAGGACATGGCGCGGCTGGTGGAAGAGGCGAGCCGCACGGTGGCCCAGCAACGCGACCAGCTCGGCGCCCTGCTGGCGGAGCTGCAGCAGAGCGTGGTGGTCTGCAATCTCGAAGGGCGGATCCTGCTCTACAACGCCCGCGCCCGGGCGCTGTGCCAGCGGCTCTCGCGCGCCCCGGGGGCCACCGCCGGCGCCGAGCTCATCGGCCTTGGCCGCTCCATCCATGGGGTGATCGACCCGGCATTGATCAGCCACGCCCGCGAGGGCCTCGACCGGCGCATCGCCCGGGGCGAGCCGACCCCGGCGGCGCGTTTCGTCACCCACACGCCCTCCGGCCACCTGCTGAAAGTGAGCCTCGCGCCGGTACGTTCCGCCCAGCCCGACGCACCGGCGACCGGCTTCGTCCTGCTGCTGGACGACATCACCGAGGATGACGAGGCCGAGGCGCACCAGAGTCAGCGCTGGCTGGCCCTGACCGAGGCCGGCCGCTCGGCCCTCGCCAACATTCAGGCGGCCCTCGACATGCTCGACTATCCCGATCTGGAACCGCCGGACCGGGAGCGCTTCCACCAGGTGGTGCGTGATGAGGTGGTGACCCTGGGGGATCGTTTGTCGGCGCTGGCCGCCGACGCCGCCGAGACCCGCACCCGCTGGCCGCTGGAGGAGATGCACGGGGTGGACCTGATCGCCGCCGCCGCCCACGCCATCGGCGCGGAAACCCAGCAGGCGGTGGCCACCCAGGCCGTGGATGCGGCCCTGTGGCTGCGCGTCGACAGCTTCGCGCTGATTGCCGCGCTGGTGTTCCTGGCCCGCCTCACGGCCACCGGCCGGCCTGGTGGCAGCGTCGAGCTGCGGCTGTCACGGGCGGATGGGCGCGCCCACCTGGATCTCTTGTTCGCCGGCGGCGCGGTGGTCTCCACCGGCTGGCAGAACGCCCCCCTGGGTGGCAGCGCGGGAGCCGCCTGCGGCACGGTGCGCGAGGTGGTGGAGCGGCACGGCGGCGAAGTCTGGCTGGAGCATGAGCGCCAGGGCGCGGCGGCACCGCGCGCCCTGTTCCGCTTTCTGCTGCCCCTGGCCGCGGGCGGTGCAGAACCGGCGCCCATAGCCCTGGAAAGCCGGCCGGAATTCTATGATTTCGACCTGTTCGCGGCCGGCGACGGCGGCCACGCCCAGGACGCCCGGACGCTGGAGAGCCTCGCCTACACGGTGTTCGACACCGAGACCACCGGCCTCGACCCCGCCGGCGGCGACGAGATCATCCAGATCGGCGCCACCCGCATCGTCAATGGCAAGCTGCTGCGCTCGGAGTGTTTCGACCAATTGGTGGACCCGCGCCGCTCCATCCCCGAGGCGGGCATCGCCATCCACGGCATCCGCCCGGCCATGGTGCGGGGCCAGCCCACCATCGCCGAAGCGCTGCCAGCGTTCCACGCCTTCGTCTCCGACACGGTGCTGGTGGGCCATAATGTGGCGTTCGACCTGCGCTTCCTGAAGCTCAAGGAGGAAGCGACGGGCATCCGCTTTGAACAGCCGGTGCTCGACACCCTGCTGCTGGCGAGCGTGACCCATCCCAATGCCGAGAGCCAGAGCCTCGATGCCATCGCCGCCCGGCTCGGCGTCACCGTCAGCGGCCGCCACACCGCGCTCGGCGATGCGCTGGTGTGCGCGCAGGTGTTTCTCAAGCTGCTGCCACTGCTGCGCCAGCAGGGCATCCACACCCTGGGCGATGCCCGCGCCGCTTCCGAGGCCTCCTATTATGCCCGGCTGCGCTATTGACCGGCCCCACGCCTCGGAAGGCGCCTAACAATTAGGCACAGGGGCGCTCGCCACACATGCATTCAACCGGCTCAGCGTCCCGCTGCGATGACCAATTTCCTTTTTGAGAAAAGCTGATAGCGACGCTGGCGCAGTTGCATACCATTCTGACATACGTCTGAAATCCGCCTGAAATTTCACCTTGAAGACATCAGAAATTTAGCTTTGTCTATTATCTAATTCCGGAACGGGAGCGAACCCTCGCCCACGGGCCGGAGCCGGACTGCATCACGCACGCACCCGAGGTTCCATGCTCGCGCAGCAGATCGTCAACGGCCTCATGCTCGGGGCCATCTACATGCTGATGGCGGTGGCGTTCACCCTCGCCATCGGCGTGCTGAACTTCCTGAACTTCTCCCTGCCGGGCCTGTTCATGCTGGGCGGCATGCTGGCCTACGGCTTCATCACGCTCGGCTTTCCCGTCATCTTCGCCTTCGCCGCCGCGCTGGCCGCCGCCGCGCTGGTGTCGCTGCTGGTGGAGCGCTTCGCCTACCGGCCCATGCAGGGGGGCGATCCGGAAGTGCCGCTGGTGTCCTCCCTCGGCTTCCTGGTGCTGCTCGAAAACCTGATGCTGATCTATTTCGGCTCCGATCAGCAGGCCTTCCCGGCCCTGGTGCCGGACCTGAACCTGCGGTTCGGCGGCCTCGTCATCGGCATCGCGCAACTGGGCTCGCTGGTGCTCTCGGTGCTGCTGGTGCTGTGGCTGTCCTGGTTCCTCTCCTCCACCTCCACCGGCCGCTGCATCCGCACGGTCGCCGAAAGCCGCGATACGGCGGTGCTGATGGGCATCGACACCGGACGCCTGGTGCCGCTGCTGTTCATCGCCTCGGCGCTGCTGGCGGCAATCGCCGGCCTGCTGTTCGCTGTGAACTATCAGCAGGTTTCCCCCTTCATGGGCGAAGGCGTCGGCTTCAAGGGGGTCGCCGCCATGATCGTCGGCGGCATGGGCTCCATCTGGGGCGCGGTGCTGGGCGGGCTGCTGATCGGCCTCGCCGAGGTGCTCTCCATCACCTTCATCGGCGCCGACGTGGTCAACATCACCGTCTATGGGCTGCTGCTCTTGATCCTCATTGTCCGTCCGCAGGGCCTCATCGGTCGCCCCGCCACCCGGGAGAAGCTGTGATGAGCGGTTATCTCACCGGCGTTCTCGTCGTCCTCGCCTTCAACGTCATGGCGGCCTATGCGGTGTATCTGCCGCTCGCCGCCGGCCAGCTCAACCTCGGCATCGCTGGCTTCATGGCCATCGGCGCCTATGCCTCCGCCTTCCTCACCAATGAATATGCCTGGCCCATGTGGGCGGCCATTCCGGTGGGCTCGGCGCTGGCCGGCCTCACCGGGCTCGTCATCGGCATTCCGGTGCTGCGCACCCATGGCATCTATCTCGCCATGGCCACCTTCGCCCTCGGCCAGGTGATCTCCGCCATCTTCCTCAATCTCGAAGTGGTGGGCGGCGCCGCCGGCTATCCGGTCAGCGATTATGTGGGGCCGAACGGCGTCTTCCTCGCCGCCGCCGGGGTGGTGGTGCTGATGCTCTACCTCTCCCGCACCCGCTTTGCCCTCTATCTCACCGCGGTGAAGAGCGACCCCACGGTGGCGGACCTGCTGGGCGTCTCGGTGCGCGGCATCCAGGTGGCGGCCTTCGCTCTGGGCGCGGCAGTGGCGGGCTTCGGCGGCGCCTTCTACGCCCACCATTACAATTTCGTGGAAGCCCAGCACTTCAACGTGCTGCTCTCGGTGTTCACGGTGCTCTACGTGCTGTTCGGCGGCACCCAGACCGTGTGGGGCCCGCTGGTGGGCGCCGCCTTCTTCACCCTGGCGCCGGAGCTGCTGCGCGCCTCCGACCAGTGGCGCTACGCTTTGTTCGCCATCTTCATCATCGTGTTCATGGCGATCCGCCCGGAAGGGCTCGTCACCACCTCCCTGCTGCGGTTCCGCCGGCGCAAAAGCGCTGATGGCGCGGAGGCCGCGTGATGACCGCAGCGCTCTCCATCCAGGGGCTCACCAAGTCCTTCGCCGGCGTCAGGGCCATCCGCGATCTCTCGTTCGAAGTGCCGAAGGGGGTGACGACCGCCCTCATCGGCCCCAACGGGGCGGGCAAGACCACCGTGTTCAACCTGGTCAGCGGCGTCTATGGCGTCGATGCCGGCACCATCACGGTGAACGGGGTGGACGTGACCCACATGCCCTCGCGCAAGCGCATCGGCACCGGCATCGCCCGCTCGTTCCAGAACATCCGCCTCATGGCGCACCTCACGGTGCTGGAGAACATGCTGGTGGGCCAGCATGTGCGCAACGCCTCCCTCGGCGCCCTGCTCACCCCCTACCGGCTGTTCCCCAACCATCGCTGGAAGGTGGAAGCGCGGGAAGCGCTGGCGGAAAGCGGGCTCGAGGCCTGGGCCGACGAGACCGTGGGCGCCCTGCCCTATGGCGTTAGGAAGCGCATCGACCTGGTGCGCGCGACGCTGGCCGGCGCCAGCCTGCTGATGCTCGACGAGCCCGCCGCGGGCCTCAACCCGTCCGAGACCAATGCCTTGCGCGAGCATCTGAAAGTGCTGATGGGCAAGGGCATTACCCTGCTGGTGGTGGAGCACGACATGCACTTCGTGAACAGCATCTGCCAGAACGTGGTGGTGCTGAATTTCGGCGAGAAGATCGCGGAAGGCCCGCTCTCCAAGGTCCGGCAGGATCAGAAGGTGCGCGAAGCCTATATCGGCTCGGAGGAGGCGTGACATGGCGCTGCTCGACGTCTCCGGCATCTCCGTCTCCTACGGCCGCGTGAACGCCCTCACCGACGTTTCGCTGCAGGTGAACGAGGGAGAGATCGTGACCGTGCTGGGCGCCAATGGCGCCGGCAAGTCCACTTTGCTGAAAGCGGTTCTCGGCGCGGTGCCGGTGAAGGGCGGCGGCATCACCTTCGCCGACACCGACATCACCCACGCCGCGCCCCATAAGCGCATCGGCGAAGGTCTAGTGCTGGTGCCCGAGGGGCGACGCATCCTCATCTCGCTGACGGTGGAGGAGAATCTGCGGCTCGGCGCCCACATGCGCCGCGACGGCACCGCCATCGCCCGCGAGATGGATGCCATCTACGCCCGCTTCTCCAACCTCGCCGAGCGGCGGAACATGCTGGCCTCCTGCCTCTCCGGTGGCGAGCAGCAGATGCTGGCCATCGGCCGCGCCATGATGGCCAAGCCCCGGCTGATGATGTTGGACGAGCCCTCCCTCGGCCTCTCGCCGCTGTTCGTCTCCAAGCTGTTCGACCTCATCCGCGAGCTGAACCACGACGGCCTCGCCGTGCTGCTGGTGGAGCAGAACACCGGCAAGGCGCTCTCGGTGGCCCATCGCGCCACGGTGCTGGAGCTGGGCCGGGTGACCATGGCGGGCGACCCCAAGGCGCTCGCCGCCGACCCCGCCCTGCAGGCCGCCTATCTCGGCACCGGCGAGGCGAGCCCCGCCTGAACCCCTGTCGTTCCGGCCGGGCCACACCCGGGCGGCACGGCCCAATGCTCGACAATCTTCCAGAGGAGTTGGGACATGAAGAAGCAGGTCCTGTTGGGTGCCACCATGCTGGCGGCGCTGTTGACCGCCGGCGGCGCGCGGGCCGAGGACGAACTGGTCCTCGGCTACATGATGGCCAAGAGCGGCCCTTATGTGAGCCTTGCCAACACCAATGAAATCGCCGTCGACATGGCGGTCGAGGAGATCAACGCCAAGGGCGGCATCAACGGCCGGAAGATCAAGGTGGTGAAGTTCGACACCGCCGGCGATCCCAAGCAGGCCACCACCGCCGTGCGCTCGTTCGCCAAGGATGCCGGCGCCCTGGCCGTGATCGGCCCGTTCTCCTCCTCCGAGGTGCGCACCACCTTCCCGGTGGGTGAGCGCGAGGGCATTTCGCAGATGTCCATGGCCTCCTCCGCCCCCGGCCTCACCAAGGGCTTCACCTACGGCTTCCGCAACACCACCGACGAAGGCAAGGTGATCGACCAGGTTCTGGCGGCCATCAAGGACAAGAAGCTGCCCATGGCCTCGGGCGCCGCCGCTTATGCCACCGACGACGTGGTGTCCAAGTCCGTCGGCACCAAGGTGGTTCCGGCCGAGTTCGAGAAGTACGGGATTCCCCTGAAGGGCTCTGTGGACTTCCAGCTGGCCGCCTTCGACCTGTCGCCCCAGGTGGCGCAGCTGAAGCAGATCAACCCCGACATCGTCGGCCTCGGCTCGCCGCCGGAAGGTGCCATCAACCTCGCCAAGGAGCTGAAGCGCCAGGGTGTCTCCACCCGCATCATCGGCGGCACCAACATGGCCGATCCCGAGCTGCCCAAGCGCATGGACGGCGCCGGCGAGACGCTGACCATCGGCACCACCTTCTTCGGCGAAGCCAATGACAAGACCAAGGCCTTCGCCGACGCCTTCGCCAAGCGCACCAAGGCCGCCGGCCTGCGCACGGACCCCAACCAGATGGACGCCTCGGTCTATGACATCGTCTATCTCTACGCCGAGGCCATGAAGCGCGCCGGCGTGACCGGCGACAAGGCCAAGGTGGCCGAAGAGCGCACCGCCATCCGCGATCAGCTGTCCAAGCTGAAGGATTATCCGGCGATGGAAGGCTCCATCTCCTTCACCGACGGCGATGCCGTGAAGCCGGTCTATGTGATCGAGGTGAAGGACGGCAAGTGGACCTTGCTCGACACGCGCCTGCCGAACTGAATTTGGCAGCGCCAGGGACCGGCGCCCCATTCTGCCCCTGACCTGGGGCGCCGGTTCCCCCTGTGACTTCATAGACGACCAGTTCGAGGAACTCTGATGTCGGGCACTGCCCTCACCTTCACCATCCACGCCGACGGTCGCAGCATCGAAGAGACGCTGCTGATCCGCACCGCTGTCATCGCCGGCTGGACCGGTCGCGACAAGGCCGCGCTGGAAAAGCACATCGCCGAGTTGGAAGCCCTCGGTGTACCGCGCCCGGCCTCCACCCCCATCTATTACCGGGTCGCGGCCGCCCGCCTCACCAGCGCCGAGGCCATCGAATGCACCGGCACGGACTCCTCCGGCGAAGTGGAGTTCGTGGTGGTGGCCGCCAATGGCCGGCGCTATCTCGGGGTCGGGTCCGACCACACCGATCGCAAGGTGGAGACCTACAACGTCACCGTCTCCAAGCAGCTGTGCGACAAGCCCATCGCCCCCGAGCTGTGGGACCTGGAAGAGGTGCTGCCCCATTGGGACCAGCTGGTGCTGCGTTCCTATGCGGTGTTCGAGAGTGGCCGCGCGCTCTACCAGGAAGGCACCGTGACCGCCATGCTGCCGCCCCTGGAGCTGCTGGCCGGCTACTCCGAGCCCTTCGAGGCCGGCGCGGTGATGTATTGCGGCACCCTCGCCGCCCACGGCGGCATCCGTCCCGCCCTGCGCTTTGAATATGAGCTGGAAGACCCGGTGCTCGGCCGCACCATCCGCCACGGTTATGACGTGGCGACGCTGCCGGTGGCAGGGTAAGGCTTACACGTCAACGGCATGCCGCCCAGACCCTGGGCGGCCATCCACGGCCCGGAGGGGCGAGCAAGATGCAGATCGAAAGTCCGGAGCGCCCGTTCGCCGCCACCGAAGAGGGGCTGAGCCTCACCGAGGCGCCGGCCCCGGTGCGCTCGCTGCGGGACGAGGCCTACGATCTCATCAAGGCGCGCATCATCATGTGCGTGTTCCGTCCCGGCGAGGTGTTGAGCGAGGCGGCGGTGTCCGCCTCGCTCAACATCGGCCGCACGCCGGTGCGCCAGGCATTCGACCGGCTGATGCGGGACGGGCTGGTGGAGGTGCTGCCCCGCAAGGGCATCGTGGTGCGCCCCATCACCCAGGATGAGGTGCGCGACATGGTGGACGTGCGCCTGCTCAATGAGTGTTTCTGCGCGCGCCTCGCCGCTGAGCGGGCCGAGCCCAGCCACCTGGTGGCGCTCTCCACCAACGTCGCCCTGGGCGCCGAAGCCGCCGCGGAGCGGGATGTGGCCACCCTGATGGCGCTCGACCGCGAATTCCACGCCATCGTCTCCGCCGCCGCCGGCAATCCGGTGCTGGCCGAGATCCTGCGCAACCTGCATGAGAAGGCACAGCGGGTGTGGTTCGTCTCCCTGCGCGCCCCCGAGCATCACCGCCGGGTGGTGGAGGAGCACGCCGCCATCGTCGAGGCCCTGCGCGCCCATGATCCCGATGCGGCGGAAGCCGCGGTGCGCGCCCACATCCGCTCTTTCGCCGACAATCTGAACCGCCAGCTCTGATCCGGCGCACGCACGCGGCGGCACAGGCCCGGGCCAGAGCCCGGGCCTTTTTGCATCAGGCCTTCAGCAACGCCTCGACGCCCGCCGCCAGGGCCAGCAGCTCGCCATCGCGGCCACCGGCCGCCGCCAACATCAGCCCCACCGGCGCCCCACCGGGGCCGGCCAACGGCAGCGACACGGCGCAGCCGTCGATCATGTTGATGAGGGTGGGGTTGCGCAGGGCCGCGAGATTGGCCTTGCCATAGGCCGCGTCATCGGTCGCGAGATCGGCGATGCGTGGCGGCAGAATGGGCGAGGTGGGCAGCACCAGCGCGTCGAACGGCGCGAGCCGCGCCATGGCCTGCGCCACCAGCGCGTTGCGGGCCGCCACCAGGTCGAGATAATCCGCCGCCGACTGCTCGGCACCACGGCCGATGCGCACCGCCACCCGCGGATCATAGGCCCCCGCCTTCTCGGCCAGAAGCTGGCGATGCACCGCATAGCTCTCGGCGGCGGTGAAGCCGCCCTTGGCATTCATGGGCGCCACATCGGCAAATTCCGGAAACGGCGCGGAGGTCACCACCGCGCCCGCCGCCGTCAGCCGGGCAAGCGCCGCCTCGAAGGTCGCGGCCACGTCCGGCTCCAGGCCGTCGAGGGCGACGGTGGTTGGCACCAGCAGCCGCAGGCCGGCCACCGGGCGGGCCACCAGTTCCGCCGCCTCATCGCCGGCGAGAATGGCATCGAGGCTGGCGCAGCAGGCCACCGAACGGGCCAGCGGGCCGACGCTGTCGAGGCTGCCAGAAAGCGGAAACGCGCCCTCCTTCGGCACCCGGCGGGCGGTGGGCTTGAAGCCGGTGATGCCGCAGAAGGCGGCCGGGATGCGGCAGGAGCCGCCGGTGTCGGTGCCCAGCGCCGCATGGGCCATGCCATCGGCCACCGCCACCGCCCCGCCCGAGGTGGAACCGCCCGAGACGCGGCCCACGGCGCGCTCGAACGGCGCGCGGGGATGGCCATAATGGGGGTTCATGCCAAGGCCCGAATAGGCAAACTCGGTCATGGTGTTGCGGCCGATGACCACGAACCCGGCCCGGCGCAGGCGGGCCACGGCCGGGGCGTCCCTGGTGGCGGGCGGCGCATCGGCCAGCACCTTGGAGCCGGCGGCGGTCACCTCGCCGGCCACGTCGAACAGATCCTTCACGCCGATGGGAATGCCGGCGAAGGCGGAAGGCGCGGCGCCGGCCCGGCGCAGGCCGTCCTGGGCATCGGCAGCGGCCAGCGCCGCTTCGGCGTCCACCTTCACGAAGGCGCGGGCACCCTCGCCGGTGGGATCAGAGATGCGCGCGAGGCAGGCTTCGGTCAAGGCGCGGGAGGTGGTGCGGCCGGCGGCGAGATCGGCGGCGAGATCCGCCAGGGTCGGGCCGCTCAGGGGAGCGAGCAATGGCGAGGAAACGGGAGATTGGGACATAGGCCACCACATGCAAAGGCCCGCCCCGTGGGAACGGAGCGGGCGCCATGGAGGATCAGACGATCAAACCGGATCGTAATAGTGGATTTCGAGCAGCATGCAGCCCTTTTCAGACTTGAACGGGCCATGGAAGGCGCCCGGGGGCCGCACCGCATAGGTGAAGGGCTGGAACGCCTCGCCACCCTGGCCCTTGTCGTCATTGCCCACCGTCAGATCACCGGAGAACAGGAACACCTCTTCCCAGTAATCGTGCACGAACGGGGCCGTGGTGTACTCACCCGGCTGGAACCGCAGGATGCGGGTGCGCGAGCCGGTCTTGGCGGTCTCGTCGAGCGCACCGGACAGGATCTTCTGCTGGATACCCGGCGGGTAGCCCGGGGGCACCTCCCAGCCGGTGGAGAGATCGACGGCACGAAACTCGTCGTGAATCTTGGGGTTGGCCATGCGGGGCAGTCCTCTTCTGGAATGGTGCTGTGTCGTCACTCGGCGGCGCGGGCGGGGGCTTCCTTGACCTCGTCGGAGAGCTGGTAGCTGTCCAGCATGCGGTCGAGCAGGTTGCCGGCGCCGGCCCAGTCATAGGTGCGGAAGGAATGGCCCTTCACCACGAAGCTCGCGCCCGCATAGAACATCTCGTACTGGGCGTGGCGGGAGGCGAATTCGGAGCCCACCGCATCCCACGCCAGCTTGTAGAACTTCACCTTGTCCTCGGCATTGGCGGCCGGAGACTGCTGGGTCTTGCGGATCAGCTCGGCCAGTTCGGGATTCTCGAAATCATGCACCGAGGAGGGCAGCATGATCATGCCGCCGCCAGCCAGTTCGCGCAGGGTGGTGATGACCTTGCCGTAGAGCTGCTGGGCCAGGGTCTGCGCGGCATAGAGGGTGTGGCGGTCGGGCACGAAATAGGGGCCGTAATGGGTGCCCTTGGCCTCCATGGCGGCGACGAAGGCATCCACCATGCCGGCCTCGGCGGCCAGCTGCCCCAGGGTCTCGCGCACCTGCGGAAAACCGATGATGCCGTTCATGTCGGCGATGCGGCGGGCGATGCCGAGCAGGAAACGCATCTTCACCGAGAGACGGATCTGCGCCTGGTAGTTCTGGTAGACGTGGGCCGGAGTGGCGTGGAACTGGTTCAGCGTCATGGCGCGGTCGTCCACCACGAACACCCGATCCCACGGCACCTTCACGTCGTCGAAATAAAGCACCGCGTCGTTCTCGTCGAAGCGCGACGACAGCGGGTTGTCGAACACCGAGGGGGCGCCCGCCTCATAGGACTTGCGCGAGAGGATCTTCAGACCCTTGGCATTCATGGGAATGGCGAAGGAGAGCGCGTATTTCTCATCGCCCTCCGGCAGCGGCTGGATGCAGGTGACGAACACCTCATTGGCCATGATGCCGCCGGTGGCCAGCATCTTGGCGCCGCGCACGGTGATGCCCTCGGCATCGCGATCGACGATGGCGGTGGAGAGGAAGGGATCCTTCTGGTCCGCCGCGCTCTTGGAGCGGTCCGCCTGCGGGTTGATGATCACATAGGTCAGGTAGAGGTCATTGTCGCGGGCATAGCGGTAATAGTCCGCCAGGGCGCCGGCGCGGGCCTTGTCATAGGCCTCGAACTTGTCGAGCCCCATGTACATGCCGGCGATGCAGGAGGCCACATGGTCCGGCGCGCGGCCGAGGAAGCCGCCGTGCAGTTCGGTCCACGCCTCCAGGCCCTTGCGGCGGGTCACCAGCTCGTCATAGCTGGTGGGCAGCTGCCAGATGCGGTTGGCGCGGGTGCCGGTATCGGTGGCGAACGTCATCAGCTCGCGGTTTTCCGGCGCGCTCTGGAAATCGAACATGCGCGCCACCGAGGCGACGGCGCGGCCAAAAGCGGCATCGGTGGTCACGTCCTGAACCACCTTGCCGTCGAGATACACCTGCCGGCCATCCTTGAGGCTCTTGGTGTGTTCGGCTCCGGTCTTGATCATCTGGAAGGTCCTTTGTTGTCCGGTTCGGCGCGCGGGCGGAAGCGTCTCACGACGCCAAAGCGTGCTCGAAGCGTCTCACGACGCCAGGGCGTGGTAGCGGCCGCGGAAGAAGATGAGGGGCGCGCCCGGGTTCGGCGTCGACACGCGCAGCACCCGGACGATGAAGATCTCGTGGTCGCCGCCGTCGTGGCGGGCATAGGGCACGCATTCGAGATGGGCGATGGCGTCCTTCAGCAGCGGCACGCCATTGAGGCCCTCGTGGTGCTCCACGGCGGCCCATTTGTCCTCCAGCGCCCGGGCGAAGCGGTTGGAAAGCTCCTCCTGCCCGTGGCCCAGCACATTGATGCCGAAGCCGGTGGCCGCACGCAGCGCCGGCAAGGAGAGCGCCCGCCGGTCCACCGAGAACAGCACCAGGGGCGGATCGAGCGAGACGGAGTTGAAGGAGCTCATGGTCATGCCCACCCGCTCGGGCCCGGTGCCCGGCGCGGTGATGACCGCCACCCCGGTGGCGAACTGCCCCAGGGCCTGGCGAAAGGTGCGCGACTCGAGCGGCGGAAGATCCGCCGCGGACAGATCCGGTGACGACATGACGGCCACTCTCTGGAACAGGTGTTATTAGCTTTGTTAGAAAGCTAATTCACGCTCCGACTTCCGTCAAGCGCCGCGCCGTCGACTTTGGTCGAACCCGGCCGCGGATCGCGGCGCCCCAGCCCCTGGCGCCACGGGATCAGCGCGCGCTGGCCGTAACGGCGCACGGGAGCTGCCGGAGCGTGGCGACGATCAGGAGAGGATGTGGGAGAGGGGCGGCCTTGCCGCGCTAGAGCCGGTCCAGGGCGGCGGCCAGTACCCGCGGATCGCAGCGGGATTCGTCATTGCGGCGCAGGATGACCCGGATCATGTCGTCCTGGGGTCGCACACCCTCCATGCGCAGCGCGCGCTTCTCCGCGGCCGCGGCCACCGCGCCGGCGACGATGTCGTCGATCTTGCGTCCGCCGTCCGCCTCATAGGCGAAGCGCGCCAGCGGGGCGGCGCGGCGCCCGCCCACCGGCTCCATCAGCACGCAGGCCACCGGCAGTGGCGTGGCGGCGAAGGCGTCCAGCAGGCCCTCGCCCCAGCCCATGCTGCGGGCCATGGCATCGGCCAAGGGTTCGGCGCTGCGCGGATCGAGGGAGGCGGAGACCTCGAACACCACCTCATTGGCGCCGAGCTGCCGCGCCTGCGCGCTCGCCCCCTTCAGCCGGTCGCGGATCTCCCTCATGACGCTCGCCGCCATGCGCCCATCGGCCGCCAGGAAGGCGCCGGCGCGTTCCTGGGTCAGGGTCACCACCACCTGCGGCCGGGCGGCGCGGTCCACCGTCACGGCCGCCGCCGGCGGGGCGGCGGGCAGCGGGGCCGCGGGCGGCGTGGGGGGACGCTCGGCCAATTCCTGCCGCAGCGCATCGCGCTCCGCCCGCAATTGCTCGTACTGGGCCTTGGTGTAGTCGAGATCGAGGGCGGTGGTGGCCACCACCTGCCGCGCCTCCGCGTCGCGCACATGGCTGCCGGCGCCGAAGATGGCGAGCAGCAGCACCGACATGGCGAACAGCGAGAACACCAGATCGGTGGCCGGCGTGTAATCGTCCGCCGGCTCCGCCTCCCACGCCCGCCGCGCCATGGCTCAGCCCCCCATCCAGGCGAGCAGCCGCCCGCCGAGGCCGCTCGCGCTCGCCACCACCACGAGCGCAGCCGCCCCGGCCACGAGGCCGACCGCCAGCAGCCAGAAGCCGAGCCGCCGGGTCACCGCGTCCTGGCGGTCCACGCTCGCCTCCATACGCTCGGCAAGGGTGGCATCGCGCCCGGCCTTGAACTCGCCCACCAGATGCCCGTCGAGATCCTTCACCGCCTGCAGCAGCGTCTCGGCAAACCGCTGCTGCGCCGCCGCCATGCTGGCGCCGAATGCCCCCAATGCGTCCGCGGCCTGGGCCAGCGCGCCGGCCGCCGCCTCCTGCCGGCGGACCGCATCAGCGAGCCGGGCGCTCACCTCGTCCATGCGCTCCGCCGGGCCGGAGAGCAGCGCCCCCATGTGGGTGGTCGCCTGCTCCACCACCCGGGCGCCGTCGCGGATGTCATCGGCGGTGTCGAGGATGGCCTGGCGATGATCCTTCAGACTCACTTCCAGCTTCTTCAGGTCGTCGTCGCGCATGGCGAGCCGGCAGATGGCCTGATACTCGCTGCCCACCTGATACAGGGTGTCCACCAGCCGGTTCTCGGCGGACCGGAGCGCCCCGGCGATGACCTGGAACACGATGGCCGCGCCCAGGCCGGCGATGGACGAGGAAAAGGCGAGGCCCAGGGACAGCACCACCGCACGGATGGAGTTGCGGATGTCGCTGGCCCCCAGCACGTCGCCGGACATCATGCCCGACACCCCCTGCAGCGACGCCACGATGCCCACGAAGGTCACGAGGATGCCCAGCCGCACCCCCAGCTGCTGGGCATCGCGGATGCCGGCGGAGCCGCTGAGCAACTGGTCGCTCACCCGCTCGGTGACCACCGCCAGCGGATCGAAGCGATGGCGCTCCGCGTCGTCGCGGATGATCTCCTGCATGCGATGGGTGGCGGTCTCGGCGAGGGGCACCCCCCTGAGCGCCGCCACCGGCGCCAGCAGGGTCTTGCGCCGGGGCCCGAACACATCGGCGTGGAACACCTCCTGATGGGCGGGAAAGGTCTCATGGAGCTTGTCGGCGAACTGCCCCAGCACATCGGCCTCGCGCTGCAGGCGCCCCACCCCGCTCAGCAGGTGCCAGCTGCCGTAAGCCCAGACGATGAGATAGATGGCGGCAGCGATGGCGAGCTTCCACGACGAGACTTCACCCAGGGTCGCCTGCAGCAGCCCCGGGGCGGCCAGCGCCAGCACGATCAGCCCCACCGCCACGCCGGCGCCCGCCAGGGCCAGCAGCGCGGCGGCGCTGATGAGCTCGAACCGGAAGCGCAGAAGGCCCAGCAGCCCCTCGCGCGTGAGCCCCCATTGAACGGAAAAACGGGCCCGACGCCGCTTGCCCCAGCGCTGTTCGGAATCCGCCGCGATCACGTCGACCATGGCCTCAGTTCCCCTCATCCACGGCATCGCTCGCCGCGTCCCCTTGCGGCGGCGTGACGATGACGTCGTCATCCTCGGCCGCGCTGAGAACGGCGCGCGGGGCGCTGCCGGCCTGGATGACGCGCTGCCCCTCCGAGAGCTGGCGGGTGATGGCGGCCTCGAGCTGGCGCTTGACGGCGTCATATGCCCGCCGGTCCGCCTCTACATTGGCATCATCGACGGTCGCGGCGCCGAACTGGCGGGCAAGCCGGGCCCCCAGCTGCGCCAGCTGCGCGCGCAGGGTCCCCACCTCGTCGTTGAACACCTGGATCTCCAGTTCCTGCAGCATTTCCAGCTGGCCCGCCGCGCGGCCGGTTGCGAGCTCCGCCACGCCATTGCGCTTCAGCGCCGCGGTCTGGGCCTGGGAATGACCCACCCGGGCGGTCTCCAAGGTCACCCTGAGGCCGTAGATCTCGCGCAGGCGCTGGGCGAGATAGGCTTCCAGCGCGCTGTACACCCCGTCATCGCCGGAGCGGCCAAGGGCCAGACGCTGTAGGGTCTCCGGCTGGTAATCGAGCAGGAACTCCTCCGTGGCGTCCTTGACCGATCGCTCCACCTCCGGCCGCGCGAGCCGCGCCGAGCCATTGCGGACAATCTGCGAATACTCGCCCGGCTCCAGCCCCTCCACCCGCAGACGCACATTGACCGGCACTAGCTGCGCCAGACTGCCGAGCCCATGGGGCACCACCTCGGCGGCCACGGAGATGGGGTCCAGCGCCACCGCCAGCCGGTGGAAATGCCCGACCCCGCTGTCCACCTTGCGGAAGGTGACCCGCACGGTTTCCGGCTTCAGCCGCGCGGTGAGCGCCGTTTCAGCGGCGGCAGCGAGGCGGGCGCCGATCATCGGCCCGCCGTCGCTGGGGCGCACCACGGCGCCGCCCCCCTCCTCGAACGCCGGCGCCTCCCAGGAGAGGAAATAATCGCCGGGGTTCACCTGGTTCATGGCTTGGTCGATGGCGTTGAGGGTCAAGGTGCCGATCAGCTCCCGGATACAATCCGAATAATTGCGGATTGCCTGCCCTGCCGGCGCCGACAGGCGCACCTCGTCGATCACCCGGCGCAGGGTGGCGAAGCGGATGTCCACGCTTACCCCCAGGCGACCCGACACCAGCGGGTCCCGGGTGCGGAAATCGTGCTCCCCCAGATCCACCGGCACGGTGGACAGCCAGATGTTCTCGGGAATGAGCGGCTGCACCAGGAACGGCATGATCTTCTGGCCGGTTTCCCGCGCCCGCTGGTGCAGCTGGTTCTCCAGATGCTGGCTCACCGCCGCCTGCTCGGCCACGTTCATGTCCTCGAAGTCGCGGGCGTGCATGGCGATGGCCAGGGCCTGCTCGGCCTCCTTGCGCAGCCAGTCCGCCCGGCTGCCGAGCTTCAGGGCGTGATAGAGGCCGGTGCCCTCGCGCATGAGGGTCAAGGTGGCCTCCACCCGAAAGCGGATCTGCCGGCCACCGCGCCCGTTCCAGACCAGATCGCAATTCACCTGCTCGGTCCGCTCGTGGAGCGGCTCCACCGGCTCCATCAGCACCTCGCGCACCCGGAACCCGGAGAGCTGGAGGGCATCGGTCAGGGTCTGCTGCAGCGCCACCTGCACCTTCGGCTTGTCGTACCAGACATCGTAAAGGGAGATGTCGGCCGGAAAATTGCTGCCGAGGCAGGCGCGCAGCCGCTGCTCCCGCTCGCGCCGATCCCGCGGCAGCGGCCGCTCGGTGGCGGATCCGGAGGGATCGAGCACCACCTGCAGACGCACCAGCGCCGACCAGTTGGGCGCGTCGAGGGTGCGCATCTCCTGGCGGATGTCCACCCGCCGCTCGTCACGGATCTCACCGGGGTCGGGGGAGTTGAAATAGATCTTCACCTCGAGCGCGCTGGCGCGGGCGATGCGCTCGGCCACCTTGCGCTGCCATTCCTCCGGCTCGGCGCCGATCTCCGCAAGCAGCCCCTCCGGCCCCTTGATGGCGCGCTCGCGCACCTCGTCGGCGAGCGCCCGCTCGACGATCTCGCGCAGGCGATCCCCCGGCGTCTGCATCGGCGCGGCGAGGGCGCGGACGATGTCGGCGGCCGGCCGCGATCGGGCGATGACGGAGAGGCGATAGCCCACCTCAACCTTCTCCGTGGTGGAGAAGATGCGCAGGGTCTGGCCCTGGTCATAGATGTCGACGGGGGTGTCGGTGACCACCCGGAAGATCAGCGTCCGCCGCAGCCCCAGCAGCCCGCCGGCGCGGCCCGGCCGGGGAATGACCTCCCCGGTCTTCGCGTTCAGATGCACATGGACGAGACCAGGGAGATTGGACTCATTGTCCACCTGGGCGATGATCGCGTCGATGGGATGGGCGAACTCACGGGGCGTGGCGGTCATCGGCGGCTGCCTGTCTGGGAGATGATATCAAGGCGGGAATGTTCGGCGGTTCGAAGCGCGCCGCCAGCGGACGCAGGCGGGCGCAGCGTTGCCTGTGGTAGAGCGCGGTGCGGACCATGCCGGCCCGCTCGAACTCGGCGAGAAGGCGGCCCGCGCCGGCCTGCAGCGCCCGGAAGGCCTGATGAATGGCCGCCAGCCGGGGCGCATCGAGCCCACCCACCAGACGATCCAGCACCGCCACGAAGCAGCGATCCTCCGCCCCGCCGGCGGCCAGCGGCGCGGCCGGCCACATGCGCAGCCGCCAGAACGCCAGCACCGCGGCCGGGTAGAGGTCGAGCAGCGGCAGCACCGACGCGCTCCGCGCCGGCGCGCCCACCGCCGCCAGCAGCGCCGTTGCCAGCTCCCGCTCGGGATCGCTGCCGGCGAAATTGGCGCGGCGCAGCTGATAGGCGCCGATCACCTCATCCCAGAACACGTGCCGCAGCCGCGCCTCGCCGCCGCGCAGGCGAACGCTCTCGTCGCTGGCGATGTCGTCATAGACGGCGTGGAAGCAGTCCCGCAGCCGCGCCGCCACATGGTCCAGCGGCACCAGCGCCGGGCTTTCGTCATAGCGGCCGGCCAGCGCCGTGATGTGGGACAGCCAGACCCGCGGCGGGCGGGCCATGAGCCGGCGCAGCAGCGCGCCGGCGCCGTCCCCATCCTCACAGAAGAAGCGGCGCGCCAGCACCGGCGCCGACGGCCGTGGCGCATCGAGATCACGCGGGCGCCAGGGAATCTCGGCGTTGGACAGATGATCATCGAGATAATGGGCCAGCGCCACCGCCGCCGGCGGCGCCTCCGGCAGCTGCGCCACCTGCCACACGCCATCGGCCCAGCGCTCCACCGGCGCCGCCAGATGGCCCGGACGGGATCCGGCGACCTGCAGCACATCGTTGAGCAGTTCCCGCAGCTCGCGCAGCGCCGCGCTGAACGCATCCCGGGTCACGCTGGAGAAGCGGCGCAGGGTCAGCTCCCCCACCACCCGCGCCGGCGGTTCCGGCTCGAACACCAGGAGATAGCCGAGCAGGATCCACAGCGCGTCGTCCTGCTCCGGCGCCCGCGGCCCGGCCATGCGGGCCAAGAGATCGAGAAACGAAGCCAGGAAGCCATCGGGTTCGGCGAGCCCCGTGCAGAAGCGCAGCAGCAGCACGCGCAGATGCAGGGCCCAGTCGTAGCCGTCTCCCGGGTCCTGCATGCCACCGAAAGCGGTGATCAGCTCCGCCGGCTGGACGAAGCCGGCATCGTAGAGGCTGCGCAGCAGATCCACGAACAGCAGCCGCAGCTTGAGGTTCGGCTCATCGGGCAGAATGCGGGTGACGGGCTCGGCCGGCTGGGCGCGGCCCAGCAGCCGGTCGGCGAAGGCCGCCATGCTCCACCCGTCGGCCAGCACCCGGGCCGGCACATCCACCTGCGCCAGCTGGGCGCCCGCCACCAGCCCTCCCTCGCCATTGCGACGCAGGCCGATGGTGCGTGGCAGATCGACCGCCAGGGCCTGGAACAGATCGGCCCAGCCGGGCGGCTGCGGCCGCGCCCGATACAAGCGCACCGCGTCTTCGCAGGCGTGGGCATGGGCTTGTGCCATCTCCGGCGGCAGCAGCGCCAGCGGCACCCGCCCTTCCGGCAACAGCCGTCGGGTCGCCTCGCGCAGCTCCGGCTCGGTGATGCGGCGGGCGAGCGCGAACACGGTGAGCGCCGTGCGCCCGATCTCGCCGCGCGTCTCGGGCTTTGAAAACTCCGCCATGATCGCGCGGATCAAGGCCTCGCCCTCCTCGCCCAGGGCGGAGCCCGTGGCGGCTGCGGCAATCGCCTCACGCACCTTTGCGACAAAGGCCTCGTGGCGCGGCAGCAGGTGTGGCACGCCATCGGCGAAACTCAATTCCTCCGCGCTCAAACGGTGGTGAAGCTGGCGTTCGTGGCTGAGTTCGAAGCCCGTGAGCAGGCATTCGGCGGCGTTCAGCTCGCCGCCCAGCTTGTGCCGAAGCGCCGCCGTGTCGAGCCCGTTGGCCCGCCCCACGCCCTCCAGCCAGGCCGCCGTCCAGGGCAGCCGCAGCGCCGTCGGGCACATCTCGAGCACATCGAGACCCATGTGCGGCGGCAGGCAGAGCACCTGCAGATACCGCGCCCCGACCCGCTCCAGCACCGGATCGAGCGCCTCCGTGCGTCCCCCCGGTCCCGCGCCGAGCACGTCGGCGAGATCGAACGGGGAGGCCCCGAGGTCGATCACGTCGACAAACAGATGCTCCGCTGCCGCGTCCCCGTCCCGCGCGGCATCGGGCTCGAGCACCTGGAGGATCGCCTGTTCCAGATCGCCGCCCGCGCCCGACCCATCGCTCCGCAGCCACAGCCGCGCGGGGGTGGCGGCCGCCAGCCGCGGCATCTGCGGCCCCATGCAGGGGCGGGTGACCACCGTCAGCACCCGTCCTTCCGCCACCGCCAGCTGCGTTGCGAAGAGCGCCATCGTCTGCGCCACGGACCAATCCACCACGGCGGTGGGGAAGCCCGGGTCGCGCACCGGCACGAAGCGGCCCAATCCCGGCTCGTCCAGCAGGCCCGGCTGCTCCGAGCGCCGCAGGAAGTCGCTTTCCGCGGCGGCGGGCTGATCCTTGGGGCGCTGCAGGGCATCGGCGCGCGGCGCGCCGGGCGGCCCCGGTGCGCCGTCGCAGGCGGTTGCTGCGGGGTGGGCCGGCATCTCAGGCGGCACGGCGTCGTTGAGCTCTTCAGGCATCGAACGCCAGCCGCATCACGGCGGGCCGGCCGGCCCGCTGGGTCACCGGCCGCACGGCGCCGTCGCCCAGGTTCTCACACAGCTGCATCCCAGGCCCCCCGCCCTCGCCTTCGGAACCGCGCTCCAGCCACTCGAGGCAGCCCTCCGGCGCCGGCCGCGGCGCGGCCACATCGCCGAACAGCCGCAAATCGGGCGGCAACCCGGCCAGCCGGTAGCGCGGCGCGGCGCCGAGCCGCGCCTCGAACGCCAGCAGTTCGGCGCTGGTGGGCAGGCGCAGAGGCCGGCCAAACGCCACCGAAAGCGTCTCCAGGCGGCGGTGCACCGCGGCCGCGTCGGGCAGATGGTCGGCCAGCTTCAGCCGGCCCCAGCCGTCGGACGCGAGCGGCAGGACGCCCACATAAGCGTGGCGCCCCGGGCGCGGCTCCACATGCCAAAAAGGCGGCTGATCGACCGCGCCGGGCCACGGGACATCCGGCTTCAGCCCCCGCCGCCCCACCGCCGCGCGCCAGGTGCCGCGCCAGCTTTCGGGACAGACGGCGGCATCGTGCAGCACCGGCAGATGCTGGATGAGGAAATCGACCAGGCTGTCGCGGGCGATGATCTTGCCCCACGCGACCCCGTCGCCACCGAGCCGGGACAGGCCGACCAGCAACGGCGCTCCGTCTTCGTCCTCGGCGAACACCGGTCCGCCGCTGAAGCCCCCGGGAGCCCCGAACGGCGCGACCAACTGTTCGTCGCGCCCCTCGGTGCGCTGGACCGTGAACAGATCCATGTCGCCACGGTGGCTGGTGGGGTGCAGGTCCGAGGTGGCGGTGCCAAGCGCCACCACCACTTGCTTCTGCACGCTCCGAGGCACGCCCGGCGGCAGCTCCATCCAGCGCTCGAACGGCTGCTCCAGCCGCAGCAGCACCAGATCGCGCGCCACGTCCTCGCTCTCCGGCACCACCCGTGCGGGCAGCCGCCGGGCGCCCTCGCCTGTACGCAGTTCCACCGTCAGATCGTCCAGGGCGATGCCGCTCTTCTCGCCCGCCGCCAGGCTGAGCACGTGGCGGCAGGTGACGGCATAGCGGTCGCCGACCAGCAGCGCGGTGCCCCAGCTCTCCTTTCCCCGCGGTGGCCGCACATGCACCCCGGCCACGTTCGGTGGCCGCCAGGCCTCGTCGCAGACCCGCGCGATGAAGCCGCTCATCCCGCCAGCCCTTCTTCCTCCGTGGCCTCCGGCGCGGCGAGAAGCGTATCGCGCTCCTCGTCGATCTCCACTTTCAGCCAATCGGGAATGAGGCGGTCGTCGAAGCGGTGGACCGCGGCCAGCAGGTGGGTGTTGAAGAGGTCCAGCACATAACGCGCCACCGGCTTGCCGAGGCGCGCATCGACTTGGCGGCCGGCGCCGGCCATCGCCTGATAGATCGCAAGCTCGATGTGGTCAGTGGCGCGGGACGCCACCTCCAGCGGCACGCGGATGCTCTCCGTCGTGCCCGGAATGCGCAATTGGTAGCGTCCATCGCCCAGCGCCTCGAACGCCTGCGCCACCGCCGGAGCGGTGTAGAGATCGGCGCGCAGGCGCGGCACGTCCGCCACCACCGCCATGGCATAATGCCCGTCGCGCCGCTGGCGCGCGCCCGGCTTGGGAGCACCGGACTTCGGCGCACGCCGGCCGGCGGCGGCGGCGCGCTGGGCGGCCCGTTCCTCCGCCTCCAGGAAGGCATCGCCGTCGGCGTCGTCATAATCCCAGAAGGCCCCGCTTTCGTGGGAAGCGACGCAGGCGCTCAAGGCCCGCTCGCTCATGAACAGGTTGGTGACGAGGCGATGCAGCCCGTGCACCGCCTCCACGTCGCTCAGCGCAGCGCGCGCCGCCGCCGATGCCGGCAGCGGCGGCAAGGCGAGCGCCTCGAACACGAAATCCTCGATCGCCTCCGCATAGCCCTGCACTGCGGCAGTCTGGAACCGGCGCTGAGCCGGCGGCAGGTTGGCCACCACCAGCGTGTGGCCGCGCTTCAGATCGTGGCGCTTGGCATCCGCCAGCTGCACCACGAATTCCTGGCGCCGCAGATTCACCCGACGGCGGGCGCCGGTGATGGGATCCTGCCGCAGGAAATCCCGATCGAGCGTGCGGCATTCCGCTGGAATCTCCGGGCCGAAACACCACACGCCCTGCTGTTGGACGAAGCTGGTCAAGGTGACCGGATTGACCATGCTATTGGCGCCGATCGGCACCGCCTGCCACGGGACCTGCACCGAACTCTGCTCCTCGAACGCCTCGCCCCCAACCTCGAACACACCCATCGCCGCCCTCACCGACCACCCAGGATCGAACATTTATTGAAATACACTTAAAGATTGTGCAAGATTAAACTTGCAGCATTGGGGTTGCAGAACAGGCTCTGGGGGCATTCATGAGTGTGGGGATTTCGCGATCCGCGCGGGGGATCGCCGGGGGGACCATGGTGTTGAGCGCGCTGGTTTTGACGCCGCTGCTGGCCACCGGCGCGCGGGCCGACGACCAGGCGCGCCGCGGCTCCGGTGATTACGAGCGCACCGTCACCGAAGGGGTGATGACGGGGGCCATGACCGGCTGTGCCGGCGGCCTTCTCGGCGGGCTGCTGAGCGGCAATGCGCAAAATGCCCTGACCGGGTGTCTGGTGGGCGGCGGCACCGGCATGGTGGCTGGCGGCATCGCCGGAAATGAGGTGGCCGAGCGGAAGCGCAACTATGCGGACGCGGAGGACAATCTCGATGGCCAGATCGCCACGGCCCGTCGCAACTCCGTGCGCCTGAAGAAGCTGGTGGCGAGCGTGGATGCCCTCACCGAACGCCGGCGCTCCGAGCTCGCCGCCCTGGAGCAGGTGCAGGGCGATACCGAGGCCCAGAGCCGCCTCAAGGCGGCGTTGACGGCCGACCTCGCCGATGTGGATCAAGCCCTGGCCCTCGCCCGCAAATCCCAGAAGGACCTCGCCGGCGCCGTGCGTCAGTACCGCGGCACGCCCGCCGGCCGTGAGCTGAACGGCCCGGTGGCGGCGGCCGGCAAGTCCATCCAGACGCTGGCGACCCGCCGGCAGGAGCTGCAGAAGATGCGGGCTGAGCTGTGATGCGGCGCGTTGCCCTGGCCCTGCTGCTGTCACCCCTGGTGATGGGGGCCTGCGAAGGGGTGAGCAGTGATCCCCGCCAGGGCGGCTTCGCCGGCGGGGTCTGCGGCCTGTCCACCGGCGCCTACCAGCGCCGGCTGGATGCCCGGCAGCGGGAGCTGGACGGCCTCGATGCCATCAATCGGCGCCTGGAATCCCGCGCCGCCAGCGGCCAGCGCGAGGCCGCCGGCCTCACCGCCCGCATCGCCCAGCAGAAGCGCCAGCTGGCCGCCGCACAGGCGGAGCTGGCGCAGCTCCGCGTCGAGGTGACGGCGCTGCAGCAGCTCGGCACCTATCGCCGCGCCGAGCTTGAGGCTGCCCGCCGCGAGGTGGCGGCGCTGGCCGATGAATTCGACCGCCTCTCCGCCGCCCACACCCATGCCGAACTGGCGGTGCGCGCCATGGAATCCGGCGTGCGACAGGCGCAGGCGCCGAACAGGGCCGAGGGGCAGGTGGGCGATGTGGACGCCAAGACCCTGACGGCCCAAACCCTGACCGCCCAGGAGCAGAGCACCAAGCGCCTGCGCGCCCGCATGGACCGGGTGCGGCGCGATCTCGACCTCTGATCCCCCGGGCGGAGGGGCGTGAGGCGCCGCTCGGGATAATCGGACAGGTTCGGCGGCGCGCGCGCCCGGCGAAGGGCCCGTTGCCGCCGCAGGGCGAATTCGGTGCCGGGAGCAACGGATCAGAGCGCCGCGGACCGGCCTGCGCCGTCCCGCCTGTCCCTGCCCAGACGCCACTGCTGGCCGCGCGGTACGCCACCCGCATCCCGCCCCGATGCGCGTCCCCCTGCCCCAGCTTGGAGCCAACGGTGGGCCGGCATGCGGTCGCCCTCCGTGGTTTCAGAGAGAACGACCGTGGGCGCAGGCCCGATCAGGTCCGGAGCCGATCCGCCGCCCTCCCGTGATGCGCGCCCGGCTTCTGCACCGACAACGACGCCCCTGCATGGGGACCCAACGCCATCCACTCCCGCAGTTGAGCCCCGCGCCTCAGGGCAGCGGCCCTCCTCATCGGACCTCCCCGACGCCCAGCCCTGCCCATCGTCGGTTCCGCCGACCGGCTGCGGGGCCGTGTGCCCCCATCGATGGCGTCTACAGCCAGCGCCCGGACCCGCGCCCCCGCGACCCGGGGCCTCCGACGTCTGCGCCGATCCCCACCCCACCGCCAATCACCCTTGAACCGGGGCCCACCGCAATGCCGAGGCCGCCGGCGGAACCGTTGGCTGCGGCCCGTGCCCAGCTGAAGGCGTCACGCTCAACGCGCACCGCGCCAACTCCCCCTCGGGCCTGATCGGGCCCGCACGGGGGTACCGCAGCGCCCCGATGTCCCCGCCTTCCGGGGAAACTCAAGCCTCAGCGGACCAGCCAAACAGGAGGTTCGCATGGCCCACACGTCCTTCTCCCACGAGAACCACAACGACGATCGTCTCCTCCAGCAGCCGCGCGCGCTCCGGCGCCTCGGCCGGCTGCTGAAGTCGCTCACCCGCCACCCCGCCGTCCGGGGAAACTCAAGCCTCTGCGAGCCAGCCCAACAGGAGGTTCGCATGGCCCAACTCCTCTTCCCCCACGACTACCAGGACGACGCGCGTCTCAACCGCATCTTCAGTGACCGGGCACGCCTGCCCCGGTTCCTTCGCGGACTACACGAGCGGCTCACCGGCCTGCCCGATCCGCGCCAGCCGGCGCGCGCCACCACACCGCTGAGGGTACTGGCCGCCGACATCGGCTGGCTCGCCGGCTTCTCGGCCACGGCCGCCGCCGGCGCCGCCATCGCCCATGCCGATCCTCTGAGTGTCACCGGTCCGTTGGCCGCCCTCATCTCGGCCTATGCGAGCCTCGGGGTCGTCGGCCGGTTGCGGCGGCTGGTGGTCGGGCACGCCCATGAGGCGGCGCACGGCGTCATCGCCGCCTTCTATCGCGAGCGGGGCGTGGCGAAGGCCCGCGCCCGGTCGCTCAACGAATGGGTGTTGGACATCGGCACCGCCCTCACCCTCACCCGCAACGGGCTCGACTATCGCCGCAGCCATGGTCCCCACCATGACACGGACAAGCTCGGCACCCTCCGGGACCCGGACGGCATGGACCTGCACAGCTGGCGCCTGTGGCGCGGGCTGGGCATCCGCTCGCTCCGCCTGGAACTGCTGCTGACCGCCCTCGACCCGTTTTGGCACGCCGGGATGATCTGGGCGCGGCTGAAATCCAACTTCGCCACGGGACGGCGCTCCCGCCGCCTCATGGCCCTGCCGCCGCTGCTGCTGGTGGTGGCCAGCGCTGCGGTGCTGCCGCTGCCAGTGTGGCTGATGGCCATCGGCCTGCCCTGGACCGTGGGCTACAACATCGCGGCCCTGCTGCAGGTGGTCACCGAGCATCCCTATGCGCAATCCGGCGCGGCCAACGACCATGCCGCCCACGCCGCCCGCAACTGGGACCGGGTGCCGGTGGATCCGCTGCCGGCGTCAGACCTCACCGGCTTTGCCAAGGCCAGGGCCTGGACGGTGTTCACCGCCCGCCTGCTGGCGCTCCACATCCCGGCCCGGCTGGCGGTTCTGGACAGCTCCATGATCGCCCACGCCTGGCACCACATGGCGTGGCCCACCGGCCACCGCTTCTTCGACTGGTGGGAGACCCCGCGCCGGGAGCTGGAGGCGCGCCGGGCCGGCACCCTGCCGCGGGCCGCGGCGACCCGGGTGCTGTTCGGCCTGGGCGAGGCCATCGCCCTGCAGGCGGTACAGTTCGCAAAGGCGCAGGCGGCCGAAGCGGCGACGACCGATGCCGAACCCGGAGAGCAGGACGGTTCGGGCATTTGAGCCGTCGCCGGGCCTTCCGGGTGAGACGCGCCAGAAAATCAGCGGCCGGCGGGATCACCCGCCGGCCGCATGCGTCACTTCTTGTTGCCCTCGGCGTCGAACTGGGAGAGGAACGCGATCAGGTTGGCGCGCTCCTCGTCATTCTTCACACCGGCGAAGGCCATCTTGCCCTTGGGGGCCAGCACCTTTGGATTGGTGAGGTAATTGTTGAGGGTCTCCAGGTCCCACACCTTGCCGGCGGCGGCGCCGTCCTTGATGTCCTGGGAATAGGCATAGCCCTCCATATGCGCCCATTTGGCGCCGACAATGCCGTTGAGCGGCGGGCCCACCTTGGTCTTGGCGCCGGGGCCGATGGCATGGCACGCCATGCATTTCTTGAAGACGGTCTCGCCCTTGGCGGCATCCGGTTCCGCGAACGCCGTCCCGGCGGTGGCCAACAGCAGCATCGAGGCCAATACGAGTCGCATGAGGCACTCCCTTTTCCGCGCGCGATGCTCCATCACACCGCACTATCCCTTCTTGCCGCTGCCGACGGACGGCCCCGGCCGCGCAAAACAGCCCGCTCGTAGCGAAAAGCGTGCCATCATGAGGGCTTTCCTCACCCGACTCCGCGCTGGCGCGGGCGCGAGATAAACCCCGTTTTTCATTATCATAGCTTCATGCTGGAACCGGATGCGACCTTGAGCCCCTCACCCACCCCGCCCCTGCTGGTGGTGAAACTGGGGGGCAGCCTGATGCGACATGCGCCACCGCGCGCCCTGTTGGCGCGTTTGGCGCCACTCAGCGGGGTGGTGCTGGTGCCCGGCGGCGGCGCTCTTGCCGATGGCGTGCGCACGGTGCAGCCCCAGTGGGGGCTCGGCGAAGGGGCCGCCCACCGCATGGCGGTGCTGGCCATGGAGCAGATGGCCCATGCTCTGGCCGATCTCGCGCCCGCCCTGCGCCCCGCCCGCACCCTGGCCGGCCTCGCCGCCGCCGGGCCGAGCGCGGCGTTATGGTTTCCCGCGGCAGTGCTGGTGGGCCATCCCGACATCGCCGAGAGCTGGGACATCACCTCCGACAGCCTCGCCTTATGGCTGGCGCGGCAATTGGGCGCCCCGCGCCTGCTGCTGGTGAAGGCGCCGGGAGCCGCCATCCCGCCCGCCGGCGCCGCCACGGATCTTGCCGGCTGGAGCGCCACCGGCCTCGTGGATGCGGCCTTTGCGGGCATGGCATCGGGCTACGAAGGCGATATTGTGCTTGCCGCCGCGGACGATGCGTCCACCCTCGACACCGTCCTTGCCCCTTATGAAGCGGCGGGCAGGACCCACGAACCGTGAAGGGCGAAGGCCCCCCATGAGCAAAGTGACCCCTCCCCGCTGGGCCTGGGCCCTGACGGGTTCCGGCCATTTCTTCACCGAGAGCATGGAGATCATCCGCGACCTGGGAGAGGTGGATCTCTTCATCTCCGCCGCCGCCGCCGAGGTGCTGCGCATGTACCGGCAAGACAAGGAGCCGCTGCCGGAGAGCGTCAACATCTATCGTGACGACAGCGCCTCCTCCGCCTCCATCGGCCGCTTCTACCATGGGGAATACCACACGCTGGTGGTCTCCCCCGCCACCTCCAACACGGTGGCGAAGGCGGTCTATGGCATTTCCGACTCCCTGGTCACCAATTGCTTTGCCCAGGCCGGCAAGTGCCGGGTGCCGTGCATCGTGTTCGCCTGCGACAGCGCGCCGGAGCTGATCACCATGGCCCCCGAAGGGCCGGTGCCGGTCTATCCGCGCCGGATCGACCTGGAGAACACGCAAAAGCTCAAGGATTTCGAGGCCACCGCCGTGGCCGAGAGCCTCAGCGAGCTGAAGATCCTCATCGCCCGCCGCCGCGCCGAGCTCGTCGCCGCCGGCCTCGCACCCGCTGCGGGGTGAGGCCATGGCCGAGCGGGTTGCGCTCATCACCGGCTCCCTCGCCGAGCCCCGCATCGCCCGCATCGCCGCGGCGATCGCCGACGAGGCACTGCATCCGGTGGTCATCAACATCGGCGTGAAGGTGGCAGCGCTGATGACCGCCGAGATCGTCGAACGCCGCCTGAAGCTGCCCGAGGACATCGACCGCGTGGTCATGCCCGGCCGCTTCCGGGGCGATCTCGACCGGCTGGCCGCGCGCTTCGGCATTCCCTTCGCCCGGGGTCCGGAAGAGGCGGCGGACCTGCCGGACTATTTCGGCAAAGGCAAGGGCGCGGCCGATCTCTCCCGCCAGGAGGTGCTGCTGTTCGCCGAGATCGTCGATGCCACCCGCCTGTCGGTGGACGACCTTCTGGCGCGTGCGCGCCGCCTGCGCGCCGACGGCGCCGACGTGATCGACCTCGGCGCTTTGCCGGACGAGCCGTTTCCGCACCTGGAGGAGAGCATCGCCGCCCTGAAGGGCGACGGCTTCAAGGTGAGCGTGGACAGTTTCGACACCGCCGAGCTGGCCCGCGCCACCCGGGCGGGGGCGGACTTTCTGCTCAGCCTCAACGAGACCAATCTCGACATCGCCCGGGAAGGCCCCGCCGTTCCGGTGCTGGTGCCGGCGACCCAGGGGGATCTCGCCTCGCTGATCCGCGCGGTGGAGGCCTGCGAGGCCCGGGCGCAGAGCTTTCTGGCCGATCCGATCCTCGACCCCATCCATTTCGGCTTCACCGCCTCCCTGCTGCGCTATGCGGAGCTGCGGCGGCTGAAGCCGGATATTCCCATTCTCATGGGCATCGGCAACGTCACCGAGCTGACCGATGCCGACACCACCGGCATCAACGCCCTGCTCATGGGGGTGATTTCGGAACTCCATCTCAATGCGGTGCTGGCGGTGCAGGTGAGCCCCCATTGCCGCACCGCCGTGCGCGAGTTCGACCGGGCCCGGCGCGAGTTCTTCGCCGCCCGCGAGGCCCGCTCTTTGCCCCAGGGCTTCGGCGGCGGACTGATGGCGCTGCGCGACCGCAAGCCCTTCACCACCACCCCGGCCGAGGTGGAGCGCCTCGCCAGCGAGGTGACCGACCGGGCCTTCCGCATCGAGGTGAGCGAACAGGGCATCCACGCCTACAATCGCGAGGGGCACCATGTGGCGGAAGAGCCCTTCGGCCTGTTCCCCCACCTCAAGGTGGAGAACGACGGCGCCCATGCCTTCTATCTCGGGGTCGAGACCGCGCGGGCGGAAATCGCCTTCCAGCTGGGCAAACGCTACGCCCAGGACGAGCCCCTGCACTGGGGCGTCGCCGGGGAGACCGGCGGGCGGGCGGATGCGGCCCATCAATTGACATTCAAGGCGGCCGGCTCAACCCTGCCGGCCAAGCAAAACGCCGATCAGAAAGGCGAATAAAGTGATCCGGGAGACCATCGTCACCACCGCCTCGCCGGCGGGCGTGGCCCATATCGCCCCCATGGGCGCGACGCTCACGGCGGGCGGCTATCTGCTGCTGCCGTTCCGCCCCTCGCGCACCCTCGACAACCTCCTGGCCAGCGGCGCGGGCGTGCTCAATTTCACCGATGATGCCCGCGTCTTCGCCGGCTGCGTCACCGGCCGGCGCCGCGATTGGCCCACCCTGCCCGCCGGCGCCAGCGTGCGCCTCGCCGACACCCTCGCCCATGCGGAGTTCGTGGTGGAGAAGGTGGAGGACGACCCCGTGCGCCCCCGCTTCCACTGCCGGGTGGTGAACAGCGAGAGCCACGGCCTGTTCCAGGGCCTCAACCGGGCGGTGGCGGCGGTGGTGGAAGGGGCGGTGCTGGTGTCGCGCCTGCATCTGCTGCCCGCCGACGAGGTGGCGCGGGAGATGGCGCGTCTCGCCATCGCCGTGGAAAAAACCGCCGGCCCGGCTGAGCAGGAGGCCTGGGGCTGGCTGGTGGACACGGTGGCCGCGCACCGGGCGCAGGTGGCATCATGAGCGCGGATGTCACCCGGCCCCCCGGCTTCCTCGCCTCGGTCGCCACCCTGAGCGAGATGGAAACGGTGCTGGCGTTCGGCGTCGACATCGTCGATCTCAAGGACCCGGCTGAGGGCGCGCTCGGCGCCTGGGCGCCGGACGAGCTGGAAGAAGCGGTGGCCCGCTGGCTCGCCTCCGGCACCCGCGCCAATCTCAGCGCCACCGTGGGCGATGTGCCGCTGGAGCCCGAAGCGCTGGTCGCCGCCGCCCGCCGCACCGCCGCCACCGGCGTGCCACTGGTGAAGATCGGCTTTCCCACGCCCACCGCGGCCACCCTGGCGCCGTGCCTGGAGGCGCTCGCCCCTCTTGCCCGCCAGCGCCGGCTCATCGCCGTGCTGTTCGCTGATCAGAAGCCGGACATCGGCCTCGTCCCGGCGTTCGCGGCGGCGGGCTTTGCCGGCGTGATGCTGGACACCGCCGACAAGGCCGCCGGCAGCCTGCGCGTCCATCTCGACGAGGCCACCCTCACCCGCTTCGTGGCGGCGGCGCGGGCGCAGCGGCTGATGACCGGCCTCGCCGGCTCCCTGACGCTCGCCGACGTCGCGCCCCTGGCGGCGCTTCACCCCGATTATCTGGGCTTTCGCGGCGCCCTGTGCGCCACAGGCCGCACCGGCGCGCTTGATCCCGAACGCCTCGCCGCGGTCGGCGCGGCCCTCAAAGGCGGCAGCGCAGCCGCCGCCTGAGGCCGCCCCTCAGCGCACCGCCAAAGCGGCGCGGACGGAAGCGTATTCCCGCATCAGCAGGTCGCACAGTTCGGCGGCCGGCAGGGCACGGGCGAGGGGCGCCCCCTGCCCCGCCCATTGGGCGCCGAAGCTGGCATCGCCCGCCGCCTTGGCCGCCGCGTTGAGGGCCTTGCCGGCGTCATAGGCCACCGGATAGGCGGCACGCGGCGTATCGAGGCTGGCCGCGAGCGCGGTGAAGCCGTTGGCGAGGCAGCGGGCCGGACGGCCGGAGATGGCGTCGGTCATCACCGTGTGGAAGGCGGCCGGGCTCGCCAAAGCGGCGCGATGGCCGGCATCCGCAGCGCTTTCCGGACAGGCGATGAAGGCGGTGCCCAATTGCACCAGCTCGGCTCCGGCGGCGAACGCCGCGGCGATGCCGCCGCCGGTCATGATGCCACCGGCGGCGATGACCGGAATGGACAGGTTGCGCGCCAGCACCTGCACCAGGGCCAAGGTGGAGAGGCGATCATCGGCGCCGGCCGGATCGAAGAGGCCGCGATGGCCGCCGGCCTCATAGCCCTGCGCCACCACCCCATCCATGCCGGCGGCGGCCACCGCCCGCGCCTCGTCGAGGCTGGTCGCGCTCGCCAGCAGCACCACGCCCTCCGCCTTCAGGCGCGTCACCAGATCGGCCGGCGGCAGGCCGAAATGGAAGCTCACCACCGCCGGGCGCTCGGCCACCAGCATCTCGGCCATCTCCGGATCCGCATTGAGGCTGCGGTAGATCTCATGGATCTCGGCGGGCGGGGGGGCGCCGAACCGGGCGAAGGCGGGCGCGAGCGCGGCCAGCCACGCCGCCTCGCGGGCGGCGTCCCGCACCGCCGGGGTGTGGCAGAACAAATTGACGTTGAACGGCTTGTTGATCAGCGCCCGGGTCGCGGCGATCATCTTGCGCCCCGCCTGCGCATCCACCGCGCCCAAGGCGATGGAGCCGAGCCCACCGGCCGCCGTCACCGCCGCCGCCAGCGCCGGCGTGGACGTGCCCGCCATGGGCGCCTGAATGATCGGAATCTCCATCTGGAGGCGGTGCATCAGCGCGCTCATGGCAGATCTCCCAGCTTTGTCGTTGGCGCCTTCATAGGCCCTGCCGACCGCCCGGGTCCAGCCGCGCGCCCGCCCATCCCAGGATGCGGCACCAGGGCACGCGCCGTCAGGATGGCTGCCACCACACGCCGGCGGTCATCGCCGACGGGGCCCGCTTCAGGGCTCCCGAAAGATGCAGCCGCCCTCTTGGAGCCGATCGCTGAACCCGAGGCACTCCGCGCGCCGGCGCTCAATCGTACTTGATGTAGGCGAAGCGCAGGTCGTGGGCGGGGGTGCCTTCCAAGGGCGCATCCTCCGCCGCGCCGGGCTGCCACATCACCACCTCCTCGATCTTTTGAGCGAGGGCGAAGTCGCGCACGGTGATGCCCTTGGCATCGTGGGACTGGAGGCGCACCTCCACCCAGGCATAAGAGGCGGTGAGGTCCGGATGGTGCCACGCCGCCTCAGCGAGGTGGCCCACCGTGTTGATCACCATCAGCGTGCCCTTCCAGCTGTTGGTGCGGTAGGTGCGGCGAATCCAGCCATCCTCATAGCGCCAGTGGGGCAGCTCGGCCGCAAGCCGGGCCTCGATCTCAGCGGTCGAAAAGGTCTGCTTGCGGTCGATGCTCATGGGTGCGCTCCCGGGTTGGGCGGAATGCCCGCCCCTCACAGCCCCTTCTGGCGGCGGGTGGCGGTGAGGGTGTTCTGCAAGAGGCAGGCGATGGTCATGGGGCCGACGCCGCCGGGCACGGGCGTGATGAGGCCGGCGATGCCCTGGGCCTCGGCGAAGGCCACGTCGCCCACCAGCTTCGTCTTGCCGTCATCCTTGGCGATGCGGTTGATGCCCACGTCGATCACCGTGGCACCGGGCTTGATCCAATCGCCGCGGATCATCTCCGGCCGGCCCACCGCCGCCACCAGAATGTCCGCCTCCCGGCATTCGGCGGCGAGGTCGCGGGTGCGCGAATGGGCCATGGTGACGGTGCAGTCTTCCTTCAGCAGCAGCTGCGCCGCCGGCTTGCCGACGATGTTGGAGCGCCCCACCACCACCGCCTTCAGGCCCGAAAGGTTGCCCACATAATGCTTGAGCAGCATGACGCAGCCGAGCGGCGTGCACGGCACCAGCGCGTCGAGGCCCACCGCCAGGCGGCCGGCATTGACGATGTGGAAGCCGTCCACGTCCTTGGCCGGGTCGATGGCGGCGATCACCTTGGCGGCGTCGATCTGCGCCGGCAGCGGCAACTGCACAAGAATGCCGTTCACCGCCGGATCGGCATTAAGCTTGTTCACCAGCGCCAGCACCTCATGTTCCGAGGTCTCCGCCGGCAGGCGATACTCGAACGAGGCCATGCCCACTTCCGTGGTCTGCGCCGCCTTGTTGCGCACATAGACTTGGCTCGCGGGGTCCTCGCCCACCAGCACCACGGCCAGGCCCGGCTTCACACCATGGGCGCGGCTGAGCTCGACCACCTCTTCCGCGAGGCGGGCCCGCAGATTGGCGGCAAAGGCTTTTCCATCGATAATCTTGGTTTCGATCACGGAAGACGGTCCCGTTGCTTGCGCCGCCGAGGCGCGGACAACCGAAGAGCCGGCGGGATGAGGCCCCCGCCGAACCCAGGAAGGATGGATCACGCGCCCGCTGCGATTGCAGGCGGGCTCCCAATCCGAGGCTCGCGGGTGTTGTTGGCCGCGCCGCGGCCAAGCGCAATACAAAACCACGCGCAGGCGTCGCAATGCAGCTCGCGCCCCAGCGCGCGAGACTCATTATATGGCAAAAATATTTCTCTTAAAGAAAAATATCAGGATGGGAACGCAACGCTCGGACCGCGCTGAAACGGGCCCCGGCGCGCGAAACGCTCACCTGTCCGCGCCTCCCAGGCCCGGCGCGCCGAGATGCAGGGCCTGCTCGCCATCCCCATGGCGCTGCCGTTCCAGCAGCGCCACGGCCGCGGCCAAAGGCAGCGGCGGCGCGAACAGATAGCCCTGGGCCTGATGGGAACCGAACGCCCGCAGGAATCGCAGCTGCTCGCGGGTTTCCACCCCCTCCGCCGTCAGGGTGATGCCCAGCGCCCGGCCGAGCCGCACCGTGTATTCGACGATGGAGGCGGCATCCCGCTGCCGGCCGAGGTTCATGATGAAGGAGCGGTCGATCTTGATCTTGGTGATGGGATAGCGCCGCACATGGACCAGCGAGGCATAGCCGGTGCCGAAATCGTCGAGGGCGAAGCGCACGCCCTTTTCCCGCAGCTGCATGAGCACGTCCTGGGCACCGGGCCCGAGATCGATGATGGCGCTTTCCGTCAGCTCCAGCTCCAGCCGCGCCGGATCAAAACCGGTCTCGCGCAGGGTGGCGAGCACATTGTCGACGATGCCGCCGCTGCGCAGGTTATAGGGGGAGAGATTGACCGCCAAAGTCACCCCCGGCAGGGCCTTGGCGTCGGCGCAGGCTGTGCGCAGCACGAAGGCATCCAGCCGGCTGATCAGCCGCGAGCGTTCGGCAATGGGCACGAACTCGCTGGGCAGAATGCGCCCGCGGATGGGGTGATCCCACCGGACCAGCGCCTCGAAGCCGACGATGCGCTCGCTCTCCACATCCACCTGCGGCTGGTAGAGCACCGTGAGCTCGCCATGGTCCAGCGCTTCGGACAGCTCCTTTTCCACCTGGCGCCGGCGAATCTGCGCCTGCTCCATGTGCGGCTCGAACTGCCGGAACACCCCGCCGCCCTCGGCCTTAGCGCGGTAAAGGGCGATATCGGCCAGCCGCATCAGCTCCGCCGCGCTCTCGCCATCGGCGGGCGCGCGCGCGGCGCCGATGGAGGCGGTCACCCGCAGATCCTGGTTTTCCACCGCAACCGGGATCTCGATGACCCCATAAAGGCTCGCAACGAGGCTTTTCAGGTCCTCGTCGCTCTCATAGCGGGCGAACAGAACGAACTCGTCGCCCCCCACCCGGCCGGCGCAGCCGCGCAGACCGAGACAGCTCTTCAGCCGCCGGCCCACCACCCGCAGCAGTTCGTCGCCCACCGCGTGGCCATGGGTGTCGTTGATGATCTTGAAGCCGTCGAGGTCCACATACATCACCGCCAGAGGTCCGACCTGGGCCGGCGGCGCCAGAATCGCCTCCAGCTCAGCGATGAAATGGCGCCGGTTGGCAAGGCCCGTCAGTTGGTCCTCATTGGCCAGATCGCGCGCCAGGGCCTCGCTGGAAGTGAGCGCGCCGGCCAGGCGTCGGGCCCGAACCATCAGGGCGAAGAAGATGGCGCACAGCGCCGCCGCCACGCTGGCCAGCGCCGGCATGGCGCGGGCCAGCAGCCCACCGCCCGGCTGCGCGCCGTGCCAGGTGACCGCCACCTTCCCGCCATCATAGAGATTGGGCAGCAGCAGCGCCTTTTCGTGGCTCTCCACTTCGGCCGCTTTCAAGCCGACATTCTGCACTTCATTAACCCGGAACACGTCGTCCAGCGCCGGCTCGTCCATGACGTCGGCGGCAAGAACGATAAAGGTGGCCGGCTTGCCGGTGGCCGGATCCGTATGCTTGAGGGTCCGCGCCAGCAGCAGCACGCTCTTGCCGCCGCCCACCACCAGCCCCTTGCGCTCGTTCTGGCTGCGCGCCAGCAGACGCAGCAAGGCCGGCCGCAGCGCCTCGAACGTGTCGGTATCCCCCAGCCGGCCATTTTCCGAGGCATAGAGCAGATTGCCCGCGCCATCGGTGACATAGGCATATTCGAGGTCGAAATCCTGCGTCAGCCGGGCGCCCAGGCGACCATGCACATCCTGGAGATCACCGCGAATGACCGCATCGAGGTCGCGCTCCGGCCGCACCGATTCCAGCGCCCGCTCCATGAAACGCTCGTGGACCTGGAACGCCTGCGCCAGCGCGCCCTTCTCCCGCGCGAGGGTGCGCGCATCCTCGCCGCGGGCAGCCAGCAGCAGGATCAGCGCGCCCGCGCCCAACAGGACGACCAGCGCCGCCAGCCCGAACATGAACGAACGCTGTGTACGCGCAGGAATGATCCGGCTCCTTTAAAGCCGCCCAGTATCGCGTGGGGAACGCGACCAAGCCGCAGGTCTGTGCGACTTATGTCGAACAGATCAGGTTTGCGCGCAAGGCATCCTTCCCCAGCAGCTGTGAAAAGCGACTAACCGCCCGCAAACCACCAGGTGGCAAGACCCAGAAACGCCAGGAAGCCAACGCAGTCAGTAACCATAGTCACGAAAACTCCGGAGGCTACCGCCGGATCGAGTTTCAGGCGGGAAATACCCAGCGGTATCAAAATGCCAAACAGGCCCGCCGCCGCCATATTCATGACCAGCGCCGCCGAAATCACGAAGCCCAGGTGCACATTGGCAAACCACAGCGCCGCGATGCCGCCGAGCAGGCAGGCCAGAGCCACCCCGTTGAACAGCCCCACCAGCAACTCGCGGGAGACAATGCGGCGGGCATTGTGGGTGGACAGATCCTTGGTCGCCAGCGCCCGCACCGCCACCGTCATGGTCTGGGTGCCGGCATTGCCGCCCATGGAGGCGACAATGGGCATCAGCACTGCCAGCGCCACCATCTTCTCGATGGTGCCCTCAAACAGAGAGATGATGGAGGCGGACACGAACGCCGTTCCCAGATTCACCACCAGCCACGGCAACCGGCTCCGGGCCGTGTAGGCAACGGTATCAGACAGCTCCTCATCACTGCCCACGCCGGCGAGGGCGCGCAGGTCCTCGTCGGCCTCCTCCTGGATGACGTCGACCATGTCGTCGATGGTCATCACGCCGACGAGGCGGCCCGCGTCGTCCACCACCGGGGCCGAAACCAGGTTGTAGTGCTCGAACCGACGCGCCACCTCTTCCTGGTCCTCGGCCGCCTTCATCACCTGCATCTGGTCGGACTTCACCGCCGTCAGCAGCACGTGTCGGCGGGTGCGCAGCAGCCGGTCGAGGGGCACAGCGCCGATCAGCCGGTAGCCCGGATCCACCACAAAGATCTCATGGAAGGTGTCCGGCAGGTTGGGGGTTTCGCGCATGTAGTCGATGGCCCGGCCTACCGTCCAGAACGGCGGCACGGCGATGAACTCGGTCTGCATACGCCGCCCGGCGCTGTCCTCGGGATAGTCGAGGGAGCGCTGCAGCGCCACCCGCTCGGGCGCCGGCATATGCTCGAGGATGGCGGCAACATCCTCTTCCGACAGGTCTTCCAGAATGTAGACCGCGTCGTCGGAATCGAGCCCCCGCATGCCCTGCGCCACGGTCTGCGGCGACAGGCCGTGCAGGATCTGGACGCGCACCGTCTCGTCGAGCTCAGTCAGGGCGGTGAAGTCGAAGGCCGGGCCCAGCAGCTCGATCAGCCGGCGGCGTTCATCCCCTTCCAGCGCTTCCAGAAGGTCGCCCATATCGGCTTCGTGGACGTCCTGGGTGAGGACCTTCAGCCGGTCCACATCCCGTTCGCCGATAGCCGCCGAAACGGCTTCGCGGAACGCTTCCGCGATGTTGCCGGCCTCATCCCGCACCACCGGCAGATCATCGGCGCGCTCGGCGTCGGCGAGATGAAGATCCTCGCTCATGGCTGCTCCCGGTTCGGTCGAGATTGGCTGAAGGGGCCCGTCCGCAGCACGGCCGGAAAAGGCCGGCAGGCACTGCGCGAACGCGCCTGCTCTGGCTCTAGAGGGCCATTGCCGCGAAGGGAAGCGGCAAAACGGGCGAGAATGGAAAGGCGTTGCAACAAAGCGGGACCGAGACTCCCGCGCAACACCTTCATTTCGCCCCGCCTCCCGCTTATGCCAGCGCCGCAATCGCGGTGCGGAGAGCCAGCATGAGTGGGATGACACAACATTGGCCGATGCCGGCCACGGCCTGCCGGCGGCCCCACATCCTGGCCAACGCCCCTCTCCTGGCGGCCCTCGCGATGGCCGCCGGCCTGTGGCTGAGCCCGACCCTCGCCCGCGCTGCCGAGGACTGCCCGGCCGGCGCGCTGGGAACGGCCCGCGTGCTGGAGATCGACCCCAAAGGAGTGCGGGTGGGCACCAAGTCGTTCACCGGCACCCTGCCTTTGCAGCCCAAGGAAGTGGTGCTCACCTTCGACGATGGCCCCTGGCCCACCACCACAGCGGCGATTCTCGACGCGCTGAAGGCCGAATGCGTCCGCGCCACCTTCTTCCTCATCGGCCAGAATGCGAAGGCGCGCCCGGCCTTGGTGCGGCGGGAGCTGGCCGAGGGCCACACGCTCGCCCACCATTCCATGACCCATCCGGCGGCAACCCTCGCCAAGCTGCCGTTCGACGCGGCGGTAGCGGACATCAAGAAGGGAATCGCCGCCGACGACGAGGCCGCCTACGGCCGCGCCGCAGGCGCGCCGCGGGTGCCGTTCTTCCGTTTTCCCGGATTCGCCGCGACGCCCGAGCTCCTGGCCTATCTCGACCAGCACGGCATCGCCGTGTTCGGCGCCGATTTCTGGGCCAGCGATTGGAATAAGATGACGCCGGAGCAGGAACTGGAGCTGGTGCTGAAGCGGCTCGATGCGACGGGCGGCGGCATCGTGCTGTTCCACGATACCAAGGCGCAGACCGCGGCCATGATTCCCGCCTTCCTGCGCGCCCTGAAGGATCGCGGCTACAGCATCGTCCACATAGTGCCGAAGGCCTCCGCCCAAGCGGGCTGAGGGCCGGCACCACGTGCCGCAGACGAAACCAGAAACGAAAAAAGGCGGCCGAGGCCGCCCTGTTTCATCTCCGGCTCAGCCGGAAGGCCATTTCCTGGTGCGGACGAGAGGACTCGAACCTCCACGGGTCTCCCCACTAGCACCTCAAGCTAGCGCGTCTACCAATTCCGCCACGACCGCAGTCAGGGATGGCACCGCCGGGGCCCATGGTGTGGACCGCTTCCGGCGGGGCCCATCGTCTAACAGATCGACTCGGGCGCCACAAGAGCGTCATGCGCCCCATTTCAGAAACCGCCCCGGCCTGTGGATGACGGCCGCGCCAGGTGTGGTGACAGCTCTCCGGAATGCCGCGGCCAACAGGCTCTGGACCTGCCGCAGGAATGGTTTATGCCATGCCGATCATGACCACGCTTCCTTCGCCCGCGGCGGTGCCGTTACCGCGCGCCAGCCTCAACACCACCTTCCGCCCGCAGGACCCGGCCGCGCCGCCGGTGGAATGGATGGTCAGCGACCGGCAGGTTCCTTATCCCGAGGCCCTGGCCGCCATGGAGGCGCGGGTGGCCGCCATCGCCGATGGCGCGGCGGGCGAGGCGGTCTGGCTGCTGGAGCATCCACCGCTCTACACCGCCGGCACCAGCGCGCGACCGGAAGACCTGGTGGAGCGCCGCTTTCCGGTCTACGAAGCCGGCCGCGGCGGCCAGTTCACCTATCATGGCCCCGGCCAGCGGGTGGCCTATGTGATGCTCGACCTGCATCGCCGCGCGCCCGATGTGCGCCGCTATGTCAGCGCCCTCGAAGCCTGGCTTATCGGCACCTTGTCCGCCTTCAACGTCACCGGCGAGCGGCGGGAAGAGCGGGTCGGCGTGTGGGTGCGTCGACATGGGGACGAGGACAAGATCGCCGCCATCGGCATCCGCGTGCGCCGCTGGGTGACGTTCCACGGCATCTCCTTGAACGTGGAACCGGATCTCAGCCATTTCGGCGGCATCGTGCCCTGCGGCGTGCGCGAGCACGGGGTGACCAGCCTGGCCGATATGGGCATCCCGGTGAGCATGCCAGAGGTGGATGCCGTGCTGCGGGTGGCCTTCGAGGAAATCTTCGGCCCCACCCAATTGGCCTCTCCTCTGGTGTGAGCGTAGGGGCGTCGCCCGTGCCCCCGCTGGGGCAGTGGTGCCAATCTTGCGCCGCTGGCAGCCCCGCCATCGCCTCACGGTCCCAAACGCCTGCCATCGCCCCTTGCATCCCCGTCGCCCTCCGGCTTGACCGGAGGGCCCATCGCTCCGTCGGCGCCGGCCCTGAGGGTGGAAATGGGTGCTCCGGTCAAGCCGGAGCACGACGGCGATGAGGTGGCGAGGGAGCGGAGGGTGATGGGCGCAATATTGCCAACCTCCGTCGCCCTCCGGCTTGACCGGAGGGCCCATCGCACCGCCAAGCGCCGGCCCTGAGGGTGGAAATGGGTGCTCCGGTCAAGCCGGAGCACGACGGCGGTGAGGTGGCGAGGGAACGGAGGGTGATGCGGGTGGTCAGCGGGATAACCGGCGCATGCCGGCGATCTCTGCCAGCCGAACGCCGGCCTCAGATGCCCAGCTTCGCCTTCAGGATCTCGTTCAGCGCCTGGGGGTTGGCTTTGCCCCCGGAGGCCTTCATGGCCTGGCCGACGAACCAGCCCAGCATGGTGGGCTTGGCCTGAACCTGGGCCACCTTATCCGGATTCTTGGCGATGATCTCGTCCACCACCTTCTCGATGGCGCCGGTATCCGTCACCTGCTTCATGCCCCGCGCTTCAACCACCACCTTGGGGTCGCCGCCTTCGGTATAGATGATCTCGAACAGGTCCTTGGCGATCTTGGACGAGATGGTGCCCTCGGCGATCAGGTCGAGGATGGCGCCGATCTGCTCCGGCGTCACCGGCGAGGTGGTGACGTCCTTGCCGTCCTTGTTCAGCCGGCCGAACACTTCGTTGATGACGAAATTGGCCGCCGCCTTGCCATCGCGCCCGCTGCCATCGCGCCCCTTGGCCACCTTCTCGAAGAAATCGGCGGTGTCGCGCTCGGCGACCAGCACGCCGGCGTCATAGGCCGAGAGGCCGTAATCGGCGATGAAGCGGGCCTTCTTCTCGTCGGGCAGTTCAGGCAGATCCTGCTTCAGCCCCTCGACGAACTCGGCCTTGATGTCGAGCGGCAGCAGGTCCGGATCAGGGAAATAGCGGTAGTCGTGCGCCTCTTCCTTGGAGCGCATGGACCGCGTCTCGCCCTTGTTGGGGTCGAACAGGCGGGTTTCCTGGTCGATGGCGCCGCCATCTTCCAGAATCTCGATCTGGCGGCGGGCCTCCACCTCGATGGCCTGGCCGATGAAGCGGATGGAGTTGACGTTCTTGATCTCACAGCGGGTGCCCAGCGGCCCGCCCGGGCGACGCACGGAAACGTTCACGTCGGCCCGCAGATTGCCCTTCTCCATGTCGCCGTCGCAGGTGCCAAGGTAGCGCAGGATGGTGCGCAGCTTGGTCACATAGGCCTTGGCCTCATCCGAGGAGCGCAGATCGGGCCGCGACACGATCTCCATCAGCGCCACGCCGGACCGGTTGAGGTCGACAAAGCTCTGGGTGGGGGAGAGATCATGGATGGACTTGCCGGCGTCCTGCTCCAAGTGCAGGCGTTCGATGCCCACCGCGATGGCCTCGCCGTCGGGCAGGTCCACGGTCACCTCACCCTCGCCGACGATGGGGTATTTGAACTGGCTGATCTGATAGCCCTGCGGCAGATCCGGGTAGAAATAGTTCTTCCGGTCGAACACCGAATGCAGGTTGATCTGCGCCTTGAGGCCAAGGCCGGTGCGCACCGCCTGGGCCACGCACTCCTTGTTGATCACCGGCAGCATGCCCGGCATGGCGGCATCCACCAGCGAGACATGGTCGTTGGGCTCGCCACCGAAAGCGGTGGAGGCGCCGGAAAAGAGCTTGGCATTGGAAGCGACCTGGGCATGCACCTCCATGCCGATCACCACCTCCCAGTCGCCGGTGGCGCCATGGATGAGCTTCTTGGCGTCGGCGGGCCGCGTATGAACCGTCATCGTCGTCCTAATCCGTAGTGCGGCAGTGCCGCATGATGCTGCGGTTTCCACTACTCCCCCAGTCGCCGTGCTGGCAACCACTGCCGGCACGCGCAGCCTGCGGGAAGAGCTCAAGCACTCTGTTTCCATATGGGCGCCCAGCACGGGATTGCGAGCCCGTCCGTGCCGCCCTGTCCTCGGGGTCCGTCGCGACACCCGGGTGCGCGGACGGCCCGCGCGCCATGCGCCGCAAGACGGGCAGCTCACCGGAAAAATGCTGCAACATCACATTCGTGCCGTCACCCAGCGGCAGTATCCGCCTTGATTCACAAGGCGCCTGGGCAAAGCCGGGCGGCCGGTAGCGGAGCCCTCCTTTTTCATCCATGTCGTTCATTTCTGGAAGACACAACTCAAGAAGGAGGCTAGGACGGCCGCTTCAAGACATCACCTCAGGTGACCTGCGATTCCCCGCGCCGATAGAATGCGGTTGGGGACGGGATGGAACGGACCAGAAATGACGCAGGAGGAGCACACGGCGCGGTCGGCGCAGGGCGCGAGCCCCACCGCACGGCCCGAGGCGCGCGTGGTGCTGATGCTACAGGGGGCGGCATCCCGCTTTCATGGCGCGCTCGGCAAGGCGCTGGCGCAGCGGGGCGCGGAGGTCCTCAAGATCAATCTGTGCGCGGCGGAATGGGCCTTCTGGCCCGGCCGCGCCCGCAGCTATCGCGGCCGGCCGGACGCGTGGCCCTCCCATATCCAACGGCAGATGCGCGATCTCGGCGTGACTGACCTGGTGCTGTTCGGCGATTGCCGCTTCTATCACGCGGAAGCCATCAAGGCCGCGCGGCCGCTCGGCATTCGCCTGCATCTGTTCGAGGAAGGTTATCTGCGGCCCAATTGGATCACGCTGGAGCATTCCGGCGTGAACGCCCATTCGGACCTGCCGCGCGATCCCGAGGCGATCCGCGCGGAGGCGGACCGCCTGGGCCCGGAGCCCGAGCCCCTGCCCTTCAGCGACCGGTTCGCCCTGCGCGCCCTGTGGGACGTGGCATGGAACACCAACCTGCTGGCCGGCTGGCCGCTCTATCCCCACTACCGCCGCCACACCGTCATCCACCCCATCGTCGAATATGCCGGCTGGCTGCGCCAGTTCGCCCGCACCGGCGCCATGGGCCGCCATGATGCCGCCGCGCGCGCCGCCCTCACGGCCTCCGGCGCGCCTTATTACGTGCTGCCACTGCAGTTGGACGGTGATTTCCAGATCCGTGTGCATTCCAACTTCCGCGACATGGGCGAAGCCACGGAGCTGGTATTCGCCTCGTTCGCCCGGTCGGCGCCGCCCGACAGCCGCCTGCTGGTGAAGCGCCACCCCTTCGACGTGACGCTGCACGACCGTCAGCGCGAGATCCTGGCCCTGGCGGCCCGCCACGGCCTTGCCGAGCGGCTGACCTTCATTGAAACTGGCGACATCCAGCCGCTGATCGCCGGCTCCGCCGGTGTCCTGGTGGTGAACTCCACATCGGCTGGCATCGCGCTGGAGGCGGGCATTCCCGTGAAGGTTCTGGGCCGTGCGACCTACGACATTCCCGGCCTCGCCTTCCAGGGGCCCCTCGACGCCTTCTGGACCGAGGCCACCGCGCCCGATGCCGCCCTCTGGCAGGCCTATCGCCGGGTGGTGATCGCCCGCACCCAGGTCAACGGCGGCTTCTTCTCCCACGACGGCATCGCCCACGCCGTCGCCGAGAGCGCCCGGCGCATCTGGTCGACCCCCGCGCCGAAGGGCAGAGCTCAGTCATCCCAGCCGCTCGGTGGAACCCAGCCATGAGCAGCGGCCGCGCGCCGGGCCATGTGGTCATCACCGGCGCCTCCAGCGGGCTCGGCGCCGCCCTTGCCCGCCGCTATGCGGCGCCCGGCGTGCTGCTGCTGCTGCTGGCCCGCGACGCCGCGCGCCTGCAGCAGGTGGCCGCCGACTGCACCGCACGCGGCAGTGAGGTTGCCTGGCACAGTTGCGATGTGCGTGACGCAGCGGCCCTCGGTGCCCTGCTCCGGACCGCCGATGCCGCCAGCCCGGTGGATCTCGTGATCGCCAATGCGGGAATCGAGGCCAGCCTCGGGCCGGGTGGCGCGCCAGAGCCCTTGGCGGCAGTGCAGGCACAAATCGACGTCAATCTGGCCGGCGCGCTGGGCTGCATTCTGCCACTGCTGCCGGCCATGCAGGCGCGCCGCCGGGGCGGGCTCGTGCTCATTTCCTCCCTCGCCGCGCTGGAGCCCCTGGCGGACCAGCCGACCTATTGCGCCACCAAGGCAGCCCTTCTGACCTGGGGAGAGGCCGCCCGGCCCTGGCTCAAACGCTTCGGCATCCAGGTGACGGTGGCCTGCCCGGGCTTCATCGCCACCGGCATGAGCACCCGCTATACCGGCTGGCGCCCGTTCGAGTGGAGCGCCGACAAGGCCGCCGGAACGATCGCCGCGGCGGTGGCGAAGGGCCGGTCCCGCATCAGCTTTCCCTGGCCGCTGGTGGCGCTGATCCACCTCGGCAAGCTGGCGCCCCGCCCCCTGCGCGAATGGGTCCGCGACCTGCTGTTCAAGGTGGACGTGGCATCCTGAAGCCGCGCCCCTCGCCCACCTACTAGGCGGCGCGCTTCAACAGCTGCGGCGCCAGGCGCCGGCACACCTCGGCGACCTGCAGGAGCAGTGGCGCCATGGCCGAGGTCTTGCGCCAGAGCAGGCCGATCTGGCGACTGGGATGGGAATCGACGAAATCCAGAAGGTGGATGTTCTCGGTGACCTGAGGCTGCCCCTTGATGGCCAGCATCGGCAGCAGGGTGATGCCGGCCCCGGCCACCACCATCTGCCGCAGCGTTTCCAGGCTGGTGGCGCGAAATTCCGTGTTCTCCCGCGCCCCCGACAGGCGGCACACGTCCAGGGCCTGATCCCGCAGGCAATGGCCGTCCTCCAGCAGCATCAGATTGTGCTGGCCCAATTCGTCGAGATGCAGCGTATCGCGCTTGGCCAGGGCATGGTCGCCCGGCACCGCCAGCAGGAAGGGTTCCTCGAACAGGAACTCCGCGTGCAGATGGGGTTCGTGCACCGGCAAGGCGAGAAAGGCGGCGTCCAGGGTGCCGGCGGCGAGACGGGCGATCAGATCGGCGCTCTTCTCCTCGAACAGCAGCAATTCCAGCTGCGGGAAGCGCGCCCGGATCATGGGCACCACATGGGGCAGAAGATAAGGCCCAAGGGTGGGAAACACGCCGAGCCGCAGGGTGCCGCCCTCGGCCGCGCCGCTGCGGCGGGCGGCCTCCTTCATCTCATCCACTTCGTTGAGAATACGCCGGGCCCGTTCCACGGCATCGCGACCGGCTGGAGTGAGCATCACCTTGCGCGGCGCCCGCTCCACCAGCGCGACACCCAGCTCGTCCTCAAGCTTGCGGAGCTGCATGGAAAGCGTGGGCTGGCTGACATGGCACGCCTCCGCCGCCCGCCGGAAATTCCGGTGGTCGGCCAGCGCGATCAGATATTGCAGCTCACGCAGGGTCATATGCGGTCAGCGCGGGGTGGTGAAGTGCCGGCCCCCGTTACAACGGGCGCCGGCACAAGTTCACGCCGCCTTGGTCTCCGCCTTGGGGGCGGAGGTGCGGATCAGGTGGTCGAACGCGGCGAGGGAAGCCTTCGCCCCTTCGCCCATGGCGATGATGATCTGCTTGTAGGGCACGGTGGTGCAGTCGCCGGCGGCGAACACGCCGGGCACCGAGGTCTGGCCGCGATCGTCCACCAGGATCTCGCCGCGGGGCGAAAGATCCACTGCGCCCTTCAGCCATTCGGTGTTGGGCAACAGGCCGATCTGCACGAAGATGCCTTCCAGCTCCAGCTTGTGGGTCTCGCCCGTGGTGCGGTCCTCATAGACAAGGCCGTTCACCTTGGACCCGTCGCCGGTCACCTCCGTGGTCTTGGCGGAGACCTTGATGTCCACGTTGGGCAGGCTCTTCAGCTTGCGCTGCAGCACCTCATCGGCGCGAAGCTTGGAATCGAACTCAAACAGCGTGACATGGGCCACCACGCCGGCGAGGTCGATGGCCGCCTCGACACCGGAATTGCCGCCGCCGATCACCGCCACGCGCTTGCCCTTGAACAGCGGGCCGTCGCAATGGGGGCAATAGGCCACGCCCTTGGTGCGATAGGTGTCCTCGCCAGGCACTCCCATCTGCCGCCAGCGGGCGCCGGTGGAGAGGATGACGCTCTTCGCCTTGAGGCTCGCGCCATTGGCGAGCTCGATGGCGATCAGATCCTCGCCGGGCACCAGCTTGACGCCCTTCTGCAGGTTCATGATCTCCACGTCATACTCACGCACATGCTGTTCCAGCGCGGCGGCGAGCTTCGGCCCCTCGGTGTAGGGCACGGAGATGAAGTTCTCGATGGCCATGGTGTCCAGCACCTGGCCGCCGAACCGGTCGGCGGCAACGCCGGTGCGGATGCCCTTGCGGGCGGCATAGATGGCGGCCGCGGCGCCGGCCGGGCCACCGCCCACCACCAGCACGTCGAACGGATCGAGGGTGGCGAGGCGCTTGGCCTCCCGCTCCACCGCGCCGGTGTCGAGCTTGGCGACGATCTCCTCGACGCCCATGCGGCCCTGGCCGAACACTTCGCCGTTCAGATAGATGGTCGGCACCGACATGACCTGGCGCGCGTCCACCTCGGTCTGGAACAGGGCGCCGTCGATGGCCACGTGCTGCACCTTGGGGTTCAGCACGGCCATGAGGTTCAGTGCCTGCACCACGTCCGGGCAGTTCTGGCAGGACTGGGAGAAATAGGTCTCGAACTTGAAGTCGCCGTCGAGGCCCTTGATCTGGTCGATGATCGCCTGCTCGACCTTGGGCGGATAGCCGCCGGTCTGCAGCAGCGCCAGCACCAGCGAGGTGAATTCGTGGCCCATGGGCAGGCCGGCGAAGGTCAGGTGGATGTCCTGGCCGGGGCTGCTGAGGGCGAAGGACGGCACGCGCGCATCGGCGCCGCGCACCTCTTTCAGGGAAATCTTGTCGGAGAGCGGAACGATGTCGTTCAACAGGTCCATCATCTCCTTGGACCTGGCGCCGTCGTCCACGTAAGCGGTGATCTCGATCGGCCGGACCACCCGCTCCAGATAGGCCTTGAGTTGGGCTTTCATCGTCTCGTCAAGCACGGGCAATCCTCCGGAATGGGGGTGAAGGGCTCCCGCGCGCCGGGCGCGGCGGGGGGCGCGGCCCTCCCCTGGAGGGGAAGGCCGCAGGGTCGGATGTTCGGATCAGATCTTGCCGACGAGATCGAGGGAGGGGGCCAGGGTCTTCTCACCCTCGTGCCACTTGGCCGGGCACACCTCGCCGGGGTGGGCCGCCACATACTGCGCGGCCTTCACCTTGCGCAGCAGGTCGGCGGCGTCACGGCCGATGCCCTCGGCGGTGATCTCGACGGCCTGGATCACACCATCGGGATCGACGATGAAGGTGCCGCGATCAGCCAGGCCCTGGCCGGGACGCAGGACCTCGAAATTGGTCGAGATCTCGTGGTTGGGATCGCCGAGCATGGTGTACTTGATCTTGGCGATGGTGTCGGAGGTGTCGTGCCAGGCCTTGTGGGTGAAGTGGGTGTCGGTGGACACCGAGTAGATCTCCACGCCGAGCTTCTGGAACTCCGCATAATGGTCGGCCACGTCGCCGAGCTCGGTGGGGCAGACGAAGGTGAAGTCGGCCGGGTAGAAGAAGAACACGGCCCACTTGCCCGCGAGGTCGGCGTCGCTCACCTCGATGAACTTGCCATCCTTGAAAGCCTGGGTCTTGAAAGGCTTGATCTTGGTATTCACGAGAGACATGACAATTCCCTGAGTCAGGTTGCGGTGCAGAAGGGCCGAAGCCTTCGCGAAGCAACATATGGTGACGATCGGGATAAATGAAATAGATAAATTCGTCATATTTGATAGTCTGGACCTATCAAATTAACCCCAACCCTCTGATATTCCAGCATCCACGTCGGTGCACCGGCGATCATGAGCCGGCGTCTTGCCACATCGCTGCTGTGCGGCAGAACGGCGCAGAGCAATGCGCGCCGTTCTGCCGTGAAATGTCATGTATGCAAGCCCGGTCCGTTGCCCGCGAATGCGCCAGTCGCAATGACCGGAGACGAACGGGATACCGCCTGCTCAACCGGCGCGGGGGCGCCGCCCGCGGGGCAACAGCACCAGCAGGGCGCCGGCCAGCACCAAGGCGATTCCCGCCGCCGCGCTGAGGGTCCAGTGGAACGCCTCGAACACCGTGGACAGCGCCAGCGCCACCAGCGGAAACAAGACGGTGGTGTAGCCCGCCCGGCTGGGGCCGATGCGGCGGATCAGCACCAGATAGGCGGCGAAGCCCACCAGGGTCTGCGCCAGCACCAGATAGGTGAGCGAGCCGAGGTAGCGCACGTTCCACTCCACGATGAAGGGCTCGCCCCGCGCCACCGCCAGCGCCGCCATGATGATGCAGCCATAGACGAAGCCCCACGCATTCATGGACGCCAGCGGACAGCCGCGTCGCGCCGCCACCCCCGACAGCAGGCTGCCCACCGAGAACGACAGCGTGCCCACCAGGCTCAGCATGAGGCCGGTGCCGAGCCCGCCGGCCCCTTCCCCGGCGCCGATGGACGGACCGAACACCAGCGCCAGTCCGACCACCCCCGCCAGCGCCCCCAGGGCGACCCGCGGATGCAGCGGCACCTTGAAGAAGACGGCCGACAACAGCGGGATGAACACCGCCGCCAAGGCGAACACCACCGAGAGCAGCCCCGACGGCAGGTAGTAGCCGGCATGGTAGAAGGTGACGAAGTTCACCGAGAACAGGCTGGCCCCCATGGCCAGGAACAGCAAATGGTCTCGCCAGGGAAAGCGGATGCGGCCACGGGTGATCAGCAGCACCGCGAACATCACCGCTGAGGCCACCAGAAAGCGCCAGACCCCCGACACCTCCGGCGCCACCACGCCCAGCTGCAGGCGCAGCGGCAGCCACCCCGTGCCGAAGATGAGCACGGTCACGACATAAAGCAGGAGCTCCGCGGCACCGAGCGGCGCATCCTGCGGTGAGCGGGCGGATGACATGAGGCAACTCCCAGATGGAGGCGGCGCTGCGCCCCCACGCGCGGACACGCCCGCCCCGGACCGGCGCGGACGCTCCATCGTTTACGCAAAAGACCTGTGAGGCTGCCGCGGCGGCCGTCCCTGCCGGCCCGCAACCGTCGGCATGAAACCGCGCCCCCAGCGGCGCGGAGGGACAATCGTCGAAACGAGGACCAGCAAAGCCGAAAACGGTTGAATGCCACCATGCTAACTGCGCATGGCAGAGCCGCGATCACGGCAGATCAGTAGGCCAGCTCCGAAAAGATGGGCTCCACCGAACCTGCCCAATCACCATTGAAATGCTCGAGCCAGACCTCCGCCGGCGAACGACCGGAGAAGACGGCTTCCTCAAGCGGCTGGAGGAAGCGGGTTTCATCGCGCCCCTGGCGATCGTAGAAGCCGCGCCGCTTCAGCCCCGCCTCGGCCAGCACCAGGGCCTGGCGCGCGACCTCGCGCAGCTTCTGGCCGCGAATCTCCGCGTGGAGGCCCAGCCGTGGCACGTCATCGCGCAGCTGCTGGCGCTCGTCCTCCGTCCAGTCCTTCACCAGATTCCATGCAGCATCGAGGCTCTGCTGGTCGTAGAGCAGGCCAACCCAGAAGGCCGGCAGGGCGCACAGCTTGGCCCAAGGGCCGGCATCGGCGCCGCGCATCTCCAGGAAGCGCTTCAGGCGCACTTCCGGGAAGATGGTGGAGAGGTGGTTGATCCAGTCGGCGAGCGTCGCGCTCTCCCCCGGCAGCGCCGGATGCCGGCCGGCCAGAAGATCCCGGAAGGAGGAGCCGGCCACGTCGATGTAGCGGTCGCCACGCTTCACGAAATACATAGGCACATCAAGCGCATAGTCCACGTACCGCTCGAAGCCGAACCCGTCCTCGAAGGCGAACGGCAGCATGCCGGACCGGGCCGCGTCCGTATCGCGCCAGATTTCCGAGCGGAACGAGAGGAAGCCGTTGGGCCGGCCCTCGGTAAAGGGGGAGTTGGCGAACAGCGCGGTGGCCACCGGCTGCAATGCCAGGCCCACCCGCATCTTCTTCACCATGTCCGCCTCGCTGGAGAAGTCGAGGTTGGCCTGCACGGTACAGGTGCGGAACATCATGTCGAGGCCCAGCTTGCCCACCTTGGGCATGTAGTTGGACATGATCTTGTAGCGGCCCTTGGGCATCACCGGGGTCTCGGAGCGGCTCCATTTGGGGCTCATGCCGATGCCGAGGAAGCCGATGCCCAGCGGCTCCGCCACTTCCCGCACCTGGGCGAGATGGGCGTTGAGCTCCGCACAGGTCTCGTGGATGGTGGAGACCGGCGCGCCGGACAGCTCGAACTGTCCGCCCGGCTCCAACGAGATGGCGCCGCCGCCGGTGACGTCGGCAAGGCCAATGATCACGTCGCCTTCCATGATCGGCTCCCAGCCGAGCAGCAGGCGCATGCCTTCCAGCAACTTGCGGATGCCTTTGGGCCCCTCGTAGGGCACCGGCTCATGGCGGGCGAGGGTGAAGGGGATCTTCTCGTGCTCGGTGCCGATACGGAAGGCGCTTTCCCGTTTGCACCCCTTTTCAATCCAGGCAACCAATTCGTCGCGCGCGGAAATGGGGGTCGCGTCGGTGGTATCGCGGGCCATACGGGCAATCTCTTCAAAGCAACGGGCGCGCGACCATACACGCCCGCCTCGCCAAGGCAAACGGTGCGGTTTCCTTGGCCCTGCCCGGTGCCTTCGATGGCGTCTCCACGGGCGTCGCGGCGCGCGAGGCCGCCCCCTCAGCCGGCGATGGGCCCCTCGTGCTTGCGCACGGCGGAGAAGGCCAGAACGGTCAGCGGCGTCGCCAGCAGAATGCCCAGCGGGCCCAGCAGGCTGCCGAACACCACCACCGAGAACAGGGTGACCGCCGGCGGCAGCGACACCATGCGCTGTTGCAGCAGCGGGGTGATGAGATTGCTCTCGGTTTGCTGCACCACCACGAACACGAGCAGCGTCCACAAGGCCGAATCGACCCCGAGGGTCAGCGCGATCAGCAGCGCGGGAACCGCAGCCACCACCGGCCCCACCATGGGCACGAACTCCGCCAGGCAGGCAAACAGCGCCAGCGCCAGGGACGATGGAATGCCCAGAATCGTGAGGCCGATGAAGGTGAGCGCCCCCACCACGATCATGGAGATGACCTGCGCCTTCAGGAAGCCGCGCAGGTCGGCCGCGATGATGCCGAGGCGCCGCGCCACCGCGGGGCGTTCCGCCTCGACCCACAAGCCGAGGAAGAGATTGCGGTACAGCTTCGGCTCCACCGCGAAATAGAGCCCGCCGACCACCACCAGGAACAGGCCAAGCAGCAATTGGAACACGTTGCTGGTGAGGCTCTGCATCACCAGCAGAATGGTGTCGCTGGACGGCGCCGCCGCCTCCACCCGCTGCAGCAGGTCCGGCATCACCCCCTTCAGATGGAAACGTTGCTGGAACACCTCCCACGCCCCGGGCAGATCCTGCAGGAGCTCGGCCACCTGAACCTGCACGGTGGAGCCGAACAGATAGCCGGCCAGCATCAACCCGCACAGCAGCAGCAGCGCCACCGGGAACACCGCATATTGCTCCTGCAGGCGCGTGACCCGCGCGAAGGGAACGGCCATGGCATGCAGCGCAACCGCCACCAGGATGGCCGCGAACACCATGAGGAACACATCCACCACCTGCCAGGCCAGATAGAGCGTTCCCGCCACCACCACCGCGATCGCGACCCTGCGCACCACGCTCCAATCCGACGGCATCTACAGTCCCTTCCCCATGTCCGGCGCGCCCCTGCCGCCCCGGTCTTCACCAGAACTATAGCGGCAAATCTTACCGCTGCGGCAGGCCTCACAGCCACCGGCGGACGCTATCCCCGGCAAACCGCGACGCCAGCGCCAGCGGCCATCAGCGCGCGGCGTCGTGCGGCAGCGCGCCGGGCAGCGCGATGGTCTCGAAATACTGCTTGGCATATTCGTAGAAGACGGCAGAGGCGAAGTGCAGGCCCGCCCCGGCCCGCACCATGAGCCCGAAGCGGTTGCTCGGCAGCCCCGCGTCGGCCAGCGGCCGGAACAGCAGCTCGCCCCGGCGGATCTCGTTCTCCGCGCCCAGTGGCGTCATCACCGAGGCGTAATGGCCGCGCAGCGCCAATTCCACCAGCATGCGGATGGAATCCACCTCCACCAGTGGCCGCCGCACCGGCGCCAGTTGATCCAGGAACGGCTCGATGACGGTGCGGATGGAAATCTCCGGCTTGCCCACCGCCAAAGGGTGCGGCAGGCAGGCGGCAAGCGTCAGTTCCGGCAGTTGCGCCAAGGCATGGTCCGGCCGCATGACGATGCCGATGGGCAGATCCCGCCGCACCGCGATATCGATGCGCCGGGGCGCGCCGGCGACGAAGCCGAAGCCCACGTCGATCCGCTCATCCAGCAGCCGCGCCATCACCTCGGCAGAAGAGACGACTGCCACATCCAGCGACAGGCGCGGATAGCGCCGGCCGAACACGTCCAAGAGCGGCGGCAGCACCGAGAGGCCAATGCTCTCGGCGGCGCCGATCCGCACCGTTCCGGTGCGCAGGCCGCGCAGCATGTCGAGCTCGGACACCGCCGCCTCCAGCGGCCCGGTGAGGCGGCGGCTGTGGCGATAGAGGATCTCGCCGGCCGGCGCCAGCTTCAGCCGCCGCCCTTCCCGCTGGAACAGCGCGAGCCCCAGGGCGTCCTCCAGCTGCGCGACCTGCCGCGTCACCGCCGAGGAGGCCACATTGAGCCGCCGCGCCGCCTCACGCACCGAGAGGTGCTCGGCCACCGCATTGAAATAGATGAGGGAGGGCTGGTGGAACACCCGGGCCAGCAGCGCCGGCGACAGGGCCTGCTCCCGCGGCCGGGCGGGCTTTGCCCCTGCCCGCGCGCCCTCTGCGGCGTCCCCCATGCCCCAAGCTCCCCGGGCAGCCCGTGCCCGCGCCATCCGCGCGGGAGGGGTGCTGCCGAAATGGCAGCGTAGCGTTCTGCAATCGGAAATATCAAGCACCACCGAATTGCGTCATCTTGGCTTACCGATACGCCGCCGCATCGTCCCGCGCCGCCCCTGGCGCCGCCGATTGTTGCGGCGTTTGAAGTGGTTGGCGCACCACGGCCGGGGCCGGCGGGTGGGTTTCGGGGGGGGGCAAGATGGATCTCAACACGGTCACCGCTCTGGCGCGGCCGCGCAGCCGCGCGGAGCTGCCGCCCCCCGAGGCCGGCGACGCCTTCGTCGCCGGCGGCACGTGGCTGTTTTCCGAGCCCCAGCGCCAGCTCAGCCGGCTGGTGGATCTTTCCGGCTTCGATTGGGCGCCGCTGAACGCCGACGACACCGGCCTCACCCTCGCCGCCACCTGCACGGTGGCCACCCTCGACGGCTTCGAGGCGCCGGCGGCATGGCGGGCGGCACCGCTCATCGGCCAGTGCTGCCGGGCCTTCCTCGCCTCGTTCAAGATCTGGAACATGGCGACAGTGGGCGGCAACATCTGCATGTCGCTGCCCGCCGGGCCCATGACCTCCCTCACCACCGCCCTGGAAGGCACCTGCCACATCTGGACCGCGGACGGCGGCGAACGGCAGCTGCCGGTGGTGGAGTTCGTGCGCGGCCCCCTCGACAACGCCCTCCGGCCCGGCGAGGTGCTGCGCGCCATCACCCTGCCCGCCCGCACCCTGCGCCGGCGTGCCGCCTTCCGCCGCGCCTCGCTATTCCCTCTCGGCCGGTCCGGCGTGCTGCTGATCGGCACCCATGACGCCGCGCCCGAGGCAGCGCAGGCCTTCACCCTCACCATCACCGCCGCGACGGTGCGGCCGGTGCAGTTCACCTTCCCCGCCCTGCCGCCGGCGGCGGAGCTGGCGGCGTACGTCGCGGCGCTCCCGGACGCGCTCTATTACGATGATGCCCATGGCCGCCCCGACTGGCGCCGGCACATGACGCAGCTGTTCGCCGCCGAGATCCACACCGAACTGGCGGAGGGGCGGCCATGAGCTTTCTTGTCAATGGCGAAACCTTCACCGCAAGCCCCCGCCCCGGCCAGTGCCTGCGCACCTTCCTGCGCGATCTCGGCTGGTTCGGCGTGAAGAAGGGGTGCGATGCGGGGGATTGCGGCGCCTGCACCGTGCATGTGGACGGCCGGCCGGTGCACAGCTGCCTTTTCCCGGCCTATCGGGCGGAGGGACACGCCGTCACCACCATCGAGGGCCTCGCGGGGGCGGACGGGCTCCATCCCATGCAGCAGGCCTTCATGGATGCCCAGGGCTTCCAATGCGGCTTCTGCACCGCCGGCATGGTGATGACCGCCGCCAGCCTCGACCAGGCCCAAAAGCGCGACCTGCCCGCCGCCCTCAAGGGCAATCTGTGCCGCTGCACGGGCTATCGCGCCATTGCCGATGCCATCGCCGGCATCCGCCATGTGGAGCCAAACGGCGGCTGCGGCCATAACGCCCCGGCCCCGGCGGCGGCGGATATCGTCACCGGCCGCGCCCGCTTCACCATGGATGTGGCGCCCGAAGGCGCGCTTTCCGGCCTGCTGCACATGAAGCTGCTGCACGCGCCTCTGGCCTCCGCCCGCATCGTCTCCATGGACACCACGGCGGCGCGCGCCGTGCCCGGCGTGGTGGCGGTGCTGACCGCCGCCGATGCGCCGGCGCACCTTTATTCCTCCGCCCGCCACCATCACCCCACCGACGATGTGGATGATACCCGGGTGCTCGACACCGTCGTGCGGTTCGCCGGCCAGCGCATCGCCGCCGTGGTGGCGGAAACCGAAGCCGCCGCCGAGGACGCCCGCGACCGGATCGAGGTGATCTACGAACCCCTGCCCGCGGTGTTCGATCCCGAGGCGGCCATGATGCCCGGCGCGCCGCAGCTGCACGACAAGGGCGACGCCTCCCGCATCGCCAATGCCGCCCGCAACATCGTGGCCGAGGTGCATGGGGACGTGGGGGATGTGGGCCAGGGTTTTGCTGATGCGGACGTGGTGCACGAAGGCACCTATGAGACCCAGCGGGTGCAGCATGCGCACCTCGAAACCCACGGCGCCATCGGCTGGCGCGGTGCCGACGGCCGGCTGAACCTGCGCTCCAGCACCCAGACCCCGTTCCTCACCCGCGACGCCCTCGCCACTTTGCTCGACCTGCCGCGCGAACAGGTGCGGGTGTTCTGCGAGCGGGTGGGCGGCGGCTTCGGCGGCAAGCAGGAGATGATCACCGAGGACATCGTTGCCCTCGCCGTGCTGAAGACGGGACGCCCGGTGAAGCTGGAATTCACCCGGCCGGAGCAATTTTCCGCCTCCACCACCCGCCACCCCATGCGCGTGCGGGTGAAGCTGGGGGCGCGGCGGGACGGCCGGCTCACCGCCATGGAGATGCACGTGGTGTCGGACACCGGCGCCTATGGCAACCATGCCGGCGGCGTGCTGTTCCACGGCGCCAACGAGTGCCTCGCCCTCTATCGCTGCGCCAACAAGAAGGTGGACGGCTATGCGGTCTACACCAACAACCCGCCGAGCGGCGCCTTCCGCGGCTATGGCCTGAGCCAGACCATCTTCGCGGTGGAATCGGCCATGGACGAACTGGGCCGGGCCCTGGGCATCGACCCGTTCGCCCTGCGCCGGCTCAATGTCATCCGCCCCGGCGACCCCATGGTCGCCTATGACGAACACCCCCACGACGTGGAATATGGCAGCTACGGCCTCGACCGCTGCCTCGACCATGTGGAAGCGGAGCTCAGCGCTGATGCCGGGGAGCCGGCACCGGAAGGCTGGCTGGTGGGCTCAGGCATGGCCGCCGCCATGATCGACACCATTCCCCCGCGCGGCCACCAGTCCCACGCCGCCCTGCGGCTTCTGGCCAACGGCACCTATGAACTGAAGGTGGGCACGGCCGAATTCGGCAACGGCACCACCACGGTGCATCTGCAGATCGCCGCCACGGTGCTGAACACCACGCCCGATCGCATCCATATCCACCAGTCGGACACCGACCACGTGGCCCACGACACCGGCGCCTATGGCTCCACCGGCACCGTGGTGGCGGGCCTTGCCACCCAGCGCGCCGCCGAGGCGCTGACCGAGACCATGCTCGCGGCCGCCGCCGCGCGGCGCGGCCTGAGCGCGGACCAGTGCCGGCTGGAGGGTGACGCCGTGCTTTGCGACGATACCCGGCTGCCGCTCACGGAGCTGGCGGCCCTCGGCCTTGCGGCGCAGGGGCGCGCCGATGGCTCGCCCCGCTCCATCGCCTTCAATGTGCAGGGCTTCCGGGTGGCGGTGCATCCCTCCACCGGGGAAATCCGCATCCTGCGCTCCATCCATGCCGCCGATGCCGGCGTGGTGGTGAACCCCATGCAGTGCCGCGGCCAGGTGGAAGGCGGCGTCGCCCAGGCCCTGGGGGCCGCTTTGTGCGAGCGCTCGGTGGTGGATGCCGAGGGGCGCATCGCCAATCCCACCTTCCGCGGCTACCACATCCCGGCCTTCGCCGATGTGCCGCGCACCGAGGTGTTCTTCGCCGAAACCACCGACCGCATCGGCCCGCTCGGCGCCAAATCCATGAGCGAGAGCCCCTATAATCCGGTGGCTCCCGCCCTCGCCAATGCCATTCGCGATGCCACCGGGGTGAGGCTCACCGCCACGCCCTTCGTGGCCGACAGGCTCTATCGCGCGGTCATGGATGCCGCGGCCCAGCGCCCCGCGCCCAACCCTTCAACCTGCCCATAACCCAACAAGCTCCGACCGCCGCGCGGCAGCCCCGCGCGTGCGCAGCGGGGTCCATCCTTCCAGCCGAGGAACCGGACGATGTTAGAGCGCTTATTTGCCCTGAAAGAACACGGCACGAACGTACGCACGGAGATCCTGGCCGGTGTCACCACCTTCGTGACCATGGCCTATATCATCTTCATCAACCCCATCATTCTGGGGGATGCGGGCATGCCCCACGGGGCGGTGTTCGTCGCCACCTGCATCGTGGCGGCGGTGGGCACCCTCATCATGGGCCTTTACGCCAATTATCCCATCGCCCTCGCCCCGGGCATGGGGCTCAACGCCTATTTCGCTTATGTGGTGGTGCTCGGCATGGGCTACACATGGCAGGCGGCGCTGGGCGCGGTGTTCATCTCCGGCTCGCTGTTCCTGCTGGTGACGCTGCTGAAGCTGCGCGACATCATCGTCAACGGCATTCCCCACTCGCTGCGCATCGCCATCACCGTGGGCATCGGCCTGTTCCTGGCCATCATCTCCCTGAAGAGCGCCGGCATCATCAAGGGCGACAAGGCCACCCTCGTCACCCTCGGCGACCTCCACAAGCCGGAAGTGGTGCTCTCGGTCATCGGCTTCCTCATCGTCGCCGTGCTGTCCGTGCGCAAGGTGAAGGGCGCGCTTCTCATCGGCATCCTGGCGGTGACGGTGATGAGCTTCCTGTTCGCCGGCAACACCTTCAAGGGCATCGTCTCCATGCCGCCCTCCATCGAGCCGACCCTGTTCGCGCTCGACATCACCGGCGCGCTCTCCGGCGGCTTCCTCAATGTGGTGCTGGTGTTCTTTTTGGTGGAGCTGTTCGACGCCACCGGCACGCTCATGGGCGTCGCCCGCCGTGCCGGCCTTCTGACGCCCGAGCGCCAGGGCCGGCTCAGCCGCGCCCTGATGGCCGACAGCGGCGCCATCTTCCTCGGCTCCCTGCTCGGCACCTCCAGCACCACCGCCTATCTCGAAAGCGCCGCCGGCGTGCAGGAGGGCGGTCGCACCGGCCTCACCGCGGTGACGGTGGCGGTGCTGTTCCTCGCGGCCCTGTTCATCTCGCCGCTGGCGGGCGCGGTGCCGGCCTATGCCACCGCCCCGGCCCTGTTCTACGTGGCCTGCCTGATGCTGCGCGACCTGGTGGAGCTGGACTGGGAGGACACCACCGAGGTGATCCCCGCCTGCGTGACGGCGCTGCTGATGCCCTTCACCTATTCCATCGCCAACGGCGTCTCGTTCGGCTTCATCACCTATGCGGCGCTGAAGCTGCTGACCGGCCGGGCCAAACAGGTGCACCCGGTGGTGTGGATCATCGCCGCCGTCTTCCTGTTCAAATTCATCCACGACACCGCCAGCCACTGAGCCCGCGCAGCGAACCTTGCGGCGCCGGCTTTCGCGCCGGCGCCGGCCCCGAAAGTGCCCCGGAGAGCGTCATGTCTGCCCCCCAAATGTCGGCCCTGCGCGGGCCGGCGGTGTCCCTGCGGGACAACCCCTTCGCCGCGGATCCGGCGCGCTGCCTCGACTATCTGGACGACGCGCTGATCCTCATGGAGGGCGGCGTCATCCGCGCCATCGGCCCCTATCAGGAGCTGGCCGGGCGCCTGCCCGCCGGCGTCACGCCCGATCACTACCCGGACGCGCTGTTGTGCCCGGGCTTCATCGACACCCATGTGCATTATCCCCAGCTGCAGATGATCGGCGCCTATGGCGAGCAGCTGCTGGAATGGCTTAACCGCTACACCTTCCCCACCGAGCAGCAGTTCGCCGACACCGCCCATGCGGACAAGGTCGCGGCCCTGTTCCTCAAGGAGCTGCTGCGGGCCGGAACCACCACCGCGCTGGTCTATTGCACGGTCCATCCCGCCTCGGTGGAGGCGTTCTTTGCGCAGTCCGAGCGGCTCGGCACCCGCATGATCGCCGGCAAGGTGCTGATGGACCGCAATGCGCCGCCCGCTTTGTGCGACACCGCCGAGCGCGGCTATCGGGAGAGCAAGGCGCTCATTCAGCGCTGGCACGGGCGCGGTCGCCAGCTCTATTGCGTGACGCCCCGCTTCGCCCCCACCAGCACCGAAGCCCAGCTGGAGGCCGCCGGCACCCTGCTCGCCGAGCATGAAGGTGTGTTCCTGCAGACCCATCTGTGTGAAAACAAAAACGAAATGGCCTGGGTACGGGAGCTGTTCCCGGACCGCGCCAGCTATCTCGATGTCTATGCCCATGCCGGGCTGGTGCGGCCGCGCGCGGTGTTCGGCCATGGGGTGCACCTCAACGAGCACGATTTCTGCACCTGCCACGGGGCGGATGCCGCCATCGCCCACTGCCCCACCTCCAACCTGTTCCTGGGCAGCGGCCTGTTTCCCCTGTTCGATGCGGTGGACCCGCGCCGACCGGTGCGGGTGGGGCTCGGCACCGACGTAGGCGCCGGCACCAGCCTGTCCCAATTGCAGAGCCTCAACGAGGCCTACAAGGTGGCCGCCCTGAGCGGCCACAAGCTCAATGCGGTGCAGGGCCTCTATCTCGCCACCCTGGGCGGGGCGCGGGCGCTGCACCTGGACGACCGGCTCGGCCGCCTCGCCCCCGCCTATGAGGCGGACATCTGCGTGCTCGATCCGAAAGCAACGCCGCTCATGGCCTTCCGCACCGGCTATTGCAGCTCCATCGAGGAACTGCTGTTCGCGCTGATGACCCTGGGCGACGACCGCGCCATTCGCGCCACCTATGTGGCCGGGCGCCGGGTGCACGACCGGGATGAGGACGTCCGGGAGCGCCCTTAGCTCCTGAGGCCAGGCGCCTCCTGGCCGGTGCGGGCCACATATTCAGTGTAGCCGCCGGGATATTGGTGGATGCCCTCCGGCGTCAGTTCCAGCACCCGGTTGGAGAGGGCGGCGAGGAAGTGCCGGTCGTGGGACACGAACAGCATGGTGCCCTCGTAATTGGCCAGTGCCGCGATCAGCATGTCCTTGGTGGCCATGTCGAGATGGTTGGTGGGCTCGTCCAGAACCAGGAAGTTCGGCGGGTCATAGAGCATCTTGGCCATCACCAGCCGCGCCTTCTCGCCGCCGGAGAGCACCCGGCAGCGCTTGTCCTGGTCGTCACCGGAAAAGCCGAAGCAGCCGGCGAGGCTGCGCAGCGAGCCCTGGGCGGCCTGGGGAAAGGCGTCCTCCAGAGTCTCGAACACGGTGCGCTCGCCCTCCAACACCTCCATGGCATGCTGGGCGAAATAGGCCATCTTCACGCTGCCGCCGAGGTTCACGGTGCCCGCGTCGGGTGGCGTGGTGCCGGTAACGAGCTTGAGCAAAGTGGACTTGCCGGCGCCGTTGATGCCCATCACCGCCCAGCGCTCACGCCGGCGCACGTGGAAATCGAGCCCCTCATAGATGCGCCGGGCGCCATAGCTCTTGTCCACCGCCTTGAGGCTCACCACGTCCTCGCCGGAGCGGGGCGCGGGCTGGAACTCGAACGCCACCACCTGCCGGCGGCGAGGTGGCTCCACCCGGTCGATCTTGTCGAGCTTCTTCACCCGGCTCTGCACCTGCGCCGCATGGGAGGCGCGCGCCTTGAACCGCTCGATGAAGGCGATCTCCTTGGCCAGCATGGCCTGCTGGCGCTCGAACTGGGCCTGCTGCTGCTTGTCGGCCAGCGCCCGCTGCTGGGCATAGAATTCGTAATTGCCCGCATAGCTGGTGAGGGTGCCGGCATCGATCTCGATCACCTTGCCGACGATGCGGTTCATGAACGCGCGATCGTGGGAGGTGAGCATCAGGGCACCGGAGAAATTCTTGAGGAAGGCCTCCAGCCAGATGATGCTTTCGAGATCGAGATGGTTGGAGGGCTCGTCCAGCAGCATCACGTCGGGCCGCATGAGCAGGATGCGGGCGAGGGCCACGCGCATCTTCCAGCCGCCGGAGAGCCGACCCACGTCGCCTTCGATCATCTCCGGGCTGAAGCCGAGGCCGGCCAGAACCTCGCTGGCGCGCCCCTCCAGGGAATAGCCGTCCAGTTCCTCGAACCGTGCCTGCACCTCGCCATAGCGCTCGATGATGGCGTCCATCTCGTCGGCCCGCTCGGGATCGACCATGGCCTGTTCCAGCTCGCGCAGCTCGGCGGCGATGACGCTGACCGGGCCGGCGCCGTCCATCACCTCGGCCAGCACCGAGCGGCCGGACATCTCGCCCACGTCCTGGCTGAAATAGCCGATGGTGGTGCCGCGATCGATGGAGACCTGGCCCTCGTCTGGCGTCTCCTCGCCGGTGATGAGGCGGAACAGGGTGCTCTTGCCGGCGCCGTTGGGGCCCACGAGGCCGATCTTCTCGCCGTTGAGGAGACTGGCGGAGGCCTCGATGAAGACGATCTGCTTGCCGTTCTGCTTGCCGATGGAGTCGAGCCGGATCATAAGCGCGGGAAATCCTGAATGATGCTGCGCCGCGCTTAGGCCATTTGACCGCCCGGGGGAAGTGCGCAGTCTGCAGAGCCGGGACCCACTTCGCTCGAAAATGCTCTAGCCGGCAAAGCCCCCCTCGGCCAGGAAGCGCGCCTCCTCCGCCGTGGTCTCGCGCCCCAGCAGGGGATTGCGATGGGGGAAGCGGCCGAAGCGCAGCACGATGTCCCGGTGGTCGATGGCATGGGCGAGCCAGGGCTCGCCGAGCTGCAGATTGAGCGCCACCGACAGCTCCTGGTCCGCCAGATCCTCCGCATGGGCGAAGGGCAGGCAGAAGAATACCCGCAAGCCCTCCTCCACCTGAGCCATATGGCCGGCCGCCAGCGCCGCCCGCGCGAAGCTGCGGGCCAGGGGATCGGTGGCATACATGTGGCCCGTGCCGCGAAAGGCGTTGCGGGGAAACTGGTCGGTGAGGATGAGGAGGGCCAGCGCCCCCTCCGCCGTTTCCATCCAATCGTCGTGCAGGCGCGCTGCCACCGCCATGTGGCGATCCAGGAACATCTCGCGGAACTGCCGGTCGAAATGCGGATCGTGGGAGAACCAATGGCCGGCGGCACCGGCGGCGCGCCAGAAGTCGAGCAGCGAGGCGATGGCGGTCATGCCGGAGTTCCCGGACGCGGCGCATTGCCATGGATCAGCTCGCGACCGGCATAAAGGCCCTCGGTTTCCTCCAGGGCCAGCCGCTCCCCATCACGCCGCCGCACATCCTCCATCACATGCATGCGTTCCTCCTCGCTGACCCCCATGAGCTCCAGCGCCTTCTCGCCGAGCATCAAGGCGGACTCGAACGTCTCGCGGATCTGGAACTCCACCCCGGCGTGGATCAGCGCAATGGCGTGCTCGCGATCGGCGGCGCGGGCCAGCACCGGCACCAGGGGGAATTCCGCCTTGGCGAGCTCAGCCACCTTCAGGCTCGCCTCCCGATCGTTCAGCGCGATGATGATCAGCCGCGCGGTGCCGGCCCCGGCGGCGTGCAGGATATCGAGGCGGGCGCCGTCGCCATAATAGACCTTGAAGCCGAAGTCTCGGGCATCGCGAATGGCGTCGGTATTGGTCTCGATGATGGAGACCGAGCAGGCATTGCCCAAAAGCGGCTGGCTGACGATTTGCCCGAACCGGCCGAAGCCGATCAGCAGCACGCTGGCGGAAAGGTCCTCCACCGCCTCCACCCCTTCCATGGAGGGGGCCGGCTTTGGCATCAGCCGATCGTGCAGCACGATCAGGATGGGGGTCAGCGCCATGGAGACGATGATGGTGGCGGTGAGCAGCGCATTGGCCCGCGCGTCGATGATGCCCACGGCGCTGGCGGAGGCGTAGAGCACAAAGGCGAATTCGCCGCCCTGAGCCATCAGCACCGCCCGCTCGATGGCCTCCCGGTTGGAGGCCAGAAACAGCCGGGCGATGGCATAGATGCCGATCATCTTCAGCACCATGTAGGCGATGACCGATACCGCGATCAGGCGCCAGCTCTGCGCGATCACCGCCAGATCGAGGGCCATGCCCACGCCGAGGAAGAACAGGCCCAGGAGGATGCCGCGGAACGGCTCGATATCCGCCTCCAGCTGATGGCGGAACGAGGATTCCGAGAGCAGCACACCGGCCAGGAACGCCCCCATGGCCATGGAGAGGCCGCCGAGCTGCATGGCCAGCGCCGCGCCCAGCACCACGAACAGCGCCGCCGCCGTCATCACCTCCCGCGCCTTGGCCTTGCCAAGCAGGCGGAATAGGGGATCGAGCAGATAGCGGCCGGCCAGCACCAGGGCGAGGATGGAGGCGAGGCCAATGCCCACCGAGGTGAGCCGGTCGGCCAGCGTGGTGTTCTCCCCGCCCGGGGCCAGGAACGCCACCAGCGCCAGCAGCGGCACGATGGCGAGATCTTCCAGGAGCAGAATGGCGACGATGCGCCGGCCCTTGGGCAGGCCGATGGCGCGCCGCTCCTCCAGCATCTGCATGACGATGGCGGTGGAGGTCAGCACGAAGCCGGTGCCGGCCACGAAGCTCTGCGGCACCGGATAGCCCAGCGCCAGCCCCACCAAGGTGAGCAAGGCGATGCAGGCCAGCACCTGGGCGAGGCCGAGGCCGAAGATCTCACCGCGCATGGCCCACAGGCGCGAGGGCTGCATCTCGAGGCCGATGATGAACAGGAACATCACCACGCCCAGCTCGGCCACGTGCAGAATGGACTGGGCATTGGAGAACAGGCCGAGGCCGAACGGGCCGATGACGAGGCCGGCGGCGAGATAGCCCAGCACCGACCCGAGGCCGAGGCGCTTGAACAGCGGCACCGCCACCACCGCCGCCCCCAGCAGCACCACCGCGGGAACAAGATCGAAACCGCCATGGCTGGCCGCTTCCGCGGCATGGTTCGCGAGGTCGCTCGCAATGTTGCCCGCAACTTGGCTCGCAACTTGGCTGGCAGCTTCGGCGGACATGACCCATCCCATCCAGAATCACCGCGGCAGCAGGCACACGACAGCGGTCTCACGCCAGTATCGCCAAGCGACGCCGGTTTCCATAGCCCTCAGGCTGTGGCGGTCACACGCCCTTGAAGGCCACGCTACGGGCCCTCCCCCACGCCGGCCCGCCGGGTGTCATCGACGGATTGGCGCGGAGGGAGGGTGCGGGGAAGGCGGCGCGGCAACACCGCCTCACCCGCCCGGACACCGCACAGGGCGGCGCCCGGCCGATTCCAGCCGGTGCAAATGCCGGTCATCGGCACCGGTCATTCCACTCACTTGGTGGTGTAGCCGCCGTTGACCAGGATGGTCTGGCCGGTCATCCACCAGCCGTCGGACACCAGGAGGCGGATCCAGGGCACGATGTCCTCGATGTCGGTGAGGCCGGTCTTGGAGACAGCGGAAAGCGCCGCGGCGGTCTTGTGGTAGGCAACCGCATCCGCCCCCTCCGCCGGATAGAAGAAGGGCGTGTCCATGGGCCCGGGACCGATGGCGGTCACCGAGATGCCGCGGGCCCCGAACTCCTTCGACGCCGCGCGGGTGAAATGCTCCACCGGCGCCTTGGTGCCCGCATAGCTCGCATAGAAGGGCGTGAAGGCACCAAGGAGGGAGGTGACCAGGGTCACGATCTTCCCATTGTCGTTGAGATGGCGGCCCGCTTCCTTCAGGAAGAAGAAGGCGGCCTTGGCATTCACCGCGCTCATCTCGTCATATTCGGCTTCGCTGATCTCCAGGATCGGCTTCTTCAGCACCTTGCCGACGGTGTTGATGGCGATATCCGGCCGGCCCACGGCGGCGACCACATCGGCGAACAGCTTCTCCATGGCACCGGCGGTGGTGAGATCGGCCTGAAAGGCCACCGCCTGCGCCCCTGCAACCTTCAGCGCAGCCACGGTGGCGTCCGCCTGCGGCTTGGCGGCAGCGCTGTTGTAGTGGATCGCCACCGCCTTGGCGCCGTGGGCGGCGAGATCGAGGGCGATCAGCCCGCCAAGGTTCTTCGCCCCGCCCGTCACAAGAGCCGTCTTGCCCGTGATGGAATGATCAACCATGGCCCGATCCCTTCTGGTGCCCAGCGACCACCCCGCGGGATCGCTTTGTCCATGGCAGGCTATCGTCTACATTTCTCAGATAAACTCCGCGCCAATGACCACACTTGTTAGAAAATACGAACAATAAGGGGCACCATGGATCGCATCGAGCTGTTCCGCATTTTCGGTCGCGTGGTGGAATGCGCGAGCTTCACGCGGGCAGCCGACAGCCTGGGCCTGCCGCGCTCGTCCGTCTCGGCGGCGGTGCAGGAGCTGGAGAACCGCGTGGGCGTACGCCTGCTCAACCGCACCACCCGAAAAGTCTCTCCCACCCACGACGGGTCCGCTTTCTATGAACGCTGCCAGCGCCTGGTGGCCGATGTCGAGGAGGCCGAAGGGCTGTTCCGCCACAACCCGGGGCAGCCGACGGGCAAGCTCAAGGTGGATGTGCCGGGCCGCATCGGCCGGCTCATCGTCGCCCCCGCTTTGCCGGCCTTTCTCGCGCGCTATCCCGGCATCCAGATCGACCTCGGCGTGAGCGACCGCGCCATCGACCTCATCGCCGACAGTGTCGACTGCGCGTTGCGGGTGGGGCCGCTCACCGATTCCGGGCTCATCGCCCGCCCCCTGGGCGAGCTGGCGCTGATCAATGTGGCGAGCCCGGCCTACCTCGCCTCTCATGGCACCCCGCAAATGCCATCGGACCTCCCCCAGCACCTCGCCGTCAATTACACGTCCCCCTCCACCGGCCGCGTGGCCGACTGGGAATGGGAAGATGCCGATGGTTTTCACACCTTGCAGCTGCCCGCGCGGGTGAGCGTGAACAGCGCCGAAGCCTCCATCGCCTGCTGTCTGGCCGGATTGGGGCTCATTCAGATTCCAGCCTACGACGTGCGCCACCACCTGGCAGAGGGCGAACTGGTTGAGGTGCTCCCGCGCTTTCGCGCCGCGCCCATGCCCATGGCCCTGCTCTATCCGCACCGCCAGCACCTGTCGGCGCGGCTGAAAGTGTTCATCGACTGGCTGGAACAACGCATGAGGCAAGCCCTGGCGTGAGCAGGCCGGACGAGTTGGCTGCCAGGCCTCAGGCCTCCAGGGGTTGGCCGGCGAGCGAGCGGGCAACCAGCATCCGCCGGAAGGCCGAGGGGGACATGCCGGTCCAGCGGCTGAAGGCCCGCGTGAAGTTGCTGTGGTCCTCGTAACCAAGACCCAGGGCGATCTCCAGCACCGGCAGATCGGTTTCCGTCAGCAGCGCCACCGCCCGCTCGTGGCGCACCGAATCGAGGATCTCGCGGTAATTGAACCCCTTGTTTCGCAGGCGGCGCTGCAGCCCCTGCACACTCAGCCCCACCAACTGGGCGGCGCCGTCGATGTCGCAGCGCCCATCGAGCAGCCGCAGGGCGATGGCCGCCGACAGCGCCCGCGCCGGCTCCGGCGCATCCTTCAAGGCGATGTCGGCGGCCACGTCGCGGAGGGTGAGCACCCGGCATCCCAGCGGCACGCACCGATCCCGGCTCAGGGAGAGCACATCGGCGCCGAACGCGATACCCGATCCGCGCCCGCCGAAATGCACCGGCACCTGCAGCCAGTCCTCCATGAGCGCCGCATCGGGATCCCGCGGATAGTTGATCTCCACCCAGTCGGGCAGCCAGTCCTTACCCAGATAGTGCCGCATCATCATGATCATCGGCGGCACCAGGTGATCGGAATGCTGGATGTGCGGCACCCCGAGGTCCGGCACCACGAAGCGCAGCACCCGCCGATCCCGCTCGGCCGCAAGCTCCATCACCCCGCCGCTGACATCGGCCCAGCAGTGGGTGACCACCCGCTGCAGCGCCTCGCCCAGGGTCGGCGCCTGCGTGCAATACTCGACCCACAGCCCGTAGGCCCGGTGGGTCATCTGCGCCCCCACATCGAGACCCAGCGTGCGCTGGCCCAACTGCCGACCGCTGCGGGTGAACAGATTCATCATAGAAAGCAGCGGAATAGGCGTTGTCGGCGCATCCCGCAGGGCAATCGGCAGGCTTTCACGCTCGAACACATCGAGCATGGTTTTCTCCCCCGCCCGCTCTTCCAGCAGCTGCGGCAGAGCCCCGAAGCCGCCGGCGCGCACGATGGGGATGACAGACAGGCGCATGGCCCTATTAGCCCTTGAGATTGACGTCAAATGACAAGCGAAAGCGCATCATGTTGCTCATTCTGCAGCCCCGCGCAAGCGATCATCATGGCTAGCCTTTTTCTCCGGAGACCGAGTTGCAGAAGTTGCACGACATTGGCAAGCTCTCGACGTCGATCGCAAGGACCTAACTCCGGAGCTTTTTTCGCGCCCAAGCGCGATGTTCTGCAGCGCCAAGACTCGGACACACGTGCTGCCAGATTTTCCGCCGCGATCGCAACGGCAGCGACGGATTTCATCAGCGCGTCATGAGCAGCGCCCGCGCCCACCCCCGGGCCGGGCGAGCCCCACAAGGAGTGACGAAGATGAAGCGCCTCGTGCTCGCGACCCTGGTCGCGGCAGCATTCAGCAGCCCGGGCCTCGCCCAGACTGACCCCAAGCAACCCAACATTCTCCTGATCGTTTCGGACGACACGGGCTACGGCGATCTCGGGGCCTATCTCGGCGGCGAAGAGCGCGGCATGCCGACCCCGAACCTTGATGCCCTCGCCAGCGAAGGCATGCTGTTCACCTCCTTCTATGGCCAGCCCAGCTGCACCCCCGGCCGCGCGGCCATGCAGACCGGCCGCATCCCGAACCGCTCCGGCATGACCACCGTGGCCTTCCAGGGCCAGGGCGGCGGCCTGCCGCACGCGGAGTGGACCCTGGCCTCGGTGCTGAAGCAGGCCGGCTACAACACTTACTTCACCGGCAAGTGGCACCTGGGCGAAGCCGATTACGCGCTGCCCAACGCCCAGGGCTATGACGTGATGAAGTACACCTTCCTCTACCACCTGAACGCCTACACCTACGGCGATCCCAACTGGTTCCCCGACATGAGCCCCGAGGATCGGGCCATGTTCCAGCGGGTCACCAAGGGGGCCCTTTCGGGCAAGGCGGGCGAGGCCCCCAAGCAGGACTTCTCCGTCAACGGCGAATATGTGAACACGCCGGAAAAGGGCGTGGTCGGCATTCCGTTCCTGGATGAGTATGTGGAGAAGGCGGCGCTCGAGTTCCTCGACGATGCGGCCAAGACCAAGAAGCCCTTCTTCATCAACGTCAACTTCATGAAGAACCACCAGCCGAACATGCCGGCCCCGGAGTTCATTCATAAGTCCCCGTCCAAGAGCAAGTATTCCGACTCGGTGCTGGAGCTCGACACCCGCATCGGCCGCGTGCTCAAGAAGCTCGATGACCTCGGGCTGAGCGAGAACACCATCGTGTTCTACACGGTGGACAATGGCGCCTGGCAGGATGTTTACCCCGACTCGGGATACACGCCCTTCCGCGGCACCAAGGGGACGGATCGCGAGGGCGGTAGCCGTGTCCCGGCCATCGTGCGCTGGCCCGGCCACGTGAAGCCCGCCACCCGGAGCGCGGCGATCGTCGGCGGCCTCGATCTCATGAAGACCTTCGCCACCGCCGCCGGCCTCAAGGATCTGCCCAAGGAGGATCGCGACGGCAAGCCGATCATCTTCGACAGCTTCGACATGACCCCGGTGTGGACCGGCAAGGGCGAGCCCACCCGCACCTCCTGGTTCTACTTCACCGAGAACGAGCTGACCCCCGGCGCCGCGCGCCTCGGCCACCTCAAGGCGGTGTTCAACCTGCGTGGTGACGACGGCGCCCCTACCGGCGGCCTTGCTGTCGACACCAACAAGGGCTGGAAGGGTGAAGAGAAGTATGTGGCAACCGTGCCGCAGGTCTTCGATCTGCGCCAGGACCCGCAGGAGCGCTACGACATCTTCATGAACAACTTCACCGAGCGGACCTGGGCGCTGGTGTCCATCAACAAGGCCGTGGCCGAGCTGATGAAGACCTACATCGCCTATCCGCCGCGCAAGCTGCAGAGCGAGGTCTACACCGGCCCCATCACCATCTCGCGCTATGAGATGTTCCAGAACGTGCGCGAGCAGCTGAAAGGCCAGGGCTTCAGCATCGGCCTGCCCACGGGCAACTGATCACCCGCGAGGCTCACCATCTGCGGCAGCCGGCCCACCAGGGCCGGCTGTCTTGCATTTGGCAGGCCTGTGGTGTCAGCGCCGCAGCGCCGACACCTTGGTCACCAGCTCCGCCTGGCGATGCACATCCAGCTTCTGGAAAACGCGCTTCAGCACCACCCGCGCGGTGCCCTCGGTAATGCCGAGCCGCTCCGCCGCCTGCTTCACCTTCAGCCCCGCGCACAGCAGCGATGTCAGCCGCGCCTCGCCTAGGGAGAGGCCGAAGATGGAGCGAATGACCGACGGATCGATCACCGCCCCCTGCTCCAGGGGCTGCGCCAGCACCAGCACATGGGGCTTCGGCCGCGCAAGGCCGAGATGATCGCTGGAGGCCCCCACCACGGGCATTGCCCACACCGCCAGGCGGCTGGTGCCGCTGCGGTCCGACACGGTGGTCGGCCGCGGCGCGCGTGCGCCCACACCCGAACCTGCACCCACGCCCGCATCTGCCCCCCCATGGGCCACATGGGCATCGCGCACGGTGGCGGCAAACGCCGCGTGCTCGTCGGAGGAGGCCGGCTGCAGCGGCCCGCCGTCGCTGGTGAAATAGCGCCCCACCAGGTCTTGCGCCGGGCGATTCATCAGCACCGGGCGCTGCTGGTCATCCAGAATGAAAGCGGCCCGGTCCATGGAGTCCAGAGCGGTGCCGAGGGATTGGCTCACCGTCTCCGAGGTGGCGAGCCGCGAGGAGATGCGCAGGGATTGCTCCACGTGATGAGACAGCGATCCGAGCCGATCCATGGCCGGGCGATCGAACGGCCCGGCCGCCTTGGCCCGCTGGACCACCAGCCCCGCCGGGGCGCCCAGCTCGGAATGGATGACCGCCACCATCTGCCAGCCGAGGCCGACTCGCGGCAGAAAATCCGTATAGAAGGGGGCGCTCTCCAGCGTCGTGTCGGCGATCACATCGTGGTCGCAATAGACGTCGCCCACCGTGAACGGCAGCTCCACCGCCGCATTGAGCCAGGGATTGTGCTCCCACCAGCGTTCCGACCGATAAAGCTGCACCGCTTCCGCGAGCTCCGGGGAATGCTCGATCACCCGCCATCCCTGGCTTTCGCGGACATAGAGCAGCGCCCCGGTGGCCGCGAACACGCCCGCGACACCGGCAAGCGCCTGGGACCATAGGGCCGGGCGCAGGGTGGCTTCATAGATGCGATAGACCGCGTCATTCACGCTCGGCAGCTGTCCGCCACTATCCAAGTCACCGTCCCCTATGGCGCAACACACCCGAACACCGCCCCGCCGGACACCGATCGGCGGGGGTTCGGCCCCATCCATAATATGCCGTCGCAGCGGCCGTAAAGCACCGCCAGCGCTCAGGAACCCAGCGCCCGCAAACGTCTCCCGTTTGGGAGATAGCGAGGACCCGGCCGGTTTGCGAGATTGGCACGGGTCGGGGCGGTGAGCAGACCGGCGCGGTCCATCGTCGCTCGGGGGGTCGGGCGATGGACACTGAGCCGCGCTCGGTCTGCTCGTCGGCAGAGCGCCGCCCATATCACGACGCTCCCGGCGCGCCTCAGGGATTGATCGAGCGCACGTTGCGGAAATCCTCCCGCGCCGCGCCGGCCAGTATAGCCCGGTGGAAGGAGCGCCCCGCCGGCGAGAGATCGCGGCCCGCCCGCTTGATCAGGAACAATTGGCGCTCCACCTGCGGCTCCACCAGGGGCCGGAAGGTGAGCACCGGGTGATCCGGCCGGGGCCAGGCGAGGCTCGGCAGCGGCGCCACGCCCACCCCCGCCTCCACCATGGCCAGCAGCGTGGCCGGATGCTCCGCCTCATGGTGCGGGGCGGTCGCAACCGGCAGGCCGCGCTCCATCTCCAGGCGGATGCCGGTGCCGGGCGCCATGGCCACCACCCCGGCGGCCGAGGCCTCAGCCCAGGTGACTTCCCCCCTGTCCGCCAGGGGATGATCGCGGCGCATCACCAAGGCGAACACGTCGGTGAGCAGGAAGCTGCTGTCGAGCTCGGGGTCGTCCCCCGGCACGTTGGCGACGCCCAGTTCCGCATCGCCGCTGCGCAAGCCCGCGATGATCTGGTGTCGCGGCGCCTCCTTCACGGTGACGCTCACCATGGGGTGCGCCGCCTGGAACTGGGCCAGCACCGACGGCAGCAGCCGCAGCGCCACCGAGGGCACGCAGGTGACCGACACCTGGCCGCGCCGATGCTCCTTGAGGTCCTTCAAGTCCTGCAATTGGTGATCGAGATCGGCCAGCACCCGCTGGATGCCGGGCAGGAAGTCCCGCCCCGCGGCGCTCAGCTGCACACTGCGGGTGGTGCGGTCCAGGAGCCGCAGGCCGAGGTCCCCCTCCAGTTGCTGCACCGCCTGGCTGAGGGCCGATTGCGACAGGCCGAGGCTCCGCGCCGCCCGGCTGAAACTGCCGGTCTGGGCCACGGCCACGAAGGCGCGCAATTGGCGCAGGTTCATATTCATCTGCATTGCTAATGAATATATCCATTTTTCCCGGCTTGTTAATAAGCGTCGCGAATGCCAGGATTTTGGTCGTGATCAACGAATGTGCACATTTCGCCTCCGCGGATGATGCACCGGATGGCGCGGCTCACGTGCCACCACTTCCTTCCGAGAGGCCCTCCCGATGCTGATGGATCGGCGTTCGCTGCTGAAATTCTCCCTCGCCGGCGCTGCCGCGGGCGCCTTCGGCCTGCCGGGCCTCGCCCGCGCCGCCGGCACACCCGTGGTCATCGCCGAGGCGCTGCGCCTCGGCATGTATGCAACGCTTTATGTGGCCGCCGACAAAGGCCTGTTCGCCAAGCACGGGCTGGCCGCGGACATCTCCACCGCCGGCGGCATCGCCCTGCCCGCGCCCATGGTGCTCTCGGGCCGCGCCCAGTTCGGCGTCACCAGCCCCGGCATGTCGGTGAATGCGGCCCGCGAGGGCGGCAAGATGAAGAACATCGCCAAGATCGTCGGCGGCGTCTCCATGTGGGCCATGGCGCGCCCCGACAGCCCCATCAAGAGCATCGACGACCTGCGCGGCAAGACCATCGCCACCCTGAAGTTCCCCTCCTCCACCATTCAGGTGCCCACCTTCGCCATGAAGACTGTGGGCAAGTTCGATCCCAAGGAGGCCGGCGTCACCTTCCTGGAGCTGCCGGCCGGTGCCCAGGCGGCGGCGGTGAAGGACGGCCGCGCCGACGTGGCCACCGCCTTTGAATGGGACATCTCCATCGGCGCCGAGCAGTTCGGCCTGAAGCCGGTGCTCTCGTTCGGCGACATCATCGGCCCGCTGTGCTTCACCACCGCCATGGCGAGCGAGGACTATATCGCCAAGAACCCGGCCACCGTGCAGGCCTTCTGCAATGCCCTCGCCGAGGCGCAGAAGATGATGCACCAGGACAATGCCGTCTTCACCCAGGTGGCTGAAAAGTACTTCCCCAAGGTGTCGCCGGCGGTGATCGCCAACGCCACCAAGAACTTCTTTGGCTCGCGCACCGCCATTCCCCAGAACCCCACCATTTCCGAAGAGGAATGGACCCGCGCCATGGCGCTGGAGCAGGGTGGCGGCTCCATCAAGGAGCCCCTGCCCTATGCCCAGATGGTGGACAATTCCTTCGCCCTGAAGGCGGCGAAGGACTTTGGAGTTGCCGGATGACCGTCGAGACCACCTACCCCACCACGCGCCAGCGCGTGGTGCTGCCTGCCCGCCCCGAGCCGCTGTCGCTGGCGGTGGAGGAAACCGCCGTCGTGGTGGTGGACATGCAGAATGCCTATGCCTCCCCCGGCGGCTATCTCGACCTTGCCGGCTTCGACATCTCCGGTGCCAAGGCCGCCATCTCGGCCATCGCCGAGACGGTGGAGGTGGCGCGCAAGGCCGGCGTCACCGTGGTGTTCTTCCAGAACGGCTGGGACAAGGATTATGTGGAGGCCGGCGGCCCCGGCTCGCCCAACTGGCACAAGTCCAACGCCTTGAAGACCATGCGGGCGCGGCCGGAGCTGGACGGCAAGCTGCTCGCCAAGGGCGGCTGGGATTATGCCCTCGTCGACGCGCTGACGCCCCAGCCCGGTGACATCGTGGTGCAGAAGCCGCGCTATTCGGCCTTCTTCAATTCGCAGTTCGACACGCTGATGCGGGCCCGGGGCATTCGCAACCTGGTGTTCTGCGGCATCGCCACCAATGTCTGCGTGGAATCCACCCTGCGGGACGGCTTCCATCTCGAATATTTCGGCATCCTGCTTGAGGATGCGACCCATCAGGCCGGGCCCGAATACGTGCAGCAGGCCACCATCTACAATGTGGAGACCTTCTTCGGCTGGGTCTCCAACGTCGCCGAATTCCGTCGCGCCTTCGCGCAGATTCCCCCTCAGGACCGCTGAACCGAGGCCCTCGCCATGACCACTCGCGCCATCATCCCCGCCGGCTCCGGCGCCCCGCTCGCCCCCTATTCCCCCGGCATGCAGGCGGACAACACCATCTACGTGTCCGGCACCCTGGCCTTCGACGCCAGCAACAATGTGGTGCATCTGGGCGATGCCGCGGCCCAGACCCGGCATGTGCTGGAGACCATCAAATCGGTGCTGGAAGCGGCCGGCTCCAGCATGGCCGATGTCACTTTCAACCACATCTTCCTCACCGACTGGGCCCATTACGCCGCCATCAACACCGTCTATGCGGAATATTTCCCGGGCGAGAAGCCGGCCCGCTATTGCGTGCAGGTGGGCCTGGTGAAGCCCGGCGCGCTGGTGGAGATCGCCTCCATCGCCCACAAGCGGGGCTGAGCGGTGACCTTGGCCTCCGCCCCGACATCCCCACAGATGCAGCCGCGCGCCGCTGGCCGGCGGAGCGGCTGGCAGGTGCGGCTGCCCTCGGCGCCGCGGGTGGCGCTCTATCAGCTGGCGCTGCTAGTGGGCCTCCTGGCCGCCTGGGAAGCGGCCGTCAGCCTGGATTGGCTGCCGGTCTACCTCTATGGCCGGCCGAGCGGCGTGTTCGCCAAGGGCTGGCAATTGCTGCTCTCCGGCGAGCTGCTGCGGGACGCCGGCCTCACCGCCTGGGAGGCGGTCTCGGGCTTCGTCATCGGCACCGTGCTGGGCAGCGCCGCCGGCCTGCTGCTGTGGCTGTTTCCCACCGGAGCGGCGGTGCTGCGGCCCTACATGATCGCCCTCAACGGCCTGCCGAAGATCGCGCTGGCGCCGCTGATCATCGTCTGGTTCGGCATCGGCCTCGGCTCCAAGATCGCCATTGCCGCCATCATCACCTTCATCGTCGCCCTCATCACCGCCCAGCAGGGCGCCAAGGAGGTGGATTCCGACCTGGTGAAGCTGATGCGCTCGCTCGGGGCGAGCCGCCTGCGCACCTGGCGCACGGTGATCGTGCCCGGCGCCATGCCGTGGATCGTCTCCGCCTTCCGGCTCAACGTGGGCTTCGCGCTGATCGGCGCCGTGGTGGGCGAATACATCGCCTCCAAGGAGGGCCTCGGCTACATGATCTACTATGCCGGCGTCCTTTACGATCTCAACGCCGTGTGGGTGGGCATCGCCGCGCTGATGGCCGTCGCCCTCGCCATGTATGGCGCCATCGACTGGCTCGAACGGCGCCTCCTCGCCTGATCCCTTTCGCAAACGAAGACGATCCATGCCCTACGCGCACGGCGGCGACGCCGATCTCTATTATGAAGTCCATGGCAGCGGCACGCCCATCCTGCTCTCGGCCGGCATGGGCGGCGGCGGCGGCTTCTGGGGCCCGCAGGTGGAGGCCCTCGCCGACAGCCACCAGGTCATCGTCTACGACCACGCCGGCACCGGCCGCAGCGGCCGCGACATCGGCCCCCGCTCCATCGCCGCGATGGCCGACGACATGGCCCGGGTGCTCGATGCCGCCGGCGTGGACGACGCCCACGTGGCCGGCCACGCCATTGGCGGCATCATCGGCATGGAACTGGCGCTGTCGGCGCCCGAGCGGGTGCGCAGCCTCACCGTGGTGAACGGCTGGGCGCGGGCCGACGATTTCATCCGCCGCTGCTTCGAGGTCAGAAAGCGCATCCTGCTCGCCTCCGGCCCGGCCGCCTATGTGCGGGCCCAGCCGCTGTTCCTCTATCCGCCGCGCTGGATCGCCGAGAACACCGCCACCCTCGATGCCGAGGAAGAGCGCATGGTGGCGCACTTCCCGCACACCGACACCATGCTGAACCGCATCGAGACCTTTCTCGCCTTCGATGGGCGCGAGCGCCTCGCCGACATCCGCGTGCCGACCCTGCTGGCGGCGGCGCGGGACGATGCGCTGGTGCCCTCCTATCTCTCCGAGCAGCTGGCCGCCGGCATTCCTGATGCGCGAGTGGCGGCGGTGGACTGGGGCGCCCACGCCTTCACCGCCGTGACCCCCGATGCCTTCAATGCCATGCTGCTCGACTTCTGCGCGGAGACCGACCGATGAGCGAGACCCGGACCGTGGTGCTGCGCGCCACCGATGTGGGCGTCACCTTTCCCGGCGCCAAGGGCCCGGTGGAGGCCATCCGCAAGGTGGATTTCGAGCTCTATGAGGGCGAGACCCTGGCCATCGTCGGCCCCTCGGGCTGCGGCAAATCCACCTTGTTCAACGCCATTTCCGGCCTCCTGAAGCCCACCCGTGGCCATATCGAGGTGGATGGGGTGACCGTGGAGGATGCCACCGGCCATGTGGGCTACATGCTGCAGAAGGACCTGCTGCTGCCCTGGCGCACGGTGATGGAAAACGTGGTGCTGGGCCTTGAGGTGCGGGGCGTGGCGAAGGCGCGCGCCGAGGCCATCGCCCAGGAGCTCATCACCGCCTATGGCCTTGCCGGCTTCGAGCATGCCAAGCCCGCCACCCTGTCGGGCGGCATGCGCCAGCGGGTGGCCATCATGCGCACGCTGGCGTTCGATCCCAAGGTGATCCTGCTTGACGAACCCTTCTCCGCGCTGGATTTCCAGACCCGCCTGCTGCTCCAGGCGGATGTGGCGCGGATCATCACCGAGCGCGGCAAGAGCGCCATTCTCGTCACCCACGACATCGGCGAGGCCATCGCCATGGCCGATCGGGTGCTGGTCCTGAGCCTGCGCCCCTCCGTGGTGCGCGCGGTGCACGAGATCGCCCTGCCGAAGACCGAGCGGGACCCGGTGGCGCTGCGCGCCCATCCCGAGTTCAACGCCTTGTTCTCCCGCATCTGGGCGGATCTGGAGATCCCCAAGGCGGCCTGAGGGCAGCGCCCCCTGCACTCTCACGCGCGTGACATCGGCGGGGCCGCCCATGATATGCTGGAGCGCCCTGCCAGTCTTCGCCAGCCCGGCCGAAAGAGGGGGCTGAAAGGATCCGCGCATGTCGGCCGCCGCCCGCCTCCTCGCCTCGCTGAAAGCCTCCATCGGCGATGTGGTGTTCGGGATGGAAGACGGCACCGTCTCTATCTTCGGCCTGGTGTTCGGCGTCGCCATCAGCACCGATGATCCCCACACCGTGCTCATCGCCGGCGCCACCGGCGCCGCCGCGGCGGCGGTGTCCATGATGGCCGGCAGCTATCTCGATGCCGAATCCGTCCGCGATGCCCGGCGCGCGCGCCAGCAGGGCGCCATGGACCCGGCGCTTGCGCGCACCGAAACGCAGGCCATCACCGCCGCCCTGAGCCGGGGCGGCATGGCGCCGGCCGATGTGGAAACGGTGGCGCAGGCCCTGGGGCGCGCCCCGCGGGCGGCCGCCGGCCTGCGCACCGAGCTGGATGATGCCGCAGACGGCGCCAGCCCCACCTCGCACGCCTTCTGGATGTTCGTTTCCGATCTGTTTGCCGGCTTCACCCCGGTGCTGCCGTTCGCCGTGCTGCCCATGGACAGCGCGCGCATCGTGTCCATCGTGCTCACCACCATCCTTCTGGTGGCCCTGGGCATTGGTCGCGGGCTGGTGGCCCGGCGACCGGTGGTGCGTGCCACGCTGGAAACCCTCAGCATCGCCGCCTCGGCCGCCCTTGCCGGCATCGTCGTCGGCCACCTTCTGTCATGAGAGCGCGCCGCCGGCGCCGCGGCCATGGGGGTCACGGCGCCGGAGACGGGACAGGCTGGTGTTACTGGGGCGGAAAAACCGTGGCCCAGTCGTCCTTCATGTGAATGACGTGCCAGCCGCTCTTGTCCGCTTCGTCCATGAGCGCGGGCGAGAAGGTGCCGAACGGCGTATTCGGCAGGCCACCGGCCGGCCCATAGGCATATTCGCGCACCGGATCGTCGTGATAGACCAGCATCATCAGGCGGGCGCCCGGGCCGGCGGCGGTCCACTGCAGCATCTGCTCATCGCCGTTCGAATTGCCGAAGGCCGCGATCGGCCGCAGCCCGATATGCGAATTGATGCCCACGGGCTTGCCCTCCTTGTCGTCGATGAAGGCGATCTCCGCCAGACGCAGCAGCTCGGGCTTGCCGTCCACAGTCTTGTACTCGGTCTTCACGGAAGACCCCACCACGTTCTGCGGCGGAATGTTATAGACCCGCGCGGTCCACGGCCGCATGAACTCGATGCCGCCACCGGACACGATGAAGGTTTTGAAATCGTTCTGCTGCAGATATTTGATCACCTCCAGCATCGGCTGGTAGACGAGCTCGGTATAGGGGCGCTGAAAGCGCGGATGCTTGGCCTCGGCGATCCAGCCGCTGACGATCTTCTCGAACGCCTCAGTGCTCATGCCCGCATGGGTCACCGCCACGATCTTCATCAGCCCGCCGACTCCGCTTTCACCCAGAGTCTTCATGTCGCCTTCGAGCGCTGCCTTGAAAGGCTGCGTGGTCTTCCATTCGGGATGCTGCGGGGCGAGCACCTTCAGCCGATCGAGAGCGAACGCCAGCTGGGTGTACATGGGATGCTCGACCCACAGCGTGCCGTCGTTGTCGAAGGTGGCGATCCGCTCGGCCGGCGGCACATAGTCCTTGCCGGCCTTGTCGGTCACCTTCTCCACGAAGGAGATGATGGCGCTCTTGTTGGCCCCCTCGTTCCACGACGGCAGCGGATCGTCTTTCGCCATGGCGGAAAAGGCGACCGCGACACTCGCCACGGCCGCGACGGCCCACCGCGTCAACCCCAAGGATACACGCATCACTGCCCCTCCTGATGCACCGGGGTCATGTCCCGGTCCTCTGTGATCGCGCGGCGCCGAAACCGCCGCACCTTCCCTGGCGCGGCCGCGCCAGCGCAGCGCCCGCGGCCGGCCGAACCCGCACCTCCATCAAGCCAGGATTCGAGCGCCCCGTCGCCCCCAACGGCAACCGCAGGTTCTGATGCCGGTGAAAAACGCGCCACAGGCGTCGGAGACTACCTCTCTCGACCGCAGCACACCCCGGCTGATGCCGGATGGACGGTACGGCAGGCGGCAGATCCCCACTTGTCATTTGGCGTCGAATGCGCGCGCCGTTACCGGGACACCTGCCAGCCTGGAAACGTCAAAATATTACGTCTGTATTACTTACCATTGCGGCGCTTTACTGCACCGCAGCAGCAGCCACAGCGCATTGCCCGGCAATGAAAACATGAATGTGCAATGCAAAAAGCACAGGCGTGCGCCGTTACCGTGTTGACCACCCTTGTCATGGATAGTACATTTTAGAAACAACGTTCCGCAATATAGAACACAAAAAGCTGGACACCAGCCAAGCTCACCTGGAACGGGAGGAAAAATTGAAGCACGCAGCCTCTTTGCCGCGCCTGCGCGGCCACGGCCGTCGCCGCACGCCTCGATCCATCCCGACACCGCGCGACTGAGCGATCGCGCGCTGCCACGCTCCGTCATGCGGAGTGGATGAAAGACAAACCGGCGTCCAGCGGCGTCGGATCGGTTTCCATTTATCGAGGATGAGGTAAAGGCATGTCATCCGACATCGAAAATACTTTGGGCTTTGCGCCGGCATTCGACAGCCCGGTGCCCTATATGCAGCGGACCCGCGACTGGTATCTCGCCCTGGGCTACGACAATCCCTACCTCTGGGCCCACTATATCGACACGCCGTTCCAGCCCCTGCGCAAGCCGCTGGCGGAAAGCCGCGTCACCCTGATCACCACCGCCGCGCCCTACCAGCCCGACAAGGGCCCCCAGGGCCCCGGCGCCCCCTACAATTCGGCAGCGAAGTTCTACCAGGTCTATTCCGGCGCCACCGATGCCGAGCACGACCTGCGCATCTCCCACGTGGGCATCGACCGCAAGCACACCAGCATGGAAGACGCGCACAGCTGGTTTCCGCTGGCCGCCCTGCGCGCGGCGGTGGCCAAGGGCCGCATCGGCGCGCTGACGGCCCGCTTCCATGGCGCCCCGACCAATCGCAGCCAGCAGCACACGCTGGAGGTGGATTGCCCGGAGATTCTCGCGCGCTGCCGGGAGGATGGCGCCGACGCCGCGCTGCTGGTGCCCAACTGCCCCATCTGCCACCAGACCCTGAGCCTCATCGCCCGCCACCTGGAAGCCGCCGGCATCGCCACGGTGGTGATGGGCTGCGCCAAGGACATCGTGGAGCATTGCGGCGTGCCGCGGCTGATGTTCTCCGACTTCCCGCTGGGCAACGGAGCCGGCCGGCCGCACGATCCGGACAGCCAGGCGCAGACCCTGGAGTTGGCCCTGCGCACGCTCGAATCCGCCCCCGGCCCGCGCACCACGGTGCAGTCGCCCCTGCGCTGGAGCGCGTCGCCCGACTGGAAGCTGGATTACTGCAACCTCGCCCGGCGCACCCCGGAAGAGATCGCCGCCCTGCGCGCCGAGGCCGACAAGGCCAAGGACGTCGCCCGACAGATCCGCGAAACCACCCTCACCATCAAGGGAGCCGCCTGACATGACCCGTCCCTTTGAAGGTGTGCGCATCCTCGATTTCACGCGCTTCTTCGCTGGCCCCTTCGGCACCTATCAATTCGCCTTACTGGGCGCCGACGTGATCAAGATCGAGCCCATCGAGGGCGAGGAGAACCGGCGCGCCCAGCTCAGCCAGGAATGGGCCGACCGCAACATGGCCCCCGCCTTCGTGGCGGTGAACGCCAACAAGCGCTGCATGACCCTCGACCTGCGCAAGCCCGAGGCCCGGGAGATCATCCTGCGCCTGGCCGCCGAGGCCGATGTGGTGTGGGAGAACTTCCGCCCCGGCGTCATGGATCGCTTCGGCCTCGGCTATGAGGAACTCAGCAAGATCAACCCGCAGCTGATCTATTGCGCGGTCTCCGGCTTCGGCCAGAGCGGCCCGGAGAGCGGCGCGCCGGCGTTCGACGGCAAGGTGCAGGCCATGTCCGGCATCATGTCCATCACCGGCAACCCCTCCGACGGGCCCATGCGGGCGGGCTTTGCGGTGTGCGATCTCATCGGCGGCATCACCGCCGCCTTTGCGGTGTCGAGCGCCCTTTATCAGCGCACCCATACCGGCAAGGGGCAGTTCGTCGACGTCGCCATGCTGGATTCCACCCTCAACGTGCTGGCTCAGCACGTGACCGAATACACCATGACCGGCTATGTCCAGCGCCAGTACGGCAACCTCTCCGTCACCCGCAAGGTGACCGCCGACCGCTTCCGCTGTGGCAACGGGCATATCGTGCTGGCGGTGCTGCTGGAGAAGCAGTTCGCCAACCTCATGCGGGCCCTCGGCCGGGAGGACGCCTTGGCCGATCCCCGCTTCAAGGACTGGCCCACGCGCACCCGCCATGCCGCCGAGCTGCGCGACATCATCGAGGACGCCATGCGCGATGGCGATCCCCAGGGCTGGGAACAGAGGCTCACGGCCGCCGACGTGCCGTGCGCCACCATCCACAGCCTGGACGACATCCTCAACCACCCCCAGGTGCACCACCGCGAGCAGTTGCAGACGGTGCCCTCCGCCTACGGCCCGCTGACCCTGGTGGGCCCCGGCTTCCGCCTGGCCCATGGCAGTGGACGGGTGGAGCGCGCCCCCGGCCAGGTGGGCGAGCACACCGACGAGATCCTCGCCGAATACGGCTTCGCCCCCACCGACATCGCCCGCTGGCGCGAAGCGCGGGTGATCTGAGGCGGGGCGCCCCGGCGCCCCACCCATCCAGTCCAACCAAAAGATACGCCAATAAAAACGATTACCGGAGGAAACGAGATGCAGTTCCGCACCAAGATCTGCCGCCGAACGTTATTGTCCGCCATGGTGGCCGGCGTCACGCTCGCCACCGCTCCGGCCTTCGCGGAGGTCAAGCAGATCAATATCGCCAACCAATATTCCATGGCGCATCTGCCCCTCATGGTGATGAAGGACCAGGGCTTCGTGGAAAAGCGGCTGAAGGCGCAGGGGCTCGACGACACCACCGTCAACTGGCTCAACCTCGCCGGCTCGTCCGCCATGATGGACGGGCTGCTGTCCGGTGGCCTGCAGGTAGCCAGCACCGGCACCAGCGGCTTCGCCATTCTGTGGGATCGCACCCGCGGCCAGGTGAAGGCCATCGGCGCCCAGACCTACATGCCCACCATCCTGGTGACCCGCGATCCGGACGTGAAGAGCCCCAAGGACCTCACCGACAAGAACCGCATCGCGGTGCCGGCGGTGGGCACCTCGCCGCAGGCCATCTTCCTCAAGATGGCGGCGCTGGAACTCTACGGCAAAGACAAGGTCAACCATTTCGACAAGATGACCGTCACCATGGCGCATCCGGATGCCTATGCGGCCATGCTGTCCGGCGCCGGCGGCGTCGACACCCACTTCTCGCCCCCGCCTTTCCCCCAGTGGGAGATGGAGCGCGTGCCCGGCGCCCGCATCATCCTCAACAGCGACGACCTCACCGGCGGCCCGGCCACCACCACGGTGGTGATGGCCAACGAAAAGTTCCGCGCCGACAGCCCCAAGGCCTTCGCCGCCGTGTCCGCCGGCCTGCGCGACGCGATCGACTATATCAACGCCCACCCGAAGGAAGCAGCGGAGATCTACCTGCGCGCGCTCAAGAACACCAAGGATTCGGTGGAAGAGACCGCCGCCCTCATCACCGCCCCGGGCACCACCTTCACCTATGTTCCCAAGAATACGGTGAAGCTGTTCGACGCCATGTATGACGTCGGCGTGCTGAAGCGGAAGCCCAACGACTGGAAGGAGCTGTTCTTCCCCGAGCTCCACGACGTGAATGGCAATTGAGGAGGGGCGCATGAACACCCCTGCCCTCCTCGAGGTGAAAGACGTCACCCTTCAATACAAGACCCGCGACCACCTGGTGACCGCCACCTATCGGGTCAGCTTCGAGATCCACAAAAGCGACCGCTTCGTGCTGCTCGGGCCGTCGGGGTGCGGCAAGTCCACCCTGCTCAAGGCGGTGGGCGGCTACATGGCGCCGGTAGAGGGCGAGATCCGCCTCAACGGCACCGCCATCAACCGGCCCGGCCCCGACCGGATGATGGTGTTCCAGGAGTTCGACCAGTTGCTGCCCTGGAAGACGGTGAAGGAGAACGTCATGTTCGCCCTCACCTCGTCCGGACGGCTGGGGCGGGCCGAGGCCACTGAGCGGGCCATGGCCTATATCGAGAAGGTTCGCCTCACCAAGTTCGCCGACAGCTACCCCCATATGCTGTCCGGCGGCATGAAGCAGCGGGTGGCCATCGCCCGCGGCATGGCGATGGAGCCGGACATCCTGCTGATGGACGAGCCCTTCGCCGCGCTCGACGCGCTCACCCGCACCAAGATGCAGGACGAGTTGCTGCAGCTGTGGGAGGACACCCGCTTCACGGTGCTGTTCGTCACCCACTCGATCCCCGAGGCGATCAAGGTGGGGAACCGGATTCTCCTGCTGTCGCCCCATCCCGGGCGGGTGCGCGCCGAGATGGACAGCACCGGGGTGGACGAAATGGAGCCCGCCCTGGGCATCCCCATGTCCGAGCATATCCACTCCATGCTGATGTCCGAGGAGTTGGTCACGGAGGAAGAAAATGTCTGACGTCGCCCGCCTGTCGCGCACCGTGAGCGTGCCCCGCCCCAAGGACTTCACCGTCGTCGAGAAGCCGCTGACCCTCGGCGAGCGGCTGTGGTCGTCTGGCGCCTTCCGCAAGAGCCTGGTGCTGCTGGGCCTCGCCCTGCTGTGGCAGGGCTACGCGCAATGGCTCGACAACCCCCTGCTGTTCCCCACCTTCGTGGAAACGGTGCAGGCCCTGGTGCAGGGCATCATCGGCGGCGATCTCATCAGCGCCGTGTGGGTCTCCATGCAGCTGCTGCTGGTGGGCTACGCGGTGGGCCTGGTGCTGGCGGCGCTGCTGGCGGTGCTCGCCATCACCACACGGCTCGGCAACGACGTGCTGGAAACCATGACCGCCATGTTCAGCCCATTGCCGGCCATCGCGCTGCTGCCGCTGGCGCTCATCTGGTTCGGCCTCGGCGTCGGCTCCATCGTCTTCGTGCTGATCCACTCGGTGCTGTGGCCGGTGGCGCTCAACACCCACACCGGCTTCAGGGCGGTGTCCAACACCCTGCGCATGGTGGGGCGCAACTACGGCCTGCGGGGGCTGCCCTATGTGGCGCTGATCCTCATCCCCGCCGCCTTCCCCAGCATTCTCACCGGCCTCAAGATCGGCTGGGCATTCGCCTGGCGCACCCTGATCGCGGCCGAGCTGGTGTTCGGCGTCACCACCGGCGGCGGCGGGCTCGGCTGGTACATCTACCAGAACAAGAACACGCTGGAGATTCCCCAGGTTTTCGCCGGCCTTCTGGCGGTGATCCTGGTGGGCCTGCTGGTGGACAACCTCATCTTCCGCGTCATCGAGAACCGTACCGTGCGCCGGTGGGGCATGCAGCATTGACCCGACCACGACCGGAGGACGTAATGACGCCCTTCGGCACGCGCCGTGACGCCCGGCGCATCAGGCAGTGAACTCCGGCGGCCCAGGCGGCGCCCGCGCCGCCGGGCCTCAGGAAAAGTGGGAGGCATCGTGAACAATACACTGGTGAAAGGCATGGCTCTTCTGGAGGTCCTCGCCCGCAGCGAGCGGGCTCTGGGCGTCTCCGAGCTCGCCGCGCGAGTGGAGATCGGCAAGAGCAATGCGCATCGCCTGCTGCAGGCGCTGACCGAGCTCGGCTATGTGCGCCGCGCCAGCGATGCCGGCACCTATCAGGCCTCGATCCGGCTGTGGGAGCTGGGCATGGCGCTGTTCGCGCAGATCGACCTGCGGGCCATGGCCGCCCCGGCCATGGAGCGCCTGCTGCTCGCCACCCGCGAAACCGTGCACCTCTCCACGCTCGACATGGACGACGTGGTCTATCTGGCCAAGCTGGACAGTCCCCAGCCGGTGCGCGCCTATAGCCAGGTGGGCGGCCGCGCGCCCGCCTATTGCGTGGCCACCGGCAAGGCCATGCTGTCGGCGCGCAGCGACATCCTGCTGCAGGACCTCGCCCAGCACCTCGAAAGCCATTCCCCCCGCACCATCACCGATCCCCAGGACTTCCTGCGGGAGATCGCCCGCATCCGCACCCAGGGCTATGCCGAGAACCGGGGGGAGTGGCGGGAGAGCGTGTGCGGCGTCGCCGCCCCCATCCGCGATCCCGCGGGCCAGGTGGTGGCCGCCATCGGCGTGTCCGGCCCCTCGGACCGTGTGCGGCCCGCCCATTTCAAGGCGCTGGGCCGCGAGGTGCTGCAGGCGGCCGCGGAGGTAGAGCGGGCGCTCGCCGAAGGCGGCACCGCCACCCGCATGACGCCGCTCCAGCCCAACCTCTCCGATACCCCCTGCGCGGCCCGCTGAGCGCCCCCAGATGAGCGGCTCCATTGTGCCGCACGCCCCTTTCACACCACGAGGCAAACCCATGCGCGATATGTCCCCGTCTCGATCTTCCGGCCCGCTGGCGGGCATCCGGGTGGTCGAATTCTGCCAGGTCGCGGCCGGCCCCTTCTGCGGCATGCTGCTGGCCGACTACGGTGCGCAGGTGATCAAGATCGAGCCGCGCGAAGGGGATGGCCTGCGCGCCTGGCCGCCGATCCGCGGCGGCTTCTCGGAGAATTTCGCCTCCCTCAACCGGGGCAAGAAATCCATCGCCCTCGACCTGAAGTCCCCCGACGACCGGGAACTCGCCCGCGCCCTGGTGCTCGATGCCGACGTGCTGGTGGAAAACAACCGGCCGGGGGTGATGGAGCGGCTGGGGCTCGGCTGGAGCTGGGCGCGCAGCGCCAAGCCCTCGCTCGTCTATTGCTCCATCTCTGCCTATGGGCAGAGCGGCCCGCGGGCCCGCGAAGGCGGCTTCGATCTCACCATCCAGGCGGCGGCCGGAGTGATGAGCGTGACCGGAGAGCCGGACGGTGCGCCCTTGAAGTGCGGGGTTCCGGTCTCCGATTTCACCGCCGGCCTCTATGCCGCCTTCTCCATCAGCGCCATGCTGGCGCGGGTGAAGGCGGGCGGCCCCGGCGGGCATATCGACGTGCCCATGTTCTCCACCACCCTGGCCATCGGCGCCCTGCAGACCAGCGAGTATTTCGGCACCGGCCGCAACCCGCGCAAGCTGGGCTCCGCCCACCCCCGCAACGCGCCCTACGAGGCCTTCCGCGCGCGGGACGGCTGGTTCGCCCTGGCCGCCGGCAACAACCGCCTGTGGCAGGCGGTGTGCGAGGTGGCCGGCACCCAGGAGCTGTTCGAGGATCCCCGCTTCGCCACCAACACCCTGCGCGCCAGCAACCAGGCGGAGCTCAAGGGCCTTCTGGAAGCTAAATTCGCCGACGCCGATGCCGGCACCTGGCTGCGGCGGTTTGCGGAAGCCGGCGTTCCAAGCGCCCCCATCAACGATTTTGCATCGGCCCTCTCCGACCCCCAGGCCGAGCATCTCGAGTTGGTGCAGGCAATGCAGATGCCCGGCGGCACGGCCACGCAGACCGTCACCTGCCCCATCTGGCTCGATGGCGCACCGGTGCCCGTGAACACCCGCTCGCCCGCGCTCAACGAACACGAAGAAGAACTGCGCACGGCCTTCGGCCGGCGCGAACCGGAGGAAATGACAGGATGAACGCCCAAACCCGTTCCGCAGCCGCCTCCATCACGCCCCTGCGGCAGTTCGTGGTGGAGATGACCCGCCTCGTGGAGGCCACCGACGACGAACAACGCCTGCTCGGCGAGGGGCGCCCGCTGCTCGCCCGCCTGGTTTCGCGCGACGACTGGCTGCCGGACGCCTTCGCCCAGCCGCATCCGGACTTCTACCAGCAGTATCTGCTGCATGCGGACCCGTTCGAGCGGTTCTGCGTGGTGAGCTTCGTGTGGGGGCCGGGGCAGAAGACCCCCATTCACGACCACACGGTGTGGGGGCTCGTGGGCATCCTGCGTGGCGCCGAACGCGCGGTGCGCTACGGCCGCGATGAACACGGGGCGCTGGTGGCTGAGGGCGAAGACATCCTGCCCACCGGGGCCGTGGAGGCCGTCTCCCCCGACATCGGCGACATCCACGCGGTGGAGAATGCGGTGGCGGACCGCCCCTCCATCTCCATTCATGTCTATGGCGGCAACATCGGCGCCATCCGTCGCAGCGTGTTCGATCCCCAGACCGGGGAGCGCCGCCCCTTCGTTTCCGGCTATTCCTCACCGGCGGTGCCCAATCTGTGGGATCGCTCGGCCGAGGTGCGCGCGGCCACATGCTGAGGTTCAGATGACCATCGCCCAGGATGACCCCTGCCGGCTGACGATCGGCGACGGCTTTGCCGTGCTGAGCCTCAACCGCCCCGCCCGCGGCAATGCGCTCGCCACCGACATGGTGGAGCGCGCGCTGGCCGCGCTCGATGCCGCTGTCGCCGATCCGCAGGTGCATTCGCTGGTGCTGTGCGGCGTCGGGCGCCACTTCTGCACCGGCTTCGATCTCTCCACCCTGGCGGAGGAGAGCGACGCCACGCTGCTGGCCCGGCTGGTGCGCATCGAGACCCTGCTGGATGCCCTGTGGCGGCTGCCACTGCGCACCATCGCCATCGGCCAGGGGCGGGTCACCGGTGCGGGTGCCGACCTGTTCGTAGCCTGCGACCACCGCCTGCTCGCCGCCGACGCCAGCCTGGCCTTTCCCGGCGCCCGTTTCGGCATCGTGCTCGGCACCCGGCGGCTCGCCGCGCGGATCGGCGGCGATCGCGCCCTCGGCGTGGTGTCCGGCGGGCGCACCCTGGCCGCCGGCGCGGCGCTCGCCGCCGGGCTGGCGTCCGCGCCCCTGCCGGAAGGGCTCGATCCGCTGCGCGACACGCCGTGGCTCACCCTGGGCCCCCCGGTGGTGGATCGCACCACCTTCGCCCATCTGCGCCAGGCCCTGGATGACCATGCCGGCGACGGGGACCTCGCCGCTTTGGTGCGCTCCGCCGCCCGCCCCGGGCTGAAGGCGCGCATCACCGCCTATCGCGCCAGCCTCACGGCCAACCGCCCCGCGCCGCAGGCCTGATCCCCCCGCCACGTCCGGGCGCCCCTGTCCGCCAGGGGCGCCCGTTCTGCTGCAGTGGCATGCCCTTACCCCCAAACGCATAATTCTTGTGCACGCATCAGATCCATGCACATGGCTGTGCATGATTTCCTGATGCACGTGCTGCCAGCCTCTGGAAATCTGCACGCACGTGAAGGGAAACGATGCCCAACCAGCGGCGTAGCCGAGTTCAATGGCCGCCCCCTTCGCGCCCGCACTCAGAACCGGAGGGGTTCATGACCACTGAGCTCACCGGGGCCGGCGCCCCGACCAGACACAGGCCCAACGTCGCCTCACCTCACATGCCCCACCTCGGCATCATCCCGCGCAGCACGGCCGGGCGGCTGTTCCTGGGCTGGGCGGCGCTGAACATGCTGCTGGCGCTGATGCCGGTGTTCGGCGTGTTCGGCAACGGCAACCAGATCGTCGGCGGCATCCTGCCCCTGACGGTTCTGTATTCCTACGCCATCTTCACGCTGAACTGCGTCTTCGGCCTCGCCTATTTCTTCGCGCGCGGGCGCGCCTGGGCCAAAACCCATACCCATCACGAGCGCGCGGGCGCCAACGAGCAGGCCGGGGGCGCACGATGAACACCACCCTCACCATCGCCGGCATCGCCATCTACATGGTGGCCATGTTCCTCATCGGCTGGGCCGCCTACCGGCGCAACAAGGCCAATGACGCGGACGACTGGTTCGTCATGGGGCGCAGCGCCAACCTGTTCATGTTGGTGGGCACCCTGTTCGCCACATGGTTCAGCACCTTCGCCTTTCTCGGCGGGCCCGGCACCTTCTACCTCACCGGCGTGAACTGGCTGCTGTTCGGCTTCTTCAATTCCATGGGCCCGGTGCTGGTGATGATCTTCGGCCCGCGCATCTGGACCCTGGGCAAGCGCTTCGGCTTCATCACCCCGGCCGACCTGCTCGCCTCCTATTATGATGACAGCCGCCGGCTGCGCCTGCTCACCGGCCTCGTGTGCATCGCCGTGCTGTTTCCCTACGCGGCGATCCAGCTCTCCGGCATCTCGGTGGCGCTGAACTCCATCTCCCACGGCCTCATCTCCTACGAGACCGGCATCATCGGCCTTGCCGTGTGCGTGGGCGTCTATGCCATCTTCGGCGGCAGCCGCGCGGTGGTGTGGACCGACGCGGTGCAGGGCATCATCTTCGCCGCTTTGCTGATCGGCGGCGCCATCGCCGTGGTGCACTGGTCCGGCGGCTGGCAGACGGGGTGGTCCAATGCGGTGGCGGCGGCGCCGGACAAGTTCATGTTCGGCGAGAACACCAAGCAGGGCACCTACATCACCCTGCTGATCCTGTGGACCTTCGGCTGGATCCTCACCCCCCACCTGTGGCAGCGCCTCTACATGGCGGAGAGCCCGCGGACCCTGCTGCTCGGCTCGGTGATCACCTCGTTCCTGGCCTTGTTCGTGGTGACCTTTTCCGGCGCCGTCATCGGCATGCTCGCCATCGGCATGAACGTGGCGCCCACCGGCTCCATCGTCTCCGACGCGCTGGTGCCGATGATCTTCGCCAAATACCTGCCGATCTTCGGCGTGGTGCTGGTGATCGCGGTGTTCGCGGCGGGCATGTCCACCCTCGACAGCCAGATCATCTCCGCCTCCTCGAACTTCACGCAGGACCTTTATGGCGCCATGCCGAAGCTCGATCAGAGCCGCAAGATGAAGGCCTCCCGCTATTTCGAGATCGCCTTCGTGGTGGCGGTGGTGCTGTTCTCGCTCTCCGAGGCGGGGCGCCAGTTGCTGATCCCGCTCGCCTCCATCGGCGTCGGCATGGCGCTGGTGTTCCTCATGCCGCTGATCGGCGCGCTGTTCTGGCCCCGGGCGAGCGAGCCGGCCGCCTTCTGGTCCATGCTGTGCGGCTGGGGCGTGATGATGGCGATGCAGTTCAAGCTGTTCGCTCTGCCCGGCTCCATCGGCCCGGCCCTGTGGGGGCTCATCGTCTCCGTGGTGCTGTTCTACGGCATTTCCTTCGCCACCGCCCCGGTGTCCCTGCGCAAGCGCCAGCAGTTCCAGGACGACATGCTGGATGTCTTCCCCGAGACCCGCGTCGCCCAGGGCAAGGAAGCCTCGCTCTGACCCCCGCGCCGCCGGGGTGGGCCGGAAACGGACCTACTCCGGCGGCAGGGCCCGCGCGCCCGGCCGCGTCACGGCCGGGCCATGGCCCAGAAGGTAGTCCCGATCCGCCCGCAGCAGCCGCGCCAGATAGCGCTCCACCGCCCGGATCCGCCCGGCCCCGCGAAGATCATTATGAACCGTCAGCCAGACTTCACGCCGGACATCGGTCACCCCATCGAGCACCCGCAGCAGCCGGGTCTCCTGCTCCACCGCGAAATAGGGCAGCAGCACCAGGCCCATGCCGCCCACGGCGCAGCCCATCTGGGCAATCATGGACGAGGACGTCACGGCGATGCGCGGCGCGTTGATCACGTCGTCGAGCCAGCGCACGGGGTCGATATGGATGAGGTCGCGGACATAATCGACGAACACGTGCTCCGACAGATCGGCGAGGCTGTGGGGCGTGCCGTGGCGCTCCAGATATTCCGGCGCCGCGAACAGCCCCAGGCCGAACTCCCCCACCTTCTTGGAGGTGACGCTCTTCGCGTCAGCGCGGAAGAACGACAGGAACAGATCCGCCTCCCGGCGCGACACCTGCACATGCTGCGGCGAAGTGATGATCTCCAGGGTGATGCCCGGATAAAGCTCGGACAGCGCCAGCAGCCGGCGCGACAGGTAGAGCGAGGCGATGCCTTCCATCATCGCGATCCGCACCACCCCTCCGATCTCTGCATCGCGGCCGGCCAGATGCGTCTCCATGCCGATGATGCTGTGCTCCACCGCTTCCGCCCGCTCCAGCACCTCCTGGCCGAGGCGGGTGAGCGAGAGCCCGTTGGACTGACGCTCGAACAGGCTGGCACCGATGACATATTCCAGCTGGCTGACGCGCCGGCTGATGGTGGAATGATCCATGCCCAGCTGGCGGGCGGCTCGGGAGATGGCGCCCGACCGGGCGACGATCAGGAAGATGCGCAGGTCGTCCCAGTTCAGATTGTTCAATCCCGCCATCGCCGCGCCTCGCCCTTCTCCGTCCGTGGGCCCGATGCCCGACAGCGGATCGTCATGAGCCGGGCGCGAGTTGAGACAAGTCTTGCGCCCCGCGCAACCCGTTCAACCCGAGATTAAGGAACAGGAGGATCGCCCCCTTGCCCCAGCCCGCCCCCTGCCGCGTCGCGGCCGCCCATGCCGCTCCCGTCTTCCACGACCGCGCCGCCACCACCCGCAAGGCGGCGGCGCTCATCGCCACGGCGGCGGAGGGCGGCGCGAGCCTCGTGGCGTTTCCGGAAAGCTATATTCCCGGCTTTCCCATCTGGGCGGCGCTCTGGGCGCCCATCCACAATCACGACCTGTTCGAGCAATTTGTAGAGGCCTCCATCTATGTGGACGGTCCGGAGATCGCCGAGCTGCGCGCCGCCGCCCGGCGCCACCACATCAGCGTGTGGATCGGCTTTTCCGAGCGCAATCCGGCCAGCGTCGGCGGCATCTGGAACAGCGCGCTGCTGATCGGCAGCGATGGCGAAATCCTCATTCATCACCGCAAGCTGGTGCCCACCTTCTTCGAGAAGATGGTGTGGGCGCCGGGCGACGGCGCCGGCCTGGTGGTGGCGCAGACCCCCGCCGGGCGCGTCGGCGGGCTCATCTGTGGCGAGAACACCAACCCCCTCGCCCGCTTCACCCTGATGGCCCAGCGCGAGGAGGTGCACATTTCCTGCTGGCCGCCCATCTGGCCGACGCGCCCGCCATCGGACACCCGCAATTTCGACAATCTCGCCGCCAATCGCATCCGCGCCAGCGCCCATTGCTTCGAGGCGAAGGCTTTCGGCATCGTGTGCGCGGCGGTGCTCGATGAGGCCGGCAAGGCGATGCTAGTGGCCCGCGATCCTGCTGTCCGCGACATGCTGGAGCGCTCCCCCCAGGCCGAATCCTTCTTCCTGGATCCCACCGGCACCCCGGTGGGCGACAGCGCGCGCATGGAGGAAAAGGTGATCTTCGCCGATTTCGACCTTGCCGCCTGCGTGGAGCCCAAGCAGTTCCACGACCTCACCGGCTATTATAACCGCTTCGACGTGTTCGAGCTCTCCGTGGACCGACGCCGGCAGGTGCCGGTGCGCTTCCGCGCCGGTGAGGAGGCACGCCCGGAACGCCCCCGCATGCGCGTGGAGACCACGCCCCTGCGCTGGCGCACGGAGCAGACCGTCGGGTCTGAGTGACGGACGCGGCGACGAAGAAGTCGACCGCCGCGATTCGCGCCCCGCCGGCCATGGCCCCCATGGCCGGCGGGGCGGCAGGGACTGGCGCTCCGGAGATCGAAAATCCCCGTCATGCCGGCCTGCCGCGCCGGTCCCTGCACACGCCATCCACAGGCCGCAGCACGGGCGCCCGCCAAATTCGCCGCGGCCATTGCAATTTTCCACGGCACCTGCCATAGGAGCGCACCGCCGGCGACGAACCACGACGCTGTGCATTGGATGCGGGTGTAGCTCAGGGGTAGAGCACAACCTTGCCAAGGTTGGGGTCGAGGGTTCGAATCCCTTCGCCCGCTCCAGTTTCTCTCAAAAAATCAGATCAATAGCAGGCGCCTTCCGGGGCGTTTTCTGCTTACTGGCCACGGCTGTTTGATCGCGGCATTTGATCGAGCACTCTTTTCGCCGGCATGGAAGGATGCGCTATGGGCCAGGTTCTGCATGGGTGCGCCACAACGACAGAGGCGGTCCGTCGAGCGATACAAGATAGTCAAGAGAGCTTGAGGGCTCTGGCGACGCGCTATGGCATCTAACGTTACGTTACTCCTCCTGGTTCATCCAGTTTGAAGTTCGTTCTGGCCCATTGCGAAGACCAGGACATGAAGCGCAGTCGTTTTTCGGAAGAGCAGATCATCGGGATCCTGAAGGAGCACGAGACCGGGATCCCGGTTGCGGAGCTATGCCGCAAGCATGGGGTCAGCGACGCCAGCATCTATAAGTGGAAGAGCCGCTTCGGCGGCATGGAGGTGTCTGAGGCCAAGCGGCTGCGGGCGTTGGAGGACGAGAATGCCAAGCTCAAGCGCATGCTCGCCGACGCGATGCTCGACAATGTCGCCCTGAAGGACCTCTTGGGAAAGAAGTGGTGACGCCCGCGGCCAAGCGGAAAGCCATCGGCCATCTCATGGGGCACCACGGGATGAGCGAACGGCGGGCGTGTAAAGCCACCGGCTTCTGCCGCATGACCATGAGATACGAAGCAAAGCGGGTCGACGATGGAGCCCTGCGCGAGCGCATGAAGGCCCTCGCCCATGAGCGACGGCGCTTCGGCTATCGGCGCCTGCATGTGCTGCTCAAGCGGGAGGGCTTCAGGGTCAACCACAAGCGCCTGTTCCGGCTCTATCGAGAGGAGCGCCTGAAGGTGCGGCGCCGTGGTGGCCGCAAGCGGGCCATCGGGACGCGGGCGCCCATGACGATCCCGATGCGGCCGAACGCGCGCTGGTCGCTCGACTTCGTGTCGGACCAGCTCACCTGCGGCCGCCGCTTCCGCATTCTCACCGTCGTGGATGACTGCACCCGGGAATGCCTCACCCTGGTTGCGGATACATCGCTGTCCGGTGGGCGTGTCGCACGGGAGCTGGATCGTCTTGTAGCCGAGCGCGGCAGGCCAGACATGATCGTCAGCGACAACGGCAGCGAGTTCACCTCCAATGCCATCCTGGCCTGGGCGGATGCGGCAAAGGTCGAGTGGCACTACATCGCCCCGGGCAAGCCCATGCAGAACGGCTTCATCGAGAGCTTCAACGGCCGCCTGCGCGACGAGCTTCTCAACGAGACGCTGTTCTCGGCACTCAGCCAGGCCCGCTCGACCCTGGGCAGGTGGCGCTCCGACTACAATGGATCACGCCCGCACTCCGCCCTCGGCTGGCAGACCCCGTCCGCTTTCGCCGCCACCTTCCACCCGCGACGGGATCAGCCGCTGCGCCAGGCGAAAAGCTCCGCGCCAGATCCCGCCACTCACCCGGCCGACAAGGCCAAACCCAACCGCCAGAACGAACTCACCGCTGGATGGAACTTGGGGGCAACGTCAACTCCCTCATGCAAGGTCGCGCGCTCCCGGAAGTGCGAGCTCCCCCCGTCGCGCGCGCCACAGCCAGGCCCCACCTCGGCATAAACGCACTGCCTTCCGCCAAACAAAAAAGGGCGGCCACGGGGCCGCCCTTTTCGATCTCATGAAGCGATGGCTGAAGCTCAGGCGGCCTCAGCCTCGCTGGCTTCGGCGGCGGCGCGCGCACGGTCGGCGGCGCCCTTGGCCTCCACGTCACGATCAACGAACTCGATCACGGCCACAGCGGTGTTGTCGCCATAGCGGAAGCCCGCCTTGATGATGCGGGTGTAACCACCCGGACGGCCGGCATAGCGGGGGGCCAGAACCTCAAACAGCTTCTTCACCACGGTCAGGTCGCGCAGCTCGGCGATGGCCTGACGACGGGCGTGCAGATCGCCGCGACGGGCCAGGGTCACCAGCTTCTCGACCACGGGACGCAGGTCCTTGGCCTTGGGCAGGGTGGTGACGATCTGCTCATGGGTGATGAGGGCACCGGCGAGGTTGGAGAACATCGCCTTGCGATGCTCCGCGGTGCGGTTGAATTTGCGATAAACCTTGCCGTGACGCATGACGGCGAACTCCTGAAAGCTGACGGCGGCGAGCCGAAGGGTTGCGCGGCTCGAGCCGCTGTTGGGTTCAGATCAGTAGTGTTCCTCGAAGCGCTTGGCCAGCTCTTCGATATTCTCCGGCGGCCAGCCGGGCACTTCCATGCCCAGGTGCAGGCCAAGCGAAGCAAGCACTTCCTTGATCTCATTGAGCGACTTGCGGCCAAAGTTCGGAGTCCGGAGCATTTCCGTCTCGCTCTTCTGGATCAGGTCGCCGATGTAGACGATATTGTCGTTCTTCAGGCAGTTCGCCGAACGGACGGAGAGTTCGAGCTCGTCCACCTTCTTCAGCAGTGCCGGAGAGAACGGCAGCGTCTGGATTGCGGCAGCCTCGCTCTCGCGCTTGGGCTCCTCGAAGTTCACGAAGATCTCAAGCTGGTCCTGCAGGATACGGGCCGAATAGGCGAGCGCGTCCTCAGGGGAGATCGAACCATCGGTCTCGATCTGCAGCGTGAGCTTATCGTAATCGAGGATCTGCCCGGCGCGGGTGTTCTCCACCTTGTAGGAGACCTTCCGAACCGGCGAGTAGAGGCTATCGATCGGAATGAGGCCGATCGGCGCATCCTCGGGACGGTTGCGATCCGCCGGCACATAGCCCTTGCCGGTGTCGACCGTGAACTCGACGCGCAGCTCCGCGCCTTCGTCCAGGGTGCACAGCACCAGTTCCGGGTTCAGCACCTGGATATCGCCGACCGTCTGAATGTCGCCGGCATAGAGCACGCCGGGACCGGTCTTCTTCGCCACCATCCGCTTCGGGCCATCGCCCTGCATCTTGATGGCGATGTCCTTCACGTTGAGGATGATGTCCGTCACATCCTCACGCACGCCCGGAATGGACGAGAACTCGTGCAGCACGCCGTCGATGTGGATCGACGTCACCGCCGCCCCCTGGAGCGACGACAGCAGAATACGGCGCAGCGCATTGCCCAGCGTCATGCCGAAGCCACGCTCCAGCGGCTCCGCCACCACCGTGGCGAGGCGCTGGGGATCGCTGCCCGCAGTCACGTGCAGCTTCTCGGGCTTGATCAGCTCTTGCCAGTTCTTCTGAATCACTTGCATCACCTTGCTTTCTCGCCAGGCCGTCACTGCTGCCGGGGTATCGACCTCATCCGGAGGTGCTGGCCCGTCCCGATCGCGGGGAGGAGAAACCGGGCAAACGATCCGCAGGACGCGTGTCCCACGGGGTCAAGAGCGGATCAGACGCGACGACGCTTACGCGGGCGGCAACCGTTGTGCGGGATCGGCGTCACATCGCGGATGGAGGTGACGAGGAAACCGGCTGCCTGCAGCGCGCGCAGAGCCGACTCACGTCCCGAACCGGGACCCGACACCTCGACCTCAAGGGTGCGCATGCCATGCTCGGCGGCCTTGCGCGCCGCATCCTCAGCCGCAACCTGGGCAGCATACGGAGTGGACTTGCGCGAGCCCTTGAAGCCCATGGCACCGGCCGACGACCACGAGATGGTGTTGCCCTGCGCGTCGGTGATGGTGATCATGGTGTTGTTGAACGAGGCGTTCACGTGAGCCACGCCGGACGCGATGTTCTTGCGCTCGCGACGACGAACGCGGGTAGCTTCCTTGGCCATACTCTTTTCGATCCTTCAAGCGCGCCCGTAATCCCAGGCGCTCGGGATGGCCCCTTGCGGGACCGGGAGGAACCGGAAGGGGCGGCAGCGCCACCCCTTCCTCAAGCCGCCAGGCGGCCGATCACTTCTTCTTGCCGGCGATGGCCTTGGCCGGACCCTTGCGGGTGCGGGCATTGGTGTGGGTCCGCTGACCACGCACGGGCAGGCCGCGACGATGCCGCAGACCGCGATAGCAGCCGAGGTCCATCAGCCGCTTGATGTTCATGGCGACTTCCCGACGCAGGTCGCCTTCCACGATGTAGTCGCGGTCGATGGTTTCGCGGATCTGCAGCACTTCCTGGTCGGTCAGCTGATTCACGCGGCGCTCGGCCGGGATGCCTACCTTTTCCACGATCTCCTGCGCCTTCTTGGCACCGATTCCGTGGATATACTGAAGTCCGATGACCACGCGCTTGTTGGTCGGGATGTTGACGCCTGCAATACGAGCCACTGCTCTCTCCATGTGTCGCGCGGCGAAGCCGTCGGCGCGCATTGGCCATTCGCGTCCGGTGGAGGCCGGCCCTTGCGAATGAAAAAACGCTTAAGGAAGCGACAAAGGCGCCCATCCTCCCCGGGCTCTTCCGACCGGGGCGAACGGCACCTAATTCCGAAGCGAGGGAATGCCCATAGCGGGGATTCCCTGTCTCGTCAACCCAGAGCGCGACGCTTTGCCGCACACTCTCTGCCTAACCCCCTCAACAGAGCGACCGCAAGAGCAAAGAAGGCCACCGCGCCCAGTTGGACGTGGCGGCCTGTCTCAACGCACTCGCGCGCTACGGCTCAGGCCGCCTGCTTCAGCACACCGGCGATCGCCTCCGTGACCGCATCGATGGGCATCATGCCATCAATCTGCTTGAGCTGGCCGCGCGCCTTGTAATACGGCGCCACGACGGCGGTATCACGATTGTAGGCGGCAAGGCGGCTCTTGAAGACGTCCGGGTCGTCATCCTTGCGCACAGCCTCGCCCTTTGCCTGGGCCTCGGCGGCACGATTGAGGATGCGGTTCACCAGCTTCTCCTGGTCGACCACCAGTTCGATGACCGCGTCCAGCTTGATTCCCTTGTCCGCCAGCATCCGGTCGAGCGCCTCAGCCTGCGCCACGGTGCGGGGGAAGCCATCGAGAATGAAGCCGTTCTTCGCGTCTGGCTGGGCCAGGCGATCGGCGATGATGCCGATAACGATCTCGTCGGAAACCAGTCCGCCGGCCTCCATGACCTCTTTCGCCTTCAGCCCGATGGGCGTCTGCGCTGCAACCGCGGCGCGCAGCATGTCACCCGTGGACAGCTGAACGATGCCATGGCGCGACACCAGCCGCTGCGCCTGCGTCCCCTTCCCCGCCCCGGGCGGCCCAAGCAGTACCAGCCTCATCACTTTCTCCTCCCCCCACGCAGCTTCGCCTTCTTGACCAGTCCTTCGTACTGGTGGGCGAGCAGGTGGCCTTGAATTTGGGACACAGTGTCCATCGTGACGCTGACCACAATCAAGAGCGACGTTCCACCGAAATAGAACGGAACAGCCGCGTAGGAAATCAGCAGTTCGGGGAAGAGGCAAACCGCCGCGATGTAGGCCGCACCCACCACCGTGATGCGGGTGAGCACATAGTCAATATACTCCGCCGTCCGCTCACCGGGGCGAATGCCTGGGATGAAGCCGCCATGCTTCTTCAGATTGTCGGCCGTCTCCACCGGATTGAACACGATGGCCGTGTAGAAGAAGCAGAAGAACACGATCAGAGCCACATAAAGCGCCATATAGAGCGGACGACCGTGGCCGAGGAAGGTCGTGATGGTCTGCAGCCACTCCGGCCCACTGCCCTGCGTGAAGCTGGCAATCGTGGTCGGAATCAGCAGCAGCGAGGAGGCGAAGATCGGCGGAATGACGCCGGAGGTGTTGAGCTTGAGCGGCAGATGCGACGACTGCCCCTCATAGATTCGATTCCCCACCTGGCGCTTGGGATACTGAATCAGCAGCCGGCGCTGGGCCCGCTCCATGAAGACGATGAAGGCGATCACCACCACCACCATCAGCAGCACGCCGAGAATTGCCACCGTGGAGATGGCCCCCTCACGCCCGAGCTCCAGCGTGCGCACGAACGCGCCCGGCAGCTCAGCGACGATGCCGCCGAAAATGATGAGGGAGGTGCCGTTGCCGATGCCGCGCGAGGTGATCTGCTCACCCAGCCACATCAGGAACATGGTGCCACCGGTGAGGGTGATCACGGTGCTGATCCGGAAGAACCAGCCGGGATCCGCCACCACGCTGCCGGAGCCCTCAAGGCCGACGGCGATACCGTACGCTTGGAACAGCGCCAGGACGACGGTGAGGTACCGGGTATACTGGTTGAGCTGCTTGCGACCCGCCTCGCCTTCCTTCTTCAGCGCCTCCAGCGTGGGTGACACGCTGGTGAGAAGCTGAATGATGATGGAGGCCGAAATGTACGGCATGATGTTCAGGGCGAAAATGGCCATCCGCTCGACGGCGCCGCCCGAGAACATGTTGAAGAGGCCAATGATCCCGTTCTGCGCGTTCTTGAACACGTCGGCCAGGGCATCAGGATTGATGCCCGGCATCGGGATATAGGTGCCAAGCCGATAAATGATGAGCGCGCCAAGCGTGAACCAGATGCGCTTCTTCAGCTCCTCGGCCTTGCCGAGAGCACCAAAATTGAGGTTCGCCGCGAGTTGTTCCGCCGCCGAGACCATGCCTTGCTCCGCTGGACGCCGCCCGGTTATGGGCAGCCCTGATATATGGGCGGGATCTGCGGTGCCAAGGCGGCGCCGACACATCGCCGCAGAACGCACATACCCGGCGCGAGGCCGGGTTGCCAAGGGGCCATTCGGATCTTGCCGCGGGCACCGTCACGCTCAACGCCAGTTGCGCACCCTCGATACCAGCTGCGAACCCGCCCCGCCACGCGAAACGGCCGGGCGCTGGGCCCGGCCGCAATTCGTCACACCGCTTCGGCGGCAACCGTCGGCGGAGCAAGAAGGATCACCTTCCCGCCCAGGCCCTCCACCGCCGCAACCACCGACTTGGTGGCATAAGCGACTTCGAGGGTCACCGCGGCCTTCAGCTCACCGCCGCCCAGCACCCGCACGCCCGCCTTGGGACGACGCAGCACATTGGCGGCGACCAGCGCCGACACGGTGATCGGCTGGCCAGCCTCGAGCTTGCCAGCATCAAGCGCCTCCTGGATACGGCCCAGGGACACTTCGTTGTAGTCCACGCGGAAGATATTGTGGAAGCCACGCTTCGGCAGGCGCCGATGCAGCGGCATCTGACCGCCTTCGAACCCCTTCACGGCGACGCCGGTGCGGGACTTCTGGCCCTTCACGCCGCGACCGCCAGTCTTGCCCTTGCCGGAGCCGATGCCGCGACCCACGCGGATCCGGCTCTTGCGGGCACCGGGATTGTCCCGGATCTCATCGAGCTTCATGGTTCAGCTCCTCACTCCCCCTCGACCACGCGGACGAGGTGGGCGACCTTCGCGATCATGCCGCGAACGGCCGGCGTATCCTGGAGAGTGGAGCGGCGATGCCGCTTGTTCAGCCCAAGACCCTTGAGGGTCGCTTCCTGGACGAACGGGCGACGGATCGGCGAACCGATCTGCTCCACGGTGATGGTCTTGTCGCTCATGGCGCGCTCCTAATCGTCGGTTCGCGCCGCTCAGTCGGTCGCTTCCGCGTCTTCGACGCGGCGGCGGGACTGAAGCTGCGAGACCTTGAGGCCACGGCGCGCGGCAACCGAGCGCGGGCTGTCCTGGTTCTTCAGCGCGTCGAAGGTGGCGCGGATCATGTTGTAGGGGTTGGAAGACCCGAAGGACTTCGCCACCACGTCATGCATGCCGAGCGTCTCGAAGACGGCGCGCATCGGGCCGCCGGCGATGATGCCGGTACCGGCGGGGGCGGCGCGAAGCACCACCTTGCCGGCGCCGTGGTGGCCATGCACGTCATGGTGCAGCGTCCGGCCTTCCCGCAGCGGCACGCGGATCAGAGCCCGCTTGGCGCTTTCGGTCGCCTTGCGGATCGCCTCCGGCACCTCGCGGGCCTTGCCGTGGCCGAAGCCGACGCGACCCTTCTGATCACCCACCACAACCAGGGCGGCGAAGCCGAAACGACGGCCGCCCTTCACCACCTTGGCGACGCGATTGATGTGGACCAGCTTGTCCACAAACGTGTTGTCGCGATCTTCGCGCTCCTGGCGCTGTTCCCGTTCACGGGCCATTGCTCAACGTCCTCGCGTCAGAACTGAAGGCCGCCCTCGCGGGCCGCTTCAGCGAGCGCCTTGACGCGCCCATGATAGATGTATGCGCCACGGTCGAACACGACCGTAGACACGCCCTTCGCCAGCGCCCGCTCGGCCACCAGCTTGCCAATGGTCTTGGCCGCATCGGTGTCCGCGCCGGTCTTGAGCGAGGAGCGCAGCTCCTTCTCCAGGCTCGACGCGGAAGCGAGGGTTTCCCCCTTCGCGTCGTCGATGACCTGCGCATAGATGTGCTGCGACGTGCGATGCACCGACAGGCGCGGGCGTCCGTTCGCGGCAACACGAATGGCGCGGCGCACCTTGGCCTTGCGGCGCGCCAGCGCCTCCAAATCCTTAGCCATGGTCCGCCTCCGTTACTTCTTCTTGCCTTCCTTACGGAAGATGAATTCGCCCGCGTACTTCACACCCTTGCCCTTATAGGGCTCGGGGCCGCGGAACTCACGGATTTCAGCCGCCACCTGGCCGACCTGCTGCCGGTTGATACCGGAGACGATCACCTCAGTGGGTTTCGGCGTGACGATCTGGATGCCTTCCGGGATCGCGTAGAGCACGTCGTGGCTGTAGCCCAGCGACAGGTTGAGGGTCTTGCCCTGCACGGCGGCCTTGTAGCCGACGCCGGTGATCTCGAGCTTTTTCTCGAAGCCCTTGGTCACACCCTCGACCAGGTTCGCCACCAGCGTGCGGGACATGCCCCACATAGCCTTGTGGCGGTTGGACTCGCCGGTCATGGAAAGCAGGATCTCGGATCCCTCGAGCTTGGCGGCAATTTCTTCCACCAAGGTCAGCTCGAGGGCGCCCTTCGGACCCTTCACCTTCACCGTCTGCCCGCTCAGCGAGGCCGTGACGCCCGCCGGAATGGCGACGGGAAGCTTGCCGATCTTCGACATTCTATCCTCCTTCGCCTCAGAAGACGGTGCAGAGCACTTCGCCACCAACGTTCTTGTCGCGGGCTTCGTGGTCGGCCATCACGCCCTGCGGCGTGGAGACGACGGCGATGCCGAGACCGTTGGCAACTCGGGGCAGGTTCTTCACCGAAGCATAAACGCGCCGGCCGGGCTTCGAGACACGGGCGATCTCGCGGATCACCGGAACGCCATCGAAATACTTGAGCTCGATCTCGAACTCGCTGCGGCCATTGCCCTGGTCCGTGGTGGTGTAACCGCGGATATAGCCCTCATCGCGCAGCACATCGAGCACCGAGGCACGAAGACGCGAGCCGGGGCTCTGGGTCTTGTCCTTGCGGCGCATCTGCGCGTTGCGGATACGGGTGATCAGATCGCCGATGGGATCATTCACAGACATGCGATCCTCCTCACCAGCTCGACTTCACGAGACCAGGAATCATGCCCTGGTTGCCGAGCTCACGCAGTGCCACACGGCTCATCTTGAGCTTCCGATAGAACGCACGGGGACGACCCGTGACCTCGCAACGATTGCGGATCCGGATCTTCGCGCCGTTGCGCGGCATCTGCGCCAGCTTCAAGGACGCCTGGAAGCGCTCCTCGATCGGCAGCGTCTTGTCGTTCACGATCGCCTTCAGACGCGCGCGCTTCGCCGCCTGGCTGGCTGCCAGCTTGCGGCGGCGCTCGTTCGTCTCGACCGCGCTCTTCTTCGCCATCTCTTGCTCCTGTTCTCCGCGTTTGAGGGCGCGTTCTCACCCCCTCACGGCCGGAAAAGCACTCGAAACAGTCACTCGGTCGCCGCACCCCTTACGGAGACGGCGAGGGGCGCACCGAATCGAAGCGCCCCTTCTAATCGATCACTGGCGGAAGGGGAAGTTAAAGGCCTTGAGCAGCGCCCGGGCCTCGTCGTCCGTCTTCGCCGTGGTGCACACGATGATGTCCATGCCCCAGATCTGCTCGACGCGGTCGTAGTTGATCTCGGGGAACACAATGTGCTCCTTGATGCCCATGGCGTAGTTGCCACGGCCATCGAAGCTCTTGGGGTTGAGCCCGCGGAAATCGCGAACACGCGGCAGAGCCATGGTCACGAGCCGGTCGAGGAACTCATACATGCGCACCTTGCGGAGGGTCACCTTGGTGCCCACCGGCTGGTTCTCGCGCAGCTTGAAGTTCGAGATCGCCTTGCGGGCGCGAGTGAGCACCGGCTTCTGGCCGGCGATCAGCGCGAGATCCGCGGCGGCGGTCGTCGCCTTCTTGGTGTCGGCGGTGGCTTCGCCCACGCCCATGTTGATGACGATCTTCTCGATCGTCGGCACTTCCATGGGGTTCTTGTAGCCGAACTGCTCGATCAGCTTCGGCCGCACCACGGTGTCGTAATGGGCGCGGAGCCGCGGGGTATACGCCTCAGCCATCGATTTTCTCCCCGGAGCGCTTGGCCACGCGGACCTTGTTCCCGTCCTCCAGCACCTGGAAACCGACGCGGGTGGGCTTGCCATCCTTAGGATCGGCCACCGCGATGTTCGACAGGTGGATGGGGGCCTCCTTGGAGATGATCCCACCTTCCTGGTTCGCGGTCTGGCGCTGGTGGCGCTTGACGACGTTCACGCCGCGCACCAGCGCGCGCTCGTCCTTCGGCATGACCTGGATAACCTCGCCGGTGCGACCCTTGTCGCGGCCAGCGAGGACGACGACCTTGTCGCCCTTCTTGATCTTCGCGGCCATCACAGCACCTCCGGCGCCAGCGAGATGATCTTCATGTGGTTCTTGGAGCGCAGCTCGCGCGGAACCGGTCCGAAGATACGGGTGCCGACGGGCTCCTTGTTGTTGTTGATCAGCACGGCCGCATTGCGGTCGAAACGGATCACGGAGCCGTCAACGCGACGAATGTCCTTGGCGGTGCGAACCACCACGGCCTTCATCACATCGCCCTTCTTCACGCGGCCCCGCGGAATGGCTTCCTTGACCGACACCACGATGATGTCGCCCACGTGAGCGTACTTCCGCTTCGAGCCGCCAAGCACCTTGATGCACATGACACGACGCGCACCGGAATTGTCCGCCACGTCGAGATTGGTCTGCATCTGGATCATGACGCACCTGTTCTCGTCATCCGGCGCCACCGGATGACCGGCTTTGCCTTAATCCTCACTCCCCGTGCCCGCTCATCGAACACGAGGTCGCCGCGATGCGGTCTCCTCTCGCCGGCCGGTTTCCCGGAACACGACAACGGACCCAGCGTCGGGGCACCTTCCCTCACCCGGATGACTCACCCGGGTGAGAAGCCTTGAAGCTCTCAGACCTCAGCCCGCTTCTCGCCCTGGACCACGATCCAGTTCTTCAGCTTGGAGAGCGGCCGATGCTCCTCGATCCAAACCGTATCGCCCACCTTCCAGGCATTCGCCTCGTCATGGGCATGATACTTCTTGGACCGCCGAACGGTCTTCTTGAGCAGCGGGTGGGTGAAGCGCCGCTCCACCCGGACCACCACGGTCTTGTCGGTCTTGTCGCTCACCACGACGCCCTGGAGCACGCGCTTCGGCATCGCTTCCTCACTTCGCCTTCTGCGCCGGCGCACCGGCACGCTTCTGGTTCTGCACGGTGATGATCCGCGCGATATCGCGACGAATCACCTTGGACCGCGCAGTGTTCTCCAGCTGACCCGTCGCCTTCTGGAAGCGCAGGTTGAACTGTTCCTTCTTCAGCTTCAGCAGCTCATCGGCGAGCTGATCGGGGCTGAGGGCCCGAACGTCCTCGGCTTTCATGAGCCTCTCCTCACTCGGCGATGCGCTGGATGAAGCGCGTCTTGATCGGCAGCTTCGCGGCGGCGAGGGTCAACGCCTCGCGGGCGAGCTCCACACTCACGCCGTCGATCTCGAACATGATGCGACCGGGCTTGATCTTGGCCGCCCAGTACTCCGGCGCGCCCTTGCCCTTACCCATACGCACTTCGGTGGGCTTGGACGAGACGGGCACATCGGGGAACACGCGGATCCACACACGGCCGGCACGCTTCATGTGACGGGTCATGGCACGACGGGCCGCCTCGATCTGGCGGGCCGTCACGCGCTCCGGCTCCATGGCCTTGAGGCCAAACTCGCCGAAGTTCAGGTCCGTACCGCCCTTCGCGACGCCGTGAATGCGTCCCTTGAACTGCTTACGGAACTTGGTGCGCTTGGGTTGCAGCATGGCTTAATCGCCTTCTTTCTCGCCGGCCGTCAGGCGCGCTCGCCGCGGTCACCGCGGTCACGATCGCCCCGCTCGCGCCGCTGGGGACGCGAAGAAGGCCCGGCTTCCTGCTCGGCCTGGCGCTTATCCTGCGCCATCGGATCGTGCTCGAGGATCTCGCCCTTGAAGATCCACACCTTGACACCGCAGGTGCCGTAGGTGGTGAAGGCGGTCGCCGTGCCATAATCCACGTCAGCGCGCAAGGTGTGCAGCGGCACGCGACCTTCGCGATACCACTCCAGGCGCGCGATCTCAGCCCCGCCCAGACGGCCGGAACAGTTGATACGAATGCCTTCCGCGCCCAGACGCATCGCCGACTGCACGGCGCGCTTCATGGCGCGGCGGAATGCCACACGGCGCTCCAGCTGCTGGGCGATGGAGTCGGCCACCAGCTTCGCGTCGATCTCAGGCTTCCGAATCTCGACGATGTTGATGAAGACTTCCGAGGTGGTCATCTCGGAAACCTTGCGGCGCAGCTTTTCGATGTCCGCGCCCTTCTTACCGATCACCACACCCGGGCGGGCCGAGTAGATGGTGACACGGCACTTCTTGTGCGGACGCTCGATCACGACCTTGGCCACGGCCGCCTGCTTGAGCTGCTTCAGCAGCATCTCGCGGATCTTGATGTCTTCGTGCAGCAGCTTGCCGTACTCGCCCTTGTTGGCGAACCAGCGGCTGTCCCACGTGCGGTTGATGCCGAGCCGGAGCCCGACCGGATTGACCTTCTGACCCATCAGGCCCGCTCCTCGACTTCCCGCACCACGATGGTGATGTGGGAGAAGGGCTTCTCGATCCGCGAGGCGCGACCGCGCGCCCGCGGCGAGAACCGCTTCATCACCAGACCCTTACCCACATGCGCCTCGGCGACGATCAGATCGTCCACGTCGAGCTCGTGGTTGTTCTCGGCGTTGGCGATCGCGCTCTCGAGGCACTTCTTCACATCACGGGCGATCCGCTTGTGAGAGAACTCGAGATCGGCGAGCGCCGTCGCCACCTTCTTGCCGCGGATCAGGCCCGCGACCAGATTCAGCTTCTGAGGCGACACACGCAGATTACGCGCAACCGCCTTGGCTTCGTTGTCCGCGAGCGCGCGGGGCTTTGCCTGCTTACCCATGACCGATCACCGCCGCTTCGACTTCTTGTCGGCCGCGTGTCCGTAGTAGGTCCGCGTAGGGGCGAACTCACCGAACTTGTGACCGATCATGTCTTCGGTGACCGACACGGGCACATGCTTCTGCCCGTTATAGACGCCGAAGGTGAGCCCCACGAACTGGGGCAGGATGGTGGAGCGACGGCTCCAGATCTTGAGCACGTCCCTGCGACCCGAACCCTGAGCGGCTTCCGCCTTCTTCAGGAGGTAGCCGTCGACGAACGGGCCCTTCCAAACCGACCGTGTCATCTGTCAGGCCCTCACTTCTTCCGCTTGTGGCGGCTGGACACGATGAACTTGTCCGTCGCCTTGTTGCTGCGGGTCTTCTTGCCCTTGGTGGGAATGCCCCAGGGCGTGACCGGATGCCGGCCACCCGAGGTGCGGCCTTCGCCGCCGCCGTGCGGATGGTCAACCGGGTTCATGACGACGCCGCGGTTATGCGGGCGCTGGCCAAGCCACCGGTTCCGCCCGGCCTTGCCGAGCGAGATGTTCATATGGTCCGGGTTGGACACCGCCCCGACCGTCGCATAGCAGGCGCCATGCACCAGGCGCTGCTCGCCCGAGTTCAGACGAAGGATGACATAACCCTCGTCGCGACCCACGATCTGCGCGTAGCTGCCGGCAGAGCGGGCGATCTGGCCGCCCTTACCCTGCTTCAGCTCCACGTTGTGCACGATGGTGCCCACCGGCAGCGAAGACAGCGGACCGGCATTGCCGGGCTTCACGTCCACCTGCGAACCAGCGATCACCTGATCGCCAACCGCCAGACGCTGCGGCGCCAGGATGTAGGCAAGCTCACCGTCCTCATACTTGATGAGGGCGATGAAGGCGGTGCGGTTGGGATCGTACTCGATCCGCTCCACGCTCGCGGCAACATCACGCTTGGTGCGCTTGAAGTCCACCAGACGGTAGGTCTGCTTATGGCCGCCGCCGCGGAAGCGGACGGTGATGCGGCCATTGTTGTTACGGCCGCCCGAAGAGCTCTTGCCCTCGGTCAGCGTCTTCACCGGCTTGCCCTTGTAGAGGCCGGAGCGGTCCACGATCACGAGCTGGCGAAGGCTCGGCGTGACCGGCTTGAAATGCTTCAGCGCCATGGTCTTATCCCGTTCCCCTCGGCTCTCAGAGGCCCGTGGTGATGTCGATCTTCTGGCCCTCTTCGAGGGTCACGACAGCCTTCTTGACGTCGCTCTGGACGCCCTTGCGGCCGCGGAAGATCTTCACCTTGCCCTTACGGACCAGCGTGTTGACGCTCTTGACCTTCACGTCGAAGAGCTTCTCCACCGCTTCCTTGATCGCCGGCTTGGTGGCGGTCTTGGCCACGTTGAAGACGACCTTGCTCTGCTCGCTCGCGGTGGTAGCCTTTTCAGTGATCACCGGCGAGACGATGACGTCGTAATGACGCGGCTCGATGTTGCGCGTGCTCATTTGAAGCGCGCCTCCAGCGCGTCCACGGCGGCCTTGGTCAGAACCAGCTTGTCGCGGCGCAGGATGTCATAGACGTTGATGCCCTGCACGGGCAGCACGTCCACATAAGGCAGGTTGCGGGCGGCAAGCGCCACGTTCTGCTCCACCTCAGTGCCATCGACGATGAGCACCGACGCCCAGCCCAGCTGCGCGAAACGGTCCTTCAAAGCCTTGGTCTTCGGATCGGTGAGCGACACTTTGTCGAGCACCACGATCTGCTCCGCCTTCAGCTTGGACGACAGAGCATGCTTGAGCGCCAGCGCGCGCACCTTCTTCGGCAGATCGAACGCATGGGAGCGCACGACCGGACCGAAGGCGCGACCGCCGCCACGGAACTGAGGCGCAGACGCCGCGCCATGGCGGGCATTACCGGTGCCCTTCTGCTTGTACATTTTCTTGGACGTCCGGTTGATCTCCGAACGTCCCTTGGTGCGGTGCGTGCCGGCCTGACGGCGGGCCAGCTGCCAGGTCACCATGCGGTGCAGGATGTCCGCGCGGGGCTCGAGACCGAAGATCTCGTCCGCCAGAGTCACCGAGCCCGCGTCAGCGCCGTCGAGCGTCTTGACGGTGAATTCCATCACGCGCCCTCCCCATTGGTGGCTTCGACCGCCGGCGCCTCAGCGGCAGCCTCGGAACCGAGCTTGAACGCACCCGGCTTCGGGGCATCAGCCGGCAACTTCTTCTTCACCGCATCACGCACGGTGATCCAGCCACCGGCGTGCCCGGGCACGGCACCCTCGACCGCGATCAGGCCACGCTCCACGTCGGTCATCACGACCTTCAGGTTCTGCGTGGTGACGGTCACGTCGCCCATATGGCCCGGCATCTTCTTGTTCTTGAAGGTCTTACCAGGGTCCTGACGACCACCGGTCGAACCGATCGAACGATGCGAGATGGACACGCCGTGAGAGGCGCGCAGGCCGCCGAAGTTGTGACGCTTCATACCGCCGGCAAAACCCTTACCAACGGTGGTGCCGGTCACGTCCACATACTGGCCCACCACGAAGTGGTCGACGGTGATCTCGGCACCCACCGGGATCAGAGCCTCTTCCGGGACCCGGAACTCGGCCATCTTCCGCTTGGGCTCAACCTGAGCCACCGCGAAATGGCCGCGCTCGGCGCGGGTCACGTTCTTCGGCTTGCGACGGCCAGCACCAAGCTGGACCGCAACGTAGCCATTCTTATCGAGCGTACGGTGGGCAACCACCTGGCAGCTCTCGACTTTCAGCACAGTGACCGGCACGTGCTCACCAGCATCGGTAAAGATGCGGGTCATGCCGACCTTCTGGGCGATGACGCCTGACCGCATGGTCGTGTCTCCTCGCCTCTCGTTCAGAGCTTGATTTCGACGTCAACGCCGGCGGCGAGGTCGAGCTTCATCAGCGCGTCCACCGTCTGGGGCGTCGGATCGACGATATCGAGCAACCGCTTGTGAGTACGCATCTCGAACTGCTCGCGCGACTTCTTGTCGATGTGCGGAGAGCGATTCACGGTGAACTTCTCGATCCGCGTGGGCAGCGGGATCGGGCCGCGCACCTGCGCACCCGTGCGCTTGGCCGTGGCGACGATCTCACGCGTCGACGCATCGAGGATGCGGTGATCGAACGCCTTCAGGCGAATTCGAATGTTCTGGCCGTTCATGGCTCAAAGGCTCCGGGAATGAAGGGCACGCGCACCGCGCTGACCGCGCCGGGCGGCGTGCCCCCGTTTCTTTTCGTTACGGATCACTCGATGATGGACGCGACCACGCCGGCGCCGACGGTACGACCGCCTTCACGGATGGCGAAGCGCAGCTTCTCTTCCATGGCGATCGGCACGATCAGCGCCACGTCCATGGACACGTTATCGCCGGGCATCACCATCTCGGTGCCTTCCGGCAGGGTGCACACGCCGGTCACGTCCGTGGTGCGGAAGTAGAACTGCGGGCGGTAGTTGGTGAAGAACGGCGTGTGACGCCCGCCCTCTTCCTTGGTCAGGATGTAGGCTTCGGCCTTGAACTTGGTGTGGGGCTTCACCGAGCCGGGCTTGCACACCACCTGGCCACGCTCCACGTCCTCGCGCTTGGTACCACGCAGCAGGATGCCGACGTTGTCACCGGCCTGCCCCTGGTCGAGCAGCTTGCGGAACATCTCGACGCCGGTCACCGTGGTCTTCACGGTGGGACGGATGCCGACGATTTCCACTTCCTCGCCGACCTTGATGATGCCGCGCTCCACGCGACCAGTCACCACGGTGCCACGGCCCGAGATCGAGAACACGTCCTCGATGGGCATCAGGAACGGCAGGTCCACCGGGCGCTCCGGCTGCGGGATGTAGGCGTCGACCGCCTCCATCAGCTTGAGCACTGCATCGCGGCCGAGGGCCGGATCACCGTTCTCAAGCGCCACCAGCGCGGAACCACGAATGATCGGGATATCATCGCCGGGGAAGTCGTACTTGGAGAGGAGCTCGCGCACCTCCATCTCGACCAGCTCCAGCAGCTCCGGATCGTCGACCATGTCGCACTTGTTCAGGAACACCACCAGGGCCGGCACGCCGACCTGACGGGCGAGCAGGATGTGCTCGCGGGTCTGCGGCATGGGGCCGTCGGCGGCGGACACCACCAGGATCGCGCCGTCCATCTGCGCCGCGCCGGTGATCATGTTCTTCACATAGTCGGCGTGCCCGGGGCAGTCGACGTGCGCGTAGTGGCGGTTCTGGGTCTCATACTCCACGTGGGCGGTGGAGATGGTGATGCCGCGGGCCTTCTCTTCCGGCGCCTTGTCGATCTGGTCGTAGGCGGTGAAGGTGGCGCCGCCGGTCTCGGCCAGAACCTTGGTGATCGCAGCGGTCAGCGAGGTCTTGCCATGGTCGACGTGACCAATGGTGCCGATGTTGCAGTGCGGCTTCGACCGATTAAACTTTTCTTTGGCCATGGGACGCTCCGTCGGGTCTCTCTGGCGTGATCTCTAGGGTGAATGGGGCTCAGGCCCACGCTGACGCGTAAAGCGTCAGGCGTACTTGGCCTGAACCTCCTGAGCGACGTTCGACGGCACCTGTTCGTAGTGGTCGAACTGCATGGTGAAGGTGGCACGGCCCTGGCTGAACGACCGCAGGGTGTTCACGTAGCCGAACATGTTCGCCAGCGGCACCATCGCGTTGATCACGTTGGCGTTGCCGCGCATGTCCTGGCCCTGGATCTGACCCCGGCGAGAGTTCAGGTCGCCGATCACCGAGCCGGTGTAGTCCTCGGGAGTGACCACCTCGACCTTCATGATCGGCTCCAGCAGCACCGAGCCGCCCTTCTGCAGGGCTTCGCGGAAACCGGCGCGGGACGCGATCTCGAACGCCAGAGCGGACGAGTCCACTTCGTGGAAGGCGCCGTCGATGAGCTGCACCTTCACATCCACCACCGGGAAGCCCGCCAGCACACCGGCGCCGAGCACGCTCTCGAGGCCCTTCTGGACACCCGGGATGTACTCCTTCGGCACCGCGCCGCCGACGATCACGCTCTCGAACTCGAAGCCCTTGCCGGCCTCGTTCGGCTCCACCACGAACTTCACCCGCGCGAACTGGCCGGTACCACCGGTCTGCTTCTTGTGGGTGTAGTCCACCTCGGTCTTCTTCGTGAGGGTCTCACGATAGGCAACCTGCGGGGCGCCGATGTTGGCGTCGACCTTGTAGGTCCGCTTCAGGATGTCGACCTTGATGTCGAGATGAAGCTCGCCCATCCCCTTGAGGATGGTCTGGCCGCTCTCGTGATCGGTCGCCACGCGGAAGGACGGATCCTCGGCAGCCAGCTTCGACAGGGCAATGCCCAGCTTCTCCTGGTCGGCCTTGGACTTCGGCTCGATGGCGATCTCGATGACGGGTTCGGGGAACTCCATCTTCTCGAGGATCACCGGCTTCTCGGTCGAGCACAGCGTGTCACCGGTGCGGACTTCCTTGAGGCCGGCGAGGGCGACGATGTCACCCGCATAGGCTTCCTTGATGTCCTCACGGTTATTGGCATGCATGAGCAGCATCCGACCCACGCGCTCGCGCTTGTCGCGGGTCGAGTTCAAAAGGCTCATGCCGGTTTCCATCACGCCCGAATAGACGCGGCAGAAGGTGATGGTGCCCACGAAGGGGTCATCCATGATCTTGAACGCCAGCACCGACAGGGGCTCGGAGTCCGACGGCTTGCGGTCGGTCTCTTCCTCGGTCTTGAAGTCGATGCCCTTGATGGCGCCGCGATCCACCGGAGACGGCAGGAAGTCCACAACGGCGTCGAGCAGGGGCTGAACACCCTTGTTCTTGAAGGCCGAGCCGCAGAACACGGGGTTGAACTTCCGACCGATGACCGCGAGACGGATCAGGCGCTTCAGGGTCGCTTCGTCCGGCTCGGTGCCGTCGAGATAAGCGGCCATGGCATCGTCGTCGAGCTCGACGGCGGCCTCAACCAGCTTATTGCGATACTCGGCAGCCTTGTCGGCGAGCTCGGCCGGGATCTCTTCGTCGTGGAACTTGGCGCCAAGCGCCTCGTCTTCCCACACCACGGCCTTCATGCGAACGAGGTCGATGATGCCCTTGAAGTTGCTCTCGGAACCGATCGGCAGCTGGCAGCACACCGGGTTGCCGGCGACGCGATCCACGATCATCTCGACGCAGCGGTAGAAGTCAGCGCCGATCTTGTCCATCTTGTTGACGAACACGATGCGCGGCACGTTGTACTTGTCCGCCTGGCGCCACACCGTCTCGGTCTGCGGCTCCACACCCTGGTTGCCGTCGAGCACGCACACGGCGCCGTCCAGCACACGCAGGGAGCGCTCCACCTCGATGGTGAAGTCCACGTGCCCGGGGGTGTCGATGATGTTCAGGCGCTTGCCCTGCCAGAAAGCGGTCGTCGCGGCAGACGTGATGGTGATGCCGCGCTCCTGCTCCTGAGTCATCCAGTCCATGGTGGCAGCGCCATCATGGACTTCGCCGATCTTGTGGCTCTTGCCGGTGTAGTAGAGGATCCGCTCAGTGGTCGTGGTCTTGCCGGCATCAATGTGAGCCATGATGCCGAAGTTACGGTAGTCCTCGATCGCGTGAGTACGGGGCATGGAAGTCGTCCTCTCCGATCACCAGCGGTAATGCGAGAACGCCCGGTTGGCTTCAGCCATGCGGTGCGTGTCTTCGCGTTTCTTCACGGCAGCGCCGCGGTTGTTGGCAGCATCGAGCAGCTCGGCGGACAGACGCTCCACCATGGTCTTCTCGTTGCGGGCCCGGGCCGAGGCGATCAGCCAGCGGATGGCCAGGGTCTGGCGCCGCTCGTTCCGCACTTCCACGGGCACCTGATAGGTGGCACCACCCACGCGGCGGGAGCGAACCTCCACCGCCGGCGCAACGTTCTCGAGCGCCTGGATGAAGACTTCCACCGGATCGTGCTTGGCCTTGGCCTCGACAACGTCGAGAGCGCCATACACGATGGTCTCAGCCACCGACTTCTTGCCGTCGCGCATGACGGAATTCATGAAGCGCGACAGGGTGGTGGAGCCATACTTCGCGTCCGGAATGACTTCGCGGCGCTCGGCCTTGTGACGACGTGACATCGTTCAGTTCCTCACTTCAGCCGGATCACTTCGGCCGCTTCGCGCCGTACTTCGAACGGCGCTGCTTGCGGTTCTTGACGCCCTGCGTATCGAGCACGCCGCGCAGGATGTGGTAACGCACACCGGGAAGATCCTTCACGCGGCCGCCGCGGATCATCACCACGGAGTGCTCCTGAAGGTTGTGGCCTTCACCCGGGATATAGCCGATCACTTCGTAGCTGTTGGTGAGCCGCACCTTGGCGACCTTACGCAGAGCCGAGTTCGGCTTCTTCGGGGTCGTCGTGTAGACGCGGGTGCACACGCCGCGCTTCTGGGGGCTCGCCTGGAGCGCCGGCGCCTTGTCCCGCGCCTTCTGCGCTTCCCGCGGCTTACGGATCAGCTGGTTGATCGTCGGCATGTACGCCTTCGCCTCGTCCTGACCTGCGGCCTCGACCGCACTTTTAAGTTCGACGACCCTGCTGGGCCGCCACGGCTGGCCACCTTGCGGCGACCTTACGAAATTCCCTCCGACCGCCGGCTCAGGGCCGGCTGGCCGCACCACGAACAGAAAAGGCGCCGTCCGCCACCGCCAAACGAGCGGCGAACACGCCTTGTTCGCGACAGAGGATCACAACGTACAATCCCCGAAGGGTGACGCTGCGATCATGCACCTGAAGTTATCGCAGTGCTGTTCCTGGCAGCGATGCGGTGTCGGGAGGGGCGCGGACCTCAGGAAGCGGTGACGCTTTGACCGGGGTCGACTGCTGCGCCTCTCGCGGTGACACCAACCGCCTGCCGCGAAAGTGGGCTGCTTCTAGCTGCAGAGTCGCCGTGCGTCAAGGCTTCGCAGGCTGTCGCGCGGAGAAAAGGCCCGCCCGACATGAAAAATCTCGCGCGCCACCCCGGCGAAAGCGGTGCCAATGCAAGAATTCGTTAACCATAAGAAAAGGGCGCGGCACCAAAGTACCGCGCCCCGGAACTCACAAAACCGTGAGGATCAGCCCAGCAGGCCGGCGACGCCGTCCCGCTCCTCGAGCAGCTCCTTGAGGGTCACCTCGAACTTGGCCTTGGAGAAATCGTCCATGGGCAGGCCCTTGACGACGTCGTAATCGCCATTGGCGCACACCGCCGGCACGCCGAACACGATGCCTTCCGGCACGCCATAGGAGCCGTCGGAGGCGACGCCCATGGAAACCCAGCCACCATTGGTGCCGTGGATCCAGTCATGCATGTGGTCGATGGCCGCATTGGCTGCGGAGGCGGCCGAGGACAGGCCACGGGCCTCGATGATGGCGGCGCCGCGCTTGCCCACGGTGGGGATCAGCGTGTCGCGATACCAAGCCTCGTCGCCCACCAGCTCCGGCAGCGGCTTGCCGTTGACGGTGGCGAAGCGATAATCGGCATACATGGTCGGGGAGTGGTTGCCCCACACCGCGAGCTTCTCGATGTCCTGGCTCAGCACGCCGGCCTTCTTCGCGAACTGCGAGAGGGCGCGGTTGTGGTCGAGCCGCAGCATGGCCGTGATGTTGCGCGCCGGCAGGTCCGGCGCGGACTTGGCGGTGATGTAGGCGTTGGTGTTGGCCGGGTTGCCCACCACCAGCACCTTCACGTCGCGCTTGGCGACCTCGTTCAGGGCCTTGCCCTGCACCTTGAAGATCTCGGCGTTGGCGGACAGGAGGTCGGCGCGTTCCATGCCCTTCGAGCGCGGGCGCGCGCCCACCAGGATGGCGGCGTCGATGTCCTTGAAGGCGACCTTGGGGTCATCGGTGATGACGACGCCGGCAAGGTTCGGGAACGCGCAATCCTCAAGCTCCATCACAACGCCACCGACGGCGCCCTGGGCCTGGGGCAGGTCGAGGAGCTGCAGAATAACCGGCTGATCCTTGCCGTACATGTCGCCATTGGCGATGCGGAACAGAAGGGAATAGCAAATCTGACCGGCGGCGCCCGTGACGGCGACGCGAACGGCGGGTTTGGTCATGAGAAAATGCCCTTTGCCTTGAGTGAGCCCCGAAGGCTCGGGCGCGCAATCTATGCTGCGAAGTTCGAATTGGAAAGCCGCTCAGGGCACGAACTGCACCGCTGAAGGTCAAACCTTGGTCTGTGGTGCCGAGCATGGCAACACGTGCGCCAAGGCGCGCGGACGGCCCCCTGCGCGCCCCCGCGGCAGCCCACCCAGAATCGATCCGGAGAGAAAGACGGCGATGCCGTGCCGTCAGACGATCACCACCCGATTGTCGAGCTCGTCGGTGTCACCGGGCTGGGGCGGAAGCTCGGAGGCGAGTAGCTCGCCCGCCTTCTGGACGCCCGCCACCAGGCCATCGGCCAGATGGCCCTGCCGCGCCGTGCGCGCCACCGTATCGCAGATCTCGGCCCAGGCGACGGCACCCAGTGGCCCGTGCACCCCTTCATCCGCGACCACCTCGATGAGATGCTCACGCGCGGCGGCAAAGATCAGAATGCCGGTGCGGCCGCGGGTCTGAGAGACGCCGTGGGACAGGAACGCCTCGATGGCGGCCGAACGGGCGGCGGCCTTCAGGGCCAGCCGCGGCACCGCCCGTTCCGGCATGCCCGGCAGCATCAGCAGACCGGCCACCACCATGAAAATAATCGCCTGGATCTGCAGCAACGACAGCGCGGCCATGGGCCACAGCAGCACCGCGAGCCACGGCAGCACCAGAGCCGCCAGCGCCGCCCACATCACGGAGAAGAAGGGATGCTGCACCAGTGGTGCACGGGCCACCACCACCCGGATCTCCGCCGATGTCCGGCTCTCCGCCGCAGCAACGGCATCGGCGATGCGCCGGATGGTTTCCGGGGGCAGGCCGACATTGCTCGCGGTCGGCTCCTGCGATGCCGTAGCGATATAAGTCATCTCCAACCTCCACCACCGAGGGCCTGGAGAGCAGTGTCCAGACCCGAGCGCCCGCATCCGATCCGCAGGAACGGGCGCGCCTGTGCGACAGCATACAGGGCTTTGCCCAGCGTCGGCAGCCGCACTCTTGTCAGAAGAGCGCGAGCCTTGCCACCCCTGAGCGCGAAAAAACAGGTCTCATGACACCGTCACCAGCTGCCGGACGCGCCGCCGCCACCGGAGGATCCCCCGCCTCCGGACCAGCCCCCCGATCCGCCGGACCAGCCGCCGCTCGAGCGGCTCCAGTCCCAGGTGGTGATGGGGCCGGCGGCGACGCCCCCTGCGCGCCGGCGCCGCCCGGCCCGGCCGCCACCGGAGCCGCCGCCGCGGGTCACGCGCCAGATCACATAAGCCCAGAAGGCCAGCATCAGCACCAGGAAGATCAGATCTTCCCAGTCCTCGGCCGTCATGCCCGGAGTTTCGGCCTCCCGCGCCCGGGCGCGGGCCTCCTCGGGATCGAGGTTGAGAATCTCAAGGATCGCCTGTGCACCTTTCAAGATGCCAGCGGACATGTCGCCGGCCTTGAAGGCGGGGATAATGGCGTTGCGGATGATGGCGCTCGCCACGGCGTCGGTCAGGATTCCCTCAAGGCCATAGCCCACCTCGATCCGCACCTTGCGCTCCTGGGGCGCCACCAGCAGCAGCACCCCATTGTTCGCCTTGGCCTGCCCGAGGCGCCACGCCCGAAACAGCGCGTTCGCATACTCCTCGATGGACTGGCCTTCCAGCGAGGGGACCGTCGCCACCACGAACTGGTCGCTCGCCTTCGCCTCCTGCGCCGCCAGCAGGCCGTCGAGCTCAGCGCGGGTGGAGGGATCGAGCACATGGGCGGCATCCACCACCCGCCCCGACAGATCCGGAAAGGTCAGCGCCCACGCCAGGGTGAGGGCGCCCAGCAAGGCCAGCAGGCTGGCGCCGAAGCCCACGCTCCAGCGTGCGCCACGCCATACGCGGCGGCGCGGCGCGCTGCCCCTTGCCATCATCTGCCCGTCCTCAGTTGAACTTCACCTTGGGCACCTGCATCTGCTCCTCGGAGATGGTGAAGGTCTCCATGGGCTTGTTGGCGCGGTAGAGCGTCGCCGCCCAGAGCAGCCCCGGGAAGGTCCGCAGCTCGGTGTTATAGGCCTGCACCGCGCGGATATAGTCGCGCCGGGCGACGGCGATCCGGTTCTCCGTGCCTTCGATCTGCGATTGCAGGGCCAGGAAGTTCTGGTTCGACTTCAGGTCCGGATAGGCTTCCGACACCGCGATCAGCCGCCCGAGCGCCCGCGACAGACCCGACTGCGCGTCCTGGAACTGCTTGAACTTTTCCGGATCGGTGATGGTCGAGGCATCGACTGTGATGGCGGTGGCCTTAGCCCGCGCTTCCACCACGGCGGTCAGAACGTCCCGCTCCTGGGCGGCATAGCCCTTCACCGTCTCCACCAAATTGGGAATGAGATCGGCGCGCCGCTGATACTGGTTCAACACCTCGCTCCAGGCGGCCTTGGCCTGCTCCTCGGAGGTGGGAATGGCATTGACGCCGCACCCTGCCAGCAGCAGCGACACCATCACCACGAACAAGGGAGCACGCACTCCCGCGAAGCGCGCCGCGAAGGTTTGCGACATTCCCCCCTCCATCCTCAATCTGACTCGCGCACCTTATAGCATAGCCGCGCCGCTGCAGCGCCCGTGGGGAAGCCCCCTGCCCGCCCCTGCCCGCCCCTGCTCCGCCCCGGCGCAAAACGAAACTGCCGCCGTCTCCGGACGGAAACGGCGGCAGCATCAGTGATGGCGCCCGGGCGGGCCGAGGGTGGCACACGCCCGGCCGACAGGGGCATCAGGCCGGCGAAATCATCTTCTCGGGACGAACGATGGCGTCGAATTCCTCGTTCGTCACATAGCCGCCACCCACCGCCTCGTCGCGCAGGGTGGTGCCGTTCTTGTGGGCGGTCTTGGCAATCTTGGCGGCTGCGTCATAGCCGATCTTCGGCGCCAGCGCCGTCACCAGCATCAAGGAACGCTCCAGGCCAGCCTTGATGTTGTCTTCCCGCGGCTCGATGCCCACCACGCAATTGTCGGTGAAGCTCACCGCAGCGTCCGCCATCAGCCGCACCGACTGCAGGAAGTTGTAGGCCATCACCGGGTTATACACGTTGAGCTCGAAGTGGCCCTGGCTATCGGCGAAGGTCAGCGTGGCGTTGTTGCCGAAGATCTGCGCGCAAACCTGGGTCATGGCCTCGCACTGCGTAGGATTGACCTTGCCCGGCATGATGGAGGAGCCGGGCTCGTTCTCCGGCAACGCCAGCTCGCCGAGGCCGGCGCGCGGTCCCGAGCCCAGCAGGCGGATGTCGTTGGCGATCTTGAACAGCGACGCCGCCACCGTGTTGATGGCCCCGTGCGAGAACACCATCGCGTCGTGGGCGGCCAGCGCCTCGAACTTGTTGGGGGCGGAGGTGAACGGCAGACCGGTGATGGCGGCGATCTTCTCGGCCACCTTCTCGGCGAAGCCGATGGGCGCGTTGAGGCCGGTGCCGACGGCGGTGCCGCCCTGCGCCAGCTGCATCAGCGCCGGCAGGGTCTGCTCGATGCGGGAGATGCCGTTGGCCACCTGCTGGGCATAGCTGGAGAATTCCTGGCCGAGGGTGAGCGGGGTGGCGTCCTGGGTGTGGGTGCGGCCGATCTTGATGATATGCGCCCAGGCCTTGGCCTTGGCGTCCAGGGCCGCATGCAGGTGCTTCAGGCCGGGAATGAGCCGCTGAACGATCTCCTCCGCGCACGCCACGTGCATGGCGGTGGGATAGGTGTCGTTGGACGACTGGCTCATGTTCACGTGGTCATTGGGATGAACCGGCTTCTTCGAGCCCTTTTCCCCGCCGAGCATCTCGATGGCCCGGTTGGAGATGACCTCGTTGGCATTCATGTTGGACTGCGTGCCCGAACCGGTCTGCCAGACCGCCAGCGGGAAGTGGTCGTCCAGCTTACCGTCGATGACTTCCTGCGCCGCGGCGACCACCGCGTCGGCCAGCTTGGGATCCAGCCGACCCAGGTCGCGGTTGGCTTCGGCGGCCGCGCGCTTGATGATGCCGAGGGCCCGAACGATCGGCAGCGGCTGCTTTTCCCAACCGATCTTGAAGTTGCCCAGCGAGCGCTGCGCCTGTGCGCCCCAATACCGATCGGCGGAAACTTCGATGGGACCGAAGGTGTCGGTCTCGGTACGCGTTGTCATGCGTCTGCCCTCTCTTCTTGATCGCGCGGCGGCGCGCTCATAGCACAGGTGAGGGGCCCACGGGGAGAGATCCGCGCGGCACGGGACGGCCAAGGGGCCGAGGCAGCGGCGCGGGACCATCCGTGGACATCAACTAAATTAATTCCAAAACGGTAGCGGGCGGAGGATTCACCCCTTCATTTTCGCCATATCTTCACCATCACTGCAGAGGTAATCTAGTCTCTGTAGAGATGGTCGTCAGAGGCAGGACGTCGACCATCTTGTAAACACATAGCGGTCGGCTTTGGGGGAGCCTGCCGTTCCAATGAGGTCAAGCGTTGGGCGACCTATTGAACCTTCATCGCGAACGCAAGGCGCGAGCGCGCCGCGCGGCGCAGGCGCAGGCAGAGGAGAACCGCGTTCGATTCGGACGCTCCAAAGCCGAGCGTGTGGCCGTCGCGACCGAGCTCGAGCGGCAGCGGACCCGCCATGACGGTCACGCCCTGACCGAGAGGGAAGAACATGAAAAGCCCCGTGGTTAAGAGGTCCATCGTCATCGCGGGCCACAAGACCAGTGTGAGCCTCGAAGACGCGTTCTGGGAGGCCCTGAAGGAGATCGCGGCGAGCCGACGGCTGACGCTGTCCGACTTGGTTGCAACCATCGATTCCGCGCGGACGCAGGGCAACCTGTCCTCGGCCATCCGCCTGTTCGTGCTCGACCATTATCGCGGCGCGGCGCAGAACACCCCCGCGGTCGGCAGCACCGAGCGACTGGGTGTCACCAGCCCTCCCGTTGCGTAATGCACAACGAGTTCCTATCTGCGTCCTGCATGGACCGTGCGTCGCGTTGAAACGCGGCGCACGGTTTCCTATAACCGCATCCCTTGGCGGGACGGCGCAGCCGCCTGCGGATTCGCCTCATGTCGGCCGGCCAGCTCCGCCGACGGGGCGGGTTTGACCCTCGGCCAGGTGTGGTGCTCGGGCGAGACACGATGAGACGCGGGCGCCGTTCAGTGGCACCGCCGACGGGAGACGACGGATGTCGTGGAAGAATCAGAGTGGCGGCCCATGGGGAAGCGGGCCGCGCGGCCCTTGGGGTTCTGGGCCGCAATCCTCGGGACCCACGCCTCCGGACATTGAAGACCTGATCCGCCGCAGCCAGGACCGGCTGCGCACGATGATGCCCGATGCCTTCGGCTTCAAGGGCGTCATTCTGCTGGTGGCCCTGGTGATTGCCGGCTGGCTACTGTCCGGCTTCTATCGGGTGGAACCCGATGAGCAGGGCGTGGTGCTGCGCTTCGGCAAGTTCGTGGCCATCACCCAGCCGGGCCTGAATTACCATTGGCCCTACCCCGTCGAGACCGTGCTCACCCCCAAGGTGACCCGCGTCAACCGCATCGACATCGGCATGCGGGTGGGTGACGACCTCCGGCGCTCCGCCGCCGTCATGCGCGACGTACCGGAAGAGAGCCTGATGCTCACCGGCGACGAGAACATCGTCGACGTGGATTTCTCGGTGTTCTGGGTCATCTCCAATGCCGAGAAGTACCTGTTCAACGTGCAGAATCCCGAGGGCACCATCAAGGCGGTGGCGGAAAGCGCCATGCGCGAGGTGATCGGCCGCACCGACATCCAGCCGATCCTCACCGGCGCCCGGCAGAATATCGAGACCGGCGTGCAGGAGCTGATGCAGCACACCCTCGACCAGTATGGAGCCGGCGTGCGCGTCACCCAGGTGCAGTTGCAGAAGGTGGACCCGCCGGCGCAGGTCATCGATGCCTTCCGCGACGTGCAGGCCGCCCGCGCCGACGCCGAGCGTGCCCAGAACGAAGCCCAGACCTACGCCAACCGGGTGCTGCCCGAGGCGCGCGGTGAGGCTTCCCGGGTGGAGAATGCCGCCCAGGCCTATCGTGAGCGCACCGTGGTGGAGGCCCGCGGCCAGGCCGCCCGCTTCCTCAAGGTCTTTGAGGAATATCAGAAGGCCAAGGACGTGACGCGCGAACGCATGTATCTGGAGACCATGGAGCGCGTGCTCGGCGGCGTGGACAAGGTGCTGGTGGATCCCAGCGCCGCGCGTGGCGCCAACGGCGGTGGCGTGATCCCGGTTCTGCCGCTGGGTGATGCGCTGCGTCGCCCCACTGCCCCCACCGCTCAGCCCCAGGGAGCCGCCCGATGAAAAGCCCGATTGTGGGAGGCGTCCTCGCCCTTCTCGCGGTGATCGCCCTGGTGGTGGTCTATTCTTCCGCCTTCATCGTCTATCAGACCCAGCAGGCGCTGGTGCTGCGCTTCGGCGAGCCGCTGGAGCCGGTCACCACCCCCGGCCTGCACTGGAAGGCGCCCTTCATCGACACCGTGGTCTATCTCGACAATCGCATCCTGGATCTGGAGAACCCCTCCCAGGAAGTGATTGCGTCGGACCAGAAGCGTATCGTGGTGGATGCGTTCGCCCGCTACCGCATCACCAACCCGCTGCGCTTCTATCAGGCCGCGGGCACGGTGGAGGCGGCCAATTCCCGGCTGGCGACGGTGCTCAACTCGTCGCTGCGCCGGGTGCTGGGCGAGAACGCCTTCATCGCCGTGGTGCGTGACCAGCGCGAGAACCTGATGCGGCAGATCGGCGAACAGGTGAACCGCGAGGCCGCGGCCTTCGGCATCACCGTGGTGGACGTGCGGATCCGTCGCGCCGACCTGCCCGAGGCCAACAGCCAGGCGGTGTTCCAGCGCATGCAGACCGAACGCCAGCGTGAGGCTGCCGAGATTCGCGCCCAGGGCAATGAGGCCGCGCAGCGGCTGCGGGCCCGGGCCGATCGCGAGGCGGCCATCGTGGTGGCGGAAGCCAACTCCAAGGGCGACCAGCTGCGCGGTGAAGGCGATGCGGAACGCAACCGCATCTTCGCTGACGCCTTCGGCCGCGATCCGGACTTCTTCACCTTCTACCGCTCCATGCAGGCTTATGAGGCCAGCATGAAGAGCGGCGACACACGGCTGGTGGTGAGCCCGGACTCGAGCTTCTTCCGCTACTTCCGCGACCCCTTCGGCGGCACCCCAGCGGCGCCGGCCAAGGCCAACTGAGGCCCGGACGGGGGCGGCATGACTGATTTTCTCGCCGCCCTCGGGCTGATGCTGGCCCTCGAAGGTCTCAGCCTTGCCGCCTTCCCCAATGCGTGGCGCCGTGCTGTCGAAGCGGTGCTCCACGCGCCGGAAACCCCCATGCGCGTCGCCGGCCTTGCCGTCGGTGCGCTGGGCGTGGTGCTGGTGTTCGTGGTGCGCGTGCTGCTGCACTGACGGGCCCCAGCCTCCTCCCCTCTTCTCCCCCGCACCGTTCCGCAGGGGCGCAAACGCGGCCCCCTTGGCGGCACAGCGCGCCGCGCCGGCCATCCATCCTTCCGCCGCCGGCTTCACGCGCCGCGCGGGTCCACGGCCCCGCACCGAACGGCGCCCGCCCGTACACGGTGCGACGACAGCAGTTCACCCGGTCCGGGGGATGTGAACGCGCCCGGCGCTTTACCCCTTGCGCCCTTCGCTCCGGCGGCGCAGCCTTCCGCCATCGCTGTTTCGTCGAGGAGACCGATGTCCCCATCCGCTCGCCCCGTTCCCGGTCGTTCCCGCGTGCTTTACCGGCGGCTTGCCGCTCTGGCGCTGGCGCTGGCCATCATCGGCTCTCCCTTCGTCGCCGGCCCGCTGGCGGCCGCCTCGGGCAAGGGGCCGGACACCGTGGCCGACGTGGCCGAGAAGGTGATGGATGCCGTGGTGAACATCTCCACCTCGCAGACCGTTGCCGCCGCCCGCAGCGTCCCCACGCCGCAGCTGCCGCCGGGCTCGCCATTCGAGGACTTCTTCGACGAGTTCTTCAAGCACCGTCAGGATGAGGAGGGGCAGAACCGCTCCCGCCGGGTGTCGTCGCTGGGGTCGGGCTTCGTCATCGACCCGTCCGGCTTCATCGTGACCAACAATCACGTCATCGCCGATGCCGACGAGATTTACGCCAATTTCAACGATGGCACGAAGCTCAAGGCCGAGCTGATCGGCCGCGACACCAAGACCGACATCGCCCTGCTGAAGGTGACGCCCGAGAAGCCGCTGACCGCGGTGAAGTTCGGTGATTCCGAGAAGCTGCGGGTGGGCGATTGGGTGATGGCCATCGGCAACCCGTTCGGCCTCGGCGGCACGTTGACCGTGGGTGTCGTGTCAGCCCGCAATCGGGACATCAATTCCGGCCCCTACGACAATTTCATTCAGACCGATGCCGCCATCAACCGCGGCAATTCCGGCGGGCCGCTGTTCAACATGGCCGGCGACGTGGTGGGGGTGAACACCGCCATCATCTCCCCCTCCGGTGGCTCCATCGGCATTGGCTTCGCCGTTCCCGCCTCCACCGTGCAGCCTGTGGTGGCGCAGTTGCAGCAGTTCAAGGAAGTCCGGCGCGGCTGGATCGGCGTGCGGATCCAGACCGTGACCGACGACCTCGCCGAGAGCCTCGGCATGGGCAAGCCGCGCGGCGCCCTGGTGGGGGTGGTCAACGACGGCAGCCCGGCGCAGAAGGCCGGCCTTAAGCCCGGCGACGTGATCGTGAAATTCGACGGTCGCGACGTGAAGACCGTGCGCGATCTCACACGCACAGTGGCCGACACCATGGCTGACCGAGAGGTGGATGTGGTGGTGGTGCGCCAGGGCAAGGAGGACACCTTGCGCCTCAAAGTGGCGCGTATGCCTGATGAGGACAAGGCAGAGCCCGGCCAGGGGGCGGACGACCCCAAGGCCGCCCCGCGCAAGACGCTGGGCCTGGAGCTCTCGCCCATCACCGAGGACCTGCGCCGTCGCTACAACATCAAGAGCAGCATCACCGGCGCCGTCATCACCAGCGTGGAGAGCGGCACCGATGCCGCCGACAAGGGCCTGAAGGCCGGTCTGGTCATCGTCCAGGTGGGCCAGGAGGCCGTGTCGAGCCCGGCCGATGTGCAGAAGCAGATCGACGCCCTGCGCAAGCAGAAGAAGAAGTCCGCCCTGTTCCTGGTGTCCGATGGCCAGGGCGAGCAGCAGTTCGTCACCGTCCCTCTCGATTGAGAGGGACGGTCGGAGACAGCTCAGGCGCTGCGGATATCGTCGCGGGTATAGCCCTGCATATAGAGCAGCGCGGTGAGGTCGCCGTGGTCAATGCGGGCGTGCGCGGCCGCAGCCACCTGCGGCTTGGCGTGGAAGGCGACACCGAGGCCGGCTTCCGCCAGCATCGCGAGGTCATTGGCCCCGTCACCCACGGCCAGGGTCTCGGACGGCGCCAGATGCAGCCGGTCGCGCAGTTCCACCAGGGCGGCGAACTTGGCGTCGCGGCCCAGGATCGGTTCCGCCACGGCGCCCACCAGCTCGCCGCCCTCCACCAGCAAGGTGTTGGCGCGGTGTTCGTCGAAGCCGATCTGTTCGGCGATGGTCGAGGTGAACAGGGTGAAGCCGCCGGAAACCAGCGCGGCATACGCGCCATTGGCGCGCATGGTCGACACCAGCTCGACCCCACCCGGGGTGAGGCGGATACGATCGCGCAAAACCTCTCCCACCACATTCGCCGAGAGGCCACGCAGCAACGCCACGCGCTCGCGCAGAGCGGATTCGAATTCGATTTCGCCCCGCATGGCCCGCTCGGTGATGGCGGCGACATGCAGCTTCAGGCCGGCCATGTCCGCCAGTTCGTCGATGCACTCCTGCAGGATCATGGTGGAATCCATGTCCGCCACCAGCAGACGCTTGCGCCGGCCGGCTTCGAGCTGCACCACCACGTCGATGGGCGCACCCTTCAGAGCCGCGCGCACGGCATCGGCGATGGCGTGGGCGTTGGCGCCCAGCGTCGGCGCGAAGTGAATGTCGACAGCCACATCGTGCTCGAGAACCACGGGCTCCTGGGCATGGGGCAGAACGGCACGGGCTTCATGGATTGCCTCGCGCGTCAAAGCCGGGGCAGATGGATTCGAGATCAGCGTTGCAACGTAGGCCATGGACAAACCGGACAGAGAACAAGGAAAGGCGGCGGTGGTTCTGATTGCCGGACCCACCGCCAGCGGCAAGTCGGCACTCGCCCTCGCGCTCGCCGAGCGCACGGGTGGTATGGTCCTTAATGCAGATTCCATGCAAGTCTATGGTGATCTTGCGGTGCTGACGGCGCGACCGAGCGACGCGGACCTCCTGCGCGCGCCCCATCTGCTTTATGGCTATGTGGACGGCGCCGCCGATTACTCGGTGGGGCATTGGCTGCACGATGCCACCGCAGCCATTGAAGCGGCCCATGCGCAGGGGCGCCTGCCCATTGTCGTGGGCGGCACCGGGCTCTATTTCCGCGCGCTGACCCAAGGGCTCGTGCAAGTTCCGCCGATTCCAGAGGACATCCGGGCGCAGGTGCGGGAGGCGGCCGCACCGGCCAGCAACACGGACCTGCATGCGCGTCTGGCGATGGTCGATCCGACAGCGGCGGTGCGCATCGGCACCAACGATCGCCAGCGGATCCTGCGGGCGCTGGAGGTGGAAGCCGCCACCGGGCGCCCCCTGTCCGCCTGGCAGCACGACACACCGGCTGCGCCCCTGCGCCGGGATACGCTGGTGCGGCTGGTGCTGGACGTGGAGCCAGAGGTGTTGCGGGGGCGGATCGACGCGCGCTTCCTCACCATGATGGAGGCGGGGGCCCTCCAAGAGGTGGCGGCGCTGGCGGCGCGCGGCCTGCCCGCCGACCGCACCATTCTGAAGGCCCACGGCGCGCCCGCCCTCACCCGCCATCTGCGCGGCGAGATCAACCGGGACGAGGCCGTTGCCGAGGGCCAGAACGACACCCGCCGCTATGCCAAGCGCCAGCGCACCTTCTTCCGCCACCAGATGGCGGACTGGCCGCGCGCACGGCCCGAAGCGGCGCTGGAGGTGCTGATCCGGGACCTGGCCCGTCAGCGCCCGGCCTGAAGCCCGCCGGCCGGCCGCCGGCCGGACCGGGCTGGTGTGCCGCGCACCGCCGCCAACGCCGCCAGGGCGAGGCCACCCGCCAGCACCCACCACACCGGCCGAGGCCCCAGATCGAGGGACAAATTGGCGGCCGCCACCAGCCAGGGGTCGACCCGCGTGCCCACCCCATACCAAACCACTTCCAGCCCCCCGGTGAGTCCGGCGCCCACCACAGCCAGCCCGGCGAGACGCAGCGGGGTCACGCGGCCGGCGAGGCGCGCAGCAATCCGGTAGAGAAACAGCAGCACCAGGGCCCCGGTCATCAGCACGGGTTCGGTGACATCGAGCTTGGATTGAATGAAGAAGTGCAGGGTGGCGAGCACGGCAATGAGATACACGGCCTGGTGCAGCCGCGCCCAGCGCCGCGCCCCAAGCCGCCGGATGGCGCCGTCATAGGAGGTGGCGCCCAGCACCAGCAGCAGCGCCACCGCCAGCATGCCGATGGCGAGATAGGTCCGCAGCACGATCTCCTGCGCCGCCCGCAGCGCCCCCTGATCCACGATGAACAACGCCAGATGCGCCACTGCATAGGCCAACGCCGCCAGCCCGAGGGTGCGCCGGGCGAAGAACAGCTTGGGCCATTGCAGCACCAGCCGCAGCGGCGTCACGGCCAGGCTCAGAACCAGAAAGCGCAAGGCCCACAGGCCCGTGAAATGGATCGCCTCAGTCCAGGGCCGCGCGCCGAGATCGCCGCCGAGGGCCACCGCGGCCAGCCACACCGCCGGGCTCACCGCCAACAGCAGCGCCCCGGTCTTCTCCGCGCTGAACGCGCCGGACCGCTCATGAAACAGCCGCAGAGAAGACACCCGCATGCCCTTCGCCTCGCAACATCACCGATGGCGCGCGCCATCGGGCGCGCTTGATGATGTTTACGAGGGGATGGCGGCCAGCGTTACGCCGGCCCGCGCACGAGTGCGTGAGCGCTTCAGGCGTTCAGGTCCGCATCCACCTGCGCCTTCAGGCTGGGATCAATGCCGAGGGCGCCGGCGAGCTGGCTCAGATAGGCCCGTTCCACCGCACTGTCGGGCCGGATGGCCATGGCCGATGCCGCATAGAGCTGCAAGGCGGCCTCCGGGGTGGTCGCGGCATCCACAACCCGCTGCGGATCCACCGGCGTCGTCAGATAGTGGATGAGCGCCTGCTGATCGGGGCTGCCGGCCCCCATGCGGGCGATGCCGCCGGTGATGCGGTTCAGTTCGTCCTGATCGAGCTGACCATCGGCCTGGGCCGCCGCCGCCATGGCCAGCAGCAGCGCCTGCGAGAAGGCCTCCGGCCCGCCGGGGGCGGCCACCGGTGAGAAGGCGCTGGAGGTCTCATCCACGAAATTCGCGCGGCCCCCCTGCCCCGCCTGCCATTTGCGGAAGGCGTTGAAGGCCAGCATTCCGATCACCGCCAGGCCGCCATACTTGAGCAGGTCCGAACCACCGCTGGGCGCGCGGCCGTCCGGCGTCGGCGTGGGCGCTGGCTGCGGAATGGAGGGTGAGGACGGCTGGGAGGACGGCACCGAAGCGGGCACAGATCCCGCGCCGCCCAAAGCATCCTGCGCGAAATCACCCAGTCCCCCGCCGCCACTGCGGCTGCCACCTGACGCCGCGCCGCCACCGAGGATCTGGCCGAGCACGTCGTTCAGGCCACCGGGGAGCCCGCCCTCCGATCCGCCAGAGGGGGCACTGGAGCCGCGGCCGCCCCCGAGGATGCCGCCAAGAAGATCGCCGAGCCCCCCCGGCAAACCCGCCGGCGTGCCACCGGAGGCCGCGCCGCCGGTGTTGCCTCCGCGCGAAGGCGAGGTGCCGCCGAGCACCTGCCCCAACACCTCGCCGAGAATGGAATCGAGGCCGCCGGACGGGGCGGGCGCGCTGCCGCCACGGCCAGCACCGCCGAGGACGTCCTGCAGAATATCCCCCAGGCCGCCGGCGCCGCCAGAGGCGCTCCCACCGCGCACGCTGCCATTGCGCAGGGCGGCGCCCAGCAATTCACCCAAGAGGCTGCCAGCGTCTGCCATCGGTTTGTCCTCCATCAAAACGGCCGCCTACTCTTAACCCGAGCATCGCGCGACGCAATGCGATCGCCGGATGCACCCGCCTCACACCGCGACGGGCGCCTTGATGTGGGGGTGCGGATCGTATCCCTCGAAGGCGACATCCGCATATTGAAAGCCGAACAGGTCGGTCACGGCGGGGTTGAGCAGCAGCCGCGGCAGCGGTCGCGGGCTGCGCGCCAGCTGCTCGCGCGCCTGGTCCAGATGGTTGAGATAGAGGTGGGCATCCCCCAGCGTGTGGATGAAATCGCCGGGCGCAAGGCCGGTCACCTGCGCCACCATGTGGGTCAGCAGGGCATAGGACGCGATATTGAACGGCACCCCCAGGAACACGTCAGCCGAACGCTGATAGAGCTGGCAGGAGAGCTTGCCCTCGGCGACCGCGAACTGGAACAGGCAGTGGCAGGGCGGCAGCGCCATCTTCGGCACATCGGCCGGATTCCAGGCGGTGACGATGAGCCGGCGCGAATCGGGGTTGCGGCGAATATCGGCGACCACCTGCGCAATCTGGTCGATGGCCGGCCCATCCGGATTGGGCCAGGAGCGCCACTGGTGGCCATAGACCGGGCCCAGCTCGCCCGCGGCGTCCGCCCACTCGTCCCAGATGCTGACGCCGTTGTCCTTGAGGTAGCGGATGTTGGTGTCGCCAGCGAGGAACCACAGCAGCTCATGGACGATGGATTTCAGATGCAGCTTCTTGGTGGTGACCAGCGGGAAGCCGGCACCGAGATCAAACCGCATCTGGTGGCCGAACACGCTGAGGGTGCCGGTGCCGGTGCGGTCGTCCTTGCGCGCGCCTTCGCGCAGGATGCGGTCGATGAGGTCGAGATACGGCTGCATGGCGGCTCCAGCGGGCACCCGGCCCGGCCCCCTGTTTAGGGCACCGACACCGGCTCGCCAACGGTTGCGCGCCACCCCGCCATTGGGTGTGGACGACCCTTTGCAGAAGGCGTCCTGCCCTCTTGCAATCGGCGAACGCCCCGCGTAGGTTCCGCGCTCACTTCGGCGCCGCAGTGCCGAATGTCATGCAGGTGTAGCTCAGTTGGTTAGAGCGCCGGTCTGTGGAACCGGAGGTCGGTGGTTCGAGCCCACCCACCTGTACCACGTCAGATCCCCATCCCCTGTAGAACGTGACGCCGCGAGGCGGCGGCCAGCGTTGCCCATTCTCGCAACCCGAGGATGTTGCGCCGACCACTGGGTTGCACCGGCCACTTCCCACCCGTAGTCTCGCGCCTCCGAAACGGGGCGGGCACCATGGCGATCGAGGATGGCGGAACTGAGAGCGGGCTGACGCAGGACCAGGGCGCTCATTCACCCGATCGGCCGCCCACCGAGGCGTGGATGATTGCGGATATCGCATCCGCCTTCACCTTTGCTTCGCACCAGAACGCCGTGCCGGTGCTGCGCGCCCTCACCATCACCAATCTGACCCCGCGCGACCTCACAAACTGCCGGCTCGACGTGTCGGCGCAGCCGCCCTTCCTGCGGCCACGCAGCTGGACCATCGACCGGCTGGCCGCCGGTGACGACCTGACCCTCGGCGACCGCCGCCTCGACCTTGATCCGGGCTATCTGGCGGGCCTCAATGAAGCGGAGCGCGGCGAGATCAGCTTCGTGCTGCGGCAAGGGGATGCCATCCTGGCGCAGACCCGCAGTGCGGTGCGACTGCTGGCCCGCGACGAATGGGGCGGCGTCGGCGACATGGCGCAGCTGCTTCCCGCCTTCGTCATGCCCAATGACCCGGCGGTTCAGACGCTGCTGCGCGCCGCCTCCGACCGGCTCGCCGCCCGCCAGTGCGAACCGGGCATGGATGGCTACCAGAGCGCCGATCCGCGGCGGGTCCGGCTGCTGGTGGCGGCGCTCTATAGCGCCATCGCCGCCCAGAACACCTTTTATGCGGAGCCGCCCGCGAGCTTCGAGGAGCGGGGCCAGAAGATTCGCGGACCATCCACCATTGCGAAGGTGGGCCTCGCCACCTGCCTCGACAGTACGCTGCTGTTCGCCGCCGCCTTCGAGGCAGCCGGGCTCAACCCGGTGTTGCTGATGTTCGATGGCCATGCCGCGGTGGGCGTGTGGCTGGTGAAGCGGACGCTGCCGGATGCGATTACCGGCGATCCCAGCGAGGTGCGCAAGGCGCTGGCGGCCGGCGAGATGATGGTGCTTGAGACCACCGCCATCACCCGCCGCCCGGTGGCATCGCTGGAGCAGGCCCAGAGCGCCCTGCTGCCCCGCCTCTCCGAGGAGCAGGAGGCTGCGTTTCACCTCGCCATCGATGTGCGGCGCCTGCGCGATGGCGGCATCGCGCCCCTCGCCACCCATGGCGAGGGCATTGATAGCGGGGGCATCGCAGGCCCCCACACCGGCGGCGTCGGTGGTCCCGGCCTTCCCGTGCTCGACGGCTGGCCCGACGGCCCGGTTCGGCCCGAGCCGCAGCCGCTGGAGCCGAAGCCGCGCACGGCCCAGGATCGCATCGCCCGCTGGCAGAAGAAGCTGCTCGATCTGACGCTCCGCAACCGCCTTCTGAACTTCCGGGATGGCAAGAAGACCGTCCCGTTCTTATGCACCGATGTCGCCTATCTGGAAGACCGGCTCGCCGCCGGGGCCGGCATCCGGATCCTCTCGCTGCCCCAGCAGAATCCCCTGGGCGAGCGCGATGCACAGACCTATCGCGACATGCGCGGCGAGGATGTGCACCGCCGCTTTGCCGCCGAGGCGCTGGAGCGCGACGAACTGCCCTCCCCGCTCGCCGCGCGGGAGCTGGAAGGCCGCCTGATCGACCTGTATCGCGAGGTGCGCAATGACCTCGCCGAGGGCGGCACCAACACGCTGTTCCTGGCCGTCGGCTTCCTGCGCTGGCGGCGCCCGGGGGAACAGCGCACCTATCGTGCCCCGCTGCTGCTGGTGCCGGTCAAGCTGGAGCGCACGGCCGCCACGTCGCGCTTCACCCTGCGCTTCCATGAGGACGACCCGCGCTTCAACGCCACGCTGCTCCGCTTCCTCGAAGAGGAGTTCGAGCTGTCTCTGCCACAGCTCGAAGGCGACCTGCCCACCGACGACTCCGGCGTGGACGTGCCGCGCCTGCTGGCCGAGGTGCGCCGCGCGGTGCGTGACGTGCCCGGCATGGAGGTGGTGGACGAGACCGCGCTCGCCACTTTCTCCTTCGCCAAATATCTGATGTGGAAGGATCTGGTGGATCGCACCGACCTGCTGCGCCAGAACCGGGTGGTGCGCCACCTCATCGACACGCCCGATGCCCCCTTCCCCGGGCTCGAGGCACCGCCGCCGGAGGCCCGCGACCTCGACCGGCTCTATGCGCCATCCGACATCGTCAACCTGCTGCCGGCGGACTCGTCGCAGAGCGTCGCCAGCCTCATGGCCGCCCAGGGCCATGATATGGTGCTCATCGGCCCGCCCGGCACGGGCAAGAGCCAGACCATCGCCAACATGATCGCCCACTGCCTTTCAGTGGGGAAGACGGTGCTGTTCGTGGCCGAGAAGGCGGCGGCGCTGAGCGTGGTCTATCGCCGGCTCCGGGAGCACGGCCTGGCGCCCCACTGCCTGGAGCTCCATTCCAGCAAGACCGACCGCAAGAGCTTCCTCGCCCAGCTGAAAGCCTCCTGGGAGCATGGCGGCGCGGTGGATGAAAGCGCCTGGCTGAGCGCCAACCATGACCTTGGCCTGCGACGCGATGAACTGAATGCCTATGTGGAGGCCCTGCACCGGGCGCATGCCAACGGGCTCACTCTCTATCAGGCCCTCGGCCGGGTGCTGCGGGACCAAGGTGAGGCCGCCCCGGCCCTCGCCTTCGCCGGCCCGGATGCGCACGATGCCGCCAGCCTCAAGGCGCTGGAGGAGCTGGCGGAAGCACTGGGCCGCACCTTCGCCGCCGTGGGCACCCGTCCAGCCCTCGGTGTGGTCCAGGCGACGGACTGGTCGAATGCCTGGCAGCAACAGCTGCTTGCGGCGGCCCTGGCGCTGAAAAGCGCGGCCGAGACCTTGGCCACCGCCCAGGCCCGCTTCCGCTCCGCCCTTGGCCTTGCGAGCGATGGGACGGCACGGCTGGCCGACATCAGCCGGTTTGCCGCGCTGGCCGAAGCGCTGGCGGCGTGCGCCCATGCCGACCACAGCATCGCGTTCGATCCGGATTTCGACGCGTTGCCCTCGGCCCTGCAGCAGCTCGCCGCCACACTCACGCGCCTGCGGGCCGTCGAAGGGCAGGTCGCCGGGCGCTTCACCCGCGCCGAGGTGCCGCGCATCCCGCTCGACGAGATCGAACCCGAGTGGCGCCGGGCGTCGGCCGCGTTCTGGCCCTTGCGGCTGCTGCGGCAATCCCAGATTCGCAACCTCCTTGCCACCTATGCCGCCTCCGGCAAACCCGAACCTCGCGACATGCTCCCCCTGCTCCGGCAAATGCAGGCGCTGATCACCGAGGTGGAGGCCAGCCCCCTGGCGGTGAGGCCGGTGGGCTTTGCGGGCGCCGACACCAATGTGGAGTCCATCGCCGCCCTGCTGCGGCGCGCCCAGGCGCTGCGGCAGGCGGTCTTCGCCCTGCCCCTGTCCGATGCGGAGGTGGACACGGCGGGCCATGCCTTCACGGCGATGATCACCACCGGCGCCGATCCCTCCGGCGTCGCGGCCGCCGGCCAGACCCTGACCGCGGCACTCGCCGCGTTCAACGCCCGCGCGGAGGCCTTCGCCGGCGTGGCAGAATGCCCGCTCTCCACGCTGCTGGCCGGGGACGCACCGGCCGGCATCGCCCGTGCCATGGCTGAGCTTGTGGAGGCGCGAACCGCCCTCGCCGACTGGACCAGCTGGCAGGGCGTGCGCCGCCTGGCGCTCGCCCACGGGCTGGCCCCCCTGGTCGAGGCCCTGGAAACCGGGCTGCAGGACCCGGCCACCACAGCCAACGCCTTCCGCCTCGCCTATGCGCGCTGGTGGCTGCCACTCGCCATGGACGCCGACCCGACATTGCGTCGCTTCCGGCGCTATCAGCACGAGCACACCATCGCCGACTTCCGCCGGCTGGATGATCTCGCGCGCAGCCATGCGGCGGATCACGTCCGCCGGCGCATCGCCCATCAGTTGCCTGCGGTGCAGAGCGTGCCACGCAACTCCGAGCTGGGGCTGTTGCGCCACCAGATGGAGTTGCAGCGCCCGAGCAAGTCGATACGCGACATGATCGGCGCCATGCCCCAGAATTTCAGCAAGCTGGCGCCATGCATGCTGATGTCGCCTTTATCCATCGCCCAATACCTGCCGGCCGGCCATGCCTTGTTCGATGTGGTGATCTTCGACGAGGCCTCGCAGATCACCACCTGGGACGCGGTTGGCGCCATCGCCCGTGGCCGGCAGACCGTCATTGTCGGCGACCCCAAGCAGCTGCCACCCACCAATTTCTTCGGCCGCAACGATGATGGCGAGGACATCGAGGAGGCCCAGCGCGATCTTGAAAGCATTCTTGATGAAGCACGGGCATCCGGTCTGCCGATGCGGCAACTGAACTGGCACTACCGCAGCCGCCACGAGGCGCTCATCGCCTTTTCCAATCAGCATTACTACGGCAACCGGCTCATCACCTTCCCCTCGCCGGAGGTGGAAGACCGGGCGGTCCGCCTCCACGCCGTCGCCGACGGGATCTATGACCGTGGCAAGAGCCGCACCAACCTCATCGAGGCCCGAGCCCTGGTCGAAGCCGCGGTGGCCCGCATGCGCACGTGGGCAAGCTGGCCAGACAAGGCGCGGCCGACCCTCGGCATCATCACTTTCAATGCCCAGCAGCAGGCCTTGATCCAGGACCTTCTCGATGCGGCACGGGCCGAGGCACCGGAGATCGAATGGTTCTTCTCCGACGAGCGGTTTGAACCGACCATCGTGAAGAATCTTGAGAATGTGCAGGGCGATGAGCGGGACGTCATGTTCTTCTCCATCACCTTCACGAAGGACGCCGCCGGCGTGCGCCGCATGGACTTCGGCGCCCTGAACCGGGATGGCGGCGAGCGCCGGCTCAACGTGGCCATCACCCGCGCGCGCCAGGAGCTGGTGGTGTTCTCGGGCACCCGCGCCGACGACATCGACGTGGCCCGCACCAAGGGTCTGGGTGTCCACCACCTGAGGACCTTCCTGGACTTCGCAGCACGCGGCGCGGTGGCCCTCGCCGGCCAGGACCGGGGATCGCTGGGCGGTCCCGACTCACCCTTCGAGGAAGCGGTGGCGGATGCCCTTACCGCCCGCGGCTGGCAGCTGGTGCCGCAGGTCGGCGTCTCGGCATTCCGCATCGACCTCGGCGTGAGGCATCCCGACAAGGCGGGCACCTATCTCGCTGGCATCGAATGCGACGGCGCCACGTACCACCGCTCCACCACCGCCCGCGATCGCGACAGGGTGCGCGAGGATGTGCTGCGCGGCCTTGGCTGGGAGATCCTGCGCGTGTGGTCCACCGATTGGTGGCTGAACCGGGAGGAGGCCGTCAACCGGCTCGATGCCGCCCTGGTCGATCTCGTCACGAACAGCCGCGCGGCGCAGCCGGAGGCCGCGGAGCCCGCCCACTGGAACCTGGGCGAAACCGTCGATCCCGCGTCGGACGAGGCGCTTCCACCGGGCGCTCCAACATCGCCGGAAACGCCCCCCGCCACCGATGAGGAGGACACGCTCGGGGAGGTGGTGCCGCTGGCCAGCGAACCGCTGCGCGGTGCCACCTCAGCATTTTCGGGGCCCCCTCTGCAAGACGTCTCCGCGGTGACCGGTTCGCCTGGCACGCCCGCGTATCAAGTGGCGGATCTGTCCGGCTTTTCGGCCGATCCGGAGCGGTTCTTCGAGGACGACTACGCCCCTCGGCTCGCCGCGATGGTCGAAGCGGTGATCGCCGCGGAGGCGCCCGTGCGGGAGGATGTGCTGGCACAGCGCATCGCCCGGACGCATGGCTGGCTGCGCACCGGCAAGCGGATCAAGGCGCAGATCGCGCTCCATCTCGGGCCCTACGAGCGCACCCGCGAACCCGGCGGCGATTTCCTTTGGCGTGTCGGCAGCATAAGCCCGCGCGTGGCCTTCCGGGCACCGGCGACCAGTGCGGCGCGGCGCAGCCTGGATGAGATTCCCGAGGCGGAGCTGCTGTTTGTGGCCTGTTCGGAAGTCCGCCTTGCGGACGAGAGCGATCCGCCCCTGACCCTGGCCCGCCGGCTGGGCATCGACCGGCTGACCGCCGCGAACCGGCTGCGCCTGCAGGAGATCCTCGCGCGCGCCACCGACATGCCCGACGCCGACATACCCGACGCGGCGGGCTGAGGGGCACGCTCACCCCCGCCGGTCAGCCGCGCCTGGAGGGGGTCTTTGCGGGGCCAGGCCGCGCGCGGGTCTCCGCCGTCACCTCACGGCGGAAGATGGCGACGATCTGCCGCCCGATCTCCTCCGGCGACAGGCGGCCCGGGCGATACCACAGGCCCACGTTGTTGAGCAGCGTCAGCAGCAGCAGGCGGTAGATGGAGCGGTCGATTCCAGCCTCCAAGGGCAGGTCGGCCACCAGCCCCACGAAGATCTGCTCGAAGGCGTCGCGCTTGGCGATCAGCTGCTCCTGCACCGGGCGGGGTACCGCCTGAAAATCCCCCATGAGGGGCATGGTGATGGAGTGCGGGTCCAACTGGATGCCGAGCATGGTCACGCAGGCCGCTTCCAGCCGCGCCCAGGGGTCCGTCTGCTCGTCGATGGCGGCGCGGATGTGATCCTCCGCCACCTGCAGAGCCGTGTCGTGGATCTTGATAAATAAGGCTTCTTTGGACTTGATATAGTGGTAGAGCGAGCCGCCGAGCAGGCCCACCCGCTCACCGATGTCGCGCACGGAAGTGGCCGCGTAGCCGCGCTCGGCGAACAGGCTGGCGGCGGCTTCCAGGATTTCCCGATGCCGGTCGCTGATCTCGCCCGAGAACAGGTCACGGCCCACCGTGGTCCGTGCTGGCGGCTGGGCGGCTGGTGCCGTCGCCGCGTTCCGGCCGGCACCCGCTGATCGCGTCCTCTGCCTCACCTCAAGCCCTTCTCTCATCCTTGCCGCCGGTCACACCGGCTCGCGAAACGCTCTTCATAGCAGACTCTTACCGTACCGCGCCGCCCTCTGCGAAACCTTTATCCGCCGGCCTTCGCTGTTCTGCCAGGGTCTCAGGCCTTCGACCAAGGGCGGGGCTGGCGCGTCGCACCGCGGGAGTGTAACAATCGTTTGGTACATGCGTTTGCCGGGAGAGTGTGATGGCCGCTTATGTTCCCCCCACCGAAGATGTGGCGTTCCTGCTCGGCCAGGTCTTTCCGTTCGACCGGGAGATGGCGGCCCTGCCCGCCTATGCCGAGGTCAATGCCGAGCTCGCGGTGAGCGTGCTCGAGGAGGGGGGAAAGTTCTGCGCCGAGGTGCTCGAACCCCTCAACCGTCCGGCCGACGAGGAGGGCTGCCGCCTCGGGGAGGGCCGCGTGACCACGCCGAAGGGCATCGCCGCCGCCTATCGGGCATTCGCGGACGCCGGCTGGTGCGGATTGTCGGGCGATCCCGAACATGGCGGCCAGGGCCTGCCGCGGGTGCTGCAGATCCTGCTCGACGAGATGGTGTCCTCGGCCAACCTCTCCTTCGGCCTCTTCCCCGGTCTCACCCGGGGGGCGGTGGAGGCCATCGGCCATCATGCCAGCGCCGCGCTCAAGGCGACCTACCTGCCCAAGATGATCTCCGGCGAATGGACCGGCGCCATGGCCCTCACCGAGGCCCAGGCCGGCACCGATCTCGGCCTGCTCTCCACCAAGGCGGTGCCCAATGCCGATGGCAGCTATGCCATCACCGGCACCAAGATCTTCATCTCCTCCGGCGACCAGGATTTCGGCGGCAACATCATCCATTTGGTGCTGGCGCGGCTGCCCGATGCGCCCAAGGGGGTGAAGGGCATCAGCCTGTTCCTGTGCCCCAAGTTCCTGGTGCGGGAGGATGGCACCCTCGGCGCCCGCAACGGCATGAGCGTGGGGGCGCTGGAGCATAAGATGGGCATCCATGGCCAGCCCACCTGCGTGATGAATTATGACGGCGCCACCGGCTGGCTGGTGGGCGAGGCGGGGCGCGGGCTCAACGCCATGTTCACCATGATGAATGCCGAGCGCCTGTTCGTCGGCATCCAGGGCCTGGGCATCGCCGAGGCGGCCAACCAGAAGGCGGTGGCCTATGCCAAGGATCGCCGCCAGGGCCACGGCGCCGATGGCACCCCCGGCCCGGTGGCCATCATCGCCCATCCGGATGTGCGCAAGATGCTGCTGACCGGCCGCGCCTTCGCCGATGCGGCGCGGGCGCTGGCGGTGTGGACGGCGCTGCAGATGGATATCGCCAGCCACAGTCCCGATGCCGCGGCCCGGGCGGAGGCCGATGGCCTGGTGGCGCTGATGACGCCGGTGGTGAAGGCGGCCTTCACCGATTTCGGCTTCGAGACCGCGGTGGCCGCCCAGCAGGTGCTGGGCGGGCATGGCTATATCCGCGAATGGGGCATGGAACAGTATGTGCGCGATGCCCGCATCGCCCAGATCTATGAAGGCACCAACGGCGTGCAGGCCATGGATCTGGTGGGCCGCAAGCTGGCCATGGAGGGCGGCCGCCTGCCGGCGCGCTTCTTCGCTCTGGTGAAGGCGGACCTTGATGCCGCCCGGCCGGTGGCGGGCGCGGCACTGGTGGAGCCGGTGGCCGAGGCCCTGGCCCGGCTGGAGGGCGCCACCGCCCGCCTCGCCGCCCAAGGCGGGGCCATCGAGGCGGGGGCCGCCGCCACCGATTACCTGCGCCTGTTCGCTCTGGTGAGCTTCGGCTGGATGTGGGTGCGCATGGCCGCCGCGGCCGTTGCGCTGGGCGAAGGCGCCTCCCCCACCGCGCGGCGCAAGCCGGCGCTGGCGCAATTTTTCGTGGAACGGATGCTACCCCACACCCTGGGGCTGGACGCTGCCCTGGCCCATGGCGCACCCTCATTAATGGCATTGGAGGCGGACGCCTTCTGAGCGGGTTCAACCCGCCGCCCCAACAACAAGTGGTTCAAGGAGGAAAATGATGCTCGGTTCGATGATGGATGTTCCGCTGCTGCTGTCCTCGGTGCTGCGCCACGCGGCGGCCTACCACGGCGATGGCGAAGTGGTTTCGGCCACGGTGGAAGGCGGCATCCACCGCTACACCTATGCCGATCTCGACGCCCGCAGCCAGCAGCTCGCCAATGCCCTGGCCCGGCTCGGCCTGAAGAATGGCGACCGGGTGGGTACCCTCGCCTGGAACGGCTATCGGCACCTGGAGCTCTATTACGGCGTCTCCGGCTCGGGCCTGGTGTGCCACACCATCAACCCGCGCCTGTTCCGCGAGCAGATCGCCTTCATCATCGAGCATGCAGGCGACAGCGCCCTGTTCTTCGATCTCACCTTCCTGCCCATCGTCGAAGAACTGGCGGAGCAGCTGAAGGGCTTGAAGGCCGTGGTGGCGATGACGGACGCCGCCCATATGCCGGCGCAGTCCGCTTTGCCCAACCTCAAGTGCTACGAGACCCTCATCGCCGACGAGCCGGCCCAGTTCGACTGGCCGGTGTTCGATGAAAACACCGCCTCGGGCCTGTGCTACACCTCCGGCACCACGGGCGAGCCCAAGGGCGTGCTCTACAGCCACCGCTCCAGCGTGCTGCACGCCATGGCCATCTCCATGCCGGATGTGCTGAGCCTGTCGGCGGCCGATACGGTGGCGCCCATCGTGCCCATGTTCCATGTGAACGCCTGGGGCATGCCCTATGCGGCGCCCATGGTGGGCGCCAAGCTGGTGCTGCCGGGGCCGAAGCTGGATGGCGCCAGCCTCCATGCCCTGTTCGAGGCGGAAGGCGTCACCGTCACCGCCGGCGTGCCCACCGTATGGATGGGCCTTCTCGACTGGATGGACACCCACGGCCGCACCTTCTCGGCGCTCAAGCGGGTCATCATCGGCGGCTCGGCCACCCCACCCATCATGATCAGCCGGTTCCACAACATGGGAGTGAAGGTGCGCCATGCCTGGGGCATGACGGAGACGAGCCCGGTGGGCCTTGCTGCCGCCCTCAAGCCCAAGCATGAGGCGCTCGATCCCGAGGCCAGGATGGCGCTGGAGTGCAAGCAGGGCCGCCCGGTGTTCGGCATGGAATTCCGCGTGGCCGGCGCCGATGGCAAGCCGGTGCCGCGCGATGGCAAGAGCTTCGGCTCCATGATGGTGCGCGGCCCCTGGGTGGCCGGCGCCTATTTCAACATGCCGTCGAGCCCGGCCCATGAGGAGATGCCCGGCTGGTTCGATACGGGCGACGTGGTGACCATGGATGGCGAAGGCTTCATCCAGATCGTCGATCGCACCAAGGACGTGGTGAAATCCGGCGGCGAATGGATTTCTTCCATCGACCTGGAAAACATCGCCCAGGCCCATCCGGCCATCCAGGAAGCCGCCATCGTCGCCAAGCCCGATGCCCGCTGGGGCGAACGGCCGGTTCTGGTGGCGGTGCTCAAAGCCGGCACCCGCCTCACCCGCGAGGAGATGCAGGCCTTCTATGCCGGCAAGATCTCCAAATGGAGCATTCCGGATGACCTCTTGATCGTGCCGGAGCTGCCCCACACGGCCACCGGCAAGCTCTCCAAGAAGGCCATCCGCGCCATCCTCCTGGAGCAATTGGCCCACAGCGGGCCGGATGACGCCATCGCCAGCTGAGGCGCCGCCGATCCAGCCTCGCCCGGGGCCTGCCGCATCAGCGTCGGCGGGCCCCGGATGCGCCGGGCGCATTCAGTGCCCTCTGTGCCGCGAGAGGGACCGCCACGGGGCGAGGGAGCTGCGCCATCCGAGGCGCGCGGCCCTGGGCGTCACAGGGGGCACGGCGCGAGCCACGGCGCGGGCGCTAAATGTCGAGGGGTCCACCGCTTCTTCGCGCAAGACGAACGCCGGCGCATGTCGAGAGCGGGCGTGAAATCACTATGCTAGCGCCCACCTGCCGGTGCGGCGGGGCTGCCGGAGCGGCCATCGTTGACCAGCGGGCGATCCGCCTGGGGCAGTTGGAAGCGCTGGGCAACGAGCCGCCCCATCATGTCCGCATCCGGATTGTCCGGGCCATAGGGGCCGTGCGGCTCGCCCACGTCCCACAGCAGGGAATAAAGCCAGATGCCGCCGGCGCCGAGCCGGATGGCGGCATTGATGTAATCGAGGCAATCGGTGAGCGAGCGCTTCACATCCCCATGCCAGGGCGGCCCGGAGCGCAGCCCAAGGAACACCGAAGCCGATGGGAAATGGTAGCGATAGGCTTCCAGCGCCCGCACCGGGTCATAGCCCGGCTTCTCGTCGAACGACATGATGTTGATGACATCGATGGCGTCCCGCAGCTTGGGATCGCGCGCCAGGGCGGCCGCATAGCCGTGGTTCCAGCCCACCGGCCGCTCCTGGGCATAGGGGCCGAAATAGGCGCCGGTGTTGTAGGCATCGAAGGCCAGCCGGTATCTGGGCCGCGGAAACTTCTCCCGGAAGGTCCGCACCACCCGCGCCAGCTCGCCATCGGTGTAGCACCACACGTCGCCATCGGGCTTGATCCGGCAATGCTTGTCCGAGGATGAGGCGGCGGCGACGCACTCATAGTCCACATCGATATCGCGGATGCCCATATGGTCCACGAACGTGCGCAGGGCGCGAAAGTGGCCGGAATCCATGCCTGCCCAACCGTCGGGATTATAGGGCTCGAAGCCGAGCTTGCCGCCCTGCTGGATGGCCAGCGCCACCCGGATATGCGGCTGGCGCAGCCGCAGCAGATCCAGCGCGGTCTTCAGCTGATGGCCGGTGCCGTCGAACTGCAGCCCGGTGGTGAGAAAGACGTCGTCGTCCAGGGATTCATAGATCACCTGCGGCCGCGCGAAGCACAAGGTGACGGTGGACACGTAGGCCGGAAGATTGGTGAGATAGAGATGCTCGGGATAATTGGGGGTGCGGTTCTCGAACCAGGAATCCCAATGCACGTGGAATTCCTGCCCGCGCGGCTGGGCCACCGAGACCGTGCCGCCCAGCGTCAACCCCACGCTGCCGGCGGCCCCCGCGAGCCGGCCGGAGGTGATGTCCACCACCTGGCCGTAGGCGAGGCGCCCCGGATCAAGCCGCAGGTCCGTCCCCACCGCGCCGGTGAGCGCCAGCGCGCCATCGGCGGACACGAGGCGGAAGCTCTCCGCCACCCCATCCTGACGCACGGTGCCGAACCACAGGCCGCTCACCTCCGCGCCGGTGGCGCTGGCCCGGAACGGCTGCAACGGCAGGCGCACCCGCGCCATCAGCGGCGCGCCGGCTGCGGCCGGCCCGAGCAGGTCGAGGGTGCCGAGCGCCAGGCGCCGCGCCAGCGCGGCAGCGTCCTCGTTCCGTCCGGCTCCGGTGACGGCGATGGTCACGATTCGCCTCCCTTCCTCGCGCCCCACGGGGCAATGCCGCAGCATAGCCCAAGGGCGCCAGGGCGCGCGCGCCCTTGAGCATCTCCTCGATACCCCACAAAATACCTCCGCGCACCCTGTGGGGCCGGTCCTGCCGCACCGGGGTCCCGTCACGGCTCACAGGACCCTTGCACCGACGAGAACCGGCTCGCGCCGCAACATGGCATGTGTTAGCCATGAACTACAGCTAAGACGTGTATCGGCACAGAACGGAAGGGACGTTCCGGCCATGAGCGCGAACACCACCACGGCGCCAGCCCCACCGGCCGGACCAGACGCCCCATCGGACGCCTCTGGACAGCGGCACCAGCGGGCCCCGCGCCTGCAGCGGCTGCGGGCCTTCTGGTCCCGGATGCTGGACCTGGGCCTTGTGTTGTGGGTTCTGCGGGTGCCGGCCATCAGCGTCGTCATTGGCGCCGTGCTGATGGCGGGCGTGACCCAGGCCCAGGATACCCTGGTGGACGTGGCCATGTCCGGCGCCCGCCTCGCCGACGAAGCGAAACTGTGTGGCGGCATTCTTGCCCTGGCGGCCACGACCTTCGTGCTGTGGGCCATGCCGGTGCATTATGCCGGCCGGCTGCTGCTGGAAACCGATGCCGGCATCGCCCGCATGCGGCGCCGCCGGGACCAGGCCCTCGCGGCACCGGCGCAGGCCGCAGAGCCCGGCGCCGGGCTCCATCACTGCGACCCGATCACCGCCGCCATGCTGCGCTGGTTTCCCCGCGTGCTCGGGGCGCTCACCTTTCTCACCCTGGCCTGGGGCGCCCGCGCCGCCATCGCCAACCTGCCGGTGCTGGCCGATGCCGGCGTGGTGACGGCCGCCAGCCACCAGCTCAACCTCACCGCCCTGGTGATGGCGGGAATGGTGCCGGTATTCCTGCTCTACACGGTGGTGCGCAGCCGACTGGTGCGGTTCAGCGCCTTCGCCACGTTCGATGCCGCCCTCGGCCGCCGGCTCTCCGGGGTGTTCCGCCGCCTCGGCATGGCGCCCCGCACGAACGAGGGGGTGGATGACGCCCACGGCGACCTGTTCGCCACCGGGCGCGTGGCTCTGTTCGCTTACGGGCTCGGTGTCGTCGCCCTGTTGATCATCTATCCGCTGGATCTGGCGGCATTCCTGCCGCTGGCGTTCGCCGTGCCGCTGATCCTGGGCGGCTGGGTGCCCCCCGCCGCCTTCCTCTCCGCCCTCGGTCGGCGGTTGAAGGCGCCGCTGCTCGGCGGGCTTCTGGTGGCGAGCAGCATCGGCGTCTATCTGTTCGGCGACAATCACGACATGCGGCTGGTGCCGGTGGCGACGCCGGTGGAGCGGCCGACCCTGCAGGCGGCCCTGGCGGCCTGGCGCGCGGCCAATGATTGCGCGCCGGCCTCCGCCAGCTGTCCGCGCCCGGTGATCATCGCCGCCGCCGGCGGCGCCAGCCGCGCCGGCTTCTTCACCGCCAGCGTGATCGGCCATTTCCTCGACGAAGACCGCCACCAGGATGGCCACACCTTCATCCGCTCCAACGGCTCCAAGCTGGTGCTGAAGGCGGGCGACAATGCCCGCTTCCCCATCGAACGGCTGCGGCGGCTTCAGAGCCCGGATGTCGCCCCAGCCGATCCCGTTCCCTTGGCGGGCGATCTGGCCACGCGCCTGTTCGCCATCTCCGGCGTCTCCGGCGGCTCGCTGGGGGCCGTCGTCGCCGCGGCCGCCCTCGACGCCGCCGCCACCGGCCAGCCCCCGTGCGCGGCGCGGGCGCCGCGCTTCTGGTTCAGCGACGATCGGGTGCGCACCTGGCAGGACTGCCTGGAGGCCCTGACCAGCGGCGACTATCTCACCGCCAGCTTCTTCGGCCTCGCCTTCTACGACCAGGTGCAGTTGCTTCCCCTTGATCGGGCCGGCCTGCTGGAAAAGGGCTGGGAAGCGCGCTTCCTGCAGGCCATCGGCCCCGGCGCCGGCGAGGACCCTGCCGCCGGGCGCGGCCGGCTGGCGCTGCCGTTCCTGCAGCCCATCGCCCGCGGCGCCGACCACTGGGTGCCGCTGCTGGTGCTGAACGGCACCTCCGTCGCCACCGGCCAGCGCATCGTCACCACCGACCTTGCGCCGCTCTATGTGGCGCCGGGCGCCTGCCCCACCGGCGCTACCGACGCCCAGGGCCTGTGCCCCATCTTCGCCCAGAGCATCGACCTGCACGCGGTGATCGGATCGGAGTTCGACATCGCCATGTCCACCGCCGCCACCAACTCGGCCCGCTTCCCCATCATCTCCCCGCCGGGCACCCTGCGCCGTGCCAATGGCCGCATCCAGGACCGGATCGTCGACGGCGGCTATTTCGAGAATTACGGGGTCCAGAGCGCGCTGGAGCTGGCGCAGGCGGTGGTGGCGGTGGACCCCACCCTCGCGCCCTTCATCCTCGTCATCTCCAATGATCCCCAGAGCACGCTGACCGGCGCCCTGAACGGCGAAGGCACCCTGCGGCCGGAGGCGGACGAGCGGCTGTGGCTCGCCGAGGCCACCGGACCCATCGGCGCCATCGGCGCGGTGCGCTCGGCCCGCGGGCGCCTCGCCCTCGCCGAGGCCGACCGCTGGCTCCGGGCCACCTTCGAGCCCGATTGTCCGGCAAGCCTCGCCCACATCAAGGTGTGGCCGGAAGCCCGCACCGATGGCCGCTGCCCCCTCAATGACCGCCCGCTGGATGTCGATGGCAAGCCCCGCGCGGTAGCGGAGATCCGCGCGGTCTCCATGAGCTGGTGGCTCTCCAAGCCGGTGCAGATGAACCTGCGGGAGCAGCTGCAGATCAACGACGGCGGCTGCTCCAACGACACCGCGGTGCGCGCCGTGTGGCGGGCGCTCGCCACGCCGTCGGATCAGTGCACCGGCATCGGCGCCGTGCTCAATGCTCCGCGTCCGGCCCGCGCGCCGGCTCCGGCGGATCCGCCTCGGCCGTGAAGCGCCAGCGGCCATAGCGCCAAGGGCGCGACCAGGAGGCATCCGCCGGGGTGCATTCGGGCACCGGATCGAAGCCATGCCCGCCCCACGGATGGCAGCGGCACAGCCGGGCGGTGGCCATGAACAGGCCGGGCCAGGCGCCGTGCCGGGAAATGGCCTCGTCCGCATATTCCGAGCAGGTGGGCAGGTAGCGGCACTGCCGGCCCATGAAGGAGGACAGGGTGTAGCGATAGATCAGGATCGGCACCCGCAGCACCAGCCGCGGCACCCGCCCAAAAGCACGCCCGATGGGGCGCAAGTGCCCCCGGGCCGCGACCGGCGACCAGGGCAGATCGTCGGTGATCCCGCGGTTTGGATCGGCAGGCAAGGCTATTCCGCCGCGTTGGCGGCCGCCGCCGCGCGGGCGGCCTCGATCTGGTCGATGCAGTCGACCACCGCATCAAAGGTGAGCAGGGTGGAAGCGTGGCGCGCCTTATACTCACGCACCGGCTCCAGCACCTTGAACGCCTCGAACGCGCCGGTGGGCGGCGGGCCGTTCTCCTTCAGCATACGCCACACGGTGTCGCGCAGCGCCCGCAGATCGGCGGCGGTGGCGCCCACCACATGACGGGCCATCAGCGAGGAGGAGGCCTGGCCGAGCGCGCAGGCGCGCACCTCATGGGCAAAATCGGTAACGGTGTCGCCCTCCATGGCAAGGTCCACCGTCACTGTGGAGCCGCACAGGCGCGAATGGGCCTTGGCCGTGGCCTGCGGCGCCGCAAGCCGACCGAGCCGCGGAATCTCGGCCGCCAGGGACAGGATGCGCGTGTTGTAGATGTCGTTGATCATGGGCTGTGATCCACCGGCCAAGCCGGCCTGTCCTCGTCAATCGCACCAAAGCCGCGTGCGGGGCTGCTTTCGCCATCTTGCGCCGTGCAAGGCGCATCAGCCAAAGCACGTCGCCATTGTCGCCGGCACCGCACGTCTTATATAGCGCAAGACGCAACGCTGGTAAGGGGCGCAGGGTGCCGGTGATGGCGCCACGCGCGGGGGCGCATGCCGGTGCCGGTGCCGCTGCCGGTGCTCTTGCATGGGAGCGGCGGCGGCCGCATGATGAAAGGGTTGTCCGGACCTTTTTCCGGGCGACGGACGGACGGCAAGGCCACCGCCGCAGAACCGGCGGGGCGCGGAACGGGAAGAGACCGCGCGTGCGAAGCCGACGACCGGTGACACTCCCGCCACAGCATGGGCTGCCGGCGGGTCGAACGGGGTTGGTGACGACGCGGGACGGCTCGGACGGGTCGGCGCGGAGCGTCACCCGACGGAGTACGTCATGGACGCGGTGGTAAAGTTGTTCCAGGCGCAGGCCGAGCACGAGGAGCGCGAGCGCCGCGAGCGGGCTCGCAAGGAAACCCAAAAGGCCGCGAAGGCGGTTGCGGCGGATGCCCGCCGCCACCTGCCGGCCCTGGCCGACGGCAGCGCGCGGCCCACCCGGGCCGAGGCGGAAGATGCCGTGCGCACCCTGCTCGCCTACATGGGCGAAGACCCCGCCCGCGAGGGCCTGCTCGACACCCCCCAGCGGGTGATCAAGGCCTATGACGAGCTGTTCTCCGGCTATCAGGAGGACGTGGACGAGCAACTCGGCCGCACCTTCGGCGAGATCGGCACCTTCGACGACCTGGTGCTGGTGCGCGACATTCCCTTCCACTCCCATTGCGAGCACCACATGGTGCCGTTCTTCGGCAAGGCCCATGTGGCCTATTTCCCGGTGGAGCGGGTGGTCGGCCTGTCGAAGATCGCGCGGGTGGTGGACATCTATGCCCGCCGCCTGCAGACCCAGGAGCATCTCACCTCGCAGATCGTCACCGCCCTCGACGAGGGCCTGCGCCCGCGCGGCGTGGCGGTGATGATCGAGGCCGAGCACATGTGCATGTCCATGCGCGGCATCACCAAGGCCGGGGTCAGCACCCTCACCAGCCAGTTCACCGGCGTGTTCCGTGATGATCCGGCCGAGCAGGTGCGCTTCATGACCCTGCTGCGCCGCCAGGGCTGAACGGCCGGAACGGGAGAGGCCACGTGGCCCACCGTTCCCGACACGCCGTGCTGGAGCCGTATCGTCGCCGAAAAGGTCGCGTGCCGACGGCGCGGCCGTTCGCGCGCCCCGCCGCAGATTGGAAGAAGAGACATCATGACCGCCGCCCCCTCGCCGTTCGCCGCCCCCGCCACCGGCGCAGAGCTGGAGGAAGGCACCACGCTGGCCCCGCGCTTCGATGCCGCCGGCCTCATCACCTGCGTCGCTGTGGATGCGCAGACCGGCGAGGTGCTGATGCTCGCCCACATGAATGCGCAGGCCCTGGCCCTGACCATGGAGACCGGCGAGGCACACTATTTCAGCCGCTCCCGCGGCAAGCTCTGGAAGAAGGGCGAGAGTTCCGGCCACACCCAGAAGGTGAGCGAGATCCGCATTGATTGCGATCAGGACGCGGTGGTCATCAAGGTGACCATGGGCGGCACCGGCGCCGCCTGCCACACCGGCCGGCGCTCCTGCTTCTACCGTACGGTTCCCCTGGGCGCCGCCCCCGGGCCCGACACCCGCCTCGGCTTCACCGGCGACACCCCGCGCTTCGATCCCGCCACGGTCTACGGCAAGCCCCACGACCATTGAGCCGGCCGGGGCCGCGCCCGCCCCCTCGACCGTCCGCGCCCACCGCGGAACGCGGGCCGGGGCCAGGCTCGGGCCGTGGACCTGCGCGCGGGCAAGCCCGCGCCACCCTCACCGGCGGGCGCGCCGGCCAGAGCCCTATCCGGTCGCTCCCGATCTTCCCATCGCCGTTCTCGGCGGCGACCTCTCGGTGGACCTCCGCGCCCGCCCCTTCGCACCGCGAGGGTGGCATCGCGGTTCAGCAGGCTCCGGGCGGCGATGGCGGCAACGGCACTCGATCCCGGCCAGCGCAGCGCCCCATCCTCCTGGCCCCGGCGCCGCGCACCGGCCCAACATGCCTGGCTCATCCGCGCGCCTTCCTCTCCCGTTCCTCGCGCCCGAGCCGCCGCGCCAGGCCTCCTTTGGCCACCGCCACCACGACAGGGTGCGGCAAGGCTCCGGTGCGACACTGCCCATAGCCACCATTCCGACACCTCCGGATGGTAGAGGTGCGGTATGGGAACGCCCGCCGGAACCGGCGGGCCGCTGGGGGCATTGGTCCTGAAGCCAAGGTCTGGCTTGAGGTGCATTGTGAGGTCGGCATGTTCCAGGCGTTTCATCGGGGATCTTTCCCCTCGCTCAACCTTCGCGGCACGCCCCACCCCGAGGCGCCGCCGGACGAGCCCGCGAACGCCGCCCCCGAAGCGCAAACTTCGGATCCCGCACCTCACCCCGATCTCGATGCCGGTCCGCCCCGGTCCCCGGCGCGCGATCCGCGTCCGGCGCTCGGCCTCGCCCTGGGCGGGGGGGCGGCCCGCGGCTTCGCCCATATCGGCATGCTGCGGGTTCTGGAACGCGAGGGCATCCGCCCGGGGGTGGTCACCGGCACCTCCATCGGCGCGGTGGTCGGAGGCCTGTGGGCCGCCGGCCGTCTCGACGAGCTGGAGGAATGGGCGCGCGGGCTCACCAAGCGCAACGTTCTCGGCTTTCTCGATTTCGCCCTGGGCGGCGCCGGTCTCATCGGCGGCCGCCGGCTGAGCGATCTTATGCGGCGCAAGATGGGGGAGATGAATATCGAGGACCTGCCCCTCGCCTTCGGCGCCATCGCCACCGAGCTGGGCACCGGCCATGAGATCTGGCTGACCCGGGGCGATCTGGTGGAAGCCCTGCGCGCCTCCTACGCGCTGCCGGGCATCTTCACGCCGGTGAAGGTGGGCGGGCGCTGGCTGATGGACGGCGCGCTGGTCAATCCGGTGCCGGTGTCGCCGGCGCGGGCCCTGGGCGCCCGCGTCGTGCTGGCGGTGAACCTCAATTCCGAAGTGTTCGGACGCGGCACCGTGATCCACGACCACGGCGGCGTGGTCGGTCATGTGACCGATGCCGCGCTGACCGGCAAGAAGCAGGGCTTCGCCGCGCGGCTCAGCCCCAACCGGTTGCGCCGCCATTTCTTCGCCGCCTCGGACGATGACGGGCCGCGCGGCCTGTCGAGCGTGATGATCGACGCCTTCAACATCACCCAGGATCGCATCTCCCGCTCGCGGCTGGCGGGCGATCCGCCCGACGTCACGGTGTCGCCGAAGCTCGGGAGCATCGGCCTGTTCGACTTCCACAAGGCGGACGAGGCCATTGCCGCCGGCGCCGAGGCGGCCGAGCGCAGCCTGGAGGACATCCGCGCGGCGCTCGCCGTGTTCGCCTGAACCGCCCGGACGAAGGATGACGGACGCCGCGAACGCGGCTATCAGGGGCAGGCTCCCTCGTGCCCCACGTTCGCGCGCCCCCGGGCGCCGCCGCTGTCCGGAGACGTCCCGCGCCATGTTCTACGAACCCGCGAAGAAGAATCACGGCCTGCGCCATTCGCCGCTGAAGGCCATCGTCGCGCCCCGGCCCATCGGCTGGATTTCCTCCATGTCCAGCACCGGCACGGTGAATCTCGCCCCCTATTCCTTCTTCAACATGATCTGCGAGACGCCGCCGCTGCTCATGTTCTCCTCCAACGGCCGCAAGGACACCGTCACCAATATCGAGGCGACCGGCGAATTCGTCTGCAACCTCGCCACCCTCGATCTCATCGAGGAGGTGAACCTGTCCTCGGTGCCGGCGGGTCCGGACCAGAGCGAGTTCGAGCTGCTCGGCATTGAAAGCGCGCCCTCGTCCCTGGTCAAGCCGCCGCGGGTCGCCGCCAGCCCCTGCGCCCTCGAATGCGTCTATGTGGAAACCATCCGCCCGCGCGACAAAAGCGGCCAGGAATGCAGCTTCCATATGGTGATCGGCGAGGTGGTGGGGGTCTATATCGCCGACGCCGCGCTGGTGGACGGGCGCGTGGACGACGCCAAGCTGCACGCCCTCGCCCGCTGCGGCTATCTTGATTACGCGCCGGTGGATCGCCTGGTGGAACGGCCCCGCCCGCCCTCGCTCGACCAGCTGCCCAAGCGCGGCGGCTGATGCCTTAACGCCAATCGAGCTAAAAACCGCCATAAAAAAGAAGGCGGAAACCCTTGCGCTGGTCCCATGACTGCATCAGCTTGGATGCATCATTCGAGTCCAACATCGTGCCGGAACGGTATGTGCTGACCATCCTGGCCGGTCATCGGTGCGGGCCGCGCCCGGCGGGTTCTAAGCCCTCCGCGAGCCCCGCGCCGGCAAGACCGGCCAGAGCAATCCACGCCCCCGACGGCCGAGCACGTGACTCGTCCTACATCTCCCGGGCGGCATGGAACAACGGCGATGGAGCGCACTCCGAACCAAGGGTGGCGATGGACCCGGCCGTCCTTCCGCCTGCCGCTGCTCATCGCTGCCGCGGTGGGTGCCGCGACCCTGATGACCTCCGCCGTCCTGATGTGGCAGGGCTGGCAGGCCGCGCGCGCGGCGCTGTTCTCCTCCGCGCAGGAAACCAGCATCTACATGGGGCGCCTGATCGACGAGAAGGCCCAAGGTCTGCTCGCGTCCGCCCCACCTTCACGCTTGATCACCTCGCCCACGACCCGGTGGTCACCGCCGCCACCCTCGACCAGCGCCTGCAGCGCCTCGCCGCCTTCGCCGACACGCTCCAGAAGATCCCCTTCCTGACCTCCGCTTATGTGGGCTACGACAATGGGGAGTTCCTGCTGCTGCGGCCGCTGCGCACGCCCGACGCCCGCCAGGCCTTCGCGCCCCCCGCCGATGCCGCCTTCCTGGTGCAAAGCATCACCCGCGACGGGCAGGGGCAGCCGGTGAACGAATGGCGCTTCTATACCGAAGCGCTGCAGCTCGTCGAAACCCGCCCGCAACCGCCCACCGGCTTCGATCCGCGCACCCGCCCCTGGTATCGGGACGCCAGGATGACCCCCGGCCGGCACCTCACCCTGCCCTATGTCTTCTTCACCACAGGTCAGGTCGGCGTCACCCTCAGCCAGCATCCGCACGGGGATGCGGTGGTGGCCATCGACATGGAGCTGTCGGAGCTGAGCGCCTATCTGGCCGGCCAGCGCATGACGCCGCGCACGGAAATCGCCCTCATCAACAGCGACGGCACCCTGCTGGCCTATCCGGACGATGAGCAGCTGATCGCAACCGATGGCGCCGGGCCGCATCTGCGCGCGCTGCCGGATCTGGCGATCCCAGCGCTCACCCGCCTTGCGTCACCTCGCGTGACAACGGGGCGTGCCACCACCTTCGAGGTCGGTGACGAGACCTGGTTCGGCATCAAGCTGAAGATGGGCGCCACCGACGCCAACGTGATCGACCTGCTGATCGCCATTCCCGAGACCGATCTGCTGCGGCCGATCCGCGAGGGCCTCAACCGGCAGATGGGCGTGGCCGGCGGCTTCGCCGCGCTGCTGCTGGTGGTCGGCTGGGTCGGCGCCACCCGGCTCGGCAAAGACCTCAGCGACCTTTCCCTGCGGGCCCAGCGCCTACAGCAGTTCGACTTCAGCCGACCCTTGAAGAGCCTCAGCCTCATCAGCGAGGTGCGACAGCTGGAAACGGTGCTCAATGAGGTGTGCACCACCGTCGAGAACTTCCTGACAACCATCGACATCATGGGCTCGGAAAGCCGGCTCGAGCGGATGATCGGCCAGGTGCTGCACAAGGTGGTGGCCGCCAGCGGCTGTACCTTCGGCGCCGTCTACCTGCTCAATTCCAGCGGCGACATGCTGGAGCTCACCGCCCTCGCCCAGGACGCCAGGGCGGACCAGACGGACGAGGCAGCGCATACACCGCCTGTCATTCCCGATCCGCAGCTGCCGCTCTCCGCCATCGCGCCGGGCCATCCGCCCATCGGCGAGCTGCCGCCGGGCACCACCCAGGTGGTGCTGCCGCTGCTGGATCGCAACCAGCGCCCCCTCGGCCTGCTGCTGCTCGACCATCCGGTGAACAGCAACTATGCCGGCCGCAACTTCCAGACTTTCATCGAGCGCCTGTCCGGCGCCCTGTCCACCGCCATCGAGACCCGCCGGCTGATGGAGGCGCAGAAGGACCTGCTGGATGGCTTCATTCAGCTCATCGCCGACGCCATCGACGCCAAGAGCCCCTATACCGGCGGCCACTGCCGGCGGGTGCCGCAGCTCGCCACCATGCTCGCCGACCGCATGAGCCGCGAGCGCAGCGGGCCCTATGCCGATTTCAATCTCGACGAAGAGCAGCGCTATGCCTTCCATCTGGGCGCCTGGCTGCACGATTGCGGCAAGGTGACGAGCCCCGAGCACGTGATCGACAAGGCCACCAAGCTGGAGACCATCCACAACCGCATCCACGAGGTGCGCACGCGCTTCGAGGTGCTGTGGCGCGATGCGGAGATCGCCCACCTCCAGCGCCACGCCGCCGGGGCGGATCCGGCCACATCCGCACGCGAGCGCGATGCGGTGCAGGCGCGCCTCGCCGACGATTTCGCCTTTGTCGCCCAGTGCAATGTGGGCGGCGAGTTCATGACCGACGCCGCCATTGCCCGCCTCCACGCCATCGCGGCCCAGACCTGGACCCGCCACCTCAGCGACCGGCTCGGCCTGTCACGGGCGGAGGAGGCCCGCCTCGCGACGGTTCCGGAGGCGCCGCTGCCGGCCAGCGAGCCGCTGCTGGCGGACCGGCCCGAGCACCAGGTGCCGTGGGGCCCCCACCGCCCGCCGGTGACCAAGGACGATCCGGCCAACACTTATGGCTTCGACATGGTCTTGCCCGCCCTCACCCAGAATGCCGGCGAGCTGCACAACCTCGCCATCCGCCGCGGCACGCTGAATGACGAGGAGCGCTTCAAGGTCAACGACCATATCGTGCAGACCTATGTCATGCTGCAGAGCCTGCCGTGGCCCGATGGCCTGAAGCGGGTGCCCGAGATCGCCGCCACCCATCACGAGCGGCTGGACGGCAAGGGCTATCCCCGCCACCTCGGCGCCGCCGACCTCACCACCGAGGACCGTGTGATGGCGCTGGCCGACGTGTTCGAGGCGCTCACCGCCGCCGACCGGCCCTACAAACCCGCAAAAACCCTCTCGGACTCCCTGCGCATCATGGCGGGGATGGCGCGCGAGGGGCATCTCGACCCGGTGCTGTTCCGCTATTTCCTGGAAAGCCGGCTGTGGGAGACCTACGCCACCCGCTTCCTGCGGCCCGAGCAGATGGACGTCGCCGACGTGACGCCGTTTCTCGACCCGCCCGCCAAGGCGGGCTGAGACACCTCAATAGACGAACTGCTCGCGCAGAATGCGCTCCTCAAGCCCGTGGTCGGGATCGAACAGCATGTCGATGGCGGAGGAGCGATCGAGCCGGGCCGAGACGGCGATGATGTCGCGTACCTCGTAATGGTCCGCCACCGCGCTCACCGGCCGCTTGTCCGCCTCCAGCACGGCGATGTCGATGCGGGCCTTGTCCGGCACCAGCGCACCGCGCCAGCGCCGCGGCCGGAACGGCGAGATGGGGGTGATGGCGAGCAGCGCCGTGCCCAGCGGCAGGATCGGCCCGTGGGCGGACAGGTTGTATGCGGTGGAGCCGGCCGGCGTCGCCACGATGATGCCGTCGCAGATGAGCTGGTCGAGCCGCACCTTGCCGTCGATGGAGACCCGGAGCTTGGCCGCCTGATAGGTCTGCCGCAGCAGCGACACCTCGTTGATGGCGGGCGCCTTGAAGCGGGTGCCGTGCTTGTCCACCACCTCCATCAGCAGCGGATAGATCTTCACGTGCTGGGCGGCGGCGAGCCGCTCCACCAGCCCATCCTCGCGGAAGGTGTTCATGAGGAAGCCCACCGAGCCACGGTGCATGCCATAGATGGGCAGGCCACGGTCACGGAAGCGATGCAGGGTCTGCAGCATCAACCCATCGCCACCGAGGGCGACGATGACATCGGCGTCATCCTCGGAGACCGCCCCGTAGCGCGCGATCAGGCGCTCACGGGCGGCGTCGGATTCCGGCGTCTGGCTGGAGACGAAGGCGATCCTCTTGAAGGCACCAGGGACATCGATCATGGATCGGACGTTCACAAACGGCGGCGCGGGGCCGCGACAGAGGGCAAGATCGCTGTTCCCCCTCTAATCCTCCCCTTCCGTCTTGTCGAGCCGGGCGCGTGCGGACCCGGGGCGCGCCGCCATGCGATGACAGCGACGCTCCCTTTCGGCATGCTCCGGCAGGGCGACAGCAGCGGAACCGCGACAGGGAGGCAGAAATGGCGCGACATGATCCCGACCCCAACGAGGCGGCCGGCCCGGCGGTGCTGATCTACACCACCTTCCCCGCGCTCCAGCCGGCGCAGGAAACGGCGCGCCTGCTGGTGGAGCGGCGGCTGGTGGCCTGCGCCAACATCCTGCCCGGCATGATCAGCATCTACCGCTGGGCGGGCGAGCTGGAACAGGCCGAAGAGGTGGTGCTGCTGCTCAAGACCACCGCCGCGCGGGCGCAGGCCGTGGTCGCCGAGGTGCGCGCCTTCCACCCCTATGAGCAGCCGGCTGTTCTCACCCTGCCGGTGAGCGGCGGTGACGCCGGCTATCTGGCCTGGATCGCCGCCGAAACCAGGCCAGACGCGGAGTAAGCCGGCCTCGGGTCAATCGCAGGCAAATGATACCAAAGACATCGCCCCGCCCACCCCTCGCCCCGCCACCACCGCAAAGCCCTCTCCCGCCTGCGGGGGAGGGTTGGGAGGGGGAATGGCGCGACGCCTCCCCCTGGCCACACACCATCCAAGCGCCGAACACTCCCCGCACCGCACGACGCGACACCGGCGTCGGGCCCCCTCCCCAGCCCTCCCCCGCAAGCGGGAGAGGGAGCAGCGACGGCACAGTCAGGGAGGACACTGAAACGCCCGGCGCACCAGGGCAGCACGACCCCTCGCCCCGTCACCGCCACAAAGCCCTCTCCCGCTTGCGGGGGAGGGTTGGGAGGGGGAATGGCGCGACGCCTCCCCCCGGCCACACGCCATCCAAGCGCCGAACACTCCCCGCACCGCACGACGCGACACCGGCGTCCGGCCCCCTCCCCAGCCCTCCCCAGCCCTCCCCCGCAAGCGGGAGAGGGAGCAGCGACGGCACGGTCCGGGAGGACATCGACACGCGCGGTAGGTCAGGGCAGAACCCTTGCCGCTCAGCGGAAGCGTGATCGGGCTACAGCACCGGCTGCCACAGCACCGGTACATAGCGGAAGCCATCGCCCTCCTTGGCGAGATAGGCGGCGCCCGGGAAGGGGAAGTGATAGCCGGCCACCTTCATCTTGTCCGCCGAGAGGCGGTCATAGACCTTCCGGCGCGCGGCGGCGGCCTTGTCGCCGTCCATGTCGAAGGTGACCTGCCAATCGGGATGGCGCACGAACAGGGCCGGAATGTTGGTCACGTCCGACTGGATGAACAGCGCGTCGTTGCCCGAGGCGAGCTGGAAGGAGGTGTGGCCGGGCGTATGACCCGGGGTGCCGACCGAGGTGAGGCCCGGCGCCAGTTCCTTGTCCCAGGCATAGCGCTCCACCTTGCCCTCGAACGGCTTGAACACCCGTCGGGCGTTCTGGAAGCCGCCCTTGAGACCGTCCGGCGCGCGGCTCATCTCGCCATCGTCCATCCAGAACGCCCATTCGGCTTCCGGCACCATCACCTGCGCCTTCGGAAAGGCGGGGGTGCCCTCCGCCGTCACCAGGCCGTTGATATGGTCGCCATGGAAATGGGAAATCACCACCTGGTCGATGCTGGCCGGGTCCACGCCGAGGGAGGCAAGGGTGCCCTGCAGCAGCCCCACCGGCCCCTTGGCCGGGCCATTGCCCGTGTCCACCAGCACCCGCCGATCGCCGATGTCGAGCAGCAGCACGGTGAAGGGAATGGAGAGCTGGTCGGCGGGCAGGAAGGCCTCGGAGAGCGCGGCATTGACCTCCGCCTTGGGGGCGTTACGCACGAATCCATCCGGCATGGGAAAGGTGCGCATGCCGTCGCTGATGGCCGTGACGATCACATCGCCCACCTTGTAGCGGTAGGCGCTCGGCACCTGCCCCGCCGCCGGCGCGGCGGCCTGTGACGGAGCTTGGGCAGCGGCCGGCGTGGCGCTGAGAACGGCGGGCAGCGCCCCCGACAGGGCACCGGCGGTGGCTCCAGCGGTGCCGGCAAGCAGCGTGCGGCGCGACAGATCGGTCATCGGTATCCTCTTCGCCCTGTGAACGAACCCGCCGGATCAGCGCCGGCGGCCGCAGCCTAGCCATCGGGCGCCACCCGGTCGATGCCGCTTGGGAAGCCATGCGCTCACATGCCCGCGAGCAGCGCCAAACATGACCAAAATGCGGCATTCTTCCCCAGGGTCGGGACCGGCATGCTCAGACCTCACACCAGCACGGATGGGAGACCCATGAGCAGCATCGGGGGCGGTTGTCGCAAGGGCCGGCACAGGATCGGGCGGCGGATGTTGCGGATGGCGGGGCCGCTCGCGGGCGCGCTCATCAGCGCAAGCGCCGCCCAGGCGCAGTCGCAATGGGACAGCGTGATCACCAATTCCAACTGGTACGTCTCGGTGCCGCAGATGCTGGCCTATGGCTCCTCCAGCACCAGCTTCGCCGATCCCTTCCCAGTGGGCGACCAGACCCTGTGGGCGCTGGGCACGTCCACCGATGGCGTGTTCAGCGGCACCTCATCCGCCGAGCTGGCGGTGGGCCCCGTCACCACCACCTCCTCTATGTCGATCCAGGGCTATGTGTCGCCGTCCGGCCAGATCACCATGCTGTTCACGGATCCGGACACCGGCCTCGTCACCGTCGGCCTCGGCATGATGCGCGAGGTGGATGGGGTGACCACCATGGAAATGCAGATGATCACCGGCACCAGCCTGCTGGTGACCCACTGGGCCTATATGCTGCCCTATGACCCGGCCACCTTCACTCCGCCCTCGGCCCAGGTGGTGCCCAGCAACGCCTCGCCCCAATGGGCCTGGACCGAAGGCACACCCTGGCGGGTGATCAGCACGGCCCTGTTCGGCACCACCGCGCCGGGCCGCTTCGTGATCACCGATTACAAGAGCGGCTATTTCTGGGGCCAGGGCATCGGCCCCGACGGCACGCGCTTCACGCTGATCGGCTCCATTACACCCGAAGGCAAGGTGCTGTTCTCCGCTTTGCCCAGCGATGGTCCCCAGCTCACCAACCTTTATGGCGATGTCAGCGGCACCGCCGCCGGGGCGGCCATGCTGCTGGGGGAATATGATTCCACCGGCACCTTCACCGGCGATTTCGCCCTGACCACCCTGGTACAGCCCTATGCGCTGACCCTGCGGGCGCAGGGCAACCCCGCTCCCCTCGGCGCTGCCCAGGTGCTCTATGGCATCGACGGCACCCTGTCCGGCCTGTTCGGCCCGCTGGCCCCGGCTCTCGGCGTGCTCGACGGCCTCACCGGCCCGGCCCTGTCCGCGGCCCTGAGCCAGACCCTGCCGACGCTCGCCGGCAATGCCGCCCGCGCCACCTACGACACCCAGCGGGGGCTCCAGCAGATCGTCGCCGGGCGCCTCGCCACCCGCACCAGCGGACCGGGCGATGACACCCAGGTGTGGCTGCAGCCGTTCGGCGGCTTCGGCAGCCAGTCCACCCAGTCGGGCTATGCGGGCTACAGCGCCTCGGGCGGCGGCGTGGTGGCCGGTGTCGATCGCGCGGTCAGCGGCGACCTCACCCTCGGCGCCCTGTTCGCCTATGCAGACACGTCGCTGACCGGCACCGCCATCGGCGCCCCCAGCAGCCTGGATGTGTCCAGCTATGTGCTGGGCGCCTACGGCAGCTATGCCCTGCGGCCGGGCCTTGCCCTCGATCTCGCCCTCGACGGCGCGCTCAACACCAATGGCGCCCAGCGCGCTCTGGGTTTCATGGGCACCACCGCCCGGGCCGACTATGACAGCACCACGCTCCACGCCGGCGCCGCCCTGCGCCAGAGCGTGGCGCTGGCGACCAACCTCACCGTGGAACCCAGCCTGCGCGTCGATTACGGGCGGGTCGATGCCGGCGCCTACACGGAGACGGGCGCCGGGGCGCTGAACCTCCTCGTCGACAGCCAGAGCTATCAGGAGCTGATGCTGGGCGCCGGCCTGCGCGGCACCTATCGCCTCGCCGCGCCGGTGAGCCTCACCGGCTATGTGGGCGCGGGCTACAATGTGCTGGACACCGGCGCCTCCATCAGCGCCGCGTTTCTCGGCGGCGGAACGCCGTTCCTGACGCCGGGGGCCGACCTTTCGCCCTGGCTGTTCACCGCCGGCGCCGCTCTGGTCGGCACCAAGGTGGGCGGGCTGGACCTCAAGATGAGCTACGATCTGCAGGTGAGCCCTTCCGGCCTCGTCAACCAGATGGGCGCTTTGAGCCTGCGTCTCGCCCTCTGAGGGGGAGACGACCAGCAAAAAGGCCGGGCGCCCCACGGCACCCGGCCTTTTCTTGATCCGTGCGGAGACGTCAGATCAGCGGATCGGCGGAGCGTAGAGGATGCCGCCCATGCTCCACAGCTGGTTTATGCCGCGCGGGATGCCCAGCTTGGAGGCGGCGCCCACGTTGCGCTCGAAGCTCTCGCCGTAATTGCCCACGGTCTTCACCGCCAGCACCACGAAATCGTTGGGCAGGCCCAGCGACGCGCCATTGTCGCCCTCGACGCCCAGCAGGTGCTTCACGTCCGGCTTCTGGGACTTCAGCGCCTCGTCCAGATTGGCGGAGGTGACGCCCAGTTCCTCGGCATTGATGAGGCCGTAGAGCACCCACTTCACCGCGTTGAACCACTGGTCGTCGCCCTGGCGCACCACCGGACCGAGCGGCTCCTTGGAGATGACGTCGGGCAGCACGATGTGATCGGCCGGCTTCTTCATGTTGAGGCGCAGGGCGTAGAGCTGCGAGACGTCCGTGGTGAGAACGTCGCACTTGCCCTCTTCATAGGCCTTCACCATGTCGGCGGAGTTGGGCACCGTGACCAGCTCCAGCGTCATGCCGTTGGTCTTGAAATAGTCCTCGGTGGCGGCGGCGGCGGTGGTGCCGGTCTGCACGCACACCTTGGACTTATCCAGCTCCAGCGCCGAGGTGAGGTTGCGCGACGCCGGGACCAGGAAACCCTGGCCGTCATAATAGGAAATGCCGGTGAACAGCAGGCCGAGCTTGCCTTCCCGGTCCAGGGTCCAGGTGGAGTTGCGCGAGAGCAGGTCCACCTCGCCCTTCTGCAGAGCGGGGAAGCGCTCGTCGGCGGAGAGGGGAACGAACTTCACCTTCTCGCCATCGCCCAGCACGGCGGCAGCCACGGCGCGGCACAGGTCCACGTCGAAGCCGGTCCAGCGCCCGGAGGCGTCGGGCGCCGAGAAGCCGGGCAGGCCCTTCGACACGCCGCAGACGAGTTCGCCACGGTCCTTCACGGTCTTCAAGGTCTGCGCATGCACGCCCGTGGACACGAGCGCGGCGGCAGCGGCCAGAAGGGCCAGGATCCTCTTCATGAAAGCCCCCGGTTCAGGAGAAAGGATGAAAGAAACAGCGCCACCCTCAGAGGGTGGCCTGCTGACGCACGATGACCTTGGTGCCCACCGGAACCCGCTGATACAGGTCCATGATGTCGGAGTTCACCAGGCGGAAGCAGCCCGACGATACGGCGTAGCCGATGGTCTGCGGCTGGTTGGTGCCGTGGATGCGGTAGACGGTGCCACCGATATACAGCGCGCGGGCGCCCATGGGGTTGCCCGGGCCACCGGCCATGAAGCGCGGCAGGTAGGGCTGGCGCTGGATCATCTCCGCCGGCGGCCGCCAATCGGGCCATTCCGCCTTGCGCACGATGGTCTTGAGCCCCGACCACTGGAAGCCGTCACGACCGACGCCGATGCCGTAGCGCATGGCGCGGTTGTTGCCTTCCACGAGGTACAGGAAGCGCTCGTTGGTGTTGATGATGATGGTGCCCGGCGGCTCGGTGGTGCGGAAATACACCGGCTGGCGACGGAACGCGGGATCGAGCTGCGCCTCGTCTTCCTCGGACGCCACGAGGCCCGGCTGATCGCCGATATCCATGGTGGCGCCGGGGGCGCCGCGCTGGCCCGTCTGCGCCTGGCTCACGCCGGCGCCCGCCAGAAGGCCGACCTGAATCAGGGCGGCGAAGGTCAAGGTCTTGAACGTCGTGGAAATCATTCCCGCCTCATCTTTCGCGTCCCTTCGGGAGCGGTTGTTGTTGCCGGAGAGGGCTTAAGCGCGACTTAACGCTGCGATTGTTCCTCTCCGCCCGTCCCCTCATGCGCCACGTCGCCGGTTTCCTCCAACAAGGTAAACCAGCCGGCAGACTCCACAACCCCACCCCCGATTAGCTGACCCGGGACGGCGGGGAAAGGGGGAGCCCCCAGCGCCGATGCCGCGTTTTGATCACAACTCCTTCATCCGTGCTTGGCCGGCGACGTCAGAGCGCGCCGCCGCGCTCTCTGGACGCGCCGCCCCCTTCCCGCCTAAAAGATGCGCCCCATATGGGAACTTGAGCCTACCTGCGTGGTCCGCAGGAGTGGGCAGGAGGACGTATTGATGATTTCCTTGACCTTCCCCGACGGCGCCAAGCGCGACTACGCCGAGGGAACCTCCGGCGCCGATATCGCCGCCGCCATCTCCAAATCCCTGGCCAAGAAAGCGGTCGCCGTCACCCTCGACGGTGAGCTGACCGACCTTGCCGCCCCCATCAGCCGCGACGCGAAGATCGAGATCGTCACTCGCGACGACCCGCGCGCGCTGGAGCTGATCCGCCACGATTGCTCCCATGTGATGGCCGAGGCGGTGCAGGCCCTGTGGCCGGGCACCCAGGTCACCATCGGCCCGGTGATCGAGAACGGCTTCTATTACGATTTCGCGCGCAACGAGCCCTTCACCACCGAGGACCTGCCGGTCATCGAGAAGAAGATGCACGAGATCATCGCCAGGGACCGCCCCTTCACCAAGGAGGTGTGGACGCGCGACGAGGCCAAGCGCGTGTTCGCCAACATGGGCGAGAACTACAAGGTCGAGCTGGTGGATGCCATTCCCGCCGACCAGGATGTGAAGATCTACAAGCAGGGCGAGTGGTTCGACCTGTGCCGCGGCCCGCATCTGCCCTCCACCGGCAAGATCGGCAACGCCTTCAAGCTCATGAAGGTGGCCGGCGCCTATTGGCGCGGCGACAGTAACAATCCCATGCTGACGCGCATCTACGGCACCGCCTGGCACGACGAGAAGGAACTTGCCGCCTACCTCCACCGCCTGGAAGAGGCGGAGAAGCGCGACCACCGCCGCCTTGGCCGGGAGATGGACCTGTTCCACTTCCAGGAGGAGGGCCCCGGCACCGTCTTCTGGCACCCCAAAGGCTGGACCCTGTTCCAGGAACTGGTGGCCTACATGCGCCGGCGCCTCAAGGCCGACTACCAGGAGGTCAACGCCCCGCAGGTGCTGGACGCCGAGCTGTGGCAGACCTCCGGCCACTGGGGCTGGTACAAGGAGAACATGTTCAAGGTGCAGTCCGCGGGCGATGAGACCAAGGACGAGCGCGTCTTTGCCCTGAAGCCCATGAACTGCCCCGGCCATGTGCAGATCTTCAAGCACGGGCTGAAGAGCTATCGCGACCTGCCCATGCGCCTCGCCGAGTTCGGCGCAGTGCACCGCTACGAGCCCTCGGGCGCGCTGCATGGGCTGATGCGCGTGCGCGGCTTCACCCAGGACGACGCCCACATCTTCTGCACCGAGGAGCAGATGGCGGCCGAGTGCCTCAAGATCAATGACCTGATCTTGTCCACCTATGCCGACTTCGGCTTCGACGAGATCATCGTCAAGCTCTCCACCCGGCCCGAGAAGCGGGTCGGCTCCGATGCGGTGTGGGACCACGCCGAAGAGGTGATGACCCGGGTTCTGAAGCAGATCGAGGAGGCCTCCGGCGGGCGCATCAAGACCGGCATCCTGCCGGGCGAAGGCGCCTTCTACGGGCCGAAGTTCGAATACACCCTGCGCGATGCCATCGGCCGTGAGTGGCAGTGCGGCACCACCCAGGTGGACTTCAATCTGCCCGAGCGGTTCGGCGCCTTCTATGTGGATGCCGACGGGCTGAAGAAGACGCCGGTGATGATCCACCGCGCCATCTGCGGTTCCATGGAGCGCTTCACCGGCATCCTCATCGAGCATTTCGCGGGCCACTTCCCGCTGTGGCTGGCGCCCACCCAGGTGGTGGTCGCCACCATCACCTCGGACGCGGACGATTATGCCGCCGAGGTGGTGGCCAAGCTCAAGGCGGCAGGCCTTCGGGCCGAGGTCGATCTGCGCAACGAGAAGATCAACCTCAAGGTGCGCGAGCACTCGCTAGCCAAGGTGCCGGTGCTGCTAGTGGCGGGCAAGAAGGAGGCGGCCGAAGGCACGCTCTCCATCCGCCGCCTCGGCTCCAACGCCCAGGAGAGCGGCAGCCTCGACCAGGTGATCGCCGCTCTGGTGGACGAAGCGGTGCCGCCGGACCTGAAGCGCAAGGCTCTTGCCGCCGCGGCCTGACCGCCGGCGGCCCCAAGATGAACCCCGGAGCCCCCAGGCTCCGGGGTTTTCTTTTGCCCTGGCGAAAATTGGCCCTGCCACTTCAGGATGTTGCCACAACCGTGGAGACCGTCCCAACTTTGGCCTGGGCGGGTGGGATTTGCAGAGATTCGGAAGGCCGGCGAGCGAGATCATCGCCCGTCCGAGACCGGTTTGATCTCCCCGGCTCAGCCCTGGGGGATCATGATGCGTGCGGCGATGGGGTTGGCCCTGGTGGCCGGTACAGTGACGATGGCGGGCTCCGCTTGGGCGCAGACGAGCCCGGATGGCGTTCCCCATAAGGGAATTTTCGCCGGCGCGGGCGCGGCGCTCAACTTCTCCACCTTCCCCAACCAGGATGTGTTTGGCCAAGGCCTGTCGCAGATCTACCAGGGCAGCGATTTCATCGCCCGCGGCGAAGCGGGCGGCTCCACCTCTCCCTATCTCTCGTTCCAGTTCGACATCGCACCGGTGTTGCAGCTCGGCTATTTCGAGCGCTTCTCTGGAACGTCCTGGCTGTGGGGCGCCAAGTTCACCTACAATTACCTGAACTCAGCTTCGACGCAGAACAACTTCCTCATTCCTCAGGCCGGCTATTATGGCGGAACGGTCAGCGGCGCCATGGACGGCAACGTCTATGCCCATAGCTACACCATGACCGCGACCAATCAGTTCGCCCTGGTGCCGTTTCTCGGCTACAGCTTCGACAAGAGCTTCATCTATGCGGGTGCAGGCCCCACCCTCACCCAGGTCAAATCGGACCTGAATGGCCTGATCGGCTTCGCGGCCTTGTTCGGCGAGCATCTGGACCTCACCGGTGCCCCCCGCAGCTTCTCCAGCACCAACTGGGTGTGGGGCGCAACACTGTCCACCGGCGTGACTTATTTCTTCGCCAAAGACTGGTTCATCGACCTCAATTATACTTATACGATGTCGACCACGAAAACGAACACCTTCGCCAGCCCGTTCAACACCACCCATAACGGCTACACCTTCTCTGGCGTAGCACTGGGCACGTATTCGGGCACCACCAACGTGCAGGCCGTGATGGTGTCCATCAACAAAGTATTCTGAGATCGTGGGGCCCTTATGCCCTACTTCTTCAAGCTCTCGAAATAGGCCGCGAGATCGCGGGCTTCGGCACGGCTGAGGGAGACCTGAGGCATCTGCGGATGCGGGCTCAGGAGGCGGAAGGCAAGCCAGGGCGCGCTGAGCTCCGCGTTACCGGCGGCAATGGCGGTGAAGGATGGGGCATCGCTCTGGGCCGTCTTCTGATTTGCGTCCACCACATGACAGCTGGCGCACCAGCGGTTCGCCAGCGCCTGGCCGGCCGCGGCATCGGCGGGCTCCGCCGCGTGGGCGGCGACGCCACCCGACAGAACAAGCCCCAGAGCAAGGGCGCACGCCAGGCGCCCGGCCCGAGCCTGCGGCGCACGAATGGAACGAAGCGGGGAAGAACTCACGGCCTGGCCTCTTTCGGCTGGGGAGAGTGATGATGCATCGGCGTGTCGCTCACGTGGGGCCGGCGCGGCGCCCGCCTGAGCAGTGGGTGATCCCTCCTATTGGATCACCACATCGAGTTCCTGGTCCTTGCCCGCCTCGACCTTGAAGTCGCGGCTGAAATTCTTGCCGTTGTGACGACCGATGGCGGTGTAATCCCCCTCCGACAAGACGAAGGTGGGAAAGGCGCCGATGGATTCCTTGATGGTGTCCCCGCCGGGGGTGATGACCGTCCACTGGGTGTCGGGCTGTGCCTCGCTGCCCTTCTCCTTCACCAGCTTCAGGCTGATCTGGGCGGCCCGGTGGTGCATGGTGGCATCGGTGAGCTTGCCCGGCACCACGTTCACGTCGGCCCGCACCACCGCGTTGGCATCACCATAGGTGGAGACCACGTGATAGGTCCCCTCCGGCAGAATCACCACCTCACCCGCATTGGCGCCGCGATAATAGGGCTGGCTGGAGGTGCGCCCCTGGAGAAACGAGCCCTCGAAAATATCGAAGGTCAGCTTTTGCGGGGAAATGGCCTTGTTCTCCACATCCGCCTGCAGACGCAGCCCGCCGGCCGGCAGCGAGAACGCCTCCCGTCGAGACGCGGGTCCCACGGTGATGCGCTGCGCGGTGTTGGCCAGCCCGTACGACAGATGCACGATGTAGCCACCGGGCGTGAGGAAGAAGACCGGCGCGGCCTCGGCACTCTCGGCCACCAGAGGAAAGGCGCCCGTAGTGCCCTCGGGCTGGTCGGCGAACACCCGCCAGATGAGCCCGCGCGGCACGGTGGCGCCATCTTCGCCATAGCGCGCGAACACGCCGAGGGCGACCTTGCCCGCCGGCGCCGTGGGCAGCACCGCATGGGGCTCACGCGGGGCCACCGCGCCCGGTGCCAGCAAGGCCGAGCGCGGCGCGCCCGGTGCCGATGGTGCGGCGAACGGCCCGGCCTGTGGCGGCGTCGCCGACGAGCCCAGGAACTGGAGGCTCTGCGCCGAGGCAAGCGGCGCGGCCATCATCGCCGAAAGGGTGCCCGCGGACAGGGCCAGAGCCACCAGCCCGGCGCGAAGACGCCGCCGGCCGGAACGGACATGGTGGCCGGGGCGGGTCATGAGGCGCGGGGCGAGGCGCGCAATCCGGTGAAGCAGGACGGTCATGGTTCTGAGGTGCACAAAATTCAGGGCGGTTTCAAGTCGTCGGCACACCGCATCGACCCTGCCCCTGCGCGAGGGGGCCACGCGGCCCCGGCGGGTTCAAACCCACCGGTAATGCCCCTATAGATCACCAGTGCTTTCCCTGTCCTTTCCGACCCGGCATTCGCCGCGCGTCCCATTCCTTTGAAGGCTTGCCATGCCCGACGCTCTCGACCTGCTGCGCACGCGCCGTTCCTCCCGCATCATGGACCTCGCGGAGCCTGCCCCCACCGCTGCCGATCTCGACACCATCCTCACCATCGCCGCCCGGGTGCCGGACCATGGCAAGCTTGCCCCCTGGCGCTTCATCGTGTTCGAGGGCGAGGGCCGCGCCCGCGCCGGCGAGGCTTTCGCCAAGGTGCTGGCGGCCAAGGATCCGGAAGCGAGCGAGAAGCGGCTGGAGGAGGAGCGCCACCGCTTCCTCAGGGTGCCGCTGGTGGTGGCGGTGGTCTCCAGCGCCGCGCCCCATGTGAAGATCCCCGAATGGGAGCAGCTCCTGTCCGCCGCCGCCTGCTGCCAGAACATGCTGCTGGCCGCCCTGGCGCTAGGCTATGGCGCCACCTGGATCAGCGAATGGCCGACCTATGATGCCAACGCCCGCGCGGCTCTGGGCCTTGCCGCGCATGAGCGCATCGCCGGCTTCATCTATATGGGCACCCCCGCCCAGAAGATGGAGGACCGCCCGCGGCCGGACCTCGGGCAGATCGTCACCCGGTTCTGAGGCGCTCCTTCAGTCCCGCCGCGCGCAATGGCAGTCGGCCAGGTGGTCATCCACCAGGCCGCACGCCTGCATGGCGGCATAGACGATGGTGGGGCCGCAGAATTTGAAGCCCAGGCCCTTCAGGCGCTTGGACAGGGCCTGCGAGGCCGGCGTCTGCGCCGGCACGTCGGCGATGCGGCGGGGGTGGTTCACCTGAACCCGGCCATCCACCGCCTCCCACATGAGATCGGCAAAGGCGATGCCTTTCTCCTGAAGGTCGAGATAGGCGCGGGCGGAGAGCACCGCCCCTTCGATCTTGGCGCGGTTGCGCACGATGCCGGCATCCTGCATGAGCGCTTCCACCTTCGCCGCATCATAGCGGGCAATGCGCTCCGGCTCGAAGCCATCGAAGGCGCGGCGGAAATTGTCCCGCTTGCGCAGAATGGTGATCCAGGCGAGGCCGGCCTGGAACCCATCCAGCAGCACTTTCTCGAACAGCGCCCGGCTGTCATGCTCGGGCACGCCCCATTCGGTGTCGTGATAGGCCATGTAGAGCGGGTCGGTCCCACACCACGGACAACGCAAGCGTCCATCCGCGTGCTGCAACGCCTCACCACCGCTCATAAAGATCCTCCTGTCAGGGCGCCTTGGATGCCTTGAATTTCTGGTCGAGGGCGCTGACCTTGCGCTCCCATTCGAGCGAGAAGTCCGCCCAGGCCGGCGGTTTCAGCTCCACCTCGACCCCGCCGGCGGTGAGGGGCACGCCCTCGGCGCGGGCATCGGTGACCCGGTCGAGCCGGGCGGTGACGATGGCATGGCCGCCGTCCGCCGACATTACCCGGCCGATGGCCTTGTCGCCGGCCATGATCTCGGTGCCGACTTCCGCCACGCCGGGAAACTCGGCTTCCACCAGGCGGTTGCGGGCGGTGGTGCGGTGCTCCATGCGGCTCACCACTTCCTGGCCCACATAGCAGCCCTTCTTGAAATCCACCCCGCCCAGCTGGTCCATGTCGGCCTCATGGGGGAAGGTCTCGCCATAAGCGAAATCGGGTCCGCCCTTGGGAATGCCGAAGGCGATGCGGTGGGCCTCATAGGCCGCCGCATCGGCGGGCAGCGCCTCCGCCACGGCGCGCGGCACCACCACACGCTGGCCGAGGGCGGCGAGGCGCGGATCGGTGAAAGCCACGCCCTCGGGCGCCACCGCGTCACCGAACACGGCGACCACGGCGCTGTCGTCGGCGGTCTCGAACGCCACCTTGGCCCGCAGGCGATGGAAGGTGAGGCGCTTCAACAGGTCTTCGACCCGCTCGGCCGGCGCGTCGAACAGGAAGCTCTCCTCGCCATCGCGATAGAGCAGGAAATCGGAGATGATCTTGCCCTGGGGGAACAGCAGCGCCCCGTAGCGGGCTTCGCCCGCGGACATGGTGGCGACGTTGCAGGTGATGACGCCGTGGAGAAACTTGGCGGCCTCGGGGCCGCTGGCACGAATGAGCGCACGATCGGTCAAATGAACGACGGGCATGGGGCCGTCCTTTCTGAAAGAATGACCAAGATGTAAGCCGAGCCTTCCCGCCCCTCAAGCCCGCCGGCGCACAGCGGGCACCGCAAGCGGTTGCGGGCGAGCGACCGGTCGCGCACCATGACACCAGCGAGGGCGCCCGCCGGCGGTGCGGGGCGAGGGTAAGGATTTTCGCATGATCTCCTGGGCAGTGGCGCCGCTGGCGTTCGTGGCGATGTTCACCGGCGCGTTCCTGGCCATGGCGCTGGCCCGTTCGGCACCGGAGGACTTCCTCTCGGACAACACCCGCGACACCCTCAAGGTGACCGTGGGGCTCACCGCGGCCATGACCTCGCTCATCCTCGGCTTCATGACCACCTCCATGCGCAACAGCTATGCGGCGACCGAGGAGGACGTGCAGCAATATGCGGTGAGCGTGCTCGCAACCGACCTGGAACTGCGGCACTTCGGCGCCGCCGCCTGCCCCGCCCGGCAGGAGCTCGGGCGCTATGTGCGCCTGCTGCGCAGCGAAACCTGGGGTCGCGGCAAAGCTCCCGCACCCCCGGCCGGTGCGGCCAGCGGGATTGGCGGACAAAGCGAGGCAACCGCGCAATTGCTGCGTCTCGACGAGGCGGTGCGCGTGCTGGTACCTGCCACCGACGATCAGAGGGCGAGCCGCAGCGCCGCCATCGACGGCATCAAGAGCCTTCTGAACCAGCGCTGGAAACTCAGCCGCGATGCGCAAAGCAGCATTCCCCGCCTGTTCGTGGTGGTGGTGATCTGCTGGCTCGCCCTCATCTTTTTCAGCTTCGGCTGGTTCGCCCCGCGCAACGTGCCCGGAATCACGGCACTGGTGCTCTCCTCCATCTCCATCGCCGCCGCCCTGTTCCTGGTGGTGGAGATGGGTGAGCCCTTCTCCGGCCCCATGCAGATCGCCGCCACGCCGCTGGTGGACGTCATGCACACCATGGAAAGCCACCCCTGCCCCGGCACGACCGCACCCGCCCCTGCCGGCTGACCGCGACCCCGCCGGGCAACTGGACTTGCAGCGCACGTGCGCCGGACTTGCGCCGGACTTGCGCCAGACTTACGCCAGACTTACTTGCGCCGGCCCCCTCCAGGGGTTTCAGTGGGCGCGACCTTTGCAGCGATCCGGCCATGACACACGCTCTTCCCCGCACCCTTCTCGCCCGTGACCGCGCCATTCCATTGGGCCCGCGCACCCTCATCATGGGCATCCTCAACGTCACGCCCGATTCGTTTTCCGACGGCGGCCGCAGCGCCCAGGTGGACGACGCGCTGGTCAACGCCCGCCGCATGGTGGAAGAGGGCGCGGACATCCTCGACATTGGCGGCGAATCCACCCGACCCGGCCACACGCCGGTTTCGGCGGACGAGGAATGGGCCCGCATCGCCCCGGTGCTGGAGGCGCTGGCGCCGGAAAATGCCGCACCGGTTTCGGTGGATACCTACAAGGCCAATGTGGCCGCCAAGGCCCTCGCGGCCGGCGCCCACATCGTCAACGACATCTGGGGCTTCGCCTTCGATCCCGACATGGCGCGGGTGGTGGCGGATTACGGCGCCGCCGCCGTCATCATGCACAATCGCGCGCAGGTGGATGAGGGCATCGACATCATCGCCGACATGCTGGACTTCTTCGCCCGCGCCCTGGACAAGGCCGATGCGGCGGGGGTGAGCCGCGACCGGCTGGTGCTCGACCCCGGCGTGGGCTTCGGCAAGACCTTCCCGCAGAACCTCGCCGCCGTGCGCCGGCTCGGCGAATTGCGGGTGCTGGGCCTGCCGCTGCTGCTGGGCACCTCCCGCAAATCGCTGATCGGCAAGGTGATCGACACCACGCCGGCGCAGCGCCTGCCGGGCACCATCGCCTCCAACGTCATCGGCATCATGGCCGGGGTGGAGATCATCCGCGTGCACGACGTGGCCGAGCATGTGCAGGCGGCACGGGTGGCCGAGGCCATCCGGGACGTGCCATGACAACCGCTGACGTGACAACCGCTGACGTGACAACCGCTGACGTGACAAGCGCTGACGTGACAAGCGCTGACAGGACCACCGCTTACCTGTGCCTCGGATCCAACGTGGGCGACCGCACGGCGACGCTCGCCCTGGCACTGGGCGTGCTGGCGCGGGCCGGCCTCACCATCCGCGCCCGCTCCTCGCTTTATGAAACCCCGCCCTGGGGGCCCATTCCGCAGGGGCCCTATCTCAACCAGGTGGTGGAGGTGGAAAGCCCGGTTCCCGCGCGCAGCCTGCTGTTCCTCAGCCTGCTGGTGGAGCGCATGCTGGGCCGCGACCGCAGCCGCGAGGTGCGCTTCGGCCCGCGCCGCATCGACATCGACATTCTGCTGTTCGGCGCGGCGCAGGTGGACGAGCCGGATCTGGAAATCCCCCACCCCCGGCTGCTGGAGCGCGCCTTCGCGCTCGTGCCGCTGGTGGAGATCGCCCCGGCCATCACCATCGGCGGGCAGAGCGCGGCGGCCGCCCTCGCCGGGCTCGACCGCAGCGGCATCCGCGCCGTGGCATAACGCACCGTGGCATAAAAAGCCCCCACGCCGACCAGCGGCGCGGGGGTTGGAGGCACACGATGTCAGGCCCTGAGGGTCACGCGCCTGACAACCAGTGCAATGGAAAGCGTCTCATGCCGCCGGCCTCGGTCTTCGACCGGTCTCAAACTGGCTCTCTCAAGCGCTGCACGGGCTTGGCGAAAGATCCATGAGCCGCGCTCATGGATCTTTGCATCAGTGCGGGCGCATGTTGGCGGTGAAGGTGTCCACCTGCCGTTTCACCTCGTCCTTGGCATAGCCGTAGCGCTGCTGCAGCTTGCCCTCCAGCGCTTCCCGATGGCCGGCGATCTCGGTCAGATCATCGTCGGTCAGCTTGCCCCACTGGGCCTTCACATTGCCGGTGAACTGCTTCCAGTTGCCTTCGATGCGATCCCAATTCATGGCTCACCTCCGTTCGCGTTGATGACACCTTCTCAACGCCCTCCCCCCGGATGGGTTCCCCTTTTTGGGAATCCCCGGTACGGACAAGGTCTGCGCGCGGCGGCGTGAACTGCGCGGATAAGCTGAGGACGAGGCGTGATGACAGCAGCGCGGACCGAGGATGACGCCAAGCTCGCCGAAGGCGTTGTGAAGGGCGAGCGCGCCGCGCTGGCGCGGGCCATCACCCTGGTGGAATCCCGCCGCGCCGACCATCGCGCCCGCGCCCAGGCCCTGCTGCAGGGCCTGCTGCCGCGCACGGGCGGCGCCTTCCGCGTGGGCATCACCGGCGTACCCGGGGTGGGCAAATCCACCACCATCGATGCGCTGGGCACCTATCTCACCGGCCTTGGCCACAAGGTGGCGGTGCTGGCGGTGGACCCCTCGTCCAGCCGCACCGGTGGATCCATTCTCGGCGACAAGACGCGCATGGCGCGCCTGTCAGTGGATCCGCGCGCCTTCATCCGTCCCTCGCCCTCCAGCGGCACCTTGGGCGGCATCGCCGCCAAGACCCGCGAGACCATGCTCTTGTGCGAGGCCGCCGGCTTCGACGTGGTGCTGGTGGAAACCGTGGGCGTCGGCCAGTCGGAAACCGCGGTGGCCGACCTCACCGACACCTTCCTGGTGCTGATGCTGCCCGGCGCCGGCGACGAACTGCAGGGCATCAAGAAAGGCGTGCTGGAGCTCGCTGACATCGTCGCAGTGAACAAGGCTGATGGCGACAACATCCCCCGCGCCCGCGCCGCCGCCAGCGAATATCGCGCCGCCTTGCACCTTCTGGGGGCCCGGCAGGCCCATTGGTCGCCTCCGGTGCTCACCTATTCGGCTCTGACCGGCGACGGCATCGCCGAGGTGTGGGGCCAGGTGGAGCTGCACCGGCAGAAATGCGAGGCCGCCGGCACCTTCGCCGCCACCCGCCAGGCCCAGCAGGTGCGCTGGATGTGGACCCTGCTCAACGAGCGGCTGGCGGAAAAAGTGACCACCGACCCGGCGGTCAAGGCCCGCCTGCCGGCGCTGGAGCAGGAGGTGGCGGCCGGCACCCTGGGCCCCGCCCTCGCCGCCGCCGAGATCGCCCACCTCATCGGCCTGTAACTCCGCCGGTCGCTTGCCGGAGGCGCCGCCATGACCCGCCGCCTGCTCATCTGCGCCTTCGGCCCGTTTCCGGGGGTCGCGGCCAATCCCGCCGAGGCCATCGCCCGGGCCCTGGGGCGACGGCGCTGGCCGGGCGACATTGCGGTGGCGGTGGAGATCCTGCCCACCCGCTGGGCGGTGCTGCGTCGCCTGCCGGCGCTGCTCGGCCGTCACGCCCCCGACGGCGTGCTGCTGCTGGGCGTCGCCGCCCGCCGCCGTGCGCTGTGCGTGGAAACGCGAGCCGTGAACCGCGCCACCGATCGTCCCGACGCCATCCGTGCCCACCCCGATCACCACCAGCTGGTGGCCGGCGGGCCAGCTGTGCGCCGCACCACCCGCCCGGCCCCGGCCCCTGCTGGCCGCCGCCCGCGCCGCCTTCACCCCCGCCCGCCTGTCGCGCGATGCCGGGCGCTACCTGTGCAACGCCAGCTATTTCATTGCTCTCGAAAGCCTGCCCGCCGTGCCGGTGGTGTTCGTGCATGTGCCGGGTCTGCCCCGCGGCAGCCCGCGGCCACCGGCGGGGCTGACGCGGGCCTGCGCGGGAGTGGTGACGGCGCTTGCGGCGCAAGCCCGGCGATCGTGAGGCCGCGTCGCGCGTGGCGGTGATGTTTGCGATTTTCTCGCCGCGATGGGCCCGTCGTCCTTCTCATCGCCGCAGCGATGGCTTAAAGCCCGGCACAGGTCAGGATCCACGCGCCGATTCCCAGCCAAGACAGGCAGCCCCGTGACCATTTACCTGCCCATCGCCGAATTGCCGGTGGCCATCTTTTCCGTGTTCGCCATGGGGCTCGCGGTGGGCTTCATCTCCGGCATGTTCGGCGTGGGCGGCGGCTTCCTGATGACCCCGCTGCTGATCTTCACCGGCGTGCCGCCGACGGTGGCGGTGGCCAGCGTCTCGCCCTACATGGCCGCCTCGTCCTTTTCCGGTGCCCTCTCCTATCTGCGCAAGGGCATGGTGGACCTGCCATTGGCGGGGGTGCTGCTGATCGGCGGCCTGGTGGGCACCCTGGCCGGCGTGCTGCTGTTCCTCTGGCTGCGCATCATTGGCCAGGTGGATCTGGCCATCCGCCTCGCCTACACGGTGCTCCTGGGCACCATCGGCACCATGATGCTGGTGGAAAGCGTGCGCGCCATCCGCCGGACCCGCCGCGGCGCCGCGCCGGTGGTGCGGCGGCCGGGCACTCACGCCTGGTTCATGCGGCTGCCGCTGAAGATGCGCTTCCGCCGCTCCCGCATCTATGTCTCGGCCATTCCGGTGGTCGGCATCGGCTTCATGATCGGTTTGCTGGGCGCGGTGCTGGGCGTCGGCGGCGGCTTCATCCTGGTGCCCGCGCTCATCTATCTGCTGCGGGTGCCCACCACCACGTCGGTCGGCACCTCGCTGGTTTTGACCCTCGTCACCATGGCGGCCGCCACCGTGCTCCACGCCGAGGCCAATGGCACCGTGGATGCGGTGCTCGCCTTCGTACTGATGATCGGCGGCACCATGGGGGCCCAGTTCGGCGCCCGCACCGGCCAGACCATGCGGCCGGAGAATCTGCGCTTCCTGCTGGGGCTGCTGGTGCTGGCGGTCGGGCTGCGGGTGGCGGTGGATCTGGTGCGCCACCCCTCCGACCTCTATGTGCTCACCACCATCGAGGTGCGGCGATGACCCCGCCCGTCCGCGCCGCGGCCGCTGGGCGCCGCTCCGGCCGGATGCGCGGGCTGTGGACGGCCGCCCTCGCCGCCGCCAGCCTCGCACTGGCCCTGCCGGCCGGCGGAGCGGAGCCCGAGCGCGATCGGCTGGTGGTGTCCATTTCCGAGCCGGTGGTGCGCATCACCTCCACCTTCAGCGGGGCCAGCCTGGTGGTGTTCGGCGTGGCTGAGGTGGCAGGCGCCGACACGGGCCCAGACGCGCGCCCCCCCGACATCGTGGTGACGGTGCGCGGTCCACAGGCCAGCTACGTGGCCTGGCGCAAGTCCCGCGTGGCGGGCCTGTGGGTGAACAGCGACAGCCGCACCTTCATCGACGTGCCCGCCTTCCTCTCCGTGCAGTCGAACCGCCCGGTGGAGGACATGGCGAGCCCGGAGGTGCTGCGGACCGAGCAGATCGGCCTGTCGCGCAATGTGCTGCTACAGCGCGTCGGCCCCGATTTCGCCGACGTGGTGCCCACCGACTCCTTCCGCCAGGCCTTTCTGCGCATCCAGGGCTCGGAGGATCTTTACGAGGAGAATCCGCGCGGCGTGACCTTCCTCGCGCCCCGGGTGTTTCGCACCGAATTCGACATTCCCGGCCGCGCGCCCATCGGCCGCTACGACGTTTCTGTCAAACTCTTGCGCAACGGACAAGTTACCGCGCAATCGACTGAGCATTTCGAGATTATAAAGAGTGGATTTGAGCAAAATATCGCCATTTTCTCTCAAAATGACGCGCTTCTTTACGGGATTGCAGTTGCCATTGGTAGCCTGATAATCGGATTTATCGGAAACTTCCTTTTTAGACGCGAATAAACCGAACATTTTCCAAAACTCGAATGCGAAAAATACCGACTAGAGACATTCCAACATCATTATTCCATTACCCATTGGCAGGACCACATGGGTTACCTGTGCTTTTTTGCTTGAAGTTCCTGAGATGACGCGCCAAAGAGGGCGCGAAACGATGCGATGCGATGCCTCCGGCACATGCGCTTCGGGTGCCAAGCCCTGACCGGCGCCCGTTGGGACGGGACGGAGCCTTCCGGCTCCGTCCCGCTTCCCGTCGCATCATTCTCGCTCCGCGGCGGTGGCCCCCATAGCCTTCCGCGGTCTTTTCGGGCATAGCTGCCAGCGACTGGAGCGTGACCGTCGGTCCTTCACCGATTGGCCGGCGCCACGCCAGAGGCAGCCCGCGCCAGCCGCGCCGGGCCGCGCAAGGATGGAGGCGGGTTTGGCAGGCAGCATCGCAATTACCGTTGAAAACGGCATCGCGCATCTGGTCCTCTCCAATCCCGAGCGCCGCAACGCCATCTCTTCCGCCATGTGGCAGAGCCTCGCGCGGTTCGCCCATGACGCGGAGCGCCGCACCGACATCCGCGTGGCCGTGCTGCGCGGCGAGGGCGACCGGGCCTTCTCCGGCGGCGCCGACATCTCCGATTTCGATTCCGCCCGCTCCGACGCCTCCGGCGCCCAGGGCTACGACGAACTGGTGGAAGCCGCCTGCTCGGCCATCGAGGGGCTTGCCTGCCCGACCCTGGCGCTGATCCATGGCGCCTGCGTGGGCGCCGGTGCCGCGCTGGCGGCAAGCTGCGATCTGCGCCTCGCCGCGGATGATGCCTTCTTCGCCATTCCCGCCGCCCGCCTGGGCCTCGGCTATGATCCGCGGGGCATGGGCCGGCTGCTGCGCGTGTTCGGCAGCCAGGGCACCCGCCACCTGTTCTTCACCGCCGACCGTCTGAGTGTGGCGCGCGCCTATGAGATCGGCGCCGTGGACGTCATGGCCGCCGCCGCCGACATCGATGCCACCGCCGCGCGCCTCGCCCAGCGCATGGCCGAGAACGCCCCGCTCACCCTGAAGGCGGCCAAGCTGTCGATTCGCGCGGCCGAGAGCGGTGCCGGAGCGCTGCTCGCGGAGGCCCGGCGCGCCACCACCAGCGCCAATGCCAGTGCCGATTATCGCGAAGGCCGCCTCGCCTTCGCCGAGAAGCGGGCGCCGCGCTTCTCGGGGGCCTGAACGGGCCCTCACCTTCTGTTGAAGACCTCTCCAGCGGGATTGGACAGGAGCTATGCGGGACGATATGGTCCGCGCCCGCATCGCCGGTGGGGCGTAGCCAAGAGGTAAGGCAGCGGATTTTGATTCCGCCATTCCCTGGTTCGAATCCAGGCGCCCCAGCCACCACCGCGACCCACCCGCATCTCGTGCCCCCTCGAGTACCGTCAGGCGCCAGCCACGACACACGAAGTCGCACCCCGCTGCCCTTCCGGCAGCTCTGCGGGCCCTTTAAAGATCAAACTGGAACGAAATAGAAAGCCTCCCCTATTGGCAGGCCGTATGGCTCGATTATGATCGCGAAAGTAGCAACGGCCCGCACGAATGATCCGCCTCCCCCACATAAGAACGGAAAGCAAACTGGGCCTTGCGGCGGGTCTTATCGCGCTTTTGTTCTTGAGTTATTGGATTCATTTGGAGCGTTCGTTCCAAGAGGACAGGGAAGGCACGCGCGCAGCGGGCGAGTTGCGCGCAGAACAACTTTCGGAGGTGGTCCGCCAATCCTTCGACGCGACCTTCCACACCATCTCCTTTGTCCTGGAAGAGATCGTCGAGGACCACCTCGGCCACCTGGACGACTTTGATACCTCCGCGCGACGCGCGCTCGGCCTGCTTCCGCTGCAGGCACCAATCTCGGTGGGGCTTTACGATATTCATGGTGTCGCGGTGGTTTCGGCTCCGGCGGGTGCGCCGCGCGACATCGCCACCTCCTCCTATTTCCGCAAGCTGAAGGCGGCCCGAGGGGAGCTGGCGGCAATGGTGGTGGGCGAGCCGGAGCGGCAGCCCGGCACGGATGCCTGGGAGCTCCCGTTTGCCCGCGGCATCTGGCGCGCCGGGCAGCTGGCGGGCGTGCTGGTGATCCGCATGCCGCTCAGTTATTTCTCATCCAAACTGGATCAGATCGGCCTGGGCAGCGGTGACGTCGCGCAGCTGCTGAGCCTGCCCAGCGGCCTCATCCTCATCAGCAGTTCCCAGGGCCTCTCCCGCGTCGGCGCCCAGGCACCGGCGCATCGCCCGTTCTTGACCGATGACAGTCCCGACAGCGGCACGCGGGTAGTACCGAGCGAGGATGGCCGGGATCAGCGCATCATCGCCTGGGCGCGCATGCCGCTCTATCAGGCGGCGGTGGTGGTGGACCTCTCCGAGACCACCCTGCTGGCCAGCATCGACGACAATATCGCCGCCGACCGCCGCTATTTCCTCGTCAATACGATCCTGATCCTGGGCCTGCTGGCGGTGGTGGCGACGCTGGTGTTGCGGGCGATGCGCCAGCGCCAGGCGTTGTCGGCGCAGGAAGCCATGTATCATGGCCTGTTCGAGCAGAACCGCTCCATCAAGCTGATTTCCGATCCGGTGACCCGCCAGATCCTGGCCGCTAACCAAGCGGCATGCACCTTTTATGGCTACAGCCGCGAGCAGCTGCTGCGCATGAAGATCACGCAGATCAACTGCCTGCCGCCGGACGAGGTGCAGGCCTGCATGAACGAGGCGCTGAAGGCCAACAAGCCCTTCTTCCTGTTTCCCCACCGCCTGGCCTCCGGCGAGATCCGCAAGGTGGAGGTGTATTCCGGCCCCGTGACGCTGAGCGGCCGGACCGTTCTTTACTCCATCATCCACGACGTCACCGACCGGTTCGAGCTCGAGGAGCGCCTCAAGGCCAATGAGCAGCGCTACCGCACCATGTTCGAGGTGATGCCCGCCGGCATCGTCATGGTGAACGGCAAGGGGGAGATCGACGCCTTCAATTCCGCGGCGCTGGAGATCCTGCTTGCCGACGCGCAATCCCTGCAGCGTCGCGAGAAGCCCCTGTTCGACCCGTCCGGGCGCCGGATCGACGTCAGCGAGCGGCCAAGCATGCGGGCGCTCTCCACGGACCTCAACCACGAGCTGTTCTATGTGGATGGCGATGAGGGCCAACGCATCTGGGCCACTTTCAACTCCCGCCGCCTGCCCCCGAAGGCGGATGGCACCTCACAGGGCGCGGTGATCGCCTTCTCCAACATCACCGAGATCATGCGGCAGGAAGAAAAGCTGCTGGTCAGCCAGCTGGTGTTCGATTCCACCACCGAGGGCATCATGGTGACGGACCCCGCCGGCCGGCTGATGGCGGTGAACCGCGCCTTCACCCAGATCACCGGCTACACCGCCGCCGAGGCGCTGGGGCGGCATGCCTCATTCCTCTCCTCCGGCGCCCATGACGAAGCCTTCTTCCGCGCCTTCTATGAAAGCCTCAACTCCAAACTGTCGTGGGAAGGGGAGATCATCAACCGCCACAAGGACGGCCACGATTTCGTGGAGCGGCTGGTGATCAATGCCGTGGTCCGCGGCAATGGCCTGCGATCGGGCTATGTCGCCATCTTCTCCGACATCACCGCCCGCAAGGAGAAGGAAAAGGAGCTGTGGCGGCAGGCCAATTTCGATGCGCTCACCAGCCTGCCGAACCGCACCCTGTTCCTCGATCGCGTCGAACAGTCCCTGGCCCAGGCCGCCCGTCGGCGCCAGCCGGTGGGGGTGCTGTTCATCGACCTCGACCGCTTCAAGCCGGTCAACGACCGCTATGGCCACGCGGTGGGTGATGACCTCCTGAAGGCAGTGGCCTTGCGCATCACCTCCTGCCTGCGGGGGGAGGACACGGTGGGCCGGCTCGGCGGCGATGAATTCGTGGCGCTGTTGCCCATCATCACCGATCAGGCGAGCGCGGTGGCGGTGGCGGACAAGGTCCTCACCGCGCTGCACGAGCCGTTCCTGATCGGCGGCCGCATCATCTCCATCGGCGCCTGCGTGGGCGTGGCGGTGGCGGAGAATGGGGTGGGCACCGCGGCCGATCTGCTCAAGAGCGCGGATGGCGCCATGTATCAGGCCAAAGAGGCCGGCCGCGGCCGGGTCGCCATCGCCGCGTGAAGCGGTGGCGCGACGGGACGGAGGTCACCGGGCTCAGTCGGCGGCCAAAGCGGCGTCCAGACGGTCAGCGATGGTGCGCAGCACCTTGACCCGGGCGAACCTCTTGTCCTCCGCTTCCACCAGGGTCCATGGGGCAAGGTCCGTGGAGGTGCGGTCGACCATCTCGGTCACCGCCGCCTCGTAGAGCGGCCACTTCTCGCGGTTGCGCCAATCCTCCGGGGTCAATTTGAAGCGCTTGTAGGGGATCGTCTCGCGCGCCGCGAAGCGCCGCATCTGCTCATCCTCGCTGATGGCTAGCCAGAACTTCACCACCACGATGCCGCTGCGGTCGAGCTGCGCCTCGAAATCATTGATCTCGCCATAGGCCCGCCCCCACTGGTCCGGCGTCACCAGATCCTCCACCCGCTCCACCAGCACCCGGCCATACCAGGAGCGGTCGAAGATGGCGATGCGCCCCTGCGGCGGCACGTGGCGCCAGAAGCGCCACAGATAGGGGCGCGCGCGCTCCTCGTCGCTGGGCGCCGAGATGGGGTAGACGCGAAAGTGCCGCGGATCGAGCGCCTCGCGCAGGCGCATGATGGTGGAGCTTTTGCCGGCCGCGTCGCTGCCCTCGAACGCCACCACCAGCCCGCGCCCGGCGAAGGCCGGCGACGTGGTGGCGCGGGTGATGCGCGACTGCTCATGGGCGAGTTGCGCCTCGTAGTCCGGCTTCTCCAGCTTGCGGGTCAGGTCGAGGGTGGACAGGATGGAGAAGGCCGGCAGCGTCTTCGGCACCTGGGTCGGGCTGGGCGGCTGGTGGACGCCGCCATTGGCGCCGTTGGCGGTCATGGCGCGCAGCTTCTCCAGCAGCACGCTGCCGATCATCGCATCGCGATAGTCGGCGTCACTGGCGGGCACCACGTGCCAGGGCGCGAAATCGGTGGAGGTGATGCGGGCCACATCCTCGGCGGCCCGGGCCAGGCGCTCGCGCTCCTTGGCGGTGTCGAGCTCCTCCCACTCGCGCACCACCGGGCGCCGATAAGGGCCCTCGCTGAGCGCTTTCAGCCGCCGGCGCGCCTCGGCGGCGTCGAGATAGAGCCACAGCTTGAGCACGCACACACCCTCGGCGTGCAGCATGGCCTCCAGCCGACGCACGTCTTCCAGCGCCGCCACGAAGGCGCCGCGGCCAAGCCGGCCCAACACCCGGTCACACAGCGGCTTGTGATACCAGGAGCCCAGCATCATGCCGATCTCGCCAGAGGGCGGCAGCCCCCGCCAGTACTTCCACATGGGCGGGTGGCCATCGTCCTCCCGGCAGGGGCGTTCATAGGTCAGCGTCTGCAGCTTGCGCACATCGAGCCAACCGTAAAGGCGATTGAGCACGGCACCCTTGCCGGCCCCATCGGGGCCGTGGATGAGCACCACCAAGCTGCGCTTCTTCTGGTCGATCAGCTGGAACTGCACATTGAGCAGATCCTCGCGCAGGCTCGGCTCCAGCGCCTTGAAGGCCGCCTTGTCCAGCTTGTGCTCCACCTTCGCGGAATCGAACATGTGCGTTCCCTCTGCCACCCGTCCCCGCGACACGGGGCGCGGGCTCCAATGGCGGTCAGACCTAAGCGTTGCTCTTCGGTGTCTTCACCGACGGCACCTTGATCCAGGCTTCGCCGTCGAGCACGACCTCGCCCTTCACCGAGCAGATGCAGGACAGGCGGGCGCGCAGACGCTCGGGAATGAGCTCCACCACCCGCACCTCCACATCCACCGTGTCGTCGATGCGCACCGGCGCGCGGAAGTTCAAGGTCTGGGAGATATAGACTGCCCCGGGCCCCGGCAGGCGGGTGCCCAGCACCGCCGAGATCAGGCTGGCGGTATAGAGCCCATGGGCGATGCGCCCGCCGAAGGGGGTCTTGGCCGCGAAATGCTGCGACAGGTGGATGGGATTGCGATCACCGGTCAGCTCGGCAAAGCCCACGATGTCGGACGACGACACCGTTTTGGACATGCGCTCCGTGCGCCCGACGGTGAGATCCTCAAAATAGAGATTCTGCAGTTCAAGAAACATGGGCGCCCCATTGTTCGGGATTGGGGCGCGGACTGTAGTGCGCCCGCGCCGCCGTGGAAAGCGCCCCCATGGCCCGCCGCCGGGCCGGGTTCCCTCAGGCCTTGTCGTCGGCCGTCTGCAGCTTCTTCATCAGCTCCTCGAGCTGCGGATCATGGCTCGCCGGCAGCACAAGATTGGTCCGCACCAGCAGGTCGCCATGGCCGCCGGCCGCCGTGGGCAGCCCCTTGCCGCGCAGGCGGAAGGTGCGCCCGCCGGAGGTCCAGGCCGGAATCTTCAGCTCCACGCTGCCCGACAGGGTGGGCACGCGGACCTTGGCGCCCAGCACCGCGTCCGCCAGGGGCACGTCCACATCCTGCCGCAGATCGTCGCCGTCGCGGGTGAAGGTCGCGTGCGGCGCATAGGCGATGGTGACGTAGGCATCCCCGGCCGGACCACCCATGGGGCTCGGCTCGCCCTGCCCCTTGAGGCGCATGCGATGGCCTTCCCGGGTGCCGGCGGCGATCTTGAGGTCGAGCTGTTTGCCGTTGGGCAGGCCCACCCGCTTGCTGGCGCCGTGGGTCGCTTCCTCGAAGCTCACCGGCAGGGTGATCTCGGTATCGGCGCCCGGCTGCGGCGCGAAGCCGCCGCCGGCGCTGCGCCGCTGCCGGCCGAAGCCGAAGATGTCGCCGATATCCTCGAAGCCGCTCCCCTGGGCGCCGCGCCGCCCCGTGCGGCGCGCGCCCTCCGGGCCAAAGGAGAAGCTCTCGAAAATCGTATCGCCGTCGAAACCGGAAAAGCCGCCCGGCCCCTGCCGCCGGCCGCCACCGAACCCCGAGAATTCCGGCGCCCGCGGCTTGCCTTCCGCGTCGATCTCGCCGCGGTCGTACTGGCCGCGCTTCTCCTTGTCGGCCAGGATCTCGTGGGCGGTGTTCAGCTCCGCGAACTTGTCCTGCGCCTTGGGGTCGTCGACATTGGCATCAGGGTGCAGCTTTTTCGCCAGCCGCCGATAGGCGCGCTTGATCTCGGCTTCGTCGGCGGTCTTGGAGACGCCGAGGACGTCGTATGGATCACGCATGAAATCTCACCTCGCCGGCCGGCGCTCAAGCGGCCAGCCGCGTTCAAGATGTGGGTCCATGGCGCGGAAAATGCAACGGGGTCATGGCCCGGTTCGCGCAACAATCGACGTCACGCGCTGCCCAGCACCCGCACCTGATTGAGCACCGTGCCGCCTTCGGCGCGGCAGGCCTCGCCCTGCACCCAGCGATCGGTGGTTTTGCCATCCACCACCGCGATCATGAAGTCGCGGCACCCGCCGGCGCGCGCGGTGCCGATCGGCGTCGCGGTGCCGCGTACCCCGGTCTGCGCATTCTCCCACGGCACGCTGATGTCACGCTCGCCGGACGCCAGGGCCTGATCCAGGGCGAGCTTGGCCTGCTGCCAATCACCAGCGGCGATTCCCCGCGGCGCCGACCCGCGCGGCTCACGCAGGCTCGCCGCCCGCGGGGTAATGGAGCCGGTGGTCAGATCATCGTCACCGAGCGGTGCCGTGCTACAGGCGCCGCAGGACAGGGCCGCGGCGAGCAGCATCGCGCCAACGCCGATGCGGAGGACTTCGCGAACACACGCAGTGCCCCTATAAGGAAGCGGCCCTCCGAATGGCGGGGCGACCGGGATTCGGCGAGACACGAGGGGCTCCACATGACGACGGACACCACCATGGAACCCCAGAACCCCTTAACAACTGGTGATTTTACCGACGCTGACGAGCCTTTCCGGCTGTTCGCGTCCTGGTTCGCCGATGCCGAGAAGAGCGAGATCAACGACCCCAACGCCATGGCGCTCGCCACCGTCGACCCCGACGGGCTGCCGGACGTGCGCATGGTGCTGCTCAAGCATGCCGATGCCGACGGCTTCGTCTTTTATACGAACACGGAAAGCGCCAAAGGGCAGGAGCTGGCCGCCACCCCCAAGGCGGCGCTGGTGATGCACTGGAAGTCCCTGCATCGCCAGGTGCGCGCACGCGGCCCGGTGGAGCGGGTGAGCGACGCCGAGGCCGACGCCTATTTCGCCAGCCGGGCCCGCCTCTCGCAGATCGGCGCCTGGGCCAGCCGGCAGTCGCGGCCGCTGGAAGGCCGCTTCGCGCTCGAGGCGGCGGTGGCCGCCACCACCGCGAAATACGCCCTCGGCAGCGTGCCGCGCCCCCCCCATTGGACCGGCTTCCGCATCCGCCCGGTGCAGATCGAATTCTGGCACGATCGCCCGTTCCGGCTGCACGACCGCATCGTCTTCCGCCGTGCCGCAGCGGGGGAGCGCTGGAGCAAGACCCGCCTGTATCCCTGAACCACAACCGTCGCGGATAGCCCCGAGGCTTTGCATTGGCAACGGTTCGTGGCAACAATGGTCCTAACCAGGGTGGAGCAACGCAACTTTGACGAGCTCTTGACCATCGCCGTTTCCGCGCACGAGCAGGTGATGCCTTCGGCATTGGCACCTGCACGCGGCGCCCGGGCCGGCGGCGAGCAGCAGGGCCGTCGAGGAACACAGGCGCAAAGAAGACGTGGTCATGCGCCCTAACGAACCGAGGCCGATGGCATTCAGCGCAGCGCGACCGGCATCCGCGCCGGACGGCGTTGCAAGGGCCCCTGTGGCCGGCGGCGCCTCCGGGAGCGCGCCTGCGGGCGCATCCGGGACGGGCGGCGCATCGACCGGCCCGCAACGCCCAATGCCTGCTGACGTCGTGCCCGCGGCGCCAGCAGCGTCAAGCGCGGGCCCTGCTCCGTTGTCCCCCGTTCCCTCGGGACCGTTGCAGGTGGTGCTGTTCAGCGCCTTCTACGCGCTGCTGCTGCTGGCGCTGCTGAGCGCAACCCGCAATGGCGGACAAGATCCCCTGATCTGGCCCGCCAATGCGGTGGCGGTGGGAACCTACCTTCTGTTCGTCGGCCGACGGCTGGGCTGGTCCACCCTCGCCGTGGTCCTGGCCACCGGCCTCGTGCACCAGTTGCTGGGCGACAGCATCGTCATGACCCTCGCCGCCGCCGCGGCCGCCGGCTTTTCCTTCGGCCTCACCGCCTGGTGGTGCGAGAGCGTGGGGCTCGATGCCAACGCCCGCCTGGACGTGCCTGAGATGGCGGGTCTCATTCCCATCGCGGTGGTCACCACCGTTCCGGGCGCCCTGGTGGCCGGCGTCGTCTCGGCCTGGACCCGGAACGCCGAGGTGGGGCTGACGGTGCTGCAATACTGGAGCTCCAGCACCGCCGCCATTCTGCTGCTGCTGCCGCCCCTGCTGCTGGCCCCCGCCCCCGTCGCGCACACGCGCCGCCGGTATTTCCGGCTGGAGATGGCAATAGCGAGCCTCGCGCTCGCGACCCTCATCGCCGTGCTCGCGATGACCCAAAGCAGCCTGCCTCTCGACGCCACCACCTGTGTGCTGCTGTGGTTCGCGTTTCGCCTGGGCCTGCGGCCCACGGCGCTGGCGGTGGCGGCGCTGGCCATCAGCCTCGCGGTGTTTCGGCTGATGCATCTCGGCCTGCCGGCCCTCGCCAACGACCTGCTCGGCTTGGTCCAGCTGCAGGTGCGCCTGGTGTTGACCGCCTGCCCCGCCCTGCTGATCGCCGCCATCACCGCGCGCAGCGCCCAGCAGCAGGAGGCTCTTGAAGAAAACCAGCGCCGGCTCTCCTACGCGCTGGAAGGCGCCAATGACGGCATCTGGGATTGGCATATTCCCAGCGACGCCATCTTTTTCAGCGCCCGGGCCTATCGCATGCTCGGTTACACGCCTCTTGACGACGCCCCCACCCTGTCGCGCTTCCGCGAGCTCATTCATCCTGAGGATCTGCCGATCGCGGTGCAGGCGTTCCGCGACCATGCGGAAGGCCGCCACAGCCTCTACCAATGCGAGCTGCGCGGCCGGCACCGCAATGGCGCCCACGTCTGGCTGCTTGCCCGCGGCAAGATCGTCGAGCGCAACGAGCAGGGCCAGCCGGTCCGCATCGTCGGCACCATCACCGACGTGTCACAGAAGAAGCACCTGGAAGCCGCTCTGGAGCACGCCGCCAGCCACGATCCCCTGACCGGGCTCGCCAACCGCTCCACCTTCGATCGCGCCATGGAGCAGGCGCGCCGACGCCTCGCCCGTGACGACCTGCCGTTCGCGGTGCTGCTGGTGGATCTCGACCATTTCAAGCGCATCAACGACGTGCACGGCCACATCGCCGGCGACCTGCTGCTGACCACCATCGCCCGCCGCCTGCAATCGGCGCTGCGCGCGGGAGACATGGCGGCGCGGTTCGGCGGCGACGAATTCGCCGTGGTGGCCACCGGCAAGACGGCGGAGGAATTCGCCGCGCTGGCCGATCGCCTGCACGCCCACCTGTCGCGGCCGGTGGAGAGCGAAGGCCTGGTGCTGCCGGCGTCCATCTCCATCGGCATGGCGGTGGCCACCCAGTCCATGGTGGACCTGGTGGCGCTGGTGGCGGAAGCCGATGCCGCCCTCTACATGGCCAAGGATGCCGGCCGCAACACCTGGCGCGCCCTGGGCATGCTGGGCGAGGGCAAGGGCAGCGACAAGGTCGCCTGACCCCTATGCGCCAGTTGCACCACACATGCCGCGCACCGCCCCGTGCGCCCCGTCGCCGCTGCGGGCCCGCCTCTGGTCTGCGGCACGGGCTTGTGCCGCTGACACACCCGGCCCCACCGCTGCCGGCCATGCACCAAAGGCACCTTGCACCGCTCCAACACGGCACAGCTCCAGCATGACGGCCCCAGGGACCGACGCCTGCGAGTAGGGCCTGCCTTGAGAAGGCTGGGCTTGAGAAGGCCGAGCTTGAGAAGGCTGGGCTTGGGATACGCGCCTCTGAACACACCGACGGCGCGGTCCCCTCTCATAGGGCCGCGCCGTCGGCTGCGTTTCTCAGCTTTGCGCACGCTCAGTAGCGGGCGTCCTTGGGCTTCTTGCCGTTGGCCCAGTCATTGACCTTGCCGGCGAAGTCGGGACGCGGCTGGTGGGTGAAGAACTCGGCCACGTCCACCGCATCCTGGTCGTTCAGCACGCCGCCCTGCCCCACCGGATGGTCGAGGTTCACGCTGACCGGCATGTTGAACTTGATGAAGGCGGCCGCCTTGTACAGGCGGGCCATGCCGGCGCCGATGTTGAAGGATTCATCCCCCCACAAAGGCGGGAAGATGAAGGTGCCATCGGCCCCCTTCATGCCCTCGCCATTGGCGCCATGGCAGGTGGCGCAGTGCTGGGCATAGAGCTTCTCACCCCGCACCGGATCCGGCACCAGCTTCATGTCGATGGGGCCGGCGCCGACCACTTTCACCCGCTGGCCCTTCGGCACGCCATTCCGCAGCCAGTCCATATAGGCGATCATGGCCGACATCTCGCGGGAGTCCGGATCGAGCGGCTTGCCGTTCATGGAGCGCTGGAAGCAGCCGTTGATGCGCTCCTTCAGGCTCACCACCCGGCCGGCCCGCGGGTTGAACTGCGGGAAGTCGTTGACGGTGTTGATATAGGGCGCGCCGTTGTCCACCTTGCCTTCGCCCAGGTGGCAGCTGTTGCAATTGAGCTTGTCGCCCACGTTGTTTGGCAGCAGGCGGGCAGTCTCGTTCAGAAGCCGCTTGCCGTAGAGCACCAGCTCGGCATTGGGCAGGGAGGGAATGGAGGTGTCATCGGGGAGCCGATAGACGCCGACCTGCTTTCCCTCCTTGTCCACCACGGGAAAGGTCTTCTCGGGAGGCGCATTGAGCGGCGTGCCCCCGGCCCCGATTGCGAAGGCGCCGGCACCGGCCACCACCGCAACGCCGAGGATGATCCCGGCGATCTTGAGCGACTTAGCCATTGTGAGCCTCGGGCACGTAGTTGACGGGCTTGTCCTTGATGATCTTCCGCATCCGCGCCACCTCGTCCTCGGTGATGGCCTCGGCATGGTTGCCCCAGCTGTTCCGGATGAAGGTGAGGATCTGCGCCACGTCATGGTTGGAGAGGTTGGCGAAGCCCGGCATGGTGAAGGTCATCACGTCGTGGGGCGTCTTGGCCATGGTGCCGCCGGTCAAGGTGAACTGGATCAGCGAGGAGGGATCCTCCGCGAACACGATCGAATTGTCCTTGAGCGCCGGGAAGATGCGCGGCGCGCCGCGCCCATCCATGCGGTGGCAGGCCGCGCAGTGGGCCACATAGGCGGCGGCACCGGGGGCACCGTAATCGCCGGCCAGGAGCTTGGCGGTGGTGGTGTCGGCCTCAGGCTTCCAAGCCACCTCATGCCCGGGACGGGGCGGCAGCTGCTTCAGATATTTGGCAACAGCGGTCAGGTCCGCCTTTGTGAGGTGCTGGGTGCTATGCCCCACCACATCGGCCATAGAGCCGAACGCCGCGGTGCGGTCGGTACGGCCGGTGCCCAGGAAGTCCACCAGTTCCTCGGTGGTCCAGGTGGACAGGCCGCGGGCCTCATTGCGCAGGTTCTTGGCGTACCAGCCTTCGAGCACCGAGCCCGACAGATAGGTGCCGGCCGGATCGTTGGCGAGGGCCTTTTCCTGGAAGGCGATGCCGCGCGGCGTGTGGCAGGCGCCGCAATGGGCGAGGCCCTCCACCAGATAGGCGCCGCGCACCAGCTCGGGATCGGCACCCGCCTGGGCGACGAAGGTGCGGGGCTGGGCGAACAGCAGCTGCCACCAGGAGAGCGGCCAGCGCATGGACATGGGCCACGGCATGGTGGTGGGCTTGTTGTCCTGCGCCACCGCCTTCACGTCGCTCATGAAGTAAGCGTAGAGCGCCTTGATGTCGTCGTCCTTGACCACGACGTAGGACACATAGGGCATGGCCGGATAAAGGGCGGTGCCATCGGGGCGGATGCCGCGCCGGACAGCACGCTCGAAATCCCCATAGGAATAGGCGCCGATGCCGGTCTTGGAATCGGGCGTCACATTGGTGGAATAGATGGTGCCGAGCGGCGTCTGCATGCCGAGGCCGCCGGCAAACGGCTTGCCTCCCGGCGCAGTGTGGCAGGCGACACAGTCGGCCGCATGGGCCACATAGGCGCCACGGGCGATCAGTTGGGGATCATGTATGTCAACTTGCGCGTCGTGCTTGGGAGCGAACCAGTAAGGGGTCGAAAGCGCGACGGCGTAAGCGGCTCCGAGAGCCACCAAGCCGCATACGATGATGACGGCAAGCTTTTTCATGCGTTCACCATTCGTCAGACGGCGGCAGAATTACACTTATTCAAATATGAGCATTGAGACAGGTCAACGGGTGTGACCTACAGATAACGGCCTTATAATACCATTATGTGCGCGCAACATATTGATGTATAAGAAATTTTAAAATTTGACCATAATACGGCGACAACGCGGCCAGATGGCGGCGGAAAGCCGCAGGGCGGTCGCCGCGCCGCCGGCGATCAAAGGAGCGAGGCCGAAGGCACGGCGCATCTGCGAACCGCTAGGGGGCGCGGGGCGCCTGCAGATTGCGGTCGATCCAATCGCCGATGGCCCCGATCACCTGCCCTTCCATGCCCCAGTAGCCATGGGGGGAGAGGGAACCACAGGCCCGCTTGCCGCGGCGTCCGCCCGAGACGTTCAGCACCTGCACATGGGGAGCCCGCGTGAAGGCGGCCGCGATGCGCGGCGCGTCCTCGGGCGCGGCCACCGGGCAGGCATCCGCCGCATTGGCCACCACCAGGACCGGTACGGCGACGCCATCGGGATGGGCGTCGAACACGGTCTCGCCGCTGCCGCCGCGGCGCGACACCGTTTCGGTCAGCACCACGCCCGCCACCAGATCCGTCGGCGTATCGGCGGCCGCATTCACGGCGGCGATAGCACCCTGGCTGGTGCCCACCACGAACAGCGGCAGCTTGAAACGGTCATGGACGAAAGTGATGAGGCGCCGTGCCGCCGCGCCGAAAGCCGCCGTGCTCCGGGCGCCGCGCAGGCTCGCCGAGGTGGGCGCATCGGCGATCACCACCGCGAAGCCCAGCGCCACCCAATCGGCACGGGTGCGCACCAAGACGTTGGCGCCGTGGGCGAAATGGCCGTCATTCCCGAGCCCCAGCTGGCCGCTGCCGCCGGGAAACATCACCAGAACCGCGCGCGGCTCAGGCGGGGTGAGCACCAGCACCCGCTGGTGCACGCCATCCTCCAGCGCCAGCTGGCACAGCTGTGGCGCGCCGATGGGCCCGGCCACCGGCGCGCAGCGTGTCGGAACCTCGTCCGCGACGGCAGGAATCACTAGGGCAGGAATCACTAGGGCAGGAATCATGACAGCGGGAATCATTCCGGACACCCGCAAGCCCACGCCGGCGACCAGCCAGATCCCGGCGGCGACGCCGAAGCGCCGCCGCTGGACGCGCTCAGTCGAGGCCGAGCACGCTCTGCGACTCGAGCACGCTGGCATGGCCATGCTCCACCACGTCTTCCAGGCCCTTGGCCTGCGGGCACAGATTCTCGGCGAAGAAGCGGGCAACCGCGATGCGGGCCGCAAGGCGCGGATCGGTGCCGCCGGCCGAGCGCTCCCGGTGGGCGGCGAGCGCCGCCTTGGCGAGATAGGCACCACCGGCCGCCCGGGCGAACAGGCGCAGGTAGGGGGTGGCCCCCGCCAGCACCTTGGCATTCTCCTCGCCCAGCCGATCGAGCATGATGCGGGTGGCGCGGCCCAGCGAATCCACCGCCTCCGCCAGCTTCTCGCCCATGCGGCCGAACTCCGGCAGCTCCAGCGCATGCGCCTCGTCGGCAATGTCGCGATAATCGCCGATGAGGGTCGTCACCACGTCGCCCCCCTCCTGCGACAGCTTGCGGGTGACGAGGTCGATGGCCTGGATGCCGTTGGTGCCCTCATAGATGGCGAAGATGCGGGCATCCCGATAATGCTGGGCGGCGCCGGTCTCCTCGATGAAGCCCATGCCGCCGTGCACCTGCACGCCCATGGAGGCCACCTCGATGCCGATGTCGGTGGAGAAGGCCTTGGCCACGGGGGTCAAGAGGCTCGCCTCGGCCAGGGCGGTGGCCCGCCCCATGGGATCGGCCAGCCGGCGCGAGCGGTCGAGGGCGTCGGCGGTCATCAGGCAGATAGCGCGGGCGGCATCGGTCTCGGCCCGCATGGTCAGCAGCATGCGCTTGACGTCCGGATGATCGATGATGGGCGCCATGCCCTCGCCCTTGTAGTCCGGCGACTTGCCCTGGCGGCGCTCCTTGGCATAGGCGAACGCCCGCTGGGTGGCCCGCTCGGCGATGGCGACCCCCTGGATGCCCACCGCCAGGCGGGCATTGTTCATCATGGTGAACATGCAGGCGAGGCCGCGATTCTCCTCGCCCACCAGGTAGCCCACCGCCCCTTCGCCCTTGTCGCCGAAGGTCATGGTGCAGGTGGGCGAGCCATGCAGGCCCAGCTTGTGCTCGATGCCGGTGCAAGACACATCATTGCGGGCACCGAGGCTGCCGTCCGCATTCACCAGATATTTGGGCGCCACGAACAGGGAGATGCCCTTGGTGCCGGCGGGGGCATCGGGCAGGCGCGCCAGCACCAGGTGGACGATGTTCTCGGCGATGTCGTGCTCGCCATAGGTGATGAAGATCTTGGTGCCGAAGATGCGGTAGCTGCCATCGGCCTGCTTCACCGCCTTGGCGCGCAGGGCGCCGAGATCGGAGCCGGCCTGCGGCTCGGTGAGGTTCATGGTGCCGGTCCACACGCCGGCCACCATCTTCTCCAGATAGGTCTTGCGCTGTTCGGCGGTGCCGTGGGCGGTCAGGGCCTCGATGGCCCCCATGGTGAGCACGCCGCCGATGCCGAACGAGGGCGAGGCGGTGTTCCAGAATTCCGTCAGCGCCGAGGTGACGGTGGTCGGCAGATGCTGGCCACCGAACTCCTCCTCGGCTGTCACCGCGCTCCACCCGGCTTCCGCCCACGCCGTATAGGCCGCCTTCCAGCCGGTGGGGGTGGTGACCGACCCGTCCTTCAGGCTGCAGCCTTCCTTGTCGGCCACCCGGTCCAAGGGCTCGATGGCAGTGGCGGCGAACTTGCCCGCCTCCTCCAGCACCGCATCCACCACATCGAAGGAGAGATCGATGAGGCCCTGCTCCATCAACATGGGCAAAGCGGTGCAGGTCTTCAGGAAGAAGGACACATCCTCGACCGGTGCACGATAGGCCATCACACTCTCCTCGACAGGCGCAGGCGCGGGGCGCGTCGCGCGGCTTGACCGAACCACCGGCCCGCGCTCTAAGCGCAGGCGCCGGCCGGCCCCAATTCGCGGCGATACAACCGGTTCGTCAAGACGCACGTGCTGACCCATTGGTCGCAGGTGCTGTTTCATGAAGGCCAGAATGACCCACGCTTCCGCGGCCCGCCCCACCCGCCAGCTTCCCGCCGATGCCGCAGGCGTCGCCGCGGCGGCCGCATGCCTCGCGGCGGGCGGGCTGGTGGCGTTCCCCACCGAGACCGTCTACGGGCTCGGCGCCGATGCCGCCAATCCCCAGGCGGTGGCCGCCCTTTATGCGGCCAAGGGGCGACCCGCCTTCAACCCGCTCATCTCCCATTTGCCAACCGCGGCCGCGGCCATGGCGTTCGGCGCGTTCAACACCACCGCCCGGCGCCTCGCCGAAGCCTTCTGGCCGGGACCGCTGACGCTGGTGGTGCCCTACACCGGCGGTGACAAGGTGTGCGATCTCGCCCGCGCCGGGCTCGATACCGTGGCGCTGCGAGTGCCCTCTCATCCGCTGGCGCAGGCGCTGCTCACCGCCTTCGGCGGGCCGGTGGTGGCGCCCAGCGCCAACCGCTCCGGCCACGTCTCTCCCACCACCGCCGCCCATGTGATGGGCGATCTCGCCGGCCTCATCGACCTGGTGCTGGATGGCGGCCCCACTGCGGTGGGGGTGGAATCCACCATCCTCGACGTCACTACGCCCACACCGCACCTGCTGCGCCCCGGTGGCGTCACCCGCGAGGCCATCGAGGCGCTGCTCGGCGCCCCCCTCGCCACCGCCTGCAGCGAAGATGCCGCCCGCCCGGCCTCCCCTGGGCGGCTCGCCTCCCATTATGCGCCGCGCGCCCGCGTGCGGCTTGAGGCCCAGTGCGTCGCCCCCGGCGAGGCGCTTCTGACCTTCGCCGGCGCCCGCCCGCCGGGCAGCGAGAATGCCGCCGTGGTGGAGGATCTCAGCCCCGCCGGCGATCTCACGCAGGCGGCGGCCCACCTTTACGGCGCGCTGCGCCGCCTCGACGCCTCCGGCGTCCCCGCCATCGCCGTGGTGCCACTGCCGCGCACGGGCCTTGGGGAAGCCATGGCCGATCGTCTGAACCGGGCCGCCGCGCCCCGCCCCTCCAGCACCGAGTCTCCGTCATGACCACCCATGCCCTCGCCACCGCGCCGGATTTCACCCCCACCGTCGGCCATGCCGAGGACGGCGACACCGCCGCTCTGGTGCGTCTGTGGCAGGAGGCCGGGCTGACCCGGCCGTGGAACGACCCCCAGGCCGACATCGCTTTGGCCCGGCGCGGGCCCCACTCCACCATTCTGGTGGCGAGGCACGAAGACGCCGTCATCGGCTCGGTGATGGTGGGCCACGACGGGCATCGCGGCTGGATCTATTATCTTGCGGTGGATGGCACCCACCGGGGCCGGGGCCTTGGCCGGGCGCTGAGCCGCGCCGCCGAGGATTGGCTGAAAGCCCGCGCCGTGCCCAAGCTGATGCTGATGGTGCGGCCGGAGAATACGGCAGTCCGCGCCTTCTATGAGCGCGAGGGCTTTATCGAGGAGCCCCGCGTGATCTTCTCCAAGCGCCTCGACTGAAGGCCGCACCACGAGAAATAGAGGCGGCATCATTGAGCCGCCTCAAGGCTGTGCCGGCGGCCAAGGAGTATGCTATTCGTCAAAGAAAAATAGCATCTCAGGGAGGCCGGCCTTTTCATGACCACGCTGCTCGTCACCCATCCGTCGGGCTTCAATCATCTGACGCCGCTCGGCCACCCCGAGCGGGCCGATCGCCTGCGCGTGTTGGACCGGATCTTCGAGCAGGAGAAGTTCTCCCTGCTGGCCCGCGACAGCGCCCCCCGCGGCGAGCGCGACGACATCATCCGCGTGCATCCGGCCGACTTCTTCGACGCCATGGGCGGCGCCTGCCCCAAGGAAGGGCTGGTGCGCATCGATTCCGACACGGTCATGTCGCCGGGCAGCTGGGAAGCGGCGCTGCGCGCCGTGGGCGGCGCCTGCTTCGCCGTGGACGAGGTGATGGAAGGCAAGGTTTCCAACGCCTTCGTGGCCATGCGCCCGCCCGGCCACCATTGCGAGGCGCGCAAGCCCATGGGCTTCTGCCTGCTCAACCAGGTGGCGGTGGCCGCCCGCCATGCCCAGGCGAAATTCAATGCGGAGCGCGTCGCCATCGTCGATTTCGACGTGCACCACGGCAACGGCACCCAGCAGATCTTCTGGGACGACAACAGCGTGATGTATTGCTCCACCCACGAGATGCCGCTGTTTCCCGGCACCGGCGAGGTGGGCGAGACCGGCACCGCCGACACCATCGTCAACGCGCCCCTGCGGGCGGGCGACGACGGCACCCAGTTCAAAGAGGCCATGGAAACCCGCGTGCTGCCCCGGCTGGAGGCGTTCCGCCCGGATCTCATCCTCATCTCCGCCGGCTTCGACGGCCATGTGCGCGACCCCATGGCCTCGCTGCGGCTGGTGGAAACCGACTTCACCTGGGTCACCCGCCGGCTGGTGGACGTAGCGGACCGGGTGTGCGGCGGCCGCGTGGTCTCCCTGCTGGAAGGCGGCTATGACCTGGAAGGCCTCGCCGCCTCCGCCTCGGCGCACGTTTCCGCGCTCATGCGGGGCTGAACGCTGGCGCGCGGCAAGCTGGCGCGAGCCGCCCCGCGCGTTCAGTGCTGGCCGCCGGTGGGCAGGTAGGGGGCAAGGACGTGGGCGAGCTTGGCGGGGGTCAGGCTCTGCAGCCACACCTTGCCGGGCCCCCGGAGCCGGGCGAGAAACAGGCCGTCGCCGCCGAACAGCACGTTCTTCACCCCGGCGATGGTGGTAATCTCGAGCGCCACGCTTTCCTCGAACATGCCCACATGGCCGGGATGGGCCAGCAGCTCCTGACCCGGCTGCAGCGTGTAGCTGACGATCTCGCCGCCCAGCTCCACGAAGGCGCTGCCCTGGCCGGTGACATGCTGCAGCACGAACCCGTTGCCGCCAAACACGCCGGCCCCGAGCGACTGCTGCACGCCGATGGCCAGCGACAGCCCCATTTCCCCCGCCAGAAAACCATGGCGATGGATGAGGAAGCCCGCGCCGGGCGTCACCTTGGCCTCGATGATGTTGCCGGGCACGGTGGCCGCGAACGCCAGCAGCGCCTCGCCGCCTTGGGCGGTGAACTCGGTCATGAACAGCCCGCCGCCGGATATGGCCCGGCCGATGGCCGAGAACAGCCCGCCGGCCCCGCCGGTGGCCGCGGTGGTGTTCAGCGCCACATTGGGCGTCATCCACGACAGGCGGTCGGGCTCCGCCAGCACGGTTTCTCCGGGCTCCAGGGTGAAGGTGAGGACAGGCAGGGTGGTTCCGGTGATCTCGCTGCGCATAAGCGTCACTCGCGGATGGAAGGCCTGCCCCAGACAAGCAGCCCGGCGCCGCTGCCGCAACGGCCTTGCGGGTGTCGAGCGCCGTTTATGGATCCCACTCCGCGCATGCGCGCCCCTTGAAGGCACGCCTTGGCCTCGGAATGGCGAGCCACCGCAGCGCCCAAGGGCATCGACGTCCGGCCGCGCAGGCGCCATTGTGGGCACGACCTTCCCCACGCGCGATGCGCTGCAGGCCGACGAGACCCACCATGCCGCCCGCCGCATCGCTCGTTGCCGTTCGCGCCCTCCTCGATGCGCTGGGCCAGGCGACCGACCGCTTCGCCCGCGCCCGACAGCGCCGCCTGGGCTCGGATGGCGCCGCCCGTGCGCCCGCGGCGCCGACAATCATCGCCGGCGCCGCCCTGTTGATCGCCACCACCGTGGCCAGCGCGCAGACGGTCGGGCCCGTCACCCTGCCCTATCTCAATGCCCCGGCGCCGGGCGCCCCCATCACCGCGCCGCCCACCCTGGGGATCTCCATCGGCGGCGCCATGCACCGGGCGGTGATGGATACCGGCTCCACCGGTGTCATCATCTCCGCCAGCTCTATCGCGCACCTGGATCAATTGCCGGATCTCGGCCCCGGCAGCCTCACCTATTCCTCCTCGGGCCGCATCATGCGCGGGCGCTATGTGGTGGCGCCGGTCACCGTGCACGGGGCGGACGGGCGGCGCGTCACCACCCGGCCGCTGCCGGTGCTGGCGGTGAGCCGCATCGATTGCCTGAAGACGGCGCGGAACTGCACGCCGCGGGACAAGCCGCGTGGGGTGGCCATGCTCGGCATCGGTTTCGCCCGCGAACGGGACCACCAGCCCCAGGGCACGCCGGAGAAGAACCCTTTCCTGAACCTCCCCAACATGGCACCGGGTGCGCTACGCCGCGGCTATGTGGTGAGCCGCCAGGGGGTTCAGGTGGGATTGACCGGTGCGGAAGAGGGCTTCACCCGGATCTCTCTCGCCCGCTCCGACATCGCCGATGAATGGGCGCCCCTTCCCGCCTGCCTCTCTCTGGCCGGGCGCCAGCCGCCCGCGTGCGGCACGCTGCTGATGGATACGGGCGTCACCCGCATGTACCTTACCGTGCCGGAGAGCCAATCCGCCGGCCTGCTGGCGGGCGGCGGCGCCGACGCCCGCCTCGCCCCCGGCACGCCGGTACAGGTGTTGCCGCCGAGCGGCGCGGCCGGGCCGCGCTATGGCTTCACGGCGGGCGATGCCGCCGATCCGCTGGCGCCCGCGGAGATCGTGGTCTCGCGGCGCGCCCGTCGCGCTCCGTTCATCAACACCACGGTGCGGTTCCTCAACGGCTTCGACTATCTTTATGATGCCGATGCCGGCGTCGTCGGCCTGCGCCCGCTCAGGCCGTGAGGCACCCGGCTGGACAGGGGGCGCGGAAGCGCGCACCCTTTTGCCGTTGAGATCCCGCCCTTTGAGATCCCGGGCCTGCCCCTTTTCGCCCGGGGGAAAGCTCTTGTGATGACCGCGATTGCCGACACCCGCCCGCTGCAGATCCCGTTCGACAATTCCTATGCCCGGCTGCCGGAGGGCTTCTTCGCCCCCAGCCGGCCGACCCCGGTGGCCAAACCCGGGCTCATCAAGATCAATGCCGCCCTCGCCACCGAGCTGGGGCTCGATCCGCAGGCGCTGGCGACGCCGGAAGCGGTCGCCATGTTCGCCGGCGTCGACGTACCGGAGGGCGCCGAGCCCATCGCGCTGGCCTATGCCGGCCACCAGTTCGGCCAGTTCGTGCCGCAGCTCGGCGACGGGCGGGCGGTGCTGCTGGGCGAGGTGATCGACCAGGCCGGCCGGCGCCGCGACATCCAGCTCAAGGGCTCCGGCCCCACCGCCTTCTCCCGCCGTGGCGACGGGCGCGCGGCGCTCGGCCCGGTGCTGCGCGAATATCTCATCTCCGAAGCCATGGCGGCGCTGGGCGTGCCCACCACCCGCACGCTCGCCGCCGTGACCACCGGCGAGCCGGTGTGGCGGGAGCGGGCGCTGCCGGGGGCGGTACTGGCGCGGGTCGCGGCGAGCCACATCCGCATCGGCACCTTCCAGTATTTCGCCGCCCGCAAGGACACGGACGCGCTGAAGGCCCTCGCCGATTATGCCCTCGCCCGCCACTATCCCGAGGCCGCCGGCGCGGCGCGGCCCTATGCGGCGCTGCTGGAGGGAGTGATGGCCCGCCAGGCCGCCCTGGTGGCGCGCTGGCAGCTCATCGGCTTCATCCACGGGGTGATGAACACCGACAACATGTCCATCTCCGGCGAGACCATCGATTATGGCCCCTGCGCCTTCATGGATGGCTATGACGCCACCACGGTGTTCAGCTCCATCGATCACATGGGCCGCTACGCCTATGGCAACCAGCCGCAGATCGCCCATTGGAACCTCGCCCGCCTCGCCGAGTGCCTCATTCCCCTGTTGAATGACGACCGCGCGGCGGCGGTGGACGAGGCCAATGCCCTGCTCGCCACCTTCCCCGATCGCTTCAAGGCCGCCTACCATGCCGGGCTGCTGGCCAAGATCGGCCTCGCCGACGGCAACGCGGACGACCTCGAGCTCGCGTTCGAACTCCTGGCCCTGATGGCGGATGCCAAGGCCGACTTCACCCTCACCTTCCGCCGGCTCGGTGCCGCCTCCGAAAGCGCAGACAACCTGGCCGCCGTGCGCGACCTGTTCCTGGATCGCGAGGCGTTCGACGCGTGGGCGGCGCGCTGGCGCCTGCGCATCGCCGCCGGTGGACGGACGGGCAGCGCGGCCCGCGCCGACATGGAGCGGGTGAACCCCCTCTTCATTCCCCGCAACCATCTGGTGGAATGGGCGCTGGCGGCTGCTGTCGAGGAAGGTGATACCGCCCCGTTCGAGGAATTGCTTGGCCTGTTCTCCCATCCCTTTGATGATCAGCCGCGTTTTGCCAGCTATGCAGCGCTGCCGCCGCAGATGAGCGACTACCAGACCTTTTGCGGCACCTGACGCAAGCTTGCGGCAAGCTTGTCGCGCGATCGGAACTGTCCTCTACTGTGACGAGCGACGTCTATCGCCAATAAGCTTGAAGGAAACGCCATGCTGGGTCGTCGGACTTTACTGAAGGCTCTTGCCTTGTGCCCGCTCTGCGCCCCCCTCGCCAAGGCGGGCGAAGGGGTCCACTGGTCCTATGAGGGCCACGGCGGCCCGCAGGAGTGGGGCAGCCTGGAACAGGGCTTCGCCGCCTGCTCCATGGGCAGCCAGCAATCCCCCGTCAATCTCGACGGCGCCGTCGCCGCCGAAAGCGCGCGACCGAAGCTCGCCTGGTCCCCCGGCACGTTCCGGGTGACCAACAACGGCCACACCATCCAGGCCGATGCCGTGGACGGCGATGCCACCGCCAGCCTCAACGGCAAAACCTATGTGCTGAAGCAGTTTCACTTCCACACCCCCAGTGAGCACACGCTGGTGGGGGCCCACAAGGCCATGGAAGCCCATTTCGTCCATGCCGCGAGCGATGGCGGCCTGCTGGTGATCGGCGTGTTCATGCAGGCTGGGCGACCCAATACCACCTTCTCCGAGGTGATAGCCGCGGCCCCCCGCGCCACCGGCAGCGCCGACAAGCCGCTGAAGCTGGACCCCGGCGCGCTGCTGCCGGCGGTGCCGAGCACCTACCGTTACGAAGGCTCCCTCACCACGCCGCCCTGCTCGGAGGTGGTGGACTGGAACGTGTTCGCCACACCCATCGATGTGGCCCAGGCCGACATCGACACGTTCCGCGGCCTGTTCGCCATGAACGCCCGACCGGTGCAGGCCATCAACCGCCGCTTCCTGCTGCGGCTGAACTGACCCTCGCACCTCCCCTAAGCGAAGGCACCAAAAAAAGGGCCGGCTTGCGCCGGCCCTTCTCATGTCTGGCCTTGAAGGCCTGAACCCGAAAGGGCTCAGTCTTCCTTGGTCTCTTCGGCGCGCTGCTTGAGAGCGGCGCCCAGGATGTCGCCGAGCGAAGCGCCGGAGTCCTGCGAACCGTACTGGGCCACGGCCTCCTTCTCCTCGGCGATTTCCATCGCCTTGACGGAGACCTGCACCTTGCGCGCCTTGCGGTCGAACAGGGTGACGCGGGCATCCAGCTTGTCGCCCACCGAGAAGCGCTCGGGACGCTGGTCGTTGCGGTCGCGGGCGAGCTCCGAACGCTTGATGAAGGCCGACAGGTCGGTGCCGGTGAGCTTCACCTCGATGCCGCCGTCCTTCACGTCGCTGACTTCGCAGGTCACGACAGCACCCTTGCGGACATCGCCAGCCTCGGCGAAGGGATCGCCGGCAAGCTGCTTGATGCCGAGGGAGATGCGCTCCTTCTCGACGTCCACGTCGAGCACCACGGCCTTGACCATGTCGCCCTTGCGGTATTCGTCGATGACCTGCTCGCCGGGACGGTTCCAGTCGAGATCGGACAGGTGGACCATGCCGTCCACGTCGCCGTCGAGACCCAGGAACAGGCCGAACTCGGTCTTGTTCTTGACCTCGCCCTCGACCACCGCGCCGGGCGCATACTTCTCGGCGAAGGCCTCCCAGGGGTTCTGGAGGGTCTGCTTGAGGCCGAGGGAGATGCGGCGCTTGGCGCTATCCACCTCAAGCACCTGCACTTCCACTTCCTGCGAGGTGGAAACGATCTTGCCGGGGTGAACGTTCTTCTTGGTCCACGACATTTCGGACACGTGGATGAGGCCCTCGATGCCGGGCTCCAGCTCCACGAACGCGCCGTAGTCGGTGATGTTGGTGACGCGACCCTTGAAGCGGGCCTCCACCGGATACTTGGCCTCGATGCCTTCCCAGGGATCGCCCAGGAGCTGCTTCATGCCGAGCGAGATGCGGTGGGTCTCGTGATTGATCTTGATGATCTTCACCTTGACCGTCTGGCCGATGGACAGCACCTCGGTCGGGTGGTTCACGCGGCGCCAGGCGATGTCGGTGACATGCAGCAGGCCGTCGATGCCGCCCAGATCAACGAACGCACCGTAATCGGTGATGTTCTTGACCACGCCCTCGATGGCCTGACCCTCTTCGAGGTTCTGCACCAGCTCGTGACGCTGCTCGGCGCGGGTCTCTTCCAGCACGGTGCGGCGGGAGACGACGATGTTGCCGCGGCGGCGATCCATCTTGAGGATCTGGAAGGGCTGCTGATTGTGCATCAGCGGGGCCACGTCGCGGATCGGGCGGATGTCGACCTGCGAGCGCGGCAGGAACGCCACGGCGCCGTCGAGATCCACGGTGAAGCCACCCTTCACCTGGTTGAAGATCACGCCGAAGACCTTCTCGTTGGCGGTGAACGCCTTCTCGAGCTTGACCCAGCTCTCCTCGCGGCGCGCCTTGTCGCGCGAGAGGACGGCCTCGCCCATGGCGTTCTCGACACGCTCGAGATACACCTCGACCTCGTCGCCCACCTGAATGGCGTTCTCGCGGCCCGGGCCAGCGAACTCGCGCAGGGCCACGCGGCCCTCGGTCTTCAGACCGATGTCGATGATCGCCAGATCCTTCTCGATGGCGACCACGATGCCCTTGACGACCGTACCTTCGGCGGGCTCGGCGCGGCCGAAGCTCTCGTCAAGGAGGGCGGCAAAATCTTCACGGGTGGTTTCTACGGCGGACATTCAGTCTCCGAACTTCTCTGCGCCGGCGTCTCGTGTTGCGAAACCCCGAACCGCTCGGGATGTCCCGGCGCCCCTCCCTCAAGAGGAAACACCGAGACGGCCACCGATGTTCCATCGGCGGGCCGGCGCGAATAGCCGAGCGGCACGGGCTGAATTGGAATGTCTCGAGGCGTGGCTACAAGCGAATGCCAGGACGGGCTGCCTCCAGTATTCCGACGCGCGTATCCCGCAGGCGCCGTGCCCGTCCAGACGGCCTCCACCTTTGGGAGAGCAAGCCTCGAACGCCGCTCAGATAGCGCAAGAGCAGTGCAAATGCAAGGCTCCGCAGCCCAATGGGCGCCCCCAATTGGCCGCCTCAAGGGCCTTTCGCCGGCCTCTCGTCCGCGGTGGCCCCGCCGACGGCGTGCCGCGCCTGCCGGATTCAGCCGCAATGATGCGCCGCAGCTTGCGTCTTGCCCATGAGGACGATAGGCAGGCAGGGAAACAAGCTTGGCCGCCAGCGGTGCGCCCCTCCGCCGCCGCATGATGCAGAAAGAGCCAGCTTTGGAACATCAGGGGCCCTCCCGCGGCCCCGGCCCCTCTTACCGCGGCGCCGCCACTGCGGCGCGGCGGCTCCAGCGCCGGAGCGCCGTCGGTGCGCACGATGAAGATCCAAGGCTCAACAGGGGATGGGAGCTGTAACATGACAGGCATTCGAATTCTGCTGGCGGCATTGCTGCTGGCGGTGTCCACGGCGGGCGCGAGCGCGCAAACCATGAGCTACGCGCAGGCCGGCGCCCTTCTCGCCAAGAGCTGCGGGCCGGACATCACCAAATTCTGCCCCAAGGTCAATCTGGGCGGCGGCGCCCTGCGGGCCTGCATGGAAGGCAAGATTTCCCAGGTCAGCGCCCGCTGCAAATCCGACTATGTCATGGCCATGGCGTCCATCGCCAAGCGCCAGCAGGCGCAGCAGTCCATCTACAAGCTCTGCAATGCGGATGCCGCCCGGCTCTGTCAGGGCATGGTGCCGGGTGACGGCAACCTGCTCTCCTGCCTGCTAGAGGCGAGCAAGGTGGTCAGCGCCCCCTGCAACCAGGCCATCACCGACGCCGGCTATCGCTGAGCCAACCCGCCACTCCGAACGATCAAGGAAGGACGACACCCATGACGTCGCCTCTCATCCGCATGGCGCTGGTGGCCACGCTGGCGCTCGCCGCCACCCCCGCCCTGGCCCAGACCGCGCTGTCCGATGGCCAGATTCTGCAGGGCCTCCAGGGCCTGACCGACAACGCACCGCCGATCTCCGCAGAGCAGATGCGCAAGCTGGTGCAGCAGCACATGACGCAGTATCCCGGCGAGCAGCTCACCCGCCCGTCGCTGGCGCTGCACCTGGATAAGCTGCCGCAGATCAACGTGCAGATTCAGTTCCGCCTGAATTCGGCAATCATCGAGCCGTCCTCCTACGGGACCATCGGTGCCATCGCCGATGCCATGCACAACCCCGTTCTGCTCGGCTACAAATTCATCATCACCGGCAATACGGATGTCACCGGCCCGCGCGAGTACAACCTCAAGCTCAGCCAGGAGCGCGCGGACGCGGTGAAGGAAGCCCTCTCGACCACCTTCAATGTGGACCCGCGCCGCCTGGAGGCGGTGGGCCTGGGCGAGGAAGTGCTGCTCGATCCGAAGAACCCCACCGGCGCCGTCAATCGACGGGTGCAGATCTTCACCGTCGGCCGCATGGGCCCGACGCCGCAGCCCCTGCGCTGAGGCCCGGCCCGCAGCTCGGCACGACATGAGGCGCCTGCAGCGCGCCCGACACCGCAGCATGACCGCCGTCCAGGCTCCCGCCCGGACGGCGGTTTTTTATTGTGGAGGTCGGCACCGGAACCCCCGGTGTGAGAGGGGGCCATTCGAGCCAGCGCGGCCCCAACGGCCGGCGCCATCCATGGCCTTCGGGACGCGCCGCGAAGCCGCCTCCTGATCCGCCCCGCGCGCGTCGCTCCGCCTTGCCCTTCGGCACAGGTCGCCATCGGCATGCGAGGCGAGGCAGCCCCCCCCCCCTGAGGCCGACGACCGCGCCCACGCCGCGCGGTAGCCCGTGCCCTGCGCAGCAGCTTCGCCGCCCGAAACGCCAGACTGTCGCCAACCGCCGAGCCCCGGGGCGACGGCAACCTCATCCAGGAGCCTCGCATCTGCCGGAAAAAGGGCTTGAGGCAGCCTCTTAAAGCACTTTATGAAGCATGGTTAATGTATTGATTTTTCGCAATAATCCGCCATCTCTTAAAGTTAAGACTTAACTTTAAGAGATGGGCGCATCTCCTCGCTTCGCACGCAATTGCGCCCTGCCCTCTTAGCCGCATAGAGCGCGCGATCGGCGCGTTCCAGGGCGCGGCTCAGATCATAGGGCGCGGGCAGCGCGGCCACGCCGATGCTGACGCTCAGCGCCGGAAGGCCCGGCTCCGCGCAATCCAGAGTGGCCAGCCGCAGGGCTTCCGCATGCAGCAGCGCGGCATCCATGGGCGTGCGGTCCAGCACCACCACGAATTCCTCGCCGCCCAGTCGCGCCACCAGGGCCGATTGGGGCACCGAGCGGCGCAGCAGCGCGCCGAATGCCCGCAGCGCCGCATCGCCCGCCGCATGGCCGAAAGTATCGTTGACCGCCTTGAAGTGATCGAGATCCAGCATCAGCACCGCTGCCGGACGGCCGTGCTCGCGCGCCTCCGTCAACAGCCGCTCGGCGCGCAGCGTGAAGCCGCGCCGGTTGGCCACCGCCGTCAGCGGGTCGGTTTCGGCGACCGCCTCACTCTCGCGGATCACCTGCTGCAGCGCCTTGATCAGCAGCACCAGGCCGGTAGCCACGAGCAGAATGCCGGAGCTCACCTGCGAAACCAGCGCATAGGTGGTGCCGATGTAGTCGGTGGGCAGGCTGCCGGTGCCGAGCCGCCAGGCCACCACCGCTTTGGCGGGGAAATGCGCCGCCAGCAGCGCAAAGGCCAGGGCCAGCATCAGGTCACTGATCTGGCGCGGGCTGGCCCGCAGCACCACCCAGACGCAGGCGGCCATGGCTGCGGCGAACGGGGCCTGATAGGCGAGCTCATAGACAAGCTGCCCCCGTCCGAGCGTCGGGAGAACCGGCCCGAGGATCACGGTGCCGAGGGCAAGCGCCCCCACCAGCCGCCAGGGGGGCCGTGTCCGATAGAATACCGCCAGCGCCGGCACCATCGCCAGCAGCGCAGCGGCGAAGCTGAAGAACACCAGGCCGCCGAAGAACACCGTCCAGCCACTGTAGGCGAGGCCGAGCTGGGCCATGGGTGTCAGCATGCCGATGGCATAGCTCACGGCGAACCAGATCGGCGCCCGGCTGCCGCGATTGAGCAGGGCAATGGCCACGTAGCTCGCCGCGAACAGCCCGGCGACGGCCATATTCATGACTAGGGTAAAGCCCGCCGGTTGCATCCGTCCTCTCCTCGCGAGGCCGCCGAACACAGCATTCTTTCCGTCCGGACGCTAGCGGTTGCCGGAGGATACAACCCACGCGGAGGTATCACCGCGCGGTTGGGCTCACTCCACGGTCACCGATTTGGCGAGATTGCGCGGTTGATCCACATCGGTGCCCATGATGACCGCCGTGTGATAGGCGATCAGCTGCACCGGAATGGCATAGACCAGGGGCGCCACCGTCGAGGGCATGTCGGGCAGAATCAGCTTCTCCGCCGCGTCCACATGGGCCGCCTCGGCGCCCTTGGGATCGGTGACGAGGATGATGCGCCCCCCGCGCGCGGCCACCTCCTCCATGTTGGAGACGGTCTTGTCGAAGATCCGGTCATGCGGGGCGATCACCACCACCGGCATGGTCTCGTCGATCAGCGCAATGGGCCCATGCTTGAGCTCGCCGCCGGCATAGCCCTCGGCGTGGATGTAGGAGATCTCCTTGAGCTTCAAGGCGCCTTCCAGGGCCAGCGGGTAATTGGTGCCGCGGCCGAGGTAGAGCACATCCTGCGCCTTGGCCAGGGTGCGGGCCAGCACCTCGATGTCGGGCGCGAGCTTCAGCGCCTCGGTCATCAGCCGGGGCACTTCCATGAAGGCCCGCACCAGGCGGCGCTCGTCATCTTCCGCCAAACGTCCGGCGGCGCGGCCGAACGCCACCGCCAGGCAGGCCAGGGTGGCCAACTGGCAGGTGAAGGCCTTGGTGGAGGCCACGCCGATCTCCGGCCCCGCCAGGGTGGGCAGCACCATGTCCGCCTCACGGGCAATGGTGGACGTGGCCACGTTCACCACCGCCACCACCTTCTGCCCGCAGGACTTGGCGTAGCGCAGCGAGGCCAAAGTGTCGGCGGTCTCGCCGGACTGGGAGATGACGATGGTCACGCCCCCCGGCTCCAGCGGCGTCTCGCGATAGCGGAACTCGGAGGCGATGTCAGTGGACACCGGAATGCGCGCGAACCGCTCGAACCAGTATTCCGCCACCGCCCCGGCATAAAGCGCGGTGCCGCAGGCGGTGATGGAGATGTGGCGCACCTCGTTGAGGTCGAACGGCAGATCGGGAATAGCGATGCGTTCGGCGCCGAGGTCCAGATAATGGCCGAAGGTGTGGGAGATCACCTCCGGCTGCTCATAGATCTCCTTGGCCATGAAGTGCCGGTGGTTGCCCTTGTCCACCAGCATGGCGCCGGCCGGCACCCGCTGGATGGCCCGTTCCACCACCGCGCCGTTCTCGTCGCGGATGGTGACGCCCTCGCGGGTGAGCACCGCCCAGTCGCCTTCTTCCAGATAGGTGACGAGATCGGTCAGCCCGCCGAGGGCGATGGCGTCCGAGCCCAGGAACATCTCGCCCCGGCCGTAGCCGATGGCCAGCGGCGAGCCGCGGCGGGCGGCGATGATGAGATTCTCCTCGCCATCGAACAGGAAGGCCAGGGCGAAGGCGCCCTTGAGGCGGGGCAGCACCTCGCCCACCGCCGAGACCGGATCGCGGCCGGCGAGCAGCTGGCGATCCACCAGTTGGGCCACCACCTCGGTATCGGTATCGCTCTTGAAGCTCACCCCGAGATCGAGCAGGTCCTGCTTCAGCTCGCGGAAATTCTCGATGATGCCGTTGTGCACCACCGCCACCCGCTTGGTGGCGTGGGGATGGGCATTGCGCTCGGAGGGCTTGCCGTGGGTGGCCCACCGCGTGTGGCCGATGCCGATATGCCCGTGCAAAGGGTGCCGATCGAGCTTGCTCTCGAGATGGCGCAGCTTGCCTTCGGCCCGGCAGACCTCCAGCCGCCCCTTCTCCAGGGTGGCGATGCCGGCGGAATCATAGCCCCGGTATTCCAGCCGCCGCAGGGCATCCACCAGATGTTCCGCCACCGCGCTCTTGCCGAGAATGCCGACGATTCCACACATGCCGTGACGCTCCGATGATCCCTGTGCCTGCCTCTGCGCGACCGTGGCGCGCCGGTCCCAAGGGACTCAGCCTGCACGGATTGTCTGAACGTTCCTACCTTGGCTTGGGGAATAGGGCAGAATCACATCCCCTTTCCGATCATGTCGGAACAGCTTCTCTCGTCGTCCTCATTCCTTGCCTTTGGCCTTGCGGGCGCGGAAGGCGCTGGCCCAGCCCTCCTTCACCAGCTGGCGGCTGCGGGCGAGCGCCAGGGCATCGTCGGGCACGTTGTCGGTCACCACCGCCCCGGTGCCCACGAACGCCCCCTTGCCGATGGTGACCGGCGCCACCAGAGCCGAATTGACGCCGATGAAGGCGTTCTCGCCGATCTCCGTGCGGTATTTGCCGAAGCCGTCGTAATTGCAGGTGATGGTGCCGGCGCCGAGGTTGGCGTTGGCCCCCACATGGGCGTCGCCCACATAGGACAGGTGGTTGATCTTGGCGCCCTTTTCAACGTGGGCGGCCTTGGTCTCCACGAAATTGCCGATGCGGACCCCGTTTTCCAGCCGCGTGCCGGGACGCAGGCGGGCGAACGGGCCGATCTGCGCCCCCGCCTCCACCACCGCGCCTTCCAGATGGCAGAAGGCGTGAATCACCACGTCGTCGCCGACGCTGACCCCGGGCCCGAACACCACGTTGGGTTCCACCACCACGTCGCGACCCAGCCGGGTGTCCGCCGACAGGAACACCGTTTCCGGCGCCACCAGGGTCGCACCGGCGGCCATGGCCGCGGCCCGCAGGCGGCGCTGCAGAATCGCTTCCGCCTCGGCAAGCTGCAGGCGGCTGTTGACGCCGGCCACCTCCTCCACGTCCGCCTCGGTGGCAACCACCGCCAGGCCTTCGGCCCGGGCCAGCTCCACCGCGTCGGTCAGGTAGTATTCGCCCTTGGCATTGGCATTGCCGATGCGGTCCAGCAGCGCCAGGGCATGCGCCCCCGACAGCGCCATGAGACCGGCGTTGCAGAAGCCCACCGCCTTCTCGGTGGCGGTGGCGTCCTTCTCCTCGCGGATGGCCACCAACGCCTCCCCCGCGGTGATCAGGCGGCCATAACCGGTGGGATCGTCCGGGCGGAAACCAAGCACCGCCACCGCCGCCCCCTGGGCCAAAGGCGCGCGCAGCCGCTCCAGGGTCTGCGGGCGGATCAGCGGCGTATCGGCATAGAGCACCAGCACGTCGTCCACGCCCGCCTCCAGGGCGGCGCGGGCCGCCAGCACCGCATGGGCGGTGCCGAGCCGGTCGCGCTGCACGAACACCTGGGCATCGGGCACCACCCGGTGCGCCTCCGCCGCCACGTCGTCGCGATCGGGACCGATCACCACGGCGGTGCGGGTGGCGCCGGCGGCACGGGTGGTCTCCAGAACATGGTGGAGCATGGTGCGCCCGGCCACCTTGTGCAGCACCTTCGGCAGGCGCGAGGCCATGCGCGTGCCCTCACCGGCGGCCAGCACCACGACCAGTAGGCTCCGTTCACTCATCACACATCCTCCTGACGGCGCTTCCCCTTATCGTGCCCGGCCCGCCATCGCAAAATCCGTCTGTGCCGCGAACCGGTGGCGGTTCTGCCGCCACCTTGCCGCTGGACGCGGCGCGCCCCACCTCTTAAAGCAGCGCCCCACCACTCCCGCTCCAGGCCCCGCGCGCAAAGGTGCGTCCATGATCGACATCCCCTATGCCGACCGGCCCCTGTTCCGGCCCGGTCCCAAGAGCCTCAACTGGCTGATTCCCCTGGGCATGGGCGCGGTCGGCTGGGCGCTCTACATGCGTTACATGGTGGTGGAGCCGGCGCTGGTCGGCCTCGCCTGCGAGGCGGGGCTGGAAAGCATGGGCTGCTACGGCCGCGCCGCGGTGCTCACCCTGTCCTTGTGGAACGTGTTTGGCATTCTCGCCCTGGGCGGCGCCGTCATCCAGCTCCTTGCCCCGTCGCTGGCGGCGTTCGCCATGACGCTGGTGTTCGCCGCCTTCGCCCTGGTGTTTCACAACGAGATCGCCGGGGCGCTGGCGGCCATGCTCCTCATCCTTTCCTTCGCACGGCCTGGACCCGCCACAGCGTGAAGGCCAGCACCAGGCACAGCGCACCGAACCAGGCCGCCTGCCAATTGGCGAGGCTCTCGTTGAGCGGCACATAGATGCCGCCGATCAGCAGCACCCAGGCGGCGACGGTCTCGCCCAGGCCTGAGCCCTCCCGCTCCGCCCGCCGCACCAACAGCGGCGCGAACAAAGCGGCGACGATGCCGGTCAGCGGAAACACCGGAAAATCCTTGTAGCGCGGATCGAACACCAGTTCGAAGGCGACTGCGCCCGCGGCCACCACGCCCAGCAGCAGCAGCAGCGCGGCGAGAATCGCCATGGGCGTCGAACGGGCCCTGAGCCGTCCATCCAGCGCCACCGAGAACGGAGCGAGGCCCTGGCCGGAGGCGATGACCGCCGGCATGCCCACCACCGCCGCCAGCGCGAGCGCCAGCAGCGCGCCGTTGCGCAGCCAGCCCACCAGGCCCAGGCTTTCCAGCGGCAGGGCGGAGATGGCCGCGCCCAATGTCGCGCCGCCGAACAGCGCCACCAGGGACACCGCGCCCCACTCCGCCGGGGTCACGCCCTCCTCGCGGCTGCGTCCGGCCCGCCACGCCGCCCCGAACGCGCTGGCCACCGCCAGCACGCCGACCACGATATGCATGCGCCATCCGGGAAAATCCTCCACCGGCTGGCCCCATTCAAACTTGGGCGCGCGGGTGCCGGCATCGATGAGGCCCCAATGGCCGCCCACGGTGCCCTCGCTGCGGCGCTTCCAGGGCTGGTCGAACGCCTCGATGACATTGACCCGATAGCCGCGCTTCTTGGCGAGGCTCACCACGTCGTGCATCACCCGGGCCTGATTGGAGGGGGACGGCAGCGCCTCCTCGCGCATGCGGCCGGCGCTGGGCCAGCCGGTTTCGCCGATCAGGATCTCCTTGCCGGGAAAGGCCTCGGCCATGCGCTGGCGAATCTCATCCACATGGGGCCCCGCCTCCGCCGCCGACACCGGCAGATCCTCCCAATAGGGCAGGATATGGACGGTGACGAAATCCACGTTCTCGGTGAGTCCCTTGTTGCGCTCCCAGAATTCCCAGACGTCCGCATAGGTCACCGGCACGTCGCCCACCTGGGACTTCACCCAGCGCAGGGTGGTGCCGAGATCGGTGGCCGACATCTCGCCGCGCAGCAGCACCTCATTGCCGACCACCACGGCCTTAACCACGTCGCGGTTTTCCTGTGCGAGACGCACGCCGGTGTCGAGCTCAATGCGATTGCGGTCCACATCGGGGCCGAGCCACACGCCGAGCAACATGGAAAGCCCGTGCTTGCGGGCGATGTCCGGGGCTTTGTCGAGCCCCATCTCGATGGAATAGGTGCGCACGCACGAGGTGATCTTGGCGAGCTGCGCGAAATCCTCGTCGATCTGCGCCTCGGGGATGACGAGGCCCTTCTGGAACGGCGACTGGCCATCACGGAACGGAGCATAGGAGACGCACGGCAGCTTCTCTCCAGCCGCCAGCGGCGAGGGCGGCATCGCCACGGGCCGGCCGAGCCAAACCCACAGGCCAGCAACGAGAGCGGCAACAACAAGGGCGAGGACCAGCGGGAGCCGCACGAAGGACGACATCGGAACTCCAAAGCCAAGCAAGACAGAGCCTGCCCCCTTACGGCGCCGCGGGACAGTGGCGAGCGGAGAGTAGCAAGGCGGGCTGTGGCGGCACATAGAGCCTCCCGGCGGCCCTGTGAAGTCACCTCGCCGCGAGAGAGCAGCAGCCCGGCGCGCGGCGATCGTTCGCCATTAACGCAGGCCCGCGCCGTCATGCTGACAAATTCGCTGCCTTCACCTAACGTGTCGCCGCGGATCGCTCCGCCCCTCCCTTTGAAGAACATGGCTCTCATGCAACGCTTTAAACTCCAGGCCCTGGCGGGCGCTCTCGCCATCGCGTGCAGCACCCTTGTCGCGCCCCTGCCGGCAGCGGCCCAGTCCCAGCCCAACGATCAGAAGCCGGCGCAGGAGACCCCGCAGACCCCCGAGCAGAAGGCCGCGCAGGAAGCGCAGCGCCGCTCCATCGAGGAGTTCAACGAGGCGGCCAAGCTCCCGGGCACCGCCGGCCTGCCGGAGTGCGTCTGGACGGGGCGGCGGATTGCCGCACTGCTGTGGAACGACGACATCGACACCGCCCGTCGTCACCAGGAGATCTACGAACGCTTCGGCTGCCCCACCGAGCACCTCAAGCTCGCCTTCCGCTGCCTGGTGCGCCAGGGCAAGATTGATCCCAAGGCGCGCGAACGGGTCGACGCGCGTGTGCATCAGTGCTGGATCAACCCGGATTACATCGCCGCCCCGCCGCCGGCACCGGCGCCCGCGCAACAATAAGATCATGGACGGGTCATCGACCTGACGCAGCGGCGTCCCATGCCCGCCATGATCAGGATTTAACTCCAAAGGTGAGCATGTTAGTTTCTCGATGCATCGCAGCGTACGGCTTGGCCTGAGCTGCGGTGCCGACCGTGGGGCAGGTCGAAAGGGTGCTCCGGATCCAGATTTTCCAGAACCTTTCGCTACAGTTGAGCGTTCCTGGTTCAGATATCCCAGATTTGGGTGGGCATCGCCATGCGTCCCGGTCTTGCTGCTGCGGCAGCGGTCATCGCGATTGTGACTTCGATCCACGCCGCGATGTGGATTTCCCTGCGTCCCGAGGTCAGCGCTCCGAACGTCACGGATCGCTTCCAAAGCCTGTCGTTCGCCCCCTTCAGCCGGAGCATGAGCCCGGAAGGCGAGGCGCCGACAAACGCAGCGCAGATCCGTTCCGACATGAAGGTGGTGGCGCCCTACACCCGGGGCGTGCGGACCTATTCGTCCACCAACGGCAAGGAGCTGATCGCGCCCATCGCCGGCGAGGAGGGCATCAAGGTCACCGCTGGCGCGTGGCTGAACCGCGACAAGGATAAGCAGACCGGCGCCGTCATCGAGAAGGCCAAGGACGGCAACGACCGCGAGATCGCGGGCGTGATCGAGGTGGCCAAGAAGAACCGCAACGTGCAGGCGGTGGTGGTCGGCAACGAAACCCTGCTGCGTGACGACATGGACGACCGCGAGCTCGCCGAGCTCATCCGCCAGGTGAAGCGGCAGGTGAACGTGCCGGTGACCACCGGCGAAATCTGGAACACCTGGCTCGACCACCCGGAAGTGGCCGCCTCCGCGGACTTCATCCTCGCCCACATCCTGCCCTATTGGGAGGACGTGCCGGCCGACAAGGTGGTGGACTTCACCATCAACGCTTACAACCGCCTGCGCGCGGCCTACCCCGGCAAGCGCATCGTCATCGGCGAGTTCGGCTGGCCCTCGCACGGCTTCAACCGCGGCGCCAGCGTGCCCGACCCCATCGAGCAGGCCAAGATCATCCGCGATTTCGTGGCGCGGGCGGACGCGCTCGGCATCGAGTACAACATCATCGAGGCGTTCGACCTGCCCAAGAAGCAGAACGAAGGCTCGGTGGGCCAGTACTGGGGTGTGTTCGATGCCGACCGGAACCTGAAGTTCCCCCTCACCGGCCCCATCGTTGAGCACAGCTACGCCCCCACCGCCATCCTGGCCCTGCTGCTGGGCGTGCTGTTCACTCTGCCGCTGCTGCGCATGCGCGACCTCACCATGTCCCAGGGCCTGGTGCTGGCCGGCGCGGCCAACGGCGTCGCCGCCTGGCTGGCGACGGTGGTGGACTATTGGATGAACCACTATGTGACCGGCGGCGACTACGTCACCCTGGCGCTCAGCGTGGTGATGCTGGTGCCCCTGGTGTTCGTGCTGCTCTACCGGGTGGAGGAGATGGCCGCCATCGCGTTCGGCAACGGCCCCCATCGCCTGGTGGAATCGCTGAAACCCGCCACCCCGTCCCGCTTCCCCAAGGTCTCCATCCATGTGCCCGCCTATCGCGAGCCGCCGGAGATGCTGATCGAGACCATCGACGCCTTGGCGAAGCTGGAATATCCGAACTTCGAAGCGATCATCATCATCAACAACACGCCCGACCCGGCGATGGTGGAGCCGGTGCGCGCGCACTGCGCCAAGCTGGGTGACCGCTTCAAGTTCATCAATGCGGAGAAGGTGGCCGGCTTCAAGGCCGGTGCCCTGCGCATCGCCCTGGATCACACCGCCTCCGACGCCGAGATCATCGGTGTCATCGACGCCGACTATGTGGTGACGCCAGACTGGCTGAAGGACCTCGTGCCCGTGTTCGAGGACCCCACCGTGGGTCTCGTCCAGGCGCCGCAGGACCATCGCGACGCCGGCCTCAGCCCCCTGCACGAAGCGATGAATGCCGAATATGCCGGCTTCTTCGACATCGGCATGGTCCAGCGCAACGAGGACGACGCCATCGTGGTGCATGGCACTATGTGCCTGATCCGCCGCGCCGCCATGGTGGAAGCCGGCAACTGGTCGTCGGACACCATCTGCGAGGATACCGATCTCGGCCTCTCCATCGCCGAGAACGGCTGGAAGACCCATTACACCCGCAAGCGCTACGGCTACGGCCTGCTGCCCGACAATTTCGAGGCCTTCAAGAAACAGCGCCACCGCTGGGCCTATGGCGGCTTCCAGATCATCAAGAAGCATTGGCGGCGGTTCCTGCCCGGCCGCTCGCGCCTGACCACGGCCCAGAAGCGCCACTTCGTGCTGGGCTGGATCTCCTGGCTGGGCTCGGAATCGGTGGGCGCCGCCATGGCGTTGGCGTCCCTCGCCTTCGTGCCGTTCGTGCTGCTGTTCGGCGTCTCGGTGCCGGCCTATGTGCTCACCCTGCCCATCCTCATGACCTTCCTGGTCTATCTGCTGCACTTCGTCAGCCTCTACCGGCTGCGGGTGGAAACCACGCCCCTGCGCATGCTCGGCGCCGCAGTGGCGGCGAGCGCGGTGCAGTACACGGTGGCCAAGGCGGTGCTGGACGGCTTCCGCTACAAGGATCTGGCCTTCGCCCGCACCGCCAAGGGCAAGAACTGGCTCGCCGGCGCGGCCCGCCACTTCCCGGCCCTGCCCGAGGCGACCCTCGGCGGCCTGCTGCTGCTGGCCGGCATCGCGCTCATCGTGCTGAACAACATGCCCGGCGTGGCGCTGACCAAGAACGACTGGCGGCATATCCGCGAGATCAATCTCTACGGTATCGCCCTGATGGTGCAGAGCCTGCCGTTCGCGGCGGCGGCGCTGATCGGCTGGTTCGAGAACTCGCGGCTGAACGACTTTGCGCTGTGGCGGGCAATCATCGCCAAGGTGGCGCCGCTGCTGCCGCGTCGACTCACCTCGAGCCGCCCCCCGGCGCTGGTGGATTGACGCGCGCCCTCCCCCGCGCGCCACACGCCCAGCCGCGCGGCTGGCGATCTTCCGCTTTCAGTGATGCGACGCCCGGCCCCACGGCCGGGCGTTTGCTTTTGCGCTCGGGCGATGCACCATGAGATCCATGCCCCTCCCGTACGGCCTCATCCTCGCTGGCGGCCATGGGCGCCGCATGGCGACCAGCACCGCGGCTCCGCTGCCCAAGCGGCTGATGCCCAAGCCGTTGGTGCCCAAGCCGCTGGTGCCCAAGCCGCTGGTGCCCCTCGCCGGCCGCCCGCTCATTGCCCACGTGCTGGCGCGCGTCGCACCGCAGGTGGCGGGCCTTGCCATCAATACCAACGATCCCGCTGAACTGTATGCCGGCTTCGGCCTGCCCCTGGTGCCCGACACGCTGGCCGGGCGGCCCGGCCCCCTGGCTGGAGTTCTGGCGGGGTTGGAGTGGCTGGCCCGGCAATCGCCCGAGACCCCGCTGCTGACGGTTCCCGCAGACACACCATTTCTGCCCGGCGATCTGGTCTCCCGACTCATACATCGGTATACCGGCAGCGCAGGGGTGGTCTGCGCGGCTTCGGCCGGACAGCGCCATCACGTCATCGCGCTATGGCCGCCAGGGGCCCGCGAACCGCTGGCCGAGGCTCTTGCTGCAGGGCAGCGGAAAGTCGGGCTTCTCCTCGAGACCCTTGGCGCCGTAACAGAAAACTGGGAGACGGCAGACGGTGATCCGTTCTTCAACGTGAACACGCCGGAAGACCTTACCGTTGCTGAATTTCGCCTCTCTGCCCTGCAATGAAGCATGGTCATGCTTGCGGCAGGATTGGGGAGGGTTTAGGACTGCGCTGCGGCGGCTTCGCGCCAGCGAAGGCGCCCAGTCCGCCCAAAGGATGAGGGATCCATGGACGCCACCAACAACACCGGGGCCAAATCCGCCAAGCTGAGCTTGGGCGAGCAGAGCTGGGACCTGCCGATCCGCGGGGGAACCATCGGGCCTGACGTGGTCGACATCTCGAAGCTCTATGGCCAGACCGGGATGTTCACCTACGACCCCGGCTTCACTTCGACGGCCTCTTGCGAAAGTAAGATTACCTATATCGACGGCGACGAGGGCGTTCTGCTCTATCGCGGCTATCCCATCGAGCAGCTCGCCGAGGACGGCGACTTCCTGGAGACCTGCTATCTCCTGCTCTACGGGGAGCTTCCCACCGCCGCCCAGAAGGCGGAATTCGACCATTCCGTGACTCATCACACGATGATTCACGATCAGATGACCCGTTTCTTCAACGGTTTCCGCCGCGACGCCCACCCGATGGCCATCATGGTGGCTTCGGTCGGCGCTCTGTCGGCCTTCTATCACGACTCGACCGACATTTCTGACCCGACCCAGCGCCTCATCGCATCCATCCGCATGATCGCGAAGATGCCGACGCTGGCGGCCATGGCCTACAAATATTCCGTTGGCCAGCCCTTCGTTTATCCAAAGAATAGCTTGGATTATACGTCCAACTTCCTGAACATGTGCTTCGCGGTTCCCTGCGAAGAATACAAGGTGAGCCCCACGCTCTCCCGCGCCCTGGATAAGATTTTCATTCTGCATGCCGATCACGAGCAGAATGCATCCACCTCCACGGTGCGCCTCGCCGGCTCCTCGGGCGCCAACCCGTTCGCCTGCATCGCGGCCGGCGTCGCCTGCCTCTGGGGTCCCGCCCATGGCGGCGCCAACGAGGCGGCCCTGAAGATGCTCGCGGAAATCGGTTCCGTGGACCGCATCCCCGAGTATATCGCCCGCGCCAAGGACAAGAACGATCCGTTCCGTCTCATGGGCTTCGGTCACCGGGTCTATAAGAACTACGACCCGCGCGCCAAGATCATGCAGAAGACCTGCCACGAAGTGCTGACCGAGCTGGGCATCAAGGATGACCCGCTGCTCGACGTGGCCGTGGAGCTGGAGCGCATTGCCCTTCACGATGAATACTTCATCGAGAAGAAGCTCTATCCGAACATCGACTTCTATTCGGGCATCACCCTGAAGGCGATGGGCTTCCCCACCACCATGTTCACCGTGCTGTTCGCTCTCGCCCGCACCGTGGGCTGGATCGGCCAGTGGAAGGAGATGATCGAGGATCCGAGCCAGCGCATTGGCCGTCCCCGTCAGCTCTACACCGGCGCCGATCGTCGCGACTACATCCCCATGTCGCAGCGCAAGTGAGCCGCGGACAGACGACACGATATCGGCCCGCATGGCGGCTTCCCCGCCGCGGCGCCTGAGACCAACAGGGCGAAACCGCAAGGTTTCGCCCTGTTTTCATTCGCCCTGTTTTCATAGGCCCCTGCCGCGCCCACTGGCGGCGCACGCCGTTGCCAGTGGGCGCGCGACACATGGCGCGGTCCCCGCGGCCTCGCGGCCCGCAGACCAGCAGAATGCAGATGTGAGGGAGAGCGGTGCGCGCCGCAGCGGCGCACGGATCACGCTCCGGGCAGCGCCGCCGGTCGGCCGCTCCGGGCCAAACGCAGCACGACCTCGGCAGCCCGGGCGCTGGGGCTGGGGCCACGGATGGCGAAGATGTCGTCGAGCCGGCCGAAGCCATCCTCCTGCAGCTGGCGACGCGGGCTGTCCTCCAGCATCTCGCCCAGGGCCGTAGCGAGCACCTGCGGGTTACAGAACTCCTGCAGGAATTCCGGCACCACGTCTGCGCCCACCACCAGATTGGCGAGGATCACCGTCGTGCCCTTCAGCACGCGCCGGCCGATCTGCGCCTCCAGCCAGCCCACACGATAGGCGGCCACATGGGGCACGCCGGCCAGGGCGAGTTCCAGGGTGACCGTCCCCGAGGCGGCGAGCGCCGCCCGCGCCGTGCGGAAGGCCGCATATTTCTCCTCGGGCGTGGTGACGATGCGCGGCTTGACCGGCCACGATGCGACCGTCTCTTCCACCAGCCCCTTCAGCCGCGGCAGGGTGGGTAGAACGAGATCCAGCGGGCGCTGCGCCGCCACCATCGCCAGCGCCGCCCCAAAGTCCGCCCCAAGGCGGGAGATCTCGCGCCGCCGGCTGCCCGGCAGCACCAGCACGCGGGCAGGCTCCGCCCGGCGGCGCTCGGCCTCGGCTGCTGAGGGGCGCAGCTCATCCAGGTGTTCCAGCAATGGATGACCCACGTAGAAGGTGGGTGGCCCGCCCAGGCGCCGATGCACCTCCGGCTCGAACGGCAGCAGCGCCAGCAGCGCGTCCACATAGGGCCGCATGGCCGCTGCGCGTCCCTCCCGCCAGATCCACACGGTGGGCGAGACATATTTCACGATGGGAATGCGCGGATTGGCCGCCCGCACCCGGGCCGCCACGCGGTGGGTGAAATCCGGTGCATCCACCAGCACCAGCACATCCGGCGGATCCTTGAGGATCGCCGCCACGGTCTGCCGCAGCCGGCGCAGGATGATGGGCAGCTTGCCAATCACCGCCGTCACGCCGATGGCGGTGAGGTCCTCCATGGGATAGAGGCTTTCCAGCCCTGCGGCGGCCATCCGGGCGCCGCCAACCCCACGAAAATGGAGCGGGGAGCCAGCCGCCTGGGCCAGCGCCTCCATCAGCGCGCCGCCCAATTGGTCGCCGGATTCTTCCCCCGCCACCACGAAGATGCGCAGCGGCGCCGCGCGCGGCGCCTGCGGGGCCGCCCCCTCGCCGGTCGTCACGCGAGCGCTCCAGGGGCACCGTGGCCCACACCGACGACAAACAGGCCGGCCGCATCGGCAGCGGCCACCAGCGCCTGGGTCTCGGGCACGATGGCCCCGCCCGCCTCGAAGGCGATGCCGCGCAGCCCCACCTCGTGGGCGCGCGCCACCGTGGCCGGCCCCAGGGAGGGCAGATCGATCCGACGATCCTGCTCGGGCTTGGGCGCCTTCACCAGCACGCCATGGCCGGCACTCACCCGCAGCCGCCCGCTGCGCCGCAGCTCGCCATAGCGCGCCAGCATCTGATCGGTGCCTTCGGCCGCCTCCACGGCGGCCACCCAGCCATCCACCACGATCACCCCCTGCCCCACATCGTAGGGTCCGAGGGCGCGGATGACGTCGAGGCCGCGCGCCACATCTGCGCGGTCCTGGGGGCTCGGCGTCACGCCGCCCAGCACCCCTTCCGGCAGCAGGAGGCCGGGCGCCACCTCATGGGCACCGGACAAAGTGAAGCCCTGTTCCGCCACCAATTGCAGCACGCCGGAAAGCAGATGATTGTCGCCACCACGGAACAGGCCGGCAATGCGCGGCAGCAATCGCAGCATCGTCCAATCGAGGCCGAGATCGCGCAGCCGCGGCCGCGTGAGCCCGCCCACCATGACCACCTGCTGGATGCCCCGCGCCTTCGCTTTCGACGCGACCGAACCCAAAGAGCCGAGGCGGAACCAATGGTGCTCGTAGCGTTCCAATGCGGGATCGGCAAAGCCCTGGATGAGGAAGAGCACCACCTCGCGGCCCTGCGCCCGCACCGATTCGGCCACCGCCGCCGGGAAGGCGCCGCTTCCCGCGACGATACCCAAGGGTCGCTCGTCCATGGTCTCCATCCCGGCAGACGCGGATGCGCGCCCCATTGGATCCGGCTCGCGGCTCACGCCTCGCTGCTCACGCCTCGCGAGGGATGGCACAGCGCGCGATTGCGATCCGCGTCGATAAAGGCCATCACCTGCGCCGCGAAGGGCGAGGTTTCCACCTTCTCGCGCACCTGCGCCAGGCGCTGGTCGAAGGTGCCTTCGCCGAAGAATAGATCGCGGTAGATCGCCCGCGCCTCGTGCAGCTGGGTCTTGGTGAAGCCGCGCCGCCGCATGCCGATGACGTTGAGCCCCACCAGCTTGCCGGCCTGGCCCAGCACGTTGCCGTAGGGGATCACGTCCTCGCGCACCCCGGTCAGACCGGAGATCATGCATTGCGCGCCGATGCGGGTGAACTGGTGCACCGCGCACAAGCCGCCGAGAAAGGTGAACTCGCCCACCGAGACGTGGCCCGCGAGCGTCGCGTTATTGGCGAAGATGACCTGATCACCGACGATGCAGTCGTGCCCCACGTGGGCGCCCACCATCATCATCACGCCATTGCCGATGCGGGTTTCGCCGCGGCCATTGGCGGTACCGATATTGGCGGTGGTGTGCTCGCGCAGCTGGCACTTCTCGCCGATGAAGAGTTTGGTGCGCTCGCCCTTGTAGTGCACCGACTGTGGCGGCGTGCCCACGGAGGCGAAGGGATAGATCTCGGTACCGGCACCCACCGTGGTGTCGCCCTGGATATTCACGTGGGCGTGCAGCTTGACCCCCTCGTGCAGCACCACATGCGGACCGACAATGCAGTAAGGGCCGATGACCACGTCATCAGCAAGCCCCGCCACGTTTTCAACACGGGCGGTGGGGTCGATTTTCGGCACGCTCAATTCTCCACGATCATGGCGCCGACCTTGGCTTCGGCCACCAGTTCGCCCCGCACCCGAGCCTCGCCCCGATACCACCACATATTCCGCCGCCGGGAGATGCGCGTCATGTGGTATTCCAGCACGTCGCCTGGCACCACCGGACGACGGAACTTGGCTTCGTCGATGGTCATGAAATACACGAGCGAGGGCTGCTGCTTGTCCTTGCCGAGCACGCAGACCACGCCCGCCGTCTGGGCCATGCCCTCGATGATGAGCACGCCGGGCATGACCGGATTGCCGGGAAAGTGGCCCTGAAAATGGGGCTCGTTCGCCGTCACGTTCTTGATGCCGACGCAGGAGGCATCACCGTCGATGCGCTCCACCCGGTCCACCATCAGGAACGGATAGCGATGGGGCAGGCACGACAGCACCTTCTGGATGTCCGCGCTCTCCAGCACCTTCTCGTCGCCGGTGGCCACCTGCGAGGGAACCGTCTCGCTCATGCCTTGTCCTCTTCCTTTCCTTCGCCGTGCGCGCCACGGGCCGCCAGCCGCTTCAGCGTGGTGACCTCGCGGAACCACTCGCGCACGGGCTTTGCCGGCGAACCGCCCCAGCGCACGCCGGGCGGAACATCGCTGTTCACATTGCTTGAGGCCGCGATCTGCGCGCCATCACCGATGGTGACGTGCCCCACCACGCCCACCTGGCCCCCGAGCATCACGAAATCGCCGAGGCGGGTGGAGCCGGAAATGCCGGTCTGCGACACCACGATGCAGTGGCGACCGATCACCACGTTGTGGGCGATCTGCACCAGGTTGTCGATCTTCGTGCCTTCGCCGATGACGGTATCGGAGAGTGCGCCGCGATCCACCGTGGTGTTGGCACCGATCTCCACGTCATCCTGCAGCACCACACGGCCGAGCTGGGGCACCTTGAGATGGCCGCGCGGGCTCGGCTGGTAGCCAAAGCCATCGGAGCCGATCCGCACGCCGCCGTGCAGGATCACGTTATTGCCGACCAGCGCATGGATGACACTGACGCCAGGACCAATGGAGCAGTTGCGGCCGATGCGCACGTTGGGGCCGATGATGGCGCCGGCACAGATCACCGTTCCCCCACCGATCTCTGCACCGGGACCGACCACCGCGCCCGGATCCACCGTGACCCCGTGCTCGAGCCGCGCCGAAGGATGCACCTGCGCACCGGGCGCGACGCCTTCCTGCCCGAAGATGGATAGGGGCCGCAGCGCTGCGGGAAAGAGCGTGCGGATCACCGTCAGGAATGCGGCAGCCGGACGGGGGGCGATCAGCAGCGGCAAAGCCCCTTCAGCCTTGGCGGCGAAGCGCTCGGAGGTGATGCAGGCCCCTGCCCGGCTGCTGGCCATCTTGTCCGCGAACTGCGGCGTGTCGCAGAAGGCGAGTTCGTCGGGACCCGCGGTCTCCAGCGTGGCGACGCCGCGCAGCAGCCGCGTGCCGGCCCCCTCCACGTCTTCCCCGTCCTTTGGACGCAGCTGCGCCCCGCACAGGGTTGCAATGGCCGCCAGGGTGAGGGGCTCCGGCAGCGGGAAGAATACAGGCTCGCTCATAGCTAGACATGATCAGGCGCCGGACAGCGTCGGCTTTCGCCTCGGCCCTCCGGCGCCTGCCTTTAGGAGAGAGATGTCAGAACCGGGTGCCGCCCGAGAAGCGGAATTCCTGGATGTCGTCGTAGCTGGCCTTCGACATGGCCCAGGCATAGTCGAACCGCAGCGGACCGAAGGGCGACTGCCAGATGAGGCTGGCGCCGATGGACGACCGCACCACATTCTCATCGGCGACGCAGACGTTACCGACAGGGTTCTTCGTGTTGTAGCCGGTGCTGGCGCAGTTCACGAGGTTCGAGTTGCCGTAGAAGTTGTTGGTGTTCCAGCCGGGCACACCCGAAAAGGTGGTCGGGCCATTGTAGTCATAGACCGAGCCGGCATCGGCAAACACCGCCATCTTCAGACCGATGTCCTTCGGCAGGAAGGCCAGCGGAAACTGCACTTCCGCCGACAGACCCCAGTAGAGCGTGCCGCCCAGGGCCGTCGAATTGTTCTGAAGGCAGTTGTAGTAAGCGGCGGTCGCAACGTTCGCCGTGCCATTGGCGGCACGGGTCGCGCAGGGCGCCACGTCACGGGGACCGATACCGGACGGGGCGAAGCCACGCACCAGGTTGGGACCCATGAAGAAGTTGTCGGTGATGTTCAGGTCGTCATCACCCCAGGAGCTCACATAGCCCGCCTGACCATGCAGCAACAGCACCGCGTCGCCGTACATCAGGGGGGTGTAGTGACGGATGTCGGTGGTGGTGCGGATGAAGTTCACATCGCCGCCGAGACCCGCCAGATCCTGCTTGAGCTCTGCATACAGGCCCTGGGTGGCGTTCTGGCTGTTATCGAGACCGTTGAACGACAGGGTGTAGCCGAGCGCCGACGTGATGGTCGACCCCTGCGCCACCGCCTCGCGCACCGCCCACGAGGTGGTGCTCTGGCAATACTGCTGCAGCTCGTAGGTGTTGTAGGTGTCGATATCGCAGGTGGACAGATCACGCTGGTAGAGGTTGTAGCGCAGGGCCAGCGTCACCTCGTCGGTGATCGGCAGACCGAACCGCAGACCGCCACCCACCGTGTTGGTGGCATAGCTGGTGTAGCTGGTCGCCTGCGTCTCCTTCCAGTAGAGATCGAAGCCGGCGGCCAGACGGTAGCCCAGGAAGTAAGGCTCGGTGAAGGAGAACTCGGCACCCTGGGCATTCTGACCCCAGGAGCCCGACACCTTCACATACTGCCCCCGACCCAGGAAGTTCTTCTCGCCCAGGGAGATCTCACCAATGATGCCGTCCGAGGTGGAGTAGCCGCCGGAGATGGCGAACTCACCCGTGGGCTGATCCTCGACCGTCACCACCAGAATGACGCGATCGGGGGCCGAGCCGGGCTCGGTGGAGATCTTCACGGTCTTGAAGTAGCCGAGGTTGCGCAGACGCCGCTCCGCCCGATCCACCAGGACGCGGTTGTAGGCATCGCCTTCGCCCAGATCGAACTCACGCCGGATCACCCAATCGCGGGTACGGGTGTTCCCGCGGATCTCGATCCGCTCCACATACACCCGCGGCCCCTCTTCGACCACGAAGAGCACGTTGATCCGCTTGGCCTCGAAGTCGCGATCGCCACGCGGACGCACCTGGGCGAAGGCATAGCCGTTCTTCGACACCTCGATGGTGATGTTCTCGACAGACTTCTCCACCATGTCGGCGTTGTAGGTCTGCCCCTCGACGGCCCGCACCACCCCCTTGAGGGATTCCGGGGTCACGTCGCGGATATTGGAGACCACATCCACCTTGCCGAACTTGTAGGGCTCGCCCTCATCCAGCGTGAAGGTGATGATGTAGCCATTGCCGGCCGGATCCAGCTCCGCCGTCGCCGACAGGATGCGGAAATCGGCGTAGCCATTCTTCAGATAGAAGCGGCGCAGCAGCTCCTGATCGGAATTCACCCGATCCGGATCGTACACGTCCGTGGACTTCAGGAACGACAGCCAGTTGGTGGTGGTGGTCGAGATGACGTCCTTCAGCTTCCAGTCGGAAAACGCCTTATTGCCGACGAACTTGATGTCCTTGACGCCGACCTTCTCACCCTCAGTGACCTCGAACACCAGATCCACACGGCCGTTACCGCGATCAATGGTGACCGGGTTCACCCGGACGTTCATGCGGCCCGAGCGCTGGTACACATCGATGATGCGCTGCGTGTCGGCCTGCACGGTGGCCTTGGACAGGGTGCCCCGCGGCTTGGACTGAACCTCGCCCGCCAGCACCTCATCCTTGATCTTCTTGTTGCCCTCGAAGGCGACCTTGTTGATCACCTCATTCTCGGACACCCGCACGATGATGCGGCCACCCGACTGGCTGACCTGCACATCGGAGAACAGGCCGGTCGCATAGAGCGCCTTCCAGGCCTCGTCGACCTTGGCGGCCGTGTAAGGCCCCTTGCCGAAGTAGGAGCGGATCGTCTCCGCGTCCACACGGCGGTTTCCTTCGACCACGATGGAGCTCGATTGAGCTGCGGCCGGGCTTGCCACGACAAGGGAACCAGCCCCCGCCGACACCGCCACACATGCGGCAATGCCTACTGCGGCGGCCAGCTTTCTCAACACCCGGAGCGGAGCAGTCATGTGGCACGCAACCTTAAGAAATGTCGACGATCACGAACCCGTGCGGGGACCCGCAACGGATTCTCACCCTGTGGAGCCGCTTTTACAGGCTTTTGATCGCGCTGCAAACCGAGCGCACCATCCTGCCCGCCTTTTTGCCGAGACCGTTGCGCTGCCGCCACGACCCCTAGCACCCCCACAAAGCCCTTACATTGCAGCAATATGCAGGACATCGTTCCAGGTCGCGAAGATCATCAGCATCAGCACCAGTGCCAGCCCGATCCGGAACCCGATGTCCTGGGTGCGCGCGCTCAGCGGGCGCCCCCTCACCGCCTCGAAAGCGTAGAACAGAAGATGCCCCCCATCCAACATCGGGATGGGAAAGAGGTTAAGAAGACCAATAGAAACGGACAGCACCGCCGCCAGCGACAGCAGCGCGCCGATTCCATACGTGGCCACCTGCCCGGAAACCTGGGCGATGCGGATCGGCCCGCCGAGCTGGTCCGCTGATTCCCGGCCGACGATGAGCCCGCCCAGATAGTCGAAGGTGCGGGTGACCACGAACCAGGTCTCCTGCACCCCCATGCCCACCGCCTCCACCGGCCCATAGCGGCGGGTGGTGATGTCGCCCTGGGCCAGCGATCGCGAGATTCCCAACAGCCCCGTGCGATGCACGTTGCCGAAGCCGTCCTTCACTTCCTTCAGCTCGGGGGTCGCCGTCAGCCCCACCTCGGCGCCGCCGCGCTCCACCCGGAAGGCCAGAGGCTGCCCGGCATTGATGCCGACGATGCGCTGCATGTCCGCGAAGCTCTCCACCGGCGAGCCGTCGATGGACAGCACCAGGTCCCCCGGCTTGAAGCCGGCCCGCTCGGCGGCACTGCCGACACTCACCTGGTCCACCCGCGGCGCCGTCTCCTGGCGCCCGAACACCATGAAGACCAGGGAGAAGATGACGATAGCGAGAATGAAATTGGCGATGGGCCCCGCGGCGACGATCGCTGCCCGCCACTTCAGGGGCTGGAAGAAGAAGCTCTCCCGCCGCTCCGCCGCGCTCATGTGGTTGAGCTGGGCCTGATCGGGCACCGAGGCGGCATCCTCATCGCCGAAAAATTTCACATAGCCGCCGAGCGGAATGGCCGAGAGCCGCCAGCGGGTGCCGTGCCGGTCATAGAACCCGGCGATCTCCGGGCCGAAGCCCAGCGAGAAGGTGACCACCCGCACGCCGGCCCGCCGCGCCACCCAGAAATGCCCAAGCTCGTGAAAGAACACCACAAGGGTGAGCACGAAGAGAAAGGGAATGATGTAGCCCAGCAGCGACGTGCCAAAACCGGTGAGACTGGCTCCCAAAGCCGAAACTGCGTCCATCGTCCCTCGTCCTTGCGCCGGAACCGGCGTCGCGCCGCCCGTACTTTGCCTCTTAGGATGCCTTTGCGGCAAACTTAGGCAAGAGCGCCGCGCTCAGCCGTCGCGCCTCCTGATCCACAGCCAGGGCCTCCTCGACGCTGGCGGGTGCCGCGCCGGCGCTGACCCGCGCCAGGGTCTCCTCCACCAGATCGGTGATTCCGTAGAAGCTGATGCGCCCTTCGAGGAAGGCGGCCACCGCCACCTCATTGGCACCGTTGAGCAGGGTCGGCGCCGCCCCGCCCGCCGCCATGGCGGCCCGGGCGAGCCGCAAAGCGGGAAAACGCACCTCGTCCGGCGCCTCGAACGTCAACTGGCCGCAGCGCACCAGATCGAGCCGCCGGCTGGAGATGGACAGGCGCTGCGGATAGGCCAGGCAGTGGGCGATGGGCACGCACATATCGGGCACCGCAAGCCCTGCCACCACCATCCCATCCACGAACGACACCAGGCCGTGCACCACGGATTCGGGATGCACCACCGCATCGAGCTGCTCCGGCGCCAGGGCGAACAGATGGCGGGCCTCGATCAGTTCCAGCCCCTTGTTCATCAAGGTCGCCGAATCGATGGTGATCTTCGCGCCCATGGACCAGTTGGGATGCTTGAGCGCATCGGCACGGGTCGCCCGGGCAATCTCGTCCCGGTTCTTCAGGCGGAACGGCCCGCCCGATGCCGTAAGGGTCACCCGCTCCACCGCCACGTCCGGCGCCGCCGACAGGGCCTGGAAAATGGCATTGTGCTCGCTGTCCATGGGCAGCAGCTCGGTGCCGCGCCGCGCCGCTTCCGCCATGAAGAAGTCGCCCGCCGCCACCAGGCATTCCTTATTGGCAAGGGCCATGCGCCGCCCCGCCCCCAGTGCCGCCACCGAGGGAGCGAGCCCGGCGACGCCGACGATGGCGCTCACCACCAGATCGGTCTCGCGGGCGGCCGCCTCGCACACCGCCGAAGGTCCCGCCCCGCAGGCGATGCCGGTGCCCGCCAACGCTTCCGCCAATTCCGCGCCGGCGGCGGGATCCGCCACCGCTGCGAACCGCGCGTTCAGCCGCACCGCCATTTCGGCCAACGCCCGCGCCTGGCGCCCACCGGCCACCGCTTCCACGGTGAACCGCCCGGGCGCATCCGCCAGCACCTTCGCGACGCTGTGCCCGATGGAGCCGGTTGCCCCGAGAATCGACAGCCGCTGCGGCGCGCCGTCGGGTCGTGGCCCCGGCGCCGACCGGAGCGGTGTCGTCATCGCCGACGTCTTCATGGCCGACGTTCTTATGGCCGGTGTCTTCATGACGCAGGTCCTACCACATCAGCAGGCCGGCGGCAGGATCGATGGCCATCCGCAATTCGGCCAGCACAAGCGCCACCAGCGCAGCGGCTGCGAATCCATCCAGCCGATCCAGAAGGCCGCCATGACCGGGAATGAGACGGCTCGCGTCCTTCACGCCACAGCGCCGCTTTACCGCCGATTCGGCGAGGTCGCCGGCCTGGCTCACCATGCTGAGGCCCGCCGCCACCAGCACCAGCGGCAGCAGATTTCCGACGCCGCCGATGGCCGCCACCGCCAGCCCGGCCGCCACCGCCGCCAGCACGCCACCGATGGCGCCAGACCAGGTCTTGTTGGGTGAGACCTGCGGCCACAGCTTGGGGCCTCCCAGAAGGCGGCCGGAGAAATAGGCAAAGATGTCGGTGGCCCATACCACTGCGTAGAGAAACAGCACCGCCAGCAGGCCCAGGGGCCCCTGCCCCCGCAGCGCGATCACCGGCAGCGCCGCCGCTCCCGCCACCAGCAGTCCGGACAGGCTCCACACGCTCTGACGCGGCACCACCAGGGCGGCCCCGGCCGCGCCGATCAGCAGCAGGCTCAGCGCATAATGGCGATCGGACAGCATCAGCAGCGCGCCGGCCCCGCACAGGGTCACCGCGCACAGGGTGAACCAAGCGGCCCGCTGGCCCAGCCGCGAGATCTCCCCCCACTCGTGCAGTATGGCGAGCCCCGCCAGCAGCCACAAAGCGGCAAACGCCCAGCCGCCGAGCACGGTGATGCCCAGCACCAGAGGCACCAGAACCAAAGCCGAAACCGTGCGATTCTTCAGATCGCCGCCAATGGCCCGCATCAGCGCGCCGCCGATGGGGTCACGCCACCGAACCGGCGCTCGCGGCGGGCAAATTCCGTCACCGCAGCAATCAGCGCCGCCTTGTCGAAATCCGGCCAGTAGATGGGCAGGAAGACGAATTCCGCATACGCCGCCTGCCACAACAGGAAATTGGACAGGCGCTGCTCGCCCGACGTGCGCACGATGAGGTCGGGGTCGGGAATGCCCGCCGTCTCCAGCCGCGCGGCGATCATCTCCGGCGTCACATCCTCGGGCCGGATCCGCCCGGCCACCGCGTCGGCGGCGATGGCGGCGGCGGCGGCGGCAATCTCCTGGCGTCCGCCATAGTTGAAGGCGACGATGAGGGTGAGGCCCGTATTGTTGCGGGTGAGGGCCTCCGCCTCGCTCAGCAGCGCGCAGATCTCCTTGGCAAGCCCCGCCCGCTGGCCGATGACGCGCACCCGCACATTAGAGGCGTGCAGATCAGCCAGATCGTTACGGATAAAGAACTTCAGCAACCCCATCAGCTCGCTCACCTCAGTGAGCGGCCGTGACCAGTTCTCGTGCGAGAAGCTGTAGATGGTCAGGTAGCGGATGCCGAGCTCGCGCGCCGCATGCACGCACCGCCGCAGGGCCTCCACCCCACGCCGATGGCCCTCCACCCGCGGCAGCTTGCGCGCGGTGGCCCAGCGCCCATTGCCGTCCATGATGATACCCACATGGGTGGGCACCATCGCCGGCGTCCCGCTGGGGGCGCCCTCGTCGCCGGCGGCGGGCAAGGTCATGGCATGCTCGGGGCTCAACGCGTGGCGCTCCTTTCACCCGCAGCTCAGACCGAGAGAATTTCCTTCTCCTTGACGGCCACCACCTGATCCACCTCGGCGATGGCCTCATCGGTGGCCTTCTGCACATCCTTGGAGAGCCGCTCCAGGTCATCGGAGCTCATCTCGGCGTCCTTTTCCAGCTTCTTGAGCTGGTCCATGCCGTCCCGGCGCACGTGACGCACCGAAACCCGCGCGGCCTCGGCATATTTGTGCGCCACCTTCACCAGCTCCTGACGGCGCTCCTGGTTCAGCTCGGGAATGCGCAGCCGCAGCACCTGGCCCTCGGTGGCCGGGTTCAGGCCGAGGTTGCTGTTCAGGATCGCCTTTTCCACCGCGCCAACCATGCCGCGATCCCACACCTGCACCTGCAGCATGCGCGATTCCGGCACCGACACCGTGGCCACCTGGTTGAGCGGCATCTTGGAGCCGTAAGCCTCCACGGTGATGGGCTCCACCAGGCTGGCGGAGGCCCGCCCCGTGCGCAGCCCGCCGAGCTCATCCTTGAGCACGCCGATGGCGCCCTGCATGCGGCGCTTGATGTCGGCGATATCGAAGGAACCGGTGCTCATGGCATTCCCCTGTGCAGTCACGTCTCGGCGCGGACGGCCGAACCTTTTATCCTTTCGTCGCCCCGAGGGCGACGGCGAAGTTCATAAATCGGCGCCGGATCCAGGCGCCACCGGCCGCCGTTCAGCAGCTCACGGCGCCACCACCGTCACCCGCCCCGTGCCGGTCGCCGCGGCGGCGATGGCGCCGGGCTCACGGATCGAGAACACGATGATGGGCAACGCCGCTTCCCGCGCCAGCGCGAAAGCCGCGGCGTCCATCACCTTCAGGTCATGGGCCAGGGCCTCGTCGTGGGTGAGGCGCTCATAGCGGGTGGCGGTGGGATCCACCTTCGGGTCGGCGGTATAGACGCCATCCACGTTGGTGGCCTTCAACACCGCGTCGCAATCGAGCTCTGCCGCGCGCAGCACGGCGCCGGTATCGGTGGTGAAATACGGATTGCCGGTGCCGCCGGCCAGCAGGACGATGCGGCCGCGCCGCAGGTGCCGCATGGCGGGCTGGCGCGCATAGGGCTCGCACACCGTCGGCATGGGAATGGCCGACAGGGTGCGCGCGGGGGCGCCGGCCTTCTCGATGGCCTGCTCCAGCGCCAGCCCGTTCATCACGGTGGCGAGCATGCCCATGTGGTCGGCCGTCGCGCGGTCGAGATCCTCGCCGGCCACCCGCGCCCCGCGCAGGATGTTGCCGCCGCCGACCACGACCGCCACTTCGCAGCCCAACGCCCGGGCCGCGACCAGGTCGCGGGCGATGCCCGCGACCGTTGGAGGATGGAGGCCGAAGGGCTCCGGCCCCATCAGCGCCTCACCGGAAACCTTCACCAGGATCCGTGGATACGGCAGACCCGGCGCCCCATAGGGCACCACCGGATCGGGAACATCCGAATCGTCGGAGATGGAGACCGGCATTGGCGCAACCTCCCACCGGTCAGGACTGACCGGCGGCCGCAGCCACCTCGGCCGCGAAGTCGCTCTCTTCCTTCTCGATGCCCTCGCCGAGGGCATAGCGCACGAAGCCGGTGAGCTTGACCGGAGCGCCGACCTGGCCTTCGGCCTCCTTCAGCACCTGGGCCACGGACTTGGAGCCGTCGTGGACGAACGCCTGATCGAGCAGGGTGTTCTCCTTGAAGAAGCTCTTCATGCCGCTCTCGGCGATCTTGTCCTGCACGTTGGCGGGCTTGCCCTGGTGCTTCTCGAGCAGGATCGCCTTCTCACGGGCGATGGTCTCCTCGGGAATGCCGGAGGCGTCGAGCGCCAGCGGGTTGAGCGCCGCCACGTGCATGGCGATCTGACGGCCGAGCGCCGACAGCTTCTCCACGTCGCCGGTGGACTCGAGCGCCACCAGCACGCCGATGCGGCCCTGGCCCTCGACCACCTGGCCGTGCACATAGGTGGCCACCACGCCCGCCGACACGGTCAGCTTGGCGGCCCGGCGCAGGGTCATGTTCTCGCCGATGGTGGCGATGAGCGCCGTCAGCTTGTCGGCGACGGTGACGTCCTCACCGGGGAACTTGGCGGAAGCCACCGCCTCCAGGGTACCCTCGGTGTTGAGGGCGACCTTCGCCACCTCGCGCACGAACGCCTGGAAATCGGTGTTGCGGGCGACGAAGTCGGTTTCCGCATTCACTTCCACGGCGGCGGCATGGTGACCGGCGGACTCGACGGACACCAAGCCCTCGGCGGCCACGCGGCCGGCCTTCTTGGCGGCCTTGGCGAGACCCTTCTTGCGCAGCCAGTCGATGGCGGCCTCGACGTCGCCGCTCGTCTCGGTGAGCGCGGACTTGCAGTCCATCATGCCTGCGCCGGTCTTGTCGCGCAGTTCCTTCACCAGCCCGGCGGTGATCGCAGCCATGTTCAATCCCTTCTTCTCGCGCCACGGCCGGCCAGGGTTGTCCCGAGCCGGCCGTCGGGGACGCTCCGCGCCCCCATTACCTACATTTCCTATCAGCCCTGCGACGAGATCATTCGACCTCGGCCGACATCTCCTTGGCCTGGGCCACCCAGCCGTCCACGCGGCCCGGCAGACCCACCTCTTCGCCGATGCGGGCGGCATCGACCGAATCGAGGCCGGCGACCTGCCAGAAGTGGAAGACGCCCAGGTCGTTCAGCTTCTGCTCGATCTCAGGGCTCACGCCGGTGAGCTTCTTGAGATCGTCAGCCACGCCACGGGGGCCGGACAGGGGCTCGAAAGCGATCCAGGTGCCGCCCACGGCCGGCAGCTCTTCCACCAGCGGCGCCTCTTCGGCGCCCACGTCGAAGCCGAGATCGCTCTGGCTGCGGCCAATGCCGTCGATGGCGGCACGGGCGATCAGATCGCAATAGAGCTGGATGGCGCGGCCGGCGTCGTCGTTGCCGGGCACCGGGAAGGCGATGCCGTCCGGATCGCAATTGGTGTCGAGGATGGCCGCCACCGGAATGCCGAGGCGCTGAGCCTCCTTCACGGCGATGTCTTCCTTGTTGGTGTCGATCACGAACAGGAGGTCGGGCAGGCCGCCCATGTCACGGATACCGCCGAGGGCCTTCTCCAGCTTCTCCTTTTCACGGGAGAGCGTGAGACGCTCCTTCTTGGTGTAGCCGGAGCCCTGCTCGGGACCCGCCAGCATCTCCTCCAGCTTCTTCAGCCGGGCGATGGAGTTGGAGATGGTCTTCCAGTTGGTGAGCATGCCGCCGAGCCAGCGGTGGTTCACGAAATACTGGGCGGAACGGTGGGCCGCATCGGCGACCGCGTCCTGCGCCTGGCGCTTGGTGCCGACCAGCAGCACGCGGCCGCCCTGGGCCACGGTGTCGGACACCGCCTGCAGCGCGCGATGCAGCGCCGGCACGGTCTGCGACAGGTCGAGAATGTGGATGTTGTTGCGAACGCCGAAGATGTACGGAGCCATCTTGGGGTTCCAACGGTGGGACTGATGCCCAAAGTGCACGCCAGCTTCCAGCAGCTGACGCATCGAATAATCGGGGAGCGCCATTGTCTTAATCTCCGGTTGAACCTCCGCGGACGTACCCTCGATCCGTCAGGAACCAAGGGCACCGGATGGCCATGGGGCCGAATGTCCGCGTGCGGGATGGCGGCGCATATACGCGAAGGGGCCGTCGGAGGCAAGGGGGCAGCACCACCGCAGCGCGGAACGGACCCGGCTCGCAAAACCCGCCACTAGCGGGCGCCCATACCTGCAGGCGCCGCAGCGCCTTAAGCCGCCTCCACCGCGACCACGCCGGGAATCGCCTTGAGGGCCCCGGCGATCTGTGGAGAGACGGGGAATTTGCCGTCGAGGCGCACTTCCACCTCCGCCTTGCCGTCGTCCATGAGCAGGACGAGACTCACCTCGCCGTCGCGCTTGGTCTGGCCGATTCCCGCTTCCAGGCGGCGGGCGATGCCCTCCAGCGGCTCGGGCGAGCGCACGAAGATGCGCAGCGCCCGGTGGGTGCGGGACGTCACCTCGTCGAGCCGTTCGCAGGAATTGATGCGCACCCGCACATCCTCGCCATTGAGCTCCGCCGCCACCATCATCAGCAGCGGCGTGCCGGGCTCCAGCAGGTCGCGATAGTGGGCCAGCGCCTCCGAGAAGATCACCGCCTCGAAGGTGCCCGAGGGATCCGACAAGCCGATGATGCCCATGCGCGTGCCGGACTTGGTGCGCTTCTCCTGCCGCGAAACCACGGTGGCCGCGAGCCGTCCGGCCGCGGCGCCGGCCCGCACCGCGCGGGAGAATTCGGCGAAGCTCTGCACCCGCATCTTCTTCAGCGCGGCGGCATAATCATCCAGCGGATGGCCGGTGAGGAAGAAGCCCACCGCATCATATTCCCGCTTGAGCCGCTCCGCCGGCAGCCAGGGGGCGGCATCGGGAATCGGCAGCTTGGCCGCCACCGGGCCGGAGCCGAACATGTCGTTCTGGCCGGAGGCGGCATTCGCCTCCACCCGCTGGGCCTCGGCCACGATGGGATCGATGGCCGCGAAGGCGCGGGCGCGGTTCTTCTCCAGCTCATCGAAGCAGCCGGCCGCCATCAAGCTTTCCAGCGTGCGCTTGTTGACCATTTTCACCGGCAGACGGCTGGCGAAATCGGCGAGGCTCTTGAAGGGCCTGCCCTTGCGCGCCTCGACCAGCGCATCGACCGCGGCGCCGCCGACCCCCTTGATGGCGGCCATGGCATAAATGATCTCGCCATTCTCCACCGCGAACTCGCGGAACGAGCGGTTGATGGAGGGTGGCAGCACCTTGATGCCGAGCCGCTGCGCCTCCTGGCGGAACTCCGCCAGCTTATCGGTGTTGCCCATATCCATGGTCATGGATGCGGCGAGGAATTCCGTCGCGTAGTTCGCCTTCAGCCAGGCGGTCTGGTAGGCCACCAGCGCATAGGCCGCGGCGTGGGACTTGTTGAAGCCGTAGTCGGCGAACTTGGCCAGAACGTCGAAGATCTGGTCCGCCATCTCCTTTTCCACGCCACCGGCCATAGCCCCCTCGACGAAGCGGGCGCGCTGCTTGTCCATTTCGGCGCGGATCTTCTTGCCCATGGCGCGGCGCAGCAGGTCGGCTTCACCGAGCGAATAGCCCGAGAGCGCCTGGGCGATCTGCATCACCTGCTCCTGGTAGATGATGACGCCGAAGGTCTCCTTCAGATAGGGCTCGAGCTTGGGGTGAATATAGTCCGGCTGGGCGCGGCCGTGCTTGCAGTCGCAATAGACCGGGATGTTGGCCATGGGGCCCGGCCGGTAGAGCGCCACCAGGGCGACGATGTCCTCAATGCGGTCGGCCTTCATGTCCACCAGGGCGCGGCGCATGCCCGCGCTTTCCACCTGGAACACGCCCACCGTCTCGCCCTTGGCCAGCATGGCGTAGGTCTTGGGGTCGTCCAGCGGGATCTTCGAGATGTCGAGATCGATGCCCCGCTGGCGCACCAGCTTCACCGCCTTGTCGATGGTGGTCAGCGTCTTCAAGCCGAGGAAGTCGAACTTCACCAGGCCCGCCTGCTCCACCCACTTCATATTGTACTGGGTGACCGGCATATCGGACTTGGGGTCTCGATAGAGCGGCACCAGCTCGTGCAGCTTGCGATCACCGATCACGATACCGGCGGCGTGGGTGGAGGCGTGGCGGTTCAGCCCCTCCAGCTTCACGGCGATGTCGAAGGCGCGCTTCACCACCTCCTCGTCGTCGCGCGCCGCCTGCAGGCGCGGCTCGTCCTCGATGGCCTGCTTCAGGGTCACCGGGTGGGCGGGGTTCTGCGGCACCAGCTTGCAGAGCTTGTCCACCTGGCCATAGGGCATTTCCAGCACCCGGCCCACATCGCGCAGCACGCCGCGCGCCTGCAGGGTGCCGAAGGTGATGATCTGCGCCACCTGGGCCCGGCCGTAGCGCTCCTGCACATAATGGATCACCTCGTCGCGGCGCTCCTGGCAGAAGTCCACGTCGAAGTCGGGCATGGAGACGCGCTCGGGATTCAGGAAGCGCTCGAACAGCAGATGGAAGCGCAGCGGATCAAGGTCGGTGATCTGCAGCGAATAGGCCACCAGCGAGCCGGCGCCCGAACCACGCCCCGGCCCCACCGGAATGCCGTGGGCCTTGGCCCATTTGATGAAGTCCGACACGATCAGGAAGTAGCCGGGGAACTTCATGCGGTTGATGATGGAGAGCTCATAGGTGAGCCGCTCCTCATAGGCCGCCACGTCCAGTCCCTCGGCCGGCCCGTGCTTGGCGAGCCGCTGGGCGAGGCCCTCCTTCGCCTGGCGCTCCAGCTCGGCCGCCTCCGCCGCTTCCGCGTCCTGCCCCGCCTCGCTTTCGGCAGCGGTGGTGAACCGCGGCAGGATGGGCTTCACGGTGCGCACCCGGTAGCCGCAGCGCTTGGCGATCTCCACCGAATGGGCGGTGGCCTCCGGCAGATCGGCGAACAGCTCCAGCATTTCCGCCCGGGTCTTGAAGCGGTGCTCGGGGGTCAGCCGGCGGCGCTCGCCATCGGCGATGATCTTGCCTTCCGCGAGGGCGATCAGCGCGTCGTGGGCCTCGTAGTCCGATTGCGCGGCGAAGAACGGCTCGTTGGCGGCCACCAGGGGAATGCCCTTGGCATACGCAAGGTCGATCAGTCCCGGCTCCACCAGCCGCTCGGCATCGGTGCCGTGGCGCTGAAGCTCCAGATAGAGCCGATCGCCGAAGATGTCGGCGAGCTTGTCCAACCGGTCGGCGGCGAAATCCTCATGGCCACCGGCCAGCGCCAGATCGAGGGGGCCGGCCGGCCCGCCCGTGAGCGCGATCAGGCCGCTGGAGGCGTCCGCCAGCCAATCCAGCAGAATGCGCGGCTCCTCGTCGCTCGGCGTCTCCAGATAGGAGCGGGAGACCAGCGCCATGAGATTGCGCCAGCCATCCTCCCGCTGGGCCAGCAGCACGATTCGCGGCTTGCGGGGGCGGATGACGCCCCGCTGGCCGGGCGGCTCCGGCAGGTCGAGCGCCAGCGAGACGCCGGGGATGGGCTGGATACCGGCACCGGACATCTTCTCCGAAAACTCCAGCGCACCGAACAGGTTGCCGGTATCGGTCAAGGCGATGGCGGGCTGGCCGTCCGCCTTGAGGAAGTCGGCCAGCTTGCCCACCGTCAACGCCCCTTCCAGCAGCGAATATGCGGAATGGACATGCAGATGCACGAAGCCGGGATCGGACATGGCGTGGCGGACCCAAAGTCGGATGAAGACGCCCGCAGCGGGCAAAGCGGGAGAAGACACCTGCCGCCCCCTCTTGGTCAATGCCGCCTTGGTCAATGCCGCCTTGGTCAATGCCGCCTTGGTCAATGCCACTGCCGGCCGTTGCGCCAATGCCGGCACACATGCACGCAACCGGCGCTTGGCGAGGACTCCCGACCTCTGCTAAGGCATGCCCATAGGGGAATGCTGCCGAAGGGAAGGTGGCAGCGGACACGGGATGCGACAGCTCTTCATCCATATCGGCACGCACAAGACCGGCACCACCTCGATCCAGTGGTACCTGAACCGCCACGCGCGCAAGCTGCGCGCCTACGGCACCTATGTGCCGCAGGCGGGGTGCCCCTCCTCCCGCTCGTCCGGACACCACAACATCGCCTGGACGCTGCTCGGCAACAGCCGCGCCAATCCAAGCTGGGGTGGCGTCAGGGAGCTGGTCGACGAGCTCAACCGCGCCAATCCCGTGCAGGGGGTGATTTCCGCCGAGGATCTGGAATTCCTGGTGGACCGGCCCGACGAGATCGCCGCGCTGGAAGCGGAACTGCGCGCCGGTGGCTGGGCACCCGTCTACCTCTTGTACCTGCGCGCCCCGGGCCCCTACGCGATTTCGCTCTACCAGGAATTCGCCAATCAGAACATCGACGTCGGGTTCGACGAATACCTGAACCGCGTGCTCGCCGACGGCTATTATGAACCCCCGGGCAATTGCACCCTGTTCGTGGATTTCAATGCCTTCGTCACCCAATGGCGAGCCGCAAGCCAGGGGGATTTAAGAATATATTCCTATGACGCCGCGACCAAGGGCCGTGGCGTGATCCCCACCTTCATCTCCAGCCTGGGGCTGCCCGCCCGGCTCGCCGAGCTGCGGCAGCGGCGCATCAATGTGGCCAAGTCGGCGGTGACCGACGAGATGCGCGCCGGTGCCCGGCTGATCGACGACAAGTTCGGCGAGGCCTATCGCCGCCAGATCAGCGCCGCCCTCAACGTGGCGGCCCACAGCTTCTAGACGGCCCTCACCGCCGGCACCGCGAACGTGTATATGACGGCATCCAACGAATAAGATTGGCCCATGCCGCCGCTGTATATTCACATCGGAACCCATAAGACCGGCACCACGTCGATCCAGGTGTTTCTGAAGCAATATGAAGATCGCCTGGCCCGGCGGAGCATTCATGTCCCCGTTGCCGGCCGCGTGTCCCCCCGGATCTGCGGGGCAGCATAATATCGCCTGGTCGCTGCGGGCCGATCCGCGTTCCGAGGACCGCTACGGCACGCTCACGGATCTGACGCGCGAGCTGGCCGGGGTCCGCGCCCGCTGCGCCGTGCTGTCCTCCGAAGATTTCGAGTATCTGGTGGACCGACCCGAGCTTCTATCCAGGTTCGAGACGCAGATTCGTGCCAGCGGCTGGAGCCCGCACTACATTCTGTTCCTGCGCAACACACGCGATTACGCGATCTCGCTCTATCACGAGCTGCAGAAACATGGCGACACGGACGATTTCGTCACCTTCACCACCGAGATCCTGGAACACGGCTATCGCCGCTCGCATGGGGACTGGGTGTTCTATTTCGACTATCCCGCCTTCGTCGCGCGCTGGCGGGCCGCAGCAACGGGGCCGATGACGATCCTGTCCTACGATGCCGCCTGTCAGGGCATTGGGGTCATCGAAACCTTGCTGGACATCCTGGGGGCCCCGCCGGCCCTCGCCCGCGCGGCCGCGCCTGGCGCAAAGCCCTGGCGGCACCTGCTGGGACGGCTGGGCCTCGATCGCGCCCGCCCGCAGCCGCCTGCCCGCCTGAACACCAACGCGCGCACCGCCTCGGCGGACATGCTGGCGCTCGCCGACCATATCGCCGCCGCCTATCCGCTGCCCGAGCAGCTGTTGTCGCCGGCCCCGCGCCCGTGAGGCACGCCGCCGGGCGCTCCGGAGCGCCCGGCATCGGCTATGATCGGCCGAGTCCGCGTCCACCGCTCCCGGAGATCCGCGATGTCCTCCCTCACCACCTCCTGGCTGTTCTGGGCGCTGCTCTCGGCCGGGTTCGCGGCGCTCACTGCGATTTTCGCCAAGGTTGGCGTCGCCGACATCCCCTCCGACCTCGCCACCCTCATCCGCACGGTGATCATCCTGGCGCTGGTGGCGGCGATCGCCTTCGCCGGCGGCCAATGGCGTGCGCCCGGCACCATCACCGGCCGCACCTGGCTGTTCCTGCTGCTGTCGGGTCTCGCCACCGGCGCGTCGTGGCTCTGCTATTTCCGTGCCCTGAAGATGGGCGCCGCTGCACAGGTGGCACCGGTCGACAAGCTGAGCGTGGTGCTGGTGGCCCTGTTCGGCGTGCTGTTCCTCGGCGAACGCCTTTCCGCCGTTGCCAGCCTGGGCGTGCTGCTCATCGGCACCGGATCGGTGCTGGTGGCCCTCGGCTAGAGGCCCACGGCGTGGCCAGGCGGGTGATCAGAAGTGGCTGTAGCTGGTGCGCTCCAGCACCAGCAGATGGCCGCCGGCGTCGCGCACATCGAGCCCGCCTTCGGCTCGGGTCTCGCCGATGACGGCAAGGGGCACCCCGGCCGACGCGGCCACAGCGATAAAAGCGTGCAGGCGCTCATGGGGCACGCAGGCGACAATCTCGTAATCATCCCCGCCGGTCAGCGCGTCGCGCGCCAGCGCTGGTTCCGCCCGCACCGCGGCCGCAGCCGCAGCCGACAGCGGTACCCGATGGGCCTCGATATGCCCGCCACACCCGGACACAGCCAACATTTTAGCCAGATCCCCCACCAGCCCGTCAGAGACATCCATGGCCGCCGCCGCATGGGCGCGCAGCGCCGGCGCCAGACCCAGGCGCGGCTGGGGATGCAGATACCGATCGAGCAGATGGGCGCGCAGGTCGCTGGAGAGCGCAGCGAAGGCTGACCGCTCCGGGTTCTGCCGCAAGGCGAGGCCCAGCGCCGCATCGCCAATGGTGCCCGACACCACGATGGCCTGGCCGGGCGCTGCGCCGGTGCGCGGCACGAAGCTGCCCTTGGGCACGCAGCCGATGGCGGTGATGGAAAGCGTCAGCGGACCGGTGGTGGAGACGGTATCGCCGCCCAGCAAGGGGCATGCGAAGGCGCGGGCGTCGGCGCCGAGGGCCGAGACAAAGGCCGTCATCCACGCCTCGCGGCCAACATCGTCACGCGGCAGCGCCAGCGCCAGCAACACCCCCAGCGGGCGGGCGCCCTTGGCGGCCAGATCAGAGAGATTCACGCGCAGGGCCTTGCGCGCGATGCTGGCCGGAGAATCGTCGGGAAAGAAATGCACCCCCGCCACCAGCGCGTCCTTGGTCAGAACCAGGTCGCAGCCCTCGGGCGGGGAGAGCAGCGCGGCGTCATCCAGCAGGCCGCGCGCCTCCGGGGCGTCGGCGATGGGGCGCAGGAAGCGGCTGATGACATCATCCTCGCCGGTGCCGCGCGCCCCGCCGGCGGTCATCTCAGGCCCCCGGACCGTTGAATTCGGCGGCGCGCAGATCGTGCGCGAGATTGTCGAGCACCGCGTTGACCATGCCGGTCTCGTCCCGGTCGAGGAAGGCGCCAGCGACGTTCACATATTCGGCGATGACCACCCGCGCCGGCACGTCGCTGCGCGCCAGAAGCTCATAGGCCCCCGCCCGCAGCACCGCCCGCAGCACCGCTTCCACCCGCCGCAGCGGCCAGCCGCGCGACAGGGCCTTGTCCACCATCGGGTCGATCACCCGCTGCTGCTCCAGAACCCCTTCGACCACCGCGCGGAACAGCTTCACGTCGGCATCGGGCATCTGCGTGCCCTCCACCTCCTGGCCGAGCCAGTGGCTCTCGAACTCCGCGAAGATGTCGTTGAGCGGGGTCTGGGCAAGGTCCATCTGATAGAGCGCCTGCACAGCCCCCAGGCGGGCCGCGCTCTTCTTCATGGGTTTGGCCGGCGCCTCGGTCATTGCTCAAGCCCTCGCTTGAGCCGCAGCAGCGACAAGGCCGCGGCGGCGGCACCGCCCCCCTTGTCCCCCTCGCTCACCCGCGCGCGCTCCCAGGCCTGCGCCTCGGTATCCACGGTGAGGATGCCGTTGCCGATGGGCAGGGCGTGGCCGATGCCCAGATCCATGAGGCCGCGCGCCGATTCGCCGGCGACGATCTCGAAATGATAGGTCTCGCCGCGGATCACCACGCCAAGCCCCACCACCGCATCCACCGCATCGCCGGACATCTCCGCCGCGTCGAGGGCGATTTCCGCCGCCACCGGAATCTCCAGGGCGCCGGGCACGGTAATCACCACCACCTCGACACCCGCGGCCTCCAGCACCGCGCGGGCGCCGGCCAGAAGCTCGTCGGCCAGCGCCTCATAATAGCGCGCCTCGACGATGAGCACCCGCGCGCCCTCCAGCAGCTCATTGGCTTCCTGTGAGCCTTCTCTGCGCGTCGTCACCATGGGACCGTCTCCGAAACTGAGGCGCGAGGCGTACAAGAGCGCGATGCGCCGCGCAAGCACGCCGCGTGTACCGGAACTGCAGAGCACCTGCCCGCCCGCCGAATGCGCCGGGCCGACAGCCCGTCAGGCGCGCGGGAACTCGGCGAGTCGCGCCGCGTAGCGGGCCATGACATCCACCTCGAAATTGACGAGGTCGCCCGCGCCCACGCCGCCCCAGGTGGTGACCGCCAGGGTGTGGGGAATGAGCAGGCAGGAGAAGGTGTTGCCCTCCACCGTATTGACCGTGAGGGAGGTGCCATCGAGGGCCACAGAGCCCTTCACCGCCACGAAGCGCGCCAGCCCCTGGGGCACCTCGAACAGGAAGCGGGTGGTCTCGCCCAGATCTTCCCGCTTCAGCACCTTGGCGGTGGAATCCACATGGCCGGACACCATGTGGCCTCCCAGCTCATCGCCAAGTTTCAGCGAGCGTTCAAGATTGATGCGCCGCCCGGCTTGCCATGCGGCGACGGTCGTGATGGCCAGGGTCTCGGGCCCGGCATCCACGGTGAAGCGCGCCCTGCGCGGGCCGTCCGCCGCCACCGACGTCACTGTCATGCACACGCCGGAACAGGCGATGGAGGCGCCGAGCGCGATGCCGGACGCCTCGTAATCGGTGGCGATGGTGAGGGTCTTCACCTCGCCATGGGGCACGGCGGCGAGAACCTCGCCCATGTCGGTGACAATGCCGGTGAACATTCTAGCGCCTCCACAACCGCACGAGATGATCGGGGCCCAGATCCTCGTGCTCCACCTCGACGAAGCCCACCGGCGCGAACAGCCGCGCCAGCGGCCGCCCGGCCAGCGCCGGCACCGCATCGGCGCCCAGCACCACCGGACTGGTGAAGGCGGCCACCTCGTCCACCAGGCCAGCGTCAAGGAAGGCGGCGGCGGTGGTCGGACCACCTTCCACCATCACCCGGGTGAGGCCCAGCATGCCGAGCAATTTCAGCACGGCGGGCAGATAGAGCCGCCCCTCGGGGCCGCCGCGGGGCACGCGCAGCACCTCCACGCCGCGCTCCACCAGCGCCGCCTCGAGATCCGCCGGTGCATCTTCAGCGGTGACCACCCACACCGGAACCTCGCAGGCGGTGCGCACCAAAGCGGAATCGAGGGGCAACGACAACGCGCTGTCGAGCACGATGCGCAGCGGCGAGCGCTTCTCATAGCCTTCGAGACGGGTGGTCAGCATGGGGTCATCGGCCTTCACCGTGCCCACACCCACGAGAATCGCATCCGCATGGGCCCGCATGAGATGGGCGCGGGCGCGCGCCTCCGGTCCCGTCACCACCGCCGGGCGCGGACCCGGGAGGGCCGCCTTGCCATCGGCGGAAACCGCCAGCTTCAACAGCACATGGGGCCGCCCCTCGGTGACCCGTCGGATGTGGCCGGCGTGATCGGCGAGCGCCTGCTCGGCCCCCACCCCCACGGTGACCCAGATGCCGGCGGCACGCAGGCGCGCCACGCCGCGGCCCTTCACCCGGTGGTCGGGATCCTCGATGGCCGCCACCACCCGACGGACGCCGGCGGCGATCACCGCATCGGCGCACGGCGGCGTGCGGCCATGGTGGGAACACGGCTCCAGGGTGACATAGAGGGTGGCGCCGCGGGCGCCCTCCCCGGCCTGCGCCAGAGCCTGCGGCTCCGCATGGGGCCGGCCAGCGGCGGCCGTGGCGGCGGCACCGATCACCTCGGGTCCGTTCCGACCATGCCGCACCACCACCGCCCCCACCGATGGATTGGGCCAGGTGCGGCCAAGACCGGTCTGCCCCACGGCCAGAGCCTCGGCCATAAAGCGCTCGTCCTCCTCCGGGGAGGAGACCTGCTGCAGCGGCACCATCTCGCTGGTCATTCTCCCGCGCGCGGCGGCTTGCGCCCGCCGTCCTCAGCGGCGCTCCCCTCGACCGGCGTGCCGTCCGAAGAGAGCTCCGCCAGCGCGTGCTCGAAATCCTTCGCCTCGCGGAAGTCGCGATAGACCGAGGCGAAGCGCACATAGGCCACGTCATCGATCTGCTTCAGCCCTTCCATCACCAGCTCGCCGATGGTGTGGGAGGGGATGTCGGTGTCGCCCAGGCTTTCCAGCTGGCGCACCACGCCGGTGATCATGCGCTCCACCCGCTCGGGATCCACCGGGCGCTTGCGCAGCGCCACCTGGACCGAGCGGGCGAGCTTGTCGCGATCGAACGGCACCCGCCGGCCGGCGCGCTTCACAATCATGAGCTCGCGCAGTTGCACGCGCTCAAAGGTGGTGAAGCGCCCGCCGCAATCGGGGCAGATGCGCCGGCGGCGAATGGCGGTGTTGTCCTCGGTGGGACGGGAGTCCTTCACCTGGGTGTCGAGGCTCCCGCAATAGGGGCACCGCATCAGTCAACCGCCTCCGGCGCACACGTCTCAGGGGTAGATGGGGAAGCGCTTGAGCAGCGCGGAGACCTTCTCGCGCACTGCCGCTTCCACCAGCGAATCCTCGTCCGCCCCCTTCTGCGACAGCACGTCCAGCACCTCGGCGATGAAATTGCCGATCTGCTGGAACTCCGCCACGCCGAAGCCGCGGGTGGTGCCCGCCGGGGTGCCGAGACGCACGCCCGAGGTCACGAACGGCTTCTCGGGATCGAACGGGATGCCGTTCTTGTTGCAGGTGATGTGGGCCCGGCCCAGGGCCGCTTCCGACACCTTGCCGGTGAGCTTCTTCGGCCGCAGGTCCACCAGCATCAGATGGGTGTCGGTGCCGCCGGAGACGATGGCGAAGCCGTGGCCCTTAAGGGTTTCGGCCAGGGCCTTGGCATTCTCCACCACGTTCTTCGCATAGAGCTTGAACTCGGGACGCAGCGCCTCGCCGAACGCCACCGCCTTGGCGGCGATGACATGCATCAGCGGGCCGCCCTGGATGCCGGGGAAGATGGCCGAATTGATCTTCTTGGCCAGATCCCCGTCATTGGTGAGAATCATGCCGCCGCGCGGGCCGCGCAGGGTCTTGTGGGTGGTGGTGGTCACCACATGGGCATGGGGGAACGGGCTGGGATGCGCCCCGCCGGCCACCAGGCCCGCGAAATGCGCCATGTCCACCATCAGCAGCGCGCCCACGCTGTCGGCGATCTCGCGCATCTTGGGGAAGTCGATGATGCGCGGATAGGCCGAGCCGCCGGCAACGATCAGCTTCGGCTTGTGCTGGTCGGCGAGGCGAGCGACCTCCTCATAATCGATATACTGGTCCTCCTGGCGCACCGTGTAGGGCACCGCCTTGAACCACTTGCCGGACATGTTGACGGCCGAGCCGTGGGTGAGATGGCCACCGGCGGCGAGGTTCAGGCCGAGGAAGGTGTCGCCCGGCTGCATGGTGGCAAAGAACACGCCCTGGTTCGCCTGGCTGCCGGAATTGGGCTGCACATTGGCGAAGTCGCAGCCGAACAGCTTCTTGGCACGCTCGATGGCGAGGTTCTCGGCCACGTCCACGAACTGGCAGCCGCCGTAATAGCGCTTGCCGGGATAGCCTTCCGCATACTTGTTGGTGAGCACCGAACCCTGCGCCTCGAGGACGGCGCGCGACACGATGTTCTCGGAAGCGATGAGCTCGATCTCGTCGCGCTGACGCCCCAGTTCCGCATTCACCGCAGCCGTGATCTCCGGATCGGTCTCCGCGAGAGTGGCGGTGAAGAAGCGGTTGATTTCCTCCGTGACGGAGGCGGGGTTCGCGTCCTGCGAGGCCATGGCAGGTCTCCAAATCCAAACAAGCTGGGCGCCACCTGGCGCCGCAATCGGAAGCTGGTCGCTTATCATAGGGCCGCCGCCAAGTCCAAAGGCGTAAGGGCCCATCGGCCGAGATGTCCGCGCATCGGGCCTGCGGTGCGCGCATGCGGCGCATCCGGCGGGGCGCCTCCGCGTCAACATGCACACGGGCGACCTGAGGGCCGCCCGTATCGAAATGTCACATGGTCTGTTCGCCGGGTCCGTGGCGCGGGGCCGCTCAGCGCCGGGTGAAGTTCACCGGAACGGAGAAGGTCGCGCCGTTTCCATCCGGTGGCCGCGGGAACGGCGAGGCCCGCTGAACGGTCGCCACCGCCTCGGCATCGAGCACCGAGGACCCGGACGAACGCACCAGCCGCGCCGACGTCACCCGGCCCGAACCATCCAGCGAGAAGCGCACGGTCGGCCGCCCCGAGAGACTCTGCGCACCCGGCGGGTAGCGCTTGAAGCGGTTGAGATGGGCCGAAACCATAGACGCCCAGGACGCCCGCGCCTGCGAATTGCTGGCGCTGATGCCCGGTGAGGGCGCCGCCGTCGTGCGGGAGGGCGCGGCCTCCGAGCGGGGCGCGGCGGCCGTGGTCGGCGCCGCCGGGCGGCGCGACGGCTTGGCCTTCTTCTTCTCCGGCTTCTTTTCCGGATCGGGCTTGCGCTTCTCCTCCTCCTTGATCTCGGGCTTGGGCTGCGGCATCGGCAGCGTCACCTCGGAGATCATGGGTGCCGGCGGCAGCTCCGGAAGCTTGTCCAGCGCCTGCTCGAGCAGTGGCTCGGGCGGCGGCGGCGTGCTGTCCTCCACGACATCCGGCGCATCGTCCTGGGTGGGCTCGGGCGCCTGCACCATCTGCGGCCCCGGCGCCACGTCCTCCACCTGCGAGGGCGCGCTCACCGGCATGGGCGCAAGCTCGATCATCACCGCCGCCGGCGGCGCCGAGGCGGCTTCCACCTTGCGCCAGAACAGCGCGCCATAGACGAAGGCCGTGTGCACCAGCACGATCAGCAGTCCCGCCGCCGCCCAGCGCAGGAGGGAGTCACGCAGATGGTGGCGGTCGAAATCGTGCCAATGGACTGCGCTCACTGGGCCGCCCCCGCGGACGGCGCCGCCGCGGATGGCGCACCGACGGCGGGCAAGGCGCCTGTGGCGGGTGCGGCCGGCGCCCCGCCGGCGGAGGCCCCATCCAGGCCCACCAGCGCGACCTTGAGATAGCCCGCCGAACGCAGGGCGTTCATGAGCTCCATCACCGCGCCATAATCCACCGTCTTGTCGGCCCGGACGAACACCCGCTGCTCGCGATCGGCGCCGGTCGCCTCATCGAGCGCCGCCCGCAGCCCGGCGCGGCTGACGGGATCATCGCCCAGGGCCAACGACAGGTCACTCTTCAACGAGAGGAACAGGGGCTTGTCCGGCCGCGGCTGCTGCTGCGCATTCGAGGTGGGCAGGTCCACCTTCACGTCCACGGTGGCCAGCGGCGCCGCGACCATGAAGATGATGAGCAGCACCAGCATCACATCGATGAACGGCGTGACGTTGATTTCGTGATTCTCGGGGAGGTCGTCCCCCCCGTGATAGAGGTTGGCTGCCATGGGTCGCGCCCTCTATCCGCCGCTCACTCGGCCGCCGCGCGCAGGCTCGGCCCGCGCTTACCCTGGGCAGCGCGATCGAGATCCCGCGACAGGTGCCGCATCACCTCCGAGGACGTATCGGCAAGCCGGGCCTTATAGGCGGCGATGGCACGCGCGAACACGTTGTAGATGATGACGGCTGGAATCGCCGCCACCAGACCGATGGCGGTGGCCAGCAGCGCCTCGGCGATGCCGGGCGCCACCACCGCGAGATTGGTGGTGTGCGCCTTCGAGATGCCGATGAAGCTGTTCATGATGCCCCAGACGGTGCCGAACAGGCCCACGAACGGAGCGGTGGCGCCGATGGTGGCGAGAACGCCGGTGCCCACGGACATCTGCCGCCCGGCTGCCGCCTCGATGCGGCTGAGGGAGATGGCGACGCGCTCCTTGATGCCCTCCGCCGGCAGACCGGACGAGGTTTCCCATTCGGAGACGGCCGCGCGCACCGTGGCCGGGCCCGGGCCGCGCCCCTGGGGCATGGCCCGTTCGGCGGCCGCGAGGGTCGGTGCCGCGCGCAGCGCCTTGAGGGTGCGATTGACCTGACGGCGGGCGAACAGCAGTTCGATCGACTTGGCGAACCACACGGTCCACGTCACCACGGAGGCAAAGGCCAGGCCGATCATCACCGCTTTGACCACCATGTCGGCGGCCATGAACATGCCCCAGGGCGACAGGTCATGGGGCAGCAGCGAGGGCCCTGACGCAGGGGCCGGAGCGGCCGCATCCTGCGGCGACACCACTTCGGTCGGCGCAGCGGCCGCGCCCTCGGCGCCGGGCGTCGTTGCGGCAGGCGTCGTTGCGGCAGGCACCCCCGGCACGCCAGCAGGTGCTGGAGGCGTGACCGCGGCCGGATCCGCTGCGGCGGGGCGCGGCGTCGCGCCCGGCGCATCGGCGGTAGCCGGTACGGCAGCAGCAGGCGTGAGGCTGGCCGGTGCGGCGCCCTGAGGGGCGGCCGCGCTCGAAGGCGTGGACGACTGCGCCGCCGGCGCAGCGGCTGTCTGTTCGTTCTGAGCCAGTGCCGGTCCAGCGACGCCGCAGATCACCGTGAGAAACGCCGCACCGAAAACAGAACGCATGAAAGACGCCGTCTGAGACAGCGGGGCACAACAGCAATAGGGCATCGCGCGTCACCGGAATTGCAAAAAAACGGAGGTCGCTGGCGATCCCGCACTCGGGAAATGGCTCGCGCTCGCATCTATAGCGCCATTTGCTGCGTTCGCTAACCCCCCAACAGGCCCGAGAGGGGCGCCGGACCGCACATTATGGAAATACCAGTCAACAGCGCCTCTGGACGGCGCGTCTCAGGCCAGCTCCACCAGCTTGCCATCGCGCAGCGTCACACGGCGATCCATGCGGGCAGCCAGATCGAGATTGTGGGTGGCGATCAGGGCGGCGACGCCGGTGGCATGCACCAGCTCCGTCAGGGCGTCGAACACATGGTCCGAGGTTTTCGGGTCGAGATTGCCGGTGGGCTCGTCGGCCAGGAGAAGCCGAGGCGCATTGGCAAGGGCGCGAGCAATGGCCACCCGCTGCTGCTCGCCGCCGGAGAGTTCCGCCGGCCGGTGGCTCAGCCGCTCGGCAAGGCCGAGATAACTGAGCAGGTCGCGGGCGCGGGCGTTGGCCTCCTTATGGGAGAGGCCGCGGATCATCTGCGGCATGGCCACGTTCTCGAGGGCGGTGAACTCCCCCAGCAGATGATGGAACTGATAGATGAAGCCGATATGCAGCCGCCGCATGCGGGTGCGGTCCGCATCCGCGAGCCGGGCGGTGGGCTTGCCGTCGATGAAGACTTCGCCGGCGTCCGACTGCTCCAGCAGGCCGGCAATGTGCAGCAGCGTGGATTTCCCGGAGCCCGAGGGCGCCACCAGCGCCACCGACTGGCCGGGGGCGATGGCAAGATCCACCCCGCGCAGGATTTCCAGCGCGCTGTCGCCCTCCGTATAGCGGCGCACCACGCCGGCGAGAGCGAGGGCGTATTGCGGACGCGGCGGCGTGCCGGGCGAACCGGGGCGACGGCGGGCGGGCTGATCCATCACTCGTATCTCAGGGCTTCCACCGGATCGAGCCGGGCGGCCCGCCAGGAGGGATAAAGGGTGGCGAGCAGCGACAGCACCAGGGCCATCACCACCACCGTGGTGGTCTCACCCACGTTCATGTCGGCCGGCAGCTTGGAGAGGTAATAGAGCTCCGGCGAGAACAGCTCGGTGGAGGTCAGCCAGGAAATGAACTGGCGGATGCTCTCGATGTTGAGGCAGACGATGACGCCCAGCAGCAGCCCCACCAGCGTGCCCACCACGCCGATGGAGGCGCCGGTGATGAGGAACACCCGCATCACCGCACCCCGCGTCGCCCCCATGGTGCGCAGAATGGCGATGTCGTGGCCCTTGTCCTTCACCAGCATGATGAGGCCGGACACGATGTTCAGCGCCGCCACCAGTACGATGAGGGTGAGGATGAGGAACATCACGTTCCGCTCCACCTGCAGCGCGTTGAAGAAGGTGGCGTTGCGCTTGCGCCAGTCCACCAGATAGACGGGCCGCTCCGCCGCCGCCTGGATGGCGCCGCGCAGTTCCTCCACATCATCCGGCTTGTCGATATAAACTTCGACGGCGTTCACGTCGCCGTTGCGGTTGAAATAGGCCTGGGCTTCCTTCAGCGGCATGAAGACGAAGGCGCTGTCGTATTCCGACATGCCCACCTCGAAAATGGCTGCCACCTTGTAGACCTTGATGCGCGGCGAGGTCCCCATGGGCGTCACCGCGCCCCGCGGCGCCACCAGGGTGATGTTGTCGCCCGCCCGCAGCGACAATTGGTCGGCGAGGCGCTTGCCGATGGCGAGCCCCTGCCCCGTGTCGAAGCTCTCCAGCGTGCCCGAGCGCACATTGTGCGCCACCGACGGCAGGCCCCTGAGGTTCTTTTCGCTGAGCCCGCGCACCAGGACGCCGGAGGCGCCGAACTGGGAGGAGGCCAGCGCCTGGCCTTCCACCAGCGGCACCGCCAGGCGCACCCCGTTGAGATTGGCGATGCGCTCGGCCACCGCGTCATAATCCGTCAGCGGGGTTTCCAGCGGCTGCACCAGCACGTGGCCGTTGAGGCCGAGGATCTTGCCCAGCAGCTCCTGGCGGAAACCGTTCATCACCGCCATGACGATGATGAGGGTGGCAACCCCCAGCATGATTCCAAGGAAGGAAAACCCGGCGATGACCGAGATGAAGCCTTCCTTGCGCCGCGCCCTCAGATAGCGCAGCGACAGCATCCACTCGAACGCCGCGAACGGCCGTGTTCCCGTGGGTTCCTCGCTGCGCGGTGCCGAGGACGCTTTTGCGCTCATGCCTTCAGCCTCTCCAGAATGTCCTTCGGCGCGATCAGCTCGCGGGCCCCGTCCACACGGCGCTTCAATTCCACCTTGCCATCGGCCAGGCCCTTCGGCCCCACCAGGATCTGCCAGGGCAGGCCGATGAGGTCGGCGGTGGCGAACTTGGCCCCCGCGCGCTCCTCCGTGTCGTCATAGAGCACGTCATAGCCGGCGGCGGTCAATTCCGCGTAAAGGGCCTCGCAGGCCGTGTCCGTGCTGCTGTCGCCCACCTTCAGATTGAGGATGCCCACCTGGAACGGCGCCACCGCCTCCGGCCAGATGATTCCCGCATCATCATGGGAGGCTTCGATCATGGCCGCCACGAGGCGCGAGGGGCCGATGCCGTAGGAGCCCATGTGCACCGTGTGGGCATTGCCATCCGGCCCCTGCACGGTCACGCCGAACGGCTCGGAATATTTGGTGCCGAAATAAAAGATGTGGCCCACCTCGATGCCGCGCGCCGCCGTGCGCTTGTCGGCGGGAATGGCGTTGTAGGCGGCTTCGTCGTGCTTCTCGGAGGTGGCGGCATAAAGCGCGGTGAACTGGTCGAACACCTGCTGCAGGCCGGCGCGGTCGTCGAAATCCACATCGGCCGGGGGCGGCGCCATGTTCAGATAGTCGCCGTGGCAGAACACCTCGCTCTCGCCGGTGGAGGCGAGAATGATGAACTCGTGCGAGAGATTGCCGCCGATGGGGCCGGTATCCGCCACCATGGGAATGGCCTTGAGGCCCATGCGCGCGAAGGTGCGCAGGTAAGCCACGAACATCTTGTTGTAGGAGTGGCGCGCGCCGGCGGCGTCGAGATCGAAGGAATAGGCATCCTTCATCAGGAACTCGCGGGAGCGGTAGACACCGAAGCGCGGACGCACCTCGTCCCGGAACTTCCACTGAATATGGTAGAGGTTCAGCGGCAGCGCCTTATAGGACTTCACATAGGCGCGGACGATGTCGGTGATCATCTCTTCATTGGTGGGGCCGAATAGCATCTCGCGATCGTGCCGGTCCCGAATTCGTAGCATCTCCTTGCCATAATCGTCGTAGCGCCCACTCTCGCGCCACAGGTCAGCGCTCTGGATCGTGGGCATCAGCATCTCGATGGCGCCAGACCGGTTCTGCTCCTCGCGGATGATGTTGCAGATCTTGTTGAGCACACGGTGGCCGAGGGGCAGCCAGGCGAAGATTCCGGCCGCTTCCTGGCGGATCATGCCCGCACGCAGCATCAGCCGGTGGGAGACGATATCCGCCTCCCGCGGCACTTCACGCAGAATCGGCAGAAAATAACGGGAAAGGCGCATCGCAAGGCTCGACGGCTGGGGGGATCGAAAGGAGTGTGGGGAGTGAAAGCGGAAGCGTCGGCAAAACACAAGCCCGCTGAACCGACCCCCCTATCGAAATACCATGGTGCAGCGCAATGCGCATCTTATTGCGGCGCAAGGATGACAAACGACAGATTCTTGTTCTAGTTTGTCTGCGCACAAGAAAGGGGATCGTCGCTGACCCACTCGCATGGGTAGCGAACGCGGTCCGGGTCTCGGGAGGAATCGAAAACAAAAGCCGGCCGGCGGCCGCTCTTCTTGAGCGCATACGGAATCGGCATCACGGATTGGCCGTGTCTCGGCACAGTGGGCGATAGACCCGCGTGGGGCACGAAAGCCGTGGAATGAAAAAAGGCGAGGTCACCGGACCTCGCCTTTTCTTTTTGTCAAATCAATGCATTACAGGGCTCGGCAGGGCAATGACGACGCCCTGTCCACGCCGCGGCCCTTCCAATCTTGGCCCTGCTGCAGAGGGGACTTGGCCCCCGCTGCGGGCCACCCGCAGCCATCACCCACCGTCTTGGCGCTCCAGCAAATGCGCAACCCACACCACGCCAGGAGCGCCCCTGAGAGCGCCCCTGACGATGCGGCATGCAACCTCATTTTTATATCAATGTATTGATTTATCTGTCCCAGTGAGTCGGCAGCCGACTCACTGGGACCGGTCGCCTCACTGCGAGGACGTATCGAACGGCATGGGCAGATCCTCCAGGGCGATCACGCCGCTGGTGAGGAGATAGACCACGCCAGCGGTCACCAAAGCGGCGATCACCGTGGTGGCGAGCATCTTGCGCCAGAGCATCGGCCGCTGCGGCGCGCCGGGATCACTACCCGGCACCGGCACCGCCGCATCGAGCTGGGATCGCACGCCCCACGGCAGAACCGCGAACAGCGTGACCCACCACACGATGAAATAGATGGCGACGACGGCTGCGACCGACATCGCCGCGCCCTCACGCCTGCTCGAGTTCGACAAGGGTGCCGTTGAAGTCCTTCGGATGAAGGAACAGCACCGGCTTGCCATGGGCGCCGATCTTCGGCTCACCGGAGCCGAGCACCCGCGCCCCCTTGGCCTTCAGCTGATCGCGGGCGGAGATGATGTCGTCCACCTCGTAGCAGAGGTGGTGAATGCCGCCGTCCGGATTGCGCTCCAGGAACTTGGCGATGGGCGAGTCCGCCCCCAGGGGCTCCAGGAATTCGATCTTCGTATTGGGCAGGGTCACGAACACCGTGGTCACGCCATGCTCGGCCTGCGGCACCGCGGCGGACACCTCCGCCCCCAAGGTATCGCGATAAAGCGCAGACGCGGCCGCGATGTCGCGCACCGCGATGGCCACATGGTTCAGCCGTCCGATCATGCTTCCCTCATTGTCTTGCGCCTGCGGGTTGTCGCTGGCGCCGCGTTCCACCCATCACACTTCGAGAACGTGCACGTGGCAAACGGGCTTTTTGCCCCACACAGCGTTCACGGCCGCGCGCACGGCCCGTTCCAGCGTGTCAGCCAGCGCATCGGGATCGCGCCGGCGGGCCTTCGGCAGGCCATCCAGCGTCGCCACCACCGTGTCGAGCACACGGTCCAGCATGTCCACATTGCCCTCCCCGCGCTCGGGAACACCGGTGAGTTCCACCGAGGGATCCCCCGCCAGGGTGCCATGCTTGTCCACCGCCACGGCCACCGAGATGGCCCCCACGTAGCTGAGCTTGCGGCGCTCCGGCAGGGTGCGCCCGCCTTCCGCCAGCAGCAGCCGGGCATCCTTGTAGAGCCGCCCGAATGGCACCTCGCCCACCCGCTCCGCCGGACCGGGGGCCAGACGCAGCACCTGCCCGTCATAGCAATTCACCACCTCGGGCACGCCGAGCCCGCGGGCCAGCTGGGCATGCTCATGCAGGTGCAGCGGCTCGCCGTGCACCGGCACCGCCAGCTGTGGCCGCACCAGCGCATACATCTGCTCCAACTCCCCTCGCCGGGGATGGCCGGACACGTGCACCAGCCCGTTGCGATCGGTCATCACTTCGATGCCGCTCTTCACCAGGGCATTGATGATGGTGTTCACCACCTTCTCATTGCCGGGAATGGTGCGCGAGGAGAACACCACGAGATCGCCGGGCGACAGCGCGATCTCCGGATGGTCGTCATCGGCGATGCGCTTGAGCGCGGCCCGCGGCTCGCCCTGGCTGCCGGTGAGGATAGCCACCACCCGCTCCCGGGGCAGGTAGCCATAGGCCTCGGCGCTGCGGAACGGGGGAATACCGTCGAGCATGCCCTGCTCGCGGGCGACACCGATCACCCGCTCCAGGGCCCGGCCCACCACCACCACCTCGCGGCCGGCGGCCATCGCCGCCTCGGCGATGCCGCGCACGCGGGCGACATTGGAGGAGAAGGTGGTGAAGGCCACCCGGTGCTTGGCCTTGGCGACGATCTCCTTGAGCGAAGCCGCCACATCCTGCTCGGAGGGGGAGACCCCGTCGCGGATGGCGTTGGTGGAATCGCACACCAGCGCCCGCACCCCCTCATCGCCGAGCGCCGAGAGGCGCGCCACGTCGGTGGGCCGTCCCACCACGGGATTGGGATCGAGCTTCCAGTCGCCCGTGTGCACCACCAGCCCGGCGGCGCTGCGAATGGCGAGGGCATGGCTATCGGGAATCGAGTGCGCCACCGGCACGAATTCCACCTCGAACGGGCCGAGGTCCACGCTCTCGCCCGAACGAACCACGTTGATCGGCAGCGCCGACGGTGCCCCCGGCTCCCCTGCCCGCTTCGCCTCCAGCAGCCCGGCGGTGAAGGGGGTGGTGTAGATGGGGCACTTCAGCCGCGGCCAAAGGTCGAGCACGGCGCCGATGTGGTCTTCGTGGCCGTGGGTGATGACCATGCCGACAATGTTGGTCTTTTCCGCTTCCAGGAAGCGGATGTCGGGCAAAACGAGGTCCACGCCCGGCGCCTCGTCGCCGGCGAAGCTCATGCCGAAATCGACGATCAGCCACTGTCGCGCCTTCCGCGGCCCAATGCCGTAGAGCGCGAGGTTCATGCCGATTTCGCCCACGCCCCCTAAGGGCGCGAACACGAGTTCTTCCGTCACTGCCATCGGCTGATCACTTCCAACACAAACGCTCACCGCGCCGTGGGAGAAGGCGGACGCCGCATGAGCTTGAAATAAATGCCTCGAACCGTCGCCACCGCCGCCCCTCGCGCTGCGCGACCGTCTTCGCCATCCCCTCCCGCACTCGAAAGAAGCCGGCCGGAGCTAGTCCGGCACGCGCAATGACACGTCGCCGGCGGTGATGATCTCCGCCACGCCATCGCGACGGCGTAGCATCATCGCGCCGCGCGCGTCGATATTCTCAAAACGGCCGATCACTTCCCGCTCGCCAACCTTGACGCTCACCTGGTCGCCCATCCCCAGGGCATGGCGCATCCAGTCGGAGCGGATGCCGGCAAAGCCGTTGCCACCATGCCACTGGTTGAGGCGGACCGCCATGGCGAGGTCCAGGGCCTCCAGCAGCCGGTCGGGGGCGGTCGGCGCACCGGCCTCCTCCAGGCTGGTCGCCTTGTAGGGCAGATCATCCGGGTGATGCAGGCAATTGATTCCGAAACCGATCACCGCCGCCGGCCGATTGGCTGCGTCGGTGCCGCCCTCCACCAGGATGCCGGCGAGTTTGCCGCCCTCCAGCAGCAGGTCGTTGGGCCATTTGAGCTTCAGCTGCTCTGCGGCCACCTGCGGGGCGGCCGAAAGCACCGCATCACGTGCGGCGAGCCCAGCCACGAAGCACAGCTGCGCCAGATTGGCGAGCGGCGCCGGATTGGGCAGCACCAGCGTTGCGAACAGGTTGCCGAGCTCGGAGGTCCAAGGACGCCCGCGCCGGCCGCGCCCGCCGGTCTGGATATCTGCGACCAGCCAAACGGGCATGGTCTCGCCACGCGCCAAGCGGGCGAGACCCTCCGCATTGGTGGAGCCGATCTCCGTGAACCGGATGATGGGAACCGTGGAACCCTGAAATTCGTATTGAGCCATAGATCAGAAGAGCGACCGGGCGGCGGCCCCCGCCGCCTCAATGAGAGGAGCGGGATAAACGAAATAGAAGATCGTGAAAAGCCCGCTGAGCCCCAACACCGCCTTCAGCTCGGTCGGCATGGGGTCGAACGCCTCCGCCGGCTCGTCGAAATACATGATCTTGACGACCCGCAGGTAGTAGTACGCACCCACCACCGACGCCAGCACACCGATCACCGAAAGGCCATAGAGGCCCGCCTGGATGGCGGCGACGAACACGTAATATTTCGCCAGGAAGCCGGCCAGGGGCGGAATGCCCGCCAGCGAGAACATGAGCGCGCCGAGCATCAGCGCCATCAACGGATTGTTGCGGGCGAGACCGGCGAGGTCGTCGATATTCTCCACCGCCCGGCCCTGCCGGCGCATGGTGAGCACGCAGGCGAACGAACCGAGCGTCATGGCCACATAGATGGTCATGTACACCAGCACGCCGCGCACACCCTCGGCCGTGCCGGCGGCGAGGCCCACCAGGGCGAAGCCCATGTGGCCAATGGAGGAGTAGGCGAGCAGGCGCTTGATGTTGCGCTGGCCGATGGCGGCGAACGAGCCCAGCACCATGGAGGCGATGGAGACGAAGGCCACGATCTGCTGCCACTGATGGCCGATATGCGGGAACGCTTCCGCCACCACGCGGATGAAGATGGCCATGCCCGCCACCTTCGGCGCGGTGGCGAAGAAGGTGGTGACCGGGGTGGGCGCGCCTTCGTACACATCCGGCGTCCACATGTGGAACGGCACCGCCGAAATCTTGAAGCACAGGCCGGCCAAAACGAACACCAGCCCGAAGATGAGGCCGATGGACGGGGAGGTCACGACGCTGGCGATCACGTTGAAGTTCACCGAGCCCGTGAAGCCGTACAGCAGCGACGAGCCATAAAGCAGCATGCCCGAGGAGAGCGAGCCCAGCACGAAATACTTCAGGCCCGCCTCGGTGGAGCGCACCGAGTCGCGGTTGATGGCCGCCACCACATAGAGCGAAAGGCTCATCAGCTCGAGGCCGAGATAAAGGGCGATCAGATCGCCCGCCGACACCAGCATGCACATGCCGAGGGTCGAGATGACGAACAGCACTGCATATTCGAACCGCGCCAGCTTCTCACGGTTCTGCCAGTCCACCGCCATCACCAGCGAGATGGTGGCGCCGAAGATGGCCAACAGCTTCATGAAGCGGCTGAACGGATCGGACACGAAGGCGCCGTGGAAGGCCACCACGTCGCCGCCGGGGCCCAGGAGCACCAGGATGCCCGCCGCAGCCAGCACCGCGATGGCGAGGCCGGTGACGAAATTGGCGGCCCCCTCCCCGCGGAACGCGCCGATGAGGATCAGCACGATAGCGGAGACGGCAAGCACCAGTTCGGGCAGGACAGCGCCGAGCGGAGGCAGGAGCTGCGTCATAGCGACCTCGAAATCAGAAGCTGAGGAGGAGCGCGGTCTTCACCGCACCCGCCACCTGATCGGTGCGCGCGACGACCGCGTTCACCGCATGGGATGTCATGTTGAGAATGGGGGCCGGCCACACGCCGAACAGGATGGTGATGATCACCAGCGGCGTCAGGATCGCCATTTCCCGCGGCGAAAGGTCCAGGATGTTCTTCAGGCTCTCCTTCTCCAGCTTGCCGAAGATGACCCGCCAGTAGAGGTAGAGGGCATAGGCCGCCGAGAGGATCACGCCCGTGGCGGCGAAGAAGGCCACCCAGGTGTTGCGCTCGAACGCCGCCAGCATGGTGAGGAACTCGCCCACGAACCCGGAGGTGCCCGGCAGGCCGATGTTGGCCATGGTGAACACCATCATGAAGGTCGCGTAGAGCGGCATGCGCTTCACGAGCCCGCCGTAAGCGGCGATCTCGCGGGTGTGCATACGGTCATAGATGACGCCCACGCACAGGAACAGCGCGCCCGACACGAAGCCGTGCGAGATCATGAGGAACATGGCGCCCTGCAGGCCCTGCTCGTTCATGGTGAAGATGCCCATGGTCACGAAGCCCATGTGGGCGATGGACGAATAGGCGATCAGCTTCTTGATGTCTTCCTGCACCAGCGCCACCAGCGAGGTGTAGATCACCGCCACCACCGACAGGGTGAACACCATGGGCGCGAAATAGGCGCTCGCCTCCGGGAACATGGGCAGCGAGTAACGGATGAAGCCGTAGCCGCCCATCTTCAGAAGCACGCCAGCCAGGATGACCGAACCGGCGGTGGGCGCTTCCACGTGGGCATCGGGCAGCCAGGTGTGCACCGGCCACATGGGCATCTTCACCGCGAACGAGGCGAAGAATGCGAGCCAGAGCCAAGTCTGCATGCTCGGCGGGAAACCGTGCTGCAGCAGGGTGGGCACATCGGTGGTGCCGGCCTGCCAGTAGATGGCCATGATGGCCAGCATCATCAGCACCGAACCCGCCAGGGTGTACAGGAAGAACTTGAAGGCCGCATAGATGCGCCGCGGACCACCCCAGATGCCGATGATGAGGAACATCGGGATCAGGCCACCTTCAAAGAAGAAGTAGAACAGCACCAGATCGAGCGAGGTGAAGGTGCCGATCATCATGGTCTCAAGGACCATGAAGGCGATCATGTATTCCTTCACCCGCTTATGCACGCTCTCCCAGGAGGCCAGGATGGCGAACGGCATGAGGAAGGTGGTGAGGATCACGAACGGCAGGGAGATGCCATCGACGCCCATGTGGTAGGCGGCGATATCGCCGAGCCAGGCCGACTTCTCCACGAACTGGAAGCCGGGCGCCGCCGCATCGAAGCCCGGCAGCAGCAGCAGCGACACCACGAAGGTGACGAGCGTCGTCCACAGCGCCACCCAGCGGGCATTGCGCGCCGCCACCTCATCGTCGCCGCGCACCACGAGGATGAACAGGGCGCCGACCAGGGGGAGGAAGGTGACGACCGAAAGGATAGGCCAGTCTGTCATCGTCGTCACACTCCGGCGAACATGAACCAGGTGAGAAGGGCCGCGACGCCGATCAGCATCACGAAGGCATAATGGTAGAGATACCCGGTCTGCAGCCGCACCACGCGGCCGGTGACGTCGAGCACCCGGGCCGACACGCCATCGGGGCCGAAGCCGTCGATGATGGTGCCGTCGCCCCGCTTCCACAGCAGCCTGCCGAGCCACAAGGCGGGCCGCACGAACAGGACGTTATAGAGCTCGTCGAAGTACCACTTGTTCAGCAGGAACCGGTAGAGCGCGTCCTGGGACTGGGCGAGGGCCACCGGCACCTTCGGGTTCACGATGTAGAACCAATAGGCCACCAGGAAGCCCAGGACCATCATCGCCGTCGGCGCCAGAACGATCATCTCCGGGATCTCATGCATGGCATGGAGAATGTGGTTCTCCGCCCCCATGTAGATGGACGCCCGGAAGAACTCGTGCACGTCCGAGCCCACGAACACGTTGTAGAGGGCATAACCGGAAATCAGCGCGCTCAGCCCCAGCACCGCCAGCGGCAGCGTCATCACCGGCGGCGATTCATGGGCGTGGTCGTAGAGGTGGTGATCCCGCGGCTTGCCGTGGAAGGTCATGAACACCAGGCGCCAGGAATAGAAGGAGGTCAGCGCCGCGGCGATCACCGTCATGGCCCAGCCATAGAGCGCGAAGGCATTGTGGCTGGCATAGGCCGCCTCGATGATCGCGTCCTTGGAGTAGTAGCCGGCGGTGAAGGGGAAGCCGGTGATCGCCAGGGTGCCGATCAGCATCATGGCATAGGTGAAGGGCACCTTCTTATAGAGCCCCCCCATCTGCCGCATGTCCTGCTCGTGATGCGCGGCGTGGATGACCGAGCCGGCGCACAGGAACAGCAAAGCCTTGAAGCCCGCGTGGGTGAGCAGGTGGAACATGCCCACCGTATAGGCCCCCGCCCCCATGGCCACGAACATGTAGCCGAGCTGGGAACAGGTGGAATAGGCGATCACCTTCTTGATGTCGTTCTGCACCAGCGCCACGGTGGCGGCGAAGAAGGCGGTGGTGGCGCCCACGAGCATCACCACATTCAGCGCCGTCTGCGACAGCTCGAACACCGGCGACATCCGGGCCACCATGAACACGCCCGCGGTCACCATGGTGGCGGCGTGGATGAGGGCCGACACGGGCGTCGGACCTTCCATGGCATCCGGCAGCCAGGTGTGCAGCAGGAGCTGGGCCGACTTGCCCATGGCGCCGACGAACAGCAGCAGCGCGATGACGGTGGGTGCGTCCCAATTCTGGCCAAGGAAGTTGATGGTCTTGCCGGTAAGACCGGGCGCCGCCGCGAACACCTGATCGAACGCCAGCGAGCCGGTCATCACGAACAGCGCGAACATGCCCAGCATGAAGCCGAAGTCACCCACGCGGTTGACCACGAAGGCCTTCATGGCCGCCGCGTTGGCCGACGGCTTCTCATACCAGAAGCCGATCAAAAGGTAGGACGCGAGACCGACACCCTCCCAGCCGAAGAACATCTGCACCAGATTGTCGGCCGTCACCAGCATGAGCATGGCGAAGGTGAACAGGGAGAGATAGGCAAAGAAGCGCGGACGGCTCGGATCCTCATGCATGTAGCCGATCGAATACAGATGCACGAGGCTCGACACGGTGGTCACCACGATCAGCATCACCGCGGTGAGGCTGTCGATGCGCAGCGCCCAGTCGATCTTGAGATCGCCCACGCTCATCCACTGCAGCACCTGCACCCGCGCCGTCTCGCCGTCGAAGCCGACGTGGACGAAGGTGATCCAGGAGAACAGGCACGAGATGAACAGGAAGGTGGTGGTCACCACCTCGCTGGCGCGGGCGCCGATAGCACGGCCGAACAGGCCCGCAATGAGAAAGCCGACGAGGGGGAGGAAGACAATCGCCTGATACATGGCCTCAACCCTTCATGGCGTTGATGTCCTCGACGGCGATCGAACCGCGGTTGCGGTAGAACACCACGAGGATGGCGAGGCCGATGGCCGCTTCGGCTGCCGCGACGGTGAGGACCAGAAGCGCGAACACCTGACCCGTCAGGTTCCCGAGAAAGGCCGAGAACGACACCAGATTGATGTTCACCGACAGCAGGATCAGCTCGATCGACATCAGAATGACGATCACGTTCTTCCGGTTGAGGAAGATGCCGAGCGTGCCCAGCGTGAACAGGATTGCCGCCACCGTGAGGTAGTGGGAGAGACCGATTTCCATGGCTGCCCCCTCAAAGTCCCTGGCCGGGACGCACCTTGACCACCTTCATGGCAGCCTCGGGCGTGCGCGCCACCTGAGCCGAGATATTCTGGCGCTTCACATTGGCCTTGTGGCGGAGCGTGAGCACGATGGCGCCGATCATCGCCACCAGCAGCACGAAGCCGGCCGCCTGGAAGAAGTAGATGTAGTCCGTGTACAGCACCTGGGCGATCGCCTTGACGTTGGACACGTCCGACCCCGCCGGCGCGGCCGCAGCCGACACCGCGGCGGAGATGCCCGGGCCCGTGGCCCAGGCGCCCACCACCAGCACCAGCTCGGCGAGGAAGATGATGCCGACCAGCAGGCCGATGGGCAGATACTGCAGGAAGCCCTGGCGCAGCTCGACGAAATCCACGTCCAGCATCATCACCACGAACAGGAACAGCACCGCCACCGCGCCCACATAGACCACCACCAGGATCAGGGCGAGGAACTCGGCGCCGATCAGGAGGAACAGCGCCGCCGCATTCACGAAGGCGAGAATGAGGAACAGAACCGACTGCACCGGGTTGCGCGAGGAGATGACCATGACGGCCGATCCCACCAGCACGAACGCGAAGAGATAGAAAAACGCTGCCGCGACACTCATGCGGAGAGCCCCCCTCTGCGCGCCCGTTCCGCGCTCGATTGCGCCACGCCGAGATGGCCGGCACCCCATCCCGGGGCCCGCATCCCGCGGTCGATGCGTCGATAGATCTGACCCATCCCACAAGTCCACCGTGCTCGAGCCGACCGCATCCATCCGGCATCCCGATGGGCGATTCCCGCTCACAACTCAAGATCGAGCTCCCGATCGGCCGCGCGCGACCGCTCCGGACCTCTGCGCCGCGGCGACCCGCGACCCGTTCCTTACCCGCCCCGGCTTCCCGCGGCGGGCCCGCGCTCAACGATAGGGGGCGTCCATGGCGATGGAGCGCGCAATCTCACGCTCCCACCGGTCGCCGTTCGCGAGCAGCTTTTCCTTGTCGTAATAGAGTTCTTCACGGGTTTCCGTGGCGAACTCGAAATTCGGACCTTCGACGATGGCTTCCACCGGACAGGCTTCCTGACAGAAGCCGCAGTAGATGCACTTCACCATGTCGATGTCGTACCGGGTGGTACGGCGGGTGCCGTCGTTCCGGCGCGGGCCGGCCTCGATGGTGATGGCCTGCGCCGGGCAGATGGCCTCGCAGAGCTTGCAGGCGATGCAGCGCTCTTCGCCATTGGGATAGCGCCGCAAGGCATGCTCGCCGCGGAAGCGCGGCGACAGCTGCCCCTTCTCAAAGGGATAGTTCAGCGTCGCCTTGGGCCTGAAGAAATAGCGCATGGCCAGGAAGAAGCCGGAGACCATCTCCGTCAGGAAAAACGCGCGCGCGGCCTGATCGAGCTTCATGGGCGCTCTCCCGCCGCGGTCACGCGGCTCATCTGATGGGTCGGAAGCACGTTCATTGGGGCGCATTCCCGGTGAAGTGCAGCACGCCAGCGACCACCACGACGGCGATCAGGGAGATGGGCAGGAACACCTTCCAGCCCAGCCGCATCAGCTGGTCGTAGCGATAGCGGGGCACCATGGCCTTGGCCATGGCAAACAGGAAGAACATGAAGCAGAGCTTGATGACAAACCACACCAGCCCCGGCACCCAGGTGAAGGGCGCGAACGGCAGCGGCGAAAGCCAGCCACCCAGGAACAGGATCGTCCCCATGGCGCACATGGTCATGATGGCCACGTACTCGCCCAGCATGAACAGCAGGTAGGGCGTGGAGCCGTATTCGGTCATGAAGCCCGCCACCAGCTCCGACTCCGCCTCGACCAGGTCGAAGGGCGGGCGGTTCGTTTCAGCCAGCGCCGAAACGAAGAAGACGACGAACATGGGCAGCAGCGGCAGGAAGTACCAGTTCAGGAAACCGAACCGGCCGTTCTGCGCCTCGACGATGGCGCTGAGGTTCAGCGAACCGGCGCACATCAGCACGGTGATGATCACGAAGCCGATGGAGACTTCGTAGGACACCATCTGCGCGGCCGAGCGCAGGGCCGCGAGGAAGGGATACTTCGAGTTCGAAGCCCAGCCGCCCATGATGATGCCGTACACCCCGAGCGACGAGATGGCGAAAATATAGAGCACGCCCACATTGATGTCGGCGATCACCCAGCCATCGGCGATGGGCACAACGGCCCAGGCCGCCAGCGCCAGCACGCAGGTGACGAGCGGCGCCAGAAGGAACAGCACCTTGTTGGCGCCCGCCGGAACCGTTGGCTCCTTCAGCACGAACTTCAGCAGATCGGCGAAGGACTGCAGCAGGCCGAACGGCCCCACCACGTTGGGACCGCGCCGCAGCTGCACCGCCGCCCAGATCTTGCGGTCGGCGAGCAGAATGAAGGCGATGAAGATCAAAAGCGCCACGAGCAGCGCCAAGCTCTGCCCGAGGATGATCAGCACCTGGAGAAGGGTATCCTGCCAGCTCATCGGTTCTTATCGCCCCCTCACGCTTGCCGCGCGCGGGCCGAAGCCCGGGCCGCGCGCGCCATCGTCGGCGCCGTGTGAATCCTGCCGTAGCGTCCCATCGCGCTCACTCCGCCGCCTCGGCGGCACTGGCCGCCTGGAGCGCCGAGCATTCCGCCATGATGGCGGAGGCCCGGGCGATGGGGTTCGTCAGATAGAAATCCTCGATGGGCAGCGCGAACGCGCCCTTTTCCACCGCCCCGCCCTTGTCTGCCAGCTTGGCGATGTCGTCCGCCTTGCCTGCCTCGATCTGGTCGACGCGGCCAAGGTGTGGATAGGCGGCCATCAGCTTGGCGCGCAGGCCGGTGAGGCTGTCGAACGGCAGGGTCTGGCCCAGCACCTCGGACAGCGCCCGCAGCACCGCCCAATCCTCGCGCGCCTCGCCGGGGGGGAAGGCAGCGCGGTTGGCGAACTGCACCCGCCCTTCGGTATTCACATAGAGGCCCGACTTTTCGGTATAGGCTGCCCCGGGCAGGATCACATCCGCCCGATGGGCGCCGCGATCACCATGGGTGCCGATGTAGACGACGAACGCGCCGGGCTCCACATCCACCTCGTCGGCGCCCAACAGGAACGCCACGTCGAGACCGCCGGCCGCCATGGCCTTGGTGTCGAGGCCCTTGGGGCCGGGCACCGCGCCCACGTCCAGGGCGCCCACCCGCGCGGCCGCCGTGTGGAGCACGCCGAAGCCGTTCCAGCCCTCCTTCACCGCGCCGCACGCCGTCGCCAGCTTGGCCGCGAGGGCGAGCACCGCAGCGCCATCCGCACGGGCGAGAGCGCCCTGGCCGATGATGATGAGGGGATGTTCCGCGCCCTTCATCGCATCGGCGAAACCGCCAGTGCCAAGAAGCGCCGCGAGGCTCTCCGGGCCGGCGCCGAGATACTCATACGAATAGGTGAGGTCCACCTGCTCGCCAATGAGGCCCACCTTCAGGCCGCCCTGGCGCCAGCGCTTGCGGATGCGGGCGTTGAGGACGGAGGCCTCATGACGCGGATCGGTGCCGATCAACAGGATGGCGTCCGCCGCATCGATCCCGGCGATGGTGGGATTGAAGATGTAGCTGGCGCGGCCGAGGACCGGATCGAGCGCGGCGCCGTCCTGGCGGCAGTCGATGTTGGCGCTGCCGAGCTTCTCCATCAGCGTCTTGAGGGCGAACACCTCTTCGACGGTGGCGACATCGCCGATCAGCGCGCCGATCTTCTCCGGCTTCGCCGCCTTCACCTTCTCCGCCACGGCGGCAAAGGCCTCGATCCAGGACGCCGGCACCAGCCGGCCGCCCTTGCGCACATAGGGGCGATCGAGCCGCTGCACCTTCAGGCCGTCCCACACATAGCGGGACTTGTCGGAGATCCACTCCTCGTTCACCAGGTCGTTGGTGCGCGGCAGAATGCGCATCACCTCACGGCCGCGGGTGTCCACGCGGATGTTGCAGCCCACCGCGTCCATCACATCGACGGACTCGGTCTTGATCAGCTCCCACGGCCGGGCGTGGAACTGGTAGGGCTTGTGGGTCAGCGCGCCCACCGGGCACAGGTCCGCCACATTGCCTTGCAACTCCGAGCGCATGGCGTGCTCGAGATAGGTGGTGATCTCCGTATCCTCGCCGCGCCCGATGGCGCCGAGGTCCGGAACGCCGGCCACTTCGGTGGTGAAGCGCACGCAGCGGGTGCACTGGATGCAGCGGGTCATGGCGGTCCGCACCAGCGGCCCCATGTACTTGTCTTCCACCGCCCGCTTGTTCTCGGCGAAGCGCGAGGTGTCCGCGCCATAAGCCATGGCCTGGTCCTGCAGGTCGCATTCACCGCCCTGGTCGCAGATCGGGCAATCGAGGGGGTGGTTGATGAGCAGGAACTCCATCACCCCTTCGCGGGCCTTCTTCACCATGGGGCTCTTGGTGAGAACCACCGGCGGCTCGCCGTTCGGGCCGGGCCGCAGATCCTTCACCGCCATGGCACAAGACGCCGTCGGCTTGGGCGGGCCGCCCTTCACCTCGACTAGGCACATACGGCAATTGCCGGCGATCGAGAGGCGCTCATGGAAGCAGAAGCGCGGAATCTCGACCCCCGCCGCCTCACACGCCTGCAACAGCGTGTATTCGGCCGGGACCTCGATCTCTGTGCCGTCGACGACGATCTTCGCCATCACTCCCACCTCGCCTTGTGCCGCGCCGGACGCGGGCGTGAGACACGTGCACCGGTTCCGGCGCGCCCGCGTCCCGATCCTTGACTAACCTGCGTCCCCCGCCCTGCCCGCCAACGGCGTTCAGGAGGGACGCGACCTCATTCCGCCGCCACCGGCTCCGGATGCGGGTTGGCCGCATACTGGTCGATGCGCTCTTCGATCACGTGCCGGAAATTGCGGATCAACCCCTGCACCGGCCACGCCGCGGCGTCGCCCAGGGCGCAGATGGTGTGACCCTCGATCTGGGTGGTCACCTCCAGCAGCATGTCGATCTCGCGCTTGTGGGCGCGCCCCTCGGCCATGCGCTGCATCACCCGCCACATCCAGCCGGTGCCCTCGCGGCACGGCGTGCACTGGCCGCAGCTCTCATGCTTGAAGAAGGCCGAGATGCGGGCGATCGCCTTGATGATGTCGGTGGACTTGTCCATGACCAGCACGCCGGCCGTGCCGAACGAGGACTTCACCGCGCGCAGGCCATCGAAATCCATGATCAGGTCTTCGCAGGCCTCCGCGGGCACCACCGGGCAGGACGCGCCGCCGGGGATGATGGCCAGCAAATTATCCCAGCCGCCACGTACCCCACCGCCGTGCTTCTCGATGAGCTCCTTGAAGGTGATGCCCATGGCGTCCTCGACCACGCAGGGCCGATTGACGTGACCGGAGATGCCGTAAAGCTTGGTGCCCACGTTGTTGGCGCGGCCGATCCCCGAGAACCACGCCGCACCGCGCCGCAGGATGGTCGGCGCCACTGCGATGCTCTCCACGTTGTTGACCGTGGTGGGGCAGCCATAAAGGCCCATGTTGGCCGGGAACGGCGGTTTCAGCCGCGGCATGCCCTTCTTGCCTTCCAGGCTTTCCAGCAGCGCCGTCTCTTCGCCGCAGATATAGGCGCCGGCACCGTGGTGCACATAAAGGTCGAAGGGGTAATCGTGAATGTTGTTCTGGCCCAGCAGGCCGGCGGCATAGCACTCGTCGATGGCCTGCTGCAGGCGCTTGCGCTCATAGATGAACTCGCCGCGCACATAGATGTACGCCGCATGCGCGCCCATGGCGAAGGAGGCGATGAGGCAGCCTTCGATCAGCGTGTGGGGATCGTTGCGCAGGATCTCGCGATCCTTGCAGGTGCCGGGCTCGGATTCGTCGGCGTTCACCACCAGATAGTGGGGCCGGCCGTCCGACTGCTTGGGCATGAACGACCACTTGAGGCCGGTGGAGAAACCGGCGCCGCCGCGGCCGCGCAGGCCTGAGGCCTTCATCTCGTTGATGATCCAGTCGCGGCCCTTCTCCAGGATGGCCTTCGTGCCATCCCAGCAGCCGCGCGACTGGGCGCCCTTCAGGCTGAAATCCTGAAGGCCGTAGAGATTGGTGAAGATGCGATCCTTGTCGGCGAGCATGGCGTCACTCCCCGGTGGTCGGCGCGGCGGCGGGCGCGGCAGGCTCATCCTGCTTCGCCTTCGGCGCATAAAGGGCAGGATCGGTCAGGGCGGTGGGCCCGCCCAGCGGCTCGGAGCCGTGACGCCCGTTCTGGGGGCCGATCTTCACCGGCCGGCCGGCGGCCAGGTTGTCGAGCAGAGCCTCGAAGTTCTCGGGGGTGAGGTCCTCGAAATAGTCGTCGTTGATCTGCACCATGGGCGCGTTGGTGCAGGCGCCCAGGCACTCCACCTCCAGCCAGGAGAAGGTGCCGTCGGCCGAAACATGGCGCTCGTCGCCGATGCGCCGCTGGCACACCGCTTTCAGATCATCGGAGCCGCGCAGCATGCAGGGGGTCGTGCCGCACAGCTGCACGAAATACTTCCCCACCGGCGCCAGGTTGAACATGGTGTAGAAGGTCGCGACCTCCAGAACCCGGATGTGGGCCATGCCCAGCCGATCCGCCACCGCGCGCAGCGCCGGCTCCGGCAGCCAGCCCCCGGCCGCCTTCTGGGTCTCCCACAGCAGTGGCACCACCGCGGAGGCCTGCCGGCCTTCGGGATATTTGGCGATAAGCGCCTTGGCGATCTCCTCCAGCTCCGGCGTGAAGGCGAAGCTTTCGGGCTGCTCGGCAGCGAGGCGACGAACGGACATTCTTCAGGCCTCCAGACCAGCGATGGAGCCGGCCGCAGCCGTGCGGGGCTCACCCATCGGGAGGATGACGGACAGGCGCGGCATCAACGGTCCACCTCGCCAAACACGATATCGAGCGAGCCCAGGATGGCCGACACGTCAGCCAGCATGTAGCCGCGCGAGAGGAAATCCATGGCCTGCAGATGGGCGAACCCGGGAGCCCGGATCTTACAGCGATACGGCTTGTTGGTGCCGTCCGACACCAGATAGACGCCGAACTCGCCCTTGGGCGCCTCCACCGCGGCATACACGTCGCCGGCGGGCACGTGGAAGCCTTCGGTGAACAGCTTGAAGTGCTGGATGAGCGCTTCCATGGACCGCTTCATCTCGCCGCGCTTGGGGGGGGTGATCTTGTGGTCCGTGGAATGGGCCGGCCCCGTCTCCTTCAGCAGGCGCTCAACGCACTGCTTCATGATCTTGGTGGACTGCCGCATCTCTTCCATGCGCACCACGTAGCGATCGTAGCAATCGCCATGGACACCCACGGGAATGTCGAACTCCAGCTCCGAATAGCACTCATAGGGCTGCGCGCGGCGCAGGTCCCAGGCGGCGCCGGAACCGCGCACCATCACGCCCGAGAAGCCCCACGACAGCGCATCCTCCAGCGACACGGTGCCGATATCGACGGTGCGCTGCTTGAAGATGCGGTTGCCGGTCACCAGGCGGTCGAGGTCATCCAGCACCCGCGGGAAGGTCTCGCAGAAGGTGCCGATATCTTCCACCAGCGCCTTCGGCAGGTCCTGGTGGACGCCACCGGGGCGGAAATAGGCGGCGTGCATGCGACTGCCGGAGGCGCGCTCATAGAAGATCATGAGCTTCTCGCGCTCCTCGAAGCCCCACAGCGGCGGGGTCAGCGCACCCACGTCCATGGCGAACGTGGTGACGTTGAGGAGATGGGAGAGCAGCCGCCCGATTTCCGAATACAGCACGCGGATCAGCTGGCCGCGCTTGGGCACCTCAAGCCCCAGGAGCTTCTCCACCGCCAGGCAGTAGGCGTGCTCCTGGTTCATGGGCGCACAATAGTCGAGCCGGTCGAAATACGGCACGGCCTGGGTGAACGTCTTGGTTTCGATCAGCTTCTCGGTGCCGCGATGCAGCAGGCCGATATGCGGATCAACCCGCTCCACCACTTCGCCGTTCAGCTCCAGCACCATGCGCAGCACGCCGTGGGCGGCGGGATGCTGGGGGCCGAAGTTGATCTGAAAGTTCCGAACCTTGTCGGCCGGCTTCATCTCTTCGGCGTTGATCGGAAGTTCCTGTCCCATCTGGCGCTCCCTCAGCCGGCCTTCGGCGGCACAGGCTTGTCGCCCGAAGCCTTCTCGTCACCGGGGAGGATGTAGTCGACGCCCTCCCACGGCGAGAGGAAGTCGAAATTGCGGAATTCCTGGGTGAGCTTCACCGGCTCGTAGACCACGCGCTTGAGCTCGTCATCGTAGCGCACCTCCACATAGCCGGAGGTCGGAAAGTCCTTGCGCAGGGGATAGCCGTCGAACCCATAATCGGTGAGCAGGCGGCGCAGCTCCGGGTGGCCGGTGAACAGGATGCCATACATGTCGTAGGCCTCCCGCTCGAACCAATTGGCCCCGGCGAACACTCCGCACAGCGAGGGAACGGGCCCCCCCTCGTCGGTCTCCACCTTGAGGCGCACCCGCAGGTTCTGGCGCAGCGACAGCAGGTGATAGACCACGTCGAAGCGCTTCTCGCGGTTCGGATAATCGACACCGCACACATCGACGATGCACTGGAACAGGCAGGCCGGATCATCCCGCAGGAAGGTGGCCACCTTGGTGATCTGAGCCGGATCCACCTCGAGCGTCAGCTCGCCGAAGGCCACAGCCCAACCCTTCACCGCGCCGCCGAGAGCGCCGGTGATGTGGGCGGCCAGATCTTTCAGGGTCTCGTCCATCTCAACTATCCCGTCCCGAGCCTTCGCGGCTCAGCGTTCGATGGTACCGATGCGGCGGATCTTCTTCTGCAGCAGCAGCACGCCGTACAGCAGCGCCTCCGCCGTGGGCGGGCAGCCGGGCACGTAGATGTCCACCGGCACCACCCGGTCACAGCCCCGCACCACCGCATAGGAGTAGTGGTAATAACCACCGCCGTTGGCGCACGACCCCATGGAGATCACGTAGCGCGGCTCCGGCATCTGGTCGTAGACCTTGCGCAGGGCGGGCGCCATCTTGTTGGTGAGCGTGCCGGCCACGATCATCACGTCCGACTGGCGCGGCGAGGCGCGGGGCGCAAAGCCGAACCGCTCCACGTCGTAGCGCGGCATGGAGACCTGCATCATCTCCACCGCGCAGCAGGCGAGACCGAAGGTCATCCACATGAGCGAGCCAGTGCGCGCCCAGGTGATGAGGTCATCGGCGGTGGTGAGGATGAAGCCCTTGTCCGCCAGCTGGGCGTTGACCTCGGTGAAGAAGGGATCATTCGCCCCGACCGGCTTGCCGGTCGAAGGATCGATGATGCCCTTGGGCGCCGGGGCGATATCCGGCTTGGCCGCCGAAGGGGTCAGTCCCATTCCAGAGCTCCCTTGCGCCACTCATAAATGAAGCCAACCGTCAGGACCCCGAGGAAGATCATCATCGACCAGAAGCCCAGGTCGCCGAGGCCGCCGAAGCTCACCGCCCAGGGGAACAGGAAGGCCACTTCCAGGTCGAAAATGATGAACAGGATCGAGACGAGATAGAATCGCACGTCGAAGGTCATGCGGGCGTCGTCGAACGCATTGAAGCCGCATTCGTAAGCCGACAACTTCTCCGGATCGGGGTTCTGGTAGGCCACCAGGAAAGGCGACACCAGAAGGGCAAGGCCGATGACCAGAGAGACGCCGATGAAGATCACCACCGGCAGATAATCCATGAGCAATGCGTTCATGTGGCCCGCACCTCGGGACGCAGGGACCGGGACACGGAGGCGATCCGCTGAAAAGCGTGAACGCGCCGGCCTCGGTTGGAGGAGTTCGAAACGACGCCGCAGCCTTATCCCAGCGCCAGATGGGTGGCAAGTGGGCGGTTGGGTCAACCCCACCCCCTACGGGCCCACCTTCACCACAGCCAAGCTATGCAAACCCTGATCACTGGCGGCGAAAATGAGGCATCGCAAACTGTTGCATCATCGCCACAAGCCGCTGCCTCTGTCTCTTCACATGTCCGGCGACGGCCCTCCACAGGGGTCGTCGCCGATCATCAGCGGTGAGATTCGCCGCGATCTCCGGCGGTCGCCCGCAGCCGTCCGTTAGGGCAACCGCGCGGCGGAGCCGTCCTCACCGGCGAAGATCACCCCGCGGCGGCGGCCGGCGGGCTGCTGGCGCCGGCCGGTTGGCCGGCCGGTTCCCCATGTTGGCGCCGGGTCGCGGTCCGGGCTGCTGCCGCATCGCTGGGGCATTCCGCGGCTGCGGCCGCATGGCTGGGGCATTCCGCGGCTGCTGCCGCATGGCCGGCGCGTTCCGCGGCTGCTGCCGCATGGCCGGAGCATTGCGTGGTTGCTGCCGCACCCCTGGGGCGTTCCGCGGCTGTTGCCGCATGGCCGGAGCATTGCGCGGTTGCTGCCGCACCCCTGGAGCGTTCCGCGACTGCTGGCGCACGGCGGGTGCGTTGCGCGGCTGCTGCCCCATGGCTGGCGTTGGACGCCCCTGCGGACCGACCGCCGGCCGCATGGACCCGGGCCCGGCGGCCCCGCCACCTGGACGGCCCGGCGCCATGCCCGGGCTGCCGGGACGACCAGGGGTGAATCCAGGGGCACCGGGGCCGACGCCCGGGCGGCCAGGAACCACCCCCGGTGTGCCGGGACGACCCGGACCAAAGCCGGGAGCACCGGGACCGACACCGGGGCGACCGGGCACCATCCCCGGCGCGCCGGGACGACCCGGGCCAAAGCCAGGAGCACCGGGACCGACACCGGGGCGACCGGGCACCACCCCCGGCGCGCCGGGACGACCCGGGCCAAAGCCAGGAGCACCGGGACCGACACCCGGGCGACCGGGCACCACCCCCGGCGTGCCGGGACGACCCGGGCCAAAGCCAGGAGCACCGGGACCGACACCGGGGCGACCGGGCACCACCCCCGGCGCGCCGGGACGACCCGGGCCAAAGCCAGGAGCACCGGGGCCAACGCCCGGGCGACCGGGGACCATCCCAGGCGCGCCGGGACGACCCGGACCAAAGCCGGGGGCGCCGGGACCAAAGCCCGGACGGCCGGGCACCATCCCCGGCGCACCGGGACGACCCGGACCAAAGCCGGGGGCGCCGGGACCGAAGCCCGGACGGCCCGGAACCATGCCCGGCCCGCCGGGACGCGGGCGCCAAGGTTGTGCGGGACCACCCGGGCCGGGACCGACCCATGGCCCTGGGCGCGGACCACCGCCCGGCCAGGGACCTGGGCCAGGACCAGGACCAGGCCATGGGCCCGGCCGGGGGCCGGGGCCGGGCCATGGGCCGGGGCGCGGCGGTGGGGGCCGCCAGCCCGGGTAGCCGGGCCAGACCGGCGGATAGACCCAGCCGCGGCGCCAGTTCCAGGCATTGTTCCAGGCATTGCCCACCAGAATGCCGGCGCCGAAGCCCAGCAGGCCCACGCCCGCCGCTGTATAGATCGTGGTCGGATCATAATCCGGCACATAGACCACTTCGGGTTCGGCCGGCGTGATGTAGACGGTTCGCACGCCATCATCGGTACGGGTGGTCACCACCTGCTGCGGCGTCGTCTTCAGCGCACCCGCCGCTTCCGCCTGGGCCCGCAGCAGCTGGATGGCCTCAGCCACCTGCTCCGGCTGCACGGTGAAGGCATAGCCGATGGCCGCAGTGCCATCGATCGTCTCATTGAGCTTCGTCACCACGCCCGGGAAACGGGCCATGCTCTTGACCGCCGGATCCCAGTTCAGCGCATCGACACCGGAGAAATCGCCCTTTTGCGTTTCGGCGCGATGGGCCGCCAGCCAGCGCTCGAGCTGCACCAGCTCCAGCGGATAGACCGTGGCCGGTAGAAGCTGTGCCAGTAGCGTATCGGGATAGAGCGCATAAGGACCCAGCAGCTGCTGAAGTTGCTCCAGCGTGTAGCGCGGTGCCGATGGGTCCACCGCCACCTCGGGCGCCGCATCGGGGGCCGGCATGGCCGGCGCGGACAGCCCGGGAGCGACCACCGACGGGTCCGGAGACGGGGCGCCGGGCAGCGGAGGTGCGCCGGCGTCGAGGGTGGATGTGCCGGCGGCTGGTGCGCCCGCGGGTTGCGCCTGTGCCGGCAGGATGGCGCTCGACCAGCCGAACACCGCCGCCATAGCCAGGCGCGACCATCCGCCCCGTGAACCAAGGTTCCTGCTCAGCTGCATCGCCGCCCTCCCTCAACTTCGCAAGTGCTAGAAGACTAGAGGGAAGCGGCACGGTTGCCGACACAAAAAATGCACGCCGGCACGTTCCAGCGCCGGCGTGCATCGGTGTTCAAACCCAGAATATTCCTGGGATACCGCCCTACTCCGTGCCGCGCAGCGCGCTGTTGACCGCCGCCACCAGCTGCTTGAGCGAGAACGGCTTCGGCAGGAAAGCGAAGTGCTCCGAGGGCGGCAGGTTGCGGGCGAACGCCTCCTCGGCGTAGCCGGAGATGAAGATGACCTTCATGGCTGGATCGCGCGCCCGCAGCTCCTTGAGGAGGCTGGGGCCATCCATTTCCGGCATCACCACGTCGGAGATCACCAGGTCGATCTTGGGACCGCCGCGGGCCATCACCTCCAGCGCCTCGACACCGCTGGCGGCAGTGCTCACTTCATAGCCACGCGCAGACAAGGCGCGGCTGGCAAAGGCGCGGACGGCATCCTCGTCCTCCACCAGCAGGATGCGGCCCTGGCCGGTGGAATCCCCCACCTTGACCTCCGGTTCCGCCGGACGCGGCGCCTCTTCCTCGGCGCTGGGCACATAGCGGGGCAGGAACACGCGGAACACGCTGCCCTTGCCGTGCTCGCTGGCGGCGAGGATGGTGCCGCCGGTTTGCTGGACGATGCCGTAGACCGTGGAGAGCCCCAGCCCCGTGCCCTTGCCCACCTCCTTGGTGGAGAAGAACGGCTCGAAGATCTTGTCGATGATCTCGCTGGGAATGCCGCTGCCCGTATCCTCCACCTCCACCAGCACATAATCGGAAGGGGTGAGCGAGCCTTCGCCATAGGCGCCACAGGCGGCAGTGGGCACGTTGAGGGTCCGCAGGGTCAGGGTTCCGCCATCGGGCATGGCGTCGCGGGCGTTCACCACCAGGTTCACGATCACCTGCTCGAACTGGTTCACATCCACCTTCACCGGCCACAGGTCCCGCGCGTGCTGCACCTCCAGGGTGATGCGCTCGCCGATGAGGCGCCGCAGCAGTTCCGACACGTCGGAGATCACGTCCGTCAGCTCGATCACCTGAGGGCGGAGCGTCTGCCGCCGGGAGAACGCCAGCAGCTGGCGCACCAGCGCCGCCGCCCGGTTGGCGTTCTGCTTGATCTGCATGATGTCGGGGAAGGACGGGTCGCTCGGTCGATGCTTGGCGAGCAGCAGATCGCAATAGCCGATGATGGCGGTGAGCACATTGTTGAAGTCGTGCGCCACCCCGCCGGCCAGATGCCCCACGGCCTGCAGCCGCTGCGACTGGGCGAACTGCACTTCCAGCGCCTTCTGCTCGGTGGTGTCGAGGGCGCACAGCGCCAGCGCGCCGTCCGCCACCCCGAGGGGCGCACCGAACAGCCGCGCGGCGCGCCCGCCGGTGCCCGCCGCCGTAACATCGCAGGGAAGGGACGGCGCAGCACCGCGCCCCGCCTCACTGAGGAAGCCGGCCAGCGCCGTGGCATCGCGCTCCGAAACCAGGGCGGTGAGCGGCCGCCCGATAGCGGTGGCCGCATCGCAGCCGAACAGTCGCGTGAAGGCGGCATTGGCGGTGCGCAGCCGCCCCTGCGCATCCACCACCGCCAACGCCAGCGGCGCCCGGAGGAAGAATCGGTCCATCTCGCCCGCTTCGGCAGCGCCTGCCGCGGGCGCCATAACCGGGGCCGCAACCGGCGGCGCGACGGGCGCGACCGGCCGCGCGGGCGCCTCCACCTTCACCTCCGGTGCCGGCTGCGGCGCAGCAGCCGGGGCCGGCAGAGCCGCGCGCGGCAGCACCACGCCGGTGGCCTCGCCCGCCCCGTCGCTGGCGCCGAGGCACAGCAGCACCGGCACCGGGCGCCCATCCTTGCGCGTCAGTTCCACCTCAAGACAGGCCGCACCGCGACCGGCGCCCACCGCGCCGCGCACGCGGGCGAGATGCCCGGGGGCCACCACCTCGGCCAGGGGCATGCCTTCCTGCGGCCAATCGGCGAGAGGATAGCCCAAGAGCCGGCAGAAGGTGACATTGGCGAGGGCGACACTCTCGCCCGCGAAGCGCGCCACACCGGCCGGTGCCCGCTCCCAGGCTTCCAGCAGCGCCGCCGCGCTCTTGAGATCCAGACCGCCGACTGTCGCCGTGGGCGCCGCGCCGACTGGAGCAACCACCGGCTCGGCGACCACCGGCGCCACCGGCGCAGAGATCAGGCGCAGCGTCCACAACACCCGTCGCGGCGTCTCCAGGGGCGCCACGGAGATTTCCACCTGCCGGCCGCCCGTGCCAGAATCCGTATCGATGAGCCGCTGGAAGCTCCGGCCTTCGGCCACCGCGTTGAGCAGCTCCGACAAAGCGGCATGAATGCCCGGCACCCGGCCCAGGAAGCGCTCCGGCGTGGGCGCCTCCCCGTTCTCGCTGCGGCACATGGTGAGGTAGGCGGCATTGGTGGCCACCACCCGCTCACCATCCTCCACCACGACCAGCGCGTCCTTGGAGGCGGCCATCACCGCCGGGCCAAGGCTATCCTGCGGCTCCGCCTCCCCCTGCCAGGCCTTCCACACCATGGAAACCGCCCAGAACGCCCCGAACACGGCAAAGCCGCCGATGAGGCCGGAGACGAACGATCCCGTCGCCTGGGAGAACAGAAGCGTTGCCAGAAAGCCGCCCGCCAGCGCCAGTACGCCGAGCCCTGCGGTTCGCAGCATCTGTGCCCGCGCACCGGTTCCCAGCATGGCAGATCTGGACCTGCTCACAGCCGCATTTGTCCTGCTCATCGCCTACCTTTCCCGGTTGCGCATCGCCGCTCGCGGCGCCCTCTCATTAGAAGAGGAGTCGCGGTCGACTCAAATCCTGCCATGATTATCAACAAAACCTTAGGTGATGGCGTCTATCGTAGAGACGCAGAGTCATCCGTTCGCTATGACTCCAAGTTCCCGTAGGCTGCGCGACGGAGGCGTGATGTTACAGCAGTTGTTCGGCGCTGAGCTGGATTTTTGGGTACGGCTCGCGATCTCGGTGGTCGTTATCGCCGTGCTGCTCGGTGCCACCATTCTCGTCATCCGCAGGCTGGGCGGTGGCTCCGGCCGGATGACGGGACGCGGTCGCGCCGGGCCCCGCCTCGCCGTCGTCGATGCCATCTCCATCGATCCGCGCCGGCGCCTGGTTCTGGTGCGGCGCGACGATGTGGAACACCTGCTGCTGACCGGCGGAACCAACGACGTCGTGGTGGAGCCAAATATCACGGGCGGGTATGTTGACACCTCCGGACTGCGGCCGGCGCTGCCCATGGAGCGGCAGGGCCGATCCGCTGCTGCGGCGACCCCGGCTGTCGCAGCTCCGGACGTGGGCGCCAGCTTGCCGCTGCGGGCGGAAGCCCCCGCCCTGCCCGCCGCCCACGCGGATGCTTTGACTGCCGCCGTCGCCGCCGCGGTCGCCCTGCCCCTGGACGACACCATCGACACCGACCGCCATCGGCGCCCGGTTCTCCCGCGCGAGCCCGCCCTGGCGGCTCCCGCCGCGGACGAGACGGGCCCGGCCCGCCGCGAGGCGCACGCCCACGAGATGCGCGCCGGCCATGGCGCAGCCCCACAGGTCGCCGCTCCGGCCATCACCGCCACTGAGGAACCGGCGCCCGAAAAACCAGCTGTCGCCGAGGCGCCGGCGGCAGCGGCGTCGCCGCGCGGGGCCGCCGCCGCCATTCTGGTCAATCTCAAGCGCCACCATGACCGCGCCGCCAGTCTGACGAAGACCTTGCCGAACCTTTCGGGCAAGGAGCGCGAAGCCACCGAGGCGCAGATCCGCAAGATCAACCGACGTGCTGAACAGCTGGCGCAGGAGGCGGAAGACGCCATCGCGGCCGAAGCTGCCGACGACGGCGCCGCCGCGGAGAAGGCTGCTGCTGAGAAAGTTGCCGCTGAGAAGGCGGCCGCTGAAAAGGCTGCTGCTGAAAAGGCCGCAGCAGAGAAGGCCACTGCTGAGAAGGCTGCTGCTGAGAAGGCTGCTGCTGAGAAGGCCGCTGCTGAAAAGGCAGCTGCTGAAAAGGCGGCCGCTGACAAGGCCACTGCTGAGAAGGCTGCTGCTGAAAAGGCCGCTGCTGAGAAGGCGGCTGCTGAAAAGGCCGCTGCTGAGAAGGCCGCTACTGAGAAGGCCGCTGCTGAAAAGGCGGCTGCTGAAAAGGCGGCCGCTGACAAGGCCACCGCAGAGAAGGCTGCTGCTGAGAAGGCCGCTGCTGAAAAGGCCGCTGCTGAGAAGGCCGCTGCTGAGAAGGCCTCTGCTGAGAAGGCGGCTGCTGAGAAGGCCGCTGCTGAGAAGGCCGCAGCAGAGAAGGCCGCAGCAGAGAAGGCGGCTGCTGAAAAGGCCGCTGCTGAGAAGGCCGCTGCTGAAAAGGCCGCTGCTGAAAAGGCCGCTGCTGAAAAGGCCGCTGCTGAGAAGGCCGCTGCTGAAAAGGCCGCTGCTGAAAAGGCCGCTGCTGAGAAGGCTGCTGCTGAGAAGGCGGCTGCTGAGAAGGCTGCTGCTGAGAAGGCGGCTGCTGAGAAGGCGGCTGCTGAGAAGGCTGCTGCTGAGAAGGCGGCTGCTGAGAAGGCGGCTGCTGAGAAGGCGGCTGCTGAGAAGGCGGCTGCTGAGAAGGCGGCCGCTGAGAAGGCGGCCGCTGAGAAGGTGGCGGCGGAGCGGGCCTTGCAGGACCAGATCGTCATGGATATGGAGGCGGCCCTCCGTGATGCGGAGGTGACGCCCCGGGCCCCCGCCCAGGACCCGCGTCCCACCCTGCGGCCCGCGGCGCGGCTGGAGACGCCGGAGACCCCGCGTACGGCACCTGCGGTGGAACCCCGCCTCAAGGAGATGGCGCAGCGGCTCGACGCCGCCTTGGCCCGCCCCATCGACAGCCGCCCGGCCGAGGACAAATTGCATCTGTCCCTCTCCGACCTGCTGGAAGATATCGAGGGGAGCGTCGCCAGCGCCGCCCGTCAGGAGCGCCAGCAGACCAGCGAGCCGCAGCGCCGGCTCTTCGGGACGCCCCGCGAGCCGGTGGCCGCGCCACCCGAGCGACCGCGCGCCGGTTTGTTCGGACGCCGCCCGCGCCTGCCCGGCACCGAGGAGACCGGGCACACCGCGCCGGCTCCGGAGGGCACCAGCGCTCAGCCCGCCCCAGTTGGCGAGAGCCGTCCGCGCGAGCTGCCGCGCTTCTCCCGCGCGGCCGGCGAACTGACCCCGCCCGAGCGGCCGGCCCGCGGCTATGCACCGGTCGACCCAATGCGCGAACCCACGCCCGTGCGGCCGGCGCGCGAACCATTGTTTACCGCGCGGCGGGCCACGCCCGCGGCCCTCTCGGCGCCCCCCGTGGTGACGCCGGAGCCGAAAGCCTCCGCCGAGGAGCCGGATTTCCTCGACGATTTCGATGCGGAGATGGCAAGCCTGCTGGGCCGCACCCCGCCGCGGGAGCGCTAGACCACAGAATGTGAAAAGGGCCGGCACCGAAAGGCGCCGGCCCTTTTTTTTTGCTGCGGGATGAGCGGCCCACCGACTGCCCCGACGGCGGGCGGGCCACGGTTTTCCTGCTCAGTCGTCGCGATAGACCCGTTCCCGGCGTTCGTGCCGCTCCTGAGCCTCCAGCGACAGGGTCGCGATGGGCCGAGCTTCGAGCCGCTTCAGGGAGATGGGCTCGCCGGTGTCCTCGCAATAGCCGTAGCTTCCGTCCTCGATCCGCTGCAGCGCGGCGTCGATCTTCGCGATCAGCTTGCGCTGGCGATCGCGCGCCCGCAATTCGATCGAGCGGTCGGTTTCCGATGAGGCCCGGTCCGCAAGGTCCGGATGGTTCTGGTTCTCATCTTGAAGGTGCTGCAGGGTTTCACGCGCTTCCCGCAGGATGTCGTCCTTCCAGCGCAACAGCTTCAGGCGGAAATACTCCCGCTGCCTGTCGTTCATGAAAGGCTCGTCATCGTGGGGCCGATAGTCCTCGTCGAGTTGGATCGACATCAGCCGTGTCCCTCATAACGCGTCGTTGATCCCCGCGGTGCAGGGGAACGCCAGGCCGGCCGTTGGCGAGAGCGAGAACGAAGCCTGCACCGTCGACGAACTGGAGTGGCGGCCGCGCGGGGGCCCCGCAAGACGGACACACGCTCCAAGGTCGCCGCGCTTATATCGGCGCCGCCGCCCCACGACAACTCCCCCCTGCCGCAGCGCGTGCACCGTCTGCGGGGGTCGGGACTTGACGGGCGGCCGGCGACTGCCGACCCTGCCGGTGATGCGGTGCGGTGCGCTCCTGCCCCTGCCGCGGGGAAGAAACGGGGATTCGCGCCGATGCGCTTCGAGGGTACCGAGAGTTATGTCGCCACCGATGACCTCAAGGTCGCCGTCAACGCCGCCATCGTGCTTGAGCGCCCCCTGCTGGTGAAGGGCGAGCCCGGCACCGGCAAGACCGTTCTCGCGCAGGAGGTGGCCGCCGCCCTCGGCGCGCCCCTGATCGAGTGGCATGTGAAGTCCACCACCAAGGCGCAGCAGGGGCTCTATGAGTATGACGCCGTCGCCCGACTGCGCGACAGCCAGCTCGGCGACCCCAAGGTGCACGACATTGCCAATTATATTCGCAAGGGAAAGTTGTGGACGGCCTTCACTGCGCCTCAGCGCCCGGTGCTGCTGATCGACGAGGTGGACAAGGCCGACATCGAATTTCCCAACGACCTGCTGCAGGAACTCGACCGCATGGAGTTCCACGTCTACGAGACCGGCGAGCAGGTGAAGGCGCACCAGCGCCCGGTGGTGATCATCACCTCCAACAACGAGAAGGAGCTGCCGGACGCCTTCCTGCGCCGCTGCTTCTTCCACTACATCCGCTTTCCCGATGCCGAGACCATGCGCGCCATCGTCGAGGTGCATTTCCCCGGCATCAAACAGCGCCTCGTCTCGGAGGCGCTACGGCTGTTCTACGACCTGCGGGAGGTGCCGGGCCTCAAGAAGAAGCCCTCCACCTCCGAGCTCATCGACTGGCTGAAGCTGCTGCTTGCCGAGGACGTGGAGGCGGACACCCTGCGCGAAAAGGACGTGCGCAAGACCATTCCGCCGCTGCATGGCGCGCTGCTCAAGAATGAGCAGGATGTCCATCTGTTCGAGCGGCTGGCCTTTCTCGCGCGGCGCGAGCAGCGTTGATTGTGGATGCCGCCAGCGTCGTCGCCCTGCTGGCGGCGCTGGTGCCCCTCGCTCTGTTCTGGGCCCTGCTCCATCGCCGCAGCCGCGGCGATGGCTCTTCCCCCCATGCGGCGCGGCCACAGGCAGCCGCCCGGTCCGCGATCGATGATGTGGGGCGTGACGACGTCGAAGGCGGCGAGCGCCACCCCACGCCCGCGCAGGATGACACCACGCCGCAGGACGAAACCACAGCCGCAGGCGGCGCTGCGGCCGCCGCGGCGGGCGGCGCCGTGGTTCTGGGCTATGATCTGGCGCGGCGGGCCGAGCAACGGCGCGAGGAGAAGGCGACAGGACGCGCCGATCAGTGAAAGAGGAGATGGGCCGCGCCTGGAGCGCGGCACGCGCTCCCACGGGGCCGGCTGCCCAACCTCAGCACCCGCACGGGCCGATGATCAGCACCAGGACTTCACCAGCTGGGCGTCACCACCAAGCTGTCACCACCAAGACTTGCCCATGTTGAACGTGTAGCTCAGCGAGACGCCCGCCTTGAACTGGCTTTCGTCGCTGGTCAGGGGCGAAGCGGCCGCGTCCCCCAGCAGATAGCCATAGGTGCCGTAGACCCCCGCCTCGAAGCCGTTGCGGAAATTGTAGGTCACCTGGGCGGTGGCGGCCACCGCATCGAACCCGGCGCCGGCATTGAACACCGGCAGCGGATTACCCTGCAGGGTCGCCGAAAGCGACTGCAGCGGCGTGATGCCGAAATAGGTGCCCATGTAGCCGCTGCCCGCGTAGGACAGGCGCGGCCCGACCGCGAACCGCCAGCGATCCATGGTGTAGATGAGGTCGGCCGCGAGATCGCCGGTCACGCCGTCGAACCCGCCCATGCCGTAGCGCAGTTCACCGCGCAGGCGCAGCCACTGGAAGGGATACCATTCGGCGAAGCCACCGGCTTCGATCGACATGTCCACATCGCCGAGACCGGTCAGGCGATCGGAGGAATCCTCGTCGCGACCCCAGTCCAGCCGCCCGACGGCGCCCACCCGGAAGCTGCCGGTATCCAGCAGCGCCACCGAGGGATTGTCGTCGACACTGCGGAACACATTGAGCCCGCTGGCCTTGGAGATGGAGAAGATGGCGCCCGGCCGAAAGGCGTAATCGTCCGCGCCGGGATAATCGGGCTCCACCCGGCCGGAGACACCGATGGTCAGATACCAATCCTCGGCCGAGGGCTTCGCCGCCGGGGCAGCGCTCGAAGCGTAAAGATCAGCCGCGGCTGCAGGACCTCCCGCGGCCGCCGCCAGCATGAGACCCGCCACCCCCACCGACAGCATCGCGTCCCGGCACCACAACATGGCAGACCTCTTGCCTTCCCGATCTCGTGCGCAGCTCTCGCCTGTATGCAGCGCGCTTGCGCGGTGCCGAACCTCGTCCAACGCACGGGCGCAACGGCCCCGCCGGACAAACCGGAATCCGCCTCCTATTTAGCGGCGAACAAAGCCCCTTGTGGTGGCAAAAAAGACACGCATCCAAAGCCCTTGGCGGGCGGCCGAGGCGGCTGCGCGCGCCAGCCGCCGCCTCGGACCCGTTCGTCAAGCCGCGCGCTTCACGCAGCTGGCGTCACATGGGGCCCCAATAGCCCGCCGGGCCCCATGGCCCGGGCCCCCAGGGGCCGTAATCGAAGGCCATCTGCTGGTTCATCATGGCCGTCATCTGCTGCTCGTTGGCGAGGTTCTGCGCAAAGGCCATCTGCTGGTACTTCTGGAAGTTTTCCTGCGTCCCATAATAGAGGCAGCCGCACACGGTGGGGTCCGCATAGAGGTAAAGCGGCTGCCCGCCCTTGTTCTGAACCACGAACTTGTGCGGCGGCAGCTTCCGGAGTGACGCGGCCTTCTGCGGCGTGTCCGCCACACGCACGCTGAAACCCGCCGCCGACAGCATGTTTTCCTTGTCCTGAACCGCAGTCACGCAGCCCGTCGCCGAAAAGGCGACCAGGGCGAGGGCGGCGAAAGCAATGGGTTTCACGCGCGACATCTCCCGCTCGAATTGTGGATCATAAGCGCGTGACGGTACCATCGGATGCTTGGCGTTCCAATCGAGGCGGGTCCCATTGGAGCAGTTCCAACCGGCACATCACAGGCCGCTTGGTGCCGGAATGACCGCCAAAATGGACGCGATGGCCGCCCGCGCCCCCTTCCCGTCTTTGGAAGACGACACCTATCCTTTTCATCGCAATGAACGGGACATCGCCACCTCCATGCGCCTCTCAATATTCACCCGCTCCCGCACCTGGATCGTGGCAGTGCCACACCAGAGTGCACCCGAACAAAAATCCACCTCTAGCCAAGAGATGGATACCTCCACTCACAAAGCATCACCTGTTGCTTCAGCAGCGGAAGACCTGATGTCGTTTTTCGGTGCGCAAATTGGCGCAGGTCATGGACGCTCTATTGATTTCACCGCAGCCTTCGTCCGTGATCCTGTCGGTCGTGCCGATACCGATCACCGTGCGCGAAAGGCCAAGACGATGACCGATCAAGCCCAGGCTCCCCACAGCACCCTGGCCGATGAAACCTTCATGTCCGCGGATGATCTGCGCGCATACATGCTGGAGCTCGAGCAGAACAAGCTCAACAAAGAGCTCGCCGCCATGGACAAGGAGGACAAGGCCCGCGAGGAGCTGGTGAAGAAGCTCGCGACGCCGGTGGACCTGACCCCGGACCTCATCCACGCCATCGCCCAGAATCTGATCACCAAGATGCGGCTGGCCGCCCAGCGCGGCGAGACCGAGATCATGGTCCTGCGGTTTCCCAACACCCTGTGCACGGACAAGGGGCGCGCCATCAACAATGCCGAGGACGGGTGGCCCGAGACGCTCACCGGCCGGCCGCGCCAGGCGTTCGAGCTGTGGCGCGACTATCTGCGCCCCAACCACTACAAGCTCAAGGCCATGATCGTCGATTGGCCCGGCGGCATGCCCGGCGACGTGGGCTTCTTCCTCAGCTGGGCCTGAGCCTGTCTCCGGGCCCCGGACCGGCGCCCGCACCACCACAAGCCCGCCGCGCCACCGGCGCCGCGGCGGGGCGCCCAGGGGGACATCATGGGTCACGACGCGAAGCATCCGGAGCAGGCCGATCATCCGCAGGCGGGCCATCCGGAGCCGCTGAAGCGCAAGGCCTATGAAGGCGAGCTCAAGGCGCTCCATGCCGAGCTGGTCAAGCTGCAGATCTGGGCCAAGCAGACCGGGGCCAAGATCTGCATCCTCTTCGAGGGCCGTGACGGGGCCGGCAAGGGTGGCGTCATCAAGGCCATCATGGAACGGGTGAGCCCGCGGGTGTTCCGCGTGGTGGCCCTGCCCCCGCCCACCGAGCGGGAAAAATCCCAGATGTTCATCCAGCGCTACGTGCCGCACCTGCCGGCGGCGGGCGAAATCGTCATCTTCGATCGCTCCTGGTACAATCGCGCTGGTGTTGAGCGGGTGATGGGATTCTGCAGCGAGGAGCAGGCCCGCAAGTTCCTTACCGGCGCCCCGCTGGTGGAGCGGGCCATGGTGGAATCCGGCATCATCCTGCTGAAATACTGGCTGGAAGTCTCTCCAGCCGAGCAGACCCGGCGCATGGAATCGCGCATCGACGATCCGCGCAAGGTGTGGAAGCTCTCGCCCATGGATATCGAATCCTATTCGCGCTGGGATGAGTATTCCCGCGCCCGCGACGAGATGCTGGCCGCGACCGATACGCCCTGGGCCCCCTGGTACGTGGCGTTTTCGGACGACAAGAAGCGCACCCGCCTCAACATCATCTCCCATCTCTTGTCCCAGGTGCCCTATCAGGCAGTGCCGCGGGAGAAGATCAGGCTGCCCGAGCGCGGCGCCATCCATGATGCGCAGGCAAGCCCCGCCATCCGCCACCGGGTGCCCGAGCGCTTCTAGCTGCGCAGCGACCAGGCGGGCGGGCGGCCTATTCGGCCGCGGCGCGGGGTTGTGGCGGCTGCAGGGGTGGCGTCTCGCTCGCCTCGTGCCGGCCGGAAATGGCGTGGTGCACGCGGGTGTCGAGCTTGTCGAGATAGAGATAGACCACCGGGGTGATGAACAGGGTAAGCAGCTGCGACACCAGCAGGCCGCCCACCACCGCCACGCCCAGCGGCTGGCGCAGCTCCGATCCCGCCCCCGCGCCCAAAGCGATGGGCAGCACACCGAAGATGGCGGCAAGGGTGGTCATCATGATCGGCCGAAACCGCAGCAGCGCCGCCTCGCGGATGGCGTCATGGGCGCTGGCGCCGGCGCGGCGGCGCACCAGGGCCACGTCGATCATCATGATGGCGTTCTTCTTCACGATGCCCACCAGCATGATGATGCCGATGATGGCGATCACCGACAATTCCATGCCGGCCACCATCAGCGTCACCAGGGCGCCGATGCCGGCGGACGGCAGGCCGGAGAGGATGGTCAGCGGGTGGATGAAGCTCTCATAGAGCACCCCCAGCACCATGTAGATCACCAGCACCGCGGCCAGGATCAGCAGCACCTGATTGCCCAGCGCATCCTGGAACACCTGCGCGGTGCCCTTGAAGCCGGTAATGATGGAGGCCGGCAGGCCCACGCTGCGCTCCGCCTGGCTGATCTCCTCCACCGCCTGCCCCAGGGAGGTGCCGGGCGCGAGGTTGAAGGAGATGGTCACCGCCGGCTGCTGCTGCTGGTGGGCGACCGAGAGCGGACCCACTGTGCGGCGGATGTCAGCCACCGTCTCCAACGGCACCACCGCGCCCGACGCGGTGCGCAGATAGACCCGGCTGAGATCGGCGGCATCGCGCTGGAAGCGCGGCTGCACCTCGGCGATCACCGCATACTGGTTGGTGGGGGTGTAAAGGGTGGCCACCTGCCGGGTGCCGAACTGGGTGTAGAGCGCATCCCGCAGCATCTGCTCGGTAATGCCCAAGGCCGCCGCCTTGTCCTTGTCGAGGTCGATGGTCAGCTGCGGATTGGAGATCTCAAGATCGCTGGTCACGTCCCGCAGGCCGGGCAGCTTGGCGATGGCCTGCTCCATCTGCTCGGCGCCGGCATAGAGCGCCTTGGTGTCGGAACTCTGCAAGGTGTACTGGAACTGACTTTTGGAGGCGACGCCGCCCACGTTGATGTTCTGCACCGGCTGGAAGAACACCTTCACCCCCGGCACCTGCGCCACCCGCCGCCGCAGGTCCTGGATCACGCCGTTGGCGGACGCCGTGCGCTCGGCGCGCGGCTTGAGGGAGATGAACAGCCGTCCGGTATTGCCGGTGCGGCTGTTGCCGGTGGCGCCGGCGGTGGAGACCAGATAGGCCACGTTGGGATCCTGCCGCACCGCCGCCGCCACCTGCTTTTGATGCTCCACCATGGCGTCGAACGAGGTGTCGGTGGCGGTTTCCACGGTGCCGGTGATGAAGCCGTTGTCCTCCTGCGGGAAGAAGCCCTTGGGGATGACCACATAGAGATAGGCCGACAGGCCCACCGTGGCGAACGTCACCATCAGCATCAGGAAACGGTGCCGCAGCACAGCGTCGAGGCTGATGCGATAGGCCGCGAGCCAGGCCTCGAACATGCGCTCGGTGATGCGGAAGAACAGGTTCGGCCGGCGGCCGTGGTCGGGCGCCTTGAGCACCCGGGCGCAGAGCATGGGGGTGAGGGTGAGGGAGACGAAGCCCGACACCAGGATCGCCACCGAAATGGTCACCGCGAACTCGCGGAAGATGCGCCCCACCACGCCACCCATGAACAGCACCGGTATGAACACCGCCACCAGCGACAGGGTCATGGAAATGATGGTGAAGCCGATTTCCCGCGCGCCGAGAATGGCGGCGCGGAACGGCGTCATGCCCTCTTCCACGTGCCGGTAGATGTTCTCCAGCACCACGATGGCGTCATCCACCACGAAGCCGACGCACAAGGTGAGCGCCAGCAGCGTCATGTTGTTGATGGAATAGCCGAACACCCACATGGCCGCGAAGGTGGCGATGATCGACAAGGGCAGCGCCAGTGACGGCACGATGGTGGCGCGCACGTTGCGCAGGAACAGGAAGATCACCAGAACCACCAGGACGATGGCCTCGAACAGCGTCTTCTGCACGTCGGCCACCGCCTCGCGGATGGACACCGAGCGATCCATCAGCACGTTGATGTCGACGGACGCCGGCAGCTGGGCGCGGAACGCGGGCAGACGCGCCTTCACCTCGTCCACCACTGCCACCGTATTGGCATCGGGCTGGCGGACGATGGCGACGATGATGGAGCGGTCATCGTTGAACCAGCTCGCCACGCGCTCGTTCTCCACCCCGTCGCTGACGCGGGCGATCTCGTCGAGGCGCACGGGCGCGCCGTTGCGCCAGGCCACCACCAGGCGCCGGAAGTGGTCGGCGCTGGCGCTGGCGGTGCCCATGTCGATGGTGAAGGTCTGCTTCGGCCCGGACAGCACGCCGATGGGCGTGTTGGAGGCCGCCGCCTGCACCGCGCTCTGGATATCGGCGGCGGAAATGTTGCGCGCCGCCGCGGCCGCCGGATCCACCCGGATCCGCACCGCATATTTCTGCGCCCCGTAGATCTGCACCTGGGCCACGCCGGGCAATTGCGAGATCTGCTGGCCGATCAGCGTATCGGCATATTCATTCACCGCCGAAAGGGGCAGCGTGGCGGAGGAGACCGCCAGCAGCAGCACCGGCGCGTCGGCTGGGTTGACCTTACGGAAGCTCGGCGGCGTCGTCATCTCGTCCGGCAGCTGGCGCTGGGCCACCGAGAGGGCGGACTGCACGTCCAGCGCCGCGTCGTCGATGCTGCGGTTGAGATCGAACTGGACGGTGATGGAGGTGGCGCCCTGGGTGCTGGACGAGGTAAGCGAGGTGATGCCGGCGATGGTGGCGAGCTGCCGCTCGATGGGGGTCGCCACCGCCGTCGCCATGGTCTCGGGGCTGGCTCCGGGCAGGGACGCGGAAATGGTGATGGTGGGAAAATCCACCCGCGGCAGCGCCGCCACCGGCAGCTGGCGATAGGCGAACAGCCCCGCCACCACCAGCGCCACCATCATCAGCGTGGTCATCACCGGCCGGCGGATGCACAGTTCGGCGAACATGGCGTCAGCTCCCGGCCACGGGCGTCGCCGGCCGCTTCACGCGCACCCGGCTGCCCTCCCGCAGGGACAATTGCCCGTCGATCACCACCGTTTCGGTGCCCTCCAGGCCCTTGGCAATCACGCTTTCGCCATCCACCGTGCGCGCCACGACCACCGGGCGCACCCGCGCGGCGCCATCTTCCACCACGAACACGAAGGGGCCGCTCTGGCCCGATTGCACCGCCTCCGATGGCACCACCACCACGTCCGGCTCGGTGCGCAGGGTTACCGTGACGGCGCCGAGGGTGCCGGGCCACAGGCGCTCATCGGCATTGGCAAACACCGCCCGGGCGGTGAGGGTGCCGGTCTGCGGATCCACCGTATTGTCGATCACCGCCACCCGGCCCCCGCCGATGGTCTCGCCCGACCCCTGCAGGGTGATGGCCACCTGGGCATTCTGCGCCGTGCGCAGATCGTTGATGTAGCGTTCCGGCAGGCCGAAGGCGACATAGATGGGCTTGAGCTGGCGCACCGTGGCCAGGGTGTCGTCGACGCGGATCACCGTGCCGGCCCGCGCTGCCGCCACGCCGATGCGCCCGGTGACCGGCGAGCGGATCTCGTAATAGCCCCGCTGCACCTTGAGGGACTGCAGGTTGGCCTCGTCCTGGTCCACCGTCGCCTGCTGCACATCGGCGGTGGTCTTGGCGTCGTCCAGCTGCACCTGGGAGATGGCCGCGCGGGTCACCAGCCCTGAATAGCGCTCCACGTCGCGGCGCGCCTTCTCCAATTGCACCCGATCCTTGGCCAGGGTGGCCTCGGCCTGCCGGATCTGCGCGTCGATCACCCGGGAATCCAGCTCGAACAGCAGGTCCCCGGCGGCGACGGTGGCGCCATCGGCAAAGGCGACCTTCTCCACCTCGGCGGCGACCCGCGAGCGCACCGGCACCGTCACCATGGCCTCGACCGTGCCGAGGGCCTCCACCCGCACCGGCATGGGCTTGCGCGTGGCGGCGCCCACCAGCACCGCCACCTCGCGCGGCCGGCCGGCGGCCGACTCGGTCGGGGCCTTGGCCATCCACGGCTTATCCTGCCAGAGCCAAGCGCCACCGCCGGCGACCGCCAGGGTCATCACGGCCAGAACCACGCGCCCGCGCCTACGCCCTTCGCTCGTCATGCCACCCTCGATCCCGCCGCCTGCCACCGTCGCTGCGATGCAACGACACTCTCTGCACCGGGTCCAATTAAGGTTTGGACAGAATTGAAGTCGAATACACGGCGAACGCGGCGCGTTGACGTTTCCGTGATCGCCTGAACCGCGAGAGAGCCGCCAGGCGCCTCAGGCCGCCAGCCGCACGCGGGCAAGGCGCTCCAGCGCGCGATCGATGGTGGCGTCGGTCTTGGCAAAGCAGAACCGCACCACGGAGCGCACCGCGTCATCCGCATAGAAAGCGGAAACCGGGATGGTGGCGACGCCGTGGGTCTTCACCAGATCGAGACAGAAGGACTCGTCGTCGGGCGTATTGGAATGGGCCGAGAGGTCGATGTTGAGGAAATAGGTGCCGGCCGAGGGCAGCACCCGGAAGCCGAGGCCGGCGAGGCCATCCGCCAGCCGGTCGCGCGAGCGCTGCAGGCCGGCCCGCATGGTGGTGAAATAGGCGTCTTCCTTGCCGAGCCCATAGGCCACCGCGGCCTGCAGGTTCGGCGGCGTGGTGAAGGTGAGGAACTGGTGGGCCTTGGACAACACCTTCATCAGCGGCGGCGCGGCCAACACCAGCCCCACCTTCCAGCCGGTCATGCCGAAGATCTTGCCGGCGGAAGAAATCTTCACGGTGCGCTCACGCATGCCCGGCAGGGCCATCATGCTCTCGAACACCCGCCCGTCGAAGATGATGTGCTCCCACACCTCGTCGCACACCGCATAGGCGCCGAACCGCTGGCAGAAATCCGCCACCCGCTGCAGCTCCTCGCGGCTGTGCACCACGCCGGTGGGGTTCTGCGGATTGTTGAGCAGCACCAGCTTGGTGCGATCGGAGAAGACGGCCGCCAGCTTCTCCTCGGTGATGGTCCAGTGGGGCGGCTCCAGGCGCACCAGCCTGGCAATGCCGCCGGCCCGCTGCACCAGCGGCAGATAGGCATCATAAAGCGGCTGGAACAGAACCACCTCGTCACCGGGCTCGATCAGCGCGAGCAGCGCGCCGGCCAGGGCCTCGGTGGCCCCCGAGGTCACCATCACCTCGGTCTCGGGATCGAGCGAGAGCCCCTGCCAGCGTTGGAAATGGGCGGCGGCGGCCTGGCGCAGCTCGGGCAGGCCCATCATCGGCGGATACTGGTTCCAGCCGTTCACCACCGCATCGGCCGCCTTCTGGCGCACGTCCAGCGGCCCGGGGTCGTCCGGAAAGCCCTGCCCCAGGTTCACCGCCTCATGGGTGCGGGCGAGTTGGGACATCACCTCGAAAATGGTGGTGGGCAGCGCCGAATAGATGGGGTTCAGCGGACGCGCGGCGAGAAAGGAGGTCATGGCGGCATCTATCTGCGGAAACGGCGCCCCCTGACGGAGCGGCTGCCAGCCCTTTAGCCCCTTCGTGGCGGCAACAAAAGGGCCGAGCGGCGCTAGCCACCCCGATCCGGCACCGAAAGCGGCTTCAGGGCGGCGAGCAGCGCCTCCTGCGTCACCTGCGCCATGGGCATCAGCACCTTGGCGGCCTCGGTGCGCCGGCCGGGCCGCATCACCAGCACCACCGTTTCAGCGCCGCCGCAGGCCGGATCGCCACAGGAGATCTCGGACACCGAAACCGTGGCCTCCTCCTCCAGCTCGAGCGCCTGGCGCACCAGGTCCGCCAGCGCCCGGGCGGCGTCCCGGTTGCCGTCCGCGCCATCGCGGCGCCGCATGAACAATCGCATGGCCTTCCCTGCTCTCCCGGTCGCCCGACCCGCCACGCGGAGGCCGGCACGGCGCCAGCCATGCCGTGCCCTCGCGGCGGGAAAAAGGCGTCCCGTCAGTCCTCATCCAGCGGCGCGCTCTCGCCGAACAGCCGGCGCAGCACATGCAGGCCGCGCCGCAGGCGACCCCCTTCGAGCCGCAGCACCGCCCAGGTGACGCGGCCATCGTCCACATCGCGCACCTCGATCACCGCCCGGCCGTAGGCGATGCGCATGCCCGGCGCGACGCGATCGCTGGCGCGATCGGCGAACGCGTCGGCGATGGTGAGCGCCCACTCCTGCTGCGGCACCGGCAGTCCATAGAGCCCGGCGAGATCGCCGAGCCGCACCTCGCCCACGAACGGAAAGGCGGCCACGTCATCGAGCACCAGGGTTTCCTTGGGCCGGAACAGGCGATCGAGCCCATGCACCTTCTGCGGCGGCGCCAGGATATAGCCGTAGTCCCCCGGCTCGAGCGGCCCGGCGGCTTCCGGTGTCAGGGTCTGGCCGGCGCGCACCACCATCACCAGCCGCGCCCATTCCGGCAGGCCGCTGCCGGTGGCCGGCGTGCCGGCGGTGACCGGATAGCCCACCAGCTCCACCTCCATCTGCCCCGGCAGGTCGATCTCGAACCGCCGCACCGCCGGCAGCGGATCGGACAACGCGACGCCGAAGCGCCGTGCCGCCGGCACCATGGTGAGGCCATGCAGGATCAGCGAGACCAGCACCACCGTGAAGGCGATGTTGAAATAGACCTCCGCATGGGCAAGGCCCGCCAGCATGGGAATGGTGGCGAGGAAGATGGAGACCGCCCCGCGCAATCCGGCCCAGGAGATGAAGGCCTTTTCCGCGTTGGAGAAACGGAACGGCGCCAGGCACAGGAACACCGCCAGCGGGCGCCCCACCAGGATCAGGAACACCGCGACGCCCAGCGCCGGGATCGCATAATCCAGCAACGTCTGGGGCGAGACGAGGAGGCCCAGCATCACGAACATGACGATCTGGCACATCCAGGTCACGGCATTGAGAAAGCCGGTGATGGGCGCGATGGCGCGCACCGGCCGGTTGCCCATCACCAGGCCCGCCACGAAGACCGCCAGGAAGCCGGAGCCGTGCGCCAGCGCCGTGACCGCGAACAGCAGCACCGCCACCGCCACCACCAGCACCGGATGCAGCCCGCCGGGCAGATCCACCCGGTTGATGAGCCAGGCGAGCAGCACCCCGCCCACCACGCCGAGCACGCCGCCCACCACCAGCTCGCGAAACACCCCCAGCACCACCGCCAGCCCGGGGTGGGAGAGATCGCTGGTGATCAGTTCCACCAGCAGCACGGTGAGGAACACCGCCGCCGGATCGTTGGTGGCGGATTCGAGCTCGATCACCGAGCCGACCCGCCGGCCGAGATGCAGCCCCTGGGCATGCATGAGGAAGAACACGGCGGCGGCATCGGTGGAGGCCACCACCGCCCCGACCAGGAAGCCTTCCAGCAGCGACAGATTGAGCAGCGGCACCGCCACCAGGGCCACCAGGGCCGCCGTGAGCACCACGCCGATGGTGGCGAGCAGCAGTGCCGGCGTCACCGCCCCGCGCATGGCGCCGATGCGCATGCGTAGCCCGCCATCGAACAGGATCAGCGCCAGCGCCGCCGACCCCACCATGTAGGTGGCCCAATAATCGTTGAAATGGATGCCGCCCGGACCGTTCTCACCGGCCAGCACGCCGATGAGCAGGAACAGCAGCAGAATCGGAGCGCCGAAGCGGGCCGCCAGCAGGCTCGACAGGGTCCCGGCAACCAGCAGCGCTGCAACCACCAGCAGAACCACATTGGAGATGACCACTGCACCCATGCTCTCGCCCAAGCCTCGTCACACTCGACCGTGTCTCCATCCCCGAGCGGTGGGCCCGGCGCATTGCACGCCGACAGTAGCGCGACATCGCATCAGCGCGTAAGCTCTTGTCGTTGCGGACAACCAGAGACGGTGTTTTGGGGGCGCGCCGGACACGTTCTCAAGGGTGCTGACATGCCGTGGCGCAGACGGGTCTGTGCTTACCAGGTCGTTCCCTTCACCTGCGCCGATGATGGCCTGTGGGTGATGGAGAGCGAAACCATCTGCTTCGAGCATGACCTCGCGATGGAAATCGCCGAGGCGGATTGTGACTGTGCCGCCTGGGTCGGCATCTATGCCCTGGACCATCGCGGCGAGCGCCTCTGGGCGGCACCCATCGCCAGCTATGGTGCGCACAACCCGCACGCCGGCACCGACGCGCAGAATGCCCACCATGCGCTCCAGCCCGGCCTCTCGCTGCCGAACGCACCTCTGCAGAACGTTCCACTTCATAAGGTGACGCTCCAGGGGCCCCGGCTCACCCTGCCGGCGGGCGGACAGGCCACCCGCAACGGGCCCGCGCGCCACTGACGCCAGGCAGCACGGGCCCCACTGAGGGACGGCTGCGCGGCGGCACCGGCGCCGCTGCCAATGCGCGATCAGCGCACCTTGGCGCGGCAAACGTGGGGTCCCCCGGGATCAGTAAACGTGAGAGCCCAAACGACCGCAACCGCGCGCGAGACTGTCCGGAGCAACACGGCCCGGAGCAGCGGCAATAAAGGCGCTGCGGAAGGCGCCTAATAATCCCACTGCGCGCCGATGCCCACCGAGGTGGAACCGTCTGCCCCGGTGGCGCCCTGCAGGCGGATGTTGCGGGTCACGTCCACATCCACGGTCACCTGGCTGGAATTGGGCGTGGTGCCCTGCTTCACGCCCATATAGATGCGGTCGTTGATGCGCCGCCCGAGGCCCACCTGACCGCCGGTGCCGGCGGAATTCATGCCCACGTCGAGGCTGTCCACCCCGAGGGTACGCCGCATCTGGTCCAGCACTCCGCCGCCACCCGAGAACTGGGCGATGGTCTGGGCAATCTGCAGGCTCTGCGTCGCCGTCAGCGATCCGGCATTGCGGCCGAACAGCAGGCGCGCCAGCACCTCATCCTGCGGCAGGGTCGGGGTCGAGGTGAAGGTGATGTCCGGCCGGGATGCGGGTCCGGTCACCAGAATGCGCGCGGTGATGTCGTTGGCGGTGGTCTCCGCCACGAAATCGAGCTCCGGATCGGTGCTGCCGGTGAACTGGATCTTGCCCCGGGTGAAGTTGAGGCGCTTGCCGAGAATGTCGAACTGGCCGCGGCGCATCTCGAAGCCGCCCTGGGTCAGCGGCGCCCGGCTGGAGCCGGAGACGCGGATCTCGCCCCCCAGCTCCGCCTCCATGCCCATGCCCCGCACGAAGATGTTGTTGGCCGCGGCCACCACCAGATCGAGGGTGACGCCACCGCCACCACCACGCTGCCGCTCAGGCGGTGGCGGGGGCACCCGCGCGGCGTTGCGGCCGCGGCGGTCATTCACATTCTTCACCTGCATGGACTGAACGCCGCCGGGCATGCGCTCGGCAATGTTCACGTCCATGGCCCGCACCTGAAGCCGGCCGGTCACCCGTGGATCGTTGGTGAACTGGCCCTCCAGCGCAATCCGTCCCTCGGTGACGAGACGGATGAGCTCGCTGTTGACGAGCCCCGCATTCTGCATGGTCACCTCGAGCCGGCCCGGGAAGTTGGCGGCGGGGTCCAGCCCCACGCTGCCACGCACGGCGACGCTGCCGCCATTGGGGGTGCGGGCGGTGAGCGACTGCACGGTCACCGAACGATCGGTACCGGCGATGACGCCTTCGATGCGATCCAGGGTGACACCATTGGCGCCATCATTGTAGCGCCCGCCACTGATGCGCACAGTGCCGCCCGCGCGCGGAGCGGCGGTGGTGCCGCGGATGGTCGCGTCGATGGTGGCGGTGCCGGCCAGTTGACTGCCGAGCGCAGCGAGCGAAGGATTGGCGATGCGCAGATCGACGCCGCCCCGCGCGGTCAGGTCCATGTCCCCCGCCCCCATGGGCACCGAGCCGGTGATGGCGAGATTGGAGAGGTGGGTTCCGGAAATCGTGGTGCGGGTGGTGACCCGGCCATTGCCGAGCTGCCCATTGGTGCGGATATCGAACGGGCCGGCGCCGGCGGCGGCGAGGTCAGGGTTGCTGAGCCGCAGCACCTGCAGATCGTAGGTGCCATCCGGCCGGGCCGCCGGTCCGCGCAGGCGCGCGGTGCCGTTGAGGGTGCCGGCCAGGTTCAGCCCTGGCGCTGCGAGCTCCGCCAGCGCCAGCGGCAGGGCGCGCACATCCACGTTGAGATCGAGCGTACTGCCGGCGCGGCCGGAAACGGTGGCGCTGCCGCCACGGCTCGCCACCGCCAGCCGGTCGATGGTGACGTCGCCGCCATTGATGGTGATGTTGGCCGGCGCCGACGTGGCCAGGGTGGTGCCGCCCCGCGCCATGCTGAAGCGTTCCAGCCGCACCTGCGAGGTGGTGCCCTGGTGGTTGAGCTGGGCCGCGGCGGCCACATTGGCCCCGTTCACCTGGGCATCGAGCTGCAATGCCGTGCCGCGGCCGGCGCCGCGGGCGGTGAGGGTGGCGCGGGGAATGGCCACCCCGGCATTCACATCCCTGACATCCACATTGCCGTTGAGCACCGGTTGGCCGGTGGGATCCGTCACATCGAGATTGATGCGCGCGGCGCCCACGCTCTGCCCGGCGGCGCGCACGCCGTCGGCGGTGGCATTGAGGGCGATGGTCTGGCGCCCGTTGGTGGAGCCGAGATCCACCTTGGCGTCGAGCTTACCAGCCAGTTCCGTCAGGGCCAGGGCCGAAAGGTCGGCGAGATTGCCGGCGGCCACCGCCAGCTGCCCCACCATGAGGCCATCGCCGCCACGGGCCACATCGCCGCGCGCCGTCACCGAGCCGATGGCGAGATCGAGCTTTTCCAGCCGGGCCGCGCCGCCATCGCCGAGGGCGAAGGCCCCGCCGCCGGTGGCCGGCTTGCCGGCGATACGGCCATCGAGTTTGAACGCACCGGCGGGCAGGCCGGTCAGGTTGCGCGCATCGAGATCAAGCGCCAGCCCTTCGATCTTCTGGCCCATTGCGGTGCCTTCGGGCACCGCCACCCGGGCCGTCACCGCCAGCGCGTCGAGGCTGCCGGAGAAGGCCGCCGTGGTGTCGAGCCGGCCGGACAGACGCGGCTCCACCCGCTTGAGATCGTCCAGGGTCAGCAGAACCTTCAGGTCCGCCAGCGCCTTGGAGAGGGTGCCGTTGACCTTCAGGTCGAGCCCGGTGGCCGACAGGGTGAGGTCCTCGACCCCGAAGGCGGCCTCCCCCGTGCGGGCGATGGCGCCGGACAGCCGGGAGGTGCCGCCGAACAGTCCGTCGACCGCGGCGATGCCGGTCTTCACCTTCTCGGTGCCCCCGGCGAGCTTGAGTGTGAGCTGGCGGAACTGCTCCGCTCCCTTCACGTCCGCCTCGAGCTGGGCGGTGCCGGAGAGGGGGCGGCCGGCCAGCGGCCCGAAGGCGGCCAGATCCAGCCGCTCCAGATGCAGGGTGCCGTCGGCCCCCTCGGCGCTGGCGGTACCCGTGAAGCGGGCCGACAGGGCATTGAGCGCGGCGGTGAAGCCGGTGAGCGCCGGCGTGCCATCGGCTGGCTTGGTGGCGGTGGCGGTCAGCCGGGCCGTGTCGCCCAGCGCCGCGCGCACCTTGGCGTCGGTGCTGGTGAGCCCGGCGGCCTGGGCGTCGACGGACAGGGCGAGGTCCCCCGCCCCGCCCTGGGGCCGGGTCACCGCATCGAGGGTCAAGGTCTTGGCGCCATAGCCGGCGCCGGACAGGTCCGTGGCTGTGAGCCGCACGGTAGCCGCCGGCGCCGCCAGCGCGCCCTTGGCGGCGCCTTCCGCCTTCACCGCACTCCAGGCGACGCCAGGAGCGAGCGCCGAGAAGCGGTCGGCATCGCCAGCCACGGCGCTGAAGGCGAGATCGGAGCCGTCGCCGGCGGGGTCCACCTTGCCGCGCGCCGCGAAGCCGAAGCCGGAGGCGCGCACGGTCAGCGTTTCCACATCCACGAGGCCGGCGGTCTCCACCAGGGCGGTGGCCGACAGCTCGGTCTTATCCTCGAACAGGGGGGCGATGGCGGCCGGCAGCAGCCGTGCCACCTCCGCATCGAGGGTCAGATTGACCCGGTGGCCGGCCGCGGTGGCGCGCACCCCAGCGGCGCCGGTCATGTGCGCCACGGCGCCGGCATTCAGCGCCAGATTGCCGTCCCAGGCATCAATCGGCCCCTTGCCGGTGATGCGTGCGTCGAGCGCCGGCAAGCCATCCATGCCGGCGGCGCGGGCCACGAGGCCCCCTTCCGGCTCGGTGGCGTTGATGTCCACCACCAAGTTCCGCGTCTGCGGGGTGTAATGCACCTGCCCCGTCACCTGGCCGGGCGCGTCCTTGCGGGCGAGGTCGAAATCCACCGCCAGCCCATCGGAGGCGGCCATCAGGTCGGCCGAGGCGGTGAGGGTGAGCTGGGCCGCGCGACCGAGCAGCGGCTCGCCGAGGGAGATGTCGGCGATGGCCAGGCGGCCGAGCCGCACCGGCATGGCGAAGGATCCGCCGCCCGAACTGCTGGTGGACGGCTCCGAGGGCGGCAGGTCCGGCACCCGCTCGACAGCGATCCGCGCCGCCTCCACCGCCTCGATGTTCACCACCCCGCCGAGCAGCGACAGGGGATGCCAGGCGAGGCGCAGGGCCTCCACCTCCGCCACCGGGCCCTTGGCGTCGGCGACGCCGATATGGCCGATGCTCATATCCCACGGCACGCCGCCGCGAATGTCCGAGATGGTGACCGTGAGCCCGGATACGGACGCGAGCTGCGAAGCGATGCGCGCGAGCGCGCCCTTGCCCGGCCCGGTCTGCAGCGCGCCGAACAGCGCCAGCACCAGCACCAGCAGGCCCGCGACGACGACGCCCGTCCAGCGCAGGATCGAGAAGAGAATGCCACGAGCCGCCATCAGAAAGCCTGCCCCAAGCTGACATAGACGCCGTACGAGCCGTCGTCTGGTCCGGGATTGAGGGGAACGGCGAAGTCCAGGCGCAGCGGCCCGATGGCCGTGTAGTAGCGCAGGCCCAGGCCGGCGGAATATTTCATCATGCTGAAGTCGGGATATTCGGTGGCATAGGCCGAGCCCATGTCGAAGAACGGCACCAGGCCGATGGTGTCGGTGATGCGCACGCGCAATTCCGCCGATGCCTCGAAATAGCTGAGGCCGCCGATGATGATGCCGCGGGCATTGCGCGGGCTGGCGGACTGGTAGTCGTAGCCGCGCAGCGAGCCGCCGCCGCCCACATAGAACCGCCGCTGGGCCGGCACGTCGGTGAGATCGGCGCCGGCATAGCCGCCGGTGGAAACCCGCCCGGCCAGGATGTAGCGTTTTTCCTCGTCGAAGGCGTGGTAGGCGGACAAGGTGCCCTTGGCCATCACCGGGCCGGCGCCATTCTCGCCCAGATAGGCGAACGGCTCCACCGTCACCGCCGCGCGCAGGCCGCGGGAGGGGTCGAGGGGCGAATCCGTATTGTCGAAATTGAAGTCCAGCGGCACGCCGGCGATGAAATAGTCGCCGCTGCCGTCGGCATCCTCCACCGTGGAATCTTCCAGGTCGATGCCGATCTGCAGGCTCATCTGATCATTGAAGCGATGCCGCACGCCGCCCAGGAAGGTCACGCCTTCCCGCACATAGGCGTTGGTCACCTCGCGCAGGCCGGCCACCTCCGCCAGCAGATCGTCCTTGGCGGTGAAGATGCCCGGCTTCATGAAGCTCGCCGACACCTTGTAGCCGAACGGATCGGCATCGGGCACCGCCTCGGATTTCTCGCCGAACCAGGAGACGGTGGCATCCAGCCGCAGGGTCTCGCCGCCACCGAACAGGTTGCGGTGGCCCCAGAAGGCGGTGAGCGAGGAGCCGTCGGTATTGGAGTATTTGGCGGAAAAGCCGACGAAGCGCGGCGGCCGGGCCGTCACATCGATGAAGATGGGCAGCTGGCCGTTGGCGTCGAGATGGTCGGCCTCGCGCACCCGCACGCTGGCGACGGATTCGATCTTGGCGAGGCGCCGGCGCAAGGCGGCCAGGCGCTCCGGCGAATAGGGCTCGCCCGGCTGGATCTCGATGCGGTCCTCGATAAAGCCGGGGGTGAGGAAATCGGCGCCCGAAACGGTGAACTTCCCGAAGGTGGCGCGCGGCCCGGTGGACACCAGGAAGGTGACGTTGAGCTGCTGGGTGGCGTGGTCCGCCACCACCTCCTTGTTCGCGACCTTGGCGAAGGGATAACCCATGCGCCGCCAATGGTCGGACAAGGTGGTCTCGGCGGCGACGATGGCGTCGGCGCGTGCCACCTGGCCGGTTTCCAGCCGCAGCGCCCGCTGCGTCGGCGCATCGGCCAGCGGCTGGCGGTTGCTGGCGCTGAGCACCCGCACGGCGCCGAAGGTGAACTGCGGCCCGGGGTCCACGACGATCTTCACCGGCACCGGTCCCCGGGCGCGGCTCGCCTCGACGATGTCGAAAATGTTGGGCGTGTCGGCCCGGTTGCCGGAGATGGTGATCTCCATGGTGCCGCCGTAGTAGCCGTTGGAATAAAGCGCGGCGATGATCCGGTCACGATCCGCCGTCACCCGCCGCACCAGCCCGGCCGCCCCCGAGGGCGGGTTGGACTTCATGCTCTCCAGGTTGGAGGCATCGGTGATGGCGCTTTTGACGCTGCGATCGCCGCCCACCACCTCCAGCTCGATGGTGTAGGGCACGGCGTCGATGGTCGGCGGCTTCTTCTCTTTCTCCCGGTTGGGATTGAAGAAATTGGCGACAGAATCAAAAAAGTCGCCGTCCTCCGCATGCGCCGGCAGAATGCCGAGCGCCAGCACCGCCGCCGTCACTGCCACGGGGCGCCTGCACAGGCCGAAAAAGGAAGTCGCCGCTCTCGCCATTTCCGCTCGAGGTTGGAAGGGGTTTGCCGCGGCGCACGCCACGCACTCTTCGCGAAAGGGCCGAAAGTCCCCCCTCACGCACAACGGACGCTAGGCACCGTCCGTAAATTTCAGCTTATGATCGCTCCTGACCTTGCGTCCCTCGCTGCTTTTCCCCGCATACCGCAGTTTGCCATTGTTTGGTACCGCTGGCGAGCCAACAGCCTCACCAAGACCTTGATACCGCAGGATGCGGCGGGAACTGGCCAGCGGCCACGCCACACCCGCGCACCGGCACCTGCGGCATTTTGTCAAACCCTCAGCCCGGCTCAGCCGTTTCTGCCACCGGTGCGCTGCGCGCCGCGCGCGCGGCCGTGGCCACCCGCACCCGCCGCTGCAGATAATCCAGTACTGACCGGAATCGGGATTGCGGCCGCGCCCCCGGCGGCTCCAGGCCAAACGGCTGAAACAGGCGGATGCGGTCGTCGCGGGCGACAATGGCATCGGTGATGAGGCGCGCACCCAGCACACCATGGGCCAGCTCCTCCAGCCCCATGGTGACGCAGAACCACACGCCCTTCTCCCCTTCGGCGAACAGCGGCATGCCATGGCGGGTGTGGGTGAGCGCCACGCCGTGGCTCTGTTCCACCAGCGCCCGACGCGCGGCCGGCGCGACGGCGCTCACATGGCGGCGCAGACAGCGGGCCGCGGAGGCCCGCCCCCAGGGCGGAAAAGCGGTTTCGGCGGCGAGCGCGAGGCTATCGCCCTCAAAGCGCCAGCGCAGGCCGGTGGCACCCACCTCCTCCGCCAGCCCACCATAGGCGGCGGTGCCCGCCGGCACGTGGAACCGCCCGCGCACCCAGGGCCGCGTCACCAGGCTCGGCGCCAGCTCCGGCGCCCACCGGACCAGTTCCGCCCCACCGCTGAACACGAGATGGGCGGCACGCACGCGCAGCCCCGGCAGGGTCACATATTTGCGAATCCCATGCCCATCGATGCTGAGGGCTGCCGGCTGCGGCAGGCGGGTGAGGCCGCAATCGGCCACCGCCGCCTCCAGCAGCTGGCGGAACGCCGCGCCCCCCACCTGTTGGGCGGGCACCACCCCCAGCGCCGCCACATAGGTCGGCGTGGCCAGCAGCGCCTGGGTGTCGGCCGCATCGAGAACCACCCCGCCGCCCGGCACCAGGGCATTGAACGCCTCGGCCTCGCGCCACAGATCATCAGCTGCCGCCGGCCGCGCCACCGCCAGCCGGCCCTTGGCACCAAGGGTGAGGCCGGCCCCCGTCGCCAGCGCCATGCCGCGCTCGGCGGCCGCCACCGAAAGACGCAGAAGATCCTGCGCATCGGCCTGGCCCACCGCATCCCGTAAGGCGCGCGCGGAGAGGCCATAGCCCGGGGCCAAAGTGGCATCGAGCCCGAGGCCCTCCGGCTGCCGCGCCAGGCTCACCAGCACCACCTCCAGGCCGCGCGTCGCCAGATCGCAGGCCATCAGCAGACCCGCCATGTCGTCACCGATGACACACACATCGCAATCCCGCGTCCGCTCCGGACCGGTGGCGTGGCGCAAGGGCGCGGATTCGGGAGAAGCGGAAGGCAAGGCGGTGCTGGTCATGAACCCTCGTTTTCTGGCGGTGGACGCCCTTCACCTCATCTCTGCGGGCCGCAGCCCCTGGCGCCGCCCCTTAGGTAAGGGCCGCGACAGTGTGGCGCGAGGCGGCTTGAGAATCCGTTTCCACCGCCGCTTGCGGGCGCGGCGTGGCGCGAACACGCCCGCTGCGGGTTGCGATGCAGCACGCGCCTCGGGCATAAGGGGCCACCTTCGACACGTTCCGGTTTGCCCATGCGCCGTCTCATCTTGCTGCGTCACGCCAAATCCGACTGGCCTGAAGGGATGGCCGATCCGGAGCGTCCCCTGGCGCCACGCGGCCGTGAAGCGGCCCCTCGGCTCGGCGCCTATCTCGCCCTTCAGGGTCTGGTGGCGGATCGGGTGCTCATCTCCCCCGCCCGGCGGGCGCGGGAGACCTGGGAACTGGTTTCCGGCCAGATGCCGCCGGTGCCTATGGCGGCCAGCGAGCCGCGCATCTACGATGCCAGCGCCACCCGGTTGCTCGGCGTGGTGCGCGAGCAGCCCCGACAGGTGCATATGCTGATGCTGGTGGGACACAATCCAGGCCTTGAGGATCTGGCAGCGACCCTGGTCGCCAACGGCGTGGCGGCGGACATGGCGCGCATGGCGGAGAAATTCCCCACCGGCGCCCTGGCGGTGATCGACCTGCCGGTGGACGACTGGAGCACCATCAAGCCCGCCAGCGGCCGCCTCGACCGCTTCCTGGTTCCGCGCGAGCTGAATGGCGCCGGCTGAGCGCATGATCGGCCTCACCGGCGCCCTCGACGAAGCCCGCATCGCCTGGCTCACCCTCGCCGACCGGGTGGAGGGCCTCGCCCACCCCACCCTGCGGCTCGGCGTCACCGGCCTCTCGCGCGCCGGCAAGACCATCTTCACCACCGCTTTGGTGCATGCCCTGCAGCGGGGCGGCCGCATGCCGGTGTTCGAGGCCATGCAGTCCGGCCGCATCGCCCGCGCCGAGCTGGAACCCCAGCCCGACGATGCGGTGCCGCGCTTCGCCTATGAGGAGCACCTCGCCACCCTGGCCGAGGCGCGCGCCTGGCCCTCCTCCACCACGCGGGTGAGCGAACTGCGCCTGGCGGTGCGCTATGCCACCGCCCGCGGCAGCCTGCGCACCCTCACCCTCGATCTCGTGGACTATCCCGGCGAATGGCTGCTGGACCTGCCCTTGCTGGCCATGAGCTATGCGGACTTCGCCCGCCAGAGCCTGGAGCTGGCGCGGGCGCCGGCCCGGGCGCGGGTGGCCAGCCCCTATCTCGCCGCGGTGGCCGCCCATGGCGCCGATGGGCCGGCGGACGAGGCCCACGCCCGCGAGCTGGCCGCTTTGTTCACCGCCTACCTTTCCGCCTGCCGCACCGAGCAAGTGGCCATGAGCCTGCTGCCGCCCGGCCGGTTCCTGATGCCGGGGGATCTGGAAGGCTCCCCCGCCCTCACCTTCGCGCCGCTCGACCCGCCCGACGGCGCGCCCCGCCCCGGCGGCCTCGGCGCCATGATGGAGCGGCGCTTCGAGGCCTATAAGAATGCCGTGGTGCGGCCCTTCTTCCGCAACCACTTCGCTCGGCTCGACCGGCAGATCGTGCTGGTGGATGCCCTCTCCGCCCTCAATGCCGGGCCGGCCGCGCTGGCGGACCTCGAACGTGCCCTTGATGGCATCCTGGCCGCCTTCCGCACCGGTCGGAACAGCCTGCTGAGCACCCTGTTCCGCCCGCGCATCGACAAGGTGCTGTTCGCCGCCACCAAGGCCGACCACCTGCACCACACCAGCCACGACCGGCTGGAAGCCATCCTGGCGCGGCTGGTGGAACGGGCGCGCGGCAGGGCCAAGGAGCATGGCGCGGCGCTGGACGTGGTGGCGCTGGCCGCCATCCGCGCCACCCGCGAAGCCCGGGTGCGGCGCGACGGCCTCGATCTCGCCGCCATCGTCGGCACGCCGGAGAAGGGCCAGGAGGCCGGCGGCCACCGCTTCGACGGCGAGGAGGAAGTGGCGGTGTTTCCCGGCGAATTGCCGGCCGATCCCGACAGCTTCTTCGACCCCGCCGGCACCGGCTTCCGCGGCCTCGCCACCGGCGATGTGAACGACGCCGACTTCCGCTTCCTCAAGTTCCGCCCGCCGGCGGGCATTGGCGGCAAGGCGCCCATTCCCCATATTCGCCTCGATCGGGCGCTGGAGTTCCTGCTGGGCGACCGCCTGGTGTGAGCCCACGCGGCACGAATGCGGCCGCCCGACTGGAGAACCGATGAGCGACGAGCCCGCCCGCATGTCCCCCTCCGCGAAACGCCCGCAGGCCGCGCGCCCGCAGGTGTTCCGCCTGGACGAAGGCGACATCACCCTGGCCCCGCCCGAGGCAGAGCTGGAAGCTGGGCCGCCGGAACCGGTGCCGGCGGCCGGCGGCCGACGCGGCGTCTTCTCCCGCTTCGGCTTTTCGTGGTCCGGCCTGTTCTGGACCGCCCTCGGCGGGGTGCTGAGCCTTGCCGCCTATGTGGGGCTGAGCCAGCTCGTCAGCGATCTTTATGCCCAGTCCCCGGCGCTCGGCTATGTGGGCCTCGGCCTTGCCGGCGCGCTGGTGCTGGCCGGCGTCATTCTCATCGGCCGCGAGGTGGCGGGCATCGCCCGCCTCGCCCATCTCGACCATGTGCGCGAGAAGGCCGCCGCGGCCCTGGCGGACGATGACCGAACCCTGGCGCAGGGGGTAGCGCGCGACATGCTGCGCCTTTCCGCCGCGCAGCCCACTCTGGCCCGCGCGCGGGTGGAGCTCGAAAGCCATCTTGGCGGCATCATCGACGGGGCGGATCTGGTGCGGCTCACCGAACGCACCTTGCTCCCGACCCTGGATTCCCGTGCCCGACAGATGGTGTCGGAAGCGGCCAAGAACGTCTCGGTGGTCACCGCCGTCTCGCCCCGCGCCCTGGTGGACCTCGCCTTCGTGCTCTACACGGCGGTCTCCCTGATGCGCCGCCTCGCCCAGCTCTATGGCGGGCGGCCGGGCATGCTCGGCATGCTGCGGCTCATCCGCCATGTGCTCGGCCACCTCGCCGTCACCGGCGGCATGGCGGCGGGCGATACGCTGGTGCAGCAGATCGTCGGCCAGGGCCTCGCCGCGCGGCTCTCGGCCAAGCTGGGCGAAGGGGTCGTGAACGGCCTCCTGACTGCGCGCCTGGGACTTGCCGCCATCGCCGTCACACGGCCCCTGCCCTTCACCGCTCTGCCCGCCCCGCGCCTCGCCGATGTGGCCACCGGCCTGTTGCGCAAGGCGGAAGAGGAGGAACAGGTGCCCTCACGCCGGGAGCAGGCGGGCCGGTAGCTCGGTGAGCCGATAGCGCAGCGGCCGGTTGCGGCGCAGGGTCTCCGCCGTGGGCCAAGCGACGATGACCGACAGCAGCGCGATGAGCCCCGCCGTGCTCCACTGCGCCTGCGACGCGGCAAAACCGACCACCCCCGCGAGCCCCAGCGCCGCGAGGGCGCCCAGACCCATCATCAGCCCCCACCGCGCCCGGCCATAGCCGCCCCGGCACTCCACTGCGACACCAGCCCGCGCCAGGGCCGCGTGCAGCGCCCGCACGAAGCGCAGGTAATCCGCCTTCTGGTCGCGCATGGCGGTGAGCGAGGTGCGGGAGGCGGAGGCCACCACAAGCCGGGTGCCCTCCCGCCCCAGGATTTCCAGCTCAAAGGTGGCGCTGGCGAATTTGGCGGGCTGGAAGCGCAGCGTCAGCCGTCCGATGTCGGCGAGCTTGAGCCGCCCTTCCCGCGGCCCCACCAGCCATTGCAGCGCATCGTCCTGCAGGGTCAGCGCCACGCCGGCACCACCGAGGCGGGGGTGATAGGCATAGGTGATGTCGGTCTTGGTCCTGTCCGGCATGGGTCCTCGCTTCATCGCCGCTGTGTGGGCGAAGGCGGGAGGCGACGCAAGAGGAGCGGGAAAAGGGACGCAGCCTGCGCCGGTCAGCTCAGCTCGCGCATGGCCGCGTCGATCCCCTCCACGGTGAGGGGGAACATGCGGTTTTCCAGGATGTGCCCCATGAGCCGGATGGAATCCGTATAGCCCCAATGGGCCTGCGGCACCGGATTGAGCCAGGCCGCGTGGGGATAGGTGGCGAGCAGCCGCTCCATCCAGATCTTGCCCGGCTCGGGATTGTTATGCTCCACCGAGCCGTTGGCATACATGATCTCATAGGGGCTCATGGAGGCGTCGCCCACGAAGATCAGCTTGTAGTCGCTGCCATAGGTGTGCAGCACATCGAACAGGGAGATCCGCTCGCTGGCGCGGCGGGCGTTGGAGCGCCAGACGCTCTCATAGACGCAATTGTGAAAATAGAAGTGCTCCAGATACTTGAACTCGGTGCGCGCGGCCGAGAACAATTCTTCGCACTGGGCGATGTGCCAATCCATGGAGCCGCCCACATCGAGGAACAGCAGCACCTTCACCGCATTGCGCTTTTCCGGCCGCAGCTTGACGTCGAGATAGCCGGCGCGGGCGGTCTCGCGGATGGTGCCGTCGAGGTCCAGCTCCTCCGGCGACCCCACCCGCGCGAACTTGCGCAGCCGGCGCAGCGCCACCTTGATGTTGCGGGTGCCGAGCTCCACCCCGTCGTCCAAGTCCTTGAACTCGCGCTTGTCCCACACCTTCACGGCGCGGAAATTGCGGTTGCCGTCCTGGCCGATGCGCACCCCTTCAGGATTGTAGCCATAGGCGCCGAAGGGCGAGGTGCCGCCGGTGCCGATCCATTTGTTGCCGCCCTGGTGGCGCCCCTTCTGCTCCTTCAGCCGCTCGGCCAGGGTCTCCAGCAGCTTGTCGAGCCCGCCCAGGGCCTCGATCTGGCGCTTTTCCTCCTCGGTGAGGTGCTTTTCCGTGAGCTTGCGCAGCCACTCCTCGGGAATGGCGTGCCCCTCCTCGCCCAGCGCCGCCTCCAGCCCCTTGAAGTGCTGGCCGAACACCTGGTCGAACTTGTCGAGGTACCGCTCATCCTTCACCAGGCTGGCGCGGGCGAGGTAATAGAAGGTGTCCACCTGCCGGCCGGCGAGATCGCGGTCCATGGCCTCCATGAGGGTCAGGTATTCGCGCACGGAAACCGGCACGCCCGCCGTCTTCAGGGCCTCGAAGAATGCGATGAACATGGCGCGCGGCTCCCTGTCGCCGGCCCCTGCTCGCCCGGCTTGTCCTGTCGCCAGTGAAGCACGCGGCGCCGGCATGCGCCACCGCGGCCCGGACCTCCGCTCAGGTGGAGAGCAGGACGCGCTCGGCCCCGTCCAGCACCAGGCAGGTGAGGCGGCCACTGGCGAAGGCGCCGGTGTCGATGCCGATGCGGTTGGCCTTCAGCTGCGGCTCGGGCGTGGGCGTATGCCCATGCACCACCATATGGTCGAACGCGCCGGCATGGTCGAGGAAGGCGTGGCGAATCCACAGGCAGTCCTCGCGCCGCTGGTCCTCCAGCGGCACGCCAGGCCGCACGCCCGCATGGACGAACAGATAGTCGCCGCACACGTGATAGGTGCCGAGGCTCTCCAGGAACACCAGATGCCGGGCCGGCACGGCGCCGCGCCACTGCTGCCACAGGCTGTGCGGCTCCTGCACCCCCGCGACCTCGGCGAAACCGGGCAGATAAGATTGCACCGCCTCGAAGCCGCCCACCCGCTGCCAGTGGGGGAAGGCCTCGAAGCTGCGATGGGCCTCGCGCATCATCTGCTCGTGATTGCCGGACAGGCAGATGACGTCCCGGGCGCGGCGGCGCTCCAGCAGGGTCTCCAGCACCTCGGCGCTCGCCGGGCCCCGGTCCACGTAATCGCCCAGATAGATTTCCACCGGCTCCTGCCCGGGGTGGGCCGCCTGGTCGTCTTCCATCTGCCGCTGCAGACGAACCAAAAGGTCGAGCCGGCCGTGGATGTCACCCACGGCATAGACCCTCTTGCCCTCCGGCACCCGGGGCAGCGGCTGCGTCATCACCCGTCCTCTCATGCCGTCCTTTGGGGCATGCGGCTTGCGCGCGCCACCATGAAGCGGTCAGCTTGCCGGCGCCTTGCGTCACGCCCGCCGGAATGTCTTCGGAGATCAGGATAGCGGGCTTTGCTGCATTGCAAAAGACGGGGTATTTGCCCACCGCGGGAGCCCGTGGCATGGGCAGGCGATCCGCGCGGGCGGGATTCGGTGGCGAGGGGTCCATGGGGTTCGAGATCACGGCATTGGCGCTGCTGGTGGAAGCCGCGCTGGGCTATCCGGCGGCGCTGGTGAACCGCATCGGCCATCCGGTGATCTGGATCGGCCGACTGATCAGCACCCTGGACCGGGCCTGGAACGCGCCGGAGCGCCCCGCCGCCCAGCGCCGCCTGCTGGGGGTCGTCACCGTCGGCGTGCTGGTGATCGCGACAGCGGTGCCGGCCGCGATCCTGGAAACCGGGCTGCGCGCCCTGCCCTTCGGCCTCCTCCTCGCCGGCCTTGCGGGCAGCAGCCTTTTGGCCCAGCGCGCGCTGCACACCCATGTGGCGGCGGTGGCGCAGGCGCTGGAGACGGGCGGCCTGGAGGCGGGGCGCGTGGCGGTCAGCCAGATCGTCGGCCGCGATCCGCAGCACTTGGATGAGGCGGGCGTGGCGCGGGCGGCCATCGAGAGCTTGGCGGAGAATTTCTCCGATGGCATCGTCGCCCCCACTTTCTGGATGTGCCTCGGTGGCTTGGCCGGTGGCGCCGCCTACAAGGCCATCAACACCGCCGACAGCATGATCGGCCATCTGAACGCCCGCTATGGCGCCTTCGGCTGGGCGGCGGCGCGCACCGATGATCTTGTGAACCTGCCGGCCTCCCGCCTCACCGGTCTGCTGCTGGTGGCCGCCGCCGCGGTGACGCCGGGCGCCTCGGCGGGGCCCGCCTTCGCCGCCATGGGGCGGGATGCGCCGCGCCATCGCTCCCCCAATGCCGGCTGGGCCGAGGCGGCCATGGCCGGCGCCCTCGGGCTGAAGCTCAACGGCCCCAAGGTCTATGGCGGCGTGCCCACCGACGATGCCTATATGGGCGATGGCCGGCGGGAGGCCACCGCCGCCGACATCCGCGCCGCACTGCGCCTCTATCGCCGGGCCGATGGCCTGCTGGTGGCTCTGGTGGTGGCGGGAGCGCTGCTCTTCGCCTTCGGCTGAGAGTTCAGCCGCCCTTCACCGACATCGGCAGGCCGGCCACCATGAACACCACCCGCCCGGCACGACGGGCGAGGCGCTGGTTGAGCCGGCCAGCGGCGTCGCGGAAGGCGCGGGCCAGCGCATTGTCGGGCACGATGCCGAGCCCCACTTCGTTGGCGACGCACACGGTGAGGCCGGGCCGCCGGCACAGCGCCGCTTCCAGCGCCGCCGATTCCCCATCGAGATCGTGCTCGGCCAAAAGATGATTGGTGAGCCAGAGGGTGAGGCAATCCACCAGAACCGGCTGCTCCGGCGGCAAAGCATCGAGCGCGGGCGCCAGCGCCAGGGGCACGTCCTGGGTGCGCCAGCCCTCCGGCCGCCGGGCCCGATGGCGGGCGATGCGGTCCACCATCTCGTCGTCCCGCGCCTCGGCGGTGGCGAGATAGGCCCAGGGGCCCGGCTCCGCCTCCACCATCTCCTCGGCGAACGCGCTCTTGCCGGACCGCGCGCCGCCCAGCACCAACACCAGCCCTGTCGCCATCATGCCTCCACCGCCGCGCCCTGCCCTGGCAGACCTTCCGCGGGCGGCGACACTAACGGGGCTTCCCACCACGGCAAAGCACAGGGTGTGAGGCCGAGGGCGCGGGAAAACGGGAGGCGGGAAAAATGCATCCCGTCGTCGCGCCGCTGGTCAGTCGGCGGCTATACTGGCGACGCATCATTGCCCGGAGACCCCTGCCCCATGGCCGCCGACCTCACGCTGGAATGGCTTGCGCGCCTCGTCGGTTTCGACACCACCAGCCGCAATTCCAACCTCGCGCTGGTGGAAGCGGTGGAAGCGTTTTTCCGCGCCCGCGCCATCCCGTTCGAACGGGTGGAGGATGTCGCCGAAGGCAAGGCGGCGCTCATCGCCACCATCGGCCCGCGGGACGTGCCCGGCATCATTCTGTCCGGCCATACGGACGTGGTGCCGGTGGATGGCCAGCTGTGGAGCTCCGATCCCTTCACCCTCACCGAACGGAACGGCAAGCTCTATGGGCGCGGCAGCGCCGATATGAAGGGCTTCGTGGCGGTGTGCCTCGGCATGGTGCCGCAGATGCAGGCGCAGCCACTGAAGAAGCCCATCCACCTCGCCTTTTCCTATGACGAGGAGGTGGGCTGCCTGGGGGTGCGCCCGCTGCTCACCCATATGGTGGCCAACGGCTATCGGGCGGAAGGCTGCATCGTCGGCGAGCCCACCATGATGCAGGTGGTGGTGGCCCACAAATCCAAGCGCTCGCTGGAAACGGTGGTGACCGGCCGGGGCGGCCATTCCTCCCGCGCGCCGGAGCTGGTGAATGCGGTGCAGGCGGCGGCCCTCATCGCCGCCCGGGTGATGGCGCTCGACACCCGCCTCGCCGAAGGCCCGCGGGACGACCTTTATGACGTGCCGGTTTCCACCGCCCATGTGGGGGTTCTGCACGGCGGCACCGCCGTGAACATCGTGCCCGAGCGGGCGGTGATGGAATGGGAAATCCGCGCCCTGCCCGACCAGGACATCGACGCCTTGGTCGCCGAGATCACCGATTACGCCCACACCGAGCTGGAACCCGCCATGCAGGCGCGGGCGCCGGAAAGCCGCATCAGCTTCAACATCATGAGCGCCATTCCCGGGCTCGCCACCGATCCGGAAGCGCCCATCACCACCCTCGCCAAGCGCTGGGCCGGGCGCAACGACCACGCCAAGGTGGCCTATGGCACCGAGGCCGGCCTGTTCGTGGAGATGGCGCAGATCCCCACCGTCATCTGCGGCCCCGGCTCCATCGGCGTCGCCCATCAGGCCGACGAATATGTGGAGATCAGCCAGCTGGAGGCCTGCGAGGACTTCATGCGCAAGGTGATCGACTATTGCAGCTGAGGCCTCCGCCTCAGCCGGGCCTTACGAGCGGGCCTTGGCCACCAGCGCGGAGGTGGAGCGACCCTCCACCAGATCCACCAGCGCCACCCGGCCGCCCCAGCTCTTCACCAGATCGCCGCCCACCACCTGGTCTTCGCGATAATCCGCGCCCTTCACCAGCACGTCGGGCTTGAGCTGGGCGATGGTCTCATAGGGCGTGTCCTCGTCGAACAGCACCACCAGATCCACGCAGCGCATGGCCCCCATCACCCGCGCCCGCGCGCCCTCGTCCTGCACCGGCCGGCTCGCCCCCTTGAGGCGGCGCACCGAGGCATCGGTGTTGAGCGCCACCACCAGCCGGTCGCCCTGCCGCGCCGCCGCTTCCAGCAGCGAGACATGGCCGGGGTGCAGCAGATCGAAGCAGCCGTTGGTGAACACCACCCGTGCCCCCGCCGCCCGCCAGCCCGCGATGATGCCGGCCGCCTGGCTGCGGGAGACCAGCTCCCCCGCCTCGGCCCCGTGTGCGACGCTGGCATCGAGGGCGGCGGCGAGTTCAGCCCGGGTCACCACCGCGGTACCGATCTTGCCCACCGCAACCGCCGCTGCCGCATTGGCGAAATAGACCGCGCTTTCCATGGGCTGGCCCGAGGCCAGCGACACCGCCAGCGCCGCCAGCGCCGTATCGCCGGCACCGGAGACATCGAACACCTCACGCGCCTGGGTCGGCACGTGCAGCACCTCGCCGTCGCGGCGCCACAGGGTCATGCCCTTTTCCGAGCGGGTCACCAGCACATCGCCGCCGAACTGCTGTGAGGCGCGCGCCGCCGCGGCGGCCACCTCCGCATCGGTGCCATCGGACAGGCCGGTGGCGGCGGCGAGCTCGATGCGGTTGGGTGTCACGAGGCTGGCGCCGCGATAGGCCTCGAACGTGCGCCGCTTGGGATCGACGATCACCGGCACCCCTTCGGCCTGAGCCGCAGCGATGGCGACGGCGATCACCCGATCGGACAGCACGCCCTTGGCGTAATCGGACAGAACCACCACCCGGCTGCCCTTCACCGCCGCTGCCACCGCCGCCGCCAGCGCGTCCTCGGTGGCGGCGCTGGGCGCGGCCTGGGTCTCCGCGTCGATGCGCACGATCTGCTGGCGCCCGCTCATGACGCGGGTCTTGGTGATGGTGGGGCGGGCGGGATCGCGCACCAGATGGGCGAGGTCCATCTCGCGATAGGGGGCGAGCGCCTCGGCCAGGGCCGCGGCATCGGCATCGGTGCCGACGAGGCCCACCAGGCTCACCGCCACGCCCAGGGCGCAGGCATTGGCCGCCACATTGGCGGCGCCGCCCGGCACGATGCGTTCGGTGCCATGCACCAGCACCGGCACCGGCGCTTCCGGCGAGATCCGCGAGACCGAGCCGACGATATACCGGTCCACCATCACATCGCCGATGACGGTGATGCGCGGCATGCGCCCTTCAACCATGATCGAAACCCTTGACGCGCATCATCCCGCGCTCTCGACGCGGCCCTTGAGATAGTCGGTGACGTAGGATTCCACCCCGGTCTCCAGCGACAGGAAGGGCCGCTTGTAGCCGGCGGCGCGCAGCTTGGTCACGTCCGCCTCGGTGAAATACTGGTACGCCTTCTGCAGGCTCTCGGGCATGTCCACATAGGTGATCTGCGGCGCCGCGCCCAGCGCCGCGAACACCGCCCGCGCGAGATCCGCGAACGAGCGGGCCTTGCCGGTGCCCACGTTGAAGATGCCGGAGACATCCGGATTCTCCAGCAGCCAGCGCACCACCTCCACGCAGTCCGACACGTGGATGAAGTCCCTGAGCTGCCCGCCATCGGTGAATTCAGGATTGTGGGACTTGAACAAGGTGACGCTCTCGCCGCGCGCGGCGGCGGGATAGATCTTGTGCACCACCGAGCGCATGTCGCCCTTGTGGTCCTCGCCGGGGCCGTAGACGTTGAAGAAGCGCAGGCCCGCGAACTGCGGCGGGCGCGGCCCGCCCGCCTCCACATCCGCCATCACCCGGCGATCCACGAACAGCTTCGACCAGCCATAGGGATTGAGCGGCGCCAGCAGCGCCAGGCCGGCGGTCGATTCGTCATCGGTGAAGCCGGCGGCGCCGTCGCCATAGGTGGCGGCGGAGGAGGCATAGATGAAGCCCAGCCCCTTGCGGGTGGCGAGGTCCCACAGATCCAGGGTGGCGCGGATGTTGCGGGCGACGATCTTGTCGGCGTCGCGCTCGGTGGTGGCGGAGACCGCGCCCATGTGCACCACCGCCGCCAGCCGCCCGCCTTCCTTCTCCACGAAGCTGTTCACGACCTCGGGGCGGATCACGTCATGCAGCGGAATGTCGGAAATGTTGCGCCATTTCGGGCCGTCCTCCAGCCAGTCGGCCACCACCACGCGGTAGCCGTCCTCGGCGGCGGCGCGGGCGATGTTGGAGCCGATGAAGCCCGCCCCGCCGGTGACGAGGAGGATGTCGCGGCTCATGGACGGCTGGCGCTTCATGGGGTCTGCCTTTCAGCGGTCACGCGGAACACGGTCGTGTGCCACGGCTCACTGCCCTTTGTCCACGCCGGCGCGCAACGCCTCCAGCGCCGACCAGACCGCCGCCGCGCCGTGATCGGCAAGGCAGGGCGGCCCCTCCAGCGTTTCGGGGGCGATGCGGCAGCGCGACTTCTCGCAGGGCGCGCAGTCCCGCGTCGCCGGCAATTCCCGCACCCGGGCGCCGAACAGGCCGGTCAGCTGCGGATTGGTGGGGCCATAGAGCCCCAGGGTCGGCACCCCATAGGCGGCGGCGAGATGGCCAAGCCCCGTATCGACGCTCACCACCCCCGCCGCCCCCTGCAGCACCGGGGCGACGGTGGCCAGGGACTGGGGCGGCAGCAATTCCACCGCCGGTTCATCGGCGGCGATGGCGGCGGCGCGGGCCGTCTCCTGCGCCCCATGGGCGAACAGGCGCACCTTGAGGCCCGCCGCGCCGGCGCGGGCGGCCAGCGCCTGCCAGCCCTCCCGGCTCCAGGTCTTGGTGGGCCAGGTGGTGCCGTGCAGGAACACGAGATAGGGCGCGCCGCCGGTCGCCACCGGTCGCAGGCCGGTGTCGGCGGGCAGGCCCTCGAGGCTGTAGCCCAAGGCGGCGGCGAACAATTTTCGGATGCGCGTCGCCATATGCTCCACCTCGGGCACATGATGGCGATGGCCGTAGAACAGGGTTGCCAACGGCTCGCGGGCGCTGGCGCGATCGAAGCCATGGCGCGGCCCCTCGGCGCAGGTGGCCACCAGCGCGCTCTTGAGCAGGCCCTGGGCGTCGATGACCACATCATAGCGTTCCGCCGCGAGCGCCCGGCGCACCGCGCCGGCCTCCCCCGAGCGCCAGGCGGCGAGCGGGTGCTTGCGCAGGCGGCGCAACGGCACCGGGATGGTGCGGCGAACGGCGGGATGCAGCGCCGCCACCGGCGCGAACGCCTCTTCCACCGCCCAATCCACGCTTAGCCCGGGCAGCGCGGCGGCGGCATCGGTCAGCGCGGGGAAAGTGTGGACCACATCACCAAGGGACGACAGCTTGACGAGAAGCAGCTTCATTGCCGGGTCTGCTCGGCCGCCGCCATCACCTCTTCCGCCTGAATCTCCTCCAGGCACGCCAGGGTGCCGAGGGGGCATTCGCGCTTGTGGCAGGGACGGCAGGCCAGATCCCGCGCCACCACCCGCGCCCGCCGCCCGGCCGGTGGCGTCATCTTCTCGGAGGAGGCGCCATAGATCACCACCAGCCGCCGCTCGAACGCACCGGCCACGTGCATGAGGCCGGAATCATTGGAGATCACCACGTCGGCGTCGGCGAGGATGGCAGCGGCGTCGATCAGGCTGGTGCGACCCACCAGATTGTCCACGGCCACTCCGCTGGTGGCAGCGATGAGGTCGGCCGCCTCCTGGTCCTTGGGCGAACCCAGCACCCGCACCCGATAGCCGGCCTTCACCGCCAGCGCCGCCAGCTGGGCGAACTTCGGCGCCGGCCAGCGCTTGGCCGGGCCGTATTCGGCGCCGGGACACAGCACCATCACCGGCCCCTCGCCGGCGAGGGGAAACTTGGCCACCGCCGCATCATGGGCGCCGTCCGGCAGCATGAGATGGGGCCGGGGCACCATGGTCTGGGTGCCGGGCGGCAGGCCGAGGGCCACGAAGCGATCGATGGTGCGGGCCGTCTTGCGCAGGCTGTCGGGCCGCGCATCGGTGAGCAGCGCCGTGCGCATCTCACCCTTGTAGCCGACCCGCTCGGGAATGCCCGCCGCGAAAGGGGGAATGGCCGCCTTGAACGCGCGTGGCAGAATGATGGCCTTGCCATAGCCCTCGGCGCGCAGCGAGCGCCCCAGGCGCCAGCGCGCCACGAGCCCGAGCTCGCCATGCCCCAGGCCCAGGGGAATCGTGCGCCGCACCCCCGGAATCATCCGGGCGATCGGCAGCGCCGCGGCCGGCGCCAGCACGTCGATGGGGCGGGAGGGCTCACGCATGCGCAGCACCTCGACCAGACTCGCAGCCATCACCATGTCGCCAACCCAGGACGGGCCAACGAGCAATTGGGGCGAGAGGGAACCGAAGGCACGCATGTGCGACTCACAGGAAAACAACTCCGCCTCATGACAAGGCGTCACCCGGCCGTCAAGCATCCGCCCGGCCGCCGCTAGAGATGAGGGGCCGGGGTCAGGGATGGCAAGAGGCGGATCAAAAGAAACAGGCCGAACAAAAAAGGCGCCCCGGGACGGGACGCCCATCACCGGCACGCCAGCACCGGCACACGCCATCGTCGGCACTCCGCGGCCGGCGCGCCGCCCCTTGCGCGGCGGCGCACACATCGCGGCGACCGATCAGGCCGTCGGCGTGGACTTCTCCACCGACTTCTTCAGCGGCTCGGACGATTCCGACGCCACTTTCTGCGCCAAAGCCGAGAGATCCTTGGCCTGGCCGCTCACCGTGTCGAACTGCTTGCGGGCGTGACCGGTGGAGAGCTCGACAGCCTCGGCCATGCTCTTGGTCTGCAGCAGCGAATTGAAATAGTCGAACGTGGAGTTCACGTTCGCCTGCATGGCCTCGAGCACCTTGGCGTTGTATTCCGCCACGCCCTTGCTGGCGGTGGTGTAGGTCTCTTCCAGAGCAGCATTCACCTGCTCGGCGGACGCCTTCAGCTTCTCGTAATTCTCGCGGGCGGCAGCCAGTCCCTTCTCGGCGATCTCGCGCACCGCCGGAGGCACCTCCACCGGGGGAATGCCATTGGCGGAAAACGCCTTCTTCGCTGCCTCGACCTGGTCCTGATACGCCTTGATGAAGGAGTCGCTCATGTCGTCCTCAAGATACGCGGGGCCTTGCGTGAACGAAGTGACAATGGCCTCCGGACTGCGCCGGACGTTCACCCCCGCGAGCTCAGGGCACCCCTGCACCCCACCCCGCCAAAGGAGAAACACGGGCCACTGCCCCGACTTTCCAAGCTATAATGGAAGGTTGCGTGCGACGCAAAAACAATTCATGCGCCGCACAATGAGAACGTTTTCAGTCAAGCCGCCGCGAGAGGCGACGTGACGGAACGCGAAAGCCTCGCTTCAGGCGGACTTGTTGGGGTCGAGCGCCTTCTCGGCATTGGTCTTGGCTTCACGAATGACGCTCTCTCCCACCGTTTTCAGGTCCTGAGCCGCGCTCTGCGCGCTCTCGGCGGCGGCGGCGCTCAGGGTCTTCACCCGATCGGCCAGGGCGCGGGCGTGCTGATCCAGCGACTTGGCGGTGGTCTCACCGAGCGACTTCACATCGGCGCCGAGCAGCTTGGCCTGCTCGGCCGCCTTCTGCATCTGGCTCGACAGGAATTCCGCCTGCAGGCTCAGCATTTCCTGCGGGGTCCTGGCGGTCACCAGCTTGTTGAGGAACGCGAAGCTCGCATCCACATTGGCTTCCATCTGCGACAGCGCCTTCTGGCGCAGCTCCAGCACGCCGCTGCGCACTTCCTCCAGGCGGCCCTCGCCTTCGTCGACGGCATCGAGGGCATTCTTGAACAAGGTCTCGAACGCCTGGCGCGCCTGGGCGACATTCTTTTCCGCAACGGCACGCACTTCCGCAGGCAACTCAAGGTTTGGGCTGAACTTCGTGGTCATGGCGGTGTCTCCTCGGGCTGCGGCGCGGCCATCCCTAAAAGCCGCACCATTTTGATTGTAGTATGCGCTGTCCACGCTGCGCCAATATGAAAATCATAAAGCACGCCTGAGTTGCCTCGCTATTAACCAATTTACTGCATTGTCCCTTCCCGATGGAAACCCACGAGACCGCCCGGGCGGCCAATGCGGACAGCAGGGATGACGGAGACGAAGGCCCGCATATTCGATCTGTCGGAACCGCGCCTCGCGCCCCTGCGCCAGGACCGGGTGCCGGCCTTTCTCGTGGATGCGCAGACCGCCGTCGTTCTCAGCGCCACCCCCGCCAGCGCCGACCTCGGCGTGGTGGCGGACGCGCCGTTGCCACCCTCGATCGCCGAAATCGCCCAACAGCTCGCATTACAGGGCGGGCCCACCCTGGTGCGGCTGCGCCCGCCCGGCGACGGCGCCCACCAGGTGTTCCGCTGCCTGCCGCTCGACCTTGAGGGACACCGCACCCTGCTGTTCTCGGATCCCGCCGTACCCGACGCCGCCGCACCGATCGCCGCGCCCGCCGCTCCGGCGCCGGCCGTGGAACGCTTCACCTTCGAGATGGACGCCGAAGACCGCTTCCGCTCCCTTTCCCCGGTGTTGGCGGGCGCCCTCGGCGCGACCGCCGGACGCTGGATCGGCGCCCGTGTGCCGGAACTCGAAGCCGCGGGCCTCGTGGGCGGCAGCCCCGGCGGCGGCGGCGTGCTGACGGACGTTCTGGCGCAGGGCGTCAGCTTCTCCGGCATCCGCCTCGCGGTGCGCCAACCACAGCCGCTGGACCTGGAGCTGGGTGGCGTGCCGCTGCTGGATCCGCGCCGCCGCAAGCTTGGCACGCGCGGTTTCGGGCTCCTGCGCCGCGGCGCCATGCCGATGACCGACGAAGCCCCCGCCATGCCATCGCCACCCGCGCCGGAGAGTGCGGCGCCAGTCGCCACCAATGTGGTGCCCTTCGGCAGCGCGCTCTCGGCCCGCGACAGCAAGACGTTCGAGGAGATCGGCCGGGCCTTGACCGGCTTCATCGGCGGCGAGGAGGCCGATGCGCCCGGCCCGGCCCCGGACGACGACACCACCGCAACCCTGCCAGCTGCCTTGCCCACCGCCGTGCTCGACGCCCTGCCGCTGGCCACGGTGCTGGCCGATGCCGACCAGCCGGTGCACGCCAACCGCACCTTCTTCGATTGGACCGGGTGGCCGGACCTCGCCGCGGTGGAAGCCGCCGGCGGTCTCGACCACGCGATTCAGATCCGACCCCAGGGGAACAGCAGCCTGATGACCGCCACCGGCGAGCGCCTGCCCGTGACTGCGCGCACCATGACCGCCCCCTTCCTTTCGCCGGATGCGCGGCTGCACGTGCTGCGCCGGCTCGACCGGGCCAATGAGCTGGATCCGCCCGCCCGCGCGCCCGAGGACAGCCGCCGCGCCGCCCTCGATCTGGTGCCCTGGCCGCTGCTGCTGATCGACGCGGGCAGCCGCATCCTGTTCGCCAACCGGGCAACGGTGGCCCGGTTCGGCTTTCCGGCCGAGGACATCACCGGCCACTCCTTCATTCTGCTGGTGGCGCCGGCCCAGCGCGCCGGCGCCTATGGCTGGCTGGAGGGCGCCACGGCCGGCGCGGCCAACGGCGACGGCGCCATCGCCCCGTTGCAGCTGACCCTGCGGGCGCGCAATGGTGAGGAATTGGAGGCCCTGGCCGGTCTCGCCCGCATCAGCGAGGTTCCCGCCGAATTCTGCCTGGTGTTCGGCCCCACGGCGCCCCCCGCCAGCGCCCCCGCCGCCGATGCCGCCGGCAGCTCCGTGACGGCCCCGCAGCGCGCCGCGACGGCGACGAACGACGCCGCAGCGCAGACGGCGCCCACCGTGGCGCCCTCCCCCGACCCGCCCGCTGAACCGGCGCACCAGCAGGTGGCCCCGCTGCCTCCCGAGGCGGCGCTGCAATTGGTGGCGCGCCGACTGGCGGAAAGCCTGGCGCCGGCCTTCGCCACCCTGCGCGATCCGGCGCGGCAGCCCGACGACAGCCTGCTGCCGCCGGACCTGCGGGCGGCCATGGAGACCGTGCAGCAGAGCCTCGACGATCTGAGCGCCCTCGCAACCCCGCTGGGCGAGCCGCCGCTGGAGCCCACCGCACCCGCCGCCCTGGTGCACGCCGCCCTCGCCGAGCTGCGGCCGGTGGCCCGGCGCCGGCATGTGACGGTGCGGACCGACATCGACGACGTGCCACAGATCACCTCCGCCCCGCCGCGCCTGGCCCGGCTGGTGCGGCTGATGCTGGAAGAGGCGCTGAGCGCCGCGCCGGCCGATTCCACCATCATCATCTCCCTCACCTGCGAGGATCCCGACGGCACCAGCCCGGTGTATCTGCAGATCAACGATGCGGGCGATGCGGTGGACGAAGTGGACGATGCCGCCGCCCGGCGCCCGCTCACCCTCTCCCCCGGCACCGATCGCTTCAGCCGCGCCGGCCGGCCGCTCCGGCTGGCCCGTCTGGTGGCGGAAGCCGATGCCCTCGGCGCCCGGTTCGAGATCGTGCGCGGCCGGCCGCGGGGCATGTGCGCCCGCCTGACCCTACCCCGTTAGGAGAACGCCCCGCGCAGCCGCCCAGAGCGGCGCGCGAATACCTCCGGAACCCGCATGTCGCCCGCCACTTCTTTAGAAAAATTCTGATTCACGCGCTCGGAATTCTACGCAGTTGACGGCGAAGGCCCGTGTCTGCGTAAATGAGAATGAGAAGCACGTTTTTGGATGACTTCTAATTGAGCTGATCTGGGCATTGCCATGATCGTTTGTTCTTGCAACGTCTTTTCGGACCGTCAGGTCCTCGATGCCCTTGCGGCGTCGGATGGGATGCGTACGCCCGGCGAGGTTTATCGCTGCCTGGGCTGCTCCCCCCAATGCGGGCGTTGTGCCCGCACCATTCGTGCCATCATGGATCAGGCTCAGGCCCGCAGCTGCGCCGGGTGCGCGGAGGATTGCGCGGTCGCGGCCTTGACCGGCATGGTCGCGGCGGAGTAACCGCCGGCACGGGTCACACCGCTGAACCGCAAACGCCATCGTGAACCGGCGGCGCACCGATAGCGTCGGCCGAGCGGTTTCCGGGTGTTGAAATCAACTTAGAATTTGTCTAAAACCATTTCGACTTCACAAGGTATGGCCGGTTTTAGGCGTCAGGAGCAGACCATGAAAGGCGATCCGAAGGTTATCGAATACCTCAACAGAGGCCTTCGCTCGGAGCTGACCGCCATCAATCAGTACTGGCTCCATTATCGCATGCTCGACAATTGGGGCTACAAGGCGCTGGCGAAGAAGTGGCGCGCGGAATCCATCGAGGAGATGGTCCACGCCGACAAGTTCACCGACCGCATCTTGTTCCTGGACGGCTTCCCGAACATGCAGGTGCTCGATCCGCTGCGGATCGGCCAGGACGTGAAGGAGATCCTGGAGGCGGACCTCGCCGCCGAGCTGGACGCCCGCGCCCTCTACCAGGAAGGCGCCACCTACTGCCAGTCGGTGAAGGACTATCCGAGCCGCGACCTCTTCGAGGAGCTCATGGCCGACGAGGAAGGCCATATCGACTTCCTCGAGACTCAGCTGGACCTCGTCGCCAAGCTCGGCCTGCAGCTCTACGCGCAGCACCACATCGGCGAGATGGACGAGGATTGATCCTCTCCACCACCGACAGATCCGAAAGCCCGGCTTCGCGCCGGGCTTTTTCGTATGGGATCAAGGCGTTTAGTGACAGCTATATGTTACCTCCGCAGGCAATCGCGCCAGCCTTGAAAGCGACACAGAATATAACGATGTTGCCCCCGAACTGAGGCGCCCTCCATCGCGAGGCGCCCTTCCGCTCTTCCATGAGACGGATCCACCAGTCCCCGGGGCGCGCTGACGCGGATCGGCGTGCCGCGCGGCGGGGAGACCGGCGATGGAGCCTTCCATGGCCCGACCATTCGAGAGTTGACGTTGAAACTTGGCGCACCCACACGTCGCCTCGCGCTGATCGTCGCCGCCGGCTGCGGGCTCGCCGCAGGGGTGGCGCTGACGGCGCTGGCGCTGCTTCCCCTGCTGGTGCCCGCCGCCGATCTGCGCCGTTCCGCCATCGAAGCCGTGGCCGGCACCACCGCACAGGGCGTCACCATCACGGGCGAGCCGGTGCTGCAGCTGCTGCCCTCGCCGCGCGTCATCCTGCACAAGGTCACCTTCTCCCTCCCCCGCGACCAGGCCCTGGATGCGGAATCGGTAGTCAGCCGCATCAATCTGTGGCCGCTGCTGCTCGGCCATGTGGAGATCGCCGACGTCACTCTGGTCAGCCCCACCCTGGTGCTGCGCCGCGAGACCGTCCGACCACAGCTCGGCATGGCCGGCTTCCTCGCCGCCGCCGATGCGCCGGAATTGCGGGTGGTGAACGGCACTGTGGTCTGGCGCTCGGAAAGCGGGCTCACCCAGGAGCTGGTGTCCGGCATCGACGGCAGCATCGACCGCATGCGCAATGGCCGCGGGGTCGCCCTCGACGTCACCTTCGACTGGCGGGACGAGGCGGTGGAAGCCAGCCTCGCGGTCGACAATATCCAGGATTTCCTGGCCGGCACCCAGAGCCCCACGCGGATCGCCCTGTCGTCCCGCAGCGCCATCGTGCGCTTTCGCGGGCAGAGCAGCTTCGGCAGCAGCTTCGGCGCCGACGGCACGATCTCGGCCGACGTGGATTCGCTGCGGGCCCTGCTCGAATGGCTCGGCGCCACCGCCCCCACCGCGCGCGGCTTCGAGGCGTTCAGCCTCTCGTCCCATTTGGTGATGGACGACAATCAGCTCTCCCTCACCAAGGCGATGCTGGACCTGGACGGCAACCGCGCCGAGGGCGGCCTGCTGCTGAAGCTCACCGACGCCCGGCCGATGCTGCAGGGCACTTTCGCGGCCGAGCGGCTCAATCTCAATCCGTATGGCCGCCTGCGCCTGACCAGCGACAACGGCCTGGAATGGAGCCGGGAGCCCATCGACCTCTCGGTGCTCAACGCCTTCGACCTCGACCTGCGCCTGTCGGCGGGTCAGGTCACCGCCGGCGACACCCTGTTCACCACGGTGGCCGCCAGCGCGGTGCTGTCCGAAGGGCGGCTGGTGCTGGCGCTGGGACAGACCAACGGCTGGAACGGCATGCTGCGCGGCACGGCGACCCTGGCCCCCCTGTGGGCCAACCGCGCCGGTGGCACCGGCCTTTCGCTGCATGTGGAAGCCGACTGTACCGACATCGCCCTCGCCCCGGCCCTCGCGGACCTTGCCGGGCTCGATCATTTCGAGGGCACCGGCACCCTGCAGTTCGACCTCCAGGGCGAGGGCCGCAGCCCGCAGGACATTGCCCAGACCCTCGCCGGCCGGGTCAGCCTCACCAGCGAGGGCGGTTATCTGGTGGGGTTCGACGTGGCCCAGGTTCTGCGCCGCATCGAGCGCCGACCGCTCTCCGGTGGCGATCCGCGCGGTGGTCGCACCGCCTTCGACCGGCTGGTGGCCCGCGCCACCCTGCAATATGGCCTTGCCACCCTCGATGAGATGAAGCTCAGCGGCAAGTTGGTGCGGCTCTCCCTGGGCGGCACCCTGGATGTCGGCACCCGCTCCCTGGACCTGACCGGCGAAGCCGCCCTGATGGCCCCGCCCAAGGGCAGCCTGCCGGATATTTCGCTGCCGTTCGTGATGCAGGGACCCTGGGTCTCACCCCGCATCATCGCCGATCCCGCCAGCCTGATCGAGCGATCCGACGCCGCCCAGTCGTTGCTGGAGGCGGTCAAGGGTCACAAGAGCGCCATCACCACCGTGCGGTCGGTCATCGAGAAGCTGGTGGCGCCCGCCGCCGCCCCGGCAGCGGCTCCGGTCGCGACACCTGCAGCACCCCCTGCAGCAACCCCTGCTGCAATACCTGCCACGCCCCCCGCCGCCACCCCGGCGGCCCACGCGACACCGGCCGACTGAGATCATCCATCTCTGGCCGGGCGAGCCGCCGCTCACTGGGCCGCTGAGCTCTCCCGCGGACGGGTGCCGGGCCTTAAGGCATCATGGCGCAGCCGGGCGAACATCAGGTGGTCTTCCCACACCCCGTTGATGCACAGATATTCCCGCGAATAGCCTTCGCGCGTGAAGCCGCAGCCCTCCAGCAGCGCGATGGAGGGGCGGTTGTTGGGCATGCACGCCGCCTCCACCCGGTGCAGGTGGAGCACTTCATGGGCCACGGGCAGAAGCGCCGTGACAGCGGCCTTCATATAGCCCTGCCCGGCATAAGGCGCACCCATCCAATAGCCGAGGCTCGCCGCCTGGCAGACCCCGCGACGGACGTTGGAGAGGGTGAGGCCGCCCAGCAGCTGGTGGTCGCCCTGCCGGAACACCAGCAGCGGATAGGCCTCGTCCGCCAGCATGTCACGGGCGTAGCGCCGCAGCCGCCGCCGGAAGGCGCCGCGGCTGAGGTCATCGGACGGCCATAACGGTTCCCAGGGGGTGAGAAAGGCCCGGCTCTGCGCCCGCAGGTCCCGCCACGCGGGGAAGTCCCCCGTCTGCGGCACCCGCAGATACACCCTGTCGCCCTCGATGCTGGGCAGGACATCCGGCGCGAACAACGTGCTCAGCAGCCACATGATGGTTTCGTTCAACCCTCGTCTTGCCGGCCCACCGACCGCCATCCGTCGTTCGTGCCGCGCCGGGCCCTGCCGTTCTGGCGGGCCCACTCACCGCCGGGCGAGCCCTTCCACCGCACGCGCCGCCGGCTCCAGCCCGGCCTTGGGGCCAAGCGCCGCCAGGGTCGGACGCCCGCGCGCCACCAGATCTTGCGCCACCCGCTGCACCGCAGCAACGTCCACCGCATCCACTCTGGCGACGATCTCGTCCACCGGGATGATGCGGCCGAAGCCCAGGAGCTGCCGCGCCAATTGGTCGGCCCGCGCGCCCGAGCTCTCCAGCGCGGCCAGAAGGCCCACCTTCATCTGCGCCTTGGCGCGGGCCACCTCGCTCTCGGTGATGCTGTCCTGCGCCGCCAGGAGCTGCTCGATGACCGCTTCCGACAATTCGCCCACGTCGCCCACATCGGTGCCCGCATAAATGCCGAACAGGCCGGTGTCCGCATAGCTCCAGTGGAAGGAATAGATGGAGTAGCACAGGCCGCGCTCCTCCCGCACATCCTGGAACAGGCGGGACGACATGCCGCCCCCCAGCACATTGGTGAACACCTGCAAGGCGTGGAAATCGGCGTCGAGATAGGAACAGCCTTCCAGGCCGATCACCACATGCACCTGCTCGGTGTCGCGAGCGGTGAGGCCAAGGCCTCCGGCGTAGCGCGCGCCGGGCTGCTCCGGCTTGTCGCTGGCGCCGATGGACGCCAGCCGGCGGCGCGCCTCTTCCACCACCTGCTCATGCTGCACCGCGCCGGCGGCGGCCACCACCATCTTGGGGCCGCGATAGGTGCGGCCGAGATAGGCGCCGAGCTGGTCGCGGCTGAAGCCGCGCACCGTCTCCGGCGTGCCGAGGATGGAGCGCCCCACCGCCTGGCCGGGAAAGGCCTGCTCCTGGAACAGGTCGAACACCAGGTCGTCGGGGGTGTCCATCACCGCGCCGATCTCCTGGACGATGACGTTCTTTTCCCGCGCCAGCTCGTCGGCGGCAAAAGCCGGCTCGGTCAGGATGTCGGACAGGATGTCGAGGCCGAGACCCACATCCTCGCCCAGCACCCGCACATTGTAGCTGGTCTGTTCCACCGAGGTGGCGGCGTTGATGTCGCCGCCCACCTGCTCGATCTCCTCGGCGATGCGCCGCGCCGACCGGCGGCGCGTGCCCTTGAAGGCCATGTGCTCCAAGAGGTGGGAGATGCCGTGCTCGTCATCCTGTTCGTCGCGGGCGCCGGCGCCCACCCAGATGCCGAGGGAAGCGGTGCCCAGGTGCTCCATGGAATCAGTGACGACGAGAATGCCGTTCTCGAGGGTGGAGACGTCGACGCTCATGCCGTCTCCTTTCACGCCGCCGCGCCGGCGGCGATGCGGGCCCGGCCGCGAATGAAGGCTTCCACCGCCTCGAGATCATTGGGCAGCACGGTCACGCTCTCCCGGCGGCTCATCAGGTCCGCCATATGGGGCGGCAGCGGCGGCCGGAAACCGGTGGCGGCGGCCACCGCATCGGGGAACTTGGCCGCATGGGCGGTGGCCAGCACCACCTGCGGCACCTTGGCGGCATGCTCCACCTTGTCGGCCACGGTGAGACCCACCGCCGTGTGCGGATCCACCAGATAGCCCGCGCCCTTATAGAGCTTGGCGATGGTGGCGGCGGTCTCCGGCTCATCGGCGCGGGCGGCGGAGAAATCAGAGACGATGGCGGCCAGCGCCTCCTTGGGCAACGTGAAGCTGCCCGACTGAGCGAGCGAGCCCATGAGCTGGCGGATGACGCCGGCATCCCGGTCCACCGCCTCGAACAGCAGGCGCTCGAAATTGGACGACACCTGAATGTCCATGGACGGCGAGGTGGACGGCGTCACCCCCGTCACCTCGTAGCGGCCGGTATTCAGGGTGCGCACCAGGATGTCATTGACGTTGGTGGCGATGGCGAGATCGCGGACGGGCAGGCCCATCTTCTTCGCCACCCAACCGGCGAGGATGTCGCCGAAATTGCCGGTGGGCACCACGAACGACACCTCGCGATGGGGCGCGCCGAGGGCCGTGGCCGCATAGAAATAATAGACCACCTGGGCGACGATGCGGGCCCAGTTGATGGAATTGACCCCCGCCAGGGCGAGCTGATCGCGGAAGGCATGGTGATTGAACATGGCCTTCACCATGCTCTGGCAATCATCGAACGTGCCTTCGACCGCGATGGCGTGCACGTTGGGCGCATTCACCGTGGTCATCTGCCGGCGCTGAACTTCCGACACCCGGCCGTGGGGATAGAGGATGAACACATCCACCGCATCGGAGGTGCGGAACGCCTCAATGGCGGCCGAACCGGTATCGCCCGAGGTGGCGCCGACAATGGTGGCGCGGGCGCCACGGGCGCTCAGCACGTGGTCCATCAGCCGGGCCAGCAACTGCATGGCCACGTCCTTGAAGGCCAGGGTCGGGCCGTGGAACAGCTCCAGCACGAAGCGGTTCGGCCCCACCTGCACCAGCGGCGTCACCGCCGGGTGGCGGAAGCCCGCATAGGCATCGGCGATCATCAGGTCGAGGGCGCGTTCCGGCAGCGCATCCCCCACGAACGGCGCGATCACCGCCTTGGCGACGGCGGGATACGGCTTGCCGGCGAGGGCGGCGATGGCCTCCGGCGCAAGGGTCGGCCAGGTTTCCGGCACATAAAGACCGCCGTCACGGGCGAGACCCGCCAGCAGCGCATCGGAAAAAGAGAGAGCCGGGGCTTCGCCGCGGGTGGAGACGTAACGCAAAAGATCCTCGCCGGATTGGGACCGCATCGAAACGATGACGACAGGGGCGCTAAACTAAACGCTTGCACCGGTCGGGGAAAGGCTTCCGCTACACGGCGCAAAAAAGCCGCGCCCGAAGGCGCGGCTTGCCGGGTGCCGATCGGCGCGGCGCTCAGGACCGCTGCTTCACATAGCGGCCCGGCGCATCCTCGATGGGCGTCAGGCGACCGCCGCCCACCTCACGCGCGGGCACATCCTGCGGGCTCAAGGCGGAGAACCAGGCCAGCCAGTCCGGCCACCAGGAGCCCTTGTGCTCCTGAGCGCCGTCCAGCCAGCCCTCATAGTCTCCGCCCGCGGGCCCGTCCGCCCAGTATTGGTACTTCATCTTGGCCGGCGGATTGACCACGCCGGCGATGTGGCCGGAGCCCGCCAGCACATAGCGCACCGGCCCCGACAGCAGATTGGCGCCGACATAGACCGACTTGGGCGGCGCGATGTGGTCTTCCCGGGTGGCCAACGAATAGACCGGGATCGTCACCTTGCGCATGTCCAGGGTGACGCCGGCCAGCTCCGCCTTGCCCTTGGCGATGTTGTTGGAGAGGTAGCAGTTGCGCAGATAATAGGAGTGGTTGGCCGCCGGCATGCGGGTGGGATCGGCGTTCCAGTACAGAAGATCGAACGGGAACGGATCCTTCCCCTTCAGATAATTATTCACCACATAGGGCCAGATGAGATCGTTGGAGCGCAGCAGGTTGAAGGCAGAAGCCATCTTGCTGCCCTCGAGATAGCCCGTGGACTTCATTTTGCGTTCGAGAATGGAGAGCTGCTCCTCATCCACGAATACCTTCAGGTCACCCGCGTGAGTGAAGTCGATCTGCGTGGTGAGGAAGGTGGAGGAGGCGATCCGGTCGTCCCCGGTCTCGGCCATATAGGCGAGGGTCGCCGCCAGAAGGGTGCCGCCGACGCAATAGCCCACCGTATGCACCTGCCGCTCACCGGAGGCGATGGCGACGGTGTCGAGCGCGGCCATGATGCCGTCGCGCATGTAATCGTCGAAGCCCTTGGTGGCGAGGCGCGCGTCCGGATTGACCCAGGAGATGGTGAACACGGTAACGCCCTGATCCACCAGCCACTTGATCAGAGATTTCTCGGGGGTCAGGTCGAGAATATAGAACTTGTTGATCCACGGCGGCACGATCAGCACCGGGGTCTTCTTCACCGTCGGCGTGGTTGGCGCATACTGAATGAGCTGCATCAGCTCATTCTCGAAGATCACCTTGCCGGAGGTGAGGGCGAGGTTCCGCCCCACGGCGAAGGCGTTCATGTCGGTCTGGCGGATGCGCAGGGTACCGTTACCCTCCACCAGGTCCTCGGTGAGGTTCTTCATGCCCTTCACCAGGTTCTCGCCCGATGAGGACAGGGTCTCGCGGATCAGCTCCGGATTGGTGAGCACGAAGTTGGAGGGCGAGACCGCGTTGGAGATCTGCTTGACCAGGAACTCCGCCTTGTGCCGCACATGCGGGTCGAGGCCGTCGGCCTCCTTCACCATGTCTTCCGCCCAATGGGAGGTGACGAGATAGGCCTGCTTCAGGGCATCGAAGATGGGGCTCTCGCTCCAGCCCTGATCCTTGAACCGCTGGTCCCGGGGCTCCGGCGCGGCGACCGGCTCCACCGGTTCGCCCGCCAGCTTCTTCACCGTATTGGCCCAGACCGACAGATAGCCCGTCATCAGCCGCGACTGGGCCTCGATGGAGCGCTGGGGATCGGTCATCCAATATTCGGCCACCTGGCCGACGGTCTTCAGCGCATCGGCGATGTCGTCGGCGAGATCGTCGGTCTTGCCGGCTTCGCGGGGCGCGAGATAGGCAGCCATGGCCTTGCCGCCCTCCTCCACCATCTGTGCCAGATTCTGGGCGAAGGTCTCCAGATTGAGATTCTTCTGCCCCTCTCCGGCCACCGGCGCCTTGGCTTGAGGGGCCTTGGCTTGAGGGGCCTTCTCCTGAGGCGCGGTGACGGCGGCGGGCGCGGGCGCGACCGCCGGTGCCGCAGCGGCGGGCTCCGCCGGCACGGTGAGCGTGTCCGGAGTCGGTGCAGGCTGGACAGCGGAACTGGTCATGGCACGCTCCATAGCATCACAAATCGACGCAACCTGTACGAGAGAAAGAGCATAGCCCGAGACGATGGGGCCAATGCAAGGCGTTCCTTAGCGCAGCGGGATGTCGGCGACGTGGCGGGCGGCGCCCTGTGCATATGGTGCATCGCAGCAGGCGCCGGGCGTGCGGGAGGGACGTCGGATGTCGATCGCGACGCGGCGGCGATTCTCCGCGTTCCCCTCACCCTGGGCTGTCCTTCCCTGCTCCTGATGCCGTTTTTTCCGGGCTTCCGGCTCAGGTTGTTTCGCATTTCCCAATTTGCGCATATTAGCGGAGGACGCGACCCGGATCGAGCCTCGCGGGATGATCGAGGCCACCCACAGCACCAGGGATGTGTGCGTTCATGCCGACGATGCGCCCCCGCCCGCGGATCCTGCCCCTTCCCGTCCCGGCCCGCGCCGCCCGCCCTCTCGCCACCTTCGGCGTCCTCACCACCCTGGCCCTGGGTCTGACCGCGTGCGCCAACGATACGCCCCTCGCCCTGCCGGTGCCGCCGGATACCTCGAACGTGGCCGAGGTGCCGGCCGATTCCTATCCCACCATCGGCACCACCCCGCGCACCGGCCGCGCGCCCATGACCGATGCGCAGCGCGCCCGGCTGCAGCGGGATCTGGAACAGGTGTCGCGGGATCGCGAGGCGAAAATCCGCAGCGCCGTCGACAGCGGGAATTGACCACTCTCGCCGGTTTTGCCCCACAACGATCGCAATCGTTGCTTTTTCATTCAGCGAAGAGTGCTAAAAGACCCGTTCGCCGCGCCGGGAGAGGGACAGGTGCGGCTTGTTCATCACACCCTGTGACACGGCCTTTGGAGCCATTGAGATGACCACCGACTTTCACCGCATTCGCCGGCTGCCGCCTTACGTGTTCGAGCAAGTGAACCGTGTAAAGGCCGCCGCTCGCAATGCCGGGGTGGACATCATCGACCTCGGCATGGGCAACCCCGATCTCGAGGCGCCGGAACATGTGCTGGAGAAGCTGAAGGAAACCATCGGTAAGCCCCGCACCGACCGCTATTCCGCGTCCAAGGGCATCCCCGGCCTGCGCCGCGCGCAGGCGGCCTATTATGAGCGCCGGTTCGGCGTGAAGCTGGATCCCGATCGGCAGATCGTCGCCACTTTGGGCTCGAAGGAAGGCTTCGCCAACATGGCGCAGGCCATCACCGCCCCCGGCGACGTGATCCTGACCCCCAACCCGTCCTACCCCATCCACGCCTTCGGCTTCCTGATGGCCGGCGGCGTCATCCGCTCGGTTCCGGTGGAACCGGGGCCGGAGTTCTTCCACGCCATGGAACGGGCGGTGAAGCACTCCATTCCCAAGCCCATCGCCGTGGTGCTGTGCTATCCTTCGAACCCCACGGCCTGCGTGGCGGATCTCGAATTCTACAAGGACGTTGTGGCCTTCGCGAAGAAGAACGAGCTCATCGTTCTGTCCGACCTCGCCTATGCCGAGCTCTATTTCGACGACAACCCGCCCCCCTCGGTGCTGCAGGTGCCGGGCGCCATGGATGTGACGGTGGAGTTCACCTCCATGTCCAAGACCTATTCCATGGCCGGCTGGCGCATGGGCTTTGCGGTGGGCAACGAGCGGCTCATCTCGGCGCTGGCGCGGGTGAAGTCCTATCTCGACTACGGCGCCTACACCCCCATCCAGGTGGCGGCGGCGGCGGCGCTGAACGGCCCGCAGGATTACGTGGCCGAGATGCGCGAGACCTATAAGAAGCGGCGCGACGCACTGGTGGACAGCTTCGCCCGGGCCGGCTGGGCGGTGCCTGCCCCCAAGGCCTCCATGTTTGCCTGGGCGCCCATTCCCGAGCCGTTCCGCGAGATGGGCTCGGTGGAATTTTCCAAGCTGCTCATCGAGAAGGCGGAAGTGGCTGTGGCCCCGGGCGTCGGCTTCGGCGAGCACGGCGACGATTATGTCCGCATCGCGGTGGTCGAGAACGAGCAGCGCATCCGCCAGGCCGCGCGCAACATCCGCCGCTTCTTCGATCAGGCCGGCCTGACGCTGCATAATGTGGTGCCGCTCACAGCGGCCCGCTGATCCGCGTCACGCCCGCCCCGCCCGAACGCCCGCCCGCCGCGGGCGTTCTCGTACCTTCGGAAAGAACCGGTCCGATCCATGAGTGAATTGAAAGTCGGCCTCGCGGGCCTCGGCACCGTCGGGGCCTCCGTCATCCGCATGCTCCAGCGCCGCGCCGATGAACTGGCCCTGCGCACCGGACGCACCATCAAGGTGGTGGCGGTGGCGGCGCGGGACCGGACCCGGGATCGCGGCGTCGACCTTTCGGCGCTGCGCTGGTACGACGACCCGGTGGCGCTGGCCCGGGATCCCGACATCGACGTGTTCGTGGAGCTGATGGGCGGCGACGGCGACCCCGCCAAGGCGGCGGTGGCCGCGGCGCTCGATGCCGGCAAGCCGGTGGTGACCGCCAACAAGGCGCTGCTCGCCAAATGGGGCGTTGATCTCGCCCAGCGCGCCGAAGCCTCGGGCGCGAGCCTCCATTTCGAGGCGGCGGTGGCGGGGGGCATCCCGATCGTCAAGACCCTGCGCGAATCCCTGGCCGGCAACGTGGTGGAGCGGGTTTCCGGCATTCTCAACGGCACCTGCAACTACATCCTCACCCGCATGGTGGACGAAAAGCTCTCGTTCCAGTCCTGCCTCGCCGCGGCACAGCGCCTGGGCTATGCGGAAGCCGACCCCACCTTCGACATCGACGGCTTCGACACGGCCCATAAGCTCGCCATCCTCACCTCGCTGGCGTTCGGCACCCAGGTGGATTCCGAATCCATCTATGTGGAAGGCATCCGCCAGCTGACGCTGGAGGATCTCGAGGCCGCCGACGACCTCGGCTACAAGGTGAAGCTGCTGGGCGTCGCCCTGCGCACCGAGACCGGTATCGAGCAGCGGGTGCATCCCACCATGGTGCCCAAGCATTGGCCCATCGCCCAGGTGTCCGGCGTCACCAATGCGGTGGCGGTGAATGCCGATGCCGTCGCCCTCACCCTGGTGGGCCCGGGCGCCGGCGGCGACGCCACCGCCTCGGCCGTCGTGGGCGATCTGGCTGATGTGGCCCGTGGCGTGCGCGGCTTCGCCTTCGGCCTGCCGGTGGCCAGCCTCGCCAAGGCCGAGCGCGCGCCGATGCAGCGCCACGAGGGTGGCTATTACATCCGCCTCTCGGTGGTGAACAAGCCCGGCACCGCCGCCACCATCGCGCGGCGCATGGCCGAGGAGAACATCTCGCTGGAGTCCATCGTCCAGCGCCGTCCGCCCCAGGACGCCGGCGCCTCCGTTCAGGGCACCGCGCGGGTGATCCTCATCACCTATGCCACCTCGGAACAGGCGGTGCGCCGCGCCATCTCGGCTATCGAGGCCGATGGCGTCGTCACCGCCCTGCCGCAGGTGATCCGCATCGAAAAGGATTGATGACATGAGCGCCGCCCGGATGGCTCCGGTCCTGGATCGTCGCCTCGCCCTGGATGTGGCGCAGGTGACTGAGCGCAGCGCCGTTTCCGCTGCGCGCCTGCGCGGACGCGGGGACGAGCAGGCGGCCGACCTCGCCGCCATGTCCACCTGCTATCGCGAATTGAAGCAGGCACCGGTGCACGGCACCGTGGTCATCGGCGAAGGCGCCGAAGGCGAAACCGAACACCTGTTCGTGGGCGACACCTTCGGGCTCGGCGGCGAACCGGTGGATCTCGCGGTGGATGCCCTCGAAGGCTCCACCCTGTGCGCCAAGAACATGGAAGGCTCCATTTCGGTGCTGGCCATCGCCGAGGCCGGATCCCTGCTGAAGGTGCCGCCGGTCTATATGGAGAAGCTCGCCATCGGACCGGGCTATCCCGAGGGGATCGTCTCCCTTTCGCAGCCGCCTGAGGAGAATGTGCAGGCGCTGGCCGAGGCCAAGGGCGTGCCGCCTTCCGAGATCACCGCCCTGATCCTCGACCGGCCGCGCCACGCGCCGTTGATCGAAGCGGTGCGCAAGACCGGCGCCGCCATCAAGCTGATCACCGACGGCGACGTGGCCGGCATCATCCACACCACCAATCCGGAAGACAGCGGGGTCGACATCTACCTCGGCCTCGGCGGCGCCGCGGAAGGGGTGCTGGCGGCGGCGGCGCTGCGCTGCATCGGTGGGCAGATGCAGGGCCGCCTCGTGCTCGACACCGAGAAGAAGCGGGCCCAGGCCAAGGCGCTGGGCATTCGCGACGGGGCCAAGATCTATCACCTGGAAGAGATGGTGCGGGGCGACTGCCTGGTCTCGGCCACCGGCGTCACCGACGGCGCCCTCCTGAAGGGCGTGCGCTTCGGCCGGGATGTGATCGAGACCGATACCATCGTGCTGCGGGCGGCCACCGGCACGGTGCGGCGCATCACCACCCAGCATCGGGACTTCCGCAAGTTCCACTTCGCGCCCTGAAGCGCGGGGCTTTTCTGCACCGCCGGCCCGACGTTCCGCACACCAAGGCGGCCGCAGCACTCGCGCATCCGTCTGGCCGGCGAGCGATCCCGGCAGACCCGCGCGACACGAGAAAAACCCAGCATGTGACACGGGCTTTCGCTAGGCTCGTGATCCTGCGCGGCACCGGTGCTGCCGCAGCGCCGTGTGGTGGGAGACCATGGACCATCTCATCTTCCACCTCGCCGTTTCCCTCGCTATCGGCCTGCTGGTGGGCGTGGAGCGCGGCTGGCAGGAGCGCAAGGAAGCGGAGGGTAGCCGCACCGCCGGCATCCGCACCTATGCCCTCACCGGCCTGCTCGGCGGGGTGTGCGCGGCGCTCTCTCAGGCCTTGAACAGCGCAGCCGTGCTGATCGCCGCGGGGCTCGCCACCTCAGTTCTGTTCGCCGTCTTCAAATATCGCGAGATGGTGCGGGACAACGACTATTCCATCACCGGCCTGGTCGCCGCCATGCTGGTGTTTGCCCTCGGCGCGCTGGCTGTGGCGGGCGAAACCTCGGTCGCGGCGGCGGCGGCCATCGCCGCCACCTCCCTGCTTGCCACCCGGCAGATGCTGCATCAGGCGGTACGCCGCCTCACCTGGCCGGAGCTGCGCTCGGCCTTGATGCTGCTGGGCATGACGGTGATCGTGCTGCCGCTGCTGCCCGACCGCGCCATCGATCCCTTCAACAGCATCAATCCCCGGCAGCTATGGCTGTTCATGGTGCTCACCGCCTCCATCTCGTTCGCCGGCTATGTGGCGGTGAAGGTGGCAGGGCCGGAAAAGGGCATCCTCATCAGCGCCATTGGCGGCGCCATGGTGTCCTCCACCGCGGTCGCCCTCGCCTTCGCCCGGCGGGCCGCCGGTGGGGAAGCACCGTCCCTGCTGGCGGGGGGCGCGGCGGTGGCCGCCATGGTGTCGGTGCTGCGGGTCTGCGTCATCTGCGCGGTGGTCGCCCCCAGCCTGCTGCTGCACCTCGGCCTGCCGGCGCTCGCCGCCGCCGCCGGCTTCGGCATCACCGGCGCGCTGATGATGCGCCGCAGCTGCGGGGCCCGCGGGGAATCAAGCCTCGGCAATCCGTTCGACCTCGGCCCCCTGGCCGCCTTCGCCGCCATGTTCGGCGCCATCTCCGCCCTCAGCGGCTTCCTGCTGAAGGCGGTAGGACCGGGCAGCCTCTATCTGGTGAGCGCGGTGGCGGGGCTGGTGGATGTGGACGTGCCCTCGCTGAACGCGGCGCGTCTGGCCGGAAGCGGCCTGTCGTTCGAAGGGGCGGCTTTGTGCATCCTCATCGCCCTCGGCATGAACGGCGTGGGCCGGGTGGTGCTGGCCGCTGCCGCGGGGACCCGCGCCTTCACCCTGCGCTTCCTCTGTGCCACCCTCATCGCCATGGCGGCGGGCGGCGCGGCGCTGCTCGCCATGCAGGCGCTCTGAGCGCCTGCGCTCCAACTCGGCCTCGACGTTGCCGCACGGCTCTGGCTTCATAGCTGGGTGAATATCGCCCTGACGAATCGCCCCTTCCTCAATGTCTCCCGCTCCGCCACCGATCGCACCTGGCGCGAGCGGCTCGACGGGCGCGGCGCCCAAACGGCCCTCGCCATGACCCAGCGCTACGGCATCAGCGAGCTGCTGGCCCGGGTGCTGGCCGGCCGCGAGGTGGCGCTGGACGAGGTGGAGACCTATCTCGACCCCACCATCCGCACCCTGCTGCCCGATCCGGACACCCTCACCGACATGGCGCCCGCGGTGGCGCGCCTCGCCCGGGCGGTGACCGGTGGCGAGCAGGTGGCGGTGTTCGGTGACTATGACGTGGACGGCGCCTGCTCCACGGCGCTGCTCGTGGGCGTGCTGCGGGCCGCCGGCCTTGATCCCCTGTTCCATATTCCCGACCGCATCTACGAGGGCTATGGCCCCAACGTGCCGGCCATCGAGGCGCTGGCGGCCCAGGGCGTGACGCTGCTGGTGACGGTGGATTGCGGCACCACCTCCGCCGAGCCTTTGGCCGCCGCCCGCCGCCTCGGCCTCGACGTGGTGGTGATCGACCATCACCAGGCCAACGAGGCGCTGCCGCCGGCGGAAGCCATCGTCAACCCCAATCGGGAAGACGATCTTTCCGGCCTCGGCCATGTGTGTGCGGCGGGGCTCACCTTCATCACCGCCGTGGGGTTGGTGCGGGCGCTGCGGCTGGCCGGCCATTTCGGCACCGGGCGGCCGGCTCCGGACCTGCTGGAGGCCCTGGACCTCGTCGCCCTCGCCACGGTGGCGGACGTGGTGCCGCTGAAGGGCCTCAACCGCGCTTTCGTCAACAAGGGCCTGATCACCCTGCGCCGGCGGATGCGGCCGGGGCTCACCGCCTTGATGGATGTGGCCCGGCTCGACGGCCCGCCCCGCCCCTATCACCTCGGCTTCATTCTCGGCCCTCGCATCAATGCGGGCGGCCGCATCGGCGACGCCACCCTGGGCACCCGGCTGCTGCTGAGCACCGATCCGCTGGAGGCGAAGACCATCGCCATCGAGCTCGACCGGCTCAACGCCGAGCGCCAGGACGTGGAGCGGGCCATCGTCGCCGCCGCCGAGCTGGAGGCACAGGCCGCTCTCGGCCTCGCCGATGAGGGCTCGGTTGTGGTGGTCAGCGGCGATGGCTGGCACCCCGGCGTGGTGGGGCTGGTGGCCTCCCGCCTCAAGGAGCGCTTCCAGCGGCCCGCCTTCGCCATCGCCTTCAACGGCGCCACCGGCACCGGCTCCGGCCGCTCCATCGCCGGCGTGGACCTCGGCCGGGCGGTGCGCGAGGCGGTGGAGCTGGGGCTGCTGGTGAAGGGCGGCGGCCACGCCATGGCCGCGGGCCTGACCGTGGAGCGCACCCGCCTTGGGGAACTGCGCGCCCATTTGGAGAGCCGCCTCGCCGCCGACGTGATCCGGGGGCGGGCCGAAGGCACCCTCACCCTCGACGGCGCCCTGACGGCGGCAGCCGCCACACCGCGCCTGGTGGAGAGCCTCGCCCAGGCCGGACCGTTCGGCGCTGGCAATGCCGAGCCGGTGTTCGCCTTCCCCAACCACAAGGTGACCTATGCGGAGAGCTTCGGTGCTGGCCATGTGCGGGCCCGCATCGTCTCCGGCGACGGCACCAGCCTGAAGGCGGTGGCCTTCCGCATCGCTGAGGAACCCCTCGGCCGCGCGCTGCTCGCCGCCCGCGGCCGCCCCATGCACGTGGCCGGCAGCCTCGACCTCGACACCTGGCAGGGCGAAACCCGCGTCAGCCTCCGGCTCAAGGACGTGGCGGAGCCGATGTAGGCAGACCGCCCGGCCTGTAGCCATATTGGGCCAGACGGTGCCGCGCCCGGTCGATCTCCTGCGGTGTGAACAACGGATGCCAGCGCGGGTTCCCCACCACCAGCGCCTCCACCGTCAGGTCGAGCCGGCCGCGCAATTGCAGTTCCGCGTAGCCCTGGCTCTCCCGTTCCGAATTGATCAGCACCCGCGCCGTGGCCACCCCGCGCCGCTCGTGCAGCATCTTGAAAAACTGCGTGGCGTTGTATTTCGCCTCGGTCTTGGCCCGCAGGTAGACGTCCAGCATCGCGGTATCAAATGCCGCCTCCAGCCGCTTCTGCTCCATCAGCTCCCCCTAATCACCGCCGCACCGATCCTGCATAGGCCGGGCCACAAATGCAATCTATCGAAGCATTCCGCGCCGATGCACGTAGTGGAACGCAGCCGATGCGGCCTACCCCGCCGGTTCGCGAAGGGCTGCGATTACCGCTTGGCGCGATCGGAAACCGTCAATGCAGTGCGCCCGCTCATGCGCCGCTTGCGCGGCGGCCGAGCTTCCGTCGGGGCCTCCTCGGCCGTGTGGGCGGGAACGGGCGCGCTGTCCGGGCTCGCGGCTTTGCCGCGCCCGGTCCGCTTGCCCGCCTTCTTCGGGCTCGCGCTTTCCGGCAGCCGTGATCCATCGGCCAGGGCGAGCAGATGCAGCACGCGGGCCGGGGCGGTGGTCAGGCCGGACGCATGGGGATCGATCCGCGCCACGAGGCCTTTGATCTTGGTGGCCGGAACCCCGTCCACCGCTTCCGCAAAAGCCCCTGCCCCAACGGCCGCGCGGATCTGTGTGACGCTGGCAAGCGTGGCATCCTCGGCGGCGAGCTGCGCGCCGACAATCTTGAGAACCGCCTGCCGGGCCGCATCGGCGCCGGCCGGAAACAGGTCCGCATGGGCACAGATCCCGGCGAGGGCGCTAAAGAAGTCCACGCGATCAGTCATTGAGGCGCCTCCAGGTCTCGTCCATCAGGTCACGCACGAGCGGCACGGCAGTGCCCCACTTCTGCACGAAGGTCGGCGGGTCCGGGAACTGCTCCGGGTCCATCGCCCGCTCAATGGCCGCCTGATTGCTCATCATCACATCGAACATCGTGAAAGTGGCGCCCGCTTCCGCCGCCTCGGCCCGCATATCGTCCAGGGTCCACTTATGCTGTTTCTTCGTGAGATTCACCCGGGTTGCCAGCACGGCCGGCAGCCGCTTGGGCTTCGGCAGGGATGTGGCCGCGTGATAGGTATCATCCCACAGCGAGTGCCTGAACACCTCGAAGCCCAAGGTGGACAGGTAATCCGGAATGGTGGGCACCACCACCAGGTCGGAGAGGCGAATGGCGACTTCGGTGAAAGCGGAAATACCGGGCGCGCAATCGAGCAATACCAGATCATAATGGGCCCGCAGCTTCGGCAGGGCCTCCTGCAGCACCATCAGGGTACGGCCTTCCAGCGCCTTCGGACCATACCCCTTGCCCGCAAGCTCGAACAAAATCTCTCGTTCCAATGACCGCAGTTTAGGGTGTGCCGCAAGGAGGTCTATGGGCAGCAGGCGGCCGGCCTTGGCGACGTTTGAAACGTCTTTCGAAATATACTCGAGAATGGGGACCTTGATGCCATGCATCAGGCGTTCATCGAGGAACGCGGAGATGGTCTTCTGCTGCTCATAGGCGGCTTTCAGCTGGTCATTCACCAGAAAGCAGAAAGACACGTTTGCCTGAGCATCAAGATCCACCACCAGAACCGTCATGCCTACTTCAGCAAAGCCCTCGGCGAGCATCACGGCCGTGGTCGTCTTGCCGACGCCGCCCTTCATGTTCGCCACGGCGACAACCCGCCCGTTTCGCTCCAGCATCCCCATCCGCCCCGCCCGCACACGAAGAACGCCTCAGTTAAGGTGTGCCACGCCCTCAGCGCAACCCATAACATCGATGGATCGCGCGCCCGGTCGCGGTCAAATTCGCGCATCGCGCCGGAGCGCCGCCGGCCTATTCTCGGGCGATCTTGTTTTCCGGTGGTGTTGGTCTCGGGTGACCTTGACGGGGAGAGCGGACGTGCGGCGCGCGTTGCCTATTCTGTTGTGCTTCAATGCGGGCTTCGTGGACACGGCGGGCTTCGTCGCCCTTGGGGGCCTGTTCACGGCCCATGTCACCGGCAACATCGTCACCTTCGCCGCGGCGCTCGGCGAGGGCCGGACGCCGGCGGTGGGCAAGGTCATCGCCATGCCGGTGTTCGCCTTCGTGGTGGTGGCGGCCATGCTGTTCAGCCGCGCCATGGCAGCCCGCGGCCTCAACGGCTTTCGCATGCTGATGGCGGTGAAGCTGGTGCTGCTGGCCCATGCGGCGCTGGTGGCGGTGCAGCTCGGTCCCTTCACCGACGTCAATAGCCCCTCCGCCCTGATGACGGGCATGACCCTGGTCAGCGCCATGGCGCTGCAGAATGCGCTCCATCGCACCCACCTGGCGGATGTGCCGCCCTCCACCATGATGACCGGCACCGCCACCCAGATCCTGGTGGATGTCGCCGGCCTGTGGCGGCCCTCACCCGAGGCAGATGTCGGCGCCATGCGGGCGCGGCTGGGGCGGTTCGGCTTGAATTTCCTGGCCTTCCTCGGCGGCTGCGCCCTCGCCGCCTTCCTCTACCTGATGATCGGCATGTGGTTCCTGCTGGTGCCGCCCTTTGTGGCGATGGCGGAGATCTTCACCCTGCCAGCCGATTCCGAGCCCGCGCCGGCGGCCCGGGCACGGTGAGCGCGGCCAAAGAAAACCCCGCCCTCCGGCAAGGAGGGCGGGGTTCATGCGCACGGCACGGACCGGCTCAGTAGAGGCCGGTCAGCCAATAGAAGCCGATGACGAAGAACACCGCCGCCGTCTTGATGAGGGTGATGGCGAAGATGTCGCCATAGGACTGGCGATGGGTGAGCCCGGTGACCGCCAGAAGGGTAATGACGGCGCCGTTGTGGGGCAGCGTATCCATGCCTCCGGACGCCATGGAGGCGACGCGGCTCATGACCTCCAACGGGATGTTGTAGGTATGAGCGAGGGCGATGAACTGCTCCGACATGGCAGCGAGCGCGATGGACAGGCCGCCCGAGGCCGAGCCGGTGATGCCCGCGAGGGTGGTCACCGTGATCGCTTCGTTGATGAGCGGGTTGGGAATGGCCGACAGCGCCGACTTGATGAGCAGGAAGCCCGGCAGCGCCGCGATCACGGCGCCGAAGCCATATTCGGTCGCGGTGTTGAGGCTGGCCAGCAGCGCGCCGCCCACGGCATCCTTCGAGCCGGCCGAAAACTTGGCCTTGATGGGCTTGAAGGCGAACAAAAGCACCGCCACGATGCCGAGCAGCAGCGCCGCCTGCACCGACCAGATGGCCGCCCAGGTGGCGGTAGGCACGCTCACCACCGGGCCGCCTTCCACCAGAGTGGCGGTGGCGGTGGGCGGGAACCAGGTGGGAATGAGGCGGGCAAACACCAGGTTGGCGATGCCCACCACCACCAGCGGCGCCAGGGCGAGCCAGGGCGAAACCAGCGGCACGCTCTCGTCCACCACCACCTCGTTGATGTGGCCGGTGCCGTAGCCCTCGCCGCGCTTCTGCGCCTGCTTGCGGCGGAATTCCAGATAGCTGAGGCCCACCACCAGGATGAAGGCGGTGCCCACGAAGCCGAGGATGGGCGCGGCATAGGCCGTGGTCTTGAAGAAGGTGGTGGGGATGATGTTCTGGATCTGCGGGGTGCCCGGCAGCGTATCCATGGTGAAGGAGAAGGCGCCCAGCGCCACCACAGCCGGCAGCAGGCGCTTGGGAATGCCCACCTGGCGGAACATCTCGGCGCCGAACGGATAGACCGCGAACACCACCACGAACAGCGACACGCCGCCGTAGGTCAGGAGCGCGCCCACCAGCACGATGGAGAGAATGGCGCGGCCCGGCCCCAGGAGCTTGACGATGGCCGAGACGATGGAGCGCGAGAAGCCCGACAGCTCAATCAGCTTGCCGAACACCGCACCGAGCAGGAACACGGGGAAGTAGAGTTTGATGAAGCCCACCATCTTTTCCATGAACAGGCCGGAAAAGACGACGGGGACCGCGCCGGGTTCGGTGAGAAGCACCGCGGCAAGGGCGGCGACGGGCGCGAACAGGATGACGCTGAAGCCGCGGTAGGCCACGAACATCAGGAAGAAGAGCGCCGCAAGGCAGATGATGAAGCTCATCGGCGTTGGATCCAAAGCGAGAATGAATGGAAGAGACGTCGAGAATCGGCGCCCGCCTGGAACACGGGCAAAGGTAAGCTAGCCTGCCATAATGCTGCTGGCGACTCGAATTATGTTGGTATGCCCTAAGCTGTACCGCGACGCACCCGGTTGGCCCAAGCCATTGACCCAACGGAATATCATTCAGAAGTATGAGAAGTTCATATGAAACAACCGCCCCGGCGGGGCCGGAGCGGTTGTGCAGCGCAGAATTATTATAATGCATCGCACAATACGTGACGTGCGACGCAAACTACTCGAAAGGCCGCTCAGGGCATCAGGGCGATCTGCTCCAGCCCCAGGGTCTCGGGGAAGCCCAGCACCAGGTTCATGTTCTGCACCGCCTGGCCGGACGCGCCCTTCACCAGATTGTCGAGGGTGGAGAGGATGATGGCCCGGCCGGAGACGCGATCCGCCACCACGCCGATGAACACCATGTTGGAGCCGCGCACGTGGCGCGACTGCGGTACCTTGCCGAACGGCAGCACGTGAACGAAGGGCTCGCCCTTGTAGAAGGTGGCGATGAGCTTGTGCAGATCCTCGGCGGTGGCGCCGGTGGTGCGCACATAGATGGTGGCGTAGATGCCCCGGTTCATGGGGGTGAGGATGGGCACGAACACGGGCACCACCGGCCGGCCGGCGGCCTTGGTATATTCCTGGTCCAGCTCGCCCATGTGCCGGTGCGAGCCCACCGAATAGGCATGGATGCCCTCCGAGACCTCGGAGAACAGCATGGCCTCCTTGGCCGAGCGGCCGGCGCCGGACATGCCGGTCTTGGAATCCACCACGATGCTTTCCGGCTCGATGGCCCCGGCTTCCAGCAGCGGCACCACGGGCAGGATGGCGGTGGTGGTGTGGCAGCCCGGATTGGCCACCAGCCGCGCCTTGCGGATGTCGTCGCGATAGATCTCGACGAGGCCGAACACCGCCTCCTGCTGCAGCTCGAGAGCCGCATGGGGGTGGCCGTACCACTGCTCATAGGCGCCGAGATCGCTCAGCCGGAAATCGGCGGAAAGGTCCACCACCTTGATGCCCGGCGTGGTCTCGAACAGGGTCTTGATCACGGTCTGGGTGGTGCCGTGGGGCAGCGCGCAGAACACCAGGTCCACCGCGGAGAAATCCACCTCCTCGATGGTCACCAGCTTCGGCAGGTCGAACGGGGCGAACTGCGGGAACACGTCCGCCATGGCCTGGCCGGCCTTCCGATCAGCCGTGAGCGCCACGATCTCCACCCGCGGATGGCGCAGCAGCAGGCGCACCAGCTCGGAACCGGTGTAACCGGAGGCGCCGAGAACCGCGACCCTTGCCTTTGCGTCCGCCATCTTCCTCTCCTGCATCCACGCCCAACGCCCGGCCCGAGACAGACCGGCCAACAGGCTGACGACGTGGGGCATCGGTCTCTACACCGATCCCTTGGCAGGGAAAAGACACAAGCCCACCCGCCGCCGGCACGGGGCCGCGTAGGGGGGACGCCCACCGTTGCCATTCTGTTCCCCTTTGCGGCGCACTCGGGCACTATGGGGTTCCGATGTTCGCGCCTGCGGAACGATTCGCGTGCGCGGCCCCCCTCCCTCTGCTATCGACGCGCCATGTCCGATACCGACGACCTCTTCGGCTCCGCCGCCCGTGCCCGTCCCGCCACCAAGGCGTCTGCCCGCTCCAAGACCCCGCCCGTCCCCGCCATGGCGTCGGATTATACCGCCGCCCATATCGAGGTTCTGGAAGGGCTGGAGCCGGTGCGCCGGCGGCCGGGCATGTATATCGGCGGCACGGATTCCAAGGCGCTGCATCACCTGTTCGCCGAGGTGATCGACAATTCCATGGACGAGGCGGTGGCCGGCCACGCCTCCTTCATCGAGGTGCATCTGGGGACCGACGGCTACCTGACCGTCGCCGACAACGGCCGTGGCATCCCGGTGGAAGAGCACCCCAAATTCCCCGGCAAGTCGGCCCTCGAAGTGATCATGACCACGCTCCACGCGGGCGGGAAGTTCGACAGCAAGGTCTATGAGACCTCCGGCGGCCTGCACGGCGTCGGCGTGTCGGTGGTGAACGCCCTGTCCGACCATCTGGAGGTGGAGGTGGCGCGCAACCAGACCCTCTACCGCCAGACCTTCGCCCGTGGCGTGCCCGATGGCCCGCTCACCGAGGTGGGGCGCATCACCAACCGGCGCGGCACCCGGGTGCGCTTCCATCCCGATGCGGAGATCTTCGGCCCCGCCGCCCGCTTCGAGCCGGCGCGGGTGTTCCGCATGGCGCGGTCCAAGGCCTATCTGTTCGGCGGCGTGGAAATCCGCTGGTCCTGTGATGCCGACCTCCTCAAGGGCATCGAGGGCGTGCCGGAGAAGATGGTGTTCCGCTTCCCGGGCGGCCTGCGCGACTATCTGGCCATTGATCTGGAAGGCCAGACCCTGGTGCATCCGGACATCTTCTCCGGCCGCATCCAGAAGCCCGGTGGCCACGGCTCGGTGGAATGGGCGGTGGCCTGGGTGGCCGATGGCGATGGCGGCATTGCCTCTTACTGCAATACCATCCCGACCCCCGATGGCGGCACCCATGAGAACGGCTTGCGCGCCGTTCTACTGAAGGGCCTGAAGGACCATGCGGAGCGCTCAGGCCAGGGCAAGCGCGGCGCCGCCATCACCGGTGACGACGTCACCACGGGCTGCGCTGCCATGCTTTCCGTGTTTGTGCGCGAGCCGGAATTCCAAGGCCAGACCAAGGATCGCCTCGCCACCACGGAAGCCGCGCGCATCGTCGAAAGCGCCCTGCGCGATCCCTTCGACCACTGGCTCGCCGCCAATCCGGCCCAGGCGAGCCGGCTGCTGGAGCATGTGATCGACCGGGCCGAGGAACGCCTGCGGCGCAAGCAGGAGCGGGAGATTTCCCGCAAGACCGCGGTGCGCAAGCTGCGCCTGCCGGGCAAATTGGCCGACTGCTCCAATAGCGAGGCGGCGGGCTCAGAGCTGTTCATCGTCGAAGGCGATTCGGCCGGCGGCTCCGCCAAGCAGGCCCGCGACCGCAAGACCCAGGCGGTGCTGCCCCTGCGCGGCAAGATCCTCAACGTGGCCAGCGCCGGCCGCGACAAGCTGGCCCAGAACCAGCAGATTTCCGACCTCACCCAGGCGCTCGGCTGCGGTACCCTCGGAGCGTATCGGGATACCGACCTGCGCTATGAGAAGGTCATCATCATGACCGACGCCGACGTGGACGGCGCCCATATCGCCTCGCTGCTGGTGACCTATTTCTTCCGCCAGATGCCGAAGCTGATCGAGGAAGGCCACCTGTTCCTGGCGGTGCCGCCCCTCTACCGCATCACCCAGGGTGCCAAGACCCTCTACGCCCGGGACGATGCCCACAAGGACCGGCTGCTGAAGAAGGAATTCTCCGGCAAGGGCAAGGTGGACGTCGGCCGCTTCAAAGGCCTCGGCGAGATGATGCCGGCGCAGTTGAAGGAGACCACCATGGATCCCCGAACACGCACCCTGCAGCGGGTGAGCATCGAGGATGCCGAGCGGGCCGCCACCATCGACATCGTCGAGCGGTTGATGGGCAACAAGCCGGAAGCGCGCTTCGCCTTCATCTCCGAGCACGCCGCCTTCGCCGACGAAGACCTGCTCGACATCTGAGCCCGCCGGCGGGCCTATTCGCTCTCGGCAGGGCCCACGGCGCCGCCGCGGGGGGCCAGCCGGGAGGCCGGCCAGGCGATGGCCACCATCACCACCCCGCACAGCACGAACACGGCGGTGGGGCCGAAGCGATCGGCCACCGTGGCGTGGAGAATGGCGCCCACCGCCTGGCCCACGAAAAACGAAGTGGCGAACAGCGCGAGGGCCGAGCCGCGCGCCTCGGGCGCCAGTTCGGTGGCGAGGATCTGCAGCACGTTGTGGATCATGTAGAAGCAGAAGCCCGCCAGGGTGAACATGCCCAGCGCCAGAGCGAACATGGGCGCGACGGCGGTGGCCATGAGCAGCAGACCCACGGTGGCCGCCCCCACCCCGGCCATGCCGCCAAGCCCCAGCGCCCGCACCAGCACCGGCACCGCAAAGCTGTAAAAGGCGCCGCCCACGGCGAAGCCCCCCAGCATGAGGCCGGCCTCCACCGCATCGCCGAAGCCGTGCGCCACCATCAGCGGCGCCATCATGGGAAAGGCGCCGAAGGTGAAGATGCCTTCCAGGGCCACCACGCCATAGACCTTGATGGACAACGGGTTGCGCAGCACCATGCCGTATCTGGCGATGGAGGTGCCGAACGAGAGGGGCCCGCGCGTCTGCAGTTCCTTCATGCCCAGCATGCAGGCAAGAGCCGCCACCGCCGCCAGGGCGCTCGCCGTCCAGAACACGTCGCGCCAGCCGGCATAGGCGGCGATGAAGCCGGACAAAGCGGAGCCGGAGAGCTGGCCGAGCACCAGCGCCAGCAGGATGCGGCTCAGCGCCACCGGCCGCTGATCGAAGCTCACCCGATCGCCCACCATGGCCAGCACCACGGGAATGATGCCGCCCGCGAAGGCGCCGGAGAACACCCGGGTGACCAGCAGTACCTCATGGCTGCCGGCCAGCGCCGAGGCCGCCAGCCCCAGCGCCAGAACCGTGAGGTTGACCCGCACCAGCCGCAGCTTGCCCACCGCATCGCCGATGGGGCCGAACACCAGCTGGAATGCGGCGTAGGGCAGCGTGAAGGCGCTGGCTAGCACCGCCACCTGCGCCAGCGAGACCCCGAGATCGGCAGCCAGAATATTCAGCATGGGATCGACGGCGCGCAGGGAGAACGCGCTCGCGAATGCGGCGAGACCGAGAATGAAGAGGAACGGCATGGGGACCCGGGGCAGGGAAACGGTTGCGTCTACCCCTGGACGCCCGGCGGCCCCCGGTCAAGACCCGGTTTCATCAGATTGCGCCTGCAAGGCTGACGTAATCATTGACACGGCGCACAACTTTCATATGTTGCTCTCCGTCGTCCGAGTTATGTCGAATCCAAGCGCGCCGACCGACGACCACTCGTCTGACCCCGTACGGCACGGGACGTTCGATCAGCGGCGCGCCGCCGCATCCTAAAGATGCAATGTCATTTTCCGAACTCGGCCTGAGCGAGAAGGTCCTCGCGGCCGTCGCCGATACGGGCTATACGAAGCCCACTCCTATTCAGGCCCAGGCCATCCCCGAGGTGCTGGCGCGCCGGGATGTGCTCGGTATCGCCCAGACGGGCACCGGCAAGACCGCGGCCTTTACCCTTCCCATGCTCACCCTGCTCGAACAGGGGCGCGCCCGGGCTCGCATGCCCCGCACCCTGATCCTCGAGCCGACCCGTGAGCTTGCCGCCCAGGTTGAAGAGAACTTCACCCGCTACGGCAAGAACCATAAGCTGAACGTGGCGCTGCTGATCGGCGGCGTCTCGTTCGGTGACCAGGACTCCAAGCTCCTGCGCGGCGTTGACGTGCTCATCGCCACCCCCGGCCGCCTGCTCGACCATGTGGAGCGCGGCCGGCTGCTGCTGTCCGGCATCGAGGTGCTCGTCATCGACGAGGCCGACCGCATGCTGGACATGGGCTTCATTCCGGACATCGAGCGCATCTGCAAGCTGGTGCCGTTCACCCGGCAGACCCTGTTCTTCTCGGCCACCATGCCGCCGGAGATTCAGCGTCTGGTCTCCCAGTTCCTGTCCAACCCGGTGCGTATCGAGGTGTCCAAGCCCGCCTCCACCGCCACCACGGTCACGCAGTTGCTGGTGGCCTCCGGCAAGGAGGACTGGGAGAAGCGCGATGTGCTGCGCAACCTCATCCGCTCCAGCGAAAATCTGCAGAACGGTATCATCTTCTGCAATCGCAAGCGCGATGTGGCGGTGCTCCATCGTTCGCTGCAGAAGCATGGCTTCAATGCCGTGGCCCTGCATGGCGACATGGACCAGCACGCCCGCCTGAAGGCCCTGGACCAGTTCCGCAACGGCGAAGCCAAGCTGCTGGTGGCGTCGGACGTGGCGGCCCGCGGCCTCGATATTCCCGAGGTGAGCCACGTCTTCAACTATGACGTGCCGCACCACGCGGAAGACTATGTGCACCGCATCGGCCGCACCGGGCGCGCCGGCCGCACCGGCACCGCCTATTCCATCGTCACCCACGCAGACGCCAAATCCCTGGCCTCCATCGAGAAGCTCATCGGCAATGCCATTCCCTGGCACGGCGAGCCGCTCGGCGAGGCTCCGCCGCGGGAGAAGCGCGAAAGCCGCGAGGGACGCGAGGATGGCCGCCTGCGCGGCAAGCGCCGGGTGGAGAAGGACGCCCGCTCCGAACCGCGCCGGGAGCGCGAGAAGGAGCCCCGCCGCCAGCGGGAGAAGGAGCCCCGCACCGAGGAGCCCCGCACCGAGGAGCCCCGGGCCGAGCGTCCCCGCCGCCCACAGCGGGAAGAGGTGGCCGAGGCCCGTCCTCCGCGCCGTGAGCGGCAGCCCGCCAACGAGCCCGCGGACATGTCCCACCTGCCGGCCTTCCTGCTGCGCCCCGTGCGCGTGAAGGCGAGCTGACACAAGGCGCCGTCGCCCTTCGGCGATGGCCCACCCCGGCGGCGAACGGACGTCTGCCGCCGCCGGTTTTCGGTGTGGCCTGCCAATGGGCGGCCACATGCGGGGGAAGATCCGCGCAGCCGCTCTGTCCTCTGCTCCCGGAAGGCGGGTTCAGATGCCCGGTGGGCATCCGACGCCGCACGGCATCCTGGCCGTCGTGCTGACGAACGATCCCGGGCAAACACCGTTCGGGGCAGACGTCGTCATTCCGTAGCGTTCAGTTCAATCGACATCCGCGATCCCTGCCTGCGGCTCATGCCCACCACCCAAGCCAGTCTCATGGGGCGAGCTTCCGCCTGTCTGCCGGAAACGTTTCGCGAGGGGAGACCGCGGGACGGTTCGCCCGGCCGCGATCGCGCATCGAAGATCGAGACGGGCGCGAGGACCACAGCCGCGGCGCACGCCGCGCCCGCACCAGTTGCCCGCCCGGAGAGACCGATGGCACGACACCTCGCCTGGATCTTCGCCGCCGTGATGGGTCTCATGCCCTCTCTCGCAGCCGCTTTCGAGGAACGGCCGGTGGCGCTGGGTGCGCTGCATGGCACCCTCACCCTGCCATCAGGGACCGCCGCGGTGCCAGCCGCGCTGATCCTGCCCGGGTCCGGGCCCGTGGATCGCGACGGCAATCTCCCACAGGCGCGCTCCAACACTCTCAAGCTGCTGGCGCAAGACCTCGCCGCCAGGGGCATCGCCAGCCTGCGCATCGACAAGCGGGGCGTCGGCCAAAGCCAGCCGGCCGACCTGCGCGAAGAGGACCTCCGCTTCTCAACCTATGTGGAGGATGCGACCGCCTGGCTCGACCGGCTCGCCGCTGAGCCCCGCGTCGCCCGCATCTTTCTCATCGGCCACAGCGAAGGCGCGCTGGTGGCGACCCAGGTCGCCGCTGGCGCCACCCCACGGCATCCGGTGGCCGGGGTCATCCTGGTGGCCGGCGCCGGCTTCCCCGCAGCGCAGCTCATTGGCCGGCAGCTCGCGGCGGCCGGCGTTCCGGCGGCGCTGCAACAGCGCTCCGCCGCCATCGCCGACGCCCTCACCCGCCAGCAGGCGGTCAACGATCCTCCGCCGGAGCTTGCCGCGCTCTACCGGCGCAGCGTCCAGCCCTATCTCATGTCGTGGCTGCCGCTGGATCCGGCGCAGGAGCTCGGCCGGGTGGAGGTGCCTGTGCTGATCCTCCAGGGCACCACCGACCTCCAGGTCGCGCCGGAGGACGCCCGTCGCCTCGCCGCGCACCGGCCGGGGGCCGCACTGGTGCTGGTGGAGGGGATGAATCATGTGCTGAAGGTCGCCCCGGCGGAGCGGGCGGCCAACCTTGCCACCTATGCCCAACCGGACGTGCCGCTGGCGCCGTCCCTGGTGCCCGCCATCGCCGCCTTCATGGCGAACCATTGAGCGGCGTCAGCGCGCCGGGCCCGTGACTTTCTTCACCCGCCGCGCCTTGGCCGCACTCTTCTCCAGAACCGCCGCCCCCGCCACCTGGCGCGCACGGCGGGCCAGCGCCGCCAGGTCGTCGGGCTCATCCAGGGCCGCATCCGGCACCCGCCAATAGCTGCCCATGGTGCGGGCGCCGGTCTTCGCCACATAAGTGAACGGCGCCGAGCCCTGCGCGGCCAGCGCGGCGGCAAAGGCCGCGTCGGCCTTGAGATAGAGCACCCCATCCACAGCGAGGGCGAACATCAGCCCGTCCGCATAGACACCGGCCCCACCAAACATGCGGCGCACCTGCACCGGCCCGAAGGCCGCGAACAGATCGGCGAGGGTCTCGGCGTCCATGGCCGGCCCGGCCTCAGCCGGCCAGATGCCGGAACTCGTTGAGCAGGAAGTTGCCCACCCGCTTGCCGCGATTGCGGAACGCCAACATCGGCGTGTTGTCCACGAAATAGGTGTGGAGGATGGAATCGCGGGTCGCCACCTCAGGGCCCAGCTTGTCCACCGAGTGCCAGGTGTCCGGCCCCACGGCGAAGGCATAGCCGGTGTTGGGTGCGAACGACATGCGCTGGGCCAGCTCGAACCCACCCTCGGGCCGCCGCCGGTCGAAGCGGGTGCCCACGTGGGTGATGCTCTCATCCTCCGGCAGATAGAACTGGATGGTGATGCCCTTCCAGCGGGTATCGGTGTGGGGCGGAATCTCATAGCCGGCCACGTCGCGGGTCAGCATGGGCACGGGGAACATGCCGGTGCCCATGTAGTCGGGCCCGAACCGCCGGCCGAGGCCGGGCGCCAGCCGCCGCATGAACACATCCTTCACCGGCTCCGCCCGCAGGGCCTCGCCCACCAGGCTCCACACGGCGCGCTTTTCGCCGGGCAGGTGACGGATATATTCCGGATAGAGATCGATCTTGACGCGAGTGGACGAGCCGTCCGCCTTCACGTTCACATTGTTGCGGCCCTTCAGGGCGCGATACTCGCGCGCCTCGGGCATGGCCGTGCGCATGGCGCGATAGAGCGCATCAGGAAACACGCCCGACAATTCGAGGTGCCAGAAGGGCTCGTCCACCAGCGGCGCCCGATCGACGGCATCGACGATATGAGAGACGACTTCAGACAGCGGGGGAAGATCGGACGCCATGGCCGCGGGTCTCCGTGAGTATCTTTTTGACGGGCTGCGCGCTGGCGTCTTCGGCTGGCCGCTATGCCGGCCCTCGTCGCTGCGCGATCCCTGGCGTGAAGGCCACACCGGTCCGGGGCAGAGGACAGGGGGATACCTATACCCCAGGCACCGGGCTCAGCAAGAGGGTCGAAAGCACAGCACCGTCGCAGGCGCGCCAGTCAGCCCCGGTTGCCAAACGGGGCCGGCGCACGCAATCTGACGCGCCTTCCATGGCGCCCGCCGGGCGCCCCTCCCCCGTGATGTCGTACCCCTTGATTGTCGCATGGCCGCCAGCTCGTTCCAATTCCTGCACGCCGCAGACATTCATCTCGACAGCCCCCTGCGCGGGCTTTCGCTGCGTGGCGCGGAGGCCGCCGCCTTCACCGGCGCCTCGCGCCAGGCGCTGGACAATCTGGTCTCGACCGCCATCGCCGAGAAGGTCGCCTTCGTCGTCATCGCCGGCGACATCTATGACGGCGACTGGCGCGACTTTTCCACCGGCCATGTGTTCGTCCGGCAGATGGGCCGGCTGGCGCGCGAGAACATTCCGGTGTTCATGCTGCGCGGCAACCACGACGCCCTCTCGGTGATCAGCCGGGACCTGCCGCTGCCGGAAAACGTGCACAATTTCTCGGTGCGCAAGGTGGAGAGCGTCGAGCTGCCGGAGATCGGCGTGGTGCTGCACGGGCGCGGCTTCGCGCAGCGTCATGTGCCCGAGAACATGGCCCTGGCCTATCCTCCGGCGCGGGAGGGCCAGTTCAACATCGGCGTGCTCCACACCTCGCTCACCGGCCGCGAGGGCCATGAGGTCTATGCGCCCTGCACCGTCGCGGACCTGGAGCGCACCGGCTACGATTACTGGGCGCTGGGCCACATTCACCAGCGCGAGGTGGTGCGCCCGCAGGGCCCGGCCATCGTCTTCCCCGGCAATCTGCAGGGCCGCCACGCCCGCGAGACCGGGGCCAAGGGGGCAACGCTGGTGCGGGTGGTCGACGGCCGCATCGCCGACATGATTGCCCTCACCCTCGATGCCGCCCGCTTCGCGTCTCTCAACCTCGACCTCACGGGCCTCAGCAGCCCTGCCGACCTGCACGGCCGGCTGCGCGTTGCCCTTGCGGAGGCGGTGGAGCAGGCGGACGGGCGACCGCTGGCGGTGCGCCTCACCCTCACCGGCCGCACGCCCCTCGCCGATCACCTGCGCGCCGACCCGGGCCAGTTGCGGGAGGATGTGGTGGCGCTGGCGGCAGCGGCCGGCGACCAGGTGCTGGTGGAGAAGGTGTCCATCCGCGTGGAGGCGCCACCCACCGCGATGCCCGCGCAACTGGCCGATTTCGAGCAGATCCTGGCTGAGGTCACCGCCGATCCCGCCGTGCGGGCCGACATCGGCGCCACCATCCGCGACCTCTATGGCAAGGCGCCAAAGCCGGTGCTGAAGGCGCTCGGCCTCGACGAGGCCGACCTGGAGGCGGTGATCGCCGAGGCCCTCGCCGAGGGAGAACAGGCCATCACCGCCCGCCTGCGCGATCCCGCCGGGGAGGGCTCCGCGTCATGAGATTCGTGCGTCTCGGCCTCGATCGCTACGGCCGCTTCACCGATCGCACCCTCGACTTCGATCGCGACGCCCGCGTCAGCGTGGTGCTGGGGTCCAACGAGGCGGGCAAGACCACCGCCCTGGCCGCCGCCTGCGACGTGCTGTTCGGCATCGACTTCACGTCGCGCTTCAATTTCCTGCACGATTACGCCGCCATGCGTCTGTCCGCCACGCTGGTGGATGGCGCCGGGCACACCCTGTCCTTCGCCCGTCGCAAGCGGAACAAGGCCACCATCGTCGATCCCGAGACGGACGCGCCCCTGCCCGATGATGTGCTCGCGCCCTTCCTCGGCGCCCACGATCGCGCCGCCTTCCTCGACATCTTCGGCCTCGACCAGAAGCGCCTGCGCGACGGCGGCAAGAAACTGCTGGCCGGTGGGGGGGACCTGGCCGAGACGCTGATCGCCGCCGCCCCCGGCCTCAACCGGGTCGCTGACCTGCGCGACGCCATGAGGGCGAGCGCCGCCGAGCTGTTCAATCCCGATCGCAAGAACAAGAAGGCCCCCTTCTATGTGGCGGTGGAACGCTACAGATCGGCCCAGGCCGAGATCCAGGCCCGCGAGCTGCGCGGCGAGGAGGTCAAGGCCCTGCGCGCCGCCGAGGCCGAGGCGGCCGCCCTGCGGACGTCCGCGGGTGATGCCGAGATCGAGGCCCATCTGGCCGAACAGCGCGCCGCCGCCCTCATCCGCGCCGCCAAGGAGCTGCGGGCGGTGGCGCGGGCCGAGGCGGCGCTGGCGGCCCTCGGGCCCCTGCCCGCGGTGGATGGCGCGTTTCCCCAGCTCGCTCGCACCCGGCTCGATGCCCACGCCCGCGCCAGCGAGGCCGAGGCCGCCGCGCGCGCGGCGGCGCAGATGGCCCAGGCGGCGCGCGAGGCCATTGCGCCCGATGCGGCGGTGCTGGCGGTGGCCGAGGCCATCGTCCGCTGCGATGAGGACCGCGCCAAGATCGAGCATGAGCGCGCCAGCCTGCCCCACCGGCGGCAGGAGGCGGAAGAGGCGCGGGCCGGGCTGGCCCATATCGCCGCCAACCTCGGCCTCGCCGATGTGACGACACTGCGCGCCCGGCTGCCCGGGCGGCCCCTGCTGGCCCGCGCCGGCGACCTGCTGGGCCAGATGCGCGACCTCGCCGGGCGCCGGGACGCCCTGGCGCAGGACGAGGAGGGGCTCATTCGCGCCCGCCGGGTGCTCGACGCCACGGCCAGTGGCCTCCCGCCCGCCGAAGACCCTGCCCCACTGCGTCGGGCCATCGACGCGCTCGACGGCGCCGAAGCCCGCGAGGCCGCACGCGCCGCCCTTGCCCGCCAATTGGCTGCCGCCCGCGAGGCCCAGGCGGCGCGCCTCGCCCGCCTGCCCTATGGCCCCTGGCAGATCACCCCGCTCGCACGGGCGCCACTGCCCGATGCCGCCACCGCGGAACAGGCCCTGCGCGCCATCACCGCCGCTGCCGACACCCTGGCCCGGCTCAAGGAGCAGGGCGCGGATCTGGAGGGGCAGCATGACCAATGGGTGGCGCGCCGCGCCATTCTGGACGCCGCCGGCACGGCGCCCACCGCCCAGGCCATCGCCGCCGCCCGTGACCGCCGCGACGGCCTGTGGCAGAACCTGCGGCCGGCCCTGCTGGGCCAGCGCCCGCCCGAGGCCGACGATGCCGCCCGCGCCGAGGACTTCGAGCACGCCATGACGGCCTCCGACCGGCTGGCCGACGATCGCCTGAGCGCCAGCCAGCGCCTGGCGGACATCAGCCATGCCGACATCGCCCTGGCCGAGCTTGCCGCGCGCCGGGCCAGCCACGCCACCCGGGTGATGGCGGCCGAGGCCGATCTGGATGCGGCACGGCTGCGCTGGCAGCGCCTGTGGAGCGAAGCGGGCCTGTCGCCCGAGCCGGACCCGCGCGCCCTCACCTTCCTCCAGGAAGTGGCGGCGCTGCGCGCGGACGCGGACGAGCGGGCCCGCCAGCAGGCGGACTTGAGCCATCAGGACGCGGTCTGCCACCAGGAGCGTGCGCAGGTGGAACAGCTGCATGCCCAATTGCAGCTGCCGGCTCTCGGCGCCGGGCCGATCCGGCTCGCGGTGCTGCGCGGCGCCATTGCCGAGCGGGACGAGGCGTTCGCCCGGCAGCGCGATCTCATCCGCGATCGGAAACGGCTCGACGAGCAGAGCGCCCATCTCACCCGCCAGCGCGCGACCCTCGATGCCAAGGCCCGCGCCTGCGCCGAGGAGGCCGAGACCGTGTTCCCCGTCCTCGCCATCCGCGCGGCGGCGCCGCTGCAGGAGGTGCAGGCGGCCCTGGAGCTCTGGCAGGAGGCTCCGGCCCTGGCCGAAAAGCTCGCCACCGCCGAGCGCCGCATCGCCGGCATCGAGCAGGACGAGATCCATTTCACCGCGCAGGTGGAGGCGCTGCTGGCGCAGCTGGACGCGCCCGCCGGCGATGATCTGTGCGGCACGGTGCGGGCCCTTAGGGCGCGGCTCGATGGCGCCCGGCAGGCCCGCGCCAAGGCCGATGCGGCCGATGCCACCCTCGCCGAGCGCACCACTGCGGCGACCGCCGCCGCGGCCACCCTCGCCCGCGCCGAAACCGGGCTCCAGGAGGTGCTGGCGCAGGCGGGTCTCGACGATGCGGCGGCCCTCCCCGTACTCATCGATCGCCTCACCGAGGCGGCGACCCTGCGCGCCGACCTGGCGCAGGCCCGCGCCCGCCTCGACAGTGAATGCGGCGACCGCAGCCTCGACGAGGTCCGAGCCGCCATCGCCGAGCGCGATGACGACGCCCTGGTGCGCGACGCAGCGACCGCCGCCGCCGCCCATTCCGCCGCCCGCGCCGCGCGCGACGAGGCGGTGGAGCGACACACCCAGGCCCGGGCCGCGCTGGCGGCCCTGGAACAGCGCGCCGGCGCCGCGGCCGCCGCCCAGGAGGCACAGGATGCGGTGGCGGAACTGGACGGCACCATGGCCCGCTTCACCCGGGCCCATGTGGCGGCGCGCCTGCTGACCCACGCCATCGAGCGCTACCGGCAGACCCACCAGAACCCCATCATCACGCGGGCCGCCGAGGCCTTTCGCACCCTCACCCGCGGCCAATGGGACGGCATCGCCGTCGACTACGACGCCGAACCGGCACGGCTGGCGGCGGTGCGCGAGGCCCGCCTGCACGGGGTGGATGCGCTCTCCGAGGGCACCGGCGATCAGTTGTTCCTGGCCCTGCGGGTGGCCGCCATCGAGGAGCATGCCCGCCGCGCGGCGCCCCTGCCCTTCCTGGCCGACGACCTGTTCGTGACCTTCGACGAAGCGCGCACGGAGGCCGGCCTGCGGCTGCTCGGCGAGCTCGGCGCCACCACCCAGGTGATCGTCTTCACCCACCACACCCACGTGGCCGAGGCCGCCACCCGGGCCCTGGGGGCGGCGGCACAGGTGATCACGCTCTAGGCGCCCGCGCCCGACCCGCTGCCCATTTCACTCCAAAATGCTCTAGAAGTAGCGCTGCGCGCTGGCGCGCGAGCGGTCGAGGGACAGGTGATGGTCGGTTGGGCGTGGCGTTGGGTGAAGCGGGCGGCCATCGGCGTCCTGATCGTGCTGGCCACCGTGTTCGTGGTGCGGGCGGTGGACTCCCAAAGGGGCGCGCCGCTGGAGCCCTGGCACACCTTCGTGCCGAAGGAGATGAGCCGCGCGGCCATGGCGCAGGCGGATCTCGCCACCTATCTGGCGGCCGAGAACGCCCTGTTCGCCGAGGTGAAGGCGCAGGTGACGGACCAGCTGCCGCCGCAGGACCGCGTGCGCTTCAACCGCTATTTCGCGCAGAGCCCCGTCTATCCCGGCGCCTTCGCGCAGGATTTCAACCGCACCTTCGTGCTGGAGCCGGAAGGGCCGGTGGCAGGCGCCGCCGTGTTCCTGCACGGGCTCACCGATTCCCCCTTCAGCCTCCGGCATCTGGCGCGGCGCTACGCGGCCCGCGGCTTCCTGTCCATCTCGATCCGCCTGCCCGGCCACGGCACCGTGCCCGGCGCCCTCACCGGGGTCGATTACGAGGACTGGATCGCCGCAACCCGGCTCGCCATGCGCGAGGCGCGCAAAAGGGTGGGGCCGGACAAGCCCATTCACATCATCGGCTATTCCAATGGCGGCGCACTCGCCCTCATGCACGCTCTCGACGCCCTGGATGATCCGAGCCTGGTGGCGCCGGCCAAGATCGTGCTGGTCTCGCCCATGGTGGGGGTGACGGAATTTGCCCGCTTCGCCGGCATCGCCTCCTGGCCGGCGGTGTTCCCGGCCTTCGCCAAGGCCGCCTGGCTCTCCATCATTCCCGAGTTCAACCCGTTCAAATACAATTCATTTCCGGTGCAGGCGGCGCGCCAGTCGTTCCTGCTCACCCAGGCGGTGCAGGCCAATATCCGGCGCCATCTGCGCAACGGCCAGCTCGCCGGCCTCGCCCCGGTGCTCACCTTCCAATCGGTGCTCGACCATACGGTGAGCACGCGGGCGGTGATCGAGGCCCTGCACACCCACCTTGCCGACAATGGCAGCGAGCTGGTGCTGTTCGACATCAACCGCAACACCCATTTCGAGCAATTGCTGAACCGCCGGGCCGATACCGCCCTCGACCGGCTGCTGCCGCCGGGCCCGCGCCGCTTCCGCACCGCCGTCGTCACCAATGTGAACCCCGGTTCCGACCAGGTGGAGGTGCGCGTCACCCCCGCCGACAGCACCGAAACGCAGGTGCGCGCCCTCGGCCTGTCCTACCCGCCGGATGTCTATTCCCTCTCCCACGTGGCGGTGCCGTTCCCGCTGGACGACGGGCTTTATGGCCTCACCCCGGACCCGGCCGACGCCTTTGGCGTGCGGCTCGGCGACGTGGCGGCGCGGGGGGAATATGGGGCGCTGATCGTCAATATCGACATGCTGGTGCGCATGTCCTCGAACCCCTTCTTCCCCTATCTGCTGGAGCGGCTGGAAGCCGGCCTACCCGGCGACCGGCCCTGAGGCCTCCTCGTCCGCCGGCTGGCCGGAGAGCAGCGCCGCCACCGAACGGGTGGACGGGTGGTGGGCACACAAGGTCACCGCCGCGATGAGGATGGGCACGCCGATGAACGCCCCCGGCAGGCCCCACAGGAAGGCCCAGAAGAACACCGCGAACAGCACCATGAAGGGCGAGACCGCCGCCGCCTTGCCGGCGATGCGCGGCTCGATATAGCTGCCCGACAGGAACTGGATGATGTTGAGGCAGACGAACACGAACACCGCCATTTCCCAGGATTCGAACTGGGCCAGCGCGAACAGGGTCGGCAGCAAAGTGGCGATGAACGGGCCGATGAAGGGAATGTAATTGAGCGCAAAAGCCATGGCGCCCCAGGCCAGCGCCAGCTCCAGGCCGGCGGTGAGGGTGAACACCCACACCACGGCGCCGGTGGCGATGCTCATCAAGGTGCGCACCATCATGTATTTCTGCAGCTTGCCGGCAATGTCGGCGCCGGCGGCCAGAAGGAAGCCGCCCTTGCCCCGCCGCTCCAGCGCCTTCAGCTGGCTCACCGCGGCATCCACCTCCAGAAGCCCCAGCAGCACATAGACGAAAGTGAACACCAGGAAACTCGCCAGCCCCTGCAGCCGGCCGGAGACGTCCTGAAACACCCGCAGCAGCCAGCGCACGTCGAAATGGTCGGCCACCACGCTCGCCAGCACGAAGCCGTGGCCTTCCAGCCAATCGCCGAGCTGGGCGTAGAGCGCCTGGAAGCGGGCGGCGTTCTGGAACACCCACTGGCCCACATGGGTGAAGCCCCACACCACGATGGAGGTGACGGCCCCCACCACCGCCAGGCTGATCACAAGCGTGATCAGCACCGCCACGAGGGACGGCAGGTGCGCCTTCAGCGCCCGCTGCAGCGGCCACACCACGGCGATCACGAACAGCGCGAACACCACCGGCGCGAACAGCGTATCCGCCAGATAGAGCGCGGCACCCACCAGCACCGCCGCCGCCAGACCCATCATCACCCGCATCGCCAGCCCTTCCCGAACGGAACCTCGCCCCACCGCATCCGGTCCCGCCTCAAACCGCCGTACGGTCGAACGCGAACGCGAGCCGCATGGCCTTGATCTTCTCATACAGCTTGATGTCCTGCGCGTAAGGCCACCAGGCGTATAGCAACAGCTCCAGCGGGTGCCACAGGCCCACCCAGCCGGCAATGATGAAGCCTTCCACCAGCACCTGGCCGAACAGGCTTTCCGAACCCAGGAGCTTCTCGGTCAGCGCCGACAGGCCGAAGCACACGGCCAGGAAGAGCGCGCCCATGCGCAAGGCATGGCGCCCCTCCAGCCGCAACTCGGTGATCTTGCGGCGGCTATATTGGATCTGCTTGTCGCAATAGCGTGCCAGCGCCCGCGGCATCTCGCCCACATGGGGGTCCGCACGGGCGGCAGGCGGCAGATGCAGCACGGCGCTGAGGGTGTGCTTCTTCCAGTCGCTCTGTGCCTTCAGCGCATCCATCAGCTGGTCGATACCGGACATATCCAGGTCCTCGCCCACGAACGGATCGAGCTCCGGCTCCTGGAAGAAGGTCTTCACATCGGAGAGGTGCAGATGGATCTCATTGGTGGTCGCCGATGCGGCGGCCACGGATGTCTCATTCATGAAAGACAGGCCTCGAGGCCGTGAGCGGCCCGCCGTGCTCATACGTCATTTCCTGCGCCGCGGGAGCCCGGCGCCGTCACCGACCATGGTTCAACGCCATCCCCCGCGGCAGCCGGGCAAGCGGACTCGAAAACGTGCTCAAGAAAACGTGAACACCCTCGCGAAGCGGCCGGCGCTGCATATTTGATGAGAAGCAAGGCTCGCCACAGCTTCGGGGGTTTTGCTGGTGCCGTCGGCGCGCCACACTGCGCCGGCCCCGATTGTCCTCCCAGGGAGATTATCCATGTTGTCGCTCGCGACGCTCGCGCTTCTCGCCCTCGGTTCCGTTGCCGCCGTGCAGCTCGCCCTTCACCAGGCCGCGCGGAAGCCCCAGGCGATCCCGGTTCGCGTGCGCGCCCGCCGGCGGCCCTGACGCGCCTGCAATAAGGGATCTGCCGTGAAGGATCTGCCTCTCGACGAGGTCTATCAGGTCCTGGAGCCCGGGCCGGTGGTGCTGCTCACCACCAGCCAACGGGGCGTGCCCAATGTCATGACCATGTCGTGGCACATGATGGTGGAGTTCACCCCGCCGCTGGTGGCCTGCGTGGTCAGCGGCGGCGATTTCAGTTTCACCGCCCTGCGCGCCACCAAGGAATGCGTGATCGCCGTGCCGGCGGTGGAGCTTGCCAAGAAAGTGGTGGGCATCGGCAATTGCTCCGGCGCCGACACCGACAAGTTCGCCACCTTCGGACTGACGCCGCTGCCGGCGGAACAGGTGAAGGCGCCCCTCATCGCCGAATGCTTCGCCAACCTCGAATGCAAGGTGGTGAACACCCGCCTCGTGAACAGCCACAATCTGTTCGTGCTGGAGGTGGTGAAGGCGTGGCGCGATCCCGCGCAGAAGCAACCCAAGACCATCCACCACCGCGGCTACGGCACGTTTGCGGTCGATGGCGAGATCATCAAGCTGCCCTCCGCCATGCCGTGAGGGCGCCCCCGGGGCCGGGCCAACCTGCGCCCGTTTGACGCCGGTCAACGCCGGCCGGACATGGATGCGAGATTCAGGATAAGAGTGCAGCGCGCGGTGGCTGTCTGGCAGCCCCGCCTGATTTTCCTGGAGAAGCACCATGGCCGATGCCCCGAATCTGACCGTCTCCCTGGAGAAGGTGTGCTTTCTGATCCAGCTGGCGCGCGAATTCGACGTGAAGGACGCCGTCAGCGATCCCGATAGCGGTTCCAACGCGGCCGACGACGCCATGGTGTCGGTGCTGGAGGATCACGCCAGCGACCCGGTGCGCAGCGAGATCGTCTCCTTCATCCGCGACATGAATGAGGATGAGCAGGAGGATCTGGTGGCCTTGGCGTGGCTTGGTCGCGGCGACGGCGACTTCAACAGCTGGGACGAGCTGCGCGCCGAAGCCGCCCGCGCCCACAACAACCGGACCGCAACCTATCTTCTGGGCATCCCGCTGCTGGCCGACTATCTGGAGGAGGCCCTGTCGCAGCTCGGCTATTCCTGCGAGGATCTCGACAGCGACGAGACAGAAGCCGACTGAGCCCTGCGCGGCACGAGACATGCGTGTGTCTCCTGCGGGCCGCACGTCTCCCCCTGCGCCTGCACCGTTGGGAGGCCGGATTGCCATACCGGAGCAATGACGACCTGCCGCCCGCCGTGCGCCAGCACCTGCCTCAGCACGGCTGCGACATCTACCGCGCCGCCTTCAACGCCGCCTTTGCCGCCCATCTGGACGACCCGCGCCGCGAGGAGGCTGCCCACCGCATCGCGTGGGCGGCGGTAAAGCGCAGCTATGTGAAGGCGGGCGCGCGTTGGGTGCCGATCCGTCCCTGAACTCAGCGCGTGCGGAGACAGCCCCGGGGGCTCATCGCTGGCCGGAGGAGGCGAGGCCCACCTGCGCGGTCAGCCAGTCCGCCGTCAGCCGGGCCACGGCCTCCAGGGCGCCCTCCTCGGCGAACAGGTGGCTCGCCCCCGGCACCACTTCAAGCGCAGCGGGTCCGCCGAACAGGGCCATGACGCTGCGGTTCTGGTCCAGCACCTCCAGATCGGCGCTGCCGACCAGCAACAAGGTCGGTGCCCGCACCAGGCCCAGCACCGGCTTGGCGAGATCGGGCCGCCCGCCGCGCGAGACCAGCGCATGGACCCGTGACTGGACCCGGGCCGCCGCCACCAGCGCCACCGCCGCGCCGGTTCCGGCGCCGAACAGGCTGCACGGCAGGGAGGCGAGATCGCGCTCCCGGCCGATCCAGGAGAGGAGCTCCACCAGCCGGTCGCTCTGCTCGATCAGGTCATCCACCACCCGTGCGCCGTCCGCCCGATCCTGCGGTCGCACCAGATCGAACACCACGGTGGCGAAACCCCGGGGTTGCAGAAGCCGCGCCACGGTCCGGTTGCGCACACTGGTGTGGTCGGAGGCGGCATCGTGCACAAACACCACCAGCCGGCGCGCACCGGCGGGAACCACAACCTCCCCCGCCAGCCCGAAGGGCGGGATCTGGACCTCGCGCGAAGTGTTGAATTCCTGAGGCATCACGCCCACGAGCCATCCTCCTGCGCATCGGGGCCGCCGTAACATCGCAGGATCACCGCCACTGTCGCGCCATTCTTTGATCTCGCGCAAACCTTTTCGTTTTCCCTGCCCCACCGACCGCCGCCGCCGACCGGGAATCGCCCGCATGAAGCAGGTACAACGCAGCACACCGACCTGAAATACGGTATTAGGACACCCCTCCCCACATCCGACTGTCCCCGGCACCGGCGCGATCATGCTGCGCCGCCCCCATCAGCCACCGGTCAGTAGATCGGATCAATCCGCCACGCCCAGGCAGCACCGGGCGACCCCGGCTCCATGGCGCCAACGTATTTGCAGCACGTGATTTTTCACGCATCCCGACCGCTCATGACGAGCGCGCGCAATGACGTTACATGATCGCCCAAAGATTGCATGGCGTGCACAGCCGGCTCCACCGACAGAAACAACAAACTGAAAGATATGTCGTAAACTTCATTATCAATGAATTATTTTTACTTATCTCAGAATTGATATTTAATATATCACAAGTTTTTTCTTCATCTCACAAAGTGCATTTTCGAAAGACATTAAATAGACAAATCATTTTCATTTTTTCGGCGCAAAAGAATTGACATTTTGAAAAATATCCACATATCATACATTCAACCATTGAATGAAGGCAGGCTTCTTCGGGAGCCGAACCGGGCAATCCTTGCCCCGTCGCCACCCGCTTTGTGCGGCTGCGGCACGCCCTTGCAACACAGGGGGTCCCATGACCGACTTCGCCACTCTCGCGCACCAGCCGCGGCGCCCCGTTACTGAGCCGCTTCCCCTGGTGCCCCGCCCTTACGACACCCTGGCCGTCATCGGTGGCGGCGCCTGGGGCACTGCGCTCGCCCTGGTCGCCGCCCGTGCCGGCCGGCGCGTCCATCTGTGGATGCGCAATGCGGACCGTGCCGCCGAGATCGCCCGCGCGCGCCGCAACAGCGCCTATCTGGGCGACATTCCCATTCCGGAAGCCATCACCCCCACCGCCGATCTCGCGGCCGCGCTCGATGGCGCCGAGGCGGTGCTGCTGGTCACCCCCTCCACCACCATCCGGGAGATGGCCGGCCGCATCGCTGCGCTCACCGCGCCGGATGTGCCCCTGTTCGTCAGCGCCAAAGGCATCGAGGCCGAGACCGGCCTCATGATGTCGTCGGTGGCGGAAGAGGCCGCGCCGGGCCGTGTCATCGGCGTGGTCACCGGCCCCACCTTCGCCACCGAGACCGCGGCGGGCCACCCCACCGCGGCCACCATCGCCTGCGTCACCGGCCCCCACGTGCCGCCCCACGCCCGCGCCGGGGCGCGCATGGCCGCCACCCTCACCTCCGACAGCTTCCGCCCCTATGTCTCCGACGACATGGCCGGGGCCGAGGTGGGCGGGGCGGTGAAGAATGTCATCGCCATCGCCTGCGGCATGCTGGCGGGCGCCGGCTTCGGCGAGAACACCCGGGCCGCCCTCATCACCCGCGGCCTCGACGAGATGAAGGAACTGGCGGTGCGCCTCGGCGGCCGGCGGGAGACGGTCACCGGCCTGTCGGGCATGGGCGACCTCATGCTCACCTGCTCCAGCCTCAAGTCGCGCAACTTCCGCTATGGCTTTGAGCGCGGCCAGGGCCGCAGCGACGCGGAGGTGTTCGACGGCGCGCCGGTTCTGGTGGAAGGCCGCCACAACGCGCTCACCGTCACCGATCTTGCCCGGCGCCTGGGCCTCCACATGCCCATCTGCGAGATGGTCCGCGCCATTGTCGCCGATGGCCGCCCCATCGGCGAGACCTTCGCCGCCTATTGGTCCTCGCCCATCCAGGCGGAGCCGCGCGCCCTCGACCTCACTTTCCCCCATCCGGCGCAGGACGAGGTGACCCGCCGCTTCGCGGAGCTGTTGCCTTGACCGTGGCGGTAACCCGGCCCGCCCTGACGCGGGGAGATCGGCAGGACTGGCGCTTCGTGCTCGCCACCGACCTCGACGGCACCTTCCTCGGCGGCACGGCGCCGATGCGCCAGGCGCTCTATCGCTGGATTTCCGCCCGGCGGGACGAGGTGGGGCTCATCTTCGTCACCGGCCGCGATCCCGGCTTCATCACCGAGCTCTGCGCGGGCACCGTCGATGGGGCGCAGGAGATCCCGGTTCCCGATTATGTGGTGGCGGACGTGGGCACCACGGTGGCGCGCGTCGACCGCGCGGGCGCCGCGCCCAGCCTTGAGATCATGCATGATCTGGAAGCTCCCATCGCCACCGCCTGGGGCGCGCGGACCGATCTGGTGCGCCGCACGCTGGGCGCCGCGCCGGGGCTGGCGGAGCAGGACACGCCGTTCCGCCACCGGGTGTCCTACCATTACGATCCCGCCGCCTACGATCCGGCGTCCATCGCCCCGCTGGAGGCGGCCGGGCTCGACATCCTCATCTCCCACGGCTGCTTCCTCGACGTGCTGCCGGCGGGGGTGAACAAGGGGTCGACCCTGCTCCGCCTCATCGCCCATCTCGGCCTGCGGCCGGAAGCGGTTCTGGTGGCCGGCGACACCCTGAACGATCTGTCCATGTTCCGCACCGGCTTGCACGGCGCGGTGGTGGGCGGCGCCGAAGCGGCGCTGCTGGACGCCACCCGTGCCCTGCCCAAGGTGCGCCAATGCGCGGCACCAGGCACCGGCGGCATCGCCGAGGCCATCGCCGCCTTCCATCTGCATCCCGAACCGCCGGAGCTCAACGTATGAAATCGGATCTCGTCATCGTCTACCATCGCGCCCCCTATGAGGAGCGCGAGGAAGATGGCGAGGTGGTGCTGCGGGAGCACGGCAGCCCCAATGGCATCGTGCCCACCCTCAAAGCCCTGCTCGGCCGCATGGACCGCGGCGCCTGGATCGCCTGGAAAGAGGCGGAGGACCCGGCCCATCCCGCTTTCGAGCGGGTGGTGGAGATCTCCGACAGCTACGGCACCTATGCAGTGACGCGCCTGCCCCTCACCGCCGAGCAGGTGCGCAGCTTCTACCACGTCACCTCGAAGGAAGCCTTCTGGCCCATCCTCCACGGCTTCAAGGAACGCTACAATTACGACCCCGTCGACTGGCCCACATTCCGCAGCGTGAACTGGGCGTTCGCGGAAGCCGCGGCGGAGGAGGCCTCCGACGACGCCGTGGTGTGGGTGCACGACTACAATCTGTGGCTCGTGCCCGGCTATCTGCGCCAGCTGAAGCCCTCGGTGAAGATCGCCTTCTTCCACCACACGCCGTTCCCGGCGGCGGACATGTTCAACGTACTGCCCTGGCGCAAGGAGATCGTCGACAGCCTGCTGGCCTGCGATTCCATCGGCTTCCACATTCCGCGCTATGCGCAGAACTTCGTCTCCACCGCCCACTCGCTCACCCGAGCACGGCTCGCGGAGGACATGGAGACCAGCCCCTGCATGGCTCGCGAAGGCACCGCGCTGAGCGAGGTCTTCACGCCGCTGGCCCTCTCCATCGACGACCGCACGGTGCATCTCGACACCAATCCGGTGGGGGTGAATTTCGATTACATCGAAGAGCTGGCGGCGGCACCCGCCGTAACGGAGAAGGTGGAAGCCATCCGCGCCGGGCTCGATGGCGGGCAGCTCATCCTCTCGGTGTCCCGCACCGATTACACCAAGGGCAACATCCAGCAGCTGGAGGCGATCCAGCGGCTGCTGCAGCGTCGGCCCGAGCTTCACGGCAAGGTGCGCTTCATGCTGGTGTCGGTGGGCGCCAACCGGGCCATGAGCGCCTATGAGGACATCCAGCAGCGCATCGAGGAACTCACCGGCCACATCAACGGTGCCTTCGGCAGCTTCGAGTGGCAGCCGGTGTCTCTGATCTCCACCGCCATCCCCCTGCCCGAGCTCGTCGCCTATTACCGGGCGGCGGACGTGGCCGCCATCACCCCCCTGGCCGATGGCCTCAACCTGGTGGCGAGCGAGTTCTGCGCCGCCCAGGGCGCGGACGGCAAGGGTGTGCTGATTCTCTCCGAATTCGCCGGTGCGGCGGTGCTGCTGGAAGGGGCCATCCCGGTGAACCCCTTCTCCCACGCCCACATGGACAAGGCCCTCGACCAGGCCCTCGCCATGCCGGAAGAGGAGGCGCGCGGGCGCATGGGGCTGCTGCGCAGCTCGGCCCGGCGCTTCACTTTGGAGAGCTGGGCGGAGGCGACGCGGCGCCATTTCGCGATGCTGCGCGAGGGACCTGCGCCGCAGGAGCGGACACCGCCGGCGGCGCCCTTCCACCTCAAGGCCGTCCCCTGAGGGCGGGCCGATGCAGAGGGTTTTCCCGAAGGTTGTCCAAAGGACGTTGTCCAAAGGGCACCGGCCGCGCCATCTTCCGGCTGGCGCGGCGCCTGCCGCCCCGGTATAGGAAGGCAAGGTCCCCGTAGCTCAGCAGGATAGAGCACAGGTTTCCTAAAATTGGGCACGTGTGGGGGAAACGCCGCGCGTGAATCCGCTCAAAGTCGGGGAAAGCTTCGGCCACTGCCAGCGCAGGGGCCATGCCAATCCCGAGCCAAGCCCGCGGGAGCTTCTCTCCGGGAAGGTGTAGAGACTAGACGGGCGGCGCCTAACGCTTCTGCAGGATCTTCCCGCGGGCCATGGCGAAGGGATAGTCCAGACCACGAACGCCGGCCGCAGGGCTGGCGGCGGCGAAAGCCGAAGTGGGATGAAACCTGGTGTCGCGTGTTCGAGTCACGCCGGGGACACCATTCCTGTTCCCCCTTCCGCAGGGGTTCGCTGCGGGTTGGCGGGCATCCGCCTGCCGCCCCTGGAGGCCGCCCGCCATCGTGCCCGCCGCACTCACCCGTCGCACCCTGCTCGTCTCCAGTGCCGCCACGGCCCTTGCCGGCCTTGGCTGCGCCGGCCTGTCCACGCCGGCGGGCGCCACCGCCCTGACCCTCGCACAGACGCTGGAGAGCGTGGAGCGCCGCAGCGGCGGCCGCCTCGGCGCCGTCATCCAGGATACCGCCAGCGGCCAGACCTGGCGGCATCGCGCCGAGGAACGCTTTCCCCTCACCAGCACCTTCAAGGCGTTCGCCGTCGCCGCCGTGCTGGCGGAAGTGCACGCGCGGCGTCGACGGCTGGATGAGATCATTCGCTATACCGCGGCCGATCTCGTGCCCTATTCCCCGGTCACCAGCCAGCATGTGGCCACCGGCATGAGCCTGTCCGCTTTGTGCGCAGCGGCACTGGCGGTGAGCGACAATACGGCCGGCAACCTGCTGCTGATGCAGATCGGCGGGCCGGTGGGCCTCACCGCCTTCATGCGGGGCATCGGCGATTCCGACACCCGGCTGGACCGCTGGGAAACCGCCCTCAACGAAGCGAGCCCCGGCGACCCGCGTGACACCACCACCCCGCAGGCGGCCGCCGCCAGCCTATCGCGCCTGCTGCTGGGCGACACCCTGCTCCCCCCAGCCCGCGACCTGCTGACCGGCTGGATGATCAATGATCAGGTGGCCGGGCCGCTGCTGCGGGCCGGCTTTCCCGCCGGCTGGGTCACCGCCGATCGCACCGGCGCCGGCAGCCACGGGTCCCGCGCCATCATCGCCGTCTCCTGGCCCACCGGCCCCGGCGGCCGCAAGCCCATCGTGGCCGCCATCTACCTCACCCAGACCAAGCTCACCATGGACGAGCGCAACGCCGCCTTCGCCGAGATCGGCCGGGCCATCGCCGCCGCGGTCATCTGAGACGCCGGTTCACGAACGCCCCTTGGTCGCCTTGCGGAAGACGAGGCAGAGGTTGTTGGCCGGCATGTCCGTCACACGGGCCAGCATGAGGCCAGCGGCGGCGGCGCAGGCCTCCACATCCTCGAGTTGGCGCAGGCCCCAGCGCGGATCGCGCCGGCGCAGGTCCGCGTCGAACGCCGCATTGCTCGGTGCGGTGGCCACGCCCGCCCGCAGATAGGGCCCATAGGTGAGCAGCACGCCGCCCGGCTTGAGAGCGGCGGCCGCGCCGCGCATGAGCCCCTCGGTGGCCGCCCAGGGGCTGATGTGGATCATGTTGATGCACACCACCGCATCCATGGTCTCCGGCGCATCCAGCGGCCAGGACGGGGCGGCGGCATCGAGCGCCAGAGGCGGCGCCACGTTGGACAGGCCCTCGGCCGCCGCCCAAGCGGCAATGGAGGCGCGGGCATCGGGCGCGGCATCGGTCGGCTGCCAGAAGATATCCGGCCGCTGGCGGGCGAAGAAGAGCGCATGCTCGCCGCTGCCGCTGGCCACCTCCAGCACGCGGGCGGCACGGGGCAGCAGGGGTGACAGCACCGCCAGGATCGGCTCGCGGTTGCGAGCCACCGAAGGCGCCGAGAGGCGGGCGGTGGGAGCAAGATCGGCCATGAAACCCCTCGAACGCGGACCCAACGGAGACGACCCGGCACCGGCCCGGCCGCCTGTCTTATAACCCGCCGCGGGCTCCGCTGACGACCGCTCCCGCCCCCGCTCGCAACGCAAGGTAAGAAAGGGTGATGGCGGTTTCGCCCGCGCGCCTTCAAGACGCGGGGGCTTTGCGGTAGTCTGACGTCATGCGACAGCTCCGCTTCAGAGCACCGCGCCCCTTTGCCGACGCGGCCCCCGGTCCCCTTCCGGCGGCGCTCCGCGCAGTCGGTCACCGGCTGAGCAGCAAATTCATACCTCTTGACCCACGCCCCCCCGCACGGAGCATCCGCGCCGCGTCCATCGCGTCTCGAGATCGGGGAACTGACGTTCCGGCACGGCGATGGCTCCGCTTCCGCTGTCTGGCGCTGGGACTCGGCCTATGGACGCTTGCACCCTTGGCGCCGGCCTTTGCCGCGGAGACGTCGTGCGCGCCACAGGCCACCCCCGCCGGGCGACCGGACGCCACTGAGGCGACGGGTGCGACGCCCTCGGCCGACAGGCCGCGCATGGTGCAGCTGGAAGATGACGGCAGCCTGCGGCTGTCGGATGGCCGGCGCCTGGTGCCCATGCAGGTCGTGCTGCCGGTGCGCTTTGGCGCTGACGCACCGCTCTGGGCCGGTGCCCGCGCCGCCGTCTCGAACCTCGCTGGTGTGCCCCTGCGCCTCGGCGCCACCTCCACCGATCGCCACGGCCGCCTCATCGGCGCGGCGTGGCTGGACGACACTTCCGCCGGGCAAAACGAAAATGGCAGCACCGGCGAGAGCCTCGCCCTGGCGCTGGTGCGCGCGGGCGCCGCCTATGCGGATCCCACCCCCGCCTGCACCGACAGTCTTCTGGCGGCGGAAGACGCGGCCCGCCGGACGGCGCGTGGACTGTGGCAGGCGGCCGGCGCGCGCCCCGGCACCACGGATATTGAAGGCCTCAGCGCCCGCGCCGGTTTGTTTTCCGTAGCGGAAGGCCGCATTCTGACGGTTGGCGTGCGCCGGGATCGTACCTATCTGAATTTCGGTGACAGCTGGCGGCAAGACTTCACCGTCATGATGGCGACGGCGGATTTCGCCACAATCTTCGGGCATGGCCTAGATCCCGCCATGTTGCGTGGCACCATGGTGCGCGTGCGCGGCGTGGTGCGCGAACAGGGCGGGCCGGCCATGGTGGTGAAGACCGCCGCCGCGGTCACGCGGCTGGTGGATGACGATACGGAGCGATCGGCCGATCGCCGGGGGAAGAGGCAGTGAGCGTGAGCGGGCGGACCGCACCGGGGCAAGCGTGCCCGTGCCGCAAGGCGCGGCCGCTGGCGCATGCCCGCTGGAGCCGCTGGGCGCTCGCCGCCGTGGTGCCCCTGTTCCTGACCAGCTGCGCCAATGTGGACCTGGACCAGGCGAGCGTGCCCCTCTCCTCCGGCGCCGCCTCCGAATATGCCGGCATGACCCCCGCCCAGCAGCGCGAGCACGAGCGGCTGGTGGCGAGCTATGGCGGCACCTATGACGATCCGGAACTGAAGGCGCTCATCCAGCAGGTGGTGGAACGGCTGGTGGCGGCATCTGAGCGGCCGGACCTGAAATACCGCGTCACGGTCCTCAACTCGCCGGCCATCAACGCCTTCGCCCTGCCGGATGGATCGCTTTACGTCACCCGCGGCCTGCTGGCGCTGGCCAACGACACCTCCGAAATGTCGTCGGTGCTGTCCCATGAGATGGCCCATGTGATCGCCCGCCATGCCACCATCCGCGAGGACCAGGTGAAGCAGGCGGTGCTGGTGAGCCGGGTCATCTCCGATGTGGTGAACGACCCCGACCTCGGCGCCCTCGCCATGCAGAAGAGCCGGCGCACCCTCGCCTCCTTCTCCCGCGGGCAGGAGCTGGAGGCGGACGCCATCGGCGTCGGCATCGCCTCGCGCGCGGGGTTCGACCCCTATGGCGCCTCCCGCTTCCTGACCGACATGGGCAAATATGCGGAGATCCGCTCCACGGCGCTGGGCGGCTCGTCCTCCTCCACCACGCCGGACATGGACTTCCTCTCGTCCCACCCGGCGACGCCGGAGCGCATCTCCATCGCCATCGCCAACGCCCGCCAATATGCCACCCCCGGCTCCGGCGAGCGCGACCGCGCGCTCTATCTCTCCGCCATCAACGGCATGGTCTATGGCGACGACCCCAAGGAAGGCTTCGTGCGCGGGCGCAAGTTCTTCCATCCCAAGCTGGGCTTCACCTTCACCGCGCCGGAGGGCTTCTCGCTGGAGAACACCTCCCAGGCGGTGCTGGGCGCCACCGGCTCTGGCCGCGAGGCGCTGCGGCTCGACGCGGTGCGGGTGAACCCCGACCAGTCGCTGGCCCAATACCTCTCTTCCGGCTGGATCGACGGGGTGGAGATCAATACGGTGGAGACCCTCTCGGTGAACGGCTTTTCCGCCGCCACCGCGATCGCCCGGGGCGATCAGTGGTCGTTCCGCATGTTCGCCATCCGCTTCGGCTCCGATGTCTACCGGCTGATCTTCGCCGCCCGCGAGCTGACGCCGGAGCTGGACAAGCAGTTCCGTGCCGCCGCCACCACCTTCCGCCGGGTCTCCCTTAACGAGGCGGAGACGGTGAAGCCGCTGCGGGTGCGGGTGGTCTCGGTGGGCCTGGGCGACACCGCCGACAAGCTCGCCGCCCGCATGCAGGTGCCCGACCGCCACATGGAGCGCTTCCTGGTGCTCAACGGGCTCGAGAACGGCAACAAGATCAAGTACGGCGACAAGGTGAAGATCATCTCCGAATAGGCCCGCCGAGTCGCGCCGGCCACCCCCTGCCCGCCCCGCAAAGCTGCACCCGCGCTCGCCTTCGCGCCGGCGCTTGCGGTCTGCCGATCCGACGTGGAATAATAGAGGCCGGCCTGGGGTGCCGCGTGCGCACGCGGCTGAGATCATACCCATCGAACCTGTCTGGATCATGCCAGCGTAGGGAGGTGCCGATGAGCGAGAGCTTGTCGCCTGTGTCTTCGTCCCCGTCTTCCCTCGCCACCCTGCGACCCGGGATCGCTCCCCGCGTCGCCATCGTCGGCGGCGGGGTGATGGGTCTTTCGCTCGGCTGGCAACTGGCCGGCGCGGGCTGCGCCGTCTCCCTGTTCGAGGCCGGCGAGACCGGGCGCGGCGCCAGCCACGCCGCCGCCGGCATGCTGGCCGCCTGCGCCGAGGCCGAGCCGGGGGAAGAGGAGTTGCTCGCCCTCAACCGCGCCAGCCAGGCCCTGTGGCCCGCCTTCGCCGCGGAACTCGAGGCCGCCTCCGGCGCAAGCGTCGACCTGCGCACCGAAGGCACCCTCACCATCAGCCTCACCGCCGACGATGGCGCCCGGCTGCGCCATCTGTTCGCCTTCCAGACATCCCTCGGCCTCCCCGTTCAGTGGCTGACCGCCGCCGAGACCCGCCGGCGCGAGCCGCGCCTTGCCGGCCAGCTGTCCGGCGCCATCCTCACCGCCGAGGACCACCAGGTGGACAACCGCAAGGTGGCCGCCGCGCTGAAGATCGCCGCCGCCCGCGCCGGCGTCTCGATCTTCGAGCACAGCCCCGTCGCCAAGGTGGCCACCAGCGGCGGCCGGGTGCTGGGCGTGGTGGTGGGCGAAGAGCTGAAACCCGCCGATGTGGTGATCCTCGCCGCCGGTGCCTGGAGCCGGGGGGTGGACATCACCCCCGCCGCGCCGCTGCCGGTGCGCCCGGTGAAGGGGCAGATGCTGGCCCTGCGCATGGATCCGGCCGCGCCCCTCCTCAACCATGTGATCTGGGCGCCGGGTTCCTATCTGGTGCCGCGCCGCGACGGCCGGCTGATCCTCGGCGCCACCACCGAGGAGAAGGGCTTCGACACCGACCTGACCGCCGGCGGCCAGCTGGCCCTGCTCACCCACGCCTGGCGCGCTTTGCCGGGGCTGGAGGAGCTCTCCATTCACGAGCAATGGGTGGGCTTCCGCCCCGGCAGCCGCGACGATGCCCCCATTCTCGGCCCCAGCGCCGAGGTGGAGGGGCTGGTGTTCGCCACCGGCCATCACCGCAACGGCATCCTGCTGCTGCCGGTGACCGCCCGGCTGGTGGCGGATTTCGTCCTTTCCGGCCGGCTCGATCCTTTGGCCGCGCCCTTCGAGGCCGGCCGCTTCGCCCCCCGGGCCGCCGCAGAATGAGCCCCGCCATGACCGTGCCCGCCCTCGACCTCACCGTGAACGGCGCCGCTGAGGCGCTGAGCGTCGTCACCGTCAGCGACCTTCTGGACGCCAAGGGCATCGATGCCACCCGCAAGGGCATCGCGGTGGCCCGCAACGGCGCGGTGGTGCCGCGCCGGGCCTGGACCGACACCCGCCTCGCCAGCGGCGACACGCTGGAGATCATCACCGCCAAGCAGGGCGGCTGAGCCGGCGCACGACAACGAGAAAAGCCATGACCGATCTCCTTTCCGACGACCCGCTCGTCATTGCCGGACGCAGCTTCCGCTCGCGTCTGTTCCTGGGCACCGCCGGCTATCCCAACCAGAAGGTGTTTCTGGATGCGCTGGCCGCCTCGGGCGCCGAGATGGCCACCGCCTCCATCCGCCGCATCAGCCTTGCCGGCTATGAGGAAAGCCTCACCGATCTCCTCTCCGGCCGGGTGCACATTCTGCCCAACACCGCCGGCTGCCAGACCGCCAAGGATGCGGTGCTCACCGCCGAGCTGGCGCGCGAGGCGCTGGACACCAATTGGGTGAAGCTGGAGGTGATCGGCGATCGCGAACTGCTCTATCCGAATGTGGAAGAGCTGCTGAAGGCCACCGAGGAGCTGGTGAACGCCGGCTTCGTGGTGCTGCCCTATTGCACCGACGATCCGGTGACCTGCCAGAAGCTGGCGGACCTCGGCGCCGCCACCGTGATGCCGCTGGGCTCCATGATCGGCACCGGGCTCGGCATCGCCAATCCGCACATGATCGAGCTCATCTGCGCCCGCTCGCCGGTGCCGGTGGTGCTGGATGCCGGCCTCGGCACCCCGTCCGATGCGGCGCTGGCCATGGAGCTGGGCTGTTCGGCGGTGCTGCTCAACACGGCGGTGTCGAAGGCGCTCGATCCGGTGCGCATGGCGGCGGGCTTCCGCGCCGCGGTGGATGCCGGCCGGCTCGGCCGCCGCGCCGGGCGCATTCCCCGCAAGCTCCATGCGGAGGCCTCCAGCCCCGAATTCGGCCTCGTGGGCAGCTGAGCCCATGCTGCCCCGCCCGCCTCTGCTCGTCATCACCGATCGCAGCCAGGCGCGGGGCGACCTCGCCGACATCATCGCCGCCGCCTGCGCCGCCGGCTGCCGCTGGTTCAGCCTGAGGGAAAAAGACCTGCCCGAGGGCGAGCAGATCGCCCTGTTCGCCCGCCTGCGTGCCGTCACCCGCCCCTCCGGCGCCACCCTCACCCTGCACGGCCCGGCAACGCTGGCCGCCGCCGCCGGGGCCGATGGCGTCCACCTCTCCGCCGGCAGCGACCCGGCCGCCGCCCGCGCGCTGCTCGGCCCGGGGGCCCTCATCGGCCTGTCCACCCACACCCGCGCGGAAGCGGTGGCCGCCGACCCGGCCCATCTCGACTACATCACCCTGAGCCCGCTCTTCCCCACCCCCTCCAAACCCGGCTACGGCCCCGCTTTGGGCCTCCCCGGCCTCACCGAGGCCGCCGCCACCGCCCGCGTCCCCATCATCGCCCTGGGCGGCATCACCGCCGCCACCGCCACCGCCTGCCGCGCCGCCGGAGCGGCCGGGGTGGCCGTCATGGGCAGCGTGATGCGGGCGGGAGATGTGGGAAGGGAGGTGCGGGGGGTGGTGGGAGCGTAGCGGGGGGCGCGGTTAATCCGGCGTAGCCACGCGGCTGCTTTCGACCCCATTGCTGTCGTTCGATCCTGAAGCACGAGTTCTAAATAGCTGACGCTCGCAGTCGGTGTTACCGGTGGTAAATGCGGCGATACCCTTAGCCCGGTGCGCAAGGCCCACTATTCTATCGAGCCTTGCGGTTACGTTGGTTGCAGATGCACTAGACCTGCTCGGCAAGGGGATCGACCATGGCGACGCTGGAATCGTATGTAGAGGCATTAATCGCGGAACTGACCCGCATTCAAGCTCCCGGATCGGTACCGGAACCGGATGAGGAAGGGTTTTCGCTTCCAGGCCAAATTGCTGTCGGGAACGACCGCTTCATAATGACGACGCGGGAGATGGAGCGGCTGATTAAGCTTTCTTCGCGAGAGCTCAAGCGCGGCGATCCGGCCCTAAGCCGCTCTCATACCGATAAGGAATGGAATTGGACGGTGCGGGGTGCCTTCGGCCCAGCGCTGATGCTGATCGATCTCGATGACGACCGGCAAGAGAATGCCCGCACTGTTGTCGCGGCCATCCGCGCGGCCGTTAGTGGACCTAGCAAGACACACGGCCCTGCTGAGCATGCGTTCGGTTGCACTCTGTTTGGCAACTTTGATGTCGCACCGTTTTCGATTGGTCCAGTGCAGTTTGAGCCACGTTCGGCGTGGCTCGCACGCAAGCTTTCTGACGGCGACGTTAGCAAGACGACCGCGCAGCGCGTCATGCGCGTCTGGTCTGGAGGCAAGCCGCGTAAGCGCAAGACATCGGTCGAGTCTATACGGGAGCGGGATATTCTCGATGCCGTGGGCAAGTGTCCGTATGTGTGTAGTGTCCGCACCGAGGGGCTCGCCTCCGAAGCCGGTCGTCTTAAAGCGCAAACAGCTGCGCGCCTTGCATTGACAGGAATTGCCCTGCGCTGGGCCGTATCCTCCAGAGCGCTCGATGGGTTCCGCCTGTTGGTCGATCCGTCTGTTCGCCGCCAGCGCTCGCTGGTGTTTAAACCGAAGGTCGGAACGCTGTCTGGCGGCAACCTAATGGGGCTGCCGCATGGTCCTAACATTAGTCCTGGAGACTGGGCGAAAGAACTGGCGAAGAACCGTGGTGACTTTGATGTGGTGGGCGAGGCAATCACTTATTACCTCTCGCGTGACGGGAGGGTGGCGCGTCCCGCGCTCATGAATACGTTTGCGCAGGCGCTACTATGGTTCCATGAGGGATGCCGGGATGAGGTGGAACTGATGGCCGTGGTGAAGTTCTCGGCGTGCCTCGATGCCCTCGCCAGTGGCGGCAAGTCCAACGGGATCAGAAGCCTAATCCGAGCCCGGCTTGGCATGCAGGACGACAAGCCGATCCGCAAAGATGGCCCCACCATGCACCAGGCGGTAGAAGAGATTTACAGCTCGGGCCGCAGCCGCACGATACACGGCACCAACGATAAGATCGGCAATGATTGGTCATCTACTCGGGCGCTGGCAGAACAGTTTGCGCGGATATGCCTTGTGATGAGTCTGGACTGGGCAGTCAGTAATCCTACCAGTGACGACCCGCTGGCCCTCAGGAAGTGAATGAACAGGGTATGCCCTGACCGGTCTTGCCTCTTCCGACCCCAATTCGGTGATCGGCGGAATGACCACTCCTTCAAAAGCCCATTCAAATAGCGGACAGGCAGATAACCACCCCAAAACAGACATTGGCTACGACCTCAGCGAACGGCTGCGTCCGGCGCAAAGCCGAGCGCTTCCAATCAAGCTACGGCTCAATACCCGCACCGACCCGCACCGCACCGCCCCCCTACGCCGGCAGCACCACCACCTTGGTTTTCACCGGGGTGCGGGCGTAGAGGTCGAGCATGTCTTGGCTCAGGAGGCCCACGCAGCCGCTGGTGACGCCGCTGCCGATGGATTCCGGGTCGCTCGTGGCATAGATGGTGTAAAGGGTGTAGCTGCCGTTCTGGTAGAGATAGAGGGTGCGCGCGCCCAACGGGTTGTCGAGGCCGCCGGGCATGCCGCCGGCGTATTTGGCCGCCTCGGGCTGGCGCTTGATCATCTCCTTGGGCGGGGTCCACACCGCCCATTCGCCCTTGCGGCCCACATAGGCATCGCCGCTCCAGCGGAAGCCGTCGCGGCCCACATTGGCGCCGTAGCGGGTCGCCATGCCGTCTTCCTCGATGCGGTAGACGTAATAATTGCCGGGATCGACGATGATGGTGCCCGGCTCTTCCTTGGTCTCATAGCGCACGGTGCGGCGGTAGTATTTGGGATTGACCTTGCTGAGGTCCACCGCCGGAATAGGGAACTTCTCTTCCGGCACCGGCCCATAGACCTTCTGCGCCTCGGCGAGGGTCATGCCATCCATGCCGGCGCAGCCGGCCAGGCCCAGCGCGCCGAAGCCGAGGGCCGAGCCCACCAGGAAGCTGCGGCGGCTGAGGGCGCCCGCGCACGGCTGCGGCGCGGCGGCCTGTTCACTCACGCCGCCGGCGGCGGTCCCACAATCCTTGATCATGACCTGGCAAACCCCTGTCCCGTGGCCCGGCGCGGCACCCCGCCAGCCCCGTGTCGGGCGGAGAGTGCCGCCACACGGCGCCGCTGGCAAGCGCAAGCGCCATCAGGTCGCCCCTGAGGCCCGCGCGCCCGCCCTCGCTGCGCCACAGACACCGAGATCACGGCAGCAGTGAGGTGGCCGGCGCGCCGCGGGCGTGCCGCGCATCGTCTGGCGCCGGCCCGTCTCCGCCGCGGGCTCAGGTGGCCGGCTGCTGGGCGGGCCCCTGCCCTTCCGCGCCATGCTCAGGCGCCTCGGTCACCAGCTGGGAGGCGGGCGACTGCACCAGCAGCAGATAGCGCTCGAACTGCACCAGCACATCCGCCAGCAGCTGCTCGCGGCTCATGCCCATGACATCGTAGCCACGGCCCCCATTGGAGAAATAGGTGCGCGCCTCATAACGGAAGTCGGGCTTGGCGGCTTCATAGGCGGAAAAGGTGGGCAGCCGGCGGGCCACCGGCATCACCCCATAGACGAAGTCGCGCACCCCGTCCGCCGGGGCCGTGAGGGCCACGGCGCCATTCTCCTCGCGCACCTCGGCCGGCCGGCCCCGCCGGGTCAGCTCCACGGCCACCTGTTCCAGCGCCGGCCGGGCCTGGGTGGCGATGAAGGCTTCCACTTCCTTCAGGTCCGGCGAATGCAGGATGAGCGCGAGCCGGCGCTGCCAGGTGAGGCCCGAGGCCGGGTGCGCGGGGGCCGGCGCCGCCGGCTGCGCGGCCTGCGCCTCCCGCTGCGCCACATCCGCCCGCATGCCCACGAACAGCGCCCACACCAGCGCCAGCATCACGAAGGTGAAGGGCAGCGCGCTGGCGATGGTGGCCGATTGCAGCGCGCCAAGGCCCCCGGCCAGCAGCAGCGCCGCCGCCACGCCCCCTTCCAGCGCGCACCAGAACACCCGCTGCAGGGTCGAGGTCTCGGTGGCGCCGCCGGCGGCGATGGCATCCACCACCAGCGAGCCGGAATCCGCCGATGTCACGAAGAAGATGGCGACCAGCGCGATGGCCAGGGTGGAGGTGACCGGCGACAGCGGCAGATATTCAAAGAACTGGAACAGGCCCACGGACACGTTCTGCGCCACATCCGCCGCCAATTGGCCATTGGCCACCGTGGTGTCGATGAGGATGGCGGTGTTGCCGAACACGGTCATCCAGAAGAAGGTGAAGCCGGCCGGAATGAAGAGCACCGCCACCACGAACTCGCCCACCGTGCGGCCGCGGGAGATGCGGGCGATGAACATGCCCACGAACGGCGACCAGGAAATCCACCACGCCCAGTAGAACAGCGTCCAGCCATCGATCCAGGGGGTCGGCTGATAGGCGTAGATGTTGAAGGTGCGCAGCAGCAGGGTATCGAGATAAAGGCCGATGTTCTGCACGAAATCGCGGAACAGCGCCTCGGTGGGGCCCACCACCAGCACGAACAGCATCAGCGCGATGGCCAGCACCAGATTGGTCTCGGAGAGGATGCGCACCCCCCGATCCAGCCCCGAGACCACCGAGACGGTGGCGCAGCAGGTGATGACCGCGATGAGCGGCAGCTGCACCTCGATGCCGATGGGAACGCCCAGCAGATAGTTGAGGCCGGCATTGATCTGCGACACGCCCAGCCCCAGCGAGGTGGCGATGCCGAAGATGGTGCCGACGATGGCGAAGATGTCCACCGCATGGCCGATGGGGCCGTTGATGCGGTTCTTCAGCAGCGGATAAAGGCCGGAACGGATGGTGAGGGGCAGGTTGTAGCGATAGCCGAAATAGGCGAGCGAGAGGCCCACCACCGCATAGATCGCCCAGGCATGAATGCCCCAGTGGAAGAAGGTGACCGTCATCGCCTCGCGCATGGCGGCCACGGAGCGCGGCTCGGCGGTGGGCGGGGTCATGAAATGGGTGATGGGCTCACCCACCGCATAGAACATCAGGCCGATGCCCATGCCGGCGGCGAACAGCATCGCCACCCAGGAGGTGAACTTGAAGTCGGGCACCGCATCATCCGGGCCGAGCTTGAGGCGGCCATACCGGCCCACCGACAGGATCAGCACCGCCGCCAGGAAAATGCCGACCGCCAGCAGATAGAGCCAGCCGAAGGCCGAAAGAATGGAGCTCTGCAGCTGCGAGAAGATCTCGCCCGCGCGGTCGGGCGCGACGACGCCGACCATGAGAAACATGGCAATGAGCAAAACGGAACCGAAGAACACGGGCGGGTTGATGACAATGCGGCTGAACATGACTCCCCTTGCGATCTATTGTGGGCTGATATGCGGCCAATAAACACCATAATCCGGCCAGATTCCACCCATAATCGCCTATAATTTCTATAAATAACAAATACATAATAATGATAAATTTATATAATTGAAAAATTATATTATCTTACGGATTAAATATTCTTTCTGATCGCGGGGGCTTCATTCATGTAGTGTCGTTCTGCGACGACTTTCGGCACACGCGTCATTTCTGTGTGAGCCTGCGGCAGCGCGCCGACCCCATGACCTTGCCCGGAGCACCCCCGTGGGGGCTCTTCAATGCGCGCATCTGGGCAAAGCTGCGCACGCAAAAAACAAGGGCGCAACCTTGCGGCCGCGCCCTTCGGGATGTGCACCGGGTCCATTGCCGCGTCGGCCTCAGGCCTTCAGCCAGCCCTCCACGGCCGCCACCTCCGGCACGCCGCCGGCGTGGACCACCTTGCCGTCGATGACCACACCGGGGGTGGAGAGGATGCCGAATTTGGCGATCTGCACGTAGTCGGTGACCTTTTCCACGGTGACGTCCACGCCCAGGCGCGCGGCCGCCTCCGAAATCAGCTTCTGGGTGGCCTCGCAGCGCTTGCAGCCGGAGCCCAGCACTTTCACGTCCCTCATGGCACGTCCTTCCCTCGATCAGGAAAACAACAGGTTGAACAGATAGCCCACCATCAGGATGCCGCCGCCCACCACCGCCAGGAACACCGCGATCAGCCGCAAGGTGAGCACCTTGCGCAGAATGATCATCTCCGGCAGCGACAAAGCGATCACCGACATCATGAAGGCGAGGGTGGTGCCCAGGGCGGCGCCCTTGTCCAGCAGCGCCTCGACAATGGGAATCACCCCCGCCGCATTGCTGTACATGGGAATGCCCACCAGCACCGCCGCCGGCACCGACCACCAGGCATCGGCGCCCATGATCCTCGCCATCAGCTCGGCCGGTACATAGCCATGAATCAAGGCCCCGGCGGCGATGCCGACGATCATCCAGATCCATACCCGGCCGACGATGTCGCGCACCGCCTCCAGGCCCAGCTTCAGACGATCGACAAAGGACAGCCGCCCCTGCGGAACGGCGAGGCCGGCCCCGGCCTGGATCTCCTTCACCCAATCCTGAAGCCAGCCTTCCAGCTTCAGCCGACCGATGACCCAGCCAGCGACGATGGCGAGGGCGAGCCCGAACGCCAGATAAGTCAGCGCCACCGGCCAGCCCACCAGAGCGAACAGCAGCCCCAGGGCCACCTCGTTCACCATGGGCGCGGCGATGAGGAAGGAGAAAGTGACGCCCAGCGGCACCCCGGCGGACACGAAGCCGATGAACAGCGGCACCGCCGAGCAGGAGCAGAAGGGTGTGAGCACACCGAGCCCCGCCGCCAGCACATTGCCCAGCCCCTCGCGCTTGCCGGCCAGCAGCGCCCTCGTCTTCTCCGGCGAGAAATAGCTGCGCACCACCCCCATGGCGAACACCACCAGGGTCAGCAGCAGAATGACCTTCGGCGTATCATAGAAGAAGAAGGTGAGGGCCGAGCCCAGCCGGCTCTGCGGGTCCACCGGCAGCAGCGAGACCAGCCACGCCGAAAACGGCACCAGCTGGCTATAGGCCAGCACCCAGGCGACCAGCGCCAGCCCCACTCCGGCGCCCCACATCCAGGCCGGCGCGCCCGTGTCGCGCCCGCGCGGCGCGTTCAGGGTGTCGATGCTCATGCGCAGGTCCTTCCCGTGGCGGGGGTGGTCGTCGAAGGGGCGGACGAGAGCGGGGCCGCCGCGGCCACGACCGCGTCCAGGATCCGCGCCACGCCTTCCGGTAGGTTCGGATGGAGGCGATAGCGCACCCATTGGGCATCGCGCCGGTCGATCACCAGCCCCGCCGCCTTGAGCACGCTCATGTGGCGGGACACGCGCGATTGGGTCGCCTCCAGCCGCTCCATCAGCTCGCAGGCGCAATGCTCGCCGCCATCGCAGATGATCTGCATGGCGCCGAGCCGCGTGGGCTCCGCCAAAGCGGCGAGGATCTGGGGCACATCCATCTTGCTCACATCCGCATATGCGTTTTTACGCATATATGACGCTCTCGCGGCGTCTCTTCAAGCCTGCTCCGGCCCCGGATGGCGAAAATGCCGGCGATCCGCACAGAGCAAAGAAAAAGGGCGCGACCTTGCGGTCGCGCCCTCTTCAACGTGCCGGCAGGGCCTAGACCCTTCCGAAGGCGTGTGCCCTCAGAAGTCCATGCCGCCCATGCCGCCCATGCCGCCGCCCGGCATCGCCGGCATGCCGGCGTCCTTCTTCGGCAGCTCGGCGACCAGCGCCTCGGTGGTCACCAGCAGGCCAGCCACGGAGCCGGCGTCCTGCAGCGCGGTGCGCACCACCTTGGCCGGGTCCACGACGCCAGCGGCGACGAGGTCCACATATTCCTCGGTCTGGGCGTTGAAGCCGAAGTTCGGATCGGTCGCCTCGAGCACCTTGCCCACCACGATGGAGCCTTCCACGCCGGAGTTCTCGGCGATCTGGCGGATCGGGGCCTCAAGGGCGCGCAGCACGATCTTGATGCCGGCCTTGATGTCGGCGTTGTCGGAGGTGAGAGCCTCCACGGCGCCCTTGGCGCGCAGCAGGGCCACGCCGCCGCCGGGGACGATGCCTTCTTCCACCGCAGCGCGGGTGGCGTTCAGCGCGTCGTCCACGCGGTCCTTCTTCTCCTTGACTTCCACCTCGGTGGAGCCGCCCACGCGGATCACGGCCACGCCGCCGGCCAGCTTGGCGAGACGCTCCTGGAGCTTCTCACGGTCGTAGTCGGAGGTGGTGGTCTCGATCTGCGCCTTGATCTGGGCGACGCGGGCCTCGATGTCGGCCTTCTCGCCAACGCCGTCCACGATGGTGGTCTTTTCCTTCTCGAGGATGACCTTCTTGGCGCGGCCGAGCTGGGCAAGGGTCACGTTCTCGAGCTTGATGCCGAGATCTTCCGAGATCACCTGGCCGCCGGTGAGGATGGCGATATCCTCGAGCATGGCCTTGCGACGATCACCGAAGCCGGGCGCCTTGACCGCAGCCACCTTCAGGCCGCCGCGCAGCTTGTTGACCACCAGGGTGGCCAGGGCCTCGCCTTCCACGTCCTCGGCGACGATCACCAGCGGACGGCCGGACTGCACCACGGCCTCGAGGACCGGCAGGATCGGCTGCAGGGCGGTGAGCTTCTTCTCGAAGATGAGGATGTAGGGCTCTTCCAGGTCGGCGATCATCTTCTCCGCATTGGTGATGAAGTACGGAGAGAGATAGCCGCGGTCGAACTGCATGCCCTCGACCACGTCGAGCTCGGTCTCGGCGGTCTTGGCTTCCTCGACGGTGATGACACCCTCGTTGCCGACCTTCTGCATGGCGCCGGCGATCATCTCGCCGATGGAGGAGTCACCGTTGGCGGAAATGGTGCCGACCTGGGCCACCTCGGCGGAGGAGGAGACCTTCTTGGCGCGGGACTGGATGTCCTTGAGGGCCGCGACCACGGCGAGGTCGATGCCGCGCTTCAGGTCCATCGGGTTCATGCCAGCGGCAACCGCCTTGGCGCCTTCCTTGACGATGGCCTGGGCCAGCACGGTGGCGGTGGTGGTGCCGTCGCCGGCCAGATCATTGGTCTTGGAGGCGACTTCGCGCACCAGCTGGGCGCCGAGGTTCTCGAACTTGTCCTCGAGCTCGATCTCCTTGGCCACCGACACACCGTCCTTGGTGATGCGGGGGGCGCCGAAGGACTTCTCGATGACCACGTTGCGGCCCTTGGGGCCCAGGGTCACCTTGACGGCGTTGGCGAGGATATCCACGCCGCGCAGCAGCTTCTCGCGCGCGTCGGCAGAAAACTTGACTTCTTTGGCAGCCATCACGGCCTCCTTATGAAACGTGCGGAAAAAGGCTCAGGCACTCTCTCGCGATCAGCCGATCACGCCGAGAATGTCGCTCTCCTTCATGATGAGGAGGTCCTGGCCGTCGATCTTCACCTCGGTGCCCGACCACTTGCCGAACAGCACCCGGTCGCCCGCCTTCAGGTCGACGGGAACGAGCTTGCCGGCCTCGTCACGGGCGCCCGGGCCCACGGCGATGACCTCGCCCTCCTGGGGCTTTTCCTTGGCGGTATCGGGGATGATGATGCCGCCGGCAGTCTTCTGCTCGGCTTCGATGCGCTTGACGACGACGCGGTCGTGCAGGGGACGGAAGGCCATGGGTCTATTCCTCTCGGACCAGAATGAGCGGCGCGACACGCCGCTCCCAACGCTGCTGGCACTCTCAAGACAAGAGTGCCAAGCCCGCCGCGGAGATAAGCAACCCCTCCGGCCACGTCAAGGCGCCGACGACAAACTTCATCGCCACCTTCACCTGTGCTTTCAGCGCCATGGGCAAGGAACGGTGGCGGGATACGAAGCGGTAACCCTGCCGCCATATGGTGGTGCACACCGGACGGCACCAGGGGGCGGGCCTGAGGGGCGCCTGAAGCGGCACCTGAAGCGACACCTGCGCCAGCCGGTCTTCCGCGTGCGGCGGCATCGACGGGAGAGCAATCAGCCATTATGGTCGGTGCCCGTCCGTCGGTGTACGGCGGATCCTGGGAGCAGACCGGAGTCGAGACGGCGAAGGCCACGGAGTTATTCATGAAACTTACGCTTGCACGGCCGACCGTGCGCCCTGCGCACCATCGTCGTGCCGCAATGGCCGGAATCATGGCGGCGGCACTTGCCCTGACCCTCGCCGCCTGCAGCACCACTCCCACCGAACCGCCCCCGCCCGCAGCGCCACAATATACGAGCCCGATCGCGCCCGACCGCCTGGTGGGCCGCTGGGGCCTTGCCGCCTATCACCGGCCCGACGACGCCGGCCGCACCGAGGCCCAGGCCAAGGAGCAGTGCTCGAACCCCTATGTGATCACTGCCGGCCCCAACGGCGGCGTGATGATGTATCTGGCCGACGACAACAAGCTCACCGAAGTGGTGTCCAAGCAGGTGCCCGGCGGTCCCGTCTATATCGGCCCGCCCGGCGAGCCCGCCGGCAGCCAGGCCGACCGCCAGATCATGCGCTTCGACGGCAACGTGCTGGTGCTGCGCTGGGTCGACCCCGAAGTGGCCAAGCGCTACGGCACCATGGTTTACGTGCGCTGCCGCTGAGGCCTCGGTCTACGTGCGCGACCACTGAGTCCCGCGCGCACTGCTGAGATTGAGATCGGCGCCTGAATGCGCCCCTTCGGGGGTCCATTCAGGCGCCGCTTTCGTTTTCAGCTCATACACCGCGCATCAGCTTTGAATTATGATAATAATATTTTATAATAATAATATTTCGATCTATATTTTATTGAATAGCTTCAATGTGAGCTCAAAGCAATCCAACTGAATTGATGTCGATCAATCGATCGCGTATCTCACCAATACGCCTCGGATTCGACATATTCAGCGACATTGAGATGATTGCTATTCTTTTCTCTTCCGCCACGATCTCCCGGACCGCCCCCGCCCCGGCAGCCACCCTTCGTCGTCTCAGCCGGTTGATGGCGGCCACGGCGCTCGGCGGTGGTGCGCTGCTCGCCGCCACCGCGACCCATGCGCAGGACGCCTCTCCCCTGGAACTGCCGACCCTCAATGTGGAAGGCGCCGGCGACACCGCCTGGGGCCCGGTGGATGGCTATGTGGCCACCCGCAGCGGCGCCGGCACCAAGACCGATACGCCGCTGATCACGACGCCCCGCTCCGTCTCCGTGGTCACCCGCGAGCAGATGGACGACCGCGCGGTGCAGAATGTGATCGACGCCGTCTCCTACACGTCCGGCGTCGTCACCGGCGCCTATGGTTATGATCCACGCTTCGACGACATCTATATCCGCGGCTTCTCCGTCACCTCCCGCGGCGATTTCCGCGACGGGCTCGCCCAGGCGGCCGGCAATTTCGCCTATTGGCGCACCGAGACCGAGGGCCTGGAGCGCATCGACGTGATCAAGGGACCGGCGGGCGTGCTCTATGGCCAGACCGTGCCGGGCGGCCTCATCAACCGCATCTCCAAGATGCCGGTGGATACCCCCTTCGCCAATGTGGAGCTGCAGGGCGGCTATCCCCAGTGGTGGCAGGCCTCGTTCGACCTCGGCGGGCGCGCCAAGGAGGATGGCAGCGTGCTCTACCGCCTGGTGGGCGTGGGCCGCGACGCCCAGGGCAACACCGCCTTCAATTCCAACGACGCGCTCTATCTGGCGCCGTCCATGACCTTCCAGAACGACAGCACCCGCCTCACGGTGCTGGCCGACATTCTCGACATCAAGCTGCCCGCCAGCACCTATTTCTACCAGCCCAACGGCCACCTCACGAAGATCCCGGTGGGGACCAATTACAACGCCATCGAGCAGACCCAGGAGCAGGTGGGCTACCGGCTGGAGCACGATTTCAACGACAGCTGGACCGCGCGCCAGAACGTGCGCTACGGCCATATCGACAATCACAGCTACTGGATGTTCCCCACCGGCGCGGTCTCGTGGCCGCTGGTGGGCCTTTATGCCGCCAACTACAAGGAAACCCTGGATACCTTCCAGGCCGACAACCAGATCGAGGCCAAGTTCGCCACCGGCGCCATCCAGCACAAGGTGCTGGGCGGCCTCGACTATCTGTGGGGCAACAGCAATTATGGCGATGGCTACGGCTATTTCGCCTCGCCCCTCAACCTGCTCAACCCCACCGCCGACAATCAGGTCCTCGCCCCGGCCATCACCAGCCGCATCGGCGTGACCATCAATCAGCTGGGCCTTTATGCGCAGGACCAGATGACCCTGGGCGGCTGGCACCTCACCCTCGGCGGACGGCAGGATTTCGTCACCCAGGACATGTCGAGCCTCACTTATGGCACCGACATCGCCTCCCGCGATGACCAGGCCTTCACCTGGCAGGCGGGCCTGCTCTACGAGTTCGACATCGGCCTGTCGCCTTATGTGAGCTACGCCACCTCGTTCCTGCCCTCCAGCAATGTGGATGCCTCCGGCCAGCTGCTGCAGCCCTCCGAGGGCCAGCAGTATGAGGCGGGCGTGAAGTACCAGCCCAAGGGCGGGCGCAGCTTCTTCACCGTCTCCCTCTACCAGATCAAGCAGACCAACTACGCCGTTCCCGACCCCATCTCCTATGTCTACAGCCCGGTGGGCGACATCCGGGTGCGCGGGTTCGAGGCGGAGGCGCTGGTGGAGATGGCCCAGGGGCTCGATCTCACCGCCGCTTATACCTACACCGCCGGCAAGATCCTCAGCAGCGCCGACGCCGCGACCATCGGCAACACGCCCCTGAACATGCCCGCCCACGTGGCGTCCCTGTGGGTGAAATACATGGTGCCGGACGGCGCCCTGAAGGGCTTCGGCGGCGGCCTCGGCATCCGTTACCTGGGCGAGTTCTATTCGGACAATTACAATACCTACAAAAACCCCGCCCAGTACCCGGTGGATGCGGCGCTCTATTACGAAAAGGACGCCTGGAAGTTCGCCCTCAACGCCAAGAACCTGTTCAACCAGGAAAAGGCGCTGGACAATGAGGGCTATTGGTATTGGCAGCAGGGGCGCACCATTCTCGCCTCGGCCAAATACCGCTGGTGAGCGCCATGGGCGCTCCCGCGACCTTGGTTCCGGCGCGACGCGGCGGCGGGCTGCGCCCGGCGCTGGTGTGGGCCCACCGCATCCTTGGCCTCTCCACCGCTCTGTTCCTCATCTGCGCCGGCCTCACCGGCGCAGTGCTCGCATTCTATGCGGAAATCGATGCCGCGCTGAACCCGGCCGCCTATCGCGCCACCGCCGAGGGTCCGCCCCTGTCGCCGGAGGCCCTGGCGCAGCGCATCGATGCCGGCGCCCCCGACCGCGCTGTCTGGTACATGATGCTCGACCATGAGCCGGGCCACGCGGTACTGGCGGTGGCCGCCGGCAAGGTGGATCCCAAGACCGGCGAGCAGGCCGAGCTCACCACCGACTGGTTCAACGTGGACCCGGTGAGCGGCGCGATCCTGGCCGAGCGGAAATGGGGCGCATGCTGCTTCTCGCGCCTGAACTTCGTGCCGTTCCTCTACGAGTTCCACCACAACCTCAGTCTGCCCGGGGTCTATGGCATCCTCTTCATGGGGGTGGTCGCCATCTTGTGGTTCATCGACGGCTTCATCGGCCTTGCCCTCACCTTCCCGCGCGGGCGGCCGTTCCTCGCCAAATGGCGACCGGCCTTCGCCATCAAGGGGGGCAGCCGGTTCCGCCTGAATCTCGACCTGCACCGGGCCGCCGGCCTGTGGCTGTTCGTGCTGCTGATCGTGGTGGCCTTCACCTCCATCACCATGAACCTGCGCCCGCAGGTGGTGGAGCCCCTCGTCTCCCTGTTCTCGAAGGTGACCCCGACGCCCCTCTCCGGCGCGCCGCTGGAGCGGTTGCGCGATCGCACGCTGTCCTATGACGTGGTGGTGGAGGCCGGCATCACCGAGGCGCGCGCGCGGGGCTGGAACGAACCGCCCAGCGAGGTGTTCTATTCGCCCCATTTCGGCATCTTCGGCGTCGCCTTCGGCGATCACGACGATCCCATGGACACCCGCTGGCTCTATTTCGACGGCGAGACGGCCGCCCCCAAGGGCGACTTCATCCCTGGAGTGGGTACCGCCGGCGACATCTTCCTGCAGGTTCAATATCCCATCCACTCGGGCCGCATCTTCGGCCTCACCGGCCGCATCATCATCGCGGTCACCGGCCTAGTGGTGGCCCTGCTCGCCGGCACCGGCATCGCCGTGTGGTGGATGAAACGGGCGGGACGGAAGTCACGGGCGAAGAAGGTATCACAAAAAATAGAGGCAACAGAAACAACCGCTAGGTTCATTTAAGCCGTTAGAAAATCAGATTACATCGCCGTTAAGCGTCTTATATTTTGAAATCAAATTCAAAACATCTTCGGACTGGACGCCAGCACCAAACCAGTAGCGCTCAGAGCGGTCAGATTCACGCCACGAGGCTTGGAAATACCCATGCTGACGAACAAAATCTAAGGGGGAACAACCAACACTGCGGCGCAACATTTCCCGAACGGCTAGGTCGAGCGTCGCGAAATCAAGTTCGCAATGTTCCCCATAAGACTCTTCGTCACGGAGCTTGCCACGGCAAGAAAAAAGGCGAACGACCATTTCAGCCACCTCTATATATAAAATGGCTCACGGAATTTATGATCGCCTAAGGCGAAAATCAACCCAAGCAGGCACACCCCGACTGCGCAACGCACGATTGACTCAATAAAGCTGCGCAGAACCGGGAACCAGAGATTGGCTCCCTCACTCGTCCATCTTCAGCGCGGCGATGAAGGCTTCCTGGGGGATCTCCACCTTGCCGAACTGGCGCATCTTCTTCTTGCCCTCCTTCTGCTTGTCCAGCAGCTTGCGCTTTCGCGTGATGTCGCCGCCGTAGCATTTGGCGGTCACGTCCTTGCGCAGGGCCTTGATGGTCTCGCGGGCGATGATCTTGGCGCCGATGGCGGCCTGGATGGGGATGTTGAACAGATGCTGGGGAATGAGATCCTTCAGCTTCTCGCACATCACCCGGCCGCGCGCCTCCGCCCTCGTGCGATGCACCAGCATGGAGAGGGCGTCCACCGGCTCGCCATTCACCAGGATCGACATCTTCACGAGATCGCCGACACGGTATTCGGTGATCTGGTAGTCGAACGAGGCATAGCCCTTGGAGATGGATTTCAGCCGGTCGTAGAAGTCGAACACCACCTCGTTCAGCGGCAGGTCATAGGTGACCATGGCGCGCGCGCCCACATAGGTGAGCTCGATCTGGTTGCCGCGCCGGTCCTGGCACAGTTTCAACACCGCGCCGAGATACTCGTCCGGCGTCATGATGGTGGCACGGATCCACGGCTCGCGGATCTCGGAGATCTTCACCACATCCGGCATGTCGGCCGGATTGTGCAGGTCGATCACCGTATCGTCGGTCATCTGGATTTCGTAGATGACCGAGGGGGCGGTGGCGATGAGATCGAGGTTGAACTCGCGCTCCAGCCGCTCCTGGATGATCTCCAGGTGCAACAGGCCCAGAAACCCGCAGCGGAAGCCGAAGCCCAGCGCCGCCGAGGTCTCCATCTCGAAGGAGAAGCTGGCGTCGTTGAGGCGCAGCTTGCCCATGGCGGCGCGCAGGTCCTCGAAGTCGGCGGCGTCCACCGGGAACAGGCCGCAGAACACCACCGGCTGGGCCGGCTTGAAGCCCGGCAAAGCCTCGGCGCAGGGGCGCTTGTCCTCTGTGATGGTGTCGCCGACGCGGGTATCCGCCACTTCCTTGATGGAGCCGGTGAGGAAGCCGATCTCGCCGGGGCCGAGCTCGGCCATGGCCACCATCTTGGGGGTGAACACGCCCACCCGGTCCACATCATAGACCGCGCCCGAGCCCATCATCTTGATGCGCTGGCCCTTCTTCAACACGCCGTCGATGATGCGCACCAGCACCACCACGCCGAGATAGGTGTCGTACCAGCTATCCACCAGCAGCGCCTTCAGCGGCGCCGCGCGGTCGCCCATGGGCGGGGGCAGCTTGGTGACGATGGCTTCCAGCACCTGGTCCACATTGAGACCGGTCTTGGCGGAGATGCCGATGGCGCCGGAGGCGTCGAGGCCGATCACGTCCTCGATCTGCGCCTTCACCTTTTCCGGCTCGGCGGCGGGCAGGTCCACCTTGTTGAGCACCGGCACGATGTCGTGATTGTTGTCGATGGCCTGGTAGACGTTGGCCAGGGTCTGCGCTTCCACCCCCTGGGAGGCATCCACCACCAGGAGCGAACCTTCCACCGCCGCCAGCGAGCGGTTCACCTCATAGGCGAAGTCCACGTGCCCGGGGGTGTCGATGAGGTTCAGCGTATAGGTCTCGCCATCGTGCGCCTTGTAGGACAGCCGGACCGTCTGCGCCTTGATGGTGATGCCGCGCTCGCGCTCGATGTCCATGGAATCGAGCACCTGGTCCGTCATCTCGCGCTCGGAGAGCCCGCCGGTGATCTGGATCAGGCGGTCGGCGAGGGTCGACTTCCCATGGTCGATATGGGCGACGATGGAAAAGTTGCGGATGTTCTTCTGGGCGCTGGCGGTCATCCGCGCCGCATAGCACCGGCCAGGGGCGGCCACAAGGCGCCGTTCATCGCCGCGCGCTCGCGCGCCCCGCCCTCCACGCCTATCGGTGGGGCCGCGCCGCCCGCCTACGCAGTTTCCCGCGCTTGCTCGCTATTTCCATTGAGACATAGCTTGTTCCAGCTCAATGCGGTCCTGCGCCCGATGGGACGTGATGTTTGATCACGTTTGCCGGATTGACTGATTTTTTTGGAGGTTTGCGGTGTCCATTGCCCAGAGCGCGGCCACGCCCGCCGAATCCTCAGGCCCCGTGGCCTTTTTCAAAGCCCAGCACCAGGGCTTTGTCGCCACCCTCGCCGGCCACAAGGCGCAGGCCAACCTCATCGACCGCATCTGGATGCAGGCCTTCACCTCTTTCGAGCGCAATGTGGAGGATCAGACCCGCGGCTTGCCGATGCTCGCCTGCCGCAAGGGCTGCGGCACCTGCTGCCAGATCCTGGTGGCAGCCACCGCGCCGGAAGTGCTGATGGTGGCCCGCTACGTGCGCGCCATGGCCACCGGCTTCAAATCCGTGGGCATCGACCTTCTGGACCGGCTCACCACCGCCGCCGATTTCGTCGAGCCCTCGGGCAAGGTGCGGCCCATGGCGCTGGTGCGCGAATGCCCGTTCCTGGCGGAGGGCATCTGCGTCATCTATCCGGTGCGGCCCATGGCCTGCCGCGGCCACGCCTCGTTCAACGAAGACGCCTGCGTCTCCGCCCTCCAGGGTGGGGCGGACGAGGTGCCGGTCTCCGAGCCCCACCGCACCGTGCGGGCGCTGGTGCAGAACGCGCTGCAATCGGCCATGCGCGACACCGGCTATGCCTGGGGCCTTTATGATCTGGTGGCAGCCCTGAAGATCGCCCTCGCCCATCCGGAAGCCGAAGCCGAGTTCGCCGCCGGCGGCGACCCCTTCGCCCCCGTGGCCCTGGACGCCGTGAGCCGCGACGAAATGGAACACACCTTCGACCGGCTGAAGAACTAAGCCCTACCCTTCCGCCTTCTGCGGCCGGGCCATCAGGGCCTCGATGGCGGCGTCGATGGACAAGCGCTGCTGCAGCACGGCGTCGACAGCGGCGCTCACCGGCATGTCGACGCCTTTCAGAGCCGCCATTTCCACCAGCACGCTGGCGGTGAAGGCGCCTTCCGCCAGCTTGGCCGGCGTCGCCGTGCCCGCGCCCAGCGCCGCGCCGAAGGCGAAGTTGCGGGATTGCGGGCCGGAGGTGGTGAGGATGAGATCGCCGAGGCCCGAGAGGCCGGCCATGGTCTCTCCCCGCGCCCCATAGGCCCGGGCAAAGCGCGTCAGCTCGGCAAAGCCGCGGGCCACCAGCGCTGCCCCGGCACTCGCGCCCAGATGCCGCCCGGCGACGATGCCGGCGGCAATGGCCAGCACATTCTTGGTAGCGCCGCCAATCTCCACCCCGCGCACGTCGGTGGAGTGGTAGAGCCGGAAGGTGGAGGAGCCCAGGGCCGCGCACAACGCCTGCGCGAGCGTGGCATCGGCGCTGGCCAGGGTCACCGCCGTGGGCAGGCCCGCCGCCACGTCGCTGGCGAAGCTGGGGCCAGAGAGCACCGCCGGCATCGCCGCCGGCGCCTCGGCGGCAATGGCCTCGGTAACAAAGGCGCGGCTGCCGCGCTCAATGCCCTTGGCGCAGGACACCACCGGCGTGCCCGGGGCCATCACCGGCGCCAGCGCCCGGGCCACCACCCGGCATGCCTGCGCCGGCACCACCAGCAGCACCGCATCGCAGCCCGCCGCCTGCGCCAGATCGGCGCTGGGCGTCACCCGCGCATCGAGGGCGATGCCGGGCAGCGCCGCGCGGTTCTCGCGCGCCGCCACCATCTGCGCCACCTGCGCGCCATCGCGGGCATAGAGCACCACGTCGCGCCCGGCGCGGGCCGCCGCATTGGCGAGCGCGGTGCCCCAGGCCCCGGCACCCACCACACCGATGGTGGAAAAGCGGGTCACCGTCAGGCCCGGGCGTGGGCCGAGGCGGCGGCAGCGGGATCGAGCGGCCAGCGGGCGCGGGGGCTCACCGTCAGCGGATCATGCATGCCGCGGGAGAGCCGCTCGGCCCCCGCCCAGGCGATCATGGCGCCGTTGTCGGTGCACAGATCGGGGGCCGGCATGGCAAAGCGGGTGTTGAGCTCGGCCGCGACGCGGGCAAGGCTTTCGCGAATGGCGCCATTGGCGGCCACGCCCCCCGCCACCACCAGCGCCGTGGGGCCGCGCCCCAGCCGATCGCGGAAGGCGCGGGCGCCGGCCTTCACCCGGTCGACGATCACGTCCACCACCGCCGCCTGGAAGCCGGCGCACAGGTCCGCCACATCGTCATCGGTCAGGGGGGCGAGCTTCTCCGCCTCCAGCCGCACCGCGGTTTTCAGGCCGGAGAGGGAAAAATCCGGCTCGCGCCGGCCCATCATGGGGCGGGGAAAGGCGAAGCGGCCGGCATAGCCGCGCGCCGCCTGGGCCTCCACCTGCGGCCCGCCGGGATAGGGCAGGCTCAGCATCTTCGCCACCTTGTCAAAGGCCTCACCCACCGCGTCATCCAAAGTGGTGCCGAGCCGGGTGTAGCGGCCCACGTCCTCCACCGCCAGCAGCTGGGTGTGGCCGCCGGAGACCAGCAGCAGCAGATAGGGGAAGGCGACGCCGTCGGTGAGCCGCGCCGTGAGCGCGTGCGCTTCCAGATGGTTCACCGCCACCAGGGGCTTGCGGGCCGCCAGCGCCAGCGCCTTGGCGGTGGTGAGGCCGACGATGACGCCGCCGATGAGCCCGGGCCCGGCGGCGGCGGCGATGCCCGAGAGCTCGGGGAACGACAGGTTCGCCTGCCGCATGGCCTCGGCGATGACGTGATCGAGGATTTCCACATGGGCGCGGGCGGCGATTTCCGGCACCACGCCGCCATAAGGCGAGTGAATGGAGATCTGCGAGCGCACCACGTTGGAGCGGATGTCGCTGGCGCCGGACGGCGAGCGGGCCACCACGGCGGCGGAGGTCTCGTCGCAAGTGGTCTCGATGCCGAGAACGAGAAGATCCGCCACGCTGTTTTCACTCCTTCACCGCCGGCGGACGCTGCGCCGGAACGCCGCTCTACCCCATTTTGATTCCCAGGGGCATTGTACGCGCCCATGAGCGCAGACACGAACACTCTCACCTCGCCCGCCCCGTCGTCCCCCGCGAAAAGCGGCCCGGCCCGGCTGCGCATCGGCACCCGCGGTAGCCCGCTGGCGCTCTGGCAGGCCCATGCGGTGCAGGCCGCCCTCGCCGCCACCCTGAAGATGCCGGCGGAGGCCATCGCCATCGAGATCATCCGCACCACCGGCGACAGCATCCAGGACCGCGCGCTCTCCGAGGCCGGCGGCAAGGGCCTCTTCACCAAGGAGATCGAGGACGCGCTGCTCGACGGGCGCATCGACCTTGCCGTGCACTCCACCAAGGATGTGGCCACCGAGCTGCCGGCGGGCCTGCACCTCGCCGGCTACCTGCCCCGCGCCGACGTGCGCGACGCGCTGATCTTGAAGCGCGGCAGCTGCCTCGCCGATCTTGGCCCCGGCGCCAAGGTCGGCACCGCGTCCCTGCGGCGGGCGGCCCAGCTCAAGCGGCTGCGGCCGGACCTCAAGGTGGAGCTGCTGCGCGGCAACGTCCACACCCGCCTCTCCCGGGTGCGCGAAGGGGATTTCGACGGCACCCTGCTGGCGCTGGCCGGCCTCACCCGCCTCGGCCTGGCCCATGAGGCGAGCGCGGTGCTGGACACCTGCGATTTCCTGCCGGCGGTGGGCCAGGGGGCGGTGGCCATCGAGTGCCGCGAGGCGGATGCGGAGAGCAATGCGGCGGTCGCCGCCATTGCCTGCCGCGCCACCGGCATCGCCGTCACGGCCGAGCGGGCCTTCCTCGCGGCCCTCGACGGCTCATGCCGCACCCCCATCGCCGGGCTCGCCACCGTGGACGGCGAGCGGGTGCGGCTCGCCGGCCTGGTGCTCGCGCTCGACGGCTCCGATGCCGCCGAGACCGAGGAGGCGGCGCCGGTGGCCGAGGCCGCCGCCCTCGGCACCCGCTGCGGCCTGCGGCTGCGCGACAGCGCCCCGGCCCGCGCCCTCGGCCTCTAGGCCGAAGGGGGCCATTCGGAGACACGCGCCGGAGAAACGAGCCGGAGACACGAACCATGCACTTTCTCATCACCCGCCCGGAACCCGCCGCCTCCCAGACCGCCGCCCGCCTGCGGGCGCTCGGCCATGACGCGACCGTGGACCCCATGCTGCGCATCGCCCCCACCCGGGAGCCGCTGCCGGCCGGGCCGTTCGAGGCGGTGGCCTTCACCTCCATCAACGGAGTGAAGGCGTTCGCCGCCCATCCGGAGGGGCCGGGCCTGTTCCATCTGCCGGCCTTTGCGGTGGGATCGCGCACCGCGAGGGAGGCGCGCACCGCCGGCTTCACCCAGGTGACCGATTGCGAAGGCAATGCCAGCGCCCTCGCCATCCGCCTGGCGGAGGCCCTGCCCAAGGGCGCGCGGGTGCTGAACCCGGCGGGCGAGGACCGCGCCACCGACCTCGCCGAACTCTTGAAGGCGCCGGGTCTCCAGCTGGTGCTCACCATCATCTATGCGGCCCAGCCGGCCGATGCCCTCTCCGAGGACGCGCGGGCGGCGCTGGAAGCGGGGCAGATCAACGCGGCCCTGCATTTTTCCCAGCGCACGGTGAAGACCCTTCTGGACTGCGTGGCCAGGGCCGGGCTCACCCGGCAATTGGCCGGGGTGCGGGAGTTCTGCCTGTCCGAGCAGGTGGGCGGGCCGCTGGTGCGCGCGGGCTTCGCCATCGAGGCCGCCGGCGCCCCCAATGAGGACGCCCTGTTCGCGCTGTTCTGACCCCGCCCGGACCGCCAGAGGTTGCGATGGGACGCCCGGCGGTCTATCCGAGTCCACAGGCGGATGCGACCGGCGAGGAGGCCCATGGCGAGCGATGATCCGAATGCGGCGGGCGCACAGTCCCGCCGCCCCCGCACCCCGCCAACCCTCGATCTGAAGGCGCAGGAGCTGAAGAGCGAGCCTGTGGCGGGCACCGTGGCCGATTCGGCCACATCCACATCGGCGCCCGAAAGCGCCGGCCGCGCCGCGCCTGTCGATTCGCCCGCCCCCGCAACCACGGGTGGCGCCGCGACGAAATCCGAGGGCAAGCCGGCGGCCGAAACCAAGGCCACGGATACCAAAGCCACGAGCACCAAGGCTCCAGAGGCGAAGCCCGCGGACACCCGCGCCAGCGTGCCGCCGACCGGCACGGCGGCACCCAAGGATGCGCCGAAGGACACGGCCAAGGCGGCCGTCAAGGACGACAGCAAGGCGGAGGCGAAAACCGGCGCGGCGGCCGCGGCCCCGCCCGCCGCGCCCAAAGGGCGCTCGGGGGCGGGCACGGTGCTGGCGGCGCTGGTGCTCGGCCTGTTGGGCGGGGCCGGTGCGGGCGGTGGCCTTGCCTATTCCCTCATTCACCACCAGCCCCCCGCGCCGACGGTGGACCTCGGCCCGCTGACCGCCCGCATGGCGGCGCTGGAAGGCCGCCCGGGCGCCGATCCGCAGCGGCTGGCAGCGCTGGCCGGACGGCTCGACCAGATCGACGCGCGCCTCGCCACCGCGGACAGTGCCCTGGCGGCCTTGAAAGACGCGTCGGCGCCGCCCGCCGCGTCGGGACCGGACCTGACGCCGCAGATGGATGCGCTCAAGAGCGCCGTCGGCAAGGCGGAGACCGCCCTTGGCGCCCTCGATGCCCGCGTCACCGCCCTCAAGGGCGCCGAAGAGGCGCTGCAGGCGGGACAGGAGAGCCTGAAGACCGCCGTGGCCGCCGCCACCGTGGCGGCCCAGCAGGCTCAGGGCCTCGGACCGCGCATCGATCTCATGGGTGCGCGCATCGACGAAGCCCGCAAGGAAGCGCTGAACGCCGCCGATGCGGCCGCTGCCACCAACCGCGCGGCGGCGAGCCTGGTGGTGCTGGGCAGCCTGAAGGCGGCGCTGGAGACGGGCCGGCCGTTCGCTCCGGAACTGGCGGCGGCGCAGGCCTTGCTCGGCCCGCGGGCGGCGGCGCTGGAGCCGTTCGCCGGTCAGGCCGAAGGCGGCTTCCCCACCCTGGCGAAGCTGGCCGACACCCTGGCCGCCACCGGCAACGCCAGCCTCGACGCCCTCACCCCGGCACCCGAGGCCGCGCCCGCCGATGCCTCGCTGATGACCCGCTTCCTGTCGAGCGCGCAGACGCTGGTGAAGATCCGCCCCGCCGATGGGCCCGATGTGGACGCCGCGCGCACCACCCTCGGCCGTGCCGTGGTGGCGGTGCGCACCGGGGATCTGGCCGGCGCCCTGTCGCTGCTGCGGCAGATGCCGCCGGCGGTGTCGGCCAAGCTCGCCCCCATCGTCGCGCAGATGGACCTGCGGCTGCGCGCGCTGGACGCGGCCGCCGCGCTTTATCAGCAGTCCCTCGCCAGCATTTCGGGGAAAGCGCCGTGATCCGTCTCGTCTTCTTCCTCGCCCTGCTCGCGGCCCTGGCCTTCGGCGCGTCCTGGATTGCCGACCGACCGGGGGAGATTTCCCTGGTGTGGCAGGGCTGGCGCGTCGACACCACCATTCCGGTGGCGCTCGCCGTCATCGCCGTGGTCACCGGGGTGATGCTGGCCCTGTGGCGGCTGATCGCCTTCCTCATCAACTCGCCGCGGCTGGTGGCCGCCCTTTCCGGCCGGCGCCGGCGCGAACAGGGCTGGCGGGCGCTCACCCAGGGCCTCATCGCCATCGGCAGCGGCGATGCCACCGCCGCCCGCAAGGCGCGCAGCGATGCGGCCCGGCTCCTGCCCCACGAGCCGCTCACGCACCTTCTGGCGGCCCAGACCGCCCAGTTCGACAACAATCCCGAGGTGGCCGTGGCCGCCTTCGAAACCATGGCGAAATATCCGCCGACCCGCCTGCTGGGTCTGCGCGGCCTGCACATGGAAGCCCGCAAGGCCGGCGATCGCGCCGCCGCCGCCGTCATCGCAGCCGAGGCGGCGGCCGAGGCCCCAACCCTGGGTTGGGCGGCCGACGCGGTCATCGAGGCCCATTGCGCCGCCGGGGATTTCCGCGCCGCCCGCACCGTGCTGGAACGGCAGATGGCGCAGAAGGGCATCGACAAGGCGCAATATCGCCGCCGCCGGGCGGTGCTGCTGACCGCCGAGGCCCTGGCCCTGGAGCAGGCCGACCCGCTGGTGGCGCGCGAACTGGCGCAGGAAGCGGTGCGTCTCGCCCCCACGCTGGTGCCCGCCGCCGCCTGTGCCGGCCGCCTGATGGGTGCCGCCGGTGAATTGAAAAAGGCCGCCAAGGTGGTGGAAGCCGCCTATGCCGCCAACCCCCATCCGGAACTGGCTGAGGTGGAGGCCCACCTGCGCCCCGGAGACGCGGCCCTGGATCGGCTGAAGCGGGTCCGGCTGCTGGTGGCCAAGGCGCCCCACCATCCCGAGAGCGCCGTCGCCCTGGCCCGCGCCTGCCTCGATGCCCATGAATATGGCGAGGCCCGCAAGACCCTGCAGCCGCTGCTGGAGGCGCCTACCCAGCGGGTGTGCCTGCTGATGGCGGAGCTGGAGGCCGGCGAGAATGGCGATATCGGCAAGGCCCGTGAGTGGACCGCGCGGGCCGTCAATGCCGCCCGCGACCCGGCGTGGATCGCCGATGGGGTGATCGCCGACCAGTGGCAACCCATCTCCCCGGTCACCGGCAAGCTGGATGCCTTCACCTGGACGGTGCCACCGGGCGTCGCCTCGACCCCGGTGCTGGAGCATGGCGCCGAACGGGTGATGGCAGCCATCGCCGCCGTGCGCGCCAGCGAGCAGGCCCGGGTGCAGGCGGCCGAGGCCGAGGCGCAGGCGGAAGCCCAGGCGCGCGCCCTGGAAGCCGCCCTTGCGGCAGAACCGGAAATGCCGGCGTCCGTAGAGCCCACCGCTCAGCCGACCACCCCTGTCACTCCCGCCGTGGCGCCCTCTGTGGCCCCTTCTGCGGCTCCCGCCGTGGCCCCCGGCGCCGGGCCGGCGCCGCACACCATTGATATGGTGGGCGCGCCCCCGGCGCAGGTGGCGCTCAAGGCTCGGCCGGCGGAGCGCGCGAAGGAGAGCGACCCGGTCATCGCCATGCCGCCCCTGCCGGATGATCCCGGCCCGGAGACGGCGGATGCCGAGCCTGCCCCGGCGCCCCGCCGCCTGTTTGGTCTGTGACCGGACCGACCCCGGCGGCCGTCCTCCGGGGTCGGTCGGACCCGTGTTGGATCGGGCCGCGCAGCCGCGCCTCAACCGGCGTTAGAAAGCGGTGAGCGCCAGGGTGTTGTGCTCGACGCTGGGCGGCGCCGCCATGAACGGGCCGGCCAGCTGCCGCCATTCCTGGAAGTCCGGCGAATTGCGAAAATGCACCGTGTGGTCCTCCAGGGTCTCCCAGGTCACCACCAGAAAATAGCGGTTGGGCTGTTCCACCGAGCGGCGCAGCGCCAGGCCCTTGCAGCCCCGCGCGCGCTGGAAGCAGGGGGTAGCGGCCCGCACGGCCGCTTCAAAGTCGGCGCTCGCGCCGTCCTTCACCTCGATGGTGGCGATCTCAAGAATCATCCTGCGCTCCTCGTGTTGTGACCCTGCCCAAGCGGCGCCCCCTCTTACACCACCAGCCTGTTCCGCCAACCACGCCGTGACCCCCCGCTCATCCGCTTGCCGACGGGATTGCCAAAGCTACTGCCAAGCCCCCTTGCCAACTCCGGCGCGACGCGGCACACCCGCAAGGTTCATTTCACAAACCTTTCGAGCGCGCCCATGGCCCATTGGCTCTACAAATCCGAACCCTTCAAATGGTCCTGGGACATGCAGGTGAAGGCCGGCGCCAAGGGCACCCATTGGGATGGGGTGCGCAACCATCTCGCCAAGCAGCAGATGCTGGCCATGAAGCTGGGCGACACCGGCTTCTTCTACCATTCCAACGAGGGCAAGGAGATCGTCGGCATCGTCGAGGTCATCAAGGAGGCCTATCCTGACCCCTCCGACCCCACCGGCAAGTTCGTGATGGTGGACCTCAAGGCGGTGGAGCCGCTGAAGACCCCCATCAGCCTAGCCACCATCAAGGCCGATCCGCGCTTTCAGGAGATGGCCCTCATCAAATATTCCCGGCTTTCCGTGCAGCCGGTGACCGATGAGGAATGGGCCCTGCTGTGCGCCATAGGAGGCGTTTCGGGAGGTGTTTCTGGGGGTGTTTCTGGGGGTGGTTTGGCGGGCAAGGCGTGAGCGGGCGCATCAAGGACCCCGTCGCCTTCATCCGCGCCGAGACCCGGCTGCGGCCCGTTCCCCTGGTTCCGGAAATCTCGCTGCATGTGGCGGACGAGGCGGTGCCCATCTGGCATCGCACCGAGGAAGAGCTGGGCGAGCTCGGCCTGCCGCCGCCCTTCTGGGCGTTCGCCTGGGCCGGCGGCCAGGCGCTGGCGCGTCATGTGCTGGACCATCCGGAATTGGTGGCCGGCGGGCGCGTGCTGGATTTCGCCTCCGGCTCCGGGCTGGTGGGCATCGCCGCCATGAAGGCCGGCGCGCTTGAGGTGGATTGCGCGGATATCGACCCGTTCGCCCTCTCGGCCATCGCCTTGAACGGCGACGCCAACGGCGTGGCGCTCACCCCGGTGGGCGAGGACCTGATCGGCCGCGACGCGGGCTGGGACACGGTGCTGGCCGGCGACATCAGCTATGAGCGCGAGCTGGCGGAGCGGGTCCATGGCTGGCTCAGCGCCCTGGCGCGGCGCGGGGCGCGGGTGCTGATCGGCGATCCCGGCCGCACCTATCTGCCCAAGGAGACGCTGGAGCGCATCGCCGAATATCGGGTGCCGGTGACCCGCGAGCTGGAAGACATGGAGATCAAGCACACCAGCGTGTGGCGGCCCCGCGCCCGGGCATGACCCCGCTCAGGCGCGGCGGGCCACCAGCGCCGCCACCGCCGCCACCAGCCAGCCGGCGATCATGGTGGTGCCGCCGAACGGCGCGCTGCCGCCCAGCAGCTTCGCGTCCATCAGGCCGCGCATGGCCAGGTCCCCGCTGAACAGCACCACGCCGAGCACCAGCAGCGAGCCGGCGAGGCGCACCAGGGTGGCGCCCCGCGCCAGGCCGAGCGCCAGCGCCACCAGTGCGGTGACCGCGGCGGCGTGGAACAACAGGAAGTAGGCCGCCGTTTCCACAAACGTGCCGCCGCCCACATGGGCCGACACCGCCGCCGCCGCCACGCCGGCCGCGCCCATGAGCCCGGCCAGCAGCAAAAGAATCCGCGTCCAGATGTCCATTCCACAAAACCTCCACCCTCGGCGCGTTATAGGGGAAGAGTTTTTACGGGAATACCTGCCCCGACGACGCAGCCCCGCCGGATACCACACGCAAAAGATGCTTCTGCACCGCCATGCACTTCCCGCAATGCGGTTCATCGGCGTGCACCGCAACACCTGGGGCCGGGGGCCTGACCAATGGGATATGCACCCAAAGTCGGGCTGTTCCATGCCTTGTGGAGGGGCGGTCAGGTCAGCATAATCCGCCCCAATAAGGGCGAACGGCGTTCGCTGAGAACGATAAGTCGCGTGCCATCCGCTGATGATCGCGAGAACGCGCCGGCGGTGGAAATGTTCAAGGTGCGGGTCGTGAACCCGCGGGAGGGAGCCAAAGGCCATGTCCGAGAAGATCTATGATGTGCCGTCCGCCTGGGCCCAGAAGGCCTTCGTGGATGATGCCCGCTACAAGGCCATGTACGCCGCCTCGGTCGAGGATCCGCACACCTTCTGGGGCGAGCACGGCAAGCGCATCGACTGGTTCGAGCCCTTCACCAAGGTGAAGAACACCTCGTTCGACCCCGGCCACGTCTCCATCAAGTGGTTCGAGGACGGCATCACCAACGTCGCCTACAATTGCGTCGACCGCCACCTGGAGAGCCGCGGCGACCAGCCGGCCATCATCTGGGAAGGCGACGGGCCCGACGAATCCAAGATCATCACCTACCGCGAGCTGGCGAGCGCGGTGAACACCTTTGCCAACGTGCTGCGCAACCGCAATGTGCAGAAGGGCGACCGCGTCACCATCTACCTGCCGATGATCCCCGAGGCGGCCTATGCCATGCTGGCCTGCGCCCGGCTCGGCGCCATCCACTCGGTGGTGTTCGGCGGCTTCTCTCCGGACAGCCTCGCCGGCCGCGTCTCCGATTGCGGCTCCAAGGTCATCATCACCGCCGACGAAGGCCTGCGCGGTGGCCGCAAGGTGCCGCTGAAGGCCAATGTGGACGCCGCCATCGGCCATATGGGCGGCGAGGGTGTCGACCATGTGATCGTGGTGAAGCGCACCGGCGGCAAGGTGGACATGACCCCCGGCCGCGACGTCTACTACGACGAAGCCGCCGCCATGGTCACCGACGAATGCCCGGCCGAGCCGATGAATGCGGAAGATCCGCTGTTCATCCTCTACACCTCCGGCTCCACCGGCAAGCCGAAGGGCGCGCTCCACACCACCGGTGGCTATCTGGTCTATGCCTCCATGACCCACCAGTATGTCTTCGACTATCACGAAGGCGATGTTTACTGGTGCACGGCGGACGTGGGCTGGGTGACCGGCCACTCCTACATCATCTATGGCCCGCTCGCGAACGGCGCCACCACGCTGATGTTCGAGGGCGTGCCCAATTATCCCACCACGTCCCGCTTCTGGGAGGTGATCGACAAATACAAGGTCACCATCTTCTACACCGCCCCCACCGCCATCCGCTCGCTGATGCAGGGCGGCGAGGAGCCGGTGAAGAAGACGTCCCGCGCCTCCCTGCGCCTGCTCGGCTCGGTGGGCGAGCCCATCAATCCCGAAGCCTGGGAATGGTATTACCGGGTGGTGGGTGACGAGCGCTGCCCGATCGTCGACACCTGGTGGCAGACCGAGACCGGCGGCATCCTCATCACCCCCCTGCCCGGCGCCACCAAGCTGAAGCCCGGCTCGGCCACCCGCCCGTTCTTCGGCGTCATGCCCGAGGTGGTGGATGCGGAAGGCAAGGTGCTTGCCGGCGCCTGCGAGGGCAACCTCGTGATCGCCGATTCGTGGCCGGGCCAGATGCGCACCGTCTATGGCGACCACGAGCGCTTCGAGCAGACCTATTTCTCCACCTACCCCGGCAAGTATTTCACCGGTGACGGCTGCCGCCGCGACGCCGATGGCTACTACTGGATCACCGGCCGCGTGGACGACGTGATCAACGTCTCCGGCCACCGCATGGGCACCGCCGAGGTGGAAAGCGCCCTCGTCGCCCATCCCAAGGTGTCGGAAGCTGCCGTGGTGGGCTTCCCCCACGACATCAAGGGCCAGGGCATCTACGCCTATGTCACCCTGATGGACGGCATCGAGCCCACGGAAGAGCTGCGCAAGGAGCTGGTGGGCTGGGTGCGCCGGGAGATCGGCCCCATCGCCTCGCCGGACCTCATCCAGTTCGCGCCGGGCCTGCCCAAGACCCGCTCGGGCAAGATCATGCGCCGCATCCTGCGCAAGATCGCCGAGGACCAGTTCGAGAGCCTGGGCGACACCTCCACCCTCGCCGATCCGACGGTGGTGGAAGACCTCATCAGCAACCGCCAGAACAAGCGGGACGCCGCCGCCTGATCGGCGCCGCGCTCACCTTGCCTGCCGCGCCGGCGCCCCTCGGGGCGCCGGTTGCCGTTGGGGCCCGGACAAGAAAAAAGCGCTCCGGTGGAGGTCATCCACACGGAACGCTTGGAAGTCGGTTTGAAGCGGTACTCTCAAACAACGCGACGGCGCCCGGCGGCGTCGAAATTCAATGGGTGTGGTCCACCACCGTATACTCCCCGGCGCGCACCCGGTCGGCGAGCCCCAGCACGAAATCGGCGCTGGCCGTCTCGCCATAGGTGGCCACCAGGCTGCGCAGGGCCGTGAACAGGGCCGCCTGCACCAGGCATTCCTCCTCCAGCCCGTCGCGCACGGCTTCGACCCAGGCGTCGCTGAGATAGGTCAGCGCCACATGGCGATCGTCGGCGGCCATGTCCGCGATATCGGGAAGGGCAATGGCTGGGCTGGGCAATGTCGACACGTAGAAACCTCCAGCCGCGCAACAAGCGGCGACGGGAGATGACTACCACGAGATGGCCGCGAGGGGAGCCCAGTTCTAACCAAAAGGTTAACGTCCCCGGCGCCCGTTCATCAATTTCCGCCGTAGCGCACCACAATGTCGTGGGCGAGCCGCGCCCCCTCCTCCAGCTGGCGCTCCACCGCCACTTTCGCGGCCGGCGTGCACACCTGGTAGACCTGGGAAAAGCTGGTGTAGCCGCGATTGAAGGCGGCGATCATCTTGCCCTTGCGGGCATCGGAGGGCTGCTCGGTCTCGATGAGCGCGCCCATCTCGTCGCGCCAGCGCTGCTCCTCTCCCACCGCGCCGCACAGGGGGCGCAGGTAATGCAGGGCGCCGAGAATCTCGGCGAGGCGCAGCAGATCATCGTCATAGGGCGGCGCCGCGCCCTCGACAGCGGCGGACGGCGCGGCGAGAAGGCGCCCGCCCAAAGGGCCACAGAGGGGGCCACAGAGGGCCGCCGCCACCACAAGCAAAGCGAAGAACAGGCTGCGGATGGGCATGGTTCGTCCCGGGTTGCCTTGTGGTGCGATCTTCACGCGGCGCGGTCAAGGCCCTGGCAGCGACCGAGGAGCGACGCCTCAGGGCTGCGCCATGATCGCGGCGGCAGCGCTCACCAGCTCCGCCAGCCCCTCCGTGGTGGCGAGGCCCGCCACCTCCTGGGGCCGGAACCAGCCGATCTCCGCCGCCTCCGGGCCGGTGCGGGGCTCGCCCGCCTGCCAGCGGGCGGCATAGGCGATGACCACGAAATGGGCCTCCAGCCGCCCGGCGGCATCCTGCAGAATCACGTCCCGCACCCCGGCGACCGCCACCATGTGGGCATCGACGCCCACTTCCTCCATCAGTTCGCGCGCAGCGGCGGTGGCGAGGGTCTCGCCGGCTTCCACCCGCCCGCCGGGCAGGCTCCACAGGCCGGCGCCCGGGCCGTTCACCCGGCGCGCCAGCAGCACCAGCGGGCCGCGGAACACCGCCGCGCTGGCCGCCAGCGTGGGGCGCAGCACGACAGCTGGCTCCAGAGTGGCGGCGGTCATCGCGGCAGCGGGGGTTGCACCGGTGGCGGTCATCGCGCTCCTGATCCCTTTGCGCCTGTGGAGAGCCATCGGGGCGACGGGCCCACCCTTGTGGCGAACGGCCGGCACCTTACCTTCGCGGCAGCATCGGAGCACGCGATTCGTGACCTCTCACCCCACCTCACCGGACCCGGACGCCCCCCACGCGGCCGCCAAGCCTTCCCGCGCCCGCAAGAGCGCGCCGCCGCGCGCGTGGCAGCGCATGCTGTCCGGCCGCCGGCTCGACCTGCTCGATCCCTCCCCGCTCGACGTGGAGGTCGAGGACATCGCCCATGGCCTCGCCCGGGTGGCGCGCTGGAATGGCCAGACCCATGGCGCCAACATCTTCTCGGTGGCGCAGCATTCCCTGCTCACCGAGCGCCTGGCGCGGCGCACCCATCCCGATCTCGATGCCCGCTGGCGGCTGTGCGTGCTGCTGCACGATGCCCCCGAATATGTGATCGGCGACATGATCTCCCCGTTCAAGGCGGTGCTGGGGGGCGATTACAAGAGCGTGGAGGCGCGCCTGCTCACCGCCATTTCGGTGCGCTTTTCCCTGCCCACCACCTGGCCCGACACCCTGGTGAAGATCGTGAAGGCGGCCGATCGCGCCTCCGCCTATCTGGAGGCGACCCGGCTCGCCGGCTTCTCGGCGGCGGAAGCGCGCGGCTTCTTCGGCCGCCCCGTGCGCCTCGACGACGCAGAGGAAAGTGATTATCTCACCCCTTGGGAGGCGGAGACCGCCAAGGCGCGGTTTCTGCGACGCTTCGAGGAGCTGCAGCCATGATTCACGTGTGCTCCCTCGCCAAACTGCATGAAACGGTGGCGGCCACCGGCGCGCGCCATGTCATCTCGCTGATCAACGGCGGAACCGTCTTTACCCGGCCCAGCAATGTGGACCCCACGGACCACCTGTTCCTGGGCATCAACGACATTGTCGATGAGATGGCGGGCATGGTGGTGCCCGGTGCCGAGCATATGCACGCGCTGTTCGAGTTCGTGCATGCCTGGCCGCGGGAAACGCCGCTGGTGATCCACTGCTATGCCGGCATCTCGCGCTCGACGGCGGCGGCCTACGCCTCGCTGTGCGCGCTGCTGCCCGATCGCGACGAGGTGGAGCTGGCGCAGCGGCTGCGCCACGCCTCGCCCACCGCCACCCCCAACCCGCGCATCGTCGCTTTGGCGGATGCGGCGCTGGGGCGCGACGGACGCATGGTGGCGGCCATCGCTGGCATCGGCCGCGGCCAAGATGCCTTCGAGGGCACGCCGTTCGCCTTGCCCGTGAACTGATCAGGGCCGCGCCGCGACACCCACCAGCCCCGGGACGGGAGCCCCCTCCTCGGTGCGGATGGAGGCGTCGTCGAGAAGGCGCAGCTCAAGCCCGGCGGCCGCAGCCACCGCCCGCACCATGGCGGCAGGGTGGGCAAAGCGCAGGGTGTCGCGCAGCAGCACCCCCTCGCCACCATGGGTCTCGCTGGTGAAGGCGAACAGCCCGCCGGGGGCGAGCACCCGCGCCACCTCCCGGAACAGGGGCGCGATCTCGTCCACATAGCACAGGGCATCGGCGGCGATGATGAGATCGAAACTGGCGGAGGGAGCCGCCGCCAGCACCGCACCCATCTCCCCCGCCTCCAGGTGGGCATAAAGCCCAAGCCGCGCGGCCCGCTCCAGCATGGCGGGGGCGAGATCCACCCCGTGGAGCGCCTCCACCAGCGGCGCGAACAGCGGCGCCGTCAGCCCCGTGCCGCAGCCAAGGTCCAGCGCCCGAAGGAAATGGCGCTCCGGCCCCGCCACCTGCGCCACGGCGGCGTGCAACAATTCCGGGCCGCGATAATTGAGATTATCGCGCAGGGCGCTCTCGAAGCGGTCCGCATATTGATCGAACAGGGTCTGCACATAGGCCGCCGACATGGCCCCTTCCGCCGGCGCATGGCCGAGGCGCGCCAGCCGCAGGCCGGCGCCGAAGGCGTCGTCCGGGTCGCAATCGCGCGCCCGGGTGAAGGCATCGGCGGCGCCGGCCGCATCGCCGCCCGCCTCGCGGGCCTCGCCGAGCAGGAACCACGCGGCGGCGAAGTCCGGGGCCTCGGCGAGGGTGTCGGTCAAAAGATCCGCGGCGGCGGACCAGTCATGGTGATCAAGACAGGCGCGGGCCCAGTCGAGCCGGCGATCGAGCACAGGGTCACCCGAGGAATGGGTGTGGACGGAGGCGGACACGGAGGCCTCGCAGATGAAGGGTCGGCTCCCATATAACGAGTTGCGGAAAGAGACCAGACGTGCGCCCTGAAGATCTGCTTCACCCGACCCCCAAGGGGCTTTATTGCCCGCCGGGCGATTTCTATGTGGACCCGGTGCGGGTGGTGCCCCGGGCGCTCATCAGCCACGCCCATTCGGACCATGCCCGGCCTGGCCATGGCGCCGTGCTCGCCACCCGCGAGACGCTGGATCTGATGGCGCTGCGCCTGGGCGAGCGCTTCACCGCCACCCGCCAGCCCCTCGCCTATGGCGAAGTGGTGGAGATCAACGGCGTCACCGTCAGCCTGCATCCGGCCGGCCATGTGCTGGGCTCGGCCCAGATCCGGCTGGAGAAGGACGGGTTGGTGATCGTCGTCTCCGGCGACTACAAGACCGACGCCGATCCCACCTGTGCCGCGTTCGAGCCGGTGCGCTGCCATGTGTTCGTGAGCGAGGCCACCTTCGGCCTGCCGGTGTTCCGCTTCGGTGATCCGGCTCAGGAGGTGGCAAAGCTGCTGCACTCGGTGGCGGTGTTTCCCGAGCGCACCCATCTGGTGGGCGCCTATTCCCTCGGCAAGGCGCAGCGGGTGATGGCCATGATCCGCGCCGCCGGCCACACCGCGCCGCTCTATGTTCACGGCGCCCTCGGGCCCATCACCGACTATTACGCCGCCCAGGGGCAGGATTTCGGCCCGCTGAAGCCGGTGGCGGGGGCGCACAAGTCCGCCTTCGTGGGGGCCATCGTGGTGGCGCCGCCCATGGCCATGACCGATTTGTGGGCGCGGCGCTTCGCCGATCCCCTCACCTGCTTCGCCTCCGGCTGGATGCGGGTGCGCGCCCGCGCCCGCCAGCGCAGCGTGGAACTGCCGCTGGTGATCTCCGACCATGCGGATTGGGACGGCCTGTGCGCCGCCATCCGCGCCACCCATTGCCAAGAGCTGTGGGTGACGCACGGCGCCGAGGATGCGCTGGTGCATTGGGCGCAGACCCGGCAGATCCGCGCCCGCCCCCTGCGCCTGGTGGGCTATGGCGAGGAGGACGAGACCGAGACCGCAGAGACGCCGCCGGCGGGACAGTGAGGATTTTCAGCCGAAAATCCACACATCCCCACAAATTGGCACATTCCTTGTTTCTCAGGCCCCGTTCACGCAGGATGATCCGGACGGGGAGCAGCACATCATGGCCTATGTCCACCGCATCGGCGCCCGCAGCTATGTGTTTGCGGATCTGAAGGAGCTGATGGCCAAGGCCACGCCGCCGCGCTCCGGCGACATGCTGGCCGGCATCGCCGCCTCATCCGCCGAGGAAAACGTGGCCGCCAAGATGGCCCTGGCGGAGGTGCCGCTGAAGGCCTTCCTCTCCGAAGCGCTGGTGCCCTATGAAACGGATGAGGTCACCCGCCTCATCCTCGACACCCATGATCCGGTCGCCTTTGCTCCCGTCTCTGCCCTGACGGTAGGCGACTTCCGGGATTTTCTGCTCTCCGATCAGGCAACGCCCGAGCAGCTCGCGGCCCTCGCGCCCGGGCTGACCCCGGAAATGGCCGCCGCCGTCTCCAAGCTCATGCGCAATCAGGACCTGATCCTGGTGGCCAGGAAATGCCGGGTGGTCACGTGCTTCCGCAACACCATCGGCCTGCCCGGCACCATGGCCGTGCGGCTGCAGCCCAACCACCCCACCGACGATGCCGCCGGCGTCTCCGCCACCATTCTCGACGGCCTGCTCTATGGCTGCGGCGATGCGGTGATCGGCATCAACCCTGCCTCCGACAGCCTGCCGGTGATCGACCGCCTGCTGCGGCTGATGGATGAGGTGATCACCCGCTTCGAGATCCCCACCCAGAGCTGCGTGCTCACCCACGTGACGAGCTCCATCGCGCTGATGAACCGCGGCGCGCCGGTGGATCTGGTGTTCCAGTCCATCGCCGGCACCGAGGGGGCGAACCGCGCGTTCGGCGTCGATCTCAAGGTGCTGCGGGAAGGCACCGATGCCGCCGCCGCGCTCCGGCGCGGCACGGTGGGGCAGAACGCCATGTATTTCGAGACCGGCCAGGGCTCGGCCCTCTCCGCCGGCGCCCATCACGGCGTCGACCAGCAGACCCTGGAAGCGCGTGCCTATGGGGTCGCCCGGCCGTTCAAGCCGCTCTTGGTGAACACGGTGGTGGGCTTCATCGGCCCCGAATATCTCTATGACGGCAAGCAGATCATCCGTGCCGGGCTGGAGGATCATTTCTGCGGCAAGCTGCTGGGCGTGCCGCTCGGTGTGGACGTCTGCTACACCAACCATGCCGAGGCCGACCAGGACGACATGGACACCCTGCTGACCCTGCTCGGCGCCGCCGGCGTCACTTACATCATGGGCATTCCCGGCGCCGACGACGTGATGCTGAACTATCAGTCCACTTCGTTCCACGACGCTCTTTATATCCGCGAGGTGCTGGGCCTGAAGCGGGCGCCGGAATTCGAGGCCTGGCTGGAACGCATGGGCATCGCCGATGCCGCCGGCCGGCTGCTGCCGGCGAGCGGCACCCATCCGCTGGTGGGCTTCGTGAAGGAGCAGGCGGCATGATCGCGCGCGATCCCTGGCTCGCCTTTTCCCGCCACACCCCGGCCCGCATCGCTTTGGGCCGCACCGGCGCCAGCCTGCCGACGCAGGAGGTGCTGCGCTTCGCCCTCGCCCACGCCCAGGCCCGCGACGCCGTCCACCTGCCGTTCGAGGCGACCAAGGTGGAAGCGGAGATCCGGGCGCTGGGCTTCGAGACCCTGGAGGTGGCGAGCGCCGCCCCGGCGCGGGATGTCTACCTGCGCCGCCCCGATCTCGGCCGGCGGCTGAATGCGGAAAGCCGCGCGCGCCTCGCCGCCCGCAAGGCGGCGCCGGTGGATCTGGCACTGGTGGTCGCCGACGGCCTGTCCGCCACCGCCATCCATGCCCAGACCGCGCCTTTCCTGGCCGCCTTCAAGCCCTGGATCGCGAAGGAGGGCTGGAGCGTCGCGCCGGTGGTGGTGGCAGCCCAGGCCCGGGTGGCGCTGGGCGACGAGGTGGGGGAGCTTCTGGGCGCCCGCGCCCTGGTGGTGCTGGTGGGCGAGCGGCCGGGCCTGTCCTCCCCGGACAGCCTCGGCCTCTACCTGACCTTCGCCCCCAAGGTCGGCCGCTCAGACGCGGAACGCAACTGCATCTCCAACGTACGGTCGGAAGGACTGAGCCACGAGCTGGCTGCCTTCAAGCTCGCCTGGCATCTCAAGGAGGCGCTGCGGCGCGCCGTCAGCGGCGTGGAGCTGAAGGACGAGAGCGACCTGCTCCTGCTGCACGGTGCCCCTCCGCCGGCCCTGACCGGCGGCTGAGCCGAGCTGAGCCCGGCGCTCCGCCGCGGGCGGAGGCCTCAGTCGGCTTCGACCGAAACCACGCGGAAGGTGTGCATCTCCTCGTCTTCCTTCACCGAGATGTATTCACCCACCTCGAACTTCTCATCGCCGAAGCGGTAGCCGGCCTCGTCGTCGTCATTTCCCGAAATGTCATAGCGGAAGGCCCAGCTTCCGCCGGGGCGTCGCACGAGGTGGCCCACCTCGTCCGCCTCGTCGGGACGGAACTTCACCACCCGGCAGATCTCGCGATGCTTCGCCCAAAGCTCCGCGTCGATGTGGCCATCCTCTTTCAGGGGCGCGACGAAACGGTAGCCGAAGAATTTCGACCCCTCCGGAAAATCCTTCTCACGGGCCAATTCCATGCGGACCTTATGAAAGCCCTGCGGCAGTTGCGCCATTGTTCTTCTCCCGGCCTTTGGTCTGGGCGTTGCAGTTCCTGTGTCGCCCTTATTTAGAGGATCCCCGGCGATTCGCGACAGAGCCCCTTGCGCCCCAGATGCTTCCCCCTGGGCAATGAAGACGCACCCATTACCTCCCGAAAGCCCTTGCTCTGCACGCGAATGCGGTCACAATAGCCGCAAGATGCAGGCGCCGCGCCCTTGGCGAACAGCACCTGCCGCACGCGGTCCCCTTGCGAGGCGCGGCCGCCTTGTCCATTCGCCCCCGGTTACTGGGCTTCGCTTTGCGCAATTTGACGTGGCGCAACGCAACATATTCGATTTCCGGCGATGCTTAATTTTGCGGCACCGCCTGGAAAGAGGCGGAAGACGCTGGGGGCAGGCGCAATCGGCAAGGGAGTGATGTCATGAATGATTCGGCCATTTTCCAGGGTTTGACCCGGGCCTGGAGCAGCGGAACCCCGCCGACCATGGCGCCCATGACGCAATGGAAGAACATGTTCTTCGATTGCCCGATGGCGGTGGCGTCTCACCTGCAGCGCTTCATGGGCAAGCAGGCCCAGGAGCAGATGCAGCTGATGGGCGAACTGGCGAAAGAACCCAATCCCGCCAACGCCATGACCAAGGAACTGGCGTTCATGCAGCAGTCTGCGCTGGCCTGGAATACCGAGGTGCTGGAGCTGGCGGAGCTGATCCAGACCAAGGTGCTGGCGGCCACGCAGCCTGAAACGAACGCAGAAAAGCCGCCCGTCGCCGAAGCGGCGTGACGTGATCTCCTCCGGCCCGACCGGGCCGGAGGACGCCTTTCATTCCGGCCACCCCGACTTGCGACGGGGCAGCGAAAGCCAGCGGCAGCGGCCTGATCAAGCCACCGCCATGAGGGTGGCGTTGCCGCCGGCGGCAGCGGTGTTGATGGAGATCGACACCTCGCGCATGAGCAGCGGCAGCGGCACCCCGCCCGCCTCCAGCACATGCACGGGCACCAGCGGCCCGGTGCCGTCCACGAGCCGGGTCGCCACACCGGTCACGTCCCCCTCCTCCACCAGCGCCACGTCGGTCCCCGCCCCCGGCGCGGATCCCCCGCTCGTGTCCTGATCCAGCGCAAACACAATCCGCCTGGCCAAAGCGGCCGGCAGGTCGGCCAGCGCGCCGCGCAGGCTCGGGGCTTCCACGCGCACCCGGTTGCCGGTGGCCAAGGCGGCGGCGATGCCCGTCAGCAGCGCCCCGCGGGTCTGCGCCCGCACCAGCACCGTGCCGCGGGGTGCCAGCCCGTAGCGGTTGCTCTCACCCACCGGGCCCGGCAGCTCGGTGAGCACGCCAAGCGGTACCGCCAGGGCCCAATCCCGCGCCTGCGCCGCCTCGCGGGCAGATCCCTTCGCCGCCAGCCAGTCGGCGAACGCGAGGGCCGCGGCGTCGGCCGTCCCCCCGCTCTGGGACCAGCGCGGCAGACCATGGGTGAGGCGCTGCAGATAGAGCGGCCCGCCGGCCTTGGGGCCAGTGCCGGAGAGGCCGCGCCCGCCGAATGGCTGCACCCCCACCACCGCGCCGATGATGTTGCGGTTCACATAGATATTGCCCGCCTCCACCTGCGCCGTGACCGCGGCGATGGTCTCGTCGAGCCGGGTGTGGAGACCGAAGGTGAGGCCGTAGCCGGTGGCGTTGATCTCGCGCACCACTTCGCCCACCGCCTCGCGGCGATAGCGCACCACGTGCAGCACCGGGCCGAACACCTCGCGCTCCAGCTCGCCCAGCCGGTCGATCTCGATCAGGGTCGGCGCCACGAAGGTGCCGTGGCGGGTGGGCATGCCGAGGGGCACGCGGAAGACCTTGTGACCGCGGCTCGCCATGGCCTCCACATGGGCCTCGATGCCGGCGCGGGCGTCGGCGCTGATCACCGGCCCCACATCCGTAGCCAAGTGATCGGTGGGGGCCACCACCAGTTCCGCCATGGCGCCCTTCAGCAGCTCCAGAATATGGTCCGCCACCTCTTCCTGCAGGCACAGCACCCGCAGGGCGGAGCAGCGCTGGCCGGCGCTGTCGAAGGCGGAGGCCACCACGTCGGCCACCACCTGCTCGGCCAAAGCCGAGCTGTCCACCACCATCGCGTTCTGGCCACCGGTCTCGGCGATAAGGGGAATGGGCCGGCCGGCCGGCGAAAGGCGCGGGGCGAGCTGACGCTGGATCAGCCGCGCCACCTCCGTGGAGCCGGTGAACATGACGCCCGCCACCTGCGGTGCCGCCACCAGGGCCGCGCCCACCGCACCGTCACCGGGCAGCAGCTGCAGCACATCGGCCGGCACCCCGGCCTCGTGCAACAGGCGCACCGCCTCGGCGGCGATCAGCGGGGTCTCCTCCGCGGGCTTCGCCAGCACCGTATTGCCGGCGGCCAGCGCCGCCGCCACCTGGCCGGTGAAGATCGAGAGTGGGAAGTTCCAGGGGCTGATGCAGACCACCGGGCCGAGCCCGGTCTGGCTGGCCTCCAGCTTCTCCGCCTCGCCGGCATAGAAGCGCAGGAAATCGATGGCTTCGCGCACCTCGCCCACCGCATTGGCCGCCGACTTGCCGGCCTCGCGCATCATAAGCCCCATCAATTGGCCCATGCGGGCCTCAAGGGCCTCGGCCGCCTTCAGCAACGGCGCACAGCGCTCCCGCGCGGGGTGCGCGGCCCAACCGGGGGCTGCGGCGGCCGCCTGCGCCATCGCGGCACCGGCGGCTGCGGGCGTCACCTCGAACACCTCACCCACCACATCGCGCCGGTCGGCCGGGTTCAGCACGGCACGGCGGGTGCCGGCATCCGCCGGGCCGGCGCTCCAGGGCCAGCCGGCGCTGGCGCTGAGGCTGGCGGTGAGGGCCTCGAGCACGTCGTCGTTCGACAGATCGATGCCTGCGGAATTGAGCCGGTCGGGGAACAGCGCCGACGGCGCCTTGATGAGATCATGGGGAGCGCCGGGATGGGGCATGGCCCGCACCACATCCACCGGATCGGCGATGAGGTCATCCACCGACACGGCGGGATCGGCGATGCGGTTGACGAAGGAGGAGTTGGCGCCGTTCTCCAGAAGCCGCCGCACCAGATAGGCGAGCAGGGTCTCGTGGCTGCCCACCGGCGCATAGATGCGGCACGGCCGGCCCATGTGGGTGGGGCCCACCACCTCGTCATACAGCGGCTCGCCCATGCCATGCAGGCACTGAAACTCGAACGAACCCTCGGTGAAATCGGCACCGGCCAGGTGATAGATGGAGGCCAGCGTCTGGGCGTTGTGGGTGGCGAACTGCGGGAAGATCACATCCCGCGCCGCCAGGAGCTTGCGGGCGCAGGCGATGTAGGACACGTCCGTGTGGGGCTTGCGGGTATAGACCGGGAAGTCGGACAGCCCATCGATCTGCGCGCGCTTGATCTCGGCATCCCAATAGGCGCCTTTCACCAGCCGCACCATCAGCCGGCGGCCGTTGCGCCGGGCAAGATCAATGAGCACGTCGAGAACGAACGGGCAGCGCCGGCCATAGGCCTGCACCACGAAGCCGAGCCCGTTCCAGCCGGCGAGATCCGGATCCGCGCACAGCACCTCCATCATGTCGAGGGAGAGCTCCAGCCGGTCGGCCTCCTCGGCATCGATATTGACGCCGATATCGTAGCCCTTGGCGAGCAGCATCAGGGCCTTCACCCGCGGCAGCAACTCGGCCATCACTCGGCCCGCCTGGGCGCGGGCATAGCGCGGATGCAACGCCGAGAGCTTGATGGAGATGCCCGGCCCGCTATAGACCCCCCGCCCGGCGGAGGCCTTGCCGATGGCGTGGATGGCACCTTCATAATCGGCGAAATAGCGATCCGCATCGGCGGCCGTCACCGCCGCCTCGCCCAGCATGTCGTAGGAATAGCGGAAGCCCTTGGCCTCCCGTTCGCGGGCGCGCTTCAGGGCTTCGTCCATGGTCTCGCCCATGACGAACTGCTCGCCCATCATGCCCACCGCCACATTCACCGCGCGGCGGATGACCGGCTCGCCGAGCCGGCCCACCAGCCGCGTCAGGGCGGCGGTGAGGCCCTGCTCATCCACCGTGCCCACCAGCTTGCCGGTGAGAACGAGGCCCCAGGTGGCGGCGTTCACGAACAGGGAATGGCCGCCGCGCAGATGGGCGAGCCAATCCCCATGGCCGATCTTGTCGCGGATGAGCGCATCGCGCGTCGCCGTATCGGGAATGCGCAGCAGCGCCTCGGCCAGGCACATCAGGGCGATGCCCTCCTTGGAGGAGAGGGCGAATTCCTGCACCAGCTCTTCCACCAGCGAACCCCGCGGCTTACCGCGCAGCGCCTCGATCAGCCGGCGGGCGGTGCCGGCGATGGGGGCGCGCATGTCCGCCGGCAGGGTGGCTTCCTCCAGCAGCGGTGCCAGGCATTCAGCTTCGGGACGGCGATAGGCCGCCGTCACCGCCCGGCGCAGCGCCGAGCGCGGACCCGCCGGCGGCGCGAAATCGGCGAACATCGGGGCCTCGGAGGCAGCGGGGGCAACAGCGGAAATCATCGGGCGAGTGAGTGGGCGAGTCATGGGGCGCGATCCTTGCGACTGCGCCGCCCGCAGGCTGGGCGAAGGCGGGGGCGTCAGTCCCCTAAAGGGTAGCAAGACCCGCTTTTGCATTCCGACTTTTCATATGGGAGAATGGCATCAGAATTTTATGAAATGATCGCCATATGCAGTCATATCACCCATGACAGAGCCAGAACTTAGTCAACTTGATGCTTTCGATCAGCGCATTCTGGAAGCGCTCAGCGCCGATGGGCGCATGTCCATCACCGATCTGTCGGCGCGGGTGGGCCTGTCGCGCACGCCATGCCAGGCGCGCCTCAAACGGCTGGTGGACGAAGGCTATATCCGCGGGTTCCGGGCGCAGCTCGATCCGGTGAAGCTGGGGCTCGACCACATCGCCTTCACCGAGGTGAAGCTCTCCGACACCACGGAAGCCTCCCTCTCCGCCTTCAACGCGGCGGTGCGGCGCCTCCGCGAGGTGGAGGAATGCCACATGATCGCGGGGCCGTTCGATTATCTGTTGAAAGTGCGCACGCGCGACATTCGCCGCTACCGGCAGGTGCTGGGCGAGAAGATCTCCGCTTTGCCCTGCGTGGCCAGCACGTCCACTTATGTGGTCATGGAATCGGTGAAGGACGACGCACCGTGAGCCATCAGGCGTCGGGCGCCTGGGCCAGCAGCGCCGCCGCGGCGTCGAATTCGAGGCGCCGGGCCGCACGGCGGGCGGCGGCGAGCTCATCCTCACCCCACTGGTCGCGGTTCCAATCCTCATCCACATGGGCGGCGGCCCACACCGCGTCGGCATCGAGCCGCCCCTCGGCCAGCGCCAGCGCCAGCAGGGCCGAACCGGTCAGGGTGGTGATGACATGCAGCGCCGCCAGCGCCAGCGGCCCCTGCGGCAGCCGCGCCGTCACCCGCGCCAAAGCGTCCTCAGGCTGGGCCACATGGCGGACGCCTTCGCTGAGGAAGAAGCGGGCGCCGTAGGTCTCGTTGAGCCAATCGAGGATGGGGTCCCACAGGGCCGCCTGGCGCGCCAGCAGCGCATCCGGCCCTTCGGCGCGGTAGAACAGAAGATCCGTGCCGGCATAATTCGCCACCTCCTCCCGCACCGCCGCAGCCTCGGGGGCAACCCGGTCGAGGGCGACGTTCACCAGGCGGGTCAGCGGCATGGCGAAGGGGTCGATCTCCTCGCCCTGCGCGGCCCATTCCGCCGCCAGCGCTTCGGCGAGGGCCTGGGTCGGCACCGCCAGCACCGCCCGCGCCGGCGTGCGCACCGGGCGGCCGTCCAGCAGCACGGCGAAGCCACCGTCCACTGGCCCCACGCCCGCCTGCTTATAGAAGCGCTTCGGGCGGGTCGGGCGCTGCGCCGCCTGGGCGCGCGCCATGGGGTTGTCTGCGCCGCTGTCCAGATCGCCGAGAATGTCGCGCATCACGCCCTCCGTTCCTGCGGCAGGGTGGCGGCGGCCAGCAGCTGCGAAAGCGCCGCCGGCACCGCGCCGAAGTGGTCCACCACCTGCTGCGCGCCGGCGTGCCACAGCGCCTCGGTCTCGTGATAGCCCCACTCGACGCCCAGGGCCGAGGCCCCGGCCGCCCGGGCCATGGCCATGTCGAACGAGGTATCGCCCACCACCACCGTGCGGGCGGGGCCGATGCCGGTTTCCATCATCGCCTGCTGCACCATGGCGGGATGGGGCTTGGAGGGCGCATCATCTGCGGTCTGGATGGTGGCGAACCAGCCCACCATGTCCTGCGCCTTGAGCACCCGGTCCACCCCGCGCCGCGCCTTGCCGGTGACCATGCCGAGCAGCACGTCGTCACGGGCGCGCAGGCCCTCCAGCACCTCCCGGGCGCCAGGGAACATGGGCTCCGGCGGCCGGATGTCGCGCAGCCGCATGAAGGCGCTGCGATAGGCCTCCGCCATCTCCATGACGGGATAATGCGCATCGCCCCGCGCCAGCACGGTGAAGGCCTCGGGCAGCGACAGGCCGACGATGGAGAGAAGCTCGGCCCGCTCCGGCACCGCCAGGCCCAGCGCCGCATGGGCGTCGTGCATGGCCTGCACGATCATGTGCTGGCTGTCGACCAGCGTCCCGTCGCAGTCGAACAGGATCAGGGTCAAGGCGCCATCGGACGTGGGAGCGGGGGAAGGCTGGGACGGCGTGCTCATTTCAAGGTCATCTTCTGGGTGGCGATGTCATAGACCCAGGTGGTGCCGGTGGGATCCTCGAACAAGATGTCCTTGAAGCCCCGCTGCTCGCACTGTTTCGGGAACGGGCCGGCGATGATCAGCTCGGCCGCCGTCTTGGCGGAGAAATTGAACGTGATGGTCAGTGTGGTGTCCTCTGGCCCGGAGGTGGTCACCTTCAGGTCGAGCCCGTTCTGAGCGAAGCTCTCCTGCTTGCTCTTGGCGAAGGCGCGGCGCGATTCCGCGTCCGCCGGCGTGTCCGTGGAGCGGGTCAGGGGTGCGGCCAGAGACGGCGGCACGGCCGCCACCGAAGGCATCGCCGGCGCTGCCGCAGGTTCAGGCCGCGCCAACGCCGGCCGTTCAGGCGCGGGCGGCGGCGCGAAAGCGGAAGTCTCGCTGCTGGGCGGTGGAGCCACGGGGGGCGCGGCGGGTGCCACCGGCGCCGGGGCCTCCGCCACCGCGGGCGACGCCGGCGTGGATGGTGCCGCAGGCGACGCAGAGATGGTGGGCGTCGGCGCGGGCGACGCAGAGTTGGCCGGCGCAGGCCCGGCGGAACGCACCGGGGCCGGCGAAGACAACACCCACCACACCAGCGCGCCGGACACCAGCGCCACCGCCGTCCCCGCCAAGCCGATCACCACCGGTATCAGCGCCCGATTGCGCAGGGAGCGTCCACAGAAGGGGCACTGCGTCTCTTCCGGATAGACCTGCGCACCGCACCCCGGACAGAATTCGTGCTTGGTGTTCATGCGTCTCCGCCTTTGCCTCGCCCCCTCATATGGCCCTTCACGGGGCCCGAGGACAGGGGAAGGGCGGCGCCCGTCGCGCGCCACCCCTTGCTCCCTCTACCGGAAGCCGGCCCCATAGCAGGTTAATGTGGCAGACCTACTTCGGATTGCCAAAATCCAGCATCGGCGGGGGCGGCGCATCGAAGCTCGGGGTGAGGCTATCGAATTGCTGCTGCACCTGATTCTGATCCAGCTGCACCGCGCCCGACTTGTAGTGGGTCACCATCTGCGGGAACAGGATGATGAGCGCCACCATCACCAGCTGGATGCACACGAACGGCACCGCGCCCCAATAGATCTGGCCTGTGGTGATCGGTTGCATGGTCTTGCCTGTCACCCGGTCCACATAGGGCAGCTTGGGCGCCACCGAGCGCAGGAAGAACAAGGCGAAGCCGAAGGGCGGGTGCATGAACGAGGTCTGCATGTTCACCGCCAGCATCACGCCGAACCAGATGAGGTCGATGCCGAGCTTGTCGGCGGCCGGCCCCAGGAGCGGGATGATGATGAAGGCGAGCTCGAAATAATCGAGGAAGAACGCCAGCACGAACACCAGAATGTTCACGGCGATGAGGAAGCCCGCCTCGCCGCCGGGCAGCGACACCAGCAGCTCTTCCACCCATTTGTGCCCGTCCACGCCATAGAAGGTGAGCGAGAACACGCGTGCGCCCAGCAGGATGAACAGCACGAAGGCGGACAGCTTGGCGGTGGAATAGGTGGCTTGCCGCAGCAGATCAACCTTGAGCCGTCCGCGGCCGATGGCCAGCGCAAGCGCCCCCACCGAGCCCATGGCGCCGCCTTCCGTCGGCGTGGCGACACCGATGAAGATGGTGCCCAGCACCAGGAAGATCAGCGCCAGCGGCGGCACCATCACGAACACCACCTGCTCCGCCAGCTTGGAGAGCAGGCCCAGGCGGAACACCCGGTTGATGACGGCGATGACGAACGCCAGGGCCACTGTGGCCGACATGGCGAGCACCACGTAATCCGACCCGAACTTCACCTCGGACCGGTTCATCAGCCAGATGGCGGCGGTGATGGCGATGGCGAGCGCGATATAGAGCGAGGGGGTGAGCAGCCGCGCGGTGCCGGACATGATGAAATAGAGCACCGCGAACGACACCACGCCCCACGCGGCGGTGTTGGCGAAGCCCGGTAGGAGATCGGCAGTGAGATGCGGCAGCGAGCCGGTGGCGAGCAGCACCGCGAATCCGGCGGCGGTCAGCGCCCCCAGCACCCGGGCGAAGCCGTGCTTCTCGTCCGGCGGCCGCAGGGTCTGCGCCTCCAGCGGCAGGCCGGGCGCCGCCTTCGGGAAGAAGGTGGAAACAAGGAAAATATAAAGCGCGTAGAAGCTGGAGAGCAGCAGGCCCGGGATGAAGGCGCCCTCATACATGTCGCCCACGGACCGGTTCAGCTGGTCCGCCATCACGATCAGCACCAGCGAGGGCGGAATGATCTGCGCCAGGGTGCCCGAGGCGGCGATGACACCGGAAGCCACCCGCCGGTCATAGCCGTAGCGCAGCATGATGGGCAAGGAGATGAGGCCCATGGAGATCACCGAGGCGGCCACCACGCCGGTGGTGGCCGCAAGCAGCGCGCCCACGAAGATCACCGCATAGGCCAGGCCACCACGAATGGAGCCGAACACCTGGCCGATGGTGTCCAGCAGATCCTCGGCCATGCCGGAGCGCTCAAGAATGAGGCCCATGAAGGTGAAGAAGGGGACCGCCAGCAGCACCTCATTGTTCATGGTGCCATAGACGCGCTCGGGCAGCGCCTGCAGGAAGTCCGGCCGGAACAGGCCGAGGTAGATGCCGATGACGCCGAAGATCAGGCCATTGGCGGCAAGGGAGAAGGCCACCGGGTAGCCGAGCAGCAGGAACACCACCAGCGCCGCGAACATGATGGGCGCCATATTGTGGATGAACCAGCCGCGAAAACCGGGCTCGGCCGCCATCGCCACATCGGGCAGGAAGGCCACCAAAGCGAGCGCGCCCAGCACCACCGCGGCCAGATGGGCGAGACGCGGGCGACGCAGCATCGAGATCACAAGATCGAGCATCCCCGCCCCCTCAGCGCTGCGCCTGGGAGGAGCCGGCGGCGTCCCCCTCGTGATCGTCCAGAAGCCGCTCAGCCTCGGCCGCGAGCGCCGCATGGGTGCCGCCCGGCCCCTCGTGGGGATCGTCCATGCGCCCCATCATCACGGCGACGCGCTTGATGAGTTCCGAGATGCCCTGCAACGTCAGAAAGAAGAAGCCCAGCGGCACCAGCATCTTGGCCGGCCACTGCGGGAGCCCGCCCGCATTCAGCGACTGCTCGTCGATGGCATAGGAACTGAGGAAGAAGGGAATGGACGTCCAAAGCAGCAGGATGGAGAAGGGCAGCAAAAAGAACAGATGCCCGAACACATCGATACCATCTCGCATCCGCTTGCTGAGATGGGCGTTCACAATGTCGATGCGGATGTGCTCATTGTCGAGCAGGGTCCAGGACGCGCACAGCAGGAATACCGCCGAGAACAGCACCCATTGCAGTTCCAGCCATGAATTGGAGCTGACATCGAACAACTTGCGCACGATGGCATTGATCGCGGAAACCAGGATGGCGACCACGATCAGCCAGGCGGCGGCCTTGCCGATCCGCGCATTGACGGCGTCAATGCCACGGGCGAGCGCGAGCAGGGGTGTCATGGGTATGCGTCCCTCGGGCGAACACGTTTTTGCCGGACCGCACATCTGACCCTGGTGACGGCCCTTTGAGCCGGCACCATAGGCAAACCACAACAGGCCGCAAGAGCAAGGGCCCCCGAATCCGCATGGCTCGGCGTGTTCCATGGACTGCGGCGCAAGCGGATTCGACTAAAGTCTGAAGCCCCAGCCATCGCGCATGACCGCGAAGATGCAGCAACCCATTGCTCGTAGACCATGGGTTGTAACAGCCCTCCAGCGCCAGCGGACGATTCTGCCGCGCTTTCGCTTGCGGGCACCTCAGCCTCTCAGCGGCCGGACGGGGCCAATGGCCAAGATGGCGGACCGGCCAGAGCGGCGCCGCGTTGAAAGACCCCCCGGGCGCGCTCCCACATGACCATGGCGCCGGTGCCGGCCCGTGGGCTTGAGCCCACGCACCAGGCAGCGACATCGGTGCCTGTGCGCGGCAGCAGCGCCACCAGCGCGCCCAGCCCGTCCCACCCGGCCGCCTCCTCGGTCACGTCTTCCGGCGGGGTGCCGCAAAGTGGGGTGTCGAGGCTCGGCCACACCTGGGCGGTCACCAAGTTCCAGCGGCCGGACAAACGGGAATAAAAGCGAAGGCGCCCGCCGAACGGCACGCCGCCCCTGCTGCCCCACTCGCTGAGGCCCACCAGCGGCGCGCCTTCGGGATCGATCCAGGCCACCACCTCGGTCACCAGGGTGCGCGCCCCGTCCCCTTCACCGCGATCGACGAGGCGCAGGAACGCATGGGGCTGGTCGAGCAGCACATCCACCCGCGTTCGCGGACCGTCAACGCTGTCGCCCGAGACCCGCGCCCCACCACGCCCGGCGGTGATCTCATAGTGCGGAAAGCCGTTCGGCTGCGCCACCTGCAGCTCGCCATACAGCGCCAGAACATCGAGCCCCTGCGCCAGGGCCGCCGCCGGTGCCAACCCCAGCAGCAGCGTCAGCAGGCACAGGGCTCGGCGCCACACGCCCCTAGCCTTCCGGCGCTTCGAGAATGGGATCGTACTGGCTGGCATCGAAGCCCAGCACCGCGAACGACTGAGCCATGTGCGGCGGCAGCGGCGCCGAAACATCGATCACCCCCTGCCCGCGCGGATGGGGGATGACGATGCGCCGAGCCAGAAGATGCAGCTTGTTCTGCAGCCCGCCCGGCAGTTCCCAATTCTCGATATTGAAATATTTGGGGTCGCCGACGATGGGATGGCCGATGTGGGCGAGGTGCGCGCGCAGCTGGTGGGTGCGTCCGGTGACCGGCTTCAGGGACAGCCAGCTCATCTTCTGCGCCGCCTGGTCCACCACCGCATAATAGGTCACCGCGTGGCTCGCCTCGTCCTCGCCATGGCGGGCCACGCGCATCTTCTCCTCTTCCTCGTCGCGGGCGAGATAGGTGGAGATGCGGCCCTGGCGGGGCTTGGGCACGCCGGGCACCAGCGCCCAATAGACCTTGCGCGCCTCGCGCGAGCGGAAGCTCTTGGCAAGAACCGAGGCGGCGAGCCGCGTCTTCGCCACCAGCAGGCAGCCACAGGTATCCTTGTCGATGCGGTGGACGAGGCGCGGCTTCTGGCCATCCTTGTCGCGCATGGCCTCCAGCAGGCCATCCACGTGACGATAGGTGCCCGAGCCGCCCTGCACCGCGAGGCCGAACGGCTTGTTCAGCACCATCACATCCTTGTCCTCATAAAGGATCAGGGATTTCAGAAAGCTGAGGTCATCGCCCGGTTTACCGCCCGTCTTGCCCGGGCCTTTGCCCACGCCCGCCTTGCCGGCGGCCGCATGAGCCGCGCCGTCATGTGAGGTTCCCCCGTGAGAGGCGCCACCAGCGGCGGACGCCGGTGCTTCCTCCTCTCCACCACCCAGCGGCGGCACGCGCACGCTCTGGCCGGCTTCGAGGCGGGTCGAGGTCTTGATGCGGCCGCCATCCACCCGCACCTGCCCGGTGCGCACCAGCTTCTGCAGATGACCGAAGGACAGGTCCGGGTAGTGCAGCTTGAACCACCGGTCGAGGCGCATGTCCGCCTCGTCCGCTGCCACTGTCTTCAGCTCCACTGCCATCTGGGCCCGTCCTCGCGCCGCGTTCATATCCATCGCTTGCCCATAGACCAGGATGGGCCCGACGTCACGCCTCGCGCCAGCGCCATCCTGTCAGCTGAGCACCCGCATCAGCGAGATGCCGGCGAACACGGCGATGCAGGCCAGCGCCACCGAGCCGGCGGCATAGAGCAGCGCGAGGCCCATTTCGCCGCGTTCCATGAGAAACAGGAAATCCAGCGAGAAAGTGGAAAAGGTGGTGTAGCCGCCCAGCAGCCCGGTGGTGAGGAACAGCCGCGCCCCCTGGCTCCACGCGGCGCCATCCTTGAACGCCAGATAGCCGGTGAGCAGCCCCATGGCGAAACTGCCGGTGACGTTGATGGCGAAGGTGGCGAACGGAAAGCCGGTGCCCAGCAGGCGCGGCAGGGTGATGTTCACCAGATGCCGGAGAACGCCGCCACAGCCGGCCCCCAGAAACACCAGCACGACAGGATGAAAGAGGACGGATGGCATGACGGCTCCAAAGCTCGGCAGTCCCGCCAGTGTTGGCGCGACCGAGCACACGGTGCAAGCCTTCCGCGCCCCTCAAATCCCACGGCCTGCCCGAACGGCACCACCCATGCAAATGCCCCGCCGGGCGCGGGCCGGGCGGGGCATTGCGACGACAGCGAGCGCAGGCTCAGACCTTGGCGAGGGCCTGATCGAGATCGCCGATGATGTCGGCCACGTCCTCGATGCCGATGGACAGGCGCACCACCTGCGGCCCGGCGCCGGCGATCACCTTCGCCTCGTCGGTGAGCTGGCGGTGGGTGGTGGAGGCGGGATGGATGATCAGCGAGCGGGTGTCGCCGATATTGGCGAGGTGGGAGAACAATTCCACGTTGGACACGAGGCTCACGCCGGCCTCATAGCCGCCCTTAAGGCCGAAGGTGAACACCGCACCGGCGCCCTTGGGCAGGTATTTCTGCGCCAGCGCGTGGTAGCGGTCGTTCTCCAGGCCCGGATAGCTCACCCATTCCACCTTGGGGTGGGCGGCGAGATAGCGGGCCACGGCCAGAGCGTTCTCGCTGTGGCGCTGCATGCGCAGCGGCAGGGTCTCGATGCCGGTCAGCAGCATGAAGGCGTTGAAGGGCGAGAGCGCCGGGCCGAGATCGCGCAGGCCGAGGGCCCGCACGGCGATGGCGAACGCGAAATTGCCGAAGGTCTCGTGCAGCACCATGCCCTGATATTCGGGCCGCGGCGCCGACAGGAAGGGGTAGCGATCCGTCGCCGACCAGTTGAAGGTGCCCGCATCGACGATGATGCCGCCCAGTGAATTGCCGTGCCCACCCAGGAACTTGGTGGCGGAATGCACGACGATGTCGGCGCCGTCCTTGATGGGCTGCCAGAGATAGGGCGTGGCCAGCGTGTTGTCGACGATCAGCGGAACGCCCGCCTTCTTGGCGATGGCGGAGATGGCCGCGATGTCCACCACCACGCCGCCCGGATTGGCGATGCTCTCCACGAAGATCGCCTTGGTCTTATCGGTAAGCGCAGCTTCGAAGGTGGAGATGTCGTCAGGGTCCGCCCACTTCACGTTCCAGCCGAAGCTCTTGAAGGCATGGGAGAACTGGTTGATGGAGCCGCCATAGAGCTTACGGGAGGCGATGAACTCGTCGCCGGGGGTCAGCAAAGTGTGGAACACCAGGTGCTGCGCCGCATGGCCCGAGGCCACCGCCAGCGCGGCGGTGCCGCCTTCCAGGGCCGCCACACGCTCTTCCAGCACCGCATTGGTGGGATTGCCAAGGCGCGAATAGATATTGCCGAAGGCCTGTAGGCCGAACAGCGAGGCCGCATGGTCCACATCGTCGAACACGAACGAGGTGGTCTGGTAGATGGGGGTCGCCCGGGCACCGGTGGTGGGGTCGGGCTGCGCGCCGGCATGAACCGCCAGGGTGGCGAAACCCGGCTCGTGCACGGCCGGCGCAGTGGTGTCTTCAGTCATCGGGCCTCTCCCATCACATCGGCCTGCGGGCCGCTTCCGCCTTATAGGCGCTTGTGGATTTTCTGAAAATACATCTAAACGATGATTTTTATTAACTCAAACCGCGCCGGGCGGTTTGCGCGAGGCGATGGAGAGCCGTTGCACCCCCTGTCCCAGCAGCTTCGGGCGGCGCGAGGACAGGGTGCGCGAATTGACCCCGGTCCAACCGATCTCGCCGGAGAGGCGGCCATATTCGATCTTGGGGCAGCGATCCATCACCACCTTGAGGCCGGCGGCCTCGGCCTGCGCGGCCACTTCGTCGTTACGCACGCCGAGCTGCATCCACAGCACCTTGGGCAGCGGTAAAATCGTCTCCACCTCGGCCCACACCGCCGGCAGATGCTCGGGGGCGCGGAACACGTCGACCATGTCGATGGGCTCGGGCACATCGGCGAGGCTCCCCAGGAAGGTGAGCCCCACCACCTCTTTGCCGGCCTGGCCGGGATTGATGGGGAACACCCGATAGCCCCGCTCCGCCAGATACTTCATCACCAGATAGGAGGGCCGCGTGGGGTTGGCGCTGGCGCCGACGATGGCGATGGTGCGCACCTCTTCCAGAATGCCGCGGATATAGCTGTCGTCGTAGCGATCGTGGTTCATGATGCGCTCCTCCCGAGCCGGTGGGCGTCAGATGCGGGCTTCAGATCCGCGCCTTGGAGAACAGGCGCGTGAAGTTCGCCGTGGTGGCCTCAGCCATCTGCTCCGGGCTCACGCCCCGGGCCGCCGCCAGCACCTTGGCGGTCTCGCGCACGTAAGAGGGCTCGTTGCGCTGGCCGCGATGGGGCACCGGGGCGAGATAGGGGGAATCCGTCTCCACCAGCAGCCGGTCTTCCGGCACGGTGACGGCAATGGCCCGCAGCGCCTCGCTCTTCTTGAAGGTGAGCACGCCGGAGAAGGAGATATAGCCCCCCAGCGCCAGCGCCCGCCGCGCCAGCTCGGGGCCGGCGGTGAAGCAGTGCAGCAGGAAGGGAAAGGCCCCCTTGGCGCTTTCCTCCTCCAGGATGGCGGCGGTGTCCTCATCGGCGTCGCGGGCGTGGATCACCAGCGGCAGCCCGGTCTCCCGCGCGGCGGCGATATGGGTGCGAAAGCCATGGGCCTGCGCCTCGCGGGGCGCGGTGTCGTAGAAATAGTCGAGCCCCACCTCGCCGATGGCGACGACCTTCGGATGGGCGGCCAGCGCCACCAGATCGGCGGTGGTCACCTCCGGCTCCTCGGCGGCGTAATGGGGATGGGTGCCCACCGAGCAGCTCACCTCATCGAACCGCTCGGCGATGGCACGGATGGCATCGAAGCGGGCCACCCGGGTGGAGATGGTGACCAGATGGCCCACCCCCGCCGCCTTGGCCCGCGCCACCACATCGGGCAGCTCCGGCGCGAATTCGGGGAAATCGAGGTGGCAATGGCTATCGACGAGCATCGTGGAACACAGCAACCGAAAGGGACGCCGCGGCCTGCGCGGCAATGGGCCGAAGGTATAAGCGCATCCCCGTGCGCCGTCGAGCCGAGGCGACAGCGCCCCACCCCCATGGCAGGATGCCGCCGACGAATCGAGCCCTGAGGAGCGGCCATGCCCCCCTTCCGCCCGGCGCTGCTGCGCCTTGCCGAACATGCCCACGCCTGGGCCGCCGCCATGGTGGTGGGCGGCATCGCGCTGATGGCCTGGAGCGCCCAGCTCGCCATTCCCATGCAGCCGGTGCCCATCACCCTGCAGAGCTATGTGCTCATCACCCTCGCCGCCCTGCTGGGCTGGCGGCTCGGCGGGCTGACGGTGGCGCTCTATGTGGCCTTCGGCCTCGCTGGCATGCCGGTGTTCGCCAAGCACGCCGCGGGCCTCCAGGTGCTCACCGGGGCCACCGGGGGCTTCCTCATCGGTTTCGTTCTGGTGGCGCTACTGGTCGGCGCCCTGCAGCAATACTGGGCGCGGGGCCGCTGGCTGCCGCTGCTCATGACCCTGGTGCTGGGCCACCTGGTGCTGATGGTGGTGGGTGCCGGCTGGCTCGGGGCACTGCGTGGGGCGCAGGTGGCCTGGGAGAAGGGCTTTCTGCCCTTCCTGCCCGGCGCCGGCATCAAGAGCGTGGCGGCGCTCATCACCGTACTGGTGGTGGAGCGGCTGGCTTCTCCCCGCCGCGCCTGAGTGAGGGGGCGCACCCCCTCGTTCAGATGGAGTCGGAGATTTCCTGCTTCAGCGCATCCGCATCGCCGGCCGGCATGGTGATGGCCCGCACCACCTCGCGCCCGCTACCCGGATTGGCGACGATGGACGCTTCGAGCGACACCGTCACGGCACCACCCGACGTGTTGAAGATGTAGTCGAGCCTGAAGGCGGCATTGGACGTGGCGCCATTGGTGCGCCGCAGCGCCTCGTCGGCCGGCAGCGCCTTTTCCGCCACCAGCTGGGCCGGCTGATCCACCGTGATGGTATAGCCGCGCGCCCGCCGCGCCGTGGCGAGGCGCCCGCGCACCAGGGTTGCGTCGGCTGCCGGGAGCCGCACCTCGATGCGCGGCACGGCCGGGCCCTCCGGCTGCATGGGCGGCGCGTCCGCCGGCATCATGGGCGGGATGGGATCGTAATTGGCCGCCGGAGGCGGGCTGCGATCGCTGGCGCAGGCGGCGAGCAAAAGCGCGACCGCAAGTCCACTGAACCCCTTCAGCCTCGTCATCTGCACAGCCCCCGACGCCTCCTCTGCCTGCCGTTTCCGCTTCGCGTGGTGGCGCACTTATCGTCCGGCGCCCAGCGATTGAGGCGGCAGGTTACGGTATTTTCGCCGCCACGGCACCCCCAGACGACCGTCATGCCGGCAGGGATGGGAAAATCCGCGCGACGGCAGAGCACATCCATCGCGGGCTTGCAATGAAAAAGGGGCTGTGCCGGGGCCGCCATCGCAACGCCGGCGCAAGCTCCCCCGCCTAGAGAGGGAGGGTGACATCCATAAAGGTGGCGCTTCCAGACGGCGCTGTCGGCGCACCTGACCATCGGGGAGACCGCCGGCGCCACCCCCCCTCCGGCGCAGGCAGACCCATGGCAGCTTCCGGCAATCAATCCTTGAGCCTGGCTCACGCTCTTCCCCCGCCGGATTGCGCCGGCCTCGACCTCACCATTCGCGCGGCGGAAGCGGCACGGCTGCTGGGGGATCTGGCCTGCCTGCTGGCCTGGAACGGTGGCAACACCCAGCGCCTGTCCGGCGAAAGCGTCGCCATTTCCGGCGCCGTGGAGGAACTGGCCCGCACCATCGAGAGCATCGCCACCGACGCCAGCGCCACCCATGAGCAATCCACGCAGGCGGCGCGAATCGTCTCCGAGACGCTGCAGCAGTCCTCGGCGGCGGCCGCCGCCATCGAGGACATCACCACCTCCTTCTCCGAGATCCAGGCGCAGACCGGACTGCTGGCGGGCTCCATTCGCTCCATCGCCGACATGGCGCGGGACATCGACGCCATCTCGAAGCAGACCAAGCTGCTGTCGCTCAACGCCACCATCGAGGCGGCGCGGGCCGGCGAAGCAGGCCTCGGATTCGGCGTGGTGGCAGCGGAGGTGAAGGCCCTGTCGGAACAGACCGCCCGCACCACCGAGCACATTTCCGCCAAGCTGGCCGAGCTGGATGTGGTGATCGCCGGGGTCTCCCGGGCCGTCCACCACGGTGGAGAGCGGGTGAACAGCGGCAGCCGGGCGTTCAAATCCGTATCGCGGAACATGGACATGGTGGCCGAGCGCGTCTCCCTCGCCGATCAGCGGATCGACAGCATCAGCCACGCTCTGCACGAGCAGAAGAGCGCCACCACGTCCATCTCCGCCTCCCTGGCGGAGGTCGCCCGCCTCGCAACCCAGAACAACACCGATGGCCAGACCGCCGGCGCCCTGCTGGCCCAGGCGCAGGCCACCTCCATGGTGCTTTTGAACGAGCTGGGAGAAAACAAGGCGCAGGCAGCGCAGATCCTGGCGGCGGAGCTCTCGGCCTGGCGCGGCGGCCTGGCCCAATGCCTGGTCGGTGCCCGCTCCGAACGCCTCTACGACACGCCGCCGCTGGAGCGGCTGCCGAGCATTTCAGATGCGGCGCGCGCCGCGATCACCCCTGGCCTGACGGCCATGCGCACGGCCGCCCGGGACATGGGCAAGGCGCTGCAGGCGCGCGATGTGGAAGCGGCCGTGCCGTTCTACATGGCCGCAGACGGGCACATCAGCCACATCATCGCTCAGCTCACGGGGCGGCCCGCCGCCTCATGAGCCCGTCGCATCAGGCCGTCGCTTCCGGCTCCACATAACGGGGGAATACCCCCACCGGGGTGGGCAGCGCCCGCCCCGCCGGCAGCCGAGCCCCGGCACCGAGCTGTTCGAAGCCGCGTTCGGCGGCAGGCGCGCCCACCAGATCCAGGAGCTTGGCGGCGCTCTCCGGCATCACCGGCTGCACCAGGATGCCCAGCTCGCGGATCAATTCGGCGGTGACCCAAAGCACAGTGGCCATGCGGGCGGGATCGGTCTTGCGCAGGGCCCAGGGCGCCTGGGCGGCGAAATAGCGGTTGGCATCCGCCACCACCGCCCACACGGCATTGAGATAGAGATGGATCGCCTGGGTGCCCATGGCCTCCCGCGCCTTCTCCAGAATGCCGTCAGCGGCCGCCAGAATGGCCTCGTCCTCCGCGGTGAGCGGGCCAGGCTTCGGCACCGCCCCATCCAAATTCTTGGCGATCATGGACAATGACCGCTGGGCGAGATTGCCCAGATCGTTGGCGAGATCGGCATTGATGCGCGCCACGATGGCTTCGTGGCTGTAGGAGCCATCCTGCCCGAACGAGACCTCCCGCAGGAAGAAATAGCGGATGGCATCGAGCCCATAGGTGGCGACGAGATCGAACGGGTCGATCACATTGCCCACCGATTTCGACATCTTCTCCCCGCGATTGAACAGGAAGCCGTGGCCGAACACCCGCTTGGGCGCCTCCAGGCCCGCCGACCACAGGAAAGCGGGCCAATAAACCGCATGGAAGCGGATGATGTCCTTGCCGATGACGTGCAGGTTGGCCGGCCAATAGCGTTGGAACAGCTCACCCTCCACATCGGGATAGCCGAGCGCGGTGATGTAGTTGGTCAACGCATCGACCCACACATACATGATGTGCTTGTCGTCGCCGGGCACGGGAATGCCCCAGTCGAAGGTAGTGCGGGAGATGGAGAGGTCCTGCAGCCCGCCGGACACGAAGCTCACCACCTCGTTGCGGCGTGCCTCCGGCATGATGAAGCCGGGGTTCTCCGCATAATAAGCGAGCAGGCGATCCTGATAGGCGGAAAGGCGGAAGAAATAGCTCTCCTCCTCCACCCATTCCACCGGCGTGCCCTGGGGGCCGAGACGCACCCCATCGGCATTCAGCACCGTCTCGCTCTCGGCGTAATACGCCTCGTCGCGGACCGAATACCAGCCGGAATAGGTGGATTTGTAGATGTCGCCATTGGCGGCCATCTTCTCCCAGATGGCCTGGCAGGAGGCATAGTGCCGCGCCTGGGTGGTGCGGATGAAATCGTCGTTGGACAAGCCGAGCGTCTCGGCCATGGCCTGGAACCGCGCCACATTGCGCTCCGCCAGCTCGCGCGGGGAGAGGCCGGCCTTCTGGGCCGTCTGCAGCATCTTGATGCCGTGCTCGTCGGTGCCGGTCAGAAAGCGCACGTCATAGCCGTCGAGCCGCATGAAACGGGCGATGCAATCGCTGGCGATGGCCTCATAGGCATGGCCCATGTGCGGCACGCCATTGGGGTAGGCAATGGCGGTGGTGATGTAGAAGGGCGGCTTCTGGGACATATGCAGCTCGAACGGGTTCGCCGGAAACGGGCCGGCCGGCGCTTGCAGTCTAGCGCACGGCGTCGGCGAGGTCGGCAAAGATACGGAACACCAGCGCCTTGCGATCGAGGTTGAATACGTCCGCCTCCACCGCGTTGCGCCGCACCTTCTCCCACACCTCGCCCAGGCGGACAAGGCGATGGGGGTCCTCCGCCCCGCCGGTGGCCCGATGGGCGATGTAGTCGCTCACCGCCTCGGTGAACAGGGCGAGCCCGTCGCCGCGATCTCCCTGCAGCCGCGCACCCAGAGCGTGCAGTTCCTCGGCCTTCGGCGCCGGCAGCTGATCGAGGGCGCGCAGGGTGGCGGCCCGCACCTCCATCCCCTCGCCCCGGGCCAGCACCACCGCACGCCGCACGCTGCCCTGGCTCGCTTCCGCCGCCGCCGGCAGCAGCGCGGGATCAAGCTCGGTGCCCAGCGCGCGCAAGTGATCCAGGGCGGCCAGCACGTCCTCGGTGTGGAGCGGACGCAGGCGCACCAGCCGGGTGCGCGAGCGGATGGTGGGCAGCACCCGGCCCGGCGCATGGGAAATGAGCAGGAACAGCGCCCGCGGGGGCGGCTCCTCCAGGGTCTTCAACAAGGCATTGGCGCCGAAAGCGTTGAGCTCGTCCACCGCATCGACGATGCACACCCGCCAGCCGCCGCCGGCTGCCGTGGCGCCGAAGAAGGCGCGCACCCGCCGCACCATCTCCGCCGGGATGATGGTGGGGATCTTCTCCTCCCCCGCCTCCGCCACCCGGCGCAGCACCAGCAAATCGGGATGGGTGAGCGAGGCCACTTGCCGGAACACCGGGTGGGTGCTGGGCAGCTCGAGATCATGATGAGGCGAGGCCGCGCCTGGCCCGGCCAGCACCGCCCGCGCCAGGCGATAGGCCAGGGTCGCCTTGCCGATGCCCTCGGGACCGCCCAGCAGCAGGGCGTGGGGCAGCCGGCCGGAACGCCAATCGGCCGCCAGATCTGCTTCAACGGTGGCATGTCCGAACAGGCGGTCCTGTTCACGCGGATGAGGCACCTCCGGCAGGGCATCCGCCGCCAGCGGCGCGCTCATGCCCCCCTCCCGGCGCCGTCCGCGCCTGGCGGAAACAACCGCGTCTCCAACGCCGCGATGATCCGCCCCGCCACCTCGTCCTCCGCGCCGGTGGCATCCACCAGCACGCACCGCTCGGGCTCCGCCTGCGCCAGCGCCAGGAACGCCTCGCGCACGGCCGCATGATAGGCGGGACCCTCCTTCTCGAAGCGGTCGCTCCCCTGCCCGCGCGCGGCGGCACGGGCAAGGCCCACTGCCGGCGGCACATCCAGAACCAGGGTCAGGTCCGGCCGCAGTCCGGACGTGCTCACCGCCTCCAGTCCCTCGAGCAGCGGGGCATCGACCCGCCCCAGCGCCCCTTGATAGACCCGGGTGGAATCGATGAAGCGATCGCAGATCACCATGCGCCCGGCGGCCAGCGCCGGGGCGATCAGCGTGTCTATGTGATCGGCCCGCGCCGCCGCGAACAGCAGCGCCTCGGCCGCCGGGCCGAAGGGCTGCGCGGCCCCGGACAACAGCACATGGCGCACCGCCTCCGCCCCCGGAGAGCCTCCCGGCTCGCGGGTTTCCACCACTTCGTGACCGCGGGCGCGCAGATGCGCCGCCAGCCGGCGGGCCTGGGTGGATTTGCCGGTGCCCTCGCCACCCTCCAGGGTGATGAACCGGCCGCGCATCTTGCTCATGGAACTCCGTTCACGCGCCGAGGACGCCGCCGCCTCAGCGCTGCAGCTTGGCCAGCGCCTGGCTGAAGAGGGCGCGGGTCTGATCTCCCACGAAGGTCATGCCACCATCCAGCGCCCGCTGCCACAGGGAGCCGACCGGAACATCGCCGGCGGTGTAAAGCGGCACCTCGAGCACCTTGACGTCGCCGCGGCTCACCTCCATCTCGCCCACCTGAATGCCCTTCGCCACCGGCGCCCGCAAGGGGCCGCGATAGGTCACCCGCGCGGTGATGCGCTCGCCGCCGCGGCGGCTGGTGAGCACCCGCACCGGCCCTCGCGCCGTCAGCCCCACCGAGCCGCTGGCGCCGCCGAACACCTGGGCCCAGCCGACCTCGGCCCCCTCGGCGAAGATCTGCCGCTGGTGGAACGATTGGAAGCCCCAGTCCAGCAGCCGGCGCGCCTCGTCGAGCCGCTCCTTCTCGCTCTTGGCGCCCAGCACCACCACCACCAGCCGCTGCCCGTTCTGCACCGCCGAGCCCAACAGGTGAAAGCCGCCGCCCTTCAGCCACGCCTGCTGCAGGCCATCCGCCCCCACCCCAGCCGACAGCAGGGTATTGCGGTTGCGCTGCTTGATCTTGTTCCAGTCGATGGCGGGCTCGGCGAACACCGGATACTGCGCCGGATAGGTGCGGATGACATATTGCGCGAGGGTCGCCAGATCGCGTGCGGTGGAAACCTGGGCAGGATCCGGGAATCCAGCGGGATTGCGGAAGCTGCTGTTGCTCATGCCGATCGCTTTGGCTGTCTCATTCATGAGCCCGGCGAACTGCGTCTCGGTGCCGGCCACCCCCTCCGCCAGGGCGATGGCCGCATCATTGCCGGACACGACGATGGCGCCCGCCAGCAGATCGGCCACCCGCACCGGCTTGTTCACCTCCGCGAACATGGCCGCGCCGCCGGACGGCCCGCCGCCACGGCGCCAGGCATTCACGCTGACCATGAATTCCGTGTCGGGCGTGATCTTGCCGGCCTTGATCTGGCCGAACACCACGGCCGCCGTCATCACCTTCACCAGGCTGGAGGGGTCGAACGCCTTGTCCGCATCTTTCTCGTAAAGAATGGTGCCGGTCTCGTAATCCACCAGCATGGCGGCGGGCACGCGGGCCTGGAAGGCCTCCTGCGCACGCGCCGCGCCCCCACCCAAGGTGAGCCCAACGAGGCACAGGGCCGCGAGGAAACGCATGAGATGAGGTCTGTTCACGGGAGCACGCCGGTCTTGATCGCCACCGGCCGACTTTGTCACGGATGACCCGCCTCTGTCACGACGCGCGCCGGGCGCAACCCCATCGTCAACCGCACGCGACAGGAGCCGCAAGACGCGGGCGATGTCAGGGAACAGCGGCAGGAGCGAGCCAGGTGGAGCCGCCGGTTGCGCCGGCCGATCAGCGCCAGAGCGCTCAGCGGAAGCCTTCGCTTCCCGATACGCCGGCGTAGCTCAACCCGGAGACGGGGGCCGGACCGGTGGACCAACCATTGGCGGCCATGCTCACCGAGCGGGCATTGGACGGCGCCACCGCAATGGTAGTCGCCGACGGCTTCGTCGCAGGCTTGGCCGCGCCGGTAGCGGGCGCAGGCTTGGCGGACGCCGGCTTCGTGCTCGGCGCAGCCGCAACGCGGGTGGCCGCGGCGGGCGCCGGCTTCGCCACAGACTTGCCGGAATTGGGCTTGCTGGAAGCGGCCGGCTTGCTGGCGACAACGGGCGGCTCGGGCGCAGCCATCGTCTCCGGCGCGGCGGCAGCCACCTGCATCTCGCCGCCCAGATCATACGGACGGCTGACCGGCATAGGGGCATCCCCAGAACCCACCGGCAGCGCCTCAGCCACGTGCGGCACGAACGGCTTGGCCGAGGCCACCATCACCGGCGAGCTGCCATTGAGCTGCGCGGGAACACCATCGGTGCTCAGGGTCATGGCCAGCTGCTGGTCGTCGGACCCGCCCAGCGGTGCGCGGCCCACATATTCCACCCGCACCCGCGCGACGCCGTGACGGGCAAAACCCAGCAGTTCGGCGGTGCGGTAGGAAACGTCCACCACCCGGCCCGCCACATAGGGGCCGCGGTTGTTCACGCGCACGATGATGGAGCGCTTGTTGGCGAGGTTCGTGACACGCACATAAGACGGCATCGGCAGCGTCTTGTGAGCGGCGGAGATCGACGTCATGTCGAACACTTCGCCATTGGCCGTCTTGCGACCATGAAAATCCTTGCCGTACCAGGAGGCCATGCCCTCGGCCGCATAGTCGGCATCTTCTTCCGGGACGTAGGTGCGACCAGCGACCTTGTAGGGCTTGCCCACCTTGTAATGGCCACCGCCCTTGGGCACGGGATCACCATCCGCCACCACACGCGGGCTGACCTCCACACCGTAGGTGGGATCAATCTTGCTGCTCACCGACTCGACGGAGCTGCAACCCGCCAGCGCCACACCGAAGACCACCGCACCGCCGAGAGCCACCCAGGTGCGCCATGACACCGGCGCGGGCACCGCAATCGCCCCGTCCGACGCCACATTTGCGACGTGGCGGCCAACGGCGGCCTGATTCTTCGACGTGCGCTCGATGCCCATGCCGCGGCTTTCCCCCAGTGGTGCATGAAGTCGTTGCTGGGCCATGAGCTTTCGCATCACACCCCCAGCAAAGACATACCCCGGTGCCGGCATCATCCCCGATCGACATGGATGAACGACGCGCACTCTGGCGTAGAAAGGGGAGTGAAGACGGCGAAAATGCGGCGAGCGCAGCGGAATGGTAAACCGTTCGTGATCACATAACCGCGCCACCGTGCGCGCTGGTGGCCGCGCACCGGCGATCGGCCGACGCCGCTCTCGACGTCTTCGACGACACTTGATAGGAACGCCGCGCGCATGGTCATGCGCCTGTCTGGAAGGGTGGCCGAGTGGTTTAAGGCAGCGGTCTTGAAAACCGCCGTGGGTGCAAGCCCACCGTGGGTTCGAATCCCACCCCTTCCGCCATGTCAGTCCCAAAGTGGGCACGCCGTTTCCCGCCGATTTCCCGCTAGAGACTGAAGTAAGGGCGCGCAGCAGTTCGCCCTTCGATCCCATGATGCGAACATGGCTTTCTCCGACCTCAACGCGCCGGGCAAAAGCGCGCAGATGATCCCGCCGGTAGCCGCCACCCTCCTGCCTGAGCCGACGCTGCGCGGTCGTGGCGAACTTTCGTAAAACGGCCGGCGTCACCGCCATGCTGCCGGAGCTTTCGAGCATGGCCTGTGCTCGCTCGGAATCGACTTGCGCTTGGTCGCGTAGCGCCCGGAGGGCGACGACGCGCTCCTTCAAGGCCGGATCGTTCAGATCGGCCACGCCCGCTTCGATGGCCTCGTAGAGGCGTTTCAGGCGAAGCTCGGTCTCGGCCGCGCGCCGATTCAACTCGGCGATATGCTCCCTGCGCCGATCCGCCCGCTCCTCGCGTCGATCGAGGATCGAGGCCAGGATCTCCTCCAGCCGCTCGGGCTGGAGCAGCCGGTTCTCAATATGGTCGCAGACGATGGCGTCGAGTTGGGGCATTGGGATCGAGCGGCCGGAGCAGCCGGTCTCGCCCTGCCGGGCCTTGATCGAGCACGTATAGCAGCGATAGCGCCCGCCCTTGCCGGTGCGGAGTGTCATGGCCCCCCCCCCCCCCCCGCACTTCTCACAGAAGCAGATGCCTGTCAGCAGGGTCGGCCCGCTGACGACACGCGGCGGCGTGACCTTGGAGTTGCGGACCCGCAAATGCACCTGCACGGCATCGAATGTCTCCTGATCGATCAGGCGCGGCACCGGCACGACGACGATTTCGCTGACCGGCTTCAGCACCTTGGACTTGGAGCGCTTGTTGAATTCATGCTCGCCGACATAGGTGCGCCGGGTCAGAATGCGGTGAAGCTGGCCGATGCCCCAACGCCCACCGTCGCGGGTGAAGATGCGGTTGCGATTGAGGTGATTCACGATAGCCTTGACGCCCATAGGACCTGAGCCGCCTTCGCCCTGGAGAGCGAGCCGATAGATCAACCGTACCGTGTCGGCGTGCAACGGGTCGATCTCCAGCTTCTTCTTGGTCTTGGAGCCGCGTTGCTCGGCCGCGACGATGCGATAGCCGATTGGCGGCAGCGCGCCGTTCCAGAAACCCTGTCGGGCATTCTGACCTGCAACGCTTCCCATCCGGACGGGAACCGTGCAGCTAAGGACCGGAGACCGCCCGCCGCGCATACACGAAGGGGCTCGACACACTGCTTTCCACAGCATCGAGCACGAACACCCCGGTCTCCTTCAGATCGAAGCCGCCGCTTTTCTGCGCCGAGGAGATGGCGGGATACATGGCTGCCAGGGCCACAAATCGATCGTGCCGGAAGATATCTGCTGTTCCGACGCTCGAGATGTCCACGATCTGGAGTTGAGCCTTTACACTTGCCTCGGCCACCCGCGGATCACGCACGTCGAGCCGCCCCATGCGGCGTCTGTCTGCTGACAGGTGTTCCGACAGCGACAGGGCCACGTCATCCGGCGACACCATGACGACCATGGGGGGCGAGAGCGGCCCGATGATCGCCAGCTGAGCGCGGAACACATCCACATCGATGTCCGGGGCGGCAAGCGCCACCTGCAGCGTGTTCACGACCGCGTTGCGACCTTGCAGCCGCAGCTGGCGCAGCGCCTCCACCGTCAGCCACCCACCCATGCTGTGGCCCACCACGGCGACCTTCCGGCTGTGCGGCGTGCGGACCAGCTGGGTCAGAAGCTCGGCGAGCTGATCGCGGGAGAAGGTGGCCGCGTCCTTGTCAGCGAGGTATCCGGCTTCTTTACCCTCGGAGGGCCAGGCAAACAGCACCGGGGCCCCCTCGAAGCCAGCATCCGCCACCATCTGGGCAAGGCGGAGCAGGGCTTCCTGGAAACTGGTGTTGTAACCGTGCACGAACACGCCAATTTCCGGAGGGCGACCGTTGCGGGAGGCACCCACCTCCCGCAGGAAGCCGGCATCATCGAGCATGACCTGCTCGACCGTGACGAAATCTGTCGCCGGATTGGGAGTACCGGTGGACCATTCGATCTCACCGGCCTTGTGCCGGGGCGGAATGGATATGGTGAAACGCGCATAGGTCATTCTCATGGCACGTTCGCTGGTGAAAGAAGCACCCCTCGCGCCGTCGCGCGCGCGGGTGGTTGCCACATAGATGTTGACCACCCGCCCATCGGCAGCCGGCGCTCCGGTCGCCCGCAACACCTCCGGCCCCGGCCGTGCGGCGCAGCCCACCAGCAACACAGCGAGGAGGCACGCCAAGACATTCAAAACAGCACTCAAACGCGCCCTCACAGCCATCGGCACCCCGCAAGGCCCTGCCATTCACGGCTCCCACATGGTTGCGTCACGCCCCGGCCCATGCAGCCTCAACACCGGCGTCGAACAGCTTATCGTTCGGCAGCCGCCGCGAAAACGGCCAGCATCTGCTTCAGGCTCGCACGCTCCGCGTCCGAGTGCCCACTGCCCAGCCCCTCGGCCAGCTCCAGCACCTTGGCCGCGGAACGAATGGCGACAGGTTCGGCACGGGCCAGCAACGCTGGCAGCGCCGCGATCGCGGCCTCTCTATCCAGCTGCATCAGGGCGCATTGACGCCGAACGATGTTGCGGAAGTGCTCCGGCGGAAGATCACGCAGGCCCTGCTCCAGCTCGATGGCGAGGTTGAACTGGCGCTCGTCGACGCGCGGAGCGTCACGGGTGACATAGGCCAGGGCGCGGATGCCGGCTTCCAGAAGCCCGCCCTCCTCCATTTCGTGCCGAAGCGCCGCGAGCTCCTGGGCGACATACTCGCGGTGCTCCGGCGAAACGCCGGGCACAGGACGCACGCTCTGGCCCGGGCGGGCGGACAGCCCGGCGAGGGCCGACACCAAAGGGGAGCCGTACATCCATTCGAACATGCGTTCGTAGCCGGTGTCGCGCACATTGCGCCACGTATCGAGGGCCCAGATGATGGCGTCAGACATCTGCTCCTGGGCCTTCAGGAAAGGACTGGAGGACTCCACCGGACGACGAGCGGCACGAACCTCCTGGGCGGCATGTTCCACCAGCGGAGCCAACGGACTGCGGCTTGACCAATGTTCGTAAGAGATCCGCAGCGGGTGCAACCGCCGCATGAGATCGGCGGACTGGGTGGTGACCATCATCTGCACCAGGGGCTGCGCGAAGTTGCGATAGAACCCGAGATTGATCTCCGAGATGTGCGCGACCACCGCGAACCGACGGTCGCTCTCCTCATTGGGTTCAACGATCCGGCGGACGTCATCAAGGGTCCGGTGCTCGATGGACATCACATATTCCGGCGCTTTCGCATCCCGCTCATCGGCATCAGACTCGTCTGGTGCCGTATCGGCGATCACTGCCTGGTAGATCCCCGCCGGAATGACGTTGATCAGCTCGATATTGGTGGCGAATGCCTTGTGCTCCTTCCGCCCGACGGCGCCGGATACGAAGATGCCGAGGTGGCCGATGCTGTCGTGCAGCGCATAGACGATGGTCTGATTATGGCTCAGAAGCTCGTCGTCGCTTCCATACAGGTCCGTGATCCAGCCGAGCGCCTGCGGTGGCGGCGTGATGTTGTCGCCCTTGGAGCAGAACACTACGATGGGCGAGCGGATGTTCCTCAGGTCGAGACGGATGCCGTCCCCCGTCACGATTTCCGCCGATGACAGGTGGTTTCCGACGAAGAGATGATCCACCATGTACTGGATCTCTCCGCCATTGAGGAAGACATGGCCACCCCAATATTTCTCGAATCCGAGGTAGCGCGGGGCCTCGGTGTCGATATTGGCGTAGAGGTTGTAGCTTTTCTTCCAGAGCGTATTCGCTGGGTCTAGGTTCTCGAAATTCTGGACCAGCGTGGCGCCGTCGAAGCGACCGGCGCCGAGATCGCTCGAAAGTGCCGTCATCCAGGTTCCGCCCAACAGACCTCCGGCGTAACGCATGGGGTTCTTGCCCTTCCATCCCGCCCAGTAGGACAAAGGCGCGCCCGCGACGATGATGGGCCCGAACAGCTCCGGCCGCATGGCGGCGGTCATGAGCACCTGCCAGCCGGCCTGGCAGTTGCCGATCACCGCCGGCTTGCCGCTGTGCGGGTGGCGGGTGATGACCTTTTCCAGAAAGGCCGCCTCGGCGCGCATGACATCCTCGACCGTCTGGCCGGGCTCGGGATCAGGTGTGAAGCCGATAAAATAGCACGGGTGGCCCGCCTCGATGGCGGCGCCGATCTCGCTGTCGGCCTTGAAGCCGCCGATGCCCGGGCCATGGCCGGCCCGCGGGTCGACCACCACGAAGGGGCGCTTGGTGGGATCTGTGGGGCGGTTCTGAGGCGGCACGATGCGCGCGAGACCGTAATTGACCGGGCGTGACAGCAGGCGTCCGTTGACGATCAGCTCGGCTTCGAAGTTCAGGACATTGGGCACCGTTTCGGCGAGGTGCGCACGATATTGGTCGCCCCGCTGGCGCCGGACGTCGGCGAACAGGACCGTCCGCTGCCACGCATCGAGCAGATAGGCCTGGGCCGCGCCAACAAGGGAACCGAAGGCGGCGATGTCGTTTTCCGGAGCGGAGGAAGACTCGTTGATCATGGTCGCGCAAGCTCCTGCTGCAGAAAGATCAGGCGATTTTCTGTTGATAGGGGTGCACCGTGCCCGCGGCGAAGCTGTGGAGCATCGGCGTCCAGACATGGGTCGGGGACCGATCGATAAGGACACCCTCGGCGCGGCCACTCCGTTGGAAAATGCCGCTAAGCCGGGTGGCGAGCAGCTGGCCGGCAATGCCGCCACCGACGATGACCACCCGGTGGCGCCCGGCACCCTGCGATCCCTTCTCGGTGGTCTCGGTCATGAAGGCCTCCGTTTGAAATCCCGCAGCTGCGGCTGCGCATGGTGAATGAGGAGACGGTGCTTCAGGGCTCCTTATTCCGCATCGAGAGCCCGAAGCCGGTCACGGCAACGCCGTAAATCATCAAATCCACCGCCAGAATTACGCCCGGTGCACCGGGCGCACCGACGAGCCGGCTGGCAATGAGCCAAGCCCCGCAAAAAACGCCGGTGAGAGCACTGGCGAGGAGCCCGGCCCCCCGATCCCGGTCGCTGGCCAGAGGCAAGGACAGGGTGATCCAGATTCGCAGGAATGCGCATGCGAGAAACAGCGTGGCGAAAAGCGCGAAGCGCGGGAGCGCGGCCAGGCGGACGTGGCCCGCCAGGACGCCACCAAATGCCATGTAGAACAGGCCGCACGCCATCCAGTCGAGATAACACTCGGGCCACCCCAGCCGGATGATGATCATGCACTCCAGCACGCCGCAGTAGAAGGCGAGAATGCCGGTGTCGAAGGCGCCGGGTGTACCCTCGAAAAGGACAGGGGCCAGGGCGGAGAGGCAGATCAGCATCAGGCCGAGCAACGCCAGCGGCAGCCAGGCTGTCGGCGCCGCGAAGCGGCCGGCCGTGCGGCGCTTGCGAGCGGCAAGGCCGGCCCGCAGGCGCCTGGAAAGGCCCGGAACGCGCGCCAGTCGAGGCGCGCGTTCCGGTGGATGTCCGGCCGGGGGCGGTTGGTCGGACATCGTCTCGTGCTCCGTCAGCCGTGATGGGCCGAGGAGGCATTCCCGGAAGCCGCCGAGCGGCTGAACAGGGCCTTGATGCGCTCGCGCATGCCTTGGAAGGTGACGTAGAGCATGGGGATGACGAGGATGCCGACGGAACTCGCCGCGAGCATGCCCATGAACACCGGCGTCGAAACGTTCTGGCGGGCCATCATGGAGGCGCCGTTGGCCCACACCAGCGGCACGAGCCCGAGGATGAAGGCGATGGAGGTCATCATCACCGCCCGGAACCGCAGCTTGGCCGCGTTGGCCGCCGCCTCCTTCAGCTCCACCCCGTGCTCGCGCTGTTCCTTGGCGAACTCGACGATCAGGATGCCGTTCTTGGCGGCGAGGGCGATGAGCACCACGAGGCCGATCTGCCCATAGAGGTCGAGGGTGATGCCGAATGCGACCATGCCGGCGAACGCACCGAGCACGGCGACGATCACGGACAGCAGCACCGGCACCGGGATCACCCAGCTTTCGTAGAGCGCCACCAGGAACAGGTAGGCGAACAGCAGCGCCAGCGCGAGGATGATGCCGGTCTGCCCACCAGCCTGCTGCTCCTGGTAGGAGGTGCCGGTCCATTCCAGCGCATAGCCGGACGGCAGCACCTTGGCTGCGACCTGCTGGAACGCCGCCATGGCGGTGCCCGAGGCCACCCCCGGCGCCGGCGACCCGTTGATGGTCACCGCGCGGTAGTTGTTGTAGCGGGTGATGACCGCCGGCCCGACGATGGTCTGCAGCTCGGCGATGGACTGAAGGGGCACCATGGCGCCGTCCTTGGCGCGCACATAGATGTCCCACAAGGCGGGAATATCGCGCCGATTATCCACATCACCCTGCACCTGGACCTGCCAGGTGCGGCCAAACAGGTTGAAATTGTTCACATAGGAGCCGCCCAGTGTCGCCTGCAGGGCGGTGAACACATCGTTGATGCCCACCCCCAGCGCCTGGGCCTTCTCCCGGTCGATGTCGAGATAGAGCGAGGGCGCGTTGGCCGCATAGGTGGTGAACACGCGGCTCAGCGCGGGATCCTGGTTGGCGGCGCCCACGATGGCGTTGGAGATGGAGCCCATGGTGGCCGGGTCGGCCCCCTCCAGGGATTCCACCATGGCCTCGAAGCCGCCGGAGGTGGACAGACCGATGACCGGCGGCAGGTTGAACGGCAGGATCATGGCCGAGCGGATCTGCTGCACCCCGCCGAACACCTGGCCGATGATGACTTGAACCTTGTCGAGAGCCGCCTTGCGTTCCTCGAACGGCTTCAACTGGACGATCATGAAGGCGTTGTTGCTGGCGGAGAAGCTGTCCAGCAGCGAATAGCCGATGACCGAGGTCACGTTCTCCACCTGGGGCAGCGCGCCCACCAGCTTTTCCACCTGGCGCACGGTGTCGCTGGTGCGCGCCACCGAGGCGCCATCCGGCAGCTGCACGTTGATGAAGAAGGCGCCCTGGTCCTCCTCGGGCAGGAAGCCGGAGGGCGTGATCTTCGCGAGGCTCATCACCCCGAAGGCGCACACGGCGACGATGGCCAGCGAGAGGATGGACAGCCGCAGGGTCTTGCGCACCAGGAAGGCATAGCCGTCGCGCAGATTGTCGATGCGGCGGGAGATGAAGCCCATGATCCCGCGCTTCTCCCCGCCGTGGCGCAGGAACACGGCGCACAGGGCCGGCGAAAGCGTCAGCGCGTTGAGCGCCGAGATCAGCATGGCCGCGGAGATGGTCACCGCGAACTGGCGGAACAATTCGCCGGAAATACCGGGGATGAAGCCGATGGGCACGAACACCGAGAGCAGCACCAAAGTGATGGCGATGATAGGCGCCGTCACCTGCGCCATGGCCTTCTTGCTCGCCGCGGCGGGGGAGAGCTCAGGCTCCTCCTCCATCACGCGCTCGACGTTCTCCACCACCACGATGGCATCATCCACCACGATGCCGATGGCGAGCACCAAGGCGAGCAGCGACACCGTGTTGGCTGAATAGCCGAGGGCCAGCAGGACCGCGAAGGTGCCGATGATGGAGACGGGCACGGCGATGATCGGGATGAGGGTGGCGCGCCAGTTGCCCAGGAACAGGAACACCACGGCCGCCACCAGCAGGAAGGCTTCGATCAGCGTGTGGATCACCGCGTCGATGGTGTCGTACACGAAGTCGGTGGAGTCATACATGATCTGGGCCTTGAGGCCCTCGGGCATGCGGGACTGAAGGGTCTTGAGCTTGGCGGTCACCGCCGAAGACGTGGTGAGCGCGTTGGCGCCGGGGGCCAGATAGATGCCCATGGCGACCGAGGGCTTGCCATTGAGGCGGTTGACCGAATCCTCATTCTGCGCGCCGAGCTCGACGCGCGCCACGTCCTTCACCTTCAGAACCGAGCCGTCGCGGTTCGCGCGCAGCACGATGTTGCCGAATTCCTCCGGCGTGGTGAGGCGCCCCTGGGTCTGCACGTTGAGCTGGAACTGCTGGTTGTCCGGCACCGGGCGCGCGCCGATGCGGCCCACGGGGGCCTGCACGTTCTGTGCGGAAATGGCGGCGATGACGTCGGACGGCACCATGCCGAGGCTGGCGAGCCGCTCCACATCGAACCAGATGCGCATGGAATAGTTCATCTGCCCGAACAGGGAGGCGGAGCCCACGCCCGGCGTGCGGGCGAGCTCGTCGAGCACGTTGATGACCGCATAATTGGTCATGAACAGTGGATCGTAACGCTGATCCGGACTGCTGAGGGTGATGAACTGGAGGATGGAAGAGGACTTCTTCTGCACCGTCACGCCCAGCGCCTGCACGTCGGCGGGCAATTGGGACAGGGCGGTCTGCACCCGGTTGTTGACGTTGACGGTGTTGATGTCCGGGTCGGTGCCGAGGGCGAAGGAGACGGTGAGGGTATAGCTGCCGTCGTTGCCCGAGGTGCTCTTCATGTAGAGCGCCTTGTCGACGCCGATCACCTTGGATTCGATGGGCTGGGCGACGGTGGCCTCCAGCACCTCCGCCGAGGCGCCCGGATAGGTGGCCGAGACCGAGACCTGCGGCGGCACGATATCCGGCAGCTGGGCCACCGGAATGCGCATCAGGGCCAGCGCCCCGGCGATGGAGATGACGATGGCGATGACGACGGCGAGGCGGGGGCGGTCGATGAAGATATCGGAGATCATCGCCGTCACTCCGCTGTGGCGGTCTGCGCCATGGCGGGCTGCGGATCGACGGGCGTGTTCGGCCGCACCCGCTGCACCCCTTCCACGACGATCGTTTCGCCGCCCGACAGGCCTTCGATGACGCGGGCCTTGCCCGCGGTGGACTGGCCGAGCTTCACGCGGCGCACCTGCGCGATCTTGTCGGCGCCCACCACATAGACGAAGTCGCCCTGCTGGTCGGTCATCACGGCCGCGCGCGGCACCGCCAGTACCTGTTGAGCCTTCACCGCCTCCAGAACCACGCGGACGAACTCGTCATTGTAGAGCTCGCGCTGCCCGTTGGCGTCGAGCGGGTTGGCGATCTTGCCGCGCACGGTGATGGAATCGGTGTTGGCGGCGACGTTCGGGTCGATGAAGTCGAGCTGGCCCACTTCGCCATAAAGTCGACCGTCCGGCAGCCGCAGGCGGACGCGCAATCCCCCTTCAGCGCCGCCTTCCGCGGCATGCTCCTGTTGCAGCTCGATGAGCTTGCGGGTGGGCACCGGAAAGGTGACGTACATGGGGTCCTGGCTCACCACGCTCACCAGCGCGCCCGATGAGGGCGACACCACGTTGCCCACCGTCACCGCCGTGCGGCCGATGCGCCCGTCGATAGGGGTGCGGATCTCGGTGTAGTCGAGATTGATCTGGGCCACCTGCAGGGCGGCCTTGGCGGATTGCAGCTGAGCCTGCGCCGTGCGCTGGCTGGCCACCGCATTGTCGAGGGTACTTTGGGAGCCGCTGCCCGACTTCTGCAGCTTGTCGGCACGCTCGAAGGTGAGGTTCGCGTTGTCGAGCTGGGCCTGGGCCTGCGCCACGGCGGCCTGCTTGGCGGCCACCTCCGCGGCGAACGGGGCCCGCTCCAGCCGGAACAGGAGATCCCCCTTCTTGACGTCCGTGCCTTCAGTGAACTGGCGCTCCTCCAGGAAGGCGGTGACACGGGCCACGGCGTTCAGCCGCTGGACGGCCTCGATGCGGCCGTTGAACTCGGTGGTGGGCCGCACGTCCTCCGGCGCCACTTCCGCGACCCCGACGGCCGGAGGACCGCCGCCCTGCATCTGCGCAAGAGCCGGGACGGGGAAGAGCAGGCAACTGCCGAGAAGGACGGCGAGGAACGAGGAGCGCATGGCTTGAACCTTTCTCCGTGCCGCATATACATACATTATGTTTGTTTGTAAACAGGCGCTGAGAGACCGGCCCGGCGCTACGGTGGCGCTTGACCGGCGGAGGCAGTATTGCTGCCGCACGCACGATCGGTTGCAGAGCCTGCGGCGCGACGGCAGTCACCGAGGCCGCCGGCGCGCCAACCGGGGGCGGCGCGCCGGGCAAGGAGACGGGACGCGGTCATGAGGCGAACCAAGGAGCAGGCGGCGGAAACCGGGCGCCAGATTCTCAAAGCCGCCGAAGCTCTCTTCCTTGATGCGGGCTACGACAACGTGCGTCTCGAGGAGATCGCGGTGGCGGCGGGGGTGACACGCGGCGCCGTGCATTGGCACTTCAAGAACAAGCAGGGCCTGCTGCTGGCGCTGCAGGAAGAAGCCCAGGCCCCGTTTCACGATCTGGCCGACCATGTGGCGGATGAAAATGGCCCGGCCCTGCTCTCTCGCTTTGACAAAGCCATATCGGAGATGTTTTCGGCGCTGGAGGACGACCCACGCCAGAAAGGGCTGATCCGGGTGCTGATGCGTCTCGATCTCGGCCTGTCGGACCAGGATGACAACGGCGGCACCACGTTCCGTGAAGAGATGAGATCGGCCCTGGAGCGGGTTTTTCAGGTGGTTGAACGCGACGTCGGGCTGCGCGCCCCCTGGACGCCGCAGACCGCAGCCAGCGCCTTGGGCGTCACCATCAGCGGCCTGGTGCTGGAATGGGCTCTGGGCAAAGAGAGCTTCCGCCTTGCCCCGGATGGTTTGCAGCTCATCCGCACGATGCTGGACATGTGGATGAAGACGCCCAGCGGCACAGCCGATATCGCGGAGCCTGCCCAGGGCTGACCCCGCTTCGGCGTCAAGGGGGCAATCGGCCGCGGAGCTGCAACGGCCTTCCCGCCACCGCATTCTTCAGGGTGCTCCCCCACCCGCCCGGGTGCGCGGCGTGGAACTCGGTCGCCAGCACAGGCTCGGAGATCACCGGGAATACTCCAGACGAAGCCATGACCTAGCGCAGGAATGCGCGGAACCGCCACAGCGCCAGTGCAAAGAAGGTGACGCCGATGGCCAGAAGCACCAGCAGCTGGGGCCACACCACCGAGAAGCCTGCGCCACGGAACAGGACCGACTGGGCCAGCATGATGAAGTGCGTGTTTGGCGCCACCAGCATGATGTCCTGCACGATCTGCGGCATGCTTTCGCGGGGCGTGGTGGCGCCCGACAGGGATTCGAGCGGCAGCAGGGTCAGCATCAGCAACAGACCGAACTGCGGCATGGTGCTCGCCACCGTGGCAAGGTAGAGCCCCATGGAGGTGGTAGCGACCAGATGGAGGCCGGCTCCCAGAAGGAACAGCGCAATGGAACCTTCGATGGGAACCGCAAGCCAGTCGCGCACCACGAGCGCCATGGAGAGCCCTGCCGCCACCAGCACAATCAGGCCCATGGAGGCCACCTTGCTCAGCATGATCTCGAGTGGCGTCACCGGCATGACGAGAAGATGGTCGATGGTGCCATGCTCTCGTTCGCGGATCAGAGCCGCCCCTGTCAGGATCACCGACAGCATCGTGATGGAGGAGATGACGCTGGTGATGGCGCCGAACCAGCTCCGGTCGAGATTGGGGTTGAAGCGGGCCCGCAGCACGAGATCCGCCGGCAATCCCGATGAGGCCGACCGGTAGCGGTTCAGGAACTCGGCGACCTCGGCATTCAGGATGTTCTGGATGTAGCCGTCCCCGGCGAAGGCCTGCGACATCCGGGTCGCATCGATGTTGAGTTGAAGCGTGGGCGAGCGGCCGGCGAGCAGATCACGCTGGAAATCCGGTGGGATGTCGAGAGCGAAGGTGTCGAGGCCACGGTCCATCCGCTGGTCCATCTCGCCGGTCGTGATCAGCTGAGGTGGGTTGAAATAAGGCTCGCGAAAAGCCCCGACCATCCGGTTCGAGATCTGCGAGTGGTCCTCGTCGACAATGGAGATGGCCGCCCTGTGCAGGGTATCGGGCACGGCGGTGGCCTGCGTATACACCGACAGGGTGAAAGAATAGATGATGAGGACGATCATCAATGGATCGCGGGCGATGCCGCGCAGCTCCTTGCCGCCAAGAAGCAGGATGTTGGCCGCGCGCATGTCTACCTCGCCTGCTTACGGAGAAAGACGGCGCTGAGCGTAGTCAGTACCGGAATCAGGAAGAGAATGGGCAAAAGCGAGGGGGCGAGCTCCGAGAAGCTCAACCCCTTCGAGAAGGCGCCGCGGGCGATCACGATGAAATAGGTGGTCGGGTAGATGTCGCCGATGAGCGCGGCGATGCCTTCCTGTGCGGAGACCGGATTGATGAGGCCCGAATATTGGGTCGCGGGAATCATCGTCAGGATCGAGGTGGCGAAGATGCCGGCCATCTGACTGCTGGTGAAGGTGGAGATCAAAAGGCCCATGCCAGTGGCCGCCGTGACATAGAGCAACGCCCCCAAAGCGAAGACCAGGAAGCTGCCGGTGAAAGGGACCTGGAAGATGAAGACGCCGAAGCCGGTGAGCAGCAGGAAGTTCATCATCGCGAGCGCCACATAAGGCAGCTGCTTACCCACCAGGAATTCGAGCCGCGTCACCGGCGTAACGTAGAAATTGATGATCGAACCAAGCTCCTTCTCGCGCACCACGCTCAGCACCGCCAGCATGGCGGGGATCATGAGCAGCAGCAGCGGGATGACCGCGGGCACCATGGCGACAAGGCTCTCGATGCCGGGATTGTAGCGATAGCGCGTCGCCACCTGGAAGCTGACGCCCGCGACCGGTGAGGACAGCTCACGCGCCTTCTGCTCCAGCCACTTCTGGTGCATGCCCTGCACATAGCCCTTGACCGTCTCGGCCCGCATGGGCATGGCGCCATCGATCCATGCGGCGACCTGGACGGTGCGACCATGGGAGAGGTCCCGTCCGAATCCCGGCGGGATCTCGATGGCGAGGCTCAGTTCGCCGTCGGTCATTCGGCGATCCATCTCGTCATAGTCGCGGATCGCCGGCTTCTGTGTGAAATAGCGCGAGCCGCCGAGCTGGAGGACGTAATCGCGGCTGATGGTGGTGTCGTCGTGGTCGAGCACCGCGAAGGAGAGATTCTCCACATCCATGTTGATGCCGTAGCCGAGCACGAACATGAGCAGCAGGCTCCCGAGCACGACAAGCGTCGCCCGGATGGGATCGCGGGCCAGTTCCAGCGCCTCGCGCCGGCTGTAGGCGAGCATGCGCCTGAGGCCCAGAACGAGGCCAGTGGACGGGGCCGCACCACGATGCGGCGAGGCAGCCCCGTCCACCTCCACGCGCGTCGCAGGCGCCCCGGCGGCCGCCTCAGCGCGTTCATTGATGGCATCCTCGAGGTAGCCGATGAACGCGTCCTCCAAGGTGGCCACATTTCGCGAGCGAACAATGGCCGCGGGCGTCTCGCTCACCAGAACCCGGCCCGCATGCATGAGCGATATGCGGTCGCAGCGGGCCGCCTCGTTCATGAAGTGGGTGGAAACGAAGATGGTCACGCGGTCGGTGCGCGAGAGCTCGCCGAGGATGCGCCAGAAATCGTCGCGGGCGATCGGATCGACACCGGAAGTGGGCTCATCGAGGATCAGGATATCGGGCCCGTGGATTAGCGCCACAGCCAGCGAGAGGCGCTGACGAATGCCCAGTGGCAGCGCGTCCGGCAGTTCGTCGAGCACTTCTGCGAGATCAAAACGCACGACCATTTCGGCGGCACGTGCGGCGATGCGCTCTTCCGGCAAGGCGAACAGGCGCGCGTGCAGATCGAGATTCTGGCGCACTGTCAGTTCATTATACAATGAGAAGGCTTGGCTCATGTAGCCGACGCGCTGGCGCACCGTCATGTCGTCGGGATTGACCTCCTCGCCGAACAGGCGTGCGGTGCCCGCGCTCGCCGGCAGAAGGCCAGTGAGCATCTTCATGGTGGTGGATTTGCCGCAGCCGTTGGACCCCAGAAAGCCGAAAATTTCGCCGCGTCCGATGCGGAAGCTCACATCGTCCACCGCGGTGAAATCCCCGAACCGCATCGTGAGGTGTTCCGCTTCAATGGCGGGGCCATCCCCCGATGGCACGTAGGGAGCGAAGACCACCTCGTGATGACCGGAGCGCTGCTCTTCCGGCAGCAACGCGATGAAGGCGGCATCAAGATCGGAGGCTCCCGTTCGGGCGAGGAGCTCAGCGGGAGATCCGGTCGCCAACACCCGGCCGGCGTCCATCGCCACCAAGGCATCGAAGCGCGCAGCCTCCTCCATGTAGGCGGTGGCGACCAACACGCTCATGCCGGCACGACCGGCGCGAATGCCGTCGATCAGCTCCCAGAACTGGCGACGCGACAGCGGATCGACACCGGTGGTCGGCTCGTCGAGAATCAGCAGGTCCGGATCATGGATCAGCGCACAGCACAGGCCGAGCTTCTGTTTCATGCCACCAGACAGCTTGCCGGCCGGGCGGTCGACGAACGGGGCAAGTCCGGTCTTCTCCAACAACTCGGCGATGCGCGCCTCGCGCTCCTCTCGCCCCTGCCCAAACAGGCGGCCAAAGAAATCCACGTTCTCGAACACCGACAGGGTCGGGTAGAGATTCTTGCCGAGGCCCTGCGGCATGTAGGCGATGCGCGGACAGACACGACGCCGATGGGCCGCGTCGGCCATGTCGCCTGCGAGCACCTCCACCCGGCCCTGCTGGATGACGTGGGCGCCGGAGATGAGCGACAGGAGGCTCGACTTTCCCACCCCATCGGGGCCAATCAGCCCGACCATGCAGCCCGACGGCAGATCGAGGGAGACTGCGTCGAGGGCGTGCGTCCGGCCGTAGGTGAGCGTCACGGCGGAGAGCCGCGCCACCGGCTCCGCCGAAGGGGCGGAGCCGGTCATTCGCTGAAGCTCCTATTCAAGGTCTCCGGCCAGGCTACCGAGGGATCGAGCTGCACATAGGCGACCCCCGGCAGGCCGGTCTTCACATGCTCGATATATTTGCGCAGAAGCTCCTGCGGGATCTGCGCCTTGATGCGGAACGTCAGCTTCTGGCGCTCCTCCTCGGTCTCCACCGTCTTGGGCGTGAACTGCGCCACATCGGCCACGTAGGTCACCTTGGCCGGAATCGGCCATTGCGGCACGGCATCGAGGACGATGCGCGCATCGGCGCCGATCTTCACCTGCCCGGCCTCAGCGGTGGGCAGGAAGAAGGTCATGTAGACATCGCCCAGGTCCACGATGTTGAGCACGCGGCCGCCGGCGGAGAGCACCTCACCAATCTGCGCCACGCGATACTGCACGCGACCATCCCGCGGCGAGACGAGCACGCTGTCGTCGATGTCCGCGACGATCCGTTCGATCGCCGCCTTGGCTGCATCCACCGCCGCCTCGGCATCCACCACCTGCGCCTTCGCCGAGCTGACGGCGGCTTCCGAGGCCGCGAGCTGAGCCTTGGCGGCGCTCACATTGGCCTTGGCCGCCTTTTCATTGGCGAAGTCGTCGTCATAGGTCTGCTGCGAGACCGCATTGGTGGTCACGAGCTGGGACGAGCGGGCGAACTTCCGCTTCGCTGCGTCATATTGCGCATCGCGCTGCTCGATCACCGCCGCCGCGGCCTCACGCTCCGCCTCACGCTGGGTGACGAGGCTTCGCGCGGTGTCGACGCTGATGGTGGCCCGGCGCAATTGCGCTTCCGCCTCACGGCGCTCCGCCTCGAGCTGCGCCGTATCCATCCGCGCGAGCACCTGCCCGGCCGTCACGAAATCCCCCTCATTGGCAAGGATTTCCCGAATCCGCCCTGCGGTCTTGGCGGCGATATCGATCTCCGTCGCTTCGATGCGGCCATTGCCCTTGGCGAGGCCTGTGGGCAAGCCCGGATGTGTGTAGCGCTGCCACGCGGAGTAGCCGCCGCCCGCCACCACGAGCACCAGGAGAAGCGGCAACCAGCGCTTCAGCTTTTCCATCATCGGCTTAATCCTTTCTCCGGCCGCGCGAAGGCCCGTCCGGCGGGCAGAAGACGCGCGCGCAGCTCTTCGGAAGCGCTGCCGCAATGCCTCCCGCCCAGCACAGGAAAGCGCAACCCGACGGGCCCGCTATGAACGACAGAGAAGGGACGTCAGCGACCTGCAGCTGCGGGAGCCTGGGGATAGCCGGCGCGGCTCAGCGCCTCGGCCCCATCACGCCAAAAAAGCTGCGCGGCCTTCTGGATGAAGTCCGAATGAAGCTTCATGGCCTCTGCCGGATCCGTGCACTGCGACAGCTGCCGGAGGTACGTGGCCTGATTTTCCAACGCTCCAGCGGCAAAGCCGAGGGCTTGCCGGCAGGACGCCATGGGATCGCCGGCCACCGGCGGAGTCCACGATTTCAGCAGGTTCGGCGCCGGCCAAGAGGCGAGAAGGGAACGGAACGCGTCCACCGGAGCGGCCGTATCTGTGGTCATCAAAGTCGTCCTTTCTAGGCACAAGCGATCTCCGCAGCCTATAGCTCGTTTTGGCGGCGGCCTTGATTTAAGACAACACGTGTTGACTAAAATCATAGTCACGTTCGCAGAACGAAAGCAAACGAGTTTTTGGGGGCATCCGAATGGCTCGATCCACCGCGCGGGAGGCTGCGGCCAAGCGCGAACAGATTTTAGAGGCCGCGATCAGACGGTTCGCACATTATTCCTATGAGGATGCATCGCTGCGGGCGATCGCGGCCGATGTTGGCGTTGACGTCGCCCACGTGCACCGCAGCTTCGGGTCGAAGGAGCAGTTGCTCGTGGAAGCGATCCGCGCCATGACCCCTCCCATCGAACGCCTGCTGTCCGGCCCGGTGCGAGCGCTGCCGGCCAAGCTGGCTGACGAGCTGTTCTCCCATCGGCCGACGGCCCGGGATGACGTCGGCGTCTTCGACATTTTCGTGCGCTCTCTGACCAGCCAAGAAGCATCGGCAGTTCTGCGCAAGAGCATCGACGAGGACTTCATCGGCCCGCTCTCGCAACGGACCTCTCCTCAGTCCCGCCAACGCGCCGCCCTGATCCTCGCCATGCTACTAGGCGTCGGGGTGCTGCGTGAGGTGATAGGGATCGAGGCGCTGGCCATCGATCGGGACTTCCGCGAGCCGCTCATCAACGCCTTCGAGAGGCTGATGGCGGAAAGCGATCCAGCCTGAGCCGCAGTGAGCTGAACCGGTTTGATCCGAGTGCAGCTGAAGCTGAAAGAGCGCCGACGGCGGCAAAGCCGCGCTCGGCCTTGTTGCAGCGGAGCGACGCCCTCGCCGCGCTTGAGCTTTTCGAAGCGCGCTTCAACGCGAGCCCGCCCCGGCTTCACCGGAGGCGATTTGGTTTAAGTCACGCCGCCATTTTCTGCTCACCGAGCACGACGTAGTAGCGTTCCTCGGCTTCGGCCGGCGGGATGTTACCGATAGGCGCCAGCAGCCGGCGATGGTTGAACCCGTCAACCCAGGTCAGCATGGCGAACTCGACGGCCTCGAGGGATCGTCAAGGCCCCCGACGATGTATGACCTCGGCCTTGTAGAGGCCGTTAATCGTCGTGGCGAGAGCGTTGTCAGAGCTGTCGCCGACGCTTCCGACGGAGGGCTCGATACCGGCCTCAGCGAGGCGCTCGGTGTAGCGAATGCTGACGAATTGCGAACCGCGGTCGCTATGGTGCACCAGGCCGCCGCGATGGGCGGGCCGTCGCTCGTGAAGGGCCTGCTCCAGCGCATCCAGGACGAAGCTGGCATGCGCGGTCCGGCTCACCCGCCAGCCGACAATGCGGCGAGCATAGGCGTCGATCACAAAGGCAACGTAGACGAAGCCGGCCCAGGTGCTGACATAGGTGAAGTCCGAGAGCCACAGCCGGTTCGGCGCCGGCGCATGGAACACCCGGTTCACACGGTCGAGCGGGCACGGTGCCGACTTGCCCGACATGGTCGTTGAGACCGACTTGCCGCGGATCACACTGGCCAAGCTCATGCTCTGCATCAGCCGTTCGACGGTGCAGCGCGCCACATCGACCCCCTCGCGCATCATCTGTCGCCAGACCTTGCGCGCTCCCTAGACCTCGAAGTTCTCGGCGAACACGCGCTCGATCTCGGGGCGCAGAACCTCGTCCCGTAGCGCTCGTGCCGAGCACTTCGACGGATCAAGCCGCCGGGCGACATGGGCATGATAAGTCGATGGGGCGATCGGCAGCACCTTGCAGATCGGCTCGACCCCATACACACCGCGGTGATCATCGATGGACGCGATCATGTCTTCGACCGCAGTCGTCTACGATCTTGCGAGCTCCGCCAGGGCGAAATACGCCGACGCCTTGCGCAGGATCTCGTTCGCCTGCCGCAGCTCGCGGTTCTCGCGCTCAAGGGCCTTCGGCATCGCCGACATATCCGTCGTCACGCCGGCCCGCTTGCCGGCATCGACCTTGGCCTTCTTCAGCCCCTCATTCAGTGAGCGCGCCGAGCAGCCGATCTTCGACGCAATCGACACGATCGCCTGCCAGCGGGACGGATACTCATGCTCGTGATCCAGCACCAGCCGCACCGCACGGGTACGCACCTCAGGCGAGAACTTGTTCGTCGTCTTGCGCGTCATAAGCCCTATCCTCTCAGGAGTTGGGGCCTCCGGCAAACCCGGGGCGGTTCACGCTGGACACCGGACGGCCACCGCCTCGCACCCCACTGAGCGCCCGCCCGGCGCTGCGCCTCAGACCACCCGGACCGACGTCATCATGCCACCGGCCATGTGGTAGAGGTGGTGGCAGTGGAGGAACCATTCGCCCTTCTGCCCGGCATCAAAGGCGATGGTTACCGGCATGTGGGGCGGCACGATCACGGTATCGCGCAGCGCCCCGGAAAAGCGCTGCGGCCCCAGCGCCACGACCTGGAAGTGATGGCCATGGATGTGCATGGGGTGGCTCATCATGGTGGGGTTCATGAAGGTCATCTCCACCCGCTCCCCCTGGCGCACCTCGAATGGCACGTCCTCGCCGTGGACACGGCCATTGATGGTCCAGCGATAACCGGGCTCTTCCCCCAGCATGACCGGAAAGACGCGATCCGGCCGCCGCGCCATAAGAGGCGCGCGCGCGGCAAGCGTGCTTTCAAAGGCGAGGTCCAGCAGTCCCTCCGCCTGCTCTGCCACCTCGGGGATCCGTGCGATCGCGGCGCCGGGCGTCGCCAGGACGATGCCGGTGCGCACCCGCGCGCCCTCCACCTGCGCCAGCAGCGGGAAGGCGCCGCCCGCCTGGGGCAGATCCACCAGGAGGTCGATGCGCTGGCCCTGGGCGAGCGGAAACACCCCGGCCGCCACGGGAACACAGGCGACCCCGTCCACCGCGATGCAACGTGGCGCCAGCCCCGGCAGGGAAAGGAAGAAGGCAGTGGCCGTGCCGCCATTGATGACGCGCAGCCGCACCGGTGCGCCCCGCTCCACTTGCACCACCTCGGGATCGGCCAGGGTGCGCCGATTGGCGAGATAGGCGTCGTAGGCCACGTCATTGGCGTGCGCCATGCCGCCCATGCCGCCGCCCGCCACGCCCATCATGCCGCCCATCATGGCGCCCATGGACATCCCGTGGCCGGCGTGGCCGCCTCCCATAACTTGCGCTCCCATGCCGTGCGCCCCCATGCCCTGAGGGGCCAGTCCCTGGTTGCCCATCGCGTGGCCCATCCCCCCGTGTCCGCCGCCGTGGCCGTCGGTGCCGCCGAGCTCGGCGAGGATCTCCTGCGGAGTGCGGAAGGCGAAGTCGTGGAGCATCACCACCACGTCCTGAACATCCCCCGCGTCGGCCTCGCGGGTAACAAGCGGGGCCGCCAGCAATTGCTGCTCGGTCAAGGTGTGGGCGTGCATCCAATGGGTGCCCGGGGTGAGTCGGTAGTCTACTAGGTCGGTCTGCCCCGACGCCAGTGTGCCGCCATTGGGCCGGGCGCGATCCTGTTCGGGCGGGGCGAAGATCTGCCCGTGCCAGTGCAGTTGCAGCGGCGCATCCGATGCATTGAGGACCGCGCCGGAGAGGCGCTCACCTTCTCGCGCGAAAATCCCCTCCCCGGTCGGCCCCTTCACCACATATGCCTTGGCGGCCTTGCCCTTCACCTCGAGGGTGGTGCTCTCGACGGTCAGAAGCGGACGCTCTTGAACACTCTCTTGGGCGCGCCCCGCCGCGCGCCCGGCCAAGGTCAGCGCGCCGACGGCGGCCGCCCCGGAAAGAAGCTGGCGGCGGTTCATCCGCACGCAGGACAGGGGCGCGAAGGACATGATCAGACTCTCCCAGACAGGATCAGATAAGGCTTGAGGATGGCGGCAAGGCGTGGCGCAGCGCTTCCGCAAGGGCATGCAGAACATCAAGAGTGTCGCGATGGCGCTTGAGAGCCCTCTCGGCGTGGCTGCGCGCGGAGGGACGGAACTCGTCGCCGCGTGCGGCCGTCAGCTCAAAGCCAGCAGTCGAGGCGCATGAGAGCATCCGCGTGCCTCGCACCAACCGCCCCGCCATCTCTCACCCCGTCCGTTCCGCAAGGATCAAGAGGGGCAGATAGCGCGCGGCCCGTCACGCCGCGTATCGCTTCTGTATCAATTTGTTTCCGCAGCGATCCGGGGCAAGGTGAGGGTCACCACAAGGCCGCCTTCCGGGTGGTTGGCCAGGATCAGGGCGCCCCCATGGCTGCGCGCCGCCGCCGCCGCGATGGTGAGGCCGAGGCCGACGCCCCCAGTGGCGCGGCTGCGGGAGGCATCCAGCCGCACGAAGGGTTCCAGCACGGTCTCCAGCTGCGCTTCGGGAATGCCCGGTCCATGATCGCGCACCGTCAAGCTCACCCGATCGCCGGCATCGGCAAGGGTGAGATGAGCGCTGCCGCCGTAGGAGAGCGCGTTTTCGACGAGGTTGGTCACCGCCCGCTTCAAGGCGATGGGGCGCCCGGCCACCACAAGGCTGGCGGGGGCGTCCAGTTGCACCTCGCGGCCCTGATCGCGCGCATCGTTGACGATGGTCTCCAGCAGCGGCACCAGGTCCATGGGGCGGCTCGGCTCCTGGGCATTGTCCCCGCGCAGATAGGAGAGCGTCGCCTCGACCATCTGCTCCATCTCGGAAATGTCCGCCACCAGCGCCTCGCGCAGCGACGGATCGGCCACATCCTCGGCGCGGAAGCGCAGGCGGGTCATGGGCGTGCGCAGATCGTGGGAGACCGCGACCAGCGCCTGCGTGCGCCGGCCGATGAGGTCGGCGATGCGCGCCTGCATGCCATTGAAGGCGTGCGCCAATTCACGCACCTCCCGCGGCCCATTTTCCGGTAGCGGCGCGAAAGGCCTGTCCGGCTGCACCTGCGCCACCGCCCGGGCCATGGCCCGCAGCGGCCGGGTGAGCCAGGCGGCGATGGCGAGTGAAAGCAGCAGCACCCCCAGCGCCATGAGGCTGGTGGACAGCACCGAGCCGTGTCCGCCGTCGAGCTGCGGCGGTGGGGCGAACAGGCGCACGTTGGCCCAGCTGCCATCGGGCAGCCGCAGGGCGGCGAAGGCCAGATACGGGTCGTCGGTCGCGCCAATCACCACGTCTTCGGGCGCCAGCACCGGCGCCAGGGCGCGGACCTGGCTTTCGAGCGCCTGATCCCGCAGCAGCGGCTTGCGATTCGGCGCGGTGACGGGCGCCCGGTTCCAATGGGCGTCGATGGCCCCGCCGGAGAGGCTGTGCGCCACGCTCTCGCGCTCGTCCGGCGCCACCAGGGCCAGCGCCCGCTGCACCGAGACCAGTTGTTCGGCGAGCCGTGCGGCATGGGCCATGCGACGCTCGCGCTCCATGGCGTGCTGGTAGGTCCACAGGCTGGCGAGATGAACGAGCACGATGCCCAGCACCGCCACCACTGCCGTGCGTGCCGCCAGGCTGTCGAGTCGGCGGATCACGCGCGCTCCACATCCGGCGAGAAGAAATAGCCGGCGCCCCGCACGGTTTTCACGATCTCCGGCCCCTCCCCCCGCTCGATCTTCTTGCGCAGGCGGCTCACCTGGATGTCGATGGCGCGATCGAAACCGGTGGCGGTGCGGTTCTTGGCGGCGTCCATCAATTGGTCGCGCGTCAACACCCGCTGGGGATGCTCCAGGAAGGTGAGAAGAAGGTCGTATTCCCCTGTCGAGAGGTCGACCACCACCCCGGCGGGATCGGTCAGCTCGCGCCGGCGGGTATCCAGCGTCCAGCCGGAGAAGCACAGCAGATGCCGGCCGCTCGCGGTCTGCGCGCCACTGCCGCGCAAGCGCCGGAGCACGGCATGGATGCGGGCGAGAAGCTCACGCGGATTGAAAGGCTTGGCGAGATAGTCGTCAGCCCCGAGCTCCAGCCCGACGATGCGGTCCACATCTCCCCCGCGCGCCGTGAGCATGATGATGGGCACATCCGAGCGCGCCCGCAGCTCGCGGCACAAATCAAGGCCGCTGGTGCCGGGCAGCATGATGTCGAGAATGACGAGATCGATGCTCTCCGCCGCCAGTGTTTCGCGCATCTGCCGTCCGTCCTGCGCGGAGGAGACCTTCAAGCCGTTCTCCCGCAGGAACTTGCTCGCCAGCCGCCGTAGCTCAACGTCGTCGTCGACGATCAGGACATGATAGTCAGGGGACACGGCGGCCTGCTCCAGAACGACACCCATCGACGGCTCCGCCGGCTCATCCGACAGGCTGTCGCGCGCGGCAGCGTACCATGCGGCGCCGCGCAGCTGCGAGGATCAGCGACGCTCCACGGCCGCGGCGCTCTCATCGGTGGCGATCACCACCCGGTTGCGGCCATCGGTCTTCGCCCGGTAGAGCGCCCGGTCTGCGGCCTCGATGAGGCGGGCATAATCAGGGTGGCCCTTGTACGCGGCGATGCCGATGGAGGCTGTGACCTGCACGAAGCTGCCATCGGCGAGCCGCAGCTTGCGTTCCTCCATCTGCGCGCGCAGCCGCTCGGCCACGATCGCCGCCTCTTCCGCCGGCGTTTCCACCAGAACGATCAGGAACTCCTCGCCGCCATAACGAAAGACGAAGTCGTTGAAGCGCACGGTGTCCATGATCACGCCGGCCACCTGCTGCAGCACCAGATCGCCGGTGGAGTGCCCCCAGCGATCGTTGACCTGCTTGAAATGGTCCACGTCCACCATCACCACGGTCAGCGGCAGGTCGCCCTGATCAGCCAGGCTGATCTCGCGTCCGAGAATGGTGGGCAGGAAGCGGCGGTTGAGCGCCTGGGTCAGCGGGTCGCGCCCGCCTTCGGCGCCGATGGCGGCCTGGAACAAATCGGAGAGGACGAACTTGATCTCCTCGACGGTGCCGCGCAGCCGCGCCAGCAGCTCGCGCAGCAGCCCGCCTCGATCACCGCGGGCACGCAGCAGCTGCGGCAGCAGATCGGCATCGATCCGGCGGACATTGTCACGGATCACGTTCAAGCCTTGCGAGCCCTGGAACATCAGGCCAGCGCGATGGTGCAGCCACAGGCCGAAGGGTGATTTGCCCAGCGGCTTCAGCACCGGCTCGACCTCATGCTCGAACAGGGTGAAAAGCGTGGACTGCAACCATTCCATGAGCGCGGCATGCTGGGTCTCGCGCTCCAGCGTGATGTCGTGGCCGATGGCGAACAGCCGGAATGCCTCATCCACCTGCGCCCGCCGCACCGAGCCCTGCATATAGGCTTCGCTCATGAGGCTGAGGGCCCAGTCCATGCGCTCATTGAGGTGCACGAGCGCGGCCACCCGCGTCGCGCATTCCATCTCGGCCGCCGCCAGCAGGCCGGACAGCTCCCGCTTCAGCAGCGCGCTACCGGCCATCACCAGGTGGAAGGGCACCTTGATGCGGGCATGAATCTCACCAATTCGACGCTGGGTGGCGACCGCACCGTCCGCTTCGCCCGACACCGAGAACAGCTCCCCCAGCCATCGCTCCAGCGACGGCACCAGGCGGGTTTCCACCACCTCGCGATCCAGGAACGACTTCGCTTCCGGCTGGGCCAGAAACGCCGCATAGAAGGACCGGACCAGCCGGCCCGCGTGGGTGGCGACCAACGCGCTCAGCACCACGACGGCCCGGGCATGCGCCGCATGCGTGTCCACGCCGGGTGTCGCCGGCTCCTGATCGTCCGCAAGTTTCATCGCAACAGTCTCGAAAAGATGAGGCCGGCCAAGGGTGAGCATCCCTGTCATCGCCGTCCCGCCACAGCGCCCGCTCAACCGGGTCTTTCGACCAGATCCCCGCAAGCGCCAGCCGCTGGCGGGGATCGATCGCGCGCCGCTCCGTTTGCCATAGGCTCGCAGAGCGGGCAACCATCTCCACGCGCAATCACCGCCGGCCCACGCCGCAGGATCAAACGGCCGCGCAATGCAGCCGCGCCCCTTCATTGCCGTAACGGTACCGTCTGGCGCCCGCCCGGGCACCGCCGGCATAATCCCGCCAGCCGAGGTCAACATCGGCAGAGGAGACGCGGTTGCAGGAGACGGCACACATGGGATGGCGGTATCTGATCCGACGGTTGGGCGCGGGGCTCACAATGGCCCTCAGCCTCGGCGGTCCTGGCCCGGCATCGGCCAATGACGACGTGCTGCGCCGCAGCGCCGATCCGCGTCAGCAGGTGCTTCAGACCCTCGATTACGCCAACACCCGCTTCTCCCGCCTCACGCAGATCAACGCCTCCAATGTGGGCCAGCTGCAGGTGGTCTGGACCTTCTCCACCGGCGTCCTGCGCGGCCATGAGGGGGCGCCGCTCATCGTCGACGACGTGATGTATGTGCACACGCCCTTCCCCAACATCGTCTACGCCCTCGATCTCAACCATGACGGCCGCATCCTGTGGAAATACGAGCCGCGCCAGACCGCGGCGGTCACCGCCATCATGTGCTGCGACCTCGTCTATCGCGGCCTTGCCTATGCGGACGGCCTCGTCTTCCTGCACCAGGCCGACACCACCATCGTCGCCCTCGATGCCAGGACCGGGGCCAAGAAGTGGTCGGTGGTGAATGGCGATCCGGCAAAGGGAGAATCCAACACGGCCACCGTGATGCCGGTGAAGGACAAGCTCATTGTCGGCATCGCCGGCTCCGAGTTCGGCGCCCGCGGCCACCTCACCGCCTACAACATCAAGGACGGTTCCCTCGCCTGGCGCGCTTATTCTACTGGCCCCGACGCGGAGATGCGCATCGACCCCGAGCACACCACAGAGCTGGGCCGGCCGGTGGGCAAGGATTCCTCCCTCAAAAGCTGGAAGGGCGATCAATGGAAGACCGGCGGCGGCGCCACCTGGGGCTGGTTCGCTTATGACCCCAAGTTGAACCTCATCTATTACGGCACCGCCAACCCGTCCACCTGGAACCCCACCCAGCGGCCCGGCGACAACAAATGGTCCATGACCATTTTCGCCCGCGACGCGGAGACCGGCAGCGCCCGCTGGGTCTATCAGATGACCCCCCACGACCAGTGGGACTATGACGGCGTCAACGAAATGATCCTGACCGATCAAAGCGTTGATGGCCACGAGCTGCCGCTGCTGACCCATTTCGACCGCAACGGCTTCGCCTATACATTGAACCGCGCCACCGGCGCCCTGCTGGTGGCGGAGAAGTTCGACCCCTCGGTGAACTGGGCGAAGAAGGTGGATCTCGATCCGCAAAGCCCCTCTTACGGCCGCCCCCTGGTGGACCCGACCCGCTCCACGGAAGAAAAGGGCGAGGATGAAGTCTATGGGGGCATCTGCCCCGCCGCCCTCGGCACCAAGAACCAGCAACCGGCGGCCTATTCTCCACAGACCGGTCTGTTCTACGTGCCCACCAGCCATATGTGCATGGATTACGAGCCGTTTCACGTGGACTATAGGGAAGGCCAGCCCTATGTGGGCGCCACCTTGGCCATGTATCCCGGCCCCGATGGCAAGGGGGCCACCGGCCGCTTCATCGCCTGGGACAATCTCAAGGGGAAGATCGCCTGGTCGAAGGACGAGCGGTTTTCGGTCTGGTCCGGGGCGCTGGCCACCGCCGGCGGCGTGGTGTTCTACGGCACGCTGGAAGGATATCTGAAGGCGGTGGATGCGCGCACCGGCGCCGAGCTCTATCGCTTCAAGACGCCCTCCGGCATCGTCGGCAATGTCTCCACCTTTGAACACAAGGGCCGGCAATATATCGCCGTGCTGTCCGGCGTCGGTGGCTGGGCCGGCATCGGCCTTGCCGCCGGCCTCACCGATCCCAACGACGGCTCCGGCGCCAACCAGGCCTATGCGGCCCTGAACCGTTATACGGCGCTCGGCGGGCAGCTCACCGTGTTCGCCTTGCCGCGGCCTTGAGGAGAAGCGCCATGCGCGCCCGGACTATCCCGTCCCTTCTGCTGACGCTCTTCGCGCTCTCCGGCACGCCCCTCCAAGCGGCGGAGGTGGCACCGGAAACCCATTACGCGCCGACGGAAAACCTTGAATCCATTGATGTCGCACTCATCGGCGCCGCAACGTCGCGCATCGACATGGCGGCCTATATCCTCACCGACCATGCGGTGGTGGATGCCCTGGTGGCGGCGGCCCGGCGCGGGGTCAAGGTGCGCATCGTCATCGACCCCACTCAAAAGCAGGCCTACGGCCGGCTGGCCCCGCTCCGCGCCAGCATGCGGCAGAAGCGGGAGCGGCCAATCATGCATCTGAAAGCCTATGCCATTGATGGCGCGTTGCTGCGCACCGGCTCGGCCAATTTCAACGACAGCGCCCTGAAACACCAGGACAACGACTTGATTTTGCTGCACGATCCCGCTTCGGTGGCGCGCTACATGGCCGCCTTCGAGCGCATCTGGGATGCCGCCGCGCCGGTGCCGGCGGCGGCGGCAAACCCTTAGAGTTCAAGCCTTAGCAGAACATCTGCGGCAGCGGCACCACGTCAATGCCGGCCGCTTCCAGCGCGGTGCGCAGCGCCCGCATCACCGGCACGGCGGTGGGCTCGTCGCCGTGGACGCAGAAGGTGTGCACCTCCGCCGGGATGCGCTTGCCGGAGCTGCACAGCAGGGCACCGTCCTCGATCACCCGCAGCACCTGGTTCACCGCCTGCTGGGGATCATGGATCACCGCGTCGGCGCGCTCGCGGGAGGCCATCTGGCCGTCGTCGTCATAGACCCGGTCCACATAGGATTCATTGGCCACCTTGAGCCCCAGGCGGGCGCCGGCGTGGCTCATCTGGGAGCCCACATTGGCCACATAGATCAGCTCCGGATCGGCCGCCTTGATGCCGCGGCCGATGGCCATGGCGTAGTCCTCGCTGGCATGGGCCATGTTGTTCAGGGCGCCGTGGGGTTTCACATGGGTGACCCGCGCCCCCTGGGCTTCCGCGAGCGCCTGGAGGGCGCCGATCTGGTACGTCACATAATATTCAAGGTCTTGAGGATTCATGCGAATCTGGCGCCGACCAAAACCCCAGATGTCGTTGAAGCCGGGGTGGGCGCCAATCGAAACGCCGTTGTCCAGGGCCAGGCGCACCGTGCGGGCCATGATGACCGGGTCGCCGGCGTGCATGCCGCAGGCCACGTTGGCGGAGCCGATCAGCCCCATCAGTTCCTGGTCGTTGCCGATCCTGTACTTGCCGAAGCTCTCGCCGATGTCGGCATTGATATTGATTTTCAAGCGCTTTCTCCCACGGCTTGCACCCGCCGCGGGGTGCGCACGAAGAACACGGCGGCCACCAGCGCCGCCACCAGCAGCGCCAAGGCGACCGGGTGGTGGATCAGCGAAGTGACGTCGCCATTGGTGATGATGAGGGACTGCCGCACCGACAGTTCGAACTGCGGGCCGATCACGAAACCGATGAGGAAGGTGACCCGAGAATAGTCGAAGCGGTGCATGAGGTAGCCGACGAGGCCGAAGAGGACCATGACGCCCACGGCGAACACCGAATGGCTCTCGAGATAGGAGCCGATCAGGCACAGCATGGTGACGAACGGTATGATGATAGTTGCCGGCACCTTGGTGAGCTGAGCGAAGGCGACGAGGCCGATCCGCCCCACCACCAGCATCAGCACCGCTGCCACCAGCATGGCGCCGAAGATGCCGTAGACCAGCCGCCCCTGCTCCTCGAACAGGCGAGGCCCGGGGGTTACCCCGTGGATGGTCAGAGCGGCGATCAGGATGGCGGCGGAGACAGAGCCGGGCAGGCCCAAGGCGAACAGGGGGATGAAGCTGGCCGGCACCACCGCATTGTCGGCGGTCTCGGCGGCGGCGACGCCCTTCAATTCGCCCTGGCCGAACTTCTCGCCGGGCTTGGCCATGCGCTTGGCGAGCGCATAGGAGGCGAACGAGGCCACCGTCGGCCCCAGACCCGGCAGCAGGCCGATGGCGGTGCCGATGGCGCTGGACTGCAGGAAGGTGGGCAGCACGTGGCGGAATTCCGGCCAGCCGAAGCGATCTCCCTTGGCGTCGGTGTCGGCGGTGACGCTCTCTTCCGGCTTCTTGCCGAACACTTCCTCGGCCTGGATGATCATCTCCGCCAGCGCCAGCATGCCGACGGTGACCGCCAGCAGCGGCACCCCGTCCATCAGTTCCACCTGATCGAAGATGAGGCGCGGCGAGCCGCTCTCCACATCGAGGCCGACGGTGGACATCAACACCCCCAGCATGCCGGCCGCGAGCCCGCGGAACAGGGATCGGCCGGCCAGAGCGGCGATGAAGGTGAGGGCCAGCAGCATCACCGCCGACATTTCCAGGGGACCGATGCCGAGCGCGAGGCTCGCCAGCGGGCGCGCCAGCAGGATCAGCGCCAGGGTGCCGATGACGTCGCCGATGACCGAGCCGTAGAGCGCCGTCTGCAGCGCCTGCTTGGCCCGGCCGGCGCGGGCCAGGGGATAGCCGTCGAGGCAGGTGACGGCGGCATTGGGCTCGCCGGGGGTGTTGATGAGGATAGCGGTGGTGGCGCCGCCGGCGCCGCTTGCCTTGGCGATGCCGATGAGGAAGCCAACGGCCGTGAGCGGCGTGAGATAGTAGCTGATGGGAATGGCGATGGCCAAGGCCGCCGGCCGGTTCAGTCCCGGCAGCACGCCGATGACATAGCCGAGCAGCACCCCCATGAAGATGAAGGCCACGGTGGTGGGGGTGAGGGCGTCAGTGAGCCCGAGCAGAGCATCATGCATCGCGCGCCCCTCAACCCACCAGAAGCCGGAAGATGCCGCCGCACACGAGGCCGGCGGCGAGCAGCGGCAGGGGCCGGCGCTCGCCCAGCATGGCCATGCCCGCCGGCACCGTCACCAGCGCACAGGCCCCGGGGCCGGCATAGGCCAGAATGACGACGCCCGCGACCGCCACCGCGCCGATGCGGAAGAAGGCGGTCCAGCCCTCCGGATAGCGCGCGGAAGGCTCGGCCCGCAGCGCCCGCAGCAGCGCATCGGCCACCGCGAAGAAACCCGCCGCCGCCGCGCAGACGGTGGGCAGGAAGGCCGGTGACAGGCCGATGCCGCCGGCACTGGTTTCGGCGGGAATGACGACGAACACCACCAGCAGCGTCAGCGCGCCGAGCAGAGCGGCTTCCAGCAGCAGCGATCCACGGGACCGCAGGGCGACACGCGCCGGGGGCGGGCCATCCGGAGTGGGGGAGGAAACGGACATGCGGCAGCCTTGCAGCAAGGAACATCGAAGAGGGAGCCCGACGCGGGCACCCTGAGGCGGGCGCCCGCGTCCAAGCCCCCGACGACCGCGGGAGCAGCGGGGGACGTCTCCCGTGATCAGCCAGGCGGCTGATCACCCAAATGATCACCCATGGGTGATCACTTGGCCTCTTCGATCAACCGCGCGAAATCGGCGCTCTGGCTGTGGATGGTCTTGGCGAGGGTCGCGCCGGTCTCCACCACATTGGCGAGGGCCCGCTTCTCCATGAGCGCCACCACGGACGGATCGGTACCGGCGGCGGCAAAGGCGGCATAGAGCTTCTCGGCCACATCCGCCGGCACGCCCTTGGGCGCCACGAACAGGATGAGATTGACGGACGAGATGCCGTAGCCCAGCTCCTTCAGGGTGGGCACGTTGGGGAAAGCGGCAAGGCGCTTCTCGCCCAGCACCGCCATCACCGCCACCTCGCCGGCCTTGGCCTGGGGGAAATAGGCGCCGGAGGAATAGCCGAGGTCCACGTGGCCGCCCATCACCTGGGTCACCACCTCGGCGCCGGAGCGGGTGGGCACCGGCACCAGCTGCGCGCCCACCTTCTTGCCGAGCACGGCGGTGACCATGCGGTCCAGCGAGGTGCTGGAGGCGTAGTTCATGCGGCCCGCGGCCTTGGCGGCGGCCAGGGCATCGCTCAGATTCTTCCAGCCCTTGCTGGGCAGCGCGATGAACGCCTCGGGAAACTGGCCCACCGCCGCCACATAGGTGAAGTCCTCAGGCGTGAAGGCGAGCTTCGTCATCTGCGGATCGAGGGTGATGGTGGTGGAGGTGGTGGCCACCAGATTGTAGCCATCCGCCGGCATCTTGGTGAGGGCGGTGGCGGCCACGGCGCCGCCGGCGCCGGGCTTGTTCTCCACCACCACCGGCTGGCCCAGCTTGCGGGACACCACATCGGCCACCGCGCGGGCGGCGATGTCGGTGGTGCCGCCGGCGCCGAATCCCACGGTGACGGTGATGGGCTTCTCCGGCCATTCGGCCCAGGCGGTGGAGGTCAGGGGCAGCGCCAGACCAGCGGAGAGAACACTCGCGAGAAGAACGCTGCGACGGGTGGGGCGAACGGACATGGAGGGCTCCTGGAAGGCTTATTGCGCCGAAGGCGATGTGCCATTGCGCCCTCATTGCCCAACTTGTGTCCAATGCAAACATGAGCCATTTTCTTATGCAGAGGATGCATAAGAATGCTGGACCTGCGACGCCTGCACTTTTTCGTCACGGTGGCTGAGATGTTGAACGTTTCCCGTGCAGCGGAGGCGCTCCACATCAGCCAGTCCGCCCTCTCCCGCGCCCTGCAGGGCTTCGAGGACGACCTGGGGCTGAAGCTGTTCGATCGGGTTGGCAAGCGCCTGGTGCTCACCACCGAGGGGGAGGAATTGCTGCCCCGGGCCGCCAGCCTGCTGGAGCAGGCCGATGCCCTCTCCTCCCGCGCCGATGCGGTGGCGCGGGGCCAGGTGGGCCATCTGCGCATCGGCGCCACGCCGCAGACCATCGCCGCTTTGTTCGCCCCGGCGCTGGCCGCCTTCAAGGCCAGCCACCCGGACGTGGAGGTGACCTTGATGGAGGGGCACAACGACACCCTCATCGAGATGGTGGAGCGCGGCGCCGTCCACCTCTGCGTGGCAAGCCCCGACGAGCCCCACACCCTGGCCGGCGAGCCCCTGTTCATGGCCGAGCTGCAGGTGGTGCTGCCGGCCGGCGACCCGCGCTGGCAGGACGCGGGCCTGCCCATCCAGAGCCTCGCGGATGCCCCGCTGCTGCTGCTGCGACGGGGCTTCATGACCCGGGATCTGTTCGAGCACGCCTGCCGCCAGGTGGGCATGCGGCCCAAGGTGGTGCTGGAAAGCGACAGCCCCCACACCCTGGTGGCGCTGGTGGAGGCGGGCCATGGCATCGCCGTGCTCTCCTCCTCCGCCGCCATTCCGGCCGGCTCAGGCCGACCGCTGCGCCTGACGCTGGACGGCGCGCCCATCCGCCGGCCGGTCTCGGTCATCTGGAACCCCGCCCGCCATCGCCCGGCGGCCCTGCCCTTCCTGGTTCAGCACATCCGCGCCCAAGCCGAATCCCGCGGCCGCCGCGGCCGCGCCTTCGAGGCCGATGCGCCGGTGGATTAGGTGCGATCCACATTCAAGGACACCGCTCGTCGCCGGGCTCATCCCCTCTCCCGCGTGCGGGGGAGGGCGAGGGAGGGGGCCAGGACCGGCTCGGTATAGCAGGCGCTGGAGTTTTCATTGCGTTTGAATCATCAAGGCGCCGCACGTCGCATTAGCTGCGAGCCCACCATCCCGGCGTCTTGCCCCCTCCCCGGCCCTCCCCCGCAAGCGGGAGAGGGAGAAGCGCCATCGGGAAAACGTTGTTCTGCGGCACACATCGATTATGTGTGCGGAAGGCCAGCCGATCCTACGTCGGGTCCTCCACCGGCACGCCGAGCCCTGCCTTCACCCGGTCCATGGCGACGAAGGTGCGGAAACGGCGCACGTTGGGATTGTCGAAGAACAGCCGGCGGGTGAGCGCCTCATAAGCGGCCATGCTGGGCACCACCACCACCAGCACGAAATCCGCCTCGCCGGTGACGTAATAGCATTGCTGCACTTCCGGGGCGGCGCGAAAGGCGCGCTTGGCGGCATCCACATCCGCCACCTTCTCGCTGTCGAGACTCACCTCCACGAAGATGGTGAGGGCCTGGCCCAACGCCGCGGGATCAAGCACCGCCACCTGGGCGGCGATCACCCCCGCCGCCTCCAGCCGCTTGATGCGCCGCTGCACCGCCGGCGCCGAGAGGTGCACCTCAGCGCCGATGACCCGCAGCGGGGTGGTGTTGTCCTCCTGGAGGATTCTCAAAATGGCCCGATCGAAACCATCGAGCAGCGGAAAAGCAGCCATGAATGCCCCATCTGACACAAGAATTTTGCGCCATCTCGAGCAAAATTCACAGCCTTTCTCACCTGGAGCGCAATAGCATTGCCCAGCCCATCAGAGGACGGACATGCTGCAGCTCAATCCCCAGACCGTGCATATTCAGGACCCGAGCCACCGGCTGACGGCGGATGAACGCGCCACCTTCGGCGCCGAGGCCGCCGCCCGTGTGCCGCTCTATCTGCGCCATGCGGAGGGGCCGAAGGCGCCGTTCGAGACGCCTCTGCGCGCCCTGCCCGGCCTTGCGGACGCCCTGGGGCTCGGCGCCGTGCATGTGAAGGACGAGAGCCCACGGCTGGGCCTCGGCAGCTTCAAGGCCCTGGGCGGCGCCTATGCGGTGGCGCGGCTGGTGCTGGAGACGGCGGAACACCGCCTCGGCCGGCCGCTGGCGCCCGCGGACCTGTGGACCGCGCCGGTCCGCGCCATCGCCGAAACCCTCACATTCACCTGCGCCACCGATGGCAACCACGGCCGCTCGGTGGCCTACGGCGCCGCCCAGGTGGGCGCCCGCGCCGTCATCTTCGTGCATCCCGGCGTGAGCGCGCCGCGCCGGGCGGCCATGGCCGCCTTCGGCGCCACCATCACCGAGGTGCCCGGCAGCTACGACGATTCGGTGGCCGCCGCCGCCCGCATGGCGGCCGCGCGTGGCTGGAGTCTGGTCTCCGACACCGCCTGGCCGGAGCCGGGCCGGGTGCCCACCCTGGTCATGCAAGGCTATGGCGCGCTGGCGCGGGAGGTGGTGGACGCCCTCGACGCCCCGCCCACCCATCTGTTCATCCAGGCCGGCGTCGGCGGCATCGCGGCGGCGCTCGCGGCCTATTTCGCCGGCGCCTATGGGCCCGCCAGCCCCCGCTGCATCGTGGTGGAGCCGGACCGCGCCGCCTGCCTCTCTGCCAGCGCGGCGGCCGGCCGGGCGGTGGAGGTGCCCCCCGGCGCGCCCACCGTCATGGCCATGCTGGAATGCTACGCCCCCTCCCTCACCGCCTTCCAGCTGCTGTCGCGCCTCGCCACCGGCTTCATGACGGTCAGCGACGAGGAGGACATCGCCGCCCTGCGGCGGCTGGCCGATCCGCTGCGCGGTGATCCGGCCATCGTGGCGGGGGAAAGCGGCGCCGCCGGCCTCGCCGGGCTGCTCCAGGCCGCCGCCGACCCCGAGGCGCGCGCGACCCTCGGCCTCGATGCCGGCTCCCGCGTGCTGCTGGTGGCCACCGAGGGTGCCACCGATCCCGAGCGCTATGCCGCCTTGCTGCACCCCGGCCCGTGATGATGGTGCCGCCCGAAAGCTGAAGCGTCACACGGCATTCCCAACCGGGCCGGAGCTGGGCTAGGCTCCGCGCCCCGTCGGGTCCCAAGATCGGCGCCCGGGCTGGCAAAGGGGCATGGGCGTGCGACGTCGGATTCTGGGGGCCGTCATCCTGCTGGCGGCGGCGCTCGTCGTGGGGCGCGTCGCGGTGGTGGCGAGCGATCTGCCGGCCCACGTCACGGCCGGGCAGTTCGAGGCCCTGCGCCACAATCTGCCGCGCATGCGGGCCTTCCTGAACCGCATGCCCAAGGGCGGCGATCTGCACACCCATCTGTCGGGCGCCGTCTATGCCGAGCGCCTCATCGCCTTCGGCCTGCGCGACGGCCTGTGCCTGCGCCCCGCCGACATGACGCTGCTGCCCCCACCGGCCGACGCCCCCGCGGCGCAGCCGTGCGGTGCCGATCCGGCGGTGGTGCCGCTGGCGGCGGCGGTGAGCGGGCCCAAGGGCCAGGCCACCTATGACCGGCTCATCAATGCCCTCTCCCTGCGCTGGTTCCTGCCCACGCCGGAGACCCCCTCCGGCCACGACCAGTTCTTCGGCACCTTCGGCCGCTTCAATGCCGCCACTTCCGGCCCCGACTGGCCCAGCACCTTCGATCGCGTCGCCGAGATGGTGGTAGACCAGCTCAAGCAATATGACGCCACCCAGGTGCAATATGCCGAATTCATGGTGACCTTCTTCGGCGGCGAGGACCGGCGCGCGCTGGGGCCGGTGGCCGCCGGCGAAAGCGATCCCGCCGCCATGCTGGCCGCGTTGAAGGCGGCGGGCCTCGACCGGGTGGTGGCGACGCGCGCCGAGCAGGTGCGCGGCCTGATGCGCCGCATCGACACCCTGCTCGATTGCGACGATGCCCGCACCCGGCCGGGCTGCGGCGTCACCTTCCGCTTCATCGCCCAGGTCAACCGCAACAGCCCGCCCGCCGGCGTGTTCGCCCAGACCGCCTTGTCCGCGGCCCTGGTGCGGGCGCTGCCGGAGGTGGTGGCCGGCTTCAATTATGTGGGGCCGGAAGATTATCGCATCTCGCTCGCCGACTATCGCACCCACATGGCCTGGATCGGCTTCCTGGCGGGCCAGGATGTGCCGGTGGCGCTGCATGCGGGGGAATTGTGGCTGGGCCTCGTGCCGCCGCCCGATCTCGACTTCCACATCCGCGCCGCGGTGGAGGTGGCCGGCGCCCGCCGCATCGGCCATGGCACCGCCATTCCGTTCGAGCGGGACATGGAAGGCCTGCTGAAGGAGATGCGCCGGCGCGGCGTGACGGTGGAGATCGCCCTCACCTCCTCCGACGTGATCCTCGGCGTGCGCGGGCGAGAGCATCCCCTCCTCACCTATCTTTCCGCCGGCGTGCCCATCACCCTCGCTACCGACGATGCCGGGGTGTCGCGCATCGATCTGTCGGGGGAATATTTCCGCGCCGCCCGCGACCAGGGCATCGGCTACCCGACCTTGAAGGCCTTCGCCCACAATGGGCTGAAGCATGCCTTCCTGAGCGAAGCGCAGAAACAGGTGGAGCTCGCCAAGCTCGACGCCGCCTTCACCGCCTTCGAGGCTTCGGTGATGGCCGAGGTCTCCACCGGCGAGAAGCTGCGCGCGCTGCTGCGTGCCCTGCTGCCGGTCTCGCCCTGACGTCGGGCGGGCGCGGCTTTCGCCTTCCCTGCCGCCCGCCGCGGCGATAGAACCCCGGCAGGCGCGACGCCGCATCGGGAGACGGCCATGGGCGAACTGAGCGCGGGCATCCTGCTGTTTCGCACCCCCGCCAGCGGCACCGAGGTGCTGCTGGGCCACCCCGGCGGCCCGTTCTGGCGCCACCGGGACCTCGGCGCGTGGACCATCCCCAAAGGCGGGGTGATGCCCGGCGAAACCCTGGAGCAGGCGGCCCGCCGGGAATTCGCCGAAGAGACCGGCCAGCCGGCCCTCGGACCGCTGATCCCCCTCGGCCGCATCCAGCAGGGCCGCCACAAGGAGGTGGAGGCCTTCGCCCTGGCCGGAACGCTCGACCCTCTGGACCAGCGCAGCAACAGCTTCGAGCTGGAATGGCCCCCGCGCAGCGGCCGGCGCGCGGTGTTTCCGGAAGTGGACCGGGTGGCCTGGTTCTCCCTCGCCGCAGCCCGCACGCGGATCCTGCCGGCCCAACAGCCCCTGCTCGATCGCCTGGAAAGCCTGCTGCCCGACGCCGCCGTGACGCCGCAGTGGTGAACCCGCACGCAGGGAGGTGGCAAGCGACGGCGCGACAACTTCCGATCGCTGCGTGGCACCCTATATATCGCTCAGCACGCGCGGCCCTCCGCGCCAGGATTTCATCATGAGCGATACCATCATCATCCCCTGCCCCCACTGCCACCAGCTGAACCGGCTGAGCGCCGACAAGCGCGGGGCGCACGGGCGCTGCGGCAAGTGCGGCGAAGCCGCTGTTCACGGGCCATCCCATCGCCCTCGACGGGGCCCATTTCGATCGTCACATCGGCGCCGCCGACCTGCCGGTCCTGGTGGATTTCTGGGCCTCCTGGTGCGGCCCGTGCCGGGCCATGGCGCCGGTGTTCGAGGCCGCCGCGGCGGAGCTGGAACCCCGGGTGCGGCTCGCCAAGGTGGATACGGAAGCCGAGCGTGATCTCGCTGCCCGGCTGCATATCCAGGCCATTCCCACCCTCATTCTGTTCAAGGGGGGCCGGGAGGTGGCGCGGCGCAGTGGCGCGCTGCCCGCGAGCGAACTGAAGCGCTGGGTGGCCCAGACTGTGGGCGCATGAAACCGCATCCATAAAGCCGCGCGCAGGAAGCAGCGCCACATGAGACCGCAATGGCGTGCGGCGAGGGGTGCGCCGCCTCAGTCCGGTGGGCCGCCGTCCGGTCGCAGATCCGGCCGATGGCGGTCCTCCCCATGGTGCCCACCGCCCCTGTGGTGGCCGCCGGGCCGGCGCTCCAGGCTGACCGGATCGAAGACGGCGCGCAGGGTCTCCCCCTGGGCGTTGACCGCGCGCACCTTGTAGCAGCCGTCGTCGATGCGCACCGACTGGACCGTCCAGCCCTCCGCTTCCAGCTGCTGCACCAGCGCCGCGCGCGGCTGCCATTCGGCCAGGGGCGCCGCGCAATCGCGGCCGGCCTGCGCCCGGGTCACCTGCCACGGCATGGCCGATGGCAGAAGCCAGGAGGCGCCGGCGAGCATGGCGGCCAGCAGCACGCCAAAGGCCGCACGACGGGCAGCACGACGCATCGCACCACGAACCCGCGGCGGGACCGCCCACGGCCGGCCGGTAGCGGCGATGCGCGCATGCTTCATGGTGTCCTCTCCCGCCTCCACTACATGCCCGGGCGCGTGCACTCTCCAGCGAAGCGGACACCCCATCGCGTCCCGAAAATGCCAGACCTCAGCGCGCAAAGGCCCCTCATGGGTCCATTCAGCCACGCCGGACCCGCACCGGGCCAGGCGCGCCGACCTCCACGCAAGCATACGGAACTGACGCCCACCTGAACGCCCCGCCGATTTTTCGCGCCCCGAGGACAGGGCGCAAACCGCGTCACGTCAACAGGTTGGTGCGATTTTCAGCCTGTCGGCACGAAAAAGGCCGCGGCTTCCATGTGCATCGGCCGCCCTCTAGGATCCAGAGCCATAAAGAGGTTGGCGTGGGGCTTGGGTTGTGATTCACGGCTTCCGAGAGGAAGTGACGATGAAACGGGACCTGTTCTGGCTGACGGATGCGCAGTTTGCGCGGATCGAGCCCCATCTGCCGAAGGACACGCGCGGCAAGCCGCGTATGGATGACCGCCGGGTGCCAGCCTCCTCAACGGAGACTATGAATCAAAACTCAGGCAGATTAACAGGTCCTGAGCCTAGGCCCTGGACAGCCCGAATGATGCCACAATATAATGGTCCGGATTTATCGCATCAGGACCCAGCACGCTCAATCAACGACAAGAGGATACATGACAGTCAGTAAATTATAACTGTCGAGCTATGAAAAATAATTCAAAATAAAACGACGATAGTCACATGCAATAGGATTAATAAGGCAGGCAATATGAGCAATGATGGCGAAACACTCAATGATATAGGAGTAAAATTTGGTACAGATAAGTCTTCAATTGGACATGATTATTTACGAAAATATGAATTTTTTTTAAAACAATACAAGAATAGTCAGTTAACTTTAATTGAGATCGGCAGGTCAAGCGAGGCGAGTTTACGCATGTGGGAGCAATGGCTTCCGCACGGAAATATAGTATATGTGGATCTGAACTCGGACGCGCAAAAAATTTCTTCAAGTCGCATCCATGTTGAGATTGGCGATTCTGGGAACGCCTCTTTTCTCGCATCTATCGTAACGAAATACGGTAAACCGACGGTCGTCGTCGATGATGGATCCCATCGATGGGATCATCAACGTATTGCATTTAAAACACTTTTTGCGAATCTTGAGTCTGGCGGAACCTATATCATTTCAGCTCTACACACCTCGTTCGAGCCTGGTTTTTCCGGCAACGACGATCTGCCTATTATTGAAATATTATTCGCACTTTGTCGTTATCTTCAATTTCGGGGCGAGCGCGCAGATGCATTTGAGAAGACGTTCAGTAAAGAAATCGTTTCCATCGCAAAATCTATTGAAAGCATTACATTTATTGGTCGCTCGTGTATAATAAAGAAAAATCATATTGCTCATGATTTGCCTGTTAAATTCGTCGGCTATAATGACGTTCAAGGTGAATTGATATCGTGCTCGCATCCAGAGGCCACGGCTGAAATTGCGATTCCGCCCGTGGAGGGTGCGATCAATTTCACGACTCAGGCGAAGTCTGTCGAAATAAATATTCCACCTGACTATATATATCGACTTAATGATGTTATTGTCAGGCCGAGGCAGGTTATATTGAAGAATAATGGAATACTGCCAGACAGTTTGCGCAGGTACGACCGGCAACTCAAGCATGAATTTCTACCATATTATAGAGCGTCCAGCATATCTTCAGAATACTTTAGATTTGATAGAGTTATAGATGAACCGTCATTTTTTTTGATGGCGAACACAGTGCTCATTATGGACATTTTTTGCTTGAGACACTGCCTCGTCTATGGTGTTTTGATATTATCGATATAACAAATCGCATGTTGTTGATGCATAATGTTAATAAGCCATTTATTCAAAAATTGATTGCTCCATTCGGGTTGGGGGATAAGAATCTGATTCAGTTAGATAAGCCGTCTATTGTTCGGGATCTGATCGTATCGCGACAGCCATATGTCTTAGAGCGGACGGTTAGCGCTAATGCCAGGAAGGTTTTCAACCATATCTCTCTCTATTATGATAAGGGCTCCACGCCAGAGAAGATTTATGTTTCTCGTAGTCGCTTCCAGGGGCAGAGGCAGCTTTTGAATGAAAAAGAGGTTGAGGAGTTTTTCGCGAATAAGGGTTATTCCATCATCTATCCAGAAGCCCTGACGGTCGATGAACAGGTCAACGTATTCGGAAATGCGAGATTTATCGTAGGGGCATCTGGATCTGCGATGTATAACTTAGTATTCGGCAGGCGTAAGGAAAAGGTTTTGATCCTTGTTTCCGATCGTTTCATCACATTGAACGACGCCCTCATCAATCATGGTAGCGGCTGCGAAGTGCGCTACGTGAGCGGAGTGGCCATTAATAAAGATGAATCTGGCATGAAGGCGCAATGGGTTCTTGATATGAATCATCTGCGATCGGCGGTTCATGGATTTGATTTATAGGTGATCCGGGGTTTGGTGTACCTCTAAAATATTTGGCTTTGCCTATTTTTTAGGGTCCAGAGCCATAAAGAGGTTGGCGTGGGGCTTGGGTTGTGATTCACGGCTTCCGAGAGGAGGTGACGCTGAAACGGGACCTGTTCTGGCTGACGGATGCGCAGTTTGCGCGGATCGAGCCCCATCTGCCGAAGGACACGCGCGGCAAGCCGCGTGTGGATGACCGCCGGGTGATCAGTGGGATCATCCATGTCCTGAAATCCGGAGGACGCTGGATCGATGCACCGGCCGACTATGGCCCACGCAAGACCCTCTACAATCGCTATGTCCGCTGGGCCGCCAAGGGGGTGTGGAGCGGGCTCTTCCAGGCGCTCGCCGGAGCCGGCGGGCCTCCCCCGCAGGTGCTGATCGACAGTTCCGCCGTCAAAGCCCACCGCTCGGCCTCGGGGGGAAAGGGGGAGCGGGGCCAGGCCGTCGGCCGCTCCCGCGGTGGGCGCACGACCAAGATCCACGCGCTGACCGATCGCAACTGCCGACCCATCGCCTTCCTGCTCACCGGCGGCCAGGTGGCCGACTGCACGGCCGCGGCGACCTTGCTCCAGCAGATGCCGAAAGCCCGCATCCTGCACGGGGACAAAGGCTATGACAGCAACGCTGTCCGCCGGCAGGTGGAAGAGGCCGGCGCCATGCCCAACATCCCGCCCAAGGCCAACCGGCGCTGGAAACCCTACTTCTCTCCTGTGCTCTATCGGGATCGCAACGCCAGCGAACGCATGTTCTGCCGCCTGAAGGACTTCCGGCGTGTCGCCACTCGCTACAACCGCCTGGACATCAACTTCCTCGCTGCTATCTGCATCGCCGCGACTGTCAGCTACTGGTTATGAGTCCGGACCCTAAGTTGCGCACGGCGGTGGCGTTCAGGGGCATAAGGCGTGGGCCGCGCGGCGGCCGGCATGAGAGGCAACATGCGCATTCTTCTGGTGGAGGACGATCCGGTCCTGGGCATGGCGGTGCGCGACCAGATCGCAGCCGACGGCCACGGCGCCGACTGGGTGCAGCGGCTCGATGCCGCCGACGCCGCCGTTCCCGCCGCCGCCTTCGACCTCATTTTGTTGGACCTCATGCTGCCGGACGGGCGCGGCCTCGATTTCCTGAAGCGCCTGCGCCTGCGTGGCGATGCCACCCCGGTGATCGTGCTGACCGCGCGCGACCAGATCTCTGACCGCATCGCCGCCCTCGATGCCGGCGCGGACGATTATCTGGTGAAGCCGTTCGACCTGTTCGAGCTGTCGGCCCGCATCCGCGCCGTGGGCCGGCGCTATGCCGGCAATCCCAACCCGCTCATCACCATCGGCCCGCTGGAGATCGACTTGGCGGCCCGGGCGGTGCGCCGGGCGGGCAAGCCGGTGGCGCTCACGGCGCGCGAATGGTCGTTGTTCGAGGCCTTCGTCCAGCGCCCCAACCAGCTCATGTCCAAGCCGCAGCTGGAAGAGTGGCTCTATTCCTTCGATTCCGAAGTGGAGAGCAACACCATCGAGGTCTATATCGCCCGGCTGCGCAAGAAGCTGGGGGCCGACGTGATCGAGACCGTGCGCGGCATGGGCTACCGCCTCGGCGCGCCGGAAGCCGGCGCGTGAGCCCCTCCGGCGCCGACAGGCCCCGGGGCGGCTGGAGCCTGCGCCGGCGGCTGTCGCTGTCCCTGGCGGTCACGGTCAGCGCCCTGTGGCTGGCGGCGGCCATCGTGGCCGGTGATGTGCTGCGGCGGGAGATCGACGAGGTGTTCGACAGCGCCCTGCAGGAGGTGGCGCAGCGGGTGCTGCCGCTGGCTTATGCGGAGCTGCTGGCACGGGAAGACGGCACCACCACCCAGCATCTGGCGCCCGTCAGCTCCCGTCAGGAGCATATCTCCTACGTGGTGCGCGACGCCGAGGGGCGCGAGCTGCTGGCCTCCTCCGACGCCGACCCCATGAACATCCCGCGTGACCTGCCCCCCGGCTTCGCCTTCACCCGTCACCTGCGCACCTATACGGAAGCGGCGGTGCAAGGCACCATCGTGGTCACCACCGCCGAACGCATGGCCGACCGCAAGCACGCGGTGCGCAATGCGGTGATGGCCCTGATCTGGCCCCTGGTGGCGCTGGTGCCCATCGCCCTGGTGGCGGTCTGGCTGCTCATCCGGCGCGCGGTGAAGCCGGTGGTGGCGTTCCGCGAGGCCATCGAAGCCCGCGATAGGGGCAATCTCACCCCGGTGGCGGGCGGCGGCCTGCCCGATGAGATCGCGCCGGTGGCGGCGGCGGTGAACGCGCTCCTGGAGCGCCTGCGCGGCGCGCTGGACGCGGAGCGGGCCTTCACCGCCAACAGCGCCCATGAGCTGCGCACCCCCATCGCCGCCGCTTTGGCGCAGACCCAGCGCCTCATGGCCGAGGTGCCGGAGGGGCCGGCCCAGGACGCGGTGCGACACCGGGCCCGCACCATCGCCGGCGCCCTGCGGCGCCTCTCGCGCCTGTCGGAGAAACTGCTGCAATTGGCCAAGGCCGAGGGGGGCAGCCTGCTGGCGCCGCATCCGGCCCCGCTCGCACCCGTGCTGCGGCTGGTGATCGCCGATCTCGATCCCATGGGTGAGCGCGGCGTGCCCTCCAGCGCGGAGGATCTCAGCCTCGACATCGCCGCCGATGTGGTCTCCGACCTTGATCCCGATGCCTTCGCCATTCTCGCCCGCAACCTGATCGAGAACGCGCTGAAGCACGGGCCGGCGGACGACACCGTGCGCGTGCGGCTCGCCGCTGACCGGCTGGAGGTGACCAATGGCGGCCCGCCGGTGCCGGCGGACCGACTGGCGCAGCTGCTGCGCCCGTTCGAGCGCGGCGCCACCAGCGCCGAGGGCTCGGGGCTGGGGCTGGCCATCGCCGCCGCCATCTGCCGCGGCGCCGGCCTCCGGCTGGAGCTCGCCTCCCCGGCGCCGGGCCACGCCAACGGGTTCCAGGCCACCGTGCACTTCCCCCCGCCGGCGACAAGCTGACAGCCAGATGAACGGCGGAATGCCGGCGGTTCAGCTCCCTGTCAGGTGCGGGCCCCATGGTCGGGCCGTCCACAACGAACAGGAGCCGCCCATGCGCCCCCTCACCCTCAAGGTCCTCGCGCTTCTCGCCTCCGCCACCGTCGTGTCGGTGGCCGGCGCCGCCTCCGCCGCCCCCGGCGATGCCCCGCCCCGCGCGGAGCGTCACCAGATGGAGCATCGGGCGCCGCACGCCGGTGACCATCACCGCGCGCCCGGGCATGCGACCGCGCCCCGGCACAAGGGCGGCCCGCACGCCGCCGGGCACCATGGCCCTCGCGCGCACCAGGGCCCCAAGGCGGCCCACCGCGATCACCGCCACGGTGACCACGACTACGGCCGCCATCAGGCCCACCGCGACGGCCATCGCAACGGGGGACATCCCGGCATGGCGCGCGGCGACGCCGGCCCAGGGCCGCTGCGGCTGTGACCGGCCGGCACCGGCGTGGGCGGCGCCGGTGCCGCGCCCCTTCCCTGAAGTGCCCCCCCGTTGAGCGGACGCAAGGACATGGCTGCCGGCGCCCGCCATCATGCCCATCCACAGCAGCCACGGCGCGCCGCGCCCCAGCCGGAACCGACCGACACGCCACCATGCGCAATATCAAGATCGCCCTGTGGGGCCTGCTTCTTCTCCTGTCGCTGCTCTGGGTGCTGGCCGAGCCGGGCCTAAGCGCGGTCTCCGGCCTGTTCCCCGTCCGCACCCTGGCGGTGCAGTACACCGGCCTTCTCGCCATGGGCGCCATGAGCCTCGCCATGATGCTGGCGCTGCGCCCGCGCTGGCCCGAACGCTGGTTCGGCGGGCTCGACAAAATGTATCGCCTGCACAAATGGCTGGGCATCACGGCGCTGGTGGTCGCGGTGGTCCACTGGCTATGGTCGCAGGGTCCGAAATGGGCGGTGGGCGCCGGGCTGCTGGTGCGGCCGGAGCGCGGCCCCCGGCCGGTCATCACCGATCCCATCCAGGCGTTGCTCAACAGCCTGCGCGGCACCGCCGAGGGCATCGGCGAATGGGCTTTCTATGCCGCCGTCGCGCTCATCCTCCTGGCGCTCATTCACGCCTTTCCCTATCGCCTGTTCTACAAGACCCACCGGCTGCTCGCCCTCGCCTATCTGGTGCTGGTGTTCCACGCGGTGGTGCTGGTCTCCTTCCCCTATTGGGCGAGCCCCATCGGCTGGGTGATGGCGGCGCTGATGGCCGGCGGCACCATCTCCGCCGTGGTGGTGCTGCTGCGCCGCGTGGGGGCGGGGCGGCAAGTGCTCGGCCGCATCACCGCGCTCACCCGCTACCCCGGCGTCGACACCCTGGAAACGGTGATCTGCGTGCCGCAGGGCTGGCCCGGACACCGGCCCGGCCAGTTCGCCTTCGCCATGTCCGACCGGTCCGAGGGGCCGCATCCCTACACCATCGCCTCCAGCTGGAACCCGAAGGAACCGGCCATCACCTTCATCACCAAGGCGCTCGGCGATCACACCCGCCGGCTGCCGCGGGCGCTGGCCGTGGGCCAGGAGGTGCGCATCGAGGGGCCCTATGGCTGCTTCACCTTCGATGATAAGCGCCCCTGCCAGATCTGGATCGGCGGCGGCATCGGCATCACCCCCTTCATCGCGCGCATGAAGCACATGGCGCTGAATGCCGGGCAGCCCGATTGGCCAGCAGGCCAGAACATCCACCTGTTCCATGCCACCAGCGATGTGGATGAGGGGGCGCTGGAAAAGCTGGCCGAGGATGCCCGCTGCGCCGATGTGCGCCTGCACGTGCTGGTGAGCGGGCGCGACGGCCGGCTCACCGGTGAGCGGATCCGCGCCGAAGTCCCCGAGTGGCGCGAGGCCAGCATCTGGTTTTGCGGTCCGGCCGGCTTTGGCACTGCCCTGAAGGCCGACTTCGCCGCCCATGGCTTCCCCGCCGAACAGCACTTCCACCAGGAGCTGTTCGCCATGCGGTGAACCGCTGCGCTGAACGCCAGCGCCCGCCCATTGGCTTCGCGCGCGCGATGGCCTATAGGGGCGGGGTGGGTGGCTTCGCGCCATCGCCGTAAGCGTTCACGTGATCCAACGCACTCCCAGCCGCGCCCGCGCCCGGCTGGCGGTGCGTCGTGACCCGGTCCCTCCGGACGCTTCTCCCCGCCATCGCGCGCGCCGCCCGGCGCCTGATCTGAGGGTGAAAGCGTATGAGCGACCACGCTTCCTGTCTCCGGCCTTCCACCGGTGCTAGGCCGGGCGCAGACCTGCCGGCGGAGCCACGGCCATGAGTGGCCTTGCCGATCGTCGCACCGCCACCGCTTTGCTGGTGGCCGGCACCTTCTTCATGGAGAATCTCGACGCCACGGTGATCACCCCGGCCCTGCCCACCATGGCGCAGAGCTTCGCAGTGGCGCCGGTGGATCTCAATTCCGGCGTCTCCGCCTACATGCTCACCCTGGGCGTGTTCATCCCGGTGTCCGGCTGGGTGGCGGAGCGGTTCGGGGCGCGGCGGGTGTTCATCTTCGCCATCGCCTTGTTCACCCTTGCCTCGCTGCTGTGCGCCTTGTCGACGAGCCTGCCCCAGTTCGTGGCGACGCGGGTGCTGCAGGGCATCGGCGGGGCGCTGATGGTGCCGGTGGGCCGGCTGGTGGTGCTGAATGTCACCCCCAAGGAACGGCTCATCGCCGCCATCGCCACCCTCACCTGGCCGGCCCTCATCGCCCCGGTGCTGGGCCCGCCGCTGGGCGGCTTCATCGTCGATCATGCGGACTGGCGCTGGATCTTCTACCTCAACCTGCCGCTCGGCCTCATCGCCCTTTTCGCCGCCCTGCGCGTGCTGCCGCCGAGCGAGACGTCCAGCGCCCGCAGCTTCGACTGGCCCGGCTTCCTGCTCATGGGGGGCGGCCTGTTCGGCCTGATGGCCTGCACCGAGATCCTGGCCCGGCCGGACGTGAGCTGGCGCGATGCGGTGGCGGCCCTTGCCATCGGCGTGGTGCTGCTCGGCTTCGGCGTGCGCCACCTCAATCGCGCCGCCCACCCCATGCTCAGCCTTCAGGCGCTGAAGGCGCCCACCTTCGCGGTGGCCATCTGGGGCGGCTCATTGTTCCGCATGGGGGTCAGCGCGGTGCCGTTCCTGCTGCCCTTGATGTTCCAGCTCGGCTTCGGCGCCAGCGCCTTCGAGGCGGGCATGATGCTGATGGCGGTGTTCGCCGGCAATCTGGTGATGAAGGCGGGCACCACGGGGGTGCTGCGCCGGTTCGGCTTCCGCCCGGTGCTGGTGGTCAACGGGACGCTCAACGCCGCCTGCATCGCCGCCTGCGCCGCCTTCACCGCCGGCCTGCCCCTGTGGATCACCTGCACGGTGCTGTTCGTGGGCGGCATGTCGCGCTCCATGCAGTTCACCGCCCTCAACACCCTCGCCTTCGCCGATGTGCCGAGGAACGGCATGGCGAGCGCCAACACCCTGTTCTCCACCGCGTTCCAGCTGGCCATGGGGCTCGGCATCGCGCTGGGCGCCATCGCCTGGCGGCTGGGGGATGCGCTCGCCCCCGGCGCCGATCCGGCCACCCCGTTCCGCATCGCCTTCCTGATCGTGGCGGCGGTGGCGCTGCTGGGCGTATGGGACAGCGTGCGGCTCGCCGGCAATGCCGGCGCCCACGTCTCCCGCAAGGCGTGAACCCTCGCGAAACGACGATGCCCGGCACAGGGCCGGGCATCGCGCACATCAGAAGGCCCGGTCTCACTGAGCCTTGATCTTGTCCAGCCAGGGCTTGGCCTGCGGAAAGTCCTTCAGCAGCGCCTCATAGACCTCCGGCGCGGTGGCGCGGAAAGAGGCGAGATCGGGCTCGATCACCTCCACCTTGCCGCCGGCCTTCATGGTGGCGAGGGCCTCGGCATAGTCCTTCTTGTAATGGGCGATGGCATAGTCCACCGCTTCGGCCGCCGCCTCGCGGAAGATCTTCTGCTGCTCCGGCGTGAAGCTGTCGAACTTCGACTTGGAGATGATAATCAGCGCCGGCATATACATGATCTTGGTGAGCGAGAAGGTCTTCGACACCTCGATGAAGCGATCCTGCAGGAACAGATCCGGCGAGTTCTCCGCCGCATCCACCGCGCCGTTCTGCAGCGCCATGTAGAGCTCGGTATAGGCCATGGGCGTGGGCTGGGCGCCCAGCGCCTTATAGGCGGTGACATAGCCGGGGCCGGGGATGACGCGGATCTTCAGCCCCTTCATGTCGGCGGCTGTCTTGATGACGCGGCCGTTGGTGAAGGTGTCGCGCTCCAGCGCCGAGATGAAGCCGAGGCCGACCATGCCGTACTTCGGCAGCAGCTCCAGCATCTCCTTGCCCACCGGGCCCTGCAGGGTCTTGTTGGCTTCGTCGACGGAGGAGAACAGATAGGGGAAGGAGAAGACCGTATAGTCCTTCACCGTGTTCTCGAGGGGCGCCTCGCCGGTGACGACGATATCCTGGGTGCCGGTACGCACCGCCTGGATCATCTTCACCTCGCCGCCCAGCTGGGCCGCCGGGAAGACGTTGATCTTGATGGTGCCGTTGGACTTCTTTTCCACCAGTTCGGCGAGCTTGGCCGCCGCCACGTGATAGTGGCTGGCGGTGGTGAGCACATGGCCGGCATTGAGCTCGATGGTTTCGGCCAGCGCCGGCGCGCCGGCAAGGCCGGCCGCCAGCAGCACGGCGGCGGAGGCGAGGTGTCGTGTGGTGCGCAGCATGAGGGGTCCTTCTCTGGTCGGGGCTTGTTGTCGTTGCGTGGAAAGGGATCGGCGGCTCACAGCAGCGCCAAGGAGAGGGCGGGCACGTAGCTGATCACCAGCACGTCGAAGATGAGCACCGCCAGGAACACCAGCACCGGCCGCGTCAGCTGCGACATGGGCACGCCGGAAATCTCGGATGCGATGTTGAGATTTACGGCCACCGGCGGCGTCACCATGCCGATGGCGATGTTGACGATCATCACCAGGCCGAAATGCACCGGATCGATGCCGTATTTGACGGCGATGGGGGCGAGGATGGGCCCCAGGATGAGGATGGTGGCCAGCGCTTCCATGAAGGTGCCCACCACGAACAGCAGCACGTTCACCAGCAGCAGGAACATGATCGGCCCATCCGCCACCTGCGCCACCAGCTGGGCGAAGGCATGGGGGATGCGGTTGATGGTCATGGCGTAGCCGAACAGCGCGGCGAAGGCGACGATCATCATCACCATGCCGGTCATGACCGCGCTGTCGTTGAGGATGGTGACGATGTCGGACAGCCGCAGCTCGCGATAGACGAAATAGCCGACGATGAAGCCGTACACCACCGCCACCACCGAGGCCTCGGTGGCCGTGAACGCGCCGGAATAGATGCCGCCCAGGATGATCACCGGCATCAGCAGCGCCAGAAGGGATTCCTTGCCGGTGCGCCACACATTGCCGGCCCAGGCGGAGAACGACACCGGCTTGGTGCGATCAAAGTCGTTGAGCTTCGCCACGATGGCGATGGTGACGATAAGCGAGAGGCCCACGAACAGGCCCGGCAGGATGCCGGCGATGAACAGGCCGCCGATGGAGACATTGGCGACAAGGCCATAGATGACCATGGGCAGCGAGGGCGGAATGATGGCGCCCAATTCGCCGCCCACCGCGATGGTGGCGGCGGCGAAACGGCGGGGATAGCCCGCCTTTACCATGGCCGGCACCATGGTGGAGCCCACCGCCGCCGTGGTGGCGGAAGACGAGCCGGAGATGGTGGAAAAGAACATGCAGGTGAGGATGGCCGCCGCCCCCACCCCGCCGCGCACCCAGCCCAGCAGCGCGCTGGCAAGGCCGATGAGCCGGGCGGAGATGCCGCCCACCTTCATGATGTTGCCGGCGAGCACATAGAAAGGGATCGCCAGCAGCGCGAAGGAATCCAGGGATTCAAAGATGTTCTGCGGCACGGCGATGAGGTTGATGCCGCGCTCGGTCAAGGCCACCACCGCCGACAGCCCCATGACTGCGAAGATCGGCACCGACAAAGCGAGGGTCAGGATCATGCAGCCAAAGAGCAGGGCCATGGGAGGTTCCGGTCAGACGATGGAGGCGGAGGCTTCCACGTCGAGCCCCTCATGCCGCCGCCGGCGGGCATGGCGGCGCTCGATGAGGAGCACGACGAGGTTGAGGATGGAGAGGGCCGCGCCCACAGGCAGCGCCGCGTAGACCCAGGCCATGGGCAAGGCCATGACGGTGGAGCTTTCGGCCAGGCCGAACTCCATCCATTTCAGGCCCAGCCAGAACAGCACGCCGTAGAAGGCGATGGTGATGAGCAGCGCCAGGGTGCGCACCAGATGAGCGGCGGCCTCGGGCAGCGCGTCGGGCAGGCTGTCCATGGCGATGAGGGCACCGGCGCGGGTGGCCACCGCCGAGCCGAGGAAGATGCTCCACACCATGAGATAGCGGGCCAGCTCCTCGGTCCAGGCGGCGGAGACCACAAGGCCGAGCTTCGGCAGCACGAAGCGCACCACGATCTGTAGCGCCACCACCAGCACCATGATGCCGAGCATGGCGCCCACCGCGTGGCGCAGCACGAGGTTCAGGCCATCAACGATGCGAAACAGGGCTTTCACCTTCGCTCTCCCGGGCAGGCTGGGGTTGGGCTCGCGGTGTCAGGCGACGTCGTCCTGGTCTTCCTGATCCTTGCGGCCATCGCCGAGGGACCGGACCAGGTTCTCCGCCACCGTCTCGATATGCTTGCGCAGCAGCTTCACGCCGCCTTCCACATCGCCGAGGCGGGCGAAGGCCACGAGATTGCGGTGGTCCACCAGCTCGTGCTCCACATCCGCCACCACGGCGAGTTGCAGGTTCACGTAGCGATTGGCGTTGTCGTGCACGCCCTTCAGCATCTTCAGGGCGATGGTGCGGCCCGAAGGAGCGTAGAGCGCGGAATGGAAGCGCCAGTTGAAATCGCCCCAGCTGTTCACGTCGCTGGCCGCGCTTTCGGCGATCACCGCGTCGGCGAGAGCGAAATCGGCCTCGCCCATCCGGGGAATGGCGAGGGCGAACAGCCAGGTTTCCAGCTGCACGCGGATCTCGAACATCTCGGTCAGCTCGGCCAGGGACAGGGATGACACCACCGTGCCCTTGTGCAGCTCGGTGACCACCAGCCCTTCCGCCTCCAGCTGGCGGATGGCCTCGCGCAGCGGCACGCGGGACACCCCCAGCTCGGCGGCGAGCTTCTCCTGGCGCAGCGGCGTGCCCTCCGGCAACTGGCCGGTGATGATGCGCTGGCGCACCTCGCTCACGATCTGATCGGTCAGGGACTGCCTACCCAGCTTGGCCACTGGCTGCTCCAAAATTGAATACGATATTCAAGACATCGCTTTTTGCGGCTGACAAGCCCAGAATTTCACCCAAACACGCTCGAATTTTGCGCATTTTCGCGACTTGCTCGCATCTGGTCGCACTGCTAGATGGAATATTGTATTCAATTTTAGCTGAGGCAGAGATCCCCCATGACGAGCCCCGCGACACCCGGTTCCACCCCTTGGCGTGGCGTGTTTCCCGCGGTGACCACCAAGCTGAAGGCGGACGGCGCGCTCGATCTGCCGGCCCTTCAGGCGAGCCTTGATCGGCTCATCACCAATGGGGTGTCTGGCGTCATCCTGCTGCCCATGCTGGGCGAGAACGCCTCCCTCACCATGGCTGAGCGGGCCCAGGTGCTCACCGCCGCCAAGGAAGCGGTGGCCGGCCGCGTCCCCATGCTGAGCGGCTTGGCCGAAGTGTCGGCGACGGCCGCCGCCGAGGCGGCGCGGGCCTATGAGAAGCTGGGCGCCGAAGGGCTCATGGCCTTCCCCTCCATCGCCTACAAGAGCGACAAGCGGGAAACCGTGCGCTGGTACAAGGATCTGGCGGCCGCGTCCGGGCTGCCGATCATGATCTACAACAACCCCATCGCCTATGGCGTGGACTGCACGCCGGACATTCTGGAGCAGTTGGCGGACACCCCGCAGATCGTCTGCATCAAGGAAGAGAGCGGCGACATCCGCCGTGTCACCGACATCTACAATGCCTGCGGCGAGCGCTTCGCGGTGTTCTGCGGCGTCGATGACCTGATCGTGGAAAGCGCCGCCCTCGGCGTCACCGGCTGGGTCTCCGGCATGACCAATGCCTGGCCGGCGGAATGCGTGCGCCTGTTCGAACTGTGCCGCGCCGGCCGCTTCGAGGAGGCCCGCCCGCTCTACCGGCTGATGACCCCGGCCTTCCACCTCGATACCCATGTGAAGCTGGTGCAATACATCAAGTTTGCCGAGCACCTGGTCTATGGCGCGCCCGAGTGGGTGCGGGCCCCGCGCCTGCCGCTGGAAGGCGCCGAGCGCGCCCAGGTGGAAGCCATCCTGCGCGACACCATCGCCAAGCTCGGCCAATCCCCCGCCGTCTGACGCGAAAAGTCCGCGAGCAAACCAGTTGGGACCGGTCGAAGACCGGGACCGATGGGATGACCGCCTCTTCCTGTCTGCCTCGACACGCGCCCCCGTCCGGCCTGCCCGGATGGGGGCGTCGTCGTCTGGGGTCAGGGCATCTGGGCAGCGTCGGGATGGTGCAGCAGATAGGCCAGCACCATCTCGCGGGCATGGGCCCGCCGCTCTGCCCGCCAGCGGGCGCTGGTGAGATTGGCGCTGAACAGATGGGACAAAGTGGGGGCGTTGGAGATGTGGAAATAGCTCAGCGCCACCATGGTCACATAGAGCTGCAGCGGATCGATGCTGGCGCGGAACACCCCTTCGGCGACGCCGCGCGCCAGCACCTCGCGCATGGCGACCATGAGCGGCGAGGAGAGGATGGAGACCCGCTTCGACTTCTTCAGATGCTTGCCGCCCAGAAGATTTTCGCTGGCGAGGATGCGGATGAACAGCGGGTTGGCGGCAAAATGGGCAAAGGTGAAGTCGAACAGCTTCATCATCGCCGGCAGCGGAGCAAGATCACTCAGATTGAGCCGCTGCTCCTGGGTACGGATATCACCGAACACCGTTTCCAGCACCGCCAGATAGAGCGCGTTCTTGCTGCCGAAATAATGATACAGCATGCGCATGTTGGCATCGGCCCGGCGGGCGATGGCATCCATGCGCGCGCCATTGAAGCCGTTGTCGGCAAACTCGGCGATGGCCGCCTGGAGAATCCGATCGGCGGTGGCCGCCGCATCGCGCGGCCGCCGGCGACGGGCACCGGCGGCCGAAGCCGGCGCCGTGTCGTCTTCCGGCAAAACCTCGGGCAGCGGATCGACCGCCTTGCGACCGCGACGCACCGGCTTCACCGGTGCTTCGAGCGCCACCTGCAGCGGCAGTTCCGCGGTCTCCGCGACCGGCTGCGCCGATGCCACCTTGGCGGGCGCGAGCTTGCGGCGCGTGCGGGGCGCCTTGGCGAGGGCGGGCGCGCTCATGCGGCCACCGGCCCGCTGCCGGCTTCATCCAGCGCCTTCGCGTCGAGCGCCGCCAGCACCTTGTCCGGGGTGAAGGGCAATGCGGTGAGGCGCACGCCCACCGCATCCTCGATGGCATTGGCGATGGCGCTGGAGACGCCGAGAATGCCAGCCTCGCCCACCCCCTTGGCACCGAACGGGCCACGGCCCATGCCCTGCTCGAAAATCACGCTCTCGAAGCGCTCCGGCAGATCGGTGGACAGCGGCATGCGATAGCGCTGGGGCGTGTCGGTGAGCAATTCGGTGCCGTCGAACACCAATTGTTCGAACAGCGTCTGCCCCACCGCCTGCATGGATGCCCCCTCGATCTGGCCGCGCACCGCCTCCGGCACCAGCGCCCGCCCCGCATCGGCGGCGCTCACCAGATGGAGCAGGGCGACCTTGCCCGTCTCCATGTCCACCTCCACCTCGACCCCGACCCAATTGGGCATCCAATACACGATCTGGGCGAACAATGCCGCTTCCTTGCAGGTTTCGATCTTGATCTCCCCCTGCCCGGTGAACTCGGCGCCGAGGCCGCCATAATAGCCGCGCACCAGATCCTTCAGCGGCACGCTCTCATTGCCGTGGCGCACCGCGCCATCCCGGTAGTCGAGGGCGTCGGCCGGCACATCGAGCTGCCCGGCGGCAAAGGCGAGGATGCGCCCGCGCACCGCTTCCGCCGCCCGCCGCACCGCCTCGCCGGTGACCGCCGTGGCCGACGACGCGTGCGTGCCCTGGTCGAAGGCGGTCTGGTCGGTATCCACCTCGGCACGGGAGACGTTGGCGGGGCTCATCTTGAGCACCTCGGCGACGATCCGCCGGAAGGCCTCGCTCGCCCCCTGCCCCATGTCCACGGTGGCGCAGCTGATGATGGCCCGGCCATCGCCCACCACCTTCACCTGCGCCTGCGCGAAGCGACCCTGGCCGCCGGCATCCTTGAAGCCGATGGCGATGCCCTTGCCGCGGGCGAGATGCGGCGCGCGCGGCGGCTCCCGCCGGCCCCAGCCGATGCGCGCCGCCACCGCCTCCAGCCCCGCATGCAGGTCGCTGTCGATGGCGCTGTCTCCCGGGCGGTAGGGCACCCCCGGCGGCAGCAGGTTGCGCAGGCGCAGGGCCACCGGATCAAGCCCCAGGCGGCGGGCGATCATGTCCAATTGGCTTTCGGAGGCGAACGCCGCCTGGGTGCCGCCGAAACCGCGATAGGAGCCGGCCGGCACCGTGTTGGTGCGGACCGCCAGCGCCCGATTGTCGAGGGCCTCCCAGAGATAGGGCCCGCCCACGCGGTAGCCCACCTTGTCCGCCACCAGAGCGCTGCCGTCCGCATAGGCGCCCGCATCGAGATGGATGAGGGAACGGCGGGCCAGCAGCCGCCCGTCGGCGGCCACCGCCGTCTGCAATTGCAGCCACGCGGCGTGCTGGGAGAGGGTGAGGAAGCCCTCGTCCATGGTGAGGGCCAGCCGCACCGGCCGCCCGGCCTTGCGCGCCAGCAGCACGGTGAGCGGCTCCAGCTTGCAATAGCTCTTCAGCCCGAAGGCGGAGCCCAGATGCAGCGTGTGGATGCGGATGAGATGCTCGGGCAGGCCGAAAATGTCGCTGAGGTCCTGGCGCAGGAAGAAGGGATCCTGATTGGACGACCACAGCTCAAATCCCTCACCCATGGGCCGGGCGATGGTGACGATGGATTCAAGGCAGGCGTGGCTCATGCGCGAGAAATCGAAACTGTCGCAGAACACATGGTCGGCGGTGGCGAACACCGCATCCACATCGCCCATGCGATGGCGGAACTCATAGAGCACGTTGGGTTCCGGCTCCTTGAGGCTGGTGACGCCCGCCCCATGGGGGCCGAGGCGGCCGGCGCTCGGCGCCTCGAACAGCAGCGGCGCGCCGGGGGCCAGGGCCTCCTCCACGGTGGCGACCGCCGGCAGCGGCTCATACTCCACCTCGATCAGCGCCAAGGCGGCAAGGGCCGTTGCCGCATCGCGCGCCGCCACCGCCGCCACCGGGTCGCCCACATGGCGCACCTTGTCCTGGGCGATGACCGGCTGGTCCTTCACCCACAGGCCGTAGCACGGTTCGGCGAGATCGGCGAGATCCGCCCCCGTCACCACCGCCACCACCCCCGGCAGGCGCGCGGCCGCCGCCGTGTGGATGGCGCGGATGCGGGCGTGAGCGTGGGGGCTGCGCAGGATCTTGGCTTCCAAAAGCCCCGGCACGGTGACATCGGTGGTGAAGAAGGCGGTGCCCGTCACCTTCGCCGCCTCTTCCGGCCGCCAGGACCGGGGCGGGGCCTCCTCCTCGCCGCGCCGCAAAGCGGCGGCGCGCAGCACCGCATCCTCGATGGCGCGATAGCCGGTGCAGCGGCAGACATTGGCCCCCATCCAGGCCCGCACCTCGGCCCGCTCGGGCGCGGGGTTGCGATCGAGCAGCGCCTCCGCCAGCAGCACCATGCCCGGCGTGCACATGCCGCATTGGAACGCCGCGCCCTCCACGAACGCCCGCTGCACGGCACTGGGCGGCCCCTGGGGCGGGCGCAGGCCGGCGACGGTGGTGACGGCACGCCCCGCGACGGTGGCGGTGAGGGTGCTGCAGGAGGTGGCGGGCACCCCATCCACCAGCACCATGCAGGCCCCGCAGGCGCCATGATCACAGGCGACGCGCACGCCGCTGCACCCGCACGGGCCGGACAAAGCATCGGCGAGGATGGGGGCGGCGGCGGCATCCACGGCGATGGCCGCGCCATCGAGGGTGAAGGCGGTGTCAATCATCGGGCGGCCTCCTTCAGGAGCCGGGACAAAAGCTGCGGGGCGACGCGGCGGCGATACGCCGCCCGGCCCGCCCAGGGTGTGGTGAAATCCGGCAGATCGGCAAAGGCCTGGGCGGCGAGATCGGGCGCCTGCGCCGCCATCTCCCCGAGGCTCCGGCCCGCCGGCACCGCCCGCACCACCGGCCGCGCATGGCCGGCGCCAAGCACGGCGCGCGCCGCCAGCACCTGCCCGTCCGCCACATCGAGGCTGAGGGCCACCGCCAGTGCCGGCCGCAGGCTGCGGTCGTAGACCAGCCGGCGCACCCCGCCGGGCGCGGCCAGCGGCACCCGCAGGGCGGTGACCAGCACCGGCGCCGGCGCCTCCTCCTGTCGGTCCGCCAGCGCGAGGGTCTCGGAGCGGCCATCCGCCAGCAGGGTCAGCCGCGCGCCGAGGACGGCGAGCAGCGCCGGGCCCTCATAGGCCGGCACATCGGCCATCACATTGCCCACCACCGTGCCCTGGGCGCGGATGCGGCTGGAGGCGATGCGGCCCCACACGGCGGCGAGATCCGGCAGCAGGGCCTGCACCAGGGGGCTGGTCGCCAGCTGGTCATGGCGGCAGGCGGCACCGATCACCAGATCGTCGCCCTCGTGGGTGATGGCGTCCGCCCCGGGAATGGCACCGAGCCACACCACCGCCGGCGGCGTCACGCCCTCCTTCATGCGGTTCACCACATCGAGCCCGCCGGCCATGGGCACGGCGCCGGGGTTCGCCCGCAGCAGGATGTCGGCGGCCTCGAAACTCTCCGCGCGCAGGAAGCGGAACGGCGCGATGCGGTGGCGGGTGCGATGGGCCACGAGGCGCGGCGCACCTTCTGGCGACACGGGCGGCGGCGCGGAAAACAGAGACGCTTGGGGCATGACATCCGGCTTGAGAGGGGGGCTGCCGGAAACCGGCATCCAACTTGCTAAGTCCAGCGTGCTGCGAAGCACGCACCGCTTCCCTGCAAGGGCTTTGCCAGCCCCCCAACGTCACCCTCGAACCGGACTTTCAGGAGCTCCCATGACCGACCGCCTCGGCTACCGGCTGAAGATGGGCATCATCATTCCCTCCACCAACACATCCGTGCAGCCCGAAACCGACGCCATGCGCCCCTTAGGTGTCACCAACCATGTGGGGCGCATCCATATTCCTGATCTTCCGCTCAGCAACGACACCGAGTTCGAGGCCATGGTGGAAGCCATTGGGCCCGACCTGTTCGGCGCGGTGGACCGGGTGATGACGGCCAAGCCGGGACACCTGCTCATGGGTATGTCCATTCCCACCTTCTGGGGCGGCAAGGCGGGGGGCGATGCCCTGCACGCGCGCCTGGAACAGCGCGCCGGCGTTGGCGTCACCATGGGTTCGGAGGCCTGCGTCGCCGGGCTCCAGCGCTTCCCAAAGGTGCGCCGCATCGGCATTCTCACGCCCTATCAGCCGGTGGGCGACGCCCATGTGGCGCGCTATTTCGCCGATCACGGCTATGAGGTGGCGCTGGTGCACAGCCTGAAGCGGCCGAGCGAAGTGCAGATCGCCCATGCCACCGCCGACGACATCCGCGACGGCCTGAAAACCCTGGCCGCATCGGGGGTGGACGCCATCGTCCAGGCCGGCACCGACCTCGCCGTCACCGACATCGCCGACGAGGCGGAACGCTGGCTCGGCCTGCCCGTCATCGCCATCAACGCGGCCACCTATTGGCTGGCTCTTCGACGGTGCGGAATTACCGATAAAATTCTCGGGCGCGGCACCCTGCTGGCGGAACACTGACCCCGTCGAAGGGATGCGCACAGCACTGCGCGTGCCCATCCCATAGACAAAATCCGCCAACCCCGCCCGCAGATAGTGCAGAACGGTGTCAAAACACCACCATTGAGGTGGCGATGGGAAACGGATCCCAAACAGTGGCACCTTAAGTCTCACGTTATTTCAACAAGATAGCACGGCAAAAAATATGCAAAGCCAGATCCAAACCCGCCCATTAAGTAAGCAATATATGCGTACAACGCGCACCCAGAGCGGCCCCTGGCGACGGTGTTCGGGAGCGGGATCATGAGCGGCAGCGTCGCCTCCCGCCTGGCCGCGCTCGGCCTGGAACTGCCGCCGGTCCCGCCCCCGCGCGGGGCGTTCAAGCCTTATTCGCGGGCCGGCAGCCTCGTCTATCTCGCCGGCCAGATCTGCGAATGGAACGGCGAGGTCCGCTATGCCGGCCCGGTGGGCGCGGTGCACGACCTCGCGACTGGCCAGAAGGCCGCACAATTGTGTGCGCTCAACCTGTTGGCCTCGCTTTCCCTGGCTCTCGAGGGCGATCTCGACCGGGTGGTGGCGTGCCATCGCATGGGCGGCTTCGTGTTCGCGACGCCGGGCTATCCCGACGTGCCGCGGGTGGTGAACGGCGCCTCCGACCTCATGTACGCTTTATTTGGCGAGGCCGGGCGCCATGCCCGCACCGCCGTCGGCGTCTCCACGTTGCCGGCCGGCGCCAGCGTGGAGGTGGACGCCATCTTCGAGGTGGCCTGAGCCCCTCATTCCCCCGCGAACGCGCCCCTCTCCGGCTGGCACGAATCTGGCTAGGAGAGCGGCGCATAAAGTAAGTGTTTTCTGCATAAACCCATAAATCGCTTCCAGAAATAGGGCCCACACAGCTATGCCGAACGACACGACACCGCCCCGCAATCCCTCCCGTCGCACCCTGCTGAAGGCCGGTTCCGCCCTCGCCCTGAGTGCCGCGGCGGGCTTTCGCTTTCCCACCCCGGCGCTGGCCCAGACCCGCGCGCTCAAGCTCACCCTGCCCTGGCTCGCCAACGGCTCCACGCTCTTCACCTATGTGGCCAAGCATCAGGGCTTCTTCCGCCAGCGCGGGCTTGATGTCTCCATCTCCCGCGGCTTCGGCTCGGTGGCGGCTGCCCAGGCGGTGGGCGCCGGCGAGTTCGATTTCGGCTTCGTGTTCGCCGGCGGCGTGATCCTGGGGGCCGCCCGCGGCCTGCCGCTGGTGGCCATGGGCACGCTCGGCTACGACGCCACCATGGGCATCGCCCTCAAGGCCGACAGCCCCATCAAGACCCCCAAGGACCTGGCGGGCAAGAAGATCGGCATCGTGCCCACCTCCGCCGAGGCGCCCTATTGGCCCGCCTTCGCCCGCAAGGCCGGCATCGACACCTCGTCCATCACCATGGTGCAGATGGACAACCGGGTGCTGGAACAGAGCCTCATCAACAATCAGGTGGACGCCATCACCGCCATCGCCACCTCCTCGGTGCCGGTGATGATGGCGCTGAAGCAGCCCTGCCGCTTCATGCTCTGGAGCAAGGACGACGTTTCGCTCTATGCCGGCCAGGTGGTGACCCGCGCCGAGACCCTGGCCACGGACAAGGGCCTGTGCAAGGCGGTCACCGATGCCCTGGTGGAGGGCCTGGTGTTTGCCCTGAAGGACCCGGAAGCCGGCGTCGACATCTTCCTGAAGGAAGTGCCCGAGGTGGGTATCGCCAAGGGCGGCAAAGAGAACGCCACCATCTCCCAGGGCCTCATGCACTACACGGTGATCTCCCCCGAGGCCGAGCAGCACGCCATCGGCTACACCGACCTCACCAAGGCCGCCGGCATGGTGGACATGGTGATGGAGTTCGGCGCCCCGAAGGATGCCAAGCGGCCCGATCCCGCCACCCTGTTCACCAATGAGTTCGTGAGCGACGTGGGCAAGCTCACCCCCGCCCAATGGGCGACGGTGAAGAAGAACGTGGCCGAATACGCGGCGATCCTCGGATGATCACCGAAGAAGCGCCGTTCCAGGCCATCACCGCGCGCGGCGTGCGCAAGGTCTACTCCACCCCCTCCGGGGTGGTGGAGGCGGTGGCCGAGGCCAGTTTCGAGATCGCCCGCGGCGATTTCGTCTCCATCCTCGGCCCCTCGGGCTGCGGCAAGAGCACACTCATGCTGATGGTGGCGGGCCTCGAGCCCGCCACCTCCGGCGCCCTCACCCTCGACGGCCTGCCGGTGGCCGGGCCGCAGATCTCCGCCGGCATGATGTTCCAGGATCCCACTTTGATGCCCTGGCGCAGCGTGCTCGACAACGTGCTGGTGCCGGTGAGCATGCGCCGCCCGGTGGAGGCGGACGACCTCGCCCGGGCCGAGCACCTGCTGCGCATGGTGGATCTCTGGCAGTTCCGCGACAAGCGGCCGCGCGAGCTCTCCGGTGGCATGCGCCAGCGGGTAGCACTCGCTCGTGCGCTGGTGACCGACCCGCGCATCCTGTTGATGGACGAGCCCTTTTCCGCCCTCGACGCCATCACCCGCGACGAGATGGGCCTGGCGCTCGCCCGCATCTGGGACACCACGCGCAAGACCGCCATCTTCATCACCCACTCCATCCGCGAGGCCATCTTCCTCTCGGACCGGATCTTGGTGATGGGCCGGCGCCCCTCCACCATCATCGAGGACATCCGGGTGCCCTTTCCGCGGCCGCGCACGCCGGCGGTGGAAGCCGAACCGGAGTTCAACGAACTCTATCTCCACCTCAAGGCCTCGATCCATCGCACCACACCGGCGATGCATTGAGCCGCCCGGAACGCTGACGCTCATGACGGCCACCCACATGACCACAGATAGCCACGACCCGCCCCGGGCCGGCAGCCCCCCCGCCGGCAAGCCGCCGGAAGCCCTCTCGCGGGTGCTGGCGGGCGTTCGCGCCCATGCCCGCCCCATCGTTCTGCCCCTCGTCACCGCCGCCCTGGTGATCGCCGCCTGGGAAGCCCTGGTGCGGGTGCGCAACATTCCAGACGTGCTGCTGCCCGCCCCCTCGGCGGTGGCGGTGCGGCTGTGGGAAACCCTGCCCTTCCTGCTGCAGCAGGCGGTGCCCACCACCCTGGAGACCATCGCCGGCTTTGCCATCTCCACCGTGCTCGGCATCGCGCTCGCGGTGCTGGTGAGCGCCTCGCGGCTGGCGCGGGAGGCGCTCTACCCCAACATCGTCTTCTTCCAGCTCATCCCCAAGATCGCTTTGGCGCCCTTGTTCATCGTCTGGCTCGGCATCGGCAGCTCGTCGCGCATCACCTTCTCGGTGTTCATCTCCTTCTTCCCGGTGGTGGTGGCGACCCTGACCGGCCTCACCAGCGTCGACCGCGACCTGCTCCGGCTCTGCAAGGCGGTGGGGGCACGGCCGTGGAAGGTCTATACTGAGGTGCGTTTCCCCGCCGCAGTGCCGCACATCTTCTCGGGGCTGAAAATCGCCATCACCTTTGCGATGATCGGCGTCATCGTGGGCGAGTTCATCACCGCCCAGGCCGGCCTCGGCTACATGATCCTGTTTGCCGCCTCCCAGGCGGAGATGGCCCTCATCTTCGCCGCCATCGTCCTTCTGTGCGTCATCGGCCTCGCCCTCTATGCCCTGGTGGTGCTGGCCGAGGCCCTCGCCCTGAAGCGTTACGGAGATTGATTGGATGACCCCCATTCCCACCGCCGCCGGCGCCGATCTCGTCATTCCCGCCCGGCCGGAGCCCATCGCCATTTGCCCCGCCACCACCGCGTTGGTGGTGGTGGACATGCAGAACGCCTACCTCTCCAAGGGCGGCTATCTCGACCGGGTGGGCTTCGATGTCTCCACCAGCGCCCCGGTGATCGCCGCCGCCGCCCGGGTACTGGAGGCCGCGCGCGCCGCCGGCCTGTTCATCGCCCATCTGCAGAACGGCTTCTCGCCGGAGCAGACCGAGGCCGGCGGGCCGACCGCGCCGGTGTGGTACAAATCCAACGCCCTCAAATACATGCGCGCCCATCCGCAGGAGCGGGGCAAGCTCATCACCCATGGCACCTGGGATCATGAGATCGTCGCCGAGCTCACCCCCAGGCCGGGGGAAGCGGTGGTGCCGAAGGCGCGCTACAGCGGCTTTGCCGGCACCCATCTGGAGCAATTGCTGCGGGCCCGTGGCATCACCACTTTGTTGCTGGTGGGGGTGAACACCAACGTGTGCGTGGAATCCACGTTGCGCGATGCCTACCACCGCGAATTCTTCGCCCTGATGGTGCCCGACGCCACCCTGCAGGCCGGCCCCGCCCACATCTATGAGGCAAGCGTGTTCAACGTGGAGAACTTCCTCGGCTGGACGGCACCGGCCGATGCGGTGGCCACCGCCCTTTCGGGCGCGGCCCGGCAGGCGGCGTGAGGGCGGAATGGACACCCTCCCACGCCCCGACGGCACCCTCGTCTATGAGGTGGCAGGCGCCGGCCCGCCGCTGCTGCTGGTCACCGGCCTTGGCGGCTCGCGCCATTATTGGGTCAGCGTCCGCGATCGGCTCACGCCCCACTTCACCGTCGTCACCCACGACCATATGGGCACCGGCGACACGGTGAGCCGCCGCAGCTCCCACACGGTGGAGGCGCTGGCGGCGGACGTGGTGGCGCTGATGGATCATCTCGCCATTCCCAAGGCCCATCTGGTGGGCCATTCCACCGGCGCCGCGGTGGGGCAGATCCTGGGTGCGGAGGCGCCGGAGCGGCTCGACGGGCTGGTGCTCTACGCCGGCTGGGCGGGCCCCGACCCCTATTTCGACCAGTGCTTCAAGGTGCGCAAGGAGCTGCTGCTGGGCGCAGGCACCGCCGCCTATCACCGGGCGACGCCGCTGTTCCTCTACCCGCCCGACTGGATCGCCGCCGACGCCGCCCGGCTGGAGGCGCTGGTGGGGGGCATGATCGCATCGAGCCCACCTTCCGAAACCATGGCGGGGCGGGTGGACATGCTGCTGAACTTCGATCGCCGCGCCTGGTTGCCCAAGGTGCGCGCGCGCACCCTGGTGCTGTGCGCCAGCGACGACACGCTGACCCCGCCCCACCTCTCCCGGGAAATGGCCCAAGCCATCCCCGGCGCCGAGCTGGCGCTGGTGCCCTGGGGCGGCCACGCCCTCTCGCAGACAGCGCCCGACGTCTTCCTGAGCCATGTGATGGCCGCGCTCACCTGAGCATCCGCCGGCCGGTCCCGCCCCATGATGGGCCAGGCCCGGCCGGCGGAGGGCCCTTCGCGCCCGCTTCACCGCGCACCCCGGCAGCGCGCTCACCGCCCCCACCGGTTCATGGCGATGACGGGACGGAGAGCCGAGGCCCGCGCCCTGCGTCTCCCAGCCGGCGCCGCCGCAGAAGACCCGCCATCTGAATGATCGTGCGCCGCGCCGGAAGCCTCCGGCCGCGCGCCCCGACGCGCGCGTCCTGAGAACCTACGCCAACAGGCGCCGCCGCCCGCTCCACCGCCTTCCCTCACCAGGGGCAGAACCAGGCCCGCCCCCTGCAGAGGCCAACCGGACCCAGGGGCTGCGCGTTCTGCGCCGCACCTCCGGAGCACGCCAGAAGCATGGAACGGCAGGACAATCGTCCATATTTTCCGACATTTTCGGCCCATATCTCCCCATTCTCTCTCTCCATATCCCCTATCATCATCGAAACCTGGCCCTATCAATGCCGTCGGCAACGTCCGACGTATCAGCCTCATGCAACCAAAGGAGCGGCGACACACAGAGACTCAACCAGAAAAATATAAGTCGAATATTTCCGACACTTCATAACCGGCCATTCATGGACCCGTTATGCCGTAAAATTATGCGTATAAATTTATTATTTTTCAAATAGTTAGCTACTTTCAATGCAAGCCGACGCGCCTCTGCACAAAATATCGCTCACGGCATATGTTGACGGAATATCGTGACACGCCGTAGCGTTCGGCGATCCAGTGGGATCATGAGCGGAAAGGCGGAAAGATGACTGTGGCAACCCTCGGCCGGCGCGGCGCTGTGGCGGCGCTTCTGGGAGCGGGCCTTCTCGCGGCCGGCGCGCCGCTGGCGGCGCGGGCGGCGGATGATGTGGTGATCGGCGTCATCCAGCCCCTGAGCGGGCCGAACGCCCAGTTCGGCATCGGCTCCCTGCGCGGCATCGAGCTCGCCGCCGACACCATCAATGCCGCCGGCGGCATCAAGGCGCTGGGCGGCGCCAAGATCAAGCTGGTGACAGCCGACGTGCCGACCCCCAACACCGCCGCCGCCGCCACCCAGCGGCTGATTTCGCAGAACGGCGTGAGTGCGGTGATCGGCGCCTTCGTCTCCTCCACCACCCTCGCGGCCTCGGAAGTGACCGAGCGCGCCGGCATTCCGCTGGTGACCTTCGCCTTCGCCGACCAGATCACCGGGCGCGGCTACAAATACGTGTTCCAGGTCTCCCCCAAGGGCACGGTGTTCGGCGCGGCGCAGTTCAACTACGCCACCGAGATCGCTAAGGCCGCCGGCGAGAAGATCGACAAGATCGCCATCCTTTATGAAGACACCGCCTATGGCACCGCCCAGGCCAAGGGCCTGCGCGACGCGGCCAAGGCGGCCGGCGTCGAGGTGGTGATGGACGAGGCCTATCCCCTCGGCATCACCGACGTGTCACCGCTGGTGAACAAGCTGAAGGCCTCCGGCGCGCAGATGGCGTTCCCGGTCTCCTACCTCAATGACGGCCTGCAGATCATCCGCGCCCTGCGCCAGCAGAATATCGACATTCCCGTGGTGGGCGGCGCCGCCGGCTACATCATCCCCGATTTCAAGAAGGGCCTCGGCGACTATGCCGAAGGCGTGCTCTCGGTGGCCGCCGCCTCCGGCGACCTGATCCCCGACGTCGCCGCCGAATACAAGAAGAAGTACGGCACCTTCATCACCCACGAGGCGCTGATCCACGCCGCCGCCCTCGATGCGGTGGTGCAGGCCATGGAGAAGGCGAAGTCCGCCGACCCCGATAAGGTGCGCGCCGAGCTCGCCTCCCTCGACTATTGCAAGGGCTTCGCCCAGGGCGTGCCGGGCGGCTGCATCAAGTTCGACGCCAACGGGCTCAATGCATCGTCGTTCCCGGTGTTCGTGCAGTGGCGCGGCGACGAGCCGGTCACCGTCTACCCGCCCAAGGCCGCCAAGCAGAAGCCCATCTGGCGCGGCAAGACCGTCGAGTGAGCGGGCGGATCTGATCCCCCCATCGAAACGCCCGACCCTTCCCGCCGTGCGGGAAGGGTTCCTTCTCCAAGACCGGATCACGGAACGGATCAAGGCATGATTCAGGCTCTCGTCGACGGCATCCTGCTCGGCGGCGTCTATGGTGTGATCTCCACCGGACTGTCGCTGGTGTTCGGCGTGCTCGGAGTGGTCAACTTCGCCCACGCGGAATTCCTCATGCTGGGCATGTATGTGGCGTGGTTCGCCTGGCGCATGCTGGGGCTCGATCCGCTGCTGGGCTCGGTGCTCTCCTTCATCATCGTGTTCGCCGTGGGCTACGGCGTGCAGCGCCTGCTCATCCAGCGGGTCCTGAAGGCGCCGCCGGCGGCCCAGGTGTTTCTCACCGTGGGGCTCATGATCGTCATCGAGAATGCCGCCCTCATCGCCTTCGGCTCCGACTTCCGCTCGGTGAGCGTGCCCTATCAGGTGGAAGGCTATCGCCTCGGCGACATCTTCATCAGCGCGCCCTATCTCTATGCCTTCATCGCCGCCGTGGTGCTCTCCCTTGCCTTGTGGCTGTTCCTGGAGCGCAGCTGGAGCGGGCGGGCCATCCGCGCCGTGGCGCAGGACCCCATGGCCTCGACCCTGGTGGGGGTGGACACCAAGCGCACCTATGGCTTCGCCTTCGGCCTCGGCGTCGGCCTCACCGCCTTCGGCGGCGCCGTCATCCTGCCCTACATCACGGTGAGCCCCACGGTGGGCGGCCAGTTCGTGGTGCTGATGTTCACGGTGGTGGTGCTGGGCGGGCTCGGCAGCGTCACCGGCGCTCTGGTGGGCGGCCTGGTGGTGGGCATCGTCCAGTCCCTGTCGGCGCTGTTCTTCCCCATCCAGCTGCAGAACTTGTTCCTGTTCGTCATCTTCATCGCCGTGCTCGCCCTGCGCCCGCAGGGCCTCATCAAGGGGGCCTGAACGTTGCGCTTCGCACTCAAGCCGGGGCACGTGGTGCTGCTCCTCTTCTTCATCGCCGCGGCGCTCCTGCCGCTGTTCGTGGATCCGCGCGGGCATCTGCTGCGGGTGGCGGCCATGGCCCTGCTGTTCGCCGCCATGGCCCAGTCGTGGAACATCGTCGGCGGCCTCGCCAACCAGATCTCGCTGGGCCACGCCGCCTTCTTCGGCCTCGGCGCCTACACCTCCACCTTGCTGTTCCTGCGGCTCGGCATCTCGCCGTGGATCGGCATGCTGGCCGGGGCGGTGGTGGCGGGCTTGGCTGCCGCGCTGCTGTCGGTGCCCACCTTCCGCCTGAAAGGCCATTATTTCGCACTGGCCACGCTCGCCTTCGCCGAGGTGCTGCGGGTGATCGCCAACAGCTGGGCGGATCTGTCCGGCGGCCCGGTGGGGCTCACCGTGCCCTTCCTCGGCACCCAGCCGCTCAGCTTCGCCTTCCGCGCGGTGTCGTCCTATTACTGGATCATCCTCGCCTTGCTGGTGATCGTGTGCGTGGTGTTCTACGTGCTCGCCCACGGCGCCATGGGCTATCGCCTGCGGGCGGTGCGGGAGAATGAGGCGGCGGCGGAAGTGGCCGGCGTCAATACCTTCCGGGTAAAGCTGATGGCGAGCGTGATCTCGGCGGCGCTCACCGCCATGTGCGGCACGGTGTTCGCCCAATTCACCTTTTTCTTCGATCCGGACTCCATCTTCTCGCTCTCGGGCATCTCGGTGCGCATGGCCATGATCGCCATCGTCGGCGGCCTCGGCACCCTGGGCGGGCCCATCATCGGCGCCCTGTTCCTGATCCCGCTGGAGGAGGTGGCCAACGCCTATCTGTCGTCGCGGGCGGCGGGCCTGTCGCAGCTGGTGTTCGGCCTCATCCTCATCGCCGCCATCCTGATCCAGCCGCGCGGCATCATGGCTTTCTTCCCCAAGACCAAAGGAAAAACGCAGCCCAAGGCGCAACCGGCCACCGAGGGAGCGCGCGGATGACCCCCACCAACTCCAAAGTGGTACTGGAAGCCGCCGACATCTGCGTCACCTTCGGCGGCTTGAAGGCGGTGGATGGCGTGTCCTTCAGCCTGCATCAGGGCGAGATCGCCGGCCTCATCGGCCCCAACGGCGCCGGCAAGACCACCCTGTTCAACGCGCTGGTGGGCTTGCAAAAACTCTCCGGTGGCGCGGTGCGCCTGGATGGCGAGAAGGTGTCCGGCCTCAAGCCCCACCGTATCGCCACGAAGGGCATGACCAAGACCTTCCAGAACGCGGCGTTGTTCCCCGACATGAGCGTGCTGGAAAACGTCACCACCGCCGCCCTGCTGCGGCATGATTTGAAGGGTGCCCGGGCCAAGGCGGCGGCGGTGCTGGCGCGGCTCGACCTCAGCCCCATCGCCGATGCGGACGTGGCCGACCTCACCTTCCCCCAGAAGGCCATGGTGGAAATGGCCCGGGCGCTCGCCACCGAGCCCCGCGTGGTGCTGCTGGACGAGGTGATGGCGGCGCTGACCCCCAGCGAGATGGACGAGGTGATGGACGTGATCCGCGCGCTGAAAGGCGAGGGGCTGACCTTCCTGGTGGTGGAGCATCACATGCGGGCCATCATGGCCCTGTGCGACCGGCTCATCGCCGTGAATTTCGGCCGCCTCATCGCCGCCGGCACCCCGGCGGAGGTCGCCTCCCACCCCACCGTCATCGAGGCCTATCTGGGCCACGGCGCCGCCGGTCAGGAGGGCAGCCATGCTTGAGGTGCGTGATCTCAGCGTCTCCTATGGCGGCCCCAACGTGCTGGAGCATGTGGAGCTGGAGGTGAAGGCGGGCGAAACGGTGGCGGTGCTGGGCGCCAACACCGCCGGCAAAACGACGCTTCTGCGCACCATCTCCGGCCTCGTCGCCAAGGCGCGCGGCACCATCCTGTTCGAGGGCGCCCCCCTGCTCGGCCGGCCGGCCCACACCATCCCGGCCCTGGGCATCGGCCATGTGCCGGAAGGCCGGCACGTGTTCCCCCGCATGTCCACCATGGACAACCTGATGATGGGCGCCTATGGCGACCGCCGCGCCAGCGACCTTCAGGCCCGCATCGACCGGGTGCTGACCCTGTTCCCGCGCCTTGGCGAGCGGCGCACCCAGATGGCCGGCTCCATGTCCGGCGGCGAGCAGCAGATGGTCTCCATCGGCCGCGCATTGATGGGCAATCCCAAGCTCTTGCTGCTCGACGAGCCGAGCCACGGCCTCGCCCCCATCGTGGTGGACGAGCTGCATGCGGCCATCGGCGAGATCAACCGCCAGGGGGTGGCGGTGCTGCTGGTGGAGCAGAATGCGGTGCTGGCCCTCGATGTCGCCCATCGCGGCTACGTGCTGGAGGCCGGCCACGTGGTGCTGTCCGGCAGCGCGCAGAGCCTCAAGGCCGATCCGGCGGTGCGCCGCGCCTATCTCGGCGTGTAGCGCGAAAGCCGCCCGCACAGTTTCCAAGGAGAAAATCGATGAAGATCACAGCCGGCGTCGCCCAGGTGGGTGCGGTGCCCTATGACGTGGAAGCGAGCCTTGCCAAGGCCGAAGCCTGGATCGCCAAGGCGGGTGCTGCGGGCTGCCAGATCGTGGTGTTTCCGGAGGCGTTCCTCTCCGGCTATCCCAAGGGCTCGGATTTCGACATCTCCATCGGCGTGCGCACTGCCCGCGGGCGCGACGAGTTCCGCCGCTATCTCGACGCCGCCATCTCCGTGCCCGGCCCGGAAACCGAGCGCCTGGGCGCCGCGGCGGCGGCGGCCGGCACCTATGTGGTGATCGGGGTGATGGAGCGCGAGCTCGGCACCCAATATTGCACCGCGCTCTATTTCGGCCCGGACGGCGCCCTGCTGGGCAAGCACAGAAAGCTGATGCCCACCGCCGGCGAGCGGCTCGCCTGGGGCTTCGGCGACGGCTCCACTTTGCCGGTCATCGACACGCCCATCGGCAAGATCGGCGCGGTGATCTGCTGGGAGAACTACATGCCCATGCTGCGCATGACCATGTATGCCAAGGGCGTCTCCCTCTATTGCGCCCCCACCGCCGATGATCGCGAGACCTGGCTGCCCACCATGCGCCATATCGCCATGGAAGGCCGCTGCTTCGTGCTCACCTCCTGCCAGGTGGTGCGCCGGGCCGACTTCCCGGAGGATTATCGCTGCACGGTGTCGGATGATCCGGACACCCTGCTGATGCACGGCGGCTCGGCCATCATCGATCCGCTGGGCCAGGTGCTGGCCGGGCCCCTGTTCGATGAGGAAGGGCTCATCACCGCCACCCTCGACCTCGACGACCTCGCCCGCGGCAAGTTCGATTTCGACGTGGCCGGCCATTATGCCCGCCCCGACGTGTTCACCCTGACGGTGAACGAAGCGCCGCAGGACGCCGTCCGCCTCAAGCCCTGACCGGGGCGGACCGGCTGCTGCCCCGCGCGGACCTCCTTTGCGCGGGGCAGCGGTACTTGTGTCGCCGGTACTTGTGTCGCCGGTACTTGCGTCGCCGGTACTTGCGTCAGCGCACCTCGCGGCCGATACATCGGCCAGTTCCTTCCCTTCAACCGGCACATCATGAGCATGGAAGAAAAGCTCGCGAAGATCGGCATCACCGGCAAGCTCCTGAAGCTCTACCTCGCAGCGGTGGAGCTGGGCGAAGCGCCGGTGCAGGAGGTGGCGGCCCGCGCCGGCCTGGCCCGCACCACCGCCTATGACGTGCTGGAGCGCCTGGAGCAGGAAGAACTGATCCGCGTCGAGGAACGCCAGGGCCGGCGCTATGTGATCGCCGAGGACCCTGTGGGCATGCTGCAACGGCTCGACCATCGCCGCCAGGTGATCGGCGATCTGATGCCGCAGCTGCGCTCCCTCTACAATCGCGCCAAGGGTAAGCCGCAGATCCGCTTCTATGAGGGCGAGGAGGGCGTCCACACGGTGCTGTGGGACACCCTGACCTGCCAGAGCAAGGTGCTGCGCGGCATCCTCTCCATGGGCGAACTGATCGAGACCCCCGGCCTCGCGGAGATGGACACCTACATCGCCGAGCGTGTGAAGCGGGGCATCACGCTGCGGGTGGTGCGCTCGCGCAGCAAGGACACCGAGCGCATCTGGCCCTGCACCCCGCAGGACCTGCGCGACCTGCGCTACGCCCCCGACACCATGGTGCTGGGCGTGACCCAATATGTGTATGACGACAAGGTCGCCATCATCTCCTCCAAGCGGGAGAACTACGGCCTCGTCATCGAGAGCGAGGATTTCGCCCGGCTGCAGACCGTGCTGTTCGAAACGCTCTGGTCCATGAGCGCCTCCACCCAGGCCCCGGCCGGCCCCGCAATGGCCGCCACCACGGAACAGCCCGCGCCGGCCGCAGCGGCGAAGGCCGGGCGGCGCGGCACCAAGACCGGGCGGGCAAAGACCGGGCGCGCAAAGGCCGCGCGAACCGCGCCGTGAACGGCGGGCACCCGACAAAACACCATTGCGCGCATTTTACGACACCACCTCCATTGCGGGTGCTTATTTTCGTTTTCGCGGAAGCTGTGGTTAGGTGCGCGCCACCGTGCCAGCCGACAAACCCGACCCGATCCCAATGCCCGCAGTCCCCCCCGCCGGCGGTGCCCGCCGCCTGAGCGCCCGGCTGCGCGGCCGCAGCTTCGGCCTCACCAGCGTGGTCGGGCGCTCTGTGGTGGTCACCGTTTCCATTCTCGCCATCGCCCTGGTCAGCGTCGGCGCGCTCTATGATCGTTTCACCAAGGAGCTGGAAACCACCCTGGTGGGCGAGCGCCAGTCGGCCCAGGAAGCGGCCACCGCCAACCGCATGGTGGCCTTTCTGGAGACCATGCAATACCAGCTCGCCAAGATCTCCAATTATCCCGGCCTCAGCGCCTTCCTGGCCGATCCGGAAGCGCCCGGCACCGCCGACATCGCCGCCCTGCTGCGGCTCGAGGCCGATGTTCCCGACCTGTATGGCCTGCTGTTCTTCGATGCGGCCGGACATCTCAAATATGCCATCGCCGGCCAGGCGGCATCGGGCCCGCCCTATTGGACCACGGCCGGATGGAGCACCGAAGGGCTGCCGGTGGTGCAGAAGGACGGGGTGGACATCATCGGCCCCGCCTTGCCCCAGCCGGGGCGCGCCGGCTGGATGCTGCTGCGCCGCCCCATGCGCGACAGCGGCCCCGGCCCGGCCGGCAGCGTCGCCCTGCACGTGCGCCTTGCCTCCATGACCGAGCAGCTGGAGAAATCCAATGCCGGCGGCATTCCCCGCATGCTGCTCGCCACCCCCGCCGGGGTCATCCTCGACCCCACCGGCCGGCCCATCGCCGATGCCACCGCGCTGGCGCCGGGGCCGGACGTGCTGCCGGGATGGCGCCTGATGCGCGACACCCGCTCACCGGAGGTGGTGTCCTCGCTGCGCTCGGCGCGCGGCTGGCTCTATGCCGGCGGCGCGCTGATCATGATGGTGGTGGTCGCGCTGTTCGTGCACCTGGGCCTGCGCATGCGCCGGCGGGTGGACATGCTGGTGGAAGGCGCTCACGCGGTGGCCAGCGGCAACCTCACTTACCGCCTGCCGCTGACCCGCCAGGCCGATGAGATCAACGCCCTGTCCTCCGCCTTCAACACCATGGCGGAGCGCCTCAAAGACATTATCGACCGCACCGTGCGCACTGAGAAAATGGCGGTTCTGGGCGAGTTCGCCACCGGCGTCGCCCATGAGGTCCGCAATCCGCTCGCCACCATGAAGACCACGGTGCAGACCCTCAGCCGCGACGAGCCCGATGATGACCGGCGCGAGCTGCTGCTGGATCTTGAAACCGAGGTGGACCGGCTGAACCGGGTGGTGAACGACCTGCTCACCTACGGCCGGCCGCACCCCGCGGCGCGGCGGAACCTGGCGGTGCGCGAGCTGCTGCGCCGCACCGCCGCGCTGCTGAAGCCGGTGGCCTCGGAACGCAACGTGCACCTCGCCTCCACCGGGGATTCCAGCGCCAGCCTGCTGGCCGACGAGGACCATATGCAGCAGATCCTGGTCAATCTGGGCCTCAATGCCCTGCAGGCGTGCGGCCCGGGCGGCACCGTCACCTTCCGCTCGCGGCGCGAGGGGGCCCGCACGGTGATCGAGATCAGCGACGATGGACACGGCATCGCGCCCGAGGACCTCGCCCATGTGCGCGATCCCTTCTTCACCACCAAGGCCACCGGCTCGGGCCTCGGCCTCACCATCAGCCAGCAGATGGTGGAAGCCAACGACGGCAGCATGCACATCGACAGCACCCGCGGGGTGGGGACTCTGATCAGCCTGAGCTTTCCGGCCTCGGACCCCAGCCACGACGGACCCTCGGCAGGAGCGCCACACCCATGACCCCGGCATCGATCCTGGTGGTGGACGACGAAGCGCCGTTCGTGCGCTCGCTCGTCTATGCACTGAAGAAGGAGGGCTTCAAGCCCACCGGCGTCAATGGCTGCGCCGCCGCCCTTGAGGCCCTGAAGGCCCAGGACATCGACCTTGCCCTGGTGGATCTGCGCATGCCCGAGGTGGATGGCATGGAAACCCTGGCGCGGCTGCAGGCGATGATGCCCGAGCTGCCCATCATCATGATCTCGGCCCATGGCGACACCCGCGCCGCGGTGCAGGCGGTGAAGGCCGGGGCGGTGGACTATCTGACCAAGCCGTTCGAGCTCGATGAGCTGCTGCACTGCATCCGCCAGGCCCTCGACCGGCAGCGCATGCATGACGAGATCGAGTATCACCGCAGCCGGGAGCTCTCCACCTCCAGCCTCATCGGCGCCAGCCGCGCCATGGCGGCGCTGCGCGAGGCGGTGGAGCGGGTCGCCGGCAGCGGCACCTCCCGCATTCTGGTGCATGGCGAATCCGGAACCGGCAAGGCGCTGGTGGCGCGCGCCATCCATGCCGGCTCCCGCCGGGCCGAGCAGCCGTTCGTGGAAGTGAATTGCGCGGCGCTGCCCGAGCAGTTGATCGAGGCGGAGCTGTTCGGCGCCGAGAAGGGAGCCTACACCGGCGCCCATCAGAAGCGGGTGGGCCTCGTCGCCCTGGCCGAAGGCGGCACCCTGTTCCTCGACGAGATCGGCGAGGTGCCGCTGCAATTGCAAGCCAAGCTGCTGCATTTCCTGGAAGACGGCACCTATCGCCCGGTCGGCGCCGCCGGCATCCACGTGGGTGATGTGCGGGTGGTGGCGGCCACCAACCGCGACCTGGCCGCGCTGGTGGCCGAAGGCCGCTTCCGCGAGGATCTCTATTACCGCCTCAACGTCATCAATGTGGCCGTGCCGGCGCTGCGCGAGCGCGCCGGCGACGTGCTGATCCTCGCCGATCATTTCGCCGGCCACTATGCCAAGCAGGAGGGGTGCGCCCGCATCCGTCTCACCCCTGATGCGGCGGCCCTGCTGGAAGCCCACCCCTGGCCCGGCAACGTGCGGGAACTGAAAAACCTCATCGAACGCCTCACCATCCTCTATCCCGGCGAGGCGGTGGCCCCCGACCGGCTGCCCCAGGAACTGCGGGGCGGCACCCCGGCCCCGGCCACCAGCGCGGCGGCGGTGAAGGCCAGCATTGGCGACCATCTCGACGAGACCGAACGCACCCTGCTGCTGGAGGCCCTGAGCCGGGCCAGCGGCCACAAGGGGCGCGCGGCGGAAACCCTCGGCATCTCCCGCCACGCCCTCAAGCGCCGGCTGCAGCGCCTCGGCCTGTGAGCGGCCAGGTTGAGCGCCTTGCGCTCACCCGGACCGCTCATCTGAGCGGATACCGCTCACCCGGTATACATCGCCATTCACCGAAACGCTTGATTCATCAATGACCTGCTAGATCGGTTCCTGCTGGCACGGCTCTTGCGGTTTCCCTCCCAAAATAAAATGCGAGCGAGCGCTCGTCTGGGAGGATTGGCCGTGAACACCTGCAAAGGGCTTGGCATATGGAAGCGTGCGGCCGTCGCCGCCGCGCTCCTGCTCGCCACCACGTTCGCGGCGAAGGCTGAACGCATCGTGCTCGGCGCCACCGCCGACGAAGCGGATGCCGTGGTCGGCTGCCTCTATCCCATGGCCGGGCGCGCCGCCATCTATGGCGCCGACAGCGTCCAGGGCATCCGCCTCGCGCTGCAGGACATCGCCGAAGGGCGCATCACCGGCCATCCCGGGCCGCGGCTGCGGGTGGTGCTCGACGACGATCTCTCCAAGGCGTCCTACGGGCTGCGGCTGGCCGAGGACTTCATCGACAAGGACCACGCCAACTTCCTGTGCGGCATGGTCTCCTCGGGCGTCGCCCATGTGGTGAGCGACCTCGCCAAGCGCCGCTCGGTGATCCTGGTGGGCACGGATCACGCCTCCTCGCGCCTGAGCATCGAGGCCGGCCATCCCCATTATTTCCGGGTCAGCAACGACAGCTGGACCTCCAACGCCGCCGGCGCACGCTACCTGCGCGACATCCGCGCCAAGCAGCCCTGGCGGCGTATCGCCATCCTCAATCCCGACTACGATTACGGCCACGTCTCCCGCGACGACCTGCTGGCCGCCATGGATGGCCTCGGGCTCGATTATGAGGTGGTGGCCGAGCTGTGGCCCAAGCTCTATGAGCCGGACTATTCCGCTTATATCCAGGCCCTGAAGGACGCCAAGCCCGACATCGTGGTGACCGCGCTGTGGGGCGGTGATTTCCTGGCCTTCCTCAAGCAGGCCCAGGCGGTGGATCTGTTCTCGCAGATGCGGATCGCCAATTTCGACACCGGGGCCAATTACGACGTTCTGGTGCAATTGGGCGCCAACCCGCCGCCCGGCCTCATCCTTTCCGCCCGCCACCACAACAATTGGCCTGAGACCCCGGCCAACCGGCGCTTCGTGGAGGCCTTCCACGCCATGACCGGCCGCTACCCCACCTATGCGGCGGAAGGCGCCTATAGCGGCATCGTCGCCATCGCCAAGGCGGTCGACAAGGTGGGCAACGCCACCGACGACAAAGCCCTCATCACGGCGCTGGAGAACATGTCCCTCGCCCTGCCGGAGGACCCGGAGGGCTTCGCCTCCACCATCGATCCGGTCACCCACCAGATCCTGCAGGCCCAGGCGGTGGGCACCCCCGTGCCCAACGACCAGTTCCCACCCGCCAAGGTGATGCTCGGCAACATCCACGCCTACAGCGCCGAGGACCTGCGCCCGCCGCCCGAGCTGGTGCGCAAGCGCCGCGCCACCGCCCGCCATCCGGCCGATGCCGTGCCGGTTCAGTGACAACCAAGTTGACAAGGGAGAACCTCAAGTGAAAACCAACACCATCAAGCGCCAACTCGCCGCTGGCGTCGCCGCTCTCGCATTGGGCGCCATGGCGACCGCCGCGAACGCCGCCGACAACGGCAAGTATCGCGTCGGCATCGTCACCTTCCTGTCGGGCCCGGCCGCCGGTCCGTTCGGTATTCCCTCCGCCAACGCCGCCAAGGTGATCGTGGACGGCCTCAACAAGGGCGCCCTGCCCGCCCCCTACAACACCAAGGGCATCAACGGCGCCGAGATCGAGGCGGTGGTGATCGACGAGGCCGGCGGCGCCACCAAGCAGGTGGAAGAGTTCCGCAACCTGGTGCAGCGCCAGAAGGTGGATGCCGTGGTCGGCTACATCTCCTCCGGCGACTGCCTCGCCATCGCCCCGGTGGCGGAGGAGCTGAAGGCGCTCACCGTGTTCTATGATTGCGGCACCTCGCGCCTGTTCACCGACAACACCAAGCCCACCTACACCTTCCGCACCGGCCTCGACGCCGCTGTCGACAACATCGGCGCGGTCCGCTACCTCGCCGCCACCAAGCCCGACGTCACCAAGATCGCCGGCATCCAGCAGAATTATGCCTGGGGCCAGGATTCCTGGACCGACTTCACCGAAAGCCTCGCCAAGCTGATGCCCAAGGCGAAGGTGGTGGAAAGCCAGATGCCGAAGGTGTTCCAGGGCCAGTATGGCGCCGAGATCTCGGCCCTTTCCGTGAAGCGCCCGCAGGTGGTGCACTCGTCCTTCTGGGGCGGCGACATGGAAGCTTTCGTGCTGCAGGCCAACGCCCGCGGCCTCCTGGATGACGCGGTGGCCCTGCTCACCTGCGGTGAATCCGCCCTCGACCGCTTCAAGGACCAGGCCCCCAACGGCACCATCATCGGCGCCCGCGGCCCGTTCGGCGCCTTCGCGCCCCAGAACGACCTGAACACGTGGTTCGTGAAGGCCTATACCGACGCCTACGGCATGGCTCCCACCTATCCAGCCACCAAGATGGCCCACGCCATCCTCGGCCTGAAGGCCGCGGCGGAGAAGGCCGGCGGCAACAACGGCTCCGTGCCCACCGCCGAGGCCACCGCCGCCGCCTTCAAGGGCGCCACCTTCGAGTCCGTCTCCGGCACCGCCAAGATGGCGCGCGCCGATGGCCACCAGGCGGTGCAGCCCATCTCCTACGGCACCTACAAGTATGATCCGAAGACCGGCAAGGCCTCCATCGAGAACATCATCACCTTCTCGGGCGAGTGCGTGACCCCGCCGGACGGCACCACCTCCGACGCCTGGATCAAGGCCGGCTTCCCCGGCGCCGTCTGCAACTGATCCTCAACCGACCGGCCTTCCGGAGGGACCTGCATCAAGCTGCCGGCCCCTCCGGCCCCCCGTTCGCCCCAATGACGGAACCGCTCCCATGCTGAGCTTCATCGCCGTGCTGATCGACGGCACCATCTATGCCTCCTGGCTGTTCCTGGTCGCCGCGGGCCTGACCGTGATCTACGGCGTCATGCGGATCCTCAACATGGCGCATGGCAGCTTCTACGCCATCGGCGCCTATGCGGCCGCTTCCGCCATCGGCTGGTATTTCTCGGACGGCACCGGCTCAGCCGGCATGAGCTTCCTGCTGCTCATCGGCTGCGCCATCGCCGCCGGCCTGGTGGTGGGCACGCTGGTGGAGCGCGGCCTGCTCCGCTTCATGTACGGGCGCGACGAAATCCTGATGGTGATCATCACCTACGCGCTGCTGCTCATCCTCGAAGACGCCATGAAGCTGATCTGGGGCGTCAATCCCTATTTCGCCTACCAGCCCTATACGGCGCTGGGCCGCTCCACCATCGCCGGGCTCAAGGTCTCCAATTACGACCTCGCCCTGATCGGCGTGGCGGTGGTGGTGGGCCTCGCCCTGTGGGGCTGGCTGGAGCGCACCAACCTCGGCAAGATCCTGCGCGCGGTGATCCATGACCGCGAGGTGGCGAGCGCCATGGGCGTGAACGTGCGCCGCATGTTCTTCCTCACCTTCATCATCGGCACCACCCTCGGCACCCTGGCCGGCGCGCTCACCGCGCCCTCCATCTCGGTGGTGCCGGGCATCGGCGTGGAAGTCATCGTGCTCGCCTTCGCCGTGGTGGTGGTGGGCGGCCTCGGCTCCATCGAGGGGGCCGCCGTCGGCGCCCTGCTCTTGGGCCTGTCGCGCGCCATGGCGGTGCATTTCGCGCCGCAGTTCGAGCTGTTCGTCATTTACGGCGTCATGTCCCTGGTGCTGGCCATCCGGCCCCAGGGCCTGTTCGGCCGCACTCTGGCACGGAAGATCTGAGATGCGCCTCGACAAGACTGAACTCGCGCTGGTCGGCCTCGCGGTCCTCCTGCTCCTGGGCGGCATGGTCGCCCCCGGCTGGCTCATCTTCCTGGTCACCATCGCCCTCGCCAAGGCGCTGGTGGTGCAGGGCGTGGTGATGCAGATGAAGGCCGGCCTCGTCTCCTTCGGGCAGGGCCTGTTCTATTGCGTCGGCGGCTATGCGGTCGGCATGGGCGGCCCGTTCCTCGGCATTTCCGCTGGGCTGGTGCTGCTGGCCATCGGCGTGGTGGCGGCGGTCGGGCTCGCCATGGTGCTGGGCCTGCTGCTGACGCGCTATCGCGAAATCTTCTTCGCCATGCTGTCCCTGGCCTTCTCCATGATCCTCTACGGGGTGCTGGTGAAGAGCCAGGAGCTGGGCTCCACCGACGGCTTCAACGTCAACAACTGGACCCTGCTGGGCCAGACCATCGCCGGCGGCGAGACCGCCACCCACGTGGTGTTCCTGCTCACCGTCGTGGCGGCGGCGGTGGTGGCCTTCCTGCTCCACCGCTACTACCGCTCCTCGGTGGGCATGACCTGCGAGGCCATCCGCGAGAACGAGGTCCGGGTGGAATATCTCGGCCTGTCGCCGCGCTGGATCCAGTATGCGAACTACGTGGCCGCAGCGGGCGTCTCCGCCCTCGGCGGCGGCCTCACGGCGCTTGCCGCCGGCCATGTGGACCCCGACATGGCCTATTGGACCACCTCGGGCGAGTTCATCTTCATCGCCCTGCTGGGCGGCACCGGCAGCGTGCTGGCGCCGTTCCTCGCCGCCATCGTGTTCTCGCTGGTGCGCACCTACGCCATCGAGTTTGTGCCCCACGCCTGGCAGATGATCCTGGGCTTCACCCTGCTCGGCATCGTGGTGTTCCTGCCCAAGGGCCTGTGGAGCCTGTTCACCCGCCATCGGCCGGAGGCGCCCGTCGTCCCCGCCGCCCCCCAGAAGACCAGCACCGGAGGCGCCGGCGCATGACACCGATCCTCGAAACCCGCGGGCTGAACAAGACGTTCGGCGCCGTCACCGCCGCCAAGGACCTCAACGTCAGGATCAACAAAGGCGAGATCGTCGGCGTCATCGGCGCCAACGGGGCCGGCAAGACCACCTTCATCAACATGGTGACGGGCTATCTGCCGCCCACCTCGGGCGAGATCCTGATGGATGGCAAGGCCATCCTGGGCCTCGCGCCGCGCGCCATCACCCGCGCCGGCCTCGCCCGCTCGTTCCAGGTGGCGCAGCTGTTCCCGGAACTCACCGTTCTGGACAATCTCGTCATTGCCCTGGCGGCGGCGGAAAGCCCCCATCCCTCGTTCCTGAAGCCGCTGCGCACCAAGGCGCGGGTGGCCAAGGCCGAGGAGATCCTCAGCGAGTTCAAGGTGGCCGCCTATCGCGACGCCCGGGTCACCGCCGTGCCCCAGGGCTCGCGCAAGCTGATCGACATCGCCATGGCGATGATCGGCAACCCGAAGATGCTGCTGCTCGACGAGCCCACCTCCGGCGTCAGCGTCGACGAGAAGGGCGACCTCATGGACACGGTGATGGCAGCGGTGCGCCACCACGGCCTCACCGTGCTGTTCGTGGAACACGACATGGATGTGGTGCGCCGCTACGTGTCGCGTATTCTGGCGTTCTACAGCGGCGAGATCATCGCCGACGGCCCGCCGGATGCGGTGCTCGCCGATGAGCGGGTGCGTGAGCTGGTCACGGGCCATTCAGATCACAAGCCCGCGGCCAACGCGGGCGCGCGGGAGGGGAGTTCGGTCGCATGACCTTGTCCATCGCCAATCTCGACGTCTCCATCGCCGGCATTCCCATCCTGCGCGGGGTTTCCATGGAGGTGCCCTCCGGCAGCATGGTGGGCCTGATCGGCCGCAATGGCGCCGGCAAGACCACCCTCATCCGCTCCATCATGGGGCTCACCTCCATCTCCGGCTCCATCGCCTTCGACGGCACCTCCATCGGCGACAAGGAGGCCCATTGCCGGGCCGCCCTCGGCATCAGCTATCTGCCCGAGGATCGCCGGCTCATCCCGACCCTGACGGTGGAGGAGAACATCCTCATGCCGGCCTGGGCCAACAAATTGAAGGATGCGCCCGAACGGCTGGAGTGGATCTATTCCCTGATGCCGGAGATTGCCCAGTATCGCGATCGCAAGGCCCTGCAGCTCTCCGGCGGCCAGCAGAAGCTGGTGGCGCTCGGCCGCGCCCTCATGCCCGGCCGACGGCTGCTCCTGCTCGATGAGCCGTTCGAGGGCGTCGCCCCGGTGTTGTCGCGCCGCCTCACCGAGGTGATCGCCCAGCTGCGCAGCCAGGGCCTGTGCGTGCTGCTGTCGGAATCCGACGCCACCCATTCCTCCGACCTGGTGGACCAGGTGTTCCATATCGAGCGCGGCGTGGTCACGGCCCACTGAGGGCCGTCCCCCACCGCCCCTTCACGCGCTTGCCTACGGTGCTTGCCCACGGTGCTGACCATGACCCAGAACTTCACGTTTGAAACCACGCCCTATGTCATCCAGCAGATCGGCGGCGCCACCCGCCTGCCGGCGCTGTGTGCCGAGCTGGGCGCCGCCCGGCCCATGATCGTCACCGACGCGGGCCTGATGACATTCGGCGTCCTCACCCCGGTGCTGGAGGCCTTCGCCGCCGCCGGCCAGAAGGTGGAGGTGTTCACCGACGTCCAGGCCGACCCGCCGGAAACCGTGGTGCTCGCCACCGTGGAAGCCGCCCGCGCGGCCGGCGCCGATGCCATCATCGGCATCGGCGGCGGCAGCTCCATGGATACGGCCAAGCTGGTGGCCCTGCTGCTCGGCGCGCCGCAGAACCTGCCGGAGATCTACGGCATCGGCCTCGCCCATGGGCCGCGCCTGCCGCTGATCCAGGTGCCCACCACCGCCGGCACCGGATCGGAAGTGACGCCCATTTCCATCGTCACCACGCCGACCCATGAGAAGAAGGGGGTGGTGAGCCCCCTGCTCTATCCCGACATCGCGGTGCTGGATGCGAGCCTCACGATGGGCCTGCCGCCGGCGGTGACCGCCGCCACCGGCATCGACGCCGTGGTGCACGCCATCGAGGCTTACACCAGCAAGCACAAGAAGAACGCCGTTTCCGACGCCCTCGCCCTCAAGGCCCTGCGGCTGCTCACCGCCAACATGGATCGGGTGATCGCCGACGGGAAGGATGTGGAGGCCCGCGCGGCCATGCTGCAGGGCTCCATGATGGCCGGCATGGCCTTCGCCAATGCCCCCGTCGCCGCCGTGCACGCCCTCGCCTATCCGCTCGGCGGCCATTTCCATGTGCCGCACGGCCTCAGCAACGCCTTGGTGCTGACCCCGGTGCTGCACTTCAACAAGCCCGAAGCGGCCGCGCTTTATGCGGAGCTGGCCGAGGTGGTGCTGCCGGGCCGTCGCTTCGCCAGCGTGGAGGCCGGGGCCGATGCCTTCATCGGCTTCATGCAGGAGATGGTGGCCCGCATGCCGTTCGCCCAGCGCCTCACGCAGGTGGGGGTGACGGAAGCCGACCTTCAGCGCCTCGCCGTGGACGCCATGAAGGTGGAGCGGCTGCTCATGAACAACCCGCGGGTCGTCACCCTCGACGACGCCTTCGCCATCTATCAGTCGGTGCTGTGAGCGGCGCCGCTCAGCTCCGTTTCGAGGCTTGACCCAAAAGGTTTGACCCAAAAGGCTTGACCCCATGTCGCTTCCCACTTTGACCGATGCCGCTTTGCTGCGGGACAAGGCCTATATCAACGGCGCCTGGACCGCCGCCGACAGCGGCGCCAGCTTCACCGTGACCGATCCGGCCGATGGCACGGCGCTGGCCAGCGTGCCCGACATGGGCGCGGAAGAGACCCGTCGCGCCATTGCCGCCGCCGACCGGGCCCTGCCCGCCTGGCGCGCCAAGACCGCCAAGGAGCGCGCCAACATCCTGCGCAAGTGGTACGAGCTGATCATGGCCGCCCAGGAGGACCTGGCGCGCATCATGACGGCCGAGCAGGGCAAGCCGCTGGCGGAAGCTCGCGGCGAGGTGGCCTATGGGGCCTCCTTCATCGAGTGGTTTGCCGAAGAGGGCAAGCGCATCTATGGCGATGTGATCCCGAGCCACGGCGCCGACAAGCGCATCGTCGTCATCAAGCAGCCCATCGGCGTGGTGGCGGCCATCACCCCCTGGAACTTCCCCAATGCCATGATCACCCGCAAGGTGGCCCCGGCGCTGGCCGCCGGCTGCACCGCCGTGGTGAAGCCGGGCGAGGACACCCCCCTGTCGGCGCTGGCGCTGGCGGAGCTGGCGGAGCGGGCCGGCATTCCCGCCGGCGTGTTCAATGTGGTCACCACCCTGCAGGCGGCGGCGGTGGGCGGCGAGATGACCGCCAACCCCACCGTGCGCAAGCTCTCCTTCACCGGCTCCACCCCCATCGGCAAGCTGCTGATGGCCCAGTGCGCCGGCACCGTGAAGAAAGTGAGCCTGGAGCTGGGCGGCAACGCCCCCTTCATCGTGTTCGACGATGCCGACCTCGACGCGGCGGTGGCCGGCGCCATGATGTCCAAGTATCGCAACGCCGGGCAGACCTGCGTGTGCGCCAACCGGCTGATGGTGCAGGCCGGCGTCTATGACGCCTTCGCCGCGAAGCTGGCGGAGGCGGTGCGGGCCATGACGGTGGGGTCCGGCTTCGAGGCCGGCGTCACCACCGGCCCGCTCATCAACACCAAGGGCTTCTCCAAGGTGGACCGGCTGGTGAAGGACGCGGTGGCCAAGGGCGCCAAGGTGCTGGTGGGCGGCGGGCCCCACGCGCTGGGCGGCAATTTCTACGAGCCCACCGTGCTCACCGACGTGGGCGAGGAGATGGAGCTGTTCTCCGAGGAGATCTTCGGCCCGGTGGCGCCCCTGTTCAAGTTCGAGACCGAGGACGAGGCCATCCGCATGGCCAACGCCACCCAATACGGCCTCGCCGGCTATTTCTACGCGCGCGACATCGGCCGCATCTGGCGGGTGGCGGAGGCGCTGGAATACGGCATCCTCGGCATCAACGAGGGCATCATCTCCACTGAGGTGGCCCCGTTCGGCGGCATCAAGGAATCCGGCGTCGGCCGCGAAGGCTCGAAGTACGGCATCGATGACTTCATCGAGATCAAATACATGTGCATGGGCGGCATTCGCTGATTTTGCGCCCCGCACACGCACGACATAACGACAAACATTGGAAGAGTGCCATGGACTATACGTTCAGAAGCGTGCGCACCATTGTGTGTGAAGCCGGCGGCCTCACCCGCCTCGGCGGCCTGATGAAGCCCCTCGGCTCCACCCGGGTGCTCATCGTGTGCGATCCCGGTATCGTCACCCTGGGCTTTGCCGACATCGCCAAGGCCTCCCTCGCCGAAGCCGGCATCGCCGTGGACGTGTTCTCCGACGTCGCCGCCGATCCGCCGGTGGCCGTGGTGCTGGATGCGGTGGCCCGCGCCAAGGCGTTCTCAGCGGACGGCGTGATCGGCATCGGCGGCGGCTCGTCCCTCGACACCGCCAAGCTGGTGGCGCTGATGATCCATTCCGATCAGCCCATCGCCGAGATGTACGGCACCAACCTCGCCACCGGCACCCGCGCCCCGCTGATCCAGGTGCCCACCACCGCCGGCACCGGCTCGGAAGTCACCTGGGTGTCGGTGGTGACCGATGCGGAAGGGCGCAAGAAGGCCATCTACGCGCCGCAGCTGCTGCCAGACGTGGCGCTGCTGGACCCCAACCTCACCCTGGGCCTGCCGCCTCGCATCACCGCCGCCACCGGCCTCGACGCCATGGTGCACGCCATCGAGGCCTTCACCAGCCGCACCTCCAAGAACCTTCTGGCCGATGCGCTGGCGGTGAAGGCGCTTCAGCTCCTGTCCGCCAACATCCGCACTGCCGTCACCGACGGCAAGAATGTGGAGGCGCGCGCCGCCATGCTGCAGGGCTCACTGCTGGCCGGCATGGCGTTCGTCAACGCCTCGGTGGCGGCCATCCATGCCATGGCCTATCCGCTGGGCGCCCGCTATCACGTGCCCCACGGCCACTCCAACGCCATCGTGATGGCGCAGATCATGCGCTTCAACCTGCCGGTGGCCGCCCCCCTCTATGCCGAGCTCGCTCGCCAGACCCTGCCGGGCCGCAGCTTCGGCTCGGATCTGGAGGCGGCCGAGGCGCTGGTGGCCGACATCGAGGCGCTGGTGCCCTCCATGGGCCTGGAGATCCGCATGCGCGACCTCGGCGTGCCCCACGATGCCATCCCCTCCATGGCCGAGGAAGTGGACGTGGGCATTCGCCGGCTGATCGCCTGCAACCCGCGGGACATGACCCGCGCCGACATCGAGGGCATCTACGAAAGCGTCTACTGACGCCTCCTCGCGCCCGCTCGACGCGGCCCCCGCAGGCACCGCCCGCGGGGGCTTTTTTGTGCCTCCGCATCGCTTGGACAAACGAACAAGCGCTTGATACAGATATTATCTGGAGCTTCGCAGCAGCCGACCGTCCCGGTGAAGGGCGGCGATGCCGGGGAGCGGGGGAACGCCACGCGAGGAGCCTTCATGTCCAAGGTCATCATCACCTGCGCCGTCACCGGCGGCATCCACACTCCCACCATGTCGGACCACCTGCCGGTAACTCCCGACGAGATCGCCGCCGAAGCCATCGCCGCCGCCGAGGCGGGCGCTGCCATCCTCCACCTGCATGCCCGCGACCCCAAGGACGGCCGACCGACGCCCGACCCCGCGGTGTTCATGCAGTTTTTGCCGCGCATCAAGCAGGCCACCGACGCGGTCTTGAACATCACCACCGGCGGCGGGCTCAACATGAGCGTGGAGGAGCGCCTGGCGGCGCCCCTCAAGATCGCGCCCGAGATGTGCTCGCTGAACATGGGCTCCATGAACTTCGCCCTTTATCCTTTGGCGAAGCGCTACGACCAGTGGAAGCACGCGTGGGAAAAGCCCTATCTGGAGGGCACCAAGGACTTCATCTTCCGCAATACCTTCTCCGATATCGAGCGGATCTACCGGCTTCTGGGCGAGGGCCACGGCACCAAGTTCGAGCATGAATGCTACGATGTGAGCCACCTCTACAATCTTGCCCATTGCCTCGATCAGGGCTGGTTCAAGCCGCCGGTGTTCCTGCAGTTCATCTTCGGCATTCTGGGTGGCATCGGCGCGGATCCGGAAAACCTCATGTTCATGAAGCGCACCGCCGACAAGCTGTTCGGCTCCGATTATCAGTGGTCCGTGCTGGCCGCCGGGCGCCACCAGATGCCGTTCGCCACCCAGGGCGCCATGCTCGGCGGCAATGTGCGGGTGGGGCTGGAGGACAGCCTGTTCATCGGCCGCGGCAAGCTCGCCGAGAGCAACGCCCAGCAGGTGCGCAAGATCCGCACCCTGGTGGAGGAGCTGGGCTACGAGATCGCCACCCCTGACGAAGCCCGCGCCCTGCTGCACCTGAAGGGCGGCGACACGGTCGGCTTCTGATCCGCAGCGGCGCTGCCGGTTCAGCGGCCGTTCATCGGCGCCGCAGCAGAAAAACAGACGCCGCGCCCCACAGCACCAGCGCGGCGTCCCATCACCTGCCCGAGGTCGCATCGTGACGCCCTACCCGCTCTCAGCCCTTCTCGACAACCCGCTGTTCGCCCTGTTCGCCCGGCTGGTGCTGACCTTCCTGTTCTGGAGCGCAGGCCTCGGCATGCTGGCGGAGTATGGCGAGACCCTCGCCACCCTCTCGCGTTTCGGGCTCGAACCGGCAGCCGCCTGGGCGCCCGCCGTCATCGCCACGCTGCTCATCGGCTCCGCCCTCATCATCTTCAACCGCTGGGCGTGGCTGGGGTTCGGCATGCTGGCGGTGTTCACCGCCTTGTGCATCCCGATCGCCCACGCCTTCTGGACCATGGCCGGCGAGGAGCGGCTCGCCCATTTCCACGTGGCCATGGAGCACATCACCGTCATCGGCGGCCTGATGACCGGAGCCATCCTCAGCCGCCGGATGGAACGGCACTGAGCCCCACCCGCTTTTTCTTTGGAACTAAAACAACTCCATCCTTCGCGTCGCCATGCTTTTTCGCTTCTGCGAAAGGTGCGAAGCTGGCATGACAGAGCGCATCGGGCGGACTTTCCGCCAGGTTCGACACCCCTTTTTCCGGTGATCGCGACGGAAAGGCGGCGAGCCCGCGCGGCCTTGAACGGCCCGGCGGCGCCGGCCGTGGACGCACCCCGTGCCCCACCCGCCGCGGCGCCACTGCCAATTGCGAGGCCCGCCGATGACCGCCGTGCTTGAACGCCCCAGCCGTGCCCAGGCCCTGAAGGCCCTCACCCACGCCGCCCATGAGCGTCTCGACAAGGCCATCATGGCCGGCCGGCCGTTCGAGAGCCGTGAGCGCTATGGGCTGTTCCTGAGCGTGCAATGGGGCTTCCACCGCGAGATCGACGCCCTCTACAGCAACCCGGAGCTGGACCGGCTGCTGCCGGACCTGCCCGGCCGGCGGCGCTTCGACCTCATTTCCCAGGACCTCGCCGATCTCAGCCTGCCGCTGCCGGCGGCCACCTCCGCTCCCCGTTTCGGCGTGGGCGAAGCGGTGGACATCCCCACCGCCCTCGGCTGGCTCTATGTGGCGGAAGGCTCGAACCTCGGCGCGGCGTTCCTGCTGAAGGCGGCGGCCGGGCTCGGCCTGTCCGAGACCCTCGGTGCCCGTCATCTCGCCGCCGCGCCCGAGGGCCGGGGCCTGCATTGGAAGACCTTCACCGCCGCCCTCGACGCAACGGTGCTGGATGACGCGGCCGAAGCCCGCGCGGCGGCAGGTGCGGAAGCGGCGTTCAACCGGGTGGCGGATCTGGTGGCCGTCACCTTCCGCTGAGCCGGCCCACTCACCGCGCCGGGCGCGCCTTTTCGTATTTGCGAACGAGGCGCTCCCGCTTCAGCCGCGACAGCCGCTGAATCCAGAACACGCCGTCGAGCTGGTCGATCTCGTGTTGATGGCAGACGGCGCGAAAGCCCTCCGACGCCTCCTCGTGCGCGTGCCCCTCGAGATCCTGGAACCGCAGCCGCACCTGCGCGGCCCGTTCGATCTCCTCGCGGGCGCCGGGCATGGACACGCTGCCCTCGGTGCCGCGCAGCGTGTCCGCCGATGCCCAGGTGATCTGCGGGTTGACGTAGGTCTGCGGCCCGTCTTCGGCGGACAGATCGAGAACCACGAGGCGCAGCGGCACTCCCACATGGGGCGCGGTGATGCCGACTCCGGGTGCCGCGCGCAGTGTCTCCAGAAGATCATCCGCCAGTTGCCGCAGCGCCGCATCGAACACGCGGACCGGCTCCGCCACCATCCGCAGCCGCGGATCCGGAAACATGATGATCGGCCGCACGGCCATGACGACGCCCCCTTAGCGCCCCCCACCCGGGGACACATCCATGGCCGGCGTTATGGCCAGCACCGCCAGGCCGATCAAGCCCACCCGACAGCGCCGCCGGGCGGGCCTCAGATTCCGAGATAGGCCTCCCGCACCCGGGGATCGGCGATGAGGTCCGCCGCGGCGCCGACCATGGTGACGCGGCCGGTTTCCATCACATAGCCGCGGTCCGCCACCGACAGGGCCCCGAAAGCGTTCTGCTCCACCAGCAGAACCGTCACCTCCAGCGCCTTCAGACTCTTCACCACATCGAAGATCTGCGCCACCAGGATCGGCGCCAGCCCCATGGAAGGTTCATCCAGCAGCAGGCAGGCCGGCCGGCCCATGAGGGCGCGAGCGATGGCCAGCATCTGCTGCTGACCGCCGGAGAGCCCGCCAGCGATCTGGTTGCGCTTCTCCTTCAGCACCGGGAACATGGCGAAGGCATCGGCCATGTCCCGCTCCACCCGGTCGTCGCGGAACACGAAGGCACCGAGCCGCAGGTTCTCCTCGACGCTGAGATTGGTGAAGATCTGCCGTCCTTCCGGTGATTGGGCGAGACCTAGCTGGACCCGGCGATAGGCGGGAACGCTGGCCAGCGCCTCGCCGCGGAAGGTGATGGCGCCGCCGCTCACCGGCTGCACCCCGGACAGGCACCGCAGCAGCGTCGTCTTGCCGGCGCCATTAGCCCCGACCACCGTGACGATCTCCCCCGATCCCACGAAGAGATCGACCCCGTGCAGTACTTCGATACGGCCATAGCGCGACCGCAACCCCTCAACCGTGAGCATCGATCACCTCCGCGCTGGCGCCCAGATAGGCCTCGATCACCTGCGGATCCCGGCTGACCGTGGCGGGATCGCCCTCGGCGATCTTCTCGCCGTGGTCGAGCACCACAATGGTGTGGGACAGGCGCATGACCAGCTTCATGTCGTGTTCCACCAACAGGATGGCGACGCCGCTGTCCGCGACCTCGGCGATGAGCCGGTCGATTTCCTCCGTCTCCACCGCGTTGCATCCGGCCGCCGGCTCATCCAGCAGCAGCACACGTGGACGCACCGCCAAGGCCCGGGCAATCTCCAGCCGCTTCAACGCGCCATAGGAGAGCGCGCCCGCTTCGCGCTCCGCGGCCCGGGCCAGGCCGACCCGCTCCAGCAGCTCACGCGCCCCCTGCGTCGAGGCCCGCGAACGCCGCCGCGCGCCGGGCAGGCCGAGCAGGTCGGACAGCACCGGCCCACGCTCGTGCAGATGGAAACCCACCACCACATTGTCGAGCACGCTCATCTGCTGGAAGATCTGCAGGTTCTGGAACGTGCGCGACAATCCGCGACGGGCCAGGAGGTCCGGGCGCAGGCCCGTCACCGTCTCGCCATCCAGCCTCACCTGCCCGGCCTTGGGCAGGTAGACGCCGGAGATCATGTTGAAGAGGGTGGTCTTGCCGGCGCCATTGGGGCCGATGACCGACACGATCTCTCCCGCGTTCACCGCAAACGAGACATCGCGCACCGCGCTCAGCCCGCCGAAGGAGATGCCGAGCCCCTGGACAGACAACAGGCTCATTCGCCCCTCCCCCGCATGAAGCGCTGCGCGCTCGGCAGCAGCCCGGCCGGCAGGAAGATCATCACCGCCATCATCACCAGCCCGAGCACCACGTGTTCGTAATCCTGCAACACCGTCAGCACCTGCGGCAGCAGCGTCAGCAGCGCGGCGCCGAGAATGGCGCCCAGCACCGAGCCCGCCCCGCCCAGCACGGCCATGGTCACCAGCTCGATGGAATGCATGTAGCCGGCCACATCGGGCGTGATCAGCCGGTTCTGCAGGGCGAGCAGCGAACCGGCGACCGAGGCGTAGACCGCCGAGATGACGAAGGCCATCAGCTTGGCCCGCGCCACGTCCACCCCTACCGTGCGGGCTGCCACCTCGGAGCCGTGCAGTGCCCGCAGCGCCCGCCCGGTAGCACTGTCGTTGAGGTTCAGGGCCAGCCAGGCGCCCGCTAGCAGGAACAGCCCGGTGAAGACGTACCAGAATTGCGCGTTGGAGAGTTCCAGCCCCAGCCCCGTGAGCCAGGCGCGCACACCGATATCGGGCACCTTGATGCCATCCGGCCCGCCGGTGACCTGCCCTTCGTTGGCCAGCACCATGGCCACCAGCACGCCGAAGCCGAGGCTCGCCACCGCCAGATAATAGCCCTTCAGCCGCAGGATCGGCCGGCCCACCAGCCAGGCGATGACGCCGGACAGGGTGGCCCCCAGCACCACCGCCAGCAGCGGCGGCACGCCGAAATGGAGGGGCATGAGCGCGCAGGCATAGCCGCCGATGCCCACGAAGCCGGCGTGACCGAGGCTGATCTGCCCCGCATAACCGGTGAGGATGGCGATGCCCACCACCGCGATGGCGTTCACGAACACCATCGCGCCGACCCGATAATAGTAATTGGAGGGGAAGAAAGCCGGGCTGACGAGGATGAGGACCGCCAGCACCAGCAGCGTGGCTTGCTTGGAGGAGAGGCGCATGGGTCAGACCCGCTCCGTGGGATTGCTGCCGTAGAGCCCGCGCGGAAAAGCGAACAGCACGACGAGAATGACGAAGAAGGCCACCGCATCCTTGTAATGGGAGCTGAGATAGCCGGCGGTGAGCGCCTCCAGGAGGCCGAGCAGCAGACCGCCCGCCAGCGCCCCCTTGGGATTGCCCATGCCCCCCAGCATAGCGGCGGCGAAGCCCTTCAGGGCCAGGGTGATCCCCACCTCGAAGCTGGTTGGAGTGATCGGCGTGATGAGCACACCCGCCAGGGCGCCGATGCCCGCCGACAAAGCGAACGACAAGGTCATCACAAAGCCGGTGTTGATGCCCACCAGTTGCGCCGCCAACCGGTTGTTGGAGGTGGCGAGCACGGCGCGGCCGGTGAGGGTGCGGGTAAAGAACAGCCACAGGCCGACGAAGATCGCCACCGCGCCGGCCACCACCCACAGGCTTTGCGGCAGGATGGCCGCGCCAAACAGGTGCAGCGGCGCATCTCCCGAGAAAGGTGGCAGGCGATGGGTGCCCTTGCCGAAGACGATCTGCGTGACGCCACGGATGAAGATGGAGGCGCCAATGGTGATGATGATGAGCGACACCACCGGCGCGCCCCGGGCCGGCTCGATGGCCAGGGTATTGAGCGCCACGCCGATGGCGGCCGTGATGACGATGGCGATGAGGGCGGCGAGCGGCAGGGGCAGCCCGGCGCTCACCGCGGCCACCGAGATCATGCCGCCGAGCATGACGAACTCGCCCTGAGCGAAGTTCACCACGTCAGAAGCGTTGTAGATGATGGTGAAGCCAAGGGCGACGAGGGCGTAGACCGCGCCCACCGTGACCCCGGACACCAGGAACTGCAGTAGATCAGAAAACGGCACAAGATCAGACATGGGCGTTCCGTCCTGACGGGCGGTTCGAGACGGCCTGCGCGGGGCGGCTGGCAGCCACGGGCGCGGCTCTCCTGAGCTGTGTGAGGGGTGCCGCGCGAACCAACGCCGGCGCGGAAAGCGGGTGACGGTGGGGCCGGACCCGCAATCACGCGGATCCGGCCGGCCCGGTGCGGTGGCTAGTTCACCAGCGTCCAGCCGCCGTCACGGATCTCAAGGATGCGGAAGGCGGAGAGGTCGAGGCCGAGATGGTCCGCCGGCGAATAGCTGTAGGTGCCGGTGGTGCCCACCAGACCGCTGGTCGCCTCGATGGCGTCGCGGAGGGCGGCGGGCTTGCTGGAGCTGGCGCGGCCCATGGCATCGATCAGGATGCGCATGGCATCGTGAGCGTAGCCGCCGAAGGTGGACACCGGCGCGCCGGCCGCCGCCTCGAAGCTCGCCTTATAGGCCAGCACCACCGGCTTCTGCGGATCATCAGGGCTGAGCAGCTCGCCCACCAGCAATGCGGTGCCGGGCAGCCGCACGCCCTCGGCGGTCTTGGCGCCAGCCAGCTCGATGAAGGCGTTGGAGGCCACCCCGTGGGACTGATAGAGCGGCAGCGTCAGGCCGATCTGCTGATGGTTGCGGGTGATGGTGGCCGGCCCCTGGCCGAAGCCGGAATTCAGGATGGCCTGAATGCCCGGCGTGTTGCGCATGTTGATGAGCTGCGGGGTCATGTCCGCATCCTTGGGGCCATAGGTCTCGTCGGCGACGATCTCGATACCCGACGCCTTGGCCACCGCGAGGCACTGCACCCGCATGGAGGCGCCGAACCCGTCGGTGCCGGAGATCAGCCCGACCTTGGTGAGGCCGCGCGCCTTCATATCCGCGAAGATCTTGAGGCAGGCCATCCGGTCGGTGTGGGGCGTCTTGAACACATAGGGCTTCACCGGATCGATGATCTCGATGGCACCGGCGAGCGAGATGAAGGGCACCTTGGCTTCCTCCGCCACGGCCAGGATGGCCATGGACGACCCGCTGGTGGTGCCGCCGACCATGGCCACCACCTCGTCATCCTCCACCAGGCGGGTGGCGAAGGTCTTGGCCTTGCTGGGGTCCGCCCCGTCGTCATAGAGGACGAGCCGAACCTTCTCGCCCTTGATGCCGCCCTTGGCGTTCAGCGCGTCCACCATCATGCGGATGGTCTTCGCCTCCGGATCGCCGAGCGCCGAGGCGGGGCCGGTCTCGGCGACGATGGCGCCGATCTTGATGTCGGCGCTAGCGGTGGTAGCCATCAGGCCCAGGGCAAGCACGCCCGCTGCAATTCTCTTCATCGGTCCTCCCCAGATATCCGGTGACGCTTCCCCAAGGGCGGCGACGTTGATCCCCTGCGGGAACACGCCGATGGCCGATGCAGGGCGGCACACGTTGCCGATCTATTTTCGTAAGATCGTTCGATCTTTTTAATTCAGATCAAATGGCATTTCCACCGAAATCTGCGGCGCCATCCAGCAACCTTCAACAACCCATTCGGCAGGGTTTTTCAGGCCATTGCGCGATATCTACGGGCAGAATGACGGAAATACACCGGGCGTGATTTCGGCGAGACGCCCTACAACCACCGCTTGACAGGCCCCATTGAGGAATGATTATTTCGACCGATCGTTCGGCTAATTATGCAAACATCGAAGATCGCCGCAGGGGGAACCGCCATGCCGCAAGCCGCCGTGTCCGAAACCGCAGCCAGCCCCGATTACCGAGCCCTGATCGAGCCGGCGCGGGTCAACAGCCGCCTTTATTATGATCCGGAGATCTTTCAGGAAGAGCTGGAGAAAATCTGGTACCGCACATGGGTCTATGTGGGGCACACCAGCGAAATTCCAAAAAAGAACGACTATGTCACCAAGTCGATCGGCCCCACGCCGGTGCTGATGGTGCGCGACAAGGACGGCGAGGTTCGCCTGCTGCTCAACAAATGCCCGCATCGGGGCAACCAGCTCTGCGCTTATCAGAAGGGCAACCGCACCAGCTTCACCTGCCCCTACCACTCCTGGACCTTCTCCACCACCGGCGACCTCATGGGCTATGCGCTGCCGGAAGGTTATGAAGGCCAGAGCAAGGCCGGGCTCAATCTCGGCAAGGTGCCGCGCATCGCCATCTATCGGGGCTTCGTGTTCGGTTCCATGGCGGCGGAGGGCCCCTCCCTTGAGGAGCACCTGGGCGGCGCCAAGGCAGCGCTCGACCAGTTGCTCGACAATTCGCCCACCGGCGAACTGGACCTCAGCGCCGGCTTTCTGCAGCACCGCACCAAGGCCAACTGGAAATTCATGCTGGAGAACGAGACCGACGGCTATCACCCCGGCTTCGTGCACGGCTCGGTGTTCCAGGTCACCAGTTCGGGCATCGGCAGCCTCTACGGCGCCGATTCCACCGCGCTCACCCGCGACTATGGCAACGGGCACACGGAATTCGACCTGCGCCCGGAATGGCGCCGGCACGACAAGCCGCTGCAATGGTTCGGCACCACCGCCGAGCGCCTGCCGGACTATGTGAGCGCCATGAACGCCGCTTATGGCGAGGAGCGCGCGCGACAGATCATGATCGACGGCTCGCCGCACATCATGATCTTCCCCAACCTGTTCATCGCTGAAATCCAGATCTTCGTGCTGCAGCCGGTGGCCGTGGACGAGACCATTCAGCACGTCACCGCGGTGCAGTTCAAAGATGCCCCGGACATCAACCGCCGGCTGCGCCAGCAAACCATGGGCTCGGTGGGCCCGGCCGGGCTGCTGCTCGCCGACGATACCGAGATGTATGAGCGCAACCACCGGGGCGCGAAGATCCGTGATCCGGAATGGCTGGTGCTGTCCCGTGGGCTGCACCGCGAGCGCGTGGACGAGAACGGCTTCCTCGTCGCCCATTCCACCGACGAGACGCCGCAACGCGGCATCTGGCGCCACTATCTCAACCTGATGACCGAGGCCCGCTGATGACCGCCCTCGCCAAGGATCTCGCGGCCGTGTCCGCGCCCGATCTCACCACCCTCGCCCCGGCCGTCCTGCAGCATCAGGTGGCCCAATTCCTCTACATGGAGGCGCGCCTGGCCGACAGCCACGATTATGACGGCTGGGAAGCGCTGTGGACCGACGACGCCATCTATTGGGTTCCCGCCAACGGCGCGGACATCGATCCCGAAACGCAGATGTCGGTGCTCTATGACAACCGCTCCCGCATCGGCGTGCGCATCCGCCAGCTGAAGACCGGCCGGCGCCATACCCAGACGCCCCGCTCCGCCCTCGCCCGTGTCGTGTCCAACATCGAGGTGGCGGAAGTGCGCGACAACGAAGTGGACGTGCGCGCCAACGTGCTCATCTACGAAGACAATTTGCGTGGTGAAACCCTGTGGGCCGCCCGCAACGACTATCGCCTGCGCATGATCGACGACGCCTTCCGCCTGGTGCGCAAGAAGATCACGCTGGTGAACAACCACAAACCCATCTTCACCCTCTCGTTCCTGGTCTGAGGTCCCAATGTCCCACAGCACCCCCTCCCCCCAGGTGCCCGCCCACCAGGTGCCCGCCCACCAGGTATCCGCCCACCAGGCGTCCTCGCCCCCGGCTCCCGAGGTCTGGATCGGCGAAGGACCGGTCCTGCTCGACTATGCGGACGGCATCGCCACCCTCACGCTCAATCGGCCCGATGCCGCCAACGGCATGAATATCGAACTGATGCAGGCGCTCTATCGGGCGCTCATGCGCTGCCACCGCGCTCCCGACGTACGGGTGGTGCATCTGCGGGGCGCCGGCACCAATTTCTGCGCCGGTGGAGATGTCCGCGAGTTCGCCTCCAAGGGCGAAGGGCTCGGCGACTTCCTGCGCGAGGTGACGGCCTATCTCCAGGTGGCCATCGGCGCGATGATCCGCCTCAAGGCCGTGGTGGTCACCGAGGTGCACGGCTATGCCGCCGGCGGCGGCGGCCTGGGCCTCGTGTGCGCCTCCGACATCGTGATCGCCGGCGCCGGCGCCCGCTTCCTGGCCGGGGCAACCCGGGTGGGCATGGCCCCCGATGGCGGGGCCTCCGCCATCCTGCCCCACCTCATCGGCTTTCGCCGCGCCAGCGAGATGATGCTGTCCAACCGCATCGTGGACGCCGCCGAGGCCGCCGAGATCGGTCTCGTCACCCGCTGCGTGGCGGATGGGGAGCTGGAGGCGGAGGCGCGCAAGGCGGCCCGCTTCTATGCCGCCGGCGCCCCGCTCGCCCTGGCCGCCACCAAGCGCCTCCTGTGGAACGCGCTCAACGTGGAACTGGCCCTGCCGGAAGAGGCGCGTACCGTGTCGGAGCTGTCGGCCACCGCGGATTCCCGCGAGGGCCTGGCGGCGGTGATCGAGAAGCGCAAGCCGGTGTTCATCGGCCGATGACCACGGCCGCAGCTGCGGGCGCGCGCCGTGCGCTCGTTACCGGGGGCGGCGCCGGCATCGGCGCCGCCATCGTCCGCCGACTCGCCGCCGACGGCTGCGCCGTGGTCTTCTGCGACCGCGACGCCCCTGCCGGTGCGCCGCTGGCGCAGGAGACCGGCACGCGCTTCGTACCCATGGACGGCCGCGACGCGACCGCCGCCGACGCCCTGTTCGCCGCCCACGGCCCCTTCGATGTGCTGGTGAACAATATCGGCGCCGATCAGCATGCCTTCTTCACCGATACCGGACCGGAGGACTGGCGCGCCCTGCTCGCCATCAACCTCGAGACCGCGTTCCTGTTCACCCACCGCGCGCTGCCCGCCATGCAGGCGGCCCGCTATGGGCGGATCGTCAACGTCGCCTCCGAGGCCGGCCGCCTCGGCTCCAGGGGCGGTGCGGTCTATGCCGCCGCCAAGGCGGGCCTGATCGGCTTCACCCGCTCCATCGCCCGGGAAAACGCCACGTGGGGCATCACTGCCAATGCGGTGGCGCCGGGCCCCATCCGCACTCCCATGGTGCAGCGGGCGGTGGCCGGGGTGGGCGACAAGCTCATGACCGCCATGGCGGACCTGACCCTGATGCGGCGCCTGGGCGAGCCGGAGGAAGTGGCCGCCGCCGTCGCCTTCCTGGCCTCCGAGGGCGCCTCCTTCGTCACCGGCGAAGTGCTGGGGGTCTCCGGCGGCATGGGCTGCGGCGCCTGACCCCCCCCGGCCCACACCATCCACAGCAACACAACACAGTTTCCGCGGGGAGCCCCGATGACCCGGATTGTCTTCGTCTCAGCCGATGGCCAGAGCACCACCCTCGATGCGCCGGATGGCCTCAGCGTGATGGAATGCGCGCGCCGCGCCAATCTCCCCGGCATCGTCGCCGAATGCGGCGGCGCCTGCGCGTGCGCCACCTGCCATGTCTATATCGACACCCCGTGGCGCGCCGTGGTGGGCGAAGCCACCGGCATGGAACGCGACATGCTGGAGTTCGCCGAGGATGTCCGCGAGAACTCGCGCCTCTCGTGCCAGGTGAAGGTGGTGCCGGAACTCGACGGGCTCACAGTCCACCTGCCCGAGGCGCAGGGCTGAGCGTCAGCTCGGCCGTCATTCTGCGCCCCCCTTTCCCCTTTCAGCCGGAGCGTGCCATGTCGGGCCCCCTCGCAGGACTTCGTATCATCGAGATGGTCGGCCTCGGGCCGGCCCCATTCGCCGCCATGATGCTGGCCGACGCCGGCGCCGAGGTCATCCGCATCCACCAAAAGGGGCAGCGGCCCGAGATCCCGCTCATGAACACGCGGTTCGATGTGCTGGCGCGCGGCCGCCGCTCCATCGCCCTGGACCTGAAGGCGGAGGCCGACACCGCGGTGATGCTGGAGCTGATCGCCCGCGCCGACGGCCTCATCGAGGGCTTCCGTCCGGGGGTGATGGAACGCCTCGGCCTGGGGCCCGACGTGTGCCTCGCCCGCAATCCGCGCCTCGCCTATGGCCGCATGACCGGATGGGGCCAGGAGGGCCCGCTGGCCGACACCGCCGGACATGACCTGAATTATCTCGGCATCACCGGCGCCCTCGCCGCCCTCGGCCCCGCCGATGCCCCACCGCCGGTGCCGCTCAATCTGGTGGCCGATTTCGGCGGTGGCGGCATGCTGATGGCGTTCGGCCTGCTGGCCGCCATCCACCACGCCCGCGCCTCCGGTCGCGGCCAGGTGGTGGATGCGGCCATGACCGACGGCGCCAGCCTGCTGGCCGCCATGTTCTGGGGGTTCCGCGCCGGCGGCCTGTGGGGCACCGAGCGGGCGGCGAACCTGCTGGATGGGGGCGCCTATTTCTATGCGACCTATGCATGCGCCGATGGCAAGTTCCTGGCGGTGGCGCCAGTGGAAAAGAAATTCCACCAGATCCTGATCGACTCCCTCGGCCTTGAGGCCGACGCCTTCACCCATGTGGCCGATCCCGGCGCCTGGGGGGCGCTGCGAACACGCCTTGCCGACATCTTTCGCAGCCAGCCGCGCGACCATTGGGCCGCCCTGTTCGCCGGCACCGACGCCTGCGTCACCCCCATCCTCGACTGGGATGAGGCCACAGCCCAGCCACAGGCGCAGGCGCGCAGTGCCTTCGTGGACGTGGATGGAGTAACGCAGCCGGCCCCGGCGCCCCGCTTTTCGGCCACGCCCTCCACCATCACCCAAAGCGCGGCTGCGCCCGGAGCCCACGGGGCCCAGATCCTGGCCGAATGGGGCATTCCCTCTCCCCAGCCCGATGGCTGCTGCCCCTGAAAAAGGCCGGCTTCCCCCGGAGCGGGGAAGCCGGCAATACCAGCGCCGAAGGAGGGAAGACGCCGGGCAGTCGACCGAGGCCCGCCTCACAGGTTCCGCAGATAAGCCCCGATCCGATCCAGCGATTGCCGGGCCTCCGGCAGCTCGGGGAACACCTGGAAATGGTGGCACATTCCGGCAAACACCTCGAGCTGCACCGTGTGCGGGAGGGTGTGCGCCAACAGATGGCTGTCGTCGAGGGTGATGTCGTCGCCGCCCGCATGGATCAGGATCGGCGGCAGGCCGGCGAGGTCCGCCAGCACCGGCGAAGCGGCAGGATCGGTGGCGGCGGTCTCTCGCCCCAGATAGGTGCGCGCCATGGCCCGCAATTGCGCGGGCTTGGAGAAGATATCCCGTTCAGCCAGGGTGACATAGCTCTGCCCGCCCATGCTCAGGTCGAGCCAGGGGGAGAGCAGCACCAGCGCTTGCGGCAGCGGCATGCCGGCATCACGGGCGCGCAACGCCGTGCCCAGCGCCAGGGCGCCACCCGCCGAATCCCCCACCAGGGCGCGCGGCGTGGAACCGGCCTCCACCAGCGCCGCATAGGCGGCGAAGGCATCATCGGCAGCGGCCGGAAAGCGATGCTCGGGCGCGAGGCGATAGTCGAAGCCCAGCACCCGCGCGCCACTGGCCGCGGCGAGCCGCGCCATGAGGCCGGCGTGGGAGCGCACGGAGCCGATCTGGAAGCCGCCCCCGTGGCAATAGAGCAGCGGGCCGTCAGGCGTGGCGCCCGGCGGGTCGAAGGCGCACGCGGACAGGCCGGCAAGGGACAGCACCGTGCGCCGCACCTGCGGCGCTGCCGCCGCATCGGCAAGGAAACGCTCGAAGCTCTCCCGGATCTCCGGAAGGCTCATGCCCCCGGCCCAGGCGGCGGTGAGCGCGGCAATCCGTTGGCGCACCTGCGCGTAAGGAGTGGTTTCGGTCACAACAGGTCACCCCTTGCAGCCCCAGTGGCGGCCCCTCACCGGATGACGCCCGCGCGCGTCGGGCAGGACGACACCGGGCGCGCGTCGGCGGGCATCCGCCCGCTTCTATGGGCCGGGTTCAGTGCGCCGCTTCGGGGCGGTGCAGCACGCGGGTCGCCTTCGCCTCGTAGCGTGGCAACACTCCTTGCGGATGGCACTCCACATTCACATTGATGCCGAGGCGCGCTTTGATCTCGCGGCGTACATCGCTGGCAGCCTCGGCGCCGGAGCGGGTGTCACCTTCGGCGGTCTCCACCGCCACCGTCATCTTGCCGATGGTGGTGGCCTCCTTATCGAGATAGATCTGCCAAGCCTCCTTGGCGAGACCGGGAATGCCGGCGATAACATCCTCGATCTGCGAGGGAAACACGATGACGCCCTTGAATTTGATCATGTCATCGGTACGGCCGATGATGCGGCCGATCTTGCGCATGCCGCGCCGCCCCGAGGGACAGTCATAGGGGCGGGGCGAGAGCCGCACCAGGTCGCGGGTGCGCCAGCGCACCACCGGTGAGGCTTCCTTGCGCAAGGTGGTGACCACCACTTCGCCCACCTCGCCATCGGCCACCGGCTGCATGGTGTTGGGATCGAGGATCTCGACGATCACCGTATCCTCATTGAGCAATTGCAGCTCGTCATCGGCATGGGTGTAGGGCGTGGAAATCGCCAGGATCGGCCCGCCGGCCTCGGTGGTACCGTAGATGTTGTGGCTCATGAAGCCCTCCGGCAGTTCCGCCTCGAGCTGCGCGCGGAACTCGGCCGAAACCGACTGCCCCCCGAGGATCGCCACCTTGAGGGTCCATTCCGTGCGCGGATCGATCCCCTGCTGCTTGGCCGCCTGCACCAGGGTCATCAGCCACAGGGGCGACATGGAGGCCACATCATAGGCGTGGTCACGCAGCCAGCGGGCGGCGAGCTCGCCACGGCCCGGGCCGATGGGGAAATTGGTGCAGCCACAGGCGGCAAAGCCGGCATCAAGGGCCGGGCCGCCGATCCACAGGCCGTAGCCGTAGCCCTGATAGGCGCGAAAGCCCGGCTGCACGCCGGCCGCGGCCAGAAGGCGCGACATCTGATAGGGCAGCAGGTCGCGCAGATCGCGGGGGGTCATGCCGAAGGTGACCGGCAGGCCAGTGGTGCCGGAGGTGGCGACAAAGCGCTCGACCTGATCCATGGGCACGGTGAGGAAGGGAAAGGGATAGCGGTCCCGCAGCTGCGACTTGTCCATGAAGGGCGCGTTGGCGAGCCCGTCTGCCGAGGCGAGATCCTCCGGCGCCATGCCGGCCTCGGCGAAATGCGCCCGCCAGGTGTCGCACTGGGCCAGGCGCGCGCCGAGGGCGGCAAGGCCGTCACGCTGGATTTTCAGAATTCCGTCGCGGTCAAGCGACTCCACCTCTGGGTGCTGCATGGGCATCCTCCGCGTTTCCTTTGGTCCCGGCCTGGGCTCTGACGGCCCTTGGCGCTTTTCAAAATTAATAGACCGAACGAATGGTCTATGTAAACGGCAAATTTGATTCACCTCAACATACGCATGCGGCCACGCCGGCCCGTCTCGGCGCTTCACCTCGGATCCTTGGACCCTGTGCCACCCGGTGATGGAGTGCCAAACTGGGTGAGCGGCGGCGAAAGGCTTGGCAACGGCAGATGTGGCGCCTATAGACCGAATGATCGGAACACTATGGTGGGTAGGCGCCGTGGCGAGAACACGCTCAGCCGAATATGACAATATTCACGATACCATACTTGAACGTGCGGCATCGGTCTTCGCGCGGCGCGGCTACGCAGCCACCTCGATCGGAGACATCGCCGAGGCCTGCGAATGCTCGAAGTCGCGCCTTTATCACTATTTCACCTCCAAGGAAGCGATCCTTTCCGACCTGCTGACGTCCCATGTGGAATCGCTGCTCCAGAAGTGCCGGCACACCCTTTACGGCTTTCAGGATCCCGAGGAGCGCTTCCGCCAGCTCACGCGGCTGTTTCTGGACGTGTATGCGATCTCTCGCGACCAGCACGTGGCGCTGCTGACCTGCGCCGAGTTCCTCGCGCCCGAAACACGCAAGGTGCTGGTGGCCAAGCAGCGCGAGCTGATCGCCTATGTGCGCGACATCCTGCTGCAACTGCGGCCGGATCTGGCCAAGGACGCGATGATGGCCCACGTGGACACCATGCTGTTCTTCGGCATGATCAACTGGACCTATACGTGGTACCACGCCGACGGCACCGTGACCCCCGGCGAGCTGGCCGACCGGGCGGTGGACCTGTTCGTCAAAGGCTACGCCCAGGTGGGCGCGCCCAGCGCGCGCCCGATCCCCAACACCGATGGATCATGACGCCGGCCGCCGCAGCCACGCGACAGGATCGAAGCCGTCGGCGGCCACATCGGCGCGGCCTACGCCTTTGCCGCCCTCCAGCATCTTCTTCGCAGCCATATAGGTGCGGGCGTCGTTGATGGCGTCCACCGCGATCATGCGATCGCCGCGAAAATACCAATGGGACTGACCCTGCGCGGAGCGGTGCGGCACCACCGCATCGTAGCCACGATTGAGGCCGACGATCTGCAGCTTCACGTCGTACTGGTCGGACCAGAACCAGGGAACCGGCGCATAGGCCCGCCCGCGGCCCAGCATGTCATCGGCGACGCATTCCGCCTGATCCACCGCGTTCTGCACACTCTCCAAGCGGGTCGGCTGGCCATCCAGGGGAAAAGTGGCGCAATCGCCCGCGGCCCACACATCCGGCGCCGAGGTGCGGCCGAAGCCGTCCACCACGATGCCGGCATCGCAGGCAAGGCCCGCCGCGCGCGCCAGCTCGTCGCGCGCCTGCACGCCGATGCCGACCACCGCCACATCCACCTCGAGGCGCTCGCCCCCTTCCAGTTCCACCGCCGCGATCGCTCCATCACGCGCGCGCACGCCCGCCACCCCGCGCCCTTCCACGATGCGCACGCCATGGCTCTCATGCAGATCGCGGATCACGGCCGAGGTTTCGGCGCAGGCCACACGCTCCAGAATGCGCGCGGCCCGCTCCACCACCACCACCTCCAGCCCCGCCTTGACCGCCACCGCCGCGGTCTCCAAGCCCACATAGCCGCCGCCCAGCACTAGCAGACGCCGCCCCGGGCGAATCTCCCCCTGCAGGCGGTCGGCATCGGCCAGGTCCCGCAGCTCATGAACCCCGCGCAGGCCGGCAAAGCCCACGGGTAGCGGGCGCGGGCGGGTGCCGGTCACCAGCGCGAGACGACTCCAGCCGTGAGTGCGGCCACCCGCCACCAGCGTGCGCGACGCCGGATCAATGGCGCTCACCACCGCCTCGCGCACCACGCGCACATCCTGCGTCCGCCAGAACTCCTCCGGACGCAGATAAAGCCGATCAACCGACCAATCTCTTTTTAGATAGGCCTTGGACAGAGGCGGACGTTGATAGGGCGGATATGGCTCCTCGCCAAACATGGTGATCGGCCCGGAATATCCGCCATGGCGCAGCCGTAATGCTAAGGATGCCGCTGCCTGCCCGGCGCCGACAATCGCCACATGTTCCGTTGCCATGACGTTCCGCCCCTCATTAGTTGACCGATCATTCTGACTATTATATTCCGATGCTCGGGCTTGCAAACGGGTTTTCGCGCGCCCCATCGCCGCCGAGCCGGGCGCGCGGGGCGAGCCCCACGAACCGACCAGACAGGTGAGGACACGAGGTGACGGGCATTTCAGCACTGGGACTCCATCTGCCGCGGCTGCGCCTCGCCCGCAGCAGTATGGCCGCAGCCATGGATTGGCTGTCACCGCGCGCGCCGGCGCGGGGCGCGCGCACCCTCGCCTTCTGGGACGAAGACCCCATTTCCATGGGTGTCGCCGCTGCCCGCGCCAGCCTTATACAAGCGCCGCAGGCGCGGGCCGCCATCGGCGCCCTCACCTTCGCGACCACCACGCCGGTGTTCGCCGAGCCGCAGAATGCGAGCCTCGTCCATGCCGCGCTGCGCCTGCCGGAACGGGCCGCCACGCAGGACACCTCGGGCACCCTGCGCTGTGGGCTGGCGGCGCTCCACACGGCCCTGGAGAACTCCAGCCCCGCCCTCGTGGTAGCCGCCGACTGCCCGACGAGCCCGGCCGGGAGCCTCGCCGAATGGCGCTATGGCGATGGCGCCGCGGCGGCCCTGGTGAACCAGGGGCCGGCGCTTCTGGCCTATCGCGGCGGCGCCAGCCTCACCGCGCCGTTCATCGAGCGCTACCGCGCCGCCGATCGGCCTTTCGCCACCGACTGGGAGGAACGCTGGGTGCGCGAGGACGGCTTTCTCGACTTCGTGCCCCGCGCCATCGCCGCGGCCTTGGCGGAGGCTGGCCTGACGGCCGCCGACATCCATCATTTGGTGCTGCCCTGCGTCATCCCCGGCTGCGCCAAGGCTGTGGCCCAGGCGGCGGGCCTCGGCCACGCCCGGCTCGCCGATGACCTCGGCACCGAGTGCGGCGACACCGGTGCCGCCCATGGGCTGATGATGCTCACCCACGCCCTGGAAGACATGCAGCCGGGCGAGCGCGTGGTCGTGGCGCAATTCGGCCAGGGCGCGACGGCTCTGGTGCTGGAGGCCACCGACGCCATCCGTGGTTACTCCACCGGAGCGCGGGCCGCCCTGGCTGCCGGCATTCCCGAGACCAATTATCTCAAGCTGCCCCTCTTTCGCGGCCAGCTCGCGTGGGAGCGCGGACTGCGCGGCCGCCTACCCGTCAACGAGGCCCTGACCACCGCCTATCGCCAGGCCGGAGCGCTCCTGGGCTTCGTCGGCGGCCGCTGCGTCGAAACCGGGCGCGTGCAGTTCCCCGCCTCGCGCCTCCCCGTCACCGAGGCCGGCCTGCACCGCGCACCCCAGGGGCCATGGCCTCAGGAGCCGCCTGTTCAAGAACCTTGGCCGCTGGCGGACCTCGGCGGCACGGTGGCCACCGCCACCGCCGATCGCCTCGCCTTCTCGCGGCACCCACCCAATTGCTATGGCCTCGTCGACCTTCCCGGTGGCGGCCGGCTGATGATGGACTTCACGGACCCCGACGCGGCCGATCTCGCGCCCGGCGATCCAGTGCGCTTCGTCTTCCGCGTCAAGGATCTGGACGAGCGCACCGGTTACCGCCGCTACTTCTGGAAGGCCGTGGCGGACCGCCCGCAGCCGGCCCCCGCCGCTTGAGAGAAAGGCACCACGATGGCCACAGGGATCAAGGACAAGGTCGCCATTCTCGCCATGGGCTGCTCGCGTTTCGGCGAACGCTGGGACGTGGGCCAGGAAGAGCTGATGGTGGAAGCCTATCTGGAAGCACTCGGCCACGCCGGCATCGACCCCGGCATGATCGAGGCGGCATGGTATTCGTCCCATTATGACGACATCGGCGCCGGCAAGGCGGGCACTCCCATGGCCCAGGCGCTGCGGCTGCCGGCCATCGGCGTCACCCGGGTGGAGAATTTCTGCGCCGGCGGCACCGAGGCCTTTCGCGGCGCCGTCTATGCGGTGGCCTCCGGCGCGGTGGACATGGCGCTGGCGGTCGGCGTGGAAAAGCTGAAGGACACGGGATTTGCCGGCCTGCCGCCGGCCTCGCGCGGCACCTTCGCGCCCATGTATCTGCCCACCCACACCAATCCCGGCAACTTCGCGCAGCTGGCCCGGGCCTACGGCGGCCGCCATGGCATCGCGCCCCATGACCTGAAGCGGGCCATGGCTCACACTTCCATGAAGAGCCATGCCAATGCGGTGACCAACAAGAACGCCCACCTGCGCAAGGCCATCACCATGGAACAGGCGCTGAATGCCCCCATGGTGGCCGATCCCCTGGGGCTGTTCGATTGCTGCCCCGTTTCCGATGGCGCGGCCTGCGCCATCGTCACCACGCCAGACATCGCCCGCAGCCTCGCCGCCAACGCGCCAGTGCTGGTGAAAGCCATCCAGCTCGTCACCTCCAACGGCTGGGAGGTGCAGCAGAGCGATTGGAACGGGGCCTATGTGCACACCGCCCGCATCGCCGCCCACCGCGCCTATGCGGAAGCCGGTATTGGCGATCCGCGCGCCGCGCTCAGTCTCGCCGAGCTGCACGACTGCTTTTCCATCACCGAGCTGGTGACCCTGGAGGACATCGGCCTCGCCGACGAGGGCACCGCCTGGAAGCGGATGCTGGACGGCGCCTTCGACGCGGATGGCGCCCTACCCTGCCAGGTGGACGGCGGGCTGAAGTGCTTCGGCCATCCGGTAGGGGCCTCCGGCCTGCGCATGCTCTACGAGTGCTGGCTCCAGCTGACCGGCCAGGCGGGGGCGCGCCAGCTCGGCGCCCCCAGCCTCGCCCTCACCCACAATCTGGGCGGCGCGCCGGCCCAGAACGTGTGTTCCATCACCATCCTCGGCGCCGACTGACCGGCGCCGCAGCTCACTCCGCCAGCGCCGCACCGACCGCGGCGGCGATGGCCCCGGTGGAATGGCTGCGCGGGCGCACGCCGATGCCGCGGGCGGTGACCGCCTCGATCGCCCGCAGCACCGCGGCGGCCGCCGCGCCCTCGCCGAGATGTTCCAGCATCATCGCTCCCGACCAGATGGCGGCAATGGGATTGGCCACGCCCTGGCCGGCGATGTCGGGGGCGGAACCGTGCACCGGCTCGAACATGGAGGGCGCCGACCGGTCGGGACAGACATTGGCCGCTGCCGCATAGCCGAGCCCGCCCTGGATGGCGGCACCCAGATCGGTCAGGATGTCGCCGAACAGGTTGGAGGCGACAACCACATCCAGGCTCTCGGGCGCCATCACCATCCTGGCGGCCATGGCATCGATGTGCATGTGGCTGACGGTGATGTCCGGATAATCGGCGGCCACGGCGCGGGTCATCTCGTCCCAGAACACCATGGAGTATTTCTGCGCATTGGACTTGGTGACCGAGGTCACATGCTTGCGCCGGAGCCGGGCCTGTTCGAAGGCAAAGCGCAGGATCCGCTCCACCCCGGCCCGGGTGAAGATGGCGGTTTCCACCGCTACCTCGTTCGCAGCGCCATGATGCACCCGGCCACCGGCCCCGGCATATTCGCCCTCGGTGTTCTCGCGAATGCACAGGATGTCGAAGCCGGACGCTTTCAGCGGCCCCTCCACCCCGGCCAGCAGGCGATGCGGACGGATATTGGCATATTGGTTGAACGCCTTGCGGATCGGCAGCAGCAGGCCGTGCAGGGAGACGGCATCGGGCACCGTCTGCGGCCAGCCCACTGCGCCGAGGAAGATGGCATCGAAACCGCGCAGGCGGTCGATGCCATCGGCAGGCATCATGGCGCCGTGTTCCAGGTAATAGCGGCAGGACCAGGGAAAGCTCTGCGTGTCGAGGGCGAAGCCGAAACGCTGCCCTGCCGCATCGAGAACCGGCAGCGCGGCATCGATCACGTCGACACCGATGCCGTCGCCGGGGATGAGGGCAATGGAATAACGCTTCATCGGCTTTGCTCCGCTGTGGACGGCACCGGCTCGCGCCGCGGCGACGATCGGGCCAGCCACTGCTCGTAGGCCTTCAGATGGGTAAAGGCGAGCTCCAGTTCGGGGCTGGTGATGCCATGCCGGCGCGCCTTGTCGCGCACGTAGCCGACAATGTGATCGCCCTCGATGCGCCGGCCCTGCCGGATATCCCGCAGCATGGAAGTTTCATAGGCCGAGGCCGGATCGGAGAACACCTCGCGATAGCTGCGCACGAAGTCGGCGCCCGGGGCGAATCCCTCGTGCCCGGCGATAGCGCACACCGCATCGAAGAGCTCAGCGAACTGCCGCGCGCCATCGGGCGTGCGCACGATGTCGCCCACGCTCGCCCGCATCAGGCAGGTCATGGCGGCCGCCGTCGCCAGGTGAACGAGCTTCTCCCACATGCGCTGGCGGATGTCGGAGACCGCTTCGGCCTCCACCCCCACCGCGCCGGCAAAGGCCGCCTGCAGCGCCAGAACGCGCGGGCTCAGGGTGCCATTCTGCTCGCCGAACACCACGAAGCGCCAGTCGTTCAACTGGCGAATGGTGCCGTCCTCACTCACCGCCGCCTGAATCTTGGCGAGGCCGCCGAGCACCCGCGACGCGCCGAACACATCGTTCAGCCGATCGAGATGGGCGAGGCCGTTCAGGAGCGGCAGCACCGCCGTCTGCGGCCCCACCGCCGGCGTCACATCGGCAATGGACGCCTCAAGGTCATAGGCCTTGCAGGCGATGAGCACCACGTCGAACGGCCCCTCCAGCGTCTCGGCCCGAACGGTGCGCACCGGGATGTGCGCGGCGCCGAACGGGCTCTCGATGCGCAGCCCGTCGCGGGCGAGGCGCTCCTGCCGGGCGGCGCGCACGAGAAAGGTCACGTCCGCGCCCGCCTCGGCAAGCCGCCCGCCGAAATAGCCGCCAATGCCGCCCGCGCCCAACACCAGAATCCGCTGTCTCATCACAGTCATATCCTCCCTGCCCGCAGCCGGTGCACCGGTGCGGGTCGTTGTGTCCACCATTGAGGAAAGGCGTGCTCCTCAAGCATCTTCAAGCGAAGTGGATCCCGGCTTGCGTGAAGAAAATGCGAGAGTTCAATGAGCTAGAGCCCCAGATAGGCCTCCCGCACGGCGGCGCTGTCGCGCAGTTCCGCCGCGCTTCCGGCCACCGCGACGCAGCCGTTTTCCAGCACATAGCCGCGATCGATACAGTCGAGCGCCAGCGCCACGTTCTGTTCCACGAGCAGGATGGCGATGCCTTCCTCGCGGATCGCGGCGATGGTGCGGTACACCTCCTGCACCACGATAGGCGCCAACCCGAGCGAGGGCTCGTCGAGGATCAGAAGCTGCGGCCGCAGCATCAGCGCGCGGCCGATGGCCACCATCTGCTGCTCCCCACCGGAGAGGGTGCCCGCCATCTGCGCTTTGCGCTCGCCAAGGCGGGGGAACAGCGCATAGATCCGCTCCAGCGACTGCGCCCGATGGGGCCGGCTGTCGGCGGTGAGCGCCCCCACCAGCAGGTTTTCCTCGACGCTCATGCGCTTGAAGATCTGGCGCCCTTCCGGCACATGGGCGACGCCCAGGCCCGGCACCTCGTCGGGGCGCATCCTGGCGGTGCTGCGGCCCTGCCATCGGATGTCTCCGGACTGGAACGGCACCAGGCGGGAGATGGCCCGCGCCAAAGTGGTCTTTCCGGCCCGGTTCGCGCCGAGAACGCCGACACATTGGTGGCGGTCCATCTGCAGCGAGACGCCGCGCAGCGCGTTGACGCGGCCGTAGGACACGCGCAGGTCGGACACTTCAAGCAACATCGCGATGCTCCCCGCCGAGATAGGATTCAATCACCTTCGGGTGCCGAGCCACCTCCTGCGGGCGCCCCTCGGCGATCTTCACCCCGTGATCCATGGCCACGATGCGATCGGCCACCGCCATCACCGCGCGCATGTTGTGCTCCACCACGATGATCGCCATGCCCGATGCCCGCAGCCGGCGGATCATCTCAAGGGCCAGATCGGTCTCCTGTGGCGTCAGGCCGGCCATGGCCTCGTCCAGCAGCAAAACCTTGGGGCGGGTGGTGACGGCGCGGGCGATCTCCAGCCGCAGCCGGTCCACCGTATTGAGCTCGCCGGCCGTGGGGGCGAGATCGGGATCGAGCCCCACCAGCTCCAGCGCCTCCAGCCCCAGCGCGCGGGCCTGCGCCAGCGTCGGGCAGCGCAGCAGCCCGGCCACCACCACATTGTCGAGGATCGACATGTCCTCGAACAGGGCCGTGTTCTGGAAGGTCTTCACCACCCCGAGCCGCGCCACCGCATGGGCCGGCAGGCCGGTCAGGCGCGTGCCCTCCAAGATGACACTGCCGCGGGTGGGCTGATCAAGCCCGGCGAGCAGGGTGAAGGTGGTGCTCTTGCCGGCCCCATTGGGACCGATGAGGCCGAGTATCTCCGCCCCCTTCAGGGTGAAGCTGACCTCGTTCACGGCGATAAGGCCCCCGAACTGGCGGGTCAGCCCCTCCACCACCAGCAGCGGATCACCGGGAGCCGCGTCCGCCGTGGTGAGCACCGCGGTGGCAGGCGCGACCTGCGGGCGCGCGGTGGGCAGCAGCCCCTTCACGATGCTCAGCAGCCCATTGGGCCGGATGAGGATGAGGGCGATGAGCAAGGCGCCATAGATGAACCGGCTGAGGGCCGCCGAATTGCCGGTGAAGGTGGCGTTGGCCCATTCATCCAGCGGCACCAGGATGAGCGCCCCCACGAACGGCCCCCAGATGAGGCCGATGCCCCCCAGAATGGTCATCATGGCGAGCTTGATGGAGATGGTCCAGAAGCCGAACACCGTGTCGGGATCGATGAAGAACTGGAACTGCGCGTAAAGGGTGCCGAACGCCGCCATGAGCCCGCCGCTCCAGGCATTGGCGATCAATTTGGCGCGGGTGGTGTCCACCCCGCTCGCCTCGGCCGCCTCCGGACTGTTCTTCAGCGCCCGCAGACGATAGCCCAGAGGCCCACGATCAAAGCCGTAGCTGACGGCGAGAACCACCGCGAGCATGCCCAGGGCGATGAAGTAATAGGGCCGGCTGCCCTCGAACTGGAAGGCCCAGAAACTCGCATTCGGCAGGTAGGGCACGGAGAGGCCCACGGGGCCGCCGGTGAGCCCGGTGAAGTAGAGCGCCAGGATGCGCAGCAACTCCACTGCGGCGAGGGTCGCCAGGGTGTAGTAATGGCCCCGCAGATGCATGGTCGGGATGCCGATGACGAGGCTCGCCAGCACCCCGATGAAGCCGGCCACCAGCATGCCGCCCCATGGGCTGAGCCCGTAATGGATGAACAGCAGGGTGGAGGCATAGGCGCCGAGGCCGAAGAAGGCCGCGTGGCCCATGGAGATGAGGTTGGCGAAGCCGCCCACCAGGTTCCAGGCGGTGGCTGCCCCGGCAAACAGAACCGCCAGGGTCAGGATGCGCAAATTATAGCCGTCGCCTTCCATCAGAAGGCCGAGGGCGACCATCGCCAGCACGGTTGCGAGGATACACAGGGCTTCGGCGCGCGAGACGGCGAGGCCGCGAAGAAAGCCGCTCATGCCTTGGCTCCCAGGAGGCCGGAGGGACGGAACAGGAGGGTGGCGAGGAAGATGGCGAACACCACCACGTTCTGCAGCTGCGTGGGCAGGAACACCGCGCTGACCGCATGAATGACCCCCACTACGAGGCCACCCACCACAGCGCCGGAGACGCTGCCGAGACCGCCCAGGGTCACCACGGTGAACATCACCAGCGAGTAATTGTGGCCGACAGTGGGGAACACATAGGCGTAGGGCAGGATCACCGCGCCGGCGACGCCGGCAAGGCCGGTCCCAAGGCCGAAGGCGATCATGTAGATGCGCGTGGGATTGATGCCCATGAGCTGCGCCGCCGTGCGGTTCTGGGAGGTGGCGCGCATGGCGCGCCCCATGTCGGTGCGCTCCAGGAAGGCCCAGAGCAGCGCCGCCATCACCGCCGAGGCGAGGAAGGCGAGCAGGTAGGGCACCGAGACCTGCAGCCCGCCGAAGGTGAGGGCGGCGGTCTGATAGGGCGTGACGACACTGAGGAAGGTGGCGCCGAACAGAAGCTGGGCACCGGCCACCAGCACGAACGAGAGGCCGACGGTGAGAAAGATCTGTGACACCATCGGCGCGCGCAGCACCGGCTGGATCAGCAGACGCTGCACCGCCGCGCCGAACGCGAACACCGCCAGGAAGACGATGGGAACCGCAGCGATGGGGTCGAGCCCCACCGCCGCGAACACCGCATAAGCGACGTACATGCCCAGCATCACGAATTCCGACTGGGCAAAGTTGACGATCTCCATGACGCCGAACACCAGCGCCAGGCCAACCGCGAGGACCGCGTAAACACCCCCGATCAGGATGCCGTTCACGATCGCTTGGAGGATCTGTTCCGTCATGAGGGCACCCTGATCCTTAAGGCGTGGCTCAGGGCCAGATGACCGAACGGGTGGCATCCTGCTTGGGCCACACGGTGAAGAGCTCGCCGTCCTGCCATTGCACCAGGATGGGGTGGGCGCGGGAATTGAGGCCGGTCTCGTCGAACTTCGCGCCACCGCCCGGCATGCCGTTCACCGGCGCGGATGTGACGTCGAGGGTGCGCAGCACCGGGCCGAGCTCGGCGGGCTTGGTGGTCTTGCCCTTGCTCATGGCTTCCGCCACCACATAGACCAGCGCGCTGTGCTCGAACGCATCGTGGGTCATGAAGGTACCGTATTTCTTGCGATAGGCCTCGCCGAACGCGCCATAATGGTCGTAATTGGCGTAGACGGTGCTCATCACCCCATTGGCCAGCGGCCCCAGGGCCTCCTTGAACTCGGGGATCACATAGCCGGCCGCCGCGCCGACGATGGGCATGGTGAGCCCGGCCTGGCGCATGCCGCGCACCAGCAGCACCGCATCCGAGAAATAGGACACGCCCAGCACCACGTCGGGGTTGCCCGCGCGGATCTTCTGGATCAACGGCATCACGTCGTTGATGCCCTGCGGATAGGCTTCCGCCAGGGCGACATCCATGCCGATCTCCTTGGCGCGCTTCAGCAGGCCCGCGGCGGTGGACTGGCCATAGGCGGTGTCCTCATAGACCACCGCGATCTTCTTGATCTGCTTGCCGTTGGCCTTGGCCAGGGCGATGGTGTCGTCGAGCTGCGCGGCGCCGTAGACCGAGGCGCGGGTGGTGATCTGGAAATAATTCTTGAAGCCGCGGGTGGTCAGCGTGTCCGAGGTGGCCATGCCCAGCAGCGGGGTGCGATTGCGCTCCGCCACCTCGCTGGCGGCGATGGTCAGGGAGCTTGCGAAGCAGCAGATGATCGCCGAAACGCGATCACGCGAAATGATGCGCTGGGCCACCGAGGCGGCCGTGGTGGGATCGCTCGCCGCATCGGCCACCACCAGCTCGATCTTGGCGCCGCCAAGCCCCTCGATGCCCCCGGCGGCATTGATGCGCTCCACCGCCAGCTCGATGGCACGCAGCGAATTCTGCCCGAACGGCGCCTGCCCGCCGGTGAGCGGCATGATGACGCCGAGCTTCACCGGCTCGACCGCGGCCGCCGCGCCGGAGGCCAGCACGCCCACCGTGGTGAGCGCCGCGGCGGCAAGCCGCGTGAAAAGGGAGGCGCGCGCCGGAGCTCGCAAATGCGTGATGGTGCTCGCGTGTGTCATGGATAACCCCTCTGTTCTGGCTCTGATTTTTCTCTGGATGTTCTTTCGTCCGATTGTCTCGGGTCTTGGCTTGACTGTTCAGGCGAGCGCGATGGCCTCGATCTCGATATCGGCGGCAAACGGCCATGAACCCACGGCCACGAAGGTGCGGGCGGGCGGCGCGGCGGCGAACATCTCGCGATAGACGGCGTTGACCTGCTCGAAATAGCCCGTGTTGGTGCAGTAGACGGTCACCTTCAGCACCTTCTCGACGCTGCTGCCGGCGGCGGCCAGGGCCGCCGCCACGTTCTCCAGCACCTGCCGGGTCTGGACGCGGATATCCCCCTCCACCATGGCGCCGGTGGCCGGATCGATGGGCGGCAGGCCGGAGACGAACACGAGGCCGCCGCCGCGCGTCACCACCGACAGCGGGATGTCGCGCGCCTGGATGGCCTCGGACAGGCCGGGCACCGTGGGAACCTGCTTTTCCAGCGCGTTCGCGACATGGGGAGCGGGGGGCAAGGCCATGTTCTCTCCTGTGACTTCGGGACGTCCGCCATCGCTGCCGCCCGGGACCGGCCGAGGCGGAGGGTTACGATGGGTGTGGGAAGGGACGAGGTGCGGCGCCGTGCGGCCCCGCGGATCAGACCACCTCGGCGGTGGGGTCCTCCACCGCCGGCAGCGGTGCGGGGGGCGTGAAGGTCACCGGTGCCCGCGCGTCCTGATGCACGGTCAGCGCCAGCACATCGGGCCGCGCATAATGCCCGACGGGATCGAAATCGAACTTGGCGCGCACCACCTCGCGCAGGTCGATCTGCGCGGTCAGCAATGCCTCGCCCTCGAAATCCGGCCCCGCCAGCACCTGCCCCATGGGATCGACGATGCAGGACCCACCCCGGGAGAAGACCGCGTTCGGTTCCTCGCCCAGGTGCGAGGGATAGCTGGCGGGATAGTCGGTCCGGCGGCAGAACTGGTTGGCCGACAAGACGAAGCACCGGCCTTCCATGGCGATGTGCCGCATGGTGGGCAGCCAGGTCTCGCGGCCATCGGCGGTGGGGGCGCAATAGAGTTCCACGCCTTTGCCATACATGGCCGCGCGCAGCAGCGGCATGTAGTTTTCCCAGCAGATCACCGCGCCCATGCGACCGAGCGGCGTCTCATAAACCGGCAGCGTGGAGCCATCGCCGAAGCCCCAGATGAGGCGCTCGGAACCGGTGGGCATCAGCTTGCGATGCTTGCCGAGATAGGTGCCATCGGCGGCAAACGACAGCACCGTGCAGTAAAGCGTGCCGCCATCCCGCTCGATGACACCGATGACCAGTTGCAGGGCGGAGGCGCGGGCAATGGCGCTGAGGCGCTCCACCACCGGGCCGGGCACCTCCACCGAGCTTTCCCAATAGAGCCGGAACTGCTCCCGTCCCTCCGCCGTGCGCAGCCCCACGAACGCGCCAAAGTCGAGCCCGCGCGGATAAGCCGAGATGAAGGCCTCAGGGAACACCGCCAAAGCCGCGCCGGCCCGGGCCGCGTCGGCCGCGAGATCGGCCACCTTGTCCAATGTCCGCTCAATGTCGAAGGACACCGGAGCCGCCTGGACCACCGCCGCGGTGAACGGGGCGGGAACCTTGGGGACGAAGGGAGAAGCGGACGGCGACGGCATGGGGAAAAACTCCTTCGGCGCGACAACAGCAGCATCGGCACGAAGGATCATCCGGCAGGGAAAGCGTTCTCAGAAGACGAAAGAATAGAACTTTTCGTTGCCATTTCGGCAACGCTATGCACTCTGCCGCCCAATTCATCGCGGCGCGGCAAAGGTCTCGAAGGCATCGAGCAGCCGCTGCAGCACCGTCTCCGCCGCCAGCGACATCAACCGCTCCTTGTGAACGCACACGGCGATGGTCGAGGTCTCGAAGGCTGCGCAATCCACCTTGATGGCGCACAGCGTGCCCGCATGCACATCGCGCCGCACCGCGAACAGCGGCACCAGCGACACCCCTAGGCCATCCCGCGCGAAGGTCTTGGAAAACTCGACGGAATTGATGACCACCGCCGGCTCGATCACCATGTGGGCCGCCTTGACCGCCTGATCGAACACCACGCGCACCGTGTAATCCGACGACTGCAGACAGAGCGGCCCGGCTTCCAGCTCGTGCAGCGCGACGATCTCGCGTTGGCTGAACGGGTGGTTGGGCGCGGCGATGAGGCGGATGGGATGCACGATCTCACGCAGCACCGCCACGTCAGGATGGGCCTCCGGCTGGAAGATGACGCCGATGTCGCATTTGTCCTGAGCCAGGGCATCGAGGCTGGAGCGCGAGCCGGCCACCTGCACCTCATAGGTGATGCCGGGAAACTCCCGCCGCAACTCGCCGATGAGCTCGAACACCAGGTCTGCCACCGCCCCTTCGGCGGTATTGATCTTCACATGGCCGCGCTTGAGCGACTGGAGATCGTCGATTTCCGAGCGCATGCGCTCAAAGCCGCGCATGGTGGTGCGGGCATAGCGGATCACCACCTCCCCGAAGGCCGTGGGCTTCATGCCGCCCGCGTGGCGATCGAACAGCGGCACGCCCAGTTCATGCTCCAGATTGGCAATCTGGCGGCTCAGCGCCGAGGGAGCGATGTGCAGCACCTCCGCCGCGCGCCGCACCGAGCCGGCATTGGCGATTTCCACCAGGTATTTCAGATCTGCTTGCATCGGCCCCGCCTTCCCCGGGCGGCCATAATCCACCGCACCGCCCGCCGCCAGCAACCCGTGCGCCCATAGCAGGTGCAGCCGCCGGCAACGCAAGTGCAACATGGTGAAGACGGCGCTGCAAAACAGGCTTTTCCGCAGCTGTGTCCGGGTGACACGTGCGACATAGTGCCATTTGGCACCATTGCGGGCACCATCCCTCCCGCAGTTAGAATTCTCCCAATAAAGAACGACCGGAAACGACCAGGGGCGAGCCACCGAAAACATGATGTTTTCGGGCGCGGATAGTTGCGCGCCAGACTTCTCCTTGCGCCTTTTCGGGAAAAATATTCGGCTGCCAAGTTCAGGCAGGCCGGATCTGCATGGGGAGTGAAATGACCCACGACGACCTGACCATCAGCAAGTACGATATTCTGTTCGAGCCTATCAAGATCGGCCCGAAGGTGCTGAAGAACCGGTTCTATCAGGTGCCGCACTGCATTGGCGCGGGCTCCGACAAGCCCGGTTTCCAGGCGGCCCATCGCTCCATCAAGGCCGAAGGCGGCTGGGGCGCGGTCAACACCGAATATTGCTCCATCCATCCGGAAGCGGATGACACCCACCGTGTCTCAGCGCGCATCTGGGACGAAGGCGACGTGCGGAATCTCTCGGCGATGACCTCCGAGATCCACAAATACGGCGCCCTGGCAGGCGTCGAGCTCTGGTACGGCGGTGCGCACGCCCCCTGCATGGAAACCCGCCAGACCGCCCGCGGCCCCAGCCAGTATGCCTCCGAGTTCGAATCCCTCACCTATTGCCACGAGATGGATTACGACGACATCCGTCGCGTGCAGGGCTTCTACGTGGAAGCCGCCCGCCGCGCCCGCGATGCCGGCTTCGACATCATCTATTGCTATGGCGCGCACTCCTATCTGCCGCTGCAGTTTCTCTCCAAATATTACAACAAGCGCACCGACAAATACGGCGGCAGCTTCGAGAACCGCGCCCGCTTCTGGATCGAAACCCTGGAGCAGATGAAGGCCGCGGTGGGCTCCGAATGCGCCATCGCCACCCGCTTCGCCGTCGATACCCTGATCGGCGAGGAAGGCGTGGAGGTGGAGCGCGACGGCCTGAAGTTCGTTGAACTGGCCGACAATGTGGTGGACCTGTGGGACGTGAATGTCGGCGACATCGCCGAGTGGGGTGAGGATGCTGGCCCCTCGCGCTTCTACCGCCAGGGCCATCAGCTCTCCTGGCAGAAGTTCGTGAAGCAGGCGTCCAAGAAATGCGTGCTCGGCGTCGGCCGCTTTACTGATCCCGAAAAGATGGTGGAAGTCATCCGCAACGGTGAGCTGGACGTGATCGGCGCGGCGCGCCCCTCCATCGCCGATCCGTTCCTGCCACAGAAGATCCGCGATGGCCGGCTGGATGATATCCGCACCTGCATCGGCTGCAACGTGTGCATCTCCCGCTGGGAGATCGGCGGCCCGCCCATGATCTGCACCCAGAACGCCACCGCCGGCGAGGAATTCCGGCGCGGCTGGCATCCGGAGCGCTTCCCCAAGAAGGGATCGGACGACTCCATCTTGGTGGTGGGGGCGGGCCCCGCCGGTTCGGAATGCGCCCGCGTGCTGCTGGAGCGCGGCTATGTGGTGCATCTGGTGGACAGCGCCGAGAAGGTGGGCGGCTATGTGAACGATGTCGCCACCCTGCCGGGCCTCGGCGAATGGAGCTACCACCGCGACTATCGCGAGGTGCAGCTCACCAAGCTGATGAAGCGCAGCCGCGACAGCCAGATGGCCCTGGGCAGCAAGCGCCTCACCGTGGATGATGTGCTGGACTATGGCGCCGACAAGGTGGTGGTCGCCACCGGCGCCCACTGGGTGGCCGACGGCACCAACTGCCTCACCCACGCCCCCATTCCCGGCCTCGACGGCGCGCGGCGCGACAATGTGCTGACGCCAGAGGACGTGATCCGCGGCACCAAGCCCATCGGCAAGCGCGTCGTCATCCTCAATGCCGATCCCTATTACATGGCGCCCAGCCTGGCGCAGAAGCTGGCGGAAGCGGGACACCAGGTGACGGTGGCCAGCGGCGTCGAGCTCGGCCGCTACATGCACTTCACCCTGGAAGCGCCCAACATGCACCGGATGCTGCACGAGCTGCACATCAACGTGATGGGCGATACCTGGGCGAGCCGGGTCGAGGAGGGGCGGATCGAGCTCTACAACATCTGGGGTGACGGCCATAAGCGCAGCTACACCGGCCCCGGCAAGATGCCCCGCGCGGCCAACACCACCCATGCCTGGCACGAGTTCGACACGCTGGTGCTGGTGACCGCCCGCCGCTCCGACGACACCCTGTTCCGGGGGCTGAAGGACCGTGCCGGCGAGTGGGCCGCGCACGGGGTGAAGGGGGTCTACATCATCGGCGATGCCTGGGCGCCCAAGCTCATCGCCGACGCCACCTTCGACGGCCAGCGGCTCGCCCGCGAAATCGAGGAGGCGAACCCGCAGGAGCCCAAGCCGTATCGCCGCGAGGCGGCCGTCTACGGCGCCCCCTACCAGCCGGGGGGCTCCTACGAGATCCGCTACCAGGGCTAGTTCCCCTCGCCCCGGTCATGCGGGCGGGACGCCAGAGCCGCGTCCCGCAAGCGCCGCCCGCTCCGCCGGGCGGCGCCCTTCTTCTTCACTGGACGAGACGCAGGCGGCGGCCCGGCGGGACGCCGTGCGCCTGAAAGCGCCGAGGACGAGCACGAGATGATTCCGAGCGGCATCGCCCCCACCGAGGTCACGCGCATCCTGTTCCAGGACTTCTCCCTGTGGATGCTGCTGGCGTTCTATGCCTATGCCATCACCGCCATGGCCGTCTTCGGCTTCGGCGTCTATGTGCAGGTGCGCAAGTATCGCAGCGGGCAGCGCGGCGCGGCCTTCTCCTGGCGCCAGCTCGCCACCCGTCTTGCGGATACCGCGAAGGTCATCGCCAGCCACCGCGCCCTGCGCCGGCGCGATGCCCGCACCGGGCGCCTCCACGCCTTTATCTTCTATGGCTTCACGCTGCTGTTCATCGGCACCGCCACCATCACCTTGCAGGAAGACATTCTGGGCCCGCTGCTCGGCGTGAATTTCTGGCACGGGCAGTTCTATCTCCTCTTCAAGCTGGTGCTGAACCTGGCCGGCGCCGGCTTCATCGCCGGGCTCACCTATATGATGTACCGGCGCGGCTGGCTGCGGCCGCCCAAGCTCGACTATGCCCGCCCGGACCGCACCCCCGAGGATGCGGATTTCAGACGCGAGCGCTACCGCATCGAGGATTGGGCCTTCCTGTGGACCCTGCTGCTCATCGGCATCACCGGCTTCCTGCTCTCCGGCGCGCGCATGGTGTGGCTGCAGGCCGAGCCGGCGGTGTGGGAAACCCGCTGGTGGGCGCCGTTCGGCGCGCTGGTGGCGGCCGGGCTGAAAGCCATCGGCATGAGCAGCGAGGGCGCCGGCGCCCTGCGCATGGGCCTGTGGTGGTTCCACGGCGTGCTGGCGCTCACCTTCGTCGCCCTCATCCCCTATACCAAGGCCAAGCACATCGTCACGGCCGCCACCTCCTGGCTGCTGAAGGACCCCAACGCGCTGAACCACTTGCCGCTGGGCCATCTCGATGCCGACCACATCGGCTATCGCACCCTCGGCGACGTCTCCAGCCGCTATCTGGTCCAGGCCGATGCCTGCACCAAGTGCGGCCGCTGCCACGAGGCCTGCCCGGCCCGCGCCGCCGGCTATCCGCTCTCCCCGCGCGACGTCATTCTGACGCTGCGCGAGCAAGCCAACGCGCTTCTGGGGGAAGTGCTGCCGAAGCCGCGCGCCGCCGCCTGCGCCACGCCGCTCGTCGGCCTCGCCACTGGCGAATTCCGGCCGGACACCCTGTGGTCATGCCGCCAGTGCGGCGCCTGCACCGAGATCTGCCCGGTGGGGGTGGAGCATCTGCCACTCATCAACCTGCTGCGCCGCGACATGGTGGACCAGGGCGACATGGACAGCGCCCTGCAGCGCACCCTCGGCGCCATCGGCAAGACCGGCAACTGCTTCAACGAAAGCCGTCGCAAGCGGCCGCAATGGACCCGCGACCTGCCGTTCAAGATCAAGGACGCCCGCAAGGAGCCGGTGGAGGTGCTGTGGTTCGTGGGCGACTATGCAAGCTTCGATCCGCGCAGCCAGAAGGTCAGTCGCGCCTTCGCCCGCATCCTGCATGCCGCCGGCATCGATTTCGGCATCCTCTATGAGGGGGAAACCACCGCCGGCAACGACGTGCGGCGCGTGGGCGAGGAAGGCCTGTTCCAGCAACTGGCGGAAGGCAATGTGGAGACGCTTTCCGGCTGCACCTTCTCGCGCATCGTCACCACCGATCCGCACTCCTTCAACACCCTCAAGAACGAGTATCCGGACCTCGGCGGCAGCTATCAGGTGAGCCATGCCAGCGCCTATCTGAAGGAGCTGCTGGACGCCGGCCGCATCGCGCCGGCGCGGCAGCTCGACTTCACCGTCACCTATCACGACCCCTGCCATCTCGGCCGGCTCAACAAGGGCTATGACGCCCCGCGCGAGGTGGTGGCCGCCACCGGCGCCAAGCTGGTGGAGCTGCCGCGCAGCCGCGACAATTCCTTCTGCTGCGGCGCCGGCGGCGGGCGGGTGTGGGTGCCGGACCCGCCCGGCACCTCCAAGGTCAGCGAGATCCGGGCCCGCGAGGCGGCCGAGATCGAAGGGCTCGACGTGCTCGTGGTCAATTGTCCCAAGTGCATGACGATGCTCGAAGATGCGGTGAAGACCACCGGCAATGAGCGCAACTTCCGGGTGATGGAGCTCACCGAGCTGCTGGCGGAGGCGCTGGAGGCCGACGCGGTCGCCCCGGCGGCGGCTCCGGCCGAGGTGGGCTAGCCATGCGGGCGCCGGCGGCCGCTCCCCCCACCGACATGGCGGCCCTGCTGCTGGCCCTTGAACGGCGGGCCGACCCCTATCTGTGCCTGCCCGCCTATGGCGCGGCCGGCGCCACGCGGGCGCAGGCGGGCCTGGCGCGCATCCTGCTCGCACGGGAGCGCCTGAAGCTCGCCTTCGCCGCCCTGCCCTTCACACCCGTCCGCTTCCTGGAACGGCTGGCGCAGGAGCAGCGCCCCGCCGTGCTGCGGCGCCTCGCCCGCAATCCCGCCAGCAGCGCGGCGGTGCTTCTGAACGTGGCCCAGCATCTGCCGGACCAAGAGACACGCATCGCCGTCGCCGGCCATGCCAACGCACCGGCGCTGCTGCTGGCCGGGCTGGCCGGCGATGCCGATACGGTGGTGCGCGGCGCCCTGCTGCGCAACCCCGCCACGCCCACACTGGTGCTGCACCGCCTGCATGTGGGGGCCAGCCCCGCCGAAGCCGCCCTGCTGGCCCGTCATCCGCAAGCCGATGCCGCCCTCCTTCTCGCGATCGCCGCACGTGGCGTGCCGGCGGCAACCTTGGAGCTGGTCGCCCACCCGGCCTGCCCGCCGGCGCTGCTCAATGCCGCCTGGCGCGATCCAGATCCCGCCTTCCGCCGGCGCTGCGCCGGCAATCCGGCGCTGGCGCGCGCGGCCGCGCGGAGCCTGCTGGGTGATCCCGACCCCGCCGTGCGGGCCGAAGCGGTGCGCGCGACGGCCGGCGGCCGGGCGGGCGCCGGCGAGGACCCGGCGGCCCGTGTGCGCCGGGCCCAGGCGCGCCATCTGCGGCTGCCGCGTGCCCTCGCCATGGCGCTGAGCCACGACCCCGACGTGTGGGTGCGCACCTGGCTGGCACGCAACCCCAGACTGCCGAACACCGTCCTCCTCGCCCTCTGCCGCGACGATGCAGCTCAAGTCCGCCATGCGGCGGGGCGCAATCCGCAGTGCCCGGACGACGCCCTTGCCGCCCTCGCCACGGATGGGGATGCGTGGGTTCGTGCCGGCGTCGCCGATCGGCCGGACCTGCCCACGGCCGCCCTGCGCGCGCTGGAGGGCGATGCGCATGTCGACGTCTCCTCCGCCGTCGCCCGCAATCCCAAGGCTCGCGGCCCCGCCCTGGTGGCCCGCGCCCGGCATGCCGATGCCGATGTGCGCCGGGCGGTGGCCTTGAACCCGTGCGCGCCCGCCCTCGCGCTGCAGCCGCTGCTCGCCGACCCCTATCCGCTCAACCGCGCCATGGCCGTGCGCCATCCCAATCTGGCCGATGCCGATGCCTGGTCCCTGGCCGACGATCTCGAGCCGCAGGTGCGGTTCGCGGTCGGCGCGCGGATGGTCGCGCGGCTCGCCGCGCACGCGCCCATGCAGCGGGCGCACGCCGCCGAATTCTCTCCAGCCCTGTGAGGACGCCCATGAAAATACTCGTGCCGGTGAAACGTGTCGCTTCCCTCGATGACGAGTTCGAGCTCCGCGATGATGGCCGCGATGTCGACCCCGACTTCTGCGAGTTCGATCTCAACGAGTTCGACGAATACGCGCTCGAAACCGCCGTCCTCATCAAGGAAGCCGCACCGGAGGGGACCGTGGAGGTGGTGGTTCTCACCATCGGCCCCGACGATGCCGACGACACCCTGCGCAAGGCTCTTGCCAAGGGCGCCGACCGGGCCATTCGGGTGGATGATGCGGACCTCGGCGACGCCGACCGGGTCGCCATCGCCCGCATCATCGCCAAGGTGGCGGAACAGGAGGAGCCGGGCCTGGTGCTGTGCGGCGCCCAGTCCTCGGACTTCGGCCATGCGCAGACGGGCATGTCGGTGGCAGCCCTCCTCGGCTGGCCGCGGGTGGCCGTGGTTTCCCGCCTCGACTATGCGCCCGGCGCCGCCAGCGCCACGGTCGAGCGCGAGCTGGAAGGCGGGCTGGTGGAGCGCATCGAGGTGGAAACACCGGCGGTGCTGACCATCCAGCTCGGCATCAACACGCCGCGTTACGCCTCCCTGCGCGCCATCAAGCAGGCCAACGCCAAGGCCATCGAAAGCCGCACGCCCACCGACCTCGGCCTGAGCACCGGGGAGATCGGCGGCGCTGGCGCGCTGAGCCGGGTGCGGCGTGTCTACGTGCCCGAGCGGGGCAAGAGCGAAATGATCGAGGGCACGCCGTCCCAGCAGGCGGCCCGTCTGTTGGAAATCATCGAGGAGGTGCAGGGCTGATGTCTGGAATTCTCATTCTGGCAGAACATCGGCGCGGCGAGCTGCGGGCCGCCACGCTGGAAGCCATCGGCGCCGCCGGCCAGTTGAAGGCGGCGGTGGGCGGCGAGGTGAGCGTGGCGGTGATCGCCACCGACCCCTCCGCCTTCGTGCCCGCGGTCAGCGTCGGCGCGGTGGACGAGGTGGTCACCATCACCACACCCGAGGCCGCGACCTTCGAGCCGCACCTGTATGAGCGGGCCCTCAGCGACCTGATCGCCGCGCGCAAGCCGGCCCTGGTGCTGATGCCCCACAGCGTCGACAGCTGGGCGCTGGCCCCGGCGGTGGCCATCGCCAACGACCTCGGCTTCGCCACCGACGTATTCGGCCTCCAGGTGGAGGAGGGCGCCGTCGTCGCGACGCGCGCCGGCTACCAGGAAAAGGTGTTCGTGGAGATCGACTTCCCCGGTCGCGCAGGGGTGCTCGTCACCCTGCGTAGCGGGGCGTTCGAGCCCGCCGCCGGCCCGGCCCAGCCCCGGATCACCCCGTTCGAGGCCGGCGATGCCCAGCGACGCAGCCGGCACCTGGACTGGCGTGATCCCCCGGCCACCGGCGGCATCGATATTCCCGGCTCGCCCTTCATCCTCTCCATCGGCCGCGGTGTCGGCGACGAGGCCAACGTGGCCCAGTTCCTGGAGCTCGCCGAGGGCCTGGGCGCGACCCTGGGCTGCTCGCGGCCCATCGCCGACAACGGCTGGCTGCCCAAGGCGCGCCAGGTGGGCCAGTCCGGCCAATTGGCGGCGAAGTGCAACCTCTACGTCGCCATGGGCATCTCCGGCTCGGTGCAGCACCAGTGGGGCATGAAGCACGTGGAGAACATCATCGCGGTCAACAAGGACCCCGAAGCCTCCATCTTCTCCATCGCCCGCTACGGCATCGTCGGCGACATGCTGGAGATCGCCGAGGAAGTGCGCAAGCAGAAGGGCCTTTAGGCCTCGCCGCAGCACCCGGCCGCCCGGCTGCACGCGCCGGGCGGCGCACACGCCAAGTGCTGAACATGCCAAGTGCTGAACACGCAAACCATAGAACACGTCCACAAGAACGCCCGGGCCGGCACGCCTGCCTGACCTGAAGCCGAGCACACGGGCGAGGGAGGAAATCGTGACCACCATCACCACTGTCCAAGAGGGGACCACGACTGAGGGGCGACTGCATCGCTCCATCAGCTGGACCGGCGCTTTCTGGGTCGCGAGCGGCGTGCCCGCCCTCGTGCTGTTCTCCATCGGCGGCATCGCCGGCATGACCGGGACCCTGTCATTCCTGATCTGGGGCATCTCCATCGGCATGGGCTTCATCCAGTCCTTCATCTATGCCGAGATCGCCGGCCTGTTTCCCAACAAGTCCGGCGGCGCCTCCATCTACGGCGCGGCCGCCTGGGTGCGATATGTGAAGCTAGTGGCGCCGCTCTCGGTGTGGTGCAACTGGTTCGCCTGGAGCCCGGTGCTCTCGCTTGGCTGCTCCATCGCCGCCGCCTACATACTCAACGCCCTCGCCCCGGTGCCCGCGCTCAACAGCCCGGAAGTGGCGCAGTGGCTCACCCTGCACGGCGCCAGCCTCACCGGCACCGAGGCCGAGAAGGCCGCCGCCGCGGTGGCCGCGCTGACGCCCCACATCCGGGACTGGACGCTGATGACCCACGCCATCGGTCCGGTGTCCTTCTCCCTCAATGCCGCGTTCTTCGTGGGCGCCGCGCTCATGCTGCTGGTGTTCGCCATCCAGCATCGCGGCATTCTCGGCACCGCCAATGTGCAGAAATGGATCGGCCTGTCGGTGATCGTGCCCATGCTGGTGGTGGGCATCGTTCCGCTGCTGACGGGACAGGTGAACTGGAGCAATTTCTCGCCGCTGGTGCCGCTGGCCGCTGCCGGGGCGCCGGAAGCCGGCAGCTGGAACATTCCCGGCTGGACGCTGGTGCTTGGCGGCCTGTTCATCGCCGCCTGGTCCACCTACGGCTTCGAGACCGCGGTGTGCTACACGGGCGAATTCCGCAACCCCGAGCGCGACACCTTCAAGGCCATCTTCTATTCGGGCCTCCTGTGCCTCGCTTTGTTCATCCTGGTGCCGTTCACCTTCCAGGGTGTTCTGGGCCTCAGCGGCATGCTCGATCCGGCCATCGTCGACGGCTCCGGCGTCGCCCAGGCCATGGCCCACATGGTGGGCGGCGGCAAGATCGTCGAGAGCGTGCTCGTCATGCTGATGATCCTGGCGCTGATGCTGTCCATCATGACCGCCATGGCCGGCTCCTCGCGCACCCTCTACCAGGGCGCGGTGGACGGCTGGCTGCCCCGCTTCCTCGACCATGTGAACGAGCACGGCGCGCCCACCCGCGCCATGTGGACCGACCTGTGGTTCAACATCGTGCTCCTGGCCATCGCGTGCGCCGACAGCACCAGCTTCTTCTTCGTGCTGGCGGTGGCGAATGTGGGCTACATCATCTTCAACTTCCTCAACCTGAACTCCGGCTGGATCCACCGCATCGACAGCGCCCATGTGGACCGGCCCTATCGGGCGCCCACCTTCATCCTCGCCCTCGGCACCGTGTTCGCCTTCGTCAATGCGGTGTTCATGGGCGCCGGCGCGAAGGTGTGGAACCCGGTGGCGCTGTGGGCCGGGCTCATCACCGCCGCCCTCATCATCCCGGTCTTCATCTACCGCCATTACATCCAGGACGGCGGCAAGTTCCCGCATGAGACCTTTGAGGATCTGACCATCGGCGACGGCAAGCACACGCAGAAGCGTGCCGGCATGCTGCCCTATCTCGCGCTCATCGCCGGACTTGTGGTGGTGCTCGCCTCCAACTGGCTGTTCCAGCTCTGACCCCCGGCGGCCCGGCGCCTGCCGGGCCGTCCTCTCCCCGCATCAAGAAAGGACCCGCAGCATGACCGCTGGCCTGCCCGCCTATTCCCGTCTTTCCGCCCTGTCCGATCGCCACCGGGCCCTCGGCACCACCTTCGAGGCGGCGTGGAACGACATGCCCGTGCCGCAGAACTACGCCACCGACCCCGATGACGAGGTGGTCGCCGTGCGTACCGCCGCCGGCCTGTTCGACGTCTCCGCCCTTCGCATCATCGACGTCTCGGGCCGCGATGCCCTGGCCGTGCTGGAGGAGCTGTTCACCTCCGATATTGCCAGCATCGCCCCCGGCTCGGCCTCCCTCACCGGGCTGCTGGACGACAACGGCAGCATCATCGATGACGTCCTCGTCTATTGCGATGGGCCGAACGCCTATCGGGTATCCCACGGCAGCGGCGCCCTGGAGGACCTGCTGCCGGCGGCCGCAGCGGGACGCGACGCGACCTTCCGCAAGGACAATGACGTGCACATGCTGTCGCTGCAGGGCCCCAAGGCCCTCGACATCCTGGCGCCGCACACCGGCTTCGAGCTGAAGACCCTGCCCTATTTCGGGCATCGGCGGACCAGCCTGTTCGGCCGCCCGGTCTCCATCGCCCGCGGCGGCTATTCCGGCGAGCGCGGCTATGAGGTGTCCTGCGCCTCCGGCGACGCCGTGGTCCTGTGGGATGCCATTCTCGAGGCCGGCCGGCCGCACGGGGCCATGGCTGTGTCGTGGTCCTGCCTCGACATCGTCCGCGTGGAAGGCGGCCTGCTCTTCTATCCCTATGACATGCCGGAAGGAGATACGACGCCATGGGAAGCCGGGCTCGGCTGGACGGTGAATCCGGACAAGCCCGCCTTCCGCGGCCGCGACGCCGTGCTGCGCCGGCGCGGACAGGAGCGGGTGGCGCAGGCGGGCATTGAGATCGACCATCACGCGGCCATCGAGCCGGGGGCGAAACTGTTCCGCGATGGCCGGGAGGTGGGCATCGTGAATTCCGCCACCTACAGCCGCTACGTCATGCGATCACTGGCCCTGGTGCATGTGGCGCCCCACCTCGCCGGCTGCGGCACCGAGCTGGAGGTTCACAGCGGCGAGGAGCGCTTCCCGGCGCGGGTGGTGAAGACCCCCTTCTATGATCCGCTGCGCCTGCGGACCCACCCGCTCGACGAACGGACGGCCTGACCTTCCGCAGCTGCCGCGACAGGCCGAGCCGTAACCCGGGGGCTTCCTCCTGGGAACCTTGCCGGAGCGCGGGCGGTGCGAGGCCGCCCGCCTCCGGTCCTTTCCCGTGAGGCCCCTTTGCGTGCAGCTTCCACCCGAACTCCGCCCGACGTTCCTCGCAGCCGCGAGATGCCGGGCGGCAACGCTCGCCGAAAAGGCAGAATTGCCGGCGGCTTCACCCCCCATATGCACTGCAACATCGAAAGAGATAGGGAGCATGATGACGCAACGTCCGCATTGCCAGGGGGCAACCGCTCGGCTTTACTCAGATCGGAACTATTCAAGTGTACACACATGCCGACGGGAGCGTGAGGCATGGCAGAATCACTTCCCGTTCCACTGGCTTCCGCATTCGGGCGATACAGCGCCGTGCCGCTGAACAGTCCGGAGTGGTTCGCCCATGTGGGACAGGTGGCGCGGGTGATCGGCAGCGACCGCTTTCATCGCGAGCTGGTGGAATTGTTCGGCGCCGCCATCGACCATGATGCGTGCTGGATTATTCGCTATTCGCGCGTGGCCCCGCCCGACGTGCTCTTCACCAAGAACGTGGCGAGCGATGTGGTTGCATATTACACTAATATCTACGCCTCGGTCGACCCGTTTTCCGAGTATTGGCGCAATAATGGCAATCCAGGCGTGCTTCAGCTGAATGACGTGCGCGCTCCGGGCCGCGCCTGGGACCTCTACCACAAGGTGTTCCAGACCGTCGCCAGCATCTCCGACGAGCTCGGCATTTTCTTCTCCACGGTGGGCCACTGCTGCTTCGGGCTGTTCCTGGAGCGGGAGAGCGGTGGCTTCTCACCGGCGGATATCGCACGCGCCAAGCTCATCTTCCCCATGCTGGAGGGTTTCCACCGCTCCCATCTGGGCGCCCTGTTCAACAGCCTGCGCCACCTGCGCGGGCCGCAGGTGGAAGGCTTCATCACCCGCCCCACCCTCATCAAGGACCGCTTCGGGGTGGATGTCTTCTCCAACGAGGCCTGGCGGAAGGCGGCGGCGGGCGAGCCGGCGCTGACGACGCTGGTAGAGGACTTGCACACCACCGGCGATTGCCAGCCGCGGGCGCTGCCGCCGTTCACCGTGAAGGTGGAGGCATTCGATCGCGATTTCCCGCTGGCACCGGGCGGGCGCATGTATGTGCTCGACACCGATGCCCCGCCCCGGGTGGAGGATCCCGACCGCCTGCTGGAGGAAGCGCTGAAGATCTTCACGCCACGCGAGCGGGAGATCGTGCTCCTGCTCATGAATGGCGAAACCACCGGCGGCATTGCCCAGAAGCTCAACCTCAGCAAGGGCACCATCAAGAACTGCCGGCTGCGCATGTATCGCAAGACCGGCGTGGGCTCCGAACGCGCCCTTGTGAAGCACGTGATGCAGCACCTCGATCCCCGGCGCGACGCGACGCCGGGCTGACCCTGCCGGCCCGGCCACTCATGGCTTGCGGGCGGCGCTGGAACGATGTACGCATTCAATATCTCAATATTCATTGAGTTATTGAATTATGGACGAGACCCACGCCCTTTCCGTCTTCGCCGCCCTGGCCCAGGAGACGCGGCTGCGCATCGTGCGCCTGCTGGTCGAGGCTGGACCTGAGGGGCGTCCAGCGGGTGCCATCGGCGCGGCGCTGGGCGACGCCTCCTCCTCCCGCCTGTCCTTCCACCTGAGCCATCTGGAACACGCCGGGCTGGTTCAATCGCGGCGTGAAGGGCGCTCCATCATCTACAGCGCCGTCTATCCGGCCCTCTCCGACCTCATCGCCTTCCTCATGCGCGACTGCTGCAGCGGACATCCCGAGGTGTGCGCGCCCGCGGTCGCCGCCCTCTCCTGCGCCTGCGAACCGAACAAGGACGACACCCATGCCTGAGGTTGCTCACGGGCACGTCTATAACGTGCTGTTTCTGTGCACCGGCAATTCCGCCCGTTCCATCCTCGCCGAAAGCATCCTGGGCAAGGATGGCGCCGGCCGCTTCCGGGCCTTCTCTGCGGGCAGCGCGCCCAAGGGGGAGGTGAACCCCTTCGCCCTCAAGACGCTTGAAGCCTATAACTATCCTGCGCAAGGCTTCCGCTCCAAGAGCTGGCTCGAGTTCGCCGAGCCCGGCGCGCCGGTCATGGATTTCGTCTTCACGGTCTGTGACAACGCCGCGGGCGAAGCCTGCCCCCTCTGGCCGGGCCAGCCCATGACCGCCCATTGGGGCATCGAGGACCCCGCCGCGGTGGAAGGGTCGGACGTCGCCAAGGAGGCGGCGTTCAACGCGGCCTTCCGCTACCTGAAGAACCGCATCTCGGTCTTCACCGCCCTGCCCATCGCCCGGCTGGACCGGCTGGCGCTGGACGCCAAGCTGCGGGCCATCGGCCATCTGGCCGGCGCCACCTCCCCCCGGCCGGATGTGGCGTGAGGCCTGATCATGGACGTCATCATCTACCACAACCCGGACTGCGGCACCTCGCGCAACACCCTGGCCATGATCCGCAATGCGGGCATCGAGCCGCACGTGATCGAATATCTGAAGACGCCGCCCTCCCGCGCGCTGCTGCAGCAGCTCATCGCCCGCGCCGGCCTTTCGGTGCGTGACGTGTTGCGGGAAAAAGGTACGCCCTATGCCGAACTCGGCCTCGGCGACCCGGCCCTGTCCGACGATGCGCTGCTCAACGCCATGATGGCCCATCCCATTCTCATCAACCGCCCCATCGTCGCCTCGCCCAAGGGCGTGCGCTTGTGCCGCCCCTCCGAATTGGTGCTGGACCTGCTGCCCCCGCAGCAGGGCGCCTTCTCCAAGGAAGATGGCGAGCGCGTGGTGGACGCCGCCGGCCATCGTGTCGCCGGCTGAGCCATCGGAGATCCCCCATGTCCCTGTTCGAGCGGTATCTCACCGTGTGGGTCGGCCTGTGCATCGTCGCGGGCGTGCTCCTCGGCCATCTGGCGCCGGCGGTGTTCCACGCCATCGGCGGCATCGAGATCGCCCAGGTGAACCTGCCGGTGGCGGTGCTGATCTGGCTGATGATCGTGCCCATGCTGCTGAAGATCGATTTCGCCGCCCTGGGCGAAGTGGGAAAGCACTGGCGGGGCATCGGCGTGACGCTGCTGGTGAACTGGGCGGTGAAGCCCTTTTCCATGGCGCTGCTGGGCTGGCTGTTCATCGGCTGGCTGTTCCGCCCCCTGCTGCCCGCCGACCAGATCGACAGCTATATCGCCGGCCTCATCATCCTCGCCGCCGCGCCCTGCACCGCCATGGTGTTCGTGTGGTCGAACCTGACCCGAGGCGAGCCCCATTTCACCCTGTCCCAGGTGGCGCTCAACGACGCCATCATGGTGGTGGCCTTCGCCCCCATCGTCGCGCTGCTGCTGGGCCTCTCCGCCATCACCGTGCCGTGGGGCACGCTGGTGCTGTCGGTGGTGCTCTACATCGTCATTCCGGTGATCGCCGCGCAGATGCTGCGGCGCCGGCTGCTGGCGCACGGTGGACAGGCGGCGCTGGACCGTCTTCTGTCGCGGCTCGGCCCGCTCTCCCTGGTGGCGCTGCTCGCCACATTGGTGCTGCTGTTCGGCTTTCAAGGCGAGGCCATCATCGCCCAGCCCCTGGTCATCGCGCTGCTGGCGGTGCCGATCCTGATCCAGGTCTATTTCAACGCCGGCCTTGCCTATGTGCTGAACCGGATCGTCGGCGAGGCCCATTGCGTCGCCGGCCCCTCCGCCCTCATCGGCGCCTCCAACTTCTTCGAGCTGGCGGTGGCGGCGGCCATCTCCCTGTTTGGCTTCACCTCCGGCGCCGCGCTCGCCACCGTGGTGGGGGTGCTGATCGAGGTGCCGGTGATGCTGTCGGTCGTCTGGATCGTGAACCGCTCCAAGGGCTGGTATGAACGTGGAGCCGCCACCGGCGCGGCGGCAAGGAGCACGCCGTGACCGACACCAGCCTGCCAAACGTGGATGAGGGCCTGCTCGACATTCCCTCCCCCGAACGGTTGTTCCCCGTCACGCCGTCGCGCCATCCGCCGCGCATCCTGCTGCTTTACGGCTCGCTCCGGGAGCGCTCCTATTCCCGTCTGCTGACGCTGGAGGCCGAACGGCTGCTGCGCCATTTCGGTGCCGAAACCCGCGTCTTCCATGCCGACGGCCTGCCGCTGCCGGACGGGGCACCGGTGGAGCATCCCAAGGTGCAGGAACTGCGCGCGCTGACCTTGTGGTCGGAAGGTCAGGTGTGGTGCAGCCCGGAACGGCACGGCGCCATGAGCGCCGTGATGAAGGCGCAGATCGACTGGATTCCCCTCGCCATGGGCGCCATCCGCCCCACCCAGGGCCGAACCCTGGCCCTGATGCAGGTGTGCGGCGGCTCGCAATCCTTCAATGCGGTGAACCAGATGCGCATTCTCGGCCGCTGGATGCGCATGCTCACCGTCCCCAACCAGTCGTCCGTGGCCAAGGCCTATCAGGAGTTCGAGGAAGGTGGCCGCATGAAGCCGTCCGGCTATTACGACCGGGTGGTCGACGTGATGGAAGAGCTGGTGAAATTCACCCTGCTGACCCGTGACATCTCCCCCTATCTCACCGACCGCTACAGCGAGCGCAAGGAAGCGGCCGCGAAGCTGGAGGAGCGGCTGGCCCTCGGCCCAGCCCTGCGGTGAACGCCTCGGCTGCGGCCCCCTGCGGGTTGCCTGAGCGCCGCGCCCAGCGCCGCGTCGTCAATGCCCTCGGCATCGTCCAGATCCTGACCTGGGGCTCCTCCTTCTACCTTCTTGCGGTGCTGGCCGCGCCCATCGCCCGCGACACCGGCTGGCCCATGCCCTGGATCATGGGCAGCCTTTCGTTGGGGCTGCTGGTGGCCGGCGTCGCCTCTCCCCGCGTGGGCGTGTGGATCCATGCGCGAGGCGGCCGGCCGGTGCTGATGGCCGGCTGCGCGTGCATTGCCCTCGGCCTCACGGTGGTCGCCACGGCGCCGCACCTCGCCGTGTTTGCCGTCGGCTGGTGCCTCATCGGCCTCGGCATGGCGGCGAGCCTCTATGATGCGGCCTTCGCCACCCTGGGCCACCTTTATGGCGCCGCCGCCCGCCGGCCCATTACCCTGCTGACCCTCTGGGGCGGCTTTGCCAGCACCGTCTGCTGGCCGCTCTCGGCCGCACTGGAGGCCCATGTGGGCTGGCGGGGCGCCTGCCTCGCCTATGCCGCGGCCCAGCTGTGCGTGTGTCTCCCGCTGCTGGCGGCGTTTCTCCCCGCGACCATCCGGGCAGGCGCGCAGGACGACGTGACCGCGAAGTCCGAGCCCCTCGCGCTACACGGGCGCGAGCACACCGCCTTTCTCCTTCTCGCCGGCATCGTCACCCTGGTCGGGGCCATTGCCTCCACCATGTCGGTGCAGGTGCTGGCGCTGTTGCAGGCGCGCGGCTTCAGCCTCGCCGAAGCGGTGGCCGCTGGCGCCATCATCGGCCCCGCGCAGGTCCTGGCGCGCATCGTCGAGCAGTTGAGCGGCGGCCGGCATCATCCTCTATGGACCATGGCCGGCGCGGTGGGGCTGATGGGCCTTGGCCTGATGCTTCTCGCCGCTGGCTTCCCTATCGTTGCCATGGCACTAGCCGCCTATGGCGCCGGCAACGGCATCTTCTCCATCGCCAAGGGCACGGTGCCGCTGGCGCTGCTGGGTGCGGCGCGCTATCCGCGGCTCGCCGGACGCCTCGCCCGGCCCGCCCTGCTGGCCCAGGCCCTCGCGCCGCTCGGCGCCGCCTATCTCCTCACCGCAGGCGGCGCCCAAAGCGTGCTCGCGGCCATGCTGATGCTGTGGCTGGTGTCGGGCACGCTGCTGGTGCTGCTCTGGCGCCGGCAGGTGTGATCCGGACGCCATGAGGCTCGTGCCGGCGATGCCCCGGTGGCTCAATGGACCTCGCGCCCATCCAGCCAGCGATAATAAGGCAGGATCATCCGCGCGGTGGCGGTGACGAAACCGTGCAGGGGCAACGGCTTCGGTGGAGTGGGCGGCAGGGCCAGCTCGGCATCGGGCCGGCCGAGCACCGCATCGGCCAGCACCGTGCCCATCCCGCAGCACAGGGCCAGTCCCCGCCCATTGCACCCGACCCAGGCGGCGAGGCCTTCGTCGGTGCGATGGAGATGGGGCAGCCGATCGACCGTCATCGCAATGCGCCCGCCCCAGAAATCCGGCATCGGCACCGCCGCGAGCTCGGGAAAGAGCTGCGCCAGCCGCCGCCGCACCGCCGCCGGCAACCGGGATGCCGCCCCCATCTGGATCGCCAGCGCCGCCCCGGAGACGAGACGCCCCTCGCGATCCTTCCGCATGTAGCGCAGATCGCGGCGGGTGTCCGAGAAGGCCTCATCTCCCGGCAGGATGCGCGCGGCGAGCGATCCCAGCGGCGCGGTCGCCACCTGATAGGACGTGACCGGCACGAAGGTCCGCCGCAGACCCGGCCACAGATCGCCGGTATGGGCGCCGGTGGCGAGGGCGACCCGCGGCGCCCGCACGGTACCAGCCGGCGTCGTCACCTGCCACAGCCCCCCTACCCTCTTCAAGGCCGTGGCCGGGCTGCCCTCGAAGATGCGCACGCCGGTGCCGGCGACCCCACGGGCCAGGCCGACGGTGAAGGCATAGGGGTTGATGTGGCCACCGCCCCGGTGCAGCCAGCCGCCGGCGCAACGCGAGATCGCCTCGCGCGCCGGGTGCGGGACTTGAGGAAAGAGGGGCGGCGGGCACCGCGCCGGCCGCCGCGGGATCACGCCGCCACCGTCATCTTCTCGATGCCGTAGATCCGATCGGCAGCGAGCAGGCAGATCACCGCGAGCAGCAGCTGCAGGGTGCTGAGGGCGGCGATGGAGGGATCGAACTGGTTCTCGATGTAGCTCAGCATCACCACCGGCAAGGTGTTGGTCTGCGCGCTGCCGAAGAAAAAGGAGATCGGCAGATTGTCGAACGAGGCGAGGAAGGAGAACAGCGCCCCTGAGAGCGGCGGAGCGGATGTGTTCGTGCATATCTCGGCCGTGGAGCGGGCGGGGATGCAGTCCCTCTCTGAAGGACAGAAGCTCCAGTTCGAGATCGTCCGGAACGACCGGACTGGCAAAAGCTCGGCAGGCAATCTTCAGGCTGCGTGACGTTTTCGTGGCGTTGATCACGGATGTACTGGCAACGACAGAAGTGCACTTGAAGAGAACAGTGGAAGGCTCCGCCCCATTAAGGCAGAGCTTTTTGCTGTTGAATTGACATCCTTGGATAATATCAGAATATTCTGAGTATTTTAAGCGTCAAAAACGGCCTACGCTCTCGATCACGGCTCCCGGAAGGCCGCATTGGCGCGGTTCCTACAAAGAAGGAGGGCTAGGAGACCGAGCATGGCCGTGATGAAAGCCTTAGCGCATGAATTCGCTGATTTTACCCAGGTGACCTGCTTCGGCTCCATCGGTCAGCGGGCGGAACGTATCCTCCTGATAGGGCGCCCCTGTCACAGACATGGGGCACTCGCGATAAGGACAGTGCTGGGCTCGATTCATATAAATGAAACAATTATAAACTCAATTATCCATAATATAATATAATTATATCGTTTATTTCCATGTATTAACGCCATCTACGTGTCGATCAGCCCGTACCGATCGCCCATATTCAGTCTCCTCAAAGAGCCTGAATAGGATCGATCGCCACAAACCGATGGATCCTGAGCCGAGCACTTCAGGCCGGCAGGAGCACAACGCCCATCGCGCCATGACCGAAGGCGCCAGCACGGTCCACCAAATCGCCGAAGCCGAGGCCCGCGCCGCTCGCCAGCCATCGCGTCACGGGCCTCACGCCGATCCATTCACCTTCTGGCGCGCGCGTGAAGTGCACGGAGAGATCCACGTTGGGATAGCCCGCAACCGGTGGCGGACCCGGCAGACCGGGACGCGCCATGCCATGGATGGTGTCAGCGGGAGAAAGAGCGGCAAGAAAGGCTGAGGCCCTGGGGAAAAGCGGCATCTTCCAGCGAAACCACACGGCGCCATCCGGCGCCGCGCGTGGATCCAGGACATCCAGCAGCCACGGCAGGCCATGAGATGCGCTAGAAACACGCGGCGGCAGTGCTTCAGGGTCGATTGCGGGCGGCGGCGCATCCGAAGCATAATCAGCCTCAAGGGTCGAAATGGGCGTCTCCCCGACGAATGTCATCGAGCAGCGCGCCGTTATCTCACCTTCAGCGCTTAGGGTCGCATCGAACAAGGCCACGCGACGGCCAACGCGAACCGGTTGCACGCTGACCTGCAACGGGCAACCCAAAGGAGTCGGCCGGAGAAAGTCCGTGCGAACGGAGAGAGGCCGCAGGCCATCGGGCGCCGCCCGCTCCATTTCCGCGGCCATCATGCTCGTGACCACTCCGCCATGGACGCCATTGAATGGGCCGCGGGCAAAAGGTCCCGGCTGCCACCGACCACCGCCAAGCGCCTCGATCACACACGCGCTCTCCGCCGACGTCTGAAGCAATATTCCCTCCTCTGTTGCGACCGGAATAGAGGCCAGCCTGCGAAATGCAATCCGGTCCTCAAACAAAGGCCACACTGACCGACCCGCAGGCCCCAAAGTCCGCCACATCGGTTTCGCCAGCCCGGGCGCACACCAGATCAGTCAGCGCGCCGGTACTGATCAACTGGCCCGTCCTCAACCCGATGTCCGTAGCGGCCAGCGCGTTCGCGAGCCATAACACCGACGCAACCGGATGATCCAGCGCAGTGCGAGGCACTCCCACGCGACGCCGCGCGCCCTTGCACAGCAGCGCAGCGTCACCTCGCCTGCGAGCAGATCTCGATCCCTCCAGTACTCGATCGCGTCACCGTATGGACAGATACGCGAGACGGTCATCGCAGAGACCCGAAGGGCGGGTTCTGCTATTTTGAACCTGCCCTTGCCTGCACCCTGCCGGCTATTCCTGGAAGGCCTCGTCCCGTGTCTGCCGGATGGCGGGAAGGAGGACGGCGACCAGCGCGAAAGCGGCCAGCGCCAGCAACGCGGCAGAGATCGGCTGGGTGACGAACACCGTGGGATCGCCGCGGGAGATCAGCATCGCCCGCCGCAGATATTCCTCCAGCATCGGCCCGATCACGAAGCCGAGCAGCAGCGGGGCCGGCTCGCATTCCAGCTTCACCAGCACATAGCCCAGCACGCTGAAGGCGGCCATGGTGTACACGTCCGTCGGGTTGTTGTTCACGCTGTAGACGCCGATGCAGCAGAACGCCACGATGGCCGGGAACAAGAGGTGGTACGGCACGCTCAGGAGCCGCACCCACAGCCCGATCAAGGGCAGGTTGAGCAGCACCAGCATGGCATTTCCGATCCACATGGAGGCGATCAGCCCCCAGAACAGCTCCGGCTTCTCGCTCATCACGTTCGGCCCGGGCGTGATGCCCTGGATGATCATCGCCCCGATCATCAACGCCATCACCGGATTGGAGGGGATGCCGAGCGTGAGCATGGGGATGAAAGAGGTCTGGGCCCCCGCATTGTTGGCGCTCTCCGGCCCCGCCACGCCGGCGATGGCCCCCTTGCCGAACTCCTGCGGATGCCTGGAGACCTTCTTCTCCAGCGAGTAGGAGGCAAACGAGGACAGCATCGCCCCGCCTCCCGGCAGGATGCCGAGGATGGAGCCCAGCGCCGTGCCGCGGATCACCGGGGCGATGATGGCCTTGAACTCCTCCTTGGTGAGCAAAAGCCCCTTCACCTTGGCGGAGACGAAGGAACGTCTGGTCTCGTCCTCAAGATTCCGGATCACCTCGCCGATGCCGAACATGCCCATGGCCACCGCCACGAAGTCGAAGCCGTCCGCGAGTTCGGGCAGACCGAAGGTGAGGCGGCTCGTGCCCGTATAGATGTCCTGTCCGGAGAGACCGAGCAGGAGGCCGAGCACGATCATGCCCAGGGCCTTGATCATGGAGCCGGAGGCCAGCGTCACCGAGGCGACGAGGCCGAGGACCATCAGCGAGAAATATTCCGGCGGTCCGAAGGCCAGCGCCACCTGCGCCAATGGCGGGGAAAGGACCGCCAGCAGCACGGTGGCCACCGAGCCGGCGAAGAACGAGCCCAGTGCCGCGGTGGCCAAAGCCGCCCCGGCCCGGCCCTTGCGGGCCATCTGGTGACCATCCAGCGCGGTAACCACCGAGGAGCTCTCCCCCGGCAGGTTAATGAGGATCGCCGTGGTGGAGCCGCCATACTGCGCACCGTAATAGATGCCGGCGAGCATGATGAGCGCCGCCACGGGCGACAGCCCGAAGGTGATCGGCAGGAGCATGGCAATGGTGGCCACCGGCCCGAGGCCCGGCAGCACACCGATCAGAGTGCCCAGCAGCACCCCGATGAAGCAGTAGAGGATGTTCTGGAAGCTCAGCGCGACGGTGAAGCCGAGGCCGAGATGATCAATGAGTTCCATGGCCCTGCCCCTCAGTATCCGCCGAGCCAAGGCCCGATGAGCTGGATCGGCAGCCCCAACCCCTTGATGAAGACGAGCCAGCTGAAGAAGGTGAAACCGGCGGCGAGAGGAAGGGCGGCGGCAAGCGAGAAGCTCCGGCTGCCCAGGAAGGCGAGGAGCACGCTGGCGGCCACCGCCGGCAGGAAGCCGAGGGGCTGCATGGCGGCGGCGAAGGTAATGACGGCGCAAAGCAGCATGATGAAGCCGCGCCAGGCGAAGACGCGATGAACCTGGGCACCCGGCACCCGCAGGCCGAGCACCACCAGCAGCACCCCGAACAAGGCGAGGACCACCGACAGCACCATGGGGAAGTATCCCGGCCCCATGCGCCCCGCGCTCCCGAACATGAGGCCGCTTGCCTGAAACGCAAACACCCCACCCAGGACGATGAACACGGCCCCGCACAACACATTCGTTGGGTTCTTGACCAAAGGCACGCACCCCTCCCTCAATAGTACTGTTCTCAGTACATTCTTCTTGAATACGAAAGCGGCGCCAGTCTCATCTGGAAGTCCGGGCAAGGTGTGGCCGCTTTAGATCCGCCTAGCCGAAGCCAGCCACCGCGGCGGGTCGGGCCCCATGACCGGCTGCGATGGGAGGCCCCCGCCCCCGCGCCGTTCGCTAGCGCCCCTCGAAGATGGGCGGGCGCCGCTCCCGATAAGCTGCAACGGCTTCCTTGTGGTCGCGCGACGAGAAGAGCAGCCCCATGTGGGAGGAAACCTGATCGAGGTGCGTCCTCAGATCCATGGTCACGCCCTGATAAGCGGCACGCTTCATGAAACGGATAGCCAGCGGCGGCCCCGCTGCGATCCGCGCCGCCAGATCCATCGTGTGGTTCATCAGGCAGGCGTCATCCACCACCGAATTCACCAGTCCGATGCGCTCCGCCTCATCGGCTTCCACGAAGCGGCCGGTCCACAGCAGCTCGAGCGCCTTCGGCATGCCGATCAGGCGCGGCAGGTACCAAGCCCCTCCGTCGCCAGCCATGATCCCGATGCGCACATAAGTTTCGGCGAAACGCGCACTGCACCCCGCGATGCGGATATCGCCCATCAGCGCCATGTCCATGCCGGCACCCGTGGCGACTCCGTTCACCGCCACCAGCACCGGCTTGTCGATATCCAGGAGGGCGAGCGGCACCCGATAGACCCGGCTGCGCAGCCCCTCCTTGCGGGCCAACGGCCCATCGTCCTTGCGCTCGTCCATGGAACCCACGTCGCCCCCGGCGCAGAAGGCGCGCCCTGCCCCGGTGACGACGATGACTCGCACGTCGTCACGGCGCTGAGAGTCCAACAGCGCATCGGCCCAGGCATGCAGCATCTCGGTGGTGAAAGCGTTGAGCTTCTCGGGGCGGTTCAGCGTGATCACCGCGACCTGCTCCTTCACCTCATAAAGCACTTCGCTCATGGCTCGCTCCAAATACCCAGCGCATCGACGATGGTGAGGCCCTCGCCCGACGCGTGGACGAACACCGGGTTGAGATCCAGCTCCTTGAGCGTGTCCGTCGTGTCGACCGCGATCCGGCCCAGCACAACTAGCAGCTCGGACACGGCCGTCACGTCGCACACCGGCCGCCCTCGTGCACCGTTGAGAATGGGAAATCCCTTCAAGCGTTCGATGGTCCGCCGCGCGGTGTCCGGTGAGAGCGGAGCAGGCGCGATCTGCACGTCATCGAGTATCTCGGCGAAGATCCCGCCCATACCGATCATGACCGCCGGACCGAACGTGCTGTCCTGCAGGATGCCCGCGATCATCTCCACGCCGGGCCGGGCCATTGGCTGGACCAGAACCCCGCGCAGATCGGCCTGCGGCGCATGACGACCGGCTGCCGAGATGAGGCTATCATAGGCCTCAGCAATGACAGGAGCGCTCGCCAGACCGAGACGGATGCCATCCGCCTCGGTCTTGTGGGGGATGTCCGGCGACTGGATCTTGAGCGCAACGGGAAAGCCCACGTCCTGCGCCATCTCCATCGCCTGGGCGGCGCTCTGTGCCAAGTGCTCGCGCGCGATCGGTAGACCATAAGCTGCAAGCAGGGCTTTGGCCTCATACTCGCACAGGCTGGCGCCCGGAGATCGCAGCACATCGGCCGCATCGGCCGGGGGCGAGACGGCCTTCGAGACACTGAACCTTTGGTCGATTTCTCGCTGCACCTCGGCGTAACGCAGCAGGCTTTGAAGCCCGCGCACGCAGCCGGTGATGGTCGTGTAGCACTGCAGGCCGAGTTCGTTCAGAATCTTCAGCGCCGCCTCCGAGGGCAGCGAATAGGTGTAGAATAGTACGGGCTTGCCCAGAGATTTCGCGACCCGCGCGATGTCCTTGCCCTCGCTCAATAGACGCGCCTCATGGGCAAAGGAGGCCGCGACGATGATGGCGTCGATCCCATCGCAATCGCCCAGCACCTCCAGGCTCTGGGCATAGCCATTCACCCCCTGGGCCGTGATGTCGACCGGGTTCTGCGTGGAGCCATAGGACGGGATGAAGCTCGCCAGCCGCGCCTGCCGCTCCGGATCGATGGGCGGGACCACAAAGCCGTGTCCTTCGCAGGTGTCGGCGAGCCACACGCCGGTTCCGCCGGAGGTGGAAACGATGGCGACCCGGTTGCCCCGCGGCAGGGGCTGGTGGGCGAGCGCCGTGGCGAGATCGAGCATGTCGTCCTGATCGTCGGCAGACTGGACGCCATAATGATCGAGCACCGCGTCGGACACCCGCACCGAGCCGGCGATGGCTCCGGTGTGGGACTGTGCCGCGCGCTGCCCGGCTGAGGAACGGCCCACCTTCGCCATGATGATGGGCTTGCCCAGGCGGGCGGCACGCTCCGCCGAGCGCAGGAAGGCCTCGGGATCGCGCACGCTCTCCACATACATCAGCACGCATTTCACCGCCGGCTGATCGAGCAGATAGTCGAGGAAGTCGTTGCTCTCCAGATCGACCTGGTTGCCCACGCTCACGATGTGGCTGAAGGCGAGATTGCGACGGCAGCCGCGATTGTAGAGCGAGAAGCCCAGCCCGCCGCTCTGGGACACGATCCCCAACCGAGGGGTCGTGTCGGCGAGGGCCGGAGCATCGATATTGACGCCAGGGCTAAAGGTGGCGGCGATATTGGCGCCCACCGTGTAGAAGCCCTCCGCATTGGGCCCGCAGACCCTTAGGCTGGTGCTGGCGCAGATCTCAGCGATCTCACGCTGGAGACGGTGTCCCTCCTCACCCTCTTCCGAGAAGCCCGAACTGAACACGACAGCCCCGCCGATGCCCCGCTGCGCGCACCGCGCCAGCGTTTCGGGCACCTGGGCCGCCGGTACCGCGACGAGCGCGAGGTCGATGGGATCGGGGAGGTCCTCCACGCGGGCGAAAGCCGCCAGCCCTCCGACGGTGGGACGGGCCGGATTGACCGGATAGAGCGCGCCAGCATAGCCGTGACGCTGAAGCATGCGCAGGATCTTGCCGCCGATCTTGCTGGGACTGTCCGACGCGCCGATCACCGCGATGCCGGCCGGATTGAAGAAACGATCAAGCATGTCCAGCAACGGCCTCAGTTTGAAGTGAACGATACTGCTCCGGGGCTACGATCATGGCCCACAGATGGTCCCCGCCAAGGCAGGCCACTTGCTCGCCGATCCAGCGCGCCCATTCGACCTCGTTGCCGAATTCATCGCGCCAGGCCATCAGCCGACGGGTGTGGAAGTGCAGCGGATGCTCATAGGTGAAGCCCATAGCGCCATGCACTTGATGGGCGGCGGCGATGACGGTTCCGGCGGCCTCGCTGGCGCGAAGCTTAGCCGCACCAGCCTCGAACGCCGCGCCATCGCCGGCGAGCGCCGCCGCCAGCATAGCGGCCTGTGACGCAGCGGCCTGCGACGCCAACTCGACCACCTGGTGCTGAATGGCCTGGAACTGGGCAATGGGCCGCCCGAACTGCACGCGCTCACGGGCATATTGAACGGTCATCGTCAGCACAGCCTGCATGGCGCCAGCCATCTGCGCCGCGCGGATCAGCGCGCCCTCACGATAGAGCACACCGGCAGACGCGGCGGTGCCCGGTTGGCCAACCCCTGCATCCGATATCGGCCAAGCCGAGAGATCGAACGTATCGCGCGGCTCGTGTGCGCAGTTGATATCGAGATGGGTCGGCTGCGCTCCCATGACCACCACAGTACGAGGCCCGTCGGCACTTGCGGCCGTGGCGACGACGGCGGTCGCGTTACGCCCCCAGGGCACGCGTGCCAGCCGGCCCGAAAGGCGCCAGCTACCCGGCTCGCCCGTCAAGTTCAGGTCCGACGGCAGGCCAACGAGCGTAAGGGGTCCCTCCAGCGCCTCGTCGTCCAGCCCCGCCGCAGCCAGAGCGCGTCGCGCGAGGAGGTTTTCCATCAGCGGAAGGGGAACCGCGTGAGCACCCGCGACGCCGGCGATGGTGACGAGCGCCACGAGATCCAGAGGGTCTTCCTCCGGACCGCCCGGACGGATCATGGTCAGCCCGAGGTCGGCCGCCATGTCCCACAAGGAACTCTGCCACTCTCCTTGTTCGGCAAGGACGCGGAGCGCCTCCGTGCAGGTGTCGGCGAACAGCTTTGTCGCCGAGTCGCTTATCATTTTCGTAAGTTCGTTCATCGCATGCCCAGGCTCTTGGCGAGGATTCCGCGCAGGATCTCGCGCGTACCGCCTCGAATGGTGAATGAAGGCGCGTGCAGGGAAATATGGTCGAGCGCATGGGCGAGGGCCGGATTACCTGCGGCGCCGAAGCGCGCCTGTTCCGGCACCACCTTGCGCACCACCTCAGGAATCTCCCGCTCGAAGGTCGTACCGAGATCCTTGACGAGCGCCGCCTCGGTGTTGGGCAGAGAGCCCTCCTCTACCATTCCGGCAATGGAGCCCGACATCTGGTGGAGGGTCCAGAGATGGGCCGCGAGGCGGCCCACAGCCTGACGCGTCGCACCGGCGTCCGGCCCTTTCCTTTTCGCTTGGTCCGCCAGTTGGCGGAGCAGGAAGTAGGAGCTGAGCCACCGGTCAGGCCCGCTACGCTCGTAGACAAGCTCGCTTGTGACCTGCTTCCAGCCTTGCCCCTCTTCACCCACCAGCATCGCGTCCGGCACAAACACGCCGTCGAACACCACCTCGTTAAAGTCCTGTTCGCCGGCAAGATTGCGGATCGGACGCACCGCGATCCCCGGGGACGACAGATCCACGAGAAACTGGCTGACGCCTTCGCGCCGGGTCGGCCCGGCTTCGCCCGTGCGAGCGAACAGAATCATCATGTGGACCCGGTGGGCGTTGCTGGTCCAGAGCTTGGCGCCATTGACCTGCCAGCCCCCCTCCACCTTCACCGCCTTGGTGCGAATAGAGGCGAGGTCCGAGCCTGAATCGGCCTCGCTCATGCCGATGCAGAAGAAACACTCCCCGGCCGCAATGCGCGGCAGGTAGGTCTGACGCTGGTCCTCGGTTCCGAATTTCAACAGCAACGGGCCGCTCTGTCGATCCGCGACCCAGTGCGCCCTGACCGGCGCGCTCGCGGCAAGCAGCTCTTCCGTCACCACCAAGCGCTCCATGGCGGTGCGCTCGTGCCCGCCATAGCGCTTAGGCCAGGTCATGCCGATCCAGCCTTTGCGGGCAAGCGCCCGGGTGAAGGCTGGGTCGTAGCCAGCCCAGCCTTCCGCGCCTGGCGCGTAAGCGCCGGAAGACTGGCGCTCCGCCAGGAATCGCCTGACCTCGTCTCTTAGGGCTGCAAGCTCGGGCCGAGGGGGAAGGGGCTCGAACTGAATGGACTGACTGACCAAAGGCGCTGCTCCACTCGCTTCGTGCCGGATCGCGGGCCTCGCAAATCGCGGCGGACGGACAATAGATGCTTTTCTCACTTGTGAAACATTTTTTTTCATATATGAATTTTTAAAGCGGCGCGCGCCACCGGAAAGGCGCAAGCGGCTGCGCGGGTAGGCGTCCGGCACAAACGTTCGCCCGCCAATTCAACGTGGGCAAAGCCCCGAGGGAGGAACCGAATGTTCAAAAACACAATTCGCGCGCTTGTGGTGGGGGCCCTCTTGGCTCCAACTGCCAGCCACGCGGCAGAGCCCTATCCGCAACGTGCGGTGCGCATGATCGTGGGCTTCGCCGCTGGCGGCCCGACGGATCAGGCGGCGCGGATCGTGGCTGAAGCCATGGCGACGCCCCTCGGCCAGCCTGTCGTGGTGGAGAACAGGCCCGGAGCGAACAGCACCATCGCCGCGCGCGCTCTGATGAGCAGCCAGCCCGATGGCTACTCTCTCCTGCTCGCTTCGAATGGCATCCTGACCGTCGCCGGAGCGCGCTATAAGTCACTGCCGTTCGACATTGAGCGCGATTTCGTTCCGATCGGTTCGGTCGCCGGCTATTCCCACATCCTGGTCATGCCGCCCGCCAAGGCAGTTCCGGACCTGAAAACGCTGATCGCCAACGCCAAGTCTGCCAAGCTTCCCATGACCATCGCTTCGGTCGGGAACGTCGACGACCTCTCCATCGCCCTGTTCCGCAAGCTCACCGGCGTGCAGTTCGACATCATCCCCTATCCGGGACAGTCCGCTGTGCTCAGCGATCTTATTGCGGGGCGGATCGACATGTCCTTCCTGGCCCCCACCGTGGCTGGGCCACTCATCGAATCGGGGAAGTTGAAAGCAATCGCGGTGTCTGGAAGGTCGCGCCTGGAAGTCCTTCCCAACGTGCCTACCATGGAGGAGGCGGGCGTTCCCGGTTTCGTCCTCGAGATCTGGAACGCGCTCATGGCTCCGACGGGAACCGATCCCGCCAAGATCGCCACGCTCTCCAAAGCGCTGCGCACGGCGCTTGCCGAAAAGAGCGTGAAGGAGAAGCTCGCCCATAGCGGTCTTGTGCCTCTTCCCGACACGCCCGAAGAACTGGCTCTCAAACTCAAGACCGAAGGCCAGGAGTGGAAGCAGCTTGCCACAGAGGAAAAGTTGCCCCTTCGAGACCTCTGAGCCACGCATCCACGATCATCGGGACGACCTCTTCATGCATTACGACTATCCCGACATTCGCTTTTATATTGATGGCCACTGGACGCTGGGGAGCCCGCCGGTGTCGGCATTCATGGATGTCGATGATCCGTCGTCCGGATCCGTCATCGGGCGCGTGCCCAAGGCGGACACGACGACCATCGAGGCAGCCCTGGCCTCCGCCCGGCGGGGCCAGGCTCTCTGGCGGACCTATGGCCCGGCCCGCCGCACCGAGATCCAGCTTGCAGCCTGCAGGCTGCTGCGCGAGCGTGTCGATGCCATCGCGGCCTGGTCCGCGCTGGAGCTCGGCACTCCGATGTCCGATGCCCGCAATTACGTCCTGCGCGCCGCCGACATCGTCGAATGGGACGCCAATGAAGGGCGCCGACTCTATGGCCGCGTTGTGCCCTCAGATCCGGGGCTGCGCCAGATGGTTGTCCCCGAGCCGGTGGGCATCGTCGCTGCCTTCACGCCCTGGAACGCTCCCGTTCTCACGCCATGCCGCAAGATCGGCAGCGCCCTCGCGGCCGGATGCGCCCTCATCATGAAGGCTGCGGAGGAAACCCCCGCCAGCGCCATGGCCGTGGTGCAGGCCTTCGCCGATGCGGGCGTACCCGCCGGCGTCATCAACATGGTGTTCGGCAATCCCGCGCTGGTTTCCGAACAGCTGATCGATGCGCCAGAGGTGCGCATGGTGACGTTCACCGGGTCAGTCCCGGTGGGCAAACAACTCGCCCAGAGGGCCGGCATGCATATGAAACCCATCCTTATGGAACTGGGCGGCCACGCCCCGGTCATCGTTTGCGAGGACGCAGATATCGACCTCGCCGCAAAGCGTTGCGTGGCAGCAAAATTCCGCAATGGAGGGCAGGCCTGTATCGCCCCGACGCGGTTCTTCATCCATGAGAAGGTCTATGGGGATTTCGAGAAAGCGTTCGCCGCGGCGACGCAGGCGTTGAAGGTCGGTGCCCCGCATGAGCCCGGCGTGGCCGTGGGGCCGCTGGCCAGCCCCCGGCGCCGGAGCGCGGTGCATGCGCTGGTGTCAGAAGCCGTCGATCAAGGTGCGCGCCTCGTGTGCGGCGGCGTGGAACAGCCCGGACCCGGTTATTTTTTCCCCCCCACCATTCTCGCCGACATTCCGCCACACGCCAGGATCTTGCACGAGGAACCCTTCGGACCGGTGGCTTGCCTAGCACGCTATACGGACCTCAATGAGGTCTTGGCACAGGCTAATGCGCTTCCCTATGGCCTTGCGGGCTACGTCTTCGGCCAGGATGCCGCCCGGCTTGAGCACATCGCCGGTTCACTGGAATGCGGCGCTGTCGCCATCAACCATCTGACCGTTTCCACCAATGGCATTCCATTCGGCGGCGTGAAAGACAGCGGCATCGGCCGGGAAGGCGGAAGCGAAGGGGTACGGAGCTATACGGTTTCAAAGACGGTTACCCAGGCGTTTGGCATTTAGGTCAATGGCGGCGGAATTCTGAACATGACTAACACAGGCAGGACTGGATCAACCAATGCCGAACCTGGCAAGGTCTGGTTCATAACCGGATGCGATTCCGGCATGGGCTACGCGGTCGCTCAGGTGGTGCTCGAATATGGCGACACGGTCATCCTCACCGCCCGGGACGAGGCGAACATCAAGCCGCTCATCGATGCGTTTCCGGGCACAGCGCACGGCTTCCAGCTCGACGTGACCAATACGCAACGGATCGGAGAGGTGGTCGAGGCCGCCCTGTCCCGCGCAGGCGCCATCGACGTCCTGCTCAACAACGCGGGGTTCGGCATTCTAGGTGCAGCCGAGGAAACCTCTGCCAGCGAATATCGGCCGATGTTCGAGGTTAATTTCTTCGGACTTGCGGAAGTGACCAAGGCAATCTTACCACACATGCGCGGGCGCGGCTGCGGCCACATCTTCAACACCTCCTCCCTGGGCGGCTATGCGGCGTCGCCGGGCTTCGCCTTCTATGCGGCGAGTAAGTTCGCGGTAGAGGGATTTTCCGATGCGCTCGCACAGGAGGTGGCGCCGTTCGGGATCAAGGTGACGATCCTGGAACCCGGCTCTTTTCGCACCCTTTTCGCCGGAGCCTCACTTCGCAAACCGGCGCACCAGATCCTAGCCTATGCCGGCACCGCCGTCAGCACCACGCAAGAACGCATGGCCCAGCGCGATGGCGCACAGCCCAATGATCCCAAGAAGCTCGGCAAAGTCCTTGTCCGCCTATCGCGGCTAGATGCGGTGCCCCTGCGGCTTCCTCTGGGGGAGGATGCATTGGCGCGGGTGCGCAGCAAGATCGCGGCGGGAACAGCCGAGTTTGACGCCTGGGAGGCGATTGCCCTATCTGTCGCGTTCGACGCGCCTGCTTTGCCGGATTGACGGCAAGGCAGCCTGCTGAACATGGCGGCCACAATATCGATTGTGGCCTCCCATTCTGCGACGGTTGATCGTTCATGCGAGATGCTCCCCTGAGCCCGGAAGACGGCCCCGATGCCCGCCGGTCGGCGGGCGTCAAATCCGCGCGGCGCGTGATCGAAATATTGGAATTGTTCGACCGGCATCAGGAGCCGATGTCGCTCACCGAGCTGTCCAACCATCTTGGCTATCCGCCGTCGAGCACGCTCGCTTTGCTCAAGAGTCTGCAGTCACTCGATTACATCAGCTACGATCCTGGAGAAAAAAAATACTGCCCCACCATTCGCGTGGCGATGCTCGGGGAATGGGTTCAGGGCCAGATCTTCAAAGAAGGGGCGGTCATCGCCCTAATGACACAGCTACAGGAAGAAACTGGCGAAACAGTCATGCTGGCGATCCAGAATGACATATTTGCCCAATACATTCACACGGTGCAGTCCCAAGAGCTTCTGAGATATTATTTGAAGCCTGGGCTTCTGCGTCCCATCTGCCGCAGCGCAGTAGGGTTGGCGCTTCTTTCTATGCAGCCCTTGGATCGGATCCGAAAACTGGTCAAGCGGATCGAGGCGCGCCGGACCGACCCGGCCGACGTGGTGCCGCTGGATGTTCTGACGGCTGAGTTGGAGGAGGTGCGAGCGCGTGGCTATGCCTATAGTGATCAGCTCACCGAAAGCGTAAGCGCCATAGCAATTCCGCTACCAGCCAGATCGCGGCAGCCGCCCATGGCGCTCGGCGTCGGTGGCCCCACCCATCGCCTCAAGCCACGCATTGAGCACGTCGCAATCACGATGAAGCGATTGGTCAGCGAATATTGCGGCGGTTGATATCGCCTGGGGTTGCTAGCTGACTATGCCGCGCGGCGCGATCATCCGCACTCCCTGGTCGCTGAGGCGGCGATCGCGTCCTTTCTGCCGCCTGACCCGGCAGAGCAGCGGGAAGCCGCAATCGCCAAACGCCTCGATCAGTTGGACCGGCGTATGGCCCGGCTGGAGCGGAACCTCGGGATCTCCATAGAGACGTTGGCACTGTTCGTGCGGTTCTGGCTGGTCACCACGCAGGCATTGCCCGAGCCCGCGGCCCAAGCCGCGCGAGCCAAGGCGGGGGAGCGGTATGAGGCATTCGTTGTGGTGCTGAGGCGGCGGCTCGCGCAGGGGCCGCAATTGGTGCAGGAGGTTTCTGAGGACAGCGGTGTTTCCAAAGCATGAGAAAGCGGTTCTGGTGCGATGACCTTTATTCGCGCCGCGGGCGGTCAAACAGTCCCGCCGTCGCGAAGGTGCAGCCTCAGAGCGCAGGCGTGTCGGCAAGGGCACTGCTTGCGAGCTTCGGGCGGAACATCTCCCGCATCTTTTGCAGGTAATGATGTTCCGAGGTGGTCCAGCGCAGATCGGCGAGAAGCCGCGTGTCGGGCCCGGCGGGATAGCGGATCTGTTCGCCGTCCTCGGTCGCGGCGCGGAACACGGCCTCAGCCACCTCCGCCTCGGTGCAATAGGCGGTCGGATAATCGGCCATCTTCTGGAAGCACCCGTAGGCGAAGGCCTCGTAGTCCGGCGGGATCAGGCCTTGCATGCGCGGGCCCCCATTCGTGGTGAAGTTCGTCGTCGGGGCGTAGCCGGGTTCCACGAGGCGGGTGCGGATACCGAATGGCTCCAGCTCATAGGAGAGAGATTCCGTATAGCCTTCGACGGCGCATTTGCTGGCCGCGTAGATGGCCACCAGCGGCATAACGCCGATGGCCGTGCTCGACGTCACGTTGACGATGGTGCCATGCCCCTGCCGGCGCATGTGCGGGATGATGGCGCGGCACGTTGCGAACACGCCGAAGCTGTTCGTCTCGAAGATCTCGCGGATGATGTTGTCCGGTGTGGCTTCCACCACGGAGGCCATGCCGATCCCGGCATTGTTCACCAGAACGTCGATGGCACCGAACGCCGCAACCGCGCCAGCGATGGCGTGGGTGATGCTGTCATTATCGGTGACGTCGAGCTTGAGCACACGCAGTCGATCCGAAACGGGAAAGATTCCGGGGTCTGGCCGGCGCATGGTGGCGACGACGTTCCAGCCCTGAGCCAGAAAGTGCTCGGCGGTCGCCTTGCCGTAGCCCGAGGAGGTGCCGGTGATGAGAATGGTGGGGGTCATGCCTGTCTCCGTGTTCCCCTGCAGGATAGACAGGCTGGAGATACGATATATAATAATATAGCCTTAATTCATTATAGATCGTCCAAAATGGATCCCCTCAGCGAGGTCATCTCCCTGCTGCGCCCGAGCGCCGCTTTGTCGAAGCCGATCACCGGGCGCGGCGATTGGGGCGCGCGCTACGCCGCCTATGGGCAGCCGGGGTTTGCCATCGTGCTCGCCGGGCGATGCTGGCTTGCGATCGAGAAGGAAGAGCCGGTTCTGCTCGACCGCGGCGACTTCGTGCTGCTGCCCGATACGCCGTCCTTCACCCTGTCCAGCCGGCCCGGCGTCCCCTGTGTGCCGTGCGCCCCGTCGCGCGAGGCCGTCCATCATGGGGATCTGGACGGCGAGCCGGATTTCCGAATGCTCGGCGGCAGCTTCAGGATCGATCCCGTCAATGCGCCGGTTCTGCTGGAGCTGCTGCCGGCCATGATCCACATCCACTCGTCTGACGCCGGCACCGGCCGCCTCGGGCGTCTCATTGATCTGATGAGGGAGGAATGTGGAGCCGATCGGCCCGGCCGGGACATGATCATTGAGCGGCTGCTGGAGGTGCTGCTGATGGAGTGCCTGCGCTGGCGCGGCCGCGACCACGGCGTCGTGCCCGCTGGTCTGCTGGCGGGACTGCGAGACCCGGCGCTCGCCGGGGTGCTGCGGGGCATGCATGCCGATGTGCGAACCGGATGGACGGTGGCCGAGCTGGCGGCGGTCGCCGGCATGTCGCGCTCGGCCTTCTCTGCCCGATTTTCTGACGTCGTCGGCTGTGCCCCCATCGAATATCTGTCGCGTTGGCGGATGGCCCTGGCGCAGAACGCCCTGAGCCGTGGTGGACAATCCCTGGAACGCCTCGCGGAAGAGCTCGGCTATGAGTCCGCGAGCGCCTTCAGCACGGCGTTCCGCCGACGGGTCGGCACATCACCGGGCGCTTTCGCGCGTGCCCGGCGGAGCGCATGACGACCGGCGGGAGCAATGGGTCCGCGTTCCCCTTCCAGACCTTGAAGTCCTTCGTGAACCGGGCCAGACGTCGCACCGTCGCTCTTCACTCAGAACCACAAATCGCTTCAACCCAGCCTCTGATCTGATCCGCTCTGCACCGGCCCTGACGTTGCCCCTCGTGGCTCATCCAGTTTGAAGTTCGTTCTGGCCCATTGCGAAGACCAGGACATGAAGCGCAGTCGTTTTTCGGAAGAGCAGATTATTGGGATCCTGAAGGAACATGAGGCCGGGATCCCGGTTGCGGAGCTATGCCGCAAGCATGGGGTCAGCGACGCCAGCATCTATAAGTGGAAGAGCCGCTTCGGCGGCATGGAGGTGTCTGAGGCCAAGCGGCTGCGGGCGTTGGAGGACGAGAATGCCAAGCTCAAGCGCATGCTCGCCGACGCGATGCTCGACAATGTCGCCCTGAAGGACCTCTTGGGAAAGAAGTGGTGACGCCCGCGGCCAAGCGGAAAGCCATCGGCCATCTCATGGGGCACCACGGGATGAGCGAACGGCGGGCGTGTAAAGCCACCGGCTTCTGCCGCATGACCATGAGATACGAGGCGAAGCGGATCGACGACGGCGCCCTGCGCGAGCGCATGAAAGCCCTCGCCCATGAGCGACGGCGCTTCGGCTATCGGCGCCTGCATGTGCTGCTCAAGCGGGAGGGCTTCACGGTCAACCGCAAGCGCCTGTTCCGGCTCTATCGAGAGGAGCGCCTGAAGGTGCGGCGCCGTGGTGGCCGCAAGCGGGCCATCGGGACGCGGGCGCCCATGACGATCCCGATGCGGCCGAACGCGCGCTGGTCGCTCGACTTCGTGTCGGACCAGCTCACCTGCGGCCGCCGCTTCCGCATTCTCACCGTCGTGGATGACTGCACCCGGGAATGCCTCACCCTGGTTGCGGATACATCGCTGTCCGGTGGGCGTGTCGCACGGGAGCTGGATCGTCTTGTAGCCGAGCGCGGCAGGCCAGACATGATCGTCAGCGACAACGGCAGCGAGTTCACCTCCAATGCCATCCTGGCCTGGGCGGATGCGGCAAAGGTCGAGTGGCACTACATCGCCCCGGGCAAGCCCATGCAGAACGGCTTCATCGAGAGCTTCAACGGCCGCCTGCGCGACGAGCTTCTCAACGAGACGCTGTTCTCGGCACTCAGCCAAGCCCGCTCGACCCTGGGCAGGTGGCGCTCCGACTACAATGGATCACGCCCGCACTCCGCCCTCGGCTGGCAGACCCCGTCCGCTTTCGCCGCCACCTTCCACCCGCGACGGGATCTGCCGCTGCGCCAGGCGAAAAGCTCCGCGCCAGATCCCGCCACTCACCCGGCCGACAAGGCCAAACCCAACCGCCAGAACGAACTCACCGCTGGATGGAACTTGGGGGCAACGTCACTATCCATCAAAGTCGCCACCGTGATTTTGCATCATGCCCTCCGGCGGCATGGGATGCCGGGGGGCTGAGTATTCATCGCGGAACTCCGGGCGTCACCCGATCGCGTTTGTTTATCAAAGCCGCTTGGTTAGCCAGTCGAACAAATCTTCCGTGGCCCGGGCATACCCTCCAATCTGACAATGAGATTGCGCGGTCGAGGTCGCATCAAACAACATATAGTCCTTGGGGCATTTCAAGGCGTCAAAAAATGGCTTCGCGCCGTGAAACACCTCTCCTACTCCATCCAGAACCAGTGTCTCGCACGTGATTTCATCAATAATGTCGGAATTATCGTATTCTTTGATGGCATCCATGACGCTTTTCACTGCGTTGGGAACGCCGTGCTTCCAGGCATAGTCCTTCACCAGGTTGCGGACCTGTTCAGGCAGATCTAGGTTCTGCATGTCACGGAACGGCTTGAGCTGCTCGATGATGCCCGCACCCCAGCTGATGTTGCCCGGGTCTGCGACGCAAATCTTGATGCGCTTGTCGAATGCCGCGGCACGAGGCGACAAAAATCCGCCAAAGCTCAATCCCATGATTCCTATGCGGGATTCATCAATTGCAGGGAATTTCGCCAATGCGAGGTCGAGTATTGGACTGACCACATTCTCCCAATCCGATCGGAAGGTGAGGTCATTCAGCCGCAAAGCAAATCCCCGACCAGGACCATCATAGATCAGGCAATGGATGCCGCGCCGAATGGCGCCATCATAAACCCACCTTGTGTCTTCCGCCCAAGTGTCGCGGCCCGGAGTGACGACGAGCAGCGGCGCTTTTTCACCCGCGACAGGGGATCGATAAAAATAGCCCGGCAAAAAGCTCGCCCCATAGGGAAATTCGACATATTCTCCGGGGTATCCGGAAATGTCGAGGTAGCGTTGATAGCATTTTAAGCTAGCGCGCGCATACGTCTTTACGCGTGCGTCCTCATAGTCACTATAATAAAATAAGGCGCAACGCCAGTAGGTCGACGCTCTCAGATATCCCGTCGAGGCCGTGACCCGATTGCCCTTCGCGTCAGCATCTTCAGCCCGAGACTGCAATCGCTGCGCCAATCCGCTCCATTCATTCAGCCAGACCGCCTCGTCGCTTCCTTTGAGATGGCCGACCACGTCGAGGACCTCGCCGAGATCGGTCATCCCATACGACATCAGGCTCAGGATGTGCTTGATCAACGCATCGATCAGCACATTCGAACTGAAGAAATCAGGATCGGCCCAATGCTTCCCGCCGAAAGCAACCCCCGAATCCTGTTGACGCATATGGAGACTGCTCTGGTTGTCAGTTGCCATGATCTACTCCTCGGGTGTGCGTGCCGTTGTGGACACAGGTCATTGCCGTCAGTTAGGCGCAGACATCAGTTCGCGGGCGTGGGCCAAGAGCGGATGCGGTAACCGGCTGGCTATTCGCCCAGATCAAACATGTGACAGTTCCACCCTGAGATCCGCGAGTGCCGCGCGGACGAGTTCGACGAGCGGCGTGCGACCTTCCTCTTCGGCAAACCGATCGATGGCGAGCCGCAGGGCACCGATCGATGCCGTCGCGACCGCGCGCAGGCCCTCGCGCCGTTCGGCCGTCGGCCAGCGTTCGCACATGGCCTCGAACGCGGCCTCTTCAAGTCGCAGAGGCTTGCACGCCCCCCGAAGATGGCGGAGTTCGGTCGTCGGCCGCACGAATTCACTCTGATGTCGGGATTGGTCGGCTTCTTCCTAGCGCTACGCCGCCATCCACCGCAGCACCATGTCGAAGCCGGCCAGAACCGCCTTCTTAAGCCGGGCTGGCTGGTTGGCAAAAGGTGCACTTCGCGCGAGCGCGAATACGTCAATCGGCCGACCGCTCCGTGAAAACGCTCTCCGTTGCCATCGAGACGCGCAGGTTGAACGAGCAGGGATACAACAAATGAAAACGTACCGGGCCTCACGTTACTCTAGGGCCACCGGGGCGCAGCCTTGACCGCATGCGTCGATCGTCGTGCCGGCCTCGGCGCATGGAGGCAGATTTACCGCTCACTTTTGTATCGGAATATTGGCACGAACCCCAAACGGCCCAAGTTGTGGCATTCGGGAATATCGCGCGTCTCCGACAAAAACATCGGCTCTTCCCTCCATTTTGTTGATTGCAGCAAATGGAAAGCGCGACCAACAGAGGAAATCGGCAATCCGCTTGTCCTGCCTGGCGGCGGCAACCACGAGCGGGTGGCCCATATTGGTGGGCACCATATCCGGCCAGAGCGTCAGACGGGGCCAAGGCGACCAGAGGAGTTCGCCGAACGCATAGCCCCCCTCCTTTTCGATGAGGATGTCCCAGACGAATGGATTTGCGGCGGTAGGGCTTGCAAGGATGCGCCGCGCAGTGCCTTCGCCTGCGGCGGCAAGAACTCGAGCAACGTGAGCTTCTGCCCCGCGGCCTGCCACGGCCATCGCCCCGCAATAGGCGGCAACCGCGACGAGCACGACGACGGCCGGCAGGCCCGGCCTGTCTGAGCCACGCTTCTCGCGCCGCACGGTCAGCAAAATTCCGGCGGAGAGCAGGATCCAGAGCCACGGGTCGACGATGAACAATATGTCACCGTAGAACCAGCGCTCCGAAAACGGCATCAGCAGCCGGACGCCGTAGACGTTCAACCAGTCCAGCAGCGGATGGGAGAGCGCGCCGAGATAGGCCAGAAACAGCACTCCGCCCCATCTGACCGGGAGCCGGTTTTTCGGGCGCGTTCCTCGTCGGGCCTGCCATCTGTCGAACGCCACCACCCCAAGGGCGAGCAGTAAGGGCAGGAAAAGCAGGCCGAGCGGACCGTGCGTCAAACCGCGCCGCCATGCAAGGTTCTCGCCGACGAGCAACCCGAACGCATCGAGGTCGGGGAGATTGGCGCCGATAACGAGGGTCGCGGTCCCCAACCCGGTCAGCCGCTTGAGGTCGGTCTGTGCAAGCGTTGCACCGATCAGGGAGTGGGCGAGATTATCCATTCGACGGCTCCCGCATGGGTTTTCAGTTCCTCCCGCGCAGATGGCCGGAACCCCGGTCGATACCGACGAGCGTTGGTCCGCCGGTATCGTGTTGATCAAGCTCACGCGATGGCGTCCAACTCGGCAAGCGTGTCGGCGGAGAGTTCCAGCTCGGCCGCGGCAAGGTTCTCGTGGAGATGCTTGACGCTGGACGTACCGGGGATCAGGAGCACATTCGGCGCGCGCGCCAACAGCCAGGTGAGGGCGATCTGGCGCGAGGTCGCGCCGACCCGTGCCGCGATCGCCGCCAGGGCATCCGACTGGATCGGAGAGAACCCGCCGAGCGGGAAGAACGGCACGTAGGCGATCCCCTGTTCGGCCAGCAGGTCAATCAGGGTGTCATCGGCGCGGTTGACGATGTTGTATTCGTTCTGCACGCAGACCACGGGGGCGATCTTCTGCGCCTCGCCCACCTGCACCGCCGTGGCATTGCTCAGGCCGAGGTGGCGGATCAGGCCCTGCTCGCGCAATTCGGCGAGAGCCGTGAAACGCTCTTCGATCGAGCCCTCCGAGGGGGCCATCACTTCCCCCATGACCCGGAAATTCACCACATCCAGAACGTCCAGGCCAAGGTTCCGCAGATTGTCATGGACAGCCCCCCTCAGCTCGTCGGGGGCCTGCGCCGGCATCCATGATCCGTCATCGCCGCGTTTTGCGCCAACCTTGGTTACGATGGTGAGCTTGTCCGAATAAGGATGCAGCGCCTCGCGGATCAGCTGATTGGTGATGTGCGGGCCGTAGAAGTCGCTGGTGTCGATGTGATCGACACCAGCTTCAACAGCCGCGCGCAAGACTGCAATGGCCGCATCATGCTCTTTCGGCGGACCGAAGACATGAGGACCGGCAAGTTGCATGGCCCCATAGCCCATCCGCTTCACGGCGCGGTCGCCCATCTTATAGACGCCCGCTTTCGCTATATCTGTCATGTTACTATTCCTTTCGGGCTGTTGTTCAGACCTGGGTGATGACGATCTTGCCGCGCGCGTGGCGGGATTTCTGACGTTCGATTGCCTCGCCGAAGGCCGCGAAGGGGACAGACGTGTCGAACACCACCTTGAGGCCGTCCTGAACAACGGCGTGAACAACGTCGCCGAGCTGCGATGCATAGGGTTTGACGTACATCATGGTCGCTGACACGCCATGCGCCTTGGCCGTGGCCTCATCCGGAGGGCTGACCGGCGTCACGAGGCGCCCGCCTTGCTTGATGACCGAATAGCTGCGCGCTTGCGTCTCGCCGCCGACAAGATCGAAGACAAGATCAACACCGCTGAAGACCTGCGCGAAATCCTGCTGCTTGTAGTCCACGACCTCATCGGCACCCAGCGACCGCGCCAGATCGACGCCATCGCCAGACGCCGTGGCCAGGACTCGCGCGCCCGCCTTTTTGGCGAACTGCACCGCGAACATGCCGACCCCTCCGGCGGCCCCGTGGATCAGCACCGTCTCGCCAGCCTTCAAATGACCGACCGAGAACAGACCGTGCCAGGCCGTGCTGCCAGCGGTGGGTATGGCGGCCCCTTCGACTGGTGTCAGCGCCGAGGGCAGCGGCACGCAATGGGAGGCCGGCACGGCGGCATATTCAGACAAGCCGCCACCCGTCAGCGGGTCGGCCCATACGATCACCGCGTCCCCTGGCTTGAAGCCCTCGACGGATGCGCCGACCCGCTCGATGACACCGGCGAAGTCGCTACCGAGCACATAAGGAAAGGTGATCGGGAAGAACTGCGCCGCCCAGCCTGTCAGCAGGCCGATGTCAAGCGGATTGAGCGCGGAAGCCTGGATGCGAACCAACATCTGGTCCGCGGCGAATGCCGGGACGGGAACTTCCTCAATGGCCGCTGGCCCATTGAAGGCATGGATGCGGATGGATTTCATGGCGACCTTTCGGACGGGGCTGGGGCGGGTGCTCACGTTTGCGGCGCGTCAGCCCGCATGATATACTCTCATGTATCTACTCTCACGGGAGCATTTAAGCAATATGTCTTCGATCCGGCTCTTCATCCTGTCCTCCTTCGCCGAACTGGGAGCTATGCACGGCCACAGGCTGCGACTTGAAGCGGAGAAGAAGCGGGTGCCGTTCTGGACCGACATTCCGGTCGGCGCGGTCTATGGCGCGATGAAACGGCTGGCGGCCGAAGGGTTGCTGCGCGAAGCCGGACAGGAGAAGGATGGCAACCGCCCCACACGGCAGCTCTACGAGATTACGGAAACGGGTCGCCAGGCTTTGGCGGAACTGCGTGATGGCGGCCTGACGGAGATCTGGTTCAGATACGACCCATTCGACCTTGCTTTGACCAAAGCCAAGCCGGCCGACGCGGCCGCCTTTACCGGCCTCCTGACCGATCGGCTCGCGCGCACGCAGAGGCTTCTGGACGAGCGTCGCGCCATGATCGAGGGCGCGCTCCCCTACGTCGGCGTGGCCGAGGAATGGGCGCTGCGCCATACCGAACGCAGGCTTGCCGCTGAGGTCGGGTATCTGACGGAGCTTGTGGCAGCAGCCCCCGCAATCGTTGAGGACGAACGCAATCCCCGGCCGCGCAAAGAAAAGATACTGCGCAAAGGGCGGACCCCAGCAGGCACGGCCAAGCCGGATTGATCGGCGCCGATCGATGCCGTGTTGCTGACGAATGCGGGCTGCTTCCGGCCCTCAGCATCCGGCGCGAGCCGCCAGCGCCGACGCGTATATCAGCGTCGGCTCCTTAATTTGTCGATCACTGTCTGCAACCCCCAAACGCGACCCGCGTCAACGGAAGCAAGATAAAGCATGATAAGTGCGTAGACGATGTGCTCATTCGTAATCGCCGGTGGTGGACTCCATGAAAATTGCACCACAGGAAGGAAATAGAGCATCATAAGGGTCGCCCCGACCGTCCCCGCCAAGCTCACGAAGATCCCTAGAATGAACGACAGGGCAAGCACGAGATGCACCAGCGGCACGATGGTATCGATGATATTCAGGAGGGGCGGCTGCATCATGAAATCGAAAACGAATTTCAGATTTTGGGCTCCCCCTAGAAGATTTGCAGCCGTCCATTCACCACTGAAAAGTTGACGCAGCCCCGCTCGGAGAAAGAGCCATCCGACAAGAAGCCGCATGGCGAGAAGAAGTGATTTCTGCAACACTGTCTGATGCATTTGAGCGGTCATCCCTTGATCGGCACATGAGAGATAGTTCGCGTTCTTAAGCACTCAGACGGCACGCTCTTAGCCCTTAACCTCTCGCGCCACCTCGGCCACGTTTGCGCCGAAGGCTTCAGCCGTCTTCAGATCTCCCGGGATCATTTCATCGACCGCCGCGTCCGACGGCGAAACCACCAGCAGGCCGCGATAGCCGCCGAGATTATTCAGGTCATCACGGGTCGACGCCTTGCTGTTTGATGGGTGCATGCCGCTGCCCGTCCAAAGCATCTTGTGCTGGGCTGCCAGCGTCGACAGGTACATCAGCGTTGATTCTTTGTCGCCGTTCAACGTTGCCGAATTGGTAAAGCCGGCGGCGATCTTGTTTTTCCACTCCATCCCATACCAAGGCTTACTGGACGCATCAGCGAATTTCTTGAATTGCCAAGACGGCCCGCCCATATAGGTCGGCGCCCCGAAGATGATGGCGTCAGCGGCCTTGAGCCCCTCCCAGGTCCCCTCTGGCACATTGCCCTCGGCATCGATCGCGATCAGCTCGACCTCAGCTCCCGTGCTCGCCGCGCCCTGCCGGACGTGCTCGGCAACGCGCCGAGTGTGACCGTAGCCAGAGTGGAAAACGATGGCGATTTTGATCATCGATGATGCTCCGTGTTTAAAAGTGGTTGTTTTCGATGGTTCAGCGTATGACGCAACGCCCTCCATCATGGGGCTGTCATAGGCAAGGGATCATCAGAGGTTGATGGCGTTCGAGTCGCCTTGCGCACAACCGGAGCAACCTGCGTCGCAAGACGCTCGATCACGGCGGCAACTTCGGTGTAGGGCAGCGCGCCGACGTCGATCTGCGCCAGGAAGCGATCGATGCCTAACAATTCATGCGCCAGCAGCAGCCGGTCAATGAGCTCCTGCGGCGACCCGACCATGAGCGCCAAGCCTGGCGCGGCCGCCTGATCAAACTGCGCGCGCGACATAAGAGGCATGCGCCCGCCCGATGCATGGTGCCAATAATGCGAGTAGTGGGCGTGGAAGGTGTCCCGTGCCGCCTGCGAAGTGGCCCCGATATGGGTGTGGCTGGCGAGCGCAACTCTTAGACCAACGGCATCTTCTGGCGCTGACCGACGGTAGAGATCGACAATGCCCTGCCGCGCGGCGATCGGGCCGCCGAGCGCGGCGAGGACCATCGGCGCGCCGAGAGCGGCGGTGCGTACGGCGCTCTGGGGACTTCCGCCGACGGCGATCCAGACAGGAATGTCCTTCTGTTGGGGGCGCGGCGCGACAGCGGCATCACGCAGTTCTAACCGGAATCTGCCGCGCCACGAGACGCGCTCCGAAGCTCCGAGCTTTCGCAAGAGCGCATAGTTTTCGACGAAGACTTCCTCATAATGATCGAGATCGTAGCCGAATAAGGGGAATGGCTCCACGAAGGCGCCGCGTCCCGCCATAATCTCGGCGCGGCCTTCCGACACGAGGTCGAGCGTCGCGAAATCTTCGAATACCCGCACGGGATCGGCGGCAGCAAGAACGGTCACGGCACTCGTCAAGCGAATGGATTTCGTCTGTGCGGCGATGGCTGACAGCACCACAGCCGGTGTCGACACCGCATAATCGAGCCGATGATGTTCTCCAATGCCGAACACATCCAGGCCCGCTTCGTCGGCAAGCCGCGCTGCTGCGATGATTTCGGCAACCCTTTGCGCACCGGACGGAGGCTGCTTCGTTACCGGGTGCGGCGTGAGGTCCCCAAAAGTGTAAAGTCCGATTTCCATTGCCGATCCTTGTTCGAGCCACAATGGCCCGTCCCGCCCCCTTTCTCAAAGATGGGAGATGGCGAACCTTGTGTTCGGCTATTTCGAACGATAGATCTGGCATATGATCTCGCCTCAACGCGCCACGAGCGTCGATCTGGTCACTCTCCGCGCCTTCCTCGCCGTGGTCGAGGCGGGCGGAATCTCGGCGGCCGCGCGCAGGAGCGGCGTCGCCAAGTCCGTTTTCAGCGAACGGGTAACCGCGCTGGAGAAGGCGCTCGGAGTGACGCTTTTCAATCGCGGCCAACGGCTTTCGTTGACGGAGCGTGGACGTGTATTGGCAGAGGGTGCACGGCCGCTGCTCGGGTCCCTTGATGATCTCTTCCAAGTCGTAACCATCAACCCCGAGGAGCTCGGCGGACGCATCAAGATCACCACTTCGGCGGGACTGGGCGTGCGCTATCTTGGTGCGATCATTACCGACTATTTGGCCGAGCATCCAAATGTCGAAGCTGAGATCACCTATGATGACCGCTTCGTCGATATCGCCGCAGAGAACTATGATGTGGCGCTGCGTATTGGTCAGATGCGTGATAGCGATCTTGTCGGGCGACGACTATGTGCGATCCGCCGCCTTATATGTGCCAGCCCCAGCTATATTGAGAACCACGGCCGGCCTCGAACAGTCGGAGAACTTGGACATCATCGAGGCATCGCATACAGTCTGTTGCAGAGCACGCAGGATTGGCGATTTCAGTCTGACAGTGGCAAGTTGGTCAATGCGAAACCTCCTCGCACCGTCCTGCTCGCAAACAACGGCGAGGCCGTGCGCGATGCCGTTTTGGCAGGAATAGGCATCGGCAACCTGCCGAGCTTCTTCGTCGCCGACGATATCGCGGCGGGTCGGATAATCGCGCTGAAGCTCGATTTTTCTATTGCACCCGTCGATCTTTGGGCACTGCACTCACGTCGACGCGAGCCGCGACCGATTGCCGAGACTCTTATCTCTTGGATTGCCTCTCGACTGCGCGACCCACCATTCTGGGAAGCAAATCTCGATACCAGCGGACCGGCGGTGTGAAGCTGACGCAAGTTTTCCCGGCGTTTCAGTTAGCGGTCAACGACAGTTTCGTGCGGTTGCGATGATCAGACCATCGCGCGCTCGGACAACCGGTCCGCCAGACGTTCGAGGGGGCCGCCATTCTGCTCGGCGAGAGCCAGCAGCCACGCGCCTTCAAGCTGGATGATGAGGGATTCAGCCGCGCTCTGGGGAGAGGGGTGTCCGAGGCGACCGGCGTGCTTGGCGACACAGACGGTCCAGCTCGATATGACCTGCCGAGCCGCGAGACGTAGTCGCTCGTCCTGTGTCCCGGCCTGTAGGATGCTGGCGACGGGGCAGGCCAGGACTTGCCCCTTCTGCTTCACCGTATCGGCAATTGCGCGCGGGATCGCCGCCGCGCCACTCGGGAAATCGGTGGCAGCCGCAAAGATCCGCTCCACCAAAGTCTCGACAGCCTGCCCAGCCCAGGCGGTCGCCGCCTCCGCCAATTCACGCTTGCCTCCGGGGAAATGGTAGTACAGCGACCCCTTCGGCAGCCCAGAGGCGGCAAGGATTTCGTTCAGTCCGACACCGTCATAGCCCTTCCGCCGGAAGAGGCCGGACGCGGTGCGCAAAAGGAGATCCCGATTGGAGTTTTCCGACATATCGAACCTCTATATTGTCTAGACCATATGGTCTATAACTCCATTGGACCATACGGTCTAATGGAGTAGGGCATGGAGCAGGCTCAGGGCGCGGAACAACGGCGCATGACCATCGAGGCGGAGGGTGCAGGGCTTGCGGCCTGTTACTTCCCCCCAACGGGACCGTTGCGGGCGAACATGGTGCTCCATGGTGCCACCGGCGTACCGCAACGCTATTACGCGGCCTTCGCGAGCTGGGCCGCGGAGCACGGGGTCGGCGTCCTCACCTATGACTACCGCGACTTCGGGGCCTCCCAGCAGCGGCCGATGCGGGAGAGCGATGCCACATTCGCGGATTGGGCGATCCGCGACCAGGGGGCGGCCGAGCGCGCGTTGGTGGATATCGCCCCGCAAGGGCCCTTGTGGGTGCTGGGTCATTCCCTTGGCGGACTGGCCTTCCCATTCCGCAGGCATGATATCCGGGTCGAGCGGATCACCACGGTCGGTGCGGGGTTCGGCCACGTCAGCGACCACCCCTGGAGCTACCGCCCTCTCGCCCTCGCCTTCTGGTACGCCCTGGGACCCATCGGGACGTCGCTCGCGGGCTATCTGCCAGGCAAGCGGCTACTCCTCGGGGAAGACCTTCCCGCCGGGGTCTATTGGCAATGGCGCAGGTGGTGCACGCGGCGGGACTTCTTTCACGGCGATATCGGCCTAAGCCTGCCTGAGCCGGACTTCCATATGAATGGTCCGGCCTTGCGGATGCTGACGATGGAGGACGACGTGGTCGTCCCGCCGGCTGCCGTCCGGCGCTATGCTGATGCATTCCCGCAAGGTCGCGTCGCCTATCGCGCGCTGACGCCTGCGGAATTCGGCCTGGCCTGTCTGCGGCACATCGAGATCTTCTCCAAGCGCTCGGCCGCCGCCTGGCCGGCAATTTTGGAACTCCCCTGGGCACCGGAGGACGAGACGCTAAGCGGCTGATCTATTCGGCCAACGATACTGGCGGAGTGACGGTGCACCTCCAACTCTACCGGGGCGACGCAGAACGCACCGCCTCGGCAGAAGCGGGACACGGCTGAAGCAGTCGCATCTGCGGATCGAACGCATCCAGCGAGGGCACGACCAACCGGGGCCGTTGGTCCAAGTTGCGGAGGCAGCCCCAATAGTCGCGGAGAATGCTGCGTCGATCCTCGTCTCCGATGTAGGGGACGTGCCATGCGTTGTCGGGAGCCAACATGACCATCCCCGCATACGGGGCTGGGCCGAACGGGAACAGCACGGTCACGTAGGATGAGCCTATTGCCACCGCAAGAAGGTAAGCCGCCTTTTTGCCGAAGGCTGAAGCAGCCGCTCGGTCCGGCACGGTTCCCGTGCCCGATCGCAAAGTGCTGCCTCATGACGCCCTGCCCGCCCGTGTTCACGATGCTTTCTTGAACAGTTCTCGGCCGATCAACATCCGCCTGATCTGGCTCGTTCCAGCACCGATCTCGTAGAGCTTGGCGTCGCGCAGCAGGCGGCCAGTGGGATAGTCGTTGATGTAGCCATTGCCCCCCAGGAGCTGAATGGCGTCGAGCGCGAGCTGCGTCGCCTTCTCGGCCGCGATCAAGATCGCACCGGCGGCATCCTCGCGAGTGGTCTCTCCGCGGTCGCAGGCCTTGGCGACAGCGTAGACATAGGCCTTGCAGGAATTCATCGTGACATACATGTCGGCGATCTTGCCTTGGACGAGTTGGAACTCGCCGATCGGCTGACCGAACTGCTTGCGCTCGTGAATATAAGGCAGCACGATGTCCATCGCAGCTTGCATGATGCCGAGCGGACCGGCCGAGAGCACGACACGCTCATAGTCGAGCCCGCTCATCAGCACCTTGACGCCACGCCCGACCGAACCAAGCACATTCTCCTCCGGCACCTCGCACTCCTCAAAGACGAGTTCGCAGGTGTCGGAGCCGCGCATGCCCAGCTTATCGAGCTTCTGGTGGGTCGAGAAGCCCTTCATGCCCTTCTCGATCAGGAAGGCGGTGATGCCGTGCTGGCCTGCGTGGGGATCGGTCTTGGCGTAAACCACCAGCGTCTCAGCGACAGGGCCATTGGTGATCCACATCTTGTTACCGGTGAGGACATAACGGTCGCCCTTTTTCAGCGCCGCTGTCCTCATCGAGACGACATCAGAGCCGGAGCCTGGCTCCGACATGGCGAGCGCGCCGACATGCTCGCCCGAGATCAGCCTCGGCAAGTATCTCCGCTTCTGCTCTTCCGTGCCGTTGCGGCGGATCTGATTGATGCAGAGGTTAGAATGGGCTCCGTAGGAGAGCCCGACAGAGGCCGAAGCGCGCGAAACCTCCTCGACTGCAACGCAATGCTCGAGATAGCCGAGGCCGGCGCCGCCATACTCCTCTTCTACGGTAATTCCGTGCAGGCCGAGTGCGCCCATTTCCGGCCACAGGTCCCGAGGAAACTGGTTCGTCCTGTCGATCTCCTCGGCGCGGGGGGCAATCTTCTCCTGCGCGAAGGCATGGACGGTGTCGCGGATCGCATCGGCGGTCTCACCGAGGTCGAAATTGAACTCTTTCAGCGAGTTCTGAAGCATCGCATCCTCCACTGCGGCCGGCGGCCCAATATTGATTTTAAAAGCGATCACACGCTCGTTAGATCCTGTACCCTTGGCTTTCTTCACCACAACGAGCTAAGGCCGGCCTCGGTTGAAAACACGCGCGCTTGTGCGAAAGTGAAGCTCGTGCGTCGGTTTCTCCGACAGGCCCGTGGGCTCCCCCAACACCGCAGATATCGCGCCTAATGGAACTTTGGTTTGCGCTTTCCCAAGAACGCCTGAATGCCTTCTTGCCCGCCAGCAGAATCTGCGGAAATCGCAATCATGTTCGATTCAAGTTCCATTTGTGCCTCGGGTGAGTTCCCATAGCTCGAGAGAAGCAATTTGCGCGTCCCACTCAAAGCGAAGGTATTGAAGTGAGCGAGTTCCTGCGCCACTTCCGTCGCCGCCGTAGAAAGCGCTCCGTCTTCGACGGTTCGGGATACAAGCCCGATATCAACCGCTTCGTTGGCCGTGATGCGCTTGTTGGATATCAGCATGTCCTGTGCCCTGCGAAGTCCGACCAGCCTCGGAAGGATCCACGTAGATCCTCCATCGGGGGTAACTCCAATCGTCCTATATGCAGTCGTGAAGTGGGACGATTGCGCGGCGATCACGACGTCACCGAGGAGCGCTAAGCCGAGCCCCCCGCCTGCTACAGGTCCATTGATCGCTGTGACCAAGGGCTTTTCCATCTTAAGCAGCATCGAGAGCGCGGCGTGCAGATAGGTGGTTAACTCCCTCAAATAGATCCGCAGATCCGGGCCCGACCCGGGAAATTCGCCAAGATCGCCACCCACGCAAAAGTATTTGCCCTGGCCCGTGACCAGCACACAGCGAACGGCAGGATCCGCCTCCGCCGCCGTCACCGCTTGCATCAGTTCGTGAGCCATGGAGCGGGTGATGGCGTTGCCGGCTGACGGGCGATTGAGAGTGACGCGCATGACCGGACCTTCGCGTTCAACGAGAATGGCTGGCCCGTCTTTCGAAGCGTTCATGTCAGCGTCCTAGTCAGATAAAGGAGGAATGGATCGACACTAGCCAAGCCGCCTTTCCATGAGAAATTGAAAGATCAACGCCCTTATGATAGACAGCGCCTATGATTGATCAGTATCAGCTGCGCTACTTCCTCGCGGTCGCGGAACTGGGGAATTTCACCCGTGCCGCCAACCGCGTTGGGGTAACCCAACCCACTTTGTCGGCCGGGATCGCAAAGCTGGAGGAGAAGCTTGGCAATCGGCTTTTCGAGCGCAATAAGCGATCCGTGACGCTGACACCCTCCGGCAGCCGCTTCTTGATCAGGGCACGGCGCATCGCGGCCGAATTCGATTTGGCCGTGCAAGAGTTGAAGGGCACTTCCGAACCACGGGTGCTACGATTGGGCATTCTCTCAACAGTCCCAACCGCAATTGTCGAAAGACTCGTCCTGCTTCACGCACGGCGGCAAAGCACTGAAACATTAGAGATATTCGACGGCAGCGAGCGTGATCTTATTGACCGACTGGATCGTGGGCGTCTCGATGTCGCTTTGACGGTGCTACGTCCGCATCATGCACGCTTTCGCTGCGCGCCCTTGGTCACTGAGCGTTACTTGTTGGTGTTGCCACTCGATCATCGCTTGGCAGAAGCCGATTGCATTCATGCCGAGCAACTCGCCGGTGATCGCATGGTGGTCCGGCGGCATTGTGAGGCGATGGCGGAAATCAGCCGCTTCTTCACTCAGAAGGGGGTGCGCCCGCATTTCGCCCTGAAGACGGACAGCGACGAACGCATGCTGTCGCTGGTTCGCTCAGGAATGGGGGTCGGCATGATGCCTGAGAGCTTTCAAAGCGAAGCCGTGCGATTTGTCCGCCTATTCGATTTCGACCTACAGCGCGAGATCGGCCTGCTGTACGGCTTACAGACTGAAGAAAACGGCCTTGGAGAAAGCCTACGCCAAATCTACCATGGTGACGCCTTTGGCCTTCAATCCCGGCACCTAGAATCTAAGCGCTGAATGCAAACAAGATTTTATTCACACATAGTTTTATTTGTTGCATTTAAATTGCCATATTTAAATATGGAAACAATAAATTATAAACTGACATATGATTGCAGAACAGTTTTTTGTGCAGTTTAATATACATCCTTGACCTTCCGATCAGCTTCAATTCTGCTTCAATAGATCGCAGCGAGCAGCTACCCCCATGTGCGGCCTGAGATGGCCGATTGCAACTTCGGCCTGCGATCCTATCTCCCAGGCCTGGAGATAGACACGTTCGTATTTCAGTGAGCGCCACAGGCGCTCGATAAAGACGTTGTCGATGCACCATCCCTTGCTGTCCATTGAGGCCCGGGTGCCGATCGGACTGGCCAACGAAGATTGCGGTGCCAAATAGAAGGCCGAGATCGGCCTCTCACGGGCGTCCTCAAGCTCCACGGTAGACAGGGCGCTTCCCGGGCCAACCAGCCTCTTCACCCTCCCCGGCTCAACCGCCACCCCATGATGGGCGAGTATGGCCGCGCTCCCCGGCTCGAGCCCAGCACCATTAGGATCGTGTCCACGGAACCGGCAGCAGCTCATGTCGGCCAATTATGGCTATCTGGACACGCACAATGATGACTTCGTCGATGGTCGCACGGCCGGCGTCACCCTGAAGGCTCAGTGGTGAGCGCCATGGATATCGGTGCGATCGAAACCGGCGTTTCGCCCCTCGCTTTGCCACAGGTCGATGAGGTGCGGATGGCGAGCCTCCGCAGGCGCTCCCGGACCCGGGCTCGGGCTCATCGGAGCGCTTTATCTCACCCAGGGCATTCCCATTGGCTTCCTGTTCGAGGCGCTGCCGGTGCTGCTGCGGCAACGGGACGTGCCGCTGGAGGCCATCGCCTTCCTGCCATTGGCCGCCCTGCCCTGGATCTTCAAGTTCCTTTGGGCACCGCTGGTGGACAACCGCTTCTCCCATCGCCTCGGCCGCCGGCGCAGCTGGATCCTGCCCATGCAAACGGTGCTGGTTGCCGCGCTCGCCGTGTGCGCCTTCCTGCCGCCCACCGCGCAGAATGTGGGCCTGCTGCTCGCCTCATTCCTGGTCGGCTCGGTGGCGGCGGCGACCCAGGACACCGCCAGCGACGGCCTTGCCGCCGAAAGCCTTACCGGAGCCCGGCTCGCCACCGCCAATGCACTGCAGGCCGGTGGCATGATGGCAGGCTTCATGCTCGGTGGCGCCGGCGCGCTCAGCCGCACCTGCCAGATGATGACATGGAGCGTCTCGCTCCCCCGGCCCAAAAGGTGGTCGCCGATCTCGGCCATCGACAGGCCGGCGGGGCCAGTGAGAAGGTCAAGAAGCAGGCCCGCAAGAAGCAGCGCGGCAAGCCCGCCGAGGGCGGCGATGCGCCGATAGCGGATCGCATCGTGCGCCGCGAGAATGCGGGCCCGCGCCTGCGGCGCAACGCCTTTGGTATCCAAAAGGCTCATGGGCGCGGTGCCTCGATCGCAAACGTGCCGTCGAGGGGAAAGGCCAGGAAGCGGGTGTTCAGCTCGGCCAGGGTTTGTGCCGGGTCGATATCCGCCATCTGCTCCGGATGAAGCATCTTCGCGATTTCTTCGATCCCTAAGAAGAACAATGGATTATCGAAGAAGAACAGCCAGACGCCACCCGCCTTGCCATCGCGCACGGCCTTGTCCGCTTGCGCGCCTGCGGCACCCCACACCGGGATCGGGCGGATTGCTGGGTCAGCCCGCGTTACGGCGGGCCTTGGCGAAGCCGCGATCGGTGGCGATGAAGCGTTCGAGCATCGGCACGATCAGCTTGGCCGGCTCGATGGCCGCGCCGCCCTCGGCGAGCAGGCGGCCATACTCGGTAAGATCGCGATGGAGCGGGTCGCACACCGAGCGTGTTCTTCCATCTCAATCCCGACGGCAAGGACTGCGGTGTCACCTCCGGCCCTGGCAACATGAGCGACTTCATCGCTGCGGCGGGCGGCCACAATATCGGCGCCGACAAGGTGCCGGGCGCGATCGGCAAGCTGAGCTTGGAATACGTGCTGGCGCGCAACCCAGATTTCTATCTGGCCGGGGGCGGCTCCTCGGTTACGCTCACCGGCCTTCGCATCGGCCCCGAGGTTTCGCGGGAGGTGGCACAGGAGACTTTCGCGCACATACTGAACGCGCCGGGGGTGGTGTCGCTCATCTGTCGCGCCGGGCGGCGGGATCGGCACCCGCACTTTCGAAGGTCAGACATAGTTGCTAAAGCAAGAAGTGCGCCGCGTGGCGCGATTTTCTCGCATCTACGACGCTGCTTCGCACGGGTGAAGCATGCCCCGCATCGTCGGTTCTCGACGCTATGCCTTTATGAGGCGGGCATAGTCAGCGCCAGGGCCGCGCATCGCGGAAGGCTAGCCCGCAGCAAAGCGGCAAGGCGTGCCCCCCAGACAACCTGATCCTGCGGTCGGGTGATCAGGTCCTGGCGGACTTCAACGCCGACATGGAGAATACCGCGGCGCTCGCCATGGACGGGAATCGTCCAATCCGTCGCGTCCCCGACATCGTAGGGTTCGTTGTCGCCGATCGTCAGGTCGGGTTCTTGCCGGAGCACGTCGAGCAACGCATTCGCGAACCGGTTGTCGCGATGATAGAGGACACCGACATCCCACGGGCGCACAAAGCCGGCGAAGACCGGCGTGAAACTGTGCATGGCGATGAGGATCACAGGCCTGCCCTCCGCCCGCCGGCGATCGAGCTCCACCGCAATATGTGCGTGATAGGGCTGGAATATCTCTGCCTCCCGCACTTGCCGCGTCGCTGTGTCGAGGCCCTGGTTGCCGAGCACACGGGTGCCGTCGCTGACATCGGGGATGGATTGGGGCGTGCCGGGCGGCCGGTTGCAGTCGATGGCGAGGCGGGAATAATTCTGTTGTATAAGCGTGGCATCGAGTAGGTCTGACAGGGACCGGCAGACTCCGGCGATGCCGATATCCCACGCGATGTGGCGCTCCCGGTCCGTAGCATCAAGGCCAAGGCCACCCAACACGCGGGGAAAGGCATTGCCCGCATGATCCGCAACGATGAGGAACGCGGATCGACCATCGGCATTGAAGATTGAGACCGGCGGCATCTCGTCCGCCGCCAGCAAAGAGAACTTTCCGTCCACCTTTTGAGACCCTCGCGGCTCCGGCCACGCCCATTGCGCGGCTCGAAGCAGCGCACCCACCATAGCTGAAGGCGCGGGCGATGCCCGCTCATTCCTTCGAGGTTTCACATGCTCATCCACGCCGGCTACGAAATCTCCTACACCTACCCTCAATCCACGCCCATGATCCTCACCCTGAGCGTGCATCCATCACGGATCAACGACCTCGTCAGTCTCGATCGCGCCTTGTTCGATCCGCCGATCGCGGCGAACACCTATCACGACAGCTTCGGCAATTTCTGCCATGTCGTTGAGGCACCGGCCGGCCGTCTCACCATGCATGCAGACTTCATCATCCGCGACAGCGGCCGGCCCGACGACGTGGCCCCGAATGCGCCTCAACACGCGCTCGGCGACCTGCCGGTGGATGTGCTGCTGTTTCTCCTGGGCAGCCGCTATTGCGAGACGGACCGGCTCTCCGGCATCGCTTGGTCCATGTTCGGCCACATGCCCAAGGGTTGGCCCCTGGTGCAGGCGATCTGCGACTTTGTCCATGGCCATATCGCCTTCGACTACGCGCATGCGAGCCCGCTGAAGACGGCGTTCGATGCCTATACGCTCAGGCAGGGCGTGTGCCGCGACTTCGCCCATCTCTCCATCACCCTGTGCCGCTGCATGAACATCCCGGCGCGTTACTGCACCGGCTATCTCGGCGACATCGGCGTGCCACAAGATCCAGCACCCATGGACTTCAGCGCCTGGTTCGAGGTCTATCTCGGCGGGCGCTGGTATACGTTCGATGCCCGGCACAATCGGCCACGCATCGGCCGCATCCTCATGGCGCGGGGACGCGACGCCACCGACGTCGCCATCGTGACGACTTTTGGGCCCTCGACGCTTGAGAGCTTCAAGGTGGTGACGACTGAAACGGCGTGAAGGGGGCCGGCGGGCGTCGCGTTGTGGGCTCATCCCCTCTATGATGCCTCCAGCCGGCCCGCGGTCGGCTATCCTAGCGAGCGGCCATACAATGGCCGGGGACTCGGGACGACTTTCAGATCGGATATCTTTTGCAGGTTCTCGTCAGGGACAACAATATCGAGCAGGCGATCAAAGTCCTCAAGAAGCGCATGCAGCGCGAGGGCGTCTTCCGCGAGATGAAGCAGCGCAAAGCCTATGAGAAGCCGTCGGAGCGGCGTGTGCGAGAGCACGCGGAGGCTGTCCGCCGCCACCGCAAGGCGGCCCGCAAGAGGGCGCAGTGGGAAGGGACGATTGCAGCCCCCAAACGCCGGGAGAGAAAGCCGGCGACTTCGACAGGCCGCTGAAGCAAGATAGTGGGCTGGCGCAGGCGATGCGCCGGCTCGACGGCCGTCAGCGCCTCAATAAAACGGGCGGGTCAGCGTCGCGCGCGCCAGGGGCTTGCCGTCTGCGTCCATGGCCTCGACGGTCCACGTATACATCCCGCCCACGCACGGGGATTGAAATACGACGGCGCCGCGCGGAACGGTTCCGCGGGCGGGAAGGTGCACGTCGGAGCCCCCCAGTTCGCGGCCGCTCGGGCTGGTCAGCGCGAAGCGCAACTGCGCGGTTCCAACCGGCGCGTTCTCCACCTGGAACTCGGGGCTGCTTGGCCTTGGCGTGCACAGCACTGACCCGATCCATGTGAAGTCCAGCGTCATGTCCGGGGAATACGCAAGGGCAGAGGAAGCTCCCCCGCAGAGAAGGCAAGCCAGCACGCTTATGATTTTCATCATGGTTCCTCGAGCTTCCGGACAGAAGCCGCGAACAGACTAACACAACCAAAGCTGTTTGCTCGTCACCAGAGGCTGCCAGGAAAAATATGGATCCTCCCCCTGAATTGAGCCCATGTGGATAGTGAAACGTGCTAGAAAAAACGATGAGCGCAAAATTCAAGAGTGGTGGCTGGGTCGAGTTCGTCACGGGGTTCCGTTCGCCGTCCGGGCGATTTCGGATCGTCAGCGAGCTGCCGTCCGACCGGGGTGAACCCAGCTATCGGATCAAGGGGGAGAGCGAGGCTTTCGAGCGGGTGGCCCGGGAATCCGAGCTGCGCCGTCTCGCAGCAAAGATCGGTTCTCTCGACTAAAAAAATTCCGGCCTTTCCATGAACACAATTACGCTTTATATCGATTTTGTCTGATCTTGACGGCTGATTTTCTTGTGCGCTCAGCGCACATGACGATAATTTCCTTCAATATCTAGCTCTATTTCCTGCCTGATCTGTCAGGCGGATACCCTTTGCACGATTGAAAGGAAATCGTCATGAATATCGGTACCGTGAAATGGTTCAACGCCACCAAGGGCTTCGGCTTCATTCAGCCTGACGATGGCGGATCGGATGTGTTCGTGCACATCTCCGCCGTCGAGCGCGCCGGAATGCAGTCTCTCGCCGAAGGGCAGAAGCTCCAGTTCGAGATCGTTCGGGATAATAAGTCCGGAAAGAGTTCGGCCGGCAATCTCCAGGCCGCGTGACTCTCCTCTGCCGTCGGCCACGGATGTACTGGCGACGGCGTGGAGTTCTCCCTGAAGGGGAGTGCTTGAGAAGGCTCCGCCTCGACACGGCGGAGCTTTTTATTTTTAATATGATTATTTTATATTTATGCACGATGTGCCCAGTCACTCTATATTTATGCTATCGTGTTGTATGACACCAATCACAACACATCAAAATCATCTCTCCAGCGCCGACAGTCGTCGCCAGTTGGAGGAATCCATTGGGCGCGCCATGGAACGCTACAGAAGCGACTTCGAGGCTGTCCGAGAGAAGAGCGCAAAGCTTCGGGCAAGGCGGGAAGCCTTCGAGGCGGAGAACGCCTCGAAGTGTGTTGCAGTCCGAAAACCAGCCCGCAAAACCTAACGCCGGCTGATCTGAAGATCGGCGATCGCTGTCATTTTTCGTCCCCTATCCCAGAACGCGACCGGCTCCGTTGAGAGTGCCTTGGCCCAGCTCGCATGCCGGACACGAATGGCCTCGGCCGAAACGCTGTCATTGAGGTCCGGCGCCCGGGCATTGAACGAAAGGCTCTTGAGATTGAGCTCACGGCAGCTGTCGGCGCCATAGATGTAGAAGGACTTCAGCGTCAGAGCCTGGACCGCCGCGAAGAAGGCGATATCAGACTGTTCGTCGAGCCGCATGGCGCAGACCGAGGGTGCGATGGGTGGTCAGCTCCGTGAGCAGCCGGTCGGAGATCGGCGCGAGGCCGCCCTCCTCCTCGGGCTCAGCGAGAGCATCAGAGATCACCCCCTCCTGGCGAGGTGCGGAGGCCGTATGGGTTTCACCATCGGTCTCGATGCAGGGTTATGTGTTCGCGTGGCGAATAATAAATCACGCTGTCTCCAGTCGACAGCTTCCGGACCCGCGCTTCCCGGTCGTGACAGAACTGGCAAAACCCGCCCGTCTCGGCAGCTTTGACATGCTCGCGGCTCGCGACATCGGTCCAGTAGCGCGCCGTCATGCGGTATGAACCGTGATTGTGTAGCCAAACGGATCGCGGAACGCAAAATATCGCCCGAACGGGCCGTCTTTCGGTGGGAAGGCGATGGCTATTCCTGCCGCCTTCAACTCCTCATGCAGCGCATCGGCGTCGTCGCAGCCGAACCACAGGGCCACGCCCCAGCCCAATCTTCCTTGTGCCGCGTCCAGATCCACGAGCGGCTTTCTGACCGCGAAGGGAGCGGGCTTGCTGTCGAAGACGATCGCTTCTGGGTTCTCCTGCAGCACCGGCAGGCCCAGCCTGTCGCCATAGAAGGCTCTGGCTGCTTGAAGGTCTTCGGTCTGGATGCCGATGAAGTCGGGGCCGGTCAGTCGGGGCATGGTTGTCTCCTTGACATGGACTGATAAAATCAGGCGCCTGATATAATGTAAGGTTCCTGATATTGCAATGACCAAGGATATGACCCCGCTGCTGGGATACCGGCTGAAGCTGGCGCAGCATGCCCTGCACCGCCGCATGGAGGAGGCGCTGAAACCGCTCGGTCTCAATCCTGCCCAATATGCGGTGCTGGCCGAGCTGAATGCGAGGCCAGACCAGACCAATGCCGACCTTGCCGAACGGGCATTCATCACCCCGCAATCGATGCAGGGCGTTCTGGCGAAACTGGAAGACTCAAGGCTGGTGGAGCGGCGGCAGGATGTTCGTCACGGTCGTCGGCAGCTCGCACGCTTGACGCCTGAAGGGCATATGAAGGCCGAGGCCGCGAATGCCGAAGTGATGCGGGTCGAGGAGGTGCTGGAGGCCGCGGTCCATCCGGATGCCATTCAAGACGCCGTTGATCTGATGGAGCGGCTTCACAGCGCCATGTGCAGATAGCACCGGGAGCTGAACCAGATGATGCCTTCCCGCATCGAATATTGTCCGTCATCCGATCAATGGTATGACGCGACAGAGGGAACGTCCGTGACGTTGCCCCGAACTTTGACGTGGTCCATGGCGATCTTTCGAGGTCGCCGAGTTCGCGATGCCCACCGGGGTCGGCTGGTTCAACCATCGCCGGCAATGTTGGAGCCCGTCGGCACCATCGCGCCGGCGGAAGCCGAGGAACCGGGAATCGCCTGCCAGCGGATCAGTGCCTCGCGCCCCGCGGGCGTCAGGCTGTAGATGCCGCGATCCACACGGGTGAACCAGCCGTAGACATTGTCCAGCAGGATTTTTCCGGCGTCGGGCGCGAACGCACGAAGATCGCATGGGCGGCTGGGGGCCTCCACCATGGCCAGAGCACAGGCGAGCGCCTGCTGCCGATATGCGGTCATGATGGGGGTCCGAGACCCGCCCCCCATCGCCGGATCGCCCAGCCGGCGCCGGTGCTCATCCACGAGCCGCGACCTGCGGCGCGGATCCTTGCGCGGCATGGGAGCGGTGGGGCTGACGATGATCGTGACGTCGCCCGCTTGCGAGACCCCGAGCATCCCGAAGCCCAGGCGCCGACACAGGTTGCGGAAACGCGCGTCGCTTTCCCGTCCGTTTCCGCGTGCGGATGTGCGCGCTGCGAGCCAAACCTCGTCGCAGGCGGTGGCGCGGTCGACGGCCTGGAGGACGAGTTCCAGATTGAAGCTGAGCTTCAATTCCCCGATGACCACGATCGGTGTTCCGTCTCCTGCGAGCGCAACCAGGTCGCAGCCGCCGACCTCACCTTTGACGGCAAAGCCGAGGCCTTCCAGAAACGCTTTCACGGGCGGGTAAAGGGATGTCTCCAGGATATGCTCTCCGTCGTCAGGCCGGCCTGTGCCGGGCGGGGCTGGAAGAGCGAGCCTCCAGATTGGTGGCGATCCAGATGATGTGGCGCGCGCCCCCGCGCCCTCCATTGGCCCGGACGCGCGCCTCCTCGACGCCAAACCCCGCCTTGCGCAGCCGCTGGGTGAAATCCCGGTCTGGTCTCGATGACCAGACGGCCAGCACGCCGCCGGGCCTCAGCGCCGCCTTGGCCGCGCCGAGGCCGGCAACATCGTAAAGTCGGTCGTTGCCCTCGCGTGTCAGCCCTTCGGGGCCGTTGTCGACATCAAGCAGGATCGCGTCGAACGTCGACCGGCCAGAGCGGATCGGGCCGCCCACGTCCTCCTCGCGGATGCTGACGCGCGGGTCGGTCAGGCAACCTGCGAAGATCTCCGCCATGGGGCCGCGTGCCCACGCGACCACCGCCGGCACCAGTTCCGCCACGACGACACGGGCATCGGGCCCGAGTTCGGCGAGCGCCGCGCGAAGGGTAAAACCCATGCCCAGCCCCCCGATGAGCACATGTGGCTTGGGGCGGCCCCGAAGCCTGACGCAGACCATGGTGGCGAGCGCTTCTTCGGACCCGCTCAGGCGACTGTTCATCAGCTCGATGGAGCCTGCCATGATCGAGAATTCCGCACCGCGCTGCATCAGGCGGAGCTGGCCGCCATCGGGCACTTTCGCGGTGTCGAGCTGCGACCAGGGGATCACGGGTCACTCTTCGGTTGAGGTTTGCCTTTTACGAGCGCCGTATATAGGCCAAACGTCCGTCCCCCCGCCACCGTCCAGTAGACGACCACGTGCCGCCGCTTGATGAGCAGGCAGGTGTCCCAGGTTGAGGGTCAAGGCGCGTCGGCGGCGCGCGTGTGCGATGAAGATCGCACACGCAACGGGCGGAAGCTCCGCATGCTGAACGTGATCGACGAGTTCACCAGGGAGTGCCTGGCCATCCGCATCGACCGCAAGCTCAACTCGACCACTGTCATCGATGTCCTGACGGACCTCTTCGTGCTGAAGGGCGTGCCCGGCCATATCCGTTCCAACAATGGCCCGGAGCTCATCGCCAAGGCAGTGCGGGACTGGATCGCGGCAGTCGGAGCTCAAACCGCCTTCATCGAGCCGGGCTCGCCGTAGGAGAACGGCTCTTGCGAGAACTTCAACTCCAAGCTCCGCGACGAACTGCTCGACATCGACCACTTTCTGACAATATATAAAATTCTCAGCGATCAATACATTTCGGATTTGAGCCGATTTGACTTTGTATCGGGGGTCACCCCTTCCTCACAGCGTCCGCTCATTCAGCCGTTCATGAAAACGCTATCCTCGGCACATCACTACAACTGATGATGATGAACCGCATGCCGACCGTTAAATGGCCGCGGCCGCCGACGATCTGAAGGGCCGATCGCATCATCTGGGAATTGCGGTTCTCAGTGAAGCGCGGCCTTCGACGCGGCAAGTGCCCGCCAGGAGCTGTACCGTGACCACGAGCTTCGCGCCCATCTCGCCTGCAGCGGATCCTCTCGTATCGGCCGTCAGGAGCCGCCATGCTTTGGTCGCGGCCTATCTGGGCTGGACCCTGAATGCATTCGATTTCTTCCTGATGGTGTTCGTGCTGCGGGAGGTCGCGGAAGCCTTCTCAGTGTCCGTGGACAACGTCGCCTTCGCCATCACGCTGACTTTGTTCTTCCGCCCGCTAGGAGCCGTTCTTTTCGGGCGGCTTGCAGACCGCTTCGGGCGCAGGCCCGTGAACATCGCGAGATCGCGCACGCGAGTGCCGATCTGCAGCCGGGTGCGCAGCGCCCAAATGTGCTTGGGCTTCAGCGGCGGCTTTGCACCGACGATTCGGCCGGCATTCCACGGTTCGCGCTGGGACAGGGTTTCTTGATTGATGTGCACGGCGCCCTCCTTGCGAGGAGCAGCCCCATTGTAAGCTAACGCCATGATCGGGAATCGGGAACAGATTGAAGCCCGTCCCCAGCGCCAAAAGCGGAACTTGGAGCGAAGCCAAAGAGCGGACGCTCCCTGCGGTGGGCAACGTCAATGCCAGCCTAGCAGCGCGCCGGTGTCGTCATCGACAATCGCAATGCGTTCCGATTCTGCGTCATCCTGAAACGTTAGGCGCGCCGCGGGCGAATGAGAATCGGCGTGGGGTCTACGGCTTGAGGCGCGGATGAGCCGTATTGGGGTCGCTTTCGACCATGGCGCGGACCAGTTCGGCCAGCGTCGGTGAGCCCATCTTCTGCATCATCCGCGCGCGGTGAACTTTGATGGTCTTGACCGCCGTGCCGAGCTCGGCCGCGATCTGCTTGTTCTGCCAGCCACGCACGACGAAATCGAGCACCTGGCGTTCCCGGGGCGTGAGCGTGTCGAGGCAGCTCCTGAGATCGGCATTGGCTGAACGAACAGCGCGACGGGCGCTGTCGATCGCCAAAGCCTCTTCGATGGCTGCGAGCAGGGTCGCGGCATCGACGGGCTTGGCCAGGAAATCGACCGCGCCGGCCTTTATTGCGCGAACGCTCGCCGGAATGTCGCCGGTTCCCGTGAGAAAGATGACGGGCAGAGCCGTTCCTTGGGCGCTGAGCGCGTCCTGGATGCCGAAGCCATCCATGCCCGGCAAATCGAGATCAAGCAGGATGCAGCCCGACCCGCCCGGCTCGTAACCCGAGAGAAAGGCCTCCGCGCTCTCGTAAAGGACACGGCCATAGCCCACCGCCGCCAGCAGCCGAGAGAGAGCCTTGCGGATCGCCGGATCGTCATCGACGACGTGAATGGTCGGTGGCTGGGTGGTCATGGCGCTCCTTGCGGCTCGGGCAGGACAAGGACAATGCGGGCCCCGCTCTGTGCACCGAGGGCGAAGTCGAGCGTGCCGCCATGCGCCCGCGCGATCGAGCGCCCGATCGACAGCCCTAGCCCTAGCCCCTCTGGCCGAGAGGTGACGAAGGGTCTGAAAGCCTCGGCCGCCGCCTCGGCCGAGACGCCGGGACCGTTGTCGGACACCGTCAGAGCGCGCCTGCCGTCGCCGAGAATATGGGTCTCACAAAGGATGCGGCGCTGCGCCGGCGGCAGGTCCTTCATGGCCTCGGCGGCATTCATCAGAAGGTTGAGCACCACCTGCTGGAGCTGCGTCATGTTGCCGAGGACGGGGATGCCCCTTGGGCCGCGCCGGAACTCGACAGTGGTGGACCGCGCGATGAGCTCGCTGCTCAGAAGCCGAAGAGTGGCTGAGACCGCCTCGTTGAGGTCGATCGGCGAGAAGCTGACCTTGCCTTCCTTCATCATCCGCCGGAGCTGGACAATGATTTCGGCGGCGCGGCGGTCGTCCGTGGCGATGTCCGACAGGATCTCGGAGATCTCGGCCAGATTCGGGGGCTCGGCCTGCAGCAGGCGCGTGCCCGCCTCGACGTTCGACAGGATGGCCGTCAGCGGTTGGTTCAGCTCATGGGCTATGGCGCCGGAGAGCTGGCCGAGCTGCGAGCTGCGCGCCGCACGTGCGAGCGCAAGCTGTCCTGCCTCCAGTTCCTGAGCCGCGTGCTTGCGCCGCCGCATCTCAACGATGAGCGCGCCGATCGTGACCGACTGCAGCAGCAGCACCATGGCGGCGAGCGCGATCTCGCGTCGGTATCGCTGCCATGCGGGCGGCTCGTAAAAAAGGCGCGTGGTCCCGGGCGGGACGCGATCCTCGTCGATGCCGAAGCGGGCGAGCTGGGGCCAGTTCACCATATTGGCGGCCGGCGCATCGACGATCGGCAACCTGCTGTCGCTCCCATTCTTGGTCGAGGAAAGGGCCTCGGAAGCCAGGATCCTGCCGACGTCCCGATAGCTCGTCACTTGCCCGGCCGTGATCCCCGCCTGCAGATAGGTGCTGTAGAACCCATAGGTTGGCGCGCCGGAGGTCGCCGCGATGGCCTTTGCTGCGTCGCGGGGGATGATGGTCTGACCGCTGGAATCCTGAAGGATGGTCAGAAGGAGCAGGATGGTGTCGCGGCCGTATCCGCGCGCCGCTGCAACGAACCCAGCCAACGGCAGGCCCGAGACATACGACACGGGAAGGCCCGCAAACGTCGTGCCGAGCGCCTTTTGTGCCCGCTGCTCCATGTTGCGATCGAACCCGGCCGAGCCCGACATCACGACGACCTGGCGCGCCGCGGGCTGGAGCTCCATCGCGAATTCGACCGCCCTGGCGATGTCGTAGTTCTGCAGAATGCCGCCAACATCGGGCGGCAGATCCGCTTCATCGATTCCCTCACCGGCGATCGCGTTGAACAGGATCGGGGCGCCCGGCGCCAGTTCCGCCCGCCGTTCCAGCGCAAAGGAAAGGGCGCCCCGTCCGATCGCCAGAACGGCGTCGAAGGTCATGCCCGCGAAATTGTCCTTGAGCAGACGCAGGAAATGCTGCGACGTCGGGTTGCCGGGAAACCGCGCGGTGTCGAGATAGACGCTGTAGATTTCGCGTTCGGTCGGCAAGGCCTCCGACAGCTTCTCTTCGATTCCCTGGGCGATCTCGATGTTCGCGATGAGCGAAGTGTCATATTCGTAGATGACAAGAAAGCGGCGCGGGGAGGTATCTGCATGGAGAACCTGCGCGGCATCCGCAAGCAACGCCATCAGGACTGCGCCGATGAGCAAGCACCGGCTTTTAGCTCCCCATCGTCGTCCCACTGTAGGCCCCAGGTCCCATTACGCCGCAACGTGGGAACTTGTAGCATTCGTCAGGCGAGGGGCAAGGCAACGCTTGGTCTCCCGCTCTCAAGGGGCGCGCGATCGAGAGTGACCGAACAGAGTTGAGATTCCGAATGTTCTTCCATGTCCCCTCGGACGAGGCGCCATCCACCGCCGAGGGGGGGCGTGCGCACCCGGCGCACCCTCTAAGCCTTCGCGGAATGCAGGTCCGCGGCGCCTCTCCGTGGCGCCTCCGCGTGGGCCGAGCCCCTGAGAAACGCCAACGATCGCCGGGGTGGCAAAGCGCGGTTCTGCATGCCCCCCAACCATTGGCCGACCTGGGGCGCCAACACTGCTTCAGCGATCCACCCCGCGCGAAGGCTGCAAGCTACTAAAAAGGCAAAGACCTTTGCAGAACGCGAGCGATGATTTATGCGGCAAGGAAGAAAGCAGATGCTTATAAGAAAGTTGTTTTCAGTGACGCCCTGCGCCATGGCGTTGGCGACATTCTCTTTGGCGCTGTCCCCCATTGCGATCGGCCAGAGCGGCCACGCCAGAGCGGATGAGACGGCGCAATATTCGCTCGAGCAGGCTGCGGCTATTTCCAAATGGGGGCACGCGCTCGCCCTCGAGGCGGCGACCTTCGCCGCCCCCATCGTCGCCATGTACAACTTGCGCCAGACCGTTGCGACCGGAGCCAACCCCAAGGCCAAACCCGGCACGCTGTGGCGGATGCCGAACATCAGCACGCCCCAGCTGGCCGAAGAGTCGGGCTATGTGACGCCCAACGTCAACGTCATCTACGGCTTCGGCTTCATGGATGTGTCCCAGGAGCCGGTCATCCTCACCGCGCCGGATTCCCATGGCCGCTACTACATGATCGAGATTGTCGACATGTGGAACAACGCCTTCGCCTATGCCGCGGGCAAGAACGCCGGCTACAAGGGCGGAAAATTCGCCATCGTCGGTCCTGGCTGGAAAGGAACCCTGCCGGATGGCGTGAAGCGCATCGACAGCCCCACGGCCTGGGTCGAGCTCCAGCCCCGTGTGCATGTGAAGGATCAGGCCGACCTGCCCGGCGCGCAAGCGGTTCTGTCCGCGATCACCGTGCAAAGCCTATCGGAATATGAGGGCAAGGGGGCTCCGGCGCCGAAGGCCTACGATTACTTGACCCCGAAACTCGATCCGAACGTCGCCAGCAGCCGGCTGACCTTTGAGGATCCGCTCCAGTTCTGGACGATCTTCGTCGACGCGATGAACGAGAACCCGCCGCCGAAGACGATGATCGAGGCGAAGCTCCCGAGCTACAAGTATCTGGGTATCGAGCTGGGCAAGGCGTGGGACCCCGCCAAGGTCGACCCGCTCTTTCTCGCAGAAATGAAGAAGGTGGTGCCGGAGATCGGCCCCATGATGGCCGAGATGGTCTATGTGATCGGGCCCCACGCCAATGGCTGGATGGCCACGCCGTATAATCTCGCCGCCGCCACCACCCCGCCGCATGCGGATTACCTCACTGCCGCCATCAGCGCCGTCGTCGGGCTCACGGCCAATACGGCCGAGGAGGCGTTCTACCTGTGGGGTCAGTATGACTACAAGATGCAGGGGCTGACCGGTGAGAAGAAGTACACCCTGACGCTGCCGGCCAACTTTCCCTATTTCCAAGTCGTTCCGCCAGGCTTCTGGTCCGTCACCATGTACGACCTGAAGTCGAACTACACGGTTCCCAATCCGATCAATCGCTATACGCTTGGTAGCGACAACGACCTGAAGAAGAACGCGGACGGTTCGATCACCATCTATCTTCAGACGGAGAGCCCGGGCAAGGACAAGGAGTCCAACTGGCTGCCCACGCCAGCCGGGCCGTTCTACATGGCGATGCGCAACTACGCGCCCACGGAAGCGGCATTCGGCGTGCTCAAGGATCCCGCCAAGGCGGCGGAGTTCATGCCGAAGGTCGTGCCCGTCCAATAATTGCGGGCAACGGCACTGAACGAAGCGGTCGGCGGCGCCATCACAGGCGGCGCCGACTGGCGTCCGCTTAGGCTATGGCAGCGGCTCTGCCACTGTCGACCAACGCACCGCCCCCGCCATGTTCCTCGACCACTCGGCGCCGGATCCGCATCTCCCTCTCCACAAGCAGACCTTGCATAGGTCCGCGATGGGTCATCTTTTGCCTTTGCAAACAGGGGTACTCCGGCCCGATCGTTTGCCTCGATAAACCCTGAAGCACAGTCCCGTTGGAAGCGGAGATACGGCGCCTGCTGCGGCTGCTGTGCCCTGGTTCAGAACGGTGAGATAGCGCCACCATCGCACGACGCGTCCGTCGCAGGGCATGTTCAGATCGGTTGCCAACGAACGGGAAGTGAAAGCGAGGGCTCGGCGGCAGGATGAAAGACGGGAGCTGTCCCGGTGCTTGGAAAGGAAGGCCGGATCGCCGCAGCGAGGCATAGGGGGCTACCGACCTCGTGGCACGCCAGAGGCCGAGGGAGCCAGGGGCGCCAAGCCGCGCGTCTCATACCCTGTCGAATTTTGGGGCAGACGGGATTCGGATGCAGGTAGGGGCTGCGTCACGACCCTGCCAAGGCGGCCAATCAGCTTTCAGCACGGGGACAAAAACGGGCGTCCCCCACCCAGCCACCAAGACAGCTATTAGTTGAAATGGTGCGCCGCGCCGGGCGATGATGAGAACTATGTCTACGCCATAGCCCTCCTTTAAGCGGAGTTCGAATCCCTCGCGTTCCGCCACTTCAGTCCCTGAGTGGGCACTGCGCTTACGCCGCCGCCCGACACCAGCGCCTGAAGCAGCTGGGTCTTCGATCCCATGATCCGAACCTCGCCGTCCGCGACCTCGACACGCTGGGCTAGCGCGCGCAGGTGGTCGCGGCGGTAGCCGCCGCCTTCGAGGCGGATGCGCTGGCGGGCTGTCTTGGCGAAGGTGCGGACCATTTGCGGGGTGACGGCCTTGGAGCCGGAGCTGTCGAGCATGGCCTGGGCGCGCTCGGCGTCGGCCTTGGCCTGATCGCGGATGGCCTTGAGGCCGTCGATGCGGTCCTTGAGCGCCGGATCGTCGATGTCGGCCACGCCCGCCTCAATGGCATCGTAGAGGCGTTTCAGGCGCAGTTCCGATTCGGTAGCACGCTTGTTCAGTTCGGCGATGTGCTCGCGGCGGCGCTGGGATTGCTCCTGCCTGCGGTCGAGAACACTGGCGAGGATGGCTTCCAACCGCTCGGGCTGGAGAAGCTGGCTTTCAAGGTGATCGGCGACAAGATTGTCCAGCTTGTCCATCGGCACAGCCATGCCCTCGCAGGCGGTCGGTCCCTGCCGCGCCTTCATGGAGCAGGCATAGTAACGATAACGCCCGCCCTTGCCGGTGCGGATGGTCATGGCGCCGCCGCACTTGGCGCAGTGGATCAGGCCGGTGAGCATGGTCGGGCCGCTGATAACGGCGGAAGGGATGAGCTTGGGGTTGCGGGCCTTCAAGAGCGCCTGCACGGTGTCGAACGTCTCGCGGTCGATGATCGGCGGCACCGGAACCGTGACGATCTCGCTGACGGGTTTCAGTTCCTTGGTCTTGCTGCGCTTGTTGAACTCATGCTCGCCCATATAGGTGCGACGGGTCAGGATGCGGTGAACCTGACCGATGCCCCAGCGCCCGCCGTCGCGGGTGAAGATGCGGCGGCTGTTGAGATAGGAGACGATGTTCTTGACGCCCATCTGGCCGGTGGTGCCGTCACCTTCCAGCGCAAGCCGATAGATCAGCCGTACCGTGTCGGCGTGCAGCGGATCGATTTCGAGCTTCTTCTTGACCTTGGCCCCGCGCTGCTCGGCGGCGACAACCCGGTAGCCGATAGGTGGGAGCGCGCCGTTCCAGAAGCCTTGCCGGGCGTTCTCCTTTAAGGCGCGCATGACGTGCTTGGCGTTTTCCTTCGACTGGTATTCATCGAACAAAGCCATGATCTGGCGCATCATGACGTGCATGGGGTCGTCCCCCATTTCCTGAGTGATCGAAACCAGCTTGACGCCGTTCTTCGCCAGCTTGCGGACATAGAACTCCAGTTCGAAGTGATCGCGGAAGAAGCGGCTGAACGAATGGACTACGACGACATCGAATGGCGCGGGCTTGCTGGTCCCCGCCTCGATCATGCGCTGGAACTCGGGGCGGCGGTCGTTGGTGGCGGATGCGCCTGGCTCCACATAGGTTTCGACAAGCTGATAGCCGCGTGAGGCGCAGTAGGCTTCGCCCTGCCGCTTCTGGTCGGGGATGGAAACGTCATGCTCGGCCTGCCGCGCCGTCGAAACCCGAAGATAAAGGGCGGCACGCAGAGGGATTGTGGAAGCGGTCATGCCGGGCCTCCTTGTGCAGCCGCCTCGTCAGGCGACAACACGGCGACGCCGAACGGAAGGAAATGCTTCGTGTTTCGGGTGACGATGACGAGTTCATGCGCTGCGGCGATACCGGCAATCACGGCATCGGCCATTCCGGGGTCGTGACCGGCCGCAAGCGCCTTCGCCTCCAGCCGCCCGCCGATTGCGGCGGCCTGCGCGTCGAAGCCAATGATCTTGTCATCGTATGTGGAGACGAGACCACTGAGCCATGCTTGCAGGCTCGCGGCTTTCGTCGTCGCCCCCTTGTGGTCGAGGAGCGCGATTCCCTTCTCGATCTCGTGGATAGAAACGACCGACAGAAATAGCCGACCATCGGCGTCCATACGGTCCAGCCAGGTGAGGAAGTCAGTGGATGCTTCCGCCTTCGACGGCGCGAGCATGGAGACGACGTTGGTGTCGAGAAGGAAGCCGCTCAAAGCTCGACATCCCGCGATGGTTTGCGGTTGCGCGGGAACTCTCCGCCTGGGAACGTCCTGAGATAACTGACAAGGCCCGCCCGTTTACGTTCGAGCGCTTTGCGCGCGATCTCCGCCGCCTCAACCGAGACCAGGGCCGCAACGGGTTTGCCATGACGGGTGATGGTCACGATTTCTCCTTTGACGGCTTCATCGACCAGGCTCGAAAATCCAGCCTTGGCGTCTCTGAGGTTGATGGTCAGCATGTTGCGCCCTCACATATGTAGACACTTGTGACTACAAGTAGTCTGTCGGAGGGCAGATTTCAACGTCGATTTCGACGCCTGAAGCATCAGCCGCCGGAACAGAATAGTTCATCGAACAGGTCGCCGAACCATTGCTCGAACACCTCGATCTCAGCCTCTGTGACCGGAACGGGGCGCGGCCAATCGTCGGTGACGGTCCAGATGGACAGGTCGTGTTTGGGCGGTCGGCCCATGGGAACATGGTATCCCAGCAGCGCCTCAAGCTGCTCCGACGCTGTGGGCGGCCTGACGCGCCGGGCGCGGGAGCGCGCTCCGCGATCAGACGCCATCGCGGCCGCGCCCGCTTCCGGGCCGCCACGCCACGGGGTTGGCGACCCAACGGTCGATGTCGGATTCCCGCCAGCCCGCGCCGTTGATGCTGATCTTGATCTGGGGCGGGAACGTACCCTCGGCGATCTTGCGGTAGATGGTGGACCGGGACAGGCCGGTGCGGTCGCGGACGGTGTTCATGCGGATGATACGATCTGGCTGGCGCATGGCTGGGCTGCCTCCTGCTGGCTTTTCGTGGGACTGCCAGGAGAGGCAAAGGCAAGGGTTTATTGTTGTGCAATAGGGATTTAGCCGTCGTAGGGCCGTGGCGCAGAGGGGGCGGTAAATAGGACGGTTTACAGCCCGAGACCCCGGCCCCGGCCAAGCCCGAACGTGAGGGTGAGGTCACGGGCGACGCCCATTCCCGAATCGAATGAGATGCCGAGTTCGCGTTTGCGGTTGGCGAGCAGGGATTCCATCTGCGGGTCGCGTTCGAGGCTCTGCGCCATGTTCCCCATCGCCGCCCGCGCCGCCCTGTGACCTGCATAGTCGCCCGCCGCATAGCGTTGGTCGCTGGCCCGGTGGAGTTTCTGCCAGCGCTCCACGAAACGGTCGGCTCGCAGGCCGGGATCGGTGCGCAACTCGGTTTCCAGTTGCAGGGCGTGGATCGCGCGCCGGGCGTCACCTGACGCCGCCTCCGCCGCAAGCTGCGGGTTTTTCTTGTAGGCCGCTTCGGCGTCATGCGAGCCGTGGGGGCGCACCTCCTCGAACCGCTGGCGCGCCTCCTGCAATTCCCTGACCTGATCAGGTCTGGCCTCGCCGCCCTGATCCTGCGCCGCGAAGATCGCATCGACGGCGCGGGCATGACGGACGAGCGCCCGCCCACGCGCCCGGCGTAACGCCGCCTCCGGGTCTTCCTCCACCTTCCTTTCCGGCCCCTGTCCGTCTGCGGCGGGCAGGCGCAAGTCGTCGAAGATGCCGCGCACCTTCTCGGGAACTCGGCGGGCGATCTCCACAACACGCTCGACGTGCTCGCGGAAGGTGATGCCGCGCCGCTCGGCGTAATCCTGGGCCGGGTCGATCCGCTGGTAATCCGCTGCCATGTCCTTGGCGCGGTCGCGCGACAGGGTGTTGATAAGCCGGTCCCGGCTGGCGAAGTCGTCGTGGCCGTAATGCAGGTCCATGCCGTCGCGGTGTCTTGACAGGGCGACATAGCTGCCATGGCGGTCCATGCCGGGCGTCGCCAGCACATGGGCGCGGTCCACGGTCATGCCCTGCGCCTTGTGGATCGTGGCGGCATAGCCGTGGTCGATCTTGTTGTAGCCCTTCAGGTCGAACGTGACATTGCGCCCATCGTCGGCGCGGACGGTCATGCTCTGCCCGCTGACCTGCTCAATGGTGCCGAGCGTGCCGTTCTTCACGCCAAGGCTGCGCTCGTTTTGCAGGAACATAATGCGGTCGCCGGTGGCGAAATTCCGCACGCCGCGTTCGGCGGCGATATGCACATCCGCGCCAAGCTCGCCTGCATCGCGCACCCGTTCGCGGGCCGCCTCGTTCAATTCCCGCACGTCAGCATTGGTGTGGGTGAGGATGATACGGGTTGCGTCTGGGCTGGCCTGCCGGTCACGGTCCCAGCGGTCGATCAGGTCACGCCGCGCTTCTTCCCGCGTTCCAGCCTCATGCACCATGTCGCGGGCGCGGTAGGCGTTCAGGGCTTCGCCCGTCCGGCCGCTGGCGAGGTCGCGGGTCGCCTCACGCTGCCAGTCCTCATGCTGGCGGCGAACCTCGCTGATCTCCGCGCCGCCGTGGCGTTCGTGGATCGAGCGGAACGCCGCGCCCGCCTCGATGGATTGAAGCTGTTCCGGATCGCCGACCAGCACCACCTTCGCGCCGGCCTCGGCGGCATGGGACAGCACGCGCTCCAACTGCCGCGTGCCGACCATCCCGGCCTCGTCGATGACAAGCACGTCGCGGCTGGTGAGCATGTCGCGGCCCTGCGACCAGCGATGCTCCAGGCTGGCGATGGTGCGCGAGGCGATGCCCGATCCGCCTTCCAGACTCTCGGCGGCGATGCCGGAGAGCGCCGCGCCGCGAACCTCATAGCCCGCCGCTTCCCAGGCTTCGCGCGCCACACCCAGCATCGCGCTCTTCCCCGTCCCGGCATAGCCGACGACAATCCCAAGGTCGCGCCCGTCCGTGACATGCGCCAGCGCCTCGGTCTGCTCGCCGGAAAGGGTCAGCCCGCGATCCGCCGCGCGCGCCAACGCGGCTTCTCGGCCCCTGTCATTCACCTCATGGCGTTCGCGCTCGGCCATCATCGCGGTGGCGCGATGCAGGCGCTGTTCGGCCTCGATCATGCCGCGGCTGGTGAAGCGGTCCTGCCCAACATCGTCCTTGCCGAGTTCGACAAGATCGGGCGCGCCGCGCATCGCGCCCATGACCTCGTTGAACTGGTCGATGCCATCGCTGTGCCGGTGCGCGAACATCGCCATGTCGCGCCGTGTAAAGGTCGATTGCTGCTGGGTGATCGCGTCCAGGGCGATGTTCGGGTTCTGGATGATGCGCGCGCCGTTCTCGCGGGCGATGCGCCGGTGATCCTCGGCGCGGTCGGCCTCGATCCCGGTAGCCTCGATGCGCTGCGCCGGTGCGCCGATCTTGGTCTGCGGCTCAAGACCGATGCCCTGCGCCTCAAGGCTGCGGTGGTCGATCCGCGCGTCGATGTCGAGTTCGGCAAGACGCTCGTTGACGTGATCGGCCCAGCGTTCGCGCCAACGTTCGACCAGCTCGGTGCGGTTCCACTCCCGCACCTTCTGGCCGAACCCGTTGTCGTCCACGCTGCGCATGGTCAGCATGACATGGGCATGGGGTTTCGGCATTCCGTCTTCGCCGATATCCCAATGCACGTTCACATCGGCGATCATGCCCTGATCGACAAATTCGGCTTGGGCAAAATCGCGGGCCAGTTCGACGCCTTGGCGCTCCGTCATCTCACGCGGAAGGGCGAACTCCACCTCGCGGCAAAGCTGGGCGTCCTTCCTTTTCTCGAACGCCTCGACATCGTTCCAAAGCTTTTCGCGGTCGTTCCATTCCTCCGGTGCGTTCTCCGGCAGCATGACCTCGGAATGGACGACGCCGCGCTTGGCGGAAAAGTCCTGATCGCGGCCCAGCCGGTCGTCGCGCAACCGCGAGGCCGAGCGGTAGGCGGCGGCAGCCACCACGCTGCGGCCCGCCGCGCGTCCGATGACCTGAACGGAGAAATGGTAGATCGCCATGGCGACCGACCAGATACTGCTCCCAAGCGCACGTCGGAACGACGTATAAGCGCGCCCTAGAAATGAATTTCTCGGGACGGTCCGCGCCGTTCCAGGCCGTCCCGGCAACCTTACAGCATTCCGGCCGACACGAAACTATCATCGCTCCATCCATTGCTTATGGAGACGACGATGCGGAAACCACGGGACTATGGCGCTGAACTGAAGGCGCTGGAGGACAAGGCGCGGGAACTTAAAACGCGCAAGGTGCAGCAACTCGGCGAACTGGTGATCTTGACCGGAGCCGACGCGCTCACCGTCGACGAACTGGCGGGCGCGCTGATCGTGCTGGCCGAAACCAAGGACGCCGGAAAGAGGGAGGCGTGGGCCAAGCGCGGGGCCGCGTTCTTTCAAAGCCGGGCGCGGCGATCTGCATCGGCATCTGACCGCGACGCGGGCGGCGCTCAACCGCAACCGGACGGTGCGCAACCGGCATCAGGCAGCACGAGCGCGGCATGATATGCGAACCTGGCAGGTCGAACGCCGCCAACGCACGCGGCATCTGATCGAACTCGGCGGTCTCGTCGTCAAAGCCGGGATCGTGGACCTGACCTGCGATGATCGCGCCATCATCTACGGCGCCCTGCTCTGGGCGGCCGACAAGCTCCAAAGCGATGAACGCGACAAGGCGTTGGCGCTCTGGGCCGACAAGGGAAAGCAGGCGTTCGAGCATGAAGCTACGGCATGAATCCCATCACCGCGCAGGATCGGCATGGCAGGGTATGACCGATGGCGGGCGGCGCGGAGACATCACATATCGCAGCGCCACCCGTCATCGCGCGGCAACGCCGCGCAACGGCGACGCACATCACGGGCTCGAGGTTTCGCGCACCTCGCGCAAGGCCCGGCTGAAGAGGTGATTGAAGATGCGATCGCAATTTCCGCATTGGTCATGATGATGCTTTGAAGGCTGCTGTCGCGCTGGTATTGCTTGATGGCCACCGACGGGCCGTGTCAGGCGGCAGAGCGATCGTGCGAAGGTGGCTCCCGCTGCAATCCGTCCAGATGGCGCAGGATGTTGCGAGCGGCGGCGAGGGCGATGTCCCGCCGCACGCTGTCGACCGCCGAGCCAATGTGGGGGGTCAGAACCGTGCGGGCATGAGAGAGCAGTCGCGGCTCGACGCCGGCGGGCCGATCAGGCCGGGCCCAGTCCTCCGTCTCGAACACGTCGGCCGCATACCCGCCGAGATGGTTCGCCTCTAGGGCGTTGGCGACCGCCGCCTCGTCCACCAGCGATCCGCGGGCGGGGTTGATGAGGAGCGCGCCCGGCTTCATGGCCGCGATCGCCGCCGCATCGATCAGGTGGCGCGACTCCGCGTTCAATGGCAGCGCCAACACCAGATAGTCACTGCGTGCCAGCAACTCTGCCAGATCGCGCCGCAGGAGCCCCTGCGCATCCTCCGCGGCGGGAGAAAGCGGGTGCGCGTCGCAATAGGAGATGCGGCAGCGGAATGGCCGCACGCGGTGGGCGATGGCCTGGCCCACGGCACCCATGCCCACGATGCCCACCTCCGCCCCATCGAGCCCCATGCCGTAGAGTACCGGCCGCCAGCCGGCGAACGGGTGCTGGCGGATCAGCCGGTCGCCGGCGAGCAGATTGCGGCCGAGGGCGATCATGAGGCCGACGGCGAGTTCTGCGGTGGGCGCGGTGAGCAGGTCGGGCACGATGGTCACGTCGACGCCGCGCGCCCGGCACGCCTCCATGTCGAAATTGTCTGCTCCCTTCAGGGCGCAGGCGACGACCTTCAGATCCGGGCAGGCTTCGAGGAAGGCGCCATCCACGTGGTCCGTCATGAAGGCCAGGATGGCGTCGGCGTCGCGCGCGCGGCGCAGGAGTTCCGCGCGCGGCCACGGCTCGCGGGTGGTGTTGGCCTCTACCGCACCGCGGGTGGAAAGCAGATCTAGCACCTCGGGGTGGACCCAGTTGGTGACGAGGGTCTTGCGAGCCATGGATGTCTCTTGCGGCAGGAGTGGGATCAAGCGGAGGCGAGGCAGAAGGTGGCGAAGCGCCGGGCCATGGAGGATTGCGGGCTTTCGCGGCCGAGGCCGATGAACAAGGTCTTGAAGATGTCGGCCTCCTCCAGTTCCAGCATGGTGAGCGTGCCGGCCTTCACCTCCTCGGCCACGGAATAGGCGAACACCACGGAAAGGCCGAGCCCGGCCTTGACCGCCTCCTTCACGGCGGCGGTGCTGCCGAGTTGGCGTGCCACGCGCAGGCGCCCAGCATCGGGCCCGAACATGCCGGCGAGCGCCCGGCCGGTGCCGGTGCCGGGCTCGCCGCCGATGATGGGATGGTCGAGCAGTGCCTGGCGCGGAATGCAGCGCTCCTTCGCGAGCGGATGGTCGGGGCCGGCAATCACCACCAACTTCTCTCGGCGCCAGCCCTGCCATTCCACGGCCGGGTGGTCCTCGCTCCATTCGGTGAGAGCGATGTCCGCCTCGCCGGCGATGAGGGCGTCCACCGCATGGCGGTTGGTGGTGATGACGAGGTCCACCGTGCCGGGCCGATCCAGGTCGCGCTCGAACACGGCGATGAGGCGCGGCGCAAGATAGACTCCTACGTTGCCGCTGGCATGCACCACCAGGCGGCGATCGGAGACGACGGCGCGGGCACGGTCGGCGCTGGCTATGAGGGAGCGGGCCTTCGGCAGGAACAAATCGCCGTCACGGGTGGGGACCGCGCGGCTGCGGTTGCGCACCACGAGGGGCACGCCGACGAACTCCTCGAGCTTGCGCAACTGCTGCGAGACGGCCGGCTGCGAGCAGGCAAGGCGCTCCGCTGCCGACTGGATGCCGCCCTCATCGATGACCGCCAGAAAGGTCTGAACCTGAGACAGATTCAGCATGCGCATGCCCCCGCCCTTGTGCGGCCACAGCCGCTCCATCCCTTGCACCGGAATGTATGCATTAAACGAATGTATGTTGCAACTTCATATTTAATTGGCATTTCCCGCACGTTGGTGAGCTCATTCATATTGTGTCGGAAACATATGGATAAAATCGCATCCGCGCGCCCTCTTCGCCGCCAGCGTCATCAAAATGAAATGCAATTGTTGTCTATTTTTCATTGAGATATGTAATCTATCTGCCGCCAAGAAGGCGCCCACGGAGTTGCATCGTGCGGCAGCCCCGCCGGCGGGCCGTCTCGGCGCGCACGCCATAAACCCATGAGGTCGACATGATCACGCGTCGTCGCTTCGGGGCGCTTGCCGCCTCCGCGCTCTCGCTTCCCCTCGTTTCCGGTGCCGCGCACGGCCAGCAGATGCGCGACGGCAAGCTCCACCTGCGCTTCGCCATCGCCCCCCTGCGGCCAACTCCCGCCATCACCATCAAGGAATTTGAACCGGTGTTCCGCTATCTGGCGGGCGAACTCGGCGCCACCTACGAGTTGGTCAGCCCGGAGAGCTGGGCTGCCATCTCGGTGGCCATGAGCAACGGCCACGTGGATGTGGGCTGGCTCGGCCCGTGGGGCTACGTGCTGGCCAACCAGCACGCCGGCACCGAGGTGATCGCCACCGCCAAGTATCGCGGCAAGCCGTTCTACCACGCCATCATCGAGGGGCGGCCGGATCTCCCCATCAAGGAGTTTCCAAAGGATGCCAGGGGCATGAAGCTGTCCCTAAGCGACCAGGGCAACACCTCCGGCTGGCTCATCCCCTACGCCTTCCTGGTGAAGAGCGGCATCGATCCGCGCGACTTCTTCCAACTGCGCGAGGGGGCCACCTTCGGCAACAACGTGTCCATGATCCAGCAGGGCCTCATCGACCTCGGTTCCGACATGGACCGCGGCCGCAACGGCATGATCGAGGCCGGCGAGATGGATCCGGCCAAGGTGGTCGTCTACTGGACCTCCCAGGAACTGCCCAATGACGCAATCTGTGTGCCCAAGGGCTTCGACCCGGCGTTGAAGACGAAGATCCGCGACATTCTCGTCTCCCTCCCGGAGGACAAGGCGCAGGCGCTCATGGGCAGCGGCTACAACGGCTTCGTGCCAGCCACCCATGCCGATTACGGCATCATAGAGGAAGCCGGCCGCGTCACCGGCAAGCTGAAGTCCTGATCCGCGCGGGCCGGTGCCTTCGGGCACCGGCCACGTCGCGCCCGGCATGAAGCCGGGCGTCCGTTTCATAGCGCGCCGAGCCAGGGGAGACCGTCCATGACCATCGCAAGCTTCGAGGAGACACGCTACGTCGAGCCGGCCCGGTCGCTACTAACGTGGCACAATCTGCGGCGGGGGCTCGTCTTCCTCGCCGTGACCCTGTTCCTCGGGATGTGCTTCGCGGCGGCGAAGGTGGACCTGGCGAAGCTCGTGGACGGGCTGCCGAAGATCGCCTCCTGGTTCCAGCAGATGTTTCCGCCGGACGTACGGGATATCGACCGGGTGCTGCGCGACGCATTCCAGACCCTCGCCATGGCCACGGTGGGCACCATCGGCGCCCTTCTCGTGTGCATCCCACTGGTGCCGCTTGCCGCGCGCAACACCACGCCGAATCTTCTGGTCTATCGTTTGGTGCGGGCGGTGTTCGGGGTGCTGCGCGGCACCGAGATCCTGGTATTCGCCCTCATCTTCGTGGCGGCGGTGGGGTTCGGCCCTTTCACTGGCGTGCTGGCCGTCATGTTCAACATGGTGGGCGCCCTCGGCAAGCTGCTCACTGAGGTGATCGAGCCGGCCGATCGCGGCCCGGTGGAGGCGTTGGAGCTCACCGGTGCCGGCCCGGTGCGCGCGTTCCGCTACGCCCTCCTGCCGGACGTGTGGCCGAACATCGTCGCCGTCACCCTCTACATCTGGGAGTTCAACGTGCGCGCCTCCACGGTGCTGGGCATCGTCGGTGCCGGCGGCATCGGCCAGACGCTGAAGGACTCCATCGACCTGCTCGACTTTCCTAAGTTGGCCACCGTGCTGGGCGTCATCCTCGCCATGGTGATCGCCATCGACACCCTGAGCGCCCACTTGCGCCGTCTCGTGCTGAGCCCCGAGACCGCCGCCACCCGCGCCGGCACGCCGACGCGCCTTTTCGAAGGCGAAAGCCGCGCCTGAGCGGCCCATGGGAGTTGACCGATGAAGAGCATCGCCCCTGCGCATCTGCCGCACGACCGTTCCCTGGGCGAGGAGGAGGGTGCCGCAATCGTCGTGCGCGACCTGAGCAAGGCGTTCGACGGTCGCGTGGTGCTGGATCGCGTCTCCTGCACCGTGCCTGCCGGCCAGTTCGTGGTGCTGCTCGGCCCCTCCGGGTGCGGCAAGTCCACCCTGTTCCGCTGCCTGACCCGCCTGGTGGAGCCGGATGCCGGAAGCGTCACCATCCGCGGCACCGAGGTGACTGCCCTGAAGCCCGCTGCCCTTGAGGCGCTGCGCCGGGAGGTGGGGTTCGTGTTTCAGCAGTTCAATCTGGTAAAGCGCTTCAGCGCCATCGACAACGTGCTGGCGGCCCGGCTCGCGACGACGCCCCTGTGGCGGGTGCTGCTGCGCCGCTTCCGCGCGCGGGACCGGCAATTGGCGCTCGCCTGCCTCGACAGCGTGGGCCTCATGGACCAAGCCTATCAGCGCGCGGAGCGTCTTTCCGGCGGGCAGCAGCAGCGGGTCGCCATCGCCCGCGCCTTCGCCCAGCAGGCGGAACTGATCCTCGCCGACGAGCCCATATCCAGCCTCGATCCGGAATCCTCCGAGAACGTGCTGCAGATCCTGCAGCGGGCGGCGCGGGAGCGCGGCTTCTCGGTGTTGTGCAGCCTGCATCAGGTGGATCTCGCCGTGCGCTACGCCGACCGCATCATCGCCCTGCGCCAGGGGCGCCTGTTCTTCGACGGCCCGGCGGCCGCCTTCACCCCCGGCCTGCGGGAGGACCTGTATCGTGCCGCCCGTTCCTGAGACCGCGACGCCCGCTGACACCGCAGAATGGGCCGCGATCGCCACCGTGCTTGCCCGCGGCGATGATCGCGGCCGGCTTCTGGAAATCCTGCTGGAGGTCCGCGACGCCAAGGGCGGGATCGGCATCTCTCAGGCCGGGCTTCTGGCGCTGGCCGAGCGCCTGCGCCTGTTCCCCTCCGAGGCATACGAGGTGGCCACCGCATTTCCGGCGGTGAACTACGCCGCCACCACGCCCTATGCCGCCGACGGCTGCGGCGATCTGGTGTGCGGCCTGCTGCACGGCGCGCTCGGCGCCGGAGTGTGCCGCAACCGTTGTGACGGGCCCCGCCCCGAACCCGTTCCGCGCTCCTTCGCGGCCTACCGGGCGGCAGGGGGCTACGGGCAGCTCGGCCGCATCATGGCCGATCCCGGCGCGGCGGCGCAGATGTTGGAGCGGCTGTCGGTGCACCAGGCGGTGGGGCGGGCGGGCGTCGGCTTCCCGGTGGCGGAGAAGTGGCGGCAGGTGATCGCTGCCGGCGGCACGCCGGTGGTCATCGTGAACGGCGACGAGGGCGAGCTTGCCATCTTCAAGGACCGCTTCATCCTGGAGAACGACCCGCACGGCGTGATCGAGGCGGCCCTGGTGGCCGCGCGGGTGATAGGCGCGGACCAGGTGTTCCTCTACGTGCGCGACGACTACGTCCCCATCCACGCCATCCTGCGTCAAGCGCTGATGGAGGTGGCGGGGGCCGGCCTCGCGGAGGGCCTCGCCCTGGAGCTGCGGCGCAGCGGTGGTGCTTTCATCTGCGGCGAGGAAACGGCGCTCATCGCGAGCCTCGAGGGACGCCCGGCCCGCCCTGTCGAGCGCCCGCCCTTTCCCACCGCCTGCGGCTATCTCGGCCGGCCCACCTTGCTGCACAACGTGGAGACCTTCTATCGCGTCACTGCAGCGTGGGGCGGCACGCTGGGCTCGCCTGCCTCGGCCCTCCTGGATCCCGAGGTTCGGCTGTTCAGCGTCTCGGGCCGGGTGTGCGCACCGGGGCCGAAGCCGATGCGCGGTCTGTTGCGCCTCGCCGACCTGGTGGAGATCGCCGGTGGAATGCAGGACGGCCATGCCCTCGGCGGCATGGTGATCGGCGGATCGGCGGGGGCGCTGGTGAGCGCCGCAGACTGCTACAGGCCGCTTGCCGATCTGCTGGACGAAGGGCTGCGCCTCGGCACGGGCGGGGCGATCGTGTTCGGCGCGACAGACGAGCCGCGCGCCATTGCCGCCCGCATGGCGGCCTATCTGGCACGGGAGAGCTGTGGCCAGTGTGGGCCCTGCCGCATCGGCACCGCGCACGCCTCGCGCGCCCTGGCTGCGCCGGGCCCGCTGGATCAGCATCTTCTCGAAGACCTCGCAGCGGTCATGGGCGAAGCCTCCCTGTGCGCGCTCGGGCGCAATGCGGGCCGCTTCCTCGGGCGGCTGTCCATCCCCGGCCGCGGTGTTAGCGCATGAGCCTCATCAACTTCACCATCGACGGCCAGCCCGTTGCCGCGCAGGACGGGCAGAGCCTGCTGCAGGCGGCCACCGCCGCCGGACTCGACCTACCTCACCTGTGCGCTTCTACGCGCGATGGCTTCGCGCCCATGGGCAGCTGTCGCACCTGCCTGGTGGAGGTGGAGGGCGAAGCCGAGTTGGTTCCTGCCTGCCGCCACAGGGTCCGGACCGGACTCGCCGTGCGCACCGACACGCCGCGCGCCGCGCGGGTGCGGCGGCTCGCGGTCAGCCTGCTCGCCTCCGAGATGAGCGCCGCGGCGAAGGCGCGCCACCCCGACACGCCGTTCCTCGATCTCGTCGCGCGCACCGGAGCCGATCCCGATCGCTTCGGCCACCGGGCGGCAGGCCGTCCCGCGGATGCCAGCCACCCCGCCATTGTCCTCGACCCGGAGGCGTGCATCCGCTGCGGCAAGTGCCGGGCGGGATGCCGTGACGTGCAGGTGAATGGGGTCATCGCCCTCGCCGGGCGAGGCGACGGCATCCACGTGACATTCGATGCCGGGATGGCCATGGGGGAGAGCAACTGCGCCTCCTGCGGGGAATGCGCCCAGCTCTGCCCCACCGGCGCGCTGGCGCCCAAGGCGCTGGAGCGGGCCGGTGGACGGACCGCGGTGACGGCCAAGGGCGAAACGGTCTGCCCCTTCTGCAGCGTCGGCTGCCGGGTCACCCTGCATATGGTCGACGACGAGGTGGCGTGGGCGGAAGGTGCCGACGGCCCGGCGAACCGCGGTCGGTTGTGTGTCAAGGGCCGCTTCGGCTTTTCCTACCTGAGGCATCCGGATCGCCTCACCGTGCCCCTGGTGCGCCGGGCGGATGCGCCCAAGGATCCGGCCCTCGCCCTGCGCGGCGCCGCGGTGCTGGACCTGTTCCGTCCCGTTGACTGGGACGAGGCGCTGGACACCGCCGCTCGTGGCTTCGCCCGGTTGCGCGCGGCGCACGGCCCCGGATCTCTGGCGGTGCTAGGGTCGGCAAAGGGTTCGAACGAAGATGCCTATCTCCTGCAGAAACTCGCACGCATGGGCTTGGGCACCCCCCATGTTGACCACTGCACACGCTTGTGCGCCTCGGTGCCGCCGCTGGCGGAGGCCACCGGCTTCGCCGCCGTGACCGCCCCCATCGAGGAGATCGCCTGCGCCGAGGTGGTGCTGATGGTGGGCAGCAACCCGGACAGCAACCATCCGGTGGCCGCCTCCTTCATGAAGAATGCCTTTCGGCGTGGGACGAAGCTCATCCTGGTGGATCCCGGCATTCAGGCCCTGTCGCGGTTCGCCACCCATCACCTCAGGACGGCCCCGGGGACGGATGTGGCCCTGCTCTCCGCCATGACGCGCGTGGTGATTGAGGAGGGGCTCCACGACCGGGATTTCGTCTCTGGGCGGCTGGAGGGCTTCGAGGCGCTGCGCGCGCGGGTCGCACCTTTCACGCCGGAGATGGCGGCCGGCCTCACGGGCGTTCCGGCGCAGGACATCGTGGCCGCCGCCCGCCTGTTCGCCGGGACGCGCGCGGCCATGACCTTCTGGGGCATGGGTGCCTCGCAGCACGCCTTCGGCGCGGACAACATCCGGGCCGTCATCGCCCTCGCTCTCGTGTGCGGGCAGGTGGGTCGTCCCGGCGCGGGCCTCCATCCCCTGCGCGGGCAGAACAACGTGCAGGGCTCCTGCGACGCCGGCCTGTTGCCCAACTATCTCCCCGGCTACCGGCCGCTTGCGCAGGCAGGTCACACGGTGGTGGAAATGTTCGATGCGGCCCGTCGAGGGGCGGTGCGCGGGCTCTATGTGGTGGGTGGCAACCCGGCCATGGCCAACCCGGACCTCGCCGTCACCCGCGCCGGGCTGGCCTGCCTGGAGCATCTGGTGGTGCAGGATATCTTCCCCACCGAGACCGCGGCCTTCGCCGATGTGATCCTGCCCGCAGCGGCGCTGGCGGAGCGGGCGGGTACCGTGACCAATACCGACCGACTGGTGCAACGCATCGCACCGGCGCTGCCCCTGCCCGGCGGCGCGCGACCGGACTGGCGCATCATTCGCGACATCGGCGCGCGCCTCGGCCTATCGTGGGCAAATCTGACTGTGGAGAGCCTGTTCGAGGACATGGCGCAGGAACTGCCCACCCTTGCCGGCTTCAGCTGGCGGATGATGGTCCAAGACGACCATGCGCGCTACCCCTTGCGCCCAGCCGGCGCCGGCGAGAGCCTGTTCGGCGATGATTTTCCCCGCGGGGCCAAGGCCGCCATCGTGCCTCTCGACGCGAGTGGTGCGGACGAGATGACGGACGCCGACTATCCCTTCATCCTGATGACCGGCCGCCTGCGCGAACACTGGCACACGGGCACCATGACCCGCCGCTCGCCGGTGCTGGAGGCCCTGAGCCCGGAGCCGCAGGCCCACATGCATCCTGACGACCTCGCCCGGCTGGGCGTGACCGTCGGAGGGGAAGTGGAGGTACGCACGCGCCGCGGGATGGTGCATCTCGCCGCTATGCCCGATCGGGCGGTGCGGCCGGGCGTCGTGTGGATGGCCATGTCCTTCTTCGAGGCGGCTGCGAACGAACTGACGGTGAACCGACTGGATCCCACCACCCGCGTGCCGGACTTCAAGTTCTGCGCGGCGGCGGTGGAGAAAAAAACATATACCTGACCACGATAGACTATAAGTTCCACGACACACTGCCGATCGCTGCCATATTAATGGCCAGATCTTCATATAATAATACTATATCTTATCGTTTATAATTGGCACCGAATTGGAAATTAATTGACCATCTTGCGCAATTCATGTGTAATCGGTTTGTGGAGTGCCACTGCGCCATATTAGGTTGTGTGGACGGATTTTGATGAGGATGAGGATGAGGATGAGGATGAGGATGAGGATGAGGATGAGGATGAGGATGAGGATGAAGCTGAAGGCGAGAGCGACGATGGCGGCGAAGCCGCATTCGGTCTTCTCGCAGCGCAGGGCGACGCGCTTGAAGCGCTTGAGCTTTCCGAAGCACTGCTCGATGCGGGCGCGCCCCCTGTAAAGCGCCTTCGGGAAGAAGGCTGGGCGCTCCTTCGCGTTGGATTTGAAAGGGATGGCGGACGCGATGCCGCGCGCCCGGGCGATGGCCCGGTTGGCCTTGGCGTCATAGCCCTTGTCGGCGAGCGCCGCGCGCGGCGTGACATCGGGACCCAGATCCAGCAGCAGCTTGAAGAGCGGACTGTCGCCGGCTTCCCCGCCGGTCAGGTGGAAGGCGATCGGCAGGCCGTCGAAGTCGCTCTTGAGGTGGATCTTGGTGGAGAAGCCGCCGCGCGAACGGCCGAGGGCTTGGCCGTCCTGCCCCCTTTTGCTCCGGCGGCGGAGACGTGGGCGCGCACCACGGTGGAATCGAACATCTGGACCAGATGGGCCGTGCGGCTCAGCGAGGCCAGGGTTTCGAAGTAAAGCTCGAACACGCCGGCCTGACGTAGCCGCCAGAACCGTTTCCAGACGCTATTCCACGCGCCGAACTCGGCAGGCAGTGCCCGCCAGGTGATGTTGTGCACAGTGAAATAGTGCATGGCTTCGAGGAACTTGCGATCGTCGCGACCCTTGTCGCCGCGCCGTGAACGGCAGGCGCGGAACACCTCCAGCGCCAGCGCCCAATCCTCGTCCGTCATCCGCGTCAGCATGGTCGATCTCGCCAAAAGCCGACCCGCTATGAATCACCGAAAGGGGCAGAAGGGAATCCCCTCTGCCTAAACCCACCGCAATCCGTCCACACGGCCTAGCGTGAGGTGTCGAGGCCTTACACCAATTGATTATAATATCGATCCGACCGCAACCCAATATATCCAGAGATAGTTTCTGAAAGTTGCTTAAATTTTCTGGACAAGCAGATTTTATGAACCGTAACCTAGACTAATTAGGTGACGAATTTTTCCATTGCCGCCATGCTCGATGGCTCTCCGAGCCAATGAGTGACAAAGGGATAGAGATACAATGCCTGACATGCTGGGCTGCGCTCGCTCTCCACCAGCGGCGAGCGACAGGCGATGCCATGTTACCGGCAGCCGCCGACCAGGGCTTTCACATCCCTGGCACCAGCACTCAAACTGAGCGATAGCTCAACAAAAAAGCACCCAAGAGAGCGATTGGCTGCACGTGTGCGCATCAAGATTCCTGCGCGACTGATGTGCCATGTCTGGCGCCGAAGGCAATCGTCGCGTCCCCTTTCTGCCATCATAGACCCTCCCACGCCCAAGTCGCGGGTGACCGGCAAGCTGACCTGAATTTCGAGCATTCGGTCCACTCCGTCACGGATGGCCGATCCTGTTTCCTATCAAGCGGTGAGTGGAATGCGCGTGAAAAGGCTTGTTCGATCAATCCCAACGGATCGCAGGGGCCGGCGGACATCTATCGCCTCGCTGCTGCGGCACACCGGCCTAGGGCTCGGACCCATAAAATAATTGGCCTTCGCAGCATGTTGTGATTCATCAGTCCGTGGAGGATCTGATGATGAGCGGAGACCGTTTCTGGCTCACGGATGCGCAGTTTGCGCGGCTTGAGCCGTATCTGCCCAGGGACACGCGCGGCAAGCCGCGTGTCGATGACCGGCGGGTGATCAGCGGCATCGTGCATGTCCTGAAATCGGGCGGCCGATGGATCGACGCGCCGCCCGAATATGGGCCGCGCAAGACGCTCTACAACCGCTTTGTCCGATGGGCTGCCAAGGGGATCTGGACAGACCTCTTCCATGCTCTCGCCAGCGCAGGAGGTCCTCCCGCCCAGGTGCTGATCGACAGTTCTGCGGTCAAAGCTCATCGCTCCGCTTCTGGTGGAAAAGGGGGGAGAGCAGTCAGGCGATCGGCCGCTCGCGGGGCGGGCGCACGACCAAAATCCATGCGCTGACAGACCGCCACTGCCGACCGGTCGCATTCCTGCTGACCGGCGGACAGGTCGCAGATTGCACCGCTGGAGCGGTTCTGCTGCGCCAGATGTCCAGTGCCCGCATCCTCCATGGTGACAAGGGCTACGATAGCGATGCGATCCGCCGACAGGTCGAGGGCATGGGCGCCATGCCGAACATTCCGCCCCGCTCCAACAGGCTCTGGAAGAACTGCTTCTCTCCCGTGCTCTACCGCGACCGAAACGCCATCGAGCGCATGTTCTGCCGCCTGAAAGACTTCCGGCGCATCGCCACACGATATGACCGCCTCGCCATCAACTTCCTTGCAGCAGTCAGCATCGCGGCAACCGTCAGCTACTGGTTATGAGTCTGGACCCTAGGGCTGGCCGCGCTCGGCGCGTCGGTGTCGCATAACGCCTTGGCGCAGAGTCTGTCCACCGCCGATCCCGCGAGTTGGCGCACGCCGGAATACAAGGCCGATTGGGGCTTGGAAGCCATGCACGCCGCCAACGCCTATGCGGCGGGCTACACCGGCCTGGGTGTGACGGTGGGTGTTGTTGATTCAGGTGTCTATAGTGCCCACCCGGAATTCGCCGATGGCCGCGTCAAGCCGCTCACCATCACCGGGACCTTCGGATCGGACGGCTTCTATTTTATGGACGGGTCCGGAAAGCCGCAGAATCAGTCGCCACAACCAAGCTTCTTCAAGGCGGGTGATTCTTATACCGCTCCGGGAACGTACAGCCCCATCTACAACGATCCACACGGGACACACGTCACAGGGACGATCGGGGCCTCCCGAGACGGCGTCGGCATGCAAGGCGTGGCGTTCAATGCCAATGTCTACGTCACCAACACACAAACGAACGACTCGGCACGATACGGAACGAACGTTGATTATGCCTACTTCAAAAACGCTTATGGTAGCCTAGCGGCGGCCGGCGCACGTGTGATTAATTCCTCTTGGGGCAGCCCGCCTACTGGAGACAATTACAACACCATCCAAGGCTTACGCACAGCTTATTCTAAATTTTCTGGCAAGCTCAGCTACGTCGACGCGCTTTCCGAGACCACAAAACAATACAATATTATTCAGGTATTTGCGGCGGGAAACACCGGATACAGCAACCCAAACGTTAGATCTTCGCTACCTTATTTCAGACCGGATCTTGAGAGCAATTGGCTTGCCGTAGGCGCAGCTGCTAAGGGGGGCAATGGCGGCCTAAATCCCGGAGATCTTGTCCTCGCGAGCTATTCAAATCGAGCCGGCGTCGCCAAATATTGGTACGTTGTCGCACCAGGCAGCGCTATCAACAGTACGGTTCCTACCTATGCGCCAGGCGCTCGATGGAATCTCGGTGAATGGGCTATCAATCCAAACAAGCAGACCGGCTACACAACAGTGAACGGCACCTCCATGGCCGCGCCCCATGCCACTGGCGCGCTGGCCCTGATCATGGAGCGATTTCCCTATATGACCAACCAGCAGGCCCGCGATGTCCTGCTCACCACGGCCTATCACCGCAACGTGGTCGCCGGCGTGGCGGATGCCAATCCCAATGCTCCCAACGCCGTCTGGGGTTGGGGCGTGATCGATCTCAATAAGGCCATGAATGGCCCAGGGCAATTTCTTGGCTCAGTCGCCGCGAACCTCCCGGCCGGCACCCGCGATACCTGGTCCAACAACATCTCCGAGGACGCCCTCATCCAGCGCAAGCAGGAGAATGACGCAGCGGCGGCCGCATGGGCAGCCCGCAAGGCCGCCCATGATCCGACACTCACCCCCGAGTGGCAGACCGAGATTCAGGTGGAGACCACGCGCGTCGCGGCTTTCGCCGATGTCCCTACCCGCGGCAGCCTGATTAAGGCCGGAGACGGCATTCTCACGCTCACCGGAACCAATAGCTATTCCGGCGGCACCACATTCGCTGGGGGTATTCTGTCGGTGGCCCGTGACGCCAACCTCGGCGCGGCGGCGGGGGGCCTTACCTTTGACGGCGGCATCCTCCAGGTCACCGGCACCAGCTTCACCACCACCGGCCGGGCCATCACCTGGGGCAACGGCGGCGGCGGCTTCGATATTGCCAGCCTGGACAATACCTTCACCCTGAACCAGTCCCTTTCCGGCACCGGCGGCCTCGCCAAGCTCGGGGCAGGAACCCTGGTTTTCACCGCCACCCACAGCTTCACCGGCCAGGCGACCCTCGCCGGCGGCGGCCTCCAGCTTACCGAAACCGCGAGCCTCATCGCCCCGGTCGTCACCTTGGCAGGAACCACCCTCACCAACGCAGGAACCCTGGCCGGCGGCGTCACCAATGCCGGCACCCTGATCACCACCGGCACCATTGCCGGCGGGCTCAGCAATACCGGCTTTGTCCAGGCCGCCGGCGTGCTCGCCGGAACGGTGAGCAATGCCTCCGGCGCAGCCGTCGCCCTCACCGGCAGCACCACAGGCATCACCCGCCTAAGCAATAACGGCGCCATCGATCTCGGCGGCACCGCCCTGACGGTCGGATCGCTCACCGGCACCACAGCCACCGCCGTTATTGGCAATGGCCAGCTCACGGTAGGCACAGACGGCAGCTCCGCCAGCTATGCCGGACAGATCGTCGATGGCGCCAGCCGCACCAGCCTCACCAAGGCCGGTGCCGGCACCCTCACCCTCACCGGCAACAACTCCTATACCGGCCTCACCACCGTCACCGGCGGCCTGCTGTCGGTGAACGGCGCCTTCTCCTCGACGCTGGCCATCGGCACCTCGGGCACCCTGCGCGGCTCCGGCACCCTCTCCGGCCCGCTGGTGGTGGCCGGGCGGCTGGCGCCGGGCAACTCGCCCGGCACCCTCACCGTCAACGGGCCGGTGACGCTCGCCAGCACCTCCACCTTCCAGACCGACATCGACGGCACCGGCACCGGAACCGGCGCGGGCAATTATTCCCGCCTCGTCACCACCGGCACCAACGGCACAGTCACCGTGGCCGGAACCCTGGCGCCCACCCTGCGCGGCATCACCGGCAGCGCAACCAACAGCTACACCCCGCCGCTGGGCACCAGCTTCACGGTGATCCAGAGCAGCGCCGGCCTCTCCGGCTCCTTCGCCGGCCTGGCCCAGCCGGCGAGCGGCCTGCCCGCCTCCACCCGCTTCGATGCCCTCTACGGCCCCACCAGCCTGGCGCTGGTGGTCACCCCGCTGTGGTACGGCAACCTGGCGGCCAACGGCCTGGCCACCACCGCCAATGCCAGCGCGCTCGGCAGCGCGGTGGACAGCATTCGCCCGGTGGCCGGCATTGCTCTGACCGGAGCCAATGCCGGGCTGTTCAACAGCCTCTACAGCCTGGCCCCGACGGCATTGGCCGCCGCCCTCAGCCAGATGACCGGCGAGGTCTATGCCTCCACCGCCGCCCAGACCTTCGATGACGCCCGCCAGGTGCGCGCCGCCATCAACGAGCGCCTGGACGACGCCACCGGGCCCAAGCCCGACAAGGCCACCGCCAAGCTCTCGTCGAGCCTGAACGTCGCCGTGTGGGCCACCGGCTACGGCGGCTGGGGCAATGCCTCCGGCGACGGCCTCGCCTCCCTGGGCTGGACCCAGAGCGGCTTCATCGCCGGTGCCGACGTCAAGGTGTTCGACACCACCCGCCTCGGCATCGCCGCCGGCTTCGGCCAGTCCGATGGCCATGTGGACAGCCTCAACTCCAAGGCCGACAACAGCCACACCGACCTGGCGCTCTATGGCGTCTCGCAACGTCGCCTTCGGCACCTTCTCCAACGGCCTGGGTAGCAGCTACAACGGCAACACCGCCCAGGTGTTCGGCGAAGTCTCGCGTCCGTTCGCTTTCGGACCGGCTCAGGTGTCGCCGTTCGCGGCGGTGGCCTATGTGAACCAGAACTTCGACGCCTTCTCCGAAACCGGCGGCGCCGCCGCACTCTCAGGCTCGGCGCAGTCCATGAGCACCACGCTTACCACCCTGGGCGCGCGGCTAAGCACCGACATGGTGGTGGGCAACGGCCTCTTCACCCCCAGCCTCAAGCTGGGCTGGCAGCATGCCTTCGGCGACGTGGACACGACGTCGGTGATGTGGCTGAACGGCTCCACCCCGTTCCTGGTCTCCGGCACGCCCATCGCCCGCGATGCGCTGGCGCTCAATGTGGGCCTCAGCTATGCCTTCAACGACGCGGTCAGCGCCGGCTTCGCCTATGACGGCGTGCTCGGCTCCGATGCGCAGAGCAACACGCTCAAGGGCAATCTGCGGGTCAATTTCTGAGCCATCCCCCAGACAAAGAGGACGGCATCCTGCATCGGATGCCGTCCTCATCACTGCCGATAACATGTATGGGTAAGTGGGTGTCCTGGCTCACCTTTTTTACGTAAGGTTACAGGGGATGTTCCGAGCCTGGAGGGCGTGAACTGATGGGGTGGATGCCCCCTCCTGCGGGCTCGTATTGTGTCCGGGCAGCGCCGTGGTGGCGCTTTCAAGGGAGGGGCACATGCCAGATGTTCATGTCCTTGCGATCGACCTGGCCAAGCGGAGTTTCCAGGTCTGCGGCACGGATCGGGGCGGGGCGGTTCTGTTCAACCGGACGGTGTCCCGCGCGAAGCTGATCCAACTGTTGAGCGCGCCGCCGCCTTGCATCGTGGCGATGGAGGCCTGCGCAACGAGCCATTATTGGGGCCGCGTCGCTCAAGGCCTTGGACGCCACGTGCGGCTGGTTCCGCCGATCTACGTGAAGCCCTTTGTGAAGCGGCAGAAGAATGATGCCGCTGACGCGGCCGCGATCGCCGAAGCCGCGCTGCGTCCGAACATGCATTGCGTCGCGGTTTGAAAAGTCATGGCTGCATGGGAAAGCACGTACCCTCGCACGCCAGCAACCGCGAACGCGAAATGCCATATCGAAAATACGAAAGTCATGTTGAATTTCGCGTCGTCCGACTTGAGGTGGTCCCCATACAATCAAAGCCACACGCTGCGCAATTCGTTCGATCTCGCGCGCAACATGGGGCGGCGAGCGATTTCATAGTGCTATAGCGAAAACGTAGTGATCATCACTATCGGACGCGGCCCGCCAAACACCGCCGATTGCCGCCGAAAATAGCCTATGTGCCGCCGATCACCGCATGCCACAAAGTTGGTGTAACGAACGCTCACGCCCCTGTCTTGCAAACCCTGAGGCTGAAGATCGCGGTGTTCGGCCCTGAGCCGTCCTTCACGCAAGGCGCGGCGGATGACCGGTTCCAGCCCCAATGCGGACTTACGGAGTGTCTGCTCTTGGGCCAGCGTTGAAACATGACAGCCGCGGGTGCCCACAACATCGGCTCCATGCAAGCCTTCGCGCGCACTAGGGTCGAGACTCATAACCAATAGCCGACGATCGCGGCGATGCAAACGGCGGCGAGGAAGTTGACGGCAAGGCGGTCGTATCGGGTTGCGACACGCCGGAAGTCCTTCAGCCGGCAGAACATGCGCTCAATGGCGTTGCGATCACGGTAAAGCACTGGAGAGAAGCATGGTTTCCAGCGCCGGTTGGCCTTGGGCGGGATGTTGGGCATGGCGCCGGCCTCTTCCACCTGACGGCGGACCGCGTTGCTGTCATAGCCTTTGTCTCCATGCAGGATGCGGGCTTTCGGCATCTGCTGGAGCAAGGTCGCCGCGGCCGTGCAGTCGGCCACCTGGCCGCCGGTGAGCAGGAAGGCGATGGGCCGACACTTGCGGTCGGTCAGCGCGTGGATCTTGGTCGTGCGCCCGCCGCGGGAGCGGCCGATGGCTTGGCTTCGCTCCCCCCTTTCCCGCCCGAGGCAGAGCGGTGGGCCTTGACGGCGGAACTGTCGATCAGCACCTGCGCGGGCGGCCCGCCCGCTCCGGCGAGCGCCTGGAAGAGCCCGCTCCACACACCCTTGGCGGCCCAGCGGACATAGCGATTGTAGAGCGTCTTGCGCGGGCCATAGTCGGCCGGTGCATCAACCCAGCGTCCGCCGGATTTCAGGACATGGATGATCCCACTGATCACCCGGCGGTCATCCACACGCGGCTTGCCGCGCGTGTCCGTCGGCAGATGGGGTTCGATCCGCGCAAACTGCGCATCCGTCAGCCAGAACAGGTCCCGATTCATCGTCTCTTCCTCTCGGAAGCCGTGAATCACAATCCAACCCCAACGCCAACCACTTTATGGGTCTGGACCCTAGTCGAACAGTTGGTCGAAGCATGCAGCAACGCAGATCAAACGACGGCAAAGAACGCCCAGCGCTTCATTGTGGGGCTGTCTTATCTGCGGCGGGACGACTTGACGTCTCACATCCGTAATCGTTTGGTCAAAGCAAAGGCGGAGAACTCGGACTACCGGAGCGTGATCATGCGGGCGGCGTCAGCCAATGCGGCCATTCTCGACGGCTACGACGCGCCATCGCAGATGAGAATTCGGTCTCTTTTGGAAGCGGCGGTCGATGAAACCAAGGCTTCGGTCGCAGTCACGCAATTAAGTCATCCTGTCTATCTGTTGGGGTCCATGCTCGAGACGCTTGGTGAAGCGAAGGTGCTCGCAGAATTCGCAGATATCGCCCACAAGATCGTTGATAAGTACAGCTACACAGGCTCGCTCGTGAAAAGGCTTGCAGGAGCGCCGGAGTTGAAAAAGCCTTGGCTAACAAAAATGAAAAAAGAAGCAGGCTCTTCAACCTTCGACACGGCGAACCGGTTTGCAGCCAACATCCCGGACATCGACGAGCTGTTGGGGGAATTGATTAAGTCCAAGGATGCCTTTGAAATCGTGGTTGCGGTCTGCGGTGCGGCTGACACAGGAGCGTTCACGTCCAAGGACTTGCGCTCAGGACGGTTCTTGGCTGCACCGAAACTTCGTGAGATGGCACTCACATTTGTCAAGAAGAGTGCGACGACGGCAGGCAAGATCGTGAAGGAAGCAGGCGTGGCTAAAGACCTGAAAGGTTTCCTCGAAACCTATCTGGATGATGAGAAGTGATTACAACGAATCCTGTCATGCATTCGTGATTGCCCTAAAGTCATTGCATGACGGCCTGATGATCCATGCACGTTTATTCTTTCAGGGGCGTGCGTTCACGCACATTTCCGGTCATTTCGACATAAAGTCACAAAGAGGTCGAATGCAACCTTGGGACTGTTGGATCGAGATGGGGCGCAGAGCCGTAGATCGTGCTGGCTGTCCGTAAGTCCGCTTGGTTCATCTGCTCGCCCGCAAGCGGCCATTCCCATTTCCACCCCTTAGTGGCCCGGGCGGCACGCTGTTTCGCGCGTCGAAGCGGCCATCCGCGCTACCTCGGATGACCGCCCGACGTCAGATTTCCGCCCGCTCTGCCAGCAGCAGTGCGTCCTCCACGTCGACACCAAGATATCGGACGGTGTTCTCAATCTTGGAGTGACCGAGCAAGATCTGGATGGCGCGGATGTTGCCCGTCGCCTTGTAGATCATCGACGCCTTCGTGCGACGGAGCGAATGCGTGCCATACTCCTCTTGGCGCAGGCCGATCGCGGTCACCCATTCGTCAACGAGGCGAGCATACTGCCTTGTGCTCATGTGGTGCGCGTGATCGATCCGACTCGGAAAGGCATAATCCTCGACGGTGCCACCGCGCCGTTCCAGCCAGGCCAGCAGGCTCGCTCTCACGTCGCTGGTGATCTCGAACTGGACGGGCCGCCCCGTCTTCTGCTGGACGACGATCGCGCGAGTCCTAATCTCCGAACCGGCGACCACATCACGGATCTTGATCTTGACCAGGTCGCAGCCGCGAAGCTTGCTGTCGATGGCCAGATCGAACAGCGCACGGTCACGCATGCGTCTTTCGCGATCGAGGAAGAATCGAATTGCCCAGATCTGTTTCTGAGTGAGAGGGCGCTTGATGCCGACCAGCTTTCCGGCATTCCAAGCCGCACGCTCGCAGCTGGCATCGTCAAATTGAGAATGGCCCATGTGAGTTCTCCCTGACCTTGATTGGCCTAGGGAGAAACGTCGAGAGGGCGCCTACCACGCAGGGGCCGCTAGCCGACAGGCGGCTTTCCCAGTCAAAATTAGGTCAACAGACGTTTTCTCTCGGCTTCGACGCCCTTCAATCACAAACAGGCCAAGCTGAAGACAGGAATAGTCGTTTCATATTGCGGCGCTCACGCGCTAGAATCTACGCGACATTGAAACTGGATGGCGGGCACGCCGGAATCGTGGTCAAGGCACTCGGTACGCGGACCTCCGATCACCTTCTCAGCAAAGTGAAGGGACCCCATGTTCTCGCGATCGACCACCGCGTCGAAATACAGCTTCGGAATCCCGTTCCGGCGAAGCCCGCGGCATATCTCGTTGATCGCGGCCATCGCGACACGCTGCGCGCGCCCGGCACGTCGCCGAGATTCCATCACCGCGTAGCCAAGCTGGAAAGTTGGTACGCCCTCGATCGGCTCGGTCAGCGCGAGGAGCGCGACCGCCGCGACCTCGCCGCCTTCGACCAGCGCATATGTATATCTCGGTGCGCCGGCCGGCTTATCGACATGCACGAAGATGTCAGGATGGAAGTCCGCTGGCTGAACGGGAATTTCCCGCTGTGCGATCGCCCTGCGGAAGTCGATCAGAGCGTCCATCGGATCGGTCATGGCCGGCATCCTATTTCCTTCCATTGCGATCCCGAGCAGCAAGGCCAGCGCCTCATGAAGGCAGCTCAAACAGGATTCCGACGACCTCCATCAGCGCTGTCAATTTGGGCAGCCCCTGTTCCCCGCCGAAACTCAGCAACTCAGCTGGCGTCATCCCATCCGGGTTAAGGCTCTCGAGAACAACAAGTTGGCCGTGCGGTCGGAACCGCTTGAGGTACCGGGCGTCGGTATCGTCCACGGCGATTACCAGCCGTCCCTCCAATTGTGCGATCGCCGCGCTTGTCATCGGGACAGGATGGGTGATGATGTACTGGCCATCCAGCGCGACGGGTTCCGCACTGCGCCCCTCCACCTGAAACAGCTTGGCGTTCTTGAGCATTGCGTGGACCGCCGCGAAATCGGCGAGCGCGAGGAACTCCACATTGCCCGACTTGGGCGGCACCGGCAGTCGGCGTTTCGCAAAGAGGGTGCCGACTATCTTGCGCATGTGGATCTGCTCCTTTGGAGCGATCACGGGTTGTACGAGCGATGTCGGACCGGTGGCTTGGCCCGTCAGCACGGCGATGTGCGGGTGCACTTCGGTTTCGTTGTACCGACGCGCGAGCAGCTGGTCCTGAAACGTGGTGACGACGAGGTTGCGTTCGTGCACCGTTGCATAGTTGCTCACGATGATCACGTCGCCGATGTCAGCCACCGGGTCGAGCGTCCCCGCGGCCAGCTGAAAGGCCGCGTGGTTGTAGAGCGTGACCTGCTGCGCTTCCGACAAGTCCTCCATCTTGATTAGGCCATCGCCCGCGCGCCCATCGGTTTTCGCTGCCGCGGCGATGCCGGTGTGGAAAAACGGGACGGCTTTGAGGTCGGCGGGATCGGTCGCCGGGAACTCCACCACATTGTCCATCCAGGCGAACAAGCGCGGCTCGCCCACATGGGCCTCGAATTCGGCAAAGATCTTGAAGCAGGTGTGAAGCCGTGATTCGACCTTCCCCTCCCAGAACTCCCTGACGTCGATCGCCTGCGCGACACCGATCGTGCCGTCAAAATGATGATGCGCCTCGTTGATATGCTGCATTGCCTTACCGCCACCGCCGCCCGCGATGTACTCGAGCAGCTTGCCGAAGGACGGATTGGTGAATGGAGGCACGCTCGCAGTGCGCCGCGCCTTCATCAGCGTGACGAGTTCGTCCAGTGTCTTGTTGACGATGCCCGGATCCTCGGCGCGAAGCATGATCTTGAGCAGATCCTCCAGATAAATGCGGACATTCTGGACATAGGCGTGCCCCTTTTGGTCGTCGTTCGTGGCCAGTGCGTCGGCGAAAGCGCTTGCGAGCGAATCTCCGAATATGATCGTCGCCACCTTGGAGGCGTTGCACAGGCGCACGACCAGGCCCTGCTGGCCAGGCAGCTTCTCCGAGTTGACCAGCATCTGAAAAAACTGGCGCTCATGGGTGATCATGAGGATCTGCGCGCCCGCGATGTCGGTTGGATCGGCCTTGCCCAGCCTGGCGATCTCCTCGGCCCATTTGCGTTTGTTGCGCGGGTCGAAGGTGACCTGAGGATCGTCCAGCAACATCAAAGGAAATGGATTGGCACCAGCGTCGATGATCGCCTGCTCGCGCACGGCGAGCACGAAGGCCCAAAGGATCGCGCGCAACCAAGAGCTGTTGGCGACCAGCGACGCATCGACGCGCACACCGGGATCGAAGCTGGCCGCGATGAGGACCGCCTTCTTCGCCAGGGCGGCGTCCTCGAACGACAGTCGCTCCTTGAAATGGATCCGGTCCAGGATTGCCTTCATGCGCTCGGACAGCGCCGAGATCGATCCGGCGGTCTGGCCGGCGACGAGCAGACGCAGGTCCTTTAGAGGTATCAGCGCCGTTGCTATTGCTTCGCGGACGCGTTGCTGTTCGTGGATTGGAAGCCACAGATCCGCTTCCTTCGCGGCCGTTCCCAGGTCCTTGGCGAGTTGGTCGAGCGGGGCAGCGCGCTCCAAGGCCGCCTCCAGCGCCTGGATCCTGCCCTCGATGGAGTCGGCCGGATACGTTCCGTCCTCTGCCGCGCTGCCCGCCATCTCGCGCCAACCCGACGCGAACTGGGGCCGATGCTCATGCCACCACCCGGCCAGCGCCATCACACGCTCTACCTTGGCGATATAGCTCAGCAGCCCGGATGCCGCTGGCGGCGAGGCCGAATCCGGCGCCGTCATGGTGTGCACGAAGACGGGAAGTTTCTGCACTATGCTGTCAACGGCATCTGATGCGAATGCCGCTACGCCGGTCAGGACAGTTGAGAACGGTGCTCCTTGGACGAACACCTGTTTGGCAGCCTTCGAAAAGGCGTCGCGCGGCTGCATCGTCGACAAGATGTCGAAATGGGCGCCAACGGCCTGCGGCACAGAATCTTGGATCGATTTCTCGAGCTCTGTACAAACATCCGCTAGTCTTCGCTCGGCGACGGACGCTGCCTGCTTCAGAGTCGCAAGCTCGTGGGCTAGCGCAGCGCGCTTCTCGCCGGTCAGCTTTCCCTCGCACAAAGGGCAATCGGCGCTCTCGTGAGAATGGAGCGCCGGCTCGTAGAATCGGGATGCTAGCGCCTTCAGCCGCAGCTTCTGATCCTCGGCCTGTCGCTTGTCCCAAAGGATCGCTTCGGCAAGCCGGGCTTTTGCTTCGGTAAGCAGGTTCGGCAACGCCTGAAATTGCGTGTCTCCCGGAGCATTTGCGAGCGCTTTCCAGGCCGAGAACACATCGACGCCTTTGGAACTGTCGCCTAGTATCGCCCGCGCCGAATTGACCGCAGCCTTGATCTTGCTGCGATCGTCCGCATTGGCCGTGTCGAGTGTGGGTGCGATCTCCGAGGTCAGCACAGCGAGATGTGCGGCGGCCTGATCCGAAGCCAACTTCGCGGCGTCGCGAAGCTCCTCGGCGTAGCCCTTGTCCTCGCGCTTGCCCGCGACCTTCAGGTTGAAGTCGATCGCGCCCGCTGTTTGGGACGCGCGTTCAAGAGCGGCATCAAGGCGCGCCGCAATGGTGTCGCCCCCCTTGTCCAGCGTATATTTGAGAAAGCGCTTGGACCGATGGGTGAAATTGGCCGCGCCATCCGCGATGGCAGCCAGCTGATCGAGCCCGGTCAGGAGTTTGACTGCATCGTAGATCGACTGGCTGCGCTCGCCAAAGCCGATACGGGCGAGGCGAGCGGGCATAAGGAGGCCGACCTCCAGCAACTGGGGTGCCATCAGAAGGTCCGCCGAAATATCGACCTCGATCACGGGCTGGACGCCAGGCGCGGCCAGCAGTCTGCGGTATGCGTGGGCGGTGTTGCCGGTCGGATCGTGGAAGGTCAGCCGCACCCAGGTCTCGGCAGTGCCGGCCAAAGCGATTGCGCTGGCCGGATAGGACACAATGGAAGGCCAGTTTCCGATCGCTGAGCCAGCATCATTCTCGACAGGAGTTCGGACTCCGGTGTCGAGATGCAGCCCGTCTTGGTCGCGGCACCGATAGCCGGTCATCGCCCAGATGATCGCGCTGGCCAGCGACGTCTTGCCCGATCCGTTCTGACCTTCGAGGCACCAGTTTGCGCCGTCGAAAGGTACGGAAAAGACAGGTCCCCCGACCTGGTTCAATCCGCCGAAGCCGCTGGTTTCAAGTCGGGCCAGGCGCCAGGGGCCGGCATTCGTTGCCGGCCCGCTCTGCTCCGTCTCGGTCGCAGGATCGAAGGTCTCAAGCTCCCAAGCCGCAATTAGATCGTCGAAGAGGCTCTCGTGTGCGTCGGCCACTTTGGATTGCTCGCACGTGAGCAGGAAGTGGAATAAGCGCCGCGCACCGGCGGAGGCGAGGTGCACCGAGCCCGCCTTGTGGTCGCCGAACTTCGCCCAAGTGAGCGGCAGACCAGATAGAAGCCGCTGTTTTGCCTCGTAGAATGATAGCGCCATGTCCCCTCCGTGGAGGCAGGATAGCGCCGCAACAGATCGTCGATCCAGAGCAATAATAGCTTGAAATTGGATCGATCTCGCCAGCCACTAAACTTTATCGATGGCAGCTCCCAGGAGGATTCACAGAGCGTCTGAACGGCCGGAATGGGGGCGCAAAGCGGACGTGGCAGCAAGGGGCAGCTATGGGTCATCTTTGCCCTTGCAAACAGGGCTACTCCCTTCGGCCCGATCGTTAGGGTTCGACAAATCCTGAAGTACAATCCCGTTGGAAGCGGAGAGGGGAGCCCCTGCTGCGGGTGCTGTGCCTGTCATTCAGAGCGGCGGGATAGCGCCCTCCTTTGCACGACGCATCCGTCACAGAGAGCGTTCAGATCAGCAACCAGGGAGCGAGAAGTGGAGGCGAGAGCTGGGCGGCGGGATGAAAGACGGAAGCTCCCGGTGCTTGTAAGGAAGACCTGATCACCGCGGCGAGGCATAGGGGATCTACCGACCTCGTGGCACGCAAGAGACCGTGGGAGCCAGGGGCGCCAAGCCGCGCGTCTCATACCCTGTCGAATTTTGGGGCAGACAGGATTCGGATGCAGGTAGGGGCTGCGTCACGACCCTGCCAAGGCGGCCAATCAGCTTCCAGCGCGAGGGCAAAAACGGGCGTCCCCCCAACCCAAATGCCATGACAACCATTAGTTGAAATGGCGCACCCGACACGATTCGAACGTGTGGCCTCCGCCTTCGGAGGGATTACTGGTAGCTCCGCCGAGATCACGATGGAGCGCGAGAAAATGCGCTATTATACTGCTATTGAAAAAGAATTTGTGGCACCCGCTAGCCCAGGCTACGCTTCTCCACGCCACCTCTTTCTTCCCGTTGCTTACGTGGTGCTTACGCGAAACGGGGCGACCAGGGCGGAGGATCTCCATGGCTAAGCTCACCAAGAGGGCCGTCGATGCCGCGGAAGCCGGCGCCAAGGACTACGTGATCTGGGACGATGAGCTCCCTGGTTTTGGCCTCCGGGTTTTCACGTCCGGAAAGCGAAGCTACGTCCTTCAGTATCGGTCGGCCGGCCGATCGCGCCGGTTCACGATCGGGCTGCACGGAGTGTGGACACCGGAACGCGCGCGCCAGGAAGCCAAGGCGCAATTGGGCCGGATCGCGCAAGGCGACGACCCGGCCGAAGAACGGCTGCTCGATCGGAAAGCACTCACAGTCAAGGAACTCTGTGACCTCTACCTTGCCGATCTGCAGGCGGGTCTCATCCTCGGAAAGGGTGGGCGCCCCAAGAAGCCGGGCACGATCGCCTCCGATCTCGGCCGCATCCACCGTCATATCGTCCCTCTCCTCGGCTCGCGTCGCGTCAGGGACCTGACGAAAGCCGACATCACGAGGGCCATGAAGGACATCATGGCAGGGAAGACGCGTGTCACCGTCATGACGAAGAACCTGCGTGGCAAGTCCATCGTGAGAGGCGGCGCCGGCACAGCTACGCGGACAATCGGTCTACTCGGCGGCATCCTCACCTATGCGGTCGAAGCCGGGGTTATCGAAACGAACCCGGCACACGGCGTGCGGCGGCCGAAGGACAATGTCCGCGCCCGGCGACTGAGCGAAGCCGAATATCGCGTCCTCGGCGACCTGCTCAAGACGGCTTTCAAGAACGAGAACTACCGGATATCGGTCGAGATCATCCGCCAGATCGCCCTCACCGGCTGCCGGCGCATGGAGATGGTGACACTGCGATGGGACGAAGCCGATACCGATTGCAGTTGCCTGCGCCTGAAGGATAGCAAGGAGGGAAGCTCCGTCCGGCCTATCGGGCTACCCGTGGTGGAATATCTGGAGAGGCGCCGGAAGGACGCTATCGGAGATTACGTCTTCCCGGGCCGCGGCGGCGAGAGTGCGTTCGGCAGCTTCCCCAATCACTGGACGAAGATCTTCGCCAATTCGCCCTTGGCTGACATCAGCCCTCACGTCCTCCGCCACAGCTTCGCCAGCGTCGCGAACGACCTGGGTTTCACCGAGGTCACCATCGCCGCCTTGGTCGGCCATGCGAAGGGATCGGTCACGAGCAACTATATCCATACGCTCGACACTGCGCTGATCATGGCCGCCGATACCATCTCGGGCTACATCCAAGGGCTGCTCGACGGGATTGAGTTCAGGCAGACCGCCTATGCACTTGATCGCGGATCCCGGAAAGCAGCGTTGGCGCGGTTTTTGCTGAGCGCAGCAGGAAACTCGGATAGCGAGAGTAACCGCAACGAAGGCCTTGCCGTATGAAGCTGGTCGATGTTTCTAGGCTCAGGACTTTTCGATCGGAGTCAGAAGTGGGAGGCAGTTTCTACCAAGGCCCGTAGGCGACAAGGACGTGAGACTGCATCTGAGTGCATAAGATCAATGTCCCTCCGCGAGTTCCCCGTTTTATCACTTTTGAGCGTCATCCAACGCACGTCCTCTCAACCGCATTCATCACGGACTGCGCCCCAAAACTGAAACAAATGTTCAAGTTAGGTTCATTCCGCCAGATATCGGCGCTGAAGAAGCACCGCATTCGAGCAACTCTCCCATGCCTGCATCTCGCCGGCCCCATATCACAGAGAAGATGCGACGGTCCGTCATCGTATCCTCTCTTGACAGACGGGCGTTCATGCAGCCATTCAAGGGCATGCATCGCGTTCTGACCCGCATGTTGATCGCTTGTCGCGCACTGGCCTTTCGCCAGAGCGTGGTGCTTGTGCTCGTCATGGGTCTCGTCGCTGGCCCGATGCTCAACACGCTCACGGCGCGCCACTCTGAAGAGGCGGAAGCTGCTGTTGCCGGATTTTTGTTGGGCTTTTCAGATCCAGGCGCCGTGTTGCCGGACGCCCTCGCGATGGAACACGCTGAGGAGCGGTCTCAGAGTGGCGATAAATCCTCACCTCTGGCTGACACATCCACGGTAGATCACAGCTGTCACGGCTGCTCCGCGTTCGTGCTGCCTGTCGTGACCGCTGCGCCTCTTAGCCGCCTGACGCCAGTGCGCCTCGCGATTGAGCCGGCGGCCGTTTCGGGCCGCACCGTTCCTACCGAAATCCGCCCTCCTTCCGTCTGATCTGACCCCTGTCCGCGCGCCGGCGCTTTGCGCCTGCGTCCAGCTCACAGCTATCGGATCAGATCATGCCTTCCCGTGCCCTTGCGCGCGCGCTTGTGGCGGCCTTTGCGCTGCTTCCGGCGTCACAGACGCTTGCCGAATCCGCTCGTCTCCAACCCTCGCGCACTTCAACCGCAGGCCCTGCGGCCACGCGCCCGATCACATTGACCAGCGCTCTGGCGAGTGCGCTTGCCGCGAACCCCCGCCTCACCGCAGCAGAGCGGGACGTCGGCATGGCCTCGGGTCGTTCCGTTCAGGCGGCGGTTTTGCCCAATCCCGAATTGTCCCTCGAGGTCGACAATGCAATGGGCACTGGTTCCTACCAGGGGCTAGACCTCGCCGAGCAGACTCTACAGCTCAGCCAGTTGATCGAGCTGGGCGGCAAGCGAGAGGCGCGAATGGCGGCCGCGGGTGCGGGTGTCTCCGTCGCACGCTGGCAGCGTGAAGCGATCCGCCTGCAGGTGCTGGCGGAGACCACCGCGGCATTCTCCGCGGTGCTGGGGGCGCAGAATCGTGTGTCCATTCTCGCCCGACAAGAAAGAGCAATCGCCCGCTGGGCTCCCCTACTACAAATGCGGGTGGACGCGGGGGCCTCCTCGCCTGCCGAAATCTCCCGAGCGCGGGTCGCCGGCGACCTCGCAAGGGTGGAATTGGACCGCGCCAAGGCCGCTCTCGGCACCGCGCGACGCGATCTCGCTGTGCTCATGGGGCAGACTGAAGCGAGGTTCGGCCTCGCCACCGGCAATCTCTTCGGGGTCAGCGCCCCGCCACCCTTGTCACGCCTCCTCAAGGAAGCGCAAGGCAACCCTCAGCTCACACGCTTTACGGCTGTCCAGGGACAAAGACGGGCGGAACTAAGCGCCGCTCGTGCGAAAGCCGTGCCAGACGTGACCCTGGGCGTCGGCTACCGCCACTACAATGAGACCGCAGACAGCGGCGTACGCGTCACGCTCTCGATGCCGATTCCGATTTTCGACCGCAACGAAGGCGGCATCTACGAAGCACAGGAATCCCTACGTAAAGCCCAGGCGGAGGAGGCCATCGCGCGCAGCGCGCTGATCTCTCAGCTAGGAGCCGCCCACGACGCGCTCAAGGCCGCTTACGACGAAATCAGCCTGTTGCGCGACAGCACCATCCCGGGCGCACGCAGCGCCTTCGAGGGCGTGGAGCGCGGCTATGGCGAGGGGCGCTACACGCTGCTGGAATTGTTGGACGCCCAGTCCGCGCTCACTGATGCGTCGCTCCGCGAACTCGACGCTCTGGTCAAGTTCCACACCGCGCTCGCGACCATTGAGGGGCTGACCGGTCGGCCCGCGAAACTCAGCAAGGGAAAGACGAAATGAGCCGCACGGCGCGACGAGACCTGGCAATGCTCGTAGTCGGCCTCTTAGCCGGCGCGGGTGCCATCTACGCCTTCCAGGGACACCCGATGCAGGTCACCGAAGGAGTGGCAGCTCAGGCCGGCAGCGAGGCCGAAGAGAACCACAGCGAAGGCAGCGAATCCCATGGCGAAGGCGCCGTGGAACTGAACGAGGCGAAGCTCTCAACCGCCGGCATCGGACTTGAGACGGCGGGGCCGGAGAAGCTGCGGCAGAAGTTACGACTCAACGGCCTCGTTCAGACGAACCAGGAAACCGTGGTGCAGGTGACCCCACGGTTTCCTGGCATCGTGCGCGAAATCAAAAAGCGCATCGGCGACACCGTGCAGAAAGGCGACGTGCTCGCCATCATCGAAAGCAACCAAAGCCTGACCACCTATGACTTGAAATCTCCCATCGGTGGCACGGTCGTGGAACGGCAGGTCGCTCTGGGCGAATACGCCTCGGAGCAGAAGCCGGCTTTCGTCGTGGCTAATCTCTCCACCTTGTGGGTCGACTTGTCCGTTTATCGGCGCGACTTCGCCCGGGTGAGGGTCGGCGACAAGGTGGAGGTCGACCCCGATGATGGCGGCGCCCCCATCGCCGGTGAGGTGTCCTATGTCTCGCCTATCGGCGCCTCAGACACGCAAACGGCGCTCGCCCGCGTCGTAATCTCGAACGATGGTCTTCGCCTGCGCCCCGGCCTGTTTGCCGTAGGCACTATCACGCTCACGGAGAAACCAGTGGACCTGGCGGTACGCACCAGCGCGCTGCAGGCCATCGACGGGCGCCCAGTGGTGTTCGTGCGCAATGGCGACGCTTTCGAGCCGCGCGATGTGGAGATCGGCGACCGCGATGCCGAATGGGCCGAAGTGCTGTTCGGCCTGATGCCGGGGGATGTCTATGCCGCCAAGAACTCCTTCGTGGTGAAGGCCGAACTCGCCAAAGGGAGCGCCAGCCATGAGCACTGATCCCATCACCCGGATTGATCAACCGTCCCAGCGGGATCTGAAGCTGCTGACCGCACTTATCCATCCCTACCTTGAGGAGCGGGTGGTGCGGGCTCTCCAGGAACTGCCGCAATTCCCCGGATTCACGCTGGTGGAAGTCCGCGGTCAGGGCCGCGGCCGCGGTGTCGGCGGCACTTATGTGGCGACAGAATACGACCTCGTCTACCAGCGTCACCTGCGGTTAGAGATCGTCTGCACCGCCAGCGATTCAACGTCCATCGCCAACCTCATCGCCCGCGCCGGCTGGACCGGCGGACGCGGCGACGGAGTGGTGTTTGTCACGGCCGTAGACAGTTTCGCCCGCATCCGCGAGGCGGGCGCCCCACCCGAAAGCACGGAGGCGGCGCGATGATCGACGCCATCCTCGCCTTCTCCATCCGTCAGCGCTGGTTGGTGGTGCTCGGCTGCCTCATCGTCGGCGCGTTCGGAGCCTGGAATTTCACGCGTTTACCCATCGACGCGGTACCAGACATCACCAATGTCCAGGTGCAGATCAACACTTCCGCGCCAGGCTTCTCGCCGCTGGAGGTTGAGCAGCGCATCACCTTCCCCATCGAGACCGCCATGGGAGGCCTGCCAGGACTGCAATACACCCGCTCGCTCTCCCGCTACGGCCTCTCCCAGGTCACGGTGGTCTTTCAGGACGGTACCGACATCTATTTTGCCCGCCAACTGGTGAACGAGCGCATCCAGCAGGCGAAGGATCAGTTGCCGCAAGGCGTGGAGACCGCCCCTGGGCCCATCTCCACGGGCCTCGGCGAAATCTACATGTACACAGTGGAGGCGAAGCCCGGCTCCAAGAAGCCGGACGGCACACCCTATTCCCCCACCGAGTTACGGACCATCCAAGACTGGATCATCAAGCCGCAGTTGCGCACCGTGCCCGGCGTGGTGGAGGTGAACACCATCGGCGGTTTCGCCCGGCAGTTCCATGTGCTGCCCGATCCGGCGCGGCTGATGGCCTACAACATCTCGTTCCGCGATGTGATGACGGCGCTCGCCGCCAACAATGCCAATGTCGGCGCCGGCTACATTGAGCGCAATGGCGAGCAATATCTCGTGCGCACCCCGGGCCAGGTGGCCAACCTGGAAGAGATCCGGGACATCGTCATCGGCAGCCGCGATGGCACGCCTATCCGCGTCGGCGACATCGGCGAGGTGCGCGAGGGCCGCGAGTTGCGCACCGGGGCGGCAACGCTCAATGGCGAGGAGGTGGTACTCGCCACCACTATGCTCCTCATCGGCGAGAATAGCCGGACCGTGGCCCAGAGGGTGGCGGCGAAGCTTCAGGAGATCTCTGGCTCCTTGCCAGAAGGTGTGGTCGCCCGCGCCGTCTATGACCGTGCCCATCTGGTGGAAGCCACCATCGCCACGGTGGAAAAAAATCTTGTGGAGGGCGCGCTGTTCGTCGTGGTGGTGCTGTTCGTCCTGCTCGGCAATTTCCGGGCGGCGATCGTCACGGCATGCGTGATCCCACTGTCCATGATGCTCACCGTCACCGGCATGGTGGAGAACAAGGTCTCCGCCAACCTCATGAGCCTCGGCGCCATCGATTTCGGCATCATCATCGATGGGGCGGTGATCATCGTGGAGAACTGCCTGCGCCTTCTGGCAGAGGAGCAGCACAAGCGTGGCCGCCTGCTGACGCGGGCCGAGCGGTTCCAGACCATCTTCGCCGGCTCCAAGGAGGTGATCCGCCCGAGCCTGTTCGGCACCATGATCATCGCGGTGGTGTATCTGCCCGTGCTTACCCTCACCGGGGTGGAAGGCAAGATGTTCACGCCCATGGCGGTCACGGTGCTGATGGCCCTGGCCGCAGCGGCGCTGTTCTCCATGACGTTCGTGCCGGCGGCGGTGGCGCTGCTCGTCACCGGCAAGGTATCGGAACACGAGAACATCATCATGCGCACCGCTCGGCGCATCTACACGCCGCTGCTGGACGCCGCCATCAACTATCGCGCCGTGGTAGCGCTGGCGGCGGTGGGGCTCATCCTCGCCACGGGCGTCGCGGCATCGCGCATGGGTGGCGAGTTCATCCCGAGCCTGGACGAAGGCGACGCTGCCATCCAAGCCCTGCGCGTGCCCGGCACCAGCCTCACCCAATCGGTGGAAATGCAAGAGGCCCTGGAAAAGCGCCTGTTGCAGGTGCCTGAGGTGAAGGAGGTGTTCGCCCGCACCGGCACCGCCGAGGTCGCCACCGACCCGATGCCCCCCTCCATCTCGGACGGCTACATCATCCTGAAGTCCCGCGCCGAGTGGCCCGATCCGGGCAAGCCCAAATCCCAGGTGATGACCGAGATCGAAGAAGCCGCCGAGGATGTCGCCGGTAGCAATTACGAGCTGTCCCAGCCCATCCAGCTGCGCTTCAACGAACTGATTTCGGGCATCCGCTCGGATGTGGGCGTGAAGATTTTCGGCGACGATCTGGACACCCTACTGCAGGTGGCGGGGCAAGTGGAGGCCGTCATCCGCGCCATTCCTGGCGCGGCGGATGTGAAGAGCGAGCAGGTCTCCGGCCTGCCGATGCTCACCGTCTCACTCAACCGACCCGCCATGGCCCGCTACGGCGTCAGCGTGGCGGAGGTGCAGGAGTTGATCGAAGTGGCGGTGGGCGGCCGCGAAGCGGGGGTGCTGTTCGAGGGCGACCGGCGCTTCGAGATCATGGTGCGTCTGCCGGAGGAGTTGCGCACCGACATCGAGGCCCTGCGAGCCCTGCCCGTCCCCCTTCCGCCGTCCGTGGCCGACCCGGAGAAACCGCGTCCCGCGGTATGGGCCTCGGGCGCGAATGCCCAGATCCGCTATGTGCCGCTCGCCTCCATCGCCACCCTCGCCATTGCCCCCGGTCCCAACCAGATCAGCCGTGAGAATGGCAAGCGCCGTATCGTGGTAAGCGCCAATGTACGCGAACGCGACCTCGGCTCCTTCGTGAGCGAGGCGCAACGCCAGGTGACCGAGAAGGTAAAACTGCCAGAAGGCTATTGGATCGGCTGGGGCGGGCAGTTCGAGCAACTCGTCTCCGCCACCCAACGCCTGGCCATCGTGGTGCCCATCGCACTCGCGCTCATCTTTCTGCTGCTGTTCATGAGCTTCGGCTCAACGGCGGATGCGGCGCTCGTGTTCTCCGGCGTGCCGCTGGCCCTCACCGGTGGCATCGCGGCGCTGCTGCTGCGGGACCTGCCCCTCTCCATCAGCGCCGGCATCGGCTTCATCGCACTTTCGGGCGTGGCGGTGTTGAACGGCCTCGTCATCATCGCCTTCATCCAGAGGCTGCGTGACGAGGGACGGGACATCGTCACCGCCGTACGGGAAGGCGCCCTCACGCGCCTGCGGCCCGTGCTCATGACGGCGCTGGTGGCCTCCCTTGGCTTCGTTCCCATGGCGCTCGCCACGGGTGCCGGCGCCGAGGTGCAACGGCCACTCGCCACCGTGGTCATTGGCGGCATCGTGTCGTCCACCATCCTCACATTGCTCGTGCTGCCAGCGCTCTACGTGCTGTTCCGACGCGAAACCAAGGCCGCCGCGCCCGCCGACGCCGTGGTGGAAAATCCAGCTTCCTGAACTTCTGAGAACGGAGACCGACCCATGCTGAAGCATCTGATCGTCGCCACAGGTCTACTCATTGCCAGCCCCATACTGACCCAGGCCAACGCCGAAAGCGGCCACGCGCACGGTGCCCAGAAGGGCCCCCACGGTGGCGCGCTGGAGGATATCGCTGGCGTGCACGCCGAGATCGAAGTTTCCGGCAACACTCTGACGGTCCATGTGCTCGACGGCACTGGCAAGGGCGTGGACACCACGGGCTTCAGCGGCTCCGCCATGCTGGTTCTGGGCGGCACTCGCAAGACCCTGCCGCTAAGGCCCTCTGGCGAGACCCTGATCGGCGAGGTCGCCACGCCCATTGCGCCGGGCACAGCCGTGACGCTGGTGCTGAAGACCGCCGCCGGCAAGTCCGGTCAAGCCAAGTTCACAACTAACTGAGGAACGCCCATGACTGGAACACGCACGCCATGGCGACGCATCGCCACCCTCGCCGCCCTCGCCGCTCTTACCCTCCCGACCAGCGCCGCCTTCGCGCTCGACCCCCAGCCAAAGACCTATCGCGCGAAGCAGCAGCACGAATTCCGCGATGTGCAGTTGGGCCTTTCCCATCCCCCACCTCACGGTCGCAGCACCTCCACCAACCGAGCAGGAAACGGCCGCATGAATGGAAACAACGGCAGCACAAACGCGGCTACACAGGGCCACGGACTGCCAGGCGACCAGAGTTCTCGGCAGAGAGCCTTCTGGTGATGAAGCAAGTTTTCAACCCACTGGCGGGACTTATGACATGAGAGGGAGGCTGCTGCGGGGTATTCTATTATCCCTCCTGCTTGCGCTTGGGCTATGTCTTGCGCCGCTTGGCGGCAGCAATGCCCTGTATGTGCAGCCCATGACTGCAGCAAACCTGACCAATGCCGCGCACCATCAGGAGCAGGATTCGTCCTCAGGGAAACCGGTCTGCGCGCTGGTGCGGTGCGAGTGCCACGCCTGCCCACACCTCGCTGTGACGGCGCCGTCGAAGTCGGCAGTCCGGTCGGATCTGAGGAGCAGGTGGCCGCAGGACGATTCTGTTGTGGTCGGCGTCATCCTTGAGCTGATTCCTCCCCCGCCCCGAACCGCGGATGTTGAAATGGACTGAACAATTGCAACCGACGCTCAACATTCGAGATTCGATCATGAAACGCTATATCGTCGCCCTTAGCTTCACTCTCCTTCCGGTCATGGCCGTAGCCGAGCCCTATCCCTCGACGCTCACGGTAGAGGAACAAGAGCGGCACGAATTCATCGACGCCCAGAAAAATAGCTACCCCAGCGGGCGAGACGAAGGCGCTGCAAAGTCGTCCCCTCCTCTGCCTACCGGTGCCACAAAATCGACGGGCAGGGCGACCTGGACAGCCCCCGGCACACAGCAGTGATGTCGAAGGCTTGAACCGAGAGGGGCGGCAATTTCTGCCCCTCTCACCCTTAGATGCCACCAATATGCGCGAGATGAAATCATGCGGATCTTTTTGGCCTTGGTCACGCTTCTTGCCCTGACTACAGGACCTTCCGGTATGGGGCCGGTGCGGGCGGCCGCTATTGCCGGCAACCAACCGGCTCCTGCGGACATGAGAACGCAAGCCACCGCACACCTTAAATTCCTCTACGCGATGTATTTTGCCATCCGAGGCTGCACGGAAGCGGCCGACGAACAATCAGAACCTAAGTTCAAGCCCACAGTGAGCCTCGCCGAGGCTCAACGGATTCTTCGTGCAGCGGACGTCTCTGCCCGATCGGTAGGCATAGATGTTGATCAGGCCTGGCTCGAGATGAGCTCGATCGGCCAAGCCGCAGGTGAAGCACTGAAGCAGAAGGACGAAAACAATTTTCAGAAATGTCATCAAAGTGGAATGTTCTTCAGAACAATTACATCAAAATTGCAAATGACAATTATCCAGCTTAAGGGGTCAATTCCTTTGATCGAAAAGGACTTCTGAGGTGTATCGAGCACCGTCGACCGTGGACGGATTCCCTGCCTCGCCACCAGCGTCGATGGCTCTGACCGTCAATGTGTCAAGAGATGGAAATGTCAAGTCGGCCACGCCGGCAAGACCCGCCTAGCACGCTTTCACATATTTTTCTGAAATTATTAATTAATACATATCTTAAGTTATTGGTTTTGTGATGTAAATACATATCCATGCGCGTATCACGATAGACAGTATTGCATCAAAACGGATATTATTTACGAGCAGACGTAGAAGCCGAGTCAATACACCTTAAGTGCGCCACACATGCGACAACCCCCAGGAACCTCAGCGTCATGATTGAGAAGCTTCGACTAGACGTTCCGGTCCTACTTCCGACCATACCCGACACTACGGACGCCTGTGTGGCCCGGCTGATTTCCGAGTTGGAGGGACGCGAGGGCGTCGAGTATGTACATGTCGCCGCCGGAGAGCGGGCCCAGCTCTGCGTTCACTACGACGCAACTGTCATAGCTTTGTCCCACATTCGGGATTTGGCGGAAAGTGCGGGGGCGCGCCTTACCGAACGGTTCGGCCACGCGATTTGGGAGGTGGAGGGGATTGCCCACGAACGGCGCGCGCACACCGTTGCCGAAAGCTTGCGCAAACTACCTGGCGTGCTGGAAGCGGAAGCCAGTTCGTCCGGGGTCGTGCGTATCGAGTTCGACCGCGAAGTCGCGACAGAGCAGGAGATCAGAAAAGCTCTGACTCAAATGGAGGTTACTGTAGCGGAGGACGCCGCCACCCAGCCCCGACGCATAAAGCCGGATTCGCACACGGACCATAGCCACGGGGCAAGCAGCCGTGTGCATGCCGACGCGGAGCAAAGGGACGCAGAGGCCGAGCATGATCACGCCCATGGCGGCTTTCTCGGACCCAATACAGAACTGATATTCTCCCTGGTCTGCGGCGCGCTACTGGCGATCGGCGCTGTCACCGCGAACCCGATTGCTGCAGCTCCGGACTGGCTTTCCAATGCTTGTTATATCGCAGCATACGTCTTCGGTGGATTCTACACGGTACGAGAGGCTGTGGAGAATCTGCGCCTGCGCAAATTCGAGATCGATACCCTCATGCTCGTGGCGGCGGCAGGCGCGGCTTCGCTCGGGGCCCTTGCTGAAGGTGCGCTGCTGCTCTTCCTGTTCAGTCTCGGCCATGCTCTGGAGCATTACGCCATGGGCCGTGCGAAGCAAGCCATCGCGGCGCTGGCGGAACTCGCACCACGAACCGCAACCGTCCGTCGCGAAGGGAGCAACATCGAGTTACCCGTCGAGGACCTCCTGATCGGCGACGTGGTGATCGTCCGGCCTAACGCGCGGTTGCCGGCCGACGGCTTCGTGGTGGCGGGCTCGTCCCCGGTCAATCAGGCCCCGGTCACGGGGGAGAGCATTCCCGTGGATAAGAGCCCCGTGGAGGATGCGGCGGCGGCGCGTGAGCGTCCGGATACTGTCGATGCCAGTTCGCGCATCTTCGCTGGAACGATCAACGGCGCCGGAGCGATTGAGGTGGAGGTCACTCGCCTGTCGGAGGACACGGCGCTCGCCAAGGTCGTGAAAATGGTGAGTGAGGCGGAAACACAGAAATCTCCGACACAACGCTTTACCGAGAAATTTGAGCGCTTCTTCGTCCCGGTAGTCCTGGGACTTGCCGTCCTGCTACTGTTTGCCTGGGTGGTCGTGGACGAGCCGTTCAGCGCCAGTTTCTACCGCTCGATGGCCGTCCTGGTTGCGGCGAGCCCTTGCGCCCTCGCAATCGCCACCCCCAGCGCCGTGCTCTCTGGCGTTGCACGGGCCGCGCGCGGCGGTGTGCTTGTAAAGGGAGGCGCGCCGCTGGAGAATCTCGGCGCCCTCAAAGCCATCGCCTTCGACAAGACCGGAACATTGACGGAGGGCAGGCCTCAGATCACCGATGTGATGCCAGCCCCAGGTGTTTCCTCTGAAGACCTGCTCACCGTGGCCGTAGCTGTGGAGGCTCTCAGCGACCATCCCCTCGCCGCCGCCATCGCTCGCGACGGGCGCAAGCGGCTCGAGGGGCATGACATCGGTGAGGCTCGCGATCTCGAAAGCCTGATCGGACGTGGAGTGACCGCAATGTTCGCTGGTGAGCGCGCATGGATTGGGAAAGCGGAGATGTTCGGGAGCGAAGGGATCGCACCTCTGAGCCCCGCAATGGTGCAGACGATCGGGACGCTGAGGGAAAAGGGCCGCACCACGATGATCGTGCGGCTCGGAGACCGGGATTTGGGAGCCATCGGCCTGATGGACACCCCGAGGTCCGAAGCGAGGTCCGCGCTGAAGCGTCTCCGCGAGCTCGGCATGACGCGGATGATCATGATATCCGGCGACCACCAGAAGGTTGCTCAAGCCATTGGCCAGGATGTGGGCGTGGACGAGGCTTGGGGCGACCTGATGCCTGAGGACAAGGTCAAGGCCGTCCGGGCGCTGCGAGATGAAGCAAAGGTCGCGATGGTCGGAGACGGCGTGAACGACGCGCCGGCTATGGCCAATGCCACAGTCGGTATCGCTATGGGCGCCGCCGGCTCCGACGTCGCCTTGGAAACAGCAGATGTCGCGCTCATGGCCGATGATCTAAGGCATCTGCCGTTTGCGGTTGGACTCAGCCGCCACACCCGCGCGATCATCCTGCAAAATGTGTTCATCAGCCTCGGCGTTGTGGCTCTCCTGCTTCCCGCAACCGTTTTGGGCCTCGGCATCGGGCCCGCTGTCGCAGCACATGAAGGCTCCACACTCGTGGTCGTATTCAATGCTCTACGCCTGTTAAAATACCGTGACCCGAAAAATAGAAGTGGACTTTGATAAAAAACTACCAACCACCATTCACGGCCATGCGCGAGAGGCATATCGCTATGCAAAAATTCCAAAATTTCCGCATATCTAATGCGATAAATTCATCGCAAATGACCTGACAATGAATGAAACCCTGCGGTTTGCATTTGGAAGCATGAGACATTTGCAATATTTTGTCACCGCTGCGGAGGCGGGAAGCCTCCGACGAGCTGGGGAGGTGCTGGGGTTACAGGAATCGACAGTTAGCCGAGCAGTACGAGATCTAGAGGATCGACTCGGCGCCTCGTTGTTTATTCGGCATCCCAGCGGTGTGACTCTTACATTGGCTGGACAGTGTTTTCTCCGTCGCGCACGTCAGGCACTCGTTCAAATTCAGCAAGGTTTAGATGAGGTCGCAGCAATCGGATGCTCGCAAGACGGCATCTTAAGGATTGGAATTTTCCCCACTTTGGCCTCTGGCTTTTTGGGCGACCTTTTTCGTGCTTATGACACACATCATTCAAACGTGCATATTGAATTTGTCGATGCGGAAGCTAATGACCACGCGGCTGCCATTCGCAACTTCGACATTGATGCTGCGTTCGTTTTCGGCAAATTTCAATGGGCTCAATGTGATTCTCTACATCTTTGGACCGAAGAAGTCTTCGTAGCTCTATCGGAAGGCCATCCGTTGACGCGCAAGGAAAAAGTCACATGGCAGGATCTTGTTGACGAAAAGTTTCTTGTGCGGAGTGCTGGCTCGGGAGGCGAGGTGCGCGAATATCTTAGAAGGCGCCTAGCCGTTCTTGGGCGCCGCCCGCTCATCAATGCACAACGGATCGGTCGTTCCAGTTTGCTGGGACTTGTTGCCACGGGTCGCGGGGTGGCTGCCGCCACGCAGTCTGAAACTGTGATCTCAGTGCCTGGCGTCGTCTATCGTCCTATCATGGGCGAAGCACTGCCCATCTCGGTGATATTCTCACGACGAAACGACAATCCAGCCTTTCGAGCTCTGCTTAGTCTCGCACGCAGCATGGCTCAGGGGTCGGATCGAAGCTGATTGACGTAGAAAGCACAGGCTTCACTGGGCTCCGAGACGCATTTTCATGAAAACTCGATCTGTGGAGATGAAGCGTTCGAGCATCGGCGCTATCAGCTTTGTTGGATCAGCGGCCGACCGGCCCGATTGTTCGCCAAGCATGTTAGCATAGGCAGCAAGATCGCGATGGAGTTTGGCCGGCAGTTCCACAGTCACCTTCACTGGTTTGTCGTCGAGAATCTCCGCGAGCTTCAGCTTAGCCACGTCAGCCTCCATAGGGTTCGAGAACGAGATCGCGCGTGACGATGACCCGCACCGGGAAGCCTGGCCGGATGGTCAGCGTCGGCGAGATGTTGAGCTGGCGCTGGACGATCTGCCGACCGGTCTGGCTGATACTGTCGGAGGCGCCTTCGCGCAGGGCGCTCATGAGGTCGCTGTCGTTACCTGAAGAGCCGGCGTTCGCGCCGATGCTCAGGATGGTGGAGAGCACCGCGGCCTTGAACAGCTCGCCCCAGTGATAGTCGACCCCATCCTCAAGCCCGGCATAACCCTCAACATCGGCGCCAGGCTGGCGCTCCAGCACGATGGAGCGGCCATTGGGGAAGACGAGGCGGTTCCAGACAAGGAGAACCCGGCGCTGCCCGAGGCCGACGCCATTGTCATACTGGCCGACAATGCGGGTGCCCTGGGGGATCAGGAGGATCCGGCCCGTCGGGCTGTCATGGACATTCTCGGTGACCTGGGCCGTGATCAGCCCCGGTAGGTCGGAGCGGATGCCGGTGATCAGCGCCGCAGGGATGACGGCGCCCGCCTGCAAGATGGCGGCAGAGGCCGGAGCCACCACACGGTCTGGCGATACGGTGCGTCGGTCCACTGCCTGGTTGAGGAAGGCGAGCTGGCGTTCTTGGGCTTTTGGTGTCGCCCCCTGGGGGGCAAGACCGAGAGACGTGAGGTCCGGGGCAGGTGTCGCAGCTGGCACCGAAGTGACGCTCGCCTGTTGCGCCACAATCGGGCTCTCCGGCCGCGTATTGGTCTGGGCAAACAGCCGCCCGGTCCGCGCCGCCTCGCTCTCCTGTTGCAAACGCTGCTCTTCGGGACTCAAAGCAGGACTGGGCATGCCTCCCATTGTCGGAACTAGTGGCTGGGTTGCAGTCTGCGTATTCAAGATCGGCCGGCCGAGGTCGCCCGGCAGCGGCGGCCCCAACTTGGGGATGCCAGTGTAGTCCTTGGGCAGCTCGGCGAGCCCGTCCGGCGTCCCCTTGACGTCGGTGGCGTAGAGCTCCTGGCCCGGCCCGTGGTCCTTGCGGACCTGGAGGGCGTAGATCAGCGCTCCACCGATCCCGAGACCAGCGATCAGCCCCATTCCGGCCAGCACCTTCCGGGACAGGCGGGCCACCCGCGGCGGCTCCGGCCGCAGCCGCATGGCCGCAGCGGACTCGCCTGTCAGCGGCCGGGCGCCGTCATCGCCGTCCGGTCCAGGTCCTTTCTCCTTCCCGGGGTCGATGCCGCTCATATGACCGGTCTCCCGTCGGTGCGGGAGATGCGCACGCGCTTTTGGTTATTGTCGGAGCCAAAGCGCAGCTCGGCCGCGGCGAACAGCCGGTCGACGATCATGTAATTGCCGCGCACGCGATAGTTCACCAGCTCGGAGGTGTCGCCCTCAGGGCCCACCACGAAGAGCGGCGGCATCTCGCCCTGGGCGATGCCGCGGGGAAACTCGATGAACACCTGCTGGCCATCGTCGAAGGCGCGCAGCGGTCGCCATGGTGCCCGGTCGCCCGAGACCTCGTAGCGGAAGTTCACCCGCGAGAGGTCGATGCCGGTGGCGACCGGCTGCACCGCCTGGGCCTCGGCATTCTGACGCCGCAGGGCGATGAGCTGGTCCTGCGGGTACTGCCAGGAGACCGAAGCCATGTAGGTTTTCTCGGTGGAGCGCAGCTCCATGTGATAGGTGCGCAGATTGGTGTTGATGACGAGATTGGTGGTGAGGTCGGGCCGCGTCGGCTTCACCAGGATGTGGACCTGCTTCCCAGTCCCCGCCCCGCTCTCGGTGTCGCCGATGATCCAGCGCACCGTGTCGCCGGCGGCGACCGGCCCCGAGCCCACCAGTTGCTCGCCAAGCTGGAGGGCGATGTCGGTGACCTGCCCGGGCGCGGCATAGACCTGATAGAGGGCACCCTCCACGAAGGGATAGACCTGCATGGAGTTGATGAAGCCATTGCGCACCGGCTGGACCCGGGCGGCCGCATTGGCCTGCTTGACGCGGGCTTTCGGATCGGCCGGCTCGGGTTCCGCTTTCCCGTCCTTGCCCACCGGCTTGAGTTGGCCGGGCAGCGGGAGGGGCTTCGGCAGCTCGACGATGCGCACCGGCCCCGGCGGCTCGGCCTTGAAGATGGCCGGCGGGGAATCGTCGTAGGCGATCTCCGGCGGCTTCTGGAATGTGGCGCAGCCCCCGAGCGCGGAGGTGCAAAGCAGCAGAAGCGGTAAGCCGGACTTACGGAAATCCGGAAAGAAGAGGACACGGGAAGCCGGCCTCCCGGAAGTGCGGACGGCAGGCGTCATTGGGCGAGTTCCTTCGACCAGTTGATGGCGTTGACGTAGATCCCGAGGGGATTGGCGCGGAGCCGCTCGGCATCCCGCGGCGCTTGCACCACGACGGTGAGGATGGCGCTCCAGCGGGCGGTGTCGGCGAGGCTGCCGTCCTGGTAGCGGCGCTCAGTCCAGGCGATGCGGAAGGAGTCCGGCGAGGCGCGGATGACGCTCGAGACCTCCACCGCCACCTGCTGCTTGCCGACCCGGGCGAAGGGATCGTTGGCGCGGGCGTAATCGTTGAGGGCGATGGCGCCGGCCTGGGTCGTATAGGCATATGCCCTGAGCCAGTTCTGCCGCACGATGACAGGATCGGCGGAGATGCCGCGCACCTCCTCGATGAAGCGGGCAAGGTGGAAGGCGATCTGGGGATCGGACGGGCGGAAGTCCGCGGCGGCGGGCGCCACCGCCTGCGCCTGGCCGAGCTTGTCCACCTGCACGACCCAAGGGACCACCGAACCACTCAGGGCCTGCCAGGCCAAGGCGCCAGAGAGGCCGGCCGAGAGGGCAAGGCAGCCGAAGGCCATGAGGCGCCAGTTCTTCGCCTGGACTCGGGCTGAACCGATGCGATCGTCCCAGACTTGGGCCGCGCGCTGATAGGGCGTCTCGGGCTCGGGTGCGCGGCCGTAATGAACCGCAGGTCGCTTGAAGAGCGTCATGGGCGATCGCTTTCAGAGAGGGAGATGGACGATCCGCCGCCATGGCTGTCGCCGGACCGCACCGCATGGGTCGCGGCCTGGACCCCATGGGACATCTGCTGGGAGCGCCGCATGCGCCGCGCCCAATCGGGGACATCGCTGGTGGAGGCACTTGTCGGAGCTGGACCGCTCGGCGAAGGGGGATTCGGGCTGGCTGCGGTCGATGCCGTCTCGCCCGCGGCATCGGTGGAACGCCGCAGGGGAGATGTCGCTGCCGCACCGGCCGCCCTCGCCATGCCGCCAAGGCCACCTGCGACACCGGAAAGACCCGACTGGCCAGTAGCGCCGGCGCCGTACGCAGATGCTGCGCTTCCAGCGAGGCTCGCTCCCGCTTGCGCGGCGGCAGCGGTCCCGGAGAGCGCCGCGCCGGCCCCGCGTGCGGCAAGGCCCGCGGCACCGGCTCCAGCGAACGCGACGCCACCCGCGGCAAGCCCGGCCCCTACGGCAGCGCCGGCCCCGAGCTGGGGGGCGCCCGTGATCAGTCCGGTGGCGATCCCGGGCCCGAAGATCCCGAGGCCCAGGAGCGCCAGCGCGGCCAGGACGGCGGACAGGGCCTGGCTAATGGTCGGCTGGGCATCGCCATAGCTTGAGGTGAATTGGGAGAAGAGCCCCGAGCCGATGCCGACAATGACGGCGAGCACCATCACCTTCACGCCGGAGGCCACGATGTTGCCGAGCACCTTCTCGGCCAGGAAGGCGGTCTTACCGAAGAAGGCGAAGGGGATGAGGACGAAGCCGGCGAGCGTCGTCAGCTTGAACTCGATGAGGGTGACGAAGAGCTGCACCGCCAGGATGAAGAACGCGATCAGGATTAAGAGCCAGGAGACGAGAAGCACGGCGATCTGCACGGCATTGACGAAGATCGCCACCGGTCCGGTGAGCTGGCTTGCCGCATCGAGCATCGGCTGGCCGGCGGAGAGGCCCACTTCCGCAAGACGCCCCGGCCGCAGGAAGTCCGCAGTGCTGATGGCGGACCCGCCGGCCTTGAGGCCGAGCCCGGCGAAGCTCTCGAAGACGATCTGGGCCAGAGAATTGAAGTTGCCGATGATCCAGGCGAAGAAGCCGATGGCAAGGGTCTTCTTCACCAGCCGGCGCATGACGTCCTCGTCGGCACCCCAGGCCCAGAACAGGCCGGCAAGGGTGATGTCGAGGGCGATCAGAATGGAGGAGAGGCCCGTCACGTCTCCCTTGATCAGGCCGAAGCCGGAATCGATGTAGCTGGTGAAGGTGTTGAGGAAGGTGTCGATGACCCCTACGTCGTTCATGGCGCGGCTCCTTCCACGGGCTTGCCGAAGAAGTGGCGGCGGTTCTGCTCCCAGAGCGAGGCGCAGCGCGGATCGATAGGATCGGCCGCCTCCTGCGTGGCGCAGCTCTTGAGATCGGCCGAGGAGACGGGCGCGGCCTTCCCCCACACAACAACGTCGGGCTCCGACCGCTGACCCGCGGCGGCAGCGAGCGCAGCCAGCACCGCGCCCACCAGGCCGGCGACGATGAGGGTTCGAAGTGCGGTGTCCCGGTCCATGGGGTCGCCTCACTTGCCGTGGAACATGGTGACGGCGGCGGGCTGATAGCTCGATCGCACGGAGAAGCGCCTGTAGCGCTCCTGCCCCTCCGACACGGCAGTTGCCCGCTCGGCTTCCGACAGGGCCTGCGCTCGCCCATTGGCCGTGATCACGGCGGTGAGGTCGGAGAGTTGCTGGGCCTGGAGGGCCTGGAGCTGGTTGCCCGCCTGCATGGCTTGCAGCGCGCCGGTTGCCGCCTGGCTCTGGTCCACCAAGGTCGAGGATTGCGCCCGGTTGGTATCGAGATTGCCGACGACACCGGCCTGCACCCGCATCGCGTCCTGAAAGCCCGCGAGCGTGGTCTCCCAGCGGCTCTTGGCCTGGGAAACGAGCGTGGCATCGGAGGTGCTGAGGGAGACGGAGCCATATTGGCCCTGGAAGGCCTGATCGATGGCGCTGACGTCATAGGCGATCTTCTGTGCCTGATTGAGCAATTGCTGGGTGCGCTGGGCCGCCTGCTGGAACGCGCTGATGGAGGAGTAAGGCAAGTTCGCGAGATTGCGGGCCTGGTTGATCAGCATCTGCGCTTCGTTCTGCAGCGACGTGATCTGGTTGGTGACCTGCTGCAGCGCCCGAGCGGCCTGGAGGACGTTCTGGGAATAGTTGGAGGGGTCATAGACCACGTACTGCGCCACGGCCGGCGCCAGCGGGCAGATGAGGAGCGGCGCGGCGACGAGCGCCGCCCGCAACGAACGGCGGATCATGAGCGTGGCTCCAGATTGTCGAGGGTGAGGATGAGATCGGCGGCCCAGCCGAGGCCGCGATGCCGGAGCCAGGCGGAAAGGAAGCCGTCACGCCCGTGCTCGGCGAGGATCTGCGCGATGGCGGCCTGATCGGTCTTTGACGACGCGGCGCAGAGCGCGAGCGCCACCTGGGAGAGCCCGAGTTCGAACAGGCGGTTGCCGCGCCTGGACTGGCAGTAATAGTCCCGCTTGGGCGTCGCCCGCGCGAGGATCTCGATCTGCCGGTCGTTGAGACCGAAGCGGCGATAGATGGCGGTGATCTGGGGCTCGATCGCTCGCTCGTTGGGGAGCAGCAGCCTCGTCTGGCAGCTCTCGATGATGGCGGGGGCGATGGCGGAGCCGTCGATGTCCGAGAGGGACTGGGTAGCGAACACCACGCTGGCGTTCTTCTTGCGCAGGGTCTTGAGCCATTCCCGCAGCTGCCCGGCGAAGCCTGGGTCATCAAGGGCGAGCCATCCCTCGTCGATGATGAGGAGCGTGGGAGACCCGTCGAGGCGGTCCTCGATGCGGTGGAAGAGATAGGAGAGCACCGCCGGCGCCGCGCTGGTGCCGATCAGCCCCTCCGTCTCGAAAGCCTGGACGGAGGCTTGCCCCAGATGCTCGGCCTCGGCATCGAGCAGCCGGCCATGGGCACCGCCGATGCAATAGGGCCGCAGGGCCTGCTTCAGCGCGTTCGACTGCAGCAGAACCGCGAGGCCGGTCAGCGTGTGTTCCTCCACCGGAGCGGAGGCGAGCGAAGAGAGCGCCGACCAGATATGCTCCTTCACCTCGGGGGTGATGGAGACGCCTTCCCGCAAGAGGATCGCCACGATCCAATCCGCGGCCCAGGTGCGCTCGGAAAGCTCGTCCACGCGGGCGAGCGGCTGGAGGGCGATGCTGTCTTCGGCAAGATTTCCGCCGAGATCGTGCCAGTCACCGCCCATAGCGAGGGCTGCCGCCCGGATGCTGCCACCAAAATCGAAGGCGAACACCTGGGATCCGGCATAGCGCCGGAACTGCAAGGCCATGAGCGCGAGCAGCACTGACTTGCCGGCGCCGGTCGGCCCCACCACCAAAGTATGGCCCACATCCCCCACATGGAGGGAGAAGCGGAATGGGGTGGCGCCTTCCGTCTTGCCGTAGAACAGCGGCGGCGCGGCAAAATGCGTGTCCTGCTCGTCGCCCGCCCAGACTGCGGAGAGCGGGATCATGTGCGCGAGGTTCAGGGTGGAGACGGGAGGCTGGCGGACATTGGCGTAGACGTGCCCGGGCAGGCTGCCCAGCCAGGCCTCCACTGCATTGAGGGTCTCCGCCATGGCGGTGAAGTCCTGGCCCTGGATCACCTTCTCCACAAGCCGCAACTTCTCGTCGGCGACGCGGGGATCGGCGTCCCAGACCGTCACTGTGGCGGTGACATAGGCGATGCCGGCATGGTCGGCGCCGAGCTCCTGCAAGGCGAGATCTGCGTCCTCCGCCTTGTTGGCGGCATCCGAATCCACCAGTACCGACGCTTCGTTGGTCATCACCTCCTTAAGGATGGCGGCGATGGACTTGCGCTTGGCGAACCACTGCCGGCGGATCTTCGTGAGAAGCCTGGTGGCGTCGGTCTTGTCGAGGAGGATGGCGCGGGTTGACCAGCGATAGGGAAAGGCCAGCCGGTTGAGATCGTCGAGGATCCCGGGCGTGGTTGCCGTGGGAAAGCCGACGATGGTGAGCACGCGCAGGTGCTGATCCCCGAGTATGGGCTCGAGCCCGCCGGTCAGTGGCTGATCGGCGAGGAGCGCGTCCAGATACATGGGCGTTTCGGGGACACGCACCCGCTGGTGCCGGGTCGACACACAGCCGTGCAGGTAGGTCAAGGTCTCGGCATCGTCGAGCCAGCGGCACTCCGGCATGAAGGCTTCGATCAAACGCAGGACGCGGTCCGTGCGATCAGCGAAGGCGGTCAGCGCCTCGTGGGGATCGACGCCCTCGCGCCCACGGCCCTCATAAAGCCAGCTCTCGGCCCGTGCGGCGTCCTCCGCCGGCGGGAGCCAAGCGAAGGTGAGGAAGTAGCTCGACTCGAAATAGCTGCCGGCCTCGGCGAAGCCGGCCCTGCGTTCGGCATCGACCAGCGCCGAGGCTGGATCGGGGAAGAGGCTCTCAGGATAGGCCCCCGCCTCGTGCCGCTGGGCCTCCACGAACAGCGCCCAGCCGGAGCCGAGGCGGCGGAAGGCGCTGTTGAGGCGACCTGCAACCGCCACCAGTTCGGCGGGCACAGCGGAATCCAGGTCCGGCCCGCGGAAGCACGCGGTGCGCTGGAAGCTGCCGTCCTTGTTGAGGATGGTGCCAGGGCCGACCAGGGCCGCCCACGGCAGGTAGTCCGCGAGCCGGCTCCCGTGCCGGCGATACTCAGCGAGGTTCATCATATTGCGCGCCCCTCAGACCGACAAATGGGAGGGGATGCGCAGATGCCGGCGCACCACATCGACGAAGAGCGGATCGCGCTTGGCGGCCCAGACGGCGGTGAGGTGCCCGATCGCCCAGAGAGCAAGGCCCACCAGCCAGAGCCGCAAGCCCAGCCCGACGGCGCCGGCCAGCGTGCCGTTGAAGATGGCGAGCGCCCGCGGCGCGCCTCCGAGCAGGATCGGCTCGCTCAGGGCGCGGTGGACCGGCACGGAGAAGCCCGGCACCTCGCCCTTGCCGGTCGGCATCAGACCAGCGCTCCGCCGCTGAAGGAGAAGAAGGAGAGGAAGAAGCTGGAGGCAGCGAAAGCGATGGAGAGGCCGAACACGATCTGAACCAGCCGTCGGAACCCGCCCGAGGTGTCGCCGAAGGCGAGCGCCAAGCCGGTCGAGATGATGATGATCACCGCCACGATCTTGGCGACCGGCCCTTGGATAGACTCCAGGATCGACTGCAGCGGCGTCTCCCAGGGCATGGAGGAGCCGGAGGCATGGGCGGCGGATACTGCATAGGCAAAGGCGGCAACGGTGGCGGCCCCTCGCAGCAAGCGGCGACGACGAGAAACGAGGATCGAGGTCAAAGGGAGGTTCCTTCTTCGGTGGGAGGGATAGCCGGGGAGATCCGGTAGTCGCCGTCGGGACCGCGCCCATCGACGCGGGCGAGATCGGTGAGCCGGCGTGCGGCGCCACGGCCCGACAGCACGGCGATGAGGTCGATGGTCTCGGCGATCAGAGCACGTGGGACAGTGACGACGGCTTCCTGGATGAGCTGCTCCAGCCGCCGCAGGGCGCCCATAGCGCTGCCGGCGTGAATGGTGCCTATCCCACCGGGATGGCCCGTGCCCCACGCCTTCAGGAGGTCCAGGGCCTCCGCGCCGCGCACCTCGCCGATGGGGATGCGATCGGGGCGCAGGCGCAGCGACGACCGGACGAGATCGGAAAGTGAGGCGACGCCGTCCTTCGTGCGCAAGGCCACGAGGTTGGGCGCGGCGCACTGGAGCTCTCGGGTGTCCTCGATCAGGATGACCCGCTCGGAAGTTTTGGCCACCTCGGCAAGGAGGGCATTGGTGAGCGTGGTCTTGCCGGTGGAGGTGCCGCCGGCCACCAGGATGTTGGCGCGCGAGGCGACGCCGTGACGGAGAGCCTCGGCCTGCGGCGTCGACATGATGCCTGCGGCGACGTAGTCGTCGAGCGTAAACACCGCGACGGCGGGCTTGCGGATGGCGAAGGTCGGGGCAGCCACAACGGGCGGAAGCAGGCCCTCGAACCGCTCTCCCGTCCCGGGCAGTTCGGCGGAGAGCCGCGGAGCACCGGCATGGACCTCGGCGCCGATGTGGTGCGCGACGAGGCGGATGATGCGCTCGGCGTCGCCGGGGGCCAACTTCTGGCCTGTGTTGGCGAGGCCTTCGGACAAGCGGTCGACCCAGAGCCGCCCGTCCGGGTTGAGCATGACCTCGACGACGGCCGGGTCATCGAGAAGGCCGGAGATCACCGGGCCGAGCGCGGTACGCAGCATGCGCACGCCGCGCGTCATACCCTCCGGATTGTGAGCTGAACCCGCCATATCATCCCCACCCTGACCGGGAGCGATGCAGGGGCTTCCCGGACGGGGATGATTAAAGAAGCGGGAATTGGGGGAGATTCAACAACGGGAACGAGGCATCGCAGCGCGGCGTGCAAAGACAGGCAAAAGCGGGCGCCCTGCTTTGATGCCCTTGCCGGGCAATGTGGGCTGCCATTCTCCCGAAGAAAATAGCGAGCCGCTTTTGGGTTCACAAAGCAGCGTCGCGTTGCCAGCATCGCGCATGTTGTCCTCGCTCGAAATTTCCACATACGCAGGCACAGCGCACTTGCATTGCGCAATTTCTTGGGGCCTAATTCGGTCAAGACGCAAATGCATGGACTGGTTCGGATGATCGAATCGACAACGCTTCGCCTACTTCGCCTCACCCTGACGAAGGATTTCCTTCTGAGCCTTGAAGACGCCCTTCGGGCCGAAGCGATGAAGGCCCATGGGGTCGTCCGCGATCATTCAGGCTTGAAGGATCGGCGCCGCGCACGGGGGGCAGAAGGGCAGCTGCGCTTCCGCATGATGGAAGAGCGTTTTGAGGAGATTTGCCAAGAATATGGTGGTCAGCTCCTGGACGGCGGGATCGTTCCAGATACCGACCTTAAGGTGTTTCAGCCGTTCTTCAGATTTGTGACTGGCAGTCAGGGCTTCATATTCGGTCTTGCCGCGATTCCGGAGCCGAATGCGCTTCCCCCGAAGAACAAGTCTCGCCTTGCGGGCGTGCGTGTGAACTATCACTTGCAACCTGGGCTTTTCGATACTGGTGCGCCGAAGGACGGCGACATTTTCGTCCTGCTGCTGGTCGCGCGCGACCGAGATAGAGCGGGCTTCATCGATGAGATGGCGATCGGCATTATTGATGCTCGCTATCAGAGCTTCGTTCTCTATGAGCCTCTCGGCAGGTTCATGAGCGGTCAGGACGACAAGCCGGCTCCCCCAGCTCCACCGCCGGAGCCCCCGACTTCAGGGGTAATCCTCAAGAAGGGCGTGGCACCTTATGTCCCTCCGGAGCTTCCGGAGGATGACGAAAAGAAGGATACGGGAACGAGGTAGCCTGCCCTCAGATTCGGGGACGGGGGGACGAGACGGACATGCGCGTAGGGACACCCGGATTTGTGCCGGCCCGGCTTGAAGAAGCCCGGGCCGCACGCCGTATTAAGACCCAGAAGGATCTCGCTGAACGGCTAAACGTCGCTGCGAGCACGGTGAGCCGTTGGCAGAAGGGTGAGATTGCGCCCGATGCCAACGCTCTGGCAGAAATCGCTGTAGCCTTTGGCGTCCGGCGAGAGTTTTTCCTGCGCCCCATTTGCGTGTCCGATCGGCCGATGTTTCATCGTGCACTTTCGAGCACGTACGTGCCCGACCTCAAATTTCAGAGGTCGCAGATGAGCTGGCTCCAGGAGGTCAGCTCTATCTTGCAGCACTATGTGGATTTTCCGCACGTCGATATACCTGATGTACTCGCTGGAGCCTCCTGGAGACAGCTGCGCACGGAGGATATCGAGCAGATTGCGCTTGAGCTGCGCCGCCACTGGAAACTCGGCGAAGGTCCGTGCGGAGATATCGTCTCCCTGCTTGAGCGAGTCGGTGTCATTGTCGGCACGATTGAAATGGGCACGGCTCGGCTCGACGGACTTTGCAGCTGGTCCCCTGTCGACGGGCGCCCACATATTTTGCTCGCCACTGACAAGATGTCATTTCCTCGGCGTCAGATGGATGGAGCACATGAACTGGCGCATGCAGTATTGCATCAAAACGTCAGTGAAGATGAGTTCAATGACAGCCTGAAGGACATCGAGGCTCAGGCGTTTCGGCTCGCAAGCGCCTTCTTGATGCCTTCGACATCATACCCGTTGGAAGTGCGACGCCCCTCGCTGGCCAACCTTCTAAACCTGAAGGAGCGTTGGCGTGTATCCATCAAGGCGCAGATTCGTCGACTCGCAGACCTTCAAATTATACCTCGAGACTATGTGACGGATCTCTATAAGCTGCATTCTGCGCGCGGTTGGACGAAGGAAGAGCCTCTGGACAGAGAGTGGCCCCTCACGCAGCCACGGACTCTGAGGGAGGCCCTCAATCTGCTTGTGAATGCGGGAGGGCGTACCAAAGCGGACCTGTTGGCGGTCGAGTTCACGATGTCGCCAACCGATATCGAGCGGCTGACTGCATTGCCGTCTGGATGGTTCAAGGAGAAGGCTGGCGAGTTGGTGCAGTTGAAAAATGGCCACTCCCGTTCACGTGAGGCGCCCTCAGAGGCCGGTGTTGTCATTCCCTTCCCGCAGAAGCTTGGCTGAGGTGAAGTCTCCAAGGCCACATCGTGGCTAGCTGATTGCCTGCCTGGACGTGACGAATCTGTGGCCGCCAGGTCGCCGAGGCCCTGGCGGCAGCCTGTATGGAGGCCCTCCGCCTGAAGGCAACGTCAAGCATCGGCAAAAAGGCGAGCCCTTCGCTCGATGCAGCCGACCCTGGCGCTTCGCCCTAGGCTGCGGACTCATAACGCATTGATCCAGATGCGGGCGGCTGCGAGCTTGAGGGCCGCGAGGAAGTTGTCCGGCCGGCGATCGTATCGCGTGGCAAGGCCGCGCATCTGCTTGATGCGGTTGAAGAAGCGCTCGACGCGGTTCCTCTGGCGGTAGAGCCACGAGCTGAAGGCGAAGGTGCGCTTGCGGATGACTCGCGGCGGCACATTCGCGAACGTGCCGCGCCCGGCAGCCTCGGCACGGATGGCGTCGGTGTCGTAGGCCTTGTCGGCCAGGAGAATGCCCCCGGGCGCGAGACGGGCCAGCAGTTCGCGTCCCGCTGGAGCGTCGCCGGCCTGGCCGGCGGTCAGGGTGAGGTGGATCGGCCGTCCTTCGGCATCGACCACGGCGTGGATCTTGGTGGTCAGACCACCCCGGGAGCGTCCCATGCAACGATCGGGATCGTTTCCTTGGCCCCCTTTTTGATCGCGGCACCATGCTGGTGCACCCGAACGCAGGAGCTATCGATCATCACGATGTCGCCGTCATAGGTGGCCGAGACCGCCTCCAGCAGCCGGTCCCAGACCCCGGCGGCCCGCCAGCGCACAAAGCGGTTGTAGAGGGTTGTGCGCGGGCCATAGCGTTCCGGCACGTCCCGCCACGGCGCCCCGGTGCGGAACCGCCAGAGGATGCCGTTGATCACCCGACGGTCATCCACCCGCGCCACGCCGCGCACCTTGTTCGGCAAAAGCGGCCCGATGATCGACCATTCCTCATCCGTCAGCTCGTGCCGGCGCATCTCTCAAGCTCCCAGTTTGGCAGCTTGAATCACGACACAACCAGACACGCAAATTTATGGGGCCACGTCCTAGGGCGTTCCGTTCAGCATTGTGGACAGATGGGTTGAGCGGAAGGCTCCATGAGTGGCGATCACGGACGTCGGTATGGTTTGGGAGCAAGAAATGATCGACGTCGACGACCTGCGTCGCGCGGACATCGCGCTACACGGCCTGACTGGCGTGGATGAGGTTTACACTCTCTACTACGACGAAACCGGCAACGACCGACGTCTCCACGTGCGGCCTGACGGCCTCAATGTGCAGAATCTGAAGACCTTCGTCCTGGGCGGCATTGGCCATCCTGGCCCTCCGCGTCCGATCGACCTGACCGATCTGCGCAAAACCATCCGCATGCAGCCGGCGACACCTGAAATGAAATTTAAGCACCTTGGCGAGGGCGACTTCCTGAAAGTGCTCGAAGAGCACAGAATCGCGACCTTCATCGACTGGCTATCAGCGCAGGAGCTATTCATACACTACACTGCCTTGGATCCCCTCTACTGGTCAGTGGTCGACATCGTCGACTCGATCATCGCCGAGGGCGATAAAGCACCCTTAGCCGCGTTCGCAGCTAACCTGAAGGATGACCTTTACAGAATTCTACGGCGCGACGAAGCCGGCCTGATCGATCTCTATCGCCGGTACGACTATCCCAATGTCGGCAGGGATCGCCGCAGGCCGTTCGTGGCTGAACTTCGGGCCCGGCTGGAAAAGGCCGAGCACCTCATGCCCGAGTTCAACTTCAAATGCTCAAGGGGACTCTGCAGCTCGGCGAGCGGCTCGATCGCCTCCCCTTCCTAGAGGACGAGGTGCCCAACGTCCTTATCGACCACCACGCTCATTTCTTCATCCAGCGGCTATGCCTACTGAAAAACGCCGCTCATGTTCTCGACGTCGAGCCCGAGATCGAAAAGCGCCTGGCGCAGCTGCCCTTCGTGTCCGCAGGGAGGCCGTTCACGAATCATCGCTTCGCCGTCTCGCACCACGAACCAGGTGTCCAGGTTTCCGATGTGGTGGTCGGGCTGATCGGTCGGCTCTTCACTTTCGTCAATCGGACCGAACTGTCCGATCTCCGGCGGATCCGTAAAGCGCTGTCGCAGCGACAAGCCCACGTCGTCAAGGGCTTGGCTGAGCTGGTCGACCGCTCGATCGCGGCCAGTCCAGCCTTCATCCACACCGTCGTGAGCCTGGAAGACCGGCGTCGCGCCGAATTCTTCCTAGATGGACGCTAACGCCACGGACGACCGCGCGCCTCGGCTTGGCAGGTCATTGAGAGCCTCCACCAGTTCATGCAGGGACGCTTGTCTTTGTCAATCCAGGCGATGACTAACATGACTGTTCGGAAGGCACTTAAATGGGCTTAAACATGCTCTCTGCGGCATCAGAGTTAAGACGGGCCCAGAACTCCATGGCATAACGATCTGTCATGCCGGCGACAAAATCGCATACAGTTCGAGCCTTTATCTTCTTGTTACCAGTTGCGTTCACGATTTCTCTTACATCGGGCGGCATCAGAAGGTCGCCCTTCTCGCTCATCAGCGCATCGAAGATGTCGGCTACCAAATCCGACCCGCGATATTCTCCCAGCTTGACGCGCGGAGAATAGATGGCGGCGGCAAAAGTGTACTGCTTTAGCACCTCCTTCCGGAGAGCCAACTTCGTCGGCAGTTTGACGGAACTCAGGGCTGGGCACTCCTTATGCACAGTGAGTTCGACGCCGGTTATGAAGTTATGGACGAGTTCCGACGACAGCTTTGTCCTGCTGTACCCGTCCTCGCCCAATTTCTTGGACGAAACATAGATTTCGGTGAACGAGCGGAGCAGGCGGTCCCTCTCGCTCTCGTCCTTGATCGCCTCGGCGCCGTTGTCGTCCTTTACAAGTTCGGAGAATATATCGAGGAAGACGTCGAGTACATCGCTAACTGGGACGTTGTATCCCAATTGCTTTGAAACTGCCTTGGCTACAATGGTCAGGAGCTTGTCTTCGGATGCTAGAATCTCGGCCGGCGACAGGATGCCGACCTTCAAGCAATCCTCCAAATCGTAGACCGAATAGGCGATGTCATCGGCTAGATCCATGATCGAACACTCGATCGTCTTAAACAACTCGTCCGGGCGCAGCCGATACCCATCGAGTATGGAGTGTTTTACCCTTCGAACAATGATCTTCTCGGACGCGTAATAACCTTTGACGAGATCGTCCTTGTCTGTTCGCGTGGCAGGGATCTCGCGGTCATATTTGAGCGCCGACGCAATCGTCCGGTGACAGAGATTGTATCCAGCGCGGTTGTCCCCACCGACCGGTTTGAGGTACCGCTTCTTCTTCTCTAGGCGGGTGACGATGCGCAACGTCTGTGCGTTGCCCTCGAACCCGCCGTATCGGAGCATAGCCTTGTCGAGGGCCTTCTCGCCGTTGTGGCCGAACGGCGGATGGCCGATGTCGTGGATCAGGCCCGCAGTAGCGCAAAGTCGACCGTCGACTCCCTTTCCTCCGAGGTCTTTCGCGTGGTCATGATTCAACCGCTCGGCAATGCCCTGTGCGATCTGCGCGACTTCAAGCGAATGCGTAAGGCGGTTACGAAAGAAATCCGATTCCCGGCTGGGAAAAACCTGCGTTTTTCCCTGGAGGCGTCGGAAACTCGCGCTGTGGATCACCCGACCATAATCGCGGGAGAACTCGTCCCGCCAGTCCTTTTCCTGGCCGTCCGGCCCATCCACTTCGCGCCGAAAATCCACATCGCGGTACATGGGGCTCACCGACCTCCGGCGACCTTGGCCTTGGCCCTCACCTGCGCCTTCGGAACGGCGGTCCCGTCCGCGGTAGCGTCAGCCTGGTCACTCGCCTGCTTCTCGCGCTCGCGACGGATACGCATCGCCTCCCGAAGCGTGCCGAGACGGCTCTTGGCGTTTTCTCTGGCTTCTATAACGGCAGCGAATGCCATAGTGGGTCCCTCCAGGTAAATGTTCCGAGTCGCCGAGGCGGGAGTTGTTTCCTCAAGCTGCCGTGGCAGCAAGGCCCGTCTTCTGAATTCGTTGAATTATCCCGTACCGAAACGCGTCGGGATCCCTGCCTTGCGTACCAAGTCGGCGATGTGGCTTGTCAAACCGACGGGGCCGTCGATGACGATGCCAGCCCCCGTGGGTAAATCGTTGACGAGCTTCCGTAGGACCTCAAGACCGTCCGCTGTCCGGAAGGTCACCCAATGACTAGCGTCGCCGGGAACGACAACCGAGGCCGAGGATCTGGTCCCGCCACGGTGCAACTGGACGAGCCACGCCTTGTGCCCGTCGAAGACCCATTCGAAACGCACGTCGCCAACGCGATTCCGAAGAAGCCTGTGGAGTGCCAAGACGGCGGCCTTTACATGGGGTGGCAAATCCGCGGGCTGCGCTGCGCCGAGCATGAGCTTGTCGCCCGTTCCCTTCACGCCTTCGATCACCACCGATCCGTCGGCGACCTCAATGGCTGCGCCGGACCAAGCGGCCGGGATCCCCGACTGGGAGAGGACGGACGCAACCGCCTTGTGCTCGGAATCCTCCTGCGACATTAAGAGGAACGGATCCTTCCACCCGCGGAAGGTGCTGAACTTCCCGGGCTGCTGCTCCGTCGGGCACGTCCGCAGCCAGATTTCGTTCGATCCCGTGGGTTCACCGAACGTAAATGGGGCCACGCGGCGCCCAATCACCGTAGTTCGAGGGACGGGCATACCGGCGGCATGGGCCACGAGCAATCCATAGGCTTTGTCGCCGATCATCCGGGAGAAATCGTTCGGCCAGCGGGCATCGGCCAGCCGAGCCGGAAACGCTTCGGCCTCGCCCAACTCCCAGTACAAGACCGGTGTCTGCCTGTACCCGCGCGCCTTAGGGTGAAGGCTGAATTCGATCCGGCTCCTAGTCGCGAAATCGAAGTCGGGACTGGCTCCATAGACTGTCGAGAATACCGTCTCTGCCCAATCGCGCGGCAACGTAGCGAAGCCGCTCTTCTCAACGCCACGCGGGGTCGTATCCGGCCCGAACTCCACGATTTCGCCCATGGCGACTCCGGAGACGCCACCGTCCGAGACGTCAATTGTCTCGTTGGCGATCGTGAAGAGACCTTCGGCGGACAAACGCGCCAATGCCGATAGGACGTCGTCGGTCGTTTGAAGCCCATAGATGAACTCACGACTCTGGGGGCGTTCCTCGTCAAAGCTGCGAACGTTCACCGAGCCTTCTGCGCTCTTCTGGAAGAGTGCGCGCACAGCATCCGCAGGGCTGGCGAAGCGGGAATTCGGAGACGCGTCGGCGAGTCGCGAGAATTGCTGAACCGGGCCTTTCGGCGAGGGAGCGAAGCTAACGAACTGCGCGACGTTGAACCGATCCGCCAACCGATCGAGAGAGACGTCCTTACGAAATGGGGACGCTCTTTCGCTGGCCGGAGAATTTCCGCTCGCGCCCATCAATCGCCTTCGCTATCGAATCAAATTGCCTCGTCGACATCCTTACCGAAGCAGGGTACCCGTCGCGACGACAAAGTTACAAAAATCCGAACGGATTTTCCATCGCGGACGAGACTCGTTCGGATTCCCGCCAAATTTCCGCAAGGCCGAAATTTTTATCCGCTCGATAACTGCAGCGCGCCGGCCGCGATCCAATCGCCTGTCAGGCCCGCGGCGTTCACGATGGCGTCGCCACGACGGCCGAGAATGACGGCGTTTACCGAAAGCGCGGTTGCGATGAGCGACAGGATCGCGCTCATCGCACCGGCATCGCGCCACATCAACGTCTCCCAGCCATCGTAGCAATCCGCGTAGAGCCGCCCGTCGGCGACGAGCTGGATCGTCGCGCCGCTGTCCGCACCGGTCAGTTCGTGCACGCTCCTACGGTTCAACTCCCGAGCCTCCGACAGGTCCGTCGGCGCGCGCAGAGCATGCGCCTCGCCATCGTAGAGACCGCCAACGGTCAAACCGGCGCCGATCACGAGAAGGCGGAGCGTATGGAGGCCGCCGGCAGACGGGGCCGTTCGGCTCTCCCATTGCCCGAACCGTCCGTCCGGGCGACGCTCCCGCAACTGCGTCGAATGTCGCAAGAGTGCGGCCAGCTTCGGTTCGGGAAGATCGCCGCCCGTGCGCGACCGGCGCTGCCCAAGTACCTGGAAGAAGTCGCGGTCCGGCGCCTCGACTTGACGGGGCCAAGCGGTGACGATCGGCCAGTCGGGCAACGACATCCTGCGCTTCGTCCCGAGTAGCCGAGGCTCAGGTTCGCGGTCAGTAGGCATCGCCCGTCAACTCACTGGTGACCTCGTAGTGCTTCACGCATCCCCGGCATACGCCACAGGCTAGGTTTCCGATATGGCATGAATGCGCCCAGGCGAGGACCGACTGAGGGATCCCGGAGATCTTGATCAAAGCCGAGGTCGTCAGACCGATGGCAGGGGCCGTGACCCGAATGCCCCCTTCCTGCATCTGCATCAAACAGTCGATCGAGTTGAAAAAGGAGAGCCTGCCGTCAGCATGGACCTCGTCGGAGGCAACCGATCCGACCATCAGCTCCGTCACCCCGATGGCTACCGCTCTCATGCCGACCAAGGTCAGCAGCAGCTGATTGCGAAACGGCCACCATTCCGGGGCGGGCGCTAGATCGAGCGCGTCGGTTCCCGCCATGTGCCCCGATCCCAAAGACGAGCAATCGACGGAGATGATCTCCTGCCGGATGCTCAGCAGCGACGCCACCTGACCCGCCGCAGCAATCTCCGCCTCGGCGGCGGCCTGGCCGTAATTGACGGTGAAGGCCACCTCCGGCCGCTTCCAGTAAGCCAGTGCAATCGAGTCCATCCCTCCCGAGAGCAGTATCCCTTTCATGGCAGAGCCCATACGGCGCGATAGATCGCCGAAACGAGATCGTCGGCCACTTGGCAGCCCGAGCCGATCGTCATCTTCATGTCCTCCGGTCGGATATTCTGGGCTAGCGCGACCACAGGCTTTCCGCGGGCTACTGCGTAGCCGATCTCGAAGATCGTCCCCGCATCGCCACCATTTAGCACGGCGAGCACCACGTCGCACCCGTCGAGACCGGCAAGATCGGCCTTGGCGACCTTGTGGGCCGGGCCGCGCCCCACGTCGTGCAGTGGCGAAAACACGTCGACGCCCATGTGCAGGAGCTGAGATCGGATTTCTTCGATCATCCAAAGCTCACCTAGATTGAAGAATGGGCCAGCAATGTAGATCCGCCCCTTGCCGGGTACGATCGGCCGATCGACGATCCGGCGGAGCTCGGCTTCCGGGGGGACGGCCAGCGACCGTGTCGATACGTAAAAACTGACGGACCGGGAAGCGAGGTCGGCCGCTTCCTCTGGGGACTTGTCCTCGATCGCCCAATGCAGCGTGAACGCTGCCGAGAAGACGTCCCCCGAGCCAATCTTCCAGACGCTGTCACTCCGGTAGGCGGGAATGACACCGCGCGACTTGCGGGTGGCTACGATGGCTCCTTTGCCGCCCTGCTTCAGGACGACGACCTCTGCCTCGTGATCCGAGATGAGAGCATCAATAATCTCGTCTGGGGCGGTCTTACTCGTCAGTCGGCTCGCTTCGAGACTGTTGAGAATCAGGGCTAATTGTTGCGCCGACGAGCCGTTACGATGGAACGGTTGGGGGGAGAAGGCCGACTGCGGATCGTAGACGGCGCGTCGGGCCGTGACCTTTGCGCTGCCTTCTATCATGCCGAACCTCAGCACGACGTCATCCTGCACCTCGAAGGAGGCGTGTTCCTCGATCAGCTCGCGCCGCGGAACGATACGCGGGTCGGCCAACGAATGCAGATAGTCGAACGATATCCCCAGCCCGGGGACCTTGGGTCCCGCGATGGCGAAACGATAGACGGCCGCCAGATTCGCGAAACCGTCCTCCAGACCCTCAGCTCGGTAGGTATGCAGCGCAACGTCCGAAACCGTACTCGCGATTACGGCCGCTGCGCGTCCACCCGATCCGTAAACGTCATCCCAGAACGGTTCGAGGCACCGCTCCGCATAGACGCCGCCTGCTACCGCAATCACTTGCGCTCAATCCTGACTACAACCGACCCACCCGAGCGCTGGATGACTTCGGCGGAATAGCTGTTGCCTTGGTCGATGCATGCGATGAGCGCTAAGTGACCGCGATGGGTCAGCGATCCCGCCGCCGAGCCGGCAAGCGTCCGGACTTCCAGCACGCGATGCGGCTGGACGCCGGTCAGCACGACGTCGAGGATGTCGCCGACGGACAAGGCGTTGACCACTGCAGGCTTGGGGCTGTTGATCGGCGCATCCTGAACAATGGCACAAGGATCGGTGCCGGTTCCGCCTGCTCCACCCCCACCTCCTGCTCCCAACGTACCCGATGACCCGACCGGGACAACATTGACGTTGTCGTTCCTGCTACCGCCGCTTCCCGACACAAGCCCCTCCACCGGTCATCGCCAAGCATGAAAACCTCCGGAGATTTATAGTGTCAACCCGCAAGGGTTGTCCCCGTCAGATTGCGAGCGATAGTTGCGTGGGCAATTGCGAGTGAGACTTCTCTAAACGCCTCCCGGCAGTGCGTCCGGGTAACTGCCGCATCGTGTTCCACATTACGGAATCCAGTATCGAAGGGGCAGTTCTGATTGCTCGGGCGAACCTCAGGTAGGCTGCCTCCAATGCGAGATAATGGCGCTCGGCTGTCAAATCGGGCTCGAAGATGCCCAGTGATCGTCCTGCCCTGAGAATGTGAACGTCGAGGATCGCCACCTCGTCACTCTGCCGTAAATTCCGAACAACCCACGAGGCCGTCTTCGGGCCTATGCCGCGCAGCGTCATGAGCTCGTCGCGCAATGCAGCGTCCGCGAGTGAACGATCAATCTCGGACAATGCCCGGAAGGCGGCCGTCACATAGCCGGCCTTTTGCTTGGCGAAGCGGTAGCGAACAATACGTCCGCCGACGGTGAGCGGCGTCGAGAGCGCTTCCATGACAGACTCGTGATCGGTCAATGCATCGGGCGATGCATGCAACGTTTCTCGGAGCCTCTCGTAGGCGGCCAGGCCGACCTCGGCCGGTATCCCATACCCACCGAGCATGCAGGCAAGTAGTTCCTCTTCGAGGGTATTTCCAAGGCGGTAGTGGTTGGGAGCGTCTAGCGCCCACATCCAAGCCTGGGCAGCCCAATAGGCCGGGGTCATCGGCGTGTCCGCCTCGCCCCAACGGAAATTCCACCCATCGACGATCTCGTCGGCGGCGGGCAGGTCCAGACTATGCAGTCGATCGCCCGATAAGGAAAGGATCCGCTGGCTTGATGTACCAGATGTATGCATATATTCATTCTATTATGCATTCGAGTATATGGCAATGAGTGAGCTTCTCTCTTCCGTTGAGGAACGACGTCTCAGAGCCGGACTGAGCCAGCGATCCGTGGCCCGGGCTATCGGGATTTCGCAGCCTCACTACAGCAAGGTCGTAGGCGGCTTGGTTCGCCTGCCAAAGGGACTTGAGGATCGGCTCGCGGCGTGGCTCGCGGCCCAGGAGCACGATCCGGTCGAGGGCCGAACGGGGGTCGGGATTGAGGCATCGAGGATCAGGGAGCTTGCAGCGTCCATCGAAGCGCAGCTCCGGGAGTTGAATCGCTTGCTAGGTGTGTCGAGTGGCGCTCGAAACAAGCGGGTCCCGTCGGCGACGCGGCGCAGGCCGGACAAGGCCATCAGCTGAGTGATAGCAATGAGACTGACTGCCAGCCTCTTCCCTCGTCGGGGTAAGTTGGGCGTCGACTATCGATAACGGCTCGCTGAAGCTATCTTCCACACAGCATAAGCTCTCGGCCTCCGCAGTCGCTCAATGTCAGCTCTCCGGCAAGGCGCGAACTTTCGCTCCTGGCGCGAGAGCCCCTCTTATGATCTCGAATCGCTCCCCTCCTCA
>NZ_JBRFIN010000001.1:0-100409 GCF_052932325.1 Xanthobacter sp. ZOL 2024
TATCGCCGAACTCGGGAGCTGCTTCCTCTGCGCCGATCTCGGCATCGTGCCGGAGCTCGAGCCGAGGCCGGACCATGCCAGCTATCTCGATTCCTGGCTCAAGGTGCTGGCCGAGGACAGGCGGGCGATCTTCTTGGCGGCGGCTCATGCGCAGCGCGCCGTCGCCTTCCTGCACGGGCTCCAGCCGGCGGCTTCCGAAGAGCGCAGGGTCGCCTGAGGCATCAGGCGGCGCATATCGTCGGGGCGGGCATCGCGCCCTCCCCGATCCGGATGGCCGCCATTCTGACGGCCGATCATCGCGTTCGCCGGCGCATGCAAGGGATGCGTGGCCAGGAGAAAGTTGGCAATCGTCATTCAATCGCATTACATTGGCCGACAGAGGAGGCGCCGATGGCCGCAAATGCTCTCGTTCAAACCCGCATCGATGCCGACATCCGGGACCGCGCGTCGGCCGTGCTCGAAAGCATGGGCCTGACGGTGTCCGATGCCGTGCGCATTTTGCTCACCCGGACCGCCAATGAGGGGGCGCTTCCGCTGGAACTGGTGGCGAACAGCGAGGCGCATGACGTCTGGTTTCGGGCCAAGGTGCTGGAAGCGCTGAACGATACCCGGCCCGATATTTCCGACGATGAGGCCGAGGGGCATTTCGCGGCCCGGCGGGCGACGGTACGGCGCCGCACGGCGCCGCGCGGGTAACGTCCAATCGGGAAGCTCGTCTGGTCAGCCTGGGCGCTCTCCGATCGCGACGGCATATTCTCTCATATCGAGGCGGTTAGCCCGTCCGCCGCTGTTTCCATCGATGAACGAATAGCCGGTGCGGCGCGCACCTGCGCGATTTTCCCGAAAGCGGCCGTCCCGGAAGGGTCGACGGGACGCGCGAACTGGTGATCCCCGGCACGCCTTATGTCGCGGCCTATGTCGTAACGGAAACGACGGTCCGTATTCTTCGCGTCCTGCATGGCGCGCAGCGATGGCCGGAGACATTGCCCGAGGGCTGACGTTCTCGCCACGGGCCTCGACGAGGCGGGACTGGCTCGGATGTCGGCGACGGGCCCCATCTGTGCGAACCTCGTGGGAGAAGGAGCCGCCGCCATGAGCGTGCTGTCCGCCCCAGGCGTCCATTCTCATGTGGCCGTGACGATGGTTCGTGATGCGCCGGCCTGGAGGGGTATTCGTCAGAACCCGCCGGTGCTCGAATTCGGTGAGGCGTCGCGGCCTGATCGATCTTCCGCGCGGTGGCGAGAATGAGAGTGCCGAGGTTCTGGTTCAGCCACGGCCTGTCCTTTCTCTCTTGTACCGGCCGACCCTCCTGCGGGCTCGATGGGGCATGTCTGACCGGAGACCGGCTTCGCCTCGATCGTCTTCCCGCAACGGCATCAGGCGATTTTCTGACCCCTGGCGGACCCTGCGGGCGCCGCCATTCCTCGCCGACTAACAAAATTGCCTGACGCCGCCCTCCACTTCGTTCCGGCCTCTGCGAGGTGCGGTCCGATCGTCCCCGGTCTTGTCGACAACCATCGAGGCCGCGGAGGGCGCGGCCCGAGAATCTGGAAAAGGATCAGCACCATGGCGACCATCGGCACCTTCACCTCCACCTCGAACGGCGTCACCGGCTCAGTCAGGACTCTCACCCTCAACGTCAAGGCCCGCTTCGAGCGGATAGAGAACCCTTCCGACAAGGGCCCGCACTTCCGCATCTTCGCGAGCGGCTCGGTTGAGATGGGTGCGGCGTGGCAGAAGCACTCCGAGCAGAGCGGCCGCGACTACCTCTCGGTCAAGCTGGACGACCCGAGCTTCCCGGCTCCGATCTACGCCACCCTGGTCGAGGTCGAAGGCGAGGACGGCCTCTCGCTGATCTGGTCCCGCCCCAATCGAGACTGACCCCGAGCCGGCCCCGCCGACGAGGCGGGGCCAACCTCTTACCCCTCATGAGTTGAGCTGTCGGACGAGATCGGTTTTCCCTTCGGCCGATAGCCGCGATTGCGCTTCTGCCGCAGCAGGTCGAGGAAAAGCTGCACGGCTTCGTCCTCGCGGTCGAAGGAATGCTGCATGGTCTGCCCATAGGCGCCGATGCGTCCCCAGCGCCGGATGAGGCAGGCCTGTCCGAACAGGGTCTGCTCGATCGACATGGCGTAGAACCGGGCCATGTTCCTGGAGGCATCCCGGCGTTCGACATAGAGCTGGTAGGGCTGAACGAGCATGACGCCAGAATCCCATTGGCGGGATTCGGCGTCCAACGACACTTATGAATCGGTCCGGCGTCATCGATTCATTTCCGTGAAGGGGTCGCATGGCCCGACATCGCGGGCTCAGCTTTTCTCCGGCTGGAACCTGTTCGCCTTCACGCAGGCCTTCATGTCCTCGCGCCGGAACCAGATGGCGCGGCCGCAGCGCAGCGGCGCGTTGCCGGCGGTGAAGACGATCTGCTCGTCGGCGCGCATGCGCAGGACCTCGTGCGGCTGGATCAGCGGGCGGGAGGCGAGCTGTTTCGATCGCGTCCGTGAGGATCCGGAGGATTGCGACGAGCGGCTGACCTGGTCGATCTCGACCGTGGTCATGCCGCAGCGACGGGATATGTAGTCCGCGGTCTCGGGATCGTTGACGGCGGCGAAGCTGATCCAGGATGCCGACTCGAACCATTTGCTCGCGGCGTCGCGGCCGCCCCAGGTCTCGCGCATCTGGCCGATGGATTGGAACAGCAGCAGCAGCGTGATGCCGTATTTGCGGCCGGCGTCGCGCGCGGTTTCGAGGATCCGCATGAAGCCGAGCCGCGCCACCTCGTCGAGCAGGAACAGCGCCCTCCCCGTCATCTCGCCGTTCCGGTTGTAGATCGCGTTCATGAACGCGCCGATGACGACGCGTGCGAGACCGGCATGGGTCTCCAGCGTCTTCAGGTCGAGATTGATGAAGACGTCAGTCTCGCCCCCGGCGAGATCGTCGGTGACGAAGGAGTTGCCCGATACGAGCGCGGCATAGCTCGGGTAGCTCAGCCAGTGGGTTTCCTTGACGGCGTTGGCGTAGACGCCCGAGAAGGTCTCGGGCGTCATGTTGACGAAGACGGCGACGTTCTCCTTCACGAATGGCGATTGCGAGCCGTCATAGATCTCCTGCAAACGCGACCGCAGCTTCGGTTCCGGCTCGGAGAGATTGGCGCGCACCTGGCGCAGCGTCTGGTCCTTCTCCTCTGTATGCCCGGACAGGCAGACATCGGCGATGAGCGCGGTGAGGAGCTGCAAGGCCGAGGCGCGGAAGAAGTCGTCGCGCACACCGCGTGTCCCGCCGCTGTCGCTCATGATCCAGGAGGCGACCGCCGCGATGTCTTCCTCCTTCGTGCCGCCGAAGCGTCCGATCCAGTCGAGGGCGTTGAAGCCGGTGGCGGGCGCCTTCGGGTCGAGAACATGGACGGTGCGTCCGGCCGCGCGGCGGTGGTCGATCACCATGGGCGCGACCTCGTTCGAGGGGTCGAGCACGACGAGCGTGCCGCCCCATTTGAGGGCGGTGGGGATCGTCACCGAGGTCGTCTTGTAGCCACCGGAGCCGGCGAAGACGACGCCGTGCGACGAGCCGAAGGAGGCGTCGAAGCAGAGCAGCGGTGAGCGTCCGCCCGCTCCCCAGCTCTGCCGATCCGTCGCACGAAACGCCGCCGCCGCCGAGCTGTCTTTGTCGACACGGTAGCGCTCGCCGATGACGATGCCGCCGGTATCGGGAAAGAGCTTCCCGGCCTCGGCCATCGTCATCCAGTCGGCATCGCCATGCAGGGCACGCCTGCCATGCACGCGCTTCGGCACCGGCGCGGCGAAGGCGGCGTTGCCTTTCACGGCGACGCGCAGGGCGAAGCAGCCGACGATCAGCAGGGCGCTTCCGCCTATCAGGTATGCCGGATCGATCTGGGCGAATGCCGGAGACTGTGACGTCGCGCGCAGCACGGCGATGGTGATCGCCATCGCGCATCCCGCGATGACGCCCCATCCGGCCGCGCGGATATTAGCGGCACCGGCGGCGGCGAAGAGGAAGATCACGCCGGTCGCAGCGGCGGCAAGGAACGGCAATGCAAGCCCGGCACGTCCGAACATAAGGCGCTGTGCGTCGGTCTTACCGAGCGTGGCAAGCGCTTGCTCGAAACGGGAGAGGCCAATCAGCGTTCCGATCATCAAGGCGATCGGCGCTATGCCAAGCAGGAGCCTATTCGCCGTCATGACCGAAGGCCTTCGCGCCGATCGCGGCGAGGCGCATTCGCTCGGCATCGTCGGCCTTCAGCCGCTGGCCGAGTTCGAGAAGCGCGCCGAGCAGGACGGCGCGCTTCTCGTAGCGCAGCCCCGACTTGGCGATCAGGCCGCCGAGCTCGATCTTCTCGCGCGCATCCTTCTTGCGGGCTTCGGATGATGAGGCCTGACGCATGCGCTCACACCTCGCCAGCGCCATCCGCAGCCGGGCCAGCCGCGACCTTCGTGGCCGAGGCCGTGGGCTCCTCCACGGCGCCGCCATCTCTTTTTCCGGTCGCCTTTCCGCACTTCCCACGAAACCGGCCGGCAATTTCCTCGAACGCGACCTGTAGTTCGCCTTCGTCGATCTCGATCTCACCGAGCCCGGCCTTCAGGGCCACGCGTCCGATCCGCTCGGCCTCGCGCGTTTCGGCGAGCTTGAGCTGGGCCTGGAGCTGGACGATTTCCTCGCGGATTTTCGACGATGGCTTCTTCATTCCGGTGGGACCTCCTGTTGCGCCCGGTGCGGATCGCATCGGGTAAGGCATCCTCCGGATGCCCCGTGATCGAAAGGTGCAGATTTGCACGTCGGCGCAGCCGACACTTTGGCGGATGATCCCGGCCGTTCCGAAGGAATGGTCCAAGGGCGCAGTAATACGTCGCTATCGCGACGCCCTGCTTCACCCCCAGTCAGCGGCCGCCGCTCCCGACGAACATGCCTGTCTTGTCGTCGTTTGGGAGCCCACACTGCCTTGGCCATCACGCATTTCACGCCCCAGCTCATCTCGCGCGGTTCCGGCCGCAGCGCCGTGCTGTCGGCGGCGTACCGTCACTGTGCGCGGATGGAGCACGAGGCGGAGGGCCGTACCGTCGACTATTCCGCCAAGCGCGGGCTCCGGCATGAGGAGTTCCTGCTGCCGGCCGGTGCGCCGGAATGGGCGCGAGCGCTGATTGCCGATCGTTCGGTCGCGGGGGCCGCGGAAGCGTTCTGGAATGCGGTCGAAGCCTTCGAGAAGCGCTCCGACGCGCAGCTCGCCAGGGAATTCATCATCGCGTTGCCGGTCGAGCTGTCGGTGGACCAGAACATCGCTTTGGTGCGAGAGTTCATCGAGACGCAGCTGCTCGCCCGCGGGCAGGTCGCCGACTGGGTGTTCCACGACGAACCGGGCAATCCGCATATCCACCTGATGACCACCTTGCGACCCCTCGTCGATGGCGGGTTCGGATCGAAGAAGGTCCAGGTTCTCGGCGACGACGGTGCGCCGCTGCGCAACGACGTCGGCAAGATCGTCTATCGGCTGTGGTCCGGTGAGAAGACCGAGTTCCTCGAGCAGCGCAAGGGCTGGCTCGATCTCCAGAACAAGCATCTGGCGCTTGCCGGCCTCGATATCCGCGTCGATGGCCGGTCCTACGCCGAGCGCGGCATCGACCTCATGCCGACCACGCATGTCGGCGTGGCGGCGAAGGCGATCGACCGGAAGGAAGGAGCGGCCGGGTGGTCGCCCAGGCTGGAGCGTGTTGCGCTCCATGAGGAGAGACGGGCGGAGAACCGCGAGCGTATCCTGCGCCGCCCGGAGATCGTGCTCGACCTCGTCACGCGCGAGATGAGCGTCTTCACCGAGCGCGACATCGCCAAGGTGCTGCATCGCTATGTCGACGATGTTGGCATGTTCCAGCAGCTTCTCGCGCGGATCATGCAGAATCCCGACGTGCTCCGTCTGGAAGGCGAGCGGATCGGCTTTGCGAGCGGCGTCCGCGAGCCCGCCAAGTACACGACGCGTGAGCTGATCACGCTCGAAGCCGAGATGGCCCATCGCGCGATCTGGCTCGCTGCGCGGTCCTCGCATGGTGTTCGCGAGACCGTGCTCGAGACGGTGTTCCAGCATCATGCCCGGCTCTCGGAAGAGCAGCGCGTGGCGATTGCCCATGTCGCCGGCGACGGACGGCTGGCCGCTGTCGTCGGGCGCGCTGGCGCCGGCAAGACCACGATGATGAAGGCCGCGCGGGAAGTCTGGGAAGCGGCCGGTTATCGCGTCGTCGGCGCCGCGCTCGCCGGTAAGGCGGCGGAGGGCCTTTCGAGCGAGGCCGGCATCGCCTCGCGCACGCTCGCCTCCTGGGAGCTCGCCTGGTCAAAGGGCCGTGACCCGATCGACGATAGATGCGTGTTTGTGCTCGACGAGGCCGGCATGGTGTCATCCCGGCAGATGGCGCTGTTCGTCGAGACGGTGGTGAAGGCCGGTGCCAAGCTGGTGCTGGTCGGTGATCCCGATCAGCTCCAGCCGATCGAGGCGGGGGCGGCGTTCCGCGCCATCGTCGAGCGCACCGGCTATGCCGAACTCGAGACCATCTATCGCCAGCGTGAACCATGGATGCGCGACGCCTCGCTCGATCTCGCGCGTGGCAATGTCGCCGCGGCACTGGAGAGCTATGAGGCGAACGGTAAGCTCCAGCCGCGCACATTCAAGGCCGAGGCGGTTGCAGCACTCATCGAGGATTGGAACTGCGACTATGATACGGCGAAATCGACGCTGATCCTCGCCCATCTCCGCCGCGACGTGCGCGTACTCAATGACATGGCGCGGAGCAAGCTGATCGAGCGCGGCCTCATTGAGGAAGGCCATGCCTTCCGCACTGAGGACGGACCCCGCCGCTTCGCTGCCGGCGACCAGATCGTGTTCCTGAAGAACGACGCGGCGCTCGGCGTGAAGAACGGCATGATCGCCCATGTCGTCGAGGCACGGCCGGGTGGGTTCAGGGCCATGGTCGGCGAGGGCGAACACCGTCGCCATGTCGACGTCGACCAGCGCTTCTACGCCAATCTCGATCATGGCTATGCGACGACGATCCACAAAAGCCAGGGCGCGACCGTCGACCGGGTCAAGGTGCTCGCCACGCTCTCGCTCGACCGTCACCTGTCCTATGTGGCGCTGACCCGCCATCGCGAGGATGTCGACCTCTATTACGGGGCGCTGTCCTTCCGGAAGGCTGGTGGCCTGACGAAGATCCTGTCGCAGCGGCGCGCCAAGGAAACCACGCTCGACTATGAGCGCGCCGGCTCCTATCGCGCCGCTCTGCGCTTCACTGAGGCGCGCGGCCTGCATCTTGTTCGCGTCGCCCGCACGCTCGTCGCTGACCGGCTGCGCTGGACTATCCGGCAGAAGGACAAGCTCGCCGATCTCGGCACGCGGCTTCTGGCCTTCGGTTTGAGGCTCGGCCTCGGGGTGGTCCCGAAACACACCGTTCCGGAAACGCAGAAGGAGGCCAGGCCGATGGTCGCCGGCATAACCGCATTCCCCAAATCCGTCGATCAGGCGGTCGAGGACAGGCTCGCCGCCGATCCCGTGCTATCGAGGCAATGGGCGGAGGTGTCGACCCGCTTCCGCTTCGTCTTCGCCGAGCCGGAGAGCACGTTCCGCAAGGTCGACGTCGACGGCATGATCAGAAACACCGACACCGCCAAATCCACCCTGTCGACGATCGCGGCAACGCCTGAGAGCTTCGGTGCGCTGAAGGGCAAGACCGGCCTACTCGCCAGCCGCGCCGACAGGGATGACCGCGAACGGGCTACGCTGAACGTGCCGGCGCTCGCCCGAGACCTGGAGCGTTATCTGCGACTACGCGCCGAGGCTGAGCATAAGTTTGAGGCCGAGGAACGCGCGGCCCGCGTCAAGGTCGCGGTCGATATCCCGGCCCTGTCGCCAGCAGCGAAGAATGTGCTCGAGCGTGTGCGTGACGCGATCGACCGAAACGACCTACCCGCCGCGCTCGCCTTCTCCCTTGAGGACAAGATGGTGAAGGCAGAGCTCGAGGGGGTCGCCCGGGCCGTCAATGAGCGGTTCGGCGAGCGGTCCATGCTTGCCAACAGCGCGAAGTCGCCGGACGGACCCACCTTCGAGAAACTCGCCGCCGGCATGAATGCCGGCCAACGCGATGAGCTGAAATCGGCCTGGCCAACGATGCGAACGGCGCAGCAGCTCGCCGCCCAGCAGTGCACCGCGGAAGGGTTGAAGCAGGTCGAGGCGATGCGCCAGTCGCAGCGGCAGGGATTGTCGCTCAAATGATGGTCGGAGCACGTGCGGATATCACTAAGGCAGCCGGAAGGAGGAAGTGCGAAACGCGGCGTCGTGTGCTCGCGATCCTGGTCGGCGGTGTGATCGCGATTGCCGCGATTGCCGGCCTTGGTTGGCTGGGCGGGCTCCGGATCAATCTCACGCCGAGCGAACCGCTGGGGCTATGGCGGATCGTGCCGCTCGATCGCCCTGTCGCGGTCGGGGATCTCGTTTTCGTCTGTCCGCCGCCGGGGTCGGTCTCGGCGTTCGGTCGCGAGCGTGGGTACTTCCGCTGGGGATCGTGCACCGGCGGCGCAGCGCCGCTCATCAAGACCGTCGCGGCGCTCGCCGGCAGCCGCATCGAGGTCGGCGCCAGCGTCACGATCGATGGTGCCGCCCTGCCCCGCTCCGAACTGATCGCTCGCGATGGCGCCGGCCGTCCGCTTACTCCCTGGGTCGGCGGCATCGTTCCGGCGGGCCAGATCTTCGTTCACTCTCCCTTCGCAGGTTCCTATGACTCCCGCTACTTCGGGCCGATCCCCGCCGCCGGCCTTCTCGGCCTTGCGCGGCCGGTCCTTACTGTCCATCCCTGATCGCTGGCGCCCTGCCCTGCTCATCACTGTGGCCGTCGCCATCGGCTGGGCGGGCTGGAGCGGCCATGCGCTCACCCTTCCGTTCGCCATGTTGTTCCCGGCGCTCTGGGCGTGGGCGCCGAACCGCGTCACGGCGGCGGCAGTCTCGATGGGGTATTTCCTCGCAGCCTCGCGGGGCCTGCCACAGGGTGTCGCCGCCTTCTACGCTGCCGATATCTGGCCCGGACTGGGGCTATGGATCGGCGCGTCGTGCCTCTTTGTCGGGGTGCACGCTGCGCTGTGGTTGAGACAACCGGGATGGACGCGCGCGGTGCGTTATCTGGTGGCTGCTGTCCTGATGGCGTTTCCCCCGTTTGGGATCACGGGGTGGGCGCATCCCGTGACGGCTGCCGGTGTTCTCTTCCCCGGTTGGGGCTGGTGGGGCCTCACGGCTGCCGTCGCGATGTTGCTTGTCATGACGACGCGCGCCTGGCCGGTCATGATGATCGTCCTCGCTGGGCTATGGCTATGGTCGGCGGCGAACACGGCTAAACAGGCGCCGCCCGCGGGATGGAGGGGCGTTGACCTCTCTCTCGGTCGGAGCCTCGGCCGCGAGCATTCCCTTGCCTATCAGGACGCGCTCGCCGCCCTGGTCCGCGAGCAGGTCATCAGCGGTGCCCGCGTCGTGATCTTGCCGGAAAGTGCGCTCGGGTTCTGGACCCCGACCGTTGAGGATTTCTGGATCAACGCGTTGCGCGACTCGAACGTCACGCTCCTCGTCGGCGCCACCGTGCTCGAACGGCATGGCTATGACAACGTGATGGTGGCGATTTCTGCCCGTAAGGCGAGTGTCCTCTACCGCGAGCGAATGCCGGTACCCGTGTCCATGTGGCAGCCCTGGGCAACATGGACCGGAGCGGGTGGCGGTGCCCGCGCCTACTTCTTTGCGAACCCGGTGGAGGAAGTCGCGGGCATCCGGGTCGCGCCGCTCATCTGCTACGAACAGCTCATCGTCTGGCCCATTCTTCAGTCGATGTGGTTTGGCGCGGAGACGATCGTCGCGACGGGCAATGGCTGGTGGACTCAAGGCTCCTCGATCATTGCCATCCAGAAGGCGAGCGTGACCGCGTGGGCACGGCTGTTCGCGGTTCCATTGGCGATGTCGTTCAACGCCTGAACCAACGGAGAGACGGGAATGGTGGATGCCGCCCTTATCCAGCAATGCGCCGACCCCAACCTGAAACCGGCGATCGTCGAGAAGTTCATCGAGCAGGTGGGAATGCGGGATCCTCTTGCCGTGACGGTCCGCGCGGGCGATCGGATAGTATTGGTACCGAAGCCGGGCTCGCCCGTCGAAGCGCTGGCTCTGATCCGCGAGCACGTTGGCCGCCACGTCGTGCGCGTCGGCGTTACCCAGTTCCCCGCAGGCCTTGGGGCGCAGGATGTTGCGGAACTCACATCCGACCTGGTCGATCCGTGCGCGAACATCCGCATGGGCAGCGCTCTGTTCCGAAAGGTCTACGCCATGGTGGTCAGGTGGTACGGTCGGGAGACGGACGAGGCGCTTGAGGATGCCATCCTCGCTTGGAAAAGCGGGTACTTCGAGGGTGATTTCGTGTTCACGGCGACGGAACTGCCGCCCGATGGCTCGATGCCGCACACGTCACCGGAAACCACGGCTGAGGAAGCAGACAGGGAGGGCAGCCCATCGGAGCCTCCGGCCGGAGATCCCAACGGTGCTGACATCCGGATCGATCTATCGAGGATTGGCGTGAAGCCGTCCACGGATCGGAAATAGAAAGACCATTCCGGGGGGCCGTGCGATTGCGTAAGGCGGTTTCTTGATCGCCCGGCAAGTGAGTGCAAAAGTCCTCGTGCGCTGTCCGCGGTGACCTGCGGCGGAACAGCGATAATCGCGGTGCTTCATGGATTGCATCGTGAGCGGATACGGGCGCCCGGAACGATCGAGGTGCCCGTAGCGGAGGAGGTGCTGGAGTGCGGAAACGCCCCACAGGATACCGCCGTCATGCAAGGTGTGTGGAGAAAGCGCAATTTTGAGTTGACCAATCCGAAGGTCAAAACTCAGCTGCATGAAACTGAAACGTTGAGCGGAGGAACCTGGTGAAGCATTGGGTTGACAGGCTTACCGACCTGGCGGCAGTTGGATTGGACGAAACCGGTCTCAAATCGGCTTTGACGGACCTTTCTGAATCCTTTGGCTTTGGTGGATACGCCTACCTGCATATGCAAATGAACAATACCTTCGCGATTTCAAATTATCGTCCTGAATGGCAACGTGTTTATTTCGATGAGTGCTACTCCGTGATCGATCCCGTCGTGGAGCGGGCAAGGAGACTCAGGCGGGCCTTTTCCTGGGATGGGGAGTCTGACCGCTCGCACCTGTCCAGAGAACAGCGATCCTTCTTCTCGCATGCTGCCGACTTCGCGATCCGGTCAGGCTTTACGATCCCGGTGAATACAGCGAACGGCTTCATGTCGATGTTCACGCTGGCATCCGACAAACGCAGGATCGATCCCGAAAAGGATATAGATGCCATCGCGGCCGCTGCTGCCGTGGGGCAGCTTCATGCGCGCATTGCGCATCTGCAGGCGACGCCGACGATCGAGGAACACGCATGGCTCGATGCGAAGGAGGCCGCTTATCTACGCTGGATTGCCCTGGGCAAGACGGTGGAGGAAGTCGCCGATCTCCACAACGTCAAATATAACAGCGTGCGGGTGAAACTCGCTGAAACAAAAAAGCGGTTTAACGTCTATACAATTACACAGCTTGTTGCCGTGGCGATCCGCCGGAAGCTGATCTGACGATTAGTTCACTGAAACACTCGGCGTATATCCGAGAAGCGCGATAAGAGTCGCAACGGCAGCCATTTGAGAGTGCATCTCGATGGCTGCCTCAATATATCGGACATGCTGTTCGCCTCCATGCGTCTTCCCGGCCTTGCAGGTGTCGGGAAGTTCGTGGAACAGCTCATCGGCGCGATCGACCAGCTGCCTGTGGATGCGGATCGCATTGACCGTGATGGCCTCGAGATCCGACTGAGGCAGCCCCCGCGTCAGTCCGATGAGGGGACGGAGCTCGAATTTGGTCTCCGCTGTGGACTCGTTGGTTTCCATCTCCTGCTCGCCTGAAGTTGTCCGCGGTACGCCCCCGCCGACGATAATCCCATGAGCCCTAAGCCGGGGGTTAGAATCCGAGATGAATCGGCCCTGAGACCTTTAGCACCGAAGCGCCTGGACATGCGTCACAGGCCCCCGGCCGTAAGGTCAGAGGATTCTGGTGCCATTCCGGTCGGCACCAACCGTTCATCAGGGGATTCTAAGCCCCAGGACAGCGCGTACTGCCCCAACCTCCTTATACGGAGCATGGGGCCGCCGCGCCAGTGGCGGGCCGCGGCAAGAAGGCCTGCATCCTAAGAAATCTGTCAGGGGAACAGTGCCTTGGGTGGCGACCCCCTATCCCCGATAGGCGCCGGGGAACACGATGTCCTGGTCCACCAGCACGTTGAACTGGTAGCCTGGACGGATCTCGAGCGTCGGCTGGACGTCCATGTTGCGCTGGATGGTCTGTTCCGCCGTCCGACCGAAGGTCTCGGCAAAATTGATCCGCGCGGCATCCTCGGGGCTGTTGGAATTGAACGGGTCATTGTTCTGGGGAATCGCCATGTCGATCCCGGTGCCGATCATGGCGATCAGTATGGCGGAGCCGAAGGTTTCCAGCCATTTGCGATCGACCTTGTCGCGGAAGCCGCCATAGCCCTCAGCGTCCGTTCCCGCCATGCCGCCGATCTGCAATGTCGAGCCGTTCGGGTAGATGATATCGGTCCAGACGACGAGGACACGGCTCTGCCCGAACGACACCTTGCTGTCGTAGCGACCGAGGAGCTTCGTGCCCTGCGGAATGAGCAGGCGATGGCCGGTCGCGCTGTCATAGACATTCTGGCTCACCTGCGCGGTGATGCGCCCCGGCAGGTCGGAGTTGATGCCGGTGATCAGGGTGGCGGGGATCACCGAGCCGCGCTTCAGCTCAAAGGGCGAGATCTGCGGCACCTCCCGGTTCGACAGGTAGCCGAGGCTTTTGAGATCGGCATTGAAGAAGTCTTCCTTGGCACGCTGACCGTTGGGATCCGGATTTATGCCGCCGGCTCCCGCGCGCAAGGCGGCGGCGAGAAGATCCGGGGCGCCGCTCGTCCCCGACCCGGCCGGCAGAGTCGGTTCGCCCGGACGGGACGTCGAGCTGACGCTTCGCCCATCGAGCTTGCTGCGATCGATCGCGATGGGAGCATCATAAGCCGCGTCACTTGCCTGCATCCGCGCCATGTCCTGACGATGACGCTCACGCAGATACTGTTCCTCCTGCTCGCGTTGTAGCCGCGCCCGCCAGACCCTGTCCGGCTCCAGCGCGGGTTCCGGTCGTCCGCCGGCTTGCGGCGTCGGCGGGGTCCTGAAGGGGTTGGCTGCCGGCTCCTCCCTGGTCGTGACCGGGACAGGCGGGAGCGGTGTCGCCTGTTGGGGTTCGCCAATGATCGCGTCGCCGACGCCGCGTTTGAGCTGGTCGGCAAAGGTGGATGCCGGGTTACCGGTACTCTCCCCGGGCCCGCCTGCTTCCCCCAAGCGCAGGCCGCGCGAGGCCAGGCCGTAGAAGATCACACCCAGGAAGGTGACGACCAGCACGATGACGATGATGACGGGCAGCCGGTTGATCCGGCGCATGCCGGCTTCGGTCCCGTCATTCGAAGCACCGCCGAGCTTGAGGGATTGCGTCATGATACCCTTCCTATCCGCGCCGCATGACGGAGACCGGGCTCACCGGTGTAGCGCCGGCTGCCGTGACGCTATAGGCCCGCCCGAGTTCAACATCGGCTGTCGAGAGCCGGGCCAGAACCTGGCCCTCGAAGGGAACGATCATGTAGGCAAGCGGGACAATGCTCGTTTCGCCATCGGTCTTCTGATCCGTGACGACGGCATAGCCCCAGCCCTTCAGGGCGGTTTCGAGAGCCTCTCCGAAAGGCGAACCGTCCTGCTTGAGTGCGATCGTGGCGGTTCCCGGCCCGACCTGTTCGGCCAGCCGGCTCACCATTTCACCGGCGATGGCGCTTGCGGCAGGACCGGACACGTCAGTGGGTGCGTCGCTGGCAATGAGGCTGCCCTGTCCGGCGGTCTGACATCCGGCAAGGACAAGCGCGAGCGCTGCCGCGCCGGCCAGGGAACGCAATCTGGGAGAAAGGAGCATCAGCCGCCCCTCCGGATCGTAACCTTCTCCCGATTCCAGCCGACGCCTGACACGAGCACGGCCCTGTCGACATGATAGTCGACGATCATCATGTCGCCCTTCATGCGGTAATTGACGATGCGGCTCTGTCCGCCCGAGGTCACGAAGAGGACCGGCGCATCCTGGCCGGTGATCGAGCGCGGAAACTGGATGTAGGTCTTCTGTCCGTCGCTATAGACCCGGCTCGGCCGCCAGCCGGCCCGACCGGAGACCGAATATTCGAACTGGAGCTGCTCGGCCGGCACGCCGGCGCCGGGGATGGTGCTGGCCTCGATCCGGGCATTGATGTCCGCCATTCTGGCGGAAACATCCTCGGGATAGGCGAAGCCGACGCGGGCCATGTACTGGCTCTGATGCGATTTCAGCTGGATGTGGTAGGTGCGGCGTGAGGTCGTTACCACCATCGAGGTGACGAGCCCCGGCTCCGACGGCTTGACGATCAGGTGGATCGCCTGGCCATCGGCTGCTCCCGACGTCGCCGGCTCGACCTTCCAGCGGACAGTGTCGCCGACGAGTACGTCGCGGACCACTTCGCCCGGCTGGAGTTCGATGTCGCAGACCTGCAGTGGGGAGCAGACGACGGAGGGCTGGATCTCGCCATAGAGAAAGACGACCTTCCCGTCGGGGCCTCGCGTGACTACGCCGGGGCTGCCCCGCCAGCGCCCCGAAATGCCGGTGCCCTTGGCCTCGTTGGCACTGAGGCCCTGCGCTTTCACGCAGGTGGTGGATGCCAGGAGGGAGGCCATGATGGCGAAGGCGATGGTGGTCGGCAAAAAAGGCCGGATTGCTGCGTGGTGTTCGTGCATGCGCGCGTGCGAGCCTTTCAAAGCTGGGCCGTCCAATCGAAGTCACGCAGATAGAGGCCGATCGGGTTGAGGCGGATGCTCGCCTCGTCCTGAGGCGGCGTCAGCGTGACGGTGGCGATCCCACGGAACCGGCGTGTCGCGGTCTCGTTGCCCTTGCGGTCACGCTCGAACTCGGTCCAGTCGATCTGGTAGCTCTGGTTCGACAGCGCGACGATGTTGTTCACCTCGATGGCAACCGTCGCGTTCCTCGCCTTGTCGAAGGGAGACGAGGAACGGAACCAGGCATTGACCTTTTCGGTCGCCGGATCGGAGGTGCGCAGATGCGCATAGGTGCGGTCGATATACTGCTTCTGCACCACGGCATCGGGCGTCACGCTGCGGAAGTTCGAGACGAAGCTTCCGAGTGTCGCGCGCACGACGCGCGGATCGGCATATTCGATCTGCTGCGGAAAGCCGGCGCTTGAGGCGGTGCCGAGCTTGTCGACTTCGACGACGTAGGGAATGAGCTTGACCTGCGTGCTCTGGAACAGGGCATAGGAGAAGCCGATCACCGCCATGACCATGCCGGTGATGCCGACGACGCGCCAGCCGGCGGCCGCTTTCACATAAGAGCCATAGCGCTCGTTCCATTCCTGTCGAGCGGCGATGTAGGGGTTCTCGGGTGGGGTGCCGGAGGCCATGGTCGGACCGTGTCCTTATTTGCTGTCGTCGATCGGCGGCGGGACGGGGCGGGACGAGCGTGTGCCGCCCGATTGGCGGCTCTGGTCGAGCTTGGCATTGGCGAGGCCGAGCAGTGAGCCGGCATAGGCGCCGGGTGCGGCGGTCGCTTTTTCCTTTGCTGCCGCGCCTGTCGCTCCCGCGGCGCTGCCAATGCCTGACGCCATGCCGCGCAGGGCGGCACCGGCCAATGAGGAGCCGCTGGCCCGGGCGTCGCTCGCAGTCTGCGCGCCCTTTCCGGCCGCGCTTGCACCAAGAAAGGCGCCGCCGGCCGCGAAGGTCGCGACCTGTGCGCCGTGCCGGATCGCCTCCATGCCGCCGGAGATCGAAGCACCTTGGACAACGCCCTGCATGATGGGCGGCACATACATGGCGATGACGAAGACGACGACCGAGATGCCGGCGATGGCCAGCGTGGTGATGAACTGGTCCGAGGTCGCTGTCGGGGCTTCGGCAAGGCCGAGCAGGATGTCCGAGCCGATCCTGGCGATCATCACCAGCGCCATCAGTTTCATGCCGACCGAGAAGGCATAGACGAGGTAGCGGACTGCGAAGTCTTTGGTGAAGGACGATCCACCGAGGCCGAGCATGATCATGCCGGCGAGCAGGCCGACATACATCTCCACCATCACCGCGACGAAGATCGCGGCGACCAGCGAGAAGGAGATGACGACCACCACCATGGCGAAGACGGCGGCAATCGCCAGTGCATTGTCCTCGAACAGGCCGAACTTGGCCTGTTCCGACATCTTGGACGCAACGCGGATACCGGCATCGAAGATGTCGGCGGGCGAAGCGCTTCCTCCGCTGCCGCCCATCTGGAAGAGGCTGTCGACGACGGCCTTCGCGAAGTCCGGTCCCTGGTCTAGAATGAAGGCGAACAGGCCGATGAACATGATGCGGCGCACGAGTTCGGCGAACCAGGCGTCGAGCGAGGCGGCATTGATCGCGAGCCACACGGCCGCGATGCCGATCTCGATCCCTGCGAGGATCCAGAACAACGACCGGGCGGCATCCATGACTGTGGTTTCCCAGCCGCGGGCCGCGGTCACGACGGAGTTCTCCAGCGTGGTGAGAACGGAACCCTCCTGCGCCAGCGCGGGAGCGCTCGCGAGCAGGACGACTGCTGTAACCACGATGACGAGTTCGAGCGGACGGCAAGGGCGCGGGATCACCATCGCGGCTTCATCTCCTGGCCGCTGCGAACATCCCTGTTCGGATCGCCACCGAAAAAGCGCTCAATATGTTCACGACGTGCAGCATTGGATGCCGGAGGTGGCGATGGCTCGATTGTCGCGTGGGCAGGTTCGGTGGACGATGGCCCGACCATCCGGATGGCGAGCGTCGCGCACAGGCCAAGGGCTCCGGCGAGCAGGATGAGAACGACAAGACGGGAGCTCACCAGCGCGGCTCCATGGTCTGCCCGCCGCGAATGTCGCGGGTGGGAGCGTTGAAGAACTGCTCGCGGCGGGCCTGCGCGAGATCCTTCTGCGCCTGGTCGGACTGATACCAGGTGCCCATCATGGTCACCTGCTGGGATACGAGGCCGCGCAGCTTCTGCATCTGCGCAACCTGCTGGGTCGCGATCTGGTGTCCGACCTGCAGCGCCTTCATCTGGCCATCGGCGCTTTCCGACATCGTGCGCAAGGACGACATGGTGGTCTCTTCGCTGCCGAACTGCTCCGCAGTCAGGTTGGCGGCCTTCAGCGTGCCGGCGATGGTGTCGCGATTGGTGGTCGACCAGCCCTGATAGGTGGAGGAAAAGGAAGCTCCATCGGGCAGGCTGCTCTTCATCTCGGCGAAGCTCTGGAAGCGTTGCCGCAGCACGTCATCGGCATTGCCCATGGAGAAGGCGATGCCCTGGCCCTGCGAGACCACGTTCTGCAGGCTCTTCAGGTCGCTCTCGACCTGGCCCCAGACATGGTTCGGCAGCTGCGCCGTGTTCTGCAGCATATTGTTGTAGATGTTCAGCTGGTTCTGGATCTGCTCGGCAAGCTGGGAGATCTGCTTGATCTGGTTGTTCACCTGTTCGGCGGACTGGCCGACAAGGCTCACCAGCTCGGCATTGTTGGCGAGCTGCGTCCACTCGGTCGCACCGCCCGTTGCACCGCCGGCGAATGCCCCCCGAGGCAGGCTCGCCATGAACAGCATGATTGCGCTCGTGAGCACGAACCGGGATCTATGGAGTGGCAAGGATGGTTTCGGCATGGGCGATCCCCCTCTGCTGGAGCCAGGAGAGGGGCCAGCCGGCCCCCTGTTCGCAGTGCAGCGCGCGAATGCGCTTGAGGTCCTCCTTGCCGGACGCCCCCACGAAGGAGAGGGCGAGCGGCCCGAGCGCCATGTCGAAGAGCCGCCGTCCGTCCGGGGAGGCGACGTAATATTCGCGTTTGGGCAGCGCGCTCGCGACGATCTCGATCTGGCGTTCGTTGAAGCCGAGGCGCTCGTAGAATTCGCGGGTGCCCGGCTCGCGTGCCGATCCGTTCGGCAGGCAGATCTTTGTCGGGCAGCTTTCCTTGAGCACGTCGATGATGCCGGAGCGCTCGGCGTCCGAGATCGATTGGGTGGCGAGGACGACCGCGCAATTGGCCTTGCGCAGAACCTTCAGCCATTCCCGGATTCTGGCGCGGAAGGTCGGGTGGCCGAGCATCAGCCAGGCCTCGTCGAGGATGATCAGGCTCGGCGCGCCGGTCAGGCGCTTTTCGATGCGACGGAAGAGGTAGGTGAGCACGGGGACGAGATTGCGCTCGCCCATGTTCATGAGCTCCTCGATCTCGAAGCATTGGAAGGTGCCGAGCGACAGACCGTCCTGTTCGGCATCGAGCAGCTGCCCCATCGGACCGTCGACGGTGTAGTGGTGGAGCGCGTCCTTGATCTCGCGCATCTGGACGCCCGACACGAAATCCGAGAGCGAGCGCCCACGCGAGCCGGCCATCAGGCTGATCTGCCGGGAGATGGCATTGCGATGGTCGGGCGAGATCGTCACGCCCTGCAGCGCGACGAGGGTCTCGATCCATTCGCTCGCAAAGGCCCTGTCGCCTTCCGTCGTCAGCTCGGCGAGAGGGCAGAAGGCGAGCGCAGCCCCCTCCCCTGCCCCGGTGCTCTCGCCGCCGATCTCGTAGTGCGAGCCGCCGATCGCCAGCGTTAGCGGCAGCATGGAGCGGCCTTTGTCGAAGGCGAAGACCTGGGCATCGGCGTAGCGGCGGAACTGCGCGGCGATGAGCGCCAGCAGGGTCGACTTGCCGGAGCCGGTCGGCCCGAAGACCAGCGTGTGGCCGACATCGTCGACATGGAGATTCAGGCGGAACGGCGTGCTGCCGCTCGCCACCTGCATCAGCGGCGGCGATCCGGGCGGATAGAACGGACACGGCGCATCGACGCTGCCCGACCAGACCGAGTTGAGCGGGATGAGGTCGGCGAGGTTGCGGGTGTTGATCAGCGGTTCGCGGATATTGGCGTAGGAGACGCCGGGCAGGCTGCCGATGAAGGCGTCGGTGGCGTTGAGCGTCTCGATCCGGGCCCCGAAACCCTCGGCCTGGATCAACCGGCGCACCGCTTCGCATTTTTCCCGCAGGCGGATCTGTTCCGTGTCGAACAGAACGATGACCGGCGTGTAATAGCCATAGGCGACGAGCTGCGAGGAGGCTTCGGCAATGGCATCCTCGGTTTCCGCCACCATCATCATGGCGTCCTGGTCGACCGATCGGCTCTGGGTCTGGAACAGCTGGTCGAAGAAGGGCCGCACCTTCTGCTGCCATTTCTTGCGCGTGCGCTCGAGCTTCTGACGGGCCTCCTGCTCGTCGAGGAAGACAAAACGCGACGACCAGCGATAGGTCAGCGGCATCAGGTCGAGCGCGTTGAGAATACCGGGCCAGCTCTCGGCCGGCAGCCCATCGATGGCGACGACGCCGAGATGGCGGTTTTCGACGAGAGGCGTGAGGCCGTGCCGGAGTTCGGCCGTGGCCAGCCAGTCGAGATACATCGGAACGTCCGGCAGCCGGACGGGATGGTTCTCGCCGGTGATGCAGAAGCGGATGAACTGAAACAGTTCGTCATACCGGGCTGTACGAAAGCCGCCGACCTCTTCCGTCTCGCGCGTCACCATCCGACGGATCGAGACGACATTGGCGAGATATTGCTCGATCTCCCGGATCGAGGTCCGGAAAGCATCGAGTGTCACTGATGCGTAGGAGGCGGTGCGGCTTGCCTCGTCGGAATAGATATAACGTGTGAGCCCGGAGCGCCGCGGCTCCGGCGCGCGCCAGGTGAGGATGAGCGCGTGGCGGCTTTCATAGTGGCCGCGCTCGCGCTGGAAATGTGACCGGCGCTCGGCGTCGATGGCGCGGGTCACCGGGTCGGGGAAATGGCAGTCCTGCTCGTCGGGATAATCCGAGGTCGGCACACGAACGGCCTCGACCTGGATCATCCAGCCGGAACCGAGCCGCGCCAGTATGGTGTTGATCTGGCGCGACACCTCGTTGCGCTCGGTCGGCGTCGAGCTCTCGCTGTCGGGCCCGGCGAAATACCAGCCGGCCATCAACGAGCCGTCCTTGAGCAGGAGCACGCCATTGTCGACGAGGCCGGCATAGGGCACGAGGTCGGCGAAGGACGGACCGGCATGACGAAAGGATCTGAGCGCGACCATGGGCGACCTCAGAACCGCCGCCAGGGCGTCGAGGTCGCCCGGTACTGCGACTGGTAGGTGATGTGGCGCACATAGACGCGCCGCATCAGCGGGTCGGATTTGGCCATCATGCGCAGTGTCGCCACCACGACCAGCCAGATCGCGACGCCGAACAGTGTCGCGTACCAGGTGAGCACGACGAAGATCAGGATCGCGGAGGCAAGGCCGGTCAGCAGCACCAGTTCCCGGTCGGCGCCCATCAGCAGGTTCGGGCGGGACAGGGCACGGTGGATGCGCGATCGTGCGAGGCTGGACGTGTCAGCCATCGGTCCCCTCCCCTGCCCCACCATGGGAGGACACGGGAGTCGCCGCCTGCGCAGGTGCGAGCGGCGTGCCGATGGAGGCGCCGGTCGATCCGAACAGGGCGACGATCTGGGTGGCCCCTAACAGGATGCCGCCAACGAGGGCCACATACGTCAGCCGCCGCGCGAAATCGTTCAGCTCGCCGCCGAAGATCAACATGCCGCCGGCGACCGCGACGGCCGCGAGTGCGATGAAGCCGGCTACTGGTCCGGTGATCGATTGCTGGATCTGCTCGAGTGGGCTTTCCCAGGGAAGGCTGCCGCCTGACGAGGCGAAGGCCGGCCCGATGAGCGCGGTTGCGGCGAGGGCTGCAAGGCCGGCGCCGGCGAGAGCAAGGTGAAGGCTACGCGACATGGCTGTCCCCGTCGGATTTCCCATAATGTTCGGTCTGATACCGGGAGGCGCTGAAACCCTCGACGTGAAGGATCTCGTGCACCCGCCTCCCCCGGCCCGAGCGCTCGATCGAGACGATGAGGTCGACCGCCTCCCCGATGACTTCCTGCATCGGCTGCTGGCTGACCTCGGCGGTGAGTTGTTCGAGGCGGCGCAAGGCCGACATCGCGGTGTTGGAATGGATCGTGGTGACGCCGCCGGGATGGCCGGTGTTCCAGGCCTTGAGCAGTGTCAGCGCCGCGCCGTCGCGGACTTCGCCGACGATAATGCGGTCGGGGCGCAGGCGCATCGTGCTCTTGAGCAGGCGCGCCATGTCGACGGTGTCGCTGGTGTGAAGGCAGACGGCGTTCTCCGCCGGACAGCGGATCTCGGCGGTGTCCTCGAGGATGAGAAGGCGATCGTCGGGAGCCTCCGCGACGATCTCGGCGATGACGGCATTGGCCAGCGTGGTCTTGCCGGAGCCGGTGCCGCCGGAGATGACGATGTTCATCCGCGAGGCGATCGCGCTACGCAGGACGGAGGCCTGCGCCTCGCTCATCACCTTCGCCTTCACATAGTCGTCGAGCGGGATCAGCCGGGAGGCGCGCCGCCGGATGGTGAAGGTGGGGGCGGCCACGACCGGGGGCAGCAGCCCCTCGAAACGGTGACCGCCGATCGGCAGCTCGCCGGAGATGATGGGCTGCTCGTCGTCGGCCTCCGATTGCAGGGCATGGGCGACACTGCCGATCACGACCTCGGCGGCGGCCGGGTTCATGGCTCCCACCTCGGCGACTCCCTGGCCGAGCCGTTCGATGAACAGCTTGCCATCGGGATTGAGCATGATCTCGACGACGGTCGCGTCGTCGAGAGCGACGCAGAGCTGGTCGCCCAAGGCCTCCTGGAGCTTGCGGACCAGCCGGGAATGGGAGCGGAGCTGGGTCACGCCGCGCTCCTCAGCGTTGCGAGGGCGTCTGCGCTGAGTTCCGAGCGATAGTGAGCCGGGCACACGTTCCGGAAGCTGGCCGCGTCGATGGGCAGCGTGCCCGCGATCGCCGTGGTGTTGCCGATCCGGACCGGTTCGCCCAGCCGCTGCATCGGCCAGCCCGCGCGCTTGAGGATCCGCTCGAAGCGCAGGTCGGTGGCGGTGACGAGTTCATTGTAGCCATTGGCCATCGACCATTCGATGATCCCGGCGAACATGGACAGCGTGGTCCCATGCAGAAGGCTCCCTGCCCTGTCGGAAGCCAGGGTCGTGTCGACGCAGAAGCGCGAACTCTCGATCATCGCCACGTGGGCTTGGAGCGAACCGCTCTCGAGCAGTTGTGGGAACGTCCGCTCCAGCATGGTCGGTCCGGACGCGGGGAGCAGACGACAACATCCGGCCACCTGTCCCGAGGCGGTCACCGCCAGGACGTAGGATGGCTGCAGGTCGTCATACTGATCCCGCTCCTCGCCGTTCTCGATGGTGACGTCCCATTCGAGACGTCCCGAGAAGATCGCGGCGCGCAGGCGTCGCATCTGGGCGAGAAGGTCGGCGTACGTCTCATATTGGGCGGGGACTACAACCTGAATCCGCATCTACGTCTCCACATGAACGGGCTGTGTGGAGACAGATCACCGGTGGCGCGGGCCGGCTATGTGCAGATTTGCAGCGGGTGATTCTGCGGCCGAGGTGGTCGAGGGACGACCCGGGAGGCACGCATCGACCTGCACGCGGGTGCAAATTTGCACTTCCCGTGAGGCATCCATTTTCGACCGACTCACAGTAAGCCTTGGAAAACATGGCGAAATGAGCTGCACACGAGGGACGTGTGGATTTGAGCGTTAAGGTCTCGTTAACCACTAAACGCTTGCTTCGAATCGTTATGTCATCAATGGTCACGGTTAAATCGCCGAACGGGCAAGAAAACCGTGATGAAGGCTTTCAACGTGAACTCCGCCGCTGAACACGCGCGAAAAGTGATGACTGGGGTCGACGAGACCATCGGGGCACAGGCCGAGCTGCTGAGTTCTCAGCTGCAGGCGATGAGCGAGGCTCTGTTCCCGCCGTCGTCGAAGAAAATTCTCCGCCGCTTTACCTCGGGAGAGGCGGCGCGCCTAATTGGGATTTCAGATTCGACTCTCAGGAAAATGACACTTGCCGGTGAAGGTCCGATGCCGGACATGGCAAGCAATGGGCGGCGTCTCTATACACTTGGCCAAATCAATGAGGTTCGCCGCCTTTTGGCTGGCTCTACGCGTGGCCGGGAGAGCGTTGAGTTCGTCCCACACCGCCGCGCGAGTGAACATCTTCAGGTCCTCGCGGTAACGAACTTCAAGGGCGGGTCGGGCAAAACCACGACGTCGGCGCACCTCGCGCAGTATCTGGCGCTGCAGGGGTATCGCGTGCTTGCCGTCGACCTCGATCCGCAGGCGAGCCTTTCAGCTCTTCTGGGCGTGCTGCCTGAGACCGATGTCGTGGCAAACGAGACGCTTTACGCCGCCATTCGATATGACGCGGCGCGCCGGCCGCTGCGGGAGGTGATCCGGACCACTTATTTCGAGGGCCTCGATCTGGTGCCGGGTAATCTCGAACTGATGGAGTTCGAGCATACGACGCCCAAGGCACTAGCGGCGAGCGACAGATCGCGAGGGGATCTCTTCTTCACCCGTGTAGCGTCGGCATTCGATGAGGTCGCTGACCGGTACGACGTCATCGTCATCGACTGTCCACCCCAGCTCGGCTTTCTTACCTTGAGCGGCCTGTGTGCGGCGACGGCGATGATCGTCACGGTGCATCCGCAGATGCTGGATATCGCCTCGATGAGCCAGTTCCTTCTCATGACACGTGATCTTCTCGGGGTGGTCAGGGAGGCGGGTGGCGAGCTGAAATATGATTTCATTCGCTATCTATTTACCCGCTTCGAGCCGCAGGACGCGCCGCAGACCAAGGTGGCGGCTCTACTGCGCAACCTGTTCGACGATTACGTCTTGACCAATCCGATGCTGAAGTCGGCTGCGGTTTCCGATGCCGGGTTGACCAAGCAGACCCTCTACGAAATCGGCCGCGAGAACCTCACGCGCTCTACTTACGACCGAGCCATGGAAGCCCTGGACGCGGTTAATGCTGAGATCGAAGGATTGATCAAGGCTTCATGGGGGCGGGGACTATGAGGGCGAGCCGCGCGGCGGCGCGCGTCTCGGCGAATGGCTATTTACCAATGTTGGGAGCTCCCAACACCTTTGATAAACATGCGGGTGCTCTGCTTGGTTGGGCGCTGCATTCCGTGCCCTTGATCTATCTGTTGGGAGCTCCCAACGGGCTCAAATGGCTGGGAGCGAATGGAGCGACTCTTGGACGAAGGGGCCAGTCATGAGCCGGAAGGATGCGATCAATTCACTTTTCTTGAAGAAACCTGACGCTGTGGCCCCCTCCCCTGCCCGCTCGGCTGATCGCGTACGTACGGGGGCCGTCGCGGCGATGGGGGCATCGTTACAGGAGCTCTCCGAGACCGCGAAAGTCGGTGAACGGTTGAAGCAACAGCTCGCGGCGAGCGATGTCGTCGTTTCACTAGACGCTGGGCAGATTGACGGTTCGACGATCGCGGACCGGATTTCGATCGAGATCGACCCTGGCTTCGAGCAGTTGGTAGCGAGTATCGCAGAGAATGGGCAGCAGGTGCCTATCCTCGTTCGGCCTCATCCGGAGACAGCCGGGCGCTTTCAGATTGCTTATGGCCGTCGTCGACTGCGCGCGGCCGAACGGCTGGGTCGCGAGGTGAAAGCGATCGTCAAGGCGCTGAGCGATGCTGAACTCGTCGTCGCGCAAGGACGTGAAAACCTTGATCGTCAGGATCTGTCCTTTATCGAGAAGGCCTTGTTCGCGAAGCGGCTCGAGGATGCAGGGTATGATCGGCAGACGATCATTGCGGCCCTCTCCACCGACAAAGCTGATCTCAGCCGTTACATCGCGGTTGCACGCCGCATTCCAGAGCCCCTTATTAGACGGATTGGACCTGCGTCGAAGTCAGGGCGAGCACGATGGCTCGGCTTGGCGGAGAAATTGGATGATCCCAAAGTGTTGTCGAACGTGGACGCGATGCTTGATGAGCCGGCGCTGCAAGAGATGGATAGCGATCATCGGTTTCAGGCCGTCCTGCTGAGGCTGGCAGACAAAGCAAGGTCGAACCCGCGAGCGGATGTATGGACGACACCGAACGGGCGTCGGGCTGGGCATGTCGAGCGTGGAAATGGGCGGACGGCGCTTGTCTTCAATGAGAAGGTCGTGCCCGCCTTCGCGGATTTCGTCGCGTCGCGGCTTCATACGCTGTTCGACGAGTTTTCCAAGACAGAGAAGGAGGAAGCCACCGACCGACTGATGGAATGAAGCCGGCACTATCGGTGCCGAATGGAGACCGGCAAAAAGAAAAAGGCCCCCGAAACGGATCCCGGAAGCCCTTCTCAACGTGTGACAGCCTGAGAATCGCACTTCCCGGAATCACAGTCAAGAGTCCCGAAAGGGATTGAGCGCCGTTTCGGCGAGCAGATTTCTTTTGCCTAGCAATAGGTGAAGGACAATGCAGACGCATGTTTCGACGACGCCCTTCGGGCGGCGGCCGATGACGCTCGGCCAGATTTCCAGCCAGATGGCGGCCAAGGCAATGAAGCCGGACGCTGTCGTGCATAAATGGCAGGTGTTCCAGGACATCCGCGAGGCGCGGGAACTTCTCGGCGCCACGGATCGCTCGCTGGCGATCCTCAACGCCCTGCTGACCTTCCACCCGGAGACGGCGCTGACCGGCGATGCCGAGCTCATCGTCTGGCCGTCCAACGAGCAGCTGGCGGCGCGGGCGAATGGCATGCCGGCGACGACGTTGCGCCGGCACATCGCCGTGCTGGTCGATTGCGGGCTGGTCATCCGGCGCGACAGTCCGAACGGCAAGCGCTTCGCCCGCAAGGGCAGGGGTGGAGAGATCGAGCAGGCCTATGGCTTCGATCTCTCGCCGCTGGTCGCGCGGGCGCACGAACTCCATGAGCTCGCCGAGGCCGTTCACGCGGAGAAAAAGGCGTTCCGCGTGGCGAAGGAGCGCCTTACGTTGCTGCGGCGAGATATCGTCAAACTGATCGACACGGGCATTGAGGAGGACGTCCCGGGCAATTGGGGGAAGGTGCTGCTGGACTATCAGGCGATCATTACCCGCCTGCCCCGTTCAGCACCGCGCCAGCTAGTGGAGGCGATTAGCGCCGAGCTGGCGGTTCTTTGCGCGGATATCCGAGAGGCTCTGGAAACGTTCATGAAAATGCAGAATCTGGATGCCAATGAGTCCCATTCTGGACGCCACATACAAAATTCAAATCCAGATCTTCATACTGAATCTGAATATAGCCTTCGAAATAGAAAAGAAGCGGGCGGTAGCGTCGCGGAAGCCGGCAACGTCCGGAGCCTGCCGAAGCGGGAGTTGCCCCTTGGGATCGTGCTCGACGCCTGCCCCGGCGTGCTTGAACTGGCGCAGGGTGGTGAAATCCGCCATTGGCGGGACTTCCTGGCCACGGCGGAACTGGTCCGGCCGATGCTGGGGATCAGTCCGAGCGCCTGGCGGGATGCGCAGGAGGCTTTGGGTGAGCAACATGCCGCGATCACGCTGGCTGCGATCTACCAGCGCGCCGATCAGATCGGATCGCCCGGCGGCTATCTGCGCAGCCTGACGGAGCGTGCAAGGGAGGGTAAGTTCTCGACCTGGCCGATGATCATGGCACTGCTGCGTGCCAAACTCGATGCGCAGAAGACGCAAGCTGGCGCGGATGGCGCAAAATCAGACGAGCCCATGCCCAGTGACGGCCTTCGGGCCTCGGAGGCGCTGCTGAAAAGTCTGACGAAGCCGAGGGGGCGGTAAAGGCAAAGGAGTGCGGTTTGATGACCTTGTCCGCAAGGAGCGAAACGATTATCTTTCAAGGGTTATGAGCACGCATCTGACCTTGATCCTGACGACGGTGAACGCACCCTATGGCGAGCAGCTTGACGGTGCGGAGCTGGCTCATTGCCTGTCGGATATCACATTGGCGAAGCAGCATCCCGGTCAGGTGAGCGCCTTTCTGGGAGAGGTGCCTGTCGCCAATCAGCTGAAGTTCGCGGACGCTTATCACATTCCGTTTGCGACGCTGAAGGCTCTGGCAAGTGATTTTGCGGCCTGGTCGGGCGAGAGCTACCCTCTCGCCGCCTGATGATCGAGCTTGCCAATCGTCGTCCTTCGGAATGGCAGCGGCTTTTTGCCATTGCTTCCGATCTCATCCGCCAGGTGAGGGTGGCGACCGGCGGATATGATTTCGAATGGTCGTTCGGCGGTGGCACGGCAATGATGATCCAGATCGGTCATCGTGAAAGCCATGACGTCGATCTGTTCATCAACGATCCGCAATTGCTCGGATTCCTGGATCCATCGAGAAGCGGGTTGAACTTCAGCGTCGTGCCTGCAGCCTATGAAGGGGATGGGGCGCGATTCCAGAAATTCGCCTTCGACCAGCTGGGCGAAATCGATTTCATCGTTGCAGGAGCGCTGACAGCTGTTCCCGTGGTGACGCAGGTAGTTGAGAGCCTGCCCGTCCAACTCGAAACCATCCCCGAGATCATTGCCAAGAAAATCGTCTACCGGGGCGCCGGTGCCAGGGCACGGGATATCTTCGATCTTGCTGCCGCGTCACGGGAGCATCGGTCGGAGGTGATCTCTGCCTTGCGGACGTTTCCCGAACAAGTAGCTGCGACACGACAGCGCCTTACTGCGTTGAACCCGGAATTCGTCGCGAAGACGATCTCGCAGCTGATGGTCAAGCCGGCCTATGAGGCTATGGCCCCAGACAGCCTTGCGATCGCTACCGATCTTCTCGACGAGGTCCTGCACGCTTCATCCGCTCCATCCTGACCAACGCTGGCGACTGCTACGGGCTGCATTTTCCTTCGCTGGCGTGGAGCTCATCGAAAGGAAGTCGATCGGGCAGGGGCCTTCCGACCTACAACCCCGCTGCCTTTGTGAGATTGACGCGGAATCTGTCGCGGCGGCGCTGATAGCGGCGGGTCATTTCGGCGGAGGCGTGACCGAGCTGTTTTTGCACATGGCGCTCGTCGACCTCGGCCGAGGAAGCAAGGCCAGCGCGCAGCGAATGGCCGGCGAATTTTTCCTCCCGTTCGCCCTCGTTAAGGTCGCCTCGCACCCCGGCGGCGAGCGCGGTGCGCTTGACGAGGCGGGCGACCTCGCGGTCGTTGAGCCGATCCGGGCCGACATCCTTGCCCCGGCCCGTCACCCGGCGGAACAGTGGGCCATGGCCGATCCTCGCCAGCGTGAGCCAGGTTTGCAGCGCCACCACCGGGCAGGTGGCGTCTGCCGAGCCCCGGCCGATCTCGACCTCGCGCCAGCCGGTTTTGCCACGCAGCGTGACCAATAGTCCCTTGTCGAGGATTTCCACCCAGCCGCGCCCGTCCTGGGTCTGGTCGCGCCCGACATCGAGCCCGACGATTTCCGAACGACGCAACCCGCCGGCGAAGCCGATGAGCAGCATGGCGCGATCCCGCAGGCCGCGCAGCGTGCCGCGCTCCAGCGTCTCGAGCATGGCGATCAGGTCATCGGGCAGCACCGCCTCCTTCTGGCGGGGCGGGGCGGCATGGGTGTTGCGGATGCCGGCGAGAACGGTGGCGATGTGCCGGTCTTTCCGGTCCAGCGGGGTACCGCGCTGGGCATAGTTCCAGGCGAGAGCCGAAAGCCGGCGCTCGATGGTGGAGACGGAGTTCGCCTTGCCGCCGGGAATGGCGGCGCCGGAGGCGCAGGCGGTGATGTAGAGGCCGACGACCTGTGGGGAGGGGGGCAGAAGTTCCAACCCCTGACGCCGGCACCAGCTTGAGAAATGCGCCCAGTCGCTGGCATAGGCGCGTCGGGTATTCGCGGAACTCGACGCCTCGACATAGTCGCGGGCGCGACCGGCGAGACGCGCGAGATGCGCCGGCACGGCAGACGATGCCGGATTTACCGGCTCCGGCAGGGTTGGGGAGGGGGGATTGACCGGGACCGTTTCGTGGGCCGGATCCGACTCGATCGTCATCCTTCAAGATCCCACGGATTGATCACCGATGCGCCGGTGTCCTCGAAATCCTTTACATTGCGGGTGATGAGGATCAGGTCGTGGACGATCGCGGTGGCGGCGATTAGCCCGTCGATGTCGCCGCGGGGGCGGATTGCGGCGATGCGGCCCCATTCGACCGAGATCTGGTCGGTCACCGGCAGGATGCGGTCGGCGTGATCGTGGCGGAGCCTGCGCAGCCACTCGGCGAGGTGGCCGGCGGCCTTCGGATCGGATTTCTGCTTCAGCGCGATGCCGCGCATGATCTCGCCGACAGTCAGGGTGCTGAGATGCACGCTGCCGGGATCGACCGCGCGAAGCCAGGCGAGGGCCTGCGCCGAGCCACGGCGGGCCTCGGAGATGACGTTGGTGTCGACGAGGTACATCAGAGCGCGACGTCGCGGCTCGGCGTCTTCGCCCGAGTGCTGACCACCTCGGCGAGTTCGTCGTCCCAGGCTGGGCCGGCGAGGAGGTCGTCGACCAGGCTCGGCCGGCCGGCGCGCATCGCGTCGTAGTCGGCTGCCGAGAGCACGACGGCGGCGCGCTCGCCGCGCAGGGTGACGATCTGTGGGCCCTCGCTCCGGGCTTTCTGGACGACCCGGGAGAACTGGTTCTTGGCGTCCTGTAGCGGCCATTCCATGTTTGGCAAGCTCCTGTCTAGACTGTCTAGCTATATAAGTGTGATAGCTGACACGTCAATGACACCAATTCCAACGATCTAGGGCGATTGTCAGCCGACCGTTTTTCATGAGACTGGCGATCGCTTATTTTCAATGGGTTAGCCGATTCAGAAATTTGTGAGACCGAGTCGTCTCTGCTGAGACGGAACCGTCACGCGATTCAGTTATGGTGAGACTAGATTGATCGACAATCCGCGTGAAGAGGCATGGAACGCGACCAGCTCGACGAACAGGAATGGCAAAGCGCGCTCAGGCATGCAGATGTTCTGCGACGGATGCCACAACGCCCGAGTGCAGCCGATGTCGCGGACGCTATGGCGGAGCTTGCCGTCAGTCGCGCGACCTTATTTCGGTGGCTGAAGCGGTATCGGGTGGAGGAGCGCGCCACTGCGCTCATTAGTCGAAAGCCAGGGCGCCGTGCCGGAATCGACGCCTTTGATCCTACCCTGAAGGCGATCGTCGACCGCAACATCACGACATTCTACGCCACACCCGAGAAGCCCACGTTGACGCGCCTGTGGAAGCGAATCTCGGCCGATTGCCGGGTGAGCGAGTTGGCGCCGCCCTCAATCAGACGCCTGAAAGGATACCTTGCGACGTTCGATACGGAAGCTATGACGCGCCGTCGCGAGGGAAAGGCTCGGGCCGACGCGCAGTTCCTGGCATTACCCGGCGAGCTTTCAGCGCAGCATCCGCTGCAGATCGTCCAGATCGATCATACGAAGGTCGACGTGACAGTCGTCGACCCGATCGAGAGGCAGCCGATCGGTCGACCGATCCTCACCATCGCGATCGATGTCTACACCCGGATGGTGCTGGGCTTTTACCTGTCTCTGGAGGCGCCGTCGGTGACGTCGGTGGCGCTTTGTTTGACGCACGCGATCGTCGACAAGACCCGCTGGCTGCAGGATCGGGGGATTTCGCTGGATTGGCCGACGAGCGGCCTGCCCGAGTGCATTCATGTCGATAATGGCGCCGAATTCCATGCGCGCGCCTTCAAACGCGGCTGCGATGATCACAATATCGCCGTCTCCTACCGTCCGCCGGGAACCCCCAGGTTCGGCGGGCATGTCGAGCGCTTGATCGGCACGATGATGGGGGCGGTCCATATGCTGCCCGGCACGCATTTTTCCAATGTGCTGGACAAGGGCGACTATGATCCCGAGGCGCGCGCCGTGATGACCATGCGCGAGCTTGAGGCCTGGCTGGCGCTGGAAATCATCGCCTACCATTCCGATCTGCACCGCGGTATCGGCCGGCCGCCCGGCGCGGCCTGGAACGAGGCCATATCCGGGCGCCCTCCGCGGCAGGTGCGCGAGCCGCTCGCCTTCCTGATCGATTTTCTGCCATTTGAGCCGCGTGTACTGCGGCGAACCGGCATCCACATCAACAACATCTGCTACTGGTCGGACGGCTTTGCGCCCTGGATCGGCCGGTGCAGCGACAAGGTTCTCGTCAAGTACGATCCGCGAGATTTGCATCGGGTCTTCGTTAAGCTGGGCGAGAACTACATCATGGTGCCCACGCGCAATTCCGGGCGCCCGGCCATCACGCTGTGGGAGCAGAAGGCGGCGTTGCGCGTGCAGCGGGCGCGCGGCCGCCGGGAGATCGATGAGGAAACGATCTTCCAGACGATCGCCGCTCAGCGTGCGCTGGTGGATCAGGCGATCCAGGAGACCACGCAAGCCCGCAGGCTGCGCGCGAGGCGCGCTCATCTGCAAGAAATACCAGCGCTTCCAGCCAGCGCGCCGGCGGACGAGCCGGTGATCGCCTTGCCGCATTTTCCGGTGGAGGTATGGGAATGACGGCTTATCCGCATCTCGATCCCGCCGTTCAGGCCTATGCCGATCTGCCCGCGCGGGAGCGCATCGAGCACATCCGGGTGGATCGATGGATCGACTATCCGCGTGCCCGCCAGGCGCTCGACAAGCTCGAAGAGCTGCTGTTGTTTCCCAAGCGCGCCCGCATGCCCAACCTGCTGATCTTCGGCGCCTCGGGCATGGGCAAGACGATGATTATCGAGAAGTTCGTGCGCGCTCATCCGCCTCGGTTCGATCAGCGCAGCGGAATCCATCACCGGCCTGTCATCGTCGTGCAGATGGTCCCCTCCCCGGATGAGGGGCGGTTTTATCATCGCCTTCTGTCGGTGATTGGCGCGCCGCCGCCAACCCGCGCCACACTCGGGCAGCTCGAAACGCAGGCGCTGCGGCTGCTTCAGGAGACCGCGCCACGCATGCTGATCATTGACGAGGTGCAGAACTTGATCGCTGGCACCTACCGGGAACAGCGCCGAATGCTCAATCTGCTGCGCTTCCTCGGTAACGAACTGCGGATTCCCCTGATCTGCCTTGGCTCGCACGAGGCGCGTGATGCGATCCGCGGCGATGCCCATCTCAACAGCCGCTTCGAGCCGTACGGCTTGCCGCCGTGGCGGCACGATGCCGACTTCCATGGCCTGATCGGAGGTCTCCTCTACTCCTTGCCTCTGCGCCTGCCGTCCGAGATGACGGACAGCGCGCTCAAGCGGCTTGTCGAGGCCAATGGCGGCATCACAGCATCGATCTTCCGGATGGTGATCGAGCTCGCCACGGATGCCATCCTCTCGGGAACCGAGCGGATCACGCCGACTGCGATCCTCGATCATCGTGTCGCCGCGCCGGCGACCTTCGCCGCGGCCTAAACCGTGACGGGGCAGGGAAGGGCGCCGCTGCCTATCGTGCCGCCGCCCTTTCGAGACGAGCGGCTGAGTTCCTGGCTGGAGCGGATCGCCGACGTCTATCTGGTGTCCCTGGACGAGCTGCAAGCGCATATTGGTTGCGTTCGTCCGGCATTGCAGCTTGAGTTCGAGCCTGTTCAGGCCGACATGGAGCGCATCGCAGTCGCGACGAACCGTTCGGCCGAACGTCTGTTCGCCATGACCTTCCGTGGCGCATCGCCGCGCTATCGCAGCCTGCTTCGACCCAGCTCCAGAGAGATTTGTCCGGCCTGCTCGCGCGGCATGCAACGACCGCAGCGTCTGAGAGGCTGGTCGTTTGCCTTTGCGTTCTGGTGTGATCGTCACCGTGAGCCACTCTTCGGCGGCGAAATGAGCGGCGTCAGCGCGCTCGGCGATGAAGCATCAGGCCGTCGGGGCGCGGAAATCCTGCTTCAATGGGCAATGGAGAGGGAGATTGCCGCGATTCCTGTCGGCTCGGTGCTGTCGCTGCTGCTTTTGCCGTCTCGGAAATTGTCGCCTCCGGCACCGTGGGAACTCGCGTACTTGCCGCTCCCGCGTCAGCACGATCCTTCCGTTCTGTCGCGACCCTGCCGGCGTCCGGTTCTGAGTGTCGTGGTGCCGGAATTCAGGGCTGCGGTGCCGACTAGCGATCCGCGTCTGTCTTCAACCATCGCCGATGTGCCGAATGCGCCACGGGCAGAGCGGTACGCGCTTGCCATCGGCGTTGCCCGGGTTCTGAAGAATCCGGTCGGCACGATCATTCGTGTCCTGGAGGCTTCCGACGAGTTCGGCCGAAAGAAGGTGATGGATCTGATCGAAGGATGGCCGGCGGCAATCCGCCACGCTGTCGGGCGTGCTGCTCCCTGCACCCGGCAAAGAGGGAATGCCGGAAGAGCGGTGACAGGTGCCCGTCTCAGCCATCAACGGGTTCGAGCGCTCTCCTGAGCCCCAAAAAAGCTGGAGGTCCGCCAAAGCCACTCAGAAGCCCGCAGGCGGCCACTAGCCGTTTTCCGACCTTTGCCTCGTCGAAATCATTCGATCGGCCTCAGCGGGCTCCTGACGAGGTCGATAAAGTGCGGATCTGCGTCTGCATCCGGCGATGTGCACCGAACAGCAGGCCCTCTTCACGATGCGCGAACCGCGATTGGCCGGGCTTCCGTGCTGACCGGGGCGGTATTCCCGAGACAATGTTCATCCAAGCCGGAAATCGTGAGACTGCGCCTGTCTCACGAAAACCGCTTCAAAAAGCGGCTCGACGGCGGCCGAGTCTCACTAATTCCGGTCTGCTGACAAATTCGCCCGGATTCGCCGGACTCTCTCTATAAAGGTGTAGAACGTCCGATAATGCAACATTATCGGACGTTATTAATCCATGACAGAACGTGCGGATTAGGCTGATAGTTGTAGCGTAAAGCGCACGGCTCGGATAGGCTTCGCGCATGGATCTCGCGCCGATTCCGCCCACTCCGATGCCAGTCACCGTGCCCGCGATCCCCGGCTGGGCGCTGTCGCGCGGCCCGGTGACCGACCCGGTGGAGGCGGCCTTCCTCGCCGGCGTCGCGTTGAATTCGCTCGATAATCTCGTGCGCTGCGACCCGCCCTGGGCCGGCGCCTGGCGCGCGCGGTTGGCGCTCAGCTGCGCCGCCGCGGCCGCCCGTCAGTCTGGGCGTCCGGAGGACGAAGCGGCGCTGCGCGATGCCTGGATGCTGCGTCCTCCCGATGGCGATCCCGGCCCCGCCGGCCGGCTGCTGGCCGCCTGGCGGCGCCTTGCCGCGCGCTCCCCGGGCGTCGATGCCACGACCCTTCAATCGACCTGCAGACTGCTCGGCCTCGGCTGGAGCCCCGAGCTGGCCGCTCTGCCGGACGAGAGCGACCGTCACCTCAGTGAGGGGCGTCCGGCACCGCTGGTTGCCGCGGCGGTGCTGCGTGCCGCCGAGACGGCGGCGCCGAGCGCCGGCCTGCTCGGCTGGTGGCTCGCCGACCAGGTGCTGGCGCAGCGCCTGCGCTGGCCGCTGCCGGTGCCGCTATTGATGGCCGAGGCGCATGGCGCCGCCTTCCGTGGCGCCGGTCGGGGAGGGCGGCTTCGTCCGGGTGACGACGGCTTCGAGGCCGCGCTTTGCCTCGCCGTGGCCCAGGGCGCGGCGCGGGCCCTGCGCTGTGCCGCCGAGATCGCGCCGCGCGCCGCCCGGCTGCAGGCGGTCGCGCCAAAACTGCGGGCCAAGGGGGCAGGGGAGGCGATCGCCCGGCTGTTTGAGGACGACGCGGTGCCGGGCACGCTGGCGACGGCAAAGCTGTCGCGCTGGGGCGCGCGGCGGCTGTTCGAGCGGCTCGAGACGCTGGGCGCGGTACGCGAGCTCACGGGCCGCTCCAGCTTCAAGCTGTACGGGCTGTAGGATGGCCCGGCGCCCCAAAACCCCGGTGAGCTTCGATGCCGAGCTCAGCGCGCTGCCGCCGGAGCTGCGCTGGCGCGAATGGATGGGCCGGGTCGAGGCGGTGATCTTCGCCTCAAGCGAGCCGGTGGGGCGCGACGTGCTGGCCAAGGTGGTCGGGCGCGAGTGCAATCTCGATCTGATCATCGACGACATCCGTGCCGAGCTCACCGGCCGGCCCTATGAGCTGGTTTCGGTCGCCGGCGGCTGGCAGCACCGCACCCGCAAAAACTTTGCCGAAGCGATCCAGGTGGCGATCGGGCTTGGGGGCGACGATCCCAAACCGCTCTCACAGTCCGAGCAGCTGGTGCTGCTATGCATTGGCTACTTCCAGCCGATCACCCGCGGCGAGCTCGGCCAGTTCTTCGGCCGGGAGATTAGCCGCGACACGATCGGTCATTTGCGGCGGCTCGGCTTCATCGCCGCCGGGCCACGCTCGCCGCAGCCCGGCGCGCCCTACACCTATGTGACGACCAGGGAGTTCCTGTCGCACTTCGGCTTCGACACGCTGCGCGACCTGCCGGACATGGAGGCGCTTGAGGATGCCGGCCTGCTCAGCAAGGACAGGCTGCTGGCGGGAGATATCCCGCTCGGGCTCATGGCGGGCGATATGGATGACGAAGAGGCGGAGGAGGTTGAGGTCGACGAGGAGAGCTGAGCGCTGCTGCTATTTCCCGAACAAGCCTACGACCACGACGATTGGTCCCGCGGCAGCCGATGATCGGGATCGTGGACCATGACCGTGTCGTCAGCCAGCAGATTGGCGGGAAAGATCACCAGATTGGTGCCGCCGGCATGGCGAAGTGAGGGAAACAGGATGCCGCGAAGCCCGGCGGTGATCACGCGATCGGCGAGCTTCCAGGATGGCGGGACTTTTTCGTCGATGCGGGCGATGCGGCGCCACGCACAATCCCAGTCTTTCCAGGCGTCATCCCAGATGCTCGGATCGAATCCCTGAGACAGGTCCGCGACCTCGCCGAGCGCCACCGTGTAGGCGGCAAGGGTTGCCGGCGGCGTGATGCTGGCGCCTTGCCGGTATTCTTCAAGCGCCGTCTGCGGCGCGCGGGAGAGATAAAGCGCCTCGACGCCCGGCCGGTTGAACCGGCCACCATCGATCGCGGCACCCGCACCGCTGGTCGGCACGAACGCCCATTTAGGTGTCAGATAGCGATGGAATATCTCGTCCGGACCAAGGCAGGTGATCTTCACCCACGGGCTCCGTTCTCGAGATCGCGGATGAAGGCCAGCACCGCCTCCACCTGGCCATCGGCCACAAGCTCAGCTGCCGTGCGATGCCCATAGTCGGCGATCGGCTCGTTGCGGTACCAATAGATGGCCTTGTCGATATCGCCGGTGAGCTCGGCGGCCGCCGAGATCACCTTCACCATCTCGCGCATCCGTCCTTGCAGCCGCTCGGAAGAGGGGTTGCGCAAGGTGTTGCGATGAACCCCGGTAAGCTGGGCCAGGTTGGCAACGTTGACGCCGAGTGCCTTGGACAGGCGCTTCGGCGAGATATAGGGAGTGCGTGGCTCCTGAAGGCTATCGACGAAGCCGGAAACCATGGCGGTGTGGGCAATCTGAGCCTGGGTCATAACGGCACCTCTATGATGTTACGCACAATATATGCACATCCAGAAGCACATCAAGCGCAGCGTGCGTCTGCCACATGGCGATCTTAAGCCGTCCATTCTCCTGGTCCCGCGTCTCGCCGACAGCCGAAGCTGACTTCTCGGACTCTCAACGGGTCCGGCTTCTGGCTGTACAACTTGTCTGTCCCACGGGACCGCCTCTCCCACCGCGCGAGACCCGGTCCGCCTCAGGCCTACCGACGATCAGGCGATGGTGCTGAGGTTGTTTCCTCATCATGTTCGCCTCATCTTACTGCCGATGTGGGGGCTATCTCCCTGCTATCTCACGCGGGAGGCGACGAGGGGAATGCTGGAACAAAAGGTTGCGTTCGTAGCGTATTCGTCGCGTGACCCGGCCGTCGCGTCTATCATCTTAGAGGGAGTGCGGCGTGCGAACGCGGTCGCCGCTCAACCCATCCGTTACGAACCCTGGGTCTTCAACGATATCCCCGGCAACCCACTGATCTCCCCGATCCTCGCGAAGATCGAAGAGGCGCCGTTCGTCGTTGCGGACATCAGCTACCTCAACCTGAACGTCATCTACGAGGTGGGATTCACGGTCGGCCGCGGGAAACGCGCCTTCCTGATCCGACATGCCGAAACGGCCGGCGATAAGAGCGTCGCCAAGGAGGCCGGGATCTTCGACACGCTCGGCTACCACGAGTACGCCACGGCCGAAGATATCAGGAACAGGTTGACAAGCCACGTTGACGAAACCTCGCTCCCATTCAACCTGACGCTTGATCGGAAGGCGCCGGTTTATCTCATTGAACCCCCGACCCGAACAGCCGCCGCGACGATGGTAGTGTCTCGTGTAAAGAAGGCGGGCTATCGATACCGCAGTTTCATGCCCACCGAGGACACCCGTCTGGCGGCAGCCGATGCCGTGCGGCAGGTGGCCGCCTCGGCTGGGGTCGTCCTTCTACTGCAGCAAACCGACGTCGAAGGCGCGGATGTGCACAATGTGCGAGCACTCTTCGTCGCGGGCTTGGCTCATGGAATGAACAAGCCGACTCTGATTCTGTCGCCGGCTGGTTATGAAGCACCCCTCGACATTCGCGATGCCGTGAGGACCTATCGCTTCCCTGACGACATCGTCGAACGGGTCGCAGATTACTGCCCTGGGATCAACGATCACCTGCAGCAAGCGGACCCGGCGCCGATCGAGACCGGTGGCCTGCTGCAAAGTATGTCCATCGGTGACCCGACCGCCGAGAACGAGATGACGACGCTGTCACAGTATTTCTTAAAGACGAGCCAATACGACCGGGCATTGCGAGGGGACGTAAATCTCGTGGTTGGTCGAAAAGGGTCAGGAAAGACGGCGCTATTCATTCGTGTGCGCGACAAAATCCGTATGGACAAACGCAATATCGTCGTGGACCTTAAGCCCGAGGGCTATCAGCTGCTCAAACTTAAGGATGACATCCTGTCCTACCTGACCGAGGGAGCACGGCAGCACCTTATCACAGCTTTCTGGGAGTACCTCATCCTGCTGGAGGTGACATACAAGCTTCTCGAGAAAGACCGCAATACCTACAAGTTCAACCACGAGATCAATGAGCTCTATCTGGAGCTGGACGCCGCATACAGGGTGGATAACTTCTCGGCGGAAGGGGATTTCTCGGAGCGCCTCCTCACACTCTCTCAAAGGATCAGCGAGCAATACTCCGCCCGATACGGCCGCGATGACGCGCGCAAGCTCACCACGCAACAGGTCACCGAACTCCTCTATACCCACGACCTTCGCAAGCTCCGCGACCGCGTCTCGCGCTATCTCGAGAAAAAGGAGAGCGTCTGGGTGCTCTTCGACAATCTCGACAAGGGATGGTCGACCCAGGGAGTCGACGTCATCGATGCCATCGCGCTGCGCTGCCTGATTGACGCCGGCCGCAAGGTCGAACGGGAGATGCAGCGAGCAGGGCATCTGTTCCGCTGCATCGTCTTTGTTCGGAACGACGTCTACGAGCACCTGATGGCCAACTCGGCTGACTACGGCAAGGAGATGCGTGCGACCCTGGACTGGACTGATCCGGACATGCTGCGAGAGATGTTACGCCTTCGCCTCGTCTCAGGTCTTGACGGCAAGGCGGCCGAAGTGTCTTTCGAGCAGATCTGGCCTACGATCTGCACCTCTCACTATCATGGCGAGGAAAGTTCGACGTTCATCATCGACCGCTCCCTCATGAGGCCCCGCAACGTACTGAAGATTTTTAATCACGCCCGCGGCTTCGCCAGTAATTTCAATCGGGCGCGGATCAGTGAAGGCGACATCGAGAAGGGGATGCGGGCCTATTCTCAGGATCTGCTGATTGAACTCGACCGGGAGCTCGGCGACGTTTTACCCTCGGCCAAGGACTTACTCTACCACTTCATCGACGCGCCAAGCGTCCTTGACACTGAGGCCCTGCGCAACATCATACGCGAGGCTGGCATTGAGCAAGAGGTTGCTGAAGGCGTGATCGACTTTCTTCTCTACTACGGCGTTCTCGGCGTGCGCACCGATAACAGCGACTTCTTCATCTTTAACGTCGCCTATGACTTAAAGGCATTGAAGATTCGAGCCAAGCGGGGAGGCACCGATACGCTTTATCTAATCAATCCGGCGTTCGGTCCCGCACTAGGTCTGAAGGAGTTCAAACAGGAAGTCGTCGATCTCGACGAGCCGGCGCTACCGCTCTGATCTTCGAGGTGAATGCCCGATTCAGCGATATCTGCCGAGACGAGCTCGTCAGGAACTTTCTCTTGGAGCTTCACCCCGGTGATAGGAGCGGACGGGCGAACGGTTGCTGCTGCTACCGATAGCCAACGACGCCACAACTAGCCGGTTTCGAACGAAGCTCCAACGTCAGCTCTGCCGCCACCTTGATTTCACTCGTCCTAATAAAATCGGCATTTCTGTCGACGACTCAGCGCTGGCTTCCGGATGAGCGATACTATTGAGCAATAATCCTCAGCGCATTCAATGTCTCTGGTGTAATTGTTCCTGTCGGCTTCAATCCATAATCTGACTGCAGACGCGTCAGTGCCTCGCGTGTCTGCGGGCCGACCTTGCCGTCAACAGGCCCGTTGAAATATCCGAAGGCAACCATCGCGGTCTGAACCTGACGAACGATAGCCGCAAACTTGTCGGTGTTTCCAGGAAGGGGGACCGGTCCGGTGCGCGTCGGCGGAACAGGGTTTGGTCCAATCTCCACAGGCGCGGACAGAGCCGGTGCCGGCGTCGTCGCGTAGTTTCCTGTTGTTGGCGAACCGCTGATGGCGGGGGCCGGCGCGGCCGGTCGTGTTGGTACAGTTGGCGGCGGCGAATAGAGAGGCGTCGCGTAAGAGGGCGACGGGCTATAGCTTGGACTATAGTAGCTACCGCCAGTCGACGAGCGGTGGCTCGTGTGGCTGCTATGGCTTCGGTGTGAGCTATGACTGCGATGTCCGGCCAACGTATAAGCGTGGTCTAGTTTGAAGATGTCGAAGAGCGATTTGCTCTTCTGGGGGTCAAGGCTTGGCGGCGCGCTGAGCGGAAGGGTCAGGCCTTTTGACGGGAGAAGGCCGGCCGCGAGCAGCGAGGGAATGGCAAAAAGCCTGAGTTTCATATGCGAGCGAGCCTCTGGAAGCCTCGATCCTCTGGATACCACTCAAAGAACCCACCGCAAATGTCCCGCTCCTGGCAGCCGCTGCACTCCCCCAGAAAGCGTCGTTTCCAGTCTGAGATCGTCGACGGCGCGCGATCGCGATAAGGCTGTGGGACCGTGCAGCGAGGAAAGTTGAAGAGTACGGCTTCGACGTTTCGCGCTTTTGCGATGTTCAGGGCATCTGCAATCGGCGTGAACTCGGTCGAATGGTCGAAGAAAAGCCGGTCCCAATTCTGCCGGCCGAAGCCGATGCTCTCCAGCTGCATGAGAGCCCAGCGGTTGATGAACGGCAAATGCGTGGTCACGAAGCTGGCGAGGTCCGCAAGTAAGACGGCGTTTTCGCGCATGATGACCGTGCGCAGTTCGATCAACGCGCCGGCCCGCGCGAAAATGGGAAGAGTCTCCATCAGCTGCCGGAAAGCACCCGACTTGCCGACGATGCGATCATGCATGGCAGCCTCGGCCGCATAAAGCGGAATGCCCCACAGCACGCGGTCGCGCATGCCAGCCAGAGGATCCAGATCGTCTTCGTCGATATGCTGGGCGTTGCTCAGTACGTGAAATCCGAGGTCCGGTCTGTGCGTGAGGACCCTCTGCATCATCGGCAGGAGCGCCGCCTTATAGAGCAGCGGCTCTCCCCCTGAGATGCCGATTGTCATGCCGGCGGGCGCGAGCAGCGCCGCCGCCTCGAAGAACGGCAGTAAATCCGCGTGATGACGCTTCGGTGGCTGAGAGCACATCAAGCATAGCTGGTCGCAGCGCTCGGTGATCAAAAACGTGTTGTGGGGTGATGTTGCCCGGATCAGTCGCTGGGCAGCCCGTCCGCCAGGCAACGCCAGCACTACGTCGCCGTCAACCTCTTCGGCGGTCGTACCGTCGATGACGAGTGTGCCCCGGGGGCTCGAAAAGGTCAGACGCTGACCTGCCACCTCAACCAGGTCTCCATCAAATTCCGTACGCAGGCCCGTTCTATCGAGTTCGTATGCCCGCACCTCGGCGTTAAGCCGCATGACGAAGGGTTCAGGCTGTGACGATCGAGCTGCGAACCGGAGCGGGATCATTGGTGCTCTCGCACGAGATGTTCGGGCCAGCTCTCCAGGTTCGCCCAACGGCTCAGAGAGAAGCGCGTCGCCTCATCACGGCGATACAAGAGCTCGAAAACCTTATCGAACAGGCTTGTGTGGCGGCGGCAAAACCATGTGGCTTGCTTGGGGAGGTCAATGCGGCCGTATCGCGAAATGTCGTCGACCAGATCAGAGCCGCAGAACGGCTGATAGGGACAATGGATGCAGTCCGGGTCGAAATTGTTGCACGAGGCCGCGTTGAGCGTAGCGACCTTCTCGGTGTCGATGCCATGGTGGACATGGCCGACTGACAGATCGATCCGACCGATGCGCGACTGCATGCGGGCCTCATCCGTTGGATACAGCACGCCATCGTGGTCAATGACGAGGTAGTCCGACGCGAAGAAATTGGGGTTGCGCAGATCGACATGCTCGTCGGCGCCAGCGCGCAGCACACGCTTGAGACACTGACTGAAATAATACTCCTCAAGGATAGTGCCTGTACGGAAGTTCCGCTCGATCAGATGCTCGATGAAGGCCGCATGCCAGGCATTCCAGCGATCAAGACCCACATCAGGGTCCCTGCCGCGACGGGCAAAGCCTTGATGATTGATCGGACGGAGATAAATCGATCGCAAGCCGCGGTCCACGAAACTGCTGATGATTTCGTCGACCGCAGGCGGGCGTTCAATGTCGATGGTTGGCAGAGCCGAGACCTTGCTCGAACCGAACTGCTCGATGGCTCGGTCAAGGTTGCCAAAGAATGCATTAGTAAGCTCGGTTGACCGGGTACGTTGGCGCTGGTGCGTCACTGCATCGCCGTCGAGCGAAGTGCTGATGAAGGTATCCGGTGCCGCCAAATAGTCCCATGCCTCCGCGCTCACCGCTTGCAAGTTCGTGCACACGACGAACTCGGCTTTGCCGAACCGTTGGCGGCAAAAATCCCGCACGCGCTCAAGGAGGTCGAGGCGTAGTAGCGGCTCACCTCCCTGGAATTCGATCTTGATTTCCGGGGCTGCCAGTCCCCCGATAAAGGCCAGCACGGCGTCGAGGGTGTCTTCGGTCCAGTCGAAGCCACGCGCACCTTCGGGCGCCCGCGACACTTGGCAATAGCTGCAGGTCAGATTGCAACGAAGCGTCGGGACGAGGATTACATATCCCAGTTGGCGGCGGGGTGCCTGGCGCGCGCACCAGCGATAGGCGAAACCGAGATAGGAGAGATCGAGTTCTCGCTGAAAGGTATGGCCGCCTTCGTGGAGAAACGCTTGGTCCTCGTCGGTGAGAGCATCAAAGGCATAGCGATGCAGAAAGTCTTCGGTTCCCTTGAAGAATCCCCCGGCGTCATCAGCGAAAAGCAGTGAGCCGCAGCCGAGGTCGCGAAAGCGAAGAGGCCAGATGTTCACCTGAGCACCACATTCAGCAAAGCCTCGCGCAGGGGCAGCGTTTCGGTATAGATTTTTTCACGGTAGATCGCATGTAGCACGACAGATCGAAGATGTTCCGGCGCTGATTGCTTTCCGGCACTTGCCCGAATGCCATCCTGCGTCCGCTCAAAAGCGATATCGGGAAACTGGCCTTGCAGGCGAATCAGAGCTGCATCGATGAAGTTGGCGAGCGGCGATGGAATATCGATTTGCATGACGGCGCGTGCACCAAATGACCAAGATCCACCGCGTCCATATAGAAACGGCCAAGCGATCCCAATCTACAATCTCGGCAAGAATCGGCCAGTCGTTATTTCTGATATTCTGAAGTGCCGATCGGCTTCCTGACGCAACCCTGCCCAGCTACGTTGACTGCAAAGCCGTCAATGACCCGATCGCATTGCCGGTCTCCAAATCTAAGTTGATGCTCGCGAACACGGGCGATGACAGACGCCCGCGTCAGTTGCGGTAGCCTAGCCCTTTAGGCGCTTGATGAAGCGCTTCAATACCACCCGATCTTCGTCAATCAGGAAGAAGGAATCGACGGCGAGACTGGTGCCGTGGTAGCGGCTCACCCGGTCGTTCGAGAGTTGCGACGCCACGTATTCTATGCTCGGATTGAAGCGGCGCAACGTCCAGCCTGTCGCCTTAAAAAGCGCCTCGACATCGACGCTGTACTCGCACGCCAGGGCCATTTCGGCCAATGTCCTCGCGTCGACGAGCGGATCGGTGCCGAACGCGATGCCATCAAAGGTTAGGTAGAGCTCGAGATTGGGTCGAAAGGACGTCACGTCGGAACCCATCGCAGATACCTCGACAAGGCTGTCCACGCTCAATTCGGCGATGGCTTCACCAAGTTCTTGCTCAGAACTCTCGCTGAAAGCGTCGCGCAAAGTATCGCCGTCGACGGAATCTCGCATACCCTCAGCGTCCTGCTCGATGACCTGAGACCCTTTTCTCCTCCGGCTTAGGAGAGAGTCCTTGGGTTGATTTTTGGCCTTAGGCGGCCTGGGTTTCCAATGGGATTGTTGCCGCGAACTCGGCGGGGGATCGATTGCCGAGAGCTGAATGAGGGCGGTTTACATTGTAGTCCTCCTTCCACGAGGCGATTGCGGCACGGGCTTGGCCCAGGCTCGAGAATAGGGTCTCGTTCAAGCACTCGTCCCGGAACCGGCCGTTGAAGCTCTCGACGAAGCCGTTCTGCATCGGCTTGCCGGGAGCGATGTAGTGCCATTCGACGCCGCTCTGCTGGCACCATTTGAGAACGGCCATCGAGGTCAGCTCGGTGCCGTTGTCGGAAACGATGGTCGCAGGCCTGCCCCGGATGGCGAGCAGCGCATCGAGTTCGCGTGTCACCCGAAGTCCCGAGAGCGAGGTGTCGGCGACCAGCGCCAGGCACTCCCGGCTGAAGTCGTCGACCACGGCCAGTACCCGGAAGCGCCGACCGTCGGTGAAGGCATCCGACACGAAATCGAGGCTCCAGCGGACATTGATCCGATCCGGCACCAGGATAGGGCGCCTCGTGCCGAGCGCTCGCTTGCGTCCTCCGCGCCGACGCACCTGAAGCTTCTCCTCCCGGTAGAGCCGGCGCAGCTTCTTCTGGTTCATGATGATGCCCTGGCGCTTCAGCATGATGTGGAGGCGCCTATAGCCGAAGCGGCGGCGTTCGCCGGCCACAGCCCGCATGGCCTCCCGCAGACTTGCATCGTCGGGGCGCACACTTCGGTAGCGCACGCTGGTGCGATCGACGCCCAGCGCCTGACACGCCCGACGCTGGCTCACCCCGTGCACGGCACAGGCATGAACCACGGCTTTGCGCCTTGCATCGGGCGTCACCATTTTTTTGAGCTGACATCCCTCAGAATCGCGTTGTCGAGCATCTGCTCGGCCAGCAGCTTCTTCAGCCGCGCGTTCTCCTCCTCGAGCGCCTTCAGCCGCCGGGCATCGGACACATCCATGCCCCCGTACTTGGCCTTGAACTTGTAAAAGGTCGCCGAGGAGATGCCGTGCTTGCGGCAGACGTCAGCGGTCTTCGCGCCCGCCTCCTGCTCCTTAAGCATCCCGATAATCTGTTCCTCTGAGAACCGTGAGGCTCGCATCGTCCGTCTCCATGATCGACGGACTCTACCTAAATCTGGAGGAGGATCAGGGTCTCAGGTCATAGATGCCTGTCAGATTGATATGCTCCCAGCTCAGCGGGGAGATGTGCTTGAGCAGATGATCCGGAATCTCGCGACGCACGCTGCGCAAGTGGGAGACGGCTCGTTCGATATAGACCGTATTCCAGTGTACGATCGCGCTGACGACGAGGTTGAGGCCGGACGCGCGGAAGGCTTGGCTTTCGAACGATCGGTCCCGGATCTCTCCGCGCTCGTGGAAGAAGACGGCGCGCTTCAGCTTATGCGCTGCCTCGCCCTTGTTGAGGCCGGCCTGGCAGCGCCGGCGCAGCGCTGGACTCAAATACCATTCGATCATGAACAGCGATCGCTCGATCCGGCCAAGTTCCCGCAGCGCCTTTGCGAGCTGGCTTCCCTTCGAGGATACTGACAGCTTCTTCAGGATCGTGGACGGCACCACGGCGCGCGTCGTGATCGACGCTGCCAGATGGAGCAGATCGTCCCAATGGTCGAGAATCAGAGTGGCGTCGATAGGTGCCCCGATGTGGTTCGACAGCGCCGAGTATGCATCGCCTTTCTCGAATGTGTGGAATTTCCGGTCCTTGAGGTTGCGCAGCCGAGGCGCAAAGCGTTTGCCGATTAGGGCGAACAGTCCGAAGACATGGTCGCTTGCACCGCCCGTATCGGTGAAGTGTTCCTGGATATCGAGGATCGTGTCCTGATCGAACGGCGTTGTCACGTTGTTCGATTGAGGCCGGACGAAGCGCTTTCAGTTAAACTCAGGCAGTTGCGCCGGTCACGGCCTTCCAGTGCGCCATGGCGCGGATCCGATGAATGTGGGTGGCGAGGGCGGAGTGTTTTTGATGCGACGGGACAAAATGATTTCTAACCGCTGAAAATACGGGGACAAATTGTTGCAGACTGCCGACGGATCGGAAGCCCTGCATCACTCGTTCTCGTTTTCGCAGCGGCAGATGGGAATTTTCCGCACGGTTGTTAAGGCCCTTGTGTGATCTATGTTCAATGGCCGGCATCACATCTCGCTTTGCCGCCCCGTATGAACACAGTTTATCGGTGACAATCCTCTTTGGCGCGAGGCCTTGCTTCTTCAGCAGCCTGATCAGCAATCGCTTGGCAGCCTTGGTGTCTCGACGGGTCTGCACGATCTCGTCGAGAACATATCCGTCCTGGTCGACGGCTCGCCAAAGCCAATGCTTTCGCCCGCCGATCGTTACGACCACTTCGTCCAGATGCCAGATATCCTCTCGCGACGGCGTCTTTCTGCGCAGTCGCTTTGCGTAGGCCGCACCGAATTTCCGGCCCCAGCGCCGGATCGTTTCGTAGGACACGACAATGCCGCGCTCCAGCAGCATTTCTTCCACCAGCCGCAGGCTTAACGGGAACCGGAAATACAGCCAGACGGCATGGGCGATGATATGCGGTGGGAAACGGTGGTTCTTGTAGCTGATGGTCGGCGTGCTCATCACGTCCGGTTATCCGTCAACCGTTAAGCCACGAACAACGTGACAACGCCCCTGCGTCTTGGGGTCGGAACAAGCTTTGTTCCCCCAGACACGCTAAGGTCGAACGGACCGTGAACCTTCGTCGCGAACCCGCATAATGGTCTGCCTGCTGGTCGCGAACTTCCGTGCGATCGCCGAAACGCTCATCCCCGTCGTGAGATCGCCGCGCACATCTTGCTTCTGTTTATCGCTCAGCGTCGAAGGACGGCCGAGGGCCTTGCCTTCCGACTTGGCGCGCTTGAGGCCGGATTGCGTCCGCTCGATCAGCAGATCCCTTTCGAACTGGGCGACGGCGTTGAGCACGTTCATGGTCATAGTACCGGCCGAACTGGTGAGATCGGCCCCGCCGAGCGCGAGGCAATAGACCCTTACGCCCATTTCGGCCAGCGTCCTGACGGTGGTGCTGACATCGATCGCATCACGGCCGAGGCGGTCGAGCTTGGTCACGATGAGAATGTCCCCGGACTCCAGCTTGTCCATGAGCCGGGAAAAGCCACGGCGCTGCACAATGGCCGTGCTGCCGGAAACCGTCTCGGTGACGATCCGTCGCGGCTCGACGTGAAAGCCGGCGGCCTCGATTTCCTGAATCTGGTTTTCGGTGGTCTGCCCGATCGTGGAGACGCGGACATAGGCAAAGGTGCGTGGCATGAGGTCAATTTCGTCCGAATAGGCTGTCCGAAATATCTTATTTGTTCGAAATCATGTCAAGATAATTTGTGAACAGGGAGTTTTACCCCTGTACGCAATCGCTCGTTTTTGGACACGAGATGACGCCGAGTTCGAGAGCGTGTTGGTTTCAATTAGAGAGCATATGAGTGGGCCGAAAAATTGATTAGAGTTCGTCCCAAATGAACCGCGAGCCGTTCCCACGCGGACCGTCATAGGCACTCCGGGTTTAGGGATCGACTATACGCTCGGTTGACGCGATGGAGACGCACTGTCTCGAGTGGCGTTGAAAACTGTGATGGTGCTTTGTTCGAACGCCGCCAAGTCTCCGCGGGAAGCGACGGCGCGCGGCTCGGCAAACCGACCCAGCGCAACGCTCGGCATGATAAAAAATTTCTGCTAAACAATTATGATGATGAGTGCGGCAGAGGTTAATGAAACAAGTCGAACGAAAACGCTTCGGCTCATTGATCGCCTTCGGCATTTTTAGCACCGGGCTCTTCGCGCCGGTCCTGATCGCGCACCAGCCAGTGGACTGCTCCGAGCGCAAGAGCCGCGCCCGCGAGGGCGGCAATCTTGGCTGGCTCCGTCTCGCCAAGGTCGAGGATGATAAATTTGCGCGCGATCGCGAGGAGCGCGATCAGCACGATCGTGCGGACCTGGAGAATGCCGAAGCTGCGTTCTGTCGCCACAAGAAGGGAGCGCTTGAACTCGAGCGCAATTACAACGGTGAAGATCATTCCGAACACCACCTGGAAGGTGGCGTAATCGAGCGTGTCGAACGCTCCCAAGACCAACCGGTTCACGACCTCGCGCATCAGCGCCCAAACCGACGCCACGACGATAACCGCAATGATGGCGCTGAGGACGAAAATGACGACCTGTTCGAACTTCTCGTAGAGCGTCATCGCCGACCATTGTTCACGGGTTAGCCCGGATCGTTGCAAGTCTTTCATGATTGCCTCTCGAAGGCCGCCCCGGAGAGACAAGCTCCCCGGGGCTTCTCCAGACGGTGCGATATCGCAAGGAGCGGAGGGGACGCCGCAAACCGGCGACACCCAATGTGGCAAATCAGCCGTTCTTGACCTCGATGCGCTTGACCTTCGCCTGCGCCTCGGGAGTCTGGGGCAGCTTGATCGTCAGAACCCCGTTCTTGAAGGATGCCTGCGCCTTTTCGCCATCCACACCGGGAGGGAGCGGAATTGTCCGGTAGATCGCGCCGTAGCTGCGCTCGGACAGGTAATACCCCTTCTTCTCCACCTGGCGCTCGATCTTCTTCTCCCCCTTCACAGTCAACATGTCATCGTTGACCGTCACCTCGATGTCCTTCATCTCCATGCCCGGCAGCTCGATCGATACTTCGATCGCCTTGTCGGTCTCGACCACGTCGGATTTCGCTTCGCCGCTGCCAAAGGGCCATTCGAAATGACCGACACGGTTCCAGAAGTTCTCGAACACATGGTTCATTTCGCGCTGGAGCGTCGCGATCGGGTTGTCTTGGCTGCTCTTGGCATCTGGCGCGCCGTCCTTGCGCGCCCAGGGGATGAGGTCTTTGATCTGCATGATATGGTCTCCTTCGGTTTTCAGGCGCCCTTGACGGCGATCTTTTTCGGCTGCGCTTCAGGGGCTCGGGGGAGCGTCAGGGTGAGGACACCTCCACGCATCTCGGCTTCGATCCTGTTGGGGTCGAAGTCCTCGGAAAGCGTGAAGGCACGCTCGAAATCGCCCTCGCCATATTCGGCATAGGCAAGTTCGAGGTTTTCCGGCCGCACCGGGTCAATCTTGCCGCGGATCGTCAACACACGATTTTCGAGCGTGATCTCGACCGCATCGGCGGCGACCCCAGGCATTTCAAGCATCATGGAGACACCCTGATCGGTCTCGACGATATCGGTCAACGGGCGGTAGATGCGTCCGCCGCCGGTGGTCTCGGGCGAGTCGGTCGGCGTCTTTTCGGCGGCTTGCGTGATGTCGGTGCTCATCGTTCCAGCTCCTCTCAGGCTGCCTTGATCTCGATTTTCTTCGGCTTTTCTTCCTCGGGCCGGGAGATGACGATCCGCAATACGCCGTTCGTCATCCTCGCCTCGACCTTGTCATCCGAGGCCGCGAACGGCAGGCGGATAGTGCGGGAAAACCTGCCGTAAACGCGTTCGTTGCGGTGCCAGCGCGCACCGTCGGGAACCTCGGGCGCCTTGCGTTCGCCCGAAAGCGTCAGGACGTTGTCCTCGACCGAAATTTCAATGTCGCCCGGTTCGATGCCGGGAAGTTCAGCGGTGACTGCAACGGCCTCAGGGCCTTGCCAGACATTTACCGCCGGGAACGCCGCGCGGGACGGCGGCCAGAAACCGCGGTCGAGATCGCGCATCATGGAGCGCATCAGCGCAAAGGGATCGCTGCGGCGCAGATATGTCGGGTAGAGCATTGCTGGCCTCCTGTTGCTGATCGATACCCCCCGAACCGTCGGCATGGAGGGACCGGGCAACGGTGCCGGCCGGATGTGGGTTCGGAGAACGCCTATCAAGATAGGCCGTTCCATTTATTATGCAAGCATGTATGATGGGTGCATTGCGTTTTGGATGGGGGGCGGTTTCTCCTGTATACCATGCAATCGGCGGAAGGATAACCATGATCTCTTCGGACATCGCGCTGATCGGGACGGCGATCCACCGGGTCGCGCAGCTCATCCAGCAGCGGATCGACCAAGACATCCGCGGCAGCGGCCTGACCCGCCTGTCCTGGATGGCGGCGGCGCATGTCGAGGATTCGCCCGGGCTGACCATCGGCGATCTGGCCGGGCGGCTGGAGGTAGGCCGAGCCACTACGGGCCAGCTCGTCGATCGCATGGTCAAGGGCGGTTGGGTCGAGCGGTCGCCGTCACCCGACGACAGGCGGTTACAGATCGTCACGGCAACCCCAAAGGCCAGGGCGATGCTGGATGAACTCGCGCCCCGGCAATCGGCGCTCGAAGATGAAATCCTGCAGGATTTGTCCCCGGACGAACGGCACGTCCTGCTTGTGCTGCTCGAGCGGATCCGGATGCGGCTGATGCAGAGGCAAGGCTGATCGGCATGGAGAAGAGAACCGAATACAACATCTGGTACTGGATCGTCGCCTTCTTTGCGATCCTCCTCATCCAGAACCTGATCGCCGGCTGGCAGTCGGTCGCCCCCATCACCTACAGCCAGTTCGAGACCTACCTAACCGATGGCAAGATCGCCTCGGTTGCGGTCGGATCAGACGCGATCACCGGCACGTTCAAAGAGCCGATTGGCGGCAAGCGACAGTTTATCACCACAATCGTAAATCCCGCGATCCTGGCGCGGATCGACCGCTCGGGGGTGGAGATCACCGGGGTTCCGCAGAATACGCTGATCGGCACGATTCTGTCCTGGGTGGCGCCCGCGCTCATCTTCTTCGGAGTCTGGATGCTGCTGTTCCGAAAGTTCGCCGAGCGGCAAGGCTTTGGCGGCTTCATGCAGGTCGGCCGCAGCAAGGCCAAGGTTTACATGGAAAAGGAAACCGGCGTCAGTTTCGCTCACGTGGCCGGCGTGGACGACGCCAAGGCCGAGCTGGAGGAGGTGGTGGAGTTCCTCAAGAACCCGGCCGAATACGGAAAGCTGGGCGCACATATCCCCAAAGGCATATTGCTCGTTGGGCCGCCGGGCACCGGCAAGACGCTGCTGGCGCGCGCGGTGGCGGGTGAGGCCGGCGTGACCTTCTTTTCGATCTCGGGCTCCGAGTTCGTGGAGATGTTCGTGGGCGTCGCCGCCGCGCGGGTGCGCGACCTCTTCGAGCAGGCTCGGAAATCCGCGCCGGCGATTATCTTCATCGACGAACTCGACGCTCTCGGGCGGGCGCGCTCCTCCGGCCAGGTCGCTGGCGGCCACGATGAGCGTGAGCAGACGCTGAACCAGCTTCTGACCGAGCTCGACGGCTTCGACCCATCAGTCGGCATCGTGCTGCTTGCGGCCACGAATCGCCCGGAGATTCTCGATCCGGCGCTGTTGCGGGCCGGACGCTTTGACCGGCAGGTGCTGGTGGACAAGCCCGACAAGAAGGGGCGCATCCAGATTCTCGGCGTGCACATGAAGAAGGTGAAGCTCGCCCCGGACGTGGACGCCGAGAAGGTCGCAGCGCTCACGCCCGGCTTCTCGGGCGCCGATCTTGCCAATCTCGTCAACGAGGCAGCATTGCTCGCCACGCGCCGCAAGGCCGATACGGTGACGATGGACGACTTCAACAATGCCGTGGAGCGCATCATCGCCGGGTTGGAGAAGAAGAACCGCGTTCTGAACCCGCGCGAGCGCGAGATCGTGGCGCACCACGAGATGGGGCACGCGCTGGTGGCGATGGCTCTGCCGGGGGTGGACCCGGTGCACAAGGTCTCGATCATCCCGCGCGGCATCGGCGCGCTCGGCTACACTATCCAGCGCCCGACCGAGGACCGCTTCCTGATGACGCGGGAGGAGCTGGAGAACAAGATCGCAGTCCTGCTTGGCGGGCGCGCGGCCGAGAAGATCATCTACAATCATGTCTCGACCGGGGCGGCCGACGATCTGGTCAAGGCCACCGATATCGCCCGCGCCATGGTCGCGCGGTACGGGATGGACGAAGACCTCGGGCATGTCAGCTACGACACCGATCGGCCCGGCTTTCTCGGCACCGGCGATCAGGCGTCCTGGCTCAACCGCCGCTACAGCGACGCCACTGCCGAGCGGATGGACGCGAAGGTGCGCGACATCGTGGATGGCGTGTTCAAGCGCACCCTCTCGCTTCTCGAAGCCAACCGGGCGCTGCTCGAGCAATCGGCGCAGGATCTCCTGCAACGCGAGACACTGGACGAGCCCGATCTGGTGGCAATTGGGTCCAAGGTGAAAAGAACGGAAGCGGTCGCTGCGTGACATCGTCACTGACGCAGATGATCGGCGGACAACCCTGACTGGATAAAGAAACGGAGAGGAAAAATGGCAAACGGAGCTTGCGATATTTGCGGTCGCCCGGCGACGGCGCGCGTGCGCGCCTCGGTGAACGGCAGAATTCAGAACATGGAGCTTTGCGACCAGCATTACCGCGAGATGGTGCGCCGGTCGGGCCGCAGCGCCTCGCCGCTGGAGTCCCTGTTCGGACGGCATTCCCTTCTTGACGAGTTCTTCGGCGACAGCGGTTTCGGCAGCCTCTTTGGCGACAGCCCGTTGCGGGGCGGCACGCTGGGCTCCATGGGCGACGGTGATGACGGGGTCGTCGACGCCACTTTCGGCGAGGGCGCGCCGCGGCGTGGATCGCGGCGCGGCGGCGGACGCACCATCGCCGACCGGCTGAGCGAACAGGGCAACAAGCTGCTGCAGGATGCCGCACAGAAGGCCGGGGAATTCGGGCGCAGCGAGGTCGATACCGAACATCTGCTTCTGGCATTGACCTCGTCTGACGTCGTCAAGACGATCCTGGAACAGTTCAAGGTCGATGTGGACGATCTGCGGCGCCAGGTCGAGAAGGAAGCGAAGCGTGGAGACGCCAAGACCGAAGGCGAAATCGGCGTAAGTCCGCGCCTGAAGGACGCGCTGAACCGGGCCTTCATCGCCTCGAACGAACTCGGCCATTCCTATGTCGGTCCCGAGCACCTTCTGATCGGCCTTGCCGAGGAAGGTGACGGCTTGGCCGCGTCGATCCTGCGCAAATACGGATTGACGCCGCAGGCGCTGCGTCAGCAGGTGACGAAGGTGGTCGGCAAGGGAGCCGAGGAAGGCCGCGTCGAGACTCCGTCGAACACCCCCGATCTCGACCAGTTCAGCCGTGACCTGACGAAGCTCGCCCGCGATGGCAAGCTCGATCCCGTCATCGGCCGCGCCCGCGAGATCGAGACGACGATCGAAGTGCTGGCCCGCCGGAAAAAGAACAACCCGGTGCTGATCGGCGAGCCCGGCGTGGGCAAGACCGCCATCGTCGAGGGACTTGCACAACGGATCGTCGCGGGCGAAGTGCCCGAGGCGCTGCGCGACAAGCGGCTGGTCGAGCTCAACATCAACTCGATGGTGGCCGGGTCGAAGTATCGCGGCGAGTTCGAGGAGCGAGTCCAGAAGATCCTCAAGGAGATCACCGAGGAGAAGGACAGCCTGATCCTGTTCATCGACGAGATCCACACCATCGTCGGCGCCGGCCAGGGCGGTGGCGAAGGTGGTCTCGACATCGCCAACACCTTCAAGCCGGCGCTGGCGCGGGGCGAGCTGAACCTGATCGGCGCGACGACGCTCAACGAGTACCAGAAATACATCGAGAAGGACGCGGCGCTCGAGCGACGCTTCCAGCCGGTTTATGTGGACGAGCCCACGGTCGCACAGACCATCATGATTCTGCGCGGGCTGCGCGACACGCTCGAAAGCCACCACAAGGTGACGATCACCGACGAGGCGATCATCGCCGCCGCGGAGCTTTCGGATCGCTATATCACCGGTCGCTTCATGCCCGACAAGGCGATCGACCTGATCGACCAGGCCGCGGCGCGGGTGAAGATCTCGGCCACTGCGCGGCCCGTGGACGTGCAGGAGCTCGAAGCCGAGGTCGCGCAGATCAAGCGCGAACAGGACTATGCCGCAGCCCGCAAGCAATTCGACCGGGCAGCGGAATTGAAGAAGGAACTCGAGCGGAAGCAGAAGGAGCTGGACGAGCTTCTGGAAATCTGGAAGCGCGACCAGGCCTCCGCCACCGCCGAGGTGCGCGCCGATCACGTCGCGCAGATCGTCTCCAAGATCACCGGCGTTCCGGTCACCGAGCTGACCACCGAGGAGAAGGACAAGCTCCTCAAGCTCGAGGAGAAGCTGCACGAGCGCGTCATCGGCCAGGAAGAGGCGATCCGCGCGGTGGCCGATGCCGTGCGGCTGGCGCGTGCGGGCCTGCGCGAGGGACGCGGCCCCACAGCGACCTTCCTCTTCCTCGGGCCCACGGGCGTAGGCAAGACGGAACTGGCCAAGACGCTCGCCGAGGTGATCTTCGGCGACCAGGATGCGATGATCCGTATCGACATGTCGGAGTATGGCGAGCGCCACTCGGTTGCCCGGTTGGTTGGCGCACCTCCCGGCTACGTCGGATACGACGAAGGCGGGCAGCTGACGGAGAAGGTGCGCCGTCGGCCCTACTCGGTCGTGCTCCTCGACGAGATCGAAAAGGCGCATCCGGATGTCTACAACATCCTGCTTCAGGTGTTCGACGATGGCCGGCTGACCGACGGCAAGGGCCGCGTCGTTGACTTCACCAACACCATCATCATCGCCACATCGAACCTCGGTTCGGACATCATCCAGCGCAACCTCAAGAAGCGCGGCACCAAGGAGTTCGACGAGGCAAAGCAGAAGTCCGAGCTGATGGAAGTGTTGCGCGGTCATTTCCGGCCAGAGTTCATCAACCGGATCGACGAAATCATCGTCTTCCACTCGCTGAACCAGTCGGAAATCCGCCAGATCGTCGAGTTGCAGCTGAACCGGGTGAAACGGACCGCCCTCGGCCACGGCGTCGAACTCGAATTCGACGTGAGCGTCGTGGATCACTTCGGCGCGGTCGGCTTCCGCCCCGAATTCGGCGCCCGCGAGCTGCGCCGGCTGATCCGGTCGGAGTTGGAGACCGAGTTGGCCCGCGAGATGCTCTCCGGGCGGATCGAGGATGGTGACAAGGTCCGCGTCGCCTGGTCGGAAGACGAACAGAGGGTCGTGTTCGAAAAGATCGCAAAAAACACCGGTGACGACAACCCGGACAATCAGGCCAAGGCAGGGATCGACGAGTCCAGCAAAGTTGCCGAAGACAAGGCGGACGCTCCGACGCCCGACGTCCCGGTCAAGGCCAAGGATGAGGTGCAGTCCAAGGACGATAAATCCGCCGGGTGACGTTGCGAGGGACTGGCCCGGCGCGATGACGGTCGCGCCGGACCATCTCTTCGGAGAGTTATAGGAAGGTCCACGGCATGAACGTCATTAGATCATTCCGCAATCTCGACCGGCACGGCCAACAGCGCGCGCCTGAGGTCATCGAGGAAGAGGTGCGGCAACTTGAACCGCACCTTGCGCGCTTTCGCGAGGATCTGGTCCGGCTCGAAGTCGTTGCCTCGCAGACGAGGGGCAAGACGCGCATCAAAGTCAGCCTGCGCCTGCAACTGCCGTCGGGCGTGATCGCGGCGCGGGAAGATGGATTCGAGATCGAGCCTGTCCTGCGCAAGGCCTTTACCGACCTGCGCCACCAGGTCGATCGGCATGTGGCGCGCCTCAAGCACGAGCCTGAATACAAGCGTCCCGCCCGCCGGCGCCGGATCGGCGCCCCGCTGCCGCCCGCGCGGGATGCGGCGGAAGCGGACCGGCGCCAGCTCTTCTTTGACCTGATCGAGGATCATCTCGATACGATCTATGACACCGTCAGGCGCGAGTTGACCTATCTCGAATGCAGCGGATCGGTACCGGAGGGATATCTGAGCGTTCGCGGTCTCTTCGATGCGACGATCCTCAAGGGGCTGGCCCGCTTCGAGGATCGGCCTTCGGAGTTTTCCGTCGGCGACTGGCTGAAACGGCTGGCTTTTGAGACCATCGAGGAAGAATCCCGCGCCGCCCGCCGCGCCGTGCCTGAGGATGCCGCCTCCATCGAGGCGGAACCCGAGGCCCCGGCGGAGGATCCGACCGAGGCGGATCAGGCGATGTTCGAGTTCTACCAGCCCGACGAAGTGCTGATGCTGGAGGACCTCATCGCCGACGACGGCGGCACAGACGCCGAGACCGAAGTGGATCGTCATGATATCGCCATGGCACTGCACCGGGCTATCGCAGATCTTGCTCCGGTCGAGCGCCGCGTCCTGTATCGGATGTACCTGGAAGACGCCACGATCGCGGAGACGGCGCACCTCCTGGGTCTCACTGAGGCGGAAGTGTTGAAGATTGCAGAGAACGCGGCGGAGACACTGCGCGGCACGCTGGTCGAAGCCGGGTTGATCGGCGAGGCATCGGGGCGCGCGCCCGTGGAAAGGGAAATCGCCCGGACGCAGTGTCTGCCTCAACCGGTCGAGGACCGCCGCCGCGTGGCGGCCGCCCTGGCCGGCGCGGAGACAATCGGTACTACTGAGTTGAAACCTGAACAGGAGATGGACCAATGACGACAACATCTGCAAACCAATCCGACACGATGCAGGACATGCTGTGCAGCCTGTCCGGGAACTGGTGGCTGTTCGTGCTGCGCGGTATCCTGGCGCTGGTGATCGCGGTTCTCGCCGTCCTCATGCCTGCGGAGTCGCTGCTTGCTCTGACGCTGGTCTTCGGCGCTTTCGCCTTTGCCGACGGCGTGTTCGGCCTCGTCGCCGCGATACGTAACATCCGCAAGGGCGAACGCTGGGGCTGGCTGATGTTCAGCGGCATTCTGGGCATCGCCACGGGCGTCGTCGTGGTTGTCTCGCCTTTTGTCGCGACGCTTGTGCTTGCGACATTCCTCTGGGCCAGCATCGCCTTCTGGTCCGTGTTCTCGGGTGCCCTCGAGATCGCGGCAGCGATCCGCCTGCGCAAGGAAATCGAGGGCGAGATCTGGCTGATCCTGAGCGGCCTTCTCTCGGTCGTTCTCGGTGTCGTCGTGACCTGGATGCTGCTGACGCGCCCGCTCGAAAGCTTCCTCGCGCTCGGCTGGCTGATCGGCTTCTACGCCGCGATCTTCGGGGTGATGATGATCCTCCTCGGGCTACGGCTTCGCAAGGCGGATCGTTCGGACGGTGCGGCCTTCGATGACGCTCCCCCATCGGCAAAGGCGTGAGGTGCCCTGTGGTGGATGACGGGCGACTTGCCGGCGAGGAGCACGATTTCACCCGATGGGACGAAACGATCTTCGACCGTTGCCTGAGCACCGGCTTCAATCCGTTCGGCAGCGGTCCGACGCCAATCTTCCTGCGGCACCGGGTCGCAGAGGCGCCGGACGCCGATGCAAAGCCGTGCATGCCACCTGACACCGAAATGCGAGGTGCTGATGTCGAACCGCCTGCCTGACTTGGCATTTGCTGCTGCGGCCGCTGCCTTGGGCATCGGCATCGTTTTCGTTTTTCGTTCGATGTATCTTGCCGAAGACACACTGCCTTTCGCGCAGGAGATGACGCTCATCTTCCTCGGCGCTGTCGTGACGATCATTCTGACCGCGGCGCTTCTCAATCGCCAGACCGATCTCGAGCTTCGCAAGGAAGGAAGGGTCATCATCCTCCAGCAGCAATGCGACATTTACATGGCCTGCATCGAGAAGGTCGCAGAGATCGTGGAAACCGCAAGGCACGATGCGAAGCTGATCGATGAACTGCGTGTTCTCAGCCACAAGCTGGCTGTGGTCGCGAGTGCAGGGGTTGTGTCCAGCTTCGAGCAGGTACTGGAGAGCTTGCAGTCCGGTTTTGCTGACGGCACGCTCTCGGATGGGGACGGAGAGGGCGTGATGAATGCCGTCGCCGATCTCACGATAGCGATGCGGTCGGACGTCCTGCACGCTGCTGCCTTTCCTTCGCAGAACACCGAACGCGCCGTTCGCCTGAACTCAAGGCGAATGGAAAAACTCGACGATCTCGAACGTCACCTTCTCGTATCCACCGACACCCGGGAGAACTGATATGCGCGGCCATAATCGCCCACCATTCCCGCCGAAAATTCCCGGAACCGATCTGCCATCCTGGGACGTGCCGACGGCAATCATCTACCGTCCTGCCCGTTCCGCGATGACATCGGCGCCTCGGCCCAACTACTGGGTCCTCGAGTTCGAGCCGTCCCGGCCGCCGCAGATCGAGCCGCTGATGGGATGGACTGCAAGCGACGATCCCTATCGCCCGATCCGGCTGAAGTTCCCCGATCGTGACAGCGCTGTGGACTTCGCTGAGCGGCAGGACTGGCATTATGTCGTGCGCGAGGACGCTGGGGGAGCCCGGATGGCGAACCCTTGGGCGGGTGAGACGCGCCACCGGCTGCACAGGGGCGTCGATGCCCCGGGAGCCTTCCGGGTCCCGTTCCGCCCCGATCGCCGCCTCTCAAGAGGCGTCCAGCATGAGAGCACGGCCGACCCGTCTACCAGCGACAGGGAGAGTTTCGATCCGGTCCTCGAAGCCTCGCTCGAATCCTTCCCCGCCTCTGATCCTCCGGCGTGGACGGGTGTGACAATTGCAAGAAAGACGACGGGATGACGGCCAGCTACATGCGCTCGGGGAAATGAGATGTTTCCATGGGCCGGAGACGGAGTTGCGCGGCAAGCTGCGTGACCTCGCAAACGAACGCCGGCGTTTCGGCTACCGGCGCCTGTTCGTCCTGCTGCGGCGGGAGGGCGAGACGTCTGGCGTCAACCGCATCTACCGGCTCTACCGCGAGGAGGGCCTGACGGTGCGCAAGCGCCGGGCGCGGCGACGCGCGGTCGGCACGCGGGCGCCGATCCTGGTCGAGGCAAGGGCGAACGCGCGCTGGTCGCTGGACTTCGTGCACGATCAGTTCGCCTGCGGGCGGCGCTTCCGTGTGCTCAACATCGTCGATGACGTGACGCGCGAATGCCTGGCAGCGATCCCGGACACGTCGATCTCCGGTCGCCGCGTTGCTCGTGAGCTGACGGACCTGATCTCCCGACGCGGCAAGCCGGGCATGATCGTCTCCGACCACGGCACGGAGTTCACCTCGAACGCGATCCTCGCCTGGTCGAAGGATCATCGCGTCGAGTGGCACTACATCGCGCCCGGAAAGCCCATGCAGAATGGCTACGTCGAGAGCTTCAACGGCCGGATGCGCGATGAGCTCTTGAACGAGAGCCTGTTCTTCGGCCTCGACCACGCCCGCAGCGCCATCGCCGAATGGAGGCAGGACTTCAACACCGCGAGACCGCACTCCTCGCTCGGATACCAGACCCCGGCGGCCTTCGCCGGAACCCTTACCGCAACCGGCTCCGACGCTTCGCTCGATAAGGGCTTCGCGTCTCCGCCCGTTGCTCAACCCGCGCCCAACGGCGTAACAGAAACGGTCGAGACTCTAATCGCCGCTGGATGAAAGTTCAGTGGCAGGTCACTTTGTGCGCAACTTTGTCTTGCCTGACAACGTTGATCCGACCAAGGTGACGGCTTCGATGAAAGACGGCGCGCTGGAAGTGCGGCTTGTCAAGGCCGAGCAAGCCAAACCGAAACAGATTGAAATCTCAGTCAACTAACTTTAATTAGGAGCCCAAGATCATGAATATCAAACAGCCCCAATCAACCTTCTCCGCACTTGCCCTGGCGGTCGTCGTCGGACTTAGCGGACCGGCTCAGGCCCAATCGGCGGCAGGTTCTAGCCCAGGTGCTGCAGCACCCTCTGCCGCATCCAAGGCGGCGCAGCCACAGGTAGATGACAAGGCCGCCCGGGAAGCCGAAAAAAAGCGTGCTGAGCTCACTCAGGACGCCATCACGGCGCTCACCAAGACCCAGGAGGCTTTGACACTCCTTGATGCAAAGAAGACCAAGGAGGCGCTCGCTGCGCTGGAACTGGCCAGCGGAAAGCTGGAACTGGTATTGGCACGCGACGCCAAACTTGCTTTGGCGCCGGTCGATGTACGCGTCATCACCCACGATATCCACGCCAACGTGGAAACGGTGAAGAAAGCGGTCGAGTTGTCTCGGGAGTTGTTGGGTGATGGCGAGGTGCAAAAGGCCCGGCCCATCGTCGCCAATCTGGCCAGCGAAATCGTGATCGAAACCGACAACCTGCCGATGGCAACGTACCCGGCAGCGATCAAGTCGGCCGCACGGCTCATCGACAGCGGCAAGATCGACGACGCCAAGGCGGAACTCGCCCGAGCACTGAACACGCTGGTGGTGACCTCGGTCGCCTTTCCTCTGCCCGTGCTACGGGCTGAAGCCGCGATGGCAAAAGCTGAAAAGCTGGCCGAGACCGACAAGCGCGATGCCAAGCAGAACGAGGAGCTCAGCACCTTGCTGTCGTCCGTGCGCACGGAGATCGAGATGGCGCAGATCCTGGGTTATGGCAAGAAGGCGGATTTCAAACCCATCTTCGATCAGGTGAAGTCCATTGAGCAAAAGTCGGCTGGTGGCAAAAGCGGCAAGGGATGGTTCGACGAGTTGAAGACGCGCCTCCAAAAGCTGTTTTGAGGTGATGAAGGAGCCGACTGTTCGGTCGGGCAGTCTCGCGATGTTCGCAGTCAGCCCCAATAGATTCGCCTATTTTCACTAACTCATACGAGGCATATCACCATGAATGAGCAAACATCGAATCCCAATGCGACGAACAAAGAAATAAACGAACAGGCCGCGGTAAGCAGCCTTCCTGTCAGTCCAGAGGCCAAGCCTGAAGTCGTCACGGAGGTACAGCCTGAGGTTCAGAAGGAAACGGACTCGCAGGCGGCAGACAAACGTAAACAAGTCCTCGATGAGGCCGTCTCGGCCTTGGCGCTGACCAAATCAGCGCTGGCCGCACTTGACGGCAAGGACGCTGCACGCGCATTGGCAACGCTGGCCGAAGTGACGGGAAAGCTGGAGCTGATCGTTGCGCGCGAACCCACGCTCGCCCTGGCCCCCGTTGATGTGCGCACCATCGTGCACGACTTGTTCGCCAACACGGAAACCATTGAGGCGATGACCGACGAGGCGCTGGATGCCCTCAAACATGGCGAGGTGCAACAGGCACGTCACGTGCTGGCTTTGCTGGCCAGTGAAATCGTGATCGCGGTCACCAACATCCCTCTGGCGTCCTATCCCGCAGCCGTGAAGTCAGTCGTGCCGCTGATCGATCAGGGCAAGATTGAAGAAGCCAAAGCCGCGCTGCAGGCAGCGCTCAGCACGCTGGTCGAGACGCGCAGCGTGCATCCGCTGCCCGCCCTGCGCGCCAGGCTGCTCCTGAAGCGCGCCGAGACCTTGGTAGAAGATGGTCAGCGGAGCGAAGCGTCCAATGAGCGCCTGGAGACATTCTTGAACGAAGCGCGGCAGCAGTTGGAAATGGCAGAACTGCTGGGCTATGGAAAGAAGAAGGACTTTGAGCCCCTGTATGCTGAACTCAGGAAAGTCAAGCAAAAGACGGCTGGGGGAGGCGGCGGAAAAGGCTGGCTCGATGAAATCAAGGCAAAGCTGTCCAAGTTGTTCTGAAACCGCTGGATAGGGCGTAAGAGGGGCGCGTCGCGCCCCTCTCTTTGCTCAGGAGTGTATGCTTTTTCACCCCATTAGGCCGCGTGGACGAACCTGATCCATAAGCGGATGCAGCCGAGCAGGGCGAAGCCGAGAAAGCTGGAAGCGGTGTGGTCGTAGCGGGTGGCCACGCGGCGGCAGTTCTTGAGACGGTTGATGAAGCACTCGATGCGGGAACGCAGGGCGTAGAGGCGTCGGTTGACGCTGTGCTGCACCTTGCGGTTCCGCTTGGTCGGGATCTCCGGCTGGGCCCCCCGGTCGCGCGCATCCTGCCGCAGGCGGTCACTGTCGTAGCCCCTGTCACCGAGCAGCACGCCGGGATCGCTGTCGCGCTCGGCCATGAGGTCGTCATAGGCGATTAGGTCGTGGGTCTCGCCGGGCGTCAGCACGACGCTGATGGGCAGGCCACCGGCACCTGGACGCACGACTACCCTATCTCTGCGGAAGAGGCGCGCGAGATGGGGCTGCCGGTGCGGACCGACATGCCCGAGGAAATACTCGAGCTGATGACCCTCTATCCGCAGCCCGTCCGCCGTCTGGGCGGCGGCGTCGAATACCTGCCCGAACCCCGCCACCGAGAGGCCCGGCGGGCCACGACCTCGCGCTGAACGGCGCCGCCCTGCCTGCCCCTCCGAAACGATACTCAAAGGGAGAACAGAATGCCCACCGTTGCTTGCCCGAAATGCAGTTCCGTCAATCGCGTTCCGCAGGAACGACTGACGGATAACCCCAGCTGCGGCCGCTGCGGCGCCGCCCTGTTCGAGGGCCGGCCAGTCACACTGACCGCCGCCAGTTTCGACCGACACGCCGATGCCGATCTGCCCCTGCTCGTCGATTTCTGGGCGGAATGGTGCGGGCCATGCAAGATGATGGCACCTCAGTTCGAGGCTGCGGCGCGTTCGCTCGAACCCCAGTTCCGTCTCGGCAAGCTCGATACCGAAGCCGAACAGCAGATCACCGACCGTTACGGGATCCGCGGCATTCCCACCATGATCTTGTTCAGGGGCGGCAAGGAAATCGCGAGGACGAGCGGTGTAATGCCTGCCGCGCAGATAGCGCAGTGGGCGCGGTCGCACGTTTAGAGTATACAGGTATTGGCATTTCCTGCGACATGATATCAGGAGAAGAACATGCATGGCGTGACTGGATTTGCCGAAAGTGCGGCCTTGTTGGTTTGCGCCGCGTTCGTACTCGTGACGATATGTTCACGGATTGGCGTGCCTAGCATCGTCGGTTACATTCTTGCCGGTATAGTCATTGGACCCGCTGGCCTCGGCCTGATTGCGGAGAGCGCTGCCCTGAGCAGTATTGGCGAAATCGGAGTGGTGCTGCTGCTGTTCGCGCTCGGCCTGGAATTCTCCTTCGAGAAGCTCGTAACACTCAGGAAGCATGTCTTCGGTCTTGGGGCTGTACAGGTTTCAGTCACGACGATAACGGTTTCGTTGGTAGCGAGTTTGGTCTTCGATCTCGCATCAGTTTCCGCAATCCTCATCGGCGGGGCCGTTGCGATGTCATCCACAGCCATGTGCCTCAAGGTGCTCGCAGGCGCGAACGCTCTTGGATCGGCTCATGGGCGCTTGGCCATCGCAGTGCTTCTGTTTCAGGACTTGGCAGCCGTCGCGTTCCTGCTTCTGCACGATGCAATGAGTGGTGCCGCCGAAGGGTATGGCGTGATAACGGTCATCGCCAGTGCAACGGCAGTGGTTGCTGCTCTGTTCATTGCCCGAGGTCCGTTGCAGGTACTTGCCCGTTGGGTCGCGTTGCGTGGCGATCCGGAGCTTGCCCAACTCCTCGCACTTACCATTGCGCTTGGGTCCACGATCGTCGCGACATCTGCTGGCCTTTCTCCGGCGCTCGCCGCATTCGCGACCGGTATGATCATCGGCGAGGGCGACGCGCGCCATGCTGTCGAGAACGAGATCCGGCCCTTTCGCGACTTGTTTGTAGGGATTTTCTTTATCGGTATCGGGACTCAATTGCCACTTTGGATCCTTCCATCTCAATGGCCTGCCGTGCTGGTCTGGCTTGCAATAATACTCTGCGGAAAGACGCTGATTGTTTTCGTCGTCGCCCGACTATTCGGCGAAGCGCTTCAGACCGCATTGCGGACCGGGGTCATCCTGGCCCACGGGGGAGAATTCAGCCTGATGTTGCTATCGGTTTCCTCGACGTCGGGTACAGTGGCCGAGGAGTTCGCCGGCCCCCTCCTCCTCGCGATTGGAGTGAGCATGATGGCTGGAAGTCTTATGATTAGATGGGCGGGGTCAGGCCTAGGACCAATCGACATTAGGCCCTGTTGACAAAGTATGGCAGCCATATCTTTGCGGCGGCCAAAGCGAGAAATGCTGACACTCTAACCAAGCAAAGTCAGCCTTCGGCCCCCATTGCGGTCATCACGGGCCGAAGGGATATCCTGTGGAACACAGTCTATCGCAGCCGCGCTGTCGATTATGTTCGCACCCAGAGCATCGATATTCCCGCCGAACTGCTCTCCCAGGTCGCACCGCTTCCCTGGGCCCATATCGCACTCACCAGCGACTATCTCTGGAACGAAATTGACGGCCCCCCTCGAACGCTTCAGGCCGATCCGCGCTAACCGTTTCAACCCAAACAACTTAGCTTTCCCTTAGCGGGTTTTATTGCAGAAATGTCCACGGAACCCCTATTTGCAACACCTCTACCGGCGCGAATTGCTCTCGACTACGGGCAGGACAACCGGGCAACGCTGCTCCTTCTGGCTCTGGAACATATCCGCAAGGCGTTGTCACGTTGTTCGATTGAGGCCGGACGAAGCGCTTTCAGTTAAACTCAGGCAGTTGCGCCGGTCACGGCCTTCCAGTGCGCCATGGCGCGGATCCGATGAATGTGGGTGGCGAGGGCGGAGTGTTTTTGATGCGACGGGACAAAATGATTTCTAACCGCTGAAAATACGGGGACAAATTGTTGCAGACTGCCGACGGATCGGAAGCCCTGCATCACTCGTTCTCGTTTTCGCAGCGGCAGATGGGAATTTTCCGCACGGTTGTTAAGGCCCTTGTGTGATCTATGTTCAATGGCCGGCATCACATCTCGCTTTGCCGCCCCGTATGAACACAGTTTATCGGTGACAATCCTCTTTGGCGCGAGGCCTTGCTTCTTCAGCAGCCTGATCAGCAATCGCTTGGCAGCCTTGGTGTCTCGACGGGTCTGCACGATCTCGTCGAGAACATATCCGTCCGTAAGCGCGTAGCCGGCACCGTTCAGGGATTGAAGTTCCAGGGCATGAGCTGGTCGAGCTGAGAGATGGGCCAGCGGTCGGCGATGCGCTCCAGCGTTTGGGTCAGCCATGCGAGCGGGTCGACATCGTTCATGCGGCAAGTCTGGAGCAGCGTCGCGATCGTTGCCCACGTCCGGCCGCCGCCGTCGCTGCCGGCGAAGATTGCGTTCTTTCTGACAATGGTCTGGGGCCTGATCGCGCGTTCGACGGTGTTGGAGTCGATTTCGATCCTGCCATCGATGATGAAGCGCTCCAGGGCCTGGCGGCGCGTGATCGCATAGCGGATCGCTTCGGCCAGTTTCGATTTCCCCGGGATCCGTCGCAGCTCGGTTTCCCACAGCGCGAAGAGCCCGGCGACGATCGCGGACGACCGATCCCGCCGGCCGGCGGCACGGATCACCGGATCCTGGCCGCGGATTTCCTCCTCGATCTTCCAGAGCTCGGCCATGACGGTCACGGTTTGCGTGGCGACCGTGGATGTCCCGTTGATATGGAGTTCATAGAAGCGCCGGCGCAGATGCGCCCAGCAGCCGGCGAGCGTGACGGTTTCGTTGGTGCCGGCCTTCGCCTTCGCGAGCTGCGCATAGGCCGCGTATCCGTCGACCTGCAGGATGCCGGCAAAGCCCCGCATATGGCGCGCGACGCAATCCCCGCCGCGACTATCCTCGAAGCGATAGGCGACCATGGGAGGCGATGTGCCGCCAAAGGGCCGATCGTCGCGTGCATAGGCCCATAGCCAGGCCGTTTTCGCTTTGCCGCTCCCCGGTGCCAATGTCGGCAGCGTGGTCTCGTCGGCGAAGATCCGCTCGGCCTGCTTGATGCGCTCCAGAACGTAATCAGCCAGTGGCGTGAGTTCGAAGCCCACCTTGCCCATCCATTGCGCCATCAGCGATCGGCTGAGCTCGACCTTGTCGCGCGCGTAGATCGCCTCCTGCCGGTAAAGCGGCAGGCCATCGGCGTATTTGGAGACCGCGATCTGGGCCAGCAGCGCCTCGCTCGGGATACCGCTTTCCACGAGATGGGCAGGCGCCGGCGCCTGGATCACGCCATCACGGCCCCGGAAGGCGTATTTCGGGCGACGGGTCACGATCACCCGGAACCTGGCTGCCGTGACGTCGAGGCGCTCCGAGACGTCCTCGCCGATCAGCACCTTTTCCAACCCTTCGCAGCCGGGCGGGATCTCCGGTTCGATCACGTGCTCGATGCGCTCCAGATGCGGAGCAAATCTCTTCCGCGGCCGAGGCGCGCGCTTCGGGCGATCCGCGTCGGCCGCCTGCAGTTCCTCCTGGATCGCCGCAAGGCCTGTCTCGATCTCATCGAGCACGAAGGCATACTGGTCGTCGTCCAGTCCCGCGTCGACCAGCCGCTCCGAGCGCCGGCCGTAACGCGCCCGCTCCAGCATCTTCACGATCGCCGTCAGCGCCGCGATCCGCTCGTCGGCCGCCTTGTTCACGGCCTCCAGATGATGGCTGCGCTCTTCAAGGCGTGCCGATTGCGATGCCATGGCGAGAACCATCGCCTTGAGCGCTTCGATGTCGTCCGGAAGCTCTGAAATGGCCGCGGTCATCACCGCGATCACAGCACAGGCCGGCGCGTTCTCCCAAGCCTTTCAAAGGCCTGATTCACTTTGCCACAGACCGCTCAACCCAATGATTGCGGCCGCCGGACCGAGGCCGAGCGGACCTTCTTCCAGTCCATCCCGTCGACCAGCGCCAGCAACTGGGCATGGTTCAGCCGGACCCGCGACGCAGACACCGGCGGCCAGCAGAACCGCGTCGTCTCGATCGTCTTGGCGTAAAGGCAGATCCCGCTGCCATCCCACCAGACGATCTTCACCCGGTCGGCTCTTTTCGAACGGAACACGTAAAGCGCCCCGTTGAAGGGATCGACGCCGCCGTCGCGCACAAGCGCCATCAACGACAGCGGCCCCTTGCGGAAGTCGACCGGCGTGCTCGCGACGTAAACCGCCACACCCGACGGGATCATGCCTGGCGAACCGCCCGCAGCACCGCCGCAAGATGGTCACTCGTCACATCGGGGCCGGCACGGACCACGATGTCGCCGATCACGATCTCAACCAGCGCACTGCGGGCTGCCTCAAAGCGCGTGAAGCTCAGCGGCGGGTCACCTTCGGCTGCAGCCGCGACCGCGCCGCTGGCCAATGCCTGACGCCGCCAGCCGAACAACTGCGACGGCGCCATCCCGGCCCGGCGGGCGATCGCCGAAACATTCGCCCCAGGAGCAAAAGTCTCCGCGACGAGCCGCGCCTTCGCTTCATCCGACCAGCCCCTCCGTCCCCGCAACGGCCGGGCCTCCAGAGCCTCGATCACATGACAATTTCTGTCATCAGGCATAGGCGTAGATATAGAAATTTCCATCAGCAGATCCTTCGACACCAAACGGCGCGAAGAATCTCAGATCACCGCAAGAACCGCTACGCGGTGGCCCCTTGGCGCTTACATCCGTCCTGGTCGACGGCTCGCCAAAGCCAATGCTTTCGCCCGCCGATCGTTACGACCACTTCGTCCAGATGCCAGATATCCTCTCGCGACGGCGTCTTTCTGCGCAGTCGCTTTGCGTAGGCCGCACCGAATTTCCGGCCCCAGCGCCGGATCGTTTCGTAGGACACGACAATGCCGCGCTCCAGCAGCATTTCTTCCACCAGCCGCAGGCTTAACGGGAACCGGAAATACAGCCAGACGGCATGGGCGATGATATGCGGTGGGAAACGGTGGTTCTTGTAGCTGATGGTCGGCGTGCTCATCACGTCCGGTTATCCGTCAACCGTTAAGCCACGAACAACGTGACAACGCCGTCCAGCGTGCTGATGGCGCCGATCTCGCGCTTCGTTTCTATCAGCTCGTCGCCATCTCCGGCGAGATGCCGGAAGGCGGGACTAATCGCGTCGAAGTCGCCGTATGCTCAATTCCGGCCCTGCTGGCTATGAAGGGCCATGCCGTGAACGGTCGTCACAAGCAGAAGGACGCCTACGACATCTATTACTGCATCAGAAATTATCCTGACGGGATCGATGCGCTTGCGGAAGTCTGCAAACCTCTGCTCGATCAACAGAGCGGCGCGCAGGGTTTCAAGTTCATCGCCGAGAAGTTCGACGCTCCGGAGGGATATGGTGCGACCAGCGTGCGCAAATTCGTGGACGAAACGGCAATACTCGACGGACGGACACCGGAACAGTGGCAACAGGACGCCTTCGGTCAGGTTGATGCCTGGCTGCGCGCACTCGGTTTGCGGCATTAGCGTGAGGACACGATGAAGTCGGCAAAACGGCAATAACAGAGCTTCATGGGGGAGGGGACATGCGCATACAGAAGGTGAGGGTCCAAGGCTTCCGCCTGATCGAGGATGCCGAAATCATGCTCGAATCTGGATCGACCGTCATCGTTGGCCGCAACAACAGCGGAAAGACCTCGCTAACCGATGTGTTCGAGCGCTTCGCAGGAGATGGTGGTGCGAAGTTCCGGCTGGAGGATTTCTCTGCCGGTACACGCAACAGGTTTTTCGAAGCAAAGGAACTCAGGGAAAAGGGTGAGGCGCCGGAAAAAGTGCTTGCGACTATGCCGCGGATCACGATCACCCTGACCTTCGCCTATAGTAGCTCTGCCCCCGCCCTGGGCCCGCTCTCTCCGTTCATCATCGATCTCGATATGAACTCGACGATTGCTGTTGCCCAGCTGGAGTACGCGCCAACCCTCTCTTCGTTGCAGCAACTGCTCAAGGTCGCAGACGCCCCCGAAAATGTCGATGCGAAGGTGCATTTCATGCGACATTTGAAAGAGGCGATACCGAAAGCCTACAGCGTCCATGTCAGTGCGATCGATCCCACCGATCCAGCAAATGTGCGGCAATTCGAGGGTACGACGCACCTTGCGGCGCTGCTTCAATGCAATCTGGTGCGCGCACAGCGCACGCTCGATCACGCCAAGCATGGCGATGCCGATGTTATCGGCAAGCTGCTCAGCACCTTATTCAAGACTGCATCCACCCCGACAGCGGCCATTGCGGACCAGCAGCTCGCAGCCCAGCTGAAATCCTCGGTCGAGAACATCGAGCGGGAGATGCAGTCGGAATTCGATACTATGCTGAAGGCACTGCTGCCGGCGATGAACGTGCTTGGCTTTCCGAGTATGAATGATACCGAGTTGCAGCCGGAGACGTCGCTTAATGTCGATGCACTGCTGTCGGACCACACCAAGGTGGTCTATGCCGGCGCCGACGGCGTCCACCTGCCCGAGGGATATAACGGGCTTGGCACACGCAACCTGATTTACATGCTCCTGCAGCTAGAGAGCTACCATAAGCTCTACCGCGCGCGGCCGACGCGTCCCGCGACGCATCTCATATTCATCGAAGAGCCCGAAGCGCATCTGCACCCCCAGATGCAAGAAGTGTTCATCGGGCAACTGAACGCTGCCGTCGGCAAGCTATCGGCGAAGTATCCGGACGAACCTGCATGGCAGGTGCAGTTTATCATCACGACGCATTCCTCGCATGTTGCAAACGCCGCGCCGTTCGAAGCGATACGCTATTTCCTGAATCAGCAGCCGGTGCCGACGTCGGGTCGCCGCACGAAGGTGAAGGATTTCAAGAAGGGCATGGCGGCAATTCCGAAGCCCGACCAGGAGTTCCTGCACCAGTATATGACCCTCACGAAGTGCGACCTCTATTTCGCTGATAAGGCCATCCTAGTGGAGGGCACGACCGAGCGAGTGCTGATGCCGAGGCTATGCGAGATCGTTGATCGCGATCTCGGTGATGGCCATAAGCTGGCCAAGCAATACATCACCACGGTAGAGGTGGGCGGCGCGTATGCCCATATCTTCTATCCTTTGCTGAACTTCCTCGAACTCAAGACGCTGGTCATTACCGACCTCGACGCTGTTCGTTCGGCCACCAGGAAGGATAAGAAAGGAAAGGAGCGCCAAGTCTGGGAGAAATGTCCGGCATCAGCGCCCCTGGCACAGAATTGGGTTTGAGCTTTAAGGAGAGTTCTGGTCTCGTCTGAAGGACGAAAGACCCAGAATGACGACGAAAACCATAAAGACGAAGAAGCGCGCCGAGCAGGTGGTCAAGGATATCCGCCGGGCGACCCGACGGCACTTTTCTGCCGAGGACAAGATCCGGATCGTGCTCGATGGATTGCGCGGTGAGGACAGCATTGCCGAGCTATGCCGGCGCGAGGGTATTGCCCAGAGCCTTTATTATACCTGGTCCAAGGAGTTCATGGAGGCCGGCAAGCGTCGCCTCGCCGGTGATACTGCGCGTGCGGCGACCAGCGACGAGGTCAAGGACCTGCGCCGGGAGACGAGCGCTCTGAAGGAGTGCGTTGCCGACCTGACGCTCGAAAACCGCCTGCTCAAAAAAAGCATGCTGGGGGATGGGGAAGACCAGGAATGAGGTATCCCGCTTCCGAAAAACTCGAGGTCATTTGGCTGGTCGAGCAATCGCACCTGCCAACTAAACAGACGTTGGACCGGCTGGGCATCCCTCGCCGGACCTTCTATCGCTGGTATGATCGCTACCTCAATGGCGGCCCCGAGGCGCTGGAAGACCGATCCTCGGCGCCCAGCCGGGTCTGGAACCGTATCCCGGCCGGCATCCATGACCAGATCATCGAGATGGCCCTGGAGCACTCCGAGCTGAGCCCGCGCGAACTGGCGGTGCGCTTCACCGACGAGAAGGGCTACTTCATCTCGGAAGCCAGCGTTTACCGGCTCCTCAAGGCCCATGACCTGATCACCAGCCCCGCCTATGTGGTGATCAAGGCGGCCAATGAGTTCCACACCAGGACCAGCCGTCCCAACCAGATGTGGCAGACCGATTTTACCTACTTCAAGATCATTGGCTGGGGCTGGATGTATCTGTCCACGGTGCTGGATGATTACTCCCGCTACATCATCGCCTGGAAGCTGTGCTCGACCATGCGGGCCCAGGACGTCACCGACACGCTGGACATGGCACTGGCCGCCTCAGGCTGCGATCAGGCCCATGTTCAACACCGGCCGCGCCTGCTCAGCGACAATGGTCCGAGCTACATCGCCGGCGAACTGGCCGACTATATCGAGGCCAATGGCATGGACCATGTTCGCGGCGCCCCGCTCCATCCCCAGACACAGGGCAAGATCGAGCGCTGGCATCAGACCCTCAAGAACCGCATCCTGCTCGAAAACTATTTCCTGCCCGGTGACCTCGAAAGCCAGATCGAGGCCTTCGTCGAGCACTACAATCATCGGCGCTATCACGAGAGCCTCGACAATGTGACACCCGCCGACGCCTACTTCGGCAGGGCCGAAGCCATCATCAAACACCGAGAAAGGATCAAACGCCAGACCATCCAGCATCGCCGCTTGCTGCACGCCGGCATCGCCGCATAACATCAACTGGTTGACGAGCAGAACTCTCCGCTAATCGCGACACCCGTCTGCGCCAAAGCATCTGACGACGGACAGAGGACTACGGCCATGTCGGGCTGACTCTGCGCCGGCACCCTCTCTCATTCCTCCGGCCGGACCTTGCGCGCCGACGTATCATGACCTGCGCGGAAGCCGTCGCCTGCCGCGACAGGCGCTGGGTTCATGTCGCCGGCCTCGTTCTCGTCCGCCAGAGGCCGGGATCGGCCAAGGGCGTTATGTTCATCACGCTGGAGGACGAGACTGCAGTCGCCAACCTCGTCGTCTGGACCAAGGTGTTCGAGAAATACCGCCGCATCGTACTCGGCTCCGGCATGATCGGGGTGAAGGGCAGGGTGCAGCGCGAGGGCGAGGTCGTGCATATCGTCGCCCACGAGCTGATCGACATGTCGGCGGAGCTGGCCAGCATCGGTTCGCGGGAAGTGGCGTTCGCGCTGCCGCATGGCCGTGGCGATGAATTCCATCACGGCTCCCCGACGCCCGATCCGCGCGGCATGCCGAAGGCGCGCAACATGGTCGATCCCTATGGGCACATCGACGAGATCCGGGTCAGGACGCGGGATTTCCGCTAGTCGGACGGTTCTTAGCGGCGACCCACCGGTCATTCTTGACCGGGAGTGAAGCGATACTCGTTTATCCCGCATCCCGCTTCGTCCGAATTGAACGATGCGTCTTTCTTTAGGAGACGCCCTTGTCGCCACTCCTGCGGACGCTTATGTCTAGTGGGAGGCGTCAGATATGTCCGCTTGATGCATATTGCGCATCGCCACAACCGACTGCATTTGTTGGCTTCAACAGTCAACGGGAACTCTATCATGACGACGGAAGCCGAACAACCTCCTGAAGACGAGGCCGCCCCCGCCTCGAAAGCGACGAAGAAGGCCTCGGCCGCGAAATGGGGCCAGGCCGTTATGGACCTTGGCTTTTGTGTCGTGCCGTCTCTCCTGCTGCGAGCGCAGCGTCGGCTGAACCTCAATCCGACCCAGCTCGCCGTTCTGCTGCAACTCTGCGACTTCTGGTGGGACAAGGAGCGCAAGCCGTTTCCGAGCAAGGAGACCCTGTCGCAGCGTCTAAGCCTGAGCGAGCGCCAGATCCAGCGCTACATCGCGGAGCTGGAGAAGGAGGGGTTGGTTCAGCGGATCGAACGACGGGCGAGCAACGGTGGCAAGCTCAGCAACACCTACGATCTGACCGGGCTTGTGAAGAAGTTGCAGGCGCTCGAGCCGGATTTTCGGGAGGCCGAGGAAACAGCCCGGGCGGCGCGCAAGGCGGTCGCCAGGCGCGGCTTTAAATCCGCAAAAGCGTCTGCGGCCTCCAAGGAGGCGGCGGCATGATCTACAATCTCTGGGGGAAGGGAGGCTCTGGAAAGGCTGAGCCCCGGGTGCATGCCAATGGCAGAGGCGATCCCAGGGCTTACGGGAGGCAATATGGGTGACCCGGGGGCAGTAGTCAAGAACGCCTTCTCCTATACCGACGCTATCATCGACGCCCTGGAGACTTCCCTGTCGCCGGAGCGCATGGCTACCTATGTCGGCCACGCTGGCGGAGACCGCGAGAAGGCGGTTCGCCTTTATAGCTGGAACACGGCCGTCAGCGCAGCTTTCTACGGCCCTCTTCAGGGGCTGGAGGTTGCCTTGCGCAACGCCATGCATCGTGAGCTTGCCGCGCGCTATGGCGCGGATTGGTACGATAATGCTGCCGCGGGGCTCGATGCCGGCACGCTGTCAAGGATCTCCGGAGCCCGAGCGGATTTGCGCCGCGACGGCTATCCCGACGATCCGTCTCACATGGTGGCGGCGCTCTCCTTCGGATTCTGGGTCGCCCTACTCGGACCGGGCGGGCGCCTTCCAGGCTACGGCAAAGCCAATTACGACATGACCATCTGGCGCGCCGGTGTCTTCAGAGCATTTCCCCATGCTCGATTGAGCCGTAAGGCGGCCCATACACCGCTCGACTATCTCCGCACCTTCCGGAACCGGATCGCCCATCACGAACCGATCTTCGACCGCCACCTCGTCGCGGACTATGCGTCTTTGCTTCAGGTTGCCGGATGGATCAACGCGGAGACGCGGGCGTGGATCGAGCACCACAGCCGTGTGCCGGCGGTGCTGGCGCTGTCGCCCGACGATGCCGGCCTTCTGTTCTGACGGTCGCCGATGTCGCTGCTCGCTGCCACCCAAATCCCCAAGCCCGCCGATGAGCAGGCATTCGAACGCGCATCCGTCGTCCTATGGCGCGGCCTGCTCGACGACCCAGCAGTCCAGCGCAATGGTCGGAGAGGCCAGCGCCAGAATGGCGTCGACCTTTCCGGCATGCGCGACGGTAACGTTGACTGGCATGTCGGCATCCAGTGCAAGCTGAAGAGCGAAGGGCACGCGCTTTCGGAAGACGAGGTTCGGGCCGAGGTCAAGAAGGCGCTGACCTTCATGCCGCCGCTCAAGGAATATTACGTCGTCACCACCGCGCCCGACGATGTCGCGATGCAGGAGCTGGCGCGCGGGATCACGAAGGAGCTCGCTGCCGACGGGAAGACGATGCGCGTCTTCGTGTGGGGTTGGAATACGCTTGAAGAGCGGATCAGCGAGGATCCGGCGGCGCGCAAGGCCTTCGATCCGACCTACACCCTTTTCAGCGAGGAGATTCTTACCGAAACCAGATCGATTGCCGCCGGTCAGAGTGCGACGCGCGAGGATCTCTCCGTCGGGTTCGCCCGTATGGAATCCATGCTCGCTGAGGTGACCGGCAGGCTTGCCAGTCCACCCGGCGACACCACGGTCGAGATCAACGCGGTCGAAGCGTATCTCGATGCCGAGATCGACGAGTATCGAGATCTCAACAACAGCGGCAAGACGCTCACCGCCATGCCTCTGTTGGAAAAGCTGCTGGCGCGCGTCGCCGCCTCGGCCTCCGGCCGCGTCCTGTTTCGCATCAAGGCGAATATAGGCCATTGCCTTCTGGCGCTCGGCAAGGACGATGAAGCCGCCGCTATGCTTCTCACATCGTTCGACCACGCGCCGGGCGAACCGAAGGCGATCGCCAACAAGGCCTTCGGCCTCCTGCTGCAGGGCAAGTGGGAAGAACTCCTCACGTTCGGCAAGACGCAGCTTGAGGTCGATCCAGCGAACGAATGGGTTGCCGGCTATCTCGTACAGGCCGCCCGGTTCGACATGTCGGTGTCCGACCCGCTCGAGCTGATTCCCGAACAATTGCATCGAACTGCTGCCGTGCAAGTCGGCTGGGTCGATTTTATCAGGCGGCGGGGCAAGCCCGGAGAGTGGTGGGAGCCGGCTCGGGCGGCGCTTGGCATGCATCCCCACGAGAACCATGCCGTGCAGTTCGCGGCGGAGGCGGATCTCGACGAAATCCTGACCAGCACGAGCTTCCAACGCATGCGCGTTCTCTCGTTGCCGGAACGGCGAAAGCTGGAGGCAGCGACAGCTACATTGACGTCGCACTGGGACCGGGAGCGTAAGACCGACGGCCCCCTACGGCCGGAAGATGCTGCGCTCTGCGGCAACGTCCTGGTGGGCCTGGCGGCGCTCGATGATTTCGCAAAAGCCGTCGAGATCGCGCGGCAAGGCCTCGCTCTCGCTCCGGACGATCATGATATTCTGGTCAGAGCGGCCATGGTCGCGGTCGAAGCCGGTGACGATGCGCTTGCAGGCGAGCTTCTTCCGAAGCTGCCGGCGACTGCCGACGGCCTCGTGCTCAAATTCCGCTATCACGCGGCGCGGGCCGACTGGCCGGAAGTCGTCGCGCTAATCGAAAACAGTGCGTCCTTGATCCCCTCAACCGAGGAACCGATCATCACAACCACCGCGAGGCTTGCGGCGATCAAGATCGGCGTCAAGGATCCAGAAGAACGCCGGCAACAGATCACGGTCGTTGCTGCGGACGCCGCCCGCGATCCCCGCGCCGGCATCGTCGTTGCCGACTTCGCCCGACGCGAAGACTTGGAAGACATCGCGGACGCTGCATTTGAGGCCGCCCTGAAGCAGATCGACGACAATAGCCATGCGGCCGACCGGCTGATGGTCGCCCATCACGCCAATCGCCGCGGCGACGCCGGCATCGTCGTCGATCTGCTGGATGGCCGGATCGCCGAAGACCACGACAGCAGTGAACTGCGGATGCTCACCCGCGCCTTCGTCAACGACAGCCCGATCCGCCGGCGTGCGCTTTCTTTCTTCGCCCGCCTGCCCGCCACGATGCGCGAGCTTCCCTACTACCTGCATGCGGAAGGTTTGCTGCATTTCAATCGCGGAGCGTTGAACGAAGCAGAAGCCGCCCTGCGAAAGGCGACCGAAGCCGAGCCCGATCTCGAAAACTACATCACCTTGTTTTCGGTCCTGCACCGCCTTGATCGCGGCGACGAGGTGAAGGCGCTCGTCGATGGCATCGATCTGGCGACGGTGAAGGGATCGCCAGCGCAGAAGATGTTCCTGGCCCAGGTGATGCGCAAGATCGGTCAGGGGCCGAAGGCGCTCCAATACGCCTATGAGGTTCTGCAATCGGCTCGCAACGATCAGAAGGCCGTCCTGCGCTACTTCGGGCTGATCATGATGGATCCCGACTCGGATCTGATCCCGCCGACGGCGATCGTTGCCGCCGATACCTGGGTGCGACTCGAGGGTGACCGGCATGAACGTCACGCCTTCCTCATCGAGGAAGGAGCGGATCGCCCGGCGGATGACGTCGTCAGCCCGACCCATCCGATTGCGGCGGCCGCGCTCGGGCTTCGGGTAGGCGATGAATTCGAGTTGCCTGTCGCATTCGGCGGGACACGGCGGTGGCGTGTCACCGAGATCAAGCACAAATATCTCCATGCGCTCCACGATGTCATGGAGAACTTCGAGAACCGGTTTCCTGACGCGAAGGGCTTCTACACCATCACCATGCAGGATGGTGATATCCAGCCGGCGCTGGAGCAGGTTCGTCGCGTTGCCGAAAGCAATCGCAATCGCGCCGATCTCCATTTGAAGCACAACTGCCCGATCAGTTTCGTCACGTCCAAGGGCGAGCGCGATTCAATCCGCTTTGTCGAATACATCCGTTTCCTCGATTTCGACATTAGGACCTGTCTCGGCACGGAGCCCGAACGTTTAGCCGCCCGTGGTTTGATCGACTCTCACCGGAAGGCGGGCCTCGTACTCGACGCCTACGCGGCCTGGACTGTGTCCACCATGGACGCCTTCGACGTGCTTGAAGCGGTCTTCGGTAGGCCGACCGTGCCGCAGACTGTGATCGATGAGATCAAGACGCTTCGGGACGAGCAGGAAACCACCGCGCCGCGCTCAATGACGATGACCTGGCATGATGGTCAGTACATCCGGCAGGAGCATACGGCAGAGGAGATTGCCACGCGGCGCGACTATATCGTCGAGCAGCTCACGCGGATTGAGGCTGCTTGCGAGGTTCGCCCTGTTGTCGCCCCGGACGATCCGACCGACATCGCCATCCTGATCACCCAATCATTCGGCAGCCATGTCTTGGATGCCGCAAATCTGGCGGGCGCGGAACGTCTGCTCCTCTCCGAGGACATGTATTATCGCCAGTTCGCCGACGCCGCCTGCGGTGCCAAGGGCATATGGCTGCAGGCGATTCTCTCGTTCGCGCTTGAAACTGCGGTGATCGACCATCGTCGTTATGCCGATCTCGTGATCAAACTCGCTTGGCGCCGCCACGGGCATCTCGCTCTCACCGCCGACACCATGCTCGCGGTTGTTCGCGAGGATCGGGAACACGGGTCTGACAACTTCAAGGCTGTTGCGGCCTTTATCGGGACGCAGAACGCCGATCTCCGATCGCATATCGAGGTATCGAACGAGTTCCTCAACCGCCTTTGGCACGATCTTGGGCAGTTCGATCTACGTTGCATGCGGGCGACAAGCACAATCTTGGACCGGCTTATCCGCTTCAGGCCGGCACAGTGGGCCATTGTTCTTGCGTTCCTAAGGCGCGGTTCTTCCCCGGCCGTTCAGCGCTACATCGATGGATGGATTAGGGGTCATTTCCTTCCCAGTGGGGAATTTTCGGCCGCCATTAGCGAGATCGATGCTGCCGCAAACCGATTGCGAGCGGGACGAGAGCGGCGTGCGAAGGTCGCGTCAATTCCGCCACCGAAGAAAAAGCGTGCTCGGCACAAAAGCCGTCGGAGATGAGTTGGGACGTCTCCCTACGGGGCGGGCTGTCGGCAGAGCTGAAGCCCTGCGAGGTCTTCACCCATGCGGGCTTCCATCCCTGACGCTGGAACGGCTGCCGCCGGAGAGGAAAAGGAATGCTCGGCATCCTGAAATCCTGGCTGGAGCGGCGCGGCGCCATTCGCCGGCGGTGGCAGGCCGAGGCGCGTCGCCTCGTGCGGGAGGATGAGCAGGACGCCTATTACGAGGCGCAGCGCCTGGCAGCGCGGGCGCGCGCTGAGGGCAGGGGCAGGGAGTTCGCCCATTGGGCCAAGGTCGCGGCGGAGGTGGCGCGGATCTCGCCGCGTGCGGAGATGGATCTCGCGACCGTGCAGGCGATCGTCGACGCGGAGCTGCGGCGGGCGGGGAGGCCTTAAGCGGCGTCTCGCCGGGCGGCGCGACAGGACCATCAGGGGCGATGCCGCGGCAGCGCCCGGCGAGAATGGTTTGTTCGGGAGAGACAGGGGACCAACGGAAGCAGCCCAATCCCGCTCTTCTGCGATGTCTCCTGGTCCAGTCCCGGATCTTCCACGATCAACCCGCTGCGGGGTCGGCTAGCAAGCTGCCGCCGCTTTCGTCTTCGACTTCGCGGTGATCGCGACCGGGACCGGCCCCTCTGGGGAGCCATCGAGCGGGAATTGGCCCGCTCCCGATGGAGCCTCAACCCATGTCGAACGACCTCGATCTCGCACAAAACGCCGCCTTCCAGCTCGCCCGCACCCTGATGGTCCCGGTCTCCCTCTTCGAGGTCGACGGCTCATACGGCGTCCTGCCGGCCGACGAGCTCGACGGTGACGATGTCACCGTGCTTTTCGAGTACGATCCCTTCTCGGGCGCGCGGCCGGTTCATTGAACCGGCCTTGCCGTGCCGGGTGCCGCTTGCGAGCTGGCACCCGCAAGGGAAGCTGACGCCGCGGGCCGGATCGCCCGCGACCATGCTGATGAATTCCCCAGTTGCCGGCCCACGCCCTTGCGGGCTTGCTCTTCGCGCCCGGCGGGAAGCGGTCCCGCGAGGTGCGGGGAGAAGAGAGACGAAGAAAGGACGTCCGCGAGTGCGTCCGGGAAGAGCGAGATGGAGACGAGCGAGGTCGAATATCTGAAGGAACGCGTATCCTGCGCGGCAGTGCTGGAGAAGGCCGGCTTCGCGGTCGATCTTAAGGAAAGCACCCGCCGCGCGGTCAAGTATCGGCGCGGCGACGAGATCGTCATCGTGATCCATGACGGCAAGGGCTGGTTCGATCCGCAATCGGATGCGAAGGGCGACGTGTTCTCGCTGATCCGGCATCTCGCCGGCGGCAACTTTGCCGACGTGCTCGCGATCGCGGCAGAGCTGGTCGGTTTCGTCCCGGCGGAGCCGGCATGGACACGCGCGCCCCGCGAGCAGGAGCCCGTGGCTTCGCTTTCCGAACGCTGGCGCGAGCGCCGCAAGCCGTGGCCCGGTTCGGCGACCTCGCGCTATCTACGCGACGAGCGTTTCCTTCCAGATGCGATCATCCGTGCTGCAATCCGACACGACCGGCTGCGGGAAGGTCCGCACGGCAGTATGTGGGCGGCCCATGTCGATGACGAGGGCAGCGTCACCGGCTGGGAAGAACGCGGTCCCGACTGGCGCGGCTTCTCGACCGGCGGGTCGAAGGTGCTGTTCCGGTTGGGCGCGCCCGATGCCCTGCGCCTCTGCGTCACCGAGGCGGCCATCGACGCGATGAGCCTCGCTGCCCTCGAAGGCCTGCGGGAAGGCAGCCTCTATCTCAGCACGGGAGGCGGTTGGTCGCCGGCGACGGAAGCGGCGGTGCGATCGCTCGCCTCGCGCTCCGGTGCACAGCTCCTCGCCGCGACGGATGCCAATCCTCAGGGCGAGACTTTCGCCGGGCGGCTTCGCGATATCGCCGAGGAGGCCGGATGCGAATGGTTTCGCCTCACGCCTCCGGCCGAGGACTGGAACGACGCGCTGCGCGCAAAGGGGACGGAGAAAATTGAGAATGGAGAGGGGAGGCGGGGCCTGCCGCATGCCCGCCGGCCGCGTCAAGGGTGAAGCTCCGCCCGGCTGCGCCGGCCCTTGACCCGTCCGGACGGAGAGGCGGCGGCGAGGGAGGGGTCTGAAGGGCTGAAGAAAAGATGGCGACCCGGTGGGTGAGCCGCGCTTCGGCCCGGACGAGGCCAGAAGGAGCCCGTCATGAAAATTTCCGTTCACCCCATCCGGAAGATCTATCAGGGCGTCGCCGATCGTCGGCAGATGTTCCGCCTGTTCGATCGCCATGCCCAGCGCCCCAACCGTTTCGAGGGTGACGACAGCGCTCTCTTTCGCGGCGAGTGGTTCGAGCTCGGCAAAGTCGAGCACGATTACATGTTCGAGATCCTGCCGCCGCTTTGGATGCGGGGCGAGATGTTCGCGATGCGCGAATACCTGACAGGCTCGATCACCTCGATCTTCTTCGAGCTGTCGATCGACGGCCGCATCCGTCACTTCCACGGCTATTGCGATCTGGCCGAGAAGGCCTCGGCCGCGCGGATGCGCGACGCGATCGTCGAGCGTGAAGCCCGGCCGGTACGGGCCATGTCGCGAGAAGAACGGCTCGAGCACATCTGGAGCGCCACCGAGGACGCCTATCGGGGTTATGCCGATGAGCGATTTCCGCCAGCGCAGCGTGGCCAGCGTATCGTGATGATGTGCGCGTCCTGGCAGGCGCGGACCTTTAGACTGCTCGACCAGCTCACCGATGCGGAGGTCTCGGCGAAGCTGCCGGTGCATCTTCGCTACCTCCCAGATGCCATCGCGGCGTGAGCGGAGGCGACGATGTTCACCTTCTCCGTGCCGCATGTCCACGCGGTCATCACGCGCGGCCGCATCGACGCCTTCCTCAATGGCGGCTTTCGCAATCCCTATTATGGGACCCGCCCGGGCGAGGGCGAGCAGCCCGGTGCATGGCTGGTTGGAGACGAGGGTGTTTACCTCATGGCCAACGGCAAGCTTGCCGAAGGCCAGAAGACCTTCGTGATCTATGCCGAGGAGTGCGATCCGAAGACCAACCCCGACCACTGGCACTACAAGCGCCAGCACTTCGGGGCAGATGACGGCATCGAGTTTCTCGATGCCGCAATGCTCGTGAAGCTGATCCGGGCCTCGCCTTGGGCGACCCATCTGCGGATCGAGATGACCGACAGCAACCTGTCGATCTCGCTGCTCCGTCGCTGACCTTCGCGGTCACCCATCCACTACCTCGCGTTCATCCAGCCTGCCGGCACTCCGGCGGGAGGATGACGCGCGCCTTCAACACAGGGGATATTCCCAATGGCGCATGACGATCCTTTCACGCTCGATATGTTCGGCAGCACCTCGCTGTCCTCCGGTCTCGGCCTTGGCGTGACCGCCTTTGCCGACGATTTCGATCCCGATGACGATCCCGATCCAACCACACCCGCACCGGCCATTGCCGTTGCGGGCCTCGCCCAGCCGCAGAATGCGAAGGTCCAACATCCCGGTCGCGGCGTGAACTTCCATCTTGCCGGCCGCCGTGCTCTGGCGAAGGGCTGGAGGAAGCGTGCGCGCGACAGTATCGCAGCGATCCGACTTGCCGCCGAGATCGAGGCGGAGGACAGGTCAGCCACAGCCGAGGAGCAGAAGCGGCTGATCCGCTTCACCGGCTTCGGCGCGTCAGAGCTGGCCAATGGCGTGTTCCGCAAGCCCCGCGCGGTCGAATTCAGCAAGGGCTGGGAAGAGATCGGCAGCGAACTGCAGGATGCAGTCGACGATGCAGCCTACGCCTCGCTGTCACGCTGCACCCAATATGCCCATTTCACGCCGGAGTTCATCATCCGGGCGATCTGGTCAGGGCTTGAGCGGCTTGGCTGGCGCGGTGGCCGCGTGCTTGAACCCGGGATTGGAACCGGGCTGTTTCCGGCGCTGATGCCTGAGGAGTTGCACGATGTCAGCCATGTTACCGGCATCGAGCTCGATCCGGTCACGGCGCGTATCGCCCGGCTGTTACAGCCACGTGCAAGGATCATCACCGGCGACTTTGCCCGCACCGATCTGTCGGCGAGCTTCGACCTCGCCGTCGGCAATCCGCCATTCTCCAGCCGGACGGTGCGCTCCGACCGTGACTATCGGTCGATGAGCCTGGTGCTGCATGATTACTTCATCGCGCGCTCTATCAATCTCTTGAAGCCCGGAGGCTTTGCCGCCTTCGTTACCAGCCATGGCACGATGGACAAGGCAGATTGCTCGGCGCGCGAGCTTATTGCGAAGTCCGCCGACCTGATTGCCGCGATCCGTCTGCCCGAGGGCAGTTTCCGGGCCGAGGCCGGCACGGATGTGGTTGTCGACATCCTGTTCTTCCGCAAGCGCAAGGCAGGCGAGCCCGAAGGCGATCAATCTTGGCTCGATGTTGATGAGGTGCGTCCAGCGACGGAGGACGAGGGCGCCATTCGCGTCAACAGATGGTTCGCCAGCCATCCCGACTTCGTGCTCGGCGAGCATGTCGTGCGCCACGGTATCTATGGTCCGAGGGAGACCTATTCCTGCCTGCCGCGTGACGGCGAGGATCTCGACGCAGCGCTTGCCGCCGCCATCTCCCTTCTTCCGGAAGCCCTCTATGACGGCGAGCCCACTGTCATTGATGCCGATCTGGAAGACGCGGCCGATGGCGCTCCGGTCGATTTTCCCTCAGAGCGCCATGTCCGCGAAGGCAGTTTCTATTTCGACAGTTCGCACGGCCTGATGCAGATCATCGACGGCGAGCCTGTTGCGGTGAAGGTTCGCAAAGGCCGCAGCAGCGACGGTATCCCGGAGAAGCATGTCGGCATCATCCGCAAATTGATCCCGGTCCGCGACGCCGTGCGCGAGGTGCTGAAGGCGCAGGAGCTCGACCGTCCCTGGAAGGATTTGCAGGTCAAGCTCCGGATCGCCTGGTCCAACTTCGTGCGCGAGTTCGGCCCGATCAATCATACGACCGTCTCGATCACCGAGGATGAGGAAAGCGGCGAGGTGCGCGAGACGCATCGCCGTCCGAACCTCCAGCCTTTTTTGGACGATCCCGATTGTTGGCTCGTCGCCTCCATCGAGGACTATGATCTCGACACGGATACGTCGCGTCCCGGCCCGATCTTCTCCGAACGCGTGATCTCTCCGCCCGCGCCGCCGGCCATCACCAGTGCGGCCGACGCTCTCGCCGTGGTCCTCAACGAGCGCGGTCATGTCGATCTCGACCATATCGCCGAGCTTCTGCACCGTGATGCGGATTCCGTCGTCGAGGAACTCGGCAGCGCCATCTTCCGCGATCCCGAAGACGGATCGTGGCAAACCGCCGATGCCTATCTGTCCGGCCATGTTCGAGACAAGCTCAAGGCGGCGGAAGCAGCAAGCGCGCTCGATCCCGCCTATCAGCGCAATGTCGCCGCACTTGCCGCCGTGCAGCCGGTCGATCTCGGCCCTTCGGACATTACCGCTCGACTCGGCGCGCCGTGGATACCGGCCGCCGATATCGTCGCCTTCATCAAGGAGACGATGGATGCCGACATAAAAATCTATCACATGCCCGAACTCGCGTCATGGACGGTCGATGCTCGGCAGCTCGGCTGGCTCGCCGTCGGCACATCGGAATGGGGGACCAACCGCCGTCATGCCGGTGAACTGCTTGCCGATGCGCTCAACAGCCGCGTGCCGCAGATATTCGATACGGTCGTGGAAGCGGGGAAGGAGCGGCGCATCCTCAATGTCGTCGATACCGAGGCGGCGAAGACCAAGCTGCAGAAGATCAAGGACGCCTTCCAGCGCTGGATCTGGTCCGATCCCGACCGCACTGACCGACTGGCGCGCGACTATAATGATCGCTTCAACAATATAGCGCCGCGCCGTTTCGACGGCTCCCATCTCCATCTTCCGGGAGCCTGCGCGGCCTTCACGCTCTATCCGCACCAGAAGCGCGGCATCTGGCGCATCATAGCGTCAGGCGCGACCTATCTGGCGCATGCCGTCGGCGCCGGAAAGACCATGACCATGGCCGCCGGCATCATGGAACAGCGTCGTCTCGGGCTGGTCGCCAAGGCGATGCTGACCGTTCCCGGTCATTGCCTGGCACAGGTGGCGCGCGAGTTTCTCACGCTCTATCCCAATGCCCGCATTCTCGTCGCCGACGAGACCAATTTCACCAAAGACAAGCGGGCCAGGTTCCTGTCGCGTGCTGCGATGGCGACATGGGATGCGATCATCATCACGCACAGCGCGTTCAGGTTTATCGGCGTTCCCTCGGTCTTCGAGCAGCAGATGATCCAGGACGAGCTGGAGCTTTATGAGAAGCTGCTACTCGATGTCGAGGATGACGACCGTGTGTCGCGCAAGCGCCTCGAGCGGTTGAAGGAGGGATTGCAGGAGCGGCTTGAAGGTCTCGCCACCCGCAAGGACGATCTGCTGACCATTTCCGAGATCGGCGTCGACCAGATCATCGTCGACGAGGCGCAGGAGTTCCGGAAACTATCGTTCGCCACGAATATGTCGACGCTGAAGGGCGTCGATCCGAACGGTAGCCAGCGCGCCTGGGACCTTTATGTCAAATCCCGCTTCATCGAGGTGAAGAATCCGGGCAGGGCGCTCGTGCTGGCGTCGGGGACGCCGATCACCAACACGCTCGGCGAGATGTTCTCGGTGCAGCGGCTCATGGGCCATGCCGCATTGATGGAACGCGGCCTTCACGAGTTCGATGCCTGGGCGTCGACCTTCGGCGAGACGACCACGGAACTGGAGCTCCAGCCTTCCGGCAAATACAAGCCGGTCAGCCGGTTTGCGTCTTTCGTCAACGTACCGGAACTGATCGCCATGTTCCGCAGCTTTGCTGACGTCGTGATGCCGGATGACCTGGCGCGCTATTTGAAGGTTCCGGCGATCTCGACGGGACGACGCCAGATCGTGACGTCGAAGCCGACGCAAGACTTCAAGAACTATCAGATGGTGCTGGCGAGCCGCATCAAGGCGATCGAGGAGCGCGAGCGCCCGCCCGAGCCCGGTGACGACATACTGCTTTCCGTCATCACCGATGGCAGGCATGCCGCGATCGATCTGCGTCTTGTCGATTGCGACAATGACAATGAGCCTGAAAACAAGCTCAACAATCTGATCTCGAACGCCTACCGCATCTGGCAGGAAACGGGAGGCAACAGCTACCTCCGTCCCGACGGAAAAGCCTATGAGCTTCTCGGCGCGGCGCAGATGATCTTTTCCGATCTCGGCACGATCAATGTCGAGAAGACGCGCGGTTTCTCCGCCTATCGCTGGATCCGCGACGAGCTCATCCGCATGGGCGTGCCTGCGTCCGAAATCGCCTATATGCAGGACTTCAAGAAGTCCGAAGCCAAACAGCGCCTTTTCGGCGATGTTCGTGCCGGGAAAGTGCGGTTCCTTCTCGGAAGCTCGGAAACGATGGGGACCGGCGTCAATGCCCAGCTACGGCTCAAGGCTCTGCACCATCTCGACGTCCCGTGGTTGCCATCCCAGATCGAGCAGCGCGAGGGCCGGATCGTCCGGCAGGGCAACCAGCACGACGAGGTCGATATCTTTGCCTATGCCACCGAGGGCTCGCTCGACGCGACTCTTTGGCAGAACAACGAGCGCAAGGCCCGGTTCATCGCGGCGGCATTGTCCGGCGATACCTCGATCCGCAGGCTGGAGGATATGGGCGAAGGCCAGGCAAACCAGTTCGCCATGGCGAAAGCGATTGCATCAGGCGATCAGCGGTTGATGCAGAAGGCCGGCCTGGAGGCGGACATAGCCAGACTGGAACGGCTGCGCGCAGCTCATATCGACGATCAGCACGCCGTGCGGCGCAATATCCGCGATGCCGAGCGCGATATCGAGCATTCCACCCGCCGTATTGCCGAGATCGGTGAGGACATCGCGCGGCTCGTGCCAACTTCGGGCGAAGCCTTCACCATGAAGGTGACAGGCAAATCCTATGTCGACCGCAAGGAAGCCGGTCGCGCAATGCTCAAGGAAATCCTGACCCTCGTGCAGCTCCAGCAGGAGGGCGACACCGTCATCGCTTCGATCGGCGGCTTCGATCTTGAATTCTCGGGCCAGCGCTTCGGCAATGACAGCTACCACTATGTCACTTCGCTTCTGCGCACCGAGGCAGACGACGAAATCGATCTACCGATCACGGTGACGCCGCTCGGCGCGATCTCCCGCCTCGAGCATGCGCTCTCCGGCTTCGAGCATGAACAGGAGCGCTATCGCCAGCGTCTAGCCGACGCTAATCGCCGGCTGGCGTCCTATCAGGCCCATGGCGACGGCGGCGAGTTCGCCTTCGCCGACGAGCTGGCCGACAAGCATCGGCAGCTTGCCAAGGTTGAGGCCGATCTGGCGCAGGATATCGACGGCATCGTCGATGTGGAGCCGCTCGCAGCCTGATCGATCCTGATGGCTCGCCATGTCGCAGACGTGGCGGGCCATTGTCATGTCGTCACTGAGAAAAGATGGGGAGGGAAAAAGAGGAAGATGAAGAGGAAGAGGGGAAGGGAAAAGCCCGCTCGCAGATCGGGCGGTCAGGTGACGCTTGCGCTCAAACGCGCCGCTCGCGATCCCGGCCCGTCGTTCTTCGCAGGGCTGGAAGCCCCGCTCGTCCGGCCGGGCAGGGATGCTCGGCCGCAGTTGCACCAGCCCGTCCGCTCCGCGGGCCGGTGGGGGTCTTCGGGAAGAAGACAGGACCGGCAGGCCCGGTTCCCCAACCCCAATGAAGGAGTAATCCCATGCACGTCATGAAGGTCGATCCGCGCGCGCTGAACGAGAATCCCGACCGTTCGCGCCAGACCAAGTCAACACCGCAGGCAGACCTGCTTCTGCTTGCGACGATCAAGGCCGTCGGCATCGTTCAGCCGCCGGTGATCTTTGCGCAGACCGATGGCGGCAATGGCTATGTCATCGATTCCGGTCATCGCCGTGTCCGGCAGGCAATCAAGGCCGGTCTGGAAGAGATCGAAGTCATTGTCGTCGAGGCTTCCAACGACAATGGCGCAATGCGCTCGATCGTTGAGAACACGGCGCGCGATCCGCTCAACCCTGTCGATCTCTGGCGTGCTATCGAGCGCCTGGTTGCGCTGAGCTGGACCGAGGAGGCGATTGCCATCGCTCTCTCGCTGACAGTCCGTCGCGTCCGTCAGCTTCGGCTGATGGCCAATGTGCTGCCGGCCATGCTCGATCATATGGCGAAGGGCGATATGCCCAACGAGCAGCAGCTTCGCACGATCGCGTCGGCCTCGCTCGATGAGCAGAAGGAGGTGTGGAAGGCCAACAAGCCGTCGAAGTCAGATCCCAGGGCGAACTGGTGGGGCATTGCCAATGCGTTGTCGAAGACGCGCATGTTCGCCAAGGACGCCAGCTTCGATGACGAGCTTGCCCGCGCCTACGGCATCGAATGGGAGGAAGACCTGTTCGGTCCCGCCGACGAGGATGGTCGCTACACCACCAATGTCGAGGCCTATCTCGGCGCGCAGCAGGAATGGATCACCAACAACCTGCCCAAGCGCGGCATCATTGCCGAGACCGGCGATTATGGCGACGTCAAGCTGCCGAAGAAGGCAGAGCGCGTCTATGGCAAGCCGACGAAGTCGGATCACACCGCCATGTATATCGACCGGCAGGGCAAGGTGCAGAGCGTGGTCTATCGCATGCCCGAGGAGAAGAAGACGGCGAAGGGTGACGGTGGCGATACAGGTGTGGTTCCGACCGCTCGCCCGGATGTCACCCGCAAGGGGCTCGACATGATCGGCGACCTGCGCACCGACGCCCTGCATGAAGCGCTCGCCCGCGCGCCGATCGAGGACGACACGCTGATGGCGTTGCTCGTTCTGGCCTTTGCCGGATCCAACGTCTCGGTGACATCTGGCGCCAGCGGCGCATCGCCCTACGGCTCAGCCCGTCTCGGCGGACATGCTGCCAGGCTGTTCAATGCCGAAGGAGCCTTCGTCTTCGACATGGATACGCTGCGCATTGCGGTGCGATCGCTGTTGATCGACGTCCTGTCTTGCCGGTCGGGTCGATCAAAGAGCGGCATTGTCGCGCTCGTTGCCGGCGATGCCGTCGGCGCTGACGGCTTCCTCGCCAATATGGGGACGGAGGAGTTCCTGTCGTGCCTGTCGCGTCCGGCGCTCGAGGCATCGTGCAAGGACACGCCGGTGCTTCCGCGCCAGAAGGTGAAGGACACGCGCTCTGCACTGGTCGAGCATTACGCAGAGGGGCGGTTCGTCCATTCTGCGGCGCTGTTCGAGCCGAACGCGATCAAGCTCGCGAAATGGCTCAAGGACAACGAGCCGGTCGCCGATGAACAGGATCTCGATGAGGAAACTCCGTTCGAGTCCGACGATGAGGCTGGGTCGGACGAGCTCGAGGTGTCCTTCCGCGAAGCCGCCGAATAGGCCGCCCCTTCTACTTCCGAAAGTCAATCGCCGCCGGGTCACACCGGCGGCGGTTTCGTTTCCAGCAACAGAAAGGTTTGCACCATGTCAGCATCGCTGATCTTCGACATCGCCCCGATAGGCTCAATCGTTTCTTGGTCGGACGGGACCCGACGTCCGCCAGACCGTCATTGTGTGTTTCGGCATGGAAGATTGCCCCCGTTGTGAGGGGGATCGGCGTGTAATTTTGACCCCCCTCTTGGCTCATGGTCCGTCGTTTTGTTGCGACGGGCGGGCTGGGGATGAAGGGCGTGGATACGATTGCGCGGATCCGGCGCGAGCATTTCGTGCGCGGCAAGTCGATCAAGGAGATCGTGCGGGAGCTGCACGTCTCGCGGAACACGGTGCGCAAGGTGCTGCGGACCGGAGCGACGGCCTTCAGCTACGAGCGGGAGGTGCAGCCGCTGCCGCGGATCGGGCCCTGGCGGGAGGCCCTGGATGGGCTGCTCGCCGGCAACGAAGGGAAGCCGACGCGGGAGCGGCTGACGCTGATCCGCATCTTCGAGGAGCTGCGCGGCCGGGGGTATGAGGGCAGCTACGATGCGCTACGCCGCTATGCCAAGGGCTGGCGGCGGGCGCAGGCGACGATGACGGCTGCGGCCTACGTGCCCCTGAGCTTCGCGCCCGGCGAGGCCTACCAGTTCGACTGGAGCCACGAGATCGTCCTGATCAACGGCACCACGGTGTCGGTGCGCGTCGCCCATGTGCGGCTGTGCCATTCGCGGATGCTGTTCGTGCGGGCCTATCCGCGCGAGACGCAGGAGATGGTGTTCGACGCCCACGATCGGGCCTTCGCCTTCTTCAAGGGCTGCTGCACGCGCGGCATCTACGACAACATGAAGACCGCGGTCGATGCGATCTTCGTGGGCAAGGAGCGGGCTTATAATCGCCGCTTCCTGCAGATGTGCAGCCACTACTTGGTCGATCCCGTTGCCTGCACCCCGGCGTCCGGCTGGGAGAAGGGTCAGGTGGAGAACCAGGTCGGGCTGGTGCGGGAACGCTTCTTCACCCCCCGGCTCCGGGTGAAGAGCTACGACGAGCTGAACGTCTGGCTGCTGGACCAGTGCATCGCCTACGCCAAGGGCCATCCGCACCCCGAGCGGCGGGAGGAGACCATCTGGCAGGCGTTCGAGGCCGAGCGCCCGGCCCTGGTGCCCTATGCCGGGCGGTTCGACGGCTTCCACGCCGTCCCGGCTTCCGTATCGAAGACCTGCCTGGTCCGCTTCGATAACAACCGGTATTCGGTCTGCGCCAGCGCCGTGGGCCGCCCGGTCGAGGTCCGGGCCTATGCGGAGCGGATCGAGCTGCGCCAGGACGGCCGGCCGGTCGGCTCCCACCCGCGCTGCTTCGGCCGGGACCAGACCATCTTCGACCCCTGGCACTATGTGCCGGTCCTGGCGCGCAAGCCCGGCGCCCTCAGGAACGGCGCTCCGTTCAAGGACTGGGTTCTGCCCACCAGCCTCGATCGCGTCCGGCGCAAGCTCGCCGGTGCCACCGACGGCGACCGGCAGATGGTGGACATCCTCACCAGCGTGCTGAGCGACGGGCTGCCCGCGGTCGATGCAGCGTGCGCCGAAGCCCTGCACCAGGGCGTCCACTCGGCCGACGTGATCCTCAACATCCTCGCCCGGCGCCGTGAGCCTGCAGCCCCCGTCACCATCATCACGCCCGACGCCTTGCGCCTCCGCCACACCCCGAGCGCCGACTGCTCACGATACGACCTGCTCAGGAGATCCCCATGATGGAGCGTTCCCAGATCCTCGAGGCCATGGGCGAGCTCAAGCTCTATGGCATGAAGGCCGCCTACGACGAGATCATCGCCACCGCCGTCAAGCGCCAGCACGAGCCGCAACGCATCGTCGGAGACCTTTTGTCAGCGGAGATCTCCGAGAAGCAGGCCCGCTCCATCAAGTACCAGATCACCATCGCAAAGCTGCCCCTGGCCAAGGACATCGACGACTTCGTGTTCGACGACACCCCTATCAACGAGACTCTGGTGCGCGACCTCGCCGGCGGCAACTTCCTCGCCCACCAGCGCAACGTGGTGCTGATCGGCGGCACCGGAACCGGCAAGACCCATCTGGCCATCGCCATTGCCCGGGCCTGCATCCGCTCGGGTGCCCGCGGCCGCTTCTTCAACGTGGTCGACCTCGTCAACAAGCTGGAAGCCGAGGCTCGATCCGGCCGCCAGGGCCGCATGGCCGATTATCTCTCCCGCAAGGACTTCATCGTCCTCGACGAGCTCGGCTACCTGCCCTTCGCTCAGTCCGGCGGCCAGCTCCTGTTCCACCTCGTCAGCCGGCTCTACGAGCAGACCTCGGTCATCGTCACCACGAACCTCGCCTTCGGCGAGTGGCCGAGCGTCTTCAACGACCCCAAGATGACCACGGCGCTCCTCGATCGCCTCACCCACCACTGCGACATCGTCGAGACCGGAAACGAGAGCTGGCGCTTCAAGAACCGCGCCTGACCGCATCGACCATTGACCCCACTGCCGCTGCGCCACACCAACGCTCCGCGACAGTGGGGTCAATGCCCCAGCCCGGGGTCAATATTCGGCGCCGATATGGGGTCAGGTTTCCACGCCGATTGACAGTCATTGCGTAAAGCTGTCCGCGTGGAAGGGCAACAACAGCACCGGTCGCCTGATCTCCAAGCAGGGTGAGCGCGTCACCGGGCAGTTTACCATGCCTGCCAGCTTCACCCTGCATGAGGGCGATCATGGCGCGAATGGCGTGATCGTCATTCGTGTGCATCGCAGCTTCTCGGTCAATACGAACCTGCGCTTCACGGTGCTGGAGCGCCCTGCTATCGGCGCGGTACGGATATTCGACCGCGCCGGCGACGGTGCCGAACTCGTGCATCTCGCGGTGAGCCGGCAGCAGGCCGAGGAATGGCTATCCCGCCATGGCTATCCGCGCGCCGTCACGGAAACCGTGTCGGCCGATGAAGTCGCGGCAGACAGTGTCGAGGGGAGGGCAGCGTGATGGCGAACTCCCCGACCACAGCAACATCAGTCTCCACTTCCGGGTTTCCGGAGGTGGAGTTCGGGCACACCGCCGATGGAATGTTCGCCGCTCGTGTGGCCGACACCGCCTTTGCCATGGCGTCGGGCCGCGACGGCACTCATTACCTCGTGACGGCCTGGCTTATCGGCAGGCCGATCTCCGAGTGGAAGCGCGGTGATTTCTACGGTCATTCCGGCGCGCTCGCCGATGAAGCCGCCTTCCGCGCCAGGGTGCTGGAAAACGCAGAACATCAGCGCGAAAGGAAGGCGCTCGGTCGGCGCGAGATCCACTCCACAGCCTATACGCCGTGGGGATCCTCGCAGGGCGTGACCGTCTATGCCGAGGGCATTACCTGCCACTCGACGGCAGGCCATGGCGGCTTCCATCTGTCGGCTGAGCGCAACTGCAAGGTTCATCCGTCGCTGCGCGCCAATCGCGGTTGGTACGAGGAAGATGAGTGCTGGGCGATCGTCGCGATCACCTATCCGCACCTCTTCACCAGCTTCGAGCGGCGCTGCGCGGAATCCACCATGAAGGACAGTTGGCCCGACCAGTGGGAGGCCATCACCGGCATAGTCCTTCAGCCGGGTGAATCCCGCACCAAGGACGAGCGCGCCTTCCTCGCAGAACATGCCGATGACTGGCTGGTGCAGTCGGCAATCCTGTCCGATCAGCATCCCGGCTTCACCGAGGTGATTGCCACCCAGGGCGGCCGCCATGGACATGACGTCGAGCGTCGGCGTTTCCTGATCCCTTCGTCCGAATACCGGATGGGCCGCTTCGGCTTTGTCATCGATCCCGAGCGACATGCCGAATGTGAAGGTGCGTCGAGCTTTCCCGGCATCCACGGCAAGAGGGCCTCGTGATGTCCGCGCTCGATCCCCGCACCCGCCTCTTCCGCATGGAGGAGGCGCGTCGCCAGACGCAACATCAGCTCAGCATGATCGAGCGCCAGATCACGCGCCGCATGACGGCGCTGATCCCGCAATTGCAGCCGAAGCGCAAAGCCTTTCATCGTGGCCGGCCGCCCGATCCGGCAGCGTTCCTCGAACGCTACCGGTCGAACCTTGCCGCGGTCACGGCCGAGCGTCAGCACGAGATCGACGCCCTGTCGCGCAAGCTGGCGCGGCAGGATGAGGCAATAGCTGCTTTTCGAGACCGGCATGGCCTCGACTTGTGTCGTGCAGCCTGAGCTGTTCAGGGACTGCGGGCCTGGTTTCTCAAGTGGAGCCTGGCAGGCGACAGGGAGGGAGAGCAGGGCATGGTCGCGGGAGGCCGGTGCCTCCTTTCCGGTTGCCTCGGTTCACCTGAAACGCGCTCACCGGCATCTCCTCGGGTTGGCTGCGGTCTGAACCGTCTGCCGTGCGCTTCAAGGCCGCGTTCCGCGCCGCGTGGCGGCCGGCCTGTGCCGATCTCGTCAGACCGGGCCCGCGTTCTGCGCGAGGGCTGACGCCCTGCTGGTCCGCAAACCCGGTCCGCTCGCCTGGCACAGGCCGGACCCTGAAGCGCCCGGCGGCCGCCGGTTCCTTTCGACCGCACCCGAGGGGACGCCGGCGAGCGCCGGCCAGGCCTCGGGATACGAAACCGGAAAGGATCACATCATGGCCAAGGCCGCCCAGTCTCCCCGCTCATCCGCCCGCGTCGTCCAGCTTCGCAAGGGCACCACCCTCGAAATGGTCCGGCTCGCCTGCCCCGACAGCACGCAGATGACCCTCATCGCCGAAAGCTTCGGCCTGCCCGTCCTCGACAGCGACGGCATCCGCGACCAGCACGAGCGCCTGATCGTCGAGAGCGCCGATGGCCTCAAGGAAGGGCTCGGCGACCGGGCGATGCAGATCCACCTGCAGCGCATCGTCGGAGCCTATGTCGGCTCGGCCCACGGAGCCGGCCAGTTCTACAGCAAGGCCGTGACGGAAGCCCGCGATGCGACCGCCAAAGCGGCGAACGACCTGCGCGACGAAGACCTCGACGGTCCGGTCGGCTTTGACAGCGGCGCCCAGCGCAAGCGTGAGTTCGCAGCCGACATGGGCGTTCAGGCCCATGCGCTCAGGATGGCGGCCGAGGGCGCCGTCACCGCCTACGAGCACATCGTCGGGGAGCGCTGGAAGCCCTTCGAGCGCCCGGTGGACAATCCGGGCCAGAGCCTCGATCGAAAGGCGGCCGAGCTTCAGATGGCGGCTCTCGGCTGAGCCTCCAGGGACTGACTTCGGTCCCGCCCATTTCCACACAGGCCGGCCCCTCGCGGGGTCGGCCTTTTGTCATGCGCCATGAAGGATGAAGAGGAAAAGGGCCGGCGGCCGGCGCTCGCGGCCCCGTCCCGGTTGGCGGTCCTGCCGGGGCAGCCGTCCCGCGCAACGGCTTCGCCGTCCTCCACTTCGTTCCGGTCCTGCGGATGCGCGAACCGGAGATGCCCCGGCCTGCGGACCTCCGTGACGGGGTAGCGATGGGCGCGACCTCCTGACCGGAGGTTTGAGCATGAGCAGGAAACAAGAAAAGCCGCGTGTCGACATCTATGCGCGGATCACGGAGAAGATCGTCGCCGATCTGGAGAAGGGCGTGAGGCCCTGGATGCAGCCCTGGCGTTCGGGGAACGCGATCGGTCGGGTGACACGGCCGCTGCGACACAATGGATTGCCGTACTCCGGCATGAACGTGCTGCTGCTGTGGTCGGAAGCCATGGCGCGGGGCTATGTCTCGCCGGTCTGGATGACTTTCAAGCAGGCGATCGAGCTCGGCGGCGCGGTGCGCAAAGGCGAGACCGGCTCGCTGGTCGTCTTCGCCAGCCGCTTTACCAAGGCGGAAGCGGACGGCCATGGCGGCGAGATCGAGCGCGAGATCCCGTTCCTGAAGGCCTATACCGCCTTCAATGTCGCGCAGATCGACGGATTGCCGGAGCGCTACTACGAGAAAGCGAAGCCCGTCCGCGATCCGATCGAGCGGATCGAAGAGGCTGACCGCTTCTTCGCCAATACCGGCGCTGTCATTCGCCATGGCGGCGATTGCGCCTACTATTCCCCGGGCAGCGATCATATCCAGATGCCGCCGTTCCAGACGTTCCAGGACGCGGCGAGCTACGTCGCTGTCCTCAGCCATGAGGCAACCCACTGGACTTCGGCATCGCATCGCGTGAACCGCGACCTCAGCCGCTATGCGAAGGATCGGAGCGAACGCGCCCGCGAAGAACTGATCGCCTTATCTTGACAGTCTGCACCGATTGCCAGTGTCATTCTGAAGTCGATGCAACAGGACTGACGGAGGCGTTATCCAGGCCGGCCGCAGCGCTCCCACATAGCTGGCGGAGGCCGGCCTGGATAGCGCCGGGCAAGTTGAACTCCTTCGTTGATGCTGGACTCCCCGGATGGGGGTCCGGGGGAAGGTTGAACAACTTGTGGACAGTGTAATCGCAGCTTCGAGCATTACGATTCAGGAGCGCAGATCGGCGGAGGGTCTTGATACCCATGTCCCGATGATCCTCCGGGACGGGGTGCTATACGATCCTGATCTGGATCGTTTTTTCCGCGACCTTCCTCTCAACGGCGTTCGCTCCCGTCATTCCCTTCGCGCCTATGGCTACGATGTTCTCGTCTGGGCTCGTTTTCTTTCGGAGGCCCGCGCCAAGACGATATGGCAAGCCGACCGGCATGATGTCCTTGCCTATCATCGCGTCCGCCGCCGCGCCGACGCGGGACAACGCATTTCCGCTGCGTCCTGGAATCGCGCCGTTGCCTGTCTCGATCGGCTATATCGCTGGGGTGTGCAGGAAGGACTGATTGCGGAAGCCCCCTTCACGCATCGCTCGGTCTGGAGGCAGGGGTACACCGGGCGCCGGTCGCAGGTGGCAGCGCGGAACGATGCCTATGAACCTGCCGCGCGTCGAGCGGACGTCAGTTTCGTCACGCTCGAAGACTATCGGCGCTTTCGGGATGTCGGCCTGAAGGCGCTTTTGCCTGACGGCAGCACACGCCCCGGCGCCCGAGATCGCAACGGTATCCGCAATGCGCTCTTCGCCGATCTCCTCGTAACCACAGGGCTTCGGCTGGAAGAAGCATCATCTCTCTTCGCCTCCGATCTCGTTTTCGCCGATCAGCATTCGGGCCGTCAGGTCTGGCTGGACCTGCCGGATGCACAGACCAAGGGTGATCGCGGTCGCCAGATCCTCGTTCCCGCTCGACTGCTCGAACAGGTGCGCGCCTATGTCGATGTCGAACGTGCTCATGCCGTCGGGAAGTTCCGGCAGCGCTCGGCGTGGCGGTCGATCGACCGACCGATCTTCGTTCATCGGGATCAGCATGCTACCCGGCTGCGGCTGATTGATGGCGGCGATGTGGCACTCGACCTGCTCGACCCGGAGGAACGCGGTCGGTTCATTGTCTGCGACAGCGACGGCACACCGAGCGAACCGGCGATATTATGGCTTTCGGAGATCGGCTTGCCGGTGCAGCCGAACTCCTGGGAAGTCGCTTTTGCCCGTGCCTCCAGCCGGTGCAGATCCTTCGGGTTCGATATCAACATCAGCCCGCACCAGCTCCGCCACACCTTCGCCGTTCACATGCTGGCGATGCTTATCCAGCACCGCCTCCGCGATGCTACCTTGCCTGCCGGGCCGATGGAGGGATATCGGCAAGTTCTTGGCGATCCTCTCCAGCAGGTGCAACGGCTTCTCGGCCATGCCAGCCTGACAACGACCTATATTTACCTCGACCACATTGCGACGCGCGCCGATACCGTCGATGCGGCCGTCGAGGAACTCCTGGGGCTGCTCCCCTCGGAGGCCTCGTTATGAGGGGGCGTCCGCGCAAAGGAACCGCGGTGCGCTTTGCGCGCGCCGATGGCGCTGTTCCCCCGCACGCAGGCGATCCGGTGCTCGGTCTGCGCTTCAACATCGAGGCGCGCTATGGCGGAACCGTCGAGGTTGATCTTGTCAGCGAGCGTCCGCGAGCCATCGCTGTCGCGTTTGCAGGTGCCCTCCGGCGGCAGTCCGAGCTTGGCGGATCGCTCGGCGCGCGGAGCACCATCAAGCAGCATCTCGCTGCGTACCTTCGGTTTTTCGCATATCTGCGTGAGCACTCCACGGCAAAGACGCCCGCCGATCTGCGTGCTGACGATCTCGATGGGTATGAGCATTTCCTCGAAGCTGGCGGGATGACCCCGATCCACCGGCACACCGTTCTCGCCAAAGCCATCCTCGCTCTGCGCTCGATCGATGCCGACCAACCTGGCCTTCTGGTTGAAGGGGTCCGTTACCGGTTGAGCTACACCAGCGCACAATCGGCCGGACGATCCCGACCGCGGGATGCCTATAGCCCGTTTGTCGCGCGGCAACTTCGGGACGCTGCCCGCCGCGATATCGCCAGGATATTCCGGCGGATCGGGAAGCCGCTCGATGAAGACGACAACTATCCCAACCTTCGCAGAGTGACCGATGAGGCCAATGCCCGGATCATCGCCTCCGGCAGGCTCAGCAGTGGGGATCGCGCCTTCAAGAGCCTCTATTTCATGAGGCTGCGTCGCGGTCTGCCGGTTTCCAACCTGTCCGAGGATCTGCACGCACGTTTCCATCTGTGCGCAATGGATATTCCGCCTCTACTGACCTTCCTGTCACTGGAGACCGGCCTTGAGATCGAGTGCTGCAAAGCCTTGACGATCAACTGCCTTCAGAACCCCGGACCCGGCACGATCGAGATCTCCTATGTGAAGCGCCGTGCCCGCGGCGCTGAGCACAAACGCATTCGCGTTCGTGACGGCGGGATCGGAACACCGGGCGGTCTGATCCGTAAGCTGATCGAGGCCACGGCCTTCACCAGGCAGTTTGTCCCGAGTGATAACCTTTGGCTTTATTACTATACCGGGCCTACGCAGCTCCGGGCGGGTATCGAGCATCCACATGAGCTCGTCGACCGATGGACCGCAGGCCATGGCATCGTCGATGACAATGGTGAACCTCTTCGTCTCGTTCTCTCCAGGCTGCGCAAGACCCACAAGGCGCTTTGGTATCTGAAGACCGAGGGGCATATGACCCGCTTCGCCATCGGGCATACGCCGGAGATCGCCGCTCGCCACTACGCGGATATCCCCTCGCTGCGGCCGCTGCACGAAGCCACCATTGCCGACACGTTTTCGGAAGTTGCCGCAATGGCCACCCCGATTATTCTGGCACCTGCCGATGAAGTGTCCTGGCGGCAATGCGATGCAGCGCCTGAGGAGCATGAGGAACGCGACGGTATCCTGCGTGGCGAGCAGGACGTTTGGCTGGCGGCATGCTCCGGTTTTGACCGTAGCCCCTTCGGGGCGCCGGGAACGCCGTGCCCGCAGCCGTTCTGGGGCTGTCTGGAGTGCCGCAATGCGGTCATCACCGCGCGTAAGCTGCCAGCGATCATAGCGTTCCAGCAGTTTATCGAGGAGCAACGGGCCAGTCTGTCCGCCTCAGACTGGGCCATGAAGTTTGGCCGCGCCCATGCTCGCATTGCCGGGCAGGTTCTGCCGGCATTTCCCGAGAGCATGGTTGCCGCAGCCCGCCGTGAGGCGGAAGTGCATGCGCTCTATCTGCCACCGGAGGCCCGGCAATGAAGGGATTGTCGCCAGCAGCTTCCAACTCCCTGCAACTCGATCAGCGCCCGGTTCTTGCAACCGCTCCGTTGAAGCCTGGCTTTGATCGGGATTCCCTCTCTCGCTACGGCGATCCAAGCTGGGATCTTGGGCCGGCCGTGTTTCGTGAGAACGCCCGCCGCTGTCACGTCACCGTGCATTTCACGTCGGTCGAGGACGCGTGTGTCCGCGACGCATTGCGCGAGTTCCTCTACGCCCGCCTCAACGTCGACCTGCCAGGTCACCGCAAGATCCTTCCTCCCGGAAGTGTCCGGCAGATATTCAACCGCGCGCGGCGCTTCTTCGATTTCGTGCGCGATGAACTTGGCGTTGTCGATCTACACCGGGTCGACCAGTCCCTTCTGGACCGATATGCCCGCCATCTCAGGGATGATCGTGCCCGTCGCCCGATCATCGTCGCTCACTTGCTGGAGATCCCATTCGACCTCCATGTGTTGCGGGACTATCTTCCCTCTGGCGGCCTGGCATTCCAACCGTGGGCAGGACGCGCACCTGCGCGCGTCGCGGGTTATCGTCATGCTCCCGAGAACCGGACGCCGCGCATTCCTGAGGCGATCATATCGCCGCTGCTGGCCTGGTCGATCCGATATGTCACCGAGTTTGCTGCCGATATCTTCGCGGCCCGCGAGGAGATGGATCGTCTCGAAGCGCATCGCGCCATGCTTGTCGAGCAGGACAGCCCCCTCGACCGTCATGGCCGACGGCGCGAGCAGCGCAAGCGGCTTGAGGATTATTTCAGGCGGCTTCGCAATGAAGGTCGCGGGGTGCCAATCTGGGGTACCGCCCATAACGGCATATTGCTCCGGCATCCCGAGACAGGAGACGTGTCGCCACCTGTCAACGCCCACCTGCTTCATCTGCATATCGGCATCGACGCCCGCGCCGAGAAGCGAATGCATGTTCAACTCGCAAGTGGTGCGCCCGATCTCATCGATGCCGCTCTACGCGAACTCGGCGTGGAAGCTGGAGGGATGGATACGCCGATCGCCATTCTGCCTGAGACCGGCAAGCCGTGGCGACCCCGCTTCGACACCAAGACCCTCGCTGCGGAAGAGCGCATGCTGCAGTCGGCGGCCTACATCCTGTGCGCCTATCTGACCGGCATGCGGGACTGCGAAGTCCAGGCGATGCAGCATGGATGTCTTTCGCTGGCGCGCAGCGAAGACGGCATGATCATGCGCCATCGCGTGCGATCCGTCGCTTATAAGGGCAAGTCCGCCCGAGGTGAGCCTGCCGAGTGGGTCACCATCGAACCTGTCGCTAAAGCTGTCGATGTTCTGGAACGCTTATCCCTTCGGGCAACATCAGCGCGTGGGCTGACGACGCTCTGGCCAGTGCTCGCGGCCAAATCGGTCTGCAAGGATCACCTCTCGGCTGAGGTAGTTCGCCAGCTCAACCTCTTCCGGGACCACCTCAACGACCTGTTCGGCACGTCTGACGCGCCAGCGATCCCTGACGGGCCAAGTGGACAGCCATGGCGCATCACGACGCGGCAGTTCAGACGCACGATCGCGTGGCACATCGCCAACCGTCCGTTCGGCACCATCGCCGGCATGATCCAGTACAAGCATGCGTCAGTCGCGGCGTTCGAGGGATATGCCGGCTCCAGCCGATCCGGCTTTCGGGCCGAAGTCGAGAACCAGCGGAGTCTCGGCCAGCTCGATGACCTGTTGGTCTATTTCGACGAACGACAGGCCGGGGCCAAGCTGTCGGGGCCTGCGGCGGCACGTATCGCAAAGACGCTCGACAGCATATCGGATGATCTAGGCCCGCTTCCGGCCATGATCGCCGATCGGGCCCGGCTGCGCACCATGCTCGCGAGCCTCGCGCGAACATTGCATGTCGGCGTGCTGGCCGATTGCTTCTTCGATCCCGGTACGGCCGCCTGTTTGAAGCAGGCCACCGGAGCCAAAGGCCCGCTGACCGCGCTTTGCCAGCCGACTCTTTGTCCAAATGCCTGCATCACCGCGAGGCACCGGCCAGTATGGGCACGTTCCGCCCAGGAAGCCGCAGACCTGTTGAAGGAGAAGCGGCTGTCTACGCTTCAACGGCGCATCCTTCAGCAGGATCTCGAGCGGGCGAAGACGGTCCTCGACAGCATCGACAAGGACCAATCCGCGCCCGGCTCCTGAGGGGAGCTGGGTGCTCATTCGCCGGTGGCCCGCCCGGCGTGCTCGGAGCGCGCGATGCCCGACGCATCCGCGCAACGGCTGACGCCGTCCTCCGCTCGCGCTTCGGCTCTGCGAGTGCGCGGCCGCGCCTGAGACATCGCAATCCGCTGCTCCGACGCCGGGACAGGCCCCGGCGGAGAAGGAGCAACAATCATGACAAGAGAAAAAATCAGGAACAGCCGCCCGAACGGGCGGCAGGAGAGGAAGAGGACTGCCGGAGTCGGGCGGTCGGTTGAAGGGGCGAGAGAGGCTCGCGCCGCCGGCCACGGAGATTCCACAATGAGGAATACCTCGTCATCCGTCCAGCGCGCCGACGTCTATTCCCGCGTCACCGCAGAGATCATCGCCGCGATCGAGCAAGGCGCCGGCGAATGGCGTGCGCCCTGGTTCCATAACGGGTCCAGCATCGCGCGCCCGACCAACCTCTCCTCTGGCAAGCGCTATCGCGGGATTAATACGCTGGCCCTCTGGGCAGCGGGCTTTGCCGCCGGATATGGCGATGGCCTGTGGGGCACCTACAAGCAATGGCAGGATGCCGGTGCGCAGGTGCGGGAGGGAGAGCGTTCCACCACTGTCGTGTTGTGGCGGGAGATTCAGGCTTCCCGGCAGGCCGACAAAGAAGACGACGATGACGACCATCGCCGTATGTTCGCCCGCGCATTTTCCGTCTTCAACATCGCGCAGGTTGACGGCTACGAGCGCCCGGATACGCCCATGCTGCCCGAGGCTGAACGTCTCGCCCATGCCGAAGCGTTCATCGCGAACCTGGGCGTCAAGACTGAGTTCGGTGGGTCGGAAGCCTACTACCGCCCGTCAGCCGACACCGTGTTCATGCCACCGTTCTCCTCCTTCCGCGACGCCGCATCGTTTTATGGGGTGTGGCTCCATGAATGTGGGCACGCCAGCGGCTCCAAGCACAGGCTCGACCGCGATCTTTCCGGGCGCTTCGGTTCGGCCGCCTATGCCGTCGAAGAATGCTGCGTGGAAATTCTCAGCGGGCTCGTCCTCGCTGACCTTGGCGTCGCCCACCATCCGCGCCCCGACCACGCCGCCTATGTCGCCTCGTGGCTAAAGGTCCTGAAGGACGATCCTAAGGCCATCTTCACCACAGCGAGCAAGGCGCAGCAGGCAGCCGACTGGATGCACGCCCAGCAGCCCCAGGCAGAGGAGATGGCAGCATGATCAGCCTCATCTTCACTGCGGAAAAATTTCAGATTGGGGCTGGACTGTCAGGATA